>NZ_FCNY02000074.1 GCF_001544575.2 Caballeronia cordobensis
GTTGGTTTATTAGCACTGCCCCTCCCCGGGGCGGGGGTAACTTTCTTTGCTGCTGCAAAGAAAGTCACCAAAGAAAGCAGCTTTGTCACCGCCCGCGGTCACACGCAGTTTGGCCATTTTGTCCTCCAAGGTGGCACTCGCCTAAGTGTCGCCCTCAAAGGACCCATCGGGCTTGGATCGCGCACGGTCTGACAAACCATAACTTTGAGCGCGCTGGTTCAGCACGAAATAGCTTCGGCACAGCGCTACGCGCTGCCGCTGGGTATGCCGGGGAAACCTACGCATACCCGATTGACCCATCGGCCGCGCAGCGGGCCGGAACTTGAAATGGCTGTACCAATACATTGAGTGGCGCGATGTGACGGACCGTGCGCGATCCAAGCCCGATTGGGCTTGTGAGGGCACTCGTTAGGCGAGGGCCATTCCTGGAGGAGAAAAATGGCCAACGTGCGTGTGACCGCGGGCGGTGAGAAAGCTGCTTTCTTTGGTGACTTTCTTTGCAGCAGCAAAGAAAGT
>NZ_FCNY02000073.1 GCF_001544575.2 Caballeronia cordobensis
GATATCGCCGATCGCCTGATGGCTTCGCTCGGCTCGATGCTGCTGTACTGGTATCACTATTCGCACAACGGCAAGCGCATCGAAGTGGAAACGGACGACGATTCCATCGGCGGACACTTCCTGCATTTGCTGCACGGCAAGGCGCCGTCGAAGTCGTGGGTCGAGGCGATGCACGTCTCGCTCAATCTCTACGCCGAGCATGAATTCAACGCCTCGACGTTCACCGCGCGCGTGATCGCCGGCACGGGTTCCGACATGTATTCGGCAATCACCGGCGCGATCGGCGCGCTGCGCGGCCCGAAGCACGGCGGCGCGAACGAAGTGGCCTACGAAATCCAGTCGCGCTATGAGTCGCCGGACGAAGCGGAAAGCGACATCAAGCGCCGCGTCGAAGCCAAGGAAGTGGTGATCGGCTTCGGTCATCCGGTGTACACGATCTCCGATCCGCGCAACAAGGTCATCAAGGAAGTCGCGAAGACGCTCTCGAAGGAAGCGGGCGACACCAAGCTCTTCGATATCGCCGAACGGCTCGAATCGGTGATGTGGGACGCGAAGAAGATGTT
>NZ_FCNY02000071.1 GCF_001544575.2 Caballeronia cordobensis
TCAGCGCGACTACGCTGCGCCACAAGGCGACACGGAAACTACGCTCGCCGCGCTGTGGAGCGAACTGCTCGGCATCGGGCGCATCGGTCGCCACGATCATTTCTTCGAACTCGGCGGCCACTCGCTGATGGCCGTCACGCTCATCGCGCGTCTGAAACAAGCGGGTTTGTGCGCCGATATACGAACGCTGTTCGATACCCCCGTATTGAGCGATCTTGCCCAAACGCTCGACAAGAAAGAGCAAACGCGCGAAGTCGTCGTGCCTGCAAATCTCATCACGGCACAAACAAGAACCTTGACGCCGCAGATGCTCCCGCTCATCGACCTGAACGAGGGCGATATCGCGCGGATCATCGAGCGCGTGCCGGGCGGCGTAACTAATGTCCAAGATATCTACGCCCTGTCGCCGCTACAGGAAGGCATCCTGTTCCATCATCTTCTGGCTGACGAGGGCGATCCGTATCTGAGCATCGCCCGCTTCGCCTGCGCTGATCGCGCCGCGCTCGATGCCTATCTGCACGCGGTCCAGCAAGTCATCGACCGTCACGACGCGCTGCGCACCGCGTTCGTCTGGGATGGACTCTCGACGTCTGCGCAAATCGTCTTGCGCAATGCACCGCTTTCAGTGACCGAAGTCGAGCTCATGGCGAATAACGACGAACCCGCCATCGACCAACTCGCCCGTCATTTCGATGCGCGCACCGAGTGCCTCGACCTCACGCAAGCGCCCTTGTTGCGTTTCATCGTCGCTCACGAACCCGGCACCGGACGATGGCTTGGCTTGCAGATCCTGCATCACCTCGTCGGCGATCACGCAACGCTGCAACTCATGCACGACGAGATCCGCGCCTTCATGACAAGTCGCGGACATACGCTGCCCGCGCCGACACCGTTCCGCAATCTGATCGCGCACACGCGACTCAACACGAGTCAGGAAGCACACGAGCGTTTCTT
>NZ_FCNY02000070.1 GCF_001544575.2 Caballeronia cordobensis
GTGCTGTCGACCTTGTAGTTGAGAACGTAATCGACTATGTCGACGAGTACCTTGTCCGGATCAGGGCGGACGTTGGAGATCGGTGCGGACATCGAATGATTCCTGATGTAAGTGCTGCCTGGGTTATTGCACGTTCTTGATCAGTGCTTCCGACTGCGTCGGCGCTGCGCCGCCAGCGGCCATGGCCGGCGTCATGCACTCGTCGGCCAGGCGCGACGAGTCCTTGTCGGAGAAAAGCATTGCCTTCGACGGGATCACGACCAGATCCATGCCCGATGCCGGATCGTGGAAGCGGTCAGCGCCCGTCGTCGTGTCCTGACGGGGCAGCTTGTAATCCTTCTTGGCCCAATTCACCGTGACAATGGTGTCACGCTTCATGTCGCCTTTCAGGTAGAAAGCCTGGCCATCCTTACACGCCCATTTCACTGCACCTTCGGGGATCGGATCAACCTTGGCCGCCGCGGCCGCTTCGGCCTTGGGGCTGCGCTTGATCAGGCGGCGAGCCGGGGCAGGACGCTTGGCGGTGGAGCTGGCCTTGGTCTTGCCCGAATCGGTGGTCGTCGCGGCGAAGGCGTCGGCGCTGACGAAGACGCTCGTCGTAGCCAGCGTTCCGGCGATTGCAGCGATCAGAAGTTTATTCATCGAAAAAAACCTTTCAAAAACATTGGGGTTAAATGGTGGTTGCCGCGCGGCGTGGATTTCCTCATCGCGAAATCCGATCGCGCAGCCCACTATTTTCGCTTATTTATCGGCACGAACCTCAAATTCTCCGGTCCGGTGTAATTCGCGCTCGGCCGGATGATCTTGTTGTCGATGCGTTGCTCGATGATGTGCGCCGCCCAGCCCGAGGTGCGCGAGATCACGAACAGCGGCGTGAACATGGCGGTTGGCACGCCCATCATGTGATACGACACCGCGCTGAACCAGTCGAGATTCGGGAACATCTTCTTCGCGTCCCACATCACCGATTCGAGGCGCTCGGCGATATCGAAGAGCTTCGTGTCGCCCGCTTCCTT
>NZ_FCNY02000069.1 GCF_001544575.2 Caballeronia cordobensis
GCGATTTCATCGAGCTTCGTGCCGTCATTGAACTCGACGGTAAGCGCGTTGGCGATCGAACGCTTGTCCGGATCGTGATAATCCTTCGTGTATTGCGGGTCTTCCACGCATTCCATCTTCGCGCGCAGCGTGTCGATGCGCGGATCCTGCGCGATCGAATCTTCGTAATCCGCCGCGGTGAGACGGCCGTGAATCAGCGGCACGGCGATCATGTACTGAATGCAGTGATCGCGGTCGGCCGGGTTGTTCAGCGGCCCCTTCTTGTCGATGATGCGAATCGCCGCTTCGTGCGTGCGGATCGTGATCTTCTTGATGTCCTCGACGCGCTTGCCGGCATCCTTCAGCTTGCCATGCAGCGTCATCGCCGCTTCGACCGCGGTTTGCGAATGGAACTCGGCGGGGAACGAGATCTTGAAGAGCACGTTCTCCATCACGTACGAGCCGTACGGACGCTGGAACTCGAACGCGTTGCCCTTGAAGAGCACATCGTAAAAGCCCCATGTTTTAGCGGTCAGAACCGACGGATAGCCCATCTCGCCGGTCTTCGCGATCAGTGCGAGGCGCACGGCGCGCGAGGTGGCGTCGCCAGCGGCCCACGACTTGCGCGAGCCCGTGTTCGGCGCATGCCGATACGTGCGCAGCGAATGACCATCGACGAAGGCGAGCGATACCGCGTTGATCAGTTCATCGCGCGTCAGGCCGATCATCTGCCCGACGACCGCCGTCGAGGCGAGCTTCACGAGCAGAACGTGATCGAGGCCGACCTTGTTGAACGAATTCTCCAGCGCGATGCAGCCTTGAATTTCGTGCGCCTTGACCATCGCGATCAGGACGTCTTTCATGGCGAGCGGCTTCTTGCCCGACGCGATCGCATTGCGCGAAAGCCAGTCGGCGGTGGCGAGAATGCCGCCCAGATTGTCCGACGGATGGCCCCATTCGGCGGCGAGCCATGTGTCGTTGAAGTCGAGCCAGCGAATCATCGCGCCGATGTTGAAGGCGGCCTGAACCGGGTCGAGCTGAAACTGGGTGCCGGGCACCTTCGCCCCGTTGGGGACGATCGTGCCGGGCACGATGGGTCCCATCAGCTTGGTGCAGGCGGGATAGGAGAGGGCTTCGAGTCCGCAACCGAGCGTGTCGATGAGGCAGTTGCGCGCCGTTTCGAGCGCAAGCGTGCTGTCGACCTTGTAGTTGAGAACGTAATCGACTATGTCGACGAGTACCTTGTCCGGATCAGGGCGGACGTTGGA
>NZ_FCNY02000067.1 GCF_001544575.2 Caballeronia cordobensis
GGTGCCGGTTTTATCGGCGCCAATTTTGTTCTGGATTGGCTCGAAGGTTCGGATGAACCGGTTTTGAACGTCGACAAACTGACGTATGCGGGCAATCTGGGCACGCTCAACGGGCTCAAGAACGACGATCGTCACGTGTTCGCGCGTGCGGATATCTGCGATCGCGCAGCAATCGATGCGCTGCTTGCGAAGTACAAGCCGCGCGCGATCCTGCATTTCGCTGCCGAAAGCCACGTCGACCGGTCGATTCACGGGCCGGCCGATTTCGTGCAGACGAACGTCGTCGGCACCTTCACGCTGCTCGAAGCGGCGCGCATGTACTGGTGCAAGCTGCCCGAAGAAGAGAAACAGGCGTTCCGCTTCCTGCATGTGTCGACAGATGAAGTGTTCGGCTCGCTGTCGGCCACCGACCCGCAATTCTCCGAAACGACGCCTTATGCCCCGAACAGCCCCTATTCGGCGACGAAGGCGGGCTCGGATCATCTGGTGCGCGCGTACCACCACACATACGGGCTTCCGGTGGTGACGACCAATTGCTCGAACAATTACGGTCCGTACCAGTTCCCCGAGAAATTGATTCCGTTAATGATCGCCAATGCGCTCGCGGGCAAGCCCTTGCCGGTGTACGGCGACGGCCAGAACGTGCGCGACTGGCTGTACGTGGGCGACCATTGCTCCGCGATTCGCGAAGTGCTCGCGCGCGGCGCGCTGGGCGAGACGTACAACGTCGGCGGCTGGAACGAGAAGAAGAACCTCGAAGTCGTGCACACACTGTGCGACTTGCTCGATGAGCAGAAGCCAAAGACGAGCGGTTCCTATCGCGATCAGATCACTTACGTGAAGGATCGCCCGGGCCACGACCGTCGCTACGCCATCGATGCACGCAAGCTCGAGCGCGAGCTCGGCTGGAAGCCCGCGGAAACGTTCGAGACCGGTCTGGCGAAGACGGTTCAGTGGTATCTGGACAATCAGGCGTGGGCGGACGAAGTGGCTTCCGGCGAGTACCGGAAGTGGGTCGAGACGAACTACGCGCAGCGCGCGTAAGGGGTTGAGCATGGCGCGCAAAGGCATCATTCTGGCCGGCGGTTCCGGCACGCGGCTGTATCCGATCACGCACGCGGTGTCCAAGCAACTGCTGCCGGTCTACGACAAGCCGATGATCTACTATCCGCTCTCGACGCTGATGATCGCGGGCATCCGTGACGTGCTGGTGATCTCGACGCCGCAGGACACGCCGCGCTTCGAGTCGATGCTGGGCGACGGCAGCCAGTGGGGCATGAACATCCGGTACGCGGTGCAACCGTCGCCGGACGGGCTCGCGCAGGCGTTCATCATCGGGCGGGAATTCGTGGGCAACGATCCGTCGGCGCTGATTCTGGGCGACAACATCTTCTACGGGCACGATCTGGCGAAGCAACTCGATGCCGCCA
>NZ_FCNY02000066.1 GCF_001544575.2 Caballeronia cordobensis
TGAACTGCACCCCAAAAGTTGGACACCCGTTCAACGATTTGGGGTGTTTTTTCATGAGCAAGTACAGCGCACGACTCAAGCGCAGAGTCGTTCAAGACTATTTATCAGGCGAGCGCGGTGGTTTCGGAGAGGTGGGGCGTCAACATGGCGTGGGCCATGGCACGGTGCGTAAATGGGTGGCGGCATGGCGGGCGCATGGCGAGGCGGCGTTTAAGAAGAAGTACAGTTTCTACGACGGCCCATTCAAACTGAAGGTGTTGCAGTTCATGCGCACCAAGGCCTTGTCGTGCCGAGAGACGGCCGCGATCTTCGATATCCGCAATCCGAGCGCGATTAATGTCTGGAAGCGCCGGTATGATTCGGGAGGTATGCAGGCCCTTGAGCCGCGCCCCCGAGGACGCTCCGTGAAGCAACCCAAGTCATCTGCGCCAGCTGTTTCGTCCAAATCCGACGAGGCCCGCACGAAGGAAGAGCTCCTGAAGGAGCTGAACTATCTGCGCATGGAGAATGCGTACCTAAAAAAACTCGATGCCTTGATCCGCTCGGAAAGCCCTACAGCGCAGCGCAAAAAGCGCAAGTAGTGGCCGGGTTGAGGCATGAGTTTGCGCTCGACGGCCTGCTGAAAGTGGCCGGCCTGGCGCGCAGCACGTTCTACTACCAATGCAAGGCTTCACGCAAGGCGGACAAACACGCGCAGCTCAAGGCGCGTATTCGTTCTGTGTTCGAGCAGCACAAAGGGCGTTATGGCTATCGACGCATTACTCACGCAGTCCGGCATTTGGGCACGGTTGTGAATCACAAGACCGTCCAGCGGTTGATGCACCTCATGAAACTGAAGTCGCTGGTGCGCCCGAAGAAGTTTCAGGCCTTCCGCGGGACGGTGGGACGGGTTGCGCCGAACGTGCTGCAAAGACAGTTCGATGCCGCGGGGCCGAACCAGAAGTGGGTCACCGATATCACTGAATTCCGGGTGGGCGAGCGAAAGCTTTATCTATCGCCGGTGCTGGATCTGTATAACGGCGAGATCATCGCCTACGAGACGGCCACTCGTCCGGCATTCGCGATGGTCGCCAACATGATCAAAAAGGCGTTCAGAAGGCTGGAAGTCGATGATCGCCCCTTGGTCCACTCGGATCAAGGCTGGCACTATCAGATGGGCGCTTACCAGGCGTTGCTCTCGCAACGAGCCCTGACGCAAAGCATGTCGCGCAAGGGCAACTGCCACGACAACGCCACCATGGAAAGCTTCTTCGGCACTTTGAAGTCGGAGTTCTTCTACCCCAACCGCTTCGAGAGCATCGAAGCCCTTCAGGCCGGAATCAAACGCTACATTCACTACTACAATCACCACCGCATCAAGCTGAAGCTGAAAGGGCTGAGTCCTGTGATGTACAGAACTCAGCCCTTAGCGGCCTAGCCCAAAACTGTCCAACTTTGCGGGGTCAGTTCAG
>NZ_FCNY02000065.1 GCF_001544575.2 Caballeronia cordobensis
CAGACTGCTGACAAAGCCCTGGCTCTTGCCAGGGCTTTGTCGTTAAATGAGCGCCATGCTCAAGAAACCGACGCCTACCCAGCACGAACTCGAGATGGTCACGCTCGAGGAACTCGTGCCCAAGGACCACTTGTTGCGCAAGATCGATGCAGCGGTGGATTTCGAGTTCATCCGCGAGCAGGTGGCGCATCTTTACTGCGCCGACAACGGCCGTCCGGCGCTCGATCCGGTGGTGCTGTTCAAGCTGCTGTTCATCGGCTACCTGTTTGGCGTGCGCAGCGAGCGCCAGTTGATGCGCGAAGTGCAGGTCAACGTCGCCTACCGCTGGTTCGCGCGCTTTCGCCTCACCGATAAGGTGCCCGATGCGTCGACGTTCTCGCAGAATCGTCGTCGGCGCTTCACCGATACGGCCGTGTATCAGGAGATCTTCGACGAGATTGTGCGTCAGGCGATCGGTCACGGCATGGTCGATGGCCGCGTGCTCTACAGCGACAGTACGCATCTGAAGGCCAACGCCAACAAGAACAAGTTCGATGTGGTGCGCGTGGAGCAAACGCCGTCGGCCTATCTGGCCGAGCTGGATGCGGCCATCGACGCGGACCGCGCCGCGCACGACAAGAAGCCGCTCAAGCGCGACGACGATGACACGCCGGGGCCCGGCAAGGACATCAAGGTTAGCCGCACCGATCCCGAAAGCGGCTACATGGTGCGCGACGACAAGCCCAAGGGCTTCTTCTATCTGGATCATCGTACGGTGGACGCCAAACACGCGATCATCACCGACACGCACGTCACGCCCGCCTCAGTGCATGACAGCCAGCCGTATCTGGCGCGGCTGGATCGCCAGCGCGCGTGCTTCGGGTTCGAGGTGCAGGCGGTGGGGCTGGATGCGGGCTACTTCACGCCGGCGATTTGCCAAGGTCTGGAGCAGCGCGGCGTGGCCGGGGTGATGGGGTATCGCACGCCCAATCACAAGCCGGGCAGGTTTTATAAGCGCGAGTATCAGTACGACGCGTATCGCGACGAATACGTGTGTCCGCAAGGCCACGCGCTGTCGTACAGTACGACCAACCGGCAGGGCTATCGGCAATACAAGTCCGATCGTGCGATCTGCGAGCGCTGCCCGGTACGCGAGCGCTGCACGCAAAGCGCCAACGCGGTGAAACTCGTGGTGCGCCACGTCTGGGAGCGCGCCAAGGAGCGCGTGGATGCGCGGCGGCTGAGCGAATGGGGCCGACGCATCTACGCGCGTCGCAAGGAGACGGTGGAGCGCAGCTTCGCCGATGCCAAGCAGTTGCATGGGCATCGCTACGCGCGCATGCGAGGGCTGCGCAAACTCGCCGAGCAGTGCCTGCTGGCGGCTGCGGCGCAAAACATCAAGAAGATTGCCCTGTTGCTGGCCCGCCTGCGGCGGCTTTTACGTCGTTTAAGCCACTGCGAAGCGCGCCACACACCGCCGACGAGGCAATTCCAAGCGCCACGGGAGTGCTTCGATCCGGTGAGCGCTCAAATCGCCTTCGGGTGAAAAAGAAAACCCCACGTTGAGAAAACGTGGGGTTGGTCAGCAGTCTG
>NZ_FCNY02000063.1 GCF_001544575.2 Caballeronia cordobensis
TGTCACAGCAAAGTAGTAGTGTCGTACTTGAGCAAAGTACAGATGTCGCACCTGAGGCGTTTCGAGGTCAAGCTAATCCGGTTTTCGCCACCTGCGGGGGCCGGCCATGAGCGAGATCGAGACGATCACCATGAGCATGCGGGAAGTCGATCGGTTGAAGGTCATCGAAGCTGTGGTTGATGGCCGGCTGATGCCTTGGCGTGCCGCCGAACGGCTGGGCATGAGTCGTCGGCAAGTCGAGCGCCTGGCAAACCGCTATCGAGCCGATGGCGCCGCGGGCCTGGTCTCGAAGCGTCGCGGCAAGCCCGGCAATCACCAGTTGCCCGATAACCTCGTCTGCCGCGCCTTGACCTTGATCCACGAACGCTATGCCGATTTCGGTCCGACGCTGGCCTGCGAGAAACTGCGCGAGTGTCATGGACTGACGTTATCGAAGGAAACCGTGCGCCATCTGATGACCGAGGCCGGCTTGTGGCTACCGCGCCGGCAGCGCCCGCCCAGGGTCTATCAGCCGCGGGCACGCCGTGCGTGCCTGGGCGAGCTGATCCAGATCGACGGCTGCGAGCATCGCTGGTTCGAGGCGCGCGCGCCGCAATGCACGTTGCTGGTGTATGTGGATGACGCCACGAGCCGCCTGATGCACCTGCACTTCACCGCGACCGAGTCGACCTTCAGCTACTTCGAGGCCACGCGTGCGTATCTGGAGCGCTACGGCAAGCCGATGGCGTTCTACAGCGATAAGGCGAGCGTGTTTCGCAGCGTGGCGGCGCACAAGACGGGGCGCAGTGTGACGCACTTCGGTCGGGCGATGTACGCGCTCAATATCGACACGCTGTGTGCCAATTCCAGCCCGGCCAAGGGCCGCGTCGAGCGTGCGCATCTGACCTTGCAGGACCGGCTCGTGAAGGAGTTGCGCCTGCGCGGCATTAGCACGATAGCGCACGCCAACGCGTATGCGCCCTGCTTCATGGCCGACTACAACGCGCGCTTTGCCAAACCAGCGCGACGGGGGTTCGATGCGCATCGGCCCTTGCGGGAAGACGAGCGGCTGGACGACGTGCTGACGTGGCGCGAGCAGCGGCGCGTCACGAAAGCGCTGACCGTGCAATACGATCGCGTGCTGTATCTGCTGGACGATACGGACGAGAACCGCGCGCTGATCCATCGCTATATCGACGTGTGGGAGTATCCGGACGGCCGCATCGAGATTCGCGCGCTCGAGCGCGTGCTGGCGTATCGGCAATACGATCGACTGGACGAGGTGGACCAAGGGGCGATCGTGGACAACAAGCGCCTGGGTCACGCGCTGGAGCTTGCGCAAATGATGCAGATGCAGCGCGATAACCGACGCGCCTCTGGCTCGCCTTCGCGTACGAATCGGGGCATCGAGGCGCGCTCGCCCGAACGGGCACCCGGCACCAAGAAGCAGCGCGACTTCACGCGTGGCGATCTCGAACAGATGATCGGAGCGTTGAGCCAACAGCACGCCGTGGCGCACGAATCCGCTACCCAAACGAGCAATCGGTCAGGCAAGGCACGCTGACCATGCACCCGCGCCCTGCCCGTTCAACCCGCGTGCTTCGACGTTGTGTGAGAACCAAACACAGAACAAGTACGACATCTGTATTTAGCTGCCGCTACGACATTTCAATCTGGCCGTGACATT
>NZ_FCNY02000061.1 GCF_001544575.2 Caballeronia cordobensis
GGGGTCTAGCATGGCTGAAGCCGTAAAAAAACCAAGGCCTGAATACCGGAACATCGGGATCGGTCAAATCGCGAAGTATCGCTTGCCGCTGGCAGGGAAGGTGTCGATCCTGCATCGCATCAGCGGCTTGCTGCTGTTCGTGTGCCTGCCGTTCATCCTGTATCTGCTCGATCAGAGCCTCACGTCGGAAATCAGCTTCGACGCGTTCAAGGGCTTTCTGGCCAACCCCATCGTCAAGATCATCACGCTCGTGCTGTCGTGGGCGTATCTGCATCACTTCTGCGCGGGTATCCGCTTTCTGCTGCTCGACACGCACGTGGGCGTGAACAAGCAAGGCGGCAAGCAAAGCGCGCTGATCGTGCTGATCGTTTCGCTGTTGCTCACGCTCGCGATGGCGCTCAAGATCTTCGGAGTGTTCTAAACATGGCAACGCAAAATCGAGTCGGCCCCAAGCGCCTGGTCGTGGGCGCGCATTACGGTCTGCGCGACTGGCTCGCGCAACGCATCACCGCGGTCGTGATGGCCGCGTACACCGTCATTCTGCTGTTCTGGTTCTTCGCCGCGCACAACTTCTCGTATGAAGGCTGGGCGGGCATCTTCGCGACCCAGTGGATGAAGCTCGCGACATTCGTAGCCTTGCTTTGCCTGTTCTATCACGCGTGGGTCGGCATTCGCGACATCTGGATGGATTACGTGAAGCCGATGGGCGTGCGCCTGTTCCTGCAGGTGTTGACCATCCTGTGGCTCATCGGATGCGCCGGCTACGCTGCACAGATTCTCTGGAGAGTTTAAAGAACATGGCTGCAATCAAGACTTCTCTGCCGCGTCGGCGCTTTGACGTGGTGATCGTGGGCGCGGGCGGATCGGGCATGCGCGCATCGCTGCAACTGGCGCGCGCGGGGCTCTCCGTCGCGGTGCTCTCGAAGGTGTTTCCGACGCGCTCGCATACGGTGGCCGCGCAAGGCGGCATCGGCGCATCGCTTGGCAACATGAGCGAAGACAACTGGCACTATCACTTCTACGACACGATCAAGGGCTCCGACTGGCTCGGCGACCAGGACGCGATCGAGTTCATGTGCCGCGAAGCGCCGAACGCCGTGTACGAGCTCGAACACATGGGCATGCCGTTCGACCGTAACGCGGATGGCACGATCTATCAGCGCCCGTTCGGCGGCCACACGGCGAACTATGGCGAGAAGCCGGTGCAGCGCGCGTGCGCCGCAGCCGATCGCACCGGTCACGCCTTGCTGCACACGCTGTATCAGCAGAACGTCGCGGCTAAGACGCACTTCTTCGTCGAATGGATGGCGCTGGATCTGATCCGCGACGCCGACGGCGACGTGCTCGGCGTCACCGCGCTCGAAATGGAAACGGGCGAGGTCTATATCCTCGAAGGCAAGACGACGCTGTTCGCCACGGGCGGCGCGGGCCGCATCTTCGCGGCATCGACGAACGCGTTCATCAACACGGGCGACGGCCTCGGCATGGCCGCGCGTTCGGGCATCGCGCTGCAGGACATGGAGTTCTGGCAGTTCCACCCGACGGGTGTCGCGGGCGCGGGCGTGCTGATCACCGAAGGCGTGCGCGGCGAAGGCGGCATCTTGCGCAACGCCAACGGCGATCGCTTCATGGAGCGCTATGCGCCGACGCTGAAGGATCTCGCGCCGCGCGACTTCGTTTCGCGTTCGATGGACCAGGAGATCAAAGAAGGGCGCGGCGTGGGTCCGAACAAGGATCACGTGCTGCTGGACCTGTCGCACATCGGCGCCGAGACGATCATGAAGCGTCTGCCGTCGATTCGCGAGATCGCGCTGAAGTTCGCCAACGTCGACTGCATCAAGGAGCCGATTCCTGT
>NZ_FCNY02000060.1 GCF_001544575.2 Caballeronia cordobensis
ACCGCGCAGACGGTCGCACCGTTGTCGCCCGAACTGTTGTGTGGCTATATGGAGCAGACGCTTTCGAGTCTCGTGCAAGCGCTCGAACATGCGCCGCAGACGCCGGTCAATCAACTCGACGTGTTGCCGCCGGACACACGAACTCTGCTCGTCTCTACGTGGAACGATACGGAGACTGCTTATCCTTCGGATCTGTGCATCCATCAGTTGTTCGAGCAACAAGTCCAGCGCACGCCCGATGCAATCGCACTCGTCTTCGAAGACGAATCGCTCACGTATGCGCAACTGAACGCACGCGCCAATCAACTCGCCCATCATCTGATCGCACAAGGCGTTCGACCCGAGGATCGCGTGGCGCTGTGCGTGGAGCGTGGCATCGGCATGGTGGTGTCGCTGCTCGCGACACTCAAGGCGGGCGCTGCGTACGTGCCGCTCGATCCGGCCTATCCGGGCGAGCGTTTGAGCCACATCCTCACCGACTCCGCGCCCAGACTCCTGCTCGCCGATGCAGCCGGCCACGATGCGCTCGGCGACACCGGCACGCTTACCGTGCTCGATCCGAACGTCTCGCTCGATGGCTCGGAGGACGATCCGCAAGTCGCGGTCGCTTCGCATCACCTTGCTTACGTGCTCTTCACTTCCGGCTCCACCGGCAAGCCCAAGGGCGTGATGGTCGAGCATCGCGAGATGCTCAACTTCTTGTGCTCGATGCGCGATATCACCGCCATGAGCGCCGCTGACACGCTGCTCGCCGTCACGACGATTTCCTTCGATATCGCGGGACTTGAGTTGTATCTGCCCTTGAGCACGGGCGCATGCATCGTGCTCGCGCGCCGAAGCGATGCGGCCGATCCGATCGCGCTGCAAGCGCTTATCGACAAGCATGAAGTCAGCTTCATGCAGGCGACGCCCGCGACCTGGCGGATGCTGCTCGATGCGCAGTGGACCGGCAACGCGCAACTCACCGCGCTCTGCGGTGGCGAAGCGTTGTCCGCGGCTCTCGCGGCGCGGCTGCGCGAGAAGGTCAGATCGCTGTGGAATGTCTATGGTCCCACGGAAACGACCGTCTGGTCTTCGTGTTATGAGGTGGGGCTCGAAGCGCAGAACTCAGCAACGGTTCCGGTCGGTCGTCCGATCGCCAACACGCGTATGTATCTGCTCGATGCGCAATACCGGCTCGTGCCGCCGGGTGCGGTTGGTGAGTTGTATATCGGTGGGGCGGGTGTGGCGCGGGGTTATCTGAATCGGCCTGATCTCACTGCTGAGAGGTTTATCGATGATCCGTTCGTTGCCGGCGCGCGTATGTATCGCACCGGAGATATCGCGCGCTATCGACCCGATGGAAATATCGAGTTTCTTGGCCGTAACGATCATCAGGTCAAGATTCGCGGGTTCCGTATCGAGTTGGGTGAGATCGAAGCGCAGATCGCGAGTCATCCCGCGGTGCGCGAGGCTGTGGTGATTGCACGGGCGCGGCATGAGGCGACGCAGGATCAGCAACTCATCGCTTATGTCACGCTGGTTTCGGATGCAAGCGATCTTCGTGAGCATTTGAACTCGCGATTGCCCGACTACATGGTTCCCTCGGCGTTCGTCGTGCTCGATGCATTGCCGCTCACACCTAACGGCAAGCTCGATCGCCGTGCCTTGCCCGATCCGCAGTGGCAGGATCTCGCCGCCTATGTCGCACCGCGCTCGTCGCTCGAACATTCGCTTGCTGAATGCTTCGCGAGCGTGCTTGGTCTCGAACGCGTGAGCGTCTTCGATAACTTCTTCGCCCTCGGCGGTCATTCGCTGCTCGCTACGCAACTCGTGTCGCGTCTGCGTGAAGCGCTTGCCATCGAACTGCCTTTGCGCACGCTGTTCGATGCGCCCAGTGTCGCCTCACTTGCTGAAGCACTGGAAGAATCGTCGCGTGAAGCCAGCGCCTTGCCGCCCTTGCAAGCGATGCCGCGTCCGGCGAAGCTGCCGCTGTCTTTCGCACAGGAACGTCTGTGGTTCCTCGAACAGCTCAATCCGGAACAGTCAACCTATAACATTCCGGTCGCCGTGCGCCTAAGCGGATCGCTCGATGTCTCGGCCTTCGAGAATGCCTTGAATGCGCTCGTCGCGCGTCACGAAAGCTTGCGTACATCGTTCACGCAACACGATGGTCAGGCTGTGCAGTGCATCGCGTCTGAGTTGCGAATCACGTTGCCGCTGGTTGTACTTTCCGATGATGGGCAAGTCCGCCGCCTTGCTCAAGCCGAAGCCACCCGCGCCTTCGATCTTCAGCACGGGCCGCTGCTGCGTGCGCAACTGCTGCGTCTCGCAGCCGATGAGCACGTCCTGCTCTTCACGATGCATCACATCATCTCCGATGGCTGGTCCACCGGCGTGCTCGTGCGTGAACTCGGAGCGTGCTATACGGCTTCGCTGCTGAACGAACCGCCCGCTCTGCCGCCACTGGCCGTGCAGTACGCCGACTTCACCTTGTGGCAGCGCGACTGGCTCGCCGGTGCGGAACTCGAACGT
>NZ_FCNY02000059.1 GCF_001544575.2 Caballeronia cordobensis
CGCACCTTGCTTGCGCAAGTGCGGGACACGACGCTTGCTGCTTACGCGCATCAGGATCTGCCCTTCGAGAAGCTCGTCGAAGCGCTCGCGCCGGTTCGCGATACCAGCCGCACGGCGCTGTTCCAGGTGATGTTCGTGTTGCAGAATGCGCCGATGGAGCCGCTCGCGCTGCCCGGCCTTACGCTTGAGGTGCTGCCTCCTTCCGAAGCTGGCGCCAAGTTCGATATCACGCTGAATCTGACGCACGCACAGGATCGCTTTGCGGGCGGCATCAGCTACGCCACCGATCTCTTCGATGAGCGCACCATCGTTCGCTTTGGCGAGCGCTTCACGCGCTTGCTCGAACAAGCACTCCATCAACCCGATGCACGGCTGCATGCGTTCGAACTCGTGCTGCCTGAAGAACATGCGCTGCTCGAAAGCTGGAACGATACGGCTGCAGCCTATCCCGAGCATCTGTGCATTCATCAACTCTTCGAACAGCAAGTCGAGAAGACACCCGATGCAATCGCACTCGTCTTCGAAGACGATTCGCTCACGTATGCGCAACTCAACGCACGCGCCAATCGACTCGCGCATCATCTGATCGCACTTGGCGTCGGCCCGGAAGATCGCGTCGCGCTGTGCATGGAGCGCGGCATCGGCATGATCGTCGCGTTGATGGCGATACTCAAAGCCGGCGGCGCTTACGTGCCGCTCGATCCGGCGTATCCCGGCGAACGCCTGAGCCATATCCTCACGGATGCAGCGCCTGTGCTTCTGATCGCCGATACCGCCGGCCGTGACGCTCTCGGCGACACGGGAACATTGAGTGTGCTCGATGCCGATGCATCGCTCGACGATGCGCTCTCACACCATAACCCACAGACAACCGTCGCACCGCATAACCTCGCCTACGTGATCTACACCTCCGGTTCGACCGGCAAGCCCAAGGGCGTTGCAATCGAACATCGGAACGCAGTGAACTTCCTGACCTGGACTGAGCGCGCCTTCACGCTCGAAGAGCTTTCACACACGCTTTTCGCAACATCGCTCAACTTCGATCTGTCCATCTACGAGTGCTTCGCACCGCTGAGCCGAGGTGCGACGGTCCATCTGGTCGATAACGTCCTCGCGCTCGTCAGAAATCGGCACGAGGTCAGTCTCGTCAATACGGTGCCATCGGCGATTACTTCGCTGCTGGATGCGGGCGCGTCGCTCGAATCGATCCGCACGATCAACCTTGCCGGCGAACCGCTCAAGCTCGCGCTGATGAAACGCATCTTCGCGGAGACGGGTATCGAGCGGCTGTGCAATCTCTATGGACCCTCCGAGACCACGACTTACTCGACCTGGATCGAGATGCATCGAGGCGAGCATTTGACGGAAACCATCGGCAAGCCGATCGCCAACACGCGCATTTATCTGCTCGATACTCAATGCAGGCCAGTGCCGCTCGGCACGGTGGGCGAGCTTTATATCGGCGGCGCGGGCGTGGCGCGTGGCTATCTGAACCGGCCCGAGCTCACTGCCGAACGCTTCCTCGACGATCCCTTCACAGCAGGCGCCCGCATGTACCGCACCGGCGACCTGGCTCGCTATCGAGCCGACGGCAATATCGAGTTCCTCGGCCGCAACGATCATCAGGTCAAGATTCGCGGCTTCCGTATCGAGCTCGGCGAGATCGAAGCACAACTCGTCGCGCATCCGTCGGTGCGTGAAGCGGTAGTCATCGCCCGAGCACGACATGAGGATTCGCAGGATCAACAACTCGTCGCCTATATCACGCTGCTCGCCGATACCGATGTCAACGTCCTGCGCGAACATCTCTCCTCGCACTTGCCCGACTACATGGTGCCTTCGGCCTTCGTCACGCTCGATGCACTGCCCCTCACCCCCAATGGCAAGCTCGATCGTCACGCGCTGCCCGACCCGCAAGCCGATGCCTTCGCGTTGCGCCCCTTCGAAGCACCGCAAGGCCAAACCGAAAGCGCGCTCGCCGAGTTGTGGGCCGAGTTGCTCGGCCTCGAACGCGTCGGCCGGCAAGACAACTTCTTCTCCCTCGGTGGACACTCGCTGCTTGCCGTGACGCTCGTCGAGCGCATGCGCCGCATCGGCCTGCACGCCAACGTGCGCGATCTCTTCGCCACGCCCGTGCTCAGCGCGCTCGCCGCTTCGCTCGAACATGGTGCGATCGCCTCCGATATCGTCGTGCCGCCCAATGCCATCACGCCCGATACCACCGCGCTCACCCCGGCCATGCTGCCGCTCATCGCACTGACGCAAACCGATATCGATCGCATCGTCGCGCACGTGCCCGGCGGCATTCGTAACGTGCAAGATATCTATGCACTCGCGCCGCTTCAGGAAGGCATTCTGTTCCATCACATGCTGACCACCGAGGGCGATCCGTATCTGCAAACCGCGCGCATCGCCTTCGATAGCCGCGCGCGTTTCGATGCCTGGTTCGATGCCCTGCAACAGATCATCGAGCGGCACGACATTCTTCGCACCGCGTTCATTCACGATGGCCTCAGTACGCCCGCGCAAGTCGTCCTGCGTCATGCGCCGGCCGCGCTGCGCGAGATCGAGCTCGACGCTGTCGAACAACTCGCCCAACAGTTCGATGCCCGTTCACAGCGTCTGCCGCTGGATCAAGCCCCGTTGCTGCGGCTCACGGTTGCCAAGGAACCCGGCACCGAACGCTGGCTCGCGTTGCTCGTGTGGCATCACCTGATCGGCGATCACGTCACGCTGGAGGTGATCCAGAAGGAGATCAGCGCCCTGCTCGATGACCGTGCGCACGCGCTCGGCACGGCTCAACACTTCCGCGATCTGGTCGCGCAAGCCCGGCTCGGCGCAAGTCAGCAAGAGCA
>NZ_FCNY02000058.1 GCF_001544575.2 Caballeronia cordobensis
CGCACCTTGCTTGCACAAGTACGCGATACGACCCTTGCCGCTTACGCGCATCAGGATCTGCCCTTCGAGAAGCTCGTTGAAGCGCTCGCGCCGGTTCGCGATACCAGCCGCACGGCGCTGTTCCAGGTGATGTTCGTGTTGCAGAACGCGCCGATGGAGCCGCTCGCCCTGCCCGGCCTTACGCTTGAGGTGCTGCCTCCTTCAGAAGCCGGTGCCAAGTTCGATATCACGCTGAATCTGACGCACGCGCAAGACCGCTTTGCGGGCGGCATCAGTTACGCCACCGATCTCTTTGATGAGCGCACCATCGTTCGCTTTGGCGAGCGCTTCACTCGCTTGCTCGAACAAGCACTCCATCAACCCGATGCACCGTTGCATGCGTTCGAACTCGTGCTGCCTGAAGAACACGCGCTGCTCGAAAGCTGGAATGACACGGCTGCCGCTTATCCCGAGCATCTGTGCATTCATCAACTCTTCGAACAGCAAGTCGAGAAGACACCCGATGCAATCGCACTCGTCTTCGAGGACGAATCGCTCACGTATGCGCAACTCAACGCACGCGCCAATCGGCTCGCGCATCATCTGATCGCGCTTGGCGTCGGGCCGGAAGATCGCGTCGCGCTGTGCATGGAGCGCGGCATCAGCATGATCGTCGCGTTGATGGCGATACTCAAAGCCGGCGGCGCTTATGTGCCGCTCGATCCCACGTCCGTCACCGAGCGCCTCGGATACATGCTCGACGACGCGCACGTGTCCCTGCTCGTTACCGAGACCCGGCTTCTCGATCGACTGTCAGATGTTGCGCAGAACGTTCCCATCGTCTGCATCGATACCGACGCGATGTTGATCGACGCCCGCCCCGCCACTGCACCGGCGGTCGAAACGCATCCGCGGAGCGCGGCTTATGTGATCTATACCTCCGGCTCGACCGGCAAGCCCAAGGGTGTCGTTCTCAGTCACCGGAACCTTGGCAACTATCTGAGCGGCGTGCTCGCAAAAATGGACGTGCCGGCGCAGAGCAAAATGGCGCTCGCTTCGACCATTGCCACCGATCTCGGCAATACGATCCTGTTCGGTGCATTGGCGGCAGGTCATGAACTGCATGTGCTGTCGAACGAGCGCACGACCGATAGCTACCTGTTCGGGCAGTACATGCGTCAACGCGATATCGGCGTTCTGAAGATCGTGCCGGGTCATCTGCGCGCGCTCGTGGACGTCACGCTCGAAACGCCGCCCGCATTGCCGACGCAACTGCTCGTGCTTGGCGGCGAAGCAACGCGATCCGACTGGATTCTGTCGCTGCAAGCACTCAAGCCCGGCATGCGCGTCCTCAATCACTACGGCCCGACCGAAACGACCGTGGGCGTGCTGACTCATACGCTGAACGAAGCCATCCCCTACGGCATGTCGATTCCCATCGGACAGCCGCTCGCCAACACGCAGGCCTACGTGCTCGATGAATACCTGCGCCCCTTGCCGATTGGCGTGACGGGTGAACTTTATATCGGCGGTGCGGGCCTTGCAGAAGGGTATCTGCGGCGCGCTGCGCTTACTGCGCAACGGTTCGTCGCCAGCCCCTTCATAGCAGGCACGCGCATGTACCGCACCGGCGACCTCGCCCGCTATCGCGCCGATGGCAATATCGAGTTCCTCGGCCGCAACGATCATCAGGTCAAGATTCGCGGCTTCCGTATCGAACTCGGCGAGATCGAAGCGCAACTCGTCGCGCATCCGTCGGTGCGCGAAGCGGTAGTCATCGCCCGCGCACGGCATGAAGACTCGCAGGATAAACAACTCGTCGCCTATATCACGCTGCTCGCCGATACCGATGTCAGCATCCTGCGTGAACATCTCGCCTCGCACTTGCCCGACTACATGGTGCCTTCAGCCTTCGTCACGCTCGATGCACTGCCCCTCACGCCCAATGGCAAGCTCGATCGTCACGCGCTGCCCGACCCGCAAGCCGATGCCTTCGCGCTGCGCCCCTTCGAAGCGCCGCAAGGCGAAACCGAAACCGCGCTCGCCGAGTTGTGGGCCGAGTTGCTCGGCCTCGAACGCGTCGGCCGGCAAGACAACTTCTTCTCCCTCGGCGGACACTCGCTGCTTGCTGTGACGCTTGTCGAGCGCATGCGCCGCATCGGCCTGCACGCCAACGTGCGCGATCTCTTCGCCACGCCTGTGCTCAGCGCGCTTGCCGCTTCGCTCGAACACGGCGCGATCGCCGCCGATATCGTCGTGCCGCCCAATGCCATCACGTCCGATACCACCGCGCTCACCCCGGCCATGCTGCCGCTCATCGCACTGACGCAAACCGATATCGATCGCATCGTCGCGCACGTGCCCGGCGGCATCCGTAACGTGCAAGATATCTACGCGCTTGCGCCGCTTCAGGAAGGCATTCTGTTCCATCACATGCTGACCACCGAAGGCGATCCGTATCTGCAGACCGCGCGCATCGCTTTCGATAGCCGCGCGCGTTTCGATGCCTGGTTCGATGCCCTGCAACAGATCATCGAGCGGCACGACATTCTGCGCACCGCGTTCATTCACGATGGCCTCAGTACACCCGCACAAGTCGTCCTGCGTCATGCACCGGCCGCGCTGCGCGAGATCGAACTCGATGCTGTCGAACAACTGGCCCGCCAGTTCGATGCCCGTTCACAGCGTCTGCCGCTGGATCAGGCCCCGCTGCTGCGGCTCACGGTTGCGAAGGAACCCGGCACCGGGCGCTGGCTCGCGTTGCTCGTGTGGCATCACCTGATCGGCGATCACGTCACGCTGGAGGTGATTCAGAAAGAGATCAGCGCCCTGCTCGATGACCGCGCGCACGCGCTCGGCACGGCTCAACACTTCCGCGATCTGGTCGCGCAAGCCCGGCTTGGGGCGACTCAGCAAGAGCA
>NZ_FCNY02000057.1 GCF_001544575.2 Caballeronia cordobensis
AGGCGTCGGTTTCTTGAGCATGGCGCTCATTTAACGACAAAGCCCTGGCAAGAGCCAGGGCTTTGTCAGCAGTCTGAAGCCGCTCGTTCGAGCGGCTTTCTACCGGGCGATTGAAACCTCAGTCGTCGAGCAGCGACAAGTCACGCACCGCGCCCTTGTCCGCCGACATCACCAGCTTCGCGTACGCCTTCAGCGCCGCCGACACCTTGCGCGGGCGCGCCTTCGCCGGCTTCCAGCCCTTCGCGTTCTGCTCTTCGCGACGGCGCGCGAGTTCGTCGTCGGACAGGAGCACGTCGATCGTGCGATTCGGAATGTCGATGCGAATCCTGTCGCCGTCCCGCACGAGGCCGATCGCGCCGCCCGCCGCCGCTTCCGGCGAGCAGTGACCGATCGACAGTCCCGACGTGCCGCCGGAGAAGCGCCCGTCCGTCAGGAGCGCGCACGCCTTGCCGAGACCCTTCGACTTGATATAGCTCGTCGGGTAGAGCATTTCCTGCATGCCGGGGCCGCCCTTCGGGCCTTCGTAGCGGACGATGACGATATCGCCCGCCTTGACCTTGTCGTTGAGAATGTTCTCGACCGCTTCATCCTGCGATTCGGTCACGTGCGCGCTGCCTTCGAACACGAGAATGCTTTCATCGACGCCCGCGGTCTTGACGACGCAGCCATCGAGCGCGATGTTGCCGGTCAGCACCGCGAGCCCGCCTTCCTTCGAAAACGCATGCTCGTAAGAACGGATGCAGCCTTCCGCGCGATCCGTGTCGAGGCTCGGCCAGCGCGTGTTCTGGCTGAACGCGACTTGCGTCGGCACGCCCGCGGGACCGGCCATGTAGAACGTCTTCACGGCTTCGTCTTCGGTGAGCTTGACGTCCCACTGCGCGAGCGCGTCTTTCAGCGTGGGCGCGTGCACGGTGGGCACGTCGGTGTGCAGCTTGCCCGCGCGATCGAGTTCGCCGAGGATCGCCATGATGCCGCCCGCGCGATGCACGTCCTCGATGTGATACTTGTTCGTGTTCGGCGCGACCTTGCACAGTTGCGGCACGGTGCGTGAAAGGCGGTCGATGTCCTTCATCGTGAAGTCGATCTCCGCTTCGCGCGCGATCGCGAGCAAGTGCAGGATCGTGTTGGTCGAGCCGCCCATCGCGATATCGAGCGTCATCGCGTTTTCGAACGCCTTGAAGCCGACCGAGCGCGGCAGCACGCGCGCCTCTTCCTGCTCGTAGTAACGGCGCGCCAGTTCGACGATGCCGCGTCCCGCGCGCTTGAACAACTGCTCGCGGTCGGCGTGCGTCGCGACGACGGTGCCGTTGCCGGGCAGCGAGAGGCCGAGCGCTTCGGTGAGGCAGTTCATCGAGTTGGCGGTGAACATGCCCGAGCACGAGCCGCACGTCGGGCACGCGGAGCGTTCCACTTCGGCGACTTCGGCGTCGGAATAATTCTGGTCCGCGGCGATCACCATGGCGTCGACGAGATCGAGCTTCTTGAACTCCATCGTCTTCGTGACGGGATTCGCGAGACGCGTCTTGCCCGCTTCCATCGGGCCGCCGGAGACAAAGATCACGGGAATGTTCAGGCGCATCGCGGCCATCAGCATGCCGGGCGTGATCTTGTCGCAATTGGAGATGCACACCATGGCGTCGGCGCAATGCGCGTTGACCATGTATTCGACCGAATCCGCGATGATCTCGCGGCTCGGCAACGAATACAGCATGCCGTCGTGCCCCATTGCGATGCCGTCATCGACGGCGATCGTGTTGAACTCTTTCGCCACGCCGCCCGCGGCCTCGATCTCGCGCGCGACGAGCTGGCCCAGATCCTTCAGATGGACGTGGCCCGGCACGAACTGGGTGAACGAATTGACAACGGCGATGATCGGCTTCGAGAAATCTTCGTCTTTCATGCCGGTGGCGCGCCAGAGCGAGCGCGCGCCCGCCATGTTGCGGCCGGCGGTGGAGGTTTTGGAACGGTATGTGGGCATCGTGGTGGCTGTTGGAATATCGCGGAGAGAATCAAAAGCGGGCCACGAGGATAAAGGCCCTTGCGCGCGTGATTCGCCGGCCTTTTGGGTCGCGAAGGCGCGAATTTTGGGATTATCCCACACCTAGTTATCTGCTTCGTCCACCCCGTTTCGACGCGCGGCCTCCACCAGCGCGCGAATCGCCCAGCGCCGGACCTTGCGCGCGCGGGCCTCGTCGAGTTGCAGCACGTCCTTGCAGACGATCATCGCCTCCGTGCCGATGACGAGCGCAAGCGCCTGCGTCAAGGTATCGAGCGCGGCGGGCTTGAGCCGGTCGCGCGCGGGTTCGAGCGCCGCCTCGATCAACGGCGTGCGCCGGTTCTGACGCAGCGGCACTTCGTCTTGCGGCTCGCCCTTCGCCACGCGTTCCAGCGAATGCGCGAGCATCATGCGCAGCGGCGCTTCGTTCGCGCGGATCATGTCGTGAAGCGCGGCATCGACACGCAGCAATCGCGCGACCGGATCGTCCGATGCGCGCGCGGAAAAGAGCGTGCCGGCGTCGGGCGTATCGACATCGAGCGAGGCTTCCAGCAAGAGCGCGTCGATGCTCGGGAAATGCCGGTACGCCGTCGCGCGCGACACCAGCGCCTCGGCTGCGACCTCTTCTAGACTCGGCTTGCGCCCCGCTTTCATGAACCGCGACGCCGCCTGCAACAGGTCCTTGCGCGTGCGCTGCTTCTGATTGCCGCGCGCCATGTCACGCCTGCGGCAACTGGCCGATGATCGCCGCGAGATCGACCCACACGTTCTCGCGCCGGATCTGCCCGCTCTCGCTGAATTCGACGACATGCAGCATGCGGAATTGCAGCGGACGCCCGCGCCCTTCGAGCCCGAACGGCCTGCCCGGCGCCTTGCCCCGCCACATCGATTCGTCGATGACGAAGCCGTCGCCATAAAGACGACGCAGACTTTCGACGCGGCTCTCCGACAGATCCGCGAACAGCGCTTCGTAGAACGGCCGCGCGCCCTCGCGCCCATGCGCCGGACCCGCGGGCCAGCCGACTATGTCGTGCTCCACGTCTTCCGTGAGCGTGGCGAGCACGCCTTCGACATCGTCGTGCCGCTCGAAACCGAAGTGCTCGTCGATTTTCCGGTCCATTTCCGTACGGGTCAGCGTCATGATTGCCTCCTTGCGCCATGCCTGCCGATTCATTCTAGTGAGACGACAGTCTCATTACAAGATAGAAATATCGGATGATGGAAGCGGCGAAAAAAAAGCGCAGCCTCTCGCGAGACTGCGCTTTTTTCAAACGCTGACGACGATCAAACCGCCCGGCGCACCATCAATTCCTTGATCTTGCCGATCGCCTTGGTCGGATTGAGCCCCTTGGGGCACACGT
>NZ_FCNY02000054.1 GCF_001544575.2 Caballeronia cordobensis
AATCATCGTCAGTACGTTGAGTGAGCGACCGGTTCTTAACGGAACCGAAAACAGTAACAGGTTTGAACTGAAGAGTTTGATCCTGGCTCAGATTGAACGCTGGCGGCATGCCTTACACATGCAAGTCGAACGGCAGCACGGGGGCAACCCTGGTGGCGAGTGGCGAACGGGTGAGTAATACATCGGAACGTGTCCTGTAGTGGGGGATAGCCCGGCGAAAGCCGGATTAATACCGCATACGACCTAAGGGAGAAAGCGGGGGATCTTCGGACCTCGCGCTATAGGGGCGGCCGATGGCAGATTAGCTAGTTGGTGGGGTAAAGGCCTACCAAGGCGACGATCTGTAGCTGGTCTGAGAGGACGACCAGCCACACTGGGACTGAGACACGGCCCAGACTCCTACGGGAGGCAGCAGTGGGGAATTTTGGACAATGGGGGCAACCCTGATCCAGCAATGCCGCGTGTGTGAAGAAGGCCTTCGGGTTGTAAAGCACTTTTGTCCGGAAAGAAAACTTCGTCCCTAATATGGATGGAGGATGACGGTACCGGAAGAATAAGCACCGGCTAACTACGTGCCAGCAGCCGCGGTAATACGTAGGGTGCGAGCGTTAATCGGAATTACTGGGCGTAAAGCGTGCGCAGGCGGTCTGTTAAGACCGATGTGAAATCCCCGGGCTTAACCTGGGAACTGCATTGGTGACTGGCAGGCTTTGAGTGTGGCAGAGGGGGGTAGAATTCCACGTGTAGCAGTGAAATGCGTAGAGATGTGGAGGAATACCGATGGCGAAGGCAGCCCCCTGGGCCAACACTGACGCTCATGCACGAAAGCGTGGGGAGCAAACAGGATTAGATACCCTGGTAGTCCACGCCCTAAACGATGTCAACTAGTTGTTGGGGATTCATTTCCTTAGTAACGTAGCTAACGCGTGAAGTTGACCGCCTGGGGAGTACGGTCGCAAGATTAAAACTCAAAGGAATTGACGGGGACCCGCACAAGCGGTGGATGATGTGGATTAATTCGATGCAACGCGAAAAACCTTACCTACCCTTGACATGGTCGGAACCCTGCTGAAAGGTGGGGGTGCTCGAAAGAGAACCGGCGCACAGGTGCTGCATGGCTGTCGTCAGCTCGTGTCGTGAGATGTTGGGTTAAGTCCCGCAACGAGCGCAACCCTTGTCCTTAGTTGCTACGCAAGAGCACTCTAAGGAGACTGCCGGTGACAAACCGGAGGAAGGTGGGGATGACGTCAAGTCCTCATGGCCCTTATGGGTAGGGCTTCACACGTCATACAATGGTCGGAACAGAGGGTTGCCAAGCCGCGAGGTGGAG
This sequence comes from Caballeronia cordobensis, assembly GCF_001544575.2. GTDB lineage: Bacteria > Pseudomonadota > Gammaproteobacteria > Burkholderiales > Burkholderiaceae > Caballeronia > Caballeronia cordobensis. The sequence goes on from NZ_FCNY02000054.1 coordinate 1,331, forward strand.
CCAATCCCAGAAAACCGATCGTAGTCCGGATCGCAGTCTGCAACTCGACTGCGTGAAGCTGGAATCGCTAGTAATCGCGGATCAGCATGCCGCGGTGAATACGTTCCCGGGTCTTGTACACACCGCCCGTCACACCATGGGAGTGGGTTTCACCAGAAGTAGGTAGCCTAACCGCAAGGAGGGCGCTTACCACGGTGGGATTCATGACTGGGGTGAAGTCGTAACAAGGTAGCCGTATCGGAAGGTGCGGCTGGATCACCTCCTTTCTCGAGCTTCGCACTTAAAAGTTAAGCGCTCACGCTTATCGGCTGTTGTTTAAGACAGGCTTTGGGTCTGTAGCTCAGTCGGTTAGAGCACCGTCTTGATAAGGCGGGGGTCGATGGTTCGAATCCATCCAGACCCACCACGAGTCGAGATGGGTCGTACAGGCCTAAGACGCGGGGGATTAGCTCAGCTGGGAGAGCACCTGCTTTGCAAGCAGGGGGTCGTCGGTTCGATCCCGTCATCCTCCACCAATCCTCAATGCACAGTGTTTCGCGAAGCACTGCGCATTGGCGATTGAAGCCAGTTGATGCTGCAGGAATTGAAGTGGTCCTGTCGGCTAAACGTTCTTTAACAATCTGGAAGAAGTAGTAAAGAGACTATCTAAAAGCACTTAGAGATGGGTGCGAGTCGGGTAGTCAGGGTAGTGATTGTATCAAGTATGAAAAGGTGATCGAAAGATTGCTTTGGAATACGGCACAACGCGAATACTCAGCCTGTAGCGAAGGTGGCTCGAGAGAGACACACTCGTTATAGGGTCAAGCGAACAAGTGCATGTGGTGGATGCCTTGGCGATCACAGGCGATGAAGGACGCGGTAGCCTGCGAAAAGCGGAGGGGAGCTGGCAAACGAGCTTTGATCCTCCGATATCCGAATGGGGAAACCCGGCCCGTATGGGTCACCCATGACTGAATACATAGGTCATGTGGAGCGAACGCGGTGAACTGAAACATCTAAGTAACCGCAGGAACAGAAATCAACCGAGATTCCCAAAGTAGTGGCGAGCGAAATGGGACCAGCCTGTACTCTTTATCTATCTTATTAGTCGAACGCTCTGGAAAGTGCGGCCATAGCAGGTGATAGCCCTGTAGACGAAAATAGGATGGAAGAACTAGGGGTACGACAAGTAGGGCGGGACACGTGAAATCCTGTCTGAAGATGGGGGGACCATCCTCCAAGGCTAAATACTCGTGATCGACCGATAGTGAACCAGTACCGTGAGGGAAAGGCGAAAAGAACCCCGGGAGGGGAGTGAAATAGATCCTGAAACCGCATGCATACAAACAGTCGGAGCCTCGTAAGGGGTGACGGCGTACCTTTTGTATAATGGGTCAGCGACTTACGTTCAGTAGCGAGCTTAACTGATTAAGGCAGGCGTAGCGAAAGCGAGTCCGAATAGGGCGATCAGTTGCTGGGCGTAGACCCGAAACCAAGTGATCTATCCATGGCCAGGTTGAAGGTGCGGTAACACGTACTGGAGGACCGAACCCACTAACGTTGAAAAGTTAGGGGATGAGCTGTGGATAGGGGTGAAAGGCTAAACAAACTTGGAAATAGCTGGTTCTCTCCGAAAACTATTTAGGTAGTGCCTCGTGTATCACCTTCGGGGGTAGAGCACTGTCATGGTTGTGGGGTCCATTGCGGATTACTACGCCATAGCAAACTCCGAATACCGAAGAGTGCAATCACGGGAGACAGACATCGGGTGCTAACGTCCGGTGTCAAGAGGGAAACAACCCAGACCGCCAGCTAAGGTCCCAAAGATTGGCTAAGTGGGAAACGAAGTGGGAAGGCTAAAACAGTCAGGAGGTTGGCTTAGAAGCAGCCACCCTTTAAAGAAAGCGTAATAGCTCACTGATCGAGTCGTCCTGCGCGGAAGATGTAACGGGGCTCAAGCCAGTCACCGAAGCTGCGGATGCGCACGTAAGTGCGTGTGGTAGGAGAGCGTTCCGTAAGCCTGCGAAGGTGTGTCGAAAGGCATGCTGGAGGTATCGGAAGTGCGAATGCTGACATGAGTAGCGATAAAGGGGGTGAAAAGCCCCCTCGCCGTAAGCCCAAGGTTTCCTACGCAACGTTCATCGGCGTAGGGTGAGTCGGCCCCTAAGGCGAGGCAGAAATGCGTAGCTGATGGGAAGCAGGTCAATATTCCTGCACCATTGTTAGATGCGATGGGGGGACGGATCGCGGAAGGTTGTCCGGGTGTTGGAAGTCCCGGTCGCTGCATTGGAGAAGGTGCTTAGGCAAATCCGGGCACATAATTCAAGGGTGTGGCGCGAGCTTCTTCGGAAGCGAAGCAATTGGAAGTGGTTCCAAGAAAAGCCTCTAAGCTTCAGTCTAATAGTGACCGTACCGCAAACCGACACAGGTGGGCGAGATGAGTATTCTAAGGCGCTTGAGAGAACTCGGGAGAAGGAACTCGGCAAATTGGTACCGTAACTTCGGGATAAGGTACGCCCTTGTAGCTTGACTGGCCTGCGCCAGGAGGGTGAAAGGGTTGCAATAAACTGGTGGCTGCGACTGTTTAATAAAAACACAGCACTCTGCAAACACGAAAGTGGACGTATAGGGTGTGACGCCTGCCCGGTGCCGGAAGATTAAATGATGGGGTGCAAGCTCTTGATTGAAGTCCCGGTAAACGGCGGCCGTAACTATAACGGTCCTAAGGTAGCGAAATTCCTTGTCGGGTAAGTTCCGACCTGCACGAATGGCGTAACGATGGCCACACTGTCTCCTCCCGAGACTCAGCGAAGTTGAAGTGTTTGTGATGATGCAATCTCCCCGCGGCTAGACGGAAAGACCCCATGAACCTTTACTGTAGCTTTGCATTGGACTTTGAACCGATCTGTGTAGGATAGGTGGGAGGCTATGAAACCAGGACGCTAGTCTTGGTGGAGCCGTCCTTGAAATACCACCCTGGTTTGTTTGAGGTTCTAACCTTGGTCCGTGATCCGGATCGGGGACAGTGCATGGTAGGCAGTTTGACTGGGGCGGTCTCCTCCCAAAGCGTAACGGAGGAGTACGAAGGTACGCTAGGTACGGTCGGAAATCGTGCTGATAGTGCAATGGCATAAGCGTGCTTAACTGCGAGACCGACAAGTCGAGCAGGTGCGAAAGCAGGTCATAGTGATCCGGTGGTTCTGTATGGAAGGGCCATCGCTCAACGGATAAAAGGTACTCTGGGGATAACAGGCTGATACCGCCCAAGAGTTCATATCGACGGCGGTGTTTGGCACCTCGATGTCGGCTCATCTCATCCTGGGGCTGTAGCCGGTCCCAAGGGTATGGCTGTTCGCCATTTAAAGAGGTACGTGAGCTGGGTTTAAAACGTCGTGAGACAGTTTGGTCCCTATCTGCCGTGGGCGTTGGATATTTGAAGGGGGCTGCTCCTAGTACGAGAGGACCGGAGTGGACGAACCTCTGGTGTACCGGTTGTGACGCCAGTCGCATCGCCGGGTAGCTATGTTCGGAAGAGATAACCGCTGAAAGCATCTAAGCGGGAAACTCGCCTTAAGATGAGATATCCCCGGGGCTTCGAGCCCCTTGAAGGGTCGTTCCAGACCAGGACGTTGATAGGTCAGGTGTGTAAGTGCAGTAATGCATTGAGCTAACTGATACTAATTGCCCGTAAGGCTTGATCCTATAACCAGTGTGTCTTCCTGGTTGAGTGTCGTTGTGCCACGATCACCACCCCAAACACTGCTACTTCTTCCCAGATTGGCTGTCGCGTCCCCAAGACGACACAGCAACAAGTCATGCCTGATGACCATAGCGAGTCGGTACCACCCCTTCCCATCCCGAACAGGACCGTGAAACGACTCCACGCCGATGATAGTGCGGATC
>NZ_FCNY02000052.1 GCF_001544575.2 Caballeronia cordobensis
ACGCCCTTCATGCTGCTGCTCGCCGTGTTTCAGACACTGCTTGCGCGTTTGTCGGGACAGTCTGAGGTGGCCGTTGGATCGCCTATCGCCAATCGTACGCATGCGCAGATCGAACCGCTTATCGGCTTGTTCGTCAACACGCTCGTGTTGCGTGCCGATCTGTCGGGTTCGCCGTCGTTGCGCACCCTGCTTGCACAAGTACGCGATACGACGCTTGCCGCTTACGCGCATCAAGATCTGCCGTTCGAAAAGCTCGTTGAAGCACTCGCGCCGGTTCGTGATACCAGCCGCACGGCGCTGTTCCAGGTGATGTTCGTGTTGCAGAACGCGCCGATGGAGCCGCTCGCGCTGCCCGGCCTTACGCTTGAGGTGTTGCCTCCGTCAGAAGCCGGCGCCAAGTTCGATCTCACCCTTGACCTGACATCTACACCTGAAGGTGTGGCAGGCACGTTGAGCTACGCCACCGATCTCTTCGATGAGCGCACCATCGTTCGCTTTGGGGAACGCTTCACGCGCTTGCTGGAACAGGCGCTCAATCAACCCGATGCACCGCTGCATGCATTCGAACTCGTGCTGCCCGAAGAACATGCGCTGCTCGAAAGCTGGAATGACACGGCTGCCGCTTATCCCGAGCATCTGTGTATTCAGCGTTTATTCGAGCAACAAGTCGAAAAATCGCCCGATGCCATTGCACTCATATTCGAAGACGAATCGCTCACCTATGCGCGGCTCAACGAACGCGCCAATCGACTCGCGCATCATCTGATCGCACTCGGCGTCGGGCCGGAAGATCGCGTCGCGCTGTGCATGGAGCGCGGCATTGGCATGATCGTCGCGTTGATGGCGATACTCAAAGCCGGTGGCGCATACGTGCCGCTCGATCCGGCGTATCCAGGCGAACGCCTGAGTCACATCCTCACGGATGCCGCGCCTGTACTTCTGATCGCCGACACTGCCGGCCGTGAAGCCCTCGGCGACACGGGAACGCTGCCTGTGCTCGATGCCGATGCCTCGCTCGACGATGCGCTTTCGCACCATAACCCACAAACGACCGTCGCACCGCATAACCTCGCCTACGTGATCTACACCTCCGGTTCGACTGGCAAGCCCAAGGGCGTTGCGATCGAACATCGGACGCTCGTCGCATCCACATGCGCGCGGCATCAGTTCTACGAACATGCCCCGAACGAGCGCTTCCTGCTGCTTTCGTCCCTCGCCTTCGATAGCTCCGTCGCCGGCCTCTTCGGGACGCTCACGACCGGCGGCTGTCTTGCGCTCGTCGATATCGACACGGCACGAGATCCGAACGCGATCATCGAACTGGTCCGCCGTCGCGACATCACACGCGTGCTCTGCGTGCCGTCTCTCGGTCAGGCGATTCTCGACAGCATGTCGTCGAGCGGTGAACATCGGCTTCGCGAGATCATCGTGGCGGGCGAAGCGTGTCCGCCGAGCCTCGCGCGGCAAAGCTCGACGCTGCCACGCCCCGTATCGCTTTATAACGAGTACGGCCCCACGGAAGCGACGGTGTGGGCAACGGCCTATCGATGCCTGCAGGAAGAATCCAATCCGGTGCCGATCGGCCGTCCGATTGCCAACACGCGCATTTATTTGCTCGATGCACAACGGCGGTTGATGCCTGTCGGTGCGGTGGGCGAGCTGTACGTCGGCGGTGCGGGTGTGGGGCGAGGTTATCTGAATCGGCCTGAGTTGACCGTCGAACGGTTTATCGATGATCCGTTTGTTCCGGGTGGGCGTATGTATCGCACGGGCGATATCGCTCGCTATCGCGCCGATGGCAATATCGAGTTTCTTGGCCGTAACGATCATCAGGTCAAGATTCGTGGGTTCCGTATCGAGTTGGGTGAGATCGAAGCGCAGATCGCCAGTCATCCGGCGGTGCGTGAGGCCGTGGTTATCGCGCGTGCTCGGCACGAGAAGACGCAGGATCAGCAACTTATCGCTTATGTCACCGGGACGGCAGGCATCGATGCAAGCGTGTTGCGCGAACATCTTGCGTCGGGATTGCCGGATTACATGGTGCCCTCGGCGTTCGTCGTGCTCGATGCATTGCCGCTCACACCTAACGGCAAACTCGATCGCCGTGCGTTGCCCGATCCGCAGTGGCAGGATCTCGCCACCTATGTCGCACCGCGCTCGTCGCTCGAACACTCGCTCGCTGAATGCTTTGCCAGTGTGCTCGGTCTCGAACGCGTGAGCGTCTTCGATAACTTCTTTGCCCTCGGCGGTCATTCTCTGCTCGCTACGCAACTCGTGTCGCGTCTGCGCGAGGCGCTTGCCATCGAACTGCCCTTGCGCACGCTGTTCGATGCGCCCAGTGTCGCCTCACTTGCTGAAGCGCTGGAAGAATCGTCGCGTGAAGCCAGTGCCTTGCCGCCCTTGCAAGCGATGCCGCGTCCAGCGAAGCTGCCGCTGTCTTTTGCACAGGAACGTTTATGGTTCCTCGAACAGCTCAATCCCGGACAGTCCACCTATAACATTCCGGTCGCCGTGCGTCTGAGCGGATCGCTCGATGTATCGGCTTTCGAGAATGCCTTGAATGCGCTCGTGGCGCGTCATGAGAGTTTGCGTACGTCTTTCGCGCAACACGATGGGCAGGCTGTGCAGTGCATCGCGTCTGAATTGCGGATCACGTTGCCGCTGGTTGTACTTTCCGATGATGCGCAAGTGCGCCGCCTCGCGCAAGCCGAAGCCACCCGCGCCTTCGATCTTCAGCACGGGCCGCTGCTGCGTGCGCAACTGCTGCGTCTTGCAGCCGATGAGCACGTGCTGCTCTTCACGATGCATCACATCATCTCCGATGGCTGGTCCACCGGCGTGCTCGTGCGTGAACTCGGCGCCTGCTATACGGCTTCGCTGCTGAACGAACCGCTCGCTCTGCCGCCACTGGCCGTGCAATACGCTGACTTCACCTTGTGGCAGCGCGACTGGCTCGCCGGTGCAGAACTCGAACGTCAGACGCAATACTGGCGCAATCAACTCGCTGAACTCGCGCCGCTCGATCTGCCGACCGATCGTCCACGGCCTGCGCAGATCAGCGGACGCGGCGCGACTTTGCCCTTTGCGCTCAGCCCTGACTTGTGTGAACGGCTGAATGCAACGGCTCAGCAAGAAGGTGTCACGCCCTTCATGCTGCTGCTCGCCGTGTTCCAAACCCTGCTTGCGCGGCTGTCGGGACAGTCGGAGGTGGCCGTTGGCTCCCCTATCGCCAATCGCACACATGCGCAGATCGAACCGCTTATTGGTCTGTTCGTCAATACGCTCGTGTTGCGTGCCGATCTCTCGGGTTCGCCATCGTTGCGCACCTTGCTTGCACAAGTACGCGATACAACGCTTGCCGCTTACGCACATCAGGATCTGCCCTTCGAGAAGCTCGTCGAAGCGCTCGCGCCGGTTCGCGATACCAGCCGCACGGCGTTGTTCCAGGTGATGTTCGTGTTGCAGAACGCGCCGATGGAGCCGCTCGCGCTACCCGGCCTTACGCTTGAGGTGCTGCCTCCTTCAGAAGCCGGTGCCAAGTTCGATATCACGCTGAATCTGACGCACGCGCAAGACCGCTTTGCGGGTGGCATCAGCTATGCCACCGATCTCTTCGATGAGCGCACCATCGCTCGCTTTGGGGAACACTTCACACGCTTGCTCGAACAAGCACTCCATCAACCCGATGCACCACTGCATGCGTTCGAACTCGTGCTGCCTGAAGAACATGCACTGCTCGAAAGCTGGAACGATACGGCTGCCGCTTATCCCGAGCATCTGTGCATACATCAACTCTTCGAGCAGCAAGTTGAGAAAACACCCGATGCAATCGCACTCGTCTTCGAAGACGAATCGCTCACGTATGCGCAACTCAACGCACGCGCCAATCGACTCGCGCATCATCTGATCGCGCTTGGCGTTGGCCCGGAAGATCGCGTCGCGCTGTGCATGGAGCGCGGCATCGACATGATCGTCGCGTTGATGGCCATACTCAAAGCCGGCGGCGCTTATGTGCCGCTCGATCCGACGTATCCGGGCGAACGCCTGAGCCACATCCTCACGGATGCCGCGCCTGTGCTTCTGATCGCTGACACCGCTGGCCGTGACGCTCTCGGCGACACAGGAACGCTGCCTGTGCTCGATGCCTCGCTCGATGATTCTCTCCCGCACCATAACCCGCAAACCACCGTCGCACCGCATAACCTCGCCTACGTGATCTACACCTCCGGTTCGACCGGCAAGCCCAAAGGCGTGATGGTCGAGCATCGTAATGTGGTGAACCTGCATTACGCGCTCCAATCGACGGTGTTCGCGCATTGCGACGCGCACTCGGGCGTCGGTCTGAACGCCAGCATCGCGTTCGACTCTTCGCTGAAGAGCCTCACGGCTTTGCTCGCGGGACACCGGCTGACCCTCATTCCTGCCGACGTGCGTACCGATGGCCTGGCGCTGATCGACTATGTGAATGCCCGCGACATCGATGTACTCGACTGCACGCCGACGCAACTCGACGTATTGCTCGCCACCGGTCTGCTTGAACGTCGCCAGTCCGAGCTGACGTTGCTCGTCGGCGGCGAGGCGTTGACGCAGCAAATGTGGGATTGCCTCGCAACAGCCACGCAAATTCGCGCTTTCAACGTCTATGGTCCGACCGAATGCACGGTGGATGCCGCTGTCACCGAGATCACGATCGAACAGACGCGGCCAGTCATTGGCAAGCCGATTGCCAATGCACGCATCTATCTGCTCGACGGGCAACTTCGGTTGATGCCGCCGGGTGCGGTTGGTGAACTTTATATCGGTGGGGCGGGTGTGGCGCGGGGTTATCTGAATCGGCCTGAGCTTACCGCCGAACGATTTATCGATGATCCGTTCGTTGCCGGCGCGCGTATGTATCGCACGGGGGATATCGCACGCTATCGACCCGATGGCAACATCGAGTTTCTTGGCCGTAACGATCATCAGGTCAAGATTCGTGGGTTCCGTATCGAGTTGGGTGAGATCGAAGCGCAGATCGCCAGTCATCCGGCGGTGCGTGAGGCCGTGGTGATTGCGCGTGCTCGGCACGAGGCGACGCAGGATCAGCAACTCATCGCTTATGTCACGCTGGTTTCAGAGGTCGAGGCTGGCGATCTTCGTGAGCATTTGAACTCGCGATTGCCCGACTACATGGTGCCTTCGGCGTTCGTTACGCTCGATGCATTGCCACTTACCCCCAACGGCAAACTCGATCGCCGTGCGCTTCCTGATCCGCAATGGCAAGATCTCGCCGCTTATGTCGCACCGCGCTCGTCGCTTGAACACTCGCTCGCTGAATGCTTCGCCAGCGTGCTCGGTCTCGAACGCGTGAGCGTCTTCGATAACTTCTTCGCACTCGGCGGTCATTCGCTGCTCGCTACGCAACTCGTGTCGCGTCTGCGTGAAGCGCTTGCCATCGAACTGCCCTTGCGCACGCTGTTCGATGCACCCAGTGTCGCCTCACTCGCTGAAGCACTGGAAGAATCGTCGCGTGAAGCCAGCGCCTTGCCGCCCTTGCAAGCGATGCCGCGTCCGGCGAAGCTGCCGCTGTCTTTCGCACAGGAACGTCTGTGGTTCCTTGAGCAGCTCAATCCGGGACAGTCCACCTATAACATTCCGGTCGCCGTGCGTCTGAGCGGATCGCTCGATATATCGGCCTTCGAGAATGCCTTGAATGCGCTCGTGGCGCGTCACGAAAGCTTGCGCACATCGTTCGCGCAACACGACGGGCAGGCTGTGCAGTGCATCGCTTCTGAATTGCGGATCACGTTGCCGCTGGTTGTACTTTCCGATGATGAGCAAGTCCGCCGCCTCGCGCAAGCCGAAGCCACCCGCGCCTTCGATCTTCAACACGGTCCGCTGCTGCGTGTGCAACTGCTGCGTCTCGCAGCCGATGAACACGTGCTGCTCTTCACGATGCATCACATCGTCTCCGATGGCTGGTCCACCGGCGTGCTCGTGCG
>NZ_FCNY02000050.1 GCF_001544575.2 Caballeronia cordobensis
TAGGCGTCGGTTTCTTGAGCATGGCGCTCATTTAACGACAAAGCCCTGGCAAGAGCCAGGGCTTTGTCAGCAGTCTGACGCCACGGCTTGCCGTGGCGTTTTCGTTTGATGGCCGATGCGCTCAGCGGCGGCGGAACATCAGATCCCACACGCCGTGCCCGAGGCGCAAACCCCTTCGCTCGAACTTCGTGACCGGACGGAAATCCGGGCGCGGCGCGTAACCGTCGGCGGTGTTTTCCAGCGCGGGTTCGGCCGACAGCACGTCGAGCATCTGCTCCGCGTAGTTCTGCCAGTCGGTCGCGAGATGAATATAGCCGCCCGGCTTGATGCGCGACACGAGCAGCGCGACGAACTTCGGCTGAATCAGGCGGCGCTTGTGATGACGTGCCTTGTGCCACGGATCGGGGAAATAGATATGCACGCCGTCCAGGCTGTCGGCTGCGATCATGTGTTCGAGCACTTCGACGGCGTCGTGCTGAAGGATGCGGATATTGCCGAGCGCCTCTTCGCCGATCAGCTTCAGCAGCGCGCCGACACCCGGCTCATGCACTTCCACGCCGATGAAATCGTCGCCGGGACGTGTGGCCGCGATCTCCGCCGTGGTCGCGCCCATGCCGAAGCCAATTTCGAGAATGCGCGGCGCCTGCCGGCCGAAGACTGCGCTCCAGTCGGCGAGTTGCGGCGAGTAGGGCACGACATAGCGCGGACCGAGTTCGTCGATCGCGCGCTGCTGGCCCGGCGACACGCGGCCCGCGCGCGTGACGAAGCTGCGAATGCGGCGGTGATGCAGCGTCGAGGCTTCGTTCGTTTCGGGTGAGGCGTTATCTTCGATGCCGTCGGCGGCGTCGTCCTGGGGATCGTGGTTCATGACTAGGCGATGCTGGAAATCAAAAAGCCGCCCAAGCGTGACTTAGGGCGGCTTTCGAGATGATTCTGGAGCGGGCGATGGGAATCGAACCCACGTCTGTAGCTTGGGAAGCTACGGTAATGGCCATTATACGACGCCCGCGAGAGCCGACTATTGTAAGCGCAACGCGTCCCGCGACGCAATTGCGCGGCCTTCAGATCCCGAACAAGGTCATCGAAACGGCGGCCCGCGTCACGACCATCAGCAGCACCTGCACGATCACGAACAGCAGAATCGGCGAAAGGTCGATGCCGCCCAGACGCGGCAGAATGCGCCGCAGCGGATCGAGGAAAGGCGCGGTGATCTGATAGAGCAGCGGCATGGCCGGCGACTGCGGATTGAGCCACGAAAGCAGCGCCATCAGAATCGTCACCCAGATGATGAGGTTCAGCGCCCACTTGACGACAGTCAGCAACGCGACGAGCAGCAGCATCGGCAACATGAGCGTCGGATCGATGCCGGCGAGCACGACCATCAGCGTGACATACACGGCCGACGCGATGAACGCGGCGAGAATGCTCGCCCAGTCGATCTTCCCGCCGGGCAGGATCTTGCGCAGCGGCAGCACGATCCAGTTGGTCGCCTGCATCACGGCATTCGAAACCGGGTTGTAGGGCGGCATGCGCACGACCTGCATCCATGCGCGCAGCAGGAGCGCCGCGCCGAACAGCGTGAACAGCGTATTGAGCAAAAAGCGGGCGATATCGCCGAACATCTCGGGTCCTCTAGGATAACTGCGCAGTGTCGCGACTTGCGCCGGGTCGTGAAGCGGAAAAGGCAGGAAAGACGAAAGGCGCTACCGGACGATGCGAAACCCGCACGTCATTCCGGTGAGGCGGCCGTCCGCGCGGCGCGAATCGTGAAAGCTGACCTTGATCATTGTTCGTTCTCTGGACTCGAATATCGTGCAGAAGTCATCCGAACGCGCGGCGCCGGTTCGATGAAGCCTCGCGATTTCCTGATGGCGGCGCCTGAATGCCCCGTCCATCGAGCCTGCCCGATGGAGCGCCGGACGTCACCATAACATGGCTTTAATGCGGCTTGGGGACGTTGTCGCACGCGCCGCGCGCGATTCGCCGCGCGCGCACGCGAAAGACGATGAAAGCATTCGGAAAGCCGGTTTTCCGGCCGGCCGCCAGCATCGGAAAACCCTAGTGTTGCCATTTCGAGACGGTCCCGAAAAGCTAATTTCACGCAAAGCTGGCAGGATATAAAGACAGAAAGCGAAACAGCGGATCGGTGCTATGACGGCGATTGTTGCCCCACCGGCGGTACGGGTTTTGAACGAAACGCGGTTTTCACGCCGCGGCTGGCTGCTCGAAACGGCATGCTTTCTGCTGAATGTGGTTAAACGCACATGCGCGCGAAGACTTGGTTTCTTTGCGAACATCGAGGGACGAACAGGGCGCTCAATATTAAAGACAACACGATTCAGCGGGAACGGCGCGGCGCTAGCTGACGGCTTTTCCCTTCACGGGTTTCATTCGCTACGTTCGGAGGTCGCCATGAGCATTTTCTCTTATCGAAAGCATCTGCGATTCTTGAGCCAGACCCAGCGGCGCTGCTGGTGGGATCAGAAAAAGCGCCTGACGCCCCGGGTCGTGATCGGCGCGGCTTATGTGCCGCCCAACGTCACACGCGAATTTGCCTATATCAAAGTGGGCTGAGCCGCGCTTTAGGAATATCAGGTAATACATGAAAAGCCCCGCTGGGCGAATCGTCCGGCGGGGCTTTTCCGTTCTTTTGTAAATATACGTTACGCGGTTTTATTCGCGACGCATGCGGTCTGTCCCGCGCCGCCTGCCGAGGTGCGTCGAACGGTCGATCGGGGCCTTGCCGCGCGCTTCGTCTCGCTTTCAAATTCGCATGCGCGTTAAGGAACTTGCAATTTGCAACAAATGGCCGCTGCGACGCCCCCGCTTTTTCGATAAATTGTTTTCATGCCGTCGCTCGCGAGCCGTTTAGACCGGCCAACGCGCGAAGCGACGAGGAGAACGATAGTGAAAAAGCTCGGTGGGTTACTGGTTGCCGGCGCGCTTGGCGCGGGCTTCGTGAGCGCTGCACAGGCGCATGTTTCGGTGGGCGTCGGTATCGGGGTGCCGGCTTATCCGGTGTATGCCGCACCGCCGGCTCCCGTTTATGTGGCGCCGCCGCAGCCGGTGTACGTGGCGCCGCCTCCGCCGGTCGTCTATGCGCCGCCGCCCGCGGTGGTTGTCGGCGGTTATCCCGGTTATGGCTATGGCTACTACGGCCGGCCCTATTACCGGCATCACGGTTATTACCGTCACGGGCCGGGTTACGGGCCGGGCTACTGGCGCCGCTAAGCGACCTTGCCGGGACGACATGAGAGGCGATGCAACGTGCATCGCCTTTTTCATGCACGCGCGGCTTTTGAATTTTGCGATGGAACTGGGACAATGGTGATCCTCTTCACCTCACGCTCCCACGCCGATGTCCTCACTTCCCGCTCCCACATTCGATGACGTCGCCGACGCCGCGCGCCGCATCGAAGGCTTCGCCCATCGCACGCCCGTCCTGACTTCGCGCACCGCCGACGACATCGCGGGCGCGTCGCTCTTTTTCAAGTGCGAGAACTTCCAGCGCATGGGCGCGTTCAAGTTCCGCGGCGCGTACAACGCGCTCTCGCATTTCGACGAGCGCCAGCGCGCCGCGGGCGTCATCACGTACTCGTCGGGCAATCATGCGCAGGCGATCGCCTTGTCCGCGAAACTTGCCGGCATCCGCGCGACGATCGTCATGCCAGAAGACGCGCCCGCCGCCAAGATGGAAGCGACGCGCGGCTACGGCGGCGAAGTCATCACCTACGACCGCTACACGCAAAGCCGCGAGGAAATCGGCCGCAAGCTCGCCGAGGAGCGCGGCATGACGCTGATTCCGCCGTACGATCATCCGCACGTGATTGCCGGGCAGGGGACGGCGGCGAAGGAGCTGATCGAGGAAACCGGCCCGCTCGACTATCTCTTCGTGTGTCTGGGCGGCGGCGGGCTCATCGGCGGATGCGCGCTCGCGGCGGCGGCGCTGTCGCCGGACTGCAAGGTGATCGGCGTGGAGCCGGAAGCGGGCAACGACGCGCAGCAGTCGCTCGCGCGCGGCGAGATCGTGCATATCGAGGTGCCGCGCACCATCGCCGATGGCGCCGCGGCGACGCACATCGGCGAATACAACTTTCCGATCATCCAGCGTCACGTCGATCGGATCGTCACCGTGAGCGATGCGCAGCTCGTCGAGACGCTGCGGTTCTTCGCGCAACGCATGAAGATGGTCGTCGAGCCGACGGGCTGTCTCGCGGCGGCCGCGGTGCTGCAGAAGATCGTGCCGGTCGAGGGCAAGCGCGTCGGGGTGATCGTGTCGGGCGGCAACGTCGACTTGCCGAAGCTCGCTCAGTACCTCGCGTGAAGTGTGAGCGCGGGTGAGCGCGGGTGAGCGCGGACGTTACGACGCCGCGTGCACGATCAGATCGCGGTAGCCGTTGACGATCACGCTGTAGGCGAAGTACGCGAACAGCGCGGCGGACATCACATGGCAGGCGCGCAGCAGTTGGGTTCCCGCGCGCTTTCTGCCGTGGCTCGCGAGCGTGCAGACGAAGAGCGTCCAGCCGAGCCCGCCGGCGAAGAAGCCGGCGAGAAACACGGACGCGCTGATCGGACTCGTCGCGCCCGCTTTCGCGATAAGCGCGCCGCCGACCGCCGCGAACCAGAGAATCGCGCTCGGCGACGACACCGCGAGCAGGCAGCCGCGCACGAAACTCTTCCAGTGCTTCGGACGCGGCACGGTGAAATCCGCCTCGCCTTCGACGGGCGGCGCGGACGCCGGATTGAGCGCTTCGCGCGCCATCTTCCAGGTGAGAAACAGCAGCACGATCGAGCCGCCGATCCACACGACCCAGCGCACCGGCTCGAACTGCAACAGCGCCGACATGCCGGCAAGCGCGAGCGCGGCATAGGCCAGATCGCCGAAACACGAGCCAAGACCAAGCACGAAGCCCGGTTTGAAGCCGTGCGTCAACGCAAGCGAAATGATCGCGACATTCGCGATGCCGATATCCAGGCACAACGACAGCGACAGAAAAAACCCGTCCGACAGCAACGACCACGAATGCATTTTTATTCTGGGTGAGGGTGAAGCGTGAAGCTCACGTCGAGCCGGCCGGTCGGCACGCCCATCGTGTTGCGCGTCGGCGGATTGCGGAAGGCGGCAAGCGCGTCGCGCTGCTGTTGCGTGCCGATGCCGAGCTGGTCGAGCACGTGAACGACGACCGCGTTCACCACCGACGTGTTGCCGTCCTCGACCTTCACCGCGATGCCGAGCGGTCCTGCCTCGCGACGCACGCCGATCGCATAGCTCGCGTCCGCGCCCGTTTTGCCGACGAGTTCGCCGCCAAATGCCTGCATCAGCAGCGTGCAGAAGCGTCCTTCGCCCGCGACGAGCTCGGGATGCGACGTCATTGCGCGATGAATACGCGCGAGCGGCGAGCCTTCGGGCGCGCCCGCGATTTTCATGTACAGCCGTGCGAGACGATCGAGCGGGAACGCGGGTGTGGGCAGATTGCAGCCGTCGATGGCCCATTGCACGTCGTCATCGGCGAGATCGAGCACGCGCGCCATGGTGTGCTTCACGCGCACTTGCAACGGATGGTCCGGCAAGTGGTAATCGAGCCTGGGCACATCCATCGCCCGCGCGCCCGCGAGCATGCCGGCGTGCTTGCCGGAGCAATTGCTGCAGGCGGGCGTCGGCGTGAAATCGCGCCTGATCCAGTCGCGATACACCGCATCCGAAATCGGTGGATGGCCGCCGCAGCGCAGATCGGCTTCGCTCGCGCTCGACTTCGCGAGCATCGCCAGCGCGCGTTCGATATGACGCGGCTCGCTGCTATGCGAGCCGCACATGAGCGCGAGGTCTTCGTCGCTGAAGCCGAAACGCTCCAGCGCGCCGGTCTCGATGACGGCGAGCGCCTGCGCGGGTTTCGCCGCCGAGCGCGGCAGCGTCACGCGATGCGGATCGCCGAAGGCATGCACGAGCCGCCCGTTGGCGTCGACGACGGCGACGTGCGCTTTGTGCGTGTTTTCGATGACGTCGCCCCGAAAGAGCGTGGCCGCGATCATCGCTTGTCCTCCAGGCCGAGTTCGGACCACAGCGCATCGACGCGGCGTTTCACGGCTTCATCCATCACGATCGGGCGGCCCCATTCGCGATTCGTCTCGCCGGGCCACTTGTTGGTCGCATCCAGCCCCATCTTCGAGCCGAGGCCCGCGACCGGCGACGCGAAATCGAGATAGTCGATCGGCGTGCTGTCGACCATCACGGTGTCGCGCACCGGATCGACGCGCGTCGTGATCGCCCAGATCACTTCCTTCCAGTCGCGCACGTTGACGTCTTCATCGACCACGACGATAAACTTCGTATACATGAATTGCCGCAGGAAGCTCCACACGCCGAACATCACGCGTTTCGCGTGGCCGGCGTAGCTCTTCTTCATCTGCACGATCGCCATGCGGTAGCTGCAGCCTTCGGGCGGCAGATAGAAATCGGTGATCTCGGTGAACTGCTTCTGCAACAGCGGCACGAATACTTCGTTGAGCGCGACGCCGAGCACAGCGGGCTCGTCGGGCGGTTTGCCGGTGTAGGTCGAATGAAACAAGGCGTCGCGGCGCATCGTGATCTTCTCGACCGTGAAGACCGGAAACCATTCCTGTTCGTTGTAATAGCCGGTGTGATCGCCGTAGGGCCCTTCGAGCGCGTGCTCGTATGTCGCGGCGGCGGAGCCCGACGGTCGCGGCGGCGCGCCTTCGGGCAGGGGCGGCGGCGCGCCGTCTTGCGGATGGATGAAGCCTTCGAGCACGATCTCCGCGCGTGCCGGCACCTGCAACGTATCGACACCCGGCGTCAGGCACTTCGCGAGTTCGGTGCGCGAGCCGCGCAAGAGCCCGGCGAACTGATATTCGGACAACGAATCGGGCACGGGCGTCACCGCGCCGAGGATCGTCGCGGGATCGGCGCCGAGCACGACCGCCACGGGATACGGCTTGCCCGGATTCGCGAGCGCAAATTCGCGGAAATCGAGCGCGCCGCCGCGATGCGCGAGCCAGCGCATGATGAGCTTGTTGCGCCCGATCAACTGCTGCCGGTAGATGCCGAGATTCTGGCGCGGCTTGTTCGGCCCGCGCGTGACGGTGAGGCCCCACGTGAGCAGCGGTCCGGCGTCGCCCGGCCAGCAGGTCTGGATCGGCAGCCGATGCAGATCGACGTCCTCGCCTTCCCACACCACTTCCTGGCAAGGCGGCGCGCTCACCGACTTCGGCGCCATGTCCCACACGGCTTTCGCGAGCGAGAGCAGCTTGCCGGCGTCCTTGAGGCCTTTCGGCGGCTCCGGTTCCTTGAGCGCGGAAAGCAGCCTGCCGACATCACGCAGCGAGCTCAGCGCGGCGACATCGCTGCCAAGGCTCACATCCGCACCGCTCTGCGCTTCGGTCTCGATACCCATGCCGAGCGCGACCCGGCGTGTCGTGCCGAACAGGTTCGCGAGCACGGGCATCGTGTGGCCGGTGGGCGCTTCGAACAGCAGCGCCGGACCGCCCACGCGCAAGACGCGATCGGAGACTTCGGTGATTTCGAGAACCGGGGAGACGGGCTGCCGAATGCGGCGCAGTTCACCGAGCGCTTCGAGGCGGGCGGTGAAGTCGCGCAGATCTTTGTATTTCATCGATGGTCGAAAGTGGGCTCGAAGGCGCCCGGCGCACGAGGCAGGCAGGGCGGGACGGCTGCGCGCTAAGCGATTGTCGATTTTACCTGCGTACGCGTCCGTGCGTTGGGGGACATTCAGCATGTTCTGCTTGGAAGCGCCCGAACGACGTGCTATTCGGGCGCTGAACGGTGTTCAATATAACTGTAAGTAATTGAAACAGAAGTCTTTAGCATTGACGGATCATTAAACGCTGGTAGAATCGCTTGGCATTGACTGCAGGTTCTTAAACTTTTTACCTTAGCCTCAGGTTCTTCGGACGCACATGCGTCGCCTGCGCCGCTCCTGCCCGGCGATTCATGGCTGTTTGGTTGTCACGGCCGGCGTTTTGCACGCCGGTTTTTCGCGTGGAAGGCCACGTGCGCATTCAGGGCATGCAGTTCGTGCCGCGCAACCCGGCGATCTTTTGCCGGATCGGCTTTCCAGACGGCGCATGCCGTATCCCCGATGCCGCTTATGCTTGCCAAGCGCGAGCGGTGTCTGATTTGCGCGTCGAATACGTCGTTTATTCGTATTCATCTGCGCAAATCATGCAACATTGGGAGTATCGATGAATGCTTCAGCTTGGTGGGGTTCGGACACCCGCGCCGCGCAGATCATGCGCGTGGCGCTGCGTCGCGGACGCCGTTTGAGTCACCATCTCTTCGCCGTGGTCGGTTGCGCGGCTGTCGTGAGCGCGCTCGCCTTGTGGCTGGCGCCGTCCTGGCGCACCACGTTCGCCGCCAGAATCATGCCGTTCGTGTCGGCGGCCGTGCAGGCCGGACCGGCGCGTCTGCTCGCCGGTCAGCCGCTGCCGCCGTTCTCGGCCGTGCATCGCCAGCCGAGCGATCCCATGCTTCCCGTGAACCTTGCGGCGAACGCCGCCTCGGCCAAGTCGAAGGCGCCGGCCGCTGTCGTGCCGTCGCTCGGCGCTGCCGCGACCGACGACGCCAGCACGCATCACCTGACCGGCGGCATCAGCCTCGCGGTTTCGCCGAACGGACTTGATCCGCGCACGATGCCGTCCGTCGGCATGCTCGCCAACCTGATCCCGGCGCAGCGCATCGCCGCCGACGCGCGCGACGACCGCGTGCTCGTCTCCACGCGCGAGCAGAAGCTCGTCGCGAACTTCATCGCCCGCCGCTATCGCGTGGCGGAAGACCCCGTCAGCCAGCTCGTGCGCGCGGCGTTCGACACGGGCCGCGAAGTCGGTCTCGATCCGCTGCTCCTGCTCTCCGTGATGGCGATTGAATCGGGCTTCAATCCGTATGCCGAAAGCGGCGTCGGCGCGCAGGGCCTGATGCAGGTGATGTCCAAGGTTCATTCGGACAAGTTCCAGTACTTCGGCGGCTCGCACGCGGCGCTCGATCCGCTCGCGAACATCAAGGTCGGCGCGCTCGTGCTGAAGGACTGCATCGCGCGCGGCGGTTCGGTGGCGGGCGGCCTGCGCTACTACGTCGGCTCGACGACGCAGGACGACGGCGGTTACGGCGCGAAGGTGCTGGCCGAACGTTCGCGTCTGCGCGATGTCGCGCGCGGCCGCAACGTGCCGATCAACGCACCGCAGGCGCCGGTTCAGACGGCCGCGCCGAAGCAGGTGCTGGCATCGGCCGCCGCGGACAAGCGCGTCCACGTGACCATCGACACGGCGAAGAAGTCGGCATCGCAAGACGATGGCGACGGCGACACGAAGCATGTCGCTTCGGCGGAATTCGGCGCGTAAGTTTTACGTCAGTCAAAAGAAAAGGGCACCGGTCGGTGCCCTCAGACTGCTGACCAACCCCACGTTTTCTCAACGTGGGGTTTTCTTTTTCACCCGAAGGCGATTTGAGCGCTCACCGG
>NZ_FCNY02000051.1 GCF_001544575.2 Caballeronia cordobensis
AACTCTTCAGTTCAAACCTGTTACTGTTTTCGGTTCCGTTAAGAACCGGTCGCTCACTCAACGTACTGACGATGATTATCCTGTTCTAAAACAGAAAAACCTTCCTCTGATACTTCGTGTGAGACTCTTGATACTTTTGCTATGACTGATCCCGAAAGACCAGCCGCACTCGCTATCAAGCGCCCACACTTATCGGCTGTTAGTTTTTAAAGAGCACATCGCAAGACATCCAACCTCACCACCGTCTTGCGTCGCTGCGTTGTCTGCAGCAGAGAAACGAGATTATGAAGAATCTTTTTCTCCTTGTCAACACTATTTTTTCGCTTTCGCATCAAAATTTGCCGACTTTGGAGGCCGTCCGTTTCGCTCGACGGCCCTCGCCTTGCGACGAGGGGCTGAATATTAGGCCAAGCAAACGCAAATGACAAGCCGTTAGAGCAAACTTTTTCGCGGCGCGTCACTGCCCCGGTTTTGCCGCTCCGGCAACGAACTCCATCGGCACTGCGGCGGCCATGGCCGCATAGCCCGCGTCGCTCGGATGGATGTGATCGCCGCTGTCGTACCGACGCAGAAGCGCGCCCGGACGCGCCGGATCGCGCAGGGCCTGATCGAAATCGATCACGCCGTCGAACGCGCGGCTCGTGCGGATCGATTCGTTGACCGCGGTGCGGATCGCTTCGCGCTCGGGCGGCAGCGAGGCCGGCGTCAGTGTCGCGCCGTAGATCTTGACGCCGCGCTGATGCGCCTGCGCGATCAGCCGCTGATACCCGCGCACCAGCGCATCGGCGTTCACCTCGGTATGCGGCGAGTCGCAATCGAGGCCGGCGTGCGGGGGCATCGCCATGAAGTTGATGTCGTTAATGCCGATCAGCACGATCACCGCGCGCACGCCCGGCTGACGCAGCGCGTCCCGCTCGAAGCGCGACGCGAGCGCCTCGCCGTAGCAGGGAGAATTGCTCAGCAGTCGATTACCGCTGATGCCCGCATTCACCACGCCTATTTTGCCGCCGCTCTTGCGCGCGACCTGCGTCGCGAGCGCATCGGGCCAGCGGCGGTTGGCGTTCAGCGAGGAACGCATGCCATCGGTGATCGAATCGCCGATGGCGACCACCGCATGCGCCGACGCACTGTCCACAGCGACGTTGGTGATCCACGCATATTGGGTAAACCGCGTGCGGAACGCCCCGGCGGACGTATCGTCGGTGTGATCGCCCGGCGTCGAGATGTAGTTCACCTGGCTCGACACGCGATGCCAGGCCACGAGCTTCTGATTCCGCCCCATGAACATGCTGACGGCCACGGGCTCGCGCGCGTCGACGTCGAAATCGACCGGATCGGTCGTGGCTTGCGCGCCGGGCGCGACCGTCACACTCTTGCGGCCGCCGAACGCCACGGGCCGGGGGCTACCGGCGCGAATCGCGGCGGCGCTGCCTCCGACCGCGCGCGCCACGCTCATCGATTCGACGACGAGCGGCTCCGTGCCATACAGATTGCTGATCCGCAGTCGCATGCGCTTGCCGTCCAGTTGCGGGTAGATCAACTGGCGGACGGTGCGGCCCGCGACCTCCGGCGCGCGATACAGCGGCGGCAAGTTCGCGAGTTGCGGAATCGACTGCAGCGCGGTGCCCCACGCGCTGATCCAATGCTCGTTCGCGGGCGGCGCCTCGGCGGTTTCGGCTGCGAACGCGTGCGGCGCGAAATTGACCTGTGCGGCAAGCGCAGCCGCGCAGATCGCGGCGAAAACTCGGAGTTTCATTCGGCGATGGCGTTCGGAAAAAGATCGATTGTGCCTGAAGTGTCATCGGCGCCGCGCGACCTTCCTTGGAAAATGCACACGCGCCAACGACGCGCCCCCGATTGGCCTCACAATGCTGCCAGTTCACCTTCCGCCGGCCGCGACGACTCGCGCACCGAGCATCGAATCAGGCATCTATATAGATATGCAATCGAAAAGCACCGCACTGCTGCAACTAACCTGGGACGAAGACGACGAAAGGCGCTCCGCCCGCTGGCGATCGGAGAGCGGGAACCCGCCGCCGAAGCGCGTCGTGATCGGGCACGATCAGATGACGGCCGATCACGCCTACCGGCTCGCATGCGAAGGCACGGCGATTCTCTGGCGCGGCGACTTCCAGAACGCCCGCCAGTTGTTGCAGGCGATGGCGCGCCGCATCGACAACAAGCCGCGCAAGGCGAAGAAGCCGACGACCGAGCCGTCGCCCATCGATGCATTCAATCTCCACCGTCTCGCGCAGTCCCAGCGCGGACGCACGCTCGCCATGCTCGTGCTGCCGCTCGATGAGGAATACGCCATTCCGCTGCGCCGCGCGCCGAACGTGCGGCAGGCGTGCGAAGAGGCTTATGGACCGCCATCGGATGAAGCATCGGTCGTGTCCTTGCGCGAAGTCCTGGGCCTGGTCGGGGCGCACGAGTGGCGCAAGAAGGGCGTCGATATCGGCGCGGTGGGCGGGAAGATCCATCCTTACTACGGTGTTTTCTCGCCGGTACGGGGCGAATATATCGATCTCGTCGCGAATCAGCCGCTGCCGGCGCGCGATCTGGCGTTCGACATTGGAACCGGAACGGGTGTGCTCGCCGCCGTGCTGGCGCGGCGCGGCGTCGAGCGTGTCGTCGCCACGGACGTCGATGAGCGCGCGCTCGCCTGCGCGCGGGAAAACATCGAGCAGCTCGCGCTCGGCCGTCAGGTCAAGGTCGTCGAAGCGGACATGTTTCCCGAAGGCCGCGCGCCGTTGATCGTCTGCAATCCGCCGTGGCTGCCGGCACGGCCCAGCGCGGCGATCGAGCATGCCATCTACGACCCGGAGAGCCGCATGCTGCGCGGCTTCCTCGACGGACTCGCCGCGCATCTGACGCCGGGCGGCGAAGGCTGGCTCATCCTGTCGGATTTCGCGGAGCATCTCGGCCTGCGGACGCGCGCCCGGTTGCAGGAATGGATCGACAAAGCCGGCCTGAAGGTGGATGGGCGCATCGACATCAAGCCGCGTCATTCGAAGGCGCTCGACAAGACCGACCCGCTCCACGCGGCGCGATCGAAGGAAGTGACTTCGTTGTGGCGCCTCGTCGTCGCGTGATGCTTCAGCCGCGCTCGGCGAGCCACGCGAGCGCGCCTTCACCCGCGACCAGCCCGCTCGCGAAACACGCGGTCAGCAGATAACCACCCGTGGGCGCTTCCCAGTCGAGCATTTCCCCCGCGCAGAACACGCCGGGCAGCGCGTCGAGCATCGAGCGCGCGTCGAGCGCCTCGAATTCGACGCCGCCCGCGCTGCTGATGACTTCCGTGATCGGCCGCGGGCGCAGCAAACGCAGCGGCAGCGCCTTGATGCGCGCGGCGAGCGTGTCGAGTTCGGCGAATTCATCCTTGCTCAGGCACTCGCGCAACAAGCCCGCTTTCACGCCCGTCAGATGCAGGCGGCTTTGCAGATGACTCGAAATCGAGCGCGCGCCACGCGGATGCAGCACTTCGTCGCGCACGCGCCCGGCGGAAATCTGCGGCGCGAGATCGAGTTCGATGACTACGCCCGCGCCGCCGCTCTCGGCGATCCGGTCGCGAATCGGCGCCGACAGCGCGTAGATCAGACTGCCCTCGATGCCATGCTCCGTGATCAGACATTCGCCGATGCGCCAGTCGCGCGCACCATCCGCACGCGGCACGCCGATCGCGACGGATTTGAGCGGCTCCCCGGCGAACCGGCTGCGGAAATGCGCGCTCCAGTCGGCGTCGAAACCGCAATTCGACGGCGCAAAGAGCCGCACGGGCACGCCGCGCGCCGCGAGAACGGGTAGCGCCGCGCCGTCCGACCCGAGCTGCGGCCAGCTTGCACCGCCGAGCGCGAGCACGATCGCGTCGTGCCGAACCTGCTTTTCGCCCGATGGCGTCGCGAAACGCGATACCGACGCGCCTTCGTTCGCCCAGCCGAGCCAGCGATGCCGCATATGAAACGTCACGCCCGCCGCCCGCAGACGATGCAGCCACGCGCGCAGCATCGGGGCGGCTTTCATGTCGGTGGGAAACACGCGGCCCGAACTGCCGACGAAGGTTTCGACGCCCAGTCCATGCACCCAGTCGCGCAACGCGCCCGCGCCGAATCGCGCGAGCAGCGGCGCGATGTCCGCGCTGCGCGCGCCGTAGCGCGCCAGAAACGCGTCGGCGGGCTCGGAGTGCGTGAGATTCATGCCGCCCTTGCCGGCCATTAGAAATTTGCGGCCGACGGAAGGCATTGCGTCGAACACGTCCACGCGCACGCCCCCCGCCGACAACGCCTCCGCGGCCATGAGCCCGGCCGGCCCGCCACCGACGACCGCGACCTTCACCGACCCGATGTTTTCAACTGACGACATGCCCGATTACCCGAAAAAGCGGAGCGCCATTGTCGCATCGCGCGCGCGGGCGCTGAAAAGGACTGTAGACGCGGCGTAAGTCATTAAATAACAAAAAAGAATTTGGTCGGCCGCGCCTGTGCCAGTACGATCCGGCGATTCGTTGCCTCAACAACTTTTTACCGATTCGTCCGATCATGTCAGTTTCCATCGCGCCCGAACGCGCTTCCGCCCGGCCCGCCGCCAGCGATCCACGCCCCGTCATCAAAAGCGCCGCCGATGTTTCCGGTCTCGTCAATCGCGGCGCCGCGATCGGCAGCGATGCGCGCGTCGTCGTCGCCATCGCACTCGGCGGGATTTTCCTCGATGCCTACGATCTCGGCGCACTCGCGTTCGGCATGAAGGACATCGCCCGCGAATTCTCGCTCACGCCGACAGGCTCCGGCTTCGTCGCCTCGGCGATCACGTTCGGCGCGATCATCGGCGCGTTTCTCGGCGGCTATCTCACCGACAAGATCGGCCGCTACCGCGTCTTCATGGCCGACATGTTCTTTTTCGTCGTCGCGGCCATCGCCTGCGCGCTCGCGCCCAACGCGTGGGTGCTGGGCGGTGCGCGTTTCGTGATGGGCCTGGGCGTCGGCATCGACTTGCCCGTCGCGATGGCCTTCCTTGCGGAATTCTCGCGCCTGCAAGGACGCGGCAACAAAGCGGCGCGCGTCGCGATGTGGTGTCCGGTCTGGTACGCCGCGATCAGCGTGTCGTACCTGTTGGTGCTCGGTCTGTACGCGGTCTTGCCCGAACACAATGCCGGCTGGCTCTGGCGGCTGATTCTCGGCTTCGGCGCGGTGCCGGCGATTGCGATCATCGCGATTCGCAGCCGCTACATGAGCGAATCGCCGGTCTGGGCGGCGAATCAGGGCGATCTCAAGGGCGCGGCCGCGATCCTCAAGCGCTCGTACGGTATCGATGCCCGCGTCGACGAAACCGCCGTCGCCGCACCCAAGGCGCGCGGCGCGACGTGGAGCAACTACGGTGCGCTGCTGCGCGGCGTGTATTTGCGCCGCACCGTGCTCGCGACGGTCATCGCGATCGCGTCGTCGTTCGCCTATAACGCCGTCGCGTTCGGCCTGCCGGTCATCATCTCGAGCTTTCTCGCGCAGTCCATGCTCACCACGATTCTCGCCTCGCTTGCGCTGAATCTGTGCTTCGCGTTCGCGGGCGGGCTGTTTTCCGTGCGCACGGTGCCGAAGTACGGCGCGTGGAAGCTGTCGGTCGTCGGCTACGCGTTTCAACTGACGGCGCTCATCGGGCTGGCGATCGTCGGAAAGCCGTCGACGGGCGCGGAAGTCGTCATCGCCATCGCTTTTCTTGCGGCATTCCTGCTCGGGCAAGGCGTCGGGCCGGGTTCGCACAGCATGACGTTCGCGTCGCTGAGCTATCCGACTTCGCTGCGCGGCGTCGGCGTCGGCTTCAATCAAACGCTGATGCGCGCCAGCTCGACGGTTTCGCTGTTCCTGTTCCCGGTGCTGTCGGCGGCGCTCGGCACGAAAGTGTTCTGGATCATCGCCGTCGCGCCGCTCGCGGGCCTCGTCGCACTGCTCGCCGTGCGCTGGGAGCCGTCGGGCTACGACGTCGATGCGGAAGATTTCGCCGCGCAACAGCCGCGCTGAGCCCTTCCCTTTTCTCTGACACCCGCATCCGGAGCGGCGGCGAGCAATCGCCGCCGCTCTTTTCGTTTTTTCGCCGTCCGGCACGCCGCCCCCGTCTGCACTAGATTGAGATAGCGCGCGCATCTCGCGCGGCCAGTTCCGCGTCTTATGCGGAATTACCCGAGTACGTCTCAAAAACTCATTTACCGACCGTCCGGTCGGTTTATAATCACCGGACAGCGACTATCCAAGAGCGAGTGCCGCCATGTACACCCAATCCCTCGACCTCCCGAGTCCCACGCCCGCAGCCGAGGCGCCCCCATCCGCGGCCTCGCCCGAGCAAGCCCGTTTCGACGCGGTCATGCAGGCCGACGGCAAGATCGAAGCGCAGGACTGGATGCCCGAGGCGTATCGCAAGACGCTGGTGCGCCAGAT
>NZ_FCNY02000049.1 GCF_001544575.2 Caballeronia cordobensis
GTGTGACCGCGGGCGGTGAGAAAGCTGCTTTCTTTGGTGACTTTCTTTGCAGCAGCAAAGAAAGTTACCCCCGCCCCGGGGAGGGGCAGTGCTAATAGACCGACAACAAAGCAAGTTCCACCCAAAACAAAAACCAAAAAACCCTCAAACAGGAAACCACAAAGAAAACTCGATCCAGTCATCGCGAGTGCAGTCAGCGGTCACATGACCGCCATGCAACCTCATGATGGCCTGCACAATCGACAACCCCAACCCGCTAGACTCGGTAAATTCACTCCGCGCCGCATCACCGCGATAAAAGCGATCGAAAAGCTTGCCAAGCTCCTCCTCCCCGATGCGAACGTCGAGCCGATTCCCCACCACGACAACAGCGCCCCCCGCATCCACACGGCCTTCGACCCGCACGACGCTTCCCGCCGCCGCATACCGCACCGCATTGACGACGACATTGCCGATCGCCCTTCGGCACATGATCGCATTCGCAACCATCTCGCCACTCGCATCGATATCGAACGTGATGCGGCGCTCGTCGGCGATGCCTTCGAAGTAAGTGCAAATAGTTTCGAGCTCCTCGCGAATATCGAGGTGTTCGCGCTCGATGCGCTGCGGCCCATGATCCGCCTGCGCGAGGAAAAGAATGTTCTGCGCGATGCGCGCGAGCCGCTCCAGTTCCTCCAGATTCGATTCGAGCACATTGCGATATTCCGCGACGCTGCGCTCGTGCGCGAGCGTGACCTGCGTTTCACCGATCAACACGCCGATGGGCGTGCGCAGTTCGTGCGCGAGATCCGCCGAGAATTGCAGCAGACGCTCATAACCGTGCTCCAGACGATCGAGCATCGCGTTGAACGATGCGGCGAGGCTCTGCAATTCGGCAGGCGCATGCGCCACATCGAGCCGCGCAGACAACTGATTCGGCGTGATCTCCGCGGCTTTATCCGCCATCGATTTGAGCGGCAACAGTCCGCGGCTCGTGACCCACCACGCGAGCAGCAACGTGACCACGACCGCGCCGATCACGTTGACCCACACACGCCATAGATACACCGACAAGACATGCGCTTCCTGCGTCATCACGTGCGCGGCGATGATTTCCACGACTTCGCCGCTCTCGCCGATTCGCGCCTGAGCGCCGACCCAGCGCATGCGCACGCCATCCGCGCGCGAGCCTTCGTATAGATCATCGAGGCCGATGGGCCGCGTCACGGGCACGGCGTGAAGCGGCGGCAAAGGCAGTTGCTCCGGATCGACGTTGATGAAAGGCGCAGCGCCCGCGCGGCGAAAAATGATGACGTCCTGCCGGTCGCCGAGCATCGTCTCGAAGAGCCTCGGGCGTGCCTCGATTTCCTTGATCGTATAGAGATCGTGCAGCAGCGAGCGGAAATGCTCGACGCGTCCGATCAGTTGATAATCCGCGCGCGTGGACAGCGCGAGATTCGTCGCGTGATACAGCGACGCGCCGACCATGCCGACGACGATGCACACGATCACCGCAAACGACAGCGCGATGCGTACCGCAAGCGAACGCGACGGCCGGTTCAAGGATTCTCCCCGAACGAATAACCGATGCTGCGCACCGTGTGAATCAGCTTCAGATCGAACGGATTGTCGATCTTCGCGCGCAGGCGCTTCACCGCGACATCCACGACGTTCGTGTCGCTGTCGAAGTTCATGTCCCACACTTCCGAGGCGATCAGCGTGCGCGAAAGCGCTTCGCCCTGATGCTTGCAGAAGAGATGCAGCAGCGCGAACTCCTTGTTCGTCAGCGCGATATCGGTGCCTTGACGCGTCACTTTGCGACGCAGCACATCGACATGAAGATCGGCAATCTGAAACGTGTCCGATTCGCGCATCACGCCGCGCCGTAAAAGCGTGCGGATGCGCAGCACGAGTTCGGTGAAAGAGAACGGCTTGACGAGATAATCGTCCGCGCCGAGTTCGAGGCCGTGAATGCGATCGGTGACATGATCGCGCGCCGTGAGAAAAATGACAGGCAAGTCACGTTTCGCGCGCAAGGCCGACATGATCTGCCAGCCGTCGATGCCCGGCAGCATCACGTCGAGCACGATCAGCTCATAGTTGTTCGCGAGCGCCTGATGCAGTCCATCCGTGCCGTTGCGCACGAGTTCGACCTGATAACCGGACTCGATAAGCCCTTTTTTCAGGTAGTCGCCGGTCTTGCGGTCGTCTTCGATCACGAGGATGGTCATGCTGGCGCTGCGTTCGATGAATTGCCCACATTCTAGCCAGAGCAGGCACACGTCCCGCGAAAGATGACAAAAAAGTCATCGAGAGGTCATCGATCGAACAGAGGCGCGCCGCTACCATGCCCAGCACATCGTCTTCCACTATGCGAGGCCCGACGTGCAAGTACAACCGCTATGGCTGCGCATCACACACTGGCTCAACGCGTTCGCCGTGTTGATCATGGTGACGAGCGGCTGGCAGATCTACAACGCATCGCCCATATTCAAGTCGCTGACCTTCGCGCCCGCCATCACGCTCGGCGGCTGGCTCGGCGGCGCGCTGCAATGGCACTTCGCGGCAATGTGGCTGCTGGTCGCGAACTTCATCGTCTATCTCGCGATGAATCTCTTCACGGGCCGCCTGCGCCGCCGCATGTTTCCGCTGTCCATCAAAAGCATTTTTACCGACGCCTTCGACGCCCTGCGCGGCAAGCTCGGCCACGACGATCTCACGCACTACAACGCCGTGCAGAAGTTCGCGTATCTCGCGGTGATCGTGGACATCGCGATCGTGATCCTGTCCGGGCTCGCGGTATGGAAGTCCGTGCAGTTCCCCTTGCTGCGCGCGCTGATGGGCGGTTACGACAGCGCGCGTGTCGTGCACTTTTTCGGCATGAGTTTTCTGGTCGCGTTCTTTGTCGTGCACATCGCGATGGTCGCGCTCGTGCCGCGTTCGCTCGTGCTGATGATTCGAGGTCGTTAAGCCCATGTCGCTCAAGCTATTCAAGTCGAGACCCGATGCCGAGCTCATCATCAAGGATGCCGCGAAGGAATTAAAGGCTCCGGCGCGCCGTTTATTCGGCAAGCGCATTCTTTCGCTCGGCGGCCTCGCGATGTTGTCCGGCTGCAATATCACCGACGACAAATCCGTCAACGCGATGCTGCGCCGCATTTCGTCCTTCAACGACGACGTGCAGGCGCTGCTGTTCGATCCGAACAAGCTCGCGCCGACGTATCCCGAGTCGATGATCACGCGGCCGTTTCCGTTCAACGCGTTCTATGACATCGACGAAGTGCCTGAAGTCGATCCATCGACCTACAAGCTGCAAATCGGCGGACTCGTGAAGGGCAAGCGCGTCTGGACGCTCGACGAACTCCACGCGATGCCGCAGGAAAGCCAGGTGACGCGGCATATCTGCATCGAAGGCTGGAGCGCGATCGGCAAGTGGGGCGGCGTTCGCTTCGCGCAGGTCCTCGCGCGCGCCGGCGCCGATACGAGCGCGAAGTACGTGGCCTTTCATTGCGCCGACAACTACTCGACGAGCATCGACATGCCGACCGCGCTGCACGCGCAGACGCTGCTCACGCTTACCTACGACGGCCAGATCCTGCCGCCGAAATACGGCTTTCCGATGAAGCTGCGCATGCCGACCAAGCTCGGCTACAAGAACCCGAAACATATCGTCGCGGTTACCGTGACGAACGACTATCCCGGCGGCTATTGGGAGAACCAGGGCTACAACTGGTTCGGCGGTTCATGATCCATCACTTCGCTTCACATCCAACCAAGGAGAACACATGTCGATTCGCATGAAACTCGGTGTCAGCATGGTGACGCTCGCCCTCGCTTCGGCGGCCTTCGCTCAGACGCCCGCAGCAAAGCCCGCGCGCATTCGCGGCGATATCGTGTCGTTGACCGGCGATACGCTCACGGTGCATCGGCGCAGCGGCGACACGGTGAAGATCGCCGTCAAGGCCGACACGCCCGTGACCGCGCTGAAGAACATCAAGCTCCAGGACATCAAGCCGGGCTCGTTCGTCGGCACGGCCGCAACGACCGGCACGGACGGCAAGCTCACCGCGACCGAAGTGCTCGTGTTCCCCGAAGCCGCGCGCGGCACGGGCGAAGGCCACTATGCATGGGACCTCGGCCCGCAGAGTTCGATGACCAACGCGAACGTCGATCAGGTCGTGCAGGGCACGAGCGGCCGCGACCTGAAGCTGTCGTACAAGGGCGGATCGAATGCGGTGACGGTGCCGGAGAACGTGCCCGTCGTGACCTTCGCGCCCGCGACGCACGACGACCTGAAGCCCGGCAAGAAGGTGTTCGTCGTGGCGACCCCGGCGGGATCGGACTTCGCGGCACAGCGCATCGTCGTGGAGAAGGATGGCGTCGTGCCGCCGATGTAAGCGGTGACTATGCGCGCGCGACCGCGGCTTCCTGCATGTGCTCGAAAAAGCGCGTCGCGCGCCGGTCGCCCGCATAGGCCGAGTTGATGCGCACCCACGGACACGCGTCGCCGTCCGGACGGCAATAGCTGCCCGGCGCGAGCGTCACGCCGAACTTCACGGCTTCTTCGACGAGCAGGGCCGAATCCTCGATGCCCGGCACTTTGGCCCAGACGAAGTTGCCGCCGCTCGGCTCGTCGAACACATCCCATCCGTACGCTTCCAGCGTCTGCACGGCGCTCGACAGCGAATCGCGCACCCGCTTGCGCAAACGCTCCAGATACTTGCGATACGTGCCGCGTTCCAGCAGGCTCGCCGCGACACTCTCCGCGAAGCGCGAACCGCCCAGACTCGTCAGCACCTTCACGTCGACGAGATGCTTGACGAGCTCGCGATTTGCCACGAGATAGCCGATGCGCAGCGATGAGGACAGCGTCTTCGACAACCCGCCCACATAAATCACGCGATCGAGCTGATCGAGCGAGGCGAGCCGTTGCGTCGGCACGGCCTGGAAGTCGGCGTAGATATCGTCTTCGACAATCGTGAAACCGTGCTGCGTCGCGAGTTGCAGCAGCTTGAACGCGACCTGCGGCGCGATGTTCGTCGCGGTCGGGTTCTGAAACACGGTATTCAGGAAGAAGAGCTTCGGCTGATGCTGCTTGAGCAACGCCTCGGCGACATCGACATCGGGCCCGTTCGCGAGCCGCGGCACGCCAACGAGCCGCACGCCTTGCAGCTTCAGCAAGCCGAACAGATTGTAGTAACCGGGATCTTCGACGAACACCGTATCGCCCGGCTTCAGCATGTAACGCACGATGAGATCGAAGGCCTGACTCGCGCCGCTCGTGATCATCACGTTCGGCAAATCGGCGTCGATGCCGAGCGCGTTGATGCGCATCGCGATCTGCTGGCGCAGATTGGCGTCGCCGTGGGGAAGGGCATAGTCGATCACGCTCGACACATCGACGCGCGATACCTGCCGGATCGCCTGCGTGAGCCCGTCCACGTCGCGCCAGGCTTCGGGAAGAAACCCGCTCGACAGCTTCAGCGTCTCGCCGGGATAGTTGAATTGCTGAAGAATCTGGTTCGATTCTTCTTCCGCGAGGCGCGGGTCGCAGTTGCCCGTCTTGCCGTCATGGTCTTCGACATGATCCGCCACGTAAAAGCCCGAGCCGTGCTTCGGCTGAATCAGCCCGCGCGAGGCGAGCCGGTCATACGCCTCGATGACCGGAAAGCGGCTGATGTGCTGCTCGGCGGCCAGTTGGCGGATCGACGGCAGCTTCGCACCCGCCAGTACACGGCGCGAGCGGATCATCGCCTCGATCTGGGTGACGATCTGCTCGGTCAGCGGCACGCCGGTGCCGCCATCGATGTGAAGGGGAAGTGCGTTCATCGTGTTTTAAGTGTTCTGTCGGAATGAGTGAACAGTTGGCTTTTGCTGTTCGCCGCTGTCATGACGGACATTCGAACGCATCCGAAAACCGCCGTCAAGCCTGTCCAGATGGCTATCGGGGCTCTTCTCATAGTGTACACAACCCACACCGGGACACTAACTGTTCAGTGATTTTAGCTTAACAGTTCCATCACAACTGTGCAGAAGTGTTCATTCAAGGTGTTCGGAATCGGTCGAATAATATGCTCAACGGCTGCGGTCACCTCGTACCCTGCGGCCACTCGATCAATGAGGAGCAGCATCATGCGTGAGATCCGTACTTTCGAACTCGACCGGCGCGATGCGCCGACGCGCTGGGTGATCGACCGGCCTCAGACGCTGCGCGTCACGCGCGGGCAAATCTGGCTGACGATCGAAGGCGTTGCCGACGATCACTGGCTGAGCGCGGGCGCAACCGTCGAACTGAAGCCGTACACGACGATCTGGGTCAGCGGAACGGCGGACGCGAGCTGGTTTTCGATAGCGTCCGATTCGTCGCGCGCGGGCGCGCAACGGTTGGCTGAGATCGTGCGCGCATGGTTCGCGCGCCGCACGCCGTCGTCGCAGATTGCGATTTCCAAAGCGTAGAGCCGAAAAAAAACCCGGCCACGGCCGGGTTCAATGTTCCTGCGCTCTTTCGAGCGCAGTCACCTGCAACAGGCTACTTACGCCGCGAGCAGCGAGCGCAGCACGAACGGCAGAATCCCGCCGTGCTTGTAGTAATCGACTTCGATCGGCGTATCGATACGCAGCAGCACCTGCACGCGATCTTCCTTGCCGTCCTTGCGATGGATCACGAGCGTGACTTCCTGCTGCGGCTTGAAGTCGTCGCCGAGCC
The DNA here is from genome assembly GCF_001544575.2 of Caballeronia cordobensis. Taxonomy (GTDB): domain Bacteria; phylum Pseudomonadota; class Gammaproteobacteria; order Burkholderiales; family Burkholderiaceae; genus Caballeronia; species Caballeronia cordobensis. The sequence continues at coordinate 6,686 of NZ_FCNY02000049.1, forward strand.
CTTCGATGTCGTACGTCTCTTCGCCCGTAATGTTGAGCGACTGCACGCTGTCGGCGCCCTTGAACTGCAGCGGCAGCACGCCCATGCCGACGAGGTTCGAGCGATGGATACGCTCGAAGCTGCGCGCGACCACGGCTTTCACGCCGAGCAGTTGCGTGCCCTTCGCCGCCCAGTCGCGCGACGAACCCGTGCCGTACTCTTCACCGGCGAAGATGACGGTTTGCGTGCCGGCGTCGATGTACTTCATCGCAGCGTCGTAAATCGACAGTTGTTCGCCGCTCGGCTGATGAATCGTCAGGCCGCCTTCGACGCGCGTGCCGTCCGCGTTCGCCGGAATCATCAGATTCTTGATACGCACGTTCGCGAACGTGCCGCGCATCATCACGTCGTGGTTGCCGCGGCGCGAGCCGTAGCTGTTGAAGTCGGCCTTCTGCACGCCGTTCGCCTTCAGCCACACGCCCGCCGGCGAGGTTTCCTTGATCGAGCCCGCCGGGCTGATGTGGTCCGTCGTCACCGAATCGCCGAAGATGCCGAGCGCGCGCGCGCCTTGCACCGCGGGAATGGAGTCGGACGGCTTCATCGAGAAGTCGTGGCCGAAGAAGGGCGGCTCGGCGATGTACGTCGATTTCGGCCAGTCATACACCTGACCGCTTTCGCCTTCGATCTTGCTCCACAGATCGCCCTCCTTCGTGAGCTGCGAGTAGTTTTCGCGGAACGCCTTCGCATCCAGCGCGTACTTCAGCAGCGCATGCACTTCTTCGCTCGTCGGCCAGATATCGCCGAGATAGATGTCGCGGCCGCCGGTGCCCTTGCCGACCGGCTCGGTCATCAGATCGCGCGTGATGTTGCCCGCGATCGCATACGCGACGACGAGCGGCGGCGAGGCGAGGAAGTTCGCGCGGATGTTCGGGTGAATGCGCGCCTCGAAGTTGCGGTTGCCCGACAGCACAGCCGCCGCCACGATATCGTTCTTCGTGATCGCGTCGTTCAGCCCCTGTGTCAGGTCGCCCGCGTTGCCGATGCACGTCGTGCAGCCGTAGGCGGCGAGCGTGAAGCCGAGTTTGTCGAGATACTGCAGCAGGTTCGTCTTCGTCAGATATTCCGTGACGATGCGCGATCCCGGCGCGAGCGACGTCTTGATGTGCGGCGCAACGGTCAGGCCGGCTTCGACGGCCTTCTTCGCGAGCAGGCCGGCCGCGAGCAGCACGCTCGGGTTCGACGTGTTCGTGCACGAGGTGATCGCCGCGATCAGCACGTCGCCGTTCTTCACATCGACGCCATCGCTCGTGCGGTAGGTCGATTCGAGCTCGGCGGCCTTCTTGTTGAAGCCGTTTTCGCCGACCGGCTTCGAGAACAGGTCCACGAAGGTGCTCTTCACATTGCCGATTTCGATGCGGTCCTGCGGACGCTTCGGACCCGCGAGCGACGGCGCGACCGTGCCGAGATCCAGCGTGAGCGTCTTGGTGTAGTCGATGTCGCCGGCCTTCGGCACGCCCCAGAGCTTCTGTGCCTTGAAATACTGCTCGAACGCGGCGATTTCCGCGTCGGTGCGGCCCGTGCCCTTGAAGTAGTCGATGGTCTTTTCGTCGACCGGGAAGAAGCCCATGGTCGCGCCGTACTCGGGCGCCATGTTGCCGATGGTCGCGCGGTCCGGCACCGCGATCGACGCCGTGCCTTCGCCGAAGAACTCGACGAACTTGCCGACGACCTTCTCCTTGCGCAGCATTTCGGTGATCGTGAGCACGAGGTCGGTGGCCGTGCAGCCTTCGCGCAGCTTGCCCTTCAGCTCGACGCCGACCACATCCGGCGTCAGGAAGTACACCGGCTGGCCAAGCATGCCCGCTTCCGCTTCGATGCCGCCCACGCCCCAGCCCACCACGCCGATGCCGTTAATCATCGTCGTGTGCGAATCCGTGCCGACGAGCGTGTCCGGATAATAAACGCCGTCCTTCTTGTGCACGCCGCGCGCGAGATATTCGAGGTTCACCTGGTGCACGATGCCGACGCCCGGCGGCACGACCTTGAACGTATCGAACGCCTGCATGCCCCACTTCATGAACTGGTAGCGCTCGTTGTTGCGCTGGAATTCCAGCTTCATGTTCAGATCGAGCGCGTTCGGTTCGCGGAAGTGATCGATCTGCACCGAGTGATCGACCACGAGGTCCACCGGCACGAGCGGCTCGATCGCCTTCGGATCCTTGCCCGCGCGCTTCGCGACGCCGCGCATGGCGGCGATATCGGCGAGCAGCGGTACGCCGGTGAAATCCTGCAGCACCACACGCGCAACGACGAACGGAATTTCATCGACGCGCGCCGCATTCGGCTTCCAGTTCGCCAGTTGCTCGATGTGCTCCTCGGAAATCTTCTTGCCGTCGTAGTTGCGCAGCACCGATTCGAGCACCAGACGGATCGAAACGGGCAGACGCTGGAGCTTGACCTTCAGCGCATCGCCGAGTTGCGGCAGCGAGTAGAACTTGGCTTTGCCGGAACCGCTGTCGAATTCCTTGAGCGTATTGTGGAGATTGTGGGCCATGTTTATTTTCCTTGAGGCTTAACGAGGAAATTGCGCTGCTGGGTTCAAATCACATACAGATCGACATATTCATTGACCGGCATCGCTTCGAGCTTTGCCTGATCGAGCGACACCGCGAGGATCGCCTGCTGTTGCTTCTGCGGGAACCGGCGTGCGAGGTTCGTCTTGAACTTCTCGACGAGCAGCGGAATGCCGTCGGCGCGCCGGCGCTTGTGACCGATCGGATACTCGACTGCGATTTCATCGAGCTTCGTGCCGTCATTGAACTCGACGGTAAGCGCGTTGGCGATCGAACGCTTGTCCGGATCGTG
>NZ_FCNY02000047.1 GCF_001544575.2 Caballeronia cordobensis
ACTTTCTTTGCTGCTGCAAAGAAAGTCACCAAAGAAAGCAGCTTTGTCACCGCCCGCGGTCACACGCAGTTTGGCCACTTTTCTCCTCGGGGAACGGCCCTCGCCTAAAGAGTGCCCTCACAGGACCAGTCGGGCTTGGATCGCGCACGGTCTGACACGCCATAACTCTTAGTGCGCTGGTTCAGCACGAAATAGCTTCGGCACAGCGCTACGCACTGCCGTTGGGTATGCGAGGGAAACCAGCGAACACGAGTGCACTCGCAAACCCGCTCTTCCCCTCGGCCGCGAAGCGGGCTGGAACTTGAAATGGCTGTACCAGTTTGTTTGACGGCGCGATGTGACGGATCGTGCGCGATCCAAGCCCTGCGAGTTTTGTGGGGGCACTCGCTACTCTGGGTTCCATTCAGCCAATCGCCTGTGCCGCGGCCGGCATGAAGTGCTTAGGCTGGGAGAAGCTGCTTTCTTTGCCTACTTTCTTTGCAGCAGCAAAGAAAGTAGGTGCCGCCCCGCACAGGGGCAGTGCTAATAGACCAACGTGAAACCGGGACCCGGCGATAAAAAAATCACCGCAAAACCACAGTCCTCTCCCCATTAATAAAAACCCGCCTCTCAACAAAAGCCTTAACCGCCCGCGCAAGCGTAATGCACTCCACATCCCGCCCAGTCGCCAACAACCGATCCGGACTATAAGAATGGTCGACCCGCTCGACCTCCTGCTCGATGATAGGCCCTTCATCAAGATCATCAGTCACGAAATGCGCAGTCGCGCCAATAAGCTTGACCCCCCGCGTATGCGCCTGATGATAAGGCTTCGCCCCCTTGAACCCCGGCAAGAACGAATGATGAATATTGATCGCCCGCCCCGCGAGCTTGCGGCTCGTTTCACCTGAAAGAATCTGCATATACCGCGCAAGCACCATCAACTCCGCGCCGGACGTATCGAACAAATCGAGCAAACGCGCTTCCTGCTGCGGCTTGGTATCGGCGGTAATCGGCAGATGATGAAACGGCAATCCATGCTGTTCGGCCAGCGGCGCGAAATCCGTATGATTCGATCCGATCCCGACGATATCCATCTTCAACTCGCCCATGCGCCAGCGGAACAGCAAATCGGCTAGACAGTGCTCCAGCTTCGACACCATGATGAGCACCTTGGGCCGCACGGCGAGATCGTGCATCGCCCAGGTCATCGAGAAACGCGCCGCGATCGCCTCGAATTCGCGCTTCAATGTCGCCAGATCGGGCGCTTGCTCAGCGGAAGCACCGTGGAACACGCAGCGAACAAAGAAACGGCCGGAGAGATCGTCATCGAAGACGGTGAATTCGTCGATATAACCGTGGTGCCGCTCCAGAAAACCGACGATGGCGGCGACCTGCCCCGCCGCGCTCGGGCACGAAACGGTAAGCACCAGTTGATCAAAGCGGGAATCGGCGGCCATGCGTGCTCCACATTCGAATGGTTGCAGCACCGCGAAATGCGGCGAGCGTACGCGCTAGTAGAGCAAACCAGCCGCGCTCCGGATAGAAGCGAACCGCCGTGCCAATAGTACGAAAGCGTCAGCCGACGACGTCGCATTCTTCCAGCAGCCACTCGCTGAACGCGCGCACGGCGGCCGACGCCTCGCGCGGCGTGACGAGCACGTAGCCGCGATCGGTGACGAGCGGCGCATCGCAGAGCGCGACGAGCTGCCCCGTCGCGATCAGTTCATCGACGAGCGGCGCCCAGCCAAGCGCAACGCCTTGTCCCATCACCGCCGCGTGCGCGACGAGCGCGTAGCTGTTGAAGGTGAAACCGCCGTGCGTGGGCGGCGCGGCGAGGCCGTGCGCCTCGAACCATCCGCTCCAGGAAAGCCAGCGCTCCGGAAACGTGGGTTCGAGATGCAGCAGGGGCAGCGCGAGGAGATCCGCGGGCGAAACGGGCGTCTGCCTGCCCGCGACGAGCGCGGGGCTGCACACCGGCATCACGCGTTCGGGCAGCAGCTTCACGGCGGTTTTCGCGCCCCAGTCGGCGCGGGAGTCGCCGAACACGATGAGCACATCAGCATGATCGCCCGATGTGCTCGGCAGGCTCTGCGACGTGATGATCTTGACATCGACATCGGGCATCAACGCCTTGAATTGCTGCAGTCGCGGCATCAGCCAGTAAGTGGCGAAGCCGAAATCGGTCGATAGCGTGAGCGTGCGCTGCGCGTGTCGCGAGCGGATATCGGCTGTGGCCGCGCGGATCACGTCGAGGCCCTGACGCACCGCATCGAAGAGACGCGCGCCGTCTTCCGTGAGCGTGACGCCGCGATGCCCGCGCTCGAATAGCGCAGCGCCCAGCGATTCCTCCAGTTGCACGACGCGCTGGCTCACGGCGGGCTGCGTCGAGCCAAGCTCGCGCGCGGCGGCGGTGAAGCTCGCGAGACGCGCGGCGGATTCGAACATCAACAACGCCTGCATTGGCGGCAGACGGTCCGGCCGCGGCATAACGCCCCCTTATGAACGCATAACGATTTGCTGTCTTCACAGGCGCGATTTGAACGGCAATAGTGACGTTCAACGCCAATCAATGATTCTATGCGAGGCACGCTTTCATGCTTGAGACGAAACAAAATATCCTTGTGCTGATGGCCGATCAGCTCACACCGTTCGCGCTCTCCGCATACGGCAACCGCGTGACGAAGACGCCGCGTATCGATGCGCTCGCGCGCGAAGGCGTCGTGTTCGAATCCGCGTATTGCGCGAGCCCGTTGTGTGCGCCCTCGCGATTCTCGCTACTCGCGGGCAAGCTGCCTTCGAATATCGGCGCGTACGACAATGCCGCCGAATTCCCATCGGAAACGCTCACCTTCGCGCACTATCTGCGTGCCGAGGGTTATCGCACGATTCTCTCGGGAAAGATGCATTTCTGCGGCGCGGACCAGTTGCACGGTTTCGAGGAACGGCTCACGACCGATATCTATCCCGCCGATTTCGGCTGGACGCCCGACTGGCAGAACTTCGATGCGCGCCCGACGTGGTATCACAATATGAGTTCCGTGATCGACGCCGGTCCTTGCGTGCGCACGAATCAGCTCGACTTCGACGACGAAGTGACCTTCACGGCGCGTCAAAAGCTCTTCGATATCGCGCGCGAACGTCATGCGGGCAAGGACGCGCGGCCGTTCATGATGGTCGCGTCGCTGACGCATCCGCACGACCCGTATGCGATTCCGCGCAAGTACTGGGACATGTATCGCGATGAAGATATCGACATGCCTTCGTATCGCGATTCGCTGGAAGCATGCGATCCACATTCGAAGCGGCTGCGTTACGTGTATGAAGCGGACCGCACGCCGCCGACCGAGCGGCAGATTCGCAACGCGCGGCGCGCTTATTACGGCGCGGTGTCCTATGTCGACGATCAGTTCGCGTCGATTCTCGAAGCGCTCGAACAGGCGGGCCTCGCCGACGATACGATCATCGTCGTCACGTCGGATCACGGCGAAATGCTCGGCGAGCGCGGCCTCTGGTACAAGATGACGTTCTTCGAAGGCGGCTGCCGCGTACCGCTGATCGTGCATGCGCCGAAGCGGTTTCGCGCGCATCGTGTTCCTGATTCTGTCTCGCACCTCGACGTGCTGCCGACACTCGTCGAATTCGCGCGCGGAGAAGCGCCGCAATCGTGGCCCGATAGCATCGACGGGCAAAGCCTCATGCCGCATCTCGACGAATCGGGCGGCCATGACGAAGCGATCGGCGAATATCTCGCGGAAGGCGCGATCGCGCCTATCGTGATGATCCGGCGCGGGCGCTTCAAGTTCATCCACACGAGCGTCGATCCCGATCAGCTCTATGACGTAGAGGCCGATCCGTTCGAGCGCGAGAACCTCGCGGGCGATGAGCGTCACGCCGCGCGGGTCGCCGAATTCCGCGCGGAAGTCGAGAAACGCTGGAATCTTGACGCGCTGCATCGCGACGTGCTCACGAGCCAGCAGCGCCGCCACTTCCACTTCGCCGCGACGACGCGGGGCACGATTCAATCGTGGGACTGGCAGCCGCATGTCGATGCGAGCCAGCGCTATATGCGCAATCACATCGATCTGGACGACCTCGAAGCGATGGCGCGTTTTCCCGCCGTCGAGCACTGAGGCGCGCTTCGCACTATCACCCCACATCCGACAGGAACGCACCATGAAAAAGGGCTTCATCCATGTGCTCTTCGCTGCCGCGCTCAGTTTCGGCGCGGCCACTCACGCGCTCGCCGCCGAGCCGCCATCGTGCACGCAGGTGCGCATGGCGGGGCCTGGGTGGACCGATATCGACGCGACGAACGCAATGAGCGGCATCGTGCTGAAGGCGCTCGGCTACAAGCAGAATATCGCGAACCTGTCGGTGCCGATCACGTATCAGGGCATGAAGAAAGGGCAGATCGACGTCTTTCTCGGCAACTGGATGCCCGCGCAGGCGCCGCTCGTGAAGCCGTTCTTCGATGAGAAATCGATCGGCGTGGTGCGGTCGAATCTGTCGAACGCGAAGTTCACGCTCGCGGTGCCGGAGTACGTGGCGGCGGCCGGCGTACATTCGTTCGCGGACCTGGCGAAGAACGCCGACAAGTTCGATAACCGCATCTATGGCATCGAGCCGGGCGCGCCCGCGAATCAGAACATCAAGCGCATGGTCGATGACAAGGCGTTCGGTCTCGGCGACTGGAAGCTGGTCGAATCGAGCGAAACCGCGATGCTCACGCAAGTGGATCGCGCCGTGCGCGACAAGAAATGGATCGTGTTTCTGGCGTGGGAACCGCACGTCATGAACACGAAGTTCAAGCTCGCCTATCTCGATGGCGGCGACAAGTACTTCGGCCCGAACTACGGCGGCGCGACGGTCAACACGGTGGCGCGCAGCGGCTACGAACAGCAATGCCCGAACGTGGGCCGGCTGTTCAGGCAGATGACGTTCAACGTCGATCTGGAGAACGGCGTCATTACCGAAGTGCTGGAGAAGAAGACGAATGTCGACGCCGCCGCCACGGACGCGCTGAAGCGTCATCCGGAACTGCTGAAATCGTGGCTCGACGGCGTGACCACGGCGAGCGGCGGCAACGGGCTGGAAGCCGTTCAGACCGCGCTCGGCGTGAAGTAGCGAAGCTCAGCCCCGTTGCATGCTGGCGCGGTCCTGTGCGGCCATCAGCGCGGCGCGCAGTGGCGACTGGATCGCGACGAAATGCACCATCAGGCTATCCGCTTGCTGGAAGTACCAAGGCGTGTTGATCGTCATGCAGTCGAGGCCGTGTTCGAGTTTCCAGCCGAGACGGTCCGTCAGCAAATTGGCGATGATGGTCTGATCGCCGCCGTTCGCGTACGTGCTCGATTTGTCAGGCGCGGCGCTCACGTGCGCATGAATCTCGTCGACGAATGCAAGAGTCGCGGGCTTGCGGCGAAAACCAAGCACGCCTGCGTTGATGACCCACGGACCGATGTCGTGCGCAACGAAGATGTCGCGCGAGGCGAGCAGCGGTTCGAGCGGCTTCTTCTGGTCGAAGAAGAGGATGTCCGCATCGATCCAGATCACCCACTCATGCTCGGGCAGATGCTTGCGCAGGAACCACGGCTTGAGCCACGTTCCTGACGTGTCCGGCCCGACTTCGGCGGGCGTGTGCCGATAGACGTGAAGCGTATAGCCGTGGCGTTCGCAATAGCGGCGCATGTTCAGTTCGGCGATGGCGCCATACGCGCGCACGTTCGGCGTGTAGTACGTGACGAGCGCGATGGGCTTGCCGGGGTTGTAGACGCTATATCCCTCGCTGGGGACAGCAGTCTGCGCCGGGAACTGGAAGAGCGGCATGCCCTTTTGCTGCCAGTCGTTGATGTGTTCCGCGAGCGCGTTGCGGAAGGCCGCCGGAATGAAGCCGTAGTCGGCCTCTTCGCCGAGCACGATGGTCCAGAGATTGGAAAGTTTCGCCCAGACGGGATTGAAACGCGGACCGCAATGCATCGTTGCCATCACGCCGCCGCGCTCGCCGTGTGCTTCGATGTAATCGAGCGAGGCGAGCAGATCGAGTTCGTTCGTGCGCGCTTTGCCGAGCTTGCATCGATCGATGTAGTGAACGATGAGATTGCGCACCTCCACCGTGTTGCGCCAGATCTGCACGGCGTTCTGGCGCTGTTCCGCCGGGCCGGAGACGGCCATGAGCGCATGCTGGCGGCCCTCGGCAATCGGCTCGACGGGCTGCATGTTGAGCACGATGCAGTCTTCGCTCATGCAGACAAGCAAGGCCATGTCGGGCATGCGGCGCAGGTGATGCAGGATCGCTTCGTACTTGAGCAGCAGTCGCTGTGAACTGCATCGCATGCCGGTCATCGAGACCATGGCGTGCTCGTAACCCATGCGGGACGCGTAGTGCTGGTGATTGACGAGGACGTCGGGTGCGTCGTCTTGGAAGAGGCTCAGGCAGCGTGTGGTCATGTCGTTCGGATCGAAAGATCGGCTTTCGGTGATGTGGCTTTTTTACAGATTCGGAAGTATCCGGAACGACGACCGGTGCGGCTATCGGGCATGTCTGAAATAGAAGAAGTTCGAATACCCGACGAGCGCTTGCCTGTGAAGTGGTCGCAACTGGACAGATTTGCGTCGCAATCGGTCGAGCCGCGACATATATGGAACCTTATTTTTGAGTATGCCGACGCGGCCTCCTGGCGCGTCGCGCACAGTTCGAACGCTGTCTTCGGCAGTTCCCGCAAGTGTCATCGCGATAGGCCTTCGCGCGCCCCCGCGTGAGGCAGGGCATCGCTTTTTCCAACGCAATATCGATCAAGACGAGCAAAGGACGAGCACATGAGAAGAACACTTGCCGCGGGACATGCCGCGAAGATCGCAGGCCTCGCGTTCACAGCGGGCGCGGCGAGCCTGCCGATGGCGGCGCATGCACAGAGCAGCGTGACGCTCTACGGCATTCTCGATGCGGGCGTAACCTGGGTCAGCAACACGGGCGGCTCGCACGTCGTGAAGTTCGACGACGGCATTTCCTACGGCAACCGCATCGGCTTTCGCGGCGTCGAAGATTTAGGCGGCGGCCTGCAGGCCGTGTTCGTGCTCGAATCCGGCTTTCATCTCGGCAACGGCCAATATGCATTCGGCGGCGCGGAGTTCGGCCGGCAGGCTTACGTGGGCCTGAAGAATCAGTGGGGCACGCTGTCGCTCGGCAATCAGCTCGACATGACCGAGGAGTTCGTCTATCTCTACAACATCTCCGCGTGGGCGAGCGGCTATGCGATTCACCAGGGCGACTTCGACCGCATGAACGGCGATCGTCTGCCGAACTCGGTCAAGTTCCTGTCGAACGATTTCGGCGGCTTCACCTTCGGCGGCATGTATTCGTTCGGGAATCAGGCGGGCAACTTCCATCGCAACAGTGCGTGGAGCGTGGGCGCGCACTACACGGCGAGCACCTTCAACCTCGGCGCGGCGTACACGCAGTTGAACAACCCCAACGGCATCTACGCATTCGATCCTTACGCGATGATCGGCGCGCGCACTTTCCTCGGCCAGCCGACTGTATCCGTCGATCCGGCGACGGGCGCGGTCACCGATCTTTACAGCGCGAACTCGTTTCCTGTCGACAAGCAGGGCGCGTTCGCGATCGGCGCGGCATGGACCATCGGCAAGCTCATGCTGTCGGGCAACTTCACGTATACGACCATCAAGGGTCTCGGACAGACGTCGCACATGCAGGTGTACGAAGGCGGCGCGTCGTATAGCTTCATGCCCGACCTGAGCCTGTACGGTGGCTATCAGCACACGCGCTTCGAAGGCAATCACTGGAATCAGGGTTCGCTCGGGCTGCACTATCTGCTTTCGAAGCGCACCGATGTCTATATCTCCGGCGATTATCTGCGCGCATCCGGCCCGATCGACGCAGTGATCGGCTATAGCTTCACGCCTTCGTCGTCGGATACGCAGGCCGATGTGCGCGTCGGCATGCGGCACTCCTTCTAGGCGGCGGCGAGCCCCGCGGGACCGACGGCGCGCAATGCGCTGCGGTCCTGCCGCGGGCTCGTATTGAAGCGCGCCCGGTACGTGCGCGAAAAGTGCGACGGCGATTCGAAGCCGCACGCGACGCATACCGCGAGTATCGACATGTCCGTTTGCTGAAGCAGCTCGCGCGCGCGTATCAGGCGCAGGCCGAGATAGAAATGCGTCGGCGTATCCTTCAATGCCGAGCAGAAAAGCCGTTCCAGCTGACGCCGCGTCACGCCGATGGATTCCGCGAGCGCATCCGGCGACAGCGGTTCTTCCATGTGCTCCTCCATCCGCTCGATCACCTGAATCAGCTTGCGATTGTGGATGCCATAGCGCGCCGCGATCTGCAGCCGCTGATGATCCGAGCGCTGCCGGATGCGTCCCAGCACGAACTGCTCCGATACTTGCGCGGCGAGGCTCGCGCCATGCTCGCGCGCGATCACGTCGAGCATCAGATCGATCGATGCCGTGCCGCCCGCGCACGTGATGCGCCGCGTGTCGATCTCGAAGAGCTCCTGACTCGTCGCGATGGCCGGATAGCGTTCCGCGAACGCCGCGGCCGCTTCCCAGTGCAGCGTGGCGCGTTTGCCCGCGAGCAGGCCCGCTTCCGCGAGAATGAAGCTGCCGGTGTCGATGCCGCCGAGCGTCGCGCCCATGCGATCGAGCCGCCTGAGCCAGTCGCCGATCCCGCGCGTATAGCGCGAAAGCGGCTCGAAGCCCGACACGACGAACACGGTGCGCGCCTCGCTCACGCTGTCGAACGCGCCTTCCGCATTGAGCGAGATGCCGTTGCTCGCGACGACCGGGCCGCCATCGACGGACAGAATATGCCAGCGATACAGCTCGCCCGCGAAGCGATTGGCGACGCGCAGCGGCTCGATCGCGGACATGAACCCGATGGATGAGAACTCGGGCAGCAACAGGAAGTGGAAATCGTGCGGAGCGGGCATCGGATCGATCGATAGAGGCGGGTCGCGCTGAGCGGGGCGTCCACGCTATCAAGTGCAAAAAGCAGGCGCAATCCGGCGCGCCCCGAGGGACCGGAGTATGACGTCACCGTAGCGGGCAGGTCGCAAGCAGTCAAGTCGCGGTCGCAAGCGGTCGTTCGGGCGCTTTTATGCGGCGTTACTTTCTACTCACGCCGGCAATCGAACCGGCGCATCGATTCAACCCTCACCGGAAGCCACGACATGAGACATCGCCTGATTTCGAACCTGGTCCTTGCCGGCGCCTGTGCTGCCGCATTTGCTGCGACGCAGTTCGCGCATGCGGAGGACGCGAGCTGCCGCACGGTGCGCTTCGTGGATATCGGCTGGACCGACATTACCTCGACGACGGCGCTCGCCTCGGTCGTGTTCGAGGGGCTGGGTTATGCGCCGCGCACGACGGTGGCGTCGGTGCCGATTTCGCTGGCGGGTTTGAAGAGCAAGCAGATCGACGTATCGCTCGGTTACTGGTGGCCGGTGCAGCAGAAGGCGGTGGAGCCGTTCCTCGAACAGAAGAGCATCCAGAAGCTGGAACCGCCGAATCTGTCGGGCGCGAAGGCGACGCTTGCCGTGCCGAGCTATGCGTACGACGCGGGCATCAAGACGTTCGCGGATATCGCGAAGCATCGCGATGAGCTGGGCGGCACGATCTATGGCATCGAGCCTGGCAGCAGCGCGAACGCGAAGATTCAGAAGATGATCGACAACAACCAGTTCGGGCTGGGCGGATTCAAGCTGGTTGAATCGAGCGAAGCGGGGATGCTGGTGACGGTCGGGCGTGCGGTGCGTGAGAAGAAGCCGGTGGTGTTTCTGGGCTGGGAGCCGCATCCGATGAACATTCAGATGAAGATCAATTATCTGGCTGGCGGGGATGAGGTGTTTGGGCCGTATTACGGCGAAGCGCGGGTTTATACGCTGACCAACACGGATTTTCTGACGCGGTGTCCGAATGCGGGGAAGTTTGTTTCCAATCTTCGGTTTACGACCGATCTTGAGAATCGGTTGATGCAGCCTGTCATGAATAAGGAGCGGCCTCAGGAGGCGGCTAAGGCCTATCTTAAGCAGCATCCGCAGGTGTTGGATGCTTGGTTGGCGGGTGTTAAGACCGTCGATGGGAAGGATGGATTACCGGCGGTTAAGCAGTATTTGGGGCTTTGATTTTTTTTCGTGGAACTTGTTTTCGTGGTGGTTTATTAGCACTGCCCCTCCCCGGGGCGGGGGTAACTTTCTTTGCTGCTGCAAAGAAAGTCACCAAAGAAAGCAGCTCTTCAGGCCCGCGGTCACACGCACGTTGGCCACTTTTCTCCTCCAAGGCGGCACTCGCCTAAGTGTCGCCCCCAAAGGACTAATCGGGCTTGGATCGCGCACGGTCTGACGAGCTAGTACGCAAAGGACGCTGGTTCAGCACGAAATAGCACCGGCACAGCGCTACGCGCTGCCGCCCCGTATGCGAGGGAAACCAGTGGGGCACGATTGCGCTCGCGTACCCGCTCTTCCCATCGGCCGCGAAGCGGGCTGGAATTTGAAATGGCTGTACCAATACAAGAAGTGGCGCGATGTGACGGACCGTGCGCGATCCAAGCCCGATTGGGTTTGTGAGGGCACTCTTTAGGCGAGGGCCGTTCCCGGAGGAGAAAAATGGCCAACGTGCGTGTGACCGCGGGCGGTGA
>NZ_FCNY02000032.1 GCF_001544575.2 Caballeronia cordobensis
CACGAAATGCAGAAGCGCGACGCGAAGAAGGGCCTGGCGTCGCTGTGCATCGGCGGCGGCATGGGTGTCGCGCTGGCGGTGGAGCGTCCGTAACAAGGCAACATTGGGAAGGGCAAGCGGGCGGTGTAGTTCGAGCGCCGCTCGCATAACAAAATGGAGTGAGGAATGACGAAGCGCATAGCGTATGTAACGGGCGGGATGGGCGGCATCGGCACCAGCATCTGCCAGCGCCTGCTCAAGGATGGCTTCACGGTCGTCGCGGGTTGCGGTCCGAACTCCCCGCGCCGGGTGAAATGGCTCGAAGACCAGAAAGCGCTCGGCTTCGACTTCGTCGCCTCGGAAGGCAATGTCGGCGACTGGGAGTCGACCAAGAACGCGTTCGACAAGGTCAAGGCGGAAGTCGGCGAGGTCGACGTGCTGGTCAACAATGCGGGCATCACGCGCGACGTCGTGTTCCGCAAGATGACGCACGAAGACTGGACCGCCGTCATCGACACGAACCTGACGAGCCTCTTCAACGTGACCAAGCAGGTCATCGACGGCATGGTGGAGCGCGGCTTTGGCCGTATCATCAACATTTCGTCGGTGAACGGTCAGAAGGGTCAGTTCGGCCAGACGAACTACTCGACCGCCAAGGCTGGCATCCACGGCTTCACGATGGCGCTCGCACAGGAAGTGGCGACCAAGGGCGTGACGGTCAACACCGTGTCGCCGGGCTATATCGGCACGGACATGGTGAAGGCGATCCGTCCGGAAGTGCTCGAGAAGATTGTCGCGACGATTCCCGTGCGGCGTCTGGGCACGCCCGACGAGATCGGCTCGATCTGCGCGTGGCTGGCGTCCGACGAATCGGGCTTCTCGACCGGTGCTGACTTCTCGCTGAACGGCGGCTTGCACATGGGCTGACGGGCGGCGGCTTCCCGCGACGCGCCCGAGTGCGCGCGGGAAGCCGCCACTCGCCGGTTTAATCAACGATGCGGCGAACACGCAGCAGCGCTTTTTTGCGACAACGCAAGACCTGCTTGCTGCCATCGCAGTAAAGTTTTGCGTTTAAAGGCGTTAAATGACCACTACTACTACAAAGAAAGCCGCCGAACGACTCATCAAAAAATATCCAAACCGTCGGCTATACGATACGGAGACGAGCACTTACATCACGTTGTCCGACGTGAAGCAACTCGTGCTCGATCAGGAAGACTTCAAGGTCCTCGACGCGAAGTCCAACGACGATCTCACGCGCAGTATTCTTTTGCAGATCATTCTCGAAGAGGAAAGCGGCGGGCTGCCGATGTTCTCGTCGGTGATGCTGTCGCAGATCATCCGCTTCTACGGCCATGCGATGCAGGGCATGATGGGCACGTATCTGGAAAAGAACATCCAGGCGTTCATCGACATTCAGCAGAAGCTGACCGAGCAGAGCAAGGGTATGTACGACGGCAACGCGCTCAACCCGGAGGTCTGGTCGCAGTTCATGAACATGCAGGCGCCGATGATGCAGGGCATGATGACGAGCTACATCGAGCAGTCGAAGAACATGTTCGTGCAGATGCAGGAGCAGATGCAGTCGCAGGCGAAATCGATGTTCAACACGTTTCCGTTCCCGACGCCCACGCCTTCGTCGACGGAGAAGAAGTAGCCGGTTTCACGGGCGCGGCCGGCGTCGAGGCTTCTCGTGCCTTGGCGTGAGCGCCCGCATGCCGTCCGCTCACAGTCCGCCCACCGCGCGCGCCGGGTCCTGCGCCCACGCCGCGCTGAAATCGCCGCGATACGTGAACGCGCCGTGATGGGCGAGCTTCGAGCGGGCATCCACATAGACCTTTCCGCCCAGATCGCGCCAGCGCCGGCAGAACGCGTAGTCTTCGGAAAGATAGCGTCCGGTTCCGGGCTCGACCATCACGTCGAAAAAGCGATGGCAGTAGCCGTGCAGCGGCGAGTCCGGCGGCGCGTCGGGCACGTAGCGCAGTTCGGGCATGCGCTCGATCATCGTGTCGAGCACCGCGCGGCGGATGCACATGAAGCCCGTCGGGGCTTCGCTGACTTCCATGAACCCGTCGTCGTCGATTGTCCCGCGCGCGCCGTCGTGCGAATTCACCGGATAGCGCAGGGCGCGGGCGAAAAATTGTTCCTGCGTGAGGCCGGCGGGAATTTCGCCCGCCCAGTCGATGCGCTTCAACGGATACACGCCCGCGACCACATCGCGGTCTGCGAGCAGAAGGCGCAGCGCCTGGTCCGGCGTGAAGGCGATATCCGCATCGATCCAGAAAAGATGCGTGTGCTGCTTCTGCGCCAGGAAATGCGCGACGGCTTCGTTGCGCGCACGGGTGACGAGGCTTTCGCCGGCCCGGATGCGCATCGAGCCCTGCACGCCGAGACGCCACAGTTCGTTCGTCAGCGTGAGCATGCTGGTGGCGTAGCCCGACGTGACCTGGCCGGAATAGCAGGGGGTGATGAAGAGCGGGTTGAAATGGCGGAGCGCGGAGTGGTCGAGCATAGTGCCTACGGATTGCGGAGCGAGGACGTGATAGTAGGGCGCGTCATTGCTGCAAATTGTGGAAAAGTGTGTGTTTTTCCGGTCTGCGCCACGTACATTCGCTAAAATTCGGCCATTGCCTCAGTCCCAATATGGGACTAAAGTGGAGCCGTATGCGAATCGTCGCGAGAAAATCGTTGTCTGCTTTCATCCGAAGGCATGCGCAGGCCGAGCAAGCCTTGTTGGCGTGGTACGCGGAAACATCCAAGGCGGTGTGGAGAACGCCTCAGGACATCAAGGAGCAGTATTCGTCCGCGAGTTTCGTGGGACGTAATCGCGTCGTTTTCAATATCAAAGGCAACGAGTATCGACTGATCGTGGCTGTGGCGTATCGCGTGGGCGTCGCCTATATCAAATTCGTCGGCACGCATGCGCAATACGACAAGGTCGACGCGGCAACCGTCGAGATGGAGTAAGACCATGGAGATTCATCCGATTCGCACCGAAGCCGATTACACCGCATCGCTCGCCGCCGTGGCGGTGCTCGTGGACGCCGATCCCGCTCCCGGCACGCCCGAGGGCGACGCACTCGACATCCTGACGATCCTCATTGAGCGATACGAAGCCGAGCGCTTTCCGCTGGCCGCTCCCAGCCCGATCGAGGCGATCAAATTCCGCATGGAGCAGGCGGGCCTGTCCGTGCCCGATATGCAGCCGTACATCGGGAACCCGAACCGGGTCTACGAGGTCCTCGCAGGCAAACGCGCATTGAGCCTCGCGATGATTCGCCGCCTGCATGAAGGTTTGAACATTCCGGCCGACGTGCTCATCGGCGCGGCATAGCGGTTGTGCGGTCTCCGGCGGCAATCGCAAAATCCGCCGCCCCAGCGCGCCGGGGTAAAATGATGGATTGGCCTCGTGCGACCAGAAACGACATTCTCCCCGTGAAAAACACTTTAGATTCAATCGCCAAGACGAATCCCGCGCCGAAAATCGGCATGGTTTCCCTCGGCTGCCCGAAAGCGCTCGTCGATTCCGAGCAGATCATGACCCAGTTGCGCGCCGAAGGTTACGAAATCTCCGGCACGTATGACGGCGCGGACCTCGTCGTCGTCAACACCTGCGGCTTCATCGACGAAGCCGTGCAGGAAAGCCTCGACGCCATCGGCGAAGCGCTCTCCGAAAACGGCAAGGTCATCGTGACCGGCTGTCTCGGTGCGAAAAAGAGCGCGAGCGGCACGGGTCTCATCGAAGAAGTGCATCCGAAAGTGCTCGCCGTCACCGGCCCGCACGCGACCAACGAAGTGATGAACGCGGTGCACGCGCATTTGCCGAAGCCGCACGATCCGTTCACCGATCTCGTGCCGCCCGCCGGCATCAAGCTCACGCCGCGTCACTACGCGTATCTGAAGATTTCCGAAGGCTGCAACCATCGCTGCACGTTCTGCATCATCCCGTCGATGCGCGGTGATCTCGTGTCGCGTCCCGTCGCCGACGTCATGCTCGAAGCCGAAAACCTCTTCAAGTCCGGCGTGAAGGAACTGCTCGTGATTTCGCAGGACACGAGTGCCTACGGCGTCGATGTGAAATACCGCACCGGCTTCTGGAACGGCAAGCC
Organism: Caballeronia cordobensis; assembly: GCF_001544575.2. Taxonomy (GTDB): domain Bacteria; phylum Pseudomonadota; class Gammaproteobacteria; order Burkholderiales; family Burkholderiaceae; genus Caballeronia; species Caballeronia cordobensis. Next base: position 4,089 of record NZ_FCNY02000032.1, read on the forward strand.
GCTCAAGACGCGCATGACCGATCTCGTCGGCGCGCTCGGCGAACTCGCCTCACAATACGGCGCGTGGGTGCGCCTGCATTACGTGTATCCGTATCCGAGCGTCGACGAAGTCATCCCGATGATGGCCGAAGGTCCGCTCAGGGGCCACGTGCTGCCGTATCTCGATGTGCCGTTCCAGCACGCGCACCCCGAAGTGCTCAAGCGCATGAAGCGCCCGGCCAACGCCGAAAAGGTGCTCGAACGCGTGAAGACGTGGCGCGAAATCTGTCCGGACCTGACCATCCGCAGCACGTTCATCGCGGGCTTTCCGGGCGAAACGGAAGAGCAGTTCCAGACGCTGCTGGATTTCCTGAAGGAAGCGGACCTGGACCGCGTCGGCTGCTTCGCGTATTCGCCGGTCGAAGGCGCGAGCGCGAACGAGCTCGACGGCGCCTTGCCCGACGATGTGCGCGAGGACCGCCGCGCGCGCTTCATGGAACTGGCTGAAGAGCTGTCGGCCAAGCGCATGAAGAAGAAGGTCGGCAAGACGCTGAAAGTGCTCGTCGACGAAGTGAGCACGGACGGCGGCGTCGGCCGCACGGCGGCGGATGCGCCGGAAATCGACGGCGTCGTCTACATCGCGCCGGCGACCAAGGCATCGAAGCGCTACAAGGCCGGCGACTTCGTTTCGGTGAAGATCACCGGCGCGGACGGCCACGATCTCTGGGGCGAGGTGTAAGCACATGCCAGCGATGCCGCACGTTCTCGCGCTCGGCGAGGCCATGGTCGAGTTCAATCAGTCCACGCGCGATCAGCCGAACTATCTGCAGGGCTTCGGCGGCGATGTCTCCAACTTCCTGATCGCGGCGTCGCGTCAGGGGGCGTCGACCGGTTTCGTGTCCGCCGTCGGCAACGATCATTTCGGGCAATTGCTGCTCGATCTGTGGCGCGCGGAAAACGTCGATACATCGACCGTGCGCGTCGATCATGACGCCCCCACGGGCGTCTATTTCGTGTCGCACGGCGAGAGCGGGCATCGCTTCGACTATCTGCGCGCGGGCTCGGCGGCGAGCCGCTACGCGCCGTCGCATTTGCCGCTCGATGCCATCGCGGCGGCGAAGATCATCCATCTGTCGGGCATCAGCCTCGCGATCGGCGTGGCGGCGTGCGACGCCGCGCTCGCCGCCATCGATCATGCGCGCTCGCACGGCGTGAAGGTCAGCTTCGATACGAACCTGCGCCTGAAGCTGTGGCCGCTCGCGCGCGCCCGCGCGGTGATGACCGAAGCGATCCGCGCGACCGATATCTGCCTGCCGAGCTGGGACGACGTCACCCTGCTCACGGGCCACGAGGACAAAGACGCCATCGTCGACGCATTGCTGGCGCTTGGCCCGACAATCATCGCGCTGAAGCTCGGCCGGGAAGGCGCGTATATCGCGACGCCGGACGAGCGGCGTGTCGTGCCGGGCCGCGTCGTGCAGGCGGTCGATGCAACCGGCGCGGGCGACTGCTTCGGCGGCGCGTTCATCGCGCGCATCGTCGCGGGTGACGACGCGTTCGCGGCCGCGCGCTATGCGAACGCGGCGGCGGCCCTGTCGACGCAAGGCTTTGGCGCCGTCGCGCCGATTCCGCGCAAGGACGAGGTCGAGCGCGCGCTGGCGGAATAATCGAGCGGAATACACGAACACCCAGGCAAAGGAGACGACAACATGCAGCGAGAAGTGGTGGTGGTAAGCGGCGTGCGCACGGCGATCGGCGATTTCGGCGGCGCGCTCAAGGACTTCAGCCCGACCGATCTCGGCGCGCGCGTCGTGCGCGAGGCGCTCTCGCGGGCGAACGTGAAGGGCGATGAAGTCGGTCACGTGGTCTTCGGCAACGTGGTCCATACCGAGCCGCGCGACATGTATCTCGCGCGCGTCGCGGCGCTCGACGGCGGCGTTGCGCAGCACGCGCCCGCGCTCACCGTGAACCGTCTGTGCGGCTCCGGCTTGCAGGCGATCGTCTCGGCGGCGCAAGCCATTTTGCTCGGCGATGCCGATGTCGCCATCGGCGGCGGCGCGGAAAGCATGAGCCGCGCGCCGTACATCATGCCCGCGGCGCGCTTCGGCCAGCGCATGGGCGATGCGCGCGTCATCGACATGATGGTCGGCGCGCTCAACGATCCGTTCGACAAGATTCACATGGGCGTGACGGCGGAGAACGTCGCGCAGAAGTTCGGCATCACGCGCGAGATGCAGGACGCGCTCGCGCTCGAATCGCACCGCCGCGCGGCGCACGCGACCGAAGCCGGTTACTTCAAGGAACAGATTCTGCCGATCACGATCGCGTCGAAGAAGGGCGACATTGTCTTCGACCGCGACGAGCACGTGCGCATGAACGCGACGCCGGACGACTTCACGAAGCTCAAGCCGGTCTTCGCGAAGGAAAACGGCACGGTGACGGCGGGCAACGCGTCGGGCATCAACGACGCGGCCGCGGCCGTCGTGCTGATGGAGCGCGCCGTCGCGGAGAAGCGCGGCCTGAAACCGCTCGCGCGCCTCGTCGCCTACGCGCACGCCGGCGTCGATCCGAAGATCATGGGCATCGGCCCGGTGCCGGCGACGCAGAAAGTGCTGGAGCGCGCGGGCCTTTCCGTCGGCGATCTCGACGTCATCGAGGCGAACGAGGCGTTCGCCGCGCAAGCGTGCGCCGTGTCGCAGGAACTGAAGCTCGATCCCGCGAAGGTCAATCCGAACGGCTCGGGCATTTCGCTCGGCCATCCGATCGGCGCGACCGGCGCGCTCATCACCGTGAAGGCGCTGTACGAGCTGCAGCGCATCGGCGGGCGTTACGCGCTCGTGACGATGTGCATCGGCGGCGGGCAGGGCATCGCGGCGATCTTCGAGCGCATCTGAAGGACGCAAAAGGAAGCAAGGATGACGCACAGCATGAAGGGGCCGCGGATGCTCGCGGCTTTGGCCATCGCGGTGGCGCTCGCCGCCTGCAATTCGCCGATGCCGAAAAGCTCGACCGGCGTGATTCCGCAAAACGAGCGGGAGCCCGCCGGCGCGGATGTGCACGGCGCGCAGGCCGCGATCAAGGAACTCGCGCTGCCGCCGCAAAAGCCGCTGACGCCGAATCCGGAGTTCGCGCGCTTTCCGCGCTATGTCGGCACGCTCGGCGGCAGGCAGATCGAGATGAAGCTCGGCGCGAAAACCGACGACCCTTCCGGCCTGCACGGCGAGTATCGTTTCGCCGGCAGCCCGAACGTGATTCTCGTCGCGGGCGATCGCGACGGCGACACGCTGGAGATCGAGGAATCGAACGACGGCACGCACATCACGGGCAACTGGGTTGGCAAGATCGCGGCGGACGGCAGCCTGTCGGGCGAGCGCATGGACCCGGACGATTCCAACGGGCAGCCGTTCGATCTGCGTCCGGCCGTGGCAGGTGTGAAATTGCCCGCGATGCCGCCAGCGGGTGCGGCGAAGGCGCCACCCGCGCCGCCCGCGCCGTCGCTGGAACCGGCGCCGCCTGCGCCGCCCAAGAATGCCGTGGGCGGCACGAGCAACGTCATCATCGGCGAATAGCCCGACTTGTTTTTACGCCGCCGGCCCGATCCGGCGGCTTTTCTTTTTCGCGATTCACATCGAAGCCATGACCGATTCACGCAAGAACACTAACGACCACGATCTGCAAACCCGCATCGTGCAACCGAAGGATCGCATCACGCCCGGCTTCGAGTCGTTTTCCGTGCCGGTCGCGCGCGCATCGACGGTCGTGTTTCCCGATCTCGCGACGATGCGTTCGCTCGTCTGGAGCGACGATTCGAAATGGCGCTACGGCCTGCACGGCACGCCGACGACGATCGCGCTCGCGCAGCGCCTCGCCGCGATCGAGGGCGGCGAACACGCGCTGCTGCAGCCGTCGGGGCTGGCGGCAATCTCCAACGTGTACTTCGGGCTGGTGAAGGCGGGCGACCACGTTCTCGTGCCCGACAACGCGTATTCGCCGAACCGCGAGCACGCGGACTGGCTCGCCGCGGACTTCGGTCTCGAAGTGACCTACTACGATCCGATGACAGGCGCGGGCATCGCCGATGCGATCCGCCCGAACACGAAGATCATCTGGCTCGAAGCGCCCGGCTCGGTGACGATGGAAGTGCAGGACGTGCCGGCGATCGTCGCGGTCGCGCGGGCGAAGGGCATCGTCACCGCCATCGACAACACGTTTTCGGCGGGCCTCGCGTTCAAGCCGTTCGAGCATGGCGTCGACATTTCCGTGCAGGCGCTGACGAAGTATCAGTCGGGCGGCAGCGACTTGCTGATGGGCGCAACCATCACGCGCGATATCGAGCTGCACAAGAAGCTGAAGCGAGCGCGGATGCGCATGGGCATTGGCGTGTCGGCGGACGATGCGTCGCTCGTGCTGCGCAGCCTGCCGACGATGCAAACGCGCTACGAGGCGCACGACCGCACCGCGTTTGCGCTCGCCCACTGGCTCGAGACGCGCCCGGAAGTCGCCGCGGTGCTGCATCCGGCGCTGGAAGACTGCCCGGGTCACGCCTTCTTCGAGCGCGATTTCAAGGGCGGCGCGGGCGGGCTGTTCTCGATCGTGTTCGATGGCCGCTACAGCGCCGCTCAGGTCGATGCATTCGTCGAAGCGCTCGAACTGTTTTCGATCGGCTGGAGCTGGGGCGGGTCGCACAGCCTCGCGATGCCGTACAACGTGCGCTCGATGCGCACCGCGTCGCAATGGCCGCACGAGGGCGTGCTGGTGCGCTTCTATATCGGGCTGGAAGCGGAAAGTGACTTGCGCGCGGACCTGGAAGCGGCGCTCGCAAAAGCGTTCGCCTGAACGACAAACGGCGCCGCAAGGCGCCGTTTGTCGTCAGAACAGGCGCAGCAATCCGTCCAGGCCGACGAAGTTGAACGCGACGCTCGCCGACTGCCGCACCACCGGCTTCGCGCGAAACGCCACCGACAAGCCGGCTTCGGCCATCATCTTCAGATCGTTCGAGCCGTCGCCCATGGCGATGGCGCGTTTCGGATCGATGCCGATCGCGGCGCACGTCTCGATGAGCGTGCGCGCCTTTTCATCGGCGTTCACGATATCCCCGACGACCTTGCCGGTCAGCTTGCCATCGACGATTTCGAGCGTGTTCGCGCGCGCGTAGTCGAGGCCGAGGCGCGCCTTCAGCCGCTCCGTGAAAAACGTGAAGCCGCCCGACACGAGCAGCGTTTTCAGGCCCGCCGCGCGCGCGCCTTCGAGCATGCGTTCCGCGCCCGGCGACAACTTCAGACGTTCCTCGTAGACGCGTTCCAGCGCGCTCGCCTCCAGGCCCTTGAGCAGCGCGACGCGGCGCGTGAGGCTCTCGTTGAAGTCCTTGATCTCGCCGCGCATCGACGCTTCGGTGATCGCCGCGACTTCCGCTTTCAGGCCGCAGAAATCCGCGATCTCGTCGATGCATTCGATCGTGATGAGCGTCGAATCCATGTCCATCGCGACGAGGCCGAAGTCCGCCAGCTTCGCGCCGGGCGCGACATAGGCGTAATCGAGCGCGTGCGCGCCGCAATAGGCGTCGATATCAGGGCGCTGCAATGGATCGGCGCCGATGAGACGCAGGAGCGTGTCGTCGATGCGATGCGTTTCCCGCGAGCGGGCGAGCGCCGCGAGCGGCCGCAGATGCGAATCGGAAATCGGTGCCAGGGCTTGAATGACGAGATTCATCGAAAAAAGAGCAGAAGAAGGGCGGCGAAACCGACATTGTAAAGAACCTTCAGCGCTGCACGCGCGCCGGATCGACATCCCAGTACGGCGGCTCGCCGAACTGCGCCGCCAGAAAGCCGATGAACGCGAGCGTCTTGGGCGGCACGAACGCGCGGCTCGGATACACCGCCCAGATGGCGACCTCTCGGGCGAGCGGGTAATCGTCGAGCACGGTAACGAGCTCGCCGCTCGCGATGAGCGGCGCCACGCTCCACGTCGATTTCAGGCCGATGCCGATGCCCGCCGCGAGCGCATCGCGGATCACTTCGCCGTTGTCGGTCACGAGCCGTCCCGACACGCGCACATCGAACACGCCGGTCGGCGTCACGAAGCTCCAGTCGCGCTGATCGGCGAGGATCACGCATTCGTGCTGGGCGAGATCGGCCGGATGGCGCGGCGTGCCGTGCGCTGCAAGATAGGCGGGCGAAGCGCACAGCACGCGCCGGTTGCTCGCGAGCTTTTTCGCGACGAGCGTCGAATCCTTCAGTGCGCCGATGCGAATGGCGAGATCGATGCCTTCATCGACGAGATCCACGATCTGATCGGTCATGCGCAGCTCGACCGCGACGCCGGGATACTGGCGCAGGAACGCGGGAATCAGCGGCGAGATGTGCTGGCGGCCGAGCGACGAGGGCATCGTCACGCGCAGGCGTCCGTGCGGCTGCTCGCGCGCTCGCCCGACCGATGCGCGCGCGGTCTCGGCGGCGTCGAGCAACTCGCGCGCGTGCGCCGCGAAGATCTCGCCTTCCTGCGTGACCGACACCCGCCGCGTCGTCCGGTGCAAGAGCCGCGCGCCGAGCATGCGCTCCAGCCCGGCGATGCGCGCGCTCGCGACCGCCGGCGACAGGCCGAACTCGCGCGCCGCCGCCGAGAGATTCGCGAGCGCCGCCGCGCGCATGAAAAGCCCGACGTCGAGCAGATCGAGGCGGTCGCGCGTCGTGGCATCCGCGAGAGCATCGCTCGTCATTTGATGGATTTCCAGAAGAATGTTTCAGCGATTATGACGGTTTTACAGATGGCGGTCGCGTACTAACATCGGAACCAGTTCAATCCAAAAATGGAGCCCGCCCATGAAAGCCATCGGCCTTACGCGTTACCTTCCGATCTCCAACCCCGAATCGCTCGTCGATATCGAACTCGCCAAACCGACGCCCACCGGCCGCGACCTGCTCGTGAAAATCGAGGCGATCGCCGTGAATCCCGTCGATACGAAAGTGCGCGCGCCGAAGGACAAGGTCGAGGACGCGCCGCGCGTGCTCGGCTGGGACGCGGCGGGCGTCGTCGAAGCCGTCGGTCCGGATGTCACGCTCTTCAAGGCCGGCGATCCGGTCTACTATGCCGGCGACATCACGCGGCAGGGCGCGAACAGCGAATTTCACCTGATCGACGAGCGCATCGTCGGCGCTAAACCGAAGTCGCTCGATTTCACCTGCGCCGCCGCGCTGCCGCTCACGACCATCACCGCGTGGGAAGCGCTGTTCGAGCGCCTTGGCGTGTCGGCGGAAGGCAAGGACGCGGGCAAGTCGGTGCTGATCATCGGCGGGGCGGGCGGCGTCGGCTCCATCGGCATTCAGCTTGCCAAGCGCGTCGCGAAGCTGCAGGTGATCGCGACCGCGTCGCGGCCCGAATCGGTGAAATGGGCGGAAGACCTCGGCGCGGATCACATCGTCAATCACTTTGGCGACATTGCGCAGCAGATGAAGGACATCGGTTTCGCGCAAGTCGATTACGTGCTCATCTTCAACGACACCGACCGCCACTTTCCGGCCGCCGCCGAAGTCGTCAAGCCGCAGGGCGGCATCTGCACGATCGTCGAAAACGCGAAGCCGGTCGCGGTCGAATTGCTGAAATCGAAGAGCGCGGCGTTTCACTGGGAGTTCATGTTCACGCGCGCGATGTTCAAGACGCCCGACATGATCGAGCAGCACAAGCTGCTGTCCGAAGTGGCGCGGCTGATCGACGCAGGCACGATCCGCACGACGCTCGGCAGGAATCTCGGCACGATCAACGCGAGCAATCTGCGCGAGGCGCATCGGCTGCTGGAGGAAGGGCGCACGGTCGGCAAGCTGGTTCTGACCGGCTTTTGATCGCGCGTTGACGAACGTCATTGACTTTGCCGCTCACGCGGGTTTTCCACTAGGATGACCCGGCATGCGGGGCGCTAGACTTGATCCGCCCTACAGCATGCCGGCGCGCTTGCGACGCCGGCCTTCCTCAGCGCTCGATACGGAGGTGGCGGCATGAACCGTCTTTCGAACGTTCGTCGCATCGTTTCCGTCGCCGCGCTCGCGATGTTCGCCGCGACGGCCCACGCGACGCCAGGCATCAAGGTTCTCTCCGAAGCGCCGAACGACGGACCGATCAAGTACACCGTGAAAATGGTGTCGAAGAGCTTTGGCAACGAGCAGGAAACGCGCACCATCCGCTCCGGACAGACCGATGACTTCACCTGGCAGGGCACGGCGCCAAGCGGCGCGCAGGCCGTGCCGGACGGCTGCCCGGGAGCGGCGTCCGTGCCCAAGAGCGCGGACGGCCAGGCCGTGCGGCAAGTGCAGATCCGTTTCGCGCCGGTCGTCGGCGACAACGGTTCGGCCAACGTGCAGATCAGCTTTCGCGCCTATGCGCCGAAAGGCACGAACAAGGTCACGGTCGGCGGCAAGAGCCTGCAATGTCCGGTCGATAACCGGTTGAGCCAGATCGTCCGTTTTTCGATGCCGACGTCGACCGGTTCGAAGAAAACCGTCACGCTCGACGACGGCACGCAACTGACCGTCACCGCAAGCCGGAAGTGAGTTTTTGGACGCGCCGATTCTCCCTCGGCGCATTTTTTATCGATCGAATCGCAACTAACCGTCTTTTCTTTCCACGCACGCGACAAGCAACACGGCAGTAAGGCTTACAGACGGCGAGGGCGCGGCGATAGCGTACGTTTACGCCATCGCCCGGGCGCGACGCGCCTATCCGCGTGTGCGCTTCTTGGCACGCTTCGTGCGATTCCTTTCGATGCCGCGCCGCATACGCGCGCGGCGCAAGCCTCGAACCGACAGCGAAGGTGCCGCGATGCCGCATATGATCTGGAAAGGCGCGATCAGCTTCGGGCTGGTCCACGTGCCCGTGCAACTCTATCCGGCGACGCAGTCGGAAAAGGTCGGCTTCAATCTGCTCGACAAGCGCTCGATGGATCCCATCGGCTACAAGCAGATCAACAAGAACACGGGCAAGGAAGTCACGCGCGACAACATCGTGCGCGGCTTCGAATACGAGAAGGGCAAATACGTGGTGATGACCGACGCCGAAATCCGCGCGGCCAATCCCGAATCGACGCAGACGGTCGATATTCTCGCTTTCGTCGATGCGCCCGACATCTCGTTTCTCTCGCTCGATACGCCTTATTACCTCGCGCCCGACCGCAAGGGCGAAAAGGTCTATGCGCTGCTGCGCGACGCGCTGAAGGACACCGGCAAAGTGGGCATCGCGAGCGTCGTGCTGCATAACAAGCAGCATCTCGCCGCGCTGATTCCCGTCGGGCCGGCGCTCGCGCTCAACACGCTGCGCTGGGGCGACGAAGTACGCGACTTCACCGAATTCAAGTTCCCCGACGAAAACACGAAGAAGGCCGGCGTCACGCCAAAGGAACTGGAGATGGCCAAGCGCCTCATCGACGACATGAGCGACACGTGGGACCCGTCCAAGTATCACGACACCTTCAGGGACGACATCATGGCGCTCGTCGACAAGAAGGTGAAGGAAGGCAAGGTCGCCGAAGTCATGACGATCGAGGAAGGCGGGGATAAGCCGTCGGCGGATATTCTGGATCTGTCGGAACTGCTCAAGCGCAGCCTGAAGAAGGGCGGCGCGGCGCCGGCCAAACGCGGCGCGAAGGCCGCGCAAGCCGAGGACGAAGCGGCCGCGGAAACCGCGCGTCCCGCACGCAAGACGACCACGCGCCGCAAACGCGCGTAAGTCTGGAAGCACACGACGATGGCCGAGAAACTCGACACCTATCAGCGGATGCGGCGTTTCGACAAGACGCCGGAACCGTCCGGCGCGGCGAAGCGCAGCGGCGTTGCGCGCGCGAAGAAGACCGCAAAAGCGACGGCGACAAAGGCCATGTCCTTCGTCATCCAGGAACACGACGCGCGCCGTCTGCATTACGACTTCCGGCTTGAGCTCGACGGCACGCTCAAGTCATGGGCGGTGCCCAAAGGGCCGAGCCTCGATCCATCGGTGAAGCGTCTCGCAGTGCATGTCGAGGATCATCCGCTCGATTACGGTTCGTTCGAAGGGGAGATTCCGGAAGGCAATTACGGCGCGGGCAGCGTGATCGTGTGGGATCGCGGGACCTGGGCGCCGCAGTCGGGCAGCGTGGAGGAAGCGGCGCGCGAATACGAGAAGGGCAAGCTCAAGTTCGTGCTCGACGGCGAAAAGCTGCATGGCGGCTGGACGCTCGTGAAAAGCCACATGCGCGGCAGCGGCGACAAGGAGCAGTGGCTGCTCATCAAGGAACGCGACGACGAAGCGCGGCCCGAAGCCGAGTATGACATCCTGCTGAAAAAACCGGGCAGCGTGCTTTCCGAATCGCTCGGCGCGCGCGCGAAGAACGGCGCGCTCATCGACCGTGCCGAACGCAAGGCCGCCGCCAAGAAAGCGCCCGCGCGCAGGACGGCGGCGCGCAAACAATCGGACGGGCACGCGCATCCGGATATCGTCGCGAACCGCAGCGCGGAATCGTTGCGCACCTTGTCGCACGAGCCGGCCATCGAAGGCGCGGTCAAGGCGAAACTGCCCGCGACATTCAAACCGCAGCTCGCGACGCTCGTCGATGCCGCGCCGCCCGGCGAAGACTGGGCCTACGAAATCAAGTTCGATGGTTATCGCATGCTGGCGCGCATCGAAACGACCCGCGGCAAGCGCGACATCCGCATCTATACGCGCAACGGCAACGACTGGAGTGCGAAGTTCTCGAAGCAGGTGAAGGCGCTCGAGAAGCTCGATATCGAAAGCGGCTGGCTCGACGGCGAAGCCGTGGTGCTCGACGAGCGCGGCCTGCCGGATTTTCAGGCGCTGCAAAACGCCTTCGATGCGGGACGGCCGCAGGACATCGTCGTGTATTTCTTCGATGTGCCGTATCTGAACGGCTACGACCTGCGCCACGTCCCGCTCGTGCAGCGCCGCGCGATGCTGAAGGCGCTCATCGAACCGGTCGACGATCCGGTGCTGCGCTATTCGCAGGACTTCGCCTTTCATGCGGACGAGCTGCTCAAGAGCGCTTGCGACATGGCGCTCGAAGGGATCATCGGCAAGCGCATCGACAGCGCGTATGTGCCGGGGCGCGGCAATTCGTGGATCAAGCTCAAGTGCAGACGCCGCCAGGAGTTCGTGATCGGCGGTTATTCGGAGCCGTCGGGCAGCCGCGGGCAATTCGGTGCGCTTCTGCTCGGCGTGTACGACAAAAGCGGCAAGCTGCAATACGCGGGGCGCGTGGGCACCGGTTTCGATCAGAAGATGCTCGTCGCGGTGAAGAAGGAACTCGACAAGCGCGAGACGCCGCGCATGCCGTTTGCGAGCGAGCCGCAGGAACGCAGCCGCACGCCCGTGCATTGGGTGAAGCCCGAACTCGTGGCCGAGTGCAATTTCGCGGAATGGACCAAGGAGCGCATCGTGCGACAAGCATCGTTCGTCAGTCTGCGTGACGATAAACCCGCGCGTCAGATCGTGAAGGAAGAGCCGGTGGCGGCGAAGAAAGTGGCGGCGAAGAAAACCGCTGCCGTGAAAAAGGCCAAGGCAAGCTCGGCCGAAGTCGAAGGCGTGAAGATCAGTCATCCCGATCGTGTGATCGATAAATCCGCCGGCTACACCAAGCTCGATGTCGTCGAATACTACGCATCGGTCGCCAAGTGGATGCTGCCGCATCTCAAGGACCGTCCGGTGTCGCTCGTGCGTGCGCCCGAGGATATCGGCGGCGAGCTCTTCTTTCAGAAGCACAGCGCGAAGCTCGCGATTCCGCATATCACGCAGCATCCCGATATCGATCCGGGACATCCGCCGCTGCTCACGATCGAATCGTCGAAAGCGCTCGTCGGCACCGCGCAGATGGGCACGATCGAACTGCATACGTGGAACGCGGTGGCATCGAACATCGAGAAGCCGGATCGCATGGTGTTCGATCTCGACCCCGGCGAAGGCGTGGGCTGGGAACGCATGATCGAGGCCGCGAAGCTCACGAAGGAACTGCTCGCGGAACTCGGCCTCACGTCGTTTTGCAAGACGAGCGGCGGCAAGGGATTTCATGTGGTCGTGCCGCTCAGGAAGCACGCGGACTGGGACGAGATGAAGGCGTTTTCGCAGGCGGTCGCGCAGCACATGGCGAACGCGCTGCCCAAGTTCTTCTCGGCGAAGATGGGCATGCAGAACCGCAAGGGCAAGATCTTCATCGACTATCTGCGCAACAACCGCGGTTCGAGCACGGTCGCGGCATTCTCGCTGCGCGCGCGCCCTGGGCTCGGCGCGTCGATGCCGCTATCGTGGGACGAGCTCGATGACGTCACGAGCGGCGATCAATGGAACATCGGCAACGCGCGCGAGCGGCTCGACGCATTGAAGCGCGATCCGTGGGCGGATTACGAGAAGGCGCGTCAAAGGCTCACGACGGAGATGAAGAAGCGGCTCGGCATGAACGGCGAGCGCAAGTGAAGTGGCACACACAGGGAGACGATGATGAAACAGTCGAACACAGCGCCGCAAAGCGTGCCCGAGCAGGGCCGCGAGATGGCGAGCAAGGACCGCGATACGCAAGCGCATGACGATGCATCGAATGCGCCGCTGCCGCACGAGACCGATCAGAGCGTCGAGTCGCAGCACGAAGAGGAGGCGCGCGATATCGGCAAGCAGGCGCACGAGGATATCGAGCGCGGACTTGTCGATACGGACCGGCGCGGCGCAAGCGAGTATCAACGCCAAACTCAAGGCAAGCGCTGAAGCGCTGCGGCGAATGGCAGCGCGCGGTGCGCTTGCGTAGAATGATTCGTTGATCGAACGCGGGTTTGAAAAGCAACACTCGCCGCGTTCTTTCTACCGATGCACCCGTTGCGCGAGCCTTCGAACCGGTAAGCCCTTCCGATGCATGCATCACGCCCGCACAGCGCCCAGCAGCCAATCCAACGCAACATGCCACTCGACCTCCTGTCCCGTCTGAAGCACGAAACCGCCGCGTGTCACGCGCGGCTCGAAGATGCACTCGACCTGATGCGGGACGACCTTCAACGCGACGAATACATCGCACTGCTCGAACGTTTCTATGGCTACGTCGCGCCGTGGGAAGAGGCGGTTGCCGCGTGCATGCCCGCATCGCTCGCGGACTTCTTCGATGCGCGTCGCAAGGCGCCGTTGCTCGCCGCTGATCTCGCCGCGCTGACGGGCAAGCAGCCGCAACTCGATCCATGCCATGACTTGCCGCGCATGCATACGCTCGGCGATGCGTTCGGCTCGATGTACGTGATGGAAGGCAGCACGCTCGGCGGGCGCTTCATCGCGCCGCATGTCGCCACACGTCTCCATCTCGAGCCGGGTGTCGGCAACGCCTACTTCGACGGCTACGGGCCGCGCACCGGCAGCATGTGGAATGCGTTTCGCGCGACCGCGGCGGCGTCGGTGCCGGAGCGCGAGTCCGACGACGCGGTGCAGGCCGCCATCGCGACCTTCGAAAGCCTGCGCGTGTGGCTGTGCCCCGAAGCGGTTGAGATCGAAGCAGCGCCGGGAGCGGCGTCATGAGCGACGCTTCGAGCAAACGGCCGTACGGTCCGCCCGATGCCGAAGCGCGCCGCCGCACGCTCAGCTCCGGCGTCGCCTCGAAGGACTGCGACGCCGAGCCGATCCACATTCCGGGCGGCATCCAGCCGCACGGCTTTCTGCTCGTGCTCGCCGACGATCTGCGCATCCTGCAGGCGAGCGAGAACATGTCTTCGCTGACGGGCGCGAGCGTCGATACCTTGCCCGGCAAGCCGCTCGATGCCGTGCTCGGCGTACAGGGCGCGCGACGCATCGAACAGGCGGCCGCGTCGGCTGCGCTCGACGATGCGCCGCTTTATATCGGCGCGATCGAACTCACGCCCGCCGCTTCCTTCGACGTCACGCTGCATCGTCATGACGGCGCGCTCGTCGTCGAAATGGAAGCGGCCTCCGCGACGGGCGATGCGTTCGCCTCCATGTACCCGCTCGTGCGCACGTTCGCGCGCGTGCTGCAGGACGCGCCGACCGTGCAGGCGCTCGCCGAGCTCGCGGTGCGCGAAGTGCGTTCGATCACCGGCTTTGGCCGCGTGATGCTCTACAGCTTCGACGAGGAAGGCCGCAGCCACGTGCTCGCGGAAGACCGCGACGAAAGCTACGTGTCGTTCCTGCATCAGTTCTTTCCCGCGTCGGACATTCCGCGGCAGGCGCGCGCGCTGTATCTGAAAAACCGCATCCGGCTCGTCGCCGACGTGAACTATCGGCCCGCGCGCCTCGTGCCCGCGTTGAATCCCGTCACGGGCCGTCCCACCGATCTCACCTACACCACGCTGCGCAGTTTCTCGCCGGTGCATCTGGAGTACATGCGCAACATGGGCACGCATGCGTCGATGTCGGTGTCGATCGTCGTGCGCGGCCAGCTGTGGGGTCTCATTTCGTGCCACGATCACGACCCGCGCATCGTGCCGTTCAACACACGCGTCGCGGTCGAGCATCTCGGGCACATGGTGTCTTTGCAGATCGAAGCGAAGGAAGAGCGCGCCGAAGGCGAGTATCTCGCCGCGCTGCGCCGCACGATGGGCCGCCTGATCGGTGCGATGGGCGAGCATGACGACTTCGTCGCGGGTTTGCAGGCGGTGCCGCAGGAGGTGCTGAGCTTTGCGGGTTCGGCGGGCGCGGCGATCGTGTTCGACGATCACGTCACGCTGCTCGGCGCCACGCCCGACGAAGACACGGTGCGCGCGCTCACGCACTGGCTCGCGGAGCACACCTCGGGCGTGTGGGCCACCGATTCGCTCGCGCGCCAGTGGCCGCCCGCGAAGGCGCACGAGGACAAGGCGTGCGGCGTGCTCGCGGTGCCGGTCTCGCAGATCTTTCGCAACTATCTGCTGTGGTTCAGGCCCGAGGTCATGCAGACCATCAAATGGGCGGGCGAGCCCGTCAAGATCGAGCAGGCCAATGGCGCGAGCGCGCCGCGCACGAGTTTTTTGCCGTGGCTCGAAACGGTGCGCGGCCATTCCGCGTCGTGGCGTCAGGGCGAGCTGGAGATCGCCGGCGAATTGCGCGGCGCGCTGCTGAATATCGTGCTGCGCCGCGCGGAGAAACGCGCCGAACTCGCGACCGAGCTTGCGCGCGCGAACAAGGAACTCGAAGCGTTCTCGTACTCCGTGTCGCACGACCTGCGCGCGCCGCTGCGCCATATCGCGGGCTACGGTGATCTGCTGCGCGAGCAGGAAGGCGAGCGCATGTCCGACAAAAGCCGGCGCTTTCTGAACAACATGCTCGATTCCGCGCGTTTCGCGGGCACGCTCGTCGACGACCTGCTGACTTTCTCGCAAATGGGACGCGCCGCGCTGCGCCCCGCGCCCGTCGATCTCAATCTGCTCGTGCGCGGCGTGGTGCAGGAGTTCGAGCAGGACAGCGGCGGGCGGCGCATCGAATGGGCGATCGGCGATCTGCCGCGCGTGACCGGCGACGCCGCGTTTCTGCAGCTCGCGCTGCGCAACCTGATTTCGAACGCGGTGAAATATACGAGAACGCGGGAATCGGCGAAAATCGAGATATTCGCGTCCCGAAGCGGCGACGAATACGTGATCGGCGTGCGCGACAACGGTGTCGGCTTCGACATGAAGTATGGCGCGAAGCTGTTCGGCGTGTTCCAGCGCCTGCATCGCGCGGAGGAGTTCGAGGGCACGGGCATCGGACTCGCCAACGTGCGGCGCATCGTCGAGCGGCACGAGGGACGCACGTGGGCCGAAGGACGGCTGGGAGAGGGCGCGATATTCTACTTTTCCCTGCCGGTCGTGTTCCGCAACGCCGGCGGAGCGCAGGGGATGTCAGCAATGAAGCCAAGAAGAGACCATGCTTAAACCGATACTGCTCGTCGAAGACAATCCGAACGATCTCGAGCTCACACTTGTTGCGCTCGACAAAAGCCAGCTTGCGAACGAAGTGATCGTGGCGCGCGACGGTCAGGAAGCCATCGACTATCTCACTTGCGAAGGCGAGTGGAAGGAGCGAGCGCCCGGCAATCCCGCGGTGATTCTGCTGGACCTGAAGCTGCCGAAAATCGACGGTCTCGAAGTGCTCGACATGATCCGCTCGAACGCGTCGTTGAAGAGCGTTCCCGTTGTCATGCTGACGTCGTCGCGCGAAGAGCAGGACCTCATTCGCAGCTACGAGCTGGGCGTCAACGCGTATGTCGTGAAGCCGGTGGAGTTCGCCGAATTCGTCGAGGCGATCAGCGATCTCGGCGTGTTCTGGGCCGTGCTCAACGAACCGCCGCCGGGGTCCACGCGCTTTCGCCGTCCGCCCTCTGCGCCATGATCGCCTTGCCCATGTCCGCGCTCCCGTTCATTGCGTCCTTTTGCGAGGGCGTCTAGATCATGCAGCCGCTGCATCTGCTTCTCGTCGAAGACAACGCACTCGATGCGGAGCTGACGATCGCCCAGCTGGAGCGCGCGGACTATACGGTCGATGCGTCGATCGTGCACGACGCCGCGAGCTTCATCGCCGAACTGGACAAGAAGCGCTTCGACGTGATCCTCGCCGACTTCGTGATGCCGACCTTCTCGGGCATCGAGGCGCTGACCATCGCGAGCGAGCGAACGCCCGACACGCCGTTCATCTTCGTGTCGGGATTGCTCGGCGAGGAGCACGCCGTCGATATGCTGAAGCGCGGCGCGACCGATTACGTGCTGAAGCAGCGTCTGCAGCGCCTGCCCGCGGTCGTGCGCCGCGCGATGCGCGAGAGCGCCGAGCGCGCGCAGCGCATCGCGGTGGAACGGGCGCTGCGCGAGACGGAGACGCATTTCCGTCTGCTCATCGACGCGCTGAAGGATTACGCCGTCATCACGCTCGATCCGGAAGGGCGCATTCGCACGTGGAACGCGGCCTCGGAGCGCATTCTGGGCTTTCCCGCGCAGGACGTGCTCGGCCAGTCCGCGAGCATCTTCTACGCGCAGGAAGACCGCGAAGCGGGCGTGTTCGACAACGAGCTCGACACGGCGCGGCGCGAAGGCAGCGCGAGCGACGACCGCTGGCTCTGGCGCAAGGACGGCCACTCGTTCTTCGCCTCGGGCGTGACGACCGCCATCCGCAGCGAGCACGACGAGCTGATCGGCTTCTCGAAGATCGTGCGCGACGCGACCGACGCCCACATGGCCGCCGACGCGCTGCGGCTCGCAAAGGATCAGGCGGAATCGGCGAATCGCGCGAAGGACCATTTTCTGGCGGTGCTGTCGCATGAATTGCGCACGCCGCTCACGCCGATCCTCGCCGCCGTGCGCCTGCTCGAAATGAAGCACGCGCTGCCGCGCGAGGCGCATCCGACGCTCGATCTGATTCGCCGCAATGTGGAGCTCGAAGCGCGCCTGATCGACGATCTGCTCGATCTCACGAGCATCGCGCGCGGCAAGCTGTCGCTGAATTTCGCGAGCGTCGCGCTCGACACGCTGCTCACGAGCGCGCTCGACATGTCCGAGGCCGATCTGCGCGGGAAGACGCTCACGCTCGAAACCCGTTTCGATGCGGCTTTTGTCGTCGTGCTGGGCGATGCCGCGCGGCTTCAGCAGATCGTCTGGAATCTGATGAAGAACGCGGTGAAGTTCACGCCCGCAGGCGGGCGCATCGAAGTGCGCACGTGGAACCCGGATGCATCGACGATCGCCGTATCGGTGACGGACAGCGGCATCGGCATCAGCGCGGAGGCGCTGCCGCGCATCTTCTCCGCGTTCGAGCAGGCCGACGATTCCATTACGCGCTCGTTCGGCGGCCTGGGGCTGGGCCTTGCGATCGCGAGCACGCTCGCGCAGAAGCACGGCGGCACGCTGTCGGCCTACAGCGAAGGCCGCGACGCCGGCGCGCGCTTCACGCTCACGCTGCCGCTCGCGAAGGTGCAGCCCGCGCGCGCGGATGAGCCGCTCGTCGAGCGGGCGAGCCGCGAGCACGAACGCGCGCTGCGCGTGCTGCTCGTGGAGGACAACGAGCAGACCTCGTCCGCGATGGCCGAAGTGCTCGAAATGCTCGGCCACGAAGTGACGGTTGCGGTGACGGTCGCCGAGGCGCTCGAACGCGCGAAGGCCGCACCGTTCGATCTGCTCGTGAGCGATATCGGCCTGCCGGACGGCAGCGGTCTCGATATCGCGCGCGCGTGGCAGAACCTGCAGCCCGACCGGCCCTCGGTCGCGATCACGGGCTACGGCATGGACGAGGACATTCGCCGCTGCCGAGAAGCAGGATTTCGCGATCATCTGACCAAGCCCGTCAACTTCTCGCGGCTCGAAGCGCTGATTCAATCGCTTGCGGAGCAGCCTTCGAAATAAGCTATAGGCAGCCGCTTCGCGTACGCCGTCGAAAAAATTTCACGTTCGGCGCGCGTCGATGTCGATTCACGGCATGCCCGTTCGTTGTAGGGTATGAGTGCGCCGAACCGCGCGCGTCTCATTCACTCAACGGAGCCGATCCATGTCCAGTCCCGCTGTCGATCCCATTCCTCAAGGCATGCATTCGCTGACCCCGCATCTCGTATGCGCGGGCGCGGCCGATGCGATCGAGTTCTACAAGCGCGCCTTCAACGCCGTCGAGCTGGGCCGCATGCCCGCGCCGGACGGCAAGCTGATGCACGCAATGGTCAAGATCGGCGACTCGATGCTGATGCTCGTCGACGAATTCCCTCAATTCGGATCGGTCGGCCCGAAGGCGCTGAAGGGCTCGCCCGTCACGATCCATCTGTATGTCGAAGATGTCGATGCCACGGTCAAGCAGGCCGAAAGCGCGGGCGCGAAGGTGACGATGCCCGTCGCGGACATGTTCTGGGGCGACCGCTACGGGCGTCTCGAAGACCCGTTCGGCCATCAATGGTCGGTCGCCACGCACAAGCGCGACGTCACGCCGGAAGACATGAAGCAGGCCATGTTGCAGCAGCCGTGCCAGTGAGCACGATTCCAACGAACGGAGACTCGCACATGCAAAAGATTTCGCCCTGTCTTTGGTTCGACGGCAGCGCCGAGGAGGCCGTGAACTTTTACGTCGAGACCTTTAGGAACGCGCGCATCACGGAGATCATGCGCCATACCGAATCGAGCCCGGGCCCGGCCGGCAGCGTGCTCGCGGTGCTGTTCGAGCTGGAAGGCGAGGACTTCATGGCGCTCAACGGCGGTGCCGAATTCAAGTTCACGCCGGCGATCTCGATGTTCATCAAGTGCGATACGCAGGATGAAATCGACCACTACTGGGACAAGCTGCGGGACGGCGGCCAGACGATATCGTGCGGCTGGCTCACGGACCGCTTCGGCGTGACGTGGCAAATCGCGCCGCGGCGTCTGCTCAAGATGCTGCAGGACCCCGACCCGGTGAAGGCCGATCGCACCATGAAAGCGATGATGGGCATGATCAAGCTCGATCTGCCGGCGCTCGACCGCGCTTATAACGGCGAATAAGCGCGCTCAGGCGGCGCGCTTTCTGGCCTTTCGTTCGACGAGTTTCGACGCCATGAACCGGTGATCCGGCGAGAACAGCCGCCGGTAAGTCAGCAAGACCGCGCCGACCACGCCGAGCCCCGAGGCCGCCGCGATCAGAAACATGATGACGATCTGGTATCGCACCGCCTGCAACGGCGATTGCCCGGCGAGCACCTGACCCGTCATCATGCCCGGCAGGCTGACGAGGCCGACCACCGCCATCTGGTTCAAGGTGGGAATCATGCCCGCGCGCACGGCCTGGCGCGCGGGCCCTTGCGCGGCTTCCCAGCGCGACGCGCCGAGCGCGAGCGACATTTCCACCGCCGCGCGGCCGGCGGTCAGTTCCTCCGTCATGCGTTCGATGCCGAGCGACACGCCCGTCAGGCAATTGCCGAGGATCATGCCGAGAATCGGAATCGCGTACTGCGGCTCGTACCACGGCTGAATGCGGATCACGACGAAGAGCCCGAACGCGCCGATGAGCCACGAGCTGCCCCAGATCGAGAGGATGCTGTCCGCGCGCTGGCCGGCGTAGGTGCGCCGCCCACGGTCCGAGGCGGCGAAACCGGCGATGACCGTCATGACCACCATCAGCGGCAGCACCACGTACCAGCGGTTGAACGCGAATACCCAGCCGAGCACGTAGCCGATCAGCAGCAGTTGCACGATGGTGCGCACCGCCGCGACGAGCAGCTTGCGTTCGAGCCCGAGGTTGAGCGCGACCGACAACGCGCCGTTCACGACGATCAACGCCGCTGCAAGGCCGATATCGATGAGAGAGAGGTCTTGATAGCCGTTCATCGCGTGTTGTCTCCGAGCACGCCGGCATTCATCGTCAGATGACGCGTGGCGACGCGGCGCGCCTGGTCCGGGTCGTGTGAAACCCAGATGCAGGCGCGGGCCGCGTCGGCGTCGAACCAGGTCCGCACGAGCGCTTCGATCGCGCGGGCCGACTCCGGATCGAGCGATGCGGTCGGCTCGTCGAGCAGCAGCACGTCCGGCGCGAGTTGCAGCACGCGCACGAGCGCGGCGATCTGCGCCTCGCCGCCCGACAGATCGCTCCCGAGCTTGTCGAGGAAATCGGCGGCGCGCCCGGCCGCGAGCGCGAGGCGCATGGCCGTATCGCGATCGAAATGCGCATCCCGATAGGTCTTAAGCGAAAACGGATAGCGCAGATTGTCTTCGACAGTGCCGTCGAGCATCGCGGGGCGCTGCGCGATATAGGCGACGCGCCGCCGATACGCCGGAATGGCCGATCGCGCGATGCGTTCGCCGCGCCATGCGACGAAACCGTCATCGCTCGCATCGAGCAGCGCGAGCGTGCGCAGAAACACGCTCTTGCCCGAGCCCGACGGCCCGGTGATCGCGGCGCGCTGTCCGGCGTAAAGCGTGAAATTCGTAGGATGCAGAAGCACCGTGGCGCGCCGCGCGTCGCGCCGCGTGACGCCGTGTGTGGAGACGAGCGATGTCGCGTCGGGCATCGTAGGGTGGGTTGTCGTTCTTGGAGCGCACATCTTACGTTGCATTGGCCGCGCCGCAGCACGGCATCGCGCGGGCACACGATGTGCTGCCGCACACATAATCAGAAAAAATGGATGGAGCATCATGGCGCAGGCCCGAACGCCCGGAAAAACCGGAAGGATCGTCGCGTGGTTTTTTGCCGTTCTGGCGGTTCTCATCGCAATACTCGTCGTGATTTTCCTCACTTTCGACTGGAACCGGCTGCGGCCCTGGATCGACGACAAGGTCTCGGAAGCGATTGGCCGGCGCTTCGAAATTACCGGCGATCTGAAAGTCGGCTGGCAGCGCCCGCCCAACGAAACGGGCTGGAAACGCTGGGTGCCGTGGCCGCGCTTCTCCGCTGAGAAAATCACCATCGCGAATCCGGACTGGGCGCGGCAGCAACACTTCGCCACGCTCGACGAAATCGACTTTCAGGTTCAGGTGCTGCCGCTGCTCGCGCACGACATCGTGATCCCGACCATCAACCTCGTGAACCCGTCGATCGATATCGAGCGGCTCAAGGACAATCGCAACAACTGGACGTTCAAGTTCAAGCAATCGACCGAGCCTTCCACCTGGAATCTGAAGCTCGGCGATATTTCGCTCGCGAAGGGCACCATCGGCGTGCGCGATGAAGTCACCAAGGCCGAGATGCAGGTCGTCGTCGATACGCTCGGTCAACCCGTGCCGATCGGCGAAGTGATGAAGCAGCAGGAAGCGGCATCGGCGAAATCGTCGGCGGAGATGGTCGGCAAGAGCGGCGCGGCCAAGCTCAACAAGCAAGCCGATGCGGCCGCGGCATCCGAAGCGTCGGCGGCATCGGCGGCGTCGGCGGCGGCCGCCGCGAATGCGTCGTCGCCCAATCCGGCGAGCACGTCGGCCAATACGAGCATCACCACCAAGGAAGGGCCGAAGCCGCCGATTCCGCCTTATGCGTTCGGCTGGACCGTGAAGGGCACCTACAACGGCGGCAAAGTGTCCGGCGACGGCAAGCTCGGCGGCGTGCTCGCCGTGCGCGACGCGCAGCGCCCGTTCCCCGTGCAGGCCGATGTGCGCCTCGGCGACACGCATATCGCGTTCGTCGGCACCGTGACCGATCCCGCGCATCTCGCCGCGCTCGATCTGCGCCTGTGGATTCAGGCCGTGAGCATGGCGCATCTGTATCCGTTCACCGGCGTGACGCTGCCCGAAACGCCGCCGTTCGCGACCGAAGGACGTCTGACCGGGCAGTTCCGCGAGGACGGCAACGTGTTCCACTACGAGAACTTCACGGGCCGCGTGGGCGGCAGCGACATCAACGGCTCGCTGGTGTACGCGGGCAGGAAGCCGCGGCCGCTCTTGCAGGGCGAGCTCGTGTCGCATCTGCTGCAATTCAAGGATCTCGCGCCGATCATCGGGGCGGATTCGAACGCGAGCAAGGCCAAGCGCGGCGAGACGGAGAAGCAGCCGTCGTCGAAGGCGCTGCCCACCGAGGAGTTCAAGACGGACCGCTGGAAGGCCATCGATGCCGACGTGAAGTTCACCGGCCAGCGCATCGTCAAGGACCCGGACTTGCCGATCACCGATCTGTACACGCACGTCATCATGAAAGACGGCGTGCTGTCGTTCGAGCCGCTCAAGTTCGGCGTGGCGGGCGGCACGATGGCGTCGAACATCCACCTCGACGGCAGCGTCGCGCCGCTCAAGGGCCGCGTATCGGCGCAGGCGCGGCATCTGAAGCTCAAGCAACTGTTCCCGACCGTCAAGACGATGCAGTCCGCGCTCGGCGAAATCAACGGCGACGCCGCGCTGTCCGCGACCGGTAATTCACCGGCGGCGCTCGCGGCTTCGTCGAACGGCGAGGTGAAGGCGCTCATCACCGAGGGCACCGTGAGCCGCCTGTACATGGAGGCGGCGGGGCTGAACGTGGCGAATGTCGTGTACGAGAAGCTCTTCGGCAAGCGCGACGTGAACATCAACTGCGCGGCGGCGGATTTCGTCGTCACGGACGGCGTGCTCGATTCGCGCGTCTTCGCGCTCGATACCGACGATGCCGTCATCAACGTCGATGGCACGATCAATCTGAAGACGGAGGACATGGATCTCGGCGTCCATCCGCATACGAAGGGCCTGCGCATCTTCTCGCTGCGCTCGCCGCTGTATGTGAAGGGCACGTTCAAGGACCCGCACGTCGGCGTGAGCCCGGTGCTCGCGCTGCGCGGCGCCGCGGCGGTGGGATTGGGTCTCATCAATCCGTTCGCGGCGCTGATTCCGCTTATCGCGCCGAGCAACAACAAGCCGCTGCCCTGTCAGCAGATGCTCGCCGACATAAGCCGTGCGCCGACCGCGCCGCCGGCCGGCCAGAAGCAGAAGGCGAAGGCCGCGCCGGCCTATATGTCGTCGGACGCGGCGGCGGGCGGGACGGCCGACAAGGCGACGAAGAAGCCGGCTGCGCCGGCGGCGGCGAGCGGCGCGGCGTACAAGGGAAGCTGAAAAGCCCATCGCGTCTGACAAATGCTTATTCATCAAGCACTTAAGTCGCCTGTTGATGGCCTTCTCAACAAAGCTGTCCACAGAAATTGTGGATAACTCGGGCATCGTGTCACGGCATGGCGTGAGCGCGACAAGTGACGCGATCCGCATCGCACGGGGATTTCGCCGCGAAATCAAGAAACTGCTTGAGTCACTCAGGCGATTTCCACAGGCCTTTCCCCATTGCCTGGGGATAACTTATCCGCATGCAAGCGGGTGATCCGAAACGAAGTTGGGGTGCGTGCCGAACTCGAAAAGGCCAAGCGACGCCGCGCTGCGAGGCAGCGGCGGTTTTCTGTTGCGAATCAGGGGTGTGCGTCAGTTTTCAGCGACTTTTCAACAGAGTGCTCCCCATCCGCTGGGGATAACCCGCCGGCTTCAGATCGATAGCCCCGATGCGCCATTGCTGCCCAGCAACTGCTCGACCGAATCCGCGTCCTGGTAGTCCTGCTCGGGCAACCCGTCGAACAGCGTGATGACGTCGTTGGAGACGCCCGCTGCGCGCGCCGCATCGACGATCGCATCCTTGTTGGCCGGGTACCTGACGGTGCGCAGCACCTGGGCGATCTCGTCGTCGATCGGCTCGTCGTTCAAGGCGTGTTTTGCGTGCGTGTCGGTCATTCGGCGTCCCGTGTCGAAGTGCGAAAGGAGGAGGGCGTCAGGTCTGCACCTGGATCCGCTGGCTCGCCATGCCGTGGTTCGGCGCGCGCGACTTCGGTATCGGCACGTGACGCCAGCGGGCGTGATCGAGATCCTGCGCGGAGATTTCCGGCGCGGGCGGCGCAACGGGCGCGGCGTTCACGCGCAAGGCGGCGCGAATCGCGGCGGCGTTGGCGGTGGGTTCGTCCGTCGAACCCGTGTGCAGCGGCGCGGCGTAACACGACACCGAAACCAGCGCCATCGACAACAACGTTGAGGTCTTCATCGGGCAACCCCTCCTCTGTCAGGCAGCGAGAAGCATCAAGCAAAGCCTATGCCGATGATCTTCTGCACTGCCCGCCGTGCACGCGGCCCGTCAGGGCGATGCATGCACGGGCGCGACGAGCGGGCGTCGCGCGGAAACACTTCGAGTGAAATGTGAAGTCGTCCGAACTCGCCCGAAAGGCGATCGCAGAGCGGCCCGCGCGCCGCGAAATTGCACGGCTGCGCAGATTCAGCGCGAGGTCGGATTCAAACGGAAGTATGCGTCCAGAAGCGAGGTTTTGTACACGACGCCGAGCAGGAGCGGCTGCGTCTTTTTTTCGATCACCGGCAGCCGCTCGCCCTGGAACGCGAGGAAGTGCTGCAATGCTTCGCCGAGCGACATGTCGGGCGTGAGCACGTCGAATTGCGGCTGAAGATAGTCCGCCGCGGTTTTGGTTTTCGTGTCCTGCTCGTCGAGCAGATCGGACGTGATGTCCTTCAGCGCGACGACGCCGCGAAAACGCTCCGCTTCATCGACGACATAGAGATACTTCACCGGATATTCGAGGAACACGCGCGTCATGTCCTTGATGCCCGCCGTGAGCGGCACGACGGTATCGGCGGGTTTGACGAGCTCGCGCATCTGCGTCGCGGCGAGCCGCAGGCGCTCTTTCTCCTCACGATTGCGGCGCAGCGTGACTTCGTACATCGACGTCTGCTCCGAGGTGCGCGCGATGAAATACGCGATCACGCACGAGAGCATCAGCGGCAGCATGACCTGATACGACAGCGTCATCTCGAAGATCATCAGGATCGCCATGAGCGGCGCGTGCGTGGCGGCGGCGAGAAACGCGCCCATGCCGACCATCGCGTAGGCGAAGGGCGCGGACGTGTATTGCGGGAAGATCGCATGCACGCCGATGCCGAAGAGACAGCCGAGCACCGCGCCGACGAAAAGCGTCGGCGTGAAAATACCGCCGACGGCGCCCGAGCCCGCCGTGGCCGCCGTCGCGATGATCTTGAAGACCAGCACGACGAGCAGCGTGGTCCACGCCCACGGCTCGTGCAGCAGCGAGTTCACGACTTCATAGCCGTTGCCCCAGACTTCGGGCCACCAGACCGAGATCACGCCGACGATCAGGCCGCCGAGCGCGAGGCGCACCGGCAAGGGCAGGGGCAGCGTCGAGAAGCGTTTTTTCGATGCCGCGAGCAGCCGCAGGAAATGCGGCGCGAGCACGCCGCACAGCAGGCCGAGCACGACGAAGAGCAGTATTTCGATGCCCGTGACGGCCGGGAAGACGGGCATCTCGTACGGCGGCTTGTAGCCCGCGAATTCGCGCATCGTGATATTGGCGACGACCGACGAGACGACGATGGGGCCGAAGCTTTCCATCGCCATCGAGCCGAGCACCAGTTCGGTGACGAAGAACGCGCCCGCGATCGGCGCGTTGTACGCCGACGTGATCCCCGCCGCCGCGCCGCATGCGACGAGCAGCCGCAGGCGCGGCGGATCGAAGTGCACCCAGCGTCCGATGAGCGACGAAGCGAGCGCGGCGAGCTGGACCATCGAGCCTTCGCGGCCGATCGAGCCGCCGCTCGAAATCGTGATGAGCGAGGACAGGCTGCGCCAGAAGCTCTGCCAGACGGGCACGACGCCATCGCCGATGGTGACGGCTTCCATATAGTCCGTGTTCGCCTGCTTGCTGGCGCGTTTGCGCGCGATCAGCAGGCAGCCGCCCGCGACGAGCCCGCCCACTGCCGGCAATGCGATGCGTGCGGGCCAGGGCAAGGTCTGCGCGAGCGCAACGAGGCCTTCCGAATGATTGCCGAAAAGCCGTTGCAATAACTCGATGCCTTCGCGGAAGAGGGAGGTCGCGAAAGCCCCGGCCACGCCGACGACGACCGCCCAGACGAGCATCGTATGCGAGTCCGACAGACGGAAGAGCCGTTGGGCGCGTGTACGGAGCTTGAGCAGGAATGAAAGCACTTTTGCGAAATCGTGGATAGCTTAGAAGCAAATGGAATAAGTGACTCGCAAGGATAGCATTGCAAGGCGGTTGTGCAGACGAAAAAAAGCCCGGCGCCAGCCGGGCTGTGTGCGATGCAGTGCGCAGCGTTCGTGTCTCACCACCGCGGCGCGAACGGTGGATTCGCGTTGCGTTTGCCTTCGTCGAGCGCGTCGATCTTTGCGATATCGCCGGCGTCGAGCTTGAGCTTTTGCGCGTCCCAGTTGCTTTGCTGATGCGCCGGATTCGTCGATGCCGACAGCACCACGATGTCCCGCGACAACAGCCATGCGAACGTCACCTGCGCGGGCGTCGCGCCATGCTTCTCAGCGATCGCCTTGAGCGTCGGGTCCGTGTGCGCGCGGCCTTCGCCGAGCGGCATGTACGCCGTCACCTTGACGCCGAGCTGCTGCGTCGCTTCGACGAGCTTGCGATTCGCGAGGAACGGGCTCACCTCGATCTGATTCGTGACGATCTCCTTGCCGCCGGGCGCGTTCAACGCTTCTTCGAGCAGCGGCGCGGTGAAATTCGACACGCCGTAATGACGGATCAGGCCGAGCTTTTGCGCTTCCTGCAGCGCTGCGAGCGTTTCGGCGATGGGCACCGCGCGATCGGGCGACGGCCAGTGCACGAGCGCGATATCGAGGGTGCCGATATCGAGCTTCGCGTGGCTGTCCTTGAGACTCGCGATGAGCGCATCGCGCGAAAGCCGCTCCCACCAGACTTTCGTCGTGATCCAGATATCGTCGCGCGGCACGCCCGAGTCGCGCACGCCCTGACCGACGGCCGCCTCGTTGTTGTAGAACTGCGCGGTGTCGATATGCCGATAGCCGATCTGCAATGCGCTCTTCACGGCGTTCGTGGTCTTCGCTGCATCGACGCGGAACGTGCCGAGACCGAAGGAAGGAATCGTTTCTACCATGCTGGCTCCTGGTTTGCGTTGAGGCTTCGAACAGGCGTCAAGCGTCCTGATCGAGTTCGGGATAGTGCCTGAAAATGCCCGATTCGTTGAACGGGATACGCCGTTCCGAATCGACATAAGCCGCGATGTTTGGCCTTTCCAGTACCGCATCGTGCAGCGCGCTCACGTGCGGATACTGCTTGCCGAACTTCTTCGTCGCGCGCGGGAAAGCGTAATGCAAGCCCTCGACGATCTGAAAGATCGAGAGATCGACGTAACTCGCCGCCTCGCCGACCATCTGCGCCGGACCATGCGGATTCTGCTTCAGCACGCGCTCGAAGTAATGCATGAATTTGGGCACGCGCTTGGCGAGAAAATTCTGCGTGCGGATTTTCGCGGCGTCTTTCTGATCCTCGTAATAAAGATCGGTTGCGAGCGGATGATGCGTGTCGTGCACTTCCGCGACGAAATCGGTGATAGTCAACTGCAGGCCGTGCGCAACGTAGCGCAGGCCTTCGTCTTTCGGCGCGAGCTCAAGCTTCGGTCCGAGATACAGCAGAATGTTCGCGACGTGCGGCACGATCAGTTCGCCGTCTTTCAGAAACGGCGGGGCGAAAGGAATGTGCGGCTCGGTCTTGCTGTTCAGGACTTTCATCATCGCGTCCATGCCGTATCCGCTTTTCTTCGATTCGCGCGCGACGTCGATATATTCCGCGCCCGCGTCTTCCAGCGCGAGCCGCACGAATTCGCCGCGGCCCTGCAAGCCATCCCAGTAATAAAGTTCGTAAGCCATGAGAAAGGGGTCTCCGAAAGGGTACGCTCGTTACTGATAGCGCAAATACCGCACGGGCGAGCAACACGCATTCCCGCATCGCGGCGACGCGGGATGGCGCGAATCGGCAAAACTGCGGCAGAAAATCGGGCAAAATCGATGTTTTGCGTATCGACACGTAGCGGAGATGGGATGGAAAAGCTTGGCTTCACCACAGGCATCGTTCACGGCGACAGAACCACGGGCGTGGAGCACGGCGGCGTGCGTCAGGCCATTCACACGTCGGTGCAGTACGGATTCGAGCGCGTCGAAGATCTGATCGGCGTGTTTCAGGGCACGAAAAAGGGCGGTTTCAACTACGCGCGCCAAGGCACGCCCACCACGGCCGCGCTCGAACGCAAGATCACGCGCCTCGAAGAGGGCGTCGGATCGATCTGCTTCAGCACCGGCATGGCGGGTCTGTCGGCGATCTTTCTCACCTTGCTGCGCGCGGGCGATCATCTCGTGTCGAGCCGCTACGTGTTCGGCAACACGAATAGCCTCTTCGGTACGCTGCGCACGCTCGGCATCGACGTGACGATGGTCGATGCCACCTCCGCCGAGAACGTTGCGAACGCGATCCAGCCAAATACGCGCATGGTGTTCGTCGAGACGATCGCGAATCCGGGCACGCAGATTCCCGACCTCGAAGGCATCGGCGAACTGTGCCGCGCGCGCGGCCTCGCGTATGTCGTCGACAACACCATCACGTCGCCTGCGCTCTTCAAGCCGAAAGCGGTCGGCGCGAGTCTCGTGCTCAATTCGCTGACGAAGACCATCGCCGGTCATGGCGCGGCGCTCGGCGGGGCGGTGACGGACACGGGTCTCTTCGACTGGAGCGCGTATCCGAATATCGCCGACGAATATCGCCGCTCGGCATCGAAAGAGCAGGGGCTGTTGCAGATCCGCAAGAAGGGGCTGCGCGACATGGGCGCGGCGCTGTCGTCGGAGCAGGCGCACTCCATCGCGATGGGCGCGGAAACGCTCGCGCTGCGCGTCGCCAAATGCAGCGAGAACGCACTCGCGCTGGCGCAGTATCTGGAAAAGCACGAGGCCATCGGCCATGTGTTCTATCCGGGCCTGAAGAGTCATCCCCAGTACGAGATCGCGCAGGCGCTGTTCAAGGGCGCGTCGTGGCTGCTGTCGTTCGAGCTGCGCAACGCCGAACGCATGATCGAGGTCGTGAACGCGCTGCAATTGCCCGTCAAGGCGACGGGCCTCGGCGACACGCGCACGCTGATCATTCCCGTCGCCCCGACGATCTTCTATGAGGCCGGCCCCGAAGTGCGCAAGTCGATGGGCATTTCCGACGGCATGCTGCGCCTGTCCGCGGGCATCGAAGATATCGACGATCTCATCGCCGACTTCGATCAGGCGTTGAAGCTCGCCGTCTGAGGCGCGCTCTAGCAAACCTCACGAAGCGCGCGCGTAGTAGATATTCTGCGGATGCCGCGCTTCGGCGAAGAAGAACCATCGCTCGGCGACGAGCCCCAAATATTGCGTGACGCACGCAAGGCAGAAGAGCGCGACCGATTGCGCGCCGATCCCGAGCACCATCAGCACGAAGGGCACGCCGAACGCGCCGACGAGAAACGTCCACTTGATGCGCGCGATCGCTTCGGCCGATCGTCCGTGAAAGAACTCGCGCAGATTGAACGCGCCCGCCGTGAAGCCGCGCGATTTCTGCACGACGTTCGGCCCTTTGATGCCCGTCGCGCTCTGCACGGTGGACTTCGGACGCAGACGCGCATTGCGCCGTAGCGACGCCACGCGCGAGATGCAGCCCGCGAGCGTCAGCACGCACGCACAGGCCGCGAGTCCCGCCGCGAGCGATGGCGCAAGCCACGCGGCACAGGCCGTTGCGAGCGTGAATCCGGAGGCGCAGCCGAGCAGCACGAAGTTGACCATCGTGAGCGGCGTCGCCCATTCCTGAAGAAAGCGCAGGCACGCGTAGATCATCGCGGTGCACACGAAAAGCGCCGCCGATGCCAGCACACCCGCCACGCCGACGGCAAGCGACCACGGCGAACCGAGCCAGTGCGCCACGCCATACGCCGCGCCGCATGCGAGAAACACGGGCAGGCACAGGCATTCGCGCGACAGCCACGACGTGCGCCACATCGCGATGGCGCGCCACGCGCGCTCCGGATGCCCGAGATGGAAAAACGAAGCGACGAGCCCAAGGCCGCCCAGCACGACGGACAACGCCGCGCCAGCAACAAAGAACATCTGCGAGGGCGCGGCGACGAGGCCGAGCTTCGCGAGCGCCTCGGCGCCCACGAGCGCGATCAGCAAGCCTTGCGCGGCGCCGCTCAGTGTCGTGAGAAACACGACGGAAAACGCGGGTTTCATGTTCGAGCTCCGATGAAAGTCAGACGCGCACGGCCATCGCCGCGAGATTGAGGTCGCCGTGCGCTGCCGTGTCGTTGTCATGGCAGCCGCACTGGCTGTCGCCACTGCACGCATTCACCGGCCGGCGCGGCAAATAGTGATTCGCGGGCCGCGTCTCCCATTCGGGCATCAACTGATAGCCGCCGCGTTCCTCGATCGCCTTCGACACGACCGACTCCGGATCGTGAATATCGCCGAACAGCCGCGCCGATGTCGGGCACGCGAGCACGCATGCGGGCTTGCGATCGCGCTCGGGCAGCGCCTCGTTGTAAATGCGGTCGGCGCACAGCGTGCACTTGGTCATTTCCTGGCGCGCTTCGTCGAGTTCGCGCGCGCCGTAAGGGCACGCCCACGCGCAGTACTTGCAGCCGATGCACTTGTCGAAATCCACGAGCACGAGCCCGTCTTCCTTGCGCTTGTAGCTCGCGCCGGTCGGACAGACGGGCACGCACGGCGGGTCTTCGCAGTGCAGACACGACTTCGGAAAGTGGATCGTATCGGCGAGCGGAAATTCGCCGGCTTCATACGTCTGCACGCGGTTGAAGAAGGTGCCGGACGGATCGGCGTCGTAAGGGCGCTGGTCCGCGAGACTGCCCGCTTCGCCGGACGTGTTCCACTCCTTGCAGCTCGTCACGCAGGCGTGGCATCCGACGCACACGTTCAAATCGATCACGAGGGCCATCTGGGTCATGTCGGTCTCCTTCAGTCGTTCGTGTTTCGCTTGACGGCGTTGCGCAATCGCGCCGCGAATTCGCCGCGCCCGGCGAAGTAGGTCTGCACGACGCGTTGAATCGAACCCGCCATGCCGGGCGGGGGCGGCATCGGCGCGAATTGCGGCAGCGTGTGGCGCGCATCGCTTTCAGCGGGATAGACGCGCACGCGCACGTCGTACCACGCGGCCTGTCCTGTGATCGGGTCGGAGTTCGAGAAGCGTGCGCCTTCGCGCGAAGCATCCGGAATCTCGTCCGTGATGAGGTGATTGAGCAGAAAGCCGCGCTGCGATTCGTTGGCGTCGGGGCCGAGGCTCCACGCGCCCGCCGCCTTGCCGATCGCGTTCCACGTCCAGACCGTGCCCGGCTCGACGGTCTCGCTGTAACGCGCCATGCAGCGCACCTTGCCCCATTGCGATTCGACGTAGATCCAGCCGCCATCCTCGATGCCGTTCGCCTTCGCCATGCGCGGATTCATGTACAGCAGGTTTTCGCCGTGAATCTGCCGCAACCACGCGTTTTGCGAGTCCCACGAGTGATACATGGCCATCGGGCGCTGCGTGACGGCCGCGAGCGGAAACTGCGCGAGGTCGGTCGTCTCGAGTTCGAGCGGGGCATACCAGAACGGCAGCGGATCGAAATACTGCTCGATGCGTGCGCGCAGATGGTCCGGCGGCTGCCGGCCTTTCGTGCGGCCTTGCGCGGCGAGCCGGAACTTCTGCATGACGTCGGAGTAGAGCTGAATCAGGATCGGCGTATCGAACTTGCGAAAGCCCTTGTCGACGGCGAATTGCAGATACGGCCCGTTCTGGCCGCGCATGTATTGCAGTTCTTCGGGCAGCGTGTAGTGATACACGCAGTCGTGCTTCGCGTACTCTTCCCACTGATTCGGATTCGGCTCGCCGACGAGCGCGTCACGGCCGTCCTTGCCGCGCCAGCCGATCAGAAAGCCGACGCCCGAACCCGGCGCGGTCTGATGATTGACGATGAAATCCGGATAGTCGCGATACTTGCGCGCGCCGTCGGGCGTGGTGAACGCGGGCAGCTTGAGCCGGCTGCCGAGCTCGACCAGCACTTCCTGAAACGGACGGCATTCGCCCGTGCGCGGCACGACCGGCACGCGCACCGAATCAACAGGACCGTCGAACTCGGAGATCGGGCGATCGAGCATCGACATGGCGTCGTGACGTTCGAGATAGGTCGTGTCGGGCAGGATGAGATCGGCGAATGCGGTCATCTCCGACTGGAACGCATCGCACACGACGATAAACGGGATCTTGTACTCGCCGTTGTCGTGGCGGTCGGCGAGCATCTTGCGCACTTCCATCGTGTTCATCGACGAATTCCAGGCCATGTTGGCCATGAAGATCATCAACGTGTCGATGGTGTACGGATCGCCGCGCCACGCGTTCGTGATCACGCTGTGCATCACGCCATGCACCGCGAGCGGATACTCCCACGAGAACGCCTTGTCGATGCGCGCGGGCGTGCCGTCGTCGTGAATGAAGAGATCTTCGGGCGCGGCAGGCCAGCCGAGCGGGCCGCTTGCGAGCGGCGTGTTCGGCTTCACCTGGTCGGGATGATTCGGCGGTTTCGCGGAGGGCGGCGCCGCGCGCGGAAACGGCGACTTGTGCCGGAAGCCGCCGGGCCTGTCGATGGTGCCGAGCAGCGACATCAGCACCGCGAGCGCGCGGATCGACTGGAAGCCGTTCGAGTGCGCGGCGAGTCCACGCATCGCGTGAAAGGCGATGGGGTTGCCCGTGACCGTCGCGTGCTTCTTTCCCCATGCGTCGGTCCATTCGATCGGCAGCGTGATCTTGTGATCGCGGCCCGCCTCGATCATTTCGGCGGCGAGGCGCTGGATCGTCGCGGCGGGGATGCCGGTGATCTCCGCCGCCCATTCGGGCGTGCACGACGCGACCTGCTCGCGCAGCAAAGCGAAGGAAGGCGTGACGGGCGTGCCGTCGGGAAGCGTGTAGCGTCCGTCGAGCGCGGGTTCGGTATCGTCGGCATGATGCGCGACCGCGCGATTCGTCTTCTTGTCCCACCAAAGATGATTCTGCGGAAAGAGCGCGTTCGACTCGGGCGCGTTGCCGTCTTTCACGAAAAGCCCGAACGTGTCGCTCGATTCGTTCATGTCGAGCAATTCGGCCGCGTTCGTGTAGCGCGTGACGAACTCGTGATCGTAGGCGTCGGCGGCGATGAGTTCGTGGATCAGCGCCATGAAAAGCGCGCCGTCGGTGCCGGGGCGGATCGGCACCCATTCGTCCGCAATCGCCGCGTAGCCCGTGCGGATCGGATTGATCGCGATGAAGCGTCCGCCCGCGCGTTTGAACTTCGACAGGGCGATCTTGAGCGGATTCGAATGATGATCCTCCGCCGTGCCGATCATGAAGAAGAGCTTTGCGCGGTCGAGATCCGGGCCGCCGAATTCCCAGAACGATCCGCCGATGGTGTAGATCATGCCCGCGGCCATGTTCGCGGAGCAGAAGCCGCCGTGCGCGGCGTAATTGGGCGTGCCGAAATTCTTCGCGAAGAGACCGGTCAGCGCCTGCATCTGGTCGCGGCCCGTGAAGAGCGCGAACCGCTTCGGGTCGGTCGCGCGCAGATGCGCGAGCCGTTTTTCGAGCATGTCGAGCGCGACGTCCCACGACACCGGCTCGAACTGCGCTTCGCCGCGCAGCGCGTCCTTCTTGCGCATGAGCGGCTGCGTGAGGCGCGCGGGCGAGTACTGCTTCATGATGCCCGACGCGCCCTTCGCGCAGATCACGCCCTGGTTGAGCGGATGGTTCGGATTGCCGTCGATGTAGCGGACTTCGCCGTCGCGCAGATGCACGCGGATGCCGCAGCGGCATGCGCACATGTAGCACGTCGTGGTCTTGACATCGAGCTTCTCGTTCTGGGTGCGAGTGCCGTGTTCCATGAGTGCTCCTTCAAAGCGTTATCGCGCGAATGGGGTATTCGCGCGATGGGTGCTTCAGTGCATCAATCAGCCAATCAGCCGAACAGCTTTTCCACGCCGAGCGTGATGGCAAGACCGCCGCCGACGAGCCACGCATACAGGATCGCGCCGGTGGCAAGGGCACGCGGGCCGGCCTGGCGGATCTGCGCGATGCGCGTTTCCATGCCGAGCGCGGTCATGGCCATCGTGAGGGCAAACGTGTCGAGCGTGTTGATGGTGCTGGTGGCGGTATCGGGAAGGATATGCAGCGAGTTCACGATGACAAGCGCGAGGAAACCGAGCGCGAACCAGGGCACCGCGATCTTTCCTTTGCCTTGCGCCGAGCCTTCCGCCGACGCGTTACGCGAGCGGCTGATCCAGAAACCGACCACGAGCAGCACGGGCACGAGCAGCATCACGCGCGTCATCTTCACGATGGTGGCGATATGCGTGGCTTCCGGGCTCACGTTGCTCGCCGCGCCGACGACCTGCGCCACTTCGTGAATCGTGCCGCCGAAAAAGAGGCCCGCGCCGAGCGTATCGAGATGCAGCCAGCCGGCGTTGAGCGCGAGCGGGTAGAGGAACATCGAGAGCGTGCCGAACAGTACGACGCTGCCGACCGCCATCGCGCTCTTGTGCGGCTTCGACTGCAGGGTCGATTCGAACGCGAGCACGGCCGCCGCGCCGCAGATCGCGCTGCCCGCCGCCGTGAGCAGGGCGGTGTCGCGGTCGAGCTTCATCAGCTTCATGCCGGCCCACGTACCGATCACGAGCGTGCTCACGACGACGAGCACCGACACCGTGAAGCCGGAGACGCCAACTTGGGCGATCTCCTGAAGACTCACGCGCAGCCCGAAGAACGCGACCGCGATGCGCAGCAGCTTGCGCGCCGAAAAGTTGACGCCGGCGGCCCAGCTATCGGGCATGCCGTGACGCAGCGCGTTGCCATAGATCGCGCCCGCCACGATGCCGACGATCAGCGGGCTGATGCCCAGTCCGGCGACGGCGGGCACGGCGGCGAGTCGGGTGACGGCCGCGGCGAACAGCGCGACGAAGAGAATGCCGTTGAGCTGTCCGCGCGTGGAGGACGCGGCGGGCGCCAGAGAATGAGCGGACTGAACCGTAGACATGGATGAACCCGTTGGTAAGTTGGAGGATCGATGGGCTAATCCTATTCTCGATATATGAATATGAAAAATCGTGATTTAGAATGTGAAGTATCGGATAAACTGATATTTGAGATTTATGACCCCGGAACAACTGATAACCTTCGCCACCGTCGCGGCGCACGGCAATATCAGCCGCGCGGCGGTGGCGTTGCATCTGTCGCAGCCGGCCGTGTCGGGCCAGTTGCGGCTTTTGCAGGAAGAATTCGGCGAGCCGCTTTATCAGCGCGATGGCCGCGGCGTGCGTCTGACCGCCGCCGGTGAACAACTGCTCGGCCACGCGGAGCGCCTGCGCGAGAATTTCCGCCAGGCGCATGCGCTGCGCGACGCGCTGCGTGGGCTGGAGCGCGGCACGCTGCGCATCGGCGCGAGCACGACGCCAGCAAGCTATCTGCTGCCGTATCTGATCGCGGCGTTTCACCGGCTTTTTCCGGACGTCGTCGTGACGACCATCGACGGCAATACGGCGGACATCGTCGCCGCGCTCGGCTCGCTGGATATTGCGCTCGTCGAGGGCGCGCCGGGCCATGATCTGCCGCTCGGCACGACGGTCACGTCCTGGCGCGAGGACGAGATCGTCGCGATCCTGCCGAACGGCCATCCGCTTGCCGATGGCCGCGAGGCCGTCACGCTCGACGCGCTCGGCGAACACAAGCTCGTGCTGCGCGAGCCCGGCTCGGGCGTGCGGCAGATCGTCGAGCGCGCATTCGCAGACGTCGATGTGCCGATGCGTGTCGCGCTCGAAATCGCGGGCGTCGAGGGCGTGAAGGAAGCGGTGCGCGCGGGCATGGGCATCGGTTTCGTTTCAGCGATGTCGATCCGCCACGAGGACAGCGCGCTCAGGCGCGTGCGCATCGCGCCGGCGCCGCTTACACGCCGTTTTTCGATCCTGTTGCCGCATGCCGCAACGCCATCGCGCGCTGCGGCGCGCTTTCTCGAACTGTGCGAAGAGCCGGGCGCGCTCGGCTAGGGAATTCCACTATGGCGTGCGGGCGCCGGTCTGACGCACCATTCGTTCTCAACAGGGCGCTGCGGCGTCCTTTTTGAAAATCGTAAATGGAACCGGTTCCATATGTTGTTTGGGGCCGGAACGGCGGCAAAAAGCGAGCAAATCAGATGACAGTCTCTTCGAGCGAAGTACAGCGCGCGGCAGTCGTAATCGTCGCAAGCGCCTTCGGCGCGGATGCGATCCGTCGCGACGGCCACGCGGTCTGGGCGCAAGCCGCCGCGCGCGCCGGCGCCGATGGTTTCGAAGTGCGCCGGGAACTGTTCGCCGACGAAACCGATGCGCAGCCCGAAGCGCTCGCGCAACTCGGCGCGCATATCCGCGCGCAGGGCGCATGGGCCGTCTATTCGACGCCCGCGACCCTGTTTCGCGACGACGGCGCGCTCGATAGCGACGCGCTGCGTCTCGCCATCGACGAGGCGGCGGCGCTGGGCGCGCGCATCGTGAAGCTGCAACTGGGCGGCACCGAAAGCGCGGTCGCGACCGACGCCGTCACGCTCGATCGTCTGATGTCGGGCATTTCCACGTCGAAGGCGCGCGTGGTTGTGGAGAACGGCCAACTGAAGGCGGGCGGCACGATCGGCGCGTTCGAAGCGCTGTTCGGCGCGCTGCCCGAAGCCAGCGGCCTCGCGATGACGTTCGACACCGGCAACTGGCATTGGGCGGAGCAAGACCCGCTCGACGCCGCCAAGCGCCTTTCGCGGCACGTCGCCTATGTGCATTGCAAGGCCGTGATGGGCGAGGGCGCGCGCCGTTTCGCCGCCGCGCCCGCGAACGGCGACGCGCGCTTCGCGACGCTGCTTTCGCAGTTGCCGAACGACGTGCCGCGCGGCATCGAATATCCGTTCATTCCCG
Organism: Caballeronia cordobensis; assembly: GCF_001544575.2. Taxonomy (GTDB): domain Bacteria; phylum Pseudomonadota; class Gammaproteobacteria; order Burkholderiales; family Burkholderiaceae; genus Caballeronia; species Caballeronia cordobensis. The sequence goes on from NZ_FCNY02000032.1 coordinate 41,205, forward strand.
GCGTCGACGTCTCGCTCGACGCGGACGCGGCGCGCCAGGTCGCGCGCATCGCGGCATTCTGAATTACGCATTAAGCATTCAGCATTCAATTGCAAGGACTCGACATGCAAGCCAAGCCTCACGCCCTCGATATCGTCACCTACGGCGAAGCGATGACGATGTTCGTCGCCGCCGAAACCGGCGATCTCGCGAAGGCCGCTCAATTCACGAAGCGCGTCGCGGGCGCGGACCTGAACGTCGCGATCGGCCTTTCGCGTCTCGGCTTCAAGGTGGGCTGGATGAGCCGCGTCGGCAACGATTCGTTCGGCCGCTACGTGCTCGACGTGCTCGCCGCCGAAGGCATCGACGCGCGCCGCGTGACGGTCGACGAGCGTTATCCGACCGGCTTCCAGCTAAAGGGCAAATGCGACGACGGCAGCGATCCGGCGGTCGAATATTTCCGCCGTGGCTCGGCCGCGAGCCATCTGTCGCTCGACGATTACGTCGCGGATTACGTGCTCGGCGCGCGTCATCTGCATCTGACGGGCGTCGCGCCCGCGATTTCGGCGAGTTCGCGCGAGCTCGCGTTCCACATGGCGCGCGAAATGCGTGCGGCAGGCAAGACGATTTCGTTCGACCCGAACCTGCGCCCGACGCTCTGGCCGTCGCGCGAGGTCATGGCCGAATCGCTCAACGCGCTTGCCGCGCTGGCCGACTGGGTGCTGCCGGGTGTGTCCGAGGGCCTGACGCTCACCGGCTATGCGAAGCCCGAGGACATCGCCGCGTTCTATCTCGACCATGGCGCGAAGGGCGTGGTCGTGAAGCTGGGTGCGCACGGCGCGTATTTCCGCACCGCCGATGGCGACGCGGGCATCGTGCCGGGCGTGCCGGTCGAGAACGTCGTCGATACGGTCGGCGCGGGCGATGGCTTCGCGGTCGGCGTCGTGAGCGCGCTGCTGGAAGGCCGCGACGTGCGTCATGCGATCGCGCGCGGCAACCGCATCGGCGCGCTGGCGATTCAGGTGATCGGCGACAGCGAAGGGCTGCCGACGCGCGCCGCGCTCGATCTGCTCGAAGCACAGGATTCCAGCGACAAGACGGTCAAAACCGCGTTCGATCTGGCCTGACGAATACATCAATCACAGCCCTTCGAGGGGCGAACCTGAGAGATCAACCGAAATGTCTTCGGAGACAACCATGCAATCTTCCACTCCCAAGCTCGCGGTGCGCCGCTGGTGGGCGATCATGCCGATCGTTTTCATCACGTACAGCCTCGCGTATCTCGACCGCGCCAACTACGGCTTTGCCGCGGCTGCGGGCATCAACCAGGATCTCGGCATCAGCAAGGGCTTGTCGTCGCTGATCGGCGCGCTGTTCTTCCTCGGCTATTTCTTCTTTCAGATTCCGGGCGCGATTTACGCCGAGCGCCGCAGCGTGAAGAAGCTCGTGTTCTGGAGCCTGATTCTGTGGGGTGGCTGCGCCACGCTCACGGGCATGGTGAGCAACATTCCTTCGCTGATGGCGATTCGCTTCGTGCTCGGCGTCGTCGAGGCGGCGGTGATGCCGGCGATGCTCGTGTTCATCGCGAACTGGTTCACCAAGTCCGAGCGTTCACGCGCGAACACGTTCCTGATTCTCGGCAATCCGGTGACGGTGCTGTGGATGTCGGTCGTCTCGGGCTACCTCGTGAATTCGTTCGGCTGGCGTCACATGTTCATCGCGGAGGGCTTGCCCGCGGTCGTGTGGGCGGTGATCTGGTGGTTCATCGTGAAGGACAAGCCTGCGCAGGTGAGCTGGCTGTCGGATCAGGAGAAGCGCGATCTCGATGCGACGCTGCGTGCCGAGCAAGCCGCGATCAAGCCGGTGAAGAACTATCGCGAGGCGTTCAAGTCGCCGGCCGTGATCAAGCTGTGCGCGCAGTACTTTTGCTGGAGCATCGGCGTGTATGGTTTCGTGCTGTGGCTGCCGTCGATTCTGAAGAGCGGCTCGACGCTTGGCATGGTCGAGACGGGCTGGCTTTCGGCGGTGCCGTATCTGGCCGCGACCATCGCGATGCTGCTGGCCTCGTGGGCTTCCGACAAGCTGCAGGCGCGTAAGGTTTTCGTGTGGCCGTTCCTGCTGATCGGCGCGGTGGCGTTCGCGGGATCGTATCTGCTCGGGTCGACGAACTTCTGGGCTTCCTATACGTTGCTCGTGATTGCCGGTGCGGCGATGTATGCGCCGTATGGGCCGTTCTTTGCGATCGTGCCGGAGTTATTGCCGAAGAATGTCGCCGGGGGGGCGATGGCCCTTATCAATAGCATGGGCGCGTTGGGGTCGTTTGTCGGGTCTTATTTCGTTGGATATCTGAATGGGGCGACGGGGTCGCCGGCTGCCTCTTATGTGTTTATGAGTGTGGCGTTGTTGTTGGCTGTGTGGCTTACTTTGGCGGTTAAACCGCAGGGTTCGGTGCGGGCTGGGGTGGCTGTTCGGTCGTGAAGCTTGCTTTGTTGTTGGTTTATTAGCACTGCCCCTCCCCGGGGCGGGGGTAACTTTCTTTGCTGCTGCAAAGAAAGTCACCAAAGAAAGCAGCTTTGTCACCGCCCGCGGTCACACGCACGTTGGCCATTTTTCTCCTCGGGGAACGGCCCTCGCCTAAAGAGTGCCCTCGAAGGACTAATCGGGCTTGGATCGCGCACGGTCTGACTAGCCACTACTTTGAGGGCATTGGTTCAGCACGAAATGGCTTCGGCACAGCGCTACGCGCTGCCGCTGGGTATGCGAGGGAAACCACTGGGCCGCAAATGCACTCGCGTACCCGATTGACCCATCGGCCGCGAAGCGGGCTGGAGCTTGAAATGGCTGTACCAGTTTGTTGAAGGGCGCGATGTGACGGACCGTGCGCGATCCAAGCCCGCTGGGTCTTTCGAGGGCGACACTTAGGCGAGTGTCACTTTGGAGGAGAAAAGTGGTCAAACTACGTGTGACCGCGGGCCTGAAAAGCTGCTTTCTTTGGTGACTTTCTTTGCAGCAGCAAAGAAAGTTACCCCCGCCCCGGGGAGGGGCAGAGCCAATAGACCGACGCGAAATCAGGCTTTCACGAAACCAACGCAAACGCAAACGCAAACCATGAAAAAAATCGTAGCCTACAAAGCCTTACCCAGCGACGTAGAAACCTACCTCCGCGCCCACGCCGAAGTAATAAAAGTCGACCCCAACGACAAACCCGCCTTCGTAGAGGCGCTAAAACACGCCACCGGGGCCATCGGTGCAAGCGTAAAAATCTCCCCCGACATGCTCGAAGGCGCAACGAACCTGAAAGCACTATCGACGATCTCAGTCGGCTTCGACCAGTTCGACGTCGCCGACCTCACGCGCCGCGGCATCGTGCTCACCCACACCCCCGATGTGCTCACCGAATCCACCGCCGACACCGTCTTCGCGCTGATCCTCGCGAGCGCGCGCCGTGTCGTCGAACTCGCCGAATGGGTGAAAGCAGGGAACTGGAAAGCCAGCATCGGCGAAGCGAACTTCGGCGTCGACGTGCAAGGCAAGACGCTCGGCATCGTGGGTCTGGGACGCATCGGCGGAGCGGTCGCGCGCCGCGCCGCGCTCGGCTTTCGCATGAACGTGCTCTACACCAATCGCAGCGCGAACGAGCAGGCGGAAAAGGAATACGGCGCGAAGCGCGTCGAACTCGATGAACTCCTCGCGCAATCCGATTTCGTGTGCCTGCAAGTGCCGCTCACGCCCGAAACGCGCGGTCTCATCGGCGCGAACGAACTCCGGAAAATGAAGCCGGGCGCGATACTCATCAACGCATCGCGCGGGCCGACCGTCGACGAAGCCGCACTCATCGAAGCCCTCAAGAACGGCACGATTCGCGGCGCGGGTCTCGACGTGTTCGAGACCGAACCGCTACCCGCCGATTCGCCGCTGCTCGCGATGAAGAACGTCGTCGCGCTGCCGCATATCGGCTCGGCGACGCACGAAACGCGGCACGCGATGGCGCGCAACGCCGCCGAAAATCTCATCGGCGCACTGAACGGCACGCTCACGCAGAACATCGTCAATCGCGACGTGCGTGCGCGCTAAAAGCAAAAGGTCGGGCGCGCGCATGCGCTAACATGCGATGCGAGGAGAACGATAACGACGGCATCGCGTCACGCTTAACCGCGAGGCGCGCGCCCACGACCACTATGTCCGACGATCCCACATTGACCAACCGCGCGGTCGCATTCGGTGCGCGCCGCGCCACCATCACCGATGTCGCGCGCGAAGCCGGCACCGGCAAGACCAGCATCTCGCGCTATCTGAACGGCGAGATGAGCGTGCTGTCGCCCGATCTGCGCGAGCGTATCGAGGCGGCCATCGCGAAGCTCGACTACCGGCCGAATCAGATGGCGCGCGGCCTGAAGCGCGGCCGCAACCGCCTGATCGGCATGCTGCTCGCCGACCTGACCAATCCGTATTCCGTCGAAGTGCTGCAAGGCGTCGAAGCCGCGTGCCACGCGCTCGGCTACATGCCGCTCATCTGTCACGCGGCCAACGAAATCGACATGGAGCGGCGCTATCTGCAACTGCTCACCACGTATCGCGTCGAAGGCGTCATCGTCAACGCGCTCGGGGTGAAGGAAGAACTGCTGCAAGGCTTCGCGCAAGGCGGCATTCCGGTCGTGCTCGTCGATCGCTCCGTGGAAGGCTTCATCACCGACATGGTCGGACTCGACAATCCCGCCGCCGTGCAGCTCGCGACACGTCATCTCGTCGATGAAGGGTTCGACGAGCTGCTGTTCATCGTGCAGCCCGTCACGCACGTCAGCTCGCGGCGTCTGCGCGAAGCGGCGTTTCGCGAGACCGTCGCGGCGCTCGGCGCAAGCGGCTCGACGCTCGTGATCGATCTCGCCGATGCCTCGCCCGCGCTCGCCGCGCTCGATACGCGCGTGACGGCGGCGCAGGCGGCGGGCCGGCGCGTCGCGCTCTTCGCGGCGAACGGGCCGGTGGCGCTGCGGGTCGCGGTGCATCTGAAGGAGCGGCACGGCCCGGACTGGCAGGCGAGCGTCGCTTTGATGTCGATCGACGATTCCGAATGGGCGCAGCTCGCCGGCATGACAACCGTGCGTCAGCCGACGTACGATATCGGCCGGCGCGCGGTCGAATTTCTCCACGAACGGCTCGGCGGCGCAGCGATGCCCGCGCGCGAATGTCTGCTGCCGGGCGAACTGGTCGTGCGCGCATCGACGGCACGAGACAAGCAACACGCATCACAAGGAATCTGAATGGTCAGTGTTTCGACCTTGCTGTGCCTCGCGGTGGCGACGCTCATCGTCGCCGCCATGCCTGTCGTGCTGTACCGGAAGCTGCGGCCGCGCTTTTCGATCGCGCCGCGCGAGGCGATTCTCGGCATCGCCGTGTTCGCGCTCTTCGCGATGGTCATCGAGCGCGCGCTGCACGGCTTCATGCTGAGCAACCCGGTCACATCCGCGTGGCTGATGAATCCCGCGGTCTTCGTCATTTACGGCGCGGTCGCGGCGGGCCTGTGCGAAGAAGTCGGGCGCTTTCTCGCGATGAAATGGCTCATCTCGCGCGAGCCGGGCGCGCTCGATCGCCACGGTCCCGCGCTCGGATACGGCATCGGGCATGGCGGGGCGGAGGCGTGGATCGTCGGCGTGTTCGTGCAGGCGCAATGGATCGTCTACGCCGTGCTCGCCAATCGCGGCACGCTCGATGCGCAATTCGCGCATGCGCCGCTCGAAGCCATCGCGCGGATCCATCTCGTGCTGCTGAGTCTTTCGCCCCTATCGGCGGGCATTTTTCTCGTCGAGCGCGCGAGCGCCTTCGTGCTGCAACTCGGCTTTTCCGCACTGATGTGGCAGATGCTGCGCGAGCGTTCGCGTCATGCGCTGGCGTTTCTCGTGGCCGCGCATGCGCTCGTCGGCTTGCCTGCCGCGCTCTTTCAGGCGCGGCTCGTGCCGCTTGTCGCCGCCGACGCCGTGTATCTCGTGCTCGGCGTGATCGTTGCGGTTGCGCTCGTGCGCTACTATCGCCGTGCCGCCGCGCGGACGCCCGAAGGGGCCTGAACGCACCTGAGCGGCGATTCAATCGACTATCGACATCGAATGGACGACTATCAATACGACTGTCCGAGCGCGGACATCGACATGCTCGCGCACGTGATCTGCGATCTCTTTCCCGAGCAGACGCAATTCGCCGAACGCCGGGACGAAGCGGGGCGCACGTCGCTCGTGATTCACTATGTGGCGATGCGCTTCGGCGCGACGGCGCGGCGCATCACGATCGACGTGCGCTTCGATCCGGCCGCGCTCGCGCGTTATCGGGCAATGCCGCCGCGCATGCACGCGCGCAGTTACGCGGTGCTGCGCGCGTATGTGGAAGCGACGCTCGGATCGCTCGAAGAGACGTACGCGAACGGCGAGACCGTGCCGCGCGAAGTGGAAATCGAAATGGGCGAGGACTTCGCCTAGGCCTTCCGGTAGACACTGGCGAAGCGCGCCGCCTTGACGACGCCGTAATCGCCGGGCGCGTACTGCATCACCCAGTCGCCTGCGTCGCCGGTGAGGATGTCGCCCGCGGCGGATCGCGCGATCGAGAAGGGCGCCTGCATCTGCTTCGCGAGCACGATGCTCGGCCGGTTGCGATACGTGCCCGAGTCGCCGTGCGCGATGCCGCCTTCGGGCACGTACTTCGCGTCGAAGCGCTCGCGCGATACGACCCAGCGCTCGCCGCCGCTGCCGGTGACGATCGCATCGCCGCTCGCATAGCGGTTCGGGCCTTCGAGGCTCATCAGCTCGCCTGGCGACGCGGCGAATTCGACGGTTACGGCTTCGTCTTTCACGACGCGGCATGCGGCGGGATCGGCGGCGAGATCGAGCTGGGACAGATGGAGCATGGCGCTATCGGGAATGGCGGTGACAGTGACGGTGCGGGATCGTAACGGCATTCGCGCCATTTTGCATCCGGCGAAAGAAAAAAACCCGCATCGCGATGCGGGTTCTCTCTGCGACGTGGGCCCGGCTCAGGGCTTCGTCGTGGACGCGGCGTCGGCGCCTGCTGCATGCGAACGGCGATGCGCGCGATGCTGCCGCGCCTTGCCGTGATCCTCGCGGAAGTTCGTGTCCGCCAGCTTCTTCTGCTCCGGCGAAAGGCTCGCGTAAAGCGGCTCGAAAGCCTCGACGAGACGCTTGGTGCCGTCTGCGTTCGCCTGCGTGATCTGCTCGTACTGCTTCATGTCGTCGAGCGCGGACATGGTGTCGCGCTGCGCGATGCGCTGACGATACAGATCCGCCATCGTGCGGCCGTTGTCGCGCATCACGTCGGCGAATTTCGACCACTGCGCTTCCTGTTGCGGCGTGATCTTGAGGCTCGAATGCAGTTCCGCGATACGCTCTTCGACGCGCGCCTCGCGCTTGTTGGCGGCGGGTGCGGACGCCGCAGCCTGTACCGCGGCCGCCGATGCCGCAGCGGGCGCTTGCGTTTGCGCGAATACCGGGCTCAGTGCGCAGAACGCGGCCAGTGCAACGAGAGTTCTTTTCATTCGGAATTTACCTTCGATCGATAAGGAATAGCGGCAAGGAATAGCGGCGCGCTTCGTAAGCCAGCCTGTAAGGCGACCTGAGCACGCCATCGGCGGATATTAGTATCACGATTGCACGCGGAATCGCCCGCATTGCCACAACTGCTTACATTCGAAACGTCTCTGGAAAATAACGCAGTGGATACCTTGTTGAGCATGCGGGTCTTCGTCGCCATCGTCGAGGCGGGCAGCCTGAGCGCCGCCGCCGAGCGCTTTTCCATCTCCGCGCCGATGGCGGGCAAGCATCTTCAGGCACTGGAGGCGCGGCTCGATGCGCGTCTCATCGTGCGCACGACGCGCCGTCAGAGTCTGACGGAGATCGGGCGCACGTATTACGAGCGATGCCGCCGCATCCTCGCGGAAGTCGACGCCGCCGATTCGCTCGCCGAAGCGATGGGCGCAACGCCGCGCGGTGTGCTGCGCGTGACGGTACCGCTCACGTACGGCGTGCAGTTTGTGACGCCCGCCGTGACCGAGTTTCTCGCAGCGTTCGAGCAGATCAGCGTCGAACTGGATCTCACGAATCGCATGGTCGATATCGTCGAGGAAGGTTTCGATGCAGCCGTGCGCATCGGTCCGCTCGCCGATTCGAGCTTCGTCGCGCGTCCGCTCAAAGCCTACGCGATGACCGTCTGCGCTTCGCCGGGCTATCTCGCGCGCGCGGGCACGCCTTCGACGCCTGCGGATCTTGCCGATCACGAATGCCTCGGCTTCGTGCATCAGGGGCGCGAAGCAGGCTGGCGGCTCGAAGGCGAAGACGACGCCACGCTCGCCCGCCGTGCGCAGTCGTCGCGCTTTCGGGCGAACAACGGCCAGGCGCTCAAGAAGGCCGCGCTCGCGGGCTTCGGTCTGGTGCTCCAGCCGCACGCGCTCGTGGAAGATGAACTGGCGAGCGGCTCGCTCGTCGCGGTGCTGCACGACTTCCTGCCGAAGCCTTCGCCGGTGCATCTCGTTTATCCGCGCGATACGCGCGCGACACCTAAGCTCGCGAGCTTCGTCGATTTCATGGTGGCACGGCTGGGCGTCTGACGCGCGCGCGGGTCGGCGATAATGCAAAACACAAAACGCGGAATGCCCGATGGCATTCAAAACGCATAACTCAAAACGCAAAATGCCAAGGACGACACCCGCATGAGACCGCCGCGCCTCGATCAGCTCGACGACATCGACCGCAATCTCGTTGCGCTTTTGCAGATGAACGCGCGCGAAAGCGTCGCGAACCTCGCGCGGCAACTGGGCGTCGCGCGCACGACGGTGATCGCGCGCATCGCGCGGCTCGAAAAGAACAACGTGATCGCGGGCTATGGCGTGCGGCTCGGGCAGGACGTGCTCGATGCGAGCATTCAGGCGTATGTCGGCATCAAGCTCACGCCGAAGTACGGCCGCGATCTGCAAAAGCGCTTCGCGCGCATGCCGGAGATCCAGTTGCTCTGCGCGGTGAGCGGCGAGTTCGATTACGTCGCATGGCTGCGCGCCGATTCGCCCGACCGCCTGAACGACCTGCTCGACGAAATCGGCGCGCTGGAAGGCGTCGAGCGGACCACGACATCGATCATCCTGGCGCGGAAGATCGATCGCGCGGGTTGAGCGCGCGGGTTGATCGCGGCCGGGCACGACGATTCGTCGTGTTTCATCGTCGAAATGACGAAATTCATCGTCGAAGCGCATCACTTTGTGTCTAGGATCAGTATTCGCCCGCTCCTAAACTGTGTGAGTAAGTGGTTATGGCCCAAACGCACATAAAGGAGATGAATATGAAAGTGGCCCTCGTCGGCGCCGGACTGATCGGTCAGAGCATTGCGCATTTGCTGCGAGAAACGGGGGACTTCGACGTCGTCGCGTTCGATCGTGACGAACACGCGCTCGCGCTCCTCGATGCGCAGGGCATCCCGACGCGCCGTGTCGATTCCGCCGATACGCCCGCGTTGCGCCAGGCGCTTATCGGCTTCGATGCGCTCGTCAACGCGCTGCCTTACTACCTTGCGATCAATGTCGCGTCGGCGGCGAAAGCGGCGGGCGTGCATTACTTCGACCTGACCGAAGACGTGCGCGCGACGCACGCGATCCGCGCGATCGCCGACGATTCGGAACTCGCCTTCATGCCGCAATGCGGTCTCGCGCCGGGCTTCATCGGCATCGTCGCGCACGATCTGGCGAAGCGTCTGGACGACGTGCGCGAAGTGAAGATGCGCGTCGGCGCGCTGCCCGAGTTTCCGACGAATGCGCTGAAGTACAACCTCACGTGGAGCATCGACGGCCTCATCAACGAGTACTGCCAGCCGTGCGAAGCCATTCGCGAAGGCCGTACGCAATGGGTGCAGCCGCTCGAAGGCGTCGAGCATTTCTCGCTCGACGGCATCGAGTACGAGGCGTTCAACACGTCGGGCGGTCTCGGCACGCTGTGCGAAACGCTCGCCGGCAAAGTCGAGACGCTCGATTACAAGTCGGTGCGCTATCCCGGCCATCGCGAGCTGATGAAATTCCTGCTCGACGATCTGCGCATGTCCACCGACCGCGACGGTCTGAAGACGATGTTGAAGCGCGCGGTGCCGTCCACGGCGCAGGATGTCGTGTTGATCTTCGTCACGGTTACCGGCATGCGCCGCGGCCAGCTCGTGCAGGACGTGTTCACGCGCAAGATCTTCGCGAAGGACGTGTGCGGCGTGCCGATGAGCGCGATCCAGATCACGACCGCCGGCGCGATCTGCGCGGAACTCGATCTCTTCCGCGAAGGCGTGCTGCCGCAAAGCGGCTTCGTGCGCCAGGAGCAGGTGCCGCTCGACGCGTTCCTCAACAACCGCTTCGGCAAGCTGTACGAAGGCGCGAACGCGCTGGCGACGGCGCGGCAACTCGCGGCGGCCTAAGGCAGAGTAACCAAGCCGGTAATCAGGCCAGCAGGCGCGCGAGCAATGCCTCGCGCGCGGCATCGTCCGGCGCGGTGTTGTCGAACATGACAAGCGTCTGCGCGAGCGCCGCGTCCGGCACGAAAAGCCGCTGCCGATAGTCTTCCCAATGCGCGAGCTTGTACGCATCGTTCGGATCGCCGCGCGCGACGATGCGCTCGCGCGCCACGTCTTCATCCACCTGCACCCACACCACGCGAATCTTCACATCCTCGCCAATGCCGAGCCACGCGCGATCGAAAAGCCGTGAGCCGCGCACTTCGCGCGTGAGCGGCGCGACCACCACGACGCTCACGCCGAGCGCGAGATTGTCCGCGGCGGTATCGAGGAGACAGCGATACTCCGGATCGCGGAAGTGCTCGATGAAAAGCGGGCTGTCGCGATCGTGCGGATCGCCGGTCAGCGCGCCGATCGCCGCGGCGCTGTAGGCGCCGTAGAGCGTGTCCTTGTCGAGCAGGCAGAAAGGCTCGTGGCTCGCGTGCATGAGCGGCGCGAAGAGCCGCTTCGCGAGCGTCGTCTTGCCCGCGCCCGCGTGCCCGCAGAAGAAAATCAGATGCTTCACGCTTCGTTCCTTGAAATCAGTCGTCGGCTATCGTGCGTCGATATCGCTTCATGAGCGGCGTCGCGGTGATGCCATGCACGACGACCGATGCGGTGATCGTCGCGATGACGAGCGGCACGAGCGGCGCGGCCACGTCGTGCGGCGCGTGCTCGAGCGCATAAAGCAGATAGTAAAACGAGCCGACGCCGCGTATGCCGAACCAGCTCATGAGCCGCCGTTGCGCGCCGGCCGCGTGGGAGCCGATGAGCGATGCCTCCACCGCCGCGGGCCGCAGCACGAGAAAGAGCGCGACGATGAGCGCGGCCGCCTGCCACGTGAAAAGCTCGCGCCATATCGTCGCAAGCACGGCGCCGACGATCAGCATGATCGCCACTTCGGCGATCCGTTCCAGTTCGAGCGTGAAGCCGTGCACGCGCTCAGCCATGAATGCGTGCGCGCGCTCGGGATCGGACGCGGCGGCGCCGACATCGTCCGCATCGATCTTGCCGACCGCCTCACGCGCGGACTTGCCGCCGCTTGCCTTCTGCTCGACGCGGCGCATCGCGAGACCCGCCGCGAAGACCGCGAGAAAGGCATAGGTGTGCAGCAGTTCGGCGACGCCGTAAGACAGCGAGATCAGCCCGAGCGCATAGAAACCCTCCGGTCCGAGCGCCTCGCCGTGGCGCGTGCGCAGCCAGGCCACGAGCCGCACCGAGAGCGCGCCGAGCAGCCAGCCGCTCACGAGCGCGCCCGCGATGCCCCACGCCGCCTGTAATGCGAAGCTCCAGTGCAGCGCTTCGCTGGGCGTCGCCTGCATGCGGCAAACCGCGATGCCGAGCAGCGCGAAGGGCAGCGCGATGCCGTCGTTCAGGCCGCCTTCGCCCGTCAGCGAGAAACGCAGCAAGTCGATGTCGCCGGGCGCTTCGACCTGCACATCGTGGGCGAGCACGGGATCGGTCGGCGCGAGCATCGCCGCGAGCAGGAGCGCCGGGCCCCAGCCGAGTCCGAGCACGTACGCGCAAAAGAGCGTGAGCACGGCGACGGTGAGCACCATCGCGACGAGGCCCAGGCGGATCGGCAGGATCCAGATGCGGTCGGTGGGCGGCACGCGCAGGCGCAGGCCGATCGCGAAGAGCGACACCAGCATCGCGACTTCGGTGATGCGTCGAAGGACCGTCGCATCGCTTGTGAGGTCGAGCGCGAGCAGATTGGACGCGGCGGGACCCATCGCGAAGCCGATCGCGAGATAGCACATCGCGGTGCTGATCGGCAGGCGCTTGAACGTCGAGCTGGCGAGGCCCATGAAGATGAGCACACCGCCGACGACGAGAAACCAGATCGTCTCGGTCATGAATGCCTTCGGGCTTCGGGTGCGGGTTTCGACTGCTTGCCGCGGGTTGTCGAGGGGCCGCGCGCCGCAACGCGCGGCGCGTTTTGAAAAGCGCAGCACGAGCCATGCCCGTGCCCGAAGCGCGCGCCTTAAGCGGTGGTTCGAGCAGCGCGTCTGCCCGCTTATCGACTTGCGCGTAAGATGCATTTCGGTTCGGGCATCTCCATTCGTCATCCGCTTTATTTGCATGGTTTTTTGCATGACGGATGCAAAAGACCAGGGAGAACGCGACATGTCACAGCACTTCGATGCGGTCGTCATCGGCACGGGGCAGGGCGGCTCGCCGCTTGCCGCGCGGCTTGCAAAAAGCGGCAGGCGCACGGCCGTGATCGAGCGGTATCTGTTCGGCGGCACCTGCGTGAACGTCGGCTGCACGCCGACCAAGACTTATGTCGCGAGCGCCCGCGCGGCGCATGTCGCACGCACGGCGGCGCGGTACGGCGTGATGATCGGCGGCGATATCGCCATCGACATGGCGCGCGTGAAGGCGCGCAAGGACGAGGTGATCGGCGGCTCGCGCACGGGCATCGAAAAATGGCTGCGCGGCACGAAGAATCTCACTGTCTTCAAGGGACACGGACGCTTCACGGGCCCGCATGCGCTTTCGATCGAAGCGAGCGATGGCTCGACGCAAGACATCGACGCCGATCTGATCTTCATCAACACGGGCACGCGCGCGACGGTGCCGGAGATCGACGGGCTCGAACAGGTTCCGTACCTGACCAATTCCACGATTCTCGAACTGACCGAGGTGCCGGCGCATCTCGTGATCGTGGGCGCGAGTTATATCGCGCTCGAATTCGGGCAGATGTTCCGGCGCTTCGGCAGCCGCGTGACCTTGCTCGTGCGCGGCGAGCGCATCCTGACGCGCGAGGACGAGGACGTCGCGCGCGCGATGCAGGATGTGTTCGTGCGCGAGGGCGTCGAGTTTCGCTTTGGCGCGCAGATCGGCAAAGTGGAGCGGTCGGCGGGCGGGGTGCGCGTTTTTGTCGGCGATGAGACGATCGACGCATCGCATCTGCTATTCGCGACGGGCCGCACGCCGAACACCGACGATCTCGGTCTTGCGCATGCGGGCATCGAGGTAAACAGGCACGGCATGATCGATGTGGACGGGCAGTTGCGCACGGGCGTCGAGGGCGTGTATGCGCTCGGCGATGTGAACGGGCGTGGCGCGTTCACGCATACGTCGTGGAACGACTACGAGATCATCGCTTCGAATGTGCTCGATGGCGAATCGCGCAGTGTGGATACGCGCATCATGGCTTATGCGGTGTTCGTTGATCCGCCGTTCGCGCGTGTCGGGATGAGTGAGGAGGAGGTGCGCAAGGACGGCCGCGAGGCCCTGATCGCGACGATGCCGATGACACGGGTGGGGCGCGCTCGGGAGCGCGGGGAAACCGATGGATTCATGAAGGCGCTGGTGGATGCGCGTACGCAGCGGTTTTTAGGCGCGGCGATTTATGGCATCGAAGGGGATGAGGTGATTCATACCTTCATCGAGATCATGAATGCGGATGCGCCGTTTGTGACGCTGCAGCGGGCTATGCATGTGCATCCTACTGTGAGTGAGTTGGTTCCTACTTTGCTTGAAGGGTTGGGGCCGTTGAGGTGAATTGCGGGTTTTGGTTTTGGTTTTGGTTTTGGTTTTCGCCGGATCCCGTTTTCGTGGTGGTCTATTAGCACTGCCCCTCCCCGGGGCGGGGGTAACTTTCTTTGCTGCTGCAAAGAAAGTCACCAAAGAAAGCAGCTTT
>NZ_FCNY02000020.1 GCF_001544575.2 Caballeronia cordobensis
CGGTGAGCGCTCAAATCGCCTTCGGGTGAAAAAGAAAACCCCACGTTGAGAAAACGTGGGGTTGGTCAGCAGTCTGAAGCCGCTCGAACGAGCGGCTTTTTTATTGCGCGTTCAGTCGCCCAGCAGGTTCGGCAACTCCAGCAAGGTGCGATGCGCGCCGCCTTGCTCGACCGCATCCGCATACGTTGCGCGCACGGCGGCGGCGATCGCATCGACGGCGTCGTTGTCGCCCGCCATCGTCACGTAGTAGCCGAGATCCTTCAGCGCATTGGACATGTGAAACGGCATGCCGGACGGATCGCCAGCCACGAGCGAGGGACGCAGCCGCTCCAGCGCCGCGCCGCCGCCGCCGCCTTTCGCGAGCACATCGACGAACGTGTGCGCATCGACGCCCGCGCGCTTTGCGCAAGCCGCCGCTTCGGAGATGAGCGCGATGGTGCCGAGCGAGACGAAGTTGTGCAGCAGTTTCATGCTGTGCCCCGCGCCCACGCCGCCGACGAGCGTCACGTTCTCCGCATAGGTCCGCAAGAGCGGCTCGATGCGCGCGAACAGCTCGGCCGACGCGCCGACCAGCAGATTCAGGCGGCCTTCGTGCGCTTCCTTCGCGGTGCGCGTCATCGGCGCATCGACGAACAGTCCGCCCGCTTCGGTGACGAGCGCGGCCATGCGTTGCGTCGATGCCGGCACGGCGGTCGAGCAGTCGATCACGATCGCGCCGGGCTGCAAGCCCGCGAGCACGCCATCGGGCGCGGTCAGAACCGCTTCCACTTCGGGCGAACCCGTCACGCACAGAATCACGATGTCCGATTCGCGCGCGAGCGCTGCGCCGTTCGCGGCGGTCTTCACGCCGCCCGCGCGCAGTTCGTCGAGCGGCTGATTGCCGGGATGCTCGACTACCGTCAGCGGATAGCCATGCTTCATGACGTTGCGTGCGATGCCGTGCCCCATCAGGCCGATGCCGATCATGCCGATACGCTGTTTCATGCTGTGTCTCTTCGTGTGTCGTCGGATTTTTTAGCCGCTGCACGCGCGGGACGCAGCGGGACAGAGGAAATGTAGCGGCTGCCGGGCGTGGGTGATATGCGAAATCGGCGAAGCGGGATTTCGAATAGTTCGAACACCTCGCCCGCTCGACCTAGGGTTTTCCCATAGCCCGTTGCGTCGCAGCGTGCGCCGGGCGAATGCCATACTGCGCGGCATGATCCTTCGGAGCGTTGCGTTTTGTTCGATCTCACGTCGCTGGCTCTTTTTCTACGCGCAGTCGAAATGGGCAGCCTGTCCAAAGCGGCGCAGCAATCTCATATGTCGCTCTCGACCGCGAGCCGTCGCATCGCGCTGCTCGAACATCACTTTCGCGTCGGCTTGCTGAACCGCACCTCGGCGGGCGTCGAGCCCACGCCCGCGGGCGAAGCGCTCGCGCGGCACGCCACCGAACTGCTGCTCAAGACCGACGCGATCTACAGCGAGCTTTCCGATTACACCAAAGGCTCGGTCGGCCGCGTGCGCGTGTTCGCCAATATCTCCGCGATCAGCCAGGATTTGCCCGATCATCTGCGCGCGTTCTCGCAGCGGTATCAGGACATCAAGCTGCATATCAGCGAATTGCGCAGCATGGACATTCTTCAGGCCTTGCGCGAGGGCCGCGCGGATGTCGGCGTGGTGACGTCGCAAGTGGGCATGGAAGGCATCCGGCTCGCGCCGTACTGCACGGATCGCATCAGCGTCGTCGTGCCGGAAGATCACGTGTTGCAAGGCGACGAGATCGAGTTCAAGGCGCTGCTCGCGCACGATATCGTCGGTCTCGACGATAAGGCCGAGGTCACGCGCATGCTGGTGAAGGAAGCCGCGCTCGCGGGCCGCACGATCCGCTTTCGCGTGCAGGTGCAGAGCTTCGAGGCGATGTGCCGCCTGATCGCGGCCGGGCAGGGCATCGGCCTGCTGCCGGAAGGCGCGGTGCGGCTCTTTCGCGAGCCCATGCGCCTGCGTTTTATCCGCCTGACGAATCCGTGGGCCGAGCGCGTGATGTCGGTCGGGATTCGCGCCGGCGCGGCGCCGCTGCCCGCGCGCAGGCTCTTCGATTTCCTGAGCGGCTTTGCGCCCGCCTCGCTCGTTGCGCCCGGCTAGCCCTTGCGGATATTCGAAGCCTCCCGTTCCCGGATTCGCACTTCCTTCACGCGAGAGCGTCCGCTAGATTGAATCCGCGTCGAAAATCAGGAGACAAGCGCAATGACAACAACGCATCATATCGCCGTCATTCCGGGCGACGGCATCGGCAAGGAAGTCATGGTCGAAGGGCTGCGCGTGCTGAAGGCCGCCGCTGCGCGTTATGACATCGCGCTCGACTTCGACGAATTCGCGTCGTGGTGCACCGAGCACTACGTGCAGCACGGCACGATGATGCCCGCCGACTGGGACAAGCAGATCGGCAAGCACGACGCGATTTTCTTCGGCGCGGTCGGCACGCCCGACGTCGTGCCGGATCACACCGCCGTGTGGGAATCGATCATCAGGATTCGCCGGGAGTTCGATCAATACGTGAACCTGCGCCCCGTGCGCCTGATGCCCGGCGTGCCTTCGCCGCTCGCGAACCGCAAGCCGGGCGAGATCGATTTTCTGGTGGTGCGCGAGAACACCGAGGGCGAATATTCGTCGGTCGGCGGGCGCATGTTCGAAGGCACCGAGCGCGAATTCGCCACGCAGCAAGCGGTGTTCACGCGCACGGGCGTCGATCGCATTCTCGATTTCGCCTTCCAGCTCGCGCAAGGCCGACCGAAAAAGCAGCTCACCGCCGCGACGAAATCGAACGGCATCTCGATCACGATGCCCTACTGGGACGAACGTCTCGCCGAAGCGGCGAAGCGTTACCCCGACATCGCGACGAACAAGTTCCACATCGACATTCTGTGCGCGCATTTCGTGCAGCATCCGGACCGTTTCGATGTGGTCGTGGCGTCGAATCTTTTCGGCGACATTCTTTCGGATCTCGGTCCGGCATGCACGGGCACCATCGGCATCGCGCCTTCGGCGAATCTGAATCCGGAGCGGCGTTTCCCGTCGCTGTTCGAGCCGGTGCACGGCTCGGCGCCGGATATCGCGGGCAAGGGCATCGCGAATCCGATCGGGCAGATTTGGTCGGCCGCGCTGATGCTGCAGCACCTCGGACGCGGCGAAGCGCGCTACGAAGCGGCGGCGAAAACCATCGTCTCGGCCATCGAACGCGTGCTCGAAAACGGCCCGCGCACGCCGGACATGGGCGGCACGGCGAACACCATCGAAGTCGGCACGGCCATCGCCGCAGCCGTCACGGAACACGCGGCAATCTCGGAGTAAGCATGGAATATCGACATTTCATCGGCAATGCGTGGAAGGCGGGCGAGAACGGCGAATCGCTCGATGTCATCGACCCCAGCACGGGCGAGCCGTTCGCGGCGATCGCGCGCGGCAATGCCGCTGATATCGATCTCGCCGTGACGGCCGCGCGCGCGGCGATGGGCGACGCGCTCGACGGCCCGTGGGCGAAGCTCGCGCCGGTCGAGCGCGCGAATCTGATGTTCGCGTATGCCGACGCCGTGCTGAAAAATGCCGACGAACTCGCGCAACTCGAAGCGCGCGACACCGGCAAGGCGCTCAAGACCGCCCGCACCGACGCCGCCGTGCTCGCGCGCTATCTCCAGTATTACGCGGGCTGCGTCGACAAGCTGCACGGCGAAACGCTGCCGTACACGACCGGCTTCACCGTGCTGACGGTGCGCGAGCCGATCGGCGTGACGGGGCACATCATTCCGTGGAATTACCCGATGCAGATTTACGGGCGCAGCGTCGGCGCGTCGCTCGCGGCGGGCAATGCCTGCGTCGTGAAACCGGCGGAGGACGCGAGCCTGTCGATTCTGCGGCTCGCTGAAATCGCCGCCGAGGCCGGCTTTCCGGCGGGCGCGATCAACGTCGTCACCGGCCTCGGCAGCGAAGCGGGCGCGGCATTGTCGGCGAACGGAGGCATCGGCCATATCTCGTTCACCGGCTCGACGGCGACGGGCGCGCTCGTCGGACGCACGGCGGCGGAACGTCATTGCCCGAGCGTGCTGGAACTGGGCGGCAAATCGCCGCAACTCGTTTTCGACGACGCCGATCTCGACGAAGCCCTGCCCGTCATCCTCAATGCGATCGTGCAGAACGCCGGACAGACGTGCTCGGCGGGCAGCCGCCTGCTGGTTCAGCGCGGCATCTACGAAACGGTGATCGAGCGTCTCGCGCAACGTTTCGAAGCGCTGCGCACCGGCCCTTCGTCGATGGATCTGGACACGGGCCCGCTCGTCAACAAGAAGCAGCAGACGCGCGTGCGCGGCATGGTCGAGGAAGCGGAAGCGCAAGGCATTCGCGTCGCCGCGCGCGGGAAGATCGCGGTGGAAGCGTCGCGCAACGGCTACTTCCAGGAAGCCGTGCTGTTTCGGGATGTGCCGCCGCAAAGCAGGCTCGCGCAGGAAGAAGTGTTCGGCCCGGTGCTCGCCGTGATGCCGTTCGATGACGAAGCCGAAGCGGTGAAGCTCGCCAACGGCACGAACTACGGGCTGGTCGCGGGCGTGTGGACGCGCGACGGCTCGCGTGGCTTGCGTCTCGCGCGCAAGCTGCAGGCGGGTCAGGTGTTCGTGAACAACTACGGCGCGGGCGGCGGCGTGGAGTTGCCGTTCGGCGGCGTGAAGGCGAGCGGCCACGGACGCGAAAAGGGCTTCGAGGCGCTGTACGGTTTCACGAGCCTGAAGACGATCGCGATCAAACACGGCTGATGGGGATTCTCAACATCATCGGCGCGGGACGCGTGGGCGCGACGCTCGGCAATCTGATCGTCGCGAACCGCGTGCTCGATATCGGCGACGTATGCGACAGCGATATCGCGCACGCGCGCGACGCGGTCGATTTCATCGGCGCGGGCCGCGCGCTCGACGACCTAACCGCGCTGCGCCCCGCCGATATCTGGCTGCTGTCGGTGCCCGACATGCGTATCGCCGAGGTGGCGCAGGCGCTCGCGCGCCATCGCAAGGACGAGGCGCCCGCGCTTGCCGTGCATTGCAGCGGCGCGCTCGACGCCGACACGCTCGCGCCCCTGCGCGCGATCGGCTGGAGCGTGGCGAGCGCGCATCCGATGCTGAGCTTTGCCCATCCGGGCACGGCCGTGTTTCAGTTCGAAGGCACGCCGTGCGGGCTCGAAGGCGACGCCGCCGCGCGCGCCGCATGGAGCGAGGTGCTCGCGGCCATCGGCGCGCGCTGCTTCGAGATCGATCCGGGCAGCAAGCAGCTTTATCACGCGGCGGCGGTCGTCGCGTCGAACTTTCTGCCGGTGCTCGCGGCGATGTCGGTCGAGATGTGGCAGGCGGCGGGCATTCCGCAGCCGCTCATCGACGACATGATGCATACGCTGTCGCGCAATGCCGTCGACAACGTGCTCGCGCTCGGCCCGAAGGACGCGCTGACCGGTCCCGCCGCGCGTGGCGACCGCGCGGTGGTCGAATCGCAGGCGCACGCGATCGGCGCGTGGGACGCCGTTTCGCGCGAGGCCTACGACGCGCTCTCGGCGCTGGCGACGCGCCTCGCGCGTACCGGCACAGTGCGCGAGACGTGAGGCGCCCGCCCGGTCAGCTCGCGAAATCCGTCGAGGCCGACAAGGCCTGCCAGTTCGCCGTTTCGGCCGCCACATACGCGTTTTTCTCCGCGATCGCCTTCAGCGTGTCGGTGCCGAGCGGCAGGCGCAGCGGCGGCGTGGGCGCGTCGGCGAGCGCGATGAGCGCGGTCGCGAGCTTGTCCGGATCGCCCGGCTGATTGTGATTCATGCCGACGGCGAAGCGCCGCACGTTGCCCGAGCTCGCATCGTAATCGTCGATGATCTCCTTGCCGACCACGAGCGACGACGCATCCAGAAAGTCCGTGCGGAAGTAGCCCGGCTCGACGACCGTCGCGTGAATGCCGAGCGGCTGCAACTCCGCGTGCAGCGCTTCGGTAATGCCTTCGACGGCGAATTTCGTCGAGCAATAGACCCCGAAGCCCGCGCCCGAGCGATAGCCGCCGATCGACGACATGTTCACGACGTGTCCGCTGCGTTGCGCGCGCATGACGGGCAGCACGGCGCGCGTCACGTTGAGCAGGCCGAAGACGTTGGTGTCGTACATGCGGCGCACGTCGGCGTCGCTGGATTCCTCGACGGCCGCGAGCAGGCCGAAGCCCGCATTGTTGACCAGCACATCGATGCGGCCGAACTTCGCGACGGCGGCATCGACCGCCGCTTTGGCCTGCGCTTCGTTCGTGACGTCGAGCGCGACGGGCAAAAGCGCGGGCGATTCGCCGAAACGCTCGACGATCGCCGCCGCGTTGCGGCCCGCGGCGACGACCGCGTTGCCGTCGTCGAGCGCCGCCTGGGCGATCAGTGCGCCGAGGCCGCGCGACGCGCCCGTGATGAACCAGACGCGCTTGAATTGCTGTTGGCTTGCGTTGCTCATGATGTGCTCCGTTCATGTCGGTGGTGAAGGTGAAACGAAGCATAGGACGGCCGATTCGCACGAACTAGCCACACAACGCTAGACTGATAATCAACTTTTATTTGCGAATCGGAGCGCGTCATGAACGAAGTCCGCGCGATTTCCATCTTCGTGCGCGCCGCCGCCCTCGGCAGCCTGCGGCGCGCGGCCATCGATCAGGGGATTTCGCCGCAGGCCGCGAGTCACGCGGTCATGCAGCTCGAAAACGCGCTCGGCGTGCGCGTTTTTCATCGCACGACGCGCAAGCTGAGCCTCACGGAAGAAGGGCAGCGGCTGTTGCAGAACGTCGGGCCGGCGCTCGAGATGCTGTCCTCCGCCATCGCCGAGGCGAAGAGCGCGAAGGAGCATATCGCCGGTCCGTTGCGCGTGAGCGCGCCGAGAGCGCTGCGGCGCGCGCTGTGGCCGTGCGTGCTCGAATTCGCCGCGCGGTATCCCGATGTCGCGCTCGACGTGCGTTTCGACGACCATTTCACCGATCTCGTCGAGGAACGCGCCGATGTCGGTTTTCGTGGCGGATCGCCGCCCGCCGCCGGCGCCATCGCGCGGCGGCTGGCGCCGATCCAGCTCGTCGTGTGCGCGTCGCCGGCTTACATTGATCGATACGGCGCGCCGCGCACCGTCGACGATCTCGCCGCGCATCGCTGCACCGGCTACCGGCGCGCGAACACGGGCAAGGAAGCGCCGTGGGAATTCATGATCGGCGATGAAATCGTGTACCGCGAGATCGCGGCGGCGCTCTGCGCGAACGATATCGATGCCGAAGCCGACGCGGTGCTCGCCGGACTCGCGATCGGTCAGCTCGGGAGCTTTTCGGCGGCCACGCCCATTCGCGAGGGACGGCTCGTGCCCTTGCTCACGCAACATCTGACGCAACGCGAATCGATCTACCTCTATTACCGGCACCGCACGGCGCAGCCCTTGCGCGTGCGAACGTTCATCGATTTCATCGTTGAAAAGCTCGCGGATAACCGCGATTTCTTCCTGTCGGACGCGGAATTGCGCGCGTTTTCAGCCGCCTGAATCGAATGGTTCTCCTGATGGATGTAACTATTCCTTGGATACGGCGCATGGCCGACTAGAATTCATCGTGCCTCTGTGACCATGAAGCCACTCTGGAGCCAAGCGATGAAAACGATCAATGCGCTCAAACTCGCCGCCGCCGCCACGGCGGTTGTCTTTTCCGTCAGCGCGTGGCCGCAAACCGATGCGGCGTCCGGCACGACCGCACCGGCCGCGAGTGCCAAGCCGTCGAAGGCGTCGGTTCGAAAGGCCAACCGGGAGCTTGCCAAGAAAGTGCGGCAGGCGCTGCAAAAAGGCGGCGTCGATTCGGCCGGCATGAACGTGATCGCGAAGAACGGCGTCATCACGCTCGCCGGACACGTCGCCGACGCCTCGCAGATCGACAAGGCCGCTTCCGTCGCGAAGGGCGTCGAAGGCGTAACCTCCGTGAAGAATGTCCTGACGATTCAGGAAGGCGGGCAGTAACGCAGCGCGGCTAGCGTTTGCCGCGATTGCCGTTGAGCGCCTTGACGATCAGCTTGGTTGGCGAGCTGGTGGCGAGCCGCGCGATTTCGGAGAGATGAACCCACCGGCAACGATCGATTTCGTTGCTGGCCCGCGGCTTGGCGTTCTTCGGCACATCACAAAAGAATACGTGGTGCTGCTTTTGCCGTCCGCGGTGCTCAAACAGAAACTTCGCCGACTTGCCCGACAGACGCGTTTCTTCCTTGAGCTCGCGCAGCGCGGCGTCGGGCAGGTGCTCGCCGCGCTTGAGCATGCCGCCGGGCAGCGCCCATTTGGTGCGCCGCCGCGTCACCAGCAAAATGTGATTGCCTCGTCGACAGATGACTGTAGCGCGCTTCCTCAAGCTGGCTCCGAATAGCGTTTTCTCGTTCGTTTTTGGTCTTTAGCTCGCCGGGTGCGTCCCGCGAGCGGGTCTAAGTGTACCCAACGCTTATGTCGTTGTGGGGCCCGCACAAATAGTGGCAATTCCCGTGTTGCGCATTGCGCAAGACGTGTTCCTCGGCATCGTGCGAGCGGGTACGCATGTTGCATTACAGACAGCATTCACGAGGGGAACGCCATGACCTTGAACGACGACCGGCGCGATGCCAACCGCGACGACAAGCGCGCAAAGCCCGAAACGGCGCAATCGCGCTTCGGCGATCTCGCTTCGCCGCTGATCGAGGAAGCGACCCGACATGCGTCCACGCTCGACAAGCATTCGGAGCCGGAAGAGCTGCACAAGCTGCGGGTCGCGCTGCGCCGCCTGCGCACCTTGTTCTGGGCTTACCGTCCCTTGCTGGACGAGGATTTCGACACGCGCCAGCGCGCGGTCTTCAAGTATCTGGCGACGTCGGCGGGCAGCGCGCGCGACTGGGACATCCTGCTCGAACTGATGAAAACACTCGATGTAAAAGGGCTCGACGAGCCCGTGAAGACGCGCCGTGCATCGGTGCTCGCGACGAGCATCGAGACCATTGCCAATGCGGACGTCAAGCATGTGTTGTGGACCGGGCTGAAGGAAGCGAACCAGCAACTCAACACGGGACGCAAGCGCGTGCCCGTCGAACGATTCGCAAAGAAACGGATCGACGCGGCGCGCGGTCAGTTGAAAAAGCGCATCAAGCGCGCGCTGCGTGCGAAGCGGTCGGACTACGCGGCGTATCACGAAGTGCGCAAGGCCGGAAAGAAAGTGCGCTATCTGCTCGAGTTCTTCGATGCCGATATCAAGCCGAAACTACGCTCGAAGGTAAAGAGCCTGAAGCGCCTGCAAAAGCGTTTCGGCGCATTGAACGATGTGGTCGCGAGTCACGAACTGCTATCTCAAGGCACCCTCGACGTGGGCGGCAGCGAAACCAGGCATGCGCTGCGCGCGCTCGACGCCGAACAGAAGCAGCGCTTCAAGGCCGCGCGAAAAGCGATTCGCTGATATGCACATGACAGCGGGCTGCATCGCGCGCCGGACAGAAGAATGTCACACTTGCCGCATCAAAATGATCGCTCACTTCATGGAAGCGGCATCATGGCGCGCAACGAATACGTTCTTTTCAAAGGCAAGCTCAGGCTGGGCGTGCCCTTTCTCGACGGCTACAAGGGCGACCCGCACTATGTGATCGTCAGCGACGACGCGCAGGGCCGGGAATTCCGCATCGTCACCAATGTGAAGTCGGACAGTTCGCTGACGGGGCCGGCCGGTTATCTCGTGCTGTATCTCTGGAACGCGTACTTCGATCATCCGATGACCGCCGATCTCGCGAAACTGCCGGCGGGCGTTTCGATGACGGGCTTCCCGAAGCTCGATTATGTGCACGATACGCGGCTCGTCGATCTGCCCGCGATGCGCCCGATCCCGCTCGACACCGCGCACGAGCGCAACGATATCAACGCGCTGCTCGATGAGATGCTGCAACTCGACATGTCCGCCGATGGCATCGATTACGTTTATCCGACGCCGGGCTACAAGGACCATCGTCTCGGCTGGAAGCCTGTCAGGGATGTCACCGTGTATGCCTTCGGCTTTCTGTTCGAACCGGCAAAGGACGGCCTTCACGAAACGCATATGAACCAGGGCAATCCGAAGCCGGACAAGGGCAGCCGCGTGAAGGACCATTCGAACGAGAACGGCGTGTTCCAGGATGGCGCGGTGATGGTCGAAATCGATGGCCGGTTTCAGGCGCTTTTCGTGGCATTCCAGACGCAACTCGTTCCGACCGATAATCGCGGCCGCCCGATACCTGGGCAATCGCATCCCATTCTGAACGGCAAGTCGTAACGCGGCGATCGCGCGCTGAAGAACAACTGACGCGCCGCGTGATTAGCTAACGCCGATGTCTTCGTTGGTGCGAGACACCGCCCGTACTAGCATGAACCGCTCCGCACGCTTCTTCACGGGACCATTCATGCGATACAAGGGATACGAAGTCGAGCCCTCCGCGCACGCCTTGCCGAGCGGCCTTTTCGCCGCGAACCTGACCATCGGGCGCGGCGCGTCGCCTCACGACGCGTCGTTCACGTTCGATGCCCTCGATTACTTCTTCGAAGCTGATCATGCGGTCGCCTATGCGTGGCGCTGGGCGCGGCTGTGGATCGATCAGCAGGGCAGGCGGGCCGGTTGATCACTGCGCGCGACGTGGGCTTTACAGCGTTCGCTGAATTTGACAGGCACAATACGATGAATCCGCCGTCCGGACAGGCCGCAGAGGCCGCCGTCCCGCTCATTCATCGTTGTCATGAACCACGCTCATCCCGAGAAGAATTCCCCGCGTTTCCTGCTGTTTCTGGTGTGCCTGTTCGCTTCGGCGGGGCAGCTCGCCATCGACATCTACGTGCCCGCGCTACCCGCGATGGCGCGCTATTTCGCCACTTCGCCGCAGGCGATCCAGTCGAGCGTCTCCGGCTACATGGCGGCGTATGCGATCGGCCAGCTCGTGCTGGGCCCCATCGCCGATGCCTACGGCCGCAAGCGCTTGCTGGCGTTCGGGCTCGCCGTCTTCACGCTTGGCTGCCTGCTCTCGCTTGCCGCGACGAGTCTCGAAGCCTTCCTGTTCGCGCGCTGCCTGCAAGGCTTCGGCATCGCCGCGACGAATCTGCTCGCGAAGACCATCATCACGGATTCGTTCTCAGGTCAGGCGCTGATGCACGTGTTCACCTACATGTCGATCGCATGGGGATTCGCGCCGATCGTCGCGCCCGTGATCGGCGCGCACTTGCAGACGTGGTTCGGCTGGAAAGCCTGTCTCGTGTTTCTGCTGATCTACGCAATCGTGATGTCGGCGTTCGTATGGCGTTATCGCGAGACCTTGCAAACGCCCGTGCGTCTCGCGCCGCGCACGCTGATCTCGAACGCGGGGAAGGTCCTGTCGAGCCGCGTGTTCCAGAGCTGCTTTCTCGCGCAGGGTCTGTGCTACAGCATCTTGCTGGTGTTCAACGTGGTCGGTCCGTTCATGGTGCAGAACACGCTGCACAAGCCGCCGACTTACTTCGGCTATCTCGCGCTCGCCATCGGCATGATGTACTTTCTGGGCGGGCTGTCGAACCGCCTGCAGGGCCCGCGTCTGCCGGGCGCCGAGCAACGGCTGCGCATCGGCGCGCGCGTGATGGCGGGCGCGTCGGTCGTCATGCTGCTGCTGTCGCTCAGCATCGGTCTCACGGTGTGGACGCTCTGCGCGCCCGTTCTCGTGATGGGCTTCTGCGCGGGCGCGATGTACCCCACGTTCATGGCGAAGGGCAACTCGCTGTTTCCGCACATCGCGGGGCTGACGGCGGCGATTCTCGGCTGCGCGCTGCTGCTCGTCTCGTCGGCGATGATGGGCGTGGCCGGCTTCGTTTCGGTGCAGAACCTCACGCCGCTCGCGGTGTTTTTCGTGATTCTTGCGTTCACGGTCGTCGCGATGGTGACGCTGCTTCTGCGCCATCTGGAACAGGCGCAGGCCGGCGGCGCGGTGAGCGGCAAAGCCGATGCCGCTTGAACGCGGCGTGATGTCGCTGCATTTCGCGAAATGATCTATATGCTTTTGCGCAACCTGACTTGGGAGGCCTCCTAGCAGACCGCAAATCGCAAGCGCCTATACTCGATCGCACTACTTCCGCTGGCTGCCCGAGACCCTCTTGTCATCTTCGCCTCTCGTCACTGTCGTCATTCCGGCTTTCAATGCGGAATCATTCATTGGCGAAGCGATCGCCTCGATCCAGAACCAGACGCTCGATGACTGGCAACTGATCGTCGTGAACGACGGCTCGTCCGATCAGACGCTGTCCGCCGCGCGGCACGCCGCCCGCGACGATCCGCGCATCCGTCTCATCCACTTCGATCGCAACCAGGGCATCAGCGTCGCGTCCAACGCGGGCTTCGATGCGGCGCGCGGCGAGTTCATCGCGCGACTCGACGCCGACGACATTGCCCTGCCGGCAAGGCTCGCCGTTCAGGTGGCCGCGTTCAGGGACAACGCCCGGCTGGCGGCCGCCGGATCGCACGCGCGCGTATTCGGCGACGTGCCCGAGGGTATCGCCTACTGCTCGCTCGCCGATGGCGACATCAAGGCGCACCTCTTGGACGGACTCAACACGATAAGCGGCGGCACGATCATGGTGCGCGGCTCATTCGTCCGCAGGCATCGCATCCGCTTCGACGAGGCCGCCGTGAGCGCCGAGGATCTCGACTATCTCACCTCGATCATGGCCGGCGGCGGCGAGCTCGCGAACGTCGACGACGTGCTCACCGAGCACAGGTCGCATTGCGCGAGCTTCACCAATAGCCGCGAGGGCGTGGCGCGCGAGTACTTGCAGATCGCGCGTCGCCGCCTGCTGTCGCTGTGGTATCCGGGGCTCGATTCACAGGACATCGACCGCGTCGTCGCCCTGTTCAGCAACCTCTATGCGCCTTACACGGACGCTTTCATCGGCACCGTGCGCGCAGTTGAGAGGCTCGTCGCGGCCGAGGCTTGCGACTATGGGCAGGCGAGCCCCATCGTGCATGGCATCGTGCTCGACCGGCTGGCGCAAGCGGCGGGCGTGTATCGCGACAATAAACTCATCGACGCGTCGCACGTGCAGGCCATGCGCGGCTTCGTTTCACCGGCCGTCGCCGCCGTCCTGGAGCGGACCGGCGTCTGAGCGCGCGGGCGCGATGCCCCACGGCGGTGCGGCCTGTAATGCATTGCAGAAAAGCTTGTTTGTCTAAGCGCGATTTCCAGCCTAGATTCGAGCTATCGACGCATGCCCTGGAGACGAGCCATGCCGCACTTCCTGACTCGATACGTGCGTAAGCACTTCACGAAAGACGACGCGGCGCATGCCGCGCCTGCGCCCAACGACACCACCCGCGCGGAACAGCTCGAACATATTTCCGCCTATGCCCGCGCGGGCTATTTCAACATGGGCTATACCGTCGACGTCTTCCAGTTGCCGGGAGAGTCGCCGCTGCACTGACAGGCGAGGCTGCGCGCAATGCGCAGCCCTATCTCGCGACGCTCAATGCTGCGCGAGCGCGATGCGCCGTTCCGATTCATGTGCGTCGTCGGTGCGCGCAGCGCCGAACGCGAGCGCAAAGCTCGACGCCTGCCGTCCCACCGTGCGAAGCTGCTCGGCGATCTTCGGATCGGAACACGTATCGGCGGATTCGAAGCGCGTTTCCAGCGTGTTGACCGCGGCGCCGAAAGGCGTCGGCCATCCGCGCAACGCGTGTACGATCGAGCGCAACGATGTGAGCACCGTGCCCGCCGCCTGCCATCCATAAGCCGTGACGATGCTGCCGACCGCGCGGCCATCGAGATAGGGACGATCGTCCAGACGCAGCTCTTCGAGTGTATCGAGCGCATTTTTTACGAGGCCCGAGATGCCGCCGTGATAACCCGGCGTCGCGATGACGAGCGCATCCGCCGCGCGCACCGCTTCGATGAGTTCATGCTGCTCGTCGGTCAGTTCGCGCGTTTCCGGCGCATAGTGCGGCAAGCTGTGCAGGAACGCGCCGCCGAAAAGCTGCACGCTCGCGCCGGCTTCCTGCGCACCGCGCAAGGCGAAAGCGAGCGCCCGTTCGGTCGACGACTGAGGCCGCGTCGTGCCGCCGATGCCGACCACGCGTGGCCGTCGCGATGAATTGAATCGAGACAAGATCGATACTCCTGGAATGTCGGGAAACGCGTTCTAATTTAAGGACGTCATCCATATACGTTATGGGAGCGCGCGGCATTCGCCAACCAAGCTAATCTGCTAAGCAATGCACGCGGACGGCCTATACGGCGGCGCGGGAAAACAAATGACGCCGCGTGCGCATAGCATCTGGCAAAGCGTTCGTTTGAAGCGATGAAAGGCGCCCGTACCATCGGACGTTCCATTTCTTTCAGCGAACGCCCATGAACGTCCCACGTTTTCCTTCCGCCGCGCTCGGGTTCGGCCCAGGCGCGACGCCTGAACGCACGGCCGGGCCTGCGAGCGATGCACGCGCGCTCATCGATCTGCCGACGCGCGAAGTGCGCCGCCAAAGCACGCTGAAATGGTCCGTCCTGCGTTCGCGCGCCTTGCGCGCCGGCGTGCCGCTTGCGCTCATCGTGCTGTGGCAGCTCGCGTCGTCGCTGCAGTTCATCGCGCCCGAAACCTTGCCGCCGCCCACGGTCATCGTCGAAGCATTGAAGGAATTGATCGCCGATGGAGAATTGCAAAGCGCGATCGGCGTATCGCTGGTGCGCGCCGCGACGGGGCTTGCGATAGGCGGCGGCATCGGCCTCTTCGCGGGCCTTTTCGCGGGACTGTGGCGCGTGGGCGAAGAGATCGTCGATGCGCCGCTGCAAATGCTGCGCACCATTCCGTTCATCGCGCTGATTCCGCTTTTCATTACGTGGTTCGGCATCGGCGAGGGCGCGAAGGTCGCGGTGATTCTCGCGGCCACCATCTTCCCGATGTATCTCAACACCTATGCAGGCGTGCGCGGCGTCGATCCGAAGCTGCTCGAAGCCGCGCACGTGTTCGGCCTGTCGAACCGGCAGATCGCACTGCGCATCATCTTGCCGACAGCGTTGCCCTCGATACTCGTCGGCGTGCGCTATTCGTCGGCGGTGGCGTTGCTCGCGCTCGTCGTCGCGGAGCAGATCAATGCGCAGAACGGCATCGGCTACATCCTCGTCAACGCGAACCAGAATCAGCGCGCGGACATCATCATCGCGGGCATTCTCGTGTATGCGGCGCTCGGCATCGTGACCGATCTCGTCATGCGCGCGCTCGAACATCTCGCTCTTCCGTGGAGGCCGCGCTTTGAGCTCGCCTGATAACGCCTTCGCCCGGCGCTTCGACGACGAACGCGAGACCGCGCTCGAACTCGATGGCGTGAGCCGCGTGTTTGCCGGCCGCGCCGTGCTGAACAACCTGTCGCTGAACGTCAAGCGCGGCCAGTTCGTCTCGATGCTCGGCGCGTCCGGCGCGGGCAAGACCACGCTCCTGCGCATCCTCGCCGGTCTCGATCAGGCCGACAGCGGCCGCGTGCGCGTGGCGGGCGCGCGCTCCGTCGTGTTCCAGGAGCCGCGTCTCGTGCCTGCCAAACGCGTGTGGGAGAACGTCGTGATCGGCCACGGCCGGCTCGGCGCGGCGAAGCCTTCCGCACTCGCCGCGCTCGATGAAGTCGGCCTGACGCCGCATGCCGACGGCTGGCCGAAGACACTGTCGGGCGGCGAGGCGCAGCGCGTCGCACTGGCGCGCGCGCTCGTGCGCGAGCCGAAGCTGCTCTTGCTCGACGAGCCCTTCGCCGCGCTCGATGCGCTCACGCGCATCCGCATGTACGAGCTCGTCGCGCGCTTGTGGCGTGCGCATACGCCGGCGGTCGTACTGGTGACGCACGACATCGACGAAGCGATTCTGCTGTCGGATCGCATCGTGGTGCTGTCGCAAGGAGAGATCGGCGCGGATGTCGTCGTCGATCTTCCACGGCCGCGCTCGCGCAGCGATGAAGCGGCCATCGCGCTTAGAACGCGGCTGCTCGCGGAACTCGGCGTGACGCAGGATGCGCCGCGCAAAGCCGCATAACAAGTTCATAGGGATAACGAAATAAACATGCGTATCAGGAAACGCCTTACCGCTTTGCTCGTCGCGAATCTTTTCGCCGTGTCGGCATCCGCATTCGCCGACGAACCGCTCACGCTGACCATCGGCACGCAGGATGCCGCGTGGCCGCACATCGTCGAGGCGTCGCACGTGCTCGACGGTACGCCTTATAAAGTGAAATGGGCCGTGCTGACGGGCCCCGCCGCGCAGCTTTCCGCGCTCTATTCGAAAGTGCTCGACGTGGGCCTGATGGGCGATACGTCGCTCATCATCGAACAGGGCAACGCGCGCGCGCCGTGGACGCAGGAGAGCGCGCCGTTGCAGATCATCGCGGGATGGCGCAATCCCGACAGCAGCTATCCGCCGATCGTCACCGTCGTGCGCAAGGATGCCGACGTGAAGAGCCTCGCCGATCTGCGCGGCAAGACGTGGGGCTATAACTTCGGCGGCTTCAATTATCTGCAATACGTGCTGTCGTATAACAAGGCCGATCTCAAGCCGAAGGACTTTCAGGGCGTGAAGTTCGGCGATGGCAACGTGTCGGCGTCGGCGTTCAATGCGGGGCAGGTGGCGGTGTATTCGGGCGGCTACGGACCGGTGAAGGAAACGGTGGACAAGGGCGATGCGCGCGTCGTCATCAAGAGCGACGAGCTCGATATTCCTGCGCTGTCGGTCTTCACGGCGCGCACGGAAGTATTGCGTGATCCGGCAAAGAGCCGCGCGCTCGGAGATTTTCTCGGGCGCCTGAAGCACTCGTGGACGTGGTGGGCGCAGAACGTGCCGGCCGTCGAGAAGATCTATCTGGAGAAGATGAAGCAGAGCCCGTCGCGCGCGAAGTTTTCGGCGGAGAACGGGCGATCCGTTTTCTATCCGCTCGACAAGCAACTGGTCGAGCGCGAACAGCGCATCGCGGATACGCTTTACCGCTCGGGCGACATCAAGAACAAGATCCAGGTCGATGTCGAGTTTAATCCGGTATTCGATGCGCAGGCGGTGGCGGCGCGCTGAGATTCACGTACCGAAGACATAGCGGCTGCCCGTGTACGACCGGATGAACGTCGCGGGATAGTCTTTCTGCAGCATTTGCGCGAACGGTTCGCCCGTGCAATGCATCGGCACGATGTAGTCGGGGCGCATTTCCATCAGCTCGGTGACGGTCTGTCTGACATAGTCTTCCTTTTGCGGCGCGAGGTGAAAGCCGCCCGCGACCGCATGGATTTTCTTCACGCCCGATACCTGCATCGCGCGGCGGACGGTATTCACCACGCCGCGATGGCTGCACGAGGTGATCACGACGAGACCGCGCCCCTTGACGTTGAAGCAGGTCGCGAGCTCGTGCTGGAAGTCGTCGGCGATCACCTGCACGCTCTGCTTCTCGGCGGGCAGTTCGTCGGGATAGCAGCCGATGCCGTCCTTGATGCCCACGTGCATGCGGCTCGGAGACTGGACTTTCTCGAACGATAACGTTGGAATGTTGCCGGTGGTAAAGCCTTGTCCGGCGATGACCGACGGTGTGCCGGCGACGAGAACCTTGAGTCTGGCGTCGGCGAGCGCGCGACGATCGATATAACCGAAGTCTTCGATTTTTCCGGCGGTCCACTCACGCGTGCAGAAGGCTTCTTCGCCGCCGATATAGAGCGGCAGATCGGGCCGCAGCTTGCGCTGGTTATGTTCGAGAAAGCCGGCGAGGCCACCGAAGTGATCGTAGTGCCCGTGGCTCAGCACGAGTGCATCGAGCGTTTCGGGCGCGATGCCGAGCATCGCGAGATTATTCTCCAGCGTGTCCGAGGTGAAGCCGAAATCGATGAGCATGTTGCGCGCTTCGCCGCCCGCGTTCGATTCGACGTGCATGGCAAGACCGAACTCGCCCAACAGCGACTTGCCCGCGGGCGGCATGCCGAAGCGTGTCACCTCGACGTTGCCGAATCGTCCGCTGGGCGCGATCGCCAGTTGATAGCTGTCCGTGACGACGCGCAGCGCGACGCGATCGACGGTCGGCACTTCGCCGGAAATGGGTTCGGCACGCGCGACGGATGAGCGGACAAGCAGCGTGCCGATCAGCGCATCGAGCGCAGCCGACGCGCTACAGCAAAGGAACAGGCGGCGGGATGGCCAATGCGGGTGCGCGCATCGCAGCATGACGGCCTCCTCCGATGACACTCACGCGATCACTTCATCCGTTCAATATAGGGCAGCGTTACTGTGAACTGATGAGGACATGCCCTTAGGAACGGATTCGTTCATGCATTCAATCGCCCACCGGCGAATAGGGATGCGCGTATGTATACGGATCGCAAGCCAGGTCATTCAACGCGTATTGCCCCACCGCGTGATACTTCCATCGCACGCTGTCATGCAGGGTATGCGTTCTTGCATTGCGCCAATGCCGGTCGAGGTTATGCGCCGCCAGCGTCGATTGCGTGCCCGCCAGTTCGAAGAGCTTGTTCGATGCGTCGAGAGCGAATTGCGTGGTGAGTATCTTGGCTTCGGCCGTCGCGACGATAGCCGCCACGACATCCGCGCGAGCCGCCTCGCCGCGAGCATCGTCGATGAGCGAAGCCGCGCGCGCGGTCAGCGCCTGCGCCGCGTGATACGCGACCGTCAACGCGCCGATATCGCGCAACGTGAACGGATCGTCGACCGCATGCTGCACGGCGCTGCCACGCGCCGGATGCGATAGTTCGCGCAGGAAGCGCTTCGTATCGTCCAGCGCCGCGCGGCCGATGCCCAGATCGATCGCCGCGTGGATGATCTGCGATACCGCGTTCGCCGCATCGAGATTCGGGCGACGGCTTCGCTTGACGATCTGCAATTCGTCGAGCTCGACTCCATCGAGCCGGACCTGTCCGCTCGCCGTCGTACGCTGCCCGAAGCCCGACCAGTCGTCGATGACCTCGACGCCGCGCGCATGCCGCGCGACGAACGCCGTCACGGTCAGGCCTTCGTCGTCGCGCGCGGCGACCGGTATCCAGTCGGCGAAAAGCGCGCCTGTCGAATAGACCTTGCGGCCCGTGAGCACGTAACCGCGCTCGCTTCGGCGCACCCGCGTTTCATGCTCCGTCGGCAGCCGGTCGCCGGGCTCGGCGGTGGCATTGCCGAAGCGTTCTCCCGCAAGCGCGCGCGAAAAGAAGAAATCGTTCTGACTCGGCGT
Source organism: Caballeronia cordobensis (assembly GCF_001544575.2). GTDB lineage: Bacteria > Pseudomonadota > Gammaproteobacteria > Burkholderiales > Burkholderiaceae > Caballeronia > Caballeronia cordobensis. The sequence goes on from NZ_FCNY02000020.1 coordinate 19,207, forward strand.
GCCGTCATGCCGAAGCCGTTCCAGCGTTGCGAAGTGATTCTGCGGAATCTGCCCGAGCGACGAATCCGCCGCCGAGATCAGCTCGAATACGTCGACGATCGTCCGCACGGAGACATCCGCACCGCCGAACGCGCGCGGCACGCTGATACCCCACAATCCCGACGCGCTGAAGCGCTGGACTTCGTCCCGCGGCAGGCCGCGTTCACGATCGCGGCGCGATGCATCGACGGCGAATTCCTGCGCGAGACGGCGGGCGATTTGAATGGCTTCGTCGTCGGACCGAACGACGGCGGCGGTGATCTTATTGGTCATATGAACTCTCATGCCGCACGCGCGGCGCGTGCAAACTGGCTTTCGGGACGCGGCAGGCCCAGATGGCCGCGCAGCGTCGTGGCTTCGTAATCGCGCCGGAAAATGCCCTTGCGCTGCAAGAGCGGCACGACGTGATCGACGAACGCCGCAAGCCCCGAAGGAAACACATCCGCATTCAGATTGAAGCCGTCCGCGCCGCGCTCGACGAACCAGCGCTCGATATCGTCCGCAATCTGTTCCGGCGTGCCGACGATGATCCGGTGCGCGCCCGGATTGCGGTCCAGCAGATCGCGCACCGTGAGGTTCTCGCTTTTCGCGAGCGCCACGGTCGAATCGATGAATCCGCGCGAGAGATCCGAGCGCGTCACCTTGCCGATGAGTTCGTACGGCAGCGGCGCATCGATATGCAGATCGTCCGGCGCGAGCCCGAGCGCGCCCGCGAGCCGCGCGACCTCGCGATCGGTGTCGAGCAGCGCATCGAGTGCGGCCTTGCGCTCGCGCGCTTCGCGCTCCGTGCCGCCGATCACCGGATACAGACCGGGCAGCAGCAGGAAGTGGTCGGGATTGCGTCCATGCAGACGCACGCGCTCTTTCATCTCGGCATAGAAGGCCTGCGCCGTGGGCAAGGTGGTCTGCGCGGTGAAGACGGCATCGGCGAAGCGCGCGGCGAGCGCACGGCCGCCTTCGGACGAACCGGCCTGCACGAGCACGGGCCGCCCTTGCGGACTGCGCGGCACGGTGGACGGCCCGCGCACCGAGAAATGCGCGCCGCGATGCTCGATGGCATGCACGCGCGACGGATCGGCGTAACGGCCGCTCGCCGGGTCGGCGACGAAGGCATCGTCTTCCCAGCTATCCCACAGCTTCGTCACGACTTCGACAAATTCCTGCGCGCGCGCATAGCGATCTTCGACCGTGAGCGGCACGTCGTGGCTGAAGTTCGCGGCGGCCGCGGCGTCGTAGGTCGTCACCGCGTTGAAGGCGACGCGCCCGCCGCTCAGATGATCGACCGATGCGAAGCGCCGCGCGAGATTGAACGGATCGTTGAACGTGGTCGATGCCGTGCCGATCAGCCCGACATGCTTCGTCGCGCCCGCGAGCGCGGTCAGTAGCACGGTCGGCTCCAGCGCTTGCGACGGCCCTTCCGCATGATTGCGCAGCGCGAGCAGATCGGAGAGAAACACGGCGTCGAGCTTGCCGCGTTCGGCGATCGTTGCGATCTCCTTGAAGAAATCGAGATCGACGATCGAGCGCGGATTGTCGAGCGTGCGCCATCCGGCGGGATGACGGCCGACGCCGGTGATGTTCGTATTCAGATGCAACTGGCGCGTGTGACTCATGATGCCGTGCTCTCCTTCAGCGCGTTCAGATGCTCGTGGCTGCGCCGCGCGGTGGCGGTGCCGAAGTCGAGCACGTCGATCGATGCGATCGCGTCGCGCTCCACTTGCGCGACGAGTTGCAGTTCCCATGCGAGATACGCGTTCATCTGCTCGGCGACGCGATCCGCGGGCGCGTGATACGGGCTGTACCACGCGTCGTCGTCGCCGGTGAGGTTGTGTTCGTCGCCGGAAGCGAGCGGCAGGCCGAGCGCGCCCCAGCGCTTCGTACCGCCGATCAGCGCGGCGATATCCGCGCGATGCTGCGTGAGTTCCGCGGCGACGACGCCCGCGAGCACGCCGTCTTCCGATGTCAGCACGAGTGGCGTATCGCGCGCAAAGTCGTTCAGACGGGTGAGCAGTTCGCTTGCCGCGACGAAACGCGCGCCGCTCACGTGAGCGCGCCTGAAGGCGAGACTGCTGTCGATATCGATAACCTGCGCCCGGCCTTCTGCGATCGCGGCCTGCAGCGCATCCGCTTCGATCCAGCGCGTGCGCGCGCCATGCGGGCGCACGGCGAGCGGTTCGGGACCGGCTTCGAACGTATCGGCGCTGAGCGCGGCGCTCGCGGCATCGTCGAGCACGCGCACGTCGAGATAGCCGAGCTGCCTGAGCCATGACGCCGTCATGCGGGCGCGCACGCCGTCGTCGTCGCGCAGTACCACGCGTGCGTGCAGCGTGCCGATGTATTCGTCGGTCGCCTGCACGAGCTGGCCGCCGGGCGCGGAACGCCATCCCGACGGATGACCCGCTTCGTATTCGAGCGGATCGCGCACATCGAAGCGATACAGCGTGCGTTCGCCGCTTTCGCGTTCCAGCGCGGCGAGCGTCTCGCGATTGATCACGGGCACATCGGCCTTGCGCGCGGCTGCGGCAGCGAGTTCGCGCGCGTGGGCGAGCGTCGAGGCGTCGGGACGCGGCGCGGTGCGGATCTCGCCATGCCCCAGTTCGAGGCCCGCGAGCAGCCACGACATCGAGCCGCCTGTCAGCGCCGCGACGGGATTCGGCACGCCCGCGTTGACGAGCGATTGCGCGCCGAGAATGCTGCGCGTGCGCCCCGCGCAATTCACGACGATGAGCGTGTCCGGCGAAGGCGCGGCCGCGAGCGCGCGATAGACCAGCTCCGCCCCGGCGCAGTCGATGCCGCCCGGAATGTTCATCGTGTTGAATTCGCCGAACGGGCGCGAGTCGAGCACGACGAGATCGTCGCCCGCGTCCTGGCGCGCTTTCAGTGTTTCGGCGTCGATGTTGGGCGTGTGCAGTTCGTGCTCGATCAGTTCGCCGAACGCCTTGCCGGGCACGTTCGTGCCGCTGAAGATTTCGAAGCCCGCGCGCGCCCAGCCATCGACCCCGCCTTCCAGTATCGATACATCCGTATAGCCCCAGCGTGCGAGCAGCGCGGCGGCGCGCGGCGTGTGTTCGCCGTTCGTATCGACGAGCATCACAGGTGTGCCGCGCCGTGGCACGAGCCGCCCGATGAGCAGCCCGAGACGCCCGACCGGCGCGACCGACGAGTAGAACAGGCGCCGTCTTGCGGACACGCCTTCCTCGCGCACGTCGAGCACGGCGAGTTCGTTACGTTGAGCGATGAGCGTGCGCAATTGCGCGGGAGACACGAGGCGGGACATGGGCGATGAAACCTCGGAGAATGAAAAGGGATCATCTTCGTTGCACGGGCGTTCGTCGCGAACCGATCATTTCGCGGATCCTTTCGCACGAATCGATGCATTGAATAGCTGCGTAAATTGGTTCGCGCCAGCCGATGCGTCTTTTATGCTCTTGCGCTGGCGTATCTCGCGTTTCATGCCTTCATCCTTATCGAATCGATCATTCATGACACATCGACCCGCTCCAACCGATATCGCCATTCATCCGCTGATCGCCGGGCGATGGAGTCCGCGCGCCTATGCGGATCGTTCCGTCGCGCATGCGCAGGTGATCGCGCTGCTCGAAGCGGCGCGCTGGGCGCCCTCGGCGTATAACGCGCAGCCGTGGCGTTTCGTCGTGTTCGAGAAGACGGACGATCCCGACGCCTTCGCGCGCGCGTTCTCGTTTCTCGTGCCGTTCAATCAGACGTGGAACGCGAATGCGCAAGTGCTGGTCGTCGTGCTCGCCGATACGCTCAACGCCAAAGGCGAGCCGAATCCCAACGCGAGCTATGACGCGGGCGCTGCCGCGCTGGCGCTCCTGCTTCAGGCGCATGCGCAGGATCTCGCCGCGCACGCGATGAGCGGCTTCGATGCGAAGGGTTTCGAAGAGGCGTTTGCGATTCCCGATCGCTACACGGCGCTTTCCGTGATTTCCGTCGCGCATCATGGCGATGCGGGCGCGTTGCCCGCCGCGCTCGCCGAACGCGAACGCGCGCCGCGCGCCCGCCTCTCGCTGGCGGATATCGCGCAATTCGGAGGATGGAAGCCGGCGGACTGACCTTCGCTGTCGTTATCGATCTGGCTCCTGCTCTCGCACGACCGTGCGCCGCGTTGCCGCGCGTCATCGACGATGCGTGTGGTATAAGCACCGCATGCGCGCGCCAAGCCTCGCGGCGCGCAACGAACGTGACAGGAGCATGCAGTGAGAAGGACCGCCGAAAACAAATTGAAGGTGGTCGCGGTACGGGTCGATCCACAATTCGAGCAACGGCTGCGACTACTGGCAGAAGTGACGGGACGCAAGCAATCGTTCTTTCTTCAGCAGATGATCGAGAACGGCATCGGCGCAATGGAAGAGACCTGGCTGCCGCCGGAGTTGCTGGAACAGGTGCGCAGCGGCACCTTGCCCGCCTTGCAGCAGGATCGCATCGCGACCGCCGATCTCTTCGGCGATTCGTCGTCCGGCGAATCGGAACAGGCTTCATGATCGCATCGCGCTTCGCCCGTATCGACGAAACGTGCGACGGTGGCGTGCTCGCGCGCATCGTGTTCGGCGACACGGCCGGGCCGCCCGTCATCGAGGGCGGCGTGCCGACGCTGCGCCTCGCCATGTACGACGACGCCCGCGACGGCTTCGCCGAAATCTGGCAGGGCGCCGCGCCGGTTCGCAGCGGAACCTTCAACGATCTCGTCTTCGCCCACAACGACGAGTTCCTGTTTTGCGCGGGCTTCATCCCGTCTTCGGATCGCTACACCGACGCCACGCGCAAAGCCTATGGCGATGCGTTCGCGCTCGTGCGCGACCTGCGCTTCCCGAAGATTTTCCGCATGTGGAATTTCATTCCGCGCATCAACGGAGAGAATCGCGAAGGACTGGAGGTGTATCGCGATTTCTGCCGCGGACGCGCCGTCGCATTCGAAGAGGACTACGCGGCGGCGTCGGGCATGCCGGCGGCGACAGGCATCGGCACATGGGGCGATGGCGTCGCCTTCTATTTTCTGGCGTGTCGCGAGAGCGCGGTCAGGCACATCGAGAATTCGCTTCAGACGCCCGCGTATGAGTATCCGCAGCGGTACGGCCCGAAAGCGCCGAGCTTCGCGCGCGGCACGCAATTGGGCGACACGCTGTTCGTGTCGGGCACGGCCAGCATTCTCGGTCACGAGACCATGCACGCGGGACATCTGCATAAGCAGTGGGACGTCGCCATTGGGAACGTCGCGCATCTGATCGGCGCCGACAATCTTCAGGCGCGAGGCTATACCTTGCGCGAACTCGATCACATCAAGGTCTATTACCGGAATTCGGCGGATCTGGCCACCGTGATGCAACTGGCGAAAGCCACGTTTCATCCCGATGCGGACATCCGCTATCTGAAGGTCGATATCTGCCGCGCCGATCTGCTCGTCGAGGTCGAAGGCATCGCGTCATACCGGCATCGCTCAGACTGAAGCCGCTTGCCTGAGCGTTTTCACGAGCAGGCTTTGCAGGCTGTCCACCGCTTTCGAGCCGCGTGAATCGCGGCTTCGATACACCGCCACTTCCATCGGTTCGAGCGGCCCGAGATCTTCGGCGCTGCCGAGAATCCGCAAATGTTCGGGCGCGCTGCATTGCGTGAGCGCCGCGATGGCGAGCCCGCTTTCGACGGCCGCGATCTGTCCGGCGAGGCTCGAACTGTTATACACGACCTTGTAGCGCCGGCCTTGCTGCGCGAGCGAATTGATCGCGCCGCGCCGCGCGAGGCTCGCGCTTTCGTAGACGGCGATCGGCAACGGGTCGCGCCGCCACAGCTCGAATTGCGCCGCGCCGACCCAGACCATCGGCTCATGAAAGAGCAGTGTGCCGCGCCGGCGGGAATCGCGTGAGATCAGCGCGATATCGAGCTCGCCATTCGCGACGCGCGGAATCAGCGTGGTCGATTGCTCACAGATCAGCTCGATTTCCACGCCGCTGTGGCGTGGCGCGAAGCGTCTGAGTACCGGCGTCAGATACTTCGCCGCGTAGTCGTCGGGCACGCCGAGCCGCACGCGTCCGGTCAGTTGCTCGCCTTGCAGCGCAACGTGGGCTTCGGCGTGCAGATCGAGAATGCGGCGCGCATAGCCGAGCAGCGTCTGGCCGTCGTGCGTCAGTTCGAGCGTGCGCGCGCCGCGTTCGATGAGCCGCAATCCCAGCGCGCTTTCCAGCTTCTTCAACTGCATGCTCACCGCCGATTGAGAGCGGTGCACTTCACCGGCCGCGCTCGAGAGCGAACCCGCGTCGACGACCGCGACGAAGCATTTGAGCCAGTCGGTCTGCAAATCGTAGGGTTTCATGGCTGTCGCGGATGCTTTCGAAAATCGAATGGATGACGTTCGAATTATGCGCTTTTCGTTTCGATGCGCGCGGGACACACTGCGTCCATGAATACGAACTCATCTTCTCAGGCGGTATGGCGCCATCCGTCGCGCACGACAGGCGCGTGGCCGTTTCTGCTCGGCTGCGCGCTGCTCGGCACGATCGGTGTCTTCCTGCACGAAGCCCACGCCGATCCGTTGACCGCGACGTGGTTCCGCTGCGCATTCGGCTTGCTCGGCATGAGCGCGTGGGTGATCGTGCGGCGGCAGACGCGTTTCCTGCGCCTGACGCGAACCACCGGCCCGTGGGTGCTGGCCGCCAGCATGCTGATGGTGGTGAGCTGGGCGCTCTTCTTCAGTGCGGTCGAGCGAATCTCGGCGGGCGTCGCCATCGTCCTGTTTCATGTGCAGCCGATGTGGGTGCTGCTGCTCGCATCCGTGCTGCTGAAAGAGACGATCGGCGCGCAGCGCTTCGCGGCCGTCGCGGTCGCGATGTTCGGGCTGGTGCTCGCGACGGGCATCGTCGGGCACGCCGCGGAGGGATCGAAAGACGCGGGAGGGTACTGGATCGGCGTTGTCGCGTGTATTGCCGGGTCGCTGTGCATGGCGTGCGTGACGCTGATCGCCAAACGGCTGCGCGGCATGCCCGCGGGGACGCTGGCGTGGTGGCAATGCGCGGTCGGCACGCTCGCGCTCTGGGTCTGGCCGATGGAGCAGGGATGGCCCGCGTGGGGCGTGTCGTGGATCTGGCTCGCGGGGCTCGGCGTCATTCACACGGGGCTCGCGTACACGCTGATGTATCTCGGCATGGCGCGGCTGGATACGGCGCGTATCGCGGTGTTCCAGTTCGTCTATCCGGCGGTGGCGATCGTCATCGACTGGCTGTATTTCGATCAGCGCCTGAGCGGCCTTCAGCTTGCGGGCATCGCGGTGATGTCGGTGGCGATAGGGGTTGCGGAGCGGCGGCCGGCCGCGTGATCGAGCAAGCGGCGATGTGCGATGCTACGGGCGGACTTCATACGCATAGGAGCTGCACATGGTTCAAGTATTCCTCGCGCGCGCGAAGCTTACGTCAGCAAGCCAATCCGAGAAGGCACGTACAAAGGAGCTGAAAGTCAACGCCTCACGTGCAAGCGAACGTACGTCGAGGGAAGAGGTTCAGGAGAGAGTCGCCAGTGAGTGGGCGGAACAGAACGTCGAGTTAGTCAAAGCATACACGGCGATGGTGGAGCGGGAAGGCCTCCCGTTGGCGAATTTTCGGACGTTTTGATGTCCCTGTTGCGATCTTCACAGTCAAGACTGCTTTCTGGACACACCGGCAATGGCCGCCATTCCTGCAAACGTGCTTGGCAAAAGAATCGGCTCGCTTGCCGACTTTCGCGCGCTGATCGCCGACGCGAGAGATCGCCTCTGCGGCGCCTATTGATCTGTCACATCGACGGTGCCCGCGCAACGCGCCCCCGTCCCGCCTTCTGCGCCCGATCGAGCATGAATTCGATGAACGCCAGCGTCGCGCGCGTGTGATGCCGGTTCGGCATATACAGCATGTACATGTGCGTGCCGAAGATGCTGAGCCGCCATTCGTCGAGCGCCGTGACCACTTCGCCGCGCCGCATGTCTTCCTGCACGACGTAATCCGGCACGATGCCGACGCCCAGCCCCGCCAGAATCGCATCGCGCAGAAAAAGAAAGTTCTCCGATATCACGCTCGGTTCCAGCAAGACCTCGTGACGTTCGTCGCCGAGATAGGCGGCCACGCGCGTCTGCTTGCCGACGACCGACGCGGTGATCACCGGTGCGACCCGCAATGCTTCGAGCCGCGTCGGCATGCCGTGCGCGCGCGCATAGTCCGCCGACGCGCACGCGACATAACGCACCGGCCCCATGTCGCGCGCGACGAGGCTCGGCGGCGGCTCGGGCATCACGCGCACGGCGATATCGACTTCATCGCGCATCAGGTCTTCGACGCGATTCTCGAACATCACGTCGAGCACGATATCCGGATACGCCCGCTTGAACGCGATCAGCCACTCCGACATCACAAGCTGCCCGTAACCGCTCGGCACCGATAGGCGCACGCGCCCCTGAAGGCGTTGCCCGAGCGTCGAAACCGATTCCTGCGCCGCGAGCAGCGCGTTGCGGACCGACAGACCATGCTCATACAGCTTGAGGCCGATTTCGGTCGGCTCGACTCGGCGCGTCGTCCGCCGCACGAGTTGCAGGCCGATGGATTTTTCGAGCTGATTCAGGTGATAACTGACATTGGCGCGGCTCATCTTGAGGCGGCGCGCGGCTTCGCTCAGATTGCCGGCGTCGAGAATCTCGACCAGCAGCGTGAGTGCGTTGACATCCACGGCAAGCTCGATTGTCAAAAGTGACTTGACAGTCTGTCAATGGCCGCTGTAATTGTCAAGGATGCCTGTCCCCGCGAGAATGTTCGAACGCCAACCTCGAACATCGAATCAGGAGACTCGTTCCATGACGCTTCCGAGCGCGCCCGACACCGCGGCCGTCCACCATGAATTGCGCGGCGGCGTCCTCGTCGTGACGATCGATCATGCGCCCGTCAACGCGATCAACGCGGCCGTGCGGCGCGGCCTCATCGACGCCATCGACGCCGCCGATGCGAACCCGTCCGCTCGCGCGGTGCTGATCGTGGGCGCGGGCCGCGGTTTCATCGCGGGCGCGGACATCCGCGAGTTTGGCAAGCCGGCGATTCCGCCGTCGCTGCCCGACGTCTGCAACCGCATCGAAGCGTGCGGCAAGCCGGTCATCGCCGCGATTCACGGCGCGGCGCTCGGCGGCGGGCTGGAAGTCGCGCTGGCGTCGCATTACCGGATCGCCGTCGAAGGTGCGAAGCTCGGTCTGCCGGAAGTGCAACTCGGCCTTTTGCCCGGCGCGGGCGGCACGCAGCGCTCAGCGCGTCTGATCGGCGCGCAGGCCGCGTTGTCGCTGATGCTGAGCGGCCGCCACGTCGGCGCGCGGGAAGCGCTGCGTCTCGGTCTCGTCGATCGTGTCGGCCAGAGCGATGACGTCTTCAACGAAGGGCTCGCCTACGCGCACGAACTGATCGCGACGCAGGCCGCGCCGCGCCGCACGAAAAACGCGCGCGGTCTAGCGGACGAGGCCGCGAGCGTCGCCGCGATCGCCGCCGCGCGGGCGGAGACGCAGAAGAAGTCGCGCGGGCTGCTGTCGCCGCTGAAAATCGTCGATTGCGTGGAAGCGGCGCTGAATCTTCCCTTCGACGAAGGCCTGCGCTTCGAGCGCGAACGATTCCTCGAATGCCGAGAAAGCCCGCAGCGCGCGGGGCTCGTGCATGCGTTCTTCGCGGAGCGCGAGACGCAGAAGTCGCCGGAAACGCGCGATGCGAAAGCGCGCGAGATTCGCGCGGTGGGCGTCGTCGGTGGCGGCACCATGGGCGCGGGCATCGCCGTCGCGCTGCTCGACGCGGGCCTCGCCGTGACGATGATCGAACGCGACGATGCCTCGCTCGAACGCGGCCGCGCGCACGTCGAAAAGGTGTACGACGCGCTGATCGCGAAAGAGCGCATCACGCCCGAAACGAAGACGCGCGCGCTGCAGCGCCTGAACGGCGCGACGCATTACGATGCGCTCGCCGACGCCGATCTCGTGATCGAGGCCGTCTTCGAAGACATGGCCGTGAAGCAGGCCGTGTTCGCCGAACTGGATCGCGTGTGCAAACCGGGCGCGGTGCTCGCGACCAACACGTCCTATCTCGACATCGACGAGATTGCGGCGAGCATCTCACGGCCGCAAGACGTGCTCGGGCTGCACTTCTTTTCGCCGGCGAACATCATGAAGCTGCTCGAAGTGGTCGTGCCGAAGCGCGTCGCCGCCGATGTCGTCGCGACCGGCTTCGAGCTGGCGAAGAAGCTCAGGAAAGTAGCGGTGCGCGCGGGCGTGTGCGATGGCTTCATCGGCAATCGCATGCTCGCGGTGTATCGCGCGGCGGCGGATCATCTGATGGAAGACGGCGCTTCGCCCTACCAGATCGACGCGGCCGTGCGCGACTTCGGCTTTCCGATGGGCCCGTATCAGGTCATCGATCTCGCGGGCGGCGATATCGGCTGGGCTGCGAGAAAGCGCCGCGCCGCCACGCGCGATCCGAACGCGCGCTATGTGCGTATCGGCGATGAACTGTGCGAGCGCGGCTGGTTCGGCCAGAAGTCGGGACGCGGTTACTATCGCTATGAAAGCGGTGCGCGCAGCGGCAAGCCGGACGCGGAAGTCGAGGCGATCATCGACGCCGAGCGCGCGTGTGCGGGCGTGACGCCGCGCACGTTCCGCGACGATGAAATCGTGCGCCGCTACATGGCCGCGATGATCAACGAAGGCGCGAACATCGTGCACGAAGGCATCGCGCAACGTCCGCTCGACGTCGATGCGACACTGGTGCACGGCTTCGGCTTTCCGCGCCATCGCGGCGGTCCGATGCACTATGCGGACAGCATCGGCCTCGCGAACGTGCTCGACGATATCCGCGCATTCGCGAAGGAAGACCCGTTGTTCTGGCGCGCGTCGCCGTTGATCGTCGATCTCGTCGCGCGCGGCGAGAATTTCGCGAGCCTGAATCGCTCTTCATGAGGATCAGCAGTCATGGACCTGAAATTCACCGCAGAGGAAGAGGCGTTTCGCGCCGACGTGCTCGAATTTTTGCGCACCGAATTGCCCGAGCGCACCGCGCAGAAAGTGCATACCGGCAAGTGCATCACGCGCGACGACATGGCGCAATGGCACGCCATTCTCAACGCCCGAGGCTGGCTCGCGAATCACTGGCCGACGGAGTACGGCGGCCCCGGCTGGACCGCGGTGCAAAGGTTCATCTTCGATAACGAATGCGCGATCGCGGGCGCGCCGCGCATCGTGCCCTTCGGCGTGAACATGCTCGGGCCGGTGCTGATCAAATACGGCAGCGAAGCGCAGAAACGCCACTGGCTGCCGCGCATTCTCGATGGCTCCGACTGGTGGTGTCAGGGTTATTCGGAGCCGGGCGCGGGCTCGGATCTGGCCTCGGTGCGCACGTCGGCCGTGCGGGGTATCGACGATCGTGGCGAGCACTACATCGTCAACGGGCAGAAGACGTGGACCACGCTCGCGCACTACGCCAACATGATCTTCTGCCTCGTGCGCACGTCGCAGGACGCGCGCAAGCAGGAAGGCATCAGCTTTCTTCTCATCGACATGAATTCGCCGGGCGTGGAAGTGCGCCCCATCGTCATGCTGGATGGCGAGCACGAAATCAACGAAGTGTTCTTCACCGATGTGCGCGTGCCGGCTGAGAATCTCGTCGGCGAGGAGAACAAGGGTTGGACGTATGCGAAGTATCTGCTGACCTACGAGCGCACGAATATCGCGGGCGTGGGCTTTTCGGTCGCGGCGCTGCGCCGTCTGAAAGCGGCGGCGCACCGGCTGCAAGGCAATGGCCGCGCGCTCATCGACGACCCTTTGTTCGCCGCGCGGCTCGCGCGTGTGGAGATCGATCTGGAGAACATGAAGACGACGAATCTGCGCGTGCTCGCGGCGGTCGCGGGCGGCGGCGCGCCGGGCGCGGAAAGCTCGATGCTCAAGATTCGCGGCACGGAAATTCGCCAGGAGATTTCATCGCTGATGCGCCGCGCGATGGGGCCGTATGCGCAGCCATTCTACGAAGAAGATATCGAAGATGATACGGATGCCGAAACATATACGGCGGCCGCGCACTACTTCAACAATCGCAAGCTGTCGATCTTCGGCGGCTCGAATGAAATTCAGAAGAACATCGTCGCGAAGATGATGCTCGGACTCTAAAGGATTCGCGATGAATTTCCAGCATACCGAAGACCGGCGGATGCTCGCGGATTCGCTGAACCGCTTCATCGTCGAGCAATACGGGTTCGAAACGCGCGACCGCATTGCGCGTTCGGAAGAAGGCTTCAGCCGCGCTATGTGGCAGCGCTTTTGCGAGCTTGGCATCGTTGGCGCGTTCTTCGATGAAACCGCGGGCGGGTTCGGCGGCGATGGTTTCGATGTGTCCGTCGTGTTCGAGGCGCTCGGGCGCGGGCTCGTCGTCGAGCCGTTTCTCGATGCGCTGATCGTCGGGCGCGCACTCGCGCATGCGGGCAATGACGCGCAGCGCGAGATCGTCGCGCAGATGATCGGCGGCGGCACGATAGCCGCGTTCGCGCACGACGAACCCGGCTCGCACTACGAGCTTTCACGCGTGACGACGCGCGCAACGCGGCACGGCGACGGATGGGTGCTGAAGGGCGCGAAGGGCGTCGTGCAGCAGGGCGAGCATGCGGACGTGTTGCTCGTGTCGGCGCGCACGTCCGGTGGCGATTTCGACGAGGCGGGCATCGCGCTTTTCGTCGTGCCGCGTGAGCATCGCGGCGTGAGCGTGCGCGGCTATCGGAAGATCGATGGCGGGCGCGCGGCGGAGATCTCGCTCGACGACGTCGCGCTCGATGCCGATGCGCTCCTCGGCAACGCGGAAGACGGCCACGCGACGCTCGAACATGCGGTGGGTTACGGCCTCGTCGCGCTGGCATCGGAAGCGGTGGGCGCGATGGATGTCGCGAAGGAACACACGCTCGACTATCTGCGCACGCGAAAGCAGTTCGGCATGCCGATCGGCGCGTTTCAGGCGCTGCAACATCGTATGGCCGATGTGCTGATCGACATCGAGCAGGCGCGCTCGGCCGCGATCAATGCGGCGGCGGCGGTCGGTGAAACGGGTGTCGCGCGCGAGCGTGCGTTGTCGGCGGCGAAGTATTCGGTCGGGCGCATCGGCGCGCGCGTTGCGGAAGAGTCGATCCAGTTGCACGGCGGTATCGGCATGACGTGGGAGCTGGCGCTTTCTCACTATGCCAAGCGCCTCGTGATGATCGATCATCAGCTTGGTGACGAAGATCATCATCTTGCGCGCTATATCGAGCTTGGAAGGGCTTCGCCAGGCTGAAGCGGCGTTTTGTATCGCAATGTATCCAGGCCGCGCGGCGATACATTGCGATTCAGCCGCGCGCGCATCCGACATATGCCGGATACGTCCACCGGTTCAAATATCCCCAAGCCAACATCGCATAACAAGGGGATACACCATGCCGGATCAGATCAATACCCGCCGCCGCCGATTGCTGGGCACGACCGTTGCCGGCATCGGCATGCTCGAACTCGGTTTGAGCGGACTCGCGAAGGCGCAGCAAAGCGTTACGCCGCAGAGCGCATCCGCGCTGCCCGCCGCGTTCACGCATCTCCGCCATGTCGAGACGCCGACGCTGCGCATCGGTTATGCGGAAGCCGGGCCGCAGAACGGGCCCGTGGTCATCCTCGTGCACGGCTGGCCGTATGACATTCACAGCTTCGCCGAAGTCACGCCGATGCTCGTCGCAGAGGGTTATCGCGTGCTCGTTCCTTATCTGCGCGGCTATGGGCCGACGCGCATCCTTTCCGCCGATACGCCGCGCAACGGTCAGCAGGCGGCGATCGCGAGCGACATCATCGAATTCATGGATGCGCTGAAGATCGAGTCGGCGATTCTCGGCGGCTTCGACTGGGGCGCGCGCACGGTCAATATCATCGCGGCGTTGTGGCCGCAGCGCTGCAAGGCGATGGTGTCGGTGAGCGGCTATCTCATCGGCAATCAGAAGGCGGGCGCCGCGCCGCTGCCGCCGAAGGCCGAGCTTCAGTGGTGGTATCAGTTCTACTTTGCGACAGAACGCGGCCGCGCGGGCTATGATGCGAATCGCTACGAGTTCAACAAGCTGATCTGGCGTCTCGCCTCGCCGCAATGGCATTTCGACGATGCGACCTTCGACCGTTCGGCCGCCTCGTTCGACAATCCGGATCACGTCGCCATCGTGGTTCACAACTATCGCTGGCGCCTGGGCCTCGCACAGGGCGAGCCGCGCTTCGATGCGCTCGAAGCGCGCCTCGCCACCGCGCCGGCGATCGCCGTGCCGACCATCACCATGGAAGGCGATGCCAACGGCGCGCCGCATCCCGAGCCTTCTGCGTATGCGAAGAAGTTCACGGGCAAGTATCAGCATCGGAACATCGGCGGCGGCGTCGGGCATGACTTGCCGCAGGAAGCGCCGCGCGCGTTTGCCGATGCGATCATCGATGTCGCACGCTTTTGAAGCCAATAAGAAAAGGAGCCGCACGCAATGCTGCGAAAGACCCTCGTTTGCCTGTCGTTGATCATCTCGCCCATTGCGCATCATGCGCTCGCGGAGCCGTCGAAACCGGCGGCCTCGCCGATATACGGCGTCACCATTCCCGAGGGATACCGCAAGTGGGAACTCATCGCGCCCGCCGAAGAAGCCGCGCCGCTCGATGAACTGCGCGTCGTGCTCGGCAATCCTGTCGCGGTCGCGGCGATCGAAAAGTCCACGCAGCCGTATCCCGACGGCACCATCCTCGTGAAGCTCGCGTACAAGCGCAAGCAGTCGCCCGACTTCGCGCCCGCGACCGTGCCCGGCCAGCCCACGACCGTACAGGTGATGGTGAAGGACTCGCGCCGTTATGCATCGACGGGCGGCTGGGGTTTCGGGCGCTTCGTGAACGGACAGCCCGCCGATATCGCGCAACATCAGACGTGTTTCGCCTGTCACGCGACGCGGGTGAAGGATCGCGATTACGTGTTCACGCGCTTCGCGCCGTGACCGGCGGTTGCGCCACTTTGCACCCGTTTCGGACAAATAGGGGAGAATAGCGGCCGGGCTCGCCTAAGGACCATGCAGAGCAAAGATCTTTGTGCGAGCCATGATCCGGGATCTCCAAATAGTGGCCACCGAAAATCTATCCGACCCGAGTCTCATCGCGCAGGCGCCGCCGCCGCGCCGGCGGCTGTCCGCGCCGAATGTCATCGTGATGTGCGGCACCGTCATCGCGCTCGCGATGGTGTCGCTCTGTGCGCTGGTGCTGTATCAGGGCAGAGTCGATGCATTCGACCGCGCGCGCGATACCTCGCGCAATCTGGCGCTGCTCGCCGAGCGCGACATCGAGCGCAATTTCGAACTGTACGAACTGTCTCTTCAGGCCGTCGTCGAAGGCGTGCAGCGGCCCGATGTCATGGCCTTGCCGCCACGCCTGCGCAACGACGTGCTGTTCGACCGCGCCGCGACTGCCCGCGATCTGGGATCGATCCTCGTGCTCGATGCGAGCGGCAAGATCGTCATCGACTCCGGCAGTCTCACGCCGAGAGCCGGCGACTTCTCGGATCGCCGCTACTTCACGGTGCAGCGCGATCATCCGGACACCGGGCTTTTCATCAGCAGCCCGTACACATCGCGCCTGCGCGGCGGGGCGCCCAGCATCGCGCTCAGCCGCAGGCTGTCGAACCCCGACGGTTCGTTCGCCGGCATCGCGATGATCGCCGTCAACCTCGAATACTTCCGCAATCTGTTCGCGGGCCTCTCGCTCGGGCCGCATGGCGCCGTGTCGCTGATCGGACAGGACGGCCTCATGATCATGCGGCAGCCCTTCGATGTGAACGTGATCGGCCGCGACATCAGTCACGCGGACACATTCAAGCGCTTTCGCACGGCCGAGCAAGGGAGCTTCGGCGAGAAATCGTCGCTGGACGGCAGGCGGCGTCTCTACTACTTCCGCAATTTTCCGACGCTGCCGCTCATCATCATGGTCGCGGAGGGCGAAGAGGATATCTATGCGGCGTGGCATCGGCGCGCGATCATCATCGGCTCGTCGATGGGTGTGCTCGCGATCGGCTTCATCGCGCTGTCGTTCGTGCTCGCCGCGCAGTTCAGGCGGCGCATGCGCGCGGAGTCCGAACTGCAACTGCTCGCGCGCACCGATGGCCTGACCGGCCTTCACAACCGCCGCACGCTCGGCGAGATTCTCGATCAGGAATGGCGTCGCGCGCGCCGCACGCGCAGTCTCTTCTCGCTGCTCTTCGTCGATATCGACCGCTTCAAGGCCTTCAACGATGCCTACGGCCATCAGGCGGGCGACGATGCGCTCGCGGCCGTCGCGCGCTGCATCGGCGACAACATCCGGCGGCCCGCCGACACCGCCGCGCGCTATGGCGGCGAGGAGTTCGTCGTCGTGTTGCCCGACACGCCGGCCGAGGGCGCGGCGTGCATCGCGGAGAAAATTCGCGCGGCCATCAGCGATCTTTCGATCGAGCATGCGGGCAGCGAGTTCGGCCGCGTGACGGCGAGCATCGGCCTCGCAAGCTGGCGGCCCGAGCACGACGACGACGTGAGCGCGCTCATCCGCGCCGCCGACGAAGCGCTCTACGATGCGAAGGCCTCCGGACGCAACCGCGTGATGCGTTCGGGACCGGCCTGACGACGCGCGGGTGGACGAAAGTTAGGCGTTTAGTGAAAACATTCTTGTTGCGTGACCGTGTGGTAGCTTTGACGTAAGCTCTCGTCGCCGCGCCATGCCATGCGCTCAACAAGAACGTCCCGATGAACGACGCATCCGATTCCCGCACCGACGCCGACGCCGCTCGCGCCTATGCGCTCGCCCGCTACCGCGCGCTCTTCAACGCGATCGACGAGGGCTTCTGCATCATCGAATTCTTCGACGGCCCGCACGGACCGCTCAGCGATTACGCGCACATCGAAGCCAATTCGGGCTACGAGCGGCATACGGGCATTCGCGATATCGTCGGCAAGACTTTGCGCGAGGTCGATCCGACCGACGCCGACCGCTGGATCGATCTCTATGGCACCGTCCTGCGCACCGGCGTGCCCGCGCGTTTCGAGCGCTACTTTCTGACGGCGGGACGGCATATCGAAGTGTCGGCGTCGCGCGTCGATCCGCCCGAGTTGCGGCAGGTGGCCGTGCTCTTTCGCGATATCTCGGGGCGCAGAAAGGCGGAAGAGGAACGCGATCGCGCGGCGGCCTCGCTGCGCGCGCTCAATGAAACGCTGGAGCAGCGCGTCGCCGAGCGCACCGCGGAACTGATGCGCGCCGAAGAGCAGTTGCGGCAGTCGCAGAAGATGGAAGCGGTCGGCCAGCTCACGGGCGGCCTCGCGCACGACTTCAACAATCTGCTGGCGGGCGTGTCGGGCTCGCTGCAATTGCTGAGCATTCGATTGAGTCAGGGCCGCATCGCCGATGTCGATAAATACGTCGTCGCCGCGCAAGGCGCGGTGCGTCGCGCGGCGGGATTGACGCACCGGCTGCTCGCGTTCTCGCGCCGTCAGACGCTCGATCCGCGCCCCACCGACGTCAACCGGCTCGTCAACGGCATGACCGATCTGATCCAGCGCACGGTCGGCCCCGGTATCAAGGTCGAGGCGGTCGGCGCGGCGGGCTTGTGGCCCGCGCTCGTCGATTCGGGCCAGCTTGAAAACGCGCTGCTGAATCTGTGCATCAACGCGCGCGACGCGATGCCCGACGGCGGGCGCATCACGATCGAGACGGCGAACAAATGGATCGACCGGCGCGCGGCGCAGAGCCACGACATGCCCGAAGGCCAGTTCCTGTCGCTGTGCGTGACCGATACCGGCACCGGCATGACGCGCGATGTCATCGCGAAGGCGTTCGATCCGTTCTTCACGACCAAGCCGATCGGCATGGGCACCGGCCTCGGCCTCTCGATGATCTACGGCTTCGCGAAGCAGTCCGGCGGCCAGGTGCGCATCTATTCGGAAGTCGGGCAGGGCACGACCGTGTGCATCTACTTGCCGCGCTTCTACGGCGACGCCGATGCCGAAGCCGCCGATCACGCCGCATCGCCCATCTCGACCGCCGAGGCTGGCGAGACCGTGCTGATCGTCGACGATGAACCGAGCGTGCGCATGCTGATCACCGATGTGCTCGAAGAAGCCGGCTACGCGGTGATCGAAGCCGCCGACAGCGTCGCCGGGCTGAAGCTGCTGCAATCGAACGTGCGCATCGATCTGCTGATCAGCGACGTCGGTTTGCCGGGCGGCATGAACGGCCGCCAGATGGCCGATGCGGCGCGGCAGACGCGTCCCGATCTGAAGGTGCTCTTCATCACCGGTTACGCCGAGAATTCGGTGATCGGCCACGGGCGGCTCGAACCCGGCATGCAGGTGCTCACCAAGCCGTTCGCGATCGAAACGCTGGCCGCGCGCGTGCGTCAGCTCGTGCAGCGCTGACGGGGCGCTTCGCTGCGCTTATTGCGACTCGCCCCCCGCCATCGTCTGGATGATGCTTTCGAGCTGCGCGCTCATCGGCATGTCGAGGCTCTTTCCCGACGGCAGGCGTTGCAGGAACCAGCGCTTGTACTGCCGCTCGATTTCGCCATCGGCGGCGAGCGTCTGGAACGTGTCCCTGACCACCTGCGCGAGTTGCGGGTCGTTCTTGCGGAACATGATGCCGTACGGGTCGTACGAGAGATAATCGCCGATCACCTGATACGCCCCGCCTTTGGCCGCGTTCTCGGCGATGAGGCCGTACAGCAGCACGTCGTCCGTGGCGAACGCATCGGCCTGACCGTTCGCCACGCGCGCGAAGCCTTCCGCATGATCCGGCACGACCTGCAGGACGATGCCGAGCCCGAACTTCCTGTCGATGTCGCGCAAGGCTTTCTCGTTGGTCGTGCCCGCCGTCACCGCGACGCGCTTGCCCGCGAGATCGCGGAACGAGCGGATCGGCGAGCCTTTCTTGACCATGACCTTGGTGCCCGCCACGAAGATGATCGGCGAGAACGCCACGCGCTTCTGCCGTTCGAGATTGCTCGTGGTCGAACCGCATTCCAGATCGATGCGGCCATCGGCAACGGCGTCGATGCGCGTTTCCGGCGTGACCGGCACCCATTGAATGTTCAGGGTCTTATGGATCGCGTTGCCGATCGCGGCGACGAGCGCCTTGCATAGCTCGATCGAATAGCCGATCGGTTGCCCGCGCGCATCGAGATAAGAGAAGGGCACGGACGCATCGCGATAACCGATCGCGATCGTGCCCGTGTCGCGCGCCTTCGCCAGCGTGCCGGTCAGCGTGGCGGGCGCGTAGGCGTCGTTGTCGGGGGCGGGCGTGCGCGTGTCTTCGGCCCGCGCGCCGCCGGCGATGGCGACGAGACTCGCCATCGCCAGCGCCGCCCAGAAGCGCTGCGTCTTCATGGTTCGCCTCCGTCAGACTTGCGCCGGATGAGCGAGCGAGGCTTCCTGTTCGGCCTCGATGCGCGCCGCATTGGCCGCCGCGTCCGATTCCGACAGCAACTCGCCTTCCCACTTCGCGACCACCGCGCTCGCGATCGAATTGCCGACTGCGTTGGTTGCGGAACGGCCCATGTCGAGGAACGTGTCGACGCCGAGAATCAGCAGCAGACCCGCCTCGGGAATGTTGAAGTGATTCAGCGTGGCGGCGATCACGACCAGAGACGCGCGCGGCACGCCGGCCATGCCCTTCGACGTCAGCATCAGGATCAGCAGCATCGTGAGCTGCGTGCTGAACGGCAGATGAATGTTGTACGCCTGCGCGATGAACAGCGTCGCGAAGGTGCAGTACATCATCGAGCCGTCGAGATTGAAGGAATAGCCCATCGGCATCACGAAGCTGGAAATCTTGCGCTTCACGCCGAAGCGGTCGAGCGCGTCGAGTATCTTCGGATACGCGGCTTCGGAACTCGCGGTCGCGAACGACAGCATGAACGCTTCCTTGATGAGCGAAAGCAACCTGAACACGCGCCGCTTGAGGAAGACGAAGCCCGCGAGCACGAGCAGCCCCCACAGCAGGAACAGGCTGAGATAGAAATCGGCCATGAACACGGCGAACTTGAGCAGGATCGTCAGGCCGTTGACCGCGACGGTCGCGGCCATCGCGGCGAACACGGCGAGCGGCGCGAGCTTCATCACGTAGCCGGTGATCTTGAGCATGACGTGCGAAAGCTGATCGATCGCGGCGAGCAGCACCTTGCCCTTGTCGCCGAGCGCGGCGAGCGCGACGCCGAAGAACATCGAGAACACGACGATCTGCAGGATTTCGTTGTTGGCCATCGCTTCGGCGAACGAGCGCGGCACCATGTGGCTGACGAAGTCCTTCAGCGTGAACTTCGATGTCGCGAGATTCGCCGACGCGCCGATATCCGGCAGCGGCAGACCGAGGTTGTCGCCGGGCTTGAGCAGATTCGACATCACCAGCCCGAGCAACAGCGAAATGAGCGAGGCGGTGACGAACCAGCCCAGCGCCTTGGCGAACACGCGTCCGACCGAGGCCGCGTCGCCCATGTGCGCAATGCCGACGACCAGCGTGGAAAACACGAGCGGCCCGATCAGCATCTTGATGAGGCGCAGAAAGATGTCCGACACGAGCGAGATGTAGCCCGCGATCTCGGTGGCGCTCTTCTTGTCGGGAAAACTCGTGAAGATCATGTAACCCACGCCGATGCCGATGACCATCGCGACCAGAATCCAGATGGCAGCGGAATTCTTCTTGTTCATGTCCAGGCCTCCATTGACTGCATATCGAACGATTGCACTTCAAATTTCGGATGGAACGGGCGATGCGGGACGGCGTGCGTGCTTGAACTATTTAATGTTAGCGGTTAAATGTTAGCCGCGCTCTTCGATCTTTGCAGAGTCTTTGCCGAGATTCGGCCCTCACGGATTGCCTAAACTGAATCGACAGGCTCGTGCCGCGCGCCCGAATGAAGCGATTCGTTCAATGCCGCGGTTGCGATTCGCATGCGCAGGTCCGTGGAACCATGATCGAACTCGACCGACTCGCCCGTCTCCGTATCTTCGCCGATCTTTCGCGCGACCGGCTGGAATGGCTGAGCGAACGCATGACCGAGTTCACCGTCGCGGCGGGCGCCGTGTTCCTGCGCGAAGGCGAGATGGCCGCCTGCCTCACGATTCTTCTCGACGGCGAGGTGCACGCCACGCGCGAGGCCGGCGGCGCGCTCGATGTCGAACGTTACGTCGCGCCCGAAGCGTTCGGCACGCCTTGCGTGATGGCCTCGATACCGTATCCGGTGACGCTCACGGCAAGCTGCGAATGCCGGCTCGCGCTGCTGCCGGACGCCGCGTTTCGCGAGCTGTTCATTTCCTGTGGCTCGTTCAGTCAGGCCGTCGCGCGCGTGATGAGCGACTGGCTCACCGCGCTCGAAACGGCGGCGCTCAATCGCAGCCGTCTCGCCGGACTCGGCAAGCTGGCGGCGGGACTCGCGCACGAGCTGAACAATCCGGCATCGGCATTGACGAGCGGACTCGACTATCTGCGCCGCGAGCTGGATGCGCTCGAAGGCGCGGCGCTCGCGCTCGGGCGGCACGCAGTATCGAAGGAAACGCTCGATGGGCTGGGGGCACTCGGGCGCACGGGCGTGCAGTCCCCGTTTCAGCAAAGCGATTGCGAAGCGCGTCTTGCCGACTGGCTCGCCGCCCGTCGCGTCGCGACGCCGTGGCGCATCGCGCCGGTGCTCGCGGCGCATCACGTCACGCCCGACGATCTCGCGCCGTTCGCCAGTACGCTGAGCCCCGGCCAGTTCGAAGCGGCGATTGCATGGAGCGCGCGCGTGCGGGATCTGCGCGCAGTCGTCGATGACGCGGCGCACGGCGCGCAACGCATCTTCGACATCGTCGCGGCGATGAAGTCGTATTCGTTCATGGATCAGGGCCCGCAACAGGACATCGATCTTCACGACGCCATCGACAACACGCTCATGGTGATGACGCACGAGACGAGGCGCGGCATCGTCGTCACGCGCGATTACGATCGCAGTCTTCCGCGCCTTCCGGCCCATGGCAGCGAACTGAATCAGGTGTGGACGAGCATCGTCGAGAACGCGATCGAGGCGATGAACGGGCAGGGCCGCATCGACATACGCACGCGGCGCGACGGCGGCGACGCCATCGTCGAAATCGCCGACGACGGACCGGGCATTCCGCCCGATGCGCTCGATCACGTGTTCGAGCCGTTCTACACGTCGAAGTACGCGCTCCATGCGCAGGGCCCGAGCCTCGGGCTTGGCCTGCATATCGCGTACCGCATCGTGGTGAACCGGCACGGCGGGACGATCGGCGTGCGATCGGATGCGCGCGGGACGGTCTTTCGCGTCGCGCTGCCGCTCGCGGGCGGGCAGGGCGAGCAGGCAGGCGAGCGGCTCACGGGCCCTGTTCTGTGAAGCGTGCAAGCTGCCTGAAACCTCGGCCTCATAGCGCCTACAATGTCTGCAACGCATGCCGCGCCGCAGGCAGGGCGCAGGAACCGTCATGGACAAGCCCGTGATCCTCGCTGTGGACGACGACCCGATCGTGGCCGGCGCGGTCGCGCGCGATCTTCAGGTGGCCTACGGCGAGCACTATCAGATCGTGCGCATGGATTCGGGGCCGGCGGCGCTGGAGGCGGCGCAGCATTTGCGCCTGCAGAATCGTTCCGTGGCGCTTTTCATCGCGGATCAGCGCATGCCGAAGATGAGCGGCATCGAGTTCCTCGAACAGGCCATCGAGCTGTTTCCCGAGGCCAAGCGCGTGCTGCTGACCGCTTACGCCGATACCGATGCCGCCATCCGCGCGATCAACACGGTGCATCTCGATCAATATCTGCTCAAGCCCTGGCATCCGCCCGAGCAGAACTTCTATCCCGCGCTCGACGATCTGCTCGCCGACTGGCGCGCGTCCTTGCGATCGGACTTTCAGGGCATCCGCATTCTCGATCACCGCTGGTCGCCGCAGGGGCATCAACTGCGCGATTTCATGGCGCGCAATCACATTCCGTTCCGTTGGCTCGACGTGGAGCGTCACGGCGAGGCCGATCCGCTGCTGAACGCGCTCGCGCCGGGGCAGCGTCATTTGCCCGTCGTCGTGTTCGAGGACGGCACCGTGCAAAGCCGTCCGACGATCGCGCAGATTGCCGAGAAAGTCGGGCTGCACACGCGCTCGACGACGCCGTTCTACGATCTCGTCATCGTCGGCGGCGGGCCGGCGGGGCTGGCCGCGGCCGTGTACGGCGCATCGGAAGGGCTGCACGTCGCGATCATCGAATGCGATGCGCCCGGCGGGCAGGCCGGCACGAGCTCGCATATCGACAACTATCTCGGCTTCCCGTCCGGCGTGAGCGGCGCGGACCTGTCGAGGCGCGCGCTCGCGCAGGCGCGGCGCTTCGGCGCCGAGATGATCCTGACGCAGCACGCGGTGGGACTGCGCATCGAGCCGCCGTACAAGTTCGTCAAGCTCTCGGATGGCTCGGAGGTGAGCTGTCTCGCGCTGATGGTCGCGAGCGGCGTGTCGTATCGCAAGCTGGAAGCGCGCGGCATGCACGAACTCACCGGCGCGGGCGTGTATTACGGCGCGGCGCTGGTCGAGGCGGTCGCGTGCTCGAATCAGGACCTTTTCATCGTGGGCGGCGCGAACTCGGCCGGGCAGGGCGCGATGTTTCTGTCGAAGTACGCGCGCTCGGTCACGATCCTGTGCCGCGGATCGTCGCTCTCCGCGGGCATGTCGCATTACCTCGTCGAGCAGATTCACGAAACGGAGAACATCCGCGTGCGGCCGCATACGGAAGTCGAAAGCGTGAGCGGCGACGGCCATCTCGCGGACATCACGCTGCGCGACCTGCAGACCGGGCGTTCGGAAACCGTGCAGGCGAGCGGGCTTTTTGTGTTCATCGGCGCGGCGCCTTGCACGGAATGGCTGCGCGGCGTGGTCGAGCGCGACGAGCATGGCTTTCTGCTGACGGGCCGCGCGCTCGTGAAAGGCGGGCGCGTGCCCGCGGGCTGGCAGCCCGGCCGCGATCCGTTCCTGCTCGAAACCAGCGTGCCCGGCGTCTTCGCTGCGGGCGACGTGCGCGCCGATTCGGTCAAGCGCGTCGCGGCGGCGGTCGGCGAGGGTTCGATCGCGGTGCATTTCATTCATCAATATCTCGCGAATCCATGAGCGATCCATCGATGCTCTTCGAGATGCCGCTCTTCGCGGGATTGTCCGCGGAGCGCAAGCTCTGGCTGCGCGCGAATCTGAGCGAGCACTGGCTGAAGAAGGGCGACATCCTGATGCGCGAAGGGCAGACGGTGACGCATCACTACATCCTGCTCGAAGGCGAACTGCTGACGGAGAAATGCGTCGGGAACCGTCAGGTGATCGACGACACGCGCCCCGCGCCGGTCTCGGTCGCCGAGGCTTCGCTGCTCGCGGGCATGCCCTTGCCGCTGACCTTCACCGCGAATACGGACTGCTATCTCGTCTCGCTGACCGAGAGCGTGGTGCGCACGCTGCTGAGCGAATGCGAGTCCTTCGGCAAGCAGGTTTTCCGCTCGATGTACGGCCGCATCAGCGCCTACGACATGTTCATTCTCAGCGGCGAAAAGCTGGCCGCGCTCGGGCGCTTGTCGGCGGGCCTCGCGCACGAGCTGAACAATCCGGCGGCGGCCGTGTCGCGCGCGGCGGACGGCATGCGCGATGCGCTCGACAGCCTGCATCGGGCGACGCGCGCGCTCGTCCTTTGCGCGATCCCCGCCGAGATCATGACCACGCTCGATGCGTGGGCGAGCCGCCCGCCGCCCGTCATCGACGCCACGCCGCAGGGCGCGTTGCGCCAGAGCGAAGCGGAAGACCATTTCGCGCAGTGGCTTTCATCGCATGGGTTCGAGAAGCCCTGGCTCATCGCGCCGCGGCTCGTGGCGGCGGGTTTCGCGCCGGACGAATTCGCGCTGGTGGCGGAGCGCGCGAGCCGCGAGCAATTCGGCGCGGGCGTGCGCTGGCTCGCGGCGACCCTGGAGATGCGCTTTCTCTCGGAACAGACCTGGCTCGGCGCGGGGCGCATCTCCGAGATCGTGAAGGCGATGAAGTCGTATTCCTACATGGATCAGGCGCCGCTGCAGGAAGTCGATATCCACAGCGGCATCGAGGACACGTTGACGATCATGCAGCATCGCCTGAAGCATGGTGTGCTCGTGACGCGGGACTACGATCGCGCGCTGCCGCCCGTGCCGGTATATGGCAGCGAGATGAATCAGGTGTGGACCAATCTGATCGACAACGCCATCGACGCGATGGACGAAAGCGGCGAGCTGACGATCCGCTCGCATCAGGAAGGCAATTGCGCGGTGATCGAGATTTCGGACACGGGCCACGGCATTCCCGCCGATATTCTGCCGCGCCTTTTCGAGCCGTTCTTCACCACGAAGCCGCCGGGCAAGGGTAACGGCCTCGGGCTGCATATCGCGTACCGGACGGTCGTGCTGCGCCACGACGGACGGCTCAACGTCGTGGCGGGCGAGGGCGGCACGACGTTTCAGGTGCGCCTGCCGCTCGTGCACCGGCACGCGACGGCGCGCTGAACGCGTCAGCGCGTCAGCCCGGCGTGCGTTCCGAGACTGTTACGTGATGGGCGTCGTAGGACGGCGCGTTGTCATCCGCAGGCAATGACGAGCCTTGCGCCGCCGAAAGCAGGCTTTCGACCGAGGGGCCCATTGCGTCCGTGAAGGTCTTCGGATGCACGCCGATGGCGAGCACCAGAACGGCCATCGCGCCGAAGAGCGCAAACTCGCGCTTGCCGAGATCGCGCAACCTCGCCACACGCTCGTTCTTCACCGCGCCGAAGATCACGCGCTTGACCATCCACAACGTATACGCCGCGCTCAGGATGAGCGACGACGCAGCCGCCGCGCCGATCCAGAAGTTCACGCGGATCGCGCCCATCAGCACCAGAAACTCGCCGACGAAACCCGACGTGCCCGGCAGGCCGACATTGGCCATCGCGAACAGCATCGCGTAGACGGCGAAGCGCGGCATGGTGTTCGCGACGCCGCCGTAAGCATCGATCGAACCGTCGTTCGTGCGCTCGACCAGCACGCCCGTGCACAGCAGCATCGCGCCCGAGACGATGCCGTACGACAGCATCTGCACGACCGCGCCCTCGGTGCCCATGCGGTCGAAGGTGAAGAGGCCGAGCGTCACGAGGCCCATGTGCGCGACCGCCGAATACGCGAGCAGCTTGCGCATGTCCGTCTGCGCGAGCGCGACGAGGCTGCCGTAGACGACCGCGACGAGCGACAGCGCGATCATCGCCGGGGCGAAGAAATGCGCGGCGTCGGGCACGATCGGCAGCACGTAGCGCAGCAGGCCGTAGCCGCCGATTTTCAGCATGCCGAGCAGCACCGCCGCGCCGGTCGGGCCTTCCGCGTTGACGTCGGGCAGCCAGGTGTGGACCGGCCACATCGGCACCTTCACCGAGAACGCGGCGAGGAAGCAGACGAAGATCGCGATCTGCGCCGCGAAGCCGAGTTGCAGATGACGCCATGCGCCGATGTCGAAGGTATGCGCCTGCGACCACAGATAGATCAGCGCGGCGAGCATCGCGAGCGAGCCGAGCAGCGAGAAAAAGAAGTAGCGGATGGCCGCGTAGACGCGCCGCTCGCCGCCGCCCCAGGTGCCGATGAGCAGATACAGCGGAATCAGCGACGCCTCGAAGAACACGAAGAACAGCATGCCGTCGAGCGAGGCGAACACGCCTTGCATGCAGCCCGAGAGCACCAGAAACGCGCCGTAGTACTGCCCGACCTGCTTCGTGACCGACTGCCACGACGCGGCGAAGACGATGAGCGTCGTCACCGCGGTCAGCACGGTGAACCACAGCGAAATCCCATCGACGCCGAGGTGATACGCGATGCCGAACTGCGGCAGCCATTCGATGCGCTCGACGAACTGCATCGCGCCCGAGGCGGCGTCGAAGTGGGCGACGAGCGGCACGAGCGGCAGCGCGCCGAGGACCGCGCCGAAGAGGGCGGCCGCGCGCGCGAGCTTGGCCGATGGGCTGAGCGTCAGCACGAAGATGCCTGAAACCACGGGAATCCAGATGAGAAAGCTGAGGACTGACGGCAGATGCATGAGTTCGGTCGAAATCGAAAGCAAAGCGCGGCCAGCACGCGAATGCGCATGCTCGCTGGAATGGCGCGAATGACAGT
The DNA here is from genome assembly GCF_001544575.2 of Caballeronia cordobensis. Lineage (GTDB taxonomy): Bacteria > Pseudomonadota > Gammaproteobacteria > Burkholderiales > Burkholderiaceae > Caballeronia > Caballeronia cordobensis. The sequence goes on from NZ_FCNY02000020.1 coordinate 46,431, forward strand.
GGATTGAAAGGCAGGACGGCTGCGCGGGTGTTAATGCCGGGTGCGGCCTAGGGGTTAACGAGAATAACTCAAAAGAAAAGTTTTTGGGACGTTGCGGCGTATCAAATTCATTGTGTCCGGCGAAGTTGACTTTCTTACCGGTCTTCGGTCCGCGAAAGCCTTGTGTGATTTAAAACCGTTCGTTCGCTCCGGGCTTGCCCTGATTTGCCTCGCGCCGCGTGGCCCTTAGCCTAGAACGCAAGGAGACACGCATGCGAACACTATTCAAGGCCGCCGTTTTTGCGCTCGTCGCTTACCTCGTCGCCGATCGCGCGATGCTTCACGCCCGCGCCAGCGACGTGACCGCGGCGGCGTGCACCGAGCGCGCCGCGCAGGTCGAATTCGACGCGCTCGCGAAGGGTTTCGATCACGCCGCCGCGAGCAGCCAGCGCGACGCGGCCCGGTCGCAATGTCTCGTATCGGGCCGCGCGCGGGTCTGAAGCGCGGTCAGTTCAGCTTGACGGTGGGGCGCACGCGGTCGCGCAGCCATTGGCTCGCCGCGTACATCGCCGCCCGCTTGACGCCCGTGAGCCCCATGATGTGCCGGCGATACAGGTGCCGGTAGCACGACGCGGCGAACCATCCGTCGATGAAAAGCGGCCGGCGCAGCAATTCGCTCATCAGCGCGCCCGCCGCGCCGGCGCGTCCGAACGAAATGAGCGTGCCCTGATCGCGATACGAGAAGTCCTGCACGGCGCGGCCGTCGAGACGCCGCGTGAGGGCATCGGCGAGATAGACCGCCTGCTGACACGCGGCCTGCGCGCGCGGCGGCACGAGCGCGTCGCCTTTCGATGCGGCGCACGCGGCGCAATCGCCCATCGCGTAGATGCCCGAATCGGGGCCGACCTGCAATTGTCCATCGACGATCACCTGTCCGAGCCGGTTGAGCGGCAGCCCTTCGAGCGTGCGCAGCACGGGCGGCCCTTCCACGCCGGCGGCCCAGATGGTGATATCGCTCGCCAGCGCTTCGCCTTCCGACGTGACGACGGCGTTCGCCGCCACCGATTGCACGCGGCAGCCGAGCCGGACCTCGACGCCGAGCTCTGTCAGCACGTCCCTGGCGCGCGTCGAGATGCGCTCGGGCAGCGCGGGCAGCACGCGCGGCGCGCCTTCGAGCAGGCGGATCTGGATATCGCTGGACGGGTCGAGCGATGCGAGGTGATAGTCGCGCAGCATTTCGGCGGACCCACGCAGCGCGGCGGCCAGTTCGACGCCGGTCGCGCCGCCGCCGATCACCGTCACCGCGACGGGCGCCTTGACGGCGTCATGGCCCGAACGCAGCAGGCTCGACAGCAGACGCCGCCTGAAGGTCTCCGCCTGATCCACGGTTTCGAGCGTCAGCGCATGCTCGTTCGCGCCCGGAATCGAAAAGAAATTGGTGACGCTGCCGAGCGCGAGCACGAGCGTATCGAAGGCGAGCGTCCGGCGCGGCAGGAGCGGACGGCCGTCGATATCGGTCGTCTCGCCGATGACGATCTCGCGGCGGCCGCGATCGATACCCGACAGCGCGCCCTGTTCGAAGCGGAAGTGGTTCCATTTCGCGTGCGCGGCGTAGTCGATCTGATGGCTGGCCGCGTCGATCTGGCCTGACGCCACTTCGTGCAGGAGCGGCTTCCAGAAGTGCGTGGGAAAGCGGTCGATGAGGATCACTTCGGCCCGGCGCCGCTTGCCCGGACCATTGCCGAGCCGCGTCGCGAGTTCGAGCCCGGCGGCCCCGCCGCCCACGATGACGATGCGGTGCGGCGTATCGACCTGATGTCGTGCGTAAGGATTCAACATCGTGATTCTCCCTTCGATTGGATGCTGCGTGTCGCCTCGGCCCTGCTTGACGACCTCGTGAGAAAAAATATAAGGTCGCGAAAACATTTGCGCTATTTAGTATTTATCGCCGACTCATAAGTTTTTACTAATGTTAAACACGACGACCTTCCGCCAGTTGCGCACCTTGCAGACGGTTGCGCGCGTGGGCAGCATCTCGGGCGCGGCCGAGGAATTGCATCTGACGCAGCCGGCGGTGTCGCTGCAGATTTCGCTTCTGGGCGAGGCGGCGGGCACGCCGCTCCTGCGCCGTGTGGGACGCGAGATTCAACTGACGGCGGCCGGCGAAGTCATGGCGCGTTACGCGAACGAGATCCTGAGCCTGTGGAACGAGGCGGGCGAAGAAGTCGCGGCATTGCGCGGCGAACTGGGCGGCACGCTGCGCATCGGCGCGATCACCACGGCGGAATATCTCGTGCCGCCGCTGCTCGTGCGCTTCACGAAGGAGAGGCCGGGTGTGAAGCTGCAGTTTCGCATCGGCAATCGCGACGACATCGTGCGCATGCTCGCGACCAACGAGATCGATCTCGCGATCATGGGACGCCAGCCGCGCGAGTTGCGCACGAGCGCCGCCGCGTTCGCGAAGCATCCGATGGCGTTCGTGGCTGCGCCGTCGCATCCGCTCATGCGCGCGAAGCGCGTCTCGCTGACCGATGTCGAAGCGGCGAACCTGCTCGTCAGGGAGCGAGGGTCGGGCACGCGCGTCGCGATCGAGGGCTTGTTCAAGGAAGCGGGATTGAAACTGCACGCGGCGTCGGAGCTATCGAGCAACGAGGCGATCAAGCAACTCGTCGAGGCGGGGCTGGGCGTGGCGTTCCTTTCGCTGCACGCGTGCGCGCTCGAGATGCAGGCGGGGCTGCTCGCGACGCTCCGTGTGCCATCGACGCCGATCGAACGGTCATGGCATGTCGTGCATATGTCGGAGCGGAGGCTGCCGCAGGTGGCGAGTGCGTTTCGGGAGTTTTTGGTGCAGGCGGGGGCGGGGGTTGCTTCCATCATCGTGCGGATGTCGTCGGGGATATCGGGGACGCGATCGCCGGACTCGTTGACCCAGAAGCAGAAGAAGCGAACGATGCCTCCCTGCTGCTCGATCACCTCGCGGAGATCGGCACGCGGAAGTCGAAGGCGCTCAATCAAAGAACGCAGGTGTGGCTCCAGTAAGTCGCTCTGAACTTTTCCTTTGCTGCTAATGCCCCAGACGCCAGTGCGACGCCGCAAATCTCGCCCTTCTCCCGTCGGATCGTTGATTGCGTCTCCTTTCGCGACTGCGATATCCGGGTCATGCTGAAAATATCGGGTCCACACCTGAGGAATCACCGCATCTCCACTGATCGTGAACGAGGCGTGGGCGAGCAATCGACTTGATCGATCAGTAGTTATGCATGTTATCAAGATACATTCCCTTGTAGTACACGTCGCCGTTGTCGTGCCACACAACGTTATTGTCGCCTCTCAACCCGTTCTGATTCTTCATTGCGTGAAACATGTCGCCGAACGTATCGCGGTCATATCCGAGCATCCTCGCGGCGTAGTCAGGATTGTTGGTCTGCGCTGCGAGTTCTAACGCATCGCTACCCAAGGCATCCGGTACGTACTCATACGGCTGTGCGTCGCTGAGCAATGAATTACCGCCGTCGTCGCCACTGTCGCCGAAGTTCTGGAGCGTTGAATCGCTGTCGTCGTCGGACCGTGAGCTGCCGGGCAGCGCGCTCGCCGCGGCTTCTGCCGCGCCGAGCCAATCGAAACCGCCCCTGTCTGTATTCGGTCCGTCCACCGCTTCGCGCGCTGCTTTCAGCTTCTCTTCTTGCGTTGCGGGATCGTAGGGACCGGGCAATATCGGGTCACCGCCCAGTGTAGCGAGCAACGGCGAGAATGCGTCGCTCGACGGCGAGCCGGAGCGCACGGAGGTCTGAGCAGTGGAAGCAGCGACACACGACCCCGATTCATCCGCGCGATCGATAACGGGAATGATCAGATCATCCTCCACCGCGTGTTCGATCGCTTCCTCGAGTCGCTTGTGGGCGTGTCGCGAATGCCCTTCGATCAAGCCGTTTGCTCTTGCGAATTCGCCCAATCGCTCTAGCTCGTCGAGTCCGACATCCCCGACGAGACCGCCGGCCAGCGGGCCGAGCCAGAACCATTCGAGGAAGTCCGCTTTGTCCCGCTCGCGTTGTTTGCGCCGCGCCTCGGCGGAGAGCGCGCTGACCCAATGGAGGTTCAGAAACTCGGATTCGTAGCTTGGCTCGTCATACAGCGTAGCTCTGCACTCGATGCTCTCTACGAGCTCTACGCTGTGCATATGCCGCTCCTGCCGCTATCGCCCGGTGCGTATGTCCTCTTCGTTGGCATTTCTTTTTTCCATTACGTGAACGGACAGATATATAGCATAACGAAACAAACTGGCGATCACTTGCACGGGCAAACGTTCGCCCATCCAGCTACGTGGAGCATACCGCGGCCGAAAGCTGAAATCGTCGACGGCGCCCCGGAATCGGGAGTGCCTGACCCGGCGCGCAAAACCGCCGTTCGAACTGCCATTTGGTGCCCAGGGCGGGACTCGAACCCGCACGCCTCTCGGCGCTACCCCCTCAAGATAGTGCGTCTACCAATTCCGCCACCTGGGCAAAGGGGACCGAATTGTAGCGAGAAAATCATCAAATGCGAAGTCCCCGCGATAAACGCACGCGCAGCCCCACTACAATAGCCTCCATGACGCGCGTCACGTCTCAATCGGCTGAATAATCCCGTCAGTTCGCCCATAACAGGAGCGTCCATGTTCGGCAATATGCTGCGTATCGAAAGAGGACCAGACTGGCATCTGTCTTTCTATACCGAGAGCTGGGCCGTCGCGACGCTGCTGGTCGCCGTCCTGCTCCTCGCGATCGTGCTCGCGAGCGTGATCTGCTACTACCTGACGCGCTGGATCATGCTGATGATCGTCAGCCGCCTCGCGCGCAAGGAAGGGCGCAAGTGGCTGGTCGCCGCCGAGCGGCATCGGGTGTTCCACCGGCTCGCGCCGCTCGTGCCCGCGGCCATTATCTACGCGTCGGCGCCGATGCTCACCGGCCTCACGTTCCCCGTCGTCCCGGCGCTCGGACGGCCGCTCGCCATACTCGCGGCCTGTTACATGGTCTACACGCTGGTGCGCGCGGCGCTCGCATTGCGCGACAGCATCGAAGAGCGGTACAGCCATTTCCCGACCGCAAGCGAAAGGCCGATCAAGAGCTTTCTGCAGATCACGACCATCGTGCTGTATCTGGTCGCGCTGATCGCCGTGGTGTCCTTGCTGCTCGAACGTTCGCCGCTCTATCTGCTCACCGGCCTTTCCGCGATCACGGCGCTGCTCATCATCATCTTTCGGGACTCGCTGCTCGGCTTCGTCGCCAGTATTCAGCTGACGGCCTACGACATGCTGCGCGTGGGCGACTGGATCGAAGTCCCCGGCTTCGTCGCCGACGGCACCGTCATCGATATCTCCCTCAACACGATCAAGGTACGCAACTTCGATAACACCATCGTGATGCTGCCGAGCCAGCTTCTGCTCTCGAACAGCGTGAAGAACTGGCGCGGCATGATCGAATCGCGCTGCCGCCGCCTGCGTCATGCGATTCACTTCGATGTCGACACGATCCGCTATCCCGACGACGAACTGCTCTCGCGCATGCACGAAGCAATCCAGCGCCCGCTCGCCGTGCCCGACGACGAACGCCGCACGAACCTCGGCTGGTACAGGCTCTATCTCGGCGGCTATTTCAGGCAGCATCCGGCGGTGCGGCGCGACATGCCGCTCGTGATCCGTCATGTGCAATCGACTGCGCCCATCGTCGCGCTGGAGATCGTGCTCTATGTCGACGAGATTCGCTGGGAGCGCTACGAAACCGTGCAATCCGACCTGCTCGATCACGCCTACGGCAGTGTCCCGCTCTTCGGTTTGCGCTGCTTTCAGCGCGATCGCTCGTCGTCGCCGTCATGACACAGGCGCAGGCTCGACGCGTTTTTTCGGCACCGCCTTGAGCAACGCGAGAATGCGGCGCGCGTCGTCGACTTCCTGCTTCATTTCATCGGTGAGCCAGCGCGCGACGGCACGCGTGCTCTCCGATGGATTCGACGAACGATGTTCCAGCACGTAGTTGCAGCCGGTTTCGATATAGCGGTTCCATGCGGGAATCACCTTGCCTTCGTTGAGCGGTGCGGCGATGGCAAGCAGCCAGCCGAGCACGACGCCCTGGCCGAGCATCGCGCATTGCACGGCGAGCCCCGGATCGGTGTGATGCACGGCCTCGCCGATGCCCTTGTCGGACAGACCCGTCGCGCGATGAAAGTCCGCCCACGAATGCGTGGTCACGTCGAGATGGATGTAGGCGTGACCTTCGGCGCGCTTCGGGGCATCGAGTGGTCCGAACTCGTTGAGATAGTTCGGACTGCAAATCGGAACGATGATCTCGGGGCACAGCAGAAACGGATCGTCGTCCGAGCCGGGGCCATGCAGGCGAATGCCGAGATCGGCGTCTTCGAGCGGTCCGTACAGGCGGCCCGCCATGACCTGCAGGCGCAGATTGATCGAAGGGAAGGTCTTGCGAAATTCGGCATAACGCGGAAGCAGCCACAACGCGGCGAAGCCGCTTGCCAGCGAAAGCGTCACGATCTCGCCTTGCGCATGGTCGCGCTTCAATTCGTCGATGGTGTCGCCGATCTGCCCGAAGCCCGATGCGACCGCGCGCTGCAATGTCGCGCCGCGCTCAGTCAGGGTTAGCCCTAGCTTCGTGCGCTCGAAGAGCCGGAAGCCGAGCGCATCCTCCAGACGCGCGACCATGCGGCTCACCGCGACGGGCGTCACGTTGAGCTCGCCGGCCGCCTTGGTGAAGCTCAAAAGCCGCGCCGACGTTTCGAAGACGAGCAGCGCCTGAAGCGAAGGAAGTCGAAGACTCATACAACACCATGTTATGGGGCATGCATCGATTTGTAATTTGACGGCGCATATTGGCCTCCTTACCTTGGCTCCGACGTCCACTTCATTTGCAGGCCATGACCACTGCTTCGTCGGACCCCTTGCTTCAGCCGTTCACCCTCAAGCATCTCGTGCTCAAGAACCGCGTGATGAGCACGAGCCACGCAAGCCGCCTGACGCGCGACGAATTCCCGCAGGAGGTCTATCAACGGTATCACGAGGAAAAGGCGAAAGGGGGCCTCGCGCTGACCATGTTCGGCGGCTCCTCGAACGTAAGTCTCGACAGTCCGAACACGTTCCAGCAGATCAACCTGTCGACGGATGCGGTGGTGCCGCATCTGCGGCGCTTCTCCGATCGCATCCACACGCACGGCGCGGCGCTGATGTGCCAGATCACGCATCTCGGGCGGCGCGGCGATGCCTACACGGAACCGTGGCTACCGATGATCGCGCCCTCGCCGGTGCGCGAAACGCTGCACCGCGCCATGCCGCAGGCGATCCACGACGCCGACATCAAACGCGTGATCCGCGATTTCGGCCTCGCCGCGAAGCGCTGCCGCGATGGCGGGCTCGACGGCATCGAAACGCATGCGGGCGGTCATTTGATCGGCCAGTTCATGGACCCGACGGTGAACCTGCGCACCGACAAATATGGCGGTTCGACGGCCAATCGCGTGCGCTTCGCGATCGAGGTTCACGAGGAGATTCGCAAGCAGGTGGGCGACGATTTCGTCGTGGGCTTTCGCTTCGCGCTCGAAGACGGATGCAGCTTCGAAGAAGGGCTGGAGATGTCGCGCATTCTGCAAGGCACGGGTCTGTTCGACTTCTTCAACGTCACGTTCGGGCGCATGGACACGAAGATGGCGCTCGCGGTCAATTCGATGCCCGGCATGTTCGTGCCGTCCGCGCCGTGGCTGCCGAAAGCCGCCGCGTTCAAGCGCGCCGTCGATCTGCCCGTGTTCCATGCCGCGAAGATCGCCGATCTCGCCACGGCGCGCTATGCGATCCGTGAAGGCCTGCTCGACATGGTCGGCATGACGCGCGCGCATATCGCCGAGCCGCATCTCGTGAAGCTCGTCGAAGCGGGCAAGGAAGACGAAGCCAGGCCGTGCGTCGGCGCATCGTTCTGCCGCAATTTCCGCGCGACGTGCATCCATAATCCGGCGACATCGCGCGAGACGTATCTGACGCATGACATACCGAAGGCCGCGCAAACGAAGCGCGTGCTGATCGTCGGTGCGGGACCGGCCGGCCTCGAAGCCGCGCGCATCTGCGCGACGCGCGGCCATGACGTCACCGTGCTCGAAGCGAACTCCACGGCGGGCGGCCAATTGCTGCTCGCCGCGACGGGAAGCTGGCGGCGCGATCTCATCGGCATCGTGGACTGGCGCGTGTCCGCGCTCGAAAGATTGAGCGTCGATGTGCGCTATAACCACTACGCCGAATTGAGCGACGTGCTCGATCATGGCGCGGATGTCGTCATCATCGCGACGGGCGGCCTGCCGAATCTCGATGCGTTGCCGGGCGCGGAGCACTGCAAGAGCGTGTTCGATGCGCTCACGGAAACGCCGCCGCGCGAAGGCAGCGTGATCGTCTACGACGGCACCGGCCGCCACAACGCATATCTGTGCGCGGAACGTTATGTGGATGCGGACCTCGACGTATCGCTCGCGCTCATCGACAGCATGCCCGCGCAAGAAACCGGCGGACGCGGCGACGATCAGGTCTGGATGCGCAACATCGCCCGCTGGGACGTGCCCGTGCGCACGAATATCGAGCTGATCGAAGTGAATGCGTCGTCGAACGGCAAGCGCCGCGCTGTGTTCCAGCATCATCTGACGAATGAGCGCGTGGAGCTGGAAGCGGATCATGTCGTCGTCGAGCGCGGCATGCTCGCGGTCGAAGATCTGTTCGAGGCGGCTCGCATGTATTCGGCCAACGACGGCTATACCGATCTCGAAGCCTTCGCAACAGGCAAACCGCAGCCCGCCCATGCTGCCGAAGAAGGGCAGTTCCATCTGTACCGCATCGGCGACGCGAGCGCGTCGCGCGACATCCATACGGCCATCTACGACGCATACCGGCTTTGCCTTGCGCTGTGAAGGCACGTTCCATCGATCCGCAATCACTACATGACCGAGCGAGACTGACCATGACATTGCCGAAGGAACTCGTTGTCGCCGATCCAGGCCGCCGCAAGGCGATCAAGACGCTTGCCGCCGCGACGATTCTGTTACCCGGCGCATCGCCATTCGCATTCGCCGCGACCGAGGCCACGCCGCAACGCGGCGGGCGCATTCGCGTGGCGCTCGCGAACCAGTCGCTGACCGATTCGCTCGATCCCTCGAAGGGCACGCATACCGGCGACTACTCGCGCGCTTATATGTTCTATAGCGGCCTCACCGAACTCGACGCCGACTTCAAGACGCAGAACGCGCTTGCCGAAAAGCTCGAATCCGACGACTTCGTGAAATGGACCGTCACGCTGCGGCCCGACGTGCGCTTTCACGACGGCAAGCCATTCACCTCGGACGATGTCGTGTTCTCGCTGATGCGCCATAAAGACCCCGCCACGGCCTCGAAAGCGAAGTCGATCGCGGATGGCATCGCTTCGGTCAAGGCGGCCGGGCCGCTGAAGGTCGAGATCACGCTGACCGAGCCGAACGTCGATCTTCCCGCGCTGCTCGCGATCCCGCACCTCGTGATCGTCGCGGCGAACACGACGGACTTCTCCAAAGGCAACGGCACCGGCCCGTTCGTGGTCAAGGAGTTCACGCCGGCGCAACGCTGCATCGGCACGCGCAATCCGAACTTCTGGAAGCCGGGGCGCCCGTATCTCGACGAAGTGGAGATCATCGGCATCGGCGATGATGCGGCGCGCACCAATGCGCTGCTCGCCGGCGATGTGCAGTTGATATCGCCGCTGCCCGCGCGCGATGTCGAGCGCGTGAAGCAGACGGGCAAGGTGACGATACTCGAAAGCCCGTCGCAACTGTATTCGGATCTGGCGCTGCGTCAGGACATGCTGCCGACGAAGAGCGCGGACTTCAACGAAGGCATCAAGTATCTGCACGACCGGCAGCGCATCGTGAAGGTGATGCTGCAGGGCCACGGCAAGCTCGCGAACGATCATCCGGTGCCCGAGTGGCATCCGTACTTCATGAAGGGTTTGCCGCAGCGCGCATACGATCCGGACAAGGCCGCGTTCCACTTCAAGAAGGCCGGCACGCCGGGCGCGCGCGCGGAGATCATCGCGCCGCCATCGGTCGAAACGGCGCTCGACTCCGCGATGATGGTCCAGCAGGCCGCGAAGCAGGCGGGCGTGGACATCAACGTGCGGCGCGTGCCCGCCGACGGCTACTGGACGACGTACTGGATGAAGTACCCGATGACCTACGGCTCGATCCTGCCGCGCCCGACGCTCGATCTGCTCTACACGCAGTTCTTCCGCTCGAATGCGAACTGGAACGAATCGGGCTGGAAGAACGAACAGTTCGATCAATTGCTGGTGCAGGCGCGCCGCGAGCGCGACGAAGCGAAGCGCAAGCAGATGTACGGCGACATGCAGACGATCATCTACGAGAAGAACAGCCTCGTGATTCCCGCGTTCATCAACTTCATCGATGCGCAGAGCGCGAAGCTGCGCGGCCTCAAAGGCAGTCCCTCCGGCCGCGTGATGGGTTATCGCTTCGCGGAGTTCGCGTGGCTGGAGAAAGCGTGAGTCACCACAGCGCCTGGCTCGTCAGCGCGAACTGCGCGAGCGTTTCATCGGCGGATGGCGTGCCGTTCAGCGCCATCTGCTCGATGGTATCGACGAGCGGCAGCCCGAGCCCTTCGAGCCAGGTGGACAGCCCGTAACGCAGCGGCGTATCGACGCGCACGAACATGCCCGCGTTCAGCGCGAGCCAGTAGCTGATCAGAGCCTTGGCGCGGCTCTGGTCCGGCGATTCCGGCGCGACGACGGGGCCGATCACGTGACCGTCGCCGAAACGCCGGAACAGCGCGAAGCCGATAAGTTCGCCGTCGCGATCGAGTGCGATGCCGCTCGCCACATCGAGCAATTCGGGCAGCAGCGCGGAGCGATCAAGCCCGCTCGCGCGCGAGGCGAGCTCGGCGAGGCGCGGCGTGTCTTTCGCGCCGATGGGCCGCAGCCGCTCGCCGGGCGGCAAGGACACGAGCGGCGGCTGAAACGCCGCGCCCTGATGTTGCTGGATGGTGTCGATGCGTGTGAAGCCGCGGTCCTCGCACAGCGGCTTGCCTTCGTTCGATGCGTGAATGAGCAGCATGCGCGCGCCGAGCTTCGCGATCAGACGGTCGAGCAGTCCGCGTCCGATGCCGCGCCGCTGATGCTCTGGCGACACGATGAACATGCCGAGCGTCGCGGCATGCGCGCCGAACTCCCACGCGAGCGCGTTGCCGACGACGCGGCCCTGGCTATCGACGGCGGCGAAGCCATGACCGAGACGCGCCGCGAAGCGCAGGTCGTCCGGGCGATGCCGCCATTTGACGGACGTGGTCAACGCATGCGCGGCGGGGATGTCGTCGAGCGTGAAAGCCCGGTATTCGATCACATCGTTGTTGTTCGAGTCGGGCACGCAGGCCTCCTCATGCTGAGACATTTACCGTGACTTTGACACCGCGCGGCGCGCATGGCTAGGACGATCTTCCTGTCTCCCGCGGCACACGGCTGTGCGCGCGTGATGCAACGCAAAACCGCGGGTTATCGCGGGAAGAACGCGCGCGCTGTGCTGAATCGGCAATTTTGTCAGCGAAAAATGCCGGCGCTCCGGTCCTACGATGAAGCCATGTCAACGCCACGTCACGGAGGACTCACGCATATGGACCGTTTCGATCCCGCCAGCATCGGCATCAGGAGCGGGCATTTCATTGGCGGCGAACTGATCAATGCGGGCCCGTCGCGTATCGAAGTGTCGCGGCCGTCGGATGGCGTCGCGTATGCATCGGTGCCCGTCGCCGATGAAGGAATGATCGACTACGCCGTGCAGAACGCGTATGGCGCGTTCAAGACGAGCGACTGGGCCCGCCGCGCGCCGCGCGAGCGCGCACGCGTGCTCCGCAAGTTCGCCGATCTCGTCGCCGCCGACGCCGCCCGTCTCGCGCCGCTCGAAGCGCTCGGCTCGACGCGCCCCGTGCGCGATGCGTACCACTGGGACGTGCCGTTCGCTGCGGAAAGCATCCGCTTCTATGCCGAGTTCGCCGACAAGATCGGCGGCGATGTCGCGGCGACGGAGCATCGTCATCTCGGCATGACGATCGCCGAGCCGTATGGTGTCATCGGCGCCATCGCACCGTGGAATTTTCCGCTCGTGATGGGCGTCTGGAAGGTCGCGCCCGCGCTCGCTGCGGGCAATGCCGTGGTGCTCAAGCCCTCGGAGATGACGCCGTTCAGTGCGCTGCGTCTCGCGGAACTGGCGCTGGAAGCGGGCGTGCCGCCGGGCATCTTCAACATCGTTCAGGGCGATGGCCGTATCACCGGCGATGCGCTCGTGCGCCATCCGCGCATCGGCAAGGTGACCTTCACCGGATCGACGCGCACCGGCGCCGCGATCATGGCCGCGTGCGCGGAGACGGGCACGAAGCCCGTCACGCTCGAACTCGGCGGCAAGAGCCCGCAGATCGTGTTCGCCGATGCGCCGCGCATCGATGACGTGGCGCGGCGCATCGCGGGCGCGATCACGGGCAACGCGGGACAGGTGTGCGTCGCGGGCTCGCGGCTGCTCGTGCAGCGCGCCATCGCCGATGAACTCGTCGAACGCATCGCGCGCGTGTTCAGCGAACTGAAGGCCGGCGCGACATGGGCCGCGGGCACGACCTTGCCGCCGATCATCTCCGAGCCGCAGGCGCAGCGCATCGACGGCATCGTTCAGCGCACGATCGCTACGGGCGCGAGCTTGCGATGCGGCGGCACGCGCGCGGATGCCGCGACGCCCGGCGCGTTCTACTCGCCGACCTTGCTCACGAATGTCACGCAGGAAAGCGAAGCCGTGCGCAGCGAGATCTTCGGCCCGGTGCTGACCGTGCAGTCCTTCGACACCGAAGAGGAAGCGCTCGAACTCGCCGCGCATCCCGAGTACGGTCTCGCCGCCGGCGTGCATACCGCGGATATCGGCCGCGCGCTGCGCATGGTGCGCGGCATCGAAGCGGGCACCGTGTGGGTCAACCGCTACGGCCGCACGAGCGACTTCGTGATTCCGACCGGCGGCTACAAGCGTTCGGGCATCGGCAAGGATCTCGGGCGGCAGGCTTACGAAGCGAATCTGCGCTTCAAGAGCGTGCTCATCGACACCGAAGGATGATGCGCACGACCGTGCAAAAACGCGCCGCATTTTGTGCTGCGGCGATGCCTCAAAACGCATGACTTGTATCGTCGCAGGGCACGCATTCGACGCCACCCGTCATTTTTGCCTTGTTTAAATTTTCATAACGGTTTCGCTGTTCACCGTTTTCACCTTCATCACACGACAGGACCGACACCATGATCGATTTCGAGCCGAAGTACATCACGTTCGACTGCTACGGCACGCTGACGAAATTCCGCATGGCCGACATGGCCCGCGAGATGTACGGCGACCGCCTGCAAGGCGACGACCTGGAGCAATTCGTCAAGTTCTTCTCGGGCTACCGGCGCGACGAAGTGCTCGGCGCGTGGAAGCCTTATCGCGACGTGATCGTCAATGCGGTGCGTCGCACCTGCGCGCGCATGAACGTGGAATTCAACGAGGCCGAAGCAGAAAAGTATTATCTCGCGGTGCCGACGTGGGGCCCGCATCCGGACGTGCCGGAAGGCCTCTCGCGGCTTGCGACGAAGTACAAGCTCGTGATTCTGTCGAATGCGTCGAACGATCAGATTCAAAGCAACGTCGACAAGCTCGGCGCGCCGTTTCATCGGGTGTTCACGGCGCAGCAGGCGCAGTCGTACAAGCCGCGCATGCAGGGCTTCGAGTACATGTTCGACCAGTTGAACTGCAATCCGGAAGACGTGCTGCACGTTTCGTCGAGCCTGCGCTACGACCTGATGACCGCGCACGACATGGGCGTCAAGCACAAGGCGTTCGTCAAGCGCGGCCACGAGCCGGGCACGCCGTACTACGAGTATTACGAAGTGGACACCATCGGCGATCTCGCCACGCAGCTCGGTCTGTAACACGCACTCCTTCAAGCGAGCGATGCCGATGAAACTCGACTCCTACTGGCTCGATACCGCGCCCGCGATGACGTTCGCGTGCGAAGGCCCGGCCGACGGTCAGGCCGATGTCGCCGTGATCGGCGGCGGGTTCACGGGCCTGTCGGCGGCGCTCGCATTGGCCAGGCGCGGCGCGTCCGTCGTCGTGCTCGATGCCGGGCGCATCGGCGGCGGCGCGTCGGGCCGCAACGGCGGGCAGTGCAATACGGGCGTCGCGCAGGATTATGCGGCGCTGCGCGCGCAACTCGGCGTCGAGCGTGCGCAAGGGTGTTATCGCGCGTATGCGGCGGCTGTCGATACCGTCGAGCGTCTAATCAAGGAAGAGGGGATCGATTGCGACTATCTCGCGTCGGGCAAGCTGAAGCTCGCCGCGAAGCCGCATCATCTCGAACACATCGCGAAGACCGCCGAGCTGATCCGGCGTGAAGTGGACCCGGACATCGATTTGCTCGATCGCGAACGGGTCCGCGACGAAGTGCAATCCGACGCCTTTTACGGCGGCTTGCTGCAACGTCACGGCGGACAGATGCATATGGGCAAGTTCGCGGCCGGACTGGCGCAAGCCGCGTCTCGCCGGGGCGCGCGTCTTTACGAACATGCCGAAGTCACGGCGATCACGAAAGAAGGCGGCGGCTGGCGCATCGATTCGAAGCGGGGCAGCTTGCGCGCGAAGCAGGTTTTGATCGCGACGGGGCCGTCGAAACATGGCCCGTTCGCGTGGTACCGGCGCAGGCTGGCGCCGGTCGGCTCGTTCATCATCGTGACGGAGCCGTTGCCTCTGCAGCAGTTGCAGCAACTGCTGCCGAACCGGCGCTCGTACACGACGAGCCGCCTCATGCACAACTATTTTCGCGTGACGCCCGATGCGCGCCTGCTGCTCGGCGGACGCGCGCGCTTCACCGCATCGGAACGTCCTTCGGATGCGAAGAGCGGACGCATTCTGCAGGCCAATCTCGCCGCCATCTTTCCGGCGCTGGCCAACGTGCGCATCGACTATTGCTGGGGCGGTCTCGTCGATATCACCGCGGACCGCCTGCCGCGCGCGGGCCAGCACGACGGCCTCTATTTCTCGATGGGCTACAGCGGCCACGGCACGCAGATGTCGACGCACATGGGCCAGGTCATGGCCGACGTGATGAACGGCAACGCAGACGCGAATCCGTGGCGCGATTTCGACTGGCCCGCCATTCCCGGCCATACGGGCAAGCCCTGGTTTCTGCCGCTCGTCGGCGCGTATTACTCGATCAAAGACGTCTTCTATTGAAGCATCGAAGCAAAGACAGGCGGCCGCCATTCCATAACGAGCCGTCGAACATCCACAAGCCCTTATCGCGGAGAAGTTCATGAGCATCGACACATCGCCTGAAGCACTTGCCCATGCCGATGCAGGCAAACGGCTCGAAGAACTGACGCGCCGTGGCGCGTCGCGCCGCAACGTCCTGCGCGCGATGGCCGCGGGCGGACTGCTTACCGTGACGGGCACGGGGCTGCTCTCCGCGAGCGGCGCGGCCTTCGCGCAGGACAAGCCGAAGCAGGGCGGGCGCATTCGCGTGGCGACGCAGTCGTCGTCGGCGGCGGACACGCTCGATCCGGCGAAGGGCTCGCTCGGCACCGACTACGCGCGTGGATTCATGTTCTACAGCGGCCTGACCGAACTCGACAATCATCTCGGCGCGAAGATGGCGCTCGCCGAATCGCTCGAAACGAAGGACGCGACCGTATGGGTCGTGAAGCTGCGCAGCGGCGTGCAGTTCCACGACGGCAAGTCGCTCACGCCGCAGGACGTCATCTACTCGCTGATGCGCCATAAGGACCCGGCGGTCGGCTCGAAGGCGAAGACGCTCGCCGATCAGTTCAAGGAGGTCAAGGCGACCGGCCCGAACGAGCTGACCATCACGTTGACGGGCGCGAACGCCGATCTGCCCGTGATTCTCGCGGACTCGCACTTTCTCATCATCAAGGACGGCACGACGGACTTCAAGACGGCGGTCGGCACGGGCCCGTTCAAGGTCAAGGAATTTGCGCCGGGCGTGCGTACGGTCGGCGTGCGCAACGAGAAGTACTGGAAGCCGGGGATGCCGCATCTGGACGAGGTGGAACTGATCGGCATCGCGGATGAGCCCGCGCGCGTGAACGCGCTCATATCGGGCGACGTGCAGCTCATCAACGCGGTGAGCGCGCGTTCGACCGAGCGCATCAAGGGCACGCAGGGTTTCGCGGTGCTCGAAACGAAGACCGGCCAGTACACCGATCTCATCATGCGCGACGATGGCGGCATCACCGGCAACGCCGATTTCCGCCGCGGCATGATGTATCTGATGGACCGCGAGCAGATGAGGAAGACGATCTTCCGCGGCTATGGCGCGATCGGCAACGATCAACCGATCGATCCGACCAACAAGTACTACATGACCGGCCTGCCGCAGCGCGCGTTCGATCCCGAGAAGGCGAAGTTCCATTTCCAGAAAGCGAAGGTCGGCAACACGCCGATTCAGTTGTATGCGTCGCCGGCAGCCGAAGGCTCCGTCGAAATGGCCGTGCTGATGCAGCAGGTCGCGCCGCAGGCGGGCATCAATCTGCAGGTGACCCGCGTGCCGTCCGACGGCTACTGGTCGAACCACTGGATGAAGCATCCGCTCGGTTTCGGCAACATCAACGCGCGCCCGAGCGCGGACGTGATCTTCACGCAGTTCTTCAAGTCCGACGCGCCGTGGAACGAAGCCAACTGGAAGAGCGCGCAGTTCGATCAACTGCTCGTGAGCGCGCGCGGCGAGCCGGACGACGCCAAGCGCAAGAAGCTCTACGGCGACATGCAGGAGCTCGTGCACAAGGACGGCGGCATCGGCATTCCGATGTTCCAGAGCTCGCTCGATGCGCACACGACGAAGCTGAAGGGGCTCGGCGGCATTCCGCTCGCGGGTCTGATGGGCTGGATGTTCGCGGAGAACGTGTGGCTCGACGCATGAACGTGCTGTAGCACCGGACGCGCGCCGCCGCTTTGCATGGCGGCGCGCGATGACAACCTTCAACGAGAGGCGATATCCGATGAAAGTTCATGCGCAACGACTCGTCGCCGCGCGCTTCGGCCTCGCGCTGCTCACGCTGCTGATCGTGTCGATGGTGGTGTTCGGCATTACCGGTCTCTTGCCGGGCGATGCCGCGCAACAGGCGCTCGGCCAGGCCGCGACACCGGAGCAGGTGGAAGCGCTGCGTCATCAGTTCGGCCTCGACCAGCCCGCGATCACGCGTTACATGCAATGGCTCGTGCATGTCGTGACGGGCAACTTCGGCACGTCGCTGTCGAACAATCTGCCCGTGAGCGAGCTCATCGCCACGCGTCTGCCGAACTCGCTCGTGCTCGCCGGGCTGACGGCGCTCGTCTCGGTGCCGGTCGCGCTTTTCATCGGCATTGCATCGGCGATGTATCGCGGCTCGCTCTTGGATCGCACGCTCAACGTGCTCACGCTTTCGACCGTCGCGGTGCCGGAGTTTCTCGTCGCGACCATCGCGGTGCTGATCTTCGCGGTGAAGCTGCGCTGGCTGCCCGCGCTGTCGTATCTCTCGGATGTGTCGTCGTTCGGCGGGCTCGTGCGCACCTATGCGATGCCCGTGATGACGCTGTGCTGCGTGATCGTCGCGCAGATGGCGCGCATGACGCGCGCGGCGGTGCTCGATCAGCTCAACGCGTCGTATGTGGAAATGGCGCTGCTCAAGGGCGCGTCGCCCATGCGGATCGTGTTGCGCCACGTGTTGCCGAACACCATCGGGCCGATTGCGAACGCGGTCGCGTTGAGTCTCTCGTATCTGTTCGGCGGCGTGGTGATCGTCGAATCGATCTTCAATTATCCCGGTCTCGCGAGCCTCATGGTCGATGCCGTCACCAATCGCGACATGCCGCTCGTGCAGGGCTGCGTGATGGTGTTCTGCGCGGCCTATCTCGCGCTCGTGCTCATCGCCGATCTGGCTCAGATCGTCTCCAACCCGAGGCTGCGTCAACGATGAATCGGAACGTCACTACTCACGCCACGACCGTGCTATACGACCAGCCACCCGCCGATGCACCGCAAGAGCAGGCACCTGTTGCAATCAAGCGCAGCGTGTTGAACCGGCTCGTGCATCGCTTCTCGGTGCTCGGACTGATCGGTCTTTTCATCGTCGTGTTCTGGCTCGCGGTCGCGTTCGTCGGGCCGGTCGTCGCGCCCTACAAGGGCGGCGCATTCACGTCGACGGAAATCTTCGGCTCGTATAGCGCGGCGCATCTGCTCGGCACCGATTACCTCGGCCGCGACATGCTGAGCCGCATTCTCTACGGCACGCAATACACGGTCGGGCTCGCGCTCGCATCGACGGTGGCGGCAAGCGTCATCGGCACCTTCTTCGGGCTGATCGCGGCGGTGTCGGGCCGCTGGGTCGATGAAGTGCTGAGCCGTCTCTTCGATGCGCTCATCTCGATCCCGAGCAAGATTCTCGCGCTCGTCGTGATCGCGGCCTTCGGCTCATCCATTCCGATGCTGATGATGGTCGCCGCGCTCGCCTACATACCCGGCGCGTTCCGCATCTCGCGCTCGCTCGCGGTGAACATCATGACGCTCGAATATGTGCAGGTCGCGAAGGCGCGCGGCGAGAAGCTGTTCTACATCGCGCGCGTGGAAGTGCTGCCCAACATGATTCATCCGATGCTCGCGGATTTCGGCCTGCGCTTCGTGTTCATCGTGCTGCTGCTCTCCGGGCTGAGCTTTCTCGGTCTCGGCGTGCAGCCGCCGAACGCGGACTGGGGCTCGCTCGTGCGCGAGAACATCGGCGGCCTGGCCGAAGGCGCGCCCGCCGTGCTGATGCCCGCGGTCGCGATCGCGACGCTCACGGTCGGCGTCAATCTGCTCATCGACAGTCTGCGTCGTCATGGCGCGCGTTCGCATGGAGGCGGCCAATGAACATGATCGAAGTGAAAGGCCTGCGCGTCGTCGCGGGGCACGCGCCGGACCCGGTCGTCGAGATCGTGAAGAGCGTCGATTTCACGGTGAAAAAAGGTGAGGTGCTCGCGCTGATCGGCGAATCGGGATCGGGCAAGACGACCATCGCGCTGTCGCTGCTCGGGCACGCGCGCAACGGTTGTTCGATTGCGGGCGGCTCGGTGAAGATCGGCGATACCGACGTGCTCGCGCTCGACGAAAAAGGCCGCCGCGCATTGCGCGCGCGCACGGTCGCCTATGTGGCGCAGAGCGCCTCGGCGGGCTTCAATCCCGCGCGCACGATCATGGATCAGGTGACGGAGCCGGCGCTGCTGCATAAGCTCTTGAGCGCTTCCGCGGCGAGAGAGAAGGCCATTGGCCTCTTTCGCGCGCTCGCGCTGCCGAATCCGGAAAGCATCGGCGACCGTTATCCGCATCAGGTCTCGGGCGGCCAGTTGCAGCGTCTGATGGCGGCGATGGCGCTCATCACCGATCCCGCTGTCGTCGTGTTCGACGAACCCACGACCGCGCTCGACGTGACCACGCAGATCGAAGTGCTCGCGGCATTCAAGGGCGTGGTGCGCGAGTTGGGCACGACGGCCGTGTACGTCTCGCACGATCTCGCCGTGGTCGCGCAGATGGCGGATCGCATCGTGGTATTGAACGGCGGCCGCGTGCGCGAGAACGGCGCGACCGCGCAAGTGCTCGATGCGCCCGCCGACGATTACACGCGCGAGCTGCTCGCGGCGACGCGCCGCCCGGAAGTCGCGATTAATACGGATAACGAATCGAATAGAGCGCCGCTGCTGGAGATTCGCAACCTGAGCGCAGGCTATGGCCGCATCGATGCCGACGGCGTGCCCGCCGTGCGCGTGCTCGACGACGTGAGCCTGAAGATCGCGCGCGGCGCGACGCTCGGCGTGATCGGCGAATCGGGCTCGGGCAAGACGACGCTCGCGCGCGTGATCGCGGGCCTCGTCGATCGCGCGCGCGGCGACGTGCTGCTCGACGGCAAGCCCTTGCCCGCGAAGTTGTCGGAGCGCACGCTCGATCAATACCGGCGTGTGCAGATCGTGTTTCAGAACGCCGATACCGCGTTGAATCCGAGCCGCACCATCGCCGATATTCTCGCGCGCCCGATGAATTTCTATCACGGCCTGCGCGGTCCCGCCGCCAACAAGCGCATGCTCGAACTGCTCGATCTGGTGAAGCTGCCCGCATCGATCGCGAAGCGCCAGCCTGGCGGTTTGTCGGGCGGACAGAAGCAGCGCGTGAATCTCGCGCGCGCGCTGGCGGCGAATCCCGAGCTCATTCTCTGCGACGAAGTGACGTCCGCGCTCGATACGGTCGTCGGCGCGGCGATCCTCGATCTGCTCGCGGAACTGCGCCGCGAGCTGAAGGTGTCGTACATGTTCATCAGCCACGACATATCGACGGTGCGCGCCATCTGCGATGAAGTCATCGTGCTGTATGCGGGGCAGTGCGTGGAAGCGGGTCAGCGCGAGGCGCTTTCGCATCCGCCGTATCACCCGTACACGGGGCTGCTCGTCGATTCGGTGCCCGCGCTGCGCCCCGGCTGGCTCGATTCGCGCCGCGCCACGGCGCTCGCCGCATTGCCCGCGCTCGGGCCGGAAAGCGATGCGCGCGAACTGTGCAGCTTCCGTTCGCGCTGCGCCGCGCGCATCGACGGCAAGTGCAACGTCACGCCGCCCGCGAAGAAGACCTTGCCTTCGGGCGCGGAGATTCTGTGCCATCACAGCGCCGCCGATCTCGCGCGCATGCAGTCGACGGATACGGTGACGGCATGAGCGGACGCTTCGTCAGAGTCGCGGAACAAGGACGCAGGACGTTCGAGATCGTCATCGACGGCCAGCGCGCGCT
Source organism: Caballeronia cordobensis (assembly GCF_001544575.2). Taxonomy (GTDB): domain Bacteria; phylum Pseudomonadota; class Gammaproteobacteria; order Burkholderiales; family Burkholderiaceae; genus Caballeronia; species Caballeronia cordobensis. Next base: position 67,270 of record NZ_FCNY02000020.1, read on the forward strand.
CGCAGCCGAAGGCGATACCTTGATGGTCGCTCTGCTGACATCGCAACACGACTTGCGCGACTCCGAATTCGGCGATGGCCGCCGCGCGGGTTTCTGCGTCATGGGCGCATGCCAGGATTGCTGGGTGTGGACGGCAGACGGCGAACGCGTGCGCGCCTGCACGACGCAAGCGCTCGAAGGCATGTCCGTCGTCACGCGTCTTGCGCAAACGGAGGGCGTATGGCCGCGACCGTGATCGTGATCGGCGCGGGTCCGGCAGGCGTGCGCGCGGCGCAGGCGCTGGCCGAGGCGGGCTTGCGCCCCGTCGTTATCGACGAAGGCAGAAGGGACGGCGGGCAGATTTATCGCCGGCAACCCGAAGGATTCACGCGCACGTACGAAACGCTGTACGGCACGGAAGCCGGGCGCGCGCATGCGTTGCATCGCGACTTCGATGCGTTGCGCGCGAAGATCGACTACATGCCCGATACGCTCGTGTGGAACATCGAGCCGAACGCCGTGCACGTGATGAACGGCACGCGTCATCGCAAGCTCGCCTTCGATGCGCTCATCGTCTGCAGCGGCGCGACCGATCGGCTGATGCCCGTGCCCGGCTGGCATCGCGCGGGCGCGTATAGCCTCGGCGGCGCGCAGGTCGCGCTGAAATCGCAGGGCTGCGCGATCGGCTCGCGCGTCGTGATGATGGGCACGGGACCGCTGCTCTATCTCGTCGCCGCGCAATACGTGAAGGCGGGCGCGACGGTGAGCGCGGTGCTGGATACATCGACGTTCGCCGAACGCTTGCGCGCGTTGCCGCAACTGCTCGCGATTCCATCGGCGCTGAAGAAAGGCATGGCGTTGATGCGCGTGCTAAAGGAGGCGCGCGTGCCGGTTCATCGCGGCATCGTGCCGGTCGAGATCGAAGGCTCGCCCGAACATGGCGTGCAAGGCGTGCGCGTCAGGCAGGCCGATGGCGCGATGCTGCATGTGCCGTGCGATGCCGTCGCGCTCGGCTATCACCTGCGCTCCGAAACGCAGCTCGCCGATCTCGCGGGCTGCGAATTCCGCTTCGATCATGCGTTGCAGCAGTGGCTCCCCATCGCCGACGAAGATGGCCGCAGCAACGTGAAAGACGTCTATCTCGCGGGCGACGGCGCGCGCGTGCGTGGCGCCGACGCGGCCGAACGCGCGGGCAGGCTCGCCGCATTGGCGGCGCTGAAAGACCTGAGCCTGCCGCACGACACCGCCGAAGCGAACCGCTTGCGCACGCAGCTCAGCCGCTATACGCGCTTCGCCGCGGGTTTGCGCACGGCGTTTCCGTGGCCCGCGCGTTTCGCCGCCGCGTTGCCGGACGAAACGATCGTGTGCCGCTGCGAAGCGATTACGGCGGGCGAGTTGAGACGCGTCGTCAACGAGATGGGCGCGAAGGAAGCGAATCGTGCGAAGGCGTTTTCGCGCGTCGGCATGGGGCGGTGCCAGGGCCGCTTCTGTGCGCATGCGGGCGCGGAAGTCATCGCTGCCGAAGCGCGCGTGCCGCTCGAAGCGGTGGGCCGCCTGCGCGGGCAGGCGCCCGTCAAACCGTTGCCGATGGCGCTCGCGCCGCACGACATGGAGACGAGCGAATGAGCGAGCGCGCCGATGTGATCGTGATAGGCGGCGGCATCGTCGGCACGACGACCGCTTTCTTTCTGAGCCGCCGCAAGCGCTCCGTGATTCTGCTCGAACGCGGCCTGACCGGACAGCAGGCGAGCGGCGTGAACTTCGGCGGCGTGCGCCGTCAGGGACGCGCGCTCGAACAACTCGCGATGTCCAACCGTGCGCTCGAAACGTGGCGGCATGCGCGCGAATGGCTCGGCGAGGATGTCGAGTTCCTGCCTTCGGGTCATACGCGCGTGTGCTATCACGCGCACGACGCCGAATACTTTCATCGCTATGCTGCCGATGCGCGCGCTTATGGCCTCGATCTCGACGTGCTCGAAGGCGCCGCGATGTTCAGGCGCTTTCCGTTTCTCGGGCGCGATGTGCTTGCCGCATCGATCTCGCCGCTCGATGGCCACGCGAACCCGCGTCTCGCCGCGCCCGCTTTCGGACGCGCGGCGGCACGGCTTGGCGCGCGCATCGTCGAGAATGCGGACGTGGTGCGCGTGGAAAAGGAAGCGGGCGGCTTTCGCGTGGAAAGCGCGGCGGGCGACGTGTATCGCGCGGAGCAAGTGCTGATTTGCGCGGGCGCATGGGCCAACCTGTTATCGACGCAATTCGGCGAACCGGTGCCGCTCATGGCGCGCGGCCCGCAGATGGCCGTGACCGAACCCGTGCCCTACGTGTTCCCGTTTTCGATGGGCGTGTACACGTCGATCAAGGCAGAAAGCGTCTATTTCCGGCAGATTCCGCGCGGCAATATCGTGCTGGGCGGCGGCCCGCCCGGTCCCGCGAATGCCGATACGCGGCGCGCATCCGTGCTGCCGGAACACACCGTCGCGCAGATGGCGCAGTTCCGCCGCATGGTTCCCGCGATGCGTCCGCTGCATGTAATTCGCGTATGGAGCGGCGTGGAAAGTTATCTGCCGGATTCGGAGCCGGTTATCGGCCCGAGTTCGAAAGTCGATGGCTTGTTCTATGCGTTCGGCTTCTCCGGCTCGGGATTTCAGATCGGTCCCGGCGTGGGCGAAACGCTTGCCGAACTGCTCGATACCGGCAGCACGCCGATCGATCTCGCCTCGTTTTCCATCAGACGATTTCAACGCGCAACGTCGACGAACCCTGAAATCGTCACATCCGAGACTTCGCCATGAGTCAAGCCAATCTCGTCGACGCGCTCGCCTATATCGAAGCCAATTTCGACAAGACCGTGAGTCTCGCGCAACTCGCGGATCTTTCGGCGCTGAGCGTATCGCGTTTCGCGACCGTGTTTCGCGAGCAATTCGGGTTGTCGCCGTATAAGTACTTGTGCGAATTGCGCGTGCGCCGGGCGCAAACGCTCTTGCTCGCGGGCGTGCCGGGCTCCGTCGTCGCGTCGGAAGTGGGCTTCTTCGATCAGAGTCATCTGGCGCGGCATTTCAAGCGGCTATGCGGCGTGACGCCGAGCGCATTCGTCGAGCGAGCGCGCAAGAAAGCGCGCTCAGCCGAGCTCGATGCCGGTCTGATGAAGCGCGTCGCGCAAGCCGAGCCGCGGATACTGGCTTTCGACGATGCGCATGTCGCTTAGCGCTTCCTGAATGATCCACGCGCGCACGGCGGCGACGATGGGCCGCACGGGCTGATTCGGCGGCGTGAGCAGGCAGCAGCGGCGGCTCGTGACGATCAGCTCTTCTTCGGCCGGCACGAGCGTGCCTTGCGCGAGCCAGTGCGAGGTCACGTTGAGCCAGCCGAGCGCGATGCCCTGGCCGAGCAGCGCCGCCTGCACGACGATCGCGTAATCGTTGAAGCTCAGCATGCCGGCCGCGTGGCGCTCTTTCTTCGCAAACGCATGAAAACGTTCGTGCCAGCCGCGCTCTTCGTCGTCCATGACGATGACGGTATCGCCATGCGCGCGTCCTTCCTCGGTCCGCGCGGTTTCGTGATAACGCGGATTGGAAAGCGGCAGCAGCATTTCGGGCATGACGAGCACGGCGTACTCGTCGATCTCTTCATCGTGCAGAAAGCGCATGCCGAGATCGACATCGACGAGCGGCCCGCCTATGCGCCCCGATATCAGCTGAAAGCGCAAATCGACCGAAGGAAACGCCTGATTCAGCCGGCTCATGCGCGGCATCAGCCAGTGCGTCGTAAAGCCGGTGGAAACGGACAGCGTGACGGTTTCGATGCCGGTCGCGCGCGCCTCGATTTCACGGATCGCGCTTTCTATGCCGCTAAAGCCTTCCGATATCTTGTGATAGAGAATCTTGCCGCTTTCCGTCAGTTCGATACCGCCGTGCACGCGCTCGAAAAGCCGCACGCCGATATGGTCTTCCATGCGCGCGAGCATGCGGCTGACGGCCGGCTGACTGACATAAAGCTCCTGCGCGGCACGCGTGAAATTACCGCAGCGCGCAGCGGCTTCGAATACGAAAAGCGCGTTCGCGCTCGGCAGTTTTCTGCGAAGGTTTGGCATGACTTCATGTTATGCCCGATCCAACAATTTTGGAATTGCCGTCAAAAACTTCGCGACTTAGTATTTTCCCAACCTCTCCTTTTTCGATGAGACGAACGTCATGGACGCACGAGCAAAGACAGGCGTGTCGATCAAGGCCGCGACCAAGCGCTATGGCGCGGTGACGGCACTCGAAGACGTATCGCTCGATATCGCGCCGGGCGAGTTCGTCTCGCTGCTCGGACCGTCCGGCTCGGGCAAGACCACGCTGCTCGGCATTCTCGGCGGCTTCGTGCAGCCGTCCTCGGGCAGCGTGTGGGTCGGCGAGCGTGACATAACATTTGCGCCGCCGCACAAGCGCGAAATCGGCATCGTGTTTCAAAACTACGCGCTCTTTCCGCACATGACCGTGGGCGAGAACGTCGCGTTCTCGCTGCGCGCGCGACGCGAGCCGAAATCGACGTGGGCGAAACGCGTTGCGGAAGCGCTCGCAATGGTCGAGCTCAAAGGGTATGAAAGCCGCAGCATCCATCAGCTTTCGGGCGGACAGAAGCAACGCGTCGCACTGGCGCGCGCGATCGTCTTTCAGCCGCAACTCATTCTGATGGACGAACCGCTCTCCGCGCTCGACAAGCAATTGCGCGAGACCATGCAGATCGAATTGCGCAGGCTGCACCGGCAACTCGGCGCGACTATCGTCAACGTGACGCACGATCAGCGCGAAGCCCTCACCATGAGCGATCGCGTCGCGGTATTGAAGGACGGCAGGCTCGTGCAGATCGATACGCCCGAACGCCTCTACGACCGGCCCTGCGATGCGTTCGTCGCGAGCTTCATCGGCGAAGCGACGATGCTCGATGTCGTGCGCGCCGGCGACGATGCCGTGCGTCTCGGCGATACCGTCCTGCGCACGGCGCACCCCTTGCCGCGCGGCGAAAAGCTTCTGCTCGCGGTGCAGACGGAAAAACTCGTCATCGACGGCGAGCATCGTCATGCGAACGCCAACCGTCTTTCGTGCCGTGTGACCGAAGTGCTTTATCAAGGCGAGAGCCTGCGTGTGTTCGCCGCGCTCGCCGACGGCACCACGATCAGTCTTCGCCAGCCCGGCAGCCACGAAGCGCGCCAGCGCATTCCGGCCCCAGGCGCGTCGATGACCGTCGCGCTCGATCCGCAGGACACGATCGTCGTGCCGGCCTGATTTCATTTTGACCGCCTGTGCACGGGCGATTTCGACTGCCAACGTAGATGCGCAACCCGTAAAGGATGAAGCAAACATGAATCTCACCGATTTCAAGGTTCTGACGTTCGATGTCGTGGGCACGCTGATCAACTTCGAAAAGGGCGTGCTGGATTCCGTGCGCCGGCTCGGCGGCCCGAAGGCGCAAGACCTGACCGACGATCAGATTTTCGAGCCGTACATGGAAGGGCGCGCGATCCATCCGGGACGCTCCAGTCATGAAATGGCGAACGTGTATGTGCATCTCGCGAAGAAGCTCGGCTTGCCCGCCGATGCGCAATCCGCCGCGGCATTCCAGCGCGACGTGCTCGAATGGCCCGCGTTCGAGGATTCCGTCGCGGCACTGAAGCGCCTGCGCAAGCACTTCCGCCTCGTCGCGATGACGAACGCGGACCGCGTCGCATTGTCGGCGTATGCGCACACGCTCGGCAATCCGTTCGACGACACCGTGTGCTGCGACGAAACCGGCGTCGCGAAGCCCGATCCGCAATTCTTCGCGTATAACCGCGGACGTCAGGCCGCTTTCGGCTACAAGTTCGAGGAGATTCTGCATACGGCGCAGAGCCAGTATCACGATATCGGCATCGCGACCAGGCTCGGTTATGCGACGTGCTGGATCGAGCGGCGTCAGGGCATGAAGGGTTTCGGCGCGACGCCCGTGCCCGAAGCCGTCACGACGCCGACATGGAAGTTCGCGACGCTCGCCGCGCTCGCGGATGCGGTCGACGACGAAGTGCGCGCCACCGCCTGACCATGCGCGCTCCGACGACACAGCCGCGCCCGCAACCCGAATCGCTGTGGCGGGCGATGGCCGCGCGTATCCCCGCGATGGATGCGCCGGTGAGCACGGGTGCGCCGCTCGCACGCGATATCGATGTCGAAGTCGCGATCATCGGTGCGGGTTATTCGGGTTTGAGCGCCGCGTATGCGCTGCAAAAGCGCGGCGTCGAATGCGTGGCGCTCGATGCGAATCCGGTCGGCTGGGGCGCGAGCGGGCGCAATGGCGGCGTGGTGTCGTCGAAGTTTCGCGTGTCGTTTCCGGCGATGGCGAGCGCGCATGGCATCGATGTCACGAAGCGCATGCATCGGCTCGCGCATGACGGCGTGCGCACCGTCGAGATGTTTATCGACGAATTCAAGCTGGAGCGTGCGCGCTTCGAGCACACGGGCAGCCTGCGCTGCGCGCATACGGAACGCGCGCTCGAGTCGATATGCGCCGAAGCGGACTGGGTGCGCACGGCGCTCAACGATACGTCGATGAGCGTGCAATCGCGTGCGCAAGTGGAGCATGAGACCGGCTCGAAGGGCTTCGTCGGCGGCGTGCTGAGCGCGGACGCGGGCACGATCTTGCCGCTGGAATACGTGCGCGGCATCGCAGCCGGTCTCACCGCGCGCGGCGTGTCGATCTACGAGTCCACGCCGGTCATCGAGATGACGCGCGAGCGGGATGGCCGCGTGCTCTTGAAAGCGCCGGGCGGCACGGTGCGCGCGAAGCAGGTGATCGTCGCGACCAACGCGTATTCGAATCTGACCGAGGCTACCGCTTCCTATCATCGCGAACTCGTGCCGTTCAGAAGCGCGATGATCGCGACCGCGCCATTGCCGCCCGAACTGGATCGCGAACTCATGGTCAACCGGCGCAGCTATACCGAAACGCGCCGCATGATGAAGTGGTTCCGCAAGGTGGATGGCCGCATGCTCTTCGGCGGGCGCGATGCGTTCGGCAAGGAAGGCGAGCCGACCGGCTTCGATGCGCTGCAACGCGCAATGGTCGCGCTTTTTCCGCAGTTGAAGGGCGTGGCGGTGGACTATCGCTGGTCGGGTTACGTCGGCATGACATTCAATGCGCTGCCGCATGTCGGCCGCAGCGATAGCGCCACCACGTTCTGTCTCGGCTATAACGGCGCGGGCGTGGCGATGGCGAGTCTCGTCGGCCAGCACGCGGCGGCGCTCGCGCTCGGCGACACGCCGGAACTCGCGCTGCTCGCACAGGACGGCTTGCGGCCCGTGCCGTTTCACGCGCTGCGCGCGCCGGGCGTGAGGCTCGTCGCCGCGTGGTATCAGTTTCTCGACGCCGTGGGTGCATGATGACGACAGCCAAACGGATTCTCCAGGACACCGCCCCGATGCATTCCGCGACGCTCGACCCTTCGGTGCGCCATCAGCGTCGCGAAGACCGCACGATGCTGCTGTTGATGGCGCCCGCGCTGCTGGTGATCGTCGTGCTGCTCGTGGCGCCGCTCGCGTGGCTTTCGTGGCAATCGTTCTATCACGATGGCGTGTTGTCGCTCGCGAACTACGAGCGCGTGTTCACGGGCGCGTATCTCGACACGTTTCTTCTGACCTTCAAGCTCAGTTTCATCGTGACGGCCATCACGTTGCTGCTCGGCTATCCGGTCGCGTATTTCGCGGCATCGATATCGCCGCGATGGAGCGCGCTCGTGCTCGGCATGGTGATCCTGCCGTTCTGGACCAGCGTGCTCGTGCGCACGTATGCGTGGCTCGTGCTGTTGCAGCGCACCGGTCTCATCAACAAGACGTTGCTCGGCATGGGCCTCATCGACCGGCCCTTGCAGCTTTCGTATAACCAGTTCGGCACCATCATCGCGATGGTGCATATCCTGTTGCCGTTCATGGTGCTGCCGCTCTACTCCGCGATGCAGAAGATTCCGCAGAATCTCTCGCAAGCCGGCGCGAGCCTCGGCGGCTCGCCGCTGCATGTCTTCCTGCGCGTGTTCTTGCCATTGTCGATGAGCGGCGTGCTCGCGGGCGTCACGCTCGTGTTCGTGCTGTGCCTCGGCTTCTACATCACGCCGGAGCTGATGGGCGGCGGCAAGTCGATGATGGTCTCGATGATCGTGAGCCGCAATGTCGAGATCTATAACTCGTGGGGCGCGGCGAGTTCGGTGAGCGTGGTGCTGCTCATCTGCGTGTTCGCGATCTTCTATGCGGTGAGCCGCGTGATTCCGCTCGAAAAGACGCTGGGGGCGAAATGAATCGCTTATCGTTTGGCCGCGTGACGCTTGGCGCGTCGGTGATGCTGATCCTCGCGTTCCTGATGATCCCCGTGGTGATCGTCGTGCCGCTGTCGTTCTCGGATGCGCGCTTCCTCACTTTTCCGCCGCCCGCGTATTCATTGCGCTGGTATCACGCCTTCTTCGATAACCCCGCGTGGATCGACGCCGCCAAGACGACTTTCGCGGCGTCGTCATGCGCGGCGCTGATCGCGACGCCGCTCGGCATCGCGGCGGCATACGGCATTCAGTACGGATCGCACTGGTCGTTGCGCTACTTGCGCCCGCTGCTGATGCTGCCGTTGATGGTGCCGATCATCATCGTCGCGGTGGGCGTGTTCTTCGTCTTCACGCAGATGGGCTATGTGAACACGCTCGGCGGTCTTATCATCGCGGACACGATGCTGGGCCTGCCGTATGTGCTGATCTCCGTCGGCGCGGATCTGCGCACCTTCGACCGCACGCAGGAAATGGTCGCGCGCAGTCTCGGCATGAACCGCTTTCGCGCCTTCATGGCGGTGACGCTGCCGCAGATCAAGGCGAGCGTGATTTCCGCCGCGGTGTTCGTGTTCATTCAGGCGCTCGACGAAACCGTCGTTGCGCTGTTCATTTCCGGCGGCAATAACCAGACGCTCACGCGCCGCATGTTTGTCACCTTGCGCGATGAAATCGATCCGACCATTGCGGCCATCAGCACCATGCTGACCGCGTTGACCTTGTGTCTCGTGATGATCGTCGTCGTGAGCCGGCGTTCGTCGGCCGCGGCGCGGGCCTGATACTTACACCACCGAAGCCATGCGACATCTACAACAGTTCTATATCGACGGCGAATGGGTCGAACCGTCCGGCAACGCGCGCTTGCCTGTTATCGATCCGAGCACGGAAGAAACGATCGGCGAAGTCGCGCTCGGCGATACGCATGATGCCGATCGCGCGGTGGCCGCTGCGCGGCGTGCATTTGCATCGTATTCGCAGACGCCGGTCGAAGCGCGCGCCGCTTTGCTTCGACGTCTGCTCGATGCGTATCTCGCGCGCTATGACGAGATGGCCGACGTCATCATGCGCGAGATCGGCGCGCCGGCGAAGCTATCGCATGCCTGGCAGGCGGCGCTCGGCAAGCGGCATATCGAGGAAACGCTGCGCACGCTCGAACACTTCCAGTGGCAGCGCAAGAAGGGCACGACGCTCGTGAATCACGAGCCGGTCGGCGTGGCCGCGCTCATCACGCCGTGGAACTGGCCGATCAATCAGATCGTCTGCAAGGTCGCGCCCGCGCTTGCGGCGGGCTGCACGGTCGTGCTCAAGCCGAGCGAAGTGTCGCCGATGAATGCGGTGTTGTTCGCCGAGATCGTCGATGCGGCGGGTGTGCCCAAAGGCGTTTTCAATCTCGTCAACGGCGATGGCCCGACGGTCGGCGCGGCGCTTGCCGCGCATCCGGATGTCGATATGGTGTCGTTCACCGGATCCACGCGCGCGGGCATCGAAATAGCGAAGCTGGCCGCGCCGACGGTGAAGCGCGTGCATCAGGAACTGGGCGGCAAATCGGCCAACATCCTGCTCGACGATGCCGATTTCGACGCCGCGGTAACGGCGGGCGTGAACGCGTGCTTCAGTAACAGCGGTCAGTCGTGCAATGCGCCGACGCGCATGCTCGTGCCCGCATCCCGCCACGATGAAGCGGTGGCGATTGCGTTGCGCGCGGCGCGGAAGCATCGCGTGGGTCCCGCCAGCGATCCCGCCACGACGATGGGTCCCGTGGTCAGCGATGTGCAATACGGGCGCGTGCAGAAGCTGATCGGCATCGGCATCGAGGAGGGCGCGACACTGGTGACGGGCGGCGAAGGACGTCCCGATGGACTCGAACGCGGCTATTACGTGAAGCCCACCGTGTTCGCTGGCGTGACGCCCTCGATGACCATCGCGCGCGAGGAAATCTTCGGGCCGGTGCTCGCGATCATGCCGTATCGCGACGAGGAAGAGGCGATCGCTATTGCGAACGATACGCCCTATGGGCTCGCGGCCTACGTGCAGTCCGCGGATCAGGCGCGCGCGCGGCGCGTGGCGCTGAGCATGCGCGCGGGCAGTGTCTATGTGAACTATCCGGCGTGGGACCCAGGCTCGCCGTTCGGCGGCTATAAGCAATCGGGCAACGGGCGCGAGTATGGCGAGTGGGGGCTGGAGGCGTTTTTGGAGGTGAAGGGGATCGTGGGGTATGGCGAGTAGTCGAGCGTATGCGCGGCGGCTTCGCGTTTGTCGGGCGATGTGCCACGCAACCCCTCCGCCACCCGCTCCGCGATCATGATCGTCGGCACATTCGTATTGGCGCACGGAATCGAAGGCATCAGCGAGGCGTCGCACACATGCAGTCCTTCGACGCCATACACCGCGCCACATGAATCCGTCACCGCATAGGCATCGCTCGATGAACCCATGCGGCACGTCCCCGATGGATGCCACGTGCCGCCGACATTGCGCATGACGAACGCGGTCAGCGCGTCGTCATCGCCAAGCAGTTCGCCGATGCTCACGCCCTGGGTCACGACGCCTTTGATCAACGCGCCGCGCATCGGTCCGGCGATATCGAGCAGCGCACTCAGCATGCCGCGCTGCGCCGCGTTCCATGCGCCTGGAACCGCAACCGCCGCGACGCGTGGCGAATAGCTCGATGGAAAGATCACATCGCGATGCCCGTTCATCGAAGGCGATGCCAGCACGGCAGCGCCGAAGCGCAACGCGAGCTTGAGCCGTTCCAGATCGCGCGCATCGGAGAGCATTGCGAACTCGACGATGGGTTCATCGAACACATTCGCCGATGCGAGCGTCACGCGTCCGCGCGAATACGACTTGTTGACCCAGAAGAAGATCGTGCCGAGCCGATAGCCCACCGAATGCCAGCCCGAACGCGAGAGAATCGCGCCGTGCATGTCGCCTTGCACGGTGCCGGGCAAGCCGGAGGAGAAGCGCACGATCGCCTGCTCGTGATGTTCGTCGGGAAACGGCGTGCGCGCGGCGCGCGGCAGAAACGCGGACACCGCGATCGACGGATGCTCCATCAGATTGCGCCCGACGCCCGGACGATCCGCGCGCACGTCGATGCCGAGCGCGGCGAGTTCATCGGCGGGACCGATGCCGCTTCGCATCAGCAACGCGGGACTGTGTATCGCGCCGGCCGATACGATCACGCGCCGCGCATGCACGTCTTCATGCGTGCCGTCGTCGCGGACGATGCGCGCGCCGATCGCACGCGTGCCGTCGAACAGAATGCGCTCGATGACTTCGCCCGTGCGTATTGTCAGATTGCTGCGCGCGCGAGTCGCATCGTCGAGATAGCAGACCGATGTGGGAATGCGTTCGCCCTTCGCGCTGACCGCGATCGAACCGATGAACGTGCCGTCTTCCCACGGACCGTTCTGATCGTCGTGCATCGCATGACCGCTTTGAGCGAGCGAAGCGAGGACCGCGCGCACGAACGGTGACACGCGCGGCCATGCGGCGCGTTGAATGCGCAACGGTCCGTCGCCGCCATGCAGCTGGCCGCTGAAATCGCAATCCGTTTCGAGCCTGCGAAAGTAGGGCAGGCAGCTCTGCCAGTTCCAGCCTTGCGCGCCGAGCGCTTCCCATTCGTCGTAATCGGCGGGCGAGCCGCGATTGGCCATCAACGCATTGATGGCCGAGCCGCCGCCCAGAAGCCTCGCCTGTTCATAGCGGCGCAACGAAGCGGAACCGCTCATGCGCGCTTTCAGCGCTTGCCAGATATTGCGCGTGTCGAGATAAGCGCGGCCGGGATAGCGGCTGCGAATGGCGTCGGGCATCGTGCGCGCGGAGATGTCGCGGCCCGCTTCGACGAGGCACACGCTCGCACGCGCATCTTCACTGAGGCGCGCGGCCAGCACGCAGCCGGCCGAGCCGCCGCCCAGGATCAGCGTATCGAACACGTGAAACGCAGCGTTATTGCATGAACTTGAGCCAGCGCGCCTTCGCCTGAATGCCCGGCTCGGACGCCCACCATTCTTCCGACAACAACGCCTGTTTCGCGGCATTCGCAGGCGCGCTCGGCAACTCGGCCGCACGCTTGTCGCTGATCTTGCCGGTCTTGAACGCGGCCGGGTTGCCGGGTCCGTAATCGATATAGAGCGGCAGATTCGCCTGCAATTCCGGCGATACCGCGGCGTTCAGGAAGCGCACCGCGTCGTTCATGTTCGGCGCGTTCTTCAGAATGCAAAGCTGCGTGTTTTGCAGAATGCCGTCGTTGAAGGTGAAGGCGACATCGGGGACGTCTTTCATCACGGCGCTCGCGCGGCCATTCCAGATCATCGTCATATCGACTTCGCCGTCGTGCAGCAATTGCGCCGACTGGCCGCCGGACGTCCACCATACCGTGACGTTCGGCTTGATCTCTTCGAGCTTCTTGAATGCGCGATCCACATCGAGCGGATACAGCTTGTCGCGCGGCACGCCGTCGGCGAGCAGCGCGGCTTCGAGCACGGTCATCGGGTCATTGCGCAAGGCGCGCGTGCCGGGGAAATTCTTCACGTCCCAGAAGTCTTTCCAGCTTTGCGGGACCTTCTTCAGGGTCTTCTTGTTATAGCCGATGACGGTCGAATAGAACTCGTAGGCCACCGAATACGGCGTGCGGTATTTCTCGGGAATCGCGGCGGCATTGGGGATCTTCGAGAAATCGAGTTTCTCCAGCAGGCCTTCGCGTCCGCCGCGCAGGCAATTGGATGTCGGCGTATCGACGACATCCCAGATCGGCTTGCCGGTCGAGCCTTGCGCCTTGATCTGCGGCCACGCATCCGGAATGCTGTCCTGATTGATGGTGATGCCGAGCTCTTTCGCGGCGGGGTCGAGTATCGCCTTCGTCTGCGCTTCCTGATACGCGCCGCCTTGCGACACGAACGTGATCTTGCCCGCGGCGAACGCCGGCGCCGCGCCCGCGAGCGAGAGCATCAGCGTCATGGCCAAAGGGCGAAGCGGGGAGCGCAGGCAGCGGAACCTTGCAATCTTCATCACGGCGTTATCCTCGACAAGGTTGATGCAGTGGACGTCTTGCAGGTCGCGTCGTCCCCGCCTTCAGCGCCAGGCGGGGACGACGCGGGGATGATTAAAAATATATTGAGTCAAATAGATGGGGGCAACGCCGGAATTGTTGGAGTGACCATGACCTGATGTTATGTCAGGGAAATGGTCACGGGCACTCGCGCTTTAGAAGATCACGTAGACCTTGCGCATGGTTTCATCGACTTCCCATGTGCCTTCGGTGTTGGCCGCGAAGAAGAGCGTGTCGCCGCCGCTGAAGTGAATCGTGTCTTCGCCATCGGGCGTGAAGCGGCCGCTGCCCGCCAGAAAATGCATGACCTCGGCCTCTTTCACCGCGCGGCGATACGTGCCGGGCGTGCATTCGAATACGCCCGTATCGATCGCCTCGCTGCCGGGAATGACTTTCTGCACGCCGGATACCTTGATCTCCTGCGTGCCGGGCAGGCCCGCCGTGCCCCAGTCTTCCAGACCCTTCAACTCGATGCTCTGCTTGATCTGCTGAACTTTCATGGCTTCGCCTTCAATGGGATTGGATTCGACGTTCGATCTTGCCGAGCCGCACGACCGTCACGCCCGGGCGCAACTGCCGCAGCGAAGGCATCACGAGCATGCAGTCGTCGTAGGGCGTTTTGACGGCAGCGCCGTCCGACCAGCCGATCACGCTGCCCGCGTTAGGAAACACTTCGAGGCCGGTGTAATCATCGGCGAAACGGAAGTCCATGCTCTTCGCGACGACCGGTTCCGTCACGCGCACGACGCGCATTTCATCGGGCGATGGCTGTATCCAGCCCATGGGCGCGTCTTCTTCGTCGATGACGCCCGAGAGCACGAGAAAACGCGCGGTGACATCGCGCGCGACCGTCACCGCGTTCGCTTCCCAATGCTGTCCGCATTCGATGAGCAATGCGTTCTTCGCGCTGGCCGGATCGCCGAAGTCTTCGTAGTCGCGCATGCGCCGGCCTTCGGGATGGCCTTCGTCGCAGATGACGGTCGCGGGCGTGCCGAGCTTCGCCGACAATTCGATGCCTTTATCGAGCGGCCCCGCGACGATCAGCGGCTTGCTCTTTTCATGCATCGAATGGAGATCGAGTAGCAGATCCACGGTGTCGATGACAGGCCGCATCGCGCGTGCGCGGCGCAGTTCGCTCGAATCGCGCGATGTGTCGTCGAGCGCTTGCGCGGTCCATACGCGGTTGAAGTCCTGATCGACGAAGCGCGATCGATCGGGCTGGTTCGCGTCGAAGCGCGCGTAGGCGTCCACGTTGGCGAACGCAAGCGTGAGCTTGCCGCGACGCGGGCGCAGGTTCGCGCGCAGCAAGGCATCGACCACGATCGCGCCGCACACTTCATTGCCGTGCGTGAGCGCGTTGATCATCACATGCGGGCCGTCGATGCCCGAATCGAAGGTATGCACGTACGGCACGCCCGCATTGCCCGATGCGTGCGCAGAGATATCGGGAAAGGGAATCTCGATTGGATAAGCATTCATTCGAGCCCGCCCTGACACAGATACTTGATCGAGAGGTAATCGTCGAGGCCGTACTTCGAGCCTTCGCGTCCATAACCCGATTCCTTCACGCCGCCGAACGGCGCGGCTTCGCTCGATATCGCGCCTTCGTTGATGCCGACGAGCCCTGTTTCGAGCAGACGCGACACGCGTTCGATGCGCTTCAGGTTCTGGCTATAGAAGTACGACGCGAGACCGAAAGGCGTGTCGTTCGCGGCGCGAATGGCATCGTCTTCCGTGTCGAAACGAAAGAGCGGCACGACCGGGCCGAAGGTTTCCTCGCAGCTCAACTGCATCTCGGGCGTGGCGTCGGCGAGCACGGTGGGCGCGTAGTAGTTCGCGCCGAGTTCGCTCAGACGCTTGCCGCCGGTGAGCACGCGCGCGCCGCGCTTCACGGCGTCGTTCACGTGACGCTCGATCTTCTCGACGGCGCGCGTGTTGATCATCGGGCCGATTTGCGCATCGGCGTCGGTGGCGGGCGCGACCTTCAATGCGGCCACGCGCTTCGTGAGCAACGCCGCGAATTCGTCGAAGACGGACGATTGCACATACACGCGATTCGGGCACACGCAGGTCTGCCCGCCATTGCGAAACTTCGATGCCATCAGCCCCGTGACGGCGGCGTCGAGATCGGCATCGTCGAACACGATGAAAGGCGCATTGCCGCCGAGTTCCAGCGACAGCTTCTTCAACGTGCCCGCCGACTCGCGCGCGAGATACTTGCCCACGGGCGTCGAGCCAGTGAAGGTGATCTTGCGCACGCGGCCGTCTTCGAGCCAGTCGGCGACGGCGTCCTGCGCATTCTCGCGCGATGCGCTGATCAGATTCAACGCGCCCGCCGGCACGCCCGCTTCATGCGCGAGCATCACGAGCGCAAGCGCGGTGAGCGGCGTGTCTTCCGCGGGCTTGCCGACGACCGTGCAGCCCGCCGCGAGCGCGGGCGCGATCTTGCGCGCGATCATCGCAAGCGGAAAATTCCACGGCGTGATCGCAGCGACGACGCCCACCGGCTCCTTCACCGCGCTCATGCGCTTGCCGCGCTGCTGCTGCGGAATGAGGTCGCCATAGATGCGCGTGGCTTCGTCGGCGAACCAGGCGACATACGATGCGCCGTACATCACTTCGCCGCGCCCTTCCGCGAACGGCTTACCTTGTTCGAGCGAGATCAGCCGCCCCAGCGCATCCGCGTTCTCGACGATGAGCGCGTGCCAGCGATGCAGCACTGCCGCGCGGTCCTTCGGCAAGGTATCGCGCCAGGCGGGAAAGGCGCGCGCGGCGGCGTTGGTGGCGGCGCGTGCGTCGGCGGGGCCGCTGTCGGCCACTTGCGCAATGACTTCGCCCGTCGCCGGATCGGTGACGGCGAAGCGCTTGCCGCTTGCCGCGGGCGTCCATGCGCCGTCGATGAAGTTATCGGCGCGAATCAGATCGCGCAGTTCGTAGCGTTGCGTCATGAGGGTCTCCAGATGGATCAGGCGAGCAACTGCGCGATGGCCGCGCCGACTTCCGCGGTCTTCGCCTTGCCGCCGAGATCGCCGGTGTGCGGGCCTTCCTTGAGCACGGCCGTGATGGCCGACAACATCGCGTCGTGCGCTTCACGTTCGCCGAGGAAGTCGAGCATCATCGCGGCGGACCAGACCATTGCGACCGGATTGGCGATGCCCTTGCCCGCGATGTCGGGCGCCGATCCGTGCACCGGTTCGAACAGCGACGGGAAGTTGCGCTCCGGATTCATGTTGGCCGACGGCGCAATGCCGATCGTGCCCGTGCAGGCCGGGCCGAGATCGGAAAGAATGTCGCCGAAGAGATTGGTCGCGACGACTACATCGAAGCGATCGGGATTCAGCACGAAGCGCGCGCACAGAATGTCGATGTGCTGCTTGTCCCACTTGATCTCGGGATATTGCTCGGCGATCTCGGCGGCGCGCGCGTCCCACCACGGCATGCTGATCGAAATGCCATTGCTCTTGGTCGCAACGGTCACTTTCTTCTCGCGCTTTTGCGCCAGATCGAACGCGAACTTCAGCACGCGTTCCGCGCCGTGGCGCGTGAAGATCGAGGTCTGCGAGACGAACTCGCGCTCGGTGCCTTCGAACGATACGCCGCCGACCGACGAATATTCGCCTTCCGTGTTCTCGCGCACGATCATGAAGTCGATGTCGCCCGCTTTGCGATTCGCGAGCGGCGAGGGCACGCCTTCGAAGAGGCGCGCCGGACGCAGATTGATGTATTGATCGAACTCGCGGCGAAACTTCAGCAGCGAGCCCCACAGCGAAACATGATCCGGCACGGTCTGCGGCCAGCCCACCGCGCCGAACAGAATGGCGTCGGCGTCCTGCAGTTGCGCCTTCCAGTCGTCCGGCATCATCTGGCCGTGCTGCGCGTAGTAATCGCAGCTCGCCCATTCGATATGCCGGTATTCGAGCGCGATATCGAAACGTTTGCTGACCGCATCGAGCGCGCGCAATGCTTCGGGCATCACTTCCTTGCCAATGCCGTCGCCCGGAATCACGGCAATACGATAGGTGCTGGACATGGATTACTCCGCGTGAAAGTTATCAACGAATGATCGACGAGAAAAAGCACGCGCGTGCAAAAAGCGCGAGCGTGCATTCGAAAGAAAAGAGTAAAGAGGCGCGCGCCTCAGTGATGATTCTGCGAGAAAAGCGTTTCGAGCGGGTAATGCGACTTCACGAACGACGTCTTGATGATGACGTAGCTGAAGTACTTCTCGATGCCGATATTGCGCTCCAGCAGCCCCTCGATGATGCTTTGATAGTGGCTCACGCTGCGCGTGACGAACTTCAGCAGATAGTCGTAGCCGCCGCTCGCGAGATGGCATTCCACGATCTCGTCGACATCTTTCACCGCATTCACGAAGTTGATGAAGTCCTCGCGGCGATGATCCGCGAGCGTGACTTCCGTGAAGACCACTTGCACGTCGCCGAGCTTTTCGAGCTGGATCTGCGCGCCGTAACCGACGATGTAACCCGCCTTCTCCAGCCGCTTCACACGAATGAGGCACGGGCTGGGCGACAGACCGACCGCATCGGCGAGCTCGACGTTGGTGATGCGCCCGCGCTTTTGCAATTGCGAGAGGATACGCAGGTCGATTCGGTCCAGCTTGCTGTCGTTGCTCATCGCGGCGGGGTTGGTCTGACATGTCGGCGGTCGGTCGATGTTATCACGCAGCCGCGCGCGAATTGAAGCCCGTCGCGCGCTTCAACGCATCGCGCACGTCGCTTTGCGCGAGCACGTCGTCGAGTGTCTTCGTGAGGCGCTCGAACAGCATGTCGAAATTCGCTTCGGTATAACAGAGCGCGGGCGCGAAGCCGAGAATGTTGTCGCCGAATGCGCGAAACACGAGGCCATTGCCATACGCCGCCGCCGCGATGCGGTCCGGCAGCTTCAACGCCGCGTCGAAGCCGCGCTTGCTGTCCTTGTCCGCGACGAGTTCGAGCGCGCCGAGCAGGCCGCGATGGCGCGAATCGCCGACGAGCGGATGCGCGAGCAACGCATCGAGCCCTTGCGCGAAACGCGGCGCCTGCGCCTGGCCGTTCGCGAGCAAACCGCCTTCGTGATAGAGCCGCATGACTTCGAGGCCGATGGCCGCGCTCACCGGATGCGCCGAGTACGTATGGCCGTGACCGATGGCCGCGGACACATCGCCGCCATCCGCGATGCCCTGATAGACCGCATCGGACATGAGGACCGCGCCCATCGGCGCATAGCCCGCAGTGAGGCCTTTGGCGACCGTCATCAGGTCCGGCTCGACGCCTTCGCCTTCGCACGCGAAGAGCGGGCCGGTGCGGCCGAAGCCGGTGATGACTTCATCGGCGACGAAAAGAATATCGAGCTTGCGGCAGGCTTCGCGCATCGCTTTCAGCCAGCCCGCGGGCGGCACGATCACACCGCCCGAACCCTGGATCGGCTCGCAGAAAAAGGCGGCGACGTTGTCCGCGCCGAGTTCCGCGACCTTCGCTTCGAGCGCCTGCACCGAAGCCGCGATGAGCGCGGCGTCATCGGCGTAATCGTTGCGGTACGCGTACGGCGACGGAATGTGATGCTGCGTCGGCAGCGGCAGATCGAAGTTGCGATGGAACGCGGGCAGCGCAGTGAGGCCCGCGCCGATCGACGACGAGCCGTGATAACCGCGTTGCAGCGCGATGAAATGCTTCTTCGAGGCGCGGCCCGTCGCGTTGTAGTAGTGCGTGATGAAGCGCAGCGCGGAATCGACGGCATCCGAGCCGCCGAGCGTGAAATACACGTGTTGCAGCGAAGCGGGCGCGAGCTCGACGAGCTTCGCGGCCAGCTCGATCGCGGGCTCGGAGCCGAAGTGGAAGTAGCCGGTCGCGTAGGGCAGCTTCGCCATCTGTTTCGCGGCGGCCTCGACGATGCTCGCGTGGCCGTAACCCGTGTTCACGCACCACAGGCCGGAGAATGCGTCGAGCAGTTCCTTGCCGTCGATGTCGCGCAGGAACACGCCATCGGCGGAATCGAGCACGGTGACGCCGCGCGCCTCGTGCGCGCGATAGCTGACAACGGGGTGAATCAGATGTTTGCGGTCGGACTCGACAAGCGATTGAATCGGCATGATGCGGCTCTCTCTTCGCGAAGGGGGCGGAATGGCTCTTGACGGTTTCATACTAGCCGCGAAGCCCTAACGCACGCATCGTCAAAAAAATCTTCAAAGAGAGCAAATGCGCTTTTTTCGGGGCGCGCGCAGCATTTTGTGCTGCGCGCGCCGTGCGGCGGCTTCAATAGCCGCGCGTACGGTCGATCGCGCCGATCATCGGCAGGCCCGCGCGATGGCGGCGCAGGTTGTCCAGCACCACCTCGACGGCGGTTTCCGGACGCGTCGCGCTCGCGATATGCGGCGTGAGACGCACGCGCGGATGTGTCCAGAACGCATGCTCGCGCGGCAACGGTTCGGGGTCGGTCACGTCGAGGATCGCCGCATGAAGCTGGCCGCTATCGAGCGCATCGAGCAAATCCTGCTGCACGACATGCGGGCCGCGCCCCACGTTGATGAAGGACGCGCCTTTGGGCAGCGTGCCGAACACCTGTTTGTCGATGATGCCGCGCGTCGCCTCCGTGAGCGGCAGCAGGCAGATGAGAATATCGGTGCGGGCGAGAAAGGCATCGAACGTATCGGCGCCCGCAAAGCATGCGACGCCTTCGATCTCGTGCGGCGAACGGCTCCAGCCCGCACAATCGAAGCCGAAGATGCGCAATGCGTTCAGCACGGCGGTGCCGAGCATGCCGAGCCCGAGCACGCCGACGCGCCGCGTCGATGCGGCGCGCAAGGGCATCTCGCGCCATACGCGCTCGCGTTGCAGCGCGGCGTAATCGAAGAGATCGCGATGAATCGTGAGCACCGATTGCGTCACGTACTCGACCATGCCCTCGACGATGCCCGGCTCCGTCATGCGCACAACGGCGACATGCTGCGGCACGCCCGAGAGATCGAACTGATCGATGCCCGCGCCTGTCGAGAAGATCACTTCGAGATTCGGGAAGGTCTGCATGACGTCGGCGGGCGGTTCCCACGCGGCGAGATAGCGCACGGCGGCCGCGTCGCCGATATCGGGCCATAAACGGAACGGCACGTCCGGCGCTTTCTGCGCGAAGTGCTGCGCCCATTGCATGCCGCGTTCGGGATTGGCTTTATAGAGGATCGTCATCTCGTTTAACCCAGCGCCTGATTGATGATCGCGAATTGCGCAACGGATGCATCGTGCGGCGGCGTGCCGTTGCGCGCCATCCTGATGACCGTATCGACGCGCGCGAGCCCCGCGCCTTCGAGCCAGTCCTGCAAGCCGCTGCCGTCCGGCGTGTCGATGCGCGTGAACTTGCCTTCGTTGCGCGCAAGCCAGTGCGCGATGAGCGCTTGCGCGCGGCGCACATGCTGTCCGTCGCCGGTGACGGACACGACCGGGCCGATCGCATGGCCGCGCCCGAATTCGCGCATCAATGCAAAGCCGAGCGTCTCGCCGTCGCGTTCGAGCACGACGCCTTGCGCGACGTTGATCAGCGAAGGCAGCAGTACGCCGCGGTCGAACCCGCTGGCGCGCGAGGCGAGCGCAACGAGCGTATCGGTATCGCGCGGCTCGATCGTTCGAATGCGCTCGCCTGCCTGCAAGTCGATATGAGGCGCGGCGAAAGCGGCGGATTGATGCTGATGAGCCGCACCGATGCGCGTAAAGCCGAGCTTCGCGTAGAGCGGCTCGCCAGCGGGCGTCGCATGCAGTACGGTGATGCGCTCGCCGAGCGCGTCGAGCAGCAGTTCCATCAGCGTGCGGCCGATGCCTTTGCCCTGACAGTCCGGCGCGACGATCACCATGCCGAGCGATCCGCCGTTATCGCCGAAGGTCCAGAAGAGTGCGGTGCCGACGATACGCTCGCCGTCCTGCGCGACGAAGCCCGCGCCGGCATCGACGACGAAGCGCCAGTCATCGGCGCGATGCGGCCATTTGACTTCGACGGATAAGGCGTGCGCCGCGGGAATGTCGTCGGCGGTGAAGGGGCGGTAAAGCAGAGTGGAAGTTTCGGCGGCGGACACGGCGTGCTCCACGTCAGAGGATGCCTGCCACTGTGACACGCGCCCGCGCGTGCGGATAGGACGATCCTGCTATGGATAGTGGATGACGCCGGCGGACAGCACCGACGCGCCTTGCGTCAGATGCGCTTCTTCGATGCGGTCATCGCCCATCAGATGAAACACGTGCTCGCCGCGCGCGAGCAGGTAGTCCGCGACGATGCGCCTGTGACAGCGCCACCAGACCGCTTCCGAGCACATCACGGCGCAGCGCTTCTCGCGGCCGAGGTCGATCAGCCGTTCGAGGCCTCGATGAAAGCCGTCCGACAGCGCGTAGTCGGCGTAGTTGTGGAAGCTGCGGTTTTCCCAGAAGGCGTTCACCTCGGGCGCGATGTCTTTTGATTTGCCGCGCAGGCCGCCCAGTTCCGCGATCCGCTGGTACTCGATTCGATGCGGCGCGAGACTCGCGGGCAGCGTGTCCGCGTTGAATTGCGGATTCGTTCGGGATTTTGGCACGGTGCGGATATCGACGATGAGCTCGACCGATGCCACGTTCAGCAGCGCGGCGAGTTCGTCCACCGTGCGCGTTGAGTGGCCGATTGTGTAGAAGGGTGGGTTCATGGGTGTTTTGCAGCATGGGCTGTGCCACGGCAATTCATAGCACGATGGCCTTCTGCTGTCATTTTTCAAGACATCTCTACGGGCAGGGAACTGCCGCCACCTAGAATTAGCAATCCTGTTCAAATATGGAGGTGACATGGCGTTTCCCGAATGGGGCCGCTCGTTCAATGCGCTGTATGTGCCGCTGTCAGGCGGCTTCGGCTGGCAATGCACGCTGATGACTCGACGCGAATTTCATCAGATTGACTGGTTTATGTGGCGGACTCATCCATACGAAGATCTGTCCTACGAAGAGCGCAGCGTTAAAGAGAAAGAGCAAGGGAGACAGATTGCGCAGGACCGGCGGGATTTCGACCGGCTGTTTCGGGCGCGTATCGACCGACGCATGACTTACCTTAGTACTGAATTTCGCCAGTATGTCGATTTCATCCGTCATGAGTTGCGGGTATCGAGTTGGGATGTACCGGTCGATGGTGAAGGCATCACGCGTGTGCTGCGTAGCGCCGTTCAGGATGGCCGCCTCGTGCCCGCAATCAACCGCAAACGGTATTGGTGGAGCGGGCAAGAGGTGTACAAGTGGTATGCGCCACAATACTGGCCGAAACCAAGCGGCGGCGTCAGCTTCAAAGGCAAGAGCGGTGACGTTCTGGACTTGCGCGAATTCGCTGCGCTCAAGCGCGCAAACGGCGAATCGGGTCTCGGTTCAGTGCGCGATCTCGCATCCGGCGCGGGTGGCGCGAGCAGCAGTAGCTTGGACAACGGTTTCGATTGGCTCTGTGCTGTCGAAGCAGTCGCCGAGGCTGCGCTCGGCGGCGTGGGATCGGGCGATGACAGCGATAGCGACTCGATGCTCAAAAGCTTCGGAGGTGCTGAGGAAAACGGCGGCGGTTCTTTGCTCGGTGACGTGCAGCCGTTCGCGTATCAGGCGGACGTACTGAGCGATGATGTAACAGAGTTGGCGATGCGTGGAGTCAGTGAAGCTCAGGAGGCTGAATGCCATGCACAGTACGAGTTAGAAATGGAAATGTGCAATGTTAAAACTGCAATGTTAGGCGGCAACCCTCGTGCGTTCGCGCAATGTTCGCAGGAAGCCTTCGGTAACTATCAGACATGTAGGGGTTACTAGGAATGAGTACGAAAGATAGGGCGGTGATTACGTATTACGATGACGAAACGCAAACAGTGAAAACTTGCGTTGTTGTGAAAGATCGTATCCAAGGAGCCATTGAGCGAGCTGTGCAGCATTCGGTGGAGCCCGAGGCAGTCGATGTCCCGATAACTGACGAACATGCACGATTATTAGGGGGATTGACCTTTCTTATCCTCGCAGCCGGATATCCAGAAATGAGACATCGCTTGCAAATCACCACTAGAGAGCCAATGGACTGGACTCCCGTTTCACGTCCGGACGAAAGTTGATATGAACGAAGAGGCACTACATCCGCGAGCACAAGAAAATTACCGAGCCGAGCAAATGGGGGGTATGACGATCCTTCGCGTCGGGTTGGTCCGGTGCGAATTCAATGGCGCATCGGACTTGGGAACGCAGTGGGTGGCGCACGAGGCGCTGCCCTGCGTTTACAAAAGGCATTCGACTACTACCAACAACGCAGAGGGTCTTAATGGCTACGCATCAACCTTATTCCGTGGCTCTTACGTATCTCGAAGATCAGCAGATGCTGTCCGTTCGTGCGATTGAGCCCGCCAAGATCGCACCGCTACTGACAGGGAAACTCGAACTGCCGATCTTGCTTGACGAGTTCGATTTCAAGCTGGACGATGAGTTTGCACGCCGGCTAGGCGTTGCCGTCCTTAATCTGATCGCACTCGGCCAGCCAGATATCAAAAAATACATTTCGGCAACGCAAGCGACAATCAACAAGCCCACACAACGGTAAAGTACGATGTGCTCGAAAACACCGCGTGACGTCCATCATCACGCCATCCGCGCTTCAACCCGAAACCCCCGCCGCGCATAAAACCGCGGCAACTCATGCTTTCTTCGGCCGCACGCCCGTGAAGACTTCGACGTAATCCGGAATGCGCATCATCCGGACGGCCATGTCCTCGGTTATGAAACGTGAGATGTTTCCGCGTAGCCGGCCTAGCCGCAACAACATCCTCGCGTACAAGGACGAAGTGGTGCCGTGGATGAAAGATCTCGTCGACGAGTGCCACGCGCACGGCGCGAAGGTGATGATCCAGTTGACGCATCTTGGCCGCCGCCCGCGCTGGGACCAAGGAGACTGGCTGCCCGCCGTGTCGCCGTCGCATAACCGCGAGCCGTCGCATCGCGCGTTTCCGAAGAAGATGGAGGACTGGGATATCGAGCGCATGACCAGCTTTCTCGCATCAGCGATGCAGTCGCGGCGCGCAACACGCACGCCGCGATTCATGATGCACTGCCTCTCACTTCTCGATCTGCTGATTCCAGCGCTTGTCCCACTGCGCGCGATTCGCGTTGATCGTGTCCCAGTCCACGACGGTCACTTTCTTCACGAGCGCATTGAGATCGCCGAGATTCTTGTCCATCTCGGGCGTCATCTTCGCCTGCGAGTTGGTGGGAATCTGCTTGCCCGCTTCGGCTGCCTTCGTCTGCGCAGGCGCGGACAGCAGGAACTGCGCGAGTTTTTGCGCAAGCGCCGGGTCCGGATTGTTCTTCACGACGCACAGATCGACGAGCAGCAGCACCGCGCCTTCCTTCGGCGCGACATAGGCGACCGGCAAGCCCTTGTCCTTCAGATCGCCGATAGCGGTCGGCGTGAGCGGAAAGAGGCCGGCTTCGCCCGTCGTGATCATCTCCGAGAGCTTGGCCGAGTTCGGAATGTATTCGACGACATTCGGGCCGACCGTCGTCGCCCATTTGCTGAAGCCCGGCTCGACGTTCTTCTCGCTTCCGCCGAGCAGACGGTTGATCGCGAGGAAGCCGTGCAGGCCGAACGTGCTGCTCGACGCCGACTGGAACACGACCTTGCCCTTGTACTTCGGATCGGCGAAATCCATCCACGAGGTCGGCGGCGCCCAGCCCTTTTCCTTGAAGAGCTTCGTGTTGTAGCCGATGCCCGTCATGCCGAGCTGCACGCCCGCGCCCATGTCGTCCTTCAGGCGCGCGAACGGATAGAGCTCCTTGAGCACGGGCGAATCGTCGAGCTTCTCGCACACTCCCATGCTGACCGCGCGCGCCATCACGCCGTCATCGAGAAACGCGACGTGGATCTGCGGGCTGTTGCGGTTCGCGAGCAGTTTCGCGAGCACATCGGACGACGTGCCCGGCACCACGACGACCTTCACGTTGTTGGCCTTTTCGAAATCGGGCAGAACGCCGCTCGTATAGGCCTTTTCCATCGGCCCGCCGTTCATGCCGATATAGATAGTCTTGCTCTGCGACCAGGCGGACGTCGACGCGACGCCGAGAGCGACGAGCGCGGCAAGCGAGGCGAGTGTGCGGGACAGCTTCATCGTGTTTGTCCTTGTTATGGCAGGGGAGTAGCGGCAAGCGGCATGAGGCTGAACCGGCCGATGGAAAATGCGTCGATCGGCGTGGCGGTTTCGCCGTGCGCGACGAGATCGGCGAGCACTTCGCCGACGCCGGGCGCGAGCAGAAAGCCGCCGCCCGAAAAACCGAATGCATGCAGTAGACGCGGCGTGGTGCGGCTCGGCCCGATGACCGGATTGCTATCGGGCGTCTCGCCTTCCACGCCGCTCCAGGTGCGGATCAGCAGCGCATCGCGCAGCGCGGGCAGGAGCGCGCACGCATCGCGCATGACGGCGCGCGTCGTGGCCGTCGATGGCTGCGCGTATTCGCCGTCGCCATGTCCGCGTCCGCCGCCGATCACGCAGTTGCCGCGCTCGACCTGGCGCGCATAGATGCCGCCGCCGACCACGCCGAGACTATGGCCGATGAAAAGTGGCAACGGCTCGGTCACCCACATGTTCGGATAGATGGCCTTCATCGGCACGCTTTCGCCGAAGCTGCCCGCGATGCGGTTCGCCCACGCGCCCGCGCTGTTGACGAGCCAGTCGGCACTGATGCGCTCGCCGCCCGCGCGCATCTGAAAGCGCGTGCCGTCGAAGACGATATCGGTCAGTTCGGTCTGCTCGCGCACGTCCGCGCCCGCGCGGCGCGCGGCGTGGGCGAAACCCGGCGAGACGAGACGCGGATTCGCATGGCCGTCGGTCGGACACAGCGAGCCGCCGATCGCCGCGGGTCCGAGCCACGGATAGCGCTTGCGGAACGCCTCGCCTGTCAGCACCTGCGATTCGACGCCGTGTTCGCGCGCCATCGCGGACCATTCATCGAGGACATCGAGATCGGCTGCGCGCCGCGCGAGCCGCAGATGGCCCGACACGACGAACTCGCCGTCGATGCCGATCAGTTCCGGCAGGCGGTCATACACGCGGCGCGCGCGCACGGCGAGCGGCAATTGCTCGGCGGTGCGGCCCTGCGTGCGCACGCCGCCGTAGTTCACGCCGCTCGCCTGCGCGCCGCAGAAGCGCCGTTCGACGAGGGCGACGCGCAGGCCCTTCTTCGCAAGCGCGAGCGCCGTCGACGAGCCGACGAGCCCGCCGCCCGCGATCACGACATCGTAGTGATTCACACTCGGGCGCGCATCACTCATCGTGGGCTTCCTCGGGCTGCATCTGCACGCCGTCGTCATAGAGCATCGGCGTGATCGGAATCGGCTTGACGGGCGCCTGGCTGCGCAGCCGGCCCGCATCGGCGGGCGTCTTGCCGGTCTCCGCGCACAGCAGCGCGACGGCGGATTCGCCGCACATGCGGCCCTGGCAGCGGCCCATGCCGATGCGCGTGAGCGCCTTCAGCCGATTGACCTCGGTGGCGAGACCGCTGCGGATGCACGCGCGCATCGCGCCCGCGGTGACGTCCTCGCAGCGGCAGACGACGAGATCGTCGGGCCAGCTTTGTGCGGCGTCGGCAGGCGGCGCGAACGCATGCTCGATGCCCGCGCGAAACGCCGCGATGCGTCCGAGTTCGTGTTCGAGCTTCATCGCGTGATGCCGGTTCGACGCAACGCCGATGTCTTCGAGCAGCGCGAGCGCGGCACGGCGTCCGGCGAGTTCGGCGGCGTCCGCGCCGGCGATGCCCGCGCCATCGCCCGCGAGATAGACGTTGGGCACGGAGCTGCGTCCCGCCGCATCGCGCTCCGGCAGCCAGCAGCGGTTCAGCGCGTCGAAACGGAAGCGGCAACCGGCGAGATCGGCGAGCTGCGTTTCGGGCCTGAGGCCGAAGCCCATGCCGACCGCATCGCAATCGAGCGCGCGCGCGTCGCCGCGCTGCGTGCGCCAGCGAATGCCGCTCACCGCGCTGTCTCCGCCTCCGTCAATGCGGTCGAGCGTCACGCCGCGCTCGATGCGCACGCCGCGCGCATGCAGCCATCCCACGTAATAGAGGCCCTTGGCGAACGTCGAAGGCTGATTGAGCATGCGCGGCGCGGCTGCGGCCTGACGCGAAAGCGGGCTCGTATCGAGCACGGCCGCCACGTTCGCGCCCGCCTTCACGTATTGATACGCGACGAGGTACAGCAACGGCCCCGTGCCCGCGAGCACTACGCGCGAGCCGATCGCGCAGCCTTGCGCCTTCAGCGCGACCTGCGCGCCGCCGAGCGTGTAGACGCCCGCGAGCGTCCAGCCGGGCAGCGGCACGATGCGGTCGGTCGCGCCGCTCGCGATGATCAGATGCGTGAACGGCACGCTCGCTTCGCGGCCCGCATGAAGCGTGTCGAGACGGTTTGGCTCGCACGCCCAGGCGAGCGTGTCGGGGCGATAGTCGATGTGCGGCAGCAGCGTCGCCATCGTGTCGTGCACGGCTTCGGCTTTCTTCGCTTCGAAGCCATAGAGCGTCGAGGCGCTGCGTCGGAACCCGGCATCGGCGGGCGGCTGCCGGTAGATCTGCCCGCCCCAGCGCGCGTTTTCGTCGATGACGACAGGGCGCAGGCCCGCCGCGACGAGCGTCTGTGCCGCGCGCACGCCCGCCGGCCCGGCGCCGACGATCGCCACACGATGCGCCTCGCTCATTGCGCTGCCTCCGTGACCACGCGCATGCCCGCTTCGACGCGCGTCGAACAGGCGCGCATGCGCTTGCCGCTTTCGTCGCGCACCCAGCAGTCCTGACACGCGCCGATGAGGCAAAAGCCCGCGCGCGGCTTGCCGCTGAATTCGCTCTGACGCACGTGACGCTGCCGCATGAGGATCGCGGTCAGGAGCGTATCGCCCGCGAGCGCTTCGGTCGCGACGCCATCGAGCATGAAGGGAATGCGCGCGCGTTCCGTCTCGGCGAGTCGAATGAATTGAGGATTAACCATGATGTCAGTGCTGACCGATCAGAATGCGGTTGAGCCCGTACACGCGATCGAGCAGCAGCATCGCGCCCGCGGTGATGAAGATCACGAGCGCGGAGACGGACGCCATCATCGGATCGATCGATTCGGTCGCGTACATGTACATGCGCACGGGCAGCGTGACGGTCTGCGGCGACGTCACGAAGACCGACATCGTGAGTTCGTCGAAACTGTTGATGAAGGCGAGCAGCCAGCCGCCGGTGATGCCGGGCAGGATCATCGGCCAGGTGACGCGGCGAAACGTGGTCCACGCGCTCGCGCCGAGCGAGGCCGCCGCGTGCTCGATGCTGCGGTCCATGCCGCTCACCGACGCGAGCACGAGCCGCATCACGAACGGCGTGATGACGACCATGTGCGCGAGCACGAGCCACGCGAACGAACCGGTCGCGCCGATCATCGCGAAGAAGCGCAGCATGGCGATGCCGAGCACGAGGCCGGGAATCACGAGCGGCGAAAGCAGGAGCGCGTTCAGAAAGCCGCGCCCCGGAAAGCGCGCGCGGCCGATCGCGAGTCCCGCCGGCAATGCGATCACGAGCGAGAGCGTCGCCGACGCGAACGCGAGCTTCACGCTGTTGAAGAACGCCGAGATGAAGTCGGGATAGTCGAGAATCGCGCGGAACCAGCGCAGCGACAGCCCGCGCGTGGGCAGCGTGAGCGTTTCCTCGGGCGTGAACGCCACGAGCACGACGATGACGAGCGGCGCGAGCACGAACAGGATCACGATCGTATGGAACGCCAGCGCGAGAGGACCGTTTTTACGCATGATGGATCGCCTCGTGTTAGCCCATGCTGCGCGCATAGCGGCGCTCGAGCACGCGGTAGTAGGTGAGCATCACGACGAGATTCGCGACCAGCAGCAGGAGCGCGATGGTCGCGCCGAGCGGCCAGTTCATCGAGCTCAGGAACTGGTCGTAGACGGTCGTGGCCGCCACCTTCAGACGCCTGCCGCCGAGCAGGCCGGGAATCGCGAACGCGCTCGCGGAGAGGCCGAACACCATCAGACTGCCCGACAGAATGCCCGGCACGAGTTGCGGCAGCACGATGCGCCACAACGTGACGGCGGGCGAGGCCATCAGCGAGAGCGCGGCGTTTTCCGTCTGCGGATCGATACGCTGCAGCGCGGTCCACACCGGAATCACCATGAACGGCAGCATCACATGCACGAGCGCGATGACGATCGCGAAGTTCGTGTAGAGCAGCTTGTAGGGGCCCATGCCGAACGCGCCGAACAACTGGTTCACGAGCCCGTTCACGTTGAGCAGCATGCTCCAGCCGAACGCGCGCACGACCACCGAGACGAGCAGCGGCGCGAGGATCACGAGCAGAAAGACGGAGCGCCACGGATCGCCCATGCGCGACAGGATGTACGCCTCGGGCGTGCCGATCACGATGCACAGCAAGGTCACGAGCGCGGCGATGCCGAACGTGCGCAGAAAGATCGTGTGGAAATACTCGGAGCCGAGCACTTCGGCGTAGTTATGCAGATCGAAGGCGGCGACCGGCCCGATCGACGGGTCGAAGCGGTAGAAGGTCAGTGCGAGCGTCATCGCGAGCGGCACGATCACGAGCACGGAGAAGAGCAGCAGCGCGGGCGCGCTCATCATCCACAAGGGGAGATAGGCGTGCCACGGCGCGCGTTTCGTGCCGGGCGAAGACGCGCTGGCGGCGGGTTCGGACGTGCGCAGCGTGCTATCCACGGGCGGCCTCCGGCTGAATGAAGCGGATCGATTCCGTGTTCCAGTCGATGCCCACTTGCGCGCCTTCTTCGAGCGGCTCGTCCCCGTGGTTCTGGCAACACACGAGCATGTCCCCCGCGCGGCTTTCCAGGCGATAAAGCCACTGGCTGCCGAGGAAGAAGCGGCTCGTCACGCGGCCCGGCAGACGCCCGCTGCCCGCCGCGCCGAGCTTCAGTTTCTCCGGACGGATGCACACGGTGACGGCATCGCCCACGCCGATCGCGCGCTCGCGCTCCGGCAGTTGCGTGGTCGAGCCCGTTTCCGCGAGATCGTGGCCGAGGTCGATGCGAATGGCGTCGCCGTCGCGCGCCACGATCGTGCCGCGCAGCATGTTCGCCTTGCCGATGAACTGCGACACGAAGCTCGTCTCCGGCCGCTCGTAGGCGCGATAAGGCGTATCGACCTGCGTGATGCGGCCCGCTTCCATCACGACGACGCGGTCGCTGATCGACAGCGCTTCGGACTGATCGTGCGTGACCATGATCGTCGTCGTGCCGATCTTGCGCTGAATGCCGCGCAGTTCGAACTGCATGTCTTCGCGCAGTTTGGCGTCGAGGTTGGACATCGGCTCGTCGAGCAGAAGCACGGGCGGCGCGATCACGATGGCGCGCGCAAGTGCCACGCGCTGACGCTGGCCGCCCGACAGTTCGCGCGGAAAGCGATGCGCGAACTTGTCGAGCCGCACGAGCGCGAGTGCTTCGTTCACGCGGTCCTTGCGCTCGCGCTTGTCGATGCCGCGCATCTCGAGGCCGAAGCTCACGTTCTGCTCCACGCTCATGTGCGGAAAGAGCGCATAGCTCTGAAACACGATGCCGAGGCCGCGCTTGTTCGGCCGCATGTGCGTGATGTCGCGGCCATCGAGCGTGATGCGCCCGCGCGTCGCCTCGATGAAGCCCGCGATCATCTGCAAGGTCGTGGTCTTGCCGCAACCCGACGGTCCGAGCAGCGAAACGAATTCGCCTTTCTCGACCGACAGATTCACGTCGGCGACGGCGTGCAGATCGCCGAACGATTTCGACAGATCCGTCAATGTGAGAAACGACATGGCCTGCCCCTTGTGCGCATCGCGCGCCGGCCGAATACCGGCTACCGATTTCGATGTAGCGACTCTAGCCAGCCATATTCCGGCCCGTCAATTTCAAATTCCATTGAACGATTAAAAGCTGCGGTGATATTCCGTTAAATGGAACATGATCTCGGTTAAGAAGGGTTGGCGTTTCGCTGAATGGGATTTGGGTAATCCCTTAGATTGCGCAGCGGGGCCGAATCGGGTCGAATAGCAGCGCGTGGGGAGGGCGGCGCGGCGATTCCGCCGAATGGAATGAGCGAGGCAGAAATGAAGGCATCTGACGAAGAAAACGGAAGGTCCGCGCCGGATGCGCCCGGCGTCGGCATGCTGCAACGCGCGTTCGCCGTGATTCGCGCGCTGGGCGAGGGTCAGGCCGAAGGCAGCCGCGTGACCGCGCTGGCGAAGACAGTCGGTCTCACGCAGGCCACCGTGCACCGAATCCTGCACGCGCTGATCGCGGAAGGCGTCGTCGAGCAGGACGAAGGCAGCAAGCGATATCGCCTGAGCGTCGATTTCTTTTCGCTGGCGGCGCAGGCGGGCAACCCGAGCCGGATGCGCACGCTGTGCCGGCCCGCGCTGCTGCGCCTGTGCGCGAGCCTCGGCGAGACCATCTTTCTGCTCGTCAAAAGCAGCTTCGATGCGGTCTGCCTCGACATGTGCGAAGGCCCGTTCCCGATTCGCTCGTTCACCGGCGACGTGGGCGGACGCGTCGCGCTCGGCGTCGGGCAGGGCAGTCTCGCCATTCTCGCGTTCCAGCCGGAAGCGGAGCGCGAGGAGATCATCCGCTTCAACGTGCCGCGGCTGCACAGCCACGGCGTGTTCGACGAAGTGTATTTGCGCACCGAGATCGAGCGCGTGCGCACGCAAGGTTATGCCGGGCGCAATAGCGGGCTGATCGATGGCATGGCGGGCGTCGCCGTGCCGATTCTCGATCGCTCGGGGCATGCGGTCGGCGCATTGAGCGTCGGCACGCTATCGACGCGTCTTGGCGAGGATCGCTTGCCGATGGTGGTCGAATTGCTGAAGCGCCAGGCCGCGACGATCGGCCCGCAGATCAATCCGTTCGATGTGGCCGTGCGCCGTCCCGTTCATGGCCTGACCCGCGCGATGGCGACGAAGCCGCTATCCGGCTCGGCGCAGTGACGCTCAACTGCTCAGCTTCCTATACGCGTTCAGATGCCGAATGAGACCCTGCCGGTCGCCGCGCTTGTCGAGCAGGATCGCGAGGTTGTGATGCGCGTCCGCGTAATCCGGATCGGCTTCGAGACAGCGCCGATAACTTTGCACCGCGTCTTCCGCGCGGCCGATGCCTTCGAGCGCGACAGCCCGATTGAAGTGCAACACGGCGTCGTCCGGAAAATGGCTCAGGGCTTCGTCGAAAACGGCCAGCGCGTCGCCGCAACGGTGTTCTTCGTCGCACAGCAAGGCGCCGAGATCGACATAGGCGCCGTAATGCGGCTCGGGCGACAACGCAATCGCGCGCCGGTACGCCCGTTCCGCGCCCCGCGCATCGCTTTTCATGAGCTGGCCGCCGAGGTCGTACCATTCGCCGGCCTGCGTCGCCGCAGCTTCCCTGCGTTCCGGCGCGGCATCGAGCAGCACGACACTGCCTTTGACTTCCGCGACTTCGAAATCGAGCAGCAGCTGGCCCGTCACGGCGTCCCATTGCGATGGGCCGGTCTTCACCACGACCGAGCCGCCTTCGGCCGTCACGCGCAAGCCCGACAGCGGCAGTTCGTCCGGCAGGTCGGCGCGCAGACGGGCAAGCGCCTGGCTGATCTTGCGCGGCGGCACATCGGCGGCGCGCAGGCGCAAGGCCGTGCGCAGCAACACGACGTCCTGAAAGGAGAAACGCAGTTCATTGCGCGGCCCGCGCTCGGGCGTCACGAACCCCGCATCGATCAGGCCGGTGACGACCCGGCGCGTCACGCCCAGCATCGACACGAGTTTGGCCAGCGAAAGATCGTGCGCAACGATTCGTCTGCTCACTTGCGCGCACGCGTCCTGGCCGGCGCTTCCGCCGCGACTTTCTGAGCCCGCGCGGCGGGCTTTCTGACCTTCGGCACGTCGATGGCTTCTTCGGCTTCCGCCGCCGCGGTTTTGCGCTTTGCCGGCCCCGCGGCCTTCGGCTTGGCGCTGGTTTTGGCGAGACTTGCGCGCAACGCTTCCATCAGGTCGATGACTTCGCCGCCCGCCGCGGGTTCTTCGGCTTGCGGCGAGACGACCTCCTTGCCCTCGATCTTCCGGTCGATCGCGGCGAGGATGCGCTTCTTTTCCTCGTCTTCGTAGGCGGCGGCGTCGTAGGCGTCTTCGGTGCCTTGCTCGATGATCTGAAGCGCGAGCTTCAACTCCGCGTCCGACACCGACACATGTTCGATATTCAGATCCTTGAGAGAACGCACTTCGTCGGCGAAAAGGAGTTGCTGGAAGACCATGCCGTCTTCGGCGGGGCGCACCTGAACCACACGGGTCTTGCCCTTGTACGACCACTTCGCCAGCGCGCATCGTCCGCTTTGCGCGAGTGCCTGCTGGAGCAGGCTGTAGGGCTTGCCGCCGCGCTTGTCGGGCGCGATGAAATAGGCCTTGTCATAGAAGATCGGATCGACGGATTTCTCCGGGACGAACGAAACGATCTCGACGACATGGCTCGCGCCTTCTTCCAGCGCCTTCAGTTCGTCGCCCGTGAAGACGACATAGCGGCCTTTTTCGAACTCATAGCCCTTCTTCATGGCTGACCGTTCGACGACTTCGCCCGTGGCATCGGATACGTATTGCTGTTTGACGCGCGCGCCGTCCGGGGCGAGAAGATTGAAGCGGACGTCCGACGCGCTCTCCGTGGCCGAGTAGAGCTTGACGGGTATCGAGACGAGTCCGAACGAGAGTGACAGAGACGCAATCGAGCGTGCCGGCATGGGCTTCTCCTCGGTAGGCATTCGGCGAACCGCCTGACAGGGTACCACCGGTCGCGCGCCGGGGTGTGCCGCCGGTTCAGTCGAAGTCCACGCCGGCGCCGCGGCGCAGTTCGTCCAGCCGTCTGATCTGCTCGGGCATGATGCGGCCGAGCGAGAGCGGCGGAAGATCGTCGGGGCTGAAGAACCCGACGGCGTCGGT
Organism: Caballeronia cordobensis; assembly: GCF_001544575.2. Taxonomy (GTDB): domain Bacteria; phylum Pseudomonadota; class Gammaproteobacteria; order Burkholderiales; family Burkholderiaceae; genus Caballeronia; species Caballeronia cordobensis. The sequence goes on from NZ_FCNY02000020.1 coordinate 101,544, forward strand.
TTCCTCGCCGATGCGCTCGCCGGAATGCTGCACCGTGCCGAGAAACACGAGCTTCCAGATATGGAAGACCGATGGCGGATGAGGATGCTTCGCCGTATCCCACGCGGCGAGCAGGCGCACGATCTCGACGGTATAGCCGCTTTCCTCGCGCACTTCCTTCGCGGCGTTTTCGGCGGGAGAGAGACCCACGTCGGCCCAGCCGCCAGGCAGCGACCATAGCCCGTCGGCGGCTTCGCGCACGAGCAGGATCTGGCCGGCATCGTCGAATACGGCGCAGCGGACGTCGAGCTTCGGATTCGCATAGCCCGATTCGAATGCGAATAGCTCGGCGACTTCATCGGTTTTCAGCGAGGCGATTTCCGCGATCTGCTCATGCGCGATCGCCGCGATTTCTTCGTAGCGCTCCTTGTCGAAGACGCCGGTCGTGTAGTGCAGGCCCGTCTGCGCGAGTGCGAGCAGGCGTCGGGCCTGGTCGAGCCGTCGATTGAACGATGCCTGGCTTTCCGATGTCATGGGAGGCTCACTGGTCGTTACGCCGTTCGGTTGCGATATACGACTGCGCCGTCGTCAGCAGCCAGCGCTCGAACGTGCGCAATAACGGCGAGTTTTGCTTGCGTTCGGGATAGACGAGGTAGTAACCCTTGTCGCTCGGCAGAGAGAGTTCGAACGGCCTCACCAGTTCCCGCGATCGAAGTTCGTGCGCCACCAGAAAGCGCGGCACCAGCGCGATGCCGAGACCGGCTTTCGCCGCTTCGACGAGCATCGAAAAGAGTTCGTAGCGCTGGCCTTTCATGCTGTCGACGTCATGCACGGCTGCCTGCGCGAGCCACTGCCGCCATGCGTCGGGCCGCGCCGACTGATGCAGCAGCGTGAAGTCCGCGATGTCGCGGGGCGCGAGCTTCGTGCGTCCGTCGAGCAGACGCGGACTGCATACGGCGGTGATCTCCTCGCCGAACAGATACTTCGCCACCGAGCCGGGCCAGACCGGATCGCCGAAGTGAATGGCGGCATCGAACGGCGTGTCCTTGAAGAGAAACGGCGCGGCGCGCGTGGTCAGGTTGACGACGATGTCGTCGTGGGCCGCATAGAAGTCCGGCAGCCGCGGAATGAGCCAGCGCGTGGCGAAGGTCGGGATGACCGCGAGCTCCAGAATGCCGCCGGCATTGCGGTGCGCCATCGCGGCGAGCGTGTCCCGTTCGAGACGTTCGAGATTTTCCCGCACGCGCTTTGCATAGAGCTCACCGGCTTCGGTCAGGCTGATTCTTCGCTTGTGCCGGTTGAAAAGCGGCGTCCCGAGATATTCCTCCAGGCTCGCGACCTGACGGCCCACCGCACTCTGGGTCAGCGACAGTTCCTCGGCCGTGCGCGTGAAACTCAGGTGCCGGGCGGCGGCCTCGAACGCGATGAGTGCGTCGATGCTCGGTATTTTGCGTCTCACACATCCTTCCTGTTACGCACAACGTTGAGTATTTATATCGTTTGCAGGCCGTTAATGGTGCCATGAGAATCGTTCTGACAGATCTTCTTTCCCTAACGAACGTTCTCATCCGAACCATGAACCCCTTCATCGACGAAGAAGCATTCTCCTTTCAAGCCTTGTTTCACGGCAACCTCTCCACGTCGAAAAACGTGATCGGCAAGGCGCGCGGTTCGTCTTATTCGAAGCTGCTGGAAGGACCCGTCGCCGTCATGGCGGGCAACGTGCCGGAACGCGCGGACGCCAACTCGGCCGCCATCCTGGGCTACAACTGAACGGGAGGCCTGCAGATGCATCGGATCGTCATCGTGGGAGGCGGCGCGGGCGGCCTGGAGCTGGCGACGCGCCTCGGCAACCGGCTCGGCAAGGCGGGGCGTGCGCACGTGACGCTGGTCGACCGCTCCGCGGTGCACGTGTGGAAGCCGCTACTGCACGAAGTGGCCGCCGGCAGTCTCGATACGCACGCGCATGAAATCGCCTATGCAGCCCATTCGCACTGGAACGGCTTCACGTTCGTTCACGGCGAGATGACGGGCCTCGACCGCGAAAGCCGCCGCCTGAAGATCGGCCCGATGTTCGAATTCGAGGACAGCGACGCCGAAGTGCTGCCGCCGCGCGACCTCGAATACGACACGCTGGTGCTCGCGCTCGGCAGCCGCACGCATTTCTTCGGCGTACCGGGCGCGGAAGATCACGCGATCGCGCTCGACACGCTGGAGCAGGCGGAGCGCTTGCGCAAGCGCCTGCTTCAGGTCTGCCTGAGAAAGCGCGCACAAGGCGCGAGCGACGCGGACGAGGCCGTGGATATCGCCATCATCGGCGCGGGGGCGACGGGTGTCGAGCTTGCTGCCGAGCTGCGCCGCATGGAGCATACGCTGCGGCAGTTCCGGCTGCTTTCCGAGAGCCCGCGCGCCGCGATGCGCATCACGCTGCTCGAACGAGGCGATCGCGTCTTGCCCGCGCTTGCCCGGCGCGTGTCCGATACGACCCGCGCCATCCTCGAGAAGATGAACATTTCGGTGCGCGTCTCGACCTCGGTCACGCGCGTGCAGCCGGACAGCGTCGAGATCGCGGGCGGCGCATCGATTCCCGCCGATATCACGATCTGGGCAGCGGGCATCAAGGCGCCCGCCGTTCTGGCATCGCTCGACGGGCTCGCCGTGAATCACGTCAATCAGATCAAGGTCGCGAGCTCGTTGCAGAGCGAGACGGATGCGGACATCTTCGCACTGGGCGATTGCGCGAGCTGCGCGTGGACAGCCGATGTGCTGGTGCCGCCGCGCGCGCAGGCCGCGCATCAGCAGGCGATGTTCTTGTGCAAGGCGCTGAGCGCGCGCATCGAAGGCCGGGACGTGGGCGCTTTCACGTACAAGGACCACGGCTCGCTCGTTTCGCTGGGTTCGCCGACGGCCGTCGGCAGCGTGGCCGGCATGACGAGCACAGGGAAGTTCTTCGTCGAAGGCTTTATCGCGAAGCTGATGTACGCGGCGCTCTATCGCAAGCATCTGGTGGCCGTGTCGGGCTTGCGCAGAACCGTCTTCGGCATTGCCGCGCATGGCCTCGGACGATTGCTCGCCCCGAGAGTCAAGCTGCACTAGGCGAACAATATCGCGCCACGCGACCTGTCCACGACATACGCAGCCCGCGCCGGCAAGCGCGGGCTGCGACCGATCCTTTCACTAGCGTTTCATATTCTCTCCGTCAAGGCGGCAACAATCCGTATATGCCGCCCTATGCTGTGGAGCGTGACGCTCGGCATAATGTCGGCTATTAATTAATGGTTGCAACTCCCATTGGTGGCCGAGAAATGAGCGAACAACGAGCAAAACGTGATCCGGAAGGCACGAGACGGCGCATTCTCGAAGCCGCTACCGAGCAGTTCACGAAATTCGGCCTCGCCGGCGCGCGGGTCGACGCCATTGCCACGGCGGCGGGCACGAACGAGCGCATGCTCTACTACTACTTCACGAGCAAGGAAGGCCTGTACGTCGCAGTGCTCGAAGCCATGTACGTGCGGTTCGCGGAGCGCGAGGCGAGTCTCGACCTGTCCGGCCTGCAACCGGCCGAAGCGATCCGCGAGCTGGCGAAGTCCATCTGGACGTATCTGCGGGAAAATCCGCAATGGCTGAGCCTCGTCAATAACGAAAATCTGCACGAAGGGCGCTATCTGGAGCGTTCGAGCGGCTTGCGAGAGACGATCTCGCCCGTGGTCGATCTGCTGCGTGTCACCCTCGAACGCGGCGCGGCGGCCGGGCAGTTCCGCAAGGGCGTCGATCCGCTGGATTTCTACGTGACGCTGGTGGGCATGGGGTATTACATCGTGTCGAACCGCTTCACCATCAATACGTTCACGGGGCGCAATTACGCCGAATCGGCCCCGCATGAGTCCATTTCCGCCATGCATCTGGACATGCTGCTGGCGTATCTGAAACCGGACGCCTGAACGCGCCGCGCTGCACGCCGCGCGCCTGTCACCCGCGCGCGGCCATTTCGCCCTTGAGTTCATGGGCGATGAAGTCGACGAACGCGCGAATCCGGTTGGACATCTGATGCCGCTGGGAATAGACAGCGAAGATGTCCGCGTTCGGCGTTTCGTGGTCGGGCAGCACGCGAACGAGCGAACCGTCCGCCAGATACTGCGCGATGTCCCATTCGGCGCGCATGAGGATGCCGTGTCCTTCGAGCGCCCACTTCACCGCGATTTCGCCGTCGTTCGTCGTGAGCGTGCCGTTGATGCGCACGGCCTCCGTCTTGCGCGACGCCCCGCGTCCTGAACTCAGGCGCCACACGCCATACGCTTCATCGCCCTGACGAATGCCGATGCAGTTGTGGCGCGTGAGATCGTGCGCCGTGAGCGGCATGCCGCGCGCCGCGATATAGGCGGGCGCGGCGCACAAGAGCCGGCGGTTTCCGGCGAGCCGCCTTGCGACGACGCGCGTATCCGGCGGCTCGCCGAAGCGGATGCAGACATCGAAGGCATCGTCGGTGAGCGGCGGCGGCGTGACCGACAACTGCAATTGCACCGAGACCTGCGGATACTTCGCGACGAACTTCGATATGGCCGGCGCGATATGGCTTCGCCCGAAACCGAGCGTCGCGTTCACGCGCAGCAGGCCTTTCGGGCTGCGTTTCGCGGACCCGAGCAGTTCCGACAATTCGTCGATCTCGTCGAGGATGCGCCGCGCATGTTCGAGGTAAAGCTCGCCCTCCGGCGTGAGCATCATGCGCCGCGTCGTGCGGTTGACGAGCGCGACGCCCGCGCGCGTTTCCATCTGCGACAGGCGCTTGCTGACGGCCGCCGCCGTGAGCCCGAGTTCGCGCGCCGCCGCGCTCAGGCTGCCCGCCGCGGAAAGCGTCGGAAAGAAGCTCAGATCGGCGGGCAGGACGGTATCGGGCATCGCGGTCGGACTTGAATCGAATTTGACGATGTCACGAGTTTAGCAGCGGCCTTCAGGCAGGGAAACGATTTGGCCGTCGATATGATTCGGCATCCTTAGTTAAACGGCGCTCTGACGTTGAAGAATGTAACAGCGGCAACAGGGCCCTCAAGTTTTTCCGCCCTATGCCGTTAGCCCGGAAGGCCGCCTATTGGCGCATTTCCCACAGCCACAACAAAACAGAACAAGCATGAAACTCGTCATTGCCCTTTGTGCGTCCACGATCGTTGCAGCCGGATGCGGCGGAGGCGGATCGGATTCGAACAATGCGCCCGCCGCGCCTGCGCCCAACGCCGCGCAGGGCCTCTATTCGGGTACCGATGCGAACAACAACATCGTAGGCGGCGTGGTGCTCGATTCAGGCGCGTTCTACTTCGTGTACGCGAACGCCGATACCAGCGCGCTGGGACTGGTGCAGGGCACGGCGTCCGCCTCGCACGGGACGTTCCAGTCGGACAACGCGCGGACTTTCGACATCAGCGGCAAGGGCGCGGTCGATACGCCCGTTCTCGCGGGCTACAACGAGCGGAACAGTCTCGTGGGCGTGGCCTACACGAGCACGGCGAAGCTGAGCAGCATCCGCTACAACCTCGTCTATGACGCCGCCTATGAGCGCCCGGTCTCGCTGAGCGCCGTGGCCGGCAGCTATTCGGGCGCGGCGGGATCGACCAAGGGCGGCGAGGCGGCGACGTTCACCGTCGGTCAGGACGGTTCGGTTTCGGGCGCGGGAAAAAGCGGCTGCACATTCAGCGGAACGACGACGCCGCACGGCAACAAGAATTTCCTCGACGCCACGGTGACGTTCGGCCCCGCGCCTTGCCTTTACCCCGGCGCGACGGTCACGGGCGTCGTGTTCTTCGCCAACAACGAAGTGCTCGCGGGGCTGACGCTGCCGGACCGGTCGGATGCTTTTGTCGTTGCAGGGACCAAATAAGCGGGGCGTGGGCGCGTCCATTGGGACCGGTGCCTTTGAGAAGGCGCCGCCACGACTTCCTGCTTATTGAGACAACGCTACAGATACCCGATTCTCACCCGCTACCATTGGCACTTCTGTTGAAGGCGGAGGTGACATGGCGTTTCCCAAATGGGGCCGCTCGTTCAATGCGCTGTATGTGCCGCTGTCAGGCGGCTTCGGCTGGCAATGCACGCTGATGACTCGACGCGAATTTCATCAGATTGACTGGTATATGTGGCGGACTCACCCATACGGAGATCTGTCCTACGATGAGCGCAGCGTTAAAGAGAAAGAGCAAGAGAGACAGATCGCGCAGGACCGGCGCGATTTCGACCGGCTGTTTCGGGCTCGCATCAATCGACGCAGCGCATACCTGAGTACTGAATTCCGCCAGTATGTCGATTTCATTCGTCACGAGCTGCGGGTATCGAGTTGGGACGTACCGGTCGATGGCGACGGCATCACGCGTGTGCTGCGTCGCGCCGTTCAGGATGGCCGCCTCGTGCCCGCCATCAATCGCAAACGATACTGGTGGAGCGGGCAAGAGGTGTACAAGTGGTATGCGCCGCAATACTGGCCGAAACCAGGCGGCGGCGTAAGCTTCAAAGCCAAGAGCGGCGACGCTCTGGACTTGCGCGAGTTCACGGCGTTAAAGCGCGCTGATGGCGAATCGGGCTTCGGTTCAGTGCGCGATTTCGCATCCGGCGCGGGTGGCGCGAGTAGTGGCGGCGGTTTCGATTGGCTGGGCACTGTCGAAGCAGTCGCCGGGACTGCGCTCGGCGGCGCGGGATCGGACGATGACAGCGATAGCGATTCAATGCTCAAGGGCTTCGCTGACACTGACGCCAGCGATGTCGGTGCATCGCTCAGTGACGCCCAGCCGTTCGAGTACCAGCCGGACATGCCAGACGGTGATATTTTCGATATCGCGAAGACACCAAACTTCGGCGAACCCGGAACCTGGTACACCAATCCCGGCAGCGGACAAATGCGGCTCTATGGTGCTGACGGCAGGCCGGTCGTTGACCTCGATTATGACCACGTTCACAACGGCTTACGCCCCCATGCTCACAACTGGGGGCCGAACGGTCGCGATGGCGGATTCGACGTTGTTCCCTTCAGCCCCCTGCCGTTCTGAGAGGATATATGCAATCGTTTCATGATTGGTTTATCGTCGGCGTCGCCGTCGATATGAATGCGCATGAACTGACGATTCAACTTTGCGATGATTATAAAAAGCGGTTCGTCACCCTCCGTTTCGAGAACGCTACGCGATTTATCGTTGATGGCTTTATCGCTCAAAACATCGTCTACAGTTTGACCGTGTTGAGCGAGAGCTCGACTGAGTATGTGTCGGCACGGACAGCGTTGGAAAAGTCGCATCCCTGGGGCGATAACTGGCCCGCGAAGAAAATAGCGAAGATCTCCGCGTCGCTCGGTGCGGAGATGACGATCGAGTTCGATAGCATGCAGACGGTCGAATCGACCCGGTGAACGCTTTGTCCGACGCCGCTTCGTACCGCAGCCCCGCCATTGTTTGCATATCGCGAATGACGCATTCGCGAGTTATGGGATTCTATTCCCCTCCCGCCTGAGTCACGCTCCATTGCGTCGGTGCAGCCCTCTACGGCCGTCACCGATTCTGACTCAGGAGACAAGGATGAAATCGAACCGGTGGGATACGTCCTACGAATGGAAAGCGGTGACGCTGCTTGCGCTTGGATTCGGCCTGGTGGGCCTCGACCGGTGGCTGATCGCGCCGCTGTTCCCGTCGATCATGAAGGACCTGCATCTGACCGCGCAGGACGTCGGCAACTGCATCGGCATACTGGGTCTGTCGTGGGGCGTCTTCGCCGCACTGATGGGCGGCATCTCCGACAAGATCGGGCGGCGCAAGGTCCTGATTCCCGCGATCATCGGGTTCTCGCTGCTGTCGGGATTCTCGGGCGTCGCCGGCGGCCTCGCCAGCCTGCTCGCCGTTCGCGCGTTGATGGGCGTCGCCGAAGGCTCGTTCTGTCCGACGAGCTTCGCCGCCACCGCCGATGCTTCCCATCCCAAGCGGCGCGGCTTCAATCTGGGGCTTCAGCAAAGCGGCTTCGCGCTGTTCGGCCTCGCGCTCGCGCCGATCATCGCGACGCAACTGCTCGGCGTCATGTCGTGGCGCTGGGTCTTCGCGCTCGTGTCGATTCCCGGATTGATCATCGGGCTCGCGATGTACTTCGTCATTCGCGAGCCGCGTTCGATGAGCGAACCGGCCGCGCAGCCCGTCGAGCGCGGCAACTGGCGTGACGTGCTGAAGAGCCGCAACATTCCCGTCGCGATGATTGCGCTCTTCTGCGCGATGACCGGCGTTTTCGTGCTCGGCGCGATGCTGCCGCTCTACCTCACCGATTACCTTTCGCTGGACACGCAGCGCATGGGCATCGTGGTATCGGCGATCGGCTTCGGCGGCTTCGTCGGACAATTCGGCCTGCCGGGTCTCTCCGATTTCGTCGGCCGGCGGATAGCGAGCATCGCCGGTTTCGCGGGGACGGCGGTCATGCTGTACGTGTTCCGCGGCGTCGGCGCACAGCCGCTGCTTCTGTTCATCGTGCTGTTCGCCGCGTCCTTTTTCACGCTCGGTCTCGTCGCGTTGCTCTCGGGTCCGGTCGCGACGGAGGCGGCGCCCGCCGGCATGGTATCGACGGCGATCGGCATCGTGGTGGGCGCGGGCGAGATCTTCGGCGGCGGTATTGCGCCCGCGCTGGCCGGTTTCGTCGCAACAAAGTTCGGTATCCAGAATATCATGTGGCTACCGATCTTCGCGGTGCTGCTCGGTGTCGGCGTGAGCCTGTTGCTCGAAGAAACCGCACCCGCCAAAGTGCGCCGCAAGGCGCAGGCGCCGGCGCTGAGCGGGAACGCGCAACCCGAGTAATCACGGCGCGTTGCACGAGCGCCGCTGCGGCTACACTTCCATGCTGGACACGCTCGAAAGGGACCAGCATGGATCGTTTTCTCAGCATCGAGGCCTTCGTGCGGGTGGCGGAAACCAGCAGCTTCGCGGAGGCGGCGCGGCAGCTTGGCGTCACCGGGTCGGTCATCACGCACCGCATCCAGCAGCTCGAACGCTTCCTCGATGCGCCGCTCTTTCACCGCAGCACGCGCCATGTGCGGCTATCCGATGTCGGCGAGGCGTTCTATCGCGATTGCGCCGAAGTGGTGGGACGGGTCAACGAACTGACCGACCAGATGCGCGAGTTGCGCGCGACGCCCACCGGACGCCTTCGCATCCAGATGCTGCCGGGCTTCGCGCTCGGCCACTTCGGCGCGTCGCTCGCCGAGTTCAACCGGCGGTATCCCGGCATTCAGCTCGACGTGATCGTCAATGACCGCGTGGTCGATCCGATCGAAGAAGGCTTCGACGTCGCGTTTCAAATCTTCCCGGCCATTTCCGAATCGCTGATCGAACGGCGTCTTTTCACGGTGCGGCGGCTGTTTTGCGCCGCGCCCTCGTATGTCGGCGAGCATGGCGCGCCGCAGCACCCGCGCGATCTGCTCGCGCACAGGACAGCGCTGTATTCCGGCTATCCGTCGCGCAATCGGTGGACGATGACGCGCGGCGGCGATGCCGTCGAGATCGAATTGCCCGGCATTATCCGCTCCAACTCCGTGCATCTGCTGCACGACTACGCGCTGACGGGCGGCGGCATCGTATGCCTGCCGACGCTCGTCGCGAGCACGTCGCTGCTGCAAGGCGCGCTCGTGCCGATTCTCGCGGACTATGCGCTCTCACCGCTCAGCTTCGCCGCCGTGTATCCCGAGACGCAGCGCCAGGGGCTCAAGGTGAAGGCGCTGGTCGAGTTTCTCGCCGAGCAGGTGAGCCCCGAGCCGGCGTGGGATGTGCCGCTCATCGAACGGGGATGGGTGAAGTAGGCTACATTGAGCAACCGGTTCGCCAACCCTGACTCTGTGACGGAGGGCGCAACATGAAGTGGCTCGAAGATTCGATCATGATGCAGCGCGGCGTGGGCGCGGGGCGCGAGCCGGTCGAGCATCATCTGACAGAGGACGTGCAGAAGACGTTTCACTACACCATCGGCCCGTATTCGGAGCCCGTGCTGCATGTGAAGCCCGGCGATCGCATCGTCGTGGACACGCGCGATGCCTTCGGCGGCAAACTCACGGATGAAAACGACAGGCCATCGGAAAAGCTTGAGGTGCCGTTTCTCAATCCGCAGAACGGACCAGTGATGATCGAAGGCGCGGAAAAAGGCGATGTAGTCGCGGTGCACATCGAAAAGATGTCGCCGCGCGGCCCCGATCCGCATGGCTTCTGCGCCATGATCCAGAACTTCGGCGGCCTCACGGGCACCGACTACACGGCGCTCCTGAACGAGCCGTTGCCCGAGAAGGTGCGCAAGATCCGCATCGACGAAGAGAACGTCTACTGGAGCCGCCGCCATACGCTGCCGTACCGGCCGCATATCGGCACGTTGAGCCTCTCTCCCGAACTCGATTCGATCAACTCGCTCACGCCCGATCAGCACGGCGGCAACATGGACGTGCCCGACATGGGGCCGGGCAGCATCACGTACTTGCCGGTGCGTTCGCCGGGCGGGCGGCTTTTTATCGGCGATGCGCACGCGTGTCAGGGCGATGGCGAAGTGTGCGGCACGGCGGTCGAATATCAGAGCACGACGACCGTGCGCGTCGATCTCATCAAGGGCTGGAAGATCGCCTGGCCGCGCCTCGAAAACGAAGACGCGCTGATGAGCATCGGCAGCGCGCGTCCGCTCGAAGACGCGACGCGCATCGCCTATCGCGAGCTCATTCTATGGATGGCCGCGGACTACGGCTTCGACAAGTGGGATGCTTACATGATGCTCAGCCAGGTCGGCAAGGTGCGCCTCGGCAATTTCGTCGATCCGAAATATACGGTCGGCGCGATGATCGCCAAGCGCTATCTCAAGTAAGTTCACGGGAGCGACGAACATGGACTTGCAGCTCAGAGGTTTGAAGGCGATCGTGACGGGCGGAACGAAAGGCATCGGGCTCGCCATCGCGCAGACGCTCGCGAAAGAGGGCGCGGACGTGGCCATTTGCGCACGCGATGCAGCGAGCGTGAAGACGACCGCCGATGCGCTCGCGGCGTCGAGCGGCGCGCGCGCATCGGGCGCGGCCGTGGATGTATCCGACGGCAAAGCCCTTAAAACATGGGTCGAAAGCGTCGCGGCAGACTGGGGCGGGCTCGATATCGTGGTCGCGAACGTGAGCGCGCTCGCGATCGGCAACGATATCGAATCGTGGCGCAAGGAGTTCGAGACGGACCTGCTCGGCACGGTCAATCTCGTCGATGCCGCCATGCCGCATCTCGAAGCGAGCGGCGCGGCATCGATCGTCGCGATCTCGAGCGTGTCGGCGCGCGAGATCGATTTCGCCGCCGGGCCGTATGGCGTGTTCAAGGCGGCGCTCGTGCACTACGTGCAGGGGCTGGCGAATCAGCTCGCCGCGAAGGGCATTCGCGCGAATACGGTGTCGCCGGGCAATGTGTATTTCGAAGGCGGCGTGTGGGACTGGATCGAACACAACGATCCCGCGCTCTTTGCCCGCGCGCTCGCGTTGAATCCGACCGGGCGCATGGCGAAGCCGCAGGAGATCGCGAACGCGGTGGCGTTCATTGCGAGTCCGGCGGCGAGCTTCGTGAGCGGCGCGAATTTCGTCGTCGATGGCGCGTTGACGCGCGGCGTTCAGCTTTGATCGACGCGCTCGCGTTTTACGGGAGCCTTCGCGCTCCCGCATCATCATCCTTCCCTGAGCGAAGCGCCCTTCGCGGCGCAGCGCCCTCATCCTCGCGATAAACGAAGCGGCGTTCGCCCGCGTGTTGTCGCGTCATCGTCGAAACCCTTGCCGGACAAGGCTCTCGCGGCTCCGTTCAAACTGGCACGGCCTCTGCAAATAGGTCTGCGTGCGAGCTTCGAGTCTCGCCAACCAGCGCAAAGGAGCGGCAAAATGCACGATATCGGAAGTTCCCGGCCTACCGGATGGGGCCCCGGCTATAACGAATTTGAGCAGGAATTGTCGGCTGAAGCGGGCGAGACGGCTCAGGAATTCGAGAGCGAAAACGAGTTCGAAACCGAATTCGAAGTGAGCGAGAACGAATTCGAAAACGAGTTCGAAACCGAAGTTTCCGGCGAAATGCAGGAGATGGAACTCGCCGCCGAACTGCTCGCCGTCAGCAACGAGCAGGAGATGGAGCAGTTCCTCGGCGGGCTCATCAAGTCGGTCGGGCGCGCGGCGACCAGCTTCGCGAAGTCGTCGGCGGGCAAGGCGCTCGGCGGCATCCTGCGCTCCGCGGCGAAGTCGGCCTTGCCGATCGTCGGCAGCGCGCTCGGCAATCTCGTCGTGCCCGGCGCGGGCGGCATGATCGGCGGCAAGCTCGCGAGCATGGCGGGCAGCGCGCTCGGCCTCGAACTGGAAGGCCTCAGCAACGAGGACCGCGAATTCGAAGTCGCGCGCCGCCTCGTGCGCATCGGCCAGCACGCGACGAACCATCTCGCGTCGATGCCCCCGCACGTGCCGCCCGCGCGCGCGGCCCGCATCGCTTTCCTGCGCGCCGCGCGCCAGGTCGCGCCGGGGCTCGTGCCCGCGATGCGCGCGATCTCGCGCAACGGCATTGCGGCGGCGCGTTCGGCGCCCGTGCCGATCTTCGGCGCGCCCGCACGGCGCTATCCCGGCCCGCGTCCCATGCCCGGCGCGTACTTCGACGGCGCGCCGACCGCGCCCATCTATGACGGCGCCGCGCCCGCAGCCATGACGGCCGCGGCCACCGCGCCATGCCCGAACTGCGGCACGCATACGCAGGTCGCGATTCCGCAGGGCGGGCAGTGGCGGCGTTCGCGCAACGGGCGCGCCATCATCCTCTATCTGAGCCCGCGCCGCATGGCGTACTGAACCGCGAGGCTCGATTGCGATGAACCCGTGTGAAGAAGCGCTGCGTCTGGTCGAACAGGAAGTGCTCGGCATCCGGGCGCGGCTCGACGCGCAACTGCCCTACGCGCTGCAGATGCCGATGGTCCCCGCCGCGAACGTCAGCGACGAGGCGATGTCCGCCATCGAACGGCATATGCAGGCGGGCCGCCAGCAATTGCGCAAGCGCATCGCGCAATTTCTGGGGCAGTTGCGCGCGCTCGCCGCCACGCCCGCGAACGTCGCCCGCGCGCAGCGCCGCTATGCGCTCCTGAAGCTGTATTTCCACGCCGCGCTCACGCATTTCGAGATCTTCGCGGAAGTGCTCACGCAGCGCAGCCAGCACGGCACCGGCATCTGGCTCGCGGGCCTCGATGTCGCCGCGCAGGACGGTCTGCGCCAGCCGGGCGTGCCGGTCGCGCCGCCGCCCGTCATCTGTTACGTGGAGCGCGGGCATGGCGGCGCGATCCGGCGGGCGCGCACGCGGCTGCCGGGCGGCGGCGACAACCCCGTCGCGGTGATCCGCATGCCGCGCGAGCGGATGGTGGGCACGGGCATCGCAGCGTCGCTGTATCACGAGGTGGGGCATCAGGCGTCGGCGCTGCTCGATCTCGCGAATACGTACAAGCGCGCGTCGCCGTCGCGCTTCGTGCGGGGGCCGTCGGTCTGGCGCGCCTGGGATCGATGGATCGGGGAGATCGTCGCGGATCTGTGGGCGGTGTCGCGCGTGGGCATCGCGGCGACCGTCGGCCTGATGAGCGTGGTGAGCCTGCCGCGCGCGTTCGTCATGCGCATCAATCTCGACGATCCGCATCCCGCGCCGTGGATACGCGTGAAGCTGTCGATCGCGATGGGCCGCGCGCTGTATCCGCATGCGCAGTGGTCGGCGCTCGAAGCGGTGTGGGAGCGGCTTTATCCGCGCATGCAGATGAGCGCGGCGCAGCGCGCCTCGTTCGATGCGCTGTCGCGGGCGATTCCACGCTTCGTCGCCGTGCTGCTGTCGCTGCGTCCACCCGCGCTGCGCGGCCAGACGATGGGCGCGGCGCTCAGTCTGCCCGACCGGCATCCCGACGCGCTGCTCGCGCGCTGGCAGCGCGTGAAGGCGCGGCCTCAGCAATGGCTCGCGGATACGCCCGCGCTCGCCTTCGCCGTGCTCGGGCAGGCGCGCTACAGCGGGCATCTGCCCGCGCAGACGGAGCTGAAGGTGATCGCCGAACTGCTGCAGCGCTGGGCGCTCGCGGGCTATCTGCCGTGGAGCGCGGGCAGTGCGCAACTGAGCGTCGTGCTCAATCAGCGACGGCCGCCCGCCATGCCGCCGCATGCCGGTTCGTTGCACGCAAACCCATTCGCCGCTTACGCGTGATTCACGCATGATTCTCTGAAGGAGAACAACGATGAGTACCATCCCATTCCCGGGCGTGCTGCAACTGAAAGTCGATCAGGACGATCCCGGCAATCTCGACAAATTCACGGTGCAGATACCGATCGAGACGCTCGCCGCCACCGAGCGCAGCGCGAAGGGGCCGCTGCGCCGCGCGAGCCAGGGCGCGATTGGACCGGCCACCGCGGTCGCGGGCGGCCCGGCGGTCGTGCGCACGATCACGCTGTCGAAGAATCCGGACACCGCCGGCAGCACCGGCGCGGGCGACCTGCTCTTGCAACTGGCCGACGCGCTCAAGGGCTTCGCCACCTCGGCGACTTCGCCGAACGACATCATGCGCATGGCGGGGCATCTGCTCGCGGGCGACAGCGTGAAGCTGACCGGCACGTACACGCCCGCCGCCGCTGCCGCCGACACGGCCACCGCCGTTCCCGCAAGCGGCGCGCCACGCACGCAGACGGTCAAGGTGGCCATGCGCGAACTGGCGAAACCGGCGCTGGCCGAATCGACCAGCCTCGCCGTGACGTCCGACAAGGCGATGGTCAAAAAGTCGGAATTCTCCTCGCACATCACGCTGCCGCGCGACGACGACACCGGCGACGAGATCGCCGAGCGCTCCGGCGTGGTCGAGGACGATACGATGTTCGGCGCCGTGACGCCCGTCACGATGCGCCGCTCGACGATGCCGCTCACCGCCGATGTCGCGCTGTGGATTCTCATCAAGCGCAATGCCGAGATGCTCTCGTGGGACAACTACGCGCGCAATCTCGACCTGCTGTTCTTCACCGGCAAGACCGTCGATGACATGCCGCTGTATCCCGGCGCCGCGCGCCTGAGCCGCCGCCGCTTCCTGCCGTTCACGGATACCGACGCGTATCGTGCGCTCAAGGTCGCGACCGAAGCCTTCGTCGTGACGTGGGGCGCGGTCGTGCAGGACGGCACCGAGACGGCCAAGGTCATGGCGCTGCTGCAGGGCGACGACACCGCGCGGCTGCTCGCCAACGAGCGTCTCGGCCTGAAGCTCACCGCGCTCGACGTCGACAACCTCGCCAAGATGTATCTCACGGAAAAGCGCAACCTGAACGAGTCGCCGTCCGTGCCGTATCTCGAACGCATCGTCAATCAGTTGCAGGGCACGGGCGCGGGCGATGTCGCGCAGGCGGCGGCGGACGCGCTCGCTCATCAGCAACAGGAGCAGCAGGATATGGGCCCGTGCCACGAAAAGTGCCTGTGGCTCACGCAGTGGAACAACAACTTTTCGGCGAAGCTCATGCATCCGCCGCTCATCGAACTGATCTGGAGCTACTGGATGGAAGAGCTCCAGCTCGTGCAGACGATGAACGCGGTCTCGCGGCGCTTCCAGAACGTGTCGGGCGGCCCGCGCGATCCGCTCGCGCAACTGGAGCTGGATTCGCTGCGGCCGCTGAACAACCTCATCTGGGGCTGGGTGCAGGACGAGCAGCATCGTCTGCCGATCGAGCGGCGCGCGGCGGAATATGCGCATCAGTACGGCCTGCAACTGTTCGGCCGCGCCGTACCAAAAGTTCGCACTGCAGATAATCGGAGCAAGTTCCTCGAAGCGTTCCACACGCTGCTGAACCTGTGCGTGCCGTTCTTCCGTCAGTCCGACGACACCACGGTCGTGCCCGACGGCTTCCCGCTGCTCAACGCGCTGCGTGAAGTGCATCTGATCCTCTCGGAAGGCGCGCACAACCAGTTCCTCGACCTGCCGACGACCTCGCGCATCGAAATGATGATGCAGCAGTGGCTGCTCGCGCGGCCCGAATTCCGCGAGTATCTGCCGCGCCGCGCGATGGTCGCGTATCCGGAGCCGTGGATGCATTCGGTCGAGAGCATGCGCAAGCTGCAAGGCTGGGGCGACACCAACACGTTCCAGTTCTGGCAGCTCGCGACGATGGGCGAGCAGATCGTCTCGTCGATCCGCTGGGGCGACTGGAACTCCATCAACGATCCGGCCAACGCCGCGAACTGGGCCACGTTCTTCCGGCCGGAGATTCAGGCGTATATCCACTCGTACCGGGCGGTGACGGGCGTCGATGTGAGCGCGGAACCCGTCGATGTGCAGGTGCCGGGCATCCATCTGCTCAGGCGTCTGCGCGAACGGCGCGGCAACCTCGCGGCGTGACGTGAAGAGGGGCGCGCGATGATCGACTTCGCTTCCGCGCTGTATCTCGGCATGCGCCATCCGGCGCGCGCGCTCGGCGCGTGGGATGCGCTCACGACCGGGCTGCCCGCCGCGCTGGCGGCCGCGCCGCTCGCCCGCCGCGTCGCCGCCGATGCCGCGGCGCTGCAGGGCGCGGAAGCGGGCTTGACGGGCGCATCGACGCTGCATCTGGCGATCGATGCGTTCGACAGGCTCGGCCGCACGCACGCGCTCTTCGCGGACGACGCGCTGTACCCGGTCATGCGCTGGGCGCTCGAGCGCATGATGGGCCGCGGCGTGCCGGTCGCGTGGTTCCGCCACGGCGACGCCGGCGATCTCATGCGCAGGCTCGCGCGGCGTGCATCGGCGCGCCCGCCCGCCGTCATCACCGATGCAACCGTCGGCGAGGGCGTGCCCGCGCCCATCGAACGCTACGTGGAGGCGGTGTGGCGCGAAGGCGGCGTCGTGCTCGTCGATCACAGCCAGGTGCTCGGGCTGACGGGCGAGCGCGCATCGCCGCGCAGTCCGTGGGGGCAGGGCGGCGGCGGCGTGTTGCGCCATAGCGGATTGCCGTCCCCGTCGATGCAGCCGGTCTTGCTGCTCGCATCCTGGGCGAAGGCGTTCGGCGCGCCGCTCGCGACGCTGTGCGGCCCGGCCGCGCTGATTGGCGACATTGCCCGCAACGGGCCCGCGCAATCGCATTGCAGCCCCGCGAGCGCGGCGGCGCTGCTCGCCGCACTCGATGCGCTCGCGATCAACCGCCGCGCGGGCGCGCGTCTGCGCTTGCGGCTGCTGCACCGGCTGCATCGTCTGCATGACGGGCTGCGTGCGCTCGCGCATGGCGTCCTGCCCGATCTGCGTCTGTCGGGCCGATGGCATCCGCTGCAACGGCTGACGCTCGCGAGCGACCCGCGCGCGCTCGCGCTGCATGCGGGCTTGAACGCGCGTGGCCTGCGCACGGCGCTGTTGCGGCAGCGCGGCGGCGGCTATGCGCTCATCGCGATCGCGCGGGCCGATCATCGCGCTTCCGATATCGACGCGCTCATCGATGCGATCGCCTCGCTCGCGCCGCGTCTGCCCGATGCGGGACGCGCCGCGCATCGCATCACCGTATTCAAGGAGACCGAGCATGTTTAAGACCGCGGACGGACACACACTGGAGCTCGCGCCGTGGCGCATGCGGCGGTTCATGCGGCTCCTTGCGCAAGCGCGGCGCACGCCGCCGGGCATGACATCGCGCACGATCACGCAGGACATGCAGATTCTGTTGCGGCGCGCGCGCCGCGTCGGCGCGGACCCGAATCGCCGAATCGCGCGCTTCGAAAGCTCGGGCGCGTGCTGCCGCGCGTGCTTTCTCGCGCGGCAAAAACGCGATGCGATGGAGGTCGTCGCGCTCGCGGTCGCGCCGGGCGCGCATCTGTACGAACGCGAGATCGACGCGCTCGAACAGGAACTCGAAGACTTCGAATTCGAAGTCGAGCGCTCCGCGAATGTCACGCTCGCATGGCGGCACTACAAGACGCTACGCGGCGCGGCGGACAACACGAGCGGCATCGGCGTGTATATCCTGATGCGCGGCAGCCGGCCGATCTACGTCGGCAAGTCGGACGATGTCGGCGCGCGGCTGCGAAGACATCGCCTGTATGCGCGGCAGCACGACTCCGACCTCAACGTGTGGATCGCCAATACGCCGCGCGCGTCGGACGCCGCCGCCGTCGAGCACGTGCTGGTGCGTGCGCTGCGCACGCGCGTGACGAACAGGAAGCTCAAAGTCGCGCTGATCGTCGGCAAGCGCGGGCTCAGGATCGACAATCTGCTGCCGCCGGGCATCGCATCGCCGAAAGCGCCGGGCAAGGCGATCGATCTCGCCGCGGGCAGTCTCTTCGAGTTCGCGCCATGATCATCGACTTCCATGTGCACGCCGGCCAGGGCGACGGCATGACCGGTCCGTGGGACACCACCGCGCCGCTCGCCGCCTACGCGCGCCGCGCGTCGCGGGCGGGTATCGCGCGTTCGGTGCTGCTGCCGGTGTTTCAGTCCGACTATGCGCGCGGCAACCGCGACGTTGCCGCGATCGTGCGCGCGGACCCGCAACGCTGGATCGGCTTCGCGATGGTGCATGCCGAGCGCGACCGCGAGCGCATGCATCGCATGATCGAGGAGGCGGTGCTGATGCTGGGCCTGCGCGGCATCAAGGTGCATCGGCACGATGCGCGGATACACCGGCAAGTCTGCGATGCCGCGCAACGCTGGAATCTGCCCGTGCTCTACGATCCCGGCGGCGAGACGGGCGGCCTGGAATTGCTCGCGCAGACTCATCCGAATGTCGCGTTCGTGTTCGCGCATCTCGGCAGCTTCGCGGATGACTGGTCCGCGCAGCGCCGCGTCATCGATCTGATCGTTCGGTATCCGAATCTGTTTGCCGATACCTCCGGCGTGCGCCGCTTCGATCTGCTCGAAGAGGCGTTTCATCGCGCCGGGCCACGCAAGCTGCTGTTCGGCACAGACGGGCCGTGGCTGCATCCGGGGCTGGAGCTTGCGAAGATCCGTGCGTTGAAGCCATCGCGCGAAGCGTTCGACGCCATCGCGGGCGGCAATGCATTGCGCTTGCTGGCGCGCTCGCGCACGTTGACATCGCCTCACGCCGCCGCTCATTGAGTGACATCCGATGGCCGCAACTGACGGCGCAATTGCAGCGCGCGCGGCGTGACCTGAAGCAGTTCCGCCGCGCGGCTCGTCGAGCCAGCACGGCGCTCGGCCAGTTCGACGGCGAGCGATTCCGCGATCTGCCCGATGTTCTTCAGCCCGAGCCCGGCATCGAGCGCGCCTTCGACCGCGAGGGCGAAGGCCTGCTCCCATCCGTTCACGCTGGCCGTTGCCGCGCCGGACGCGAAGGCGTCGCGAAGACAGCCCGTGCTCAGCACGCGAAAGCCGCGCTGACGGTCCGCGAGCCGCATCACGACGTTGCGCAGTTCGCGCACGTTGCCTTGATAGTCCGCCGCGACGAGACGCTGCATGACCTCGGGCATGACCTGCGGCGCGGCATCGCCGTGTTCGGCGAGAAAGTGCGTGACGAGCAGCGGGATATCGTCGCGCCGCTCGGCGAGACTCGGCGCGCGCACGGTCCATCGCGCGATGCGAAAGTACAGGTCGTTGCGAAAGCGGCCCGCGAGCACTTCGCCTTCGAGATCGCGATTGGTTGCGCAGGTGAGGCGAAAATCCGACTTGCGCCACACATCTTCGCCGATGCGCTTGTAGGTGCGTTCCTGAATCACGCGCAGCAGACGCGCTTGCAGACGCGGTTCGAGTTCGCCGATTTCATCGAGAAAGAGCGTGCCGCCATCGGCCATGGCGACCGCGCCGTCGCGCGCCGAGAGCGCATGCGTGAAGGCGCCTTTCGCGTGCCCGAACAGCTCGCTGCCCGAGAGTTCCGGGCTGAGCGTCGTGCAGTCGACGACGACGAACGGACCACGCCGGCGCACCGGATCGAGATCGTGCACGAGGCGCGCGAGCAGCTCCTTCCCGCAGCCGCTTTCGCCGAGAAGAAGACATGCGCCGTCGCCGAAGCGGCCGATCTCCGCGACCGTGCGCAGCGTATTGCGCCAGATCGCCGACTGGCCGACGGCGCGCTCGCGCAGCCATTCCGCATCGAGGATCGCCTCCATCTCCGCGAGACGCGCCACGCGTCGCGCGATTTCGTCGAGCAGCGTGTCTTCGTCGTTCGCCAAGACCATGTCGCACAGCGACGCCGGCCACCATGCTTCCGGCTGACAATCGGCGCGCGTGTTTCTCGTGCATCCGACGATGAAGCCTTCCGGCAACGGATGACGCCGTAGCCAGCGCGCGGCTGCATCCGCGACGCGGTTGCCTTGCGCGATCACCACGACGACGAACGGGCCTTCGCCCGCCGCGCCCGTTTCGACCTCATCGGGCACGCCACGCTCGCGCAACGCGGCATCGAGCGCGCGCGGATCGTCGTGATGCAAAACCATGCGCATCGCGGCTCTGCCTGCGAACTGCGTGGTCTTCTCAGCGAAGCCTGAGCCGCATCACCGCATCGGCGGATGCGGCGTTTTCTCGGCGCGCGATGCGCTCGTTCGTGAATGTCGGCGTGCTTCGCATGTGAACCTCGCATTCGAATCCGGGCGGCGGCACGCGTGCGCGCTTGTGACGGCGCGCGCGCGTCGCTCGAATTGATCAATGCCTGAAGGAGGGTTCACGCTTTGAATTCAACGTCGCATTGCAAAGCGACGAGTCGTGTATCGGAGCCGTTCGAGCAGGTTTCGTGTATGCGTATGCTAGGCAACGCGGCAACGATTCGTCGTGCCTAAAGCGCTTCGCGTGAGGGTTATCGCACAATCGCGCGCCGATCGCGAGAAGGGCGCGTTTCGTCCTGCGTTGCAATGACCGAGGGATACAGGCGTATGGCGGATATCGGCTTGCCATGCGTGCCGCGCGCGGTTTTCTGTACTCGCTTCGTGCAGCCGCGCGCGGTGTCTTGCATCTCGTGCCCTTACATCAGGCTGCCCCACTCGTAGTCGACCCTGTCCGGTGTCAGCGCGAACATGCCCGCGCCCGGCGTGAAGGTCAGCTCACCGAAGTAGATGACGTCGTTCGAGTCGTAGAGATCGACGCGCACGAACTCGAAGTCGCTTGCCAGTTCGCGCGCGGCCCACAGCAGCGCGTCGAGGTTTCTGGGGCGCGGGTCGGGCGTCGTGCTGCGCGCATACTTGCCCATCGAAATGTCGAGCAGGTTCCAGTCGGCATCGTAGATGTCGCCTCGCGGCCGTTCTCCAAAGCGGTCGGAGATGACGAGGATGAAGATTTTCGGATCGCCCGAGTTCTTGTTGAAGACATGGAACTTCATGTCCGCGGGGACTCTGCCATCTTCGTTGAGCAGCAGTGCTTCGAAGAAAATGCGCCGCTCAATCGGGCGATAGTGACGTTCCCGATAGATCGAATAGAAGTCGGTGGACAGCCAGCGTTGCGCGAGTGCATCGAGTTCTGCGAACGAAGTCTCCGCCTTGTTTCTTACGAGCTTCACGAAACCGCTTCCGTGCGTAGCTTTCATGACGAATGAAGTCGGAAGCGCATTGAAAACTTCCTCCGTGAAATCCGACGGCTCGGCGACAAGCGGCACGAGATATTCGCTGCCGATCTTGCCGGCAACATATTCGCGCACCTTCAGCTTGTCGCTCAGATCGACATAACGGGGATCGGGATACAGGCAGCGTTCCAGAATTTTTTCGTTGAACGTCGTAGGATTGCGCAGGTTCGGAAAGCGCCCGATTCGGCGGCGGTGATAAATGCTCAGCAACAGGTTGTCGGGCAACCAATCCCTTACGCTATGGAACAGCGCCTTTGAGAAAGTCATTCGCTTGCCTCCAATTCTCGGCTGGAGTGGATCAATTTCAAGTGCTTCATGTATTCGTTAGACGTGGGCTTATGTAGTCGGTTCTGAAGAAGCGTTCGCTTGGGCACACTTCGACGGAAAACTTAAATCACATCCGAATAGTCCTTCCAGCGTATGTGCGCGAGCGCACACAGGTGCGAACGAAATCCGCGTAAAGAAATCTTCGCATTACTTCTACTTGCGACGACGAAGCATCGACGTTACATTTCCTTTCGCCGGTAATCAAACAGCCGGACCAGTTTCTCTCTTTCGATGAGTCGCTGCACTTCATTCGCGTGCGCTCGACCGATCTGATTCGGTCATTTCAACCGTACGCCGCAGCGACAGGCGTCAATACTTGCGTCAATCGTATCGAGATCGTCTCGCGGAGCAAACGTTTCCTTGCTCCGGAGCCGTATCGCGATGCTTCCGATGCCGGGCGCGCTCATGCATGCCTATGTGCCTGCGTCCGCAGTGCTGCCCGCATCACGTTCAGGTTTTTTCAAACGAAGAGGCGGAGTCGACCGATGCTCAAAGAGAAACATACACACATTCGATGGATCAGCGCCGCAGCCTCGGCGGCCGCGCTTGCATTGCTTGCCGCCTGTGGCGGCGGCGGCTCGGGCAACGGCTCGAATTCCACGGCGGGGAGTACACCCGCATCGGGCACCACGCCCGCGTCGGGGACTACGCCCGCATCGGGCACCACGCCCGCGTCTGACACGACGCCGACGAACACGTCACCCACGCTTGCCGCGGCGACCGCTGTCGTTGACGGCACGACGATCGGCACCGCGCAATGGAGCGACGGCTCGACCTCGAGCGGCGGCACGGGCCAGGCGGTCAACGGCCTCAACTGCACGGTGGCGGGCGCGAAATACAGCTATGCGCATCTGTCGATCTATCAGGACGGCAAGCAGCTTGCGTTGCCCGCGAACATCGGCACCGTCGTGCCGAGCATGGCGCGGCAGACGGGCTGCGTCTATCCGGTCCATACGGTCGATGCATCGGGCAAGGTTCGCATGGACGTGACGTCCAACGGGTCGTACACGCTCGGTCAGTTCTTCGCCGTCTGGGGGCAGCCGCTCAGCACGACCAACGTGGCGGGTCTCACCGGCAACGTCACCGCGTGGGTGAACACGGGCGGCGCGCTTCAGCAATACAGCGGCGATCTCGCGAGCCTCTCGCTGACGCAGCACGGTGAAGTGACGCTCGTCGTCGGCACGCCGCCCGCTCAAGTCGCGACCTACACGTGGACCGATCCGCCGCCCTTCACGTCGACGGTCAGCACGCTCAGCTTCGGCGGCTTGCTCGGCACCTTGTACTTTCCGGACGGCAGCACGGGGACGGGCAGCACCGGTGCGACGGTGGATGGCGTAGTCTGTGCGCCAGGCATGGCCGAGACCTTCCATGTGCACTCGCATGTCGCGATCTTCAAGGACGGCCAATGGCTCGCGTTCCCGAAGAACGTCGGCATTACGTCCGGGTGCAACTACGAGCTGCATACGCACGACAACACCGGCATCATTCATATCGAAACGCCTAACGTGAAGCCATTCACGCTCGGCCAGGTCTTCGATATCTGGGGCGTGCCGCTCTCCAGCACGAATGTGGCGGGCATCACGGGCAACGTCGTGGTCTATATCAACGACAACGGCGATGTCCGTCGCTATACCGGCGACCCGCGCAACATTCCGCTGACTTCGCTGCGCGATATCACGTTCCAGATTGGCACGCCGATCACGACGCTGCCGACCTATTCGTGGTACGAGCCGCAGTAAGCTGAGGACGAACGCCGCGGTGCGAGCCGCGGCGTTCGAACGATTGCGACATCATTCGGCAACGGCGGAACCGCCGCGCCCCGCATACAGGCCTTCTTTCAGCGCTTGCGCGGAGACATCGACGAGACGGCCGTTTGCAACCTGAACGAGGCGGTCGGCACATTCGAAATACGCATCGTCGTGCGAGATGACGATGACGGTCTTCCCCTTGCGCTTGAGCTCGGGAATCAACTGGGTATAGAACACGCGCCGGAACACGGGGTCCTGATCGGCGGCCCATTCGTCGAAGAGATAGATCGGACGATCTTCCAGATACGACGAGATGAGCGCCATGCGCTTGCGCTGCCCCGACGACAGGCTGGTCGTACTGAACCGGTTGCCCTCCATGCTGACCTTGTGGTCGAGTTCGAGCTTGTGAAGATAATGCGCGGCCTGCTTCGCGATATGCGTCTGATCCTGGCACAGCACTTCATCGAACAAATGAAAGTCCGCGAATACCGCTGAAAACCGCTGGCGATATTGCACGAGATTGTGCTTCTCGACTTTCACGCCGTTCAGTTCCACATGCCCTTGCTCGGGTTCGTAGAGTCCGAGCAGCAGCATCGCGAGCGTGGTCTTGCCGCTGCCGTTTCCGCCGATCAGATAAACCACTTCGCCTTCGCGAATCGACATATCGATAGGGCCGAGCGTGAACGGATGATCCTCCGTCAGCCCCGGATAGCGATGCGACACACCCGAGAAGCGGATAAGCGGCGCACCGTCGATGCCTGAGGCGAAGGCATCGTCATGCGTGCCTTGCGCGTCGTCGTCCTGCTCCTGCATGAGTTCGGCATCGAGAATCCGGATGCGCGTCAACGCAATGGACGCCTGACGCAGGATCGGCAAGGTCGTCATCACTTCGCTGACGGGTTGAATCAGAAAGAGCAGCAGGAGCGTGAGCGTCACCAGAACGCCGTGCGATTGCGGAAACCAGTGCGGCACCACGAGCAGGATCAGACCGATGGCCACGTAGAAGAGCATGCCGCCCGCATTGGCGACGAGCGAATAGATGAACATCGCCCGCGTGAACGAGCGACGGAAACTATGCGCGGTCGGATGCACGACGTTGTCCGTGAAGTACCGGGCCCGCGCGTTGTTGAGCTGCAATTCGCGCGTGCCTTCCAGCAGCGAGCGAAAATGCCGGAAGATGATATCGAGCTGATCGCGAACCGCCTGCATCTCGCGCAAGGGCCAGCGTTCGACGCTATGATAAATCACGCCGCCCACGATCAGAAAGACGAAGAAGCATGCGAATGCCTGCCAGGAAAGCCACGCCATGTACGCAAGGCATACCGTGATCAGGATCACATTACCGAAGGTGATCGGCAGCATTTGCGCGGCTTGCGCGAAGGTGCCGATGTCCGTGGTGAGGATAGCGAGCAGACGCGACTTTCCAAGCGTTTGCAGCCGCTTGTAGGGTGTGCGCAGAATCTTGCGGCACAGTTCGATGCGCAGGCCGCATATCACCTGCTGGCCGAAGTCCATCACGATGATTTGCGATGTCGTTCTGAACAGCAGTTGCGCCGCGCATACCGCGAAGAAAACGATCACGAGTCCGCGCGTCTCGATCTGGCCCGCAGCCACGTTGCTGATCAACCGTGCGATCTCGGCGCTGCACAGCGCGCCCGCGAAGCCCGCGATGACCGCAAACACGAGACGCGGCGCCGATTGCCTGCGAATCTGCGAAGGAATGATCTCGAACATCATTGACCTCCGCTTGCGGCCTGCGGCAGCGAAGCAAGAAAGGTGCGGATCGTCCGGTTGAATTCCTCGGGGTTATCGGTCATGACGGCATGGCCCGCGCCGGATATCGTGGCAAGCCTTCCTTTCGGCAAGGCCTGATGCGCCATGCGCAAGGCGACCTGCGGCTTGAGGACGGCAGAGCCGACACCGCGCACGACGAGGCTCGGGCAGCGCGCCGAGCTAAGCATGCGCCAGAACTGATCGGCGTGCGGTTCTTCGCTCAGTGGCGAATCGTCGGCTACCCGCCGGTCCAGCTTCGGCTCGAATGCGCCGGTTTGCGTGCGGCGCAGGGCGTGCGCGGCGAAGTTGCGAAGCGCACGGCCGTTCGCGAGCGGACGGCGGTCGCGCAGCCAGACCACGTATTCGTCGATCGAATCGAAACGCGCGGGCGTGTCGATTATTTCCGCGCGGACCTTTTGTGAACTGCTAGCATCGGATTCCGGTCCAAAGTCGACCAGCACCAGTCCGGCGGTAAATTGTTCGAGCATGCCGGTCAGTTGCAACGCTACGCTGCCGCCGAGCGAATGACCAATGAGAATGGGCTTTCTTATGTTCAGCGCCAGTAAAACTTCCAGCACATCGCGCGCCAGCGTGCGAGAGCCGTAGTCGCCCTCCGGGTCCCAGCTCGAATCGCCGTGGCCGCGAAGGTCGATGGACAGGAAACGATGGTCCGCCGACGCATCTTCTGTCAAAGTACGCCACACGCCGCTGCATTCACCGCGGCCATGCAGCAGGACGCAGGGCGTTCCGATGCTGCCCGAATCTTCCACGGAAATGTCGAAACGGCCATTGCGAACCCGAATATTGCGGCGCTGCATGAAAAGGGGTCGTTTCATTGTCATCACCTATGTGAAGTGGCCGGAACCTGAATTGCGCAACGACTAGCCTGACGATCGAAACTTAGAAAGCAATTAGGCACTGGCTATCGTCATATTTCAGTCTCGACGGGCACGAATCGCGCTAACGGGCTGCTAACTTTCGACGCATAACCTGACGCACACTGAAACCTTCCGGTGGAGTGCATATGAACAGTACTGAACATGCTTATGAAGAGCAGGATTCTCAGCTGACTGACTTTGCGGAAATCCGGGACGCCGCCAGTTCGCCGGAAGAACTCGCGGCGATCGTCGCCGATGCGCTGCGCGCGAAGCGATGCGTCGTGTCGATTCCTGTCGATGCGCGCGTCGCCGAAGTGTGCGCCGGGCACACGGCGGCATTCGGTGAGGTGCATATCGGCGAGAAGACGGCCATCGTCGAATACTCGGACACGCGCGACAAGATGTTCGCCGTCCTCGCGCTGAACGGACAGGTGATCGGTGTGGTGCAGGTCTCCGGTCCACAGGAAAGAAGGCATTTCGATGAACATGATCTGAAACTGCTCCGCATTCTCGGTATGTTCGTTACGAAGGCCGTCGAGGCCGACAGACTGCAAAAGCTCGTTGCCTCGCCCTTTGCCCGGATGACGCTCAAGCGATCGTCGGACCAGACGATCGGCGATATCGTCGCGCAATCGGTACAGAACCCGAGTCAGCTCTCGAAGATGCTTGCCCGATCTTTCTATCGAGAGATGACCCGCGCCGGTTTCAACTTCAATCAGATCATCGGAGCGGCGACCGAGATCATTTCCGAACTCGCCAGCAACGTTCGCAAACATAGCGATCGCAATCAGCGGCGCGAAGGTTAAGCGTTTCTCTCTTTCATCTCCGAGCGCATCGCCACCGGCGTTTCATCCGGTGGCGATGCGCTCGACTATTTCGCGTGTACCTCCGCATTCGGATAACGGCTTGCCGACGCCCCGATAACATTCAATGAAGCGAGGTTCTCTCCGATCATCGCAAGCGATGAAGGCAGGCACATCTCGGCATGCGCGCAATCGATGTCGTAATTCATGATCGATCCATCCACACGCTCGCGCCATGACGCGAAAGGACGAGGCTGGCCGGGAGACTCGGAGCGCGTCGCCGTGAAATAGACGATATCGCCATAGAACTGCTTCGGCGCGAACGTCGACTGCAACTGCATGTTCCGCTGCGTCGCGCCGATCAGCGTCATGATGTGCCCGTCCGTGATGTAGGCGGGTATCAGGCGATGCTCGCGCAATGCGATGACGCGTTCCGATGTGGTCTGCATGGCCTGAAGCGACAGCATCAGATCTGGCGACATGCTGGGGAACGTGGCGGCGAAGAGTGCGCATTCATCGACTTCGCGCGCATCCACTGCATCGGGAAGACGCGAATCGAGCAGCACGAGCTGGCTCACCGTTTCGCCGAGGTTCTGAAGCTGAGTTGCCATTTCATAGGCGAGCAAGCCGCCGAAGGACCAGCCGAGCAGATGATAAGGGCCCTGAGGCTGAATCGTGCGGATGCGCGTGATGTAGTCGGTCGCCATCTCGGCGATGCTCGCGGGACCGTAATCGGGCTGTTGCAGCGCTGGCGTTTGCACGGCATAGATCGGGCGATCGCCGTCGATGATTTGAGCGAGGCCCGCGTAGCTCCATGCCAGTCCGCCCACGGGATGAATGCAGAAGAGCGGAGCGCCATCGCCGGGTGCGCGGATCGGCAGGATGGTGTCGAATTCGGTGTTCGAAGGCGCGGTGTTCAGGTGATTCGCCAGTTCCGCGACCGATGGCGCGCTGAAGAGAACACGGATCGATATGTCCTGGCCGAGCTCGGCATGAATGTGCGCCATCAACTGCACGGCAAGCAGCGAATGACCGCCAAGCGCAAAGAAGTTATCGAAGACGCTCACGCGTTCGAGACCGAGCACACTGGCAAAGCATTCAGCGAGTGAGTGTTCAAGCGACGTACGCGGCGCGACATAAGCTGCAAGATCTTGCCATTGCGGATCGGGCAAGGCACGGCGATCGAGCTTGCCGTTGGGTGTAAGCGGCAACGCATCGAGCGTAACGAACGCGGAAGGCACCATGTAGTCGGGCAATCGCGAGTTCAAATGTTCACGAAGATCGCTTGCATCGGAAACCAGCGTGACATAAGCGATGAGTTGCTGATCCTGCGTCGCCTCGTGCCGAGCACGTGCAATAACGACCGCCTCGCGCACCGCCGGATGACTGGCGATCTGTGCTTCGATCTCACCCAACTCGATACGGAAGCCGCGAATCTTGACCTGATGATCGTTGCGGCCAAGAAACTCGATATTGCCATCGGCGCGATAACGTGCAATATCGCCCGTGCGATACATACGCGCGCCCGGAACGAACGGATCGTCGATAAACCGCTCGGCAGTCAGATCAGGGCGATTCAGATAACCCCGCGCCACACCCGCCCCACCGATATACAACTCACCGACCGCACCCGGTGGCACGAGCCGGTATTGCGCATCGAGCAGATACATGCGCGTGTTGGCGATCGGACGACCGACTGGCACCGTCGCTGAACTCTGCGCTTCGAGCCCCACCTCATAACACGAAGACCAGACGGTCGTTTCCGTGGGACCATAGACATTCCACAGCGATTTGACCTTCTCGCGAAGCCGCGCCGCGAGAGCCGCGGACAACGCTTCGCCACCGCAGAGCGCGGTGAGTTTCGCGTTGCCGGTCCACTGCGCATCGAGCAGCATGCGCCAGGTCGCGGGCGTCGCCTGCATGAAGCTGATTTCATGCTTGTCGATAAGCGCTTGCAGCGCGATGGGATCGGCGGCATCGCTTCTGCGCGCAAGCACGATGCATGCACCCGTGCTCAAGGGCAGATACAACTCAAGCCCTGCGATATCGAAGGAAATCGTCGTGACGGCGAGCAGCGTGTCAGCGGCGCTCATGGCCGTGATATCGCGCATCGAGCACAGGAAGTTCAGCATCTCGCGATGCTCGACCATCACGCCCTTGGGCTTGCCGGTGGAGCCGGAGGTGAAGAGCACGTAAGCGAGGTGATGCGAAGCGACTGCGACTTGCGGATCGTCCTCCGAGCCACCGAGCGAGACGTTCGGATCGAGCACGGCAAGCGTGCCGGTATCGCAGAGCGCATCGCGGCCGGCGGCATCGGCGAGCAGGAGCCTGGGCGCGGAGTCGGTGAGGATGTGGCTCAAACGCTCGCCCGGATAGGCCGGATCGAGTGGCACGTAAGCAGCGCCTGCCTTGAGTATCGCGAGCAGCGACACCACCATACCGATGCCACGCTCCACGCACAGCGCCACGCGATCCTCGGGACGAACGCCTTGCGCGATCAGATGATGGGCAAGTTGATTGGCGCGTGCGTTCAGTTGCGCATACGTGAGCGATTCGTCTTCGAAGACGAGTGCGATTGCATTGGGCGTGCGCTGGACTTGTTGCTCGAACAACTGATGGATGCAGAGGCTATCAGGATATGACGAGGCAGTATCATTCCACGTAGAGACAAGTAAAGTACGCGTCTCGGGCGGCAACACATCAAGCTGATTGACGGGCGTCTGCGGCGCGTGTTCGAGCGCCTGCACGAGACTCGAAAGCGTCTGCTCCATATAGCCACACAACAGTTCGGGCGACAACGGTGCGACCGTCTGCGCGGT
>NZ_FCNY02000011.1 GCF_001544575.2 Caballeronia cordobensis
AACTCTTCAGTTCAAACCTGTTACTGTTTTCGGTTCCGTTAAGAACCGGTCGCTCACTCAACGTACTGACGATGATTTATTCCATCCAAAGATGAAAAAACCTTCCTCTGATACTTCGTGTGAGACTCTTGATACTTTTGCTATTGCTGATCCCGAAAGACCAGCCGCACTCGCTATCAAGCGCCCACACTTATCGGCTGTTAGTTTTTAAAGAGCATTACGCAATGAATTTGCTTCGCTGTTCGCTTGCTTTCTTGCGCGCCGTCATTCAACGGGAGGCGAATTATGCGGACGTATTTTGCTGTCGTCAAGCACCTTTTCGAAAATAAATTTGGGGCGCATAACTTCGCGTCTGGTCGCCGGTCCGAATCCAAACGCATCGATCGACTGAAACCGGACGCGCAGACTGATCCAGATCAATCGCGCAGACGCGCCGAGGTGAAAGAATCGGTCCATCACCTCGCATGGGTGCTTCCGCCCGACTGGATCTGCCATGAACGATGCAACAGAACGCGCCGCGATCCACGTCATCCAGCTCGATCACAGGCGCCTCGCCTCCGTGACAGCGGCCATGCTCGACTTCGTCCGCATGCTCGGTGAGGGCCGGCCGGCGCCCGACCCCATCGTGCTACGCGCGATGCTCTACTACATCCGCGAATATCCCGAGCAGTTTCATCATCCGATGGAGGATCGCTACCTCTTCGCGACGCTGCGGAGCCGCACCGACCAATTCGACGACGTGCTCGACGAACTGCGATGCGAACACATCGAAGGCGATGCACGTCTGCGCAATCTGGAGCATGCGCTCACGCGCTTCGAACTGAAGGGCGATTCGGTTCTGCCAGGACTGCGCACGCTCATGGAGCAGTACGTCGAATTCTGCGCGAATCACAGGCGCGTCGAGGAAGCGGTGATCCTTCCGGCCGCCGACCGCTTCTTCACCGAAAGCGATTGGGCACTTATCGATGCAGCCGCCGAGAAGCGCCTCGACCCGTTTGGCGAGGCCACGTTCGAGGGCGAGACGCTTGGAAGCCTCTATCGTCTGATCACCAATGCGGTGCCGGCGGTGGCAGAAGCACGCGAGGACGCTTGAGCGAGCCGGGGCACCGTCATCGCGAGCCTCGAAGTTATCCAAGCGGCGAGAATCCCGTCAGACGCGCATGCCCCCACAGCAGCATGAAGGCGTACAGGGCCAGCCCCGCGACGATCACGATCACGTCGTTGGCGGCTGACGCCGGCACGCCCGGCACGGGCCGCTGAATCGATCGCCGGGACACCGAGATCAGGTCCGCCACAGCCCACGCCAAAAAGCCGCCGAAGAGCAGCACGTCCGCGAGCGTCCCGTTGGCAATCAGATGCGACACCGACCAAAGGATCACGGCGAGCAGCATCGGATGCCGAAAGAAGCGTTTGACGCGCCCCGGCAAATAGGCCGCGATCAAAAGAGGGAACACGGGGAGCATGAGCAGCAGGGCCAGATGCCGCAGCGCCACCGGCGGCAGGTAGACCACGACCGGCGCGTGCCGCGCGATTCCATAGCCGTAGATCAGCGCGACGAAACTCACGATGGACGCGAGCGAATACAGCCCCTTCCAGGGCCGCTCGCCCAGCCGAGCCGCTTGCGTGTCTCGCCAACGCGGCGCAACGATGGAAACCGAATGGATTACCAGGAACACCACGAGACCCGCAATAAAGATGACCATGATCGATGAATATTGACAGTGACAACATCAAGATTAGATTCCATCTCGCCGCGCGTCAAGTTAAAATTGACGATGTCAACATGAGGCACGGCGATGGCAACCAGAACAACGAAGACAACCGCGAAATCCAAACCGCGCGCACCGGCGAAAAGCGCGGCACGCCCTTATCACCACGGCTCGCTGCGAGAAGCCATGCTGGAAGCCGCAGAGCGGATACTGGCGCGCGACGGCATCGACGGATTGACCTTGCGCGCCGCCGCACGCGAGGCGGGCGCATCTCACGCCGCGCCGAAAAATCACTTCGAGAACGTCGCGGGCTTGCTGAGCGAACTGGCGGCCGTGGGCTTTCGACGCTTCGAACGTTGCCTGACTTCGGCCGCCGCTGATGCCGACACGCCAGAAACCCGGCTGGCGGCGATCGGGCGCGCCTACGTTGAATTTGCGATCCGCTTTCCCGGCTTGTTTCTGCTGATGTTTCGAAGCGAACGGCTCGATATCGACCGGCCGAATCTGCGGGAAGCCATGTCCGCCGCGTCCTCGGTCGTTCGCGTTGCGGTGGGCGCACAACCCGGCCCGCACGATACGCTCTCGGCGGACGGCGCCGCACGGCTGGTCACTGCGTGGTCGCTGGTCCACGGCTTCGCGATGTTGAAGATCGATGGCCGTCTCGATCCCATCGTCGCCAGTCTGTCCGGGGGTCTGGATGCCATGGCGCTACTCGATGTGATCCTCAAGTCAGGGGGCGGACGATTGATGAACGAACCGGTTGCAAAGAAGAAGACGCGCTAGTTGAAGATTCATTCGGATATCGAAGTAATTAACTCAGACAAGCTTTGATCGCTTATGCCCGAAGGTTTGCTTTCTGATATAGACTCGGAAATCGTATCGACTCTCTCACCAGGGCGCATCGCATGAACGCATTCAGCTTCACCACGGTTCCCTCGCTCCTCGTCGATTTCGGCGGCGCGCGTCGCCTCGGCACGCTGCTGCGCGAGCGCTATCGCGACGAACGCCGTCTCGTGCTCGTCACCGATCACTTCCTCAATGAAAGCGGCCTGATCGCGCCTGCGCTTGAGGATCTCGCCGCGCAAGGCTGGCAAGTCACCGTGATCGACGACGTGATCGCCGATCCGCCCGATCACGTCGTGCTCGATGCCGCCGCGCGCGCGAAGGCGAGCGGCGCGCAAATCGTGCTGGGTCTCGGCGGCGGCTCGTCGATGGATGTCGCGAAGCTTATCGCCGTGCTGTGCGCGTCCGCTCAGCCGCTGGAGAAGATGTACGGCGTCGGCAATGTCGAAGGCCCGCGGCTGCCGCTCGTGCTGATGCCGACGACCGCGGGCACCGGCTCGGAAGTCACGGCCATTTCTATCGTGACGACGGGCGCGACCACGAAAAGCGGCGTCGTTTCGCCGATCCTCTATCCCGATCTCGCGCTGCTCGACGCCGAACTCACGCTCGGCCTGCCGCCGCAGGCAACGGCCGCGACGGGTATCGACGCGATGGTGCATGCGATCGAGGCGTACACATCGGCGCGCCTGAAGAATCCGCTCTCCGACATGCTCGCGAAGGAAGCGCTGCGCCTGCTCTACGCGAACCTGTTGCCCGCGTGCCGCGACGGCCGCGACCGCGCCGCCCGCGAAGCCATGCTGCTCGGCGCGACACTTGCGGGCCAGGCGTTCTCGAACGCACCGGTGGCCGCCGTGCACGCGCTCGCGTATCCGCTCGGCGGACACTTCCATGTGCCGCACGGTCTGTCGAACGCGCTCGTGCTGATGCATGTGCTGCGCTTCAACGCGCCCGCCGCCGCCGCGCTGTATGCGGAGCTTGCCGACACGCTCGGCTGCGCCGCCGCCGATGACGGCATCGAAGCAAAGACGGAAGCCTTCATCCAGGCGATGCAGACGCTCGTGAACGAAACCGGCATTCCCCGCACGTTGCGCGACGTGGGCGTCGAAGAATCGCATCTGCCAATGCTCGCCGCCGACGCGATGAAGCAGCAGCGTCTGCTCATCAACAACCCGCGCGAGATGACCGAGACGGCCGCGCTCGCAATCTACGAGGCCGCGCTTTGACTCAAACCAGCATCATTTGATTCGGATGACGAATCAATAACCATCAGTCCGAAATGCGCTTGAAACTGGCGTAATAATCCTCAGTGTAGTAGCAGTCGTTCGTGTGCTTGCGCGGGCCGCCGCATACGATGCGGCGTTGCCCGCGATCCGCCGAGCCGGGCGTGCGAACCGTGTACGCGTGGTAGTAACCGCGCGGATGCTGCGGCAGCAGTGTCGCGCTGTTGCGAAACAGGACGCCGTCTTCGCCGAACGGGAAAGGGCCGCCCGCTTTGATCAGACGCAGCGTTTCGGCTGCTTCCGCCGGCAATTGCGCCCGTGTCACGGAGCCCGGCGCACTCCCCTGCGCACCCGATGCGGCGAGCGGGCCGCTTGCAGCCAGTCCAGGCGGCGCCGACGCCTGACTCGCGGATGCGCCCGCATCCTGAGCCGCCTTTCGCGATTCGTCCTTGCATCCGCCGAGCACCGCGCTCAAGACGACGATGCAGGTTAAAGCCAGCGCTCGATTCACGAAACGGTGTCTCCGGGTTGACCAGCATTCGACGACAACCAATGATTCAAGGGTATCGCTAGTCGCGGCGCGAAATCAATGCGCGGCGGGAAATAGAAATTTTTCACTCGACTCTGCCGAGCCAGGCGACCACCGCCTCGGTCAGCGCCAGCCCGCGCAATTCGTCCGGCGACGCGAGCCGCGCCGCCACGATCTCGCGATTGTCGAGCCGAAGCGCGGGAAGCGCATCGAGGCGCAGCTCGAAGAAATGAACGCGGTCCCTTCGTCCGTCCCAGTCTCCGTGCACGCTGCCCGCGTCAAGGAGCGGATGCGGAGGCAGCCCGATCTCCTCTTCCATTTCGCGCTGCGCCGCCGCTTCGGGCGTTTCTCCCGCGTGCACGCTTCCGCCCGGGAAATTCCATTCCGACCGGTACGATGACTTCAACAGCAAGAGCGCCTGCCCGACATAGAGCGCGACGAGCGCGCCCTCGTGGCGAGGCCGTCGAACGCGCCACCAGATGCGAGCAAGCGGGAAGGCGAGGCGAAGCAGCATCCGCCAGACGAGGTCGAGAAGCGTTGCCGGTCGCGCTGGCTCGATGCCTGGCATGCAGCCTCCTTGTCTTTCATGATCTCAGTGCGGACTGATGCAGCGAACTGATCTGTCTGCCCAGTTCGGCAAGCTCGAAGGGCTTCCGTAAAATCTGCGCGTTGGCGACGCCGTCCAACGCGGCCGTGTCGGAATACCCCGTCACCATCACGATAGGCAAGCCGGGGCGGATCTTCTGCGCGGCACGCGCCACGTCCGCTCCGTTCATGAACGGCATCGCGAAATCGACGACGAGCACGCTCGGAAAATCGTCGGTGATCATCGCGAGACCGTCAGCGCCCGATCGCGCTTCGCGCACGCTGAACTCGTCGAGCAGCAGGCCGGCAACGAGCGATTCACGCACGTTGTCGTCGTCGTCGATCACCAGCACCGAGGTTGCCGCGGCGGCGCGATCGTCGTCGATGTGACCGTTCGGTGCAGGCCTTGCCTCTTCCACGATCTCGCGCGTCGACTCGCTGACGGGCAACCAGATCGAGAAACAGGTGCCCTTGCCGATCTGGCTGCTGACCCGCACCGCGCCGCCGCATTGATGGGCGATGCCCCAGACCTGCGCGAGGCCGAGGCCCGTCCCCTTGCCCACGGGCTTGGTCGTATAGAACGGGTCGAAGATGCGCTTGAGCGATTCGCGATCGATGCCGGTTCCGGTATCCGACACGGCGATCTCGACATACTGCCCGGCAGGCAGCTCGGCATCCGTTTCGTCGAGCACGCGCTTTTGCGTGGATAGCGTGATGACGCCGCCCTCTTCCATCGCGTCGCGCGCGTTGTTCACGAGATTGAGTATTGCGAGTTCGATCTGATTCGGATCGGCGACGACGCACAGATCTGTGCCCTGAAACTTCGTCTCGATGGAATGACCGATGCCGAGCGAGTGGCGCGCAAGATCGATCAGGTCGTGCATCAGCGCGTCGACATCGACGGGCTCCAGAACCAGCTTCTGGATGCGCGAGAATGCGAGCAATTGACCCGAGAGCTTCGAACCGCGCTCGGTCGCGCGAAAGGCGTTGTTCAAAAACGGCAGGACCGGATGCTCTTCTCCGAGCCGGCGGCGCGCGAGTTCCAGATTGGCGACGAGCGCCATCAAGAGATTATTGAAGTCGTGCGCGATACCGCCAGTCAGGCGGCCGACGGCTTCCATTTTTTGCGCGTGCGCCAATGCTTCTTCGGCGCGCTTGCGCTCTTCCATTTCGTCCCAAAGCCGGGCATTGGCTTTCCTGAGCTCGGCCGTGCGCTCCGCGACCAGCCGCTCCAGATCCTGATGGCTTCGCGCAAGCGTCGCTTCGGCCACGCTGAGCCGCTCGTTCATCTGCGCGGCGGCTCTCAGTTCGTCGCGTATCCGGAACTGCCGCTCGCGCCCGGACAGCGCCGCCTCGACGGCGCTCGTCAGCGTGAGCGCGCTCGCGGGCCGCTCGACATAGACGAGATTGGTCATTCGCGCGGGCAGCAGCCCCACCAGATGCCGCTGATGTATCGCCTCCAGACGGCTGCGCTGCGTCAGAACGACGAAGGGTATGTCCGACCACGACGGTTGCGCGTCGAGCTTCTCGGCAAGCGCGGAGAGGTCCGCGCCCGACAGCGACTCGTCGGTGAGGAGCACCGCGCCCACATACGGGTCGATGGCCGCGACGAGCTCCTCGAACGTGGCGGCGGTGCTCGTCTCGATCCGGCGCTTGCGCAGCAGCGATTCGGCGGTGGGCGCATCGCGCCCGAAGCGGGCAAAGATGACGACGTGACGGGAGAAAGGCTTCATGCTCGATGTTTGCCGCTTCCGCCATCGGACTCGTTCGGATCATGCCGCTCCTTGAACGGGCCTGGCCCGCCCGTGAACGTGGGCGTCCCCGTCAGCACGCCGGTGAAGCGCGTGAGCGGTTCACTGAGTTCCAGTCCACGCGAACTGATCGTGAACTCGCGGATCGTGCTTTCGTGCACATTGCCCCGGTTCTTGAGCACCGAAAGCGCCTTGCGGACCCGTCCCCCCGCTTCGAAGAAACGCAGCAGGATGACCGTATCGGCGATATAGCTGATGTTGAGCGAGCCCCCCTGCATGCTCCCGACCAGACCTTGCTGCGGGTTGATCAGAAAGGTGGCCACGCCCTGCTGGTTCAGAAACGAGAGCAATTCATGCAATTGCAGGATGAGCTGTTTTTCCTGCGGCATCGCCGAGATATAACCGCTCAGACTGTCGATAACGATGAGCCGCGCATTGTTCTCCATGACCTCGCTGCGGACCATGCTGGTGAATTCGCCGGGCGAAATCTCGGAGGGATCGATCTGCCGTATCTGTAGCAGGCCGGAATCGAGATGCTCGCGCAAGTCGATGCCGATGCCTTTCGCCCGCACCAGCAGCGTTCCGATCCGCTCGTCGAACTCATAGATCACACAGCGCTCGCCGCGCACGCACGCCTGAGCGGCGAACTGCAGCGAGATGGTGGTCTTGCCCGAGCCGGCGGGGCCCATGAGCAGCGTGCTCGTGCCTCTGAGCGGGCCACCGCCCAGCACTGCGTCGAGGCCCGGCATGCCGCTTGGCAAGAACTCTTCCGCGAACTCGGTGTGATGCTCCAGTGCAACCAGACGCGGAAAGATCTGCAAGCCGCCTTGCCGGATCGCAAAATCGTGATAGCCCTCGCGGAACGCGCTGCCGCGCAGCTTCTGAATCTGCAGCCGGCGGCGAGCGATGCCGAAATCGAGCGTGAGGCGCTCCAGCGTCACCACGCCATGCGAGAGACTGTGCAGATCGACGTCATGCGAGCCTCGGGCGCTCATGTCGTCCATGAGCAGCACGGTTGCGTCGTTGTGGTTGAAGAAGTGCTTCAGCGACAGCAACTGGCGGCGAAAGCGCAGCGGGTCCTGAGCGAGAAGCCGAAGCTCCGACAGGCTATCGAAGACGACCCGGGCCGGCTTGATTCGCTCGACCTCGCGCGTGATATGGCGCACCACTTCGCCCAGTTCGATTTCCCAGGAATGCAGGATGCTCTGGTCGCCGTCTATGCCGAGGGACAGTTCCGTCGCCTCCATTTCGAAGATGGAGATGCCGTCCAGACTCCAGCCGTGGGCGGCCGCCACCTCGGCGAGTTCAGCGGTGGTTTCGGAAAGGGTGATGAAGAGAACCCTCTCCCCCGCCTTGACGCCGCGAAGCAGGAACTGAAGGCCCAGCGTCGTTTTACCCGAGCCGGGCGCGCCCTCGATCAGGTACAGGCGGCTCGATGGAAAACCGCCATTGAGGATGTCGTCGAGTTCCGGCAATCCGGAGGAGATGCGAGCAGGTCGTGCGTCAGGCATGGATCGATAAGAAGTTAGCTGTGGGCGAGGCGCAACGGCGAACCGAGCCACAGTGGGAGTTTATCCGCCCGCTCATCTGATATCGCGATCATTCTCACGGCAGGCGACGCTTCCGAGTCGAAGTTCGCGGCGCAAGTTTCGTGCCTGATCACCCTGCTACGGCGAATACGTTTCGCTCAGACGAAAAGCGTATTCGCCGCGACGATCCACGCCGACCACGCGATCAGCGCGACGCCGAGCGGCTTGCCGATGGCCTTGCCCCAGCCCAGATTCTTTTCGGCCGCCATGATCGCGCCCAGCGCCAGCATCCAGCCAACGCTGCCCATGCCGACCGCGAACATCAGCAGCATCAGCGCCCAGCAGCAGCCGATGCAGAAAATGCCGTGACCGGCGCCGAGCATAAAGCTCTCGCGGCGCGCGCTCAGGCCGCGCCAATGCTCGGTGATGAACATCAGCGGCGAGCGGCATTTGTCGAGACATCGCGTCTTGAGGCGGCTGAACTGGTAAAGGCCCGCGAACGCAACGATCGCGGCGCCGATCATCCAGCCGTTCACGAGCAGCATCGGCGACTCGTCCGCCAGGCGATGCAGCGCCGCATCGAAGCCATGCGCGACGAGGCCAAACAGCGCCCACGCCGCCGCGTAACCGGCGATCAGCAAGCTCAATAGCGTGCGCCGCTCGTCGCGCGCGACCGTCATTCGCCTGAAGGTGTCGAAGAGGGGGAAAGCGGTCGGCAGCATCATCGCCGCGATCATCAAAAGCCAGGCGGCGCTGTGCAGCGTCGCGGCGAGCGCGATGCTCGCCCCGGGCGCCGCGCGGCATAGCGCGCCGACGCCCGGCAGCTCGGTCCAGCTCGTTTGATGCAGATAGCGCGCATACGGCCCCGCATCCCACAGCCACAGCACGATCCACGCGCCCGCCGTCAACGCGGCGAAGAGCGGCGCGAACAGGCGCAAGCGCGGGCGCATCGTCACGACGTAAAGCTGAACGATCCCTGAATCGCGTTATGCCCCGTCAAATTCAGGTCGAGCCCGAGATGCTCGTGACGCAGGCGGAACGCGGTGGCCTTGCCGACGAAAGCGGGCGAGCCGGGTATCGTCGAAAAGATGCTTTCGACCAGCCGCGTCGGCTCGCCGGTCGGACCGCGATAAGGCTCCAGGTCGGCCTCGATGGTTTCGCCGACCTTCATCCGGCCCTTGCCGTCGACGACCGTGTATTCGATCGACGCGCGTTCCACCGACACCATTTCGCCGATCAGCTTCACGATATCCGCGAGCGGTCCGCCGCGCTCGCCACGATGCACGCTCACGAGGGCGTCGAATTGCGCGTCGCTCGCATGCTCGTCGACGAACATCGCGACGCGCCAGCCGCCTTGCAGCACGTTGCCGGGAATGAACGCCGCGAACGCGACCGTCATGCCCGACACATCGACGCCGTCGATCGTGCCTTGCTCGTAGTGGTAAGCAATCGCGCTGCGGCACGTGCCGTTATCGGGATCTTCTCCGACCCAGCACGGACACAGGATCTTGCACTCGCACACTTCCAGGATGCTGCCCATCAGTCGATAGCTCATTTTCGCCTCCGCACCGGGACGACCCTCGCCCGGCATTCTTTGTTGTAGGCGTTAAGCGGGCGCGAATCAAAGCATGCGGGTGCGGCGAATGATTGAAGCAGCGTATACAGCGACGGTGTCACATTCCGTAGACGCGAACGGCATTGTCGTGAAAGAGCGCCAGCCGGTCCGCGATCGAATATCGCGCGGCGATCGTCTTGAAGCCATCGAAGATATCCGTCATGCGGTCCACCACGCCATCCACCGGAAAGTTGCTGGCGAACGAGCAGCGCTGCACGCCGAACACGTCGATGGCGGTATGCACCACGGGCGCGTTCGCCTCCACGCTCCAGCGCTGCCCCGGAATGCAGATGCCCGAAATCTTCAGATGCACGTTCGGCTCCCGCGCGACCCGTTCGAGCGCGTCGCGCCAGCCTTTCAGGCCTTCCGCGGAACGATCCGCCGGCAGGCCGGTATGGTTGATGACGATCTGCGTGTCCGGAAAATCGCGCGCCAGTTCGGCCGCCTCGTTGAAATGCCACCAGAACACCTGAAGCTCGAACAACAGGCCGTGCTCGCGCAGTTTCGCGTAACCGTCGCGCCACTTCGGATCGCGCATCGATCCCGGCGCGGCGAAATCATCCCTATGGTCGGCGCGCGCGACCGCGGCCGGCTTGTGCCGAATCCCCCTGACGAGCGGATGACGGCCATAGACATCGAGCACGGCGTCCACGTCTTCGCGATCGAGCCACGCCTGAGCGCTCATCGCGTGCGGAAAGCCCTGCTCGCGCCGCAGCGATTCGACCCAGCGCAGTTCGCCGAGCGGATCGGCCGGGTCCCATTCCCCTTCGATGAGCACCGTCTTCACGATCTTGTGATGCCCCGCGGCGCGAAAGTAATCGCCGGGCAGGAAGGTGCGCCGGATCGCGTCGTAATTGCCGTAGCGGAAATGCTTCACGGGCTTGTCCGCGAGCCACGGATAGTAGTTGCGCTCGATATCGAAGAAGTGCTGATGAGCGTCCGCGATCGGCAGATCGTCGTCCGCGCCGCTTTCGAGAAACCGGCGGCGCAATGCATTGGCGTCCAACATGGACTGTTTCTCCTCGCTTAAACCACGACGCGATAAAACTGCTGCGCGTTCCGATAGAAAATCTTCTCCAGCGCATCGCGCCCGAGCGGTTCGAGCATCCTTCTCATGCTGTCGACGAGCACGTCGTAACTGATCCGCAAACCTGCGACCGGAAAATTGCTCGCGAACATGCAGCGCTCGACGCCGAAGATAGAAATCGCGTCGAGCACGATGCGCCGGTTATCGTCGTAGTTCCAGGGCGCGTCCTTGAGGCCGAATTCCGACAGCTTCACCCATACGTTGGGCTGCTTCGCGAGCCGCTCCATGCCGCGCCGCCATGAGACCAGGCCGTCTTCGCTCCGGTCCCACGGAAAGCCGGTGTGATTCAAGGCGATCCCGATGTTCGGAAACATGCCCGCGACCTCGGCCGCATCGGCGAGATGCCACGGCGGCACGCGCAAGTCCCACGAAAAGCCGAACTTTTCGAGCAACGAGAAGCCGCGCAGCCAGGCCGGGTCGTGCATCGTGCCGCGACGATCGTCGAGCCGCTCGCCGGGCCTCGGCGACGTGACCGGCTTCGAGCGAATCCCGCGCACGAGCGGATACGCGGCGTGCGCCGCGAGGATCCCCTCCGTGTCCGGCGTATCGAACCACGCATGCGCGACAACCGCGCCCGGAAAGCCGCGGCGCGCATGCACCTCGTGCAGCCAGCGCGTTTCCGCGACCTGCTCGTCGCGCGCGCGTTCCGCCTCGACGTGCACGGTGCCGATCACGGGTTGCGCGCCCGTCGCCGCGAGATAGTCTTCCGGAAGGAAGTTCCGGCACAGGCTGCGGTAATCGCCGAGAAAGAAGTCCTCGTGATACGCGTCCTGCAGCCACGGATAACGCCCCGCCGCGAGATCCCACAAATGATGATGCGCATCGATGATCGGAATGTCGTCCGGCGCGATGTCATTCATGCTCATGCGGATTCGATGCCGGCCCGGCTCGCTTTTTCGGCGACGCGCGCCTTGAGTTTTTCGACATTCACGACAAAGCGCGAATGGCCGCCCGCGCAGACCTGCTCGATATCGTCGAACACGGCGATATCGAACTTCACGGCGCGCCCGTCGATGCTCGCCACTTTTATCTCGATGCGCACGCTCATGCCGAGCAAGGTCGCGCCGGTGTGCGCGATATCGACGGCCGTTCCCACCGAGTTCTCGCCCGCGCCGACGAAATCGAGCAGATAGTCGAGACACGTCCGCTCGATATCGTCGATCAGTTTCGGCGTGGCGTAAATGCGAAGGTCTTCGCCGAGAAATGAAATGGTGCGCTCGCGATCGACTTCGATCGTTCGCGAATGCGTGGCGCCTGCGCGCAAGGAATCGTTGATCATGTTTCAGTTTTGGGAAAGAAAGCCCGTGGACACCCAGGGCACGGCGACGAGCACCAGAAGCGCGACCGCAAGCGCGCCCAGATACGGCCACACGCGCTTCATTGCGCCGTCCGGATCGACCTTCGCGATCGCGCACGCCGCGTAGAAGCCCACGCCGAATGGCGGCGCGAAGAGGCCGAGGCCCATCGCGAAGATCGCGACCATCGCGTAATGCACATCGTTGATGCCGAGCTGGCGCGCGACCGGAAAGAGCAGCGGGCCGAACAGCACGATCGCGGGAATGCCTTCGAGGAAACTGCCAAGCAGCACGAACGCGACGGCCGATATCAGCAGGAAGCCCATTGATCCGCCGGGCGCGGTGGACATGAGTTGCGCCAGTTGATGCGAGAAGCCGGATTGCGTCAGCGCCCAGGCCATCGCCGTCGCGCAGCCGATGATGATCAGGATCGCGCCCGACAGCGAAGCCGTGCCGACGATGATCGGATACAGCCGGTTCCACTTGAACGAGCGATAAAACAGGAGCCCGACGACGAACGTGTAAGCCACGCCGACCGATGCCACTTCGGTCGCCGTCGCAATGCCTTCGACCACCGCCGCGCGGATCACGAACGGCAACGCGAGCGCGGGCAGCGCGAACAGAAATGCCCTGCCGACTTCGCGCGGCTTCGCGCGCTCGACTTCCTTCAGGTCGCGCTTGCGATTCTTCAGCCAGATCACGACGATCATCGCGAGCGCGCCCACGATCGCGGGCATGAAGCCGCCCGTGAACAACGCGGAGATCGACACGCCCGTCACCGAGCCGATGGTGATCAGCACGAGACTCGGCGGAATGGTCTCCGACATCGCACCCGACGCGCTCAGCATGGCGACGAGTTCGTTCTCGTCCTCGCCGCGCTTTTTCATCTCCGGAAAGAGCGCGGGCGCGACGGCGGCCATGTCCGCGGCCTTGGAACCGGAGATGCCGCTCACGAGATAGATCGCGCCGATCAGCACGTAAGAAAGCCCGCCCTTGAAATGGCCGATGAGCGAAGCGAGAAAGCGGATCATCGCCTGCGCCATGCCCATGGCTTCGATCAGTGCGCCGAGGAACACGAACAAGGGAATGGCGAGCAGGATCAGGCTCGACATGCCTTCGTCGATGCGGCCCAGCACGACGAGCATCGGGGTCATCGTCACCGTGTTCAGGTACGCGACGGTCGATAGCCCGAAGGCGACCATGATCGGCACGCCGATCGACACCATGAACACGACGGCGACGACGAA
Organism: Caballeronia cordobensis; assembly: GCF_001544575.2. GTDB lineage: Bacteria > Pseudomonadota > Gammaproteobacteria > Burkholderiales > Burkholderiaceae > Caballeronia > Caballeronia cordobensis. Next base: position 13,411 of record NZ_FCNY02000011.1, read on the forward strand.
AAAGATCACGAGGTTCCAGTTGCCGAGCGATGTCATCGCGGCCTTGAAGGTCATCAGCGCGAGCGCGATGCCGCCGACCACCGCCGCCGAGATCACGAAGTGCGACGGCCGCGCCTGCTCCATGAGACGCGCGACGGAAATCGCGAGCATCAGCGTGAGACCGACCGCGAGCGCCGCAACGCGATAGCCGTTGGATATTTCCAGCGCCGCGCTCGTGATGGCCCACTCTTCCGACACGTATTCCCACGCCGGCGACAGCAGCATCGCAATGAACGCGATGACGACCACCGCGCCGAACGTATCGACGAACGCGCGCTTCACCGGTTCGAGATGCGCAATGAAGGTCGTGAGCCGCATGTGTTCGTTGCGGCGCAAGGCGATGACCGTGCCCAGCATCGCGAGCCAGATGAAAAGCAGCGTCGCCAGTTCGTCGCCCCAGATCAGCGGATCGTGAAGCACGTAGCGATAGAACACGTTCGCGAACAGCAGCACCACTTCGGCCACCACGAGCGCCGCCGCGCAAAGCTCGGTGGACCAGCGGATGCAGGCATCGAGAAGATGACCCGCTCTCGCGACCGGGCCGAGCGGCTTGCCCGCGGCCGCAACAGGCAGGGTCGCCATGGAAACGTCAGTGCTCATGATCCGCCCCTTCCTCACGAAAGCTGCCCGGAATACTTCTCGAGAAGACCCCATGCCGCATCGCCGTACTTCTTCTTCCATTCGGCGTAGAAGCCCTTTTGCTGCAAGTCGGCGCGAAACGCCTGCTGATCGACCTTGTTGAACGTGACGCCCTTGGCCGTGAGCATCGGCTCGAGACTCTGGTTCAGACGAACGACTTCCTCGCGCTGCTTCATCGCCGCGGCATTGACGTTGCGCGCGACGATCTCCTGCACGTCCTTCGGCAGCTTCGGCCAGGTCTTGCCGCTTGCAAGCAGCCAGAAGCCGTTCCAGATATGCCCCGTCAGCGAGCAGTATTTCTGCACCTCGTAAAAGCGCGCGGACTGCACCACGACGAGCGGATTCTCCTGGCCTTCGACGACCTTCGTCTGCAACGCCGAGTACGTCTCGTTGATGCTGATGCCGGTGGGCGCCGCGCCGAAGGTCTTGAACATCGACGTCCATAGCGGGCTCACCAGCACGCGGATCTTGAAGCCCTTCAGGTCCGCCGGCGTCTTGATGGGGCGCGTCGAACTCGTGATCTGGCGAAAGCCGTTGTTCCAGACCTTGTCCATCGCGATCAGCCCTGCTTTCGCGGCCTGTTCGCGCACGTGGCGGCCGAGATCGCCGTCCATCGCGGCCCATACGTCGTCGTAGCTCTTGAACGCGAAGGGCACGCTTTCGATCGATGCGACCGGCACGAGCGTCGACAGGATCGCGCCCGGCAGCGGGATGAAATCGACGCCGCCCGCGCGCACTTGCGACAGCATGTCGGTGTCGCCGCCCATTTGCGCGTTCGCGAAAACCTGAAGATCGACGCGGCCGTTCGTTTCCTTCTTGATCGCCGCCGACGCCTCGCGCATGTGCGCGTTGAGCGGATGGCTGTCGGGCAGGCTGCTCGCATACTTGAGCACGATGGGTGCGGCTTGCGCGAATGCACGGCTCGGCGCGGCGATGCCCGCCGCCGTGGCGGCCACGGCCAGGCCCGCCGTCGTCAGGAAGTCCCGACGCGTGATGGTTCCACTCATGTTTGTCTCCTGAACTCTGTCATGCGCGATTCGCTCGCGTCTGTCACTGCTGTTACCGGGCCAGCGCGACGATGGCTTTCTCTTCGATCAGCCGATCGATTTCGGCCGCCGAATAGCCCGACTCCTTCAGCACTTCCCGCGTATGCTCGCCAAGCAGCGGCGCGGGGCGATTGCCCGAGCGCTTCGCATCGGAGAAGTGGATCGGCAGGCCGAGACCGCGAACCTTGCCCGCCGTCGGATGATCGGTTTCGACGACCATCTCGCGCGCGATCGTCTGCGGATGCGCGAGCGCCGCCGCGATATCGAGGACCGGTCCCGCCGGCAGGCCGATGCGATCGAACTGCGTCATCCATTCGTCCGTGCTGCGGCGCACGAGCAAGGTGTTGAGGATCGCGACGAGCGCCTCGCGATGCTGCAATCTCAGCGCATTCGTTTCGAAGCGCGGATCGCTCGCCAGTTCGGGCGCATCGAGCACCTCCAGCAGGCGTTCGTAGTTGCTCTGATTGGCCGCGCCGATGTTGATCCAGCCATCGCTCGTCTTGAAGACCTGATAGGGCGCGCTCGTCGAATTCGCGGAACCCATCTTCGGCAGGATCGTGCCGTCCGCGAGATAGCTCGCCGCCGGCCAGAACATCTGCTGAAGGCCCGCTTCGAAGAGCGACGTATCGACCATCTGGCCGCGCCCGGTGCGCAGCTTCTGCGCATACGCCGCCGCAATGCCGAGCGCCGCGAGAATGCCCGAGTTGATGTCGGCGACGGGCGAGCCCGCCTTGACGGGCTCGCGCCCCTCTTCGCCCGTCATGCTCATCATGCCGCTCATGCCCTGCGCGATGAGATCGAAGCCGCCCTTCTCGCCGAACGGACCCGTGCGGCCGAAGCCGGAGATCGCGCAATAGATCAGGCCCGGATTGAGCGCCTTGAGCGTCTCGTAGCCGAGGCCGAATTTTTCCATCGTGCCCGCGCGATAGTTCTCCGTGACGACATCCGCGTCCGCCAGCAAGCGCTTCAGGACCTCGCGGCCGCCTTCGCTTTTCAGGTTCAGACCGATGCCCCGCTTGTTGCGATTCACGATCATGTACGAGGCCGATTCGCCGCTCGGCAGAATCGGCGAAAAACGACGCGAGTCGTCGCCGTCGGGCGCTTTCTCGACCTTCACGACATCCGCGCCCATGTCGGCGAGCATCATGCCGCACACGGGGCCGGACATGATGTGCGCCAGCTCGACTACTTTCATCCCACTCAGCGGACCCATTTCACTTTCCCTTGAAGACTGGTTTCTGTTTTGCATTGAACGCCGCGGCGCCGATGCGAAAATCTTCCGTATCGAAGCAATCGAACGCGGATTCGATATCCGCATCCGTGAGCGCGGGCGATGGCGTCAGCCGGCTCGCCGCGGCCTTGTGCCAGCGCGCGACGAGCGGCGCGCCGCGGGCGATGCGCCGCGCGGCGGCGAGGGCTTCTTCCTCGACGGCATCGTCGGCGACGACGCGCGACGTCAGCCCCTTCGCGAGCGCTTCACACGCATCGAAAATGCGTCCTTCGAGCACGATCTCCATGGCGACGGCGCGGCCCGCGAGACGCATCAGCGCGCCAAGCTCGGCGTAGGACATCGTGAGTCCGAGCTGCCCGACGGGCGCGCCGAAGCGGCTCGATTCGCCGCAGATGCGGACATCGCAGAGCGACGCGATTTCCAGCCCGCCGCCCACGCAGACGCCGTGAATCATCGCGACGACCGGATGACGGCAATGCTCGATCGCCTCCATCGCGGCGGTCGTGATGTGTGCATAAGCGCGCGCCTCTTCGCGGTTCGATCGCTGCGTAGCGAACTCGCCGATATCCGCGCCCGCCGCGAACGCCTTCGTTCCCGCGCCGCGCAGCACGACGCATCGAACGCCGTCGTCGTCCGATAGCTGCTGCATCGCCGCGCCGAGATCGCGCCACATGGCAAGCGTGAGCGCGTTCATCTTCTCGGGGTTGTCGAGCGTGACGATGGCGAGTTCGCCATTGCGCTCGATGCTGATCCTGTCTCCCATGTCTTCCTCTGATCAGAACGATGCGTCGAGCATCGCGTGATAGTCGCTTTCGGATGCGTCGCGCGGATTGGTCTTGTGGCTGTGGTCTTTCAATGCGCCCTTGACGATGTCGGGGAACATGCCGCGCGTGACGCCCACGCCTGCAAGCGTCGTCGGAAGACCAAGCCGATGCGTCATCTCTTTGATGGAAGGCCCGACGTTCGCGGGGTTTTCGAGGCCCATCGCCTGCGCGAGACGCGCGAGCTTGCCTTCGTCCTTCACCGTCGGCGCGTCCTGATTGAACGCGATCACGGCAGGCAGAAAGATCGCGTTGAGCGTGCCGTGATGCAGACGCGGATCGATGCCGCCGAGCGAGTGACTGAGGCTGTGCACGCAGCCAAGGCCTTTCTGGAACGCGAGCGCGCCCTGCATCGATGCGCTCATCATGTTCATGCGCGCGACCTTGTCGTCGGGATGCGCGGTGGCGCGCTCGATATGACGCCATCCGCGCCACAGGCCGTCGAGCGCGATGCCGTCGGCTGCGGGATTGAACGCCGGCGCCATGAAGGTCTCGATGCAATGCGCGATTGCGTCCATGCCGGTCGCGGCGGTCATCGTCGCGGGCAGCTTCAGCGTGAGTTCCGGATCGCAGATGGCGGACTTCGGCACGACGAAAGGCGAGATCACGCCGACTTTTCTGCCGTCGTCGAGAATCAGGATCGCGCCGCGCCCGACTTCGCTGCCAGTGCCCGCCGTCGTCGGAATCGCGATGACGGGCGCGGTCGCCGCCGTGATGCGCGCCGCGCCCCCTTCGATCACGGCGAAGCTCTGCAACGGGCCGTCGTGCGTCGCGCAGACCGCGACGCCCTTCGCGAGATCGATCGACGATCCGCCGCCCACCGCGATGATTCCGTCGCAGCACGCCTCGACGAACGCGGCGACGCCTTCGCGCACGGCCGCTTCGTTCGGATTCGGCGGCGTGCCGTCGTACACGGGTACGTCGTGATCCGCACCGAGCGCGGACAGCACCTTGTCGACGATGCCCGCCGCCCTGATGCCGCGATCGGTCACGATGAGCGGCCGCCTGATGCCGAGCCTTTCGCATTCGCTCTTCAGCAGCCGGACCGCGCCGAAGTCGAACTGAATCTGCGTGATGTAATTGATGAGGGCCATGTTGATCGACAGTTATAGGTACGCGAAAACCCGGATAGCTGAAACCCTTATCACCGGGGGTTAACCTTAGGTGCAGAGCTTTGCGCAACGCGGGTTTGATGCGGCAGTATAGGCAGCGGTCCAAACGGCCGGAATTGACAATAATGAATACGGCTATAACTATTCCTCAACCCTCGGCATGACTCCTTCTCTCAACTCGATCATTTCCCGGCTGCATCTGAAGCAACTGCGGCTGCTCATCGCGCTGGCCGATCACGGTTCGCTGCTGAGCGCGGCCAAACAGGTTTCGCTCACGCAGCCTGGCGCAAGCAAGGCGCTGCATGAAATCGAAACGACCTTCGGCACGGCGCTGTTCAACCGCACCAGCCGGGGGCTGGAACCGAACGACATCGGCCATTGCGTGATTCGCTATGCGCGGCTGATTCATACCGACGTGGCGCATTTGCGGGAGGAAATCGTCGGCATCATGCGCGGGCATGGCGGACGGGTGTCGGTGGGCGTCATCATGGGCGCGGTGCCGCGCGTGATCGACGCGATTTCGTCGCTCGTCACGAAGCATCCGGAGATGTCGGTGGAGATCGTGGAGGACACGAGCGCCGCGCTGCTGAGCCTGATCGATGCGGGCAGGCTCGATCTCGCCGTGTGCCGCACGACGATCAGCCAGACGCCCTTTCTCTATGACAGCGTCAATCTGCAGGACGAGACGCTCGCCGTCATCGCGAACCTGAGCCATCCGTTTCAGAATGCGCGCAAGCTGCATCTGAAGGATCTCGCGGATGTGCGATGGGTCGTCTATCGCGCCAACATGCCCATGCGCATGCTGCTCGAACGCGAGTTCCGCGAGGCCGAGATCCGCTTTCCGCGGCATCTCGTCGAAACCACCTCGGCGTTCGCCACGCTTTCGCTCTTGCAGAGCAATCCGACGTTCGTCGCGCTCGTGTCCGTGGATGTCGCCGAGTTCTTCAGCCAGCATGGCATGACGGGCATTCTTCCGCTCAAGCTCTCGTCGAAGAGCGAGCCGTACGAACTCGTCACACGGCACGGCGCGCCGGTTTCAGCCGGCGCCCGCCTCCTGATGGAAGCGCTGAATCCGCCGCGCGACGAAAGCCATGACCTCGGGTTATAGCCCTAGTCGCAACTCTCAGTATTTCGCCGGGAACGTCTTGTCTACACTCCGCGGCAGCCGAATCCACTCGGCATGCACATCAACGGAGACAGCTTCATGGACGAGACTTATCTGCGCAGGCACTTCTTCAAGAATATGGCGGCGCTGTCGGCCGGCGCGCTGGCGGCATCCGTCATCCCGAGCGGTGTAGCGGCGCAGACCCAATCCCCGGCGGAGTGCGAAGCGGGCGTCATTTCCGCAGGCGGCCCGGACGTGCAACGCAGATACATCAGAACGCCGACGGGCTATTTCATGGTGCTGCGCATGGGCGACAACGTCTTCGAGCATCTGACGAAGTTCGCGCTGGCCGAGAACATTCCCGCAGCGAGCGTCACCGGCATCGGCTTCGGCCACCCGACGTTCGGCTTCTGGAACGCAGCGAAGAAGGACTTCGATGCGAAGACCTTCCGCAACGTCGAAATGGGCAGCCTCGCGGGCTCGGTGGCGTGGAAGGAAGGCAAGCCGTCCATTCACATGCACGGCATGGCCGGCGACAGCAACTTCAACGCGTATGGCGGCCATCTGCTCGATCTCGAAGTGGGCACCGGCTCGATGGAGATCACGCTCATCATCCATCAGAAGCGGCTCGAACGCGCGATCGATCCGTGTATCGGCGCGAACGTGCTCGGCATCGGCTGAAGCCTCAGCGATGCCCGGTCAGCGCGAATTCGGTGGACCTGACCGCTTCGGCCAGATAGTCGACGAATGAAGCGATGCGCGCGGATATCGCCGTGTTGCGGTAGTAGACCGCGTTGATCGGCTGCCGCACGTCGCGCGTGTGGCGGGCGAGGATCTGCACGAGCCTGCCCTCACGCCGGTCGCGCAGGGTCATGAAATCCGACAGGCACACGATGCCCGCGCTTTCCAGCGCGAGATGCCGCAGCGTCTCGCCGCTCGACGACTGAATGGCCGGCGTGATCCGGTACGGCTCGTCGTCCGGCCCGGCAAGCGGCCAGAGATTGAGCGATTCCGGCTGCGTGAAGCCGATCAGCGAATGATTCGCCAGTTCTTCCACGCGTTTGGGCTGCCCGTGCGTTTGAAGATAGTGCGGCGTCGCGAGCACGCGGATGCGGCTGCTGCCGATCGGGCGGCTGTGCAAGGTCGAATCCTTCAGCCTGCCGATGCGGATCGCGACATCGGTGCGGCGCTCCAGAAGATCGATCACGCCTTCGTTGCTGTTCAGCTCCAGCTCCACGTGCGGATAGCGCTCACGGTATCCCGCGACGAGGGGCACGATCACGTGCAGCATGAACGGCGTCGCGGCATCGATGCGCAGCAGTCCAGAAGGCCGCTCGCGCCGCGAGGCGATTTGCTCCTCGGCGCTCTCCACCGCATCGATGATCTCTCGCGCGTGCTGCAGAAAGCTCTTGCCCTCCTCCGTCAGTTCGAGGCGCCGCGTGGTCCTGCGCAGGAGCGTGGTCTGGAGCTTTTCTTCCAGCCGCCCCAGCGTGCGGCTCGCGCCGGAAACCGTCTGATCCAGTTGTTCCGCCGCAGCCGTGATCGAGCCGGTGTCGACCACCGTCGCGAAGGTCTGAAGCTCGTCGAGCGTGACTTTCATCGTTGACTTTAATTCAAGAGTATTTCCTTTATAGGCTGGTTTTTGCGCAAAAGTAAAGTCGGCATACTCCGGTTCATCGCTGGACAAATGAACGAAGCATCAGACTGGAGGACTATTCCATGAATCGGATTCCCGCTTTCGGCCTCGGCACTTTCCGCCTGAAAGACCAGGTCGTCATGGATTCGGTGCGCAACGGGCTCGAACTCGGCTATGGCGCGATCGACACGGCGCAGATCTACGGCAACGAAGCCGAAGTCGGCGCGGCGATCGCGGCGTCGGGCGTGCCCAGCCAGGACATCTTCCTGACGACGAAAATCTGGACCGACAACTACGCGCACAGCAAGCTCGTGCCGAGTTTGAAGGAAAGCCTCACGAAGCTGCGTGTGGATGAAGTGGACCTCACGCTGATCCACTGGCCCGCGCCCGGCAACGGCGTGGCGCTCGACGAATTCATGAGCGCGCTCGCAGAAGCCAAGACGCAGGGCTTCACGAAACAGATCGGCATTTCGAACTTCAACATCGAGTTGACGAAAGAGGCCATCGCCGTGGTCGGCCGCGAGAACATCGCGACCAATCAGATCGAACTGAGCCCGTACTTGCAGAACCGCGAACTGGTCGAGTTTCTTCGCGAGCAGGACATTCACGTCACGTCGTACATGACGCTCGCCTACGGCAAGGTGCTGAAAGACCCGGTCATCGGCGAGATCGCGAAACGGCATCACGCGACGCCCGCGCAAGTGGCGCTCGCCTGGGCGCTGCAACTCGGCTATTCGGTGATTCCGTCATCGACCAAGCGCGAGAACCTCGCGAGCAACCTGCTCTCGCAGCAGCTCACGCTGACCGCCGAAGACATGGCGCAGATCGCCGCGCTCGAACGCAACGGCCGCGAAGTCAGCCCGGAAGGCCTCGCGCCGGTCTGGGACTGAACGAAGCAGCGGAGCGGCGGCGCTCAGCCGCCGTCCTTCATCTCGCGCAGATGCTTGTAGACGGTCGCGCGCCCCATGCCGAGCACCTTGGCGACATAGTTCGCCGAACTCTTCCCTTTGAACGCGCCCTCCGCGTGCAGCGCCTCGACGAGCTCGCGCCGGTGATCGCGCGTGAGCGAGTTGAGCGCGATCTGCCGCTCGCGCAGCCAGCCGTGCAGGAACGTGTTGATGCGCTCCTGCCAGTCGTCCTTGAACAACTCGACCGGCTGCGCAACCACGCCCGCGCCGCGCAGGAACAGATCGAGCGTCGAGCGCATCTCCTCGAAAGGCGCGATGTTGAAGTTGATGCACATCACGCCCGCGGCGTTGCCCGCGTCGTCGAAGAGCGCCGTGCTCACGCAGCGCATGCGCCGCCCATCCCAGTTGATCTTCTCGTAGGGCCCGACGAGGCGTTCGCGCGCGGTCTCCTCGATATCCTCCAGCGCCGAATCGTCGCCGATCTCGCGCTTGGACAGATTGTTCGACAGATACGCGATCGTCTGATCCGAGAGATCGTGGATCACGACTTCCGCATAAGGAAAAAAGAGCGTCGTGATGCTGTCCGCGATGTGCGCGTAGCGCGCGAGCAGCGCCTCGCGCGCGGCGTCATCGGCCTTGGAAGTCTTGCGTCGTGGCATGGAAATGGGAAGGGGCATGGGTTCGGTCCCGCGAAAGCCGATGATAACGCTAGCCCGCCGCGCGCTGCTTCGCGAGATGGACATACAGCGCGTGCGCGACGGCGATGTCTTCGAGACCGAGGCCGATCGAACGGAAGAACACGGTGCGCTCGTACGACGGTGCCGGGCACGCGCCGCGCATGAGTTCCGCGAGGTCGCCGCGAATCGCATCGGGCGACCAGCCGTGACGTTCGTGCGCGATCGTCATTTCGCCCGCGCTCGACGGCGTCGTCTGCCGATAATCGCAATAGACATCGAGCGCGGGCAGCGCGGCCGGGTCGATTTCGTGCGCGCGCGCGACGTTCGTGCTGATCGAGGTGACGAGCGCGGGCTTCGTGAGCGCGTCGAGCGCGAGCACCGGCGTGCCCGACGACGTGCACAGCATGACCACATCGGCATCGCGCACGCATGCTTCGACCGACTCCGCCACGCGCACGCGCGCATCGAGCGCACGGATCGCATCCGCGCGCTCGCCCCCGCTTGCGAGGCGCGGCGAATGAATGCGGATCTCCGACCATTCGCGCAACGGCGCGACATGCCGCATATGCGCGAGCGCGACGCTCCCCGCGCCGATGATCGCCAGCCGCTCGCTCGATGCGCGGGCGAGCCGGTCGACCGCGAGCGCCGTCGTGCCCGCCGTGCGCTCGGTCGTGAGCAGCGCGGCATCGCACCACATGAGCGGCGCGCCGGTGCGCATCGACATGAGCGCGGTCCACGCGGTGACGATCGGCGCGCCGGGCTGCACGACATAGGGCGAAAGCTTCGCGCCGAATACGCCGTGCTTCGCGAGCACGCCGAGATAGGTGATGAAATCGCCCGCGCCGCGCGGAAACAGCGTGAGCGTCTGCGGCGGCTGCGCGGCTTCGCCATGACCGAGCGCGAGAAACATGTCTTCGAGCGCGCTGCGGATATCGAGCGAAGGCAGCGCCTGCCGCACCGCCTCTTCGTGAACGATGAACGGCGTCGGGCCAACCTGCATTTCTTCAGACAAGGGACTCATTCGAAAACCTCCGGTTCGTCGCCGTCTCGGCGTAGACATTTTTGTCTATTCTAGACTTTTATTTTATTTTTGGTCTATATTTCCAGGGCAGGTTCAACACATGACCTTGGGTGACGACAATGAACTGGAAGATGATTTGCTTCGCGGGCGCGGCGAGCCTCGCGTTCACATGCGGCCTCGCGCAGGCGCAATCGCAGACCTTGCGATTCGGCGTCGAGGCGTCGTATCCGCCGTTCGAGAGCAAGACGCCGGCGGGCGAGCTCGAAGGCTTCGACATCGATATCGGCAATGCCGTGTGCCAGCGCATCAAGATGAAATGCGTGTGGGTGGAAAACAGCTTCGACGGGCTGATCCCCGCGCTGCAGGCGCGCAAGTTCGACGCGATCAATTCGGCGATGAACATTACGGCCAAGCGCAAGCAGGTGATCGACTTCACGCCGGCCGTCTATATCATGCCGATCCAGATGGTCGCGAAGCGCGGCTCGAACCTTCAGCCGACGCCCGCGAGTCTGAAAGGAAAGTCGGTGGGCGTGCTGCAAGGCTCGACGCAGGAGGATTACGTGCGCAAGCACTGGGCGAGCGAGGGCGTGCAGGTCGTGACGTATCAGAGCCAGGACCAGATTTTTGCGGATCTCTCGGCCGGGCGGCTCGACGGCGCGGTGCAGGAAGTGCAGACCGCGATCGACGGCTTCCTCGCCAAGCCCGAGGGCAAGAACTTCGATTTCGCGGGCGCCGCGCTCAGCGACCCCGCCACGCTCGGCGAAGGCACCGGCATCGGCTTGCGCAAGGACGATGCGGCGCTGAAGGCGAAGGTGGTCGCCGCCCTCGATTCATTGAAGAAGGACGGCACGCTCAGCCAACTGTCGCAAAAGTACTTCAAACGCGACATCATTGCGAAATAGCGACTTCATCAGGCATCGGAACATGGCTCAGGACGTGATCGTGCTCGGCGCGGGCATCGTGGGAGTAAGCGTCGCGCTGCATCTGCGGCAGCGCGGCTGGCAGGTGACGCTCGTCGATCGGCAGGCGCCCGGCGAAGCGACGAGCTTCGGCAACGCGGGGCTGATCGAGGCGTCGTCGGTCGTGCCGTATGCGTTTCCGCGCGACTGGGGCACGGTCCTGAAGTTCGCGATGAACCGCTCGACCGCGCTGCGCTATGACCTGCGCTCGCTGCCCGCGTATGCGCCGTGGCTCGCGCGCTTCTGGTGGGAATCGGCGCCCGCGCGGCTCGCCGCCGCCGCGCGCGACATGCTGCCGCTCATCCGGCGCAGCGTGGCCGAGCACGAAGCGCTGATCTCGCGGGCCGGCCTCGCCGATCTCGTGCGGCCCACGGGCTGGCTGGAAGCCTATCGCTCGCGCGCGCAGTTCGAGCGCGAGGCGAGCGCATCAGAACGCATCGCGAGCGAGCACGGGCTCGGCATGAAGGTGCTCGATGCGGGCGCGCTGCATCGGCTGGAGGCGTCGCTCGATGGCGGCTACGCGGGCGCGATCCACTGGACGGACCCGCGCAGCGTCATCGATCCGGGCGCGTTGACGAAAGGCTACGCGGCGCTTTTCGAGCGCGAGGGCGGGCGCATCCTGACCGGCGACGCCGCGACGCTCGAACGCGCGGGAAGCGGCTGGCGCGTGATGACGGCAAGCGGACCGGTCGAGGCGCGGGCGGCGGTCGCGGCGCTCGGCGTCTGGTCCGGCGAACTGGCGCGCAAGTTGGGCTACCGCATGCCGCTCATGGCCAAGCGCGGCTATCACATGCATTACGCAAGCGATGGACGCGCCGCGCTGTCGCGGCCCGTCGTCGATATCGAGCAGGGCTATGTGGTCGCGCCGATGCGGCGCGGCCTGCGTCTCACGACGGGCGTCGAGCTCGCCTGCAGCGGCAGGCCGCCCAGCCCCGTGCAACTCGAAAGGGCGGAGCGCATCGCGCGGCCGGTGTTCGGTCTCGGCGGGCGTATCGACGCAGCGCCGTGGCTCGGTCTGCGGCCCTGCACGCCGGACATGCGCCCCGTGATCGGACCGGCGGAGCGCCACCCCGGTCTCTGGTTCGCGTTCGGACACGCGCATCACGGGCTCACGCTCGGCCCCGTGACCGGCAGGCTTCTCGCGGAACTGATGGACGGCGAAGCGGGCTTTACCGATCCGCGTCCCTATCGCGCGGGAAGGTTCTAGCAGGCGTCAGCACAGATCCGCGGCTTCGCGGCGCTCGAACCGCCTCACGCCGCCGAGCACCGCTGAAAGCAGCGCGATCGCGACGAACACGGTGGCGAGATTGAAAAACAGCCGCTCGACGGGCAGATGCAGCGACAGCAGCACGCCGCCGAGCAACGAGCCCGCGACCGAGCCGAGCTTGCCGACGCCGATCGCGGAGCCGACGCCCGTCGAGCGCAGCGTCGTCGGATAGACCATGCCGGACACGGCATAGAGCGCGAACTGGCTGCCGATCACGCACACGCCGCTCGCGAAGACGGCCGCGAAAAGCCAGGCGGTCGGCATCGGCATGCCGAGCGACGCGGCAATCGGGCAACCGGTGATCGCCAGCAACAGGATCACCCGCACGCCGAAGCGGTCGACACAGCGGGAGAGCGCCAGCGCGCCGATCGTGCCGCCCACCGGAAACATCATCGCGGCCTGCGCCGCGCGCGCCGGTTCGAGGGTGCTCATGCTGAAGAGAATCGGCAGCCAGTTCTGCAGGAAGTGCAGCGCGAGCGAGTTCAGGATGAAAATGGCCCACAGCAGCGGCGTCACCTTCGCGAGGCCGTTCTGAAACAGCGCGGCGGGCCGCACGCGCACGCGCGTTTCGTCGTCGATGACATAGCGCACCGCCTCGCCCTCCGCCTCTGCGCCGAGACGCCGCGCGATGCGGCCAATGCGTCGCGGGTCGCGCCCGTTCATGATCAGAAAGCGGATCGATTCGGGCAGCAGCGCGAACGACGCGAGCGCCACCGCGATCGCCGCGACGCCGCCCACCGTGAACAGCACGGGCCAGCCGAAGCGCGGCAGCAGCCACGACGCGACCGCCCCGCCGCCGCCCGCGCCGACCGAAAAGCCGGAAAACATCAACGTGATCCAGGTTGCGCGGCGGGCCTTCGGCGCGTATTCGGAAACGAGCGCGACGGTGTTCGGCACGACGCCGCCCATGCCGATGCCCGCGAGAAAGCGCAGCAGCGTCAGTTGTTCAAGCGAGTTCGCATAAGCGCACAGAAACGTTAGGATGCCGAACGAAAGCGATCCGTAGATGATCGTGAGCCGCCGGCCATAGCGGTCGCCGCTGACGCCGAGCAGCAGCGAGCCGACCAGCACGCCGAAGAGCCCGACGCCGAAAACGCGCCCGAAACCGGCCGCATTGGTGTGCCACGCATGCATCAGCGCGGGCGCGGCGAAGGCGGCCGCGACCTGATCGTAGCCGTCGATCAGCACGATCAGGAAACACCATACGATCAGCATGAGCGGGAAACCGCCGAGCTTCTGACGCTCGATCAGCGCCGATACGTTGACGGTGGTCTCGGGTGCGGCAAAGGTGTTCATCGTCCGGTCCTTATGGTTAGTTTTCCGAAACAATGGCGTATCCATGAAAACGCCGCCGCGCGCAGGCACGGCGGCGCGGCGGCTGCGAAATTACGAGTCCTGGACCAGCGAACCCTGCGCCGGCTTGACCGCGCGCTCTTCGCCGAAGCGCGTGCGGTAAAGCAGCGCGAGGATCGTCGAGAACACGGCGGCGATGAGGAACAGCAGCGACGCGCCGTAGAACAGTTGCGTGATCGGCAGATGCATCGAAAGCAGCAGGCCGCCGATTACCGGTCCGGACACCGAGCCGATCTTGCCCACCGAAATCGCGCTGCCGACGCCCGCCGAGCGGAACGAGGTCGGATAGATCATGCCGGCCACCGCGTACAGGCCGTACTGCGCGCCCACCACGCAAAAGCCGGTGGCGAACACCGCGAGCATGAGCCAGCCCTGCGACGCGCCGTGACCGAGCGAGGCGACCACCGGAAGACCGATGACCGGCAGCGAGATGATCGCCGCGACGCCATGACGGTCGACGAAACGGCACAGCACCAGACCGCCGATCACGCCGCCCACCGAGAACATCATCGTGATGAGGCCCGCGCCGCGCGGATCGATGCCCATGCCTTCCATCAGGATCGGCAGCCAGTTCTGCAGGAAATAGAGCGCCATCGAGTTCACGATGAACACGATCCACAGCAGCGGCGTGATCGCCGCGAGGCCGTCGGAGAAAATCAGCTTCAGCACGAAGCGCTGCTTTTCGCGCACTTCGCCGGGCACGAACAGCGCATCGGCGGGAATCTTCAGTTCGGGACGCAGGCGCGTCATGAGTTTGCGCAACATCTGCGGATCGCGCTGGCGGATCACGAGCAGCTTCGCGGATTCAGGCAGCGTGAAGATCAGCAGCACCGCGACGAGCAGCGAGCCGACGCCGCCGACCGCGAACATGACCGGCCAGCCGAAGCGATGAATCAGCGCCGACGACACCGCGCCGCCCGAGCCCGCGCCGATCGAGAAGCCCGAGAACATCAGCGTGACCCACGTCGCGCGCAGGCGCTTCGGCGCGTATTCCGCGACCAGCGCGACCGAATTCGGCACCACGCCGCCCATGCCGATGCCGGCCAGAAAGCGCAGCAGCATCAATTCCTGAAGCGACGTCACCCACACCGAAGCCCAGGTCAGCGCGCCGAAGAAGAAACTGCCGATGATGATCGCCTTCTTGCGCCCGAGCCGGTCGCCGAGATAGCCGAAGATGAACGAGCCGATCAGCGTGCCGAGCAGCCCCGCGCCGAACACGGGGCCGAAGCCGCCGCGCGCGACGTGCCAGTCCTTGATGATGGCGGGCGCGGCGAACGACACGGCCGTCTGATCGTAGCCGTCCATCAGCATGATGAGAAAGCACCAGAAGAGCAGCCCGGCGGCGAAGCGTCCCGTCTTCTGCTCTTCTACCAGTGTCGCGATGTTGAAAGTCCGGTCTGCTTGCATGTAGGTCCCATTTACCACTCGTGACGGCGCCGCGGCCGGAGCCATAATATAAGAGGCGGCCCCGCGCGGCTCAATCAAAAAGAAACGATGAAGCGATCGAAATAAGTGAAGAATCCGCCCCGCGCGCCCGATCGCTTCCTGCCTGCGCTGCGTCTTCGGCTCGTCAGAACATGTGATTGACCCCGATGCGCGCCACCGTCTGGCTGCCGGTCGACGAAGGCTGATAGCCGAATTGCGCGGCGTGCGCGCCTGGCCCCGACGCGCGTTGCAGGCCCACGCCCGCATAGACCTGCGTGCGCTTGGACAGATAATCGGTCAGGAACAGGTTGTACTGGTTGATCGTGAGCCCCTGAAACAGCGAGTGATTCACGGACAGCCCGAGGATGAAGAACCCCAGGTTGCCGACCAGCTCCGTGTTCACGCCCGCCTGATAGTTGTTCAGCGTGGCCGAGCCGCGCGCGTTCTCGAGCTTCACGCCGGAATACGTGACGTGCGGCGTGAAGATGCCGATCTTCAGCGAAGCCCCCGCCGCGAGCGTGCTGTAACGGCTCGCGTTGAACATCGTGCCCTGCCGCAGCGGCTGGCCGAGCAGCGAATTCAGGCTGAAGGTGCCGAAGATGTCGGCGGTACGGTTATGGGACATCGTGTACGCGATGCCGAAGTTCACCGTGCCGCTCGAATACTGCCCGCCGACGCTGTACTGGCGCCCCGCGCTGAAGTCGCCGGCCTGATTGCCGAACGCGTTCATCGCGCCCAGCTGGAAGCCGTGGAAGTTGATCGTCTCGTACTTCACCGCGTTGTTGAGCGCGTGCGTGTTCGCGAGGCCGTCGAGATTGCCGGGCGTGTAGTACGACGAGATGCCCGGCACCGAATTATTCAGCCGCCCGACATACTGATAGATGTAATCGTTGATGTTCCCGAAGCTCAGCGACCCCCAGCGGTCGTTCGAGAGGCCCACGTAGGCGTCGCGATTGAAGAAGCTGGTCGGGTTGATCTGCGCGCCGTTGTTGCTCAGAAAGCCGGATTCGAGCCGCGCGAACGCCGAGTTGCCGCCGCCCAGGTCCTCCTTGATCAACAGTCCCCAGCGATCCGGCTGACGCTTGCCGGCCGATTCCTGGTACAGGTGTTTGCCCTGCGAGTTCGACACGAAATCGACGCCCAGGTCGATGCTCCCATACAGCGTCACGGACGACTGCGCCCACGCGGGGCCAGCCAGGATCGCGGCGCAGCCGCCGACGAGCAGACAAGTTCTCAACCGAAGTCTCCAATTTTTTATCGTTGGCCGGTCGCTCGCCGGCGCCGGCTTATTGCATCGCTTTGTCCCGATGCGGAACCGAGTTTAACCACTCCGATTCGGGTTTTGAATCACGAGTTATTTATCAATCAATCGAACATCCTGATTATTCACTCAGGGTATTTACTCATCGATTCCAAAAAAGCACATAAGTCATTCGACATAACGAATCGCCGTGCTAACATCCGCGACGTTTAATTCATCACCGTTGAACCGGAGAGCACAGATGCATTTCAGCGCAGTACAGCCCAGGCGCATGATCGTGGGCATAAGCGGCGCATCGGGCGTCGTCTACGGTGTCCGGCTGCTGCAGTTGCTCAGGCAGCTCGACATCGAATCGCATCTGGTGATGAGCCGCTCCGCGCAGGTCACGCTCGCGCACGAGTCGCCGTACAGCGTCGCCGACGTCCGCGCGCTCGCCACGGTCACGTACCCGAACACGGATATCGGCGCGGCGATTTCGAGCGGATCGTTCCCCGTGATGGGCATGATCGTCGCGCCCTGCTCGATCCGCACGCTCTCGGAAATCGCCACGGGCGTAACGAGCGGCCTGCTTTCGCGCGCCGCGGACGTCACGCTCAAGGAGCGCCGCCGGCTCGTGCTGATGGTTCGGGAAACGCCGCTGCATCTGGGCCACTTGCGCAGCATGACGAGCGTGACCGAAGCCGGAGCAATCGTCTATCCGCCGGTGCCGGCATTCTACGCGAACCCCGAATCGCTCGACGAAATGGTCGATCACACTCTCGGGCGCGTGCTCGATCTGTTCGGCATCGAATCCTCGGTCGTGCATCGCTGGGGCATGTGAGATTCATGCGCGTATTCATCGCGCATTATCAATTTTCATCGATAACTCATTCGAATTCTTTTGCTTCTTTAGCGGCTGGCGTTCATTTAAAGTGGTTCCGTTTCAAAGCGAAACCCCATTTAAAAGATTTATCGATCGAATGATAAATCTTCTCGATAAGAGATAGCGTCAAATACGAAAGAGGTCGAAAGGTCGAATGAAGATCGTCATTGCAGGGGCCGGTATCGGCGGTTTGACGGCGGGAGCCGCATTATCGAAAGCGGGCTTTCACGTCACTATTCTCGAACAGGCCAAAGCCCTCGGGGAAATCGGCGCGGGCGTGCAACTCAGCCCGAACGCCACGCGCGTGCTTTACCGTCTCGGCGTCGGTGAGCGCCTCGAAGGTCTCGCGTGCGAGCCGCCCGGCAAGCGCGTGCGTCTCTGGAACACGGGGCAGACCTGGCCGCTCTTCGATCTCGGCGCGGCGTCGCGCGAAGTGTATGGCTTCCCCTATCTGACCGTGCACCGCGCGGATCTCCACGAAGCGCTCGTCGATGCCGTGCGTGCGTATCGGCCGGATGCGATCCGGCTCGATCACAAGGTCGAGTCGATCGTGCAGAAGGACGGCAAGGTCGAAGTGCAGACCGTCTCGGGCGCGACCTTCGAAGCCGACCTGCTGATCGGCGCAGACGGCGTGCACTCGCGCGTGCGCCGCGCGCTCTTCGGCGCGGACGAGCCCGTCTATTCGGGCGTGATGGCCTGGCGCGGCGTGATCGACGCCTCGAAGCTGCCCGAGCATCTGCGCACGCCCTACGGCACGAACTGGGTCGGGCCCGGCGCGCATGTCATCCACTATCCGCTGCGCGGCAACAAGCTCGTCAACTTCGTCGGCGCGGTGGAGCGCGACGGCTGGCAGGTCGAGTCGTGGTCGGAGCGCGGCACGCTCGACGAATGTCTCGCCGATTTCGCGGGCTGGCATGAAGACGTGCGCACGATGATCTCGGCCATCGACGTGCCCTACAAATGGGCGCTCATGATCCGCGAGCCGATGACGCGCTGGACCTCGGGCAACGCCACGCTGCTCGGCGACGCCTGCCATCCCACGCTGCCGTTCCTCGCGCAGGGCGCGGGCATGGCGCTCGAAGACGGCTATCTGATCGCGCGCTGCCTCGCGCGCCACGCGGACGACCTGCCGCACGCGCTCGAACGCTACGAGTCGCTGCGTCTGGAGCGCACGTCGCGCATCGTGCGCGGCTCGGCGGCAAACACGAAGCGCTTCCACAATCCCGCGCTCGCCCATGCGGAAGGCGCGGCGGAGTACGTCGATCGCGAGTGGAGCGAAGAGCGCGTGAAGGAACGCTACAACTGGCTGTTCGAATACGACGTCGATACCGTCGAAGTCTGAGCGCATCAAGGAGACACCGCATGTCCGACTATCTGCCGCCCGTGCGCGGCCTGCATCATTTCGCGTGGCGTTGCCGCAATGCCGAGGAAACGCGCCACTTCTACGAGGACATCCTCGGACTGCCGCTGGTTCATCTGATCCGTCTCGACCGCGTGCCGAGCACGGGCGAATATTGCCCTTACGTGCATCTGTTCTTCGAGATGGCGGACGGCTCGAATATCGCCTTCTTCGATCTCGGCGACGGCACGGCCGCCGAGCCTTCGCCGAACACGCCGGCATGGGTGAACCACATCGCCCTGCGCCTCGCCACGCTCGACGAGCTCGAAACCATGAAGCAGCGTCTCGTGGATCACGGCATCGAGGTGCTGGGCGTCACCGATCATCACTTCGTGCGCTCGATCTATTTCTTCGATCCGAACGGCCTGCGGCTGGAACTGACGGTGCCGGTCGCGCCGCCTGACACGCTCGCTTCGTACCGGAAGGAAGCGCATGCCGGGCTCGACGCGTGGACCGAATCGCGCAAGCTCGCCGCATCGGAGACCCACGACGCATGACCGCGCTCAACCTGACTCACGATCCGGCACGCCGTAGCTGGATCGACTCGGCCAATCATCCGGACGCGGATTTCCCGATTCAGAACCTGCCGTTCGGCGCGTTCGAGCGCGACGGCACCGCGCGCGCGGGCGTCGCCATCGGCGAGCATGCCGTCGATCTGCATGCGCTCGCCGATAGCGGCCTGCTCGCCTCGGGCAGCGATGCCGCCATCGCCTGCGAAGCAACGCGCGACGGCACGCTGAACCGCCTCATGTCGATGCCGCCGCGCTATGCGAGCGCCTTGCGCGCCGCGCTGTCCGACCTGCTGAAAAGCGATGCGCCGCAACGCGCGCAAGTCGAGCAGCAGGCAGACGCCGTGCTGCCGCGCATCGATGCGCCCACGCTGCGTCTGCCGTGCCAGGTCGGCGATTACACCGACTTCCTGACGTCGCTGCATCACACCGAACGGCATGGCCGCTACAAGGGCCTCGCCGATCCGCTGCCGCCCGCGTTCAAGTCGCTGCCGATCGCGTATCACGGCCGCGCATCGTCGCTGCGCGTGAGCGGCGGCGACGTGCGCCGCCCGCACGGCCAGTATCGCGACGCGAACGGACAGATCGTGTTCGGCCCGGCGCCCGCGCTCGATTTCGAGCTTGAACTGGCGGCGTGGATCGGCGAAGGCAATGCGCTTACGCAGCCGATCGCCGTCGACGCGGCGCACGCGCATCTCTTCGGCTATTCGCTGCTCAACGACTGGTCCGCGAAAAGCATCCAGTGGTTCGAGCAAGTGCTAGGGCCCTTCCTCGGCAAGAGCTTTCATTCGAGCGTGTCGCCGTGGATCGTCACGTCGGAGGCGCTCGCGCCGTTTCGCAAGGCGCCGGTGGCACGCGGCGCGGACGATCCGCCGCTCATGCCGCATCTGCGCGGTGCGCGCGATCAGCAGGAAGGCGGCCTGCATCTGGAACTGCACGCGCATCTGTCCACGCGGCAACTGCGCGAAGCCGGCGCGGATGCGGTGCGCATCACGCATACGCATCTCGACAATCTGTACTGGACCTTCGCGCAGATGGTCGCGCATCACACGAGCAACGGCTGCAATCTGCGCAGCGGCGATCTGCTCGGCAGCGGCACGATCTCCGGCGCCGACGATGCGGCGCGCGCCTGTCTCACCGAGCTCACCAACGCGGGCCGCGATCCGCTTCGCCTGCCGAACGGCGAAACGCGCACCGCGCTCGAAGACGGCGATGAAATCGTGCTGAGCGCGCGTGCGTCGAAGCCGGGCGCGGTGTCCATCGGCTTCGGCGAATGCCGCGGGCGCATCGCGCCGGCGTTCGCGTTCGCATCGGGCGAAGTGGAGGCCGCGGCATGACGCAGGCGCTCAACGGCTACGTGCAGGTCGGCAACGGCCCGCGCAAGGTGCTCGCGATGAACGGCTGGTTCGGCAGCGCCGACGACTGGCAGCCGCTCGTGCCCGCGCTCGATACGGACGCCTTCACTTACGTGTTCTTCGACTATCGCGGCTACGGCCGCTCGCGCGATCGCGACGGTGCGTTCACGTTCGATGAAGCGGCGGCAGACGTGCTCGCGCTCGCCGACCATCTCGGCTGGGACAGGTTCAGCCTCATCGGCCATTCGATGGGCGGCGTCGCGATCCAGCGCGTGCTGCTCGCGGCGCGCGGACGCATCGCGCGCATGGCGGGCGTGTGCGCGGTGCCCGCGTGCGGCTCGCGCATGGACGAAGCGCGTCTGGCCGGCTTCCGCGCCGCCGTGGACGACGTCGACAAGCGCGCGGCGATCATCGCGTTCTCGACCGGCAACCGGCTTGCATCGCGTTTTACCGCGCATCTCGCGCGGGAATCGCAGCTTCGGTCGAGCGCGGAGGCCTTCGCGGGCTACTTGCCGCATTGGGCCGCGAACGATTTTTCCGCCGATGTGACGGGCAACGCGACGCCGGTGAAGCTCTTCATCGGCGAACACGATCCGACGCTCACCGCCGACGTGATGAACCGCACGTGGCTTGCGTGGTATCCGAATTCGAGCGTGGAAACACTCGCGAACGCGGGCCATTACCCGATGTACGAAGTGCCCGTCGCGCTCGCGACGGCGCTGGAAAACTGGCTGAAACAGGCCTGACGGCCACCGGCCGCAGGAGACCTCATGTACGAAACGCTTTACCTGCGAGCATCCTCGCTCGACGAAGCGCTCGGCTGGCTGAGCGAGCACGAGGACGCGAGGCCGCTCTCGGGCGGCATGACGCTGATCCCCACGCTCAAGCAGCGTCTCGCCGCGCCTTCGCATCTGATCGACCTCACGCGCATCGAGGCGATGCGCGGCGTGAGCGTCGATGGCGGCGTGCTGCGCGTCGGCGCGTTGACGAAGCATGCGGAAGTGGCCGCATCGGGCGTGGTCGCCGCCGCGATTCCCGCGCTCGCGCAACTCGCGAACGTGATCGCCGATCCGCAAGTGCGCAATCGCGGCACGATGGGCGGCTCGGTCGCCAACAACGACCCCGCCGCTGATTACCCGAGCGCCGTGCTCGCGCTGAACGCGTGCGTGCTCACCTCGCAACGCCGCATCGACGCCGACGACTTTTTCGTCGATACCTTCGAGACCGCGCTCGAACCGGGCGAGCTCGTGACCGGCTTCGAGTATCCGGTGCCGCTGCGCGCCGCCTATGCGAAGTTCCGCCAGCCGGCGTCCGGTTACGCCGTGGTCGGCGTGTTCATCGCGCAATTCGCCGATGCGATTCGCGTCGCCGTGACGGGCGCGGGCGCGTCGGTGTTCCGCTGGCACGAGGCCGAGGCCGCGCTCGCCGCCGATCTTTCCGACGCCGCGCTCGACGCACTGAAGATGGACGCGCACACGCTGCCCGACGACGCCAACGGCTCGTCCGCGTATCGCGCCCATCTGATCGAAACCTACACGCGCCGCGCCTTGCGCGCGCTGCTGGCGCAACCGCTGCGCCAGCCCGCCTAACGTTTTCAGGAGACAAGAACATGGAGTTCACCGGATCGCAGACCATCGCCGCCACGCGTGAGCAGGTATGGGAAGGCTTGAACGATCCCGCGGTGCTGCAGGCATGCGTGCCGGGCTGCGAGGAATTCATCGGCGAAAGCGACGACGAGTACAAGGCCGTGGTGGTCGCCAAGGTCGGCCCCGTGAAGGCGCGCTTCAAGGGCACGCTCGTGATCTCGGATCGCGACGGCCCGAACGGCTACAGGATCCTGGGCCAGGGCGAAGGCGGCATCGCGGGCTTCGGCAAGATGAACGCGACGGTCACGCTCGCCGATGCCGACGAAGGCGGCACGCTCCTCAGCTACGTCGCCGATGCGCAGGTGGGCGGCAAGCTCGCGCAAATCGGCTCGCGCCTCGTGAGTTCGGTGGCCAACAAGCTCGCGGCGGAATTCTTCACGCGCTTCAACGCAAAGATGAGCGCCCCCGCGAACGCCGACGCCGCGCAGTGATCGCGCAAGGAACGAATCATGGCTGAAATCCAACTTCGGGTGAACGGCGTCGATGTACAGCGCGACGTGCCCGATCAGACGCTGCTCGTCGAATTCCTGCGCGAAACGCTGCGTCTCACGGGCACGCACGTCGGCTGCGACACGAGCCAGTGCGGCGCGTGCACGGTGCATCTCGACGGCGTCGCGGTGAAGTCATGCACGGTGCTCGCCGCGCAGGCGAGCGGCGGCGCGGTGACGACCGTCGAAGGCCTGCGCGAGAGCAACGACGCGCCGCTGCATCCGGTGCAGAACGCGTTCGTGCAATGTCACGGCCTGCAATGCGGCTTCTGCACGCCGGGCATGATCATGGCGTCGAGCTATTACCTGCGCGAGCAGCCGTCGCTCGACGAAGCAAGCATCTGCCACGCGCTCGAAGGCAACATCTGCCGTTGCACGGGCTACGTGAACATCATCGAGGCGGTGCGTCACGCGGCGCACGAGATGTATCCGGCGCTCGCCGGCGCCACGACGGAGGGCGGCACGCGATGATCGGCCAACCTCTCCCGCGCCTCGAAGACCGGCGCTTCGTGACCGGCAACGGGCAATACACCGACGATCTGCGCGTCGAAGGCCAGGTGCATGCCGCCTTCCTGCGCTCGCCGCACGCGCATGCCGCGCTGCGCTCGGTCGACGTGTCGGCCGCGCGCGAGGCGCCCGGCGTGCTCGCGGTGCTCGTCGGCCAGGATTATCTCGACGACGGCTATCAGGGCGTCGATCACGTGCCCAATCCCATCGACGCCGTCGATGCCACGAAGAAAGCCTTTCTCACCTCGCTGACCGGCGACATCTTCAATCAGCTGCATATTCCGCTGCCGATCGACCGCGTGCGCTACGTCGGCGAGCCGATCGCGATGGTCATCGCCGAGACCGCGCTCGCCGCGCGCAACGCGACGGAGCTGATCGAGGTCGATTACGAGGAGCTCGACGCCGTCGTCAACGCGGCCGATGCGATGCAGGACGGCGCGCCGCAACTGTGGGACGGCGCGGCGAACAATCTCTGCTTCCAGACGCAGATCGGCGATCGCGAAGCCGCGCGCCGCATCATCGCGGATGCGCCGTTCGTGCTCACGCGCGAATTCCATCACAGCCGCGTCGTGAATTGCCAGATGGAGCCGCGCGGCGCGATCGGCGTGTTCGACGGTGAAAGCGGCCTCTACACGCTGATCTCGGGCAGCCAGGGCGCAGTGCGGCAAAAGCTCTGTCTCGCGCTCGCGCTGAACGTGCCGCCGACGCAGGTGCGCGTGGTCTGCCCCGACACCGGCGGCGGCTTCGGCCCGCGTTCGTTCATCTATGTCGAGCAGCTTGCCGTGGTGTGGGCCGCGCGCCGCGTCGGGCGGCCGGTGAAGTGGACGAGCGATCGCAGCGAAGCGTTCCTCTCCGACTATCAGGGCCGCGACCAGATCGTGCGCGCCACGTTCGGCTTCTCGCGCGACGGGCGCATTCTCGCCATCGACAACGAATGGATCGGCAACGTCGGCGCGCATACCGTGTCCTATGTGCCGATGTCGAACGGCACGCGCATCATGACGACGGTCTACGACGTGCCGCTCGCCGCCGTGCATATCAGCGCCGTGCTGACGCACACGGTGCCGACCGCGCCGTATCGCGGCGCGGGCCGTCCCGAAGCGACGCACGTGATCGAGCGCATGCTCGACCTCGCGGCGGCGGAACTGAAGCTCGACCGCGCGGAGATTCGCCGCCGCAATCTGATTGCGCGCGACAAGCTGCCGTATCGCAGCCCGATGGGCCTCACTTACGACAGCGGCGAATTCGCGCGCAACATGGCGCGCGCGCTGGAACTCGCGCAATGGGACGGCTTCGAGGCGCGCCGCGCGGCGTCACGCGCGAACGGCATGCTGCGCGGCATCGGGCTCGCGAACTACATCGAGTCGCCGGTGGGCGCGCCGCGCGAGCGCATCGAACTGACGGTGCTGCCGCAGGGCCGCATCGATATCGTGTCGGGCACGCAATCCACCGGTCAGGGTCACGAAACGACGTTCGCGCAGGTCATCGCGCAGCATCTGGGCGTGCCGATCGAGTCGATCGCGCTGCGCACCGGCGACACCGCGTTCGTGAGCGTGGGCGGCGGCAGCCATTCGGACCGCTCGATGCGCCTCGGCGGCATGCTGCTCGTCGATACCGCCGCGCAGATCGTCGCGCTCGGCAAGCGCGTGGCGGCCGAACTGTTCGACATCCCGCCGGACCGCGTGAGCTTCGCCAACGGCGCGTTCGCCGATGCGGCTTCGTCGCGCGAAATCAGTCTTTTCGACGTGGCCGCACATGTCGCGCGCGACGGCGTGCCGGGCGAGCGCGACATGCGCAAGCTTTCCGCCCACGCCGAAGTCAACACGCGCGTGCCCGCGCATCCCACGGGCGCGGCGGTCTGCGAGCTCGAAGTGGACCCGGACACGGGCGTCGTGAAGCTCGTCAACTACACATCGGTCGATGACGTCGGCCAGCCGATCAATCCGCTGATCGTCGAAGGCCAGGTGCACGGCGGCCTCGCGCAGGGCATCGGCCAGGCGCTTTCGGAAACCTGCTATCTCGACCGCGACACGGGGCAGGTGCTGACCGGCTCGTACATGGACTACGGCATGCCGCGCGCGGGCGTGATTCCGCAACTCAATCTCGAACTCACCGAAGACCCGACGCACGGCAATCCGCTGCGCGTGAAAGGCGGCGGCGAGAGCGGCATCACGCCCGCCACGGCGACGATCTTCAACGCGCTCGCCGACGCCCTGCAGGACTACGGCGCGGACGAACTCGCGATGCCCGCCACGCCGAAAGTCGTGTGGGAATTCATCCACCGCGACGCATGAACACGCTTCATTAAGGAGAGCAGCATGACCAGCCCTCACATCGCGATTCGACGCAGCGGCCCGCTCGTGGACGTGGTGCTCGACCATCCGGAGAACGGCAATCTGATCGATGCGCCGATGAGCGAGACGATCATCGGCACCGTCACGGCGCTCGACGACGACGTGAAGCTCGTGCGCATTCTGTCGAGCGGCCCCGACTTCTGCCGCGGCCGCCTCTCACCGATGCCGCCGAAGGACGCGAAGCCGTCCGCCGAAACGCTGCGCCGCGTGGTCGCCGCGCCGCCGCTCGCGCTGTACGACGCGCTCAAGGCCGTGCGCGTGCCGGTGGTGTCGGTCGTGCGCGGCGAAGCGCTCGGCGTGGGCTGCGCGCTCGCGGGCGTGTGCGATATCGCGCTCGCCGCCGACAACGCCGTGTTCCAGATTCCCGAGATGGAACGCGACATTCCGCCGACGCTCGTGATGTCCGCGCTGATCGGCCGCGTGCCGGTGAAGACCGTCGCGCACATGGTGCTGAGCCGCGTGCGGCTGTCCGCGCACGAAGCCTTGCAGGCCGGGCTCGTGAGCCGCATCGTGCCGGCGGCGAATCTCGACGCCGAGAGCGACGCGCTCGTCGACACCCTGCTCGGCTGCAGCGCGGTCACGTTGCGCGCGGTGAAGCAGTTCCTGCATCTCGCGCCCGAAATGCCCGCGAGCGGCGCGAGCGGCTTTGCGGCGCATCTCGCCGCGACGGCGCTTTCCGCGCGCTTCTGACGAATTCACGCACCAAGGAACCCAGTGAGACCCAAGACCGCCATTCCCTCGACCCTCGACGGCACGCCCGCGCCCGATCTCGAACGCTTCCGCCTGCGCCGCTTTCTCGAATCGCTCGACGAAACCGAACTCGAACGCCATGACGCGAGCGTCGATCTCGCCGACATCGCCGGCATCATGGAAGGCAATCCGCGCGCCGTGTGGTTCAGCCGTCCGTCCGGCGGATCGATCTCGCTCGCGGGCAGCGTCGCCGCGAGCCGTTCGCGTCTGGCCAAAGCCTTCGACACGACGCCGCAAGGCCTGCTCGACACGGTGCGCGAACGCCTGCGCGTGAAGGGCAGACTCGTCGAAGTGAGCCGCGAGGAAGCGCCCGTGCAGCAGGTCGTGCTGACCGGCGACGCCTGCGATTTCACCGCCCTGCCCGTGCATCTGCAGCACGATCTGGACGGCGCGCCGTACATTTCCGCATCGATCGATTTCGCGGTCGATCCCGAGATGGGCTGGACCAATGTCGGCATCCGCAGGCTGATGCTGCGCGGGCGCCGCACGGCGGGCATCGATCTCGTCGCGCCGTCGGACTTGCGCGCCATCGCGATCGGCCATGCGAAGCGCGGCGAGCGCACGCCGATCGCGTTCGCCGTCGGCACGCATCCGGTCGATCACGTCGGCGCGACCATGCGCATTCCCGCCGACGAGCTCGAACTCGTCGCCGCGTTGCGCGGCGCGCCGATGGGCGTGGTGAAGTGCGTGACCAACGACCTGCTCGTGCCCGCCGACGCCGAGTTCATCCTCGAAGGCTATCTCGACGAGCGCGGCCACGCCGAGCCCGAAGGCCCGTATGGCGAGTTCCTCGGCTATTACGGCGGCGTGAAGACCAATCCGCTGTTTCATCTGACCGCGATCACGCATCGGCGCGACGCCGTCTTCCAGACCTGCACGATCGGCGGGCGCTCGATGGCGCGCACCGACACGGCGCAACTCGCCGCGCTGCGCACGGAAGTGACCGTGTGGCGCGCGCTCGAAACCGCCGTGCGCGAAGTGAAGGCCGTCTATGCCAATCCGGCCACGGGCGGCATGTTCAACGTGCGCATCGCGATGCAGCAGCGCGTGCCGGGCGAGGCGCGCAACGCGATCGCGGCGGTGTTCGCGTCGCTCGCGAACGTCAAGCACGTCTTCGTGGTCGATCCGGACATCGACGTGTTCTCCGACGAGCAGATGGACTGGGCGCTCGCCACGCGCTTTCAGGCGGACCGCGATCTGGTGCTGCAGGACAGCCTGCGCGCGATGCCGCTCGATCCGTCGCTGCTCGGCGCGACCAAAACGGCGAAGGCCGGCTTCGATCTCACGCTGCCGCTGCTCGCGCCGGGCGCCGAGCGCGATCTGGAGCATCGCGTGCCGACGCCGCCGGCCTATCGCGGCGCGCGCTTCGATTCGCTCGAAGCGGCGCTCGAAGACGGACCGAAGCGCTTCTCCGAACTGATGGCCGCGACCGGCACGCGCGACGGCCGCGAAGTGGTGCGCTGGCTCGAAGACACGGCGCAACGGCGCGGGATCTCGCGCGACGAGGAAGGCCGTTACATGCTGGCGTGACGCGCCGGCGGCGGCTGCACGGGCGTTCGACGGCGCAGCCGCCGCGGCAGACGGGATAGAATCGGGCATGCCCCATGCCCGAAAAACAAACGGCTGTCGTTGATGAATCTGTCCCTCAAACAACTCAAGGTTTTTCTTGGCGTCGCGAACGCGTCGAGCTTCACGAAGACCGCGCAGAGCATGCATCTCAGCCAGGCCGCGCTGTCCGCGATCATCCGGGAACTGGAAACGCAGCTCGATTGCCGGCTGCTGGAGCGCACCACGCGCACGGTCTCGCTGACCGAAGCGGGCCGCCTCTTCTATCCCACCGCGATGGCGATCGTCGAATCGCTCGAGAAATCGGTCATCGAACTCAACGAGCTGGGGCGTCAGAAACAATCGTCGCTGCTGCTCGGCTGCACGCCGATGATCGCGGCGAGCCTCATGCCTTCGGTGCTCGCGCGCTTCTCGCAGGTTCATCCGCATGCGCAGATCGAACTCGTGGACCGCAATCCGACCGAGCTCGTGCAGATGGTCGAGGAAGGCCATCTCGATGCGGCGTTCGGCGTGTTCTTCTCGCAGCTTTCCGGCATCGACCGCACGCCGATTTTCCCGACGCGGCTCGTCGCGGTGTCGCCCGCCGAGGCCGGCGCGCCGCTGCGCGGTCCCGGCATTCGCTGGACCGCGCTCGAGAATCAGCCGCTCATCACGCTGCCGAAGGACAATCCGCTGCAACGGCTGATCGAAGCGACGCTGTCGAAAGAGGAAGTGACGGTCAGCCGGCGCATCGTCGTGGGGCATCTGCAGACGGCCATCGCGATGGCGCAGGAAGGGCTCGGCACCGCCGTCATGCCGTCCTTCTGCGAACATATCTGCTACCGCTACAAGGTGCGCGTGGACGCGTTGCGCCCCGAGGTGCCGCTGTCGTTTTACCGCATCACGCGAACCGGGCGCGACACGCTCGCCACGCTCGACCAGTTCACGACGATGTTCACCGAAGCCGCGAAGGAAGATCCCACCGGCCTCAACCACATCGACGCCGAAGACGAAGAAGACTGACGCGCACTATCAGAAGCGGTGCCTCAGTCCGGCCGACGCCTGAACCTGCGTCGTCGTCGAGGACGGATTGCTCACGCCGTTGATCCACGCCACGCCCAGCGGAGAAGTGCCGCTCGGGCTCACGCGCTGCCACGCGCCCTGCACATAGACATCGGTGCGGCGCGACAGGCGGTAGTCGGCCATCGCGCTCACCTGGTTCCAGTGAGGAATGCCGCCGCCGCCGTTGCCGCCCGCGCGCGAATAGGTGTACGCGCCCGAAAACTCGACCGCGGGCGTGAACGCATAGCGGAAGTTGCCCTCGAAGTTCTGGAAGTTCACGCTCAGGTTCGTTTGGAAGAACCGCGTGATCTTGCTCTGCGAATACACGAAGCCCGCCACCGCCGGGCCGAACGTGTAGTTGACGCCCGCACCCAGCGTCCGCTGCTTGTCGGCGAGCACGCCGATCGGCACGGCGCTCGTGGTCAGCGCGCTTTGCAGCGACGCCGCCGTGGTGTCCGTGACCGCGCCGTTCGCGTTCAACTGGGCCGGCGTGCGCGCGGAGCTGTTCAACTGAAGATAGCCGACGGCGAAGTTCCATGCGCCGCTCACATACGACAGGCCGAAACTGTAGGCGCGGTTGTTGGTGAATCCGCCCGCCTGATTCGAAAAGCCGTACAACGCGCCGAGTCTGAAGCCGTAGAATGCCGGGCTCATGTACTTCACAGCGTTGTTGATCTGAAACGAATCGTTCAGATTGTCGATGTCGAACGGATGGGCGAAATGCGTGCCGCCGAATTCCGTGCCGGTCAGCGAAAGCGGCGCGACGAAATCGACCATGAGGTCGGTCTGCCGGCCGAGCGTGAGCGCGCCGTATTCGCGGCTCGACACGCCGACCCACGCCTGACGGTTGAAGATGCGGTTGCCCGACGTGTACTGGCCGTTATTCACGTCGAAGCCGCTTTCGAGGGCGAAGACGGCCTTCATCCCCGCGCCCAGATCTTCGGCCCCTCGCAGGCCCCATCGGCTGTCCTGAACCGCGCCGCTCGTCATCTGCCAGCTGCTATGGCCGCTGCCGGGGGCGGTTCTTTCGTTGCTCGTGTAGGTCAGGCCCGCGTCGATCAGACCATAGAGCGTGACGCTGCTTTGCGCATGCGCCGCGCTCGTCAGCGTGATCATCGTCGTCGCACCGGTTATCAGCAACTTGTTCATTTGCCTGCTCCAGCAACACCGGAGCAGACACGCTCCGGCACGTCAGGAAAACGCGCGATGTTCTTCACACACTCTATGCGACCGCGACGCGAACCGGCAACCCCGAGTCGCAAAGTTTTCCGCGAGGGCCCTATTTGGCCGATAAAAAATCCCGCACCAGCGGACCGACTTCCTGCGTGCGCGTGATGAGAAACAGATGGCCGTCGTTCATGACATGCAGCGTCGCGCGCCTGATGCGGCGGGCGATGATTTCCGCATTGACGAGCGGGACGATGGGATCGTCGTCGCCATGCATGACGAGCGTCGGCTGGCGCAGCGTGCCGAGCCACAGCAGGCTGCTCCATCCGCAGGTGGCGAGCAACTGATACATGTAGCCACGCCCGCCCGGCGCGCGGATATGACGGCCGTGCTCTTTCAGGAGCGCGGGATCGTTCCGGTATGCGCCGCCATAAATCTCCGCGCCGACTTCGAGCAGATAATCCGGGTCGCGGTAGCGCCGCGCGCCGATCAGCTTCGACAGCACGGAGAGCCGCCCCGGCACCATGATCACGCCGGGCGAAGTCGCCGCCAGCACCAACCGGCGGCAGCGCAACGGATACAGATGCGCGAACTGCTGCGCGAGCGCGCCGCCCCACGAGACGCCGAGCACGTCCACCGGTCCGTCGTAGCCGAGCTTCGCGAGCAGCTTGTCGGTCATCACCGCGAGCGTGGCGAAGCGATACGGCACGAACGGCGCAGGCGATCCGCCCACGCCGGGAACATCGAAGATCACGATCTCGACATCGCCGAGCGCATCGGCGAAGGGCTGAAGCAGTTCGAGATTCGCGCCGATGCCGTTGAACACGACGAGCGGCGGCGACGCATTGCTGCCCCGCCAGATGCCGACGCGAAGCAGTTGTCCATCGAGTGAAACGTTCTGTATTTCCAGGGCACGCGCGTTTGTCATCGTTCTTGTCTCGTGTGGATGCCGGTCAGGCTTCGAGGACGTAGCTTCCGGGCGCGTCGGCGAGTCGCGCGTGCCGCTCGTTGCCGGGCGCGCGAGGCGCGGCGCGCCGTTCGCCCGAGCGCGCGGCCAGCCACGCGCGCCAGTCGCTCCACCAGGATTCCGCTTCGGGGCGGGCGTGGGCGAGCCATGCGTCGGCGTCTTCGGGCAGTTCGTCGTTGTGGAAGAACTTCGCCTTCGGATTGCCGGGCGGATTGATCAGGCTCTGGATATGGCCGCTCGAACTCAGCACGTAGCGCGTCTTGCCGCCGAACGCGCGCGCCGTGTTGTAGACGCCCTTCCACGGCGTGATGTGATCGGTCATGCCCGCCATCACGTAGGTGTCGCACGTGACCTTCGACAGATCGACCGGCGTGCCGAGCACCGTCAGCTTGCCGGGCTCGCTGAAGAGGTTGCGCGTGAAGATGTCGAGCAACTGGCCATGCAGCTTGCCGGGCAGACGCGTCGTGTCGTTGTTCCAGTAGAGAATGTCGAAGGCCGGCGGCGCTTCGCCCATCAGATAGTTGTTGACCCAGAAGTTCCAGACGAGATCGTTGGGCCTCATCCACGCGAACACGCGGCTCATGTCTTCGCCCGACAGCACGCCTTTGGCGCGGCTGTTGCGCTTGGCGAGCTCGACGGCCGCGGGCGTCGTAAAGAGTCCGAGCTGCGATTCCGAGGTGCTGTCGAGCACCGCCACCATCAGCGTGGCCGCGTTGACCGACTTCTCGCCGCGGCTCGCCAGATGGCCGAGCAGCGCCGAAATCGTCATCGCGCCGGAGCATGCGCCATGCAGGTTCACGTCGGCGTGGCCGGTGATATCGCGCACCGCGTCGATCGCTTCGACGAGCGCGGCGACATACGTGTCCATGTCCCAGTCGCGCTGCGCTTCGGTGGGATTGCGCCAGCTCACGGCAAACACCTGGAACTCGCTCTTCACCAGATATTCGACGATGCTCTTGTTCGCCGAGAGATCGAAGATATAGAACTTGTTGATCTGCGGCGGCACGATCAGTTGCGGACGCGCGTATACATTCGGCGTGGACGGCGTGTACTGGATGAGTTCGAGCACCTCGTTGCGAAACACGACCGCGCCGGGCGAAGTCGCGAGATTCTCGCCGACACGAAAGGCCCGCTTGTCCACCTGCGCAGGCATGCCCTTGTTGCCGAGCGTATCGGCGAGCATGTTTCGCACGCCGGCGACGACGCTCGCACCGCGCGACTCGACGAGCTTCCTCAGCGCGGCGGGATTGCCCGCGAGCGTGTTGGTCGGCGCAAGCGCGTCCGTCACGAGCGACATCGCGAAGCGCGCGCGTTCCTTGTTGGCGTCGTCGAGCGCGGAGTGGTCCACGAACCCGGCCAGCGCGTTGCGCCAGGCCAGATAGCCCTGCAGCGTCGTGCGATACAGCGACTGTTCGCGCCACGCAGGATCGGCGAAGCGTTTGTCGCCCGGCGCGGGTGAGCATGTCTCTTTGCCGCTCGCCGCCGATGTCAGATCGCGCACGAGCGCCGCGGTCTGGGTCATCAGCAAGGCGGGATGCAGCATCGCCTGCGCGCCGATCTGCCCGGCGGCGGCGAACATGTCGAGGGCGCGCAATCCGACGAACGGGTTGGCGCCGAGCATGCCGTCGCTGGCATCGGCGGCGAGGCTGTCGTTCTGGTTACTCATAATCGTTTCCTTCTCACGCCACGATCATCGCGAGCGTTTGCGCGATCAGCGCGGGCTTGTCCTCGCCTTCGATCTGCAGTTCGCTATCCGTCTTGACGAGAATGCGGCCATTCCCTTTTCGCTCCACCGAAGTCAGCCTGACGCGGCATCGCACGCGCGCGCCGGACCTGACCGGCGTCATGAAGCGCACCTTGTCCAGCCCGTAATTCAGCGCGGCGGACGCATCCGCCGGAACGAGGCCGACTTCGATCGCGAGCGTCGCCAGGAGCGAGAGCGTGAGATAGCCGTGCGCGATCGTGCCGCCGAAAGGGCTCTCGCGTTTCGCGCGTTCCTCGTTGACGTGGATCCACTGCATGTCGCCGGTGCATTGCGCGAACGCCTCGATGCGCGCCTGATCGACGACGACCCAGTCCGACACGCCCAACTCGCGGCCGACGAACGCGTCGATCGTCGCCATGCTGTATTCGATGGTGCTCATGCTGTTGCCTTCCCTTCCAGCGACGCCGCGAACGCTTCGCGCAGGCGCTTCTTGTTCAACTTGCCGACGCTCGTCTTGTCGAGACTGTCGACGATCTTCACGATCCGCGGCACGGCGTACTTCGAGATCTTTCCCGATTCGCTGAAGGCCATGACGTGATGCCGGATCTCGTCTTCCGAGACGCTCGCTTGCGCCTTGAGCACCACGAGCGCCACCGGCCGCTCGCCCCACTTCTCGTCCTTGATGCCGATCACGGCCACCTCGGAGACGCCCGGATGCAACGAGATCAGGCTCTCGATTTCGAGCGACGACACCCATTCGCCGCCGGACTTGATGACATCCTTGAGACGATCGGTAATCTGCAGATAGCCTTGCGGATCGATGCTGCCGATATCCTGCGTATGCAGATAGCCGCCGTCCCAAAGCTGCGCCGAGGCTTCCGCGTTCTTCCAGTACCCTTGCGTGAGCCACGGCGTGCGCACGACGATTTCACCGCTCGCGCGGCCGTCGTGAGCGGCGTCGCGGCCCTCATCGTCGACGATGCGCAGATCGACGAGCGGCAACGGCAGGCCGGTCTTGCAGCGCACCCGCACCTGCTCGTCGATATCGAGCGGCTCTTCGCCGGGCTTGATCTGCGCGAGACTGAGCAGCGGGCAGGTTTCGGACATGCCGTAGCCCGCGAAGATGTCGATGCCGCGATCGAGCGCCGCGCGCGCGAGGCCATGCGGCAGCGCGCCCCCGCCGATGACGACCTTCCACCGGCTCAGATCGACGGCCTTGGCGTCTTCGCATTCGAGCAGCATGTGCAGGATCGTGCCGACGCAATGCGAGAACGTCACGCCCTCGTCGCGCACGAGCTTCATCAGGCGCTCGGGTACGTATCGGCCGGGATAGACCTGCTTCACGCCGAGCAAGGTGGCGATGTACGGCATGCCCCATGCGTGGACATGGAACATCGGCGTGATCGGCATGTACACGTCGCCGCGATGAAAGCGCTGCCCGGATGCGGGGCTCGCGAGCGCCGCCATGCCGGTGATGGTGTGCAGCACCAACTGACGGTGCGAGAAATAGACGCCCTTCGGCAAACCGGTCGTGCCCGTGGTGTAGAACGTGGTGGCGCGCGTGTTCTCGTCGAAATCCGGGAAGTCGTAGCCGGTCTCGCTCGCGGCCAGCATGCCTTCGTATTCGTCCGCGAACGGAATCGCATGCGCGCCGGCTTCGGTGCTTTCGTCGATCAGGATGAAGGTTTGCACCGTGTCGAGCTGATCGCGGATCGCGTCGATCACCGGCAGGAAATCGCTATGGACGAGCAGGATCTGCGCGCCCGCGTGATTGATCGTGTAGGCGATCTCCGCCGGCGAGAGCCGCACGTTGACCGTCTGCAGCACCGCGCCCATCATCGGAATGGCGAAGTAGCATTCGAGATAGCGATGGCTGTCCCAGTCCATCACCGCCACGGTGCTGCCCATGACTGCGCCGTGACGCGTCAGGCCATTGGCGAGGCGCGCGATGCGCTCGCGCATGGCGCGATAGGTCAGGCGCGTCTCGCCGCGGTACACGATCTCCTGATCGGGCGCATGCGCGAGCGGCGTATGCAGAAGATGCTTGATGAGCAACGGGTACGCGTACGCCGCCGCGGATGATTCGAACATGTCGTGATCCATTTGGGTTTCCTGATGCAAGACCGCTGGCGGGCTATTGCCCGAAGTTGCGCCTGACGGTCAGCTTGTTCGTAACCGACGTGACGCCGGGCACGCCTTTCGCGAGCGCGACGGCCTTGTCGATCTGCGCCGCGTCGGCGGCAGTGCCGGTCAGCGTCACCGCGCCGTTCTTCGCATTGACGCCGATATCGCCGGCATCGATGCGCTTGTCGTTCGCGAATGCGGCATACACGCGCTTGCGCAGCGCGCGGTCGTCCTTGCGCGTTCCGGCGGGCGTGCTCGCGGCCGATGCCATCGAAGGCGCGCTCGCGGCCATCGGCGGGTTCGCCTGAGCGCTCGCGTCCATCGACGCCAGCACGATCAGCGCGGCGGACACCGAGATTTTCTTCATGTGTTGCTCCGGATATCGTTCAGAAGTTATGGCGCAGGCCGATCATCGCGGCCGTGGTCGATTCGCCCGGCGCGACGGGCTGCCCGTAGACGATCGTCTGGTTCATCGTGCCGTGGTTGTCGACATAGCCGACCTGCGCGTAGGCGAGCGTGCGCTTGGACAGGCTGTACTCCGTGCCGACCGCGAATTCGCTCGAATGATTCGCCGAGTTGTTCTTGTCCTTCAGGTAGTAAAACCCGGACGTGACTTTCAGCACCGGGCTGAAGCGGTATCCGAGACCGGCCGACCAGAGGTCGTAGTCGGCGCGTGCGGTGTTCGCCGGATTCTTGCCGTGGCTGTAGGAGCCGGACACGGAGAAGTCGCGAAAGGTGTACATCGCGCCGAGATACACGAGCCGGTTGTTGTTGAGCCCGCTCGGCGGAATGCCGGGCATCGGATTCGCGTCGTGCCCGTTGTAGTAGACCGCGGAGACGTTCAGGCCGTAGTTCGAATACTTCAGGACGGCGGACTCGCGCGTGCCGCCCTGAAACTCGCCCGGCACGCCGCCGGGCGCATATTCCAGCGCGAGCGACGCGCCATAGAACTTCGGCGATTCGTACACGAGCGCGTTGCTGTCGTACAGCGCGCCGATCGGGCCGTTGGTGCTGGTGCCCGGCCATCCGGCAGCCTGGTTCATGCCGAGCCATGCCGTGAGAATGCTGCCGAAGTACTGTGCGCCGCGCACGTCGGTTTCGAACATCGCGTAGACCATCGGCACGATCTGGCGGCCTGCGTTGAAGGTGCCGAACGGGCCGGAAATGCCGAGCGTTGCGAACTGATTGAATTGCGCGGGCACGCCGGGCGTGTCGGAAAGGCCGAACCTGCCGCTGCCCGAATCGAACGTGCCCTGCAATCTGAAGTTCACGCGATATCCGCCGCCCAGCTCCTCGCTGCCTTTGAGGCCCCAGTAGCTGGCGTAAATGCCGCCGTCCTTGTAGCGATACACCTTGCCCAGATTGGGCGCGTTCGGTGCAAAAGAAGCCGCGGACGTGCTCTGGTACAGCAAGCCTGCATCGACTACGCCATAGAGCGTCACCGATCCTTGCGCGCAGGCGGCGCCCGAAACGGTCAGTAAGGCGGCAAGGCAGGGAATTCTGCGTTTCATGATGTCTCCGTGTTTTTCGGCTTCACGCAGGCCGAACGGCGCATGAAGGCATGTGGCAAGAATACGGAGCGCGTGCGGTTTAGACCCCTCTCGCGCGGGGAGGGGGGCCGTGTCTTCGGCGTCCGGCCCGCCCCCTCCCGCCGCGAGAGGGTTGAATGGCGCATCTCTTCACTACGATGCGGATCAGTTCATCGAGATGCCGCCTACCCGGCATCGACTCAAACTCACGCTGGAGCCCCACATGCAATTCCTCGACGATTCGCTGCACCCCGAAAACCAGGACAAGGTCGTGATCACGGTCGCGCCTTACGGCCCGGAATGGATGCCCGCCGATTTCCCGGAGGACATTCCCGTGACGATGGAAGAGCAGGTCCAGAAAGCCGTGGACTGCTACGAAGCGGGCGCCACCGTGCTGCACCTGCACGTGCGCGAACTGGACGGCAAAGGCTCCAAGCGCCTGTCGAAGTTCAACGAACTGATCGCCGGCGTGCGCGCCGCGGTGCCGGACATGATCATCCAGGTGGGCGGCTCGATCTCGTTCGCGCCGGAAGACGACGGCCAGGCGGCCAAATGGCTGTCCGACGACACGCGCCACATGCTCGCCGACCTCGATCCGAAGCCCGATCAGGTGACGGTCGCGATCAACACGACGCAGATGAACATCATGGAGCTGCTGTATCCGGAGTATCTTGAAGGCACGTCGCTCTCGAATCCCGCGTTCATGGCCGCCTACAGCGAAATGACGGTGCCCGCCGGCCCCGCGTGGGTCGAGGAGCATTTGCGCCGTCTGCAGGCGGCGAATATCCAGCCGCACTTCCAGCTGACCGGCATCCATGCGCTGGAGACGCTCGAACGCCTCGTGCGCAAGGGCGTCTACACGGGCCCGCTGAACCTGACGTGGATCGGCATCGGCGGCGGCTTCGACGGCCCGAACCCGTTCAACTTCTTCAACTTCGTGCACCGTGCGCCGGACGGCTGCACGCTCACGGCCGAGTCGCTGCTCAAGAACGTGCTGCCGTTCAACATGATGGCGATGTCGATGGGCCTGCATCCGCGCTGCGGCATCGAGGACACGATCATCGATCAGCACGGCAACCGCATGACTTCGGTGCAGCAGATCGAGCAGTGCGTGCGCGTGGCGCGCGAACTCGGACGTGACATCGCGAGCGGCAAGGACGCGCGCGAGATCTACCGCATCGGCGTGCAGTACGAAACCGCCGACGACACGCTGGCGGCGAACGGCATGGCGCCGAACCGCAAGGCCGGTCAGGTCAATCTTCCGCTGCGCGCGGCCTGAAACCCTGTACGCGGACGCTGCGCGAAGGCCAGCGCCCGCGGCTTTGAACCCGGTCCCGCGAGAACAAACGAGCGGCCCGCGGCGCATTCATGCGCACGATGAGGCCCGCGCCGGGACATAGGAGGAGACAATCTTGGATATTCATTGCACCCAGCCGGCCTCGGAAGGCGGCAACGCCCTCGCGGCCACCTCGCGCAAATACGCGTGGGTCGTATTCGCGCTGACATTCGGCCTGCTGCTGTCGGACTACATGTCCCGGCAAGTCCTGAATGCGGTGTTTCCCCTGCTGAAACAGGCATGGGGTCTGTCCGACACGCAACTGGGCTCGCTCAGCGGCGTCGTGGCGCTGATGGTCGGCCTGCTGACGTTCCCGCTCTCCGTGCTCGCGGACCGCTGGGGCCGCGTGCGCAGCCTCGTTCTGATGGCGACGCTCTGGAGTCTCGCCACGCTCGGCTGCGCCATCGCCACGAGTTACGGCGAGATGCTCGTGGCGCGCGCCTTCGTGGGCCTCGGCGAGGCCGCGTATGGCAGCGTGGGCATCGCGCTCATCCTCAGCATTTTTCCGGCGCATCTGCGCTCCACGCTCACCGGCGCATTCATGGCCGGCGGGGCCTTCGGCTCCGTGCTCGGCATGGCGCTGGGCGGATTCGTCGCCGTGCACTTCGGATGGCGCGCATCGTTCGGCGCCATGGCGCTTTTCGGCCTCCTGCTGGTGATCGCCTACCGCCTCGTGGTGTCCGACAAGCGCATCGCCGCACGGTATGCCGACGCGCGCGGCGTGTCCGGCGAGCAACCGGCGGACGGCATGCGCACGAGCCTGCGCACCCTCGTGGCCGGCCTCTTCTCGACGATCTCGGTCGTCTGCGCCTATGTCGGCAGCGGCTTGCAGCTTTTCATCATGGGCGCGGTGATCGCATGGATGCCGAGCTTCCTGAATCGCTATTACGCGATGCCCGCCGACAAGGCCGCCGCCGGCGCCGCCGTGTTCGTGCTGCTGGGCGGACTCGGCATGGTGGCCTGCGGCATCGTGACGGACCGGGTCTGCAGAAACGCGCCGTCGCGCAAGTGGATTACAGCGCTCGCGTATTGCCTGATTTCGCTGGTGCTGTTGTCCATCGGCTTCCGGCTTCAGCCTGGCGCGTTGCAACTCGTCCTGCTCGGCGCGGGGATTCTCGTTGTGGCGGGCACGTCCGGACCGGCGGGCGCGATGGTCGCCAATCTCACACCGCCGGCCATTCATGCGTCCGCATTCGCCACCCTCACGCTCGCGAACAATCTGCTCGGCCTCGCGCCCGGCCCGCTCGTCACCGGCGCGATCGCCGACCGCATCGGCCTGGCGGGCGCGCTGCAACTGATTCCGCTCGTGAGCATTGCCGCGATGGCCGCTTTCGCCATCGGCAGATCGCGCTATGCGCGGGATCTCGACCGCATCGACACGCTGCGTGGCTGCGCGGCGAAACAACAGGTTTCTTAAGGAGAATCAATGATGTTCGATGAACTGCAAGCCGCCACGGCAACGAACGAAGCCGCGACCGTCGAGACCAAATCGGTTTCGAAAGCCAAGGAGACGCGAACCTGGGCCTGGGGAAGGACGCACGAGCCCTACGACTGGATGGATGCGCATACCCCATCCGACGATCTCAGCCCGTGGCAATGAAATGACGGGCACGATACGAATCGCCCCCGCCGACGCGCCCGAGGCGGGCGCGCGCCGGATCATGTTCGTCGAGGGCCGCAGCGTCGTGTTGTTCAATGTCGATGGCGTGATTCACGCCATCGACAATTCGTGCCCGCACAACGGCGCGTCGCTCGCGAACGGACGGCTCGACGGCCATATCCTGCAATGCCCGGCGCACGGCCTGCGCTTCGACCTCGCATCGGGATGCATGATCGGCGCGCCGGGGATGTGCCTTGCCAAGCTGGCCGTCGAAACCTGACTGCCCTTTCGTCTTACTGGCTGGCGGCCGGCGACTTCACGCTCGGCGTCGCGAGCGTGTTATTGCTCGTCGGCGGTGCGGCGTTGGTGGTGCTGTTCGTGCTGCTCGGCAGGCCGGAGTTCGGCTTTCTGGCCATGCCGCTGTCGGAACCGGTCGCGCCCGGCGTGCCGTAGCCGCCCGTCGCGCCGTTCACCTGATTGGCCGGGCTGGCCGTGCTGCCTGCCGATCCGCTGCCGCTCGAACCGCCCGCCGTTTGCGCATAAGCGCCG
Source organism: Caballeronia cordobensis (assembly GCF_001544575.2). GTDB lineage: Bacteria > Pseudomonadota > Gammaproteobacteria > Burkholderiales > Burkholderiaceae > Caballeronia > Caballeronia cordobensis. The sequence continues at coordinate 53,365 of NZ_FCNY02000011.1, forward strand.
CCAGAGAGTGCGAGTGCGGCGACCGCCGCGAAAAACGTCCTGCCGATTGCCTTGTTCATGATCCGTCCCTCCTCGATCGGAATGGAAATGGACACAGACGATGTGCGCCTGCTTGATCCAAATCACCGCAAACACCGTGCCGCACACCACCGTACCGAAGAAATTGCCGATTTATGCCGTTGCTCTGTCGCGCCAGGCCGCCTGCCGTTCGAGGACGGATTCGGCGGATTCGCCGACCAGTTCGCGGTATGTCGCCGGCGCGGTCGCGCCTTCGGTATTGATCAGCAGAATGCGCGACGCGCCGTCGAGCCCGGCTTTTCCGGCCGCCTGCGCGTCTCGCAGCAAGACGATGAGACCCGCGAGACCCGCCACGCCCGATTCGCCTGCCACAATCGGCACGTCCGTATCGCTGCCCGCGGCCAGAAGGCGCATGGCGTCCACGGCGTCGTCATCGTGGATGGTCATGAAATCATCGACGCCGGGCTGCAAGAATTTCCATGCGAGCGGCGAAGTCTCACCGCAGGCGAGCCCCGCCATGACCGAATCCACCGATCCGGTCGCGCGCGCGGGGCGTCCCGCCAGCGCGCTCTGATACAGGCAGTCGGCCTGTTGCGGCTCGACGACGACGAAGCGCGGCCGATGCGCGCCATGAAACTCCCACAGATAGCTGATCAAGCCCGCCGCGAGACCGCCGACACCGCCCTGAAGGAACACGTGCGTGTAGCCCCGGCCGCCGGTCTGCTCGACGATCTCCGCCGCGATCGTGGCGTAGCCCTGCATCACATCGCGCGGAATGTCTTCGTAACCCTCGTATGAGGTATCGGACACGACGTGCCAGCCGTTCACCGCAGCGAGGCGAGCCGCTTCCGCGACCGACTCGTCGTAGCTTCCGGCGATGCGCACGATCACCGCGCCATACGCCGCAATGGCCTGCTCGCGCTCGACGCTGACATTGGCGTGCAGCACGATCACGCAGCGGCAACCCAGCGTTTGCGCGGCGGCGGCGAGCCCCTTGCCGTGATTGCCGTCCGTGGCACTGACCACGGTGAAATGCGTCAGCAGACTGCGATAGCGCCCTTCGAAAAGACCACGCGCGTCGAGATCGTGAGCGGGCCACAGCCGCCGGATCAGCCGCACCAGCGCGATGGGCGCACCCAGCGCCTTGAAGCTGCCGAGCACCGAGCGCGCCGACTCGTCCTTCACGCCGATGCCGCCCACGGCGAGCTTCGCAGCCAGTCCGGGCAACTCGCGCAAGGGCGTGGCCTCCGGCGAAATCTTGTCCCAGCAGGCGAGCCATGCGCGGCTTTCGCGGGCTTTTTCGATGCTGAGCATCGCCTTCAGTTCGTCGGGATAGGAAGCGCGCGTTGCGCGTGGATTGGCTGCCAGCATGACCATGAAACTCCAGCAAAGAATGTGAGGTGAAACGGCGATTGCAAGACGGGCGCGTCATCGGCCGGCGGGCAGTTCGAGCCTCGCGATCTCGGCGAAATAGCGCGCTCCGGTCAGGAGAATGTCGTCGTTGAAATCGTAGGCGGCGTTGTGCAGCGGCGTGCCGCCCTGCCCCGCCGATTCGCCGTTGCCGATGAACATGAAGTTGCCCGGCACGGCTTGCAGGAACGCGCCGAAGTCTTCCGAAATCATCATCGGCTGAATGTTGCCGTCGACGCACTCGCGCCCCGCCACGTTGCGCGCCGCCGTCATCGCGACGTCCACGAATTGCGGCGAGTTCACTGTCGGCGCGAACTCGTGCGTGTAGTCGAACGCGCACTCGGCGCCGTGCGTGCGGCAGATGCCTTCGCAGACTTCGCGCATGCGCGTGTCGAGCAGCGTCTGCACGTCGCGCGAATAGCTTCGCGTGTCGCCCTTGATCACGACATTCGACGGAATCACGTTTCGAAGTCCGTCCGTGATGAACTCCGTGCAGGAAATCACGGCCTGCAGGCTCGGATCGAGATTGCGCGACACGACGGTCTGCAATGCCATGACGATCTGCGACGCGATGACGATCGGGTCCACGCCCATGTGCGGACGCGCGGCGTGCGTGCCCCGTCCCTTGATGTGAATGACGAAGTTGTCCTCGCTCGCCATGATGCCGCCCGCGCGCGTGGCGAACGTGCCCGCGCGCATGCCCGGCATGTTGTGCGCGCCGAAGATGGCGTCGATGGGGAAACGTTCGAACAGGCCATCGGCCATCATCGCCTTCGCGCCGCGGCCATGTTCTTCCGCGGGCTGAAAGATGAAGCGGACGGTGCCGTCGAAATCGCGCCGTTCGGCGAGGAGCCGCGCCGCCCCGAGCATCATCGACATATGGCCGTCGTGCCCGCACGCATGCATTTTTCCGGCGATGCGCGAAGCGTGCTCGCGGCCCGGGGCCTGCTCCGCGATGTTCAGCGCATCCATGTCGGCGCGCAGTCCGATCGCACGTTGCCCTTCGCCGACTTTCAGGTTCGCGACGAGTCCGGTCCCGCCGATGCCGCGATGCACGTCGAGCCCCAGCGTGCCGAGAATGTTCGCGACGTAATCGGACGTATCGACTTCCTCGAAGCCCGTTTCCGGATGTCGATGCAAATGTTGTCGCCAGCTTTTCAACTGGCCCTGAAGCGTGCTTTCCATGCTGGCTTCCCTCGTGGCGTTGCGTCTGTGTTGCGTGTGTCGGCCTGGTAAATGATATTGTTCGAGCGCCTTAAAAAATCCCTGTTTCAGGCCTTTCGGTGCAAAAATATCTCTGTTTCGTTATCGCAGCCGCAAAGCCATGACATTCAGCCCCGACGACTTCGATCTCAAACTGCTGATGGAAGTCCAGCGCGACGCGCAGATTCCTCAAAACGAACTCGGCGCGCGCGTGAACCTTTCGACAGCCGCCGTCAATCGCAGATTGCGCCGCCTGTCGGACGAAGGCGTCATTCGCAACTACGCGGCCATCGTCGCGCCCGAAAAGGTGGGCTATCCGCTCACGATCATCGCCACGGTCGAAGTCGAAAGCGAGCAGATCGATCTGCTCGACGCGATGAAGCGCAGCTTCGCGCAATGTCCGGAAATTCAGCAGTGCTATTACGTGGCCGGTGAATGGGACTTCGTGTTGATACTGACCGTGCGCAACATGGAGGCGTACACGGCGCTCACGCGGCAACTGTTCTTCTCGAACAACAACGTCAAGCGCTTCAAGACGCTGGTGAGCATGAGCAGCGTGAAGGTCGGACTCGGCGTGCCCGTGGCGCCCGACCCCGCCTGATTCCGTCACCGCACGACGGATTTATCGGTCCAGTTCCCCGCCTCGAACTGGCGAACGGTGATCGCCCCGTTGCGGATATCGCCTTTCTCGTCGAACTGGATCGCGCCCGTCACGCCGTCCAGCTTCGACGCGCGCAGCTTGGGAAGATAGACCTTCGGGTCCGTCGAACCCGCGGCCTGCATGGCGTCCGCCATGGCGAGCACCGCGTCGTAGGCGTAAGGCGCGTACAACTGCACGGGCACGCCGAAGCGCTGCTGATAGCGTTTGAAGAATTCGGGCCCTTGCGGCATCTTGGCCGGCGGCACACCGGCGAGCGTGCAATACGTGTCGTTGTTCATCGCGGAGCCGGCCAGCTTGATGAACTGCGGCGTGCAGGCTTCGTCGCCGGCAATGAGCTTGACCTTCAGCCCGAGCCTTTGTGCCTGCTGCACGAATGCGGCCGCCTGCGTGTCGCCGCCTGTGAACGCGATGCCTTCCGGCTGGCGGCTCTTGATGGTCGTGAGAATCGCCATCCAGTTCGTCGTTTTGTCGGTGCCGTATTCGCGGGCGACCACGTTGCCGCCCGCCGCCTTGACGGACTTCTCGATCTCGTCGGCGAGGCCCTGACCGTACGCGGTACGATCATCGACGATCGCGACCTTGCGCGCGCCCAGATCGCGGACCAGATACGCGCCGATGACCGCGCCCTGCCGCACGTCGTTCGCAACCATGCGGAACACGTTCGTGAGCCCTTGCTGCGTGAGCTTCGGATTGGTGGCCGATTCGGTGATCATCGGCACGCCAGCCGCCGAATAGATTCTCGACGCCGGTATCGACGTCCCGGAGTTCGCATGGCCGACGACGCCCGCCACGCCATCGTCCACCAGTTTCTGGGCGACCGTCACCGCCGTCTTGGGATCGGCCGCATCGTCCTGGGAATCGAGCACGAACGTCACGTCCTGACCGCCGATGCGGATCTTCCGGCTGTTCAGATCTTCGATCGCGAGCCGCACACCGTTTTCGTCGTCCTTTCCGATGTGGGACAGTTCGCCGGTCAAGGGGGACACCTGGCCGATCTTCACCGTCAGATCGGCGCGAGCCGCGAGCGGTTGCAGGACGAGCGTCAGGGACGCGAGGCATATCAATGGCCGGAATGAGCGCATGGTCGTACTCTCGATAGGGTGGCAGGAACGGGCCGCAAAACCTGCGCGCCCGTAGACCATCCTAACGAGGCCGGACAATAGCCAAAATCGGCTGCGGCGGCATCTCTGCAAATTTCACTCGAAAAGCACGCCTTTTTCGACCGTTCTTCTCGATGCCCGCGGCTACGCCCGCCTGATCTTCTGCCTGAGGAAATCGACCATATCGCGCTGCGCGCTGCCGAGGGCATCGCCCGCGCCGACGAGCGCGAGTTCCGTGGGCGGCAAGGCCGGCATGCCCGCGCAGACCCGGTGCTCGGGCAACACCGCCGACTTCGGCAGCACCGAGACGGCCAGACCGGCCGCGACGGCGGCCTGAATCGCGGTGAGGCTCTGACTGCCGAAGGCGATGCGCCATGCGCGCTTCGCCCGGTCCAGACTGCGGATCGCCCGCTGCCGGTAGATGCAGCCGTGCGGAAAAAGCGCGAGGGGGACGGGCTCCTCCGATTCCGGATCCGGCGCGCGGGCATCGCGTCCGCGCACCCAGACGAGCGTTTCCGGCCATGACGCGAACGCGTCTCCGCTGCCGGGCTCCCGTTTAAGCAGGGCGATATCGATTTCCCCCGCGGCGAGCCTGCTTTGCAGGTCCGCGCTCATGCCGGCGACCGTGTCGAGCCGCGCATCCGGACGCATCGCCAGAAAGCCCGACAGCATCGCCGACATGCGTTTCGCGTCGAAGTCCTCGGGCACGCCGATCCGGACCGGCGCGAACTGCACGTCCCGCCGCAGCGCGTCGCGCGCCTCCTGAGACAGCGCCAGCAGCCTGCGCGCGTACTGCGTGAGCAGCGCGCCGTGCTCGGTCGCGGTCACGTGATTGCCGGTGCGGTCTCGCAACAGCAACGTGCGCCCGACAGATTCTTCGAGCTTGCGCACCTGCTGGCTGACCGTCGATTGCGTGCGATGCACGCGCTCGCCCGCGCGCGTGAAACTGCCTTCGTCAACGACGCAAACCAGCGTTTTCAATAAGTCGAGGTCGAACATGGCGTGTCATTTGAAATTTAACTGAGTGTCAGCGATTAATTCGATTTTCCACTATAGAGATTTCCGCCTAAGATGCAAAGGCCTTGTACACCAAACGGAGAAGATGATGTCGCTGAAGGGAACGCGCCGGCCGGAATGGCTGACTTTCGATTGTTACGGCACCCTGATCCAATGGGACGAGGGCCTGCTCGCCGCCGTGCGCGAGATTCTCCATGACCGGCAGGCGGCGGACGTCGATGCGGCCCGGTTCGTCGAGGTGTACGACCGGCACGAGCACGCGCTCGAACAGACGCCGCCGCACCGTTCGTTTCGGGACGTCTCGGGCCAGGGCTTGCGGCTCGCGCTCGAAGAATTCGGGCTCAGCGGTAGCGAAGGCGACGCCGCCGTGCTCACTTCGCGCATCTCGGCGATGCCGCCTTTTCCCGAGGTCGTCGGCACGCTGAAGGCGCTCAAGGCGTCGGGGTATCGCCTGTGCATCGTGTCGAATACCGACGACGACATCATCGCGGGCAATGTGGCGCAGCTCGGCGGTCATATCGACAGAGTGATCACCGCGCAGCAGGCCGGCGCTTACAAGCCCGCGCGACGCCTGTTCGATTACGCCCACGAACAGCTGGGCGTATCGAAGGATGACGTGGTGCATATCTGCGCCAGCCCGCATCTGGACCATGCCGCCGCGCGCGATATCGGCTTTCGCTGCGTATGGATCGATCGGGGCACGGGCCGCAAGCTGCTGCCGGACTACACACCCGACGCCATACTGAAGACGCTGGACGAAGTGCCGCCGCTCTTCGCTTCGGTCGGCTGGTAGTGGTCGGGGGGGCGACGCTCAGAACTTGTGCCGCATGCCGATGCGCAGCGACACCTGCTTGTCGGTCGTGGATGGCGTGAGGCCGGTAATCTGCGCAACCGCGTTTTGGCCGAGCGAATCGGTGCCGCTCGCCTTCTCGTAGACCGCGACCGTGTACACGTCGGTGCGCTTCGAAAGGAAGTAATCGACGCCCGCACTGAAGAGGTTATAGTTCGCGCCGCCTCTGCCGCCCGCGCCGCCGTTGCGCGTGTAGTCGTAGGCAACGCCCGCCAGCAGCGACGGCGTGAACTGATACTTCGCGTTGACTTCGAAGTTATTGAACGCCGCGGTGCCGCTATAACGCAGCGTGTTCGGGCCGGACGACGAACCCATGTCCTCGAAGCGCGTGTTCGAATACGCGAAGTTCACGTTGGCCGATCCGATGCTCACGCCCGCGCCGACACCCACGATTTCCATCATCTTCGCCGACGCATAGCCCGCGAACACAGGGTTGCTCTCGGGGCTCGTCGGGCTGCCGAAGCTGCCGAGGTTGTTGCTCGCCGCCGGGCCCGCATTCGGATTCGCGCCGAAGAACGACGTATTCGGATTGCGGATGTTCAGATAGCCCGCGCCGATCGAGAACGGCCCCGCCGCATAGGCCGCGCCCGCGCCCCAGATCCAGTTGTTCGAGAACGAGCCCGCCGTGCCGCCGAGATTCATCATCGCTTCGACGGTCAGGCCGCGGTAGTTCGCGCTGCGGAACTTGATCGAGTTGTTGATGCGGCGCGAGTTGAGCGCGTTGTCGAGATCGCTCGGATGCGAGGCCATATAGCCGCCCCACTGCGGCGCCGCGAGAAACGGACCATACATGTCCACGACCGGATCGTACTGACGGCCGAGCGTGACCGTGCCGAACGCATGGCTCAATCCGACATACGCCTGACGCCCGAACTCCGCGCCGCCCTGGTTCAGAAAGCCGTTGTTGCTATAGAAGCCGCTTTCGAGCACGAAAAGCGCTTTCAGTCCGCCGCCGAGATCCTCGTTGCCGCGCAGGCCCCATCGGCTGCCCTGAAGACCGGCCGAGCCGCCTTCGATCATCGCGATCTGATGCCCGCCGGCGAGCCCCGACGCGGTTCGCGCCGTCTGCACGTTGTTCGTATAGTTGAGACCGCTATCGATGATGCCGTACAACGTCACGTTGCTCTGCGCGTTCGCGAGGCACGGCAACGATATTAGTACTACTACGGATAAAAGCGACTTCTTGTTCACGCTGGACTCTCCTCCGATATGACTACGACTGCGTTATGTTTCAGTGACTCTGCTTCGCCATCGCGGCGGACCGGCCGGACGCGTGCTCGGTGAGGCGGATGAAGATCGTCATGAAGAAAGAAGCGACGAGCAGGCCCGACAGGAACAGCAGGCCACGCGTCGCGCTGCCGTCCGAGCCCTTGATATAGCCGATCGCGAACGGGCCGACGAAGCCGCCGAGATTGCCCACCGAATTGATCACCGCGATGGAAACGGCCGCGGTCGAGCGCGTGAGGAACAGTGTCGGCAAGGCCCAGAACGGCGACTTGAACGCATAGAGTCCCGCGAGGCTCAGACTGATCATCGTGATCGATACATAAGGGTTCGTCGCCAGGCCCGCGCCGAGCAGGGCGGCCGCCGCGAGCGCGAGCGGAATCGCGGAATGCAGGCGGCGTTCGTTGCGGCGATCGGAACTGCGCGACCACAACACCATCACGACGGTCGCGAACAGATACGGCACCATCGCGATCAGTCCGACCTGCGTGTGACTGAGCGACTTCGAGAAGCCCTTGATGATCTGCGGCATCCAGTAACCGACGCCGAGACTGCCGCATTGATACACGAAATAGATAAACGACAGGTACAGCACCTTCGGATTGGTCATCGCCTTGAGCGAGCCGAAGTGCTTCGCGCTCGGGCGCGCCTTCGCATCGTTGGCGAGCTGGTTGAGCAACCATTCGCGCTCTTCGGGCTTGAGCCACTTCGCGTCCGCGGGCTTGTCCGTCAGCCACATGAAACACAGCACACCACCGATGAGCGCGGGCGCGCCTTCGAGCAGAAGCATCCAGCGCCAGCCGCTCCAGTCGAACCAGTGGATGTTGTCCATGATCCACGTCGAGAGCGGCGCGCCGATGATGTACGACACCGGAATCGCCGCCGTGAAGAGCGCGACCGTGGTCGCGAGTTCCTTCGCGCGGAACCAGTACGTCAGATACACGATGATGCCGGGAAAGAAGCCCGCTTCGGCGACGCCCAGCAAAAAGCGCAGCACATAGAGTTGCGTCGCGTTCTGCACGAAGGCCGAGACCACCGCGACCGCGCCCCACGTGAGCAGGATGCGCGCAATCCATACGCGCGCGCCGTACTTGTTGAGCATCACGTTGCTGGGCACTTCGAAGAGGAAATAGCCGATGAAAAAGATGCCCGACACGAAGCCGAACGCCTCGCTGGACAGCGCGAGTTCCTTGTTCATCTGCAGCGCGGCATAGCCGATGTTCGCGCGGTCCAGATACGAAATGATGTAGAGAATGAACACGAACGGAATGATGCGCCACCCGATCTTGCGGACCAGCGCGCGTTCGTCGATTGCTGTCGATGTTTGCATGATTTCTTCAGTGATGAAGTTGCGGCCTTACGCCTGATGCGTCGAAAACACCATGCAGACGGGGCTGCCCGATGCAATGGAGAAACCGGTCGGCTTGAGCGCGCCGCTCGCGGCGTCGATCGAAAACGCGACGATGCTGTCGCTGTCCTCGTTCAGCGCGTACATGAAGCGGCCATCGGGCGTGCTCGTGATGAAGCGCGGCGTGCGGCCGAATGTCTGCGTCGCGCTGACAAAGCTCAAATGCCCGCTCGAAGGATCGATGCGATACACCGCGATGCTGTCGTAGCCGCGATTGGACGCGTAGACGAAGCGCCCGCTCCGGTCCACTTCGATCTCCGATGCGCGGCTGTTGCCCGTGTACGTATCCGGCAGCGATGACACGATTTGCAGCGGCTTGAGCGCACCGGTCGCGGCATCGTAGCCATAGGCCGTGACTGTCGAATCGAGTTCGTTGACCACGTATGCGTACGCGCCCTTCGGATGAAACGCGAGATGGCGCGGCCCGGCCGTTTCACGCGTGACGACGAACGGCGACTCGGCGGGCGTCAGCTGGCCGTCCTTGAAGCGGAACGAGAACACGCGGTCGAGCCCCTTGTCCGGCACGACGACGAACTCGCCCGCCGGATCGAACGGATTGAAGTGCGGCTTGGCCTGCTTCTGCTCCACGCGATGCGGGCCGACCGGGCCTTCGAGCTTCACGAGTTGCGTGAGCGGCTGCAGCGAGCCGTCGGCGGCTATCGGCAACACGGAGAGGCTCGCGCCGATATGGTTCGACACGACGACATAGCGCCCCGTCGGATCGATCGCGAGATGCACCGGGTTCTTGCCTTCGGTGCTCTGCTTGTTGAGGAAGCTCAGCTCGCCCGTGGTTTTATCGACCTTGAACGCGCTGATGTCGCTCAGATCGCCGTGCACGGTGTAGAGACGCTCGCCGTTCGCGGAGAGCGCGAGAAACGACGGGTTGACGAGATCCTTCACGAGTTGCACGAGCGTGAGCGCCCCCGTCGCGGGTTCGACGCGATAGACGCTGATGCCGTCGCCGCGCGCGTTGCGTTCGCGCGTGGTCCGCGATCCGACGTAAGCAAACATGGGTGTCCTTTCCTTGATGTTGGGTTGGCCGGCGGTTTTCCCGCTGGCGAAAACCGGCGTCGCGATGCCGCCGAGAGCGGCCAGCGCGCCAATCGACGCCATGCCCTGCAATACGCCGCGACGGCTCGAAACGCGGATTTTCTCCACGGGTGTCTCCTGTTTTCATGATCTGGGGTTTGCACTAGATTGCATTTTTAACCATTGAAATGCAAAAATACAGTCATGGAAAACACTAACGCCCCCTCCGAAGCCCGATTGAGCGTCGACGGAAAGTCGTATCGCTACATCGATCTGCCCGCTCTTTTCGGCGGAAAACTGCACGAATTGCCGGTCGTGCTGCGTCTCTTGCTGGAAAACGTGATCCGCAACGGCGACGGCGCGGAGCGCGACCGCGCGGTCGCCGGCATCCTCGACTGGACGGCGCGCGCGACGAGCGTCGAGGAAATCGCCTTCCAGCCGAACCGCGTGTTGATGCACGACACGACCAGCACGCCCGCGCTCGTCGATATCGCCGGCATGCGCGACGCGCTCGCCGAAGCCGGCGCCGACCCGTCCGCGCTCAATCCGGTGCTGCCGGTCGATTCGTCGGTAGATCATTCGCTCGCGGTCGAATACTTCGCGAAGCCCGATGCCGCGCCGGAGAATCTCGCGCTCGAACTGCGGCGCAACGCGGAGCGTTACCGCTTCCTGCGCTGGGCCTCGCAGGCGCTCACGGGCGTGCGCATTCATCCGCCGGGCACGGGGATCATGCATACGATCAATCTGGAGCAACTCGCGACCGTCGTGACGAGTATCGAGCGCGACGGGCAAACGTGGGCCGTGCCCGATACGCTCATCGGCACGGACAGCCATACGCCGATGATCAACGGCATCGGCGTGCTCGGCTGGGGCGTGGGCGGCCTGGAAGCGCAAACGGTGATGTTCGGCATGCCGGTGATGCAGCGCATTCCCGATGTGATCGGCGTGCGGCTCACCGGCGCCTTGCGTGCGGGCGTGCTCGCCACCGATCTCGCGCTGACGGTCACGCAAAGGCTGCGCGCGATCGGCGTGTCGGGCGAATTCGTCGAATTCTTCGGGCCGGGCGTCTCGACGCTTACGGCGGGAGATCGCGCCGTCGTCGCGAACATGGCACCGGAATACGGCGCATCGACGGGTTTCTTTCCTGTCGATGAACATACGCTCGACTATCTGCGCGCGACGAATCGCACGGAACAGTCGATTCGTCTCGTCGAGGCATTCACGCGCGCGGCGGGACTGTGGTTCGACCCCGAAGGCGAGCCGCGTTACACGCGCACCATCGATATCGATCTGAACGGCATCGGCATGCATGTCGCCGGGCCGCGCCGCCCGCAGGATCTGCTCGATTACTCGCAAACGCGCGACGCGCTCGCGAAGATCGGCTTCGAGCCCGCCGCAAAGCATGCGTTCATGCCGAAGCATCCTGTCGCGATCGCCGCGATCACGAGTTGCACGAACACGTCGGATCCGGCGCTCCTGATCGCCGCCGGACTGCTGGCGCGCAAGGCGCGCGCGCTCGGCCTCGTCGTGCCGCCGTGGATCAAGACCTCGCTCGGGCCGGGTTCGCCCGCCGCGGCCGCGTATCTGGAGCGCGCGAATCTCATCGGCGATCTGTCGGCGGTCGGCTTCGATATCGTCGGTTACGGCTGCACGACGTGCATCGGCAATTCCGGCCCGCTCACCGCGCCGATCCGCGAAGCGATGGCCACCAAGCACGTGCATCCCGTCGCGATGCTCTCGGGCAACCGCAACTTTCCGGGACGCATTCATCCGGATCTCGATCTCGGCTTCATCATGTCGCCGCCGCTCGTCATCGCGTTTGCGCTCGCGGGCGACGCCGAGCGCGATCTGAGCCGCGAGCCGGTCCAGCATACGCAGGACGGCAAGCCGGTCTATCTGCGCGATCTGTGGCCCGCGCGCGAGGAAGTCGCCGCGCTCGTGGCCGCCGCCGCCGATCCGCACGACTATCCGCGCGCGTTCGCGCTCGCGAGCCAGAATCCCGGCTGGAACGATCTCGACGCGCCGCACAGCGCTCGCTTTCCGTGGAATCCGCAATCGACCGCGCTGCGCCGCCCGCCGTTCGCGTCGGCGTCCGCGTCCGGGTCCGAAAGCAGCCAGCTCGGGCGATACAGCGCGTATCCGCTGCTCGTGCTCGGCGACGACGTGACGACCGACCACATCTCGCCCGCGAGCGCGATTCCAAAGGACAGCTACGTCGCGGATTTCCTCGTCGAGCGTGGCGACGATCGCGACGATCTGAACGTGTTCGCTTCGCGGCGCGGCAACTGGGAAGTGATGGTGCGCGCCGCGTTCTACAACCGGACGCTCGAAAACCGGCTGAAGCCCGGCATGCCCGTCGCGCATACGCTGCACGTGCCGAGCGGCGAGGTGCTGCCGGTCTTCGAAGCCGCGCAGCGTTATCGCGACGATGGCGACGCCGTCGTGCTCGTCGCGGGCGAGCGCTACGGCACGGGCTCGTCGCGCGACTGGGCGGCGAAGGGCCAGCGGCTGCTCGGCATCCGCGCGGTGCTGGCGATGAGCTTCGAGCGCATCCATCGATCGAATCTGATCGGCATGGGCATTCTGCCGCTGCGCTTCGCGGCGGGCGCGGGTCCGGACACGCTGGATCTGCGCCCGGGTGATAAGCTCGAAGTCGACGCGCCCGCCAGCGCGCTGTCGCCGCGCTGCGCGGTGCCCGTGAGGATCGTGCGCGCGAACGGCAACGTCGAGCCGGTCGAGGCGACGGCGGCCGTGGAAACGCAGCTCGAATGCCGCCTGTTGCGCTCGGGCGGCGTCATCCCGCTGATACTGCAACAACACCTGACGACGCAGGAGGCCTGAGGCAGCCGTTCGCGTCGCGGCAGAAGGCACACACCATGATCGACCGCTCGATTGCGACTCAGATTGTCGAACTCATCAAGAACGAAGGCCTGCTGGCCGGCGCGCACCTGCCCGCGCAAATGCTCGCGGACCGGCTGCGCGTGTCGCGCTCGCCCGTCAACGAGGCGCTCGCGCTGCTGCACGAGAAAGGCGTCCTGACGCGCGAGAAGAATCGCGGCTTTTTCGTGGCGAAGCCGGTGGTCGAATCGCTCTCCGACGTGGTCGATGAACTCGGGCTCGGCGAGACCGATATCGTCACGAGCGTGTATTTCCGCATCGCCGAAGACCGCCTCAAAGGCGCGCTGCCCGACGAGTTTTCCGAGCAGATGATCCGTAACCGCTACGGCCTGACGAGCGCGCAACTCACGGCGGTGCTCGCGCGCATCGCGCAGGAAGGCTGGGCGGAACGCAAGCCCGGCTACGGCTGGGAATTTTCGCCGATGCTGACCACGCCGGACAGCCTGCTGAAGTCGTACCGGCTGCGGCTCGCGCTGGAACCCGCGGCGCTGCTCGAACCCGGCTACCGGCTGGAGAAGAAAGTGCTGGAGCGTTGCCGCGACGTGGAGAAGCATCTGCTCGCGGGCGGCATCGAAACGGATACCGCCGATCAGCTTCACGAACGCGGCGTGCGTTTTCACGAATCGCTCGTCGAGGCTTCGGGCAACAGCTTTTTCATCGATACGATCCGGCGCGTGAACCGCGTGCGGCGCCTGCTTTCCTATCGCTCGATGCAGCATCGCGAGCGCTATGCCGAGCATGCGAAGCAGCATCTCGAAGTGCTCGATCTCCTGGAGCGCGACAGAAACGAAGAAGCGTCCGAGGCCATGCGCCAGCACTTGCTGCACACGCTCGATTCGCTTTCGCGCATCAGTCAGATTCTCGAACCCTGATAAGGCTCATGACCATCGATCAAACCATTGCACGGGCGTTCGCGCCCACGGGCACGCTGCGCGCGTCGATCAATCTCGGCAATCCGATCCTCGCCAACAAGCACGCACAGACGGGCGAGCCGTTCGGCGTGTCGGTCGATCTCGCGCGCGCGTTCGCGAAGCATCTCGGCCTGGCGCTCGAACTCGTCGTCTTCGATGCGGCGGGCAAGTCGGTCCAGGCCGTGAGCGAAGAGCGGGCCGACTTCGGCTTCTTCGCGATCGATCCGTTGCGCGGCGAAACCATCGCGTTCACCGCGCCGTACGTGCTGATCGAAGGCTTCTATCTGGTGCGCGACGCATCGCCGATCCGGACCAACGCCGAGGTCGATCGCGCGGATAACCGCGTCGCCGTGGGCAAGGGCAGCGCGTATGACCTCTTTCTCACGCGCGAACTGAAGGCGGCGCAGATCGTGCGCGCGCCGACGTCGCCGGCCGTGGTGCGCACGTTCATCGACGAAAACCTGGAAGTCGCGGCGGGCGTGAAGCAGCAGCTCGAAGCCGATGCACGCGCGATTCCCGGCCTGCGTCTGCTCGACGAGCGCTTCATGGTGATTCGTCAGGCGATGGGCGTACCGAAGAGCCGCGGCCCCGCCGCCGCCGAAACGCTCGCGCGGTTCGTCGAGGACATGAAGGCGTCCGGATTCGTGGCGGATGCGCTGGCGCGGCACGGAATCGACGGCGCGTCCGTTGCGCCGCCGGCTTCGTCCGCGAACTAGGCACGCATCAGGCGCTGTTCGCCGCCTAGTCGCCGAACAGCGCGGCCTGCACGCCGGCTTTCGTCATGGGCGCCTTGTGCTCGTCCACGAGGAAATCGTCGCGATTCTTCCCGGCGATCCAGTGCGGCGCGCGGCCCCGGCCGCTCCATATCGCCCCGCTGGCCGGGTCACGGTATCGCGCTTCCTTGACCGGTTCTTGCGCCCGCGGCTTGCGGCCGAGCAGTTCATCGAGACCGATGTTGTAGTCGCGCATCTTCTGCACGATCTCCAGCAGGACCTGCCGGGTCTCGCGCTCCTTGGCTTCCGCGAGCTGCTTGTTCAATGCTTCCTGCCTTGCGAGGAGTGCCGTGATTTCTGGATTCGTATAAGCCATTCTTCTTCATTCACTCGTATTGCATGTCCAGTGCCGCGAACGGTTTTCTGGATCGTAGACATAATGGCGCGCACAGCGGGCGCGCGATGTGAAGACGCCCCTTCAGCCAATCGAACGCCCGCGGAACCACGCGATGCACGGACGGACGGCCGGTTAAACAGCCGGACCGATAGCGAACAGGTTTTTTGAAGGAAGCGACAAGAGCGGGCGTCGAGGCTCAGACGCGACGAACAGGCGGCGTCGCGCATGCCCCCGAGAAGGTAACATTGTACGACGCCGGCGCGCTGGATTCAGCCACGGCGCGGCGGCGAAGTCCGCGCCGAAATTGCTACTGGCTCGCAGCAGCCCCGATCCCCGCCTTTTTCTGGGCGTTCTGGATATCCTGCGGATAGTTCGGATCGTTCGCCCGCCCTGGGTTATAGCCCGCGTCTTCGAGCTTCTTCAGTTCGGCGTTCTTCTTTGCGCGCGCTTCTTTTCGCGCGGCCTTCTTCTGCGCTTTGGTGGTCGGCGCGGCCTGGGTCGCGCCGGTTGCGGCCGCACCGTTCGCGGTCGAACCGGTATCCTGCGCATACGCGAGCGGGGCCACGCAAGCGGCGGCGCTCACGATCAATGACAGCGCGACGGTCGGTATCCTTGTTTTCACGATGACTCCCCTGTCGGTCGAGGACAAATGGCGACACGACCAGTATAGGCGGAAAGCGTCCGCCCGCCAGCGGCCGATACATCTTCACCGCGGCGTCGGCGCATCGGCGCGGATGAGTGCCTGTTTGCGCAGTTCGTCCCAAAAACCGGGCGGTATATCGGCCTTGAAGGTCTGCACGTTGGCGTCGAGCTGCGCGACGCTGCGCACGCCCGGAATGATCGAAGGCACGGCGGGATGCGCGAGAATGAACTGCAAGGCCGCCGATTTCAGCGGCACGCCGAAGGATTCGCATACCCCTTCGATGCGCCGCACACGCGCCATGATGGCGTCATCGGCTGCCGCGTAGTTGTATCGCGCGCCCGGTATCGCGCCGGTCGCGAGGATGCCGCTGTTGTAGCCGCCGCCCACGATCACCGACACATCGCGCCGCACGCAGAGCGGCAGAAAGCTGTCGAGCGCATCCTGTTCGAGCAGCGTGTAACGGCCCGCCAGCAGCACGCAATCGAAATCGGCGCGTTCGATCGCCGTCTGCGCCACCGAACACTCGTTCACGCCGACGCCGATCGCCTTCACCACGCCTTCGTCACGCAGGCGCAGCAGCGCGCGGGCGGAACCCGCCATCGCCTCTTCGAAGACTTCGGGCTGGCGATCGCCGTGCGTGTAGGCATCGATCTCGTGGATCAGGGCGATGTCGATGCGCTCCAGCCCCATGCGCTGCAGGCTGTCCTCGATCGAGCGCATCGTGCCGTCGTAGCCGTAGTCGAAATGCCATTCGAACGGCAAGCCATCGACCCACGGCGCGAAGCGAATTTCGCTGCGCCTGCGCGGCCTGAGCAGGCGCCCCACTTTCGTCGACAGCACGAACTGGTCGCGCGGACGCCAGCGCAATGCCTGACCGCAGCGCGCCTCGCTCAGCCCGTGACCGTAGCTGGGCGCGGTGTCGAAGTAGCGAATGCCCGCGTCCCACGCCGCGTCGATCACCGCCGCGGCTTCTTCGTCGCTCATCGCTTTGCCGAAGTTGCCGATCTGGGCGGCGCCGAAGCCCATCATGGTGGTTTCGAGTCCGGATCGGGGCCAGGTGCGCTTGCTTGCGGGATTCATCGGTGTCTCGGCAGAAGTCGGAAAGGGTGTGCAACAGTCGGGGCTACCAGATGTCGCCGACCGTGAAGCCCTCGGGAAACGGGTCCGTCGGATCGAGCACATAGGTGTTGAACCCGTAAATCCATGAGGTTCCCGACACGGTCGGCACCACCGCCGCATGCTCGCCGATGCGCACTTCCTCCACCAGCCGCCCGGTGTACGCGATATCGAGCAGGTTCTCGTGCCGAAACGGCTCGCCGAGCTTGAGTTGTCCCTTGGCGTGGAGCGTCGCCATCTTGGCGCATGTTCCCGTGCCGCAGGGACAACGATCGAGCGCGCCCGTCCACGTCGAAGGGTCGTCGAAATCGATCGGGCCATTGGCCACCGTGACGGTATTGCGCCAGTCGGCCGCCGGGCTGTGCGGCGGCCCCGAAAGCTGCGACACGGTAATGCCGATGCCGGGATAGTCGGGATGCGCGACCGGCAGTTGATCCTGCGCGGCACGCAAAATGAGCGCCGAAATGCGCGTGATCTCCCGGCCCTGCTCGGGAACGAGCCGCAGCCCTTCGAACTGGCGAACGTCGGCGATGACATAGAACATGCCGCCCCACGCCACATCGACGGTCACTTTGCCGAGGCCGGGCACGTCGATCACGGCATCGAGATGCGCGGCGAACGCCGGCACGTTTCTGAACGTGACCTGCGTGACCTT
This sequence comes from Caballeronia cordobensis, assembly GCF_001544575.2. Taxonomy (GTDB): domain Bacteria; phylum Pseudomonadota; class Gammaproteobacteria; order Burkholderiales; family Burkholderiaceae; genus Caballeronia; species Caballeronia cordobensis. The sequence goes on from NZ_FCNY02000011.1 coordinate 70,618, forward strand.
GCCGCCGCTGCATTCGGCGCGGATGCCGATAAGACCCGCCGGCGCTTCTAGCATGAACTCGGTCACGGGCTCCTGCATCGGAATCATCCCGGTTTCCAGAAGGACGGTCGCCACCGAAATGGTGTTGCCGCCGCTCATCACCGGATACTCGGACTGCTCCATGATGATGTATCCCGCCCGCGCCTCGGGATGCTTCGACGGCACGATCAGGTTGCAGCACACGGGCGGATAGCCGCGCGGCTCGCGCAGCATGAGCTTGCGGATCTGGTCGTCGTTCTTTTCGAGCCACTTCATCTGCTCGTAGACGGTCTCGCCGGGAATCTGCGGAACGCCGCCGGTGATCACGCGCATCGGTTCGCCCGAATGCGTTTCGACTGCATTGAACATCCGCCTGAATGACATGCCTCGCTTCCTCCGGAAATCGCGTGGGTATGGACCGCGCCTGTCAGCAAGCGTATCAAGCCGGAATGCCGCCGCAAGAAACGTTTTCTGGGCACTATGCGATACATTTGGTTATGCATAGCGAATGCATCGCGCAAGGGTTTATCCCTAATCGGCCAGCGGACGACCGTTCGCCGCAAAGCGCATCCGCGGGCGCATCCGGTATGGCTGGGGCATACCCCTACGAAGCCGGATGACGCCGCTCTCCCCCGTCCTGTCAGGGCCGCCCGTCCGGCCCGAATACTTCGTTAGCTTCCGGATAACGGAATCGCGCTCAGGGTGATTGAAGCGCCTTTAAGCGCTTCTTAGACTCGCCTCAACCCAAGCAAACAACGGAGACACGCGAATGATCATCTACGGAACGGCGCTGCTCGCGTTCTGCCATCTGGCGGGACTCTTTCTCGGCGATCTGCTCGGCGCGGCCATTGGCGTGAAGACCAATGTCGGCGGCGTCGGCATCGCCATGCTGATGCTCATCTTCCTGCGCCTCTACCTGCACAAGAAGGGGCTGCTGCCGAAGGAAACCGAGAGCGGCGTCGCCTTCTGGGGCGCGATGTACATTCCGGTCGTCGTTGCGATGGCGGCCAACCAGAACGTCGTCGCCGCGCTCAAGGGCGGCCCGGTGGCGCTGCTTTCGGCGCTGGGCGCGGCTGCCGCCTGCGCGGTCTGCATCGCCGTTCTTTCCCGCACCGGCCGCGACAGCACCACGCTCGAGCTGGCCCCGCGTCTCGAAGAAATCTGAACCAGGAGTGAGCGCCATGTTTGAAATGATCGACAAAGTGCTGGTTCACAACGGGCTCGTCACGGCGTTCGCGCTGGTCGGGCTCATCATGTGGGTGTCCGCCATTCTCTCGCGCAAGCTGACCTTCGGGCGCGTGCACGGTTCGGCCATCGCCATCGTGATCGGTCTCGTGCTCGCCTATTTCGGCGGCGCGTTCACATCCGGGCAGAAGGGCCTCGCCGACATTCCGCTTTTCGCGGGCGTCGGCCTGATGGGCGGCGCGATGCTGCGCGACTTCGCCATCGTCGCGACGGCGTTCGAAGTGCAGGCGACGGAAGCGCGCAAGGCCGGCCTCATCGGCGTGGTGTCGCTGCTGCTCGGGACGCTGCTGCCTTTCGTGGTCGGCGCGAGCATGGCGCATGCGTTCGGCTATACGGATGCCGTCAGCATGACGACCATCGGCGCGGGCGCTGTCACGTACATCGTGGGCCCCGTGACCGGCGCGGCGATCGGCGCGAGTTCGGACGTCATTGCGCTCAGCATCGCGACGGGGCTCATCAAGGCGATCATCGTGATGATCGGCACGCCGCTCGCCGCCGGATTCATGGGCCTCAAAACGCCGCGCTCCGCGATGATCTTCGGCGGCCTCGCGGGAACCGTCAGCGGCGTCAGCGCGGGACTCGCCGCGACGGACCGCCGGCTCGTTCCCTACGGCGCGCTCATCGCCACGTTTCATACGGGCGTCGGATGCCTGCTCGGCCCGTCCGTGCTGTTCTTCGCGACGCGCTCGCTGATGGGCGCGTGAGCCTAGCCCGCGTTTCGCGTGCGCAGACGGCACACCGCCATGAGCGCCAGCAGATTCGGATCGCGTTCGCGTGCGCGCAGAAAGCTCACGCCGATCGTCTGGCGCATCAGGTATTGCGGCTTGAGCGGAATGAATTGCACCTTGTCGCCGAACACGCCGCGCACGCGGCCCGGCAGCAGCGTGTAGCCGACGCCGCCGCTCACGAGGTTCATCAGGGAAAAGATATCGCCGACTTTCATCGTGACGTTCGGCGTGAAGTCGGCGACGCGGAACGCTTCCATGAAGCCGCGATACGTCGCGAAACCCTCGCCCAGCGAGACGAAGGTCTCGTCGCGGCAGTCGCGCAGATCGACCGCCGCAAGACGCGCATAAGGCGAAGCGGCGGGCGCGGCAAAAAAGATGTCGTCTTCGAAAAGCGGCAGGGATTCGATTTCCGATTCCCCCTCCGGCAACGCCATCAACGCGGCATCGATCTCGCCCTGCTTGAGCTTGCCGAGCAGTTCCGCGTTCGAACCCAGCGCTAGCTCGACCTGAAGCGTCGGCCGCCGCACCTTGATGTCGATGAGAATGCCCGGCACGGTCCGGATGGTCAGCGAATACAACGAGCCGATCTTCAGGCGGTCCGACGAATAGCCGGCGGCCTCACGCGTCGCCCGAATGCCTTCGGACATCAGCGTGAGCACTTCCTGCGCGACGTCCGCGAGCATCTGCGCGGCGTCGGTGGATTTGAGATTGCGCCCCTCGTGACGGAACAGCGCGCAGCGCACGCCTTGTTCGAGCGAACGCAGCGCACGGTGCACGCTAACCGTGCTGACGTCCAGCACTTCCGCCGCTTTCGAGAGGTTGCCCGTCTCCATGAAAGCGAGCAGGACTTCGAGCTTGCGGAAGGTGATTTCCTCGTCGATTCGATCGGACATCTCGTCGGAAGAATGATCCAAATTGAAGATTATCTGCGGGCCGGATCGTTTGATATATAGCGACTAGCCCGTAGCGCCGGGGCGCGGGCGCGGAGCGTGCCGCGCGAGAAACCGGTCGAGCTGACTTGCAAAGGTCTTGCTGTCGCCGGGACTGTACGCCGCGGGGCCGCCCGTATCGACGCCCGACGCGCGAAGCTGATCCATCACTTCGCGCATGGTCACGCGTTCCTGAATGTTCTCGCGCGAAAACCAGCCTCCGCGCGGGTCGAGCACATGCGCGCCCTTCTCGATGGCGGCCGCGGCAAGCGGGATGTCCGCGGTGATCACGAGATCGCCGTCATCGACCAGTTCGATGATGCGGTCATCGGCGGCGTCGAAACCGGCGGGCACCTGGATCGCCTTGATGAAGGGCGAAGGCGGCGTGCGCAAGTACTGATTCGCCACGAGCGTGACGCAAATTTCGACGCGACGTGCCGCGCGAAACAGCATCTCCTTGACGACGACCGGGCAGGCGTCCGCATCAACCAGCACTTGCATCGAGGGGTGTCCGAATGAGAGAAAGCATCGATGTTACTCGATGCATCAGTAACCGAATCAGTAACCGATCCTGAGCGGCTCGGGATGATCGCGCGTGATCACGCGCTTCGCGGCGGCCGGATAGCCCATGATCGTGAGCGGACTGGCGAACTGATTGCACGTGCCCGGGCTCGCGCCGAGTGCCGAGCGCACGGTCAAGGCCTGCTCCGGACCCGGCGCGGCGAAATAAACCGTGACCTCGCTGCCGCGCCTGAACGGGATGGCGAATCGCGGTCCCCAGATGGAGAGAATGACCGGATCGCCGCTGCAATCCGTCGACGTGAACTGTCCCGACGACACCGCGAGCCATTGAAAGTCGGTCGCGGAAAAATGAAAGCTCGCGTCCTGCACGCGCGTGATGGGCACGACCGCGGTCGCGTCCCCGGCGGTGAACGCCACGCCGTTCTGCGCGCTGAAACTGGTGAGATCGCCGATCGCCTGTCCATTCGCATCGAACACGCGGACCGGGCGGGAATTCGCGTGATACGCGCCATCGTCGGCGAACGATGCGACCGCGAAGAGCGCCAGCAATGCGCCGGCCAAGCAATGTTTCATATCGGCCTCCATCCGGACCGCGTTCGAAGCGCGTCAGAACACGATGCGCAGCGGTTCGGGATGACGTTGAGTCAGCGGATACGTGCTTCTGACCGCCCAATACAGCGAGCCCTCGTCGAACGGCGTGGGGCTGCACGAGGTCGCGCCGGTGCTGTCGGTCTGTCTCAGCGACCACACGTGGACGTCGCCGGAATATCCGCCGACGGCCGTGTACACCGTCACGTCGACGCCGTCTCTGACCGCGATGGCCGGCACCGGACTGCCCGATAACGGCACGAGTACGCTTCCGCTGCAATCGGTCGTCGCATATCCCGCGGATTGATTGGCGGTCCATTCGTACTCGGAGGCCGAATACTGCAACGGCCCGATGCGCTTGTGATCGACGATGACGAATACAGGCTCGCCGTCTATCGCGATGTACACGCCGTTGACGCCCCCGAAGTATTCGAGCGGGCCGACTGCTTTGCCCCGCGCGTCGTAGACCATCGGCAGGCGGGCTTCGTCGCGCGTGTCGTGTGCATCGCGCCCGCCGCGCCGCGCGTCGTCGCGGCCACCCGCAAAGCTCAGGCTCGCGCACAGGACGAGCAGGACAACGAGGCATCGGCGCATGGCGCTTCTCCGTCGATTCCGGTCGATCAATAGCCGATGGTCAGCGGCTCGGGATAATGCGCCGTCAGCGGATAATTCGTCTCGGCTCTGAACGCCGGCACGGGCGCGGTCGAAGGCGGCACATGACCGATGATGGGCGGCGGCGTGCAGTTCACGCCATCGGACACGGCGACGATCGGCGCGCCGGATGACACGGTATCGCCCGCGATCAACAGCGTGACGTCGGCGCCTTTTCTCATGGCGAGAGAGGGCCGCGGACCGCTGCCGGGCGAGATGATCGGCGAGCCGCTGCAGTCGGTGGTCGAGTAATTGAACGGCCCGAACGTCGACCACTGGAATTTCGACGAGTCGGACTGGTTGACGTCGATGCGCAGCCATGTCACGGCGGCGAAGACGATTGCGCCGTCGATGTCGAGATACACGCCGTCTGCGCCGCGATACGACGCGAGGCGTCCGATCAGCGTGCCGTTTGCATCGAATACTTTGAGGGCGCGATGATCGTCATGCCGCCGCCGCTCGTGCCCGTCGTCGGCATGCGCATGAAGCGACAGCGCGCCCACGAACAATGAAAGCACGACGAGGAGCAAGCGACGCATGAGCGCCTCCTTCGACCGACAGCGTCCGCACGGCTTGCGGGCTCGGATCTGTCTGCTCAATGAGGATAGATTCGCGCTGCTTTCATTTCAAGGGCGATGCGGACCGCATGCCGCGCGCGCAGGCTGCATCGCCCGCGGAAATTTTTTATAGTGAGTCACTTTCCGGCCTGCATCGATTCTGCATCGATTGCGCCCTTCGACATGATCTCGACATGAGCACATGGCTGCATGACCTTCCGCTCTGGCAGATGACGCTCGTCGTGTTCATCGCGACCGGTGTCATCGCGTGGGCGATCCATCGCGTCACCGGCTGGCTGGCCGCGGGTCCGCATCGGCGCTCGCTGGCGGTTTCGCCCGGCCTGCTGTCGCCGGTCGGCGTCATCTTCGGCTTGCTCGTCGCGTTCACCGCGGCGCAGGTGTGGAACGACACCGAGCGCGCCAACGCCGCCGTCGATGCCGAAGCGGGCGCGCTGCGATCCGTCGTCGTGCTTTCAGCCGTGTTGCCCGGCGAGGCCCAGGCGCAGTTGCGCAAGCTGGTGCACGACTACATCGAATACACGATCACGACCGAATGGCCGATGATGGCGCAAGGCGCGGTCACGCTGAAGATCAGTCCGCCCACGCTCAACCGGGCGCTGCAGTTCGCGCTCTCACTGCCGGCAAGCGCGGCGGGGCAACAGATTGCGCAGCGCCAGATTGCCGTGTCGCTCGAACAGGCGCTGGAAGCGCGCCGTCAGCGGATTCTGGTGAGCCGGTCCGAAGTCAGCGGCGTCAAGTGGGCATGCCTGAGTTTTCTTGCGGCGTGTCTGGTGTTCGCCATCGCGCTCGTTCATTGCGAAAACCGGCTGACCTCGGCGCTCGCCATCGGCCTGTTTTCGGCGAGCGTCGCAACCGCCATGCTGATGATCCTCGCGCACGACCGCCCCTTCACCGGGGCCGTCGCCGTGAAGCCCGAACCGCTCAGGCAAGTGATGCCCGAAGACGGGTGACGGAGCGTTGCCTTCAGGCCGTTTCGTCGATGATCTTCCGTATCGCCTCTTCGAACGCTTCGTGAGGCTGGCCGCCGCTCACGAGATATTTCCGGTCGAAGATGATCGCGGGCACGGACTGAATGCCGAGTTGCTGAAACTCGTGCTCTTCGGCGCGGACTTCGTCGGCGTACAGACCGCTTTGCAGCACGTCCCGCGCGCGGTCGCCGTCGAGTCCGGCGCTTCGGGCCGCTTCGATCAGGACATCGGCATCGCTCACGTCCTTGCCGTCGCCGTGATAGGCACCGAGGAGCGCGAGCTTGAGCGGCAACTGCCGGCCTTCGAGACGCGCCCAATGCAGCAGCCGGTGCGCGTCGAAAGTGTTGTAGACCCAGTTGCGCTCGCCGAACGTGAAACCTTCGCGCGCGCCGCGCTCGCGGAGCGTCGCCTGCGTCTCTTCGATCTGCGCGGGCGTGCGGCCATACTTGCGGCCGAGATAATCGACGATGCGCTCGCCTTCCGGCTTCATGTCCGGATTCAGTTCGAACGGATGCAGCGTGATGTTTGCATCGACGGAATCGCCCAGGCGCTCCAGTGCGCGCTGCAAGGAGGAAAGGCCCACGGCGCACCACGGGCAGGCGATGTCGGAAACGAAGTCGATTTGAAGCGTGCGGGACATGGAATTTGCCGGTAAGTCGAAACGGAGCCGACAGCGTAGCGCTAATCCCGTGGGCTTGCAGTGTCGATTTCCGCACGGCTCGTTCGTTGTAGGAATATCGATCTGGAGAACACCATGCGCAAGCTCATCGTTTCGGCTTTCATCAGTCTGGATGGCGTAATGCAGGCTCCCGGCGGACCCGAAGAAGATCGCAGCGGCGGCTTCGGTTTTGGCGGCTGGACCGTTCCGTACGCGGACGACGCCATTGGCCAGCACGTGCAGGATCTGCTTTCACAGCCGTTCGAACTGCTGCTCGGGCGGCGGACCTACGACATCTTCGCGTCGTACTGGCCGCGCGTGCCGGCGGATTCCGGCAGCAGCGCGATCGCCGAACCGTTCAACCGCGTCGCCAAGCACGTCGCAACGCATCGGCCCGGCGATCTCGGCTGGCACAACAGTCATGCGCTAAAGGGCGATCCCGCCGACGCGATCCGCGCGCTCAAACAGCAGAATGGCGCGAATCTGCTGACGTTCGGAAGCGGCGAACTGGTGCGCCAACTACTCGCCGCCGGTCTGGTGGATGATCTTCGCCTGCTGATCTACCCCGTCATGCTCGGGCGCGGCAAGCGCCTCTTCGGCGACGACGCAGAGGCGCGCGCCTTCGCGCTCGAACGCTCGGCGGCCACGCCCGGCGGCGTGCTGATGACGCGCTACGTGCGCAATGGCGACGTGCGCACAGGCACGTTCGACTGAGCCGCTCAGCGCGACCGGCCTTTCTTTGCGGGCTCGCCGTCGCTCTCGCCTAACACGCGCCGGTTGCGGTCATCGATGACGGTCCGCGTCGCCGATGTGGCGCCGGGGCCGGGCGCAAAACGCACGTCGCGAAATGACAGCGCCTTGCCGGCCTTGCCTTCGACCGACATCGCCTTGACAGGCTGTCCGGTGGCGTCATCGACGAGCGTGACGGGCGGCTTGCCCTTCGGCGCGAGCCAGCGATCGCCCCACTGCATGAGCGCGACGAGCACCGGATAGAGCTCGTCGCCCTTTTCGGTCAGCCGGTAGCCGAAGGTATTCGCCCTTTCCTCGAGCGGATAGCGCTCCAGAATGCCGAGCTCGATGAGCCGCTCCAGCCGCGCCGTCAGCACGTTCCGGGCGATGCCCAATTCGCTTTGAAACTCGTCGAAGCGCGACATGCCTTGCGTGCATTCGCGAACGATCAAAAGCGTCCACCACTCGCCGACCTCATCGAGGGCGCGGGCGATCGAACAGTTCATTCCGTCGAAGCGTTTTCTATACATGGCGGTCGTCGTGCCGGAGAAGTTCAGGACATACCTATACCACAGGTTTCGTCACGCAACTTCGATTCTGACGCAGAATATCGATTCGCGATCGACTTCGACCACAAGGAGCCAACCATGCTGCAACTTCGTCCCGGATGCGAATGCTGCGACAAAGACCTGCCGCCCGATTCCACCGATGCCCTCATCTGCTCGTTCGAATGCACGTTCTGCCGGGATTGCGCGGACTGTCTGCTGAAGGGTGTCTGCCCGAATTGCGGCGGCGAACTGGTCGCACGCCCGCGCCGTCCGGCCGGCAAGCTCGCGAAGTTTCCGGCATCGACCGAACGTGTGTTCGACCCTGCGCGCCGATCGTCGTCGCAATGAATCCGCTCATGATGCGCAGCAGTTGCAGATCGAGATCGGTGAAGCGCGGCTTTCGTTGCGGCCCGAAGACCTGCACGATGACGATCTTCCCGTCGTGCAACGGAAGCACCGAAAACATCCGGTCGCGAGCATCACCGTATTCGACGATCGCACGATCCGGCGACGGGTGAATCTCACCGAATACCGCGACGGGCGCAGCGCTGAGACCGGCCGCTTCCGGATCGGCCGGCGCGTGCACGATGCATCGGCGCGCGCCGAGCACCTCGGCCAGGATCGAACCGAGCGCTTCCGGCGCGCAGGTGGTGAGGCTCTGCGCTTGGTACTCGTGGTCTGCATATTTCATGGCCTGCTCCCGCGGCATCGTGAATGACGTCAGCATGCATCGGCATAGTTAGGATCGAATTAACGCGCCGGTGCACGACTCGCCTTGACGCAGATCAGTACACCGGCCAGCCCGGTCCCCACATGTTCCAGTTCCAGGCCGCGTTCTCGTTCATCTCGGCGTTCATGCGCTCCTGATCGATGAAGTTCTGCCGGAGCTGCTCGCGCTTGTAGCGGTCCCACGCGGTTTCATCGCCGATATAAAGGCAACCGCAGGCATAGGGATCGGCGTACACGAAAAGGACTTTGCCGTCCTTCACCTTCTGCACGACGCGATTGGGCGGCAAGGTTTGCAGTTGCAGGCGCTGCTGCTCCGTCGTCACCGGAACGATATGGAAGCCCGCCGCGGCGAGCAGATCGTTCTGCTGGTTGGCGCGCTCCATGGGCGTGGCGCACCCCGCGATCAATACGCTCGCGCTCAATGCGCTCAGCAAGGCGGCCCATTTTCGGATCATGATTTTTCCCCTCGATGTGGAGTTGAACAGGCCCGCAGCTTATGCGGCGCGACTTAGCCGCGAATTACGGCATTTCTTGCCATTTCCCCGTCAGGCGCACTACAACGATTTCAGAGAGCGCAACCCGGCCGATTCATGACGACGAGGGAGGAATCATGGACAACATGCACACCCTTAAAGCGCCGGCTGGCGCGGAGCCTGCGCGCAGCGGCCTCGGCGTCGCGGCATTGCAGCGCGATATCGTCGATAACCTGATCTGCCTGCAAGGCGGCTATCCGGAGATCGCCACGCCGCACGACTGGTTCATGGCGCTCGCCTACACGGTGCGTGACCGGATGATGACGCGCCGCGCCGCCACCACCTATGCGTATGCCACGCGCGGCGCGAAGGTCGCGTGCTATCTGTCGGCCGAATTCCTGATCGGTCCGCAACTCGGCAACAACCTGATGAATCTCGGCATCGAAGGCAATGCGCGCGATGCGTTGAAAGCGCTCGGCGTCGAGCTCGACACGCTGCTCGCGATCGAAGAAGAGCCCGGCCTCGGCACCGGCGGGCTCGGCCGCCTCGCCGCCTGCTATCTCGATTCGCTTTCCACGCTGGAAATTCCGGCGATCGGTTACGGCATCCGCTATGAATTCGGCATCTTCGATCAGCAAATCCGCGACGGCTGGCAGGTCGAAATCACCGACAAGTGGCTGCAAAAGGGCAATCCGTGGGAAATCCTGCGCCCGGACGTCGCGTTCTACGTGAACTTCGGCGGCCACACGGAAAGCGGCACCGACGACAAGGGCCGCTATTGCGTGCGATGGATTCCCGCGTACACGGTCAAGGGCGTGGCCTGCGATACGCCGATGCCCGGCTTTCGCGTCAACACCTGCAACACGCTGCGGCTATGGAAGAGCGAAGCCGTCGAATCGTTCGATCTGCAGGACTTCAACGCTGGCGACTACTACGAGGCGGTCCACGAGAAAGTGCTGTCGGAGACGCTCTCGAAGGTGCTGTATCCGAACGACGAGCCGGAAGCCGGCAAGCGCCTGCGGCTCGCGCAGCAATACTTCTTCGTCTCGTGCTCGCTGCAGGACATGCTGCGCCTGCTCGGGCTCAAGGGCGAACCGGTGGAACGTCTCGCGGACGTGTTCAATGCGCAACTCAACGACACGCATCCGTCGATCGCGGTCGCCGAACTGATGCGCCTGCTCGTCGATGAGCGGCAGATGCCGTGGGACGAAGCGTGGGACATCACGCGGCGCACGCTCGCCTATACGAATCACACGCTCTTGCCCGAAGCGCTCGAAACATGGGCCCTGCCGCTCTTTCGCGACCTGCTGCCGCGGCTGCTGGAGATCATCTACGAGATCAATCGCCGCTTCCTCGATGATGTGCGGCAGCGCTTTCCCGGCGATGACGCGCGCATCGCGCGCATGTCGCTCATCGACGAAGCCGGCGCGAAGCGCGTGCGCATGGCGCATCTCGCGACGGTGGGCAGTCACGCGGTCAACGGCGTGGCCGCGCTGCACTCGAAGCTGCTCGAACAGACGGTGCTGCGCGATTTCGCCGAACTCTGGCCGGAGCGCTTCCTCAACGTGACCAACGGCGTCACGCCGCGCCGCTTTCTGATGCTCGGCAATCCAGCGCTCGCCGCGCTGCTTGCCGACACCATCGGGCCAGGCTGGACGACCGATCTGACCCGGCTGCGCGAACTCGGCGCGCACGCCGACGATCCCGCTTTTCAGGCGCGCTGGCGCGCCGTCAAGCGCGGCAACAAGGAAGCGCTTGCCGCGCAAATCAGGAACGTGACGGGCATCATCGTCGATCCGGGCGCGCTGTTCGATATCCAGGTCAAGCGCATCCACGAATACAAGCGCCAGCATCTGAACGCGCTCTATATCGTGACGCTGTATCTGCGTCTGCGGCGTGATCCGCAACTCGCGATGACGCCGCGCTGCTTCGTGTTCGGCGGCAAGGCCGCGCCCGGCTATGCGATGGCGAAGCTCATCATCCGCCTCATCAACGGCATTGCCGAAGTCGTCAACGGCGATCCGGCCGTGAATGACCGGCTGAAGGTCGTGTTCTATCCGGACTTCAATGTGAAGAACGCGCAGTTCATCTATCCGGCCGCCGATCTTTCGGAGCAGATTTCGACGGCCGGCAAGGAAGCGTCGGGCACCGGCAACATGAAGTTCATGATGAACGGCGCGCTGACCATCGGCACGCTGGACGGCGCGAACGTCGAGATACGCGAGGAAGTGGGCGACGACAACTTCTTCCTGTTCGGCCTGACCGAGAGCGAAGTGGAACGCGTGCGGCGCGAAGGGTATCGTCCGGCCGACTATGCGAACGGCAACGACGAGTTGCGTGAAGCGCTGACGTTGATCGCGAGCGGCCACTTCTCGCGCGGCGACGCGGCGATGTTCCGTCCGCTCGTCGACAGCTTGCTGTATCACGATCCGTTTCTCGTACTGGCCGATTACGCGTCCTACGTTGCGCGCCAGCAGGATGTCAGCGATGCATGGCAGGACCCGCGCCGCTGGACGCGGATGTCGATCGCAAACACGGCGTATGCGGGCAAGTTCTCATCGGACCGCGCGATTGCCGAGTATTGCGACCGCATCTGGAAGATTCGTCCGGTGAAGATCGCGCTGGAAGGTTAGTCGGTAAGATGCGTGAGTCAACCGCCCCGCTTCGTCGAAGGGAGACTGAACATGAACCGCTTGCCGATGTTCTGCGCGCTGGCGATCTCGCTCGCCGGCTGCGCTGCCGGTGGCGCGCAGCAAAGCGCGACGCACTTAAGCGCCGCGCAATGCCGCGACCTCACCGCGCTCCGGAATCACGCGCCATTGACGCGCGAGCGCAACCTCAGCGAACTGGCGGCGCTGGAGAAGGCGGGATACGACCCGTCGCGGTTCTACGATCCGTACTATCCGGACGATCTGCACGCGGCGCAGCGTCAGGTCGAGATCTGGTATCGGACGGATTGCCAGCCGCAGCGCGTCGACTGAGCCGTTCCGGCCTCGTGGTTTCTGGCGAAGCCAAGAACGGTCGTCGGTGCGATTGACAGTTAGTTGCGTAAATATATCGGATAATATTTAGTCATCCGATTTTATGTACCCAGCGCTTCCTGATGCGCCTTAACGAAATCCGCCATGCTGTTGAACCGGAAGTCGATGCTAGGCTGCGAGCCCGGATCCATCGTCGCGCCGAAGCCGGTTTGCGCATGACGCCGATAAATCCAGCACGACGCAAGGCCGAATCCATTGGCGGGCTTATGGTCGTGGAAAAGACTTTCGGCCGTATGCAGGATCGTCTCCTTGCGGATGCCGCGTTCGCCCAGCTTTTCCAGCATGTATTCGAAGTTACGCGGCGAAGGCTTGTACGATCCGATATCTTCCGCCGTCATGATCGCGTCGAATTCGACTTGCAGCTTCGCGTTGCTATGGGTAAAGCTCTCGTTATCCACGTTCGACAGAATCACGAGCTTGTAATGCTGCTTGAGATAGCGCAGCGCGTCGGCGGAATCCGCGAAGGCCGGCCAGTCGCGAATGGAACGGCCATAGGCGATGCACTCGTCGTGCGTATATGAAACGCCCCATTCTTCCGCGAGACGCTTGTACACGATCGCCAACAACGCCTGATAGGGCTTGCCCGGCGTATAGCGCTGCTGCGACGACTCGTGACGCGCATGCGCCTCAAGCACCTGATCGCGCGTCAAAGCGGGCGTCACACGCGCAAGCAACGCGCGCAGTCCGTCGAAAATCCCTGATTCCCAGTCGATGAGCGTGCCGTAGCAGTCGAACGTCAGCGTGTCGAAGTCGGTGAGTTTCACTGATAAGCTCCTGTCGGTCGATAAGTCGATTGTCGATAAAAAAGCATGGCGGTCTTTTTCGCGATCTTACAGAACCGTGCATTTTCGAGTATTGATGACATGGCGTTGGTGTATCGTCCATGCACTGCCGCGATTCGATCAACCTCGATTAACCCAGATCAACCGCTTCACGTCATCGAACTCTTCAGATGCCCGACAACATACCTGAACCACAAGCCGTCTGTAACCCGATTTCCCGAAGCGCGATCTTTCTCGTCGCCACCGTGGCGCGCGGCGAGGACAAAGCCGAGGTCGTGCGTTCATGGTGCGGCGACATCGCGGCGCTGGTCCGCGCGGTCGGCACACGCGCGCCGACCGCGAACCTGTCCTGTGTATGCGGCTTCGGCGCGGATGCGTGGGACATGCTGTTCGGCGCGCCGCGTCCGGCTGGCCTGCATCCGTTTCGGGAATTCGGCTCGGGCGATCGCCGCGCAATCGCGACGCCGGGCGACATCCTCCTGCATATCCGCGCGGATCACATGGATCTGTGCTTCGAGCTTGCATCGCACATGCTCAACAAGCTCGGCGATGCGGTCACGGTCGTCGACGAAGTGCACGGCTTCCGATATTTCGATTTGCGCGACATGGTCGGCTTCGTGGACGGCACCGAAAACCCGACGGGCAAGCGCGCCGAAACTTATACGATCATCGGCGAGGAAGATGCTGAATTTGCCGGCGGAAGTTATGTGATCGTGCAGAAGTATTTGCATAACCTCGATGCATGGAACGGGCTGACGGTCGAGCAGCAGGAACTTATCATCGGCCGCGAAAAGCTATCCGATGTCGAACTCGACGATTCGATCAAGCCCTCGTGCTCGCATAGCTCGCTCACGACGATCGAAGAGAACGGCGAGGAAGTGAAGATCCTGCGGCATAACATGGCTTTCGGCCGACCGGGCGCGAAAGAGTTCGGCACGTATTTCATCGGCTATGCGCGCACGCCGCGGCCGATCGAGCAGATGCTCGAAAACATGTTCGTCGGAAGGCCGCCGGGCAATTACGACCGCCTGCTCGATTACAGCCGCGCGGTGACGGGCGGCCTCTTCTTCGTGCCATCCAGCGATCTGCTCGACGCGCTGCCCGACCGCAATCCGCACACCGCGTCATCGTCCGCCGATGAAAACCGGCAAGGCGATGCACGCGAAGGAACCTTGAACATCGGCTCACTCAAAGGAACGCCACAACATGAATAACCTGCATCGAGAGCTCGCGCCGATATCGGCCGCCGCGTGGTCGCAAATCGAAGCGGAAGTCGCGCGCACGTTCAAGCGCTCCGTCGCGGGCCGCCGCGTCGTCGACGTGAAGGATCCCGGCGGCGTCGCGCTGTCCGGCATCGGCACGGGACATCAGAAGAACATCGCGTCGCCGAAGAAGGGTGTATCGGCGAAACTGTATGACGTAAGGCAGCTCGTGCAATTGACCGTGCCGTTCACGCTGCAGCGCGAGGCGATCGACAGCGTGGAGCGCGGTTCCAACGACGGCGACTGGCAGCCCGCCAAGACCGCCGCAAGCGAACTGGCGCTGGCCGAAGACAGCGCGATCTTCGACGGCTTCGCGGCCGCCGGGATCGCCGGCATTCGCGAAGGCAGCTCGAATTCGAAGTCGTTCTTGCCCGCTGATGTCGCCGACTATCCCAACGCCATCAGCCAGGCGCTCGAAAAGCTCCGGCTCGCCGGCGTGGACGGCCCCTACTCCGTGCTGCTCGGCGCGGATGCCTACACCGCGCTTGCCGAGGCGAGCGATCAGGGGTATCCGGTTATCGAGCACATCAAGCGCATCGTGAGCGGCGATCTCGTCTGGGCGCCCGCGCTCACAGGCGGCTGTGTACTCTCGACGCGCGGCGGCGATTACGAACTGCATATCGGGCAGGATGTGTCGATCGGCTACACGAGCCACACCGACACCGCCGTGCAGCTCTATCTAACCGAAACGCTCACGTTTCTCATGTTGACGAGCGAGGCTTCCGTTTCGATCGCCGCGGGCGAATAGCGAACCTTCAGTTATCGAACGTGCCTTGATACTCCGGCGCGGCGTCGGATCGCGTGTTCAGTTCGAACATGACGCCGCCCGGCGCGCGGCAAAAGAAGCGCGAGCCGCGCCCGTTGTTGAAGATATCCGTCTCCATCTCCACGCCCTCGCTTTTGAAGCGCTCGTAGAGGGCGCGCACGTCATCGAGAGTCGGCAGTTCGAAGCCCACGTGAAACGCGCGCGGCCAGTGGGGCGCATCGTCGCGCGCGTGATCGATCACCACGTCGAAACCGGGGCGCTTGAGGATGCACGAACGGTCCCAGGTGCCTGCAATCGTAAAGCCTAGATAGTGCTCGAAGAAGCGCGCGGTCGCGGCGGTATCGGCGGAAGGAAAGCTGAGGTGATTGAGCTTCATGCCTTGAATGGCGTCTGTCATCGTCGGTCTCTCTGGTTGAATGTGGACGACTTCAGAATATAAGCAAAAGCTCACATTCGATACTCGCATTGAAAAGGCCTGCCGCATGCGCCCGAACGCCAGCACCAGCGGCCATTCGCGCGATTCGGCTAGGCGCCCGCAATTCGCTTGCTCGCATTCAAACGTCGCCGCTTCTCGCCAGATAGCCGAAAACAGCGGCTCGCACACGGCGCTCCAGATCATCGAGATCGCGCTCGCCGCGTTCGCCGGCCGCATCGACCAGGCCGCGGATGATCGCGAGCAGATCGCCCGCCGCGACGTCGGGGCGCGCATGCCGCGGCGCGGCGCGGCCGACGATCGTCTCGGCCAGCGCCTCCATGTCGCCCTTCGCGACTTCATGGCGCAACGCGGGACGCCCCTCGGCGATATCGAGCAGGCGCGCGAGCATCGGACGCTGCAACTGCTGACGCACGGCCGCGCCGATGAAATACTCCAGCGCCGCCTTGCCGCTTCGCTTGGTCAGCGCATGCGAGGCGTCCTCATGAAAGCGCGTTGTCTCGCGATGGATCAGCGCGACGGTCAGCGCATCCTTGCCCGGAAAGTATTGATACAGCGAGCCGATGCTGACGCCCGCACGGCGCGCGACCGCATTCGTGTTGAAGCCCTCGAAGCCCTCGTTTTCGAGCACTTGCGCAGCCGCTTCGACGATGCTCGATACCGTCGCCTCGGAGCGTGACTGCGCCGGCGCCTTGCGAGGCCGAAGGGCTTTGCGCGATGGACGTGGACTCATTCATATTCTCGTTCGACATGCCGTGCCCGATTGTACAAAGCCCGGTCGAGCACGTTTCCCAGCGACCTGCTAACCTCGCTCGAATCGATCGATCGAGCCAGAAGGAGCGTGACGCATGAGCGCATTACCGGAATACGAGCCGCCCAACGTTTGGACATGGAACAAGGAAAACGGCGGCCGCTTCGCCAACATCAACCGCCCTGTCTCGGGGCCGACGCATGAGAAAGCGCTACCGGTCGGCCGGCATCCGCTGCAACTCTATTCGCTCGCCACGCCCAACGGCGTGAAAGTCACCGTGATGCTCGAAGAACTGCTCGCGCTCGGCCATCGCGGCGCCGAATACGATGCATGGCTTATTCGAATCGGCGATGGCGAGCAGTTCGGCAGCGGCTTCGTCGAGGCCAATCCGAATTCGAAGATTCCGGCGCTCGTGGATCGCAGCGGTCCCGTGCCCACGCGCGTTTTCGAATCGGGCGCGATCCTGCTTTATCTCGCGGAAAAGTTCGGCGCATTCGTGCCGAAGGACGCGGCCAAACGCGCGGAATGCCTGTCCTGGCTCTTCTGGCAAATGGGCAGCGCGCCCTATCTCGGCGGCGGTTTCGGCCACTTCTATGCCTATGCGCCGAGCAAGATGGAATATCCGATCGACCGCTTCACGATGGAAGTGAAGCGTCAGTTAGATGTGCTCGACAAGCGTCTCGCCGACAGCGCGTATATCGCCGGCGACGACTATACGATCGCCGATATCGCGATCTTTCCGTGGTACGGCGGCCTCGTGAATGGCTGGCTGTACGACGCGGCCGAGTTCCTCTCCGTGCATGAATACCGGCACGTTCGCCGCTGGGCCGATGCCATCGGCGCGCGTCCCGCCGTGCAGCGCGGCCGCATGGTGAACCGCACGTTCGGCGAGCCGTCGAGCCAGTTGCACGAGCGTCATGACGCGTCGGACTTCGAAACGCGCACGCAGGACAAGCTCTCCACCGAAAAGTAACGTTCCATTGAACGGCGCGATCTTCGCTGCTTTGACGCGCCGTTTCCCCCACCTTGCTCAACCCCCGAAAGGAGGGTATTCGACAGCCGCGCATTGCATGAACATAAGGGCTTAATAAATTCTCCAAGAAAGCGGCATGAACCGCAGAAAAGCCCGCCTGACCGACGCTCGACGACTTGCCCTCACAGACGCCGACATCGCGCATCTGCGAGTGGCGATCGAATCGTCCATGCGTGACGATCATCCCGCGCTTCCGCCGGCCTACTGGCGCAGTCGTCTGACGAAGCTTCTGCGCGACGACAATCTCCTGACCACGCAGATGAAGCAGATCACGGAACTGCTCGATCGGCTTGAAGCAGGGCAATAATTGCTTCGTCATCCTCATTGAAACCGCGTATCACGAAGCGGTCGTTCTGACCGCTATCCGTACAAAGCATTGCAGCCTGTGTGTTCTTTCTTTCATACCGGAATGATTCTCGTTATACTCTGCGCCGCACCGGTATTACGAATTGTTACGAATCACGCGCTTAAATCGCGCGAATCCTGAAAGAAGAGAAATGCTCGCCGATCCGTGTCTGCGCGTGAAATCGCGCTCGAAGTCGCCCAACAACAGGCTCAATCAACTCGCCGCCGCTGCCGCGCTGGCCTTTTTCATACAGCCTACGGGCGCGGCGGCGCAGGAAGCCGAAGCGGTGAAAGCGGGCGCATCCGACGAAAAGACGACTACGCTCGACGCCATCAACGTTTCTTCCGACTGGCTTGGAACCGGTTTGCAGACGAGCGCGAAGACGTTTCCGGGCGCGCGCACCATCGTCGATAAGACGGAAATCGAGCAATCGGGCGCGACCAGTATCGGCGATGTGATGCGCCGCATTCCCGGCGTGCAGTCCACCGACAACTCCGGCACGGCGGGCAGCGCGATCTCGCTGAACATCGGCGTGCGCGGGTTGACGGGCCGCTACACGCCGCGCTCGACCGTGCTGCTCGACGGCATTCCGCTCGCCGTCGCGCCTTACGGGCAGCCGCAGCTTTCGTTCGCGCCGATCAGCCTCGGCAATATCGAAACGATCGACGTCGTGCGCAGCGGCGGCTCGGTGCGTTACGGCCCGCAGAACGTGGGCGGCGTCATCAACTTCCGCACGCGCGACATCCCGACGACGCCGGGTCTCACGGCGGATGCCTCGGTGCGCGGCAACTTCTACACCACGGGCGGCGGCGCCAACGCGCAATACTCGACCTTCCTCGGCACGCAGATGGACAACGGTCTCGGCGTCGCCCTGCTCTACTCCGGCATGCATGGCCGCGATTGGCGCGAAGGCAGCGACGAGCGTCTCAACGATCTGCAACTGAAGTGGCGCTTCGAGCTCTCGCCGACCTCCGAGCTCTACGGCAAGTTCTCGTACTACGACGTGACCTCGCGCACGCCGGGCGGCCTCACGGTCGCGCAATACGAAGAGAATCCGTTTCAGAACACGCGTCCGACCGATTACTGGACGGGCGAGCGCAAGGCCGTCGATATCGGCTATCTGAATACGTTCTCGCCGAACTCGGAGTTCGAGATCCGCACGTTCTACAACGAAAGCAATCGCAGCAGCGTGCTCATCAACAGCGCGGGCACGCAGTTGCAGTACCAGCCGCGCAACTACAACACGTTCGGCATCGAGCCGCATTACACGCAGCGTTTCACGCTCGGTCCGGTGCAGCAGGACGTGACGGTCGGCTACCGCTATATCCGCGAGCGCGGCGACGACAACAGCTACAACCAGACCATTGCGACCGGCGCGTTCGGGCCGACGACGACCTTCGACAACACGACGGATGCGCACGCGTTCTACCTCGACGATCGCATCGCGTGGGGACGCTGGCGTCTGACGCCGGGTCTGCGCTTCGAGCACATCGAATCGACGCGCTACAACGTCTCGCTGAATCAGAACTACGAGACGACCAACAACAAGCCGCTTCCGGCCGTGAATCTGTCGTATCTCGCGAGCCCCGCGCTCACGCTCTTCACGGACTACAGCACCTCGTTCGGGCCGGTGCAGAACCTGCAACTGAACTCGCAATCGGCTTCGAACCCGCTGCAGCCTGAAGTCGCGAAGACCTTCGAGCTCGGTGCGCGCTGGAGCAGCAAGCAATTGCATGCCGAAGTGACGGCGTTCAACATGCGCTTCGACAACCAGATTCTTCAGACGCCGGGCGTCGTGCCGCCGACCTTCCAGAACATCGGCGCGACGAAGCATCAGGGCATCGAAACGGCCATCGATTACGCGTTCTCGAAAGACACCGTGCTTGCCGGCCTCGACGTGTACGCGAACTTCACGTATACGAAGGCGATCCAGGAATCCGGCCCGACCGCGGGCAACGACGTGCCGTTCTACTCGCGCATCACCGACACGATGGGCCTTCGCTATCAGAAGGCCGACTGGACCTTCAACTTCTCGACGACGCATCAGAGCTCGCAGTATTCCGACTTGCAGAACACCGTGGCCGAGCCGCCCGATGCAAGCACCGGCCGCGTGCCGGGCTTTCGCGTGTGGGATATTCAGGCGGACTGGAAAATCCCCGGCTGGAAAGGCAGCGACGTGACGATCGGCATCAACAATCTGTTCGACAAGCGCTATTACACGCGCAACGTTGACGGCAATGCGGGCCGCATGGTCGGCGCGCCGCGCATGGTCTATGTCCAGGGTCACTTCGTCTACTGATCGCGTGAGCGCCATGTCCCCTCCGGCTTCGCGCGCCAAGGCAGGCCTGCCGCGCCTGCGCCGCTACTGGCTCACCGGCCACCGCTGGCTCGCGCTCACGGCGGGCTGGCTGCTCGCGCTCGCCGGACTGACCGGCGCGCTGCTGATGATCGGCGTGCCCATCGACGAGATCGTGCATCGCGATCTGTATGAAGTCGCGCGTTCGGGCAACGCAGAACCGATGCCGCTCGACGCGGTGCGCGAGCGTATCGACGCGCGCTTCGGCCCGCGCGCCGTGGCGTCGTTCAGATTGCCGCGCACGCCGCATGCGAGTCTCGCGGTGAACGTGCGCGGCACGTGGGACGGCACCGTCTACATCGATCCGTATTCGGGCGATGAACTCGGCCGCATCGGTCAGAACGAAGGCTTCGTCAACTTCGTCTTCAACCTGCATAGTTCGCTCGCGTGGGGCTCGACCGGCAAGGCGATACTCGCGTGCGTGGCGCTCTGCTATCTCTTCATGTTGATGACGGGCATCGTGCTGTGGTGGCCGCGTCCCGGCATGCCCGCGTTCAGGCTCGAACTGCGGCGCGGAAAAACGCTCGCGCTGTACGACCTGCATCGCGCGGGCGGCGCGGCGCTCGGGCTCGTCATTGCGGTGTCGGTGGCGACGGGGGCGTTCATGGCGTATCGGCCTATCGGCGCATGGATCAGCGCGCTTGCCGGTGTGCAGCCGGCGCGCGCGCCGACGTTCGCGCCGCATGAACGCATGGCGATGTTGCCGCTCGATGTGCTCGTCGCCCGCGCGCGCGAGCGCTTTCCGGATGCGCAGCCGAGCCTGCTGCAAATGCCCGGCAAAGCCGGCCAGCCGATGCGCGTTCGCCTGCACGCGCCCGACGATCCGCATCCGAACGGCCTGACTTCGGTATCGCTCGATCCCTACACCGGCAAGGTGCTGCTCGCGCAACGATGGAACGAACTCGATCCCGGCGCACGCGCGGCTTCGGTGATCTATCCGCTGCATACCGGCGAAATCGGCGGCGTGCCGTTGAAGACGCTCTTCGGCGTGGGCGGCTGCGCGCTCTTTGGCCTTTGCGTGACAGGCGTCTGGCAATGGCTGCGCCGCCGCAAAAGGCGCAACGCCGCCGCTTAGAGCACGCCTAGCAGCGCTTTGGGCTCCAGAAACGCTTCGAGTCCGAACGTGCCGTACTCGCGCCCGATGCCCGATTGCTTGAATCCGCCGAACGGCGCGGCCGGCTCGTGCGCGAGCGTGTTGACGAGCACGCGTCCCGCTTCGATGCGCGACGCCACCGCCTGCGCTCGCGCTGCGTCCGACGAAGCGACGTAGGCCTGCAAGCCATAGGGCGTATCGTTGGCGATCGCGATCGCCTCTTCGACATCGCGATACGCGATGATCGACAGCACCGGCCCGAAAATTTCCTCGCGCGCGATTGTCATGTCGTTGGTCACATCGCTGAAGAGTGTCGGCCGCACGAACCATCCCGCGCCAACACGGTCTGGTCGACCTTCGCCGCCTGCGATCAGACGCGCGCCTTCGTCGATGCCGATACGAATGTAGCGCTGCACGCGCTCCCATTGTTTGCGGCTCACCATCGGTCCGATGCTCGTGCGCGGGTCGCGCGGATCGCCCGATTGAATCCGTGCGACGGCGCTCACGATCTTCTCTTCGAACTCCGCGAGGCGCGCGCGCGGCACGAGAATGCGCGTGCCGGCAATGCACGCCTGGCCGCTGTTCATGAAGCCCGCGTCGAGCGCGAGCGGCACCGCGTGATCGAAGTCGGCATCGTCGAGCACGATCATCGGCGACTTGCCGCCAAGTTCCAGCGTCACGCGCTTGAGCGTCTCGGCAGCGGTGCGCAGAATCGTCTTGCCGACGACGGTCGAACCGGTGAACGACAGCTTCGCCACGTCCGAATGCGCGCTGATTTCCGCGCCCACCGTCTCGCCGCGACCCGTGACGATGTTGAACACGCCCGCAGGCAATCCCGCTTCATGCAGCGCTTCGGTCACGATGCGCGTCTGCATCGCGCTCATCTCGCTCGGCTTGATGACCGCCGTGCAGCCAGCGGCGAGCGCCGCCGCGAGCTTGCCGCAGATAAAGCCCGCATCGCTGTTCCACGGCGTGATCAGGCCCGCGACGCCGAGCGGCTCCATTACCACTTTCGCACTGCCGGCCTCGCGCACGAACGCATAGTCTTCGAGCACGTTCGCCGCCTGAAGCAACACGTTGCTCGCGTGCTGCGCCATCCAGCGCCCGCGCGAAACCGGCGCGCCGTATTCCTCGACGATAGCCTCGAACAACGCATCTTCCTTCGCGACGACGGCCGCATGCATGCGTCTGAGCATGTCGATGCGTTCGCGCTTGTGTGTCCGCGAGAACGCGGGAAACGCGCGCTTCGCGGCGGCGATGGCGTGGCGCGCATCGTCGGCATCGGCGAGTCGAACGCGGCCGATCACCTGCTCCGTGGCCGGATTGAACAGCTCGAAAAGCTCGCTGCCGTGCGGCGTGACGAACGCGCCGTCGATATAAATGGTGTCGATGATCTGCATGATGGGTTCGCTGATTCGGTATCCGGTCACGAAGATAAGGCGTTTGCATTGATTCGACTAGACGTACAATCCGGCATGCCGTTTTGAACGATTTAGCATAATGAAAACGTCGGGTCTTGCCGAACTGGAAGCCGTTCTGGCCGTTGCGCGCCATCGCAGCTTTCGCGCGGCGGCAAGCGAATTGAGCGTCTCGACATCGGCGCTCAGTCACGCGATCGCCGCACTCGAAGCGCGCATCGGCGTGCGGCTTTTCAACCGGACGACGCGCAGCGTGTCGCTCTCCGAAGCGGGCGCGCAGTTCGTGCAGAACGTCGCACCCGCGCTCACCACGATCCGCGATGCGCTCGAACAGGCGGGCAGCTTTCGCGACACGCCTTCGGGCACACTGCGCATCAATACATCGGTGGGCGCGGCGCATCAGGTGATGCCGGTCTTCATCGCGTTTCTGGCGCGCTATCCCGACATGAAGCTCGATATCGTCACCGAAGGCCGGCTGATCGATATCGTCGTCGAAGGATTCGATGCGGGCATTCGTCTGCTCGAAACCGTGCCGCAGGACATGATCGCGGTACCGTTCGGCGAGCGGCAGCGATTCGCGGTCGTGGGCAGCCCGGACTATTTCGCGCGGCACAAGCCGCCGCGCACGCCGGCGCATCTTGCGGCCCATCGCTGCATCCGCAGCCGCATGCCGAGCGGTTCGATCTATCAATGGGAATTCGAGCGGCATGGCGAGGCGGTACGCATCGACGGCGAGGGCGCGCTGACGCTCGACGAACCCGGACTGATGCTCGCGGCGGCACGCGCGGGCCTGGGCCTCGCGTATCTGACCGAATGGAACGTCGCCGCCGATCTCGCGGCGGGCACGCTCGTGCGCGTGCTCGAAGACTGGACCCCGCCGCTCGACGGACTATGCCTCTACTATCCGGGCCGGCGTCATGCGCCCGCCGGGCTGCGTGCACTGACAGAGATGATCCGCGAACACGCCGATGCGAAACGCCGGCCAGCGGCCAGGAAAAAGCCGTCTCGCTAAGAGGAGAATCTGCTGCGCCCGCCATGCGAAATGACAGAAGGGACTATTCGAAAACTTGCCGCATACAAGATGTTTTTTCTGCTGTCCGGTTTACTTCTACATCAGAACAAAGTAATCTTTCCCCGCTGAGTTGTTCCCGGCAAGCCATTGCCCCGGGTGAGCGTCTATCGCTCGACAGTCAGAAGTTTTGACATCCCACGTGCATGTTTCAATGCACATCTTACCGATGACCGACCTTTGAAGTTTCCCGGTCATCACAATGCGCGGTTCGTTCGGATTACTGACGATCTGACGCTCTATTTCCGAATTCGGTCGCAAACGCGTCCGCCATTCGCATCGCTTGTCCGACGCCGAAAAAGCTATCGGAGTGCGCTTGTCCGTTAGTCATACTAATTGATATGAACAATAGAAACGCTTTCTTTTCCTTTCACTCCATTGCCGCGGCGCTCCTCGCCAGCGTGATGCTCGCCGCATGCGGCGGCGACAACAGCGCCGTCGACAGCGCCGCGACCGGCAAGGACGCCGCGTCGCCGAAATCCACCGCGAAAGCCGCGAGCGGCAGCGGCGCCATCTTCTATGGCATGAACGGCCATAACACCAACGGCGGCGCTTACGACGCCACCAGCCCGGAGACGCAACTCGCGCAATTGAAGGAACTCGGCGCGACGATCTATCGCAACGACGTGTACAGCCAGACATCGGCGAACATGCTCGCGGGCATCGCGAAGACGATGGAAGACGGCGGCGTGACCATGTATCCGGTCATGCTCCTGACACTCAACTACGACAGCGAGAACGACGCCTACAACGCAGGCTTCAAACTCGGCCAGCAGACCGCGAACAGCTACCGCTACAAGTACTACGAGGTCGGCAACGAACTGGAAGCGAAGGCGCTCAACGGCAATGTGGACGGCACCGTCTGGCATCAGTACAACAATTGGACGTACATGCTCGCGCGCGGCGTGATCCGCGGCATGATCGCGGGCGTGAAGTCGGTCGATGGTTCCGCGAAGATCGTGCTCGGCGGCACGTGGCTGCATACCGCGTTCTTCCAGATGCTCGCCGACGGCTCGCAGCCCGACGGCACCTGGGGCCATCCCACGGTAAGCTGGGACGTCACCTCGTGGCACTGGTATTCGAGCCAGGGCGACATCACGAACGCATGCGGCGGCACGGGTTGTCACGACGTGCTCCAGACGCTGCACAACATGGGCAAGCCGATCTGGATCAACGAGTTCGGCGTGCGCCCGGATTTCGGCTCGTATAACCAGATCGCGAGCTACATGACGGGCAACACGATGATGGCGCAATTCGCGAGCGTCGCATCGAAGTACAACATTCAGTCGATTCAGGGCTTCCAGCTTTACGACGACAGCGAAGGCAATTACGGTCTCGTCGAAGCCGACGGCGCGACGAAGAAGCCCGCGTACTGGGCGTACAAGACCTTCGTGCAGAACCATCCGATGTAAGAAAGGGAAAGGCGCGCGCGTTCAAGCATGCGCGCGCAGCCGCCGTTATCGCGACTTGCAGAACCGCATAACGACGAGGCAAGCGATGCAGATCAACCCCGCGGCCACGACCGCTTATACGCGCGCCGACGCGCCTTTCCCGCGCCGCCCCGCTTCCGCCGCGTCTTCGGATGCCGGCAGTGACGACACCATCGCGCCGCCGGCCGAAGCACCATCGTCCGTGAGCCGGACGGCATGCTCGCCGATCCGCTCCAGGAACTCGGTGCGGACATCGCCGCCTGTTTTCCCGAGGTTCTCCACGACGTGAATACGCCGACACGACAGCACTTCGCGTTGCGCCGCGCCGCCGGCCAGCGCGCCATCGCGATGACCGCGACCACCGAAGCGCCGAACACGGTGCGCCTGCTCGTCGTGCGTTGAGTGCATTCGCGACGGCGGCGACATGAACCGGACGCCCATCGCTCGCGCGCTCGCCGCCGCCGTCTCGTGCGCGCTGTCCGGCTGCACGTGGACGCTCATCACGGCCGCCGACGCCGCGGGCTCGCTCGTGCAGGCGGGCCTCAGCGTGGCATCGAGCTATTCGTCGCCGACCTCGGTGACGGGCGCGCCTGCCGCGCTGCAATCCGTCTGCATCGAACTCAACCGCAACGTCGCGACCGGCGACTTCGTGCCCGTGCTGCAAGTCGCGTTGCAGCGGCGCGGCGTCATGTCGATGGTCTATAACCCCGGCACCTCGCCGCCCGGCTGCGAGGCGCTGCTCGTCTATAGCGCGACGACCCGCTGGGACAAGCGCGCATTCAGCAGCGAACCGATGTCGTATCTGTCGGCGATCGATCTGACGCTCGTGCGGCAAGGCCAGATTCTCGTGACCGCGCGCTACGACACGAATGGCCTGAACATCGACCGCTTCGCGAGCGCGCGGCAAAAGCTCGATGCGCTCGTCGACCGGATGGTTGTCTCGCGCACACAGTGAAGCGCGCTTGCCTTACGGCATCTTTCCGATGCCACGGCCCGCGCGCAAGCGATGCTAATCTGCCCACGCTGTTGTTGACCGATCCCTCTTGCGGCTCGCCATCGTTCTTCGGGCGAGCCGTCTTTTTTTGCGCGGATCGGGACACGACACCGAAAGCATGGCCGTCTCCGCTGCCAGATGCTACAGTCCTCAAGTGGTCGGACCAGTGAGGCATGCCATGCTCGAAGACAATCATGAAGATGCGCTGCAGATCGCGGACGTCGTCGCCGGACGCATCGAAGGCCTGATCGTCGACGGCGTGCTCAAACCCGGCCAGGCGCTGCCTTCCGAGCGTCGCCTGACCGCGAAACTGGGCGTTTCGCGCTCCGCCGTGCGCGAGGGCCTGAAGGTGCTGCGCACGCGCGGGATCATCGAAACGTCGCATGGGCGCGGCTCGTTCGTCGCCGCGCTCACCACGCAACCCGCGCTCACGCCGATGATGCATCTGCTCGGCTCGCAGCCGCGCACGCTGTACGACATTTTCGAAGTGCGCGAGATGCTCGAAGCCGAATCCGCGCGGCTCGCGGCGCTGCGCGGCACGCAGGCGGATTTCGCGCTCATCACGCGCCGTTACGAGGAAATGCTGGCCGCGAACGAAAACGATGTGGGCGAAACCATGCGCGCGCGGCTCGACTACAACTTCCACCTGTCGATCAGCGAGGCCTCGCACAATCCGGTGCTCGTGCATACGCTCAGTTCACTCACCGATCTGCTGCTGAGCTCGGTCTTTGCGTCGGTCAACAATCTCTACCATCGCGAAGAGCAGAAGCGCGTCATCGACCGGCAGCACGCGCGGCTCTACAAGGCCGTGCTCGGCAAGCAGCCGGACCAGGCGCGCAAGGCCGCGAGCACGCATATCGCCACGACCACCGCCTGCCTGCGCGAAATCGAGGCGGAAGAGCAGCGTCTCGTGCGCGCCACGCTGCGGCTCAAGGGCTGGGAATGACGTGCGGCGCACGCGCGTGCCAAAGGCCGCGCGCGCTCGCCCCGCCTGATTCCGGCACGTTCCCGCCTCTGGCACGCCAAAATTAAGTGGTAGGACCAGTGGTCCAGTGTCTCGACAGTCTCCTGCCGGCACGGAACAATGCGCTCCAGTAAAGCCGGTAGCGGCGCCAGGCCGCACGAATCAGGAGACACTCGATGAACCCGCACACCCCATCCCCAGCCGTCACGACCGCGTTCGAAAACGCGACCTACGCCAAAGTGACGTGGCGGCTGCTGCCCTTTCTTTTCATCTGCTATGTCGCGGCGTATCTGGATCGCGTCAATGTCGGGTTCGCGAAGCTGCAAATGCTCAGCGACCTGAAGTTCAGCGAGTCCGTGTACGGGCTCGGCGCGGGCATCTTTTTCATCGGCTATTTTCTCTTCGAGGTGCCGAGCAATATCCTGCTGCATCGCGTGGGCGCGCGTGTGTGGATCAGCCGCATCATGATTACGTGGGCGCTCGTGTCCGCCGCGTCGCTGTTCGTCACGACGCCCGCGATGTTCTACACGCTGCGCTTTCTGCTGGGCGTCGCGGAAGCCGGCTTCTTTCCCGGCATCGTGCTCTATCTGACGTACTGGTATCCGTCGTCGCGGCGCGGGCGCATGAACGCGCTGTTCATGATCGGCATTCCGGTCGCGGGCGTGGTCGGCGGTCCGCTGTCGGGCTGGATCATGCAGGCGTTCAACGGCGTTCACGGCCTGTCGAACTGGCAATGGCTCTTCCTGCTCGAAGCGCTGCCCTCGCTCGTGCTCGGCGTGCTCACGCTCTTCATGCTGCCCAACGGCATCCGCGCCGCGTCGTGGCTCGACGACAAGGAGAAGCAACTTCTCGAAGACAACATCGCACGCGACGGATCCGCGGGCGCGGACCATTCGCTGCGGCACGTCGTGGCGAACGGCCGTGTGTGGCGGCTCGCGGCGATCTACTTCTGCTGCATGATGGGCCTCTACGGCGTGAGCTTCTATCTGCCGACGCTCATCAAGACCGCGGGCGTCAAGGACGCGTTCGATGTCGGCCTGCTGACCGCCGTGCCTTACGCCGTCGCGATCGTCTCGATGATGCTCGTCGCGCGCAGCTCCGACCGTCGCAACGAGCGCCGCTGGCATCTTGCGCTCGCGGCCGTCGCCGCGGCGGCGGGCTTCTATGCGAGCACGCTGCACACGGGCAATCTCACGCTCGCGCTGGTCACGCTGTCGATCGGCACGGCGGGCGTGCTGTCGATGATGCCGGTCTTCTGGACGCATCCGAGCAGCGTGCTGTCCGGCACGGCCGCCGCCGCCGGCATCGCGATGATCAACTCCATCGGCAATCTCGCCGGGTTCGTGAGCCCGTCGATCATCGGATGGATGAAGGACGTCACGCACAGCACGAACGCCGGCCTGGTCGTCGTCGCGGGGGCGCTCGTCGTCGGCGCGGCGCTCACGCTCACGCAGCGCGCGGCGTCACCGGCTGAGCAGACGTCTTCGGAACCGCATCGGGCCTGAGGTCATCATGTCCGCCACCGCTTCCTCGGCGCTTCCGTTCGCGGATACGCGCGAGAGTCTGCTGCATTCGCTCGGCGATATCGTCGGCGCGCGCAACCTGCTCACCGGCGACGGAGAAACTCGCCGCTATCGCACGGGCTACCGCTTCGGCGCCGGCCGCGTGCTGGCGGTGGTGCGCCCCGGCACGCTCGTCGAGCAATGGCGCGTGCTCGCGGCGTGCGTCGCCGCGAGCACGATCGTCATCACGCAGGCGTCGAACACCGGGCTCACCGGCGGCTCGACGCCCGACGGCGACGACTACGACCGCGATATCGTCATCGTCAGCACGACGCGTATCAGGCGCGTGCATCTCATCAGGGACGGCAAGCAGGTCGTCTGCATCGGCGGCGCGACGCTCGATCAGCTCGAACGCGCGCTCAAGCCGCTCGGACGCGAGCCGCATTCGGTGATTGGCTCCTCGTGCATCGGCGCGTCGGTGCTGGGCGGCATCAGCAACAATTCGGGCGGCTCGCTCGTGCATCGCGGACCGGCTTATACGGAGATGGCCGTGTTCGCCGCCGTCGATGCATCCGGTTCGCTACGGCTCGTGAATCATCTTGGCATCGAGCTCGGCGGCACGCCCGAAGAGATGCTCTCGCGCATCGAAAACGGCGCATTCGCCGATGCCGACATACGCGAAGGCGCGGCGGCGTCGGATCACGAATACGCGGCCCACGTGCGCGATATCGATGCGCCCACGCCCGCGCGCTTCAATGCCGACCCGCGGCGTCTTTTCGAGGCATCCGGCTCCGCGGGCAAGGTGATGACCTTCGCGGTGCGCCTCGATACCTTCGCCGCCGAGAAAGGCGCGAAGGTGTTCTACATCGGCACGAACGATACGGCCGTGCTCACGGAGATTCGCCGCCACGCGCTCGCCGGCTTCACGCATCTGCCGATCGCGGGCGAGTATCTTCATCGCGATGCGTTCGATATCGCGCGCGATTACGGCAAGGACCTGTTCGTCATCATCGACCGGTTCGGCACGGATCGGCTGCCTGCGTTCTTCAATCTCAAGACGCGTTGCGATGCGTGGTTCGAGCGCCTGGGCTTCATGCCGAAGCATCTGAGCGATCGCGTGCTGCAATGGGTGAGCACGTTGCTGCCGGATCATCTGCCTGCGCGGCTCGTCGCGTACCGCGAGCAGTACGAGCATCATTTGATGCTGAAAGTGCCGGCGGCGGGCATCGACGAAGCGCGCGCGTTTCTGTCGGCGCGATTCGCGGATGGCGGCGGCGCGTATTTCGAATGCAGCGATGAAGAAGGCCGCAAGGCGTTTCTGCATCGCTTCGCCGCGGCGAGCGCGGCGGTGCGCTATCGCGCGGTGCATCATCGCGAAGTGGAAGATATCGTCGCGCTCGACATCGCGTTACGGCGCAACGACCGCGACTGGTTCGAGCGATTGCCGGACAAGATCGAGCGGCCGATCGTGAAGAAGCTGTATTACGGGCACTTTCTGTGTCACGTGTTTCATCAGGACTACATCGTCGCGAAGGGCAACGACTGCATGGCGCTCGAACACGAGATGCTCGACCTGCTCGATACGCGCGGGGCCGAATATCCCGCCGAGCATAACGTCGGGCATCTCTATGAAGCGAAGCCCGCGCTTGCCGCGTTTTACCAGCAGCTCGATCCGTGCAACTGCTTCAATCCGGGGATCGGGAAGATGTCGAAGTTTGCGGGGTATCGGGAAAGCGTGGGGATTTAGGCAACCAGCTTCGCCCGCAACATCCCCACATCCGCCGCACTCACGGACAACCCCTGCGCGAGATAGTTGCTCAACGTGCCGAACCCGCGATGCATCTCGTCGAACGCCGCTTCGATCGTCGCGCTTTGCGCGCGATACAGCGGCGCGACCGTTTGCCTATCCATGCCAATGCGCGCGGCATGCGCCGCCATACGCGCCTCGATCTGCGTCTGCGCCGCCGTGTTCGTCAGCAGATAGTCCTGAATGTTCACATCGAGCGGCACATCGGCGATGGCCAGCAGAAGCGCCGCCGCCCAGCCGGTGCGGTCCTTGCCCGCCGTGCCGTGAACCACCTGCGGCCCGGACACGCGCGCGAGCCGCGTCAGCAGCACGCCGAATTGCAGACGCGCGACCGGATCCGTCACGAACTGGCGCTGCTGCTCGCTCATCCACGCGCTCGCGGCGGCGGCATCGGCGGGCATGGCGGCCGCGGCGTCGATCGGCGCGACTTCGTGCGTCTCGCGCACCGCGTTCGCGGGCACGCGATCCGGCGCAAGCGCCGCTTCCGCGACCACGCGCAGATCGTGCACCGCGCGCAAGGACAATCGCGCGAGCGCACGCGCGTCCGCATCATCGGCCGTGAGCGCGCCCGATCGATAGAACACGCCGCGCCGCAGCCGGCGGCCATCGACGGTCGGATAACCTTCGCCCACGCCCGCGACATCACGGAAGTTTTCGACGGACGCGAGCTTCGGCGTGTCGGCCACGGGCTCGTCGCCGCCCGCGCCGCTCGCGCCGCCGCATGCGGAGAGCAGCGCGCCCGCGCCAAGCGTCGTCGAAAGCAGCGCGCCTCGAAGGAAAGCGCGGCGCGACAGCGGCGCCGCATGCAGAGACGAAACGATGTTCATGTTGCTTCGACAGGAATGACGATGCGCACGACAAGCCCGCCGCCCTCGGCATTGCCGATCTCGCAGCGGCCACGCCGTTCGCGCGCGAGGCGCTCGACAATGGCGAGGCCAAGGCCGCAATGCCCGTTGCCGCTGCGCGCGGGATCGAGCCGCACGAAGGGCCGCAACGCATCGCCGAGGCGCTCGTCGGGAATGCCGGGTCCGTGATCGCGCACTTCGATGCGCCACTCGCCGCCTTCGCGCGCCGTGCGAATATCGACCGGCGGCTCGCCATGCTCAAGCGCGTTGTCGACGAGATTGGTCATCAGCCGGTCGATGAAGGTGCGCGGCAGACGGAACGCATCGCCCGCTTCGAGGGACAGCGCGAAGAGCGGCGCATCGCCATCTTCGGGCGAAGCGAACTGTTCCGCGATGAACGCATCGACGCCGGTATCCGTGCTTTCGGACGACGAGCGCCCCGCGAATTCCAGAAACTGCTGCACGATGCGATTCATCGAATCGATATCGCGCAGGAAATGCGCGCGCTCGCGCTCGTCCTTCGCGAGCACAGTCGCGCGCAGCGAGAGGCGCGTGAGCGGCGCCTTCAGATCGTGCGCGATGCCGGCGAGCATCACGGCGCGGTCGTCGTCGGCATCGGTGAGCTTTTTCATCATCTGATTGAACGCGCCGATCAACTGGCGCAGCTCGCGCGGCCCGTTTTCATCGACGGGAACAGGGCGCTCGCCGCCGCCGAGACGGCGCGCCGCCTGCGCCACGCGCGCGAGCGGCCGCTGCAATTGCCAGGTCGCGAAGAGCGACAGCACGAGCGCGCCGACCAGCAGCACGAGCGCTTCCATCATGAACGGCGGGGGCGGCGGCAGGTCGATCGGCGCGACGATCCACACGTTGCTCGACGGATAACGCACCCAGAGCCGCGGCTTGTGATGGCCGTCGCTCTCGACGGCGATCTGCGCGCCTTGCGGCAAGCCATCGGCGATCTGGCGCGCGAGGTGCGCATGACGCGTCTTGCGCGGATCGCGCAGCGTCAGCGGCTCGGGCATGTTCCACACGGGCACGATATGCACGCGCGTCTCGCGCATGAGCCGCCCGCCGAGCGCGACATCGTTATGCGCCGCATCGAGCACGATCAAAAGCGCGCGCGCGTAGCCGTCCGCTTCCCGGTGCGGGCCCTGCACGTGCAGAATCGCGAACCAGCCGCCCTGCAGCGCGAGCAGCACGACGATCGACAGCAGCGCCATGCGTCCGAACAGCGTATCGATGAGTTGGCGCGGCGCGCGCATCATCGTGCTCATTGCGCTCATCGCACTCACGATTCGAACCGGCTCGATAGCGCGCCGTCGACGTCGGGAACGAACACATAGCCTTGCCCGCGCACAGTCTGCACGTGACGCGGACGCGACGGATCTTCCTCGATGATGCGGCGCAGACGCCAGATCGGCACATCGAGCCCGCGGTCGCGAAACGCCAGTTCGTCGCGATGGATGAGATCGTGGATCAGCACGCGCGAGAGCACCTTGTACGGATGCTTGATGAACACCTTGAGCAGCGCGAACTCGCTATCGCGCAGCGCGATGCGTTCGCCGGCGCACAGCAGCGAGCGCGTGACGAAGTCCACTTCGAAACGCCCGAAGCGCTCGCGCGGCGCACGCTCGGGCTGGCTCGGCGCGCTCGCGCGACGCCGCAGCACCGCTTCGATGCGCGCGAGCAGTTCATGCGGATCGAACGGCTTCGCGAGATAGTCGTCCGCGCCGGATTGCAGGCCCGCGATCGTCTGCGCGACGCTGTCGCAACCCGTCACGAAGATCACGGGAATATCCTCGCCCGCCGCGCGCAGGTCGCGCAGCGCGCGCAGGCCGTCCGTGTCCGGCATCATGATGTCGAGCACGACGATGGACGGGCGCTCCAGTTCCAGCCGGCGGCGCAGCCCGGCGCCGTCGTGCAGCACGGACACGGCGATGCCGCGCGCGTTGAAGAAGCGGCGCAGCAGATCGCGCACCGCGGAATCGTCGTCGACGATGAGAACCGATATAGACATCTCAAAATTTTATTCGGACGTGATTTCCATTCTGCCCATCGCGCTTGCATGCGTTCATTACGGTTTCTTACGCAAGCCGTCTTTCACGCGATGAACGCGCGTGCTATTCCCCGGCGATCCCCGCCTGCGCGCGAGTGCGCCGCGCATCGCCCGGTGAAACATGCCGTAACGGAAAGAAATGGAAAGTTCTGCGCCTTCGCGACAGTGCGGCCCTGCGCTTAACATGTGCGCATGACTCCACATGTATTGATGGTCGACGACGACCCCGTCGTGCGCGATCACGTCCGCGATTATCTGCATCAGCACGGCTTCGACGTCTCCGTGCTCGGCGACGGCACGGACCTTCGGCGCCGCGTGCAGTCCGAGCGTCCATCGATGGTCGTGCTCGACGTGATGATGCCCGGCAAGGACGGCATCAGCGCGCTGCGCGAACTGCGCAACGCAGACGACGATGTGCCCGTGATCCTGCTGACGGCGCGCTCCGACGTGCTCGATCGCGTGATCGGACTCGAACTCGGCGCGGACGACTATCTCGGCAAGCCGTTCGACCCGCGCGAGCTGCTCGCGCGCATCCGTTCGATCCTGCGGCGGCGCGAACCTGCAGCGCCGCTCGTGGCGAGCGCGCCGGAAATTCGGCCGAGCTACCGCTTCGGCCCGTTCGAAATGGACTTCGGCGCGCGCGAATTGCGCCGCGACGGCGAACGCATCGCGCTGCGCTCGGGCGAATTCGCGCTGCTCAAGACGCTCGTCAAGCACGCGATGGTCGTGCTCACGCGCGCCCAGTTGAACGAGAAGCTGCGCGGCCACGGCGCGCATCGCGACCGCAGTCTCGATGTCGCGATCTGGCGTCTGCGCCGCCTGCTCGAAATCGATCCGTCCGAGCCGCGTTACGTGCAGACCGTCTGGGGCCAGGGCTATATCTTCGTGCCGCACGGCGATCCGACGGCGGCCGGGCGCATCGCGGCGCGCGCGGGTCACTGAGATCGCCATCAGAAGGTCAGCACGCTCATGAAGAGCCGCTGCAGCCAGCCCATGGTCGTCGAATCCGCGAGCATGCCCACGCCCGCCTGCTCGATGCGCGCGTTGGCCACCTTGTTCGACGCCACGTAATTGCCCGCCTCGATATCCTTCGGATTGACGATGCCCGAGAAGCGCAACTGATCCTGATTGCCGCTCATCGCGATCACCTTGTCGCCCGCGACGACGAGATTGCCGCCCGGCAACGTGCCGATGACGGACACCGCGAGCGTGCCGCTCATCGCCGACAGATTGCTCGTGCCGCCCTTGCCCTTGAACGACGTATCGGCCGAGCCGACGTTGAAAAGGCGCGCGAGCCGCGCCGCCGCGCCGGTCGATTTGTCGGCGGCCTCCGCGCTGATGCTGCTTGAGCGGCTCGCGCTCGCATCGGCGGAATTGCTGCCCTGATACGACTCCGCGAGACGAATGGTCAGCACGTCGCCGACCTTCTGCGCGCGCGCCGTTTCATAGAGCGAGACCGAACTGCCCGCCTGATAGATCGCGCCCAGCGTGTTGACGTTGACCGGCTGCGCGACGGCCGGCGCGTAGGTCGGCATCTCGACGATCGAGCGCGATGCGCCCGACGAGCACGCGGCGAGCGCGCACGCCAGCGCCGCGCAGGGCATTGACGCCAGTTTCATGAACGATCCTCTCTTTTGATTCAGAACGTGCCGTGCAACGCGGCGAGCCGCCATCGCTCGGTGGTCTCGCGCAGCCATGCTTCGTACGCTTTCAGCCGGTAGATCACGCGCGCCGGGGCCGATGCGCCGTTCGCTTCCAGCGTGATCGAGCTGAGCGCGTTTTCCCATGTGCGCGTGCGGTAGCCGTTCGCGCGTTCGATACGGCTTCTGCCGTATTTCGACGTGAGCGCTTCGCTGAAGTCGTCGGCGACGCGCGCATCGATCACGAACGACATGCGATACAGGCGCGGCGACGCATCGCCCGGCATCGCCATGAAACGCAGCACGTGATCGCGCGCGGGCGCGCCATCGACGACCGCCTGCGACGCGCGCCATCCGTCCGGCGTGCGATGCGCCCACTTGCAGGCGATCGAGAGGCTGTGCGCATCGCGCAGCACCATGCCGAGCGAGGCCGATTCGAGATCGGTGTCGCAGACGGCGACGCTGCCGGGCGGCGTCGCGCGCGCGGGCTCGTCGCGGCGAAACGCATCGAGCGAAATGCCGAGCGGCAGGCCGCGAAATTCGTAAGGCTTTTGCGCCGCGGCAAGCGCGGGCATCGCCATGCACGCCGCGAGCGCGCAGCCGAGGAACGTTCGCTTCATGTCAGTCGATGGCGGTCGCGCAGGCATCGAAAGGCGTGGACGCGGCGTGGCCCACCACCGGCACGATCTTCAGCGCCGCGGAAGTCACGCGGCACGGCAGCGCGGCGAGCGCGCAGCCGTCGAGCATGAACGGGCATGCCGCGACGGCCACACACGCGAGCGCGAAACGGAAAGGCATCGGCATGATTCACGCGGTCGTATCGACGTGATTGCCGAGATGCGCCGGATTGCCCGGCGTCGTCGTCTTCGCGTTCGGGTTTGCGGTTTCGACCGCCGGGGTGTCGGCGCTGCGCCTGATCGGCAGCGCGTGCGACGACGCCTGGGTTGCGTGCGATGGAATCGGACCGGTGACGTTCATGCTGCGCGCTCCTTGAAGAGGGATGACGTTGCGGATTGCAACGCCGGCAATCTTCTCCGGACCGCCTGCGCGGCGATCGCGCAAGGACACGCGGCTTTTCGTGGGTGCTTACTAGGCGTTACCACCGCTTATGCCGCGGTAAAACCCAGATAGTGCGAACGCCTGCCGCGGCGCGAGATGGTATGACTGTTTTGCCCTAGAAAGCGGGTTAACGTGAATTAAAAGTGGCCGAATAGCTTCATATAGTCAATCTATCTCGGACGGCCCAACGACAACTCACGTAAAACCCAAATACCGGAAAAGGCCGATCGAACCGGGATGAATAGAACAACGAATTAACAGGTTATTCCACAAAATCATTCGAATAATTTTGCCAACGACTGGAGGAACCACTGACATGAAACGCCGCACCGTGTTAGTTGCGATGGCCGCCGCGCCTTTGGGCGCAATGCTCCCGATGACGAGCTTCGCCCAGAAGCCGATCGTGCTCGGTTTCGCGCAAGTGGGCGCCGAAAGCGAATGGCGCACCGCGAATACCGAGTCGATCAAATCGAGCGCGAAGGAAGCCGGCATCGACCTGAAGTTCTCCGACGCGCAGCAAAAGCAGGAAAACCAGATCAAGGCAATCCGCTCGTATATCGCGCAGAAAGTCGATGTGATCGCGTTCTCGCCCGTGGTCGAAACGGGCTGGGAAACCGTGCTCGTCGAAGCGAAGAACGCGAAGATACCCGTCGTGCTCACCGATCGCGCGATCAGCAGCAAGGACGAATCGCTCTACGTCACGTTCATCGGCTCGGACTTCACCGAGGAAGGCCGCAAGGCGGGCCGCTGGCTCGTCGAGAAAGAGAAAGGCAATGCGGGGCCGATCAACATCGTCGAATTGCAGGGCACCGTGGGCTCCGCGCCCGCCATCGACCGCAAGAAGGGCTTCGAGGAAATCATCAAGTCCGATCCGAAGTTCAAGATCATTCGCTCGCAGACCGGCGACTTCACGCGCGCGAAGGGCAAGGAAGTGATGGAAGCGTTTCTCAAGGCCGAGGGCAAGAAGATCAACGTGCTCTACGCGCATAACGACGACATGGCGATCGGCGCGATCCAGGCGATCGAGGAAGCGGGCATGAAGCCGGGCAAGGACATCATCATCATTTCCGTCGATGGCGTGAAGGGCGCGTTCGAAGCGATGATGGCGGGCAAGCTCAACGTATCGGTCGAATGCAGCCCGCTGCTCGGGCCGCAACTGATGTCGGTCGTGAAGGACATCAAGGCGGGCAAGTCCGTGCCCAAGCGCATCGTCACGCAGGAAGGCATCTTCCCGATGGAGGTCGCGGCGAAGGAATTCCCGAACAGAAAGTACTGACCGACGATGACATCGCCCGTATTGGCGTTACGCGGCATCGACAAGCGTTTTGCCGGCGTGCACGCGCTGCATGACGTGAACCTCACGCTCTATCCGGGTGAGGTTCACGCGCTCATGGGGCAGAACGGCGCGGGCAAGTCGACGCTCATCAAGGTGCTCACGGGCGTCGTGAGCCTCGACGCCGGCGAGATCCTGCTCGACGGCCGCGCCATTCGTCCCGATTCGCCGCTGCAAGCGCAGCGGCTCGGCATCAGCACGGTGTATCAGGAGGTGAATCTCTGCCCGAATCTTTCCGTGGCGGAGAATATCTTCGCGGGCTACTTTCCGCGGCGCGGCGCGCTCGCGGGCTATCGCATCGACTGGGACGCGACGCACCGGCAAGCGCGTGAACTGCTCGCGCGCATCGGCCTCGATATCGACGTGACGCGCGTGCTGACGA
The DNA here is from genome assembly GCF_001544575.2 of Caballeronia cordobensis. Classification (GTDB taxonomy): domain Bacteria; phylum Pseudomonadota; class Gammaproteobacteria; order Burkholderiales; family Burkholderiaceae; genus Caballeronia; species Caballeronia cordobensis. The sequence continues at coordinate 108,344 of NZ_FCNY02000011.1, forward strand.
GCTATCCGGTCGCCGTGCAGCAGATGGTGGCGATCGCGCGGGCGCTCAAGCTGTCGTCGAAAGTCCTGATACTCGACGAACCGACCTCCAGCCTCGACGACGACGAAGTGCGCCGCCTCTTCGACGTGCTGCGCCGTCTGCGCGGCGAAGGTCTCGCGATTCTGTTCGTCACGCACTTTCTCAACCAGGTCTACGCGATCTCCGACCGCATCACCGTATTGCGCAACAGCCGGCGCGTGGGCGAATGGCGCGCGAGCGAACTCGGCATGCAGGCGCTCATCGCCGCGATGCTCGGGCGCGAACTCGCCGCCGCGCAAGCGCGCCAGACGCCGCCCGACGATGCCGGAACCAACGCAGCCGAAACGCCGCTCATCGACGCCACCCGCCTCGGCCAGAAAGGCCAGCTTCAACCGCTCGATCTGCGCATCCGGCCGGGCGAAGTCGTCGGCGTCGCGGGGCTGCTCGGCTCGGGACGCACCGAACTCGCGAAGCTGCTCTTCGGCCTCGAAAAGCCCGACGAAGGCGAGTTGCGCATCGACGGCGCGCCGGTCTCGTTCGCGACGCCCGCGCATGCGATCCGTCACGGCATCGCGTTTTGTCCTGAAGAGCGCAAGGCGGACGGCATCGTCGCGGAGCTGTCGCTGCGCGAGAACATCGCGCTCGCGTTGCAGGCGCGCATGGGCGCGCGGCGCTGTCTCACGCGCGCGCAACAGAACGCGCTCGCGGAGCGCTTCGTGCGCGCGCTCGGCATCAAGGCCGCGACGCTCGACATGCCGATCGGCCTCTTGTCCGGCGGCAATCAGCAAAAAGCGCTCATCGCGCGATGGCTCGCCACCGAGCCGCGTCTCCTGATACTCGACGAGCCGACGCGCGGCATCGACGTCGCGGCGAAGCAGGAAATCATGGACGAGATACTCCGGCTCGCATCGACAGGCATGGCCGTGCTCTTCATCTCGTCGGAGATTTCGGAAGTGGTGCGCATCGCGAACCGCATCGTCGTGCTGCGCGACCGGCGCAAGGTCGGCGAATTGCCCGCGGGCACGAGCGAGGACACCGTGTGCGAAATGATCGGAGCCGAACATGGATGACACGGTAAAGCGTGGATTGCTTCGTTCTGCGATGGAACACCGGCTAGGCTGGCCGGTCGTCACGCTCGTTTTGCTGCTCGCGCTGAACGCCGCGTTCAATCCCGGCTTTCTGCATGTGGAATGGCGCAACGGGCATCTGTACGGCAGTTTCATCGATATCCTGAATCGCGCGGCGCCGCTCGCGGTCGTCGCGCTCGGCATGACCATCGTCATCGCGACGCGCGGCATCGACATCTCCGTGGGCGCGGTCGTCGCCATTGCGGGCGCGGTCGCCGCATGGGCGATCGGCGGCTCGATCGCGGGCAATGTCACGCGCTTTCCGTTGCCCGTGGTGATCGTGCTCGCGCTCGGCGTCGCCTTGCTGTGCGGCTTGTGGAACGGCTTGCTCGTCGCGCGCGTGGGCATGCAGCCGATCATCGCGACGCTCATTCTCATGGTCGCCGGACGCGGGATCGCGCAACTCATCACGAGCGGCCAGATCATCACGATCTACTATTCGCCCTACTTCTTTTTCGGCGGCGGTTATCTGCTCGGCGTGCCCGTGTCGATTTTGATTGTCGCGCTCGTGTTCGTGCTCTTGTATCTCGCGATCACGCGCACCGCGCTCGGGCTCTTTCTGCAAGCCATCGGCATCAATCCGACAGCGGCGCGCGTCGCGGGCGTGCAGGCGCGGCGGCTCACGCTCGGCGCGTATGCGTTCAGCGGCTTGTGCGCGGGCGTCGCGGGCATTCTCATCAGCTCGAACGTGAAGAGCGCCGACGGCAACAACGCGGGCCTCCTGCTCGAACTCGACGCGATTCTCGCCGTCACGCTCGGCGGCACGGCGCTCACGGGTGGACGCTTCACGCTCGCGGGCAGCGTGATCGGCGCGCTCATCATCCAGACGCTCACGTATCTGATCTATTCGCTCGGCGTGCCGCCGGAGGTGAATCTCGTGGTGAAGGCCATCGTCGTGTTCGCGGTGATGATGCTGCAATCGGGCGAATTCCGCGCGACCGTCGCGAAGTTCGCGCGCCGCCCCGCCCTTTCCGAACGTGAGGTGCGCCGATGAACTCGGGCCTGCCCACGCTCGCGCAGCAACGCAAGGGCGACACGCCGCCGCGCGGGACTTCGCGCGGACGTTATCTGCCGCTCGCCGCGACGGTATCGCTGTTCATCGTGATATCCGTGCTGGGCTCGGTGATGTACACCGGCTTCTTCTCGCCGCAGGTCTTTCTCAATCTGCTGATCGACAACGCGTTTCTGATCGTCGTCGCGGTGGGCGAGACCTTCGTGATTCTCTCGGGCGGCATCGATCTTTCGGTGGGATCGGTGATCGCGCTCACGACGATGGTGTCGGCCGCGCTCGTCGAGAAAGCGGGCTGGCATCCGCTCGTGGTGATCCCGCTCGTGCTCGCGATGGGCACGGCATTCGGCACGCTGATGGGCTGGCTGATCGCACGCTTTCGCCTGCAGCCCTTCATCGTGACGCTGGCGGGCATGTTCCTCGCGCGCGGGCTGTGCTATCTGATCAGCATCGATTCGATCAGCATCACGAACCCGTGGTACGCAAGCGTTTCGCAGCTTCGCATTCCCGTGATGAGCGGCGCGTCGCTTTCGCTCGGCGCGGTGATCGCGCTCGTGGTGCTCGCCGCGGCGGTGTTCGTCGCGCATTACACGCCGTTCGGGCGCACGATCTATGCGGTCGGCGGCAATCCGCACTCCGCGCTGCTGATGGGCTTGCCGGTGAACGCCGCGACCATCGGCGCCTACGCGCTTTCGGGCTTTTGCTCCGCGCTGGGCGGCGTGCTGTTCACGTTCTACATGCTCTCGGGCTATGGCCTGCATGCGATGGGCCTCGAACTGGATGCGATCGCATCGGCCGTGATCGGCGGAACGCTCTTGACGGGCGGCGTCGGCTATGTGATCGGCACGCTCTTCGGCGTGCTGCTGCTCGGCGTCATCCAGACGCTGATTTCGTTCGACGGCTCGCTCAGTTCGTGGTGGACCAAGATTGCGGTCGGCGCGCTGCTGCTCGTGTTCTGTCTGTCGCAGCGGGCGTTCGGCGAGCGCGCGGCGGCGAAGCGCTGACGACGCCATGGACTATCGCCATCCACAGCCCCGCAAGAGCATGCACGCGCGCATCGTGCAGGAGCTCGGCGTCGAGATCGTGAGCGGCAGGCTCCAGCCCGGCGATCGTCTGCCGGCCGAGGCGAAGCTCTGCGAATCGTACGGCGTGAGCCGGCCCGTGCTGCGCGAAGCGACGCGCGTGCTGGTCGCCAAGGGGCTCGTGCTGTCGAAGCCGCGTCTAGGCAGCGTCGTGCGAGCGCGCGACGAGTGGCACACGCTCGATCCCGACGTGCTCTTCTGGACCATCAACAGCGTGCACGAGGGCGAGTTCTTCCAGTCGCTGCTCGTGGTGCGCAGGATCATCGAGCCGGCGGCGGCGGCGCTCGCCGCATCGAACGCGACCGAAGACGATGTCGCGCGCATCCGCGAAGCATTCGAGCGCATGGCGCGTGCGGGGACTTCGGAGGAATTGCTCGCGCCCGATCTCGAGTTTCATCGCGCGATCATGACGGCGACGCATAACGACATGTTGATGTATATCGGGCACATGCTGTCGCTCGCGCTGTCGGAGTCGATCAAGCTCACGAGCCGGCATCCGGATACGCATGCGTTGTCGCTGCCGCGGCATAAAGCGATTCTTACCGCGATTGCGAATCACGATCCGCTCGGGGCGCGGCATGCGAGCGTCGTGCAACTGGATAATGCGCGGGCCGATGCGGAGAATGTGTTGTCGGCGGTTTATCAGGAGTAGCGCCGCCACGCGCTCTCCTTCAACGCCTCTTCGAGCGCAACGACAGACCACCCTTCATCCAGCGCCTGCCTCAGCAGCGCCTGCTGACTCTTCGGCGCAAGCCCGCCAATCGGCGGATCGCGATCCAGATTCGTCGGAAACGCATAACCTTCCGCGCACGATGCGATGACCGCATCGATCTCGTCATCGCTCATCCGCCCCGTCGCCTTGCCATCGCGCAGCACCGGATAAACCGCTTCGCACATGCGCGCGCGATCGAGCGTTTCCATCGCCCGTCCGTAGGCCGATGACACCTGCAGCAGATTCGCCATGCGCTGTACGTCGCGCGTGCGATTCGCGCCGGCCGCATGGAACAGCGCGGGGCTGAAGAACAACGCATCGCCTTTTTCGAGCGGCAGTTGCACGTAATGCGCTTCGAAATACTCGCGGAATTCCGCGCGCCGCCACGCGACATAACCTTGCGCGTAGCGTTGCGAATACGGCAGCAATTGCGTCGGGCCGCTTTCGACAGGCATGTCGCTGTGCGCGATCGCGCCTTGCAACGTGAGAAACGGCGACATCGCATGGACATGCGCCGGATAGCGCCGCACTTCGTCGGCGGTCTGAAAACCGAGGTGATAGTCGCGATGCGCCTGCTGCGCGCCGCCGCCCGGACGCACGACATTGACCTGCGACGTCATCTGATACGCCGGGCCGAGCCACGCTTGCGCCGCGCATTCGATGAACCGGTTCGCAAAGTAGTTCGCAAACACGCGAGGCGCGCGCAGGCACAGCTTTTCCTGCGCATTCCAGATGCGATCGTTCGCGCCGGCTTTCGCGAAATGATCGCCGGCATTCGCGCCGCGCTCGCGTTCTTCGCGGATGATCGCTTCGAAAACGGCGGTGGCCTCGTCGATCGAAGCCCGATCCGCATACGCATGTTTGAGCACGAAGACACCCGCGCCGTCGCGCAGCACGCTCGTCCACTCCGCTTGCAAGGCCATGCGCTTGCCCGGATCGTTCAATACGGCGCCGAGTGCGCGGCAGTCATAGAGCGGAATCTTCTTTTCGATGCCAGCGGCGAACGCGGGCGGGGCCGCATCGTCGCGTGCCAGCAAAGCCGAAAACGCGTCGAGCAAGCAATCGCTCTCGCTGTACCAGTTCGTCCCGTTCATGTCTCGCTCCGTTTTCGTCAAGGATAACGGCTCGCGGGGCAGAGAGCACGATGGCGGCGGCACGCTGCACGGCAATCGCCCGCGCGAAGGCCATCGTCCCGTTGCTTTTGCTAAAAATCGATTCTGCTTATATTCACGGCCCGTGCGTTTTTGACGTCTCACACTTCGTTCGAACGTTGCTAAAGAAGGAAGCGAACCGTGGATACATATGACGTCGTGGTGATTGGCGCGGGAGTCATCGGCAGTTCGGTGGCTTTTCAGCTCGCGAAGCTCGGTGCGAAAAACGTGCTCGTGCTCGATCGCGGAACGATCGGAGCCGGAACGACATCGCAGTCGTCGGGGATTCTGCGCACGCATTATTCGGTGAAGGAAAACGTCGATCTCGCGCGCAGATCGTGGGACGTCTTCAACGACTTCGCCGCTTATCTCGGCGATGAAGAAGCCTCGTGCGGCCTCGTCAAGTGCGGCTACATGATCGTGTCGGGCGAAGGCGACAAGCTCGAACCGCTGCGCGCATCGCTCGCCCAGCAAAAGGAGCAAGGCATTCCGCTCGAATTGCTGGACCGCAAGCAGGCGAAAGAACTGCTGCCGATCGCGCACTTCGAGGACGCCGCGCTCATCGGCTACGAGCCGGAAGCCGGTTTCGCCGATGCGTATCTCGTCGCGACCAGCTTTGCGCGCGCGGCCCGGCGCGGCGGCGTGACGATCCGCGAGAACGTGTCGGTCAACAAGATCCTGTTCGAGAACAACAAGGTGACGGGCGTATCGACGAGCATCGGCGACTTCAGAACGTCCACCGTCATCAGCACGCAGAACATCTGGACGCCGGAACTCGCCGGCTGGACGGGCCGCAATCTGCCGGTCATGCCCGAGCGTCACGCCGTGCTCGCGCTCGAATGCGACGCCGCGAAATACACGTTCTCGATGCCCGTCTTCAAGGATCTCGCGTCGCCCGGCATGCTGTATTACCGCAGCTACGGCGGCAATCAGATGCTCGTGAGCGAAGGCGTCGTCGGCGAGAAGCTCAATACGGCGGAAACGGAACAGGGCGACATTCCGATGGACTACGTCGTCGAAGTCGGCGCGCAGGTAGCGGAGCGCTTTCCGGATTACGAGACGGCGGGCATCGCCTCGTCGTGGACCGGCGTGTACGACGTCACGCCCGACTGGAATCCGGTGCTCGGGCGCTTGCCGGGCATCGAAGGGCTGGTCGTTGGTTACGGCTTCTCCGGCCACGGCTTCAAGCTTTCGCCGACGGTCGGCCGCGTGCTCGCGCAGGAAGCGCTCGGCCTGCCAACGGACGTGTCGCTCAAGCCGTATTCCATCGAACGCTTCGATACCGGCGAACTGCTGACGGGCAAGTATGGCCTCGGCGCCGTGTCGTGAGCACGCGGGGATGCGCCACGTGTCCATCGCATCGATCGCGCCCGAACGCTGGCGCAACGGCGGCGGGATCACGCGCACGGTCGCGTCGCAGGGCGGCGACTGGCGCGTGAGCATCGCCGACGTGGCGCGCGACGGGCCGTATTCGCGCTTCGAGGGCATCGCGCGGATATCGGTCGTGCTGCGCGGTCATGGCGTCGTGCTGCGCGACGAAACGGGCGCGGCCGTCACGCTAAAACCCTTGCTCGCGGCCGCCTACGACGGTGCGCGCGCGTGGCGCGCATCGCTCGACGATGGCCCCGTGACCGTGCTCAACGTGATGACGCGCATCGGGGCTTACCGGGCGCGGGTGCACGCGATCACGCAGCCGCTCGCTATCGCGCCGTGCCGCGCGGCGCTCGTCGTCGCGTCCGATGCGGGCGATGTCCTCATCGCCGAAAACGTCAGGGAAGCGCTGCGCGTCGAGCCGTCGGACGGCGCGCGCTTTCTCGTCACGATCGAATCTGAAACTTCCGGGAAAGAGAGATGAAGGTACTTACCGCAGTAAAACGCGTCGTCGATTACAACGTGAAGGTGCGCGTCAAGTCGGATCAGAGCGGCGTGGATATCGGCAACGTGAAGATGTCGATGAACCCGTTCGACGAAATCGCCACCGAAGCCGCGGTGCGCCTCAAGGAAGCCGGCAAGGCGAGCGAAGTGGTCGCCGTGTCGTGCGGCGGCGCGCAAAGCCAGGAAACGCTGCGCACGGCGCTTGCGATCGGCGCGGATCGCGGCGTGCTCGTCGAGACCGATGCCGAACTGCAGCCGCTCGCGGTGGCGAAGCTCCTGAAGGCCGTCGTCGATAAAGAGCAGCCGCAACTGGTGATTCTCGGCAAGCAGGCCATCGACGACGACGCGGGCCAGGTCGGCCAGTTGCTCGCCGCGCTGCTCGACTGGCCGCAGGCGACCTTCGCGAGCGAAATCGAAATCGGCGAAGGCGCCGCAGTCGTCACGCGCGAGGTCGATGGCGGTCTCGAAGTGATCTCGCTGCGCCTGCCCGCGATCGTCACCACCGATCTGCGCCTGAACGAGCCGCGCTACGTGACGCTGCCCAACATCATGAAGGCGAAGAAGAAGCCGCTCGACACGCTCAGGCCCGCCGATCTCGGCGTCGATCCCGCGCCGCGCCTGAAGACGCTGAAGGTCGTCGAGCCGCCCGTGCGCAAGGCCGGCGTGATCGTGCCCGATGTCGCGGCGCTCGTCGAAAAACTGAAATCCGAAGCGAAGGTGATCTGAATGACGACTCTGGTTATTGCCGAACACGACAACGCGGCGCTGAAGGCCTCGACGCTGCACACGATCTCGGCGGCGCTGAAGCTCGCGAATGGCGTCAATGTGCTCGTCGCGGGCAGCGGCGCGCGCGCCGTCGCCGATGCCGCGAGCAAGATTGCGGGCGTGAACGCCGTGCTGCTCGCCGACGCGCCCCATCTCGCCGACGGTCTCGCCGAAAACGTCGCCGCGCAGGTGCTCGCGCTCGCGAAGGACTACACGCACATCTTTTTCCCGGCGACGGCCGTGGGCAAGAACAGCGCGCCGCGCGTGGCGGCGAAGCTGGATGCATCGCAGATTTCGGACGTGATCGCCATCGATGCCGACGACACCTTCCAGCGCCCGATCTACGCGGGCAACGCCATCGCCACGGTGCAATCCGCCGATGCCGTGAAGGTCGCGACGATCCGCACGACGGCCTTCGAAGCCGCCGCGGCCGAAGGCGGCAGCGCGACGGTCACGCAAGTGCCCGCCGCCGCCGACACTGGCCTTTCCAACTTCGTGCGCCGCGAAATCGCCAAGAGCGACAAGCCGGAACTCACGGCGGCGCGCGTCGTCGTGTCGGGCGGACGCGGACTTGGCAGCGCGGAAAACTTCGCGCTGCTCGACCCGCTCGCGCAGAAGCTCGGCGCGGCGGTCGGCGCATCGCGCGCGGCGGTCGATTCGGGCTTCGCGGCGAACGATCTGCAAGTCGGCCAGACGGGCAAGATCGTCGCGCCGGAACTGTATGTCGCGGTCGGCATATCGGGCGCGATCCAGCATCTCGCCGGCATGAAGGACTCGAAAGTGATCGTCGCCGTCAACAAGGACGCCGATGCGCCGATCTTCGGCGTCGCGGATTACGGCCTCGTCGGCGATCTGTTCGATGTCGTGCCGACACTGACGCAGGCGCTCTGAGCGCGGCGAGATCGCCTCACGCGTCGTGCGCGCTCGCGAACTCGTCGCCTTCGTGCTCCAGCCACGAACGGAACAGCGCGACGCGTTCGTCGCGCGCTTTCTCGTCGGCGACATAGGTGCAGTAACTTCGCGACGGCAGACGCGGCCCGGCGAACGGCGCGACGAGCCGGCCGGCGGCGAGATCGTCGGCGACGAGCGCGGTCGGTCCCATCGCGATGCCCATGCCATCGACCGCTGCCTGCAAGGTCAGATAGAAGTGATCGAAGGTCAGCGCCGCCGCGGGCGTGATCGCGGGCATGTTCGCCTGCGCGAGCCAGTCCGGCCAGACGCGCGGCAAGCTCGACGTATGCAGCAGCGTGTGCCGGCGCAAGTCCTCCGGCGCGCCGAGCGGCAGGCGTTCGAGCAGCGTGGGACTGCACACGGGCAGGCGCTCTTCCGCTAGAAACGGCCGCATCGCGTAGCCGTAGAACGTGTCCGGGCCGCCCCGGATCACGATGTCAAAGGTGTCCTTCAGGCTTTCGACCGGCTCGTTCGATGTCTCGATCCGGACTTCGATATCGGCATGCCGCGCGCGGAACTTCTCCAGCCGCGGCACCAGCCAGCGCAAGGTGAACGTCGCGGGCGCGTTCACGGCGAGCGTGCGCGGCACGGCTTCGGGCAGGCCGAAGCGCGCCGTGGCCTGCGCGAGCTGATCGAAAAGCGGGCCGATTTGCGCAAGCCAGGCACGCGCCGCGGACGTCAGCACGACGCGCCGGTTGTGGCGCTCGAACAGCGGCGCGCCGAGCCACACTTCCAGCAGGCGCACCTGCTGGCTGATCGCACCGTGCGTCACATGCAGTTCCGCCGCGGCGTCCTTGAAGCTGCCAAGCCTTCCTGCGGCCTCGAACGCGCGCAGCGCATTGAGCGATGGCAAGGGCGGTCTCATTCACAAGAGATTTTCTAACGCGATAGCGCAATTTAAATGGTTTGTTGCGGGACGACAAGATAGATATTCTGTGAACTATTCGTCACGTCATTAAAACGAAACGCATGCTCAGCTATACCGGCGGTGTCGTCCTTTTCGCAGCGCTGCTGCACGCAAGCTGGAACGCGATGCTCCACGGCAATCGCGACCGCTTCCTGTCGATGACGTGGATGAGCATCGCGATCGGCGTCGTCTCCGTGTTCGTCGTGCTTTATCTGCCGCTGCCGCCGCAGGCCGCGTGGCCGTATATCGTCGCGTCGGGGCTCGTGCACATTGCCTATAACCTGAGCCTCGTGCGCGCGTATCGCCGCGGCGATCTCGCGCAGGCTTATCCGATTGCGCGCGGCTCGTCGCCGATGCTCGTCACGCTCGGCGCGGCGCTCTTCGCGCATGAAGGCATCGGCGGGCTGCATGCGCTCGGCATCGCGCTCATATCGTGCGGCATCATGGCGCTCGCGCTGCAGGGCGGCCGCGTGTCGCGCGCGGGCGCGCTCGCCGCGCTGACGACGGGCGTGACCATCGCCATCTACACCGTGATCGACGGCATCGGCGTGCGTCTGTCCGAAGGCGAAGCCGTCACCTACACCGCGTGGATGTTCATGTTCTACTGGTTCATGCCCGTCATCTTCGTCGCGAAGCGGGGCCTGCCCGCGCTATGGACGCCGCTCAGAGATGCGCCGATGGCCGTGGGTTCGTCGCTCGCGGGTGGCCTTGTGTCGATCGCCGCGTACGGCATCGTCATCTGGGCGATGCAGGCCGGCGCGATGGGCGCGGTCTCCGCGTTGCGCGAGACGAGCGTCGTGTTTGCGGCGCTCATCGGACGCGTGTTCCTGCAAGAACCCGTCAGCGCAAAACGCTGGCTCGCGTGCGTGGTCGTCGCGGCGGGCGCGGTGCTGCTCGGAACGTGACCCGTAAGCCGTGCGTCGAACTAAGCCGAAAGCCTGCCGCTGATCGGTGAATCGGGACGTCGCGCGCTTCGATACAGTGCACGTCGTGCCATGGGGTCCGATGGCGAAACCCGGAAGAACCGAGAACGACCTTGCATCCCGTATACGAATGGCACGCGGCGCCCCTGCCCGCCGACGAAGCGAAGCGGCTGCAATTGCTGCGCAGCCTCGACCTGCTCGACACGCCGCATGAGGAAGTCTTCGACCGCGTGACGCGTGTCGTCGCGGAGCTGTTGCAGGTGCCGGTCGCGCTGGTATCGCTCGTCGACGAGCATCGGCAATGGTTCAAGTCGCGCCTCGGGCTGGACGTGTGCGAAACCGCGCGCGACGTGTCCTTCTGCGCCTACGCGCTGCATTCGGAGCGCCTGCTGCTCGTCGAAGACACGCATGCCGATGCGCGCTTCGCGGGCAATCCGCTCGTCACGGGCGCGCCGCATGTGCGCTTCTATGCGGGCGTGCCGCTGCGCTCCTCGGGTGGATTCGTGCTCGGCACGCTCTGCGCCATCGATACGAAACCGAGGCGGCTGAGCGCATCGGCACAGGCGGCGTTGTGCGATCTCGCGGCGACCGTGGAGCGCGAGATCGTGCAACGGGAAGCCGCGCGCGAGACCCGCGAGATCCAGGAAGACGACCGCCGCAAGCTGCGCGTTTCCGAGTCGCGCTTTCATACGATTTTCCAGCAGACGCCGACGGGCAAGGCCATCGTCGATCTCGACGGGCGTTTCATCGAAGTGAATCCGAAGCTCTGCGAGATCACCGGCTACAGCGCCGACGAACTCGTGACGATGACCTTCCAGCAGATTACCGAGGAAGCGGACCTGCCCGGCGATCTGCAACACGTCGCCGAACTGCTCGGCGGCGCGCGCAAGACCTATTCGCTCGAAAAGCGCTACCGGCGGCGCGACGGCGTCACGATATGGATCGATCTCTCGGTTGCGCTGATCCGCGACGACCGCGGCCTGCCGATGCACTTCGTGAGCGTGGTGCAGGACATCACGAGCCGCAAGCACAGCGAACGCGTGTTGCGCGATTACCGTCAGGAACTGGAGCGCCGCGTGCTGGAGCGCACCGGCGAGCTGACGAGCAGCCGCGTCGCGCTGCAGACGATCACGGATAACCTGCCCGTGCTGATCGCCCATGTCGATGCGGACTTGCGCTACCGCTTCAACAATCAGGTGTATCACGACGTGTTCGGCGTCGATCCGGCCGCGCTGCGCGGCAAGACCGTGCGCGAGACGATCGGCGCGGCGACCTTCGAGCGCTGCCTGCCGTACTTTCGCCGCGTACTCGCGGGCGAGCGCGTGACGCACGAGGACATCGTCTACGAAGGCGCGCCCGCCCGCATCTGGAACGCGACGTATATCCCGGAGTTCCAGCGCGGCGAGGCCGTGGGCTTCTACATCATGTCGCAGGACATCACCGAGACGAAGCGGCGCGAGAACCAGATGCGTTCCGAAGTGATGCGCGACGCGCTCACGGGTCTGCCGAACCGCCGCGCCCTCGCCGAGCAGCTTGCGTTGTGCGTGGATGCCGCCCGCGCCGAAGACGTGCCGTTCGCGCTCTTTTTCATGGACCTCGACGGCTTCAAGAACGTCAACGATCAGCACGGCCACGACGCCGGCGACGCGCTGCTCCGCCAGGTGGCCGCGCGCCTGAAAAAGACCACGCGCGCGGGCGATCTCGTCTGCCGTCTCGCGGGCGACGAGTTCGTGCTGCTTGCACGAGGCATCGCGTCGTCGAGCGCGTGCAGCCGGATCGCGCAGGATATCTGCCGCGCGATCGGACGGCCCTTCGACGTGGGAAGCGGCGAGGCGCGGCTCGGCACGAGCGTCGGCATTGCGATGTGCGCGGGCGGCATCGATACCTCGGCGGAAACGATGCTCGCCGAAGCCGATCGCGCCATGTACGAAGCCAAGCGCAAGGGACGCAACGGCTTTCGCTTCGCCTCGATGCCGACGGATGCCGCGCCCGCGAACGACCGCTTTATCGAGGCGGCCGGCAACGCCGCGATGCATCACTGAAATTTCATGATGCGCAATCGGGGTCCGGTTTTCGAAAATGCACGCTGCATGGCAACACGCGCCCGGTTGCGCATCGGACAATGAGCTTTCGTATCGTGAAATATCGCGCTTAGCGCATTGAATTACAACGATTTTTATTTGGTGCGCAACCCCTCGCACCGCAGCCGCCCGCCTGCTTTTCTTCGATAACCTCTTATACAAGAGGTGCGCGATTGCGCCCGACGCTTTCCAATCACGCTGGAGAAACGCGATGCAGAACGTCTATATCGAACCGATGCCGAAGGGACAGTGGGGGCCGATCGACGGCTACACCCTCGAATTTCATGACGGCACGAGGATCACGCAGCAGGTTTATCGCTCGGAGCGGCTCGCCGCCGACGAGATCAGACTGCGCGGCTATTCGCCCATGGTCGCGAAGGTACGCGTGACCGACAAGACTGTGGACGAGCACTGGCAAGCCGCCTGAGCGCGTCAGCAACACTTCGACCCTCTTCCTCCCGATCCGCGCGGCGACTCATCGACGCCGCGCGCGATGTCATCAAACCGTCGGCTGACCGGTGCACGATGCATGTCCGGTCAGACCCGATGGCACGCCAGCCGCCCGACTGACGCATCCTCCCGCCAGGAGATCGATCATGTTGATTGCCTGCGTTGCCTATCAGGACGGCCGCAAGCTCGCCGACATCACCGTCGACGAGATCAGCGACTACGTGCAGAAACCGGAGTGCTTCGTCTGGGTCGCGCTGAAGGACCCCGAGCCCGCCGAGCTCGACGCGATGCGCGAGGAATTCGGCCTGCACGAGCTGGCCGTCGAAGACGTGCGCACGCATCACCAGTGGCCGAAGATCGAGGAATACGGCGATTCGCTGTTCGCCGTGATGCATACCGTCGAACTCACGGAAGACGGCGGCCTGCTGTTCGGCGAAGTCGATGTGTTCGTCGGCAGAAACTACGTGCTTTCGGTGCGGATGCGCGCAACGCGCGGCTTCAAGCGTGTGCGCGAGCGCTGCGAAAGCGAGCCGCCGATGCTCAGGCAAGGCTCCGCGTTCGTGCTCTACGCGCTGATGGACGATATCGTCGACGGTTACTTTCATGTGCTCGAAACGCTCGCCGCCGATCTCGACGTGCTGGAAGACCGCATCTTCGCGCGCCAGGCGCACAGCGAATCGCGCGCGCTCATCGAAGATCTGTATCGCTTCAAGCGGCGGCTCGTCGTGCTGCGGCATCACGTCGGTCCGCTGCTGGAAGGCGTCGGCAAGCTGACCGGCGGGCGCGTGCCCGGCATCTGCGCGGGCATGACGGCGTACTTCAAGGATGTGTACGTGCATCTGGAGCGCATCGTCGGCGCGATAGACGGACGGCGCGACATGGTCATCACCGCCATACAGGTGAACCTCGGCATGATCGCGCTCGCGGACAGCGAAATCACCAAGCGTCTCGGCACCTTCGCCGCGATGTTCGCGGTCCCGACGATGATCGCGGGCATTTACGGCATGAACTTCGAGCACATGCCGGAGTTGCATGCGCGCTTTGGTTATCCGGTGGTGATCGCGGTGATCGTGACGATCGATGCTTTGCTGTTCCGGTGGTTTCGGAAGGCGAAGTGGATTTGAGGGGGTTCCTCGGCCACTAATTCTTCCTGCTAGGCTTCCAGCTCCCCTCCGCCGTCATCGCCGGTTTAACCGGCGCGGGAATCGCCGCGACCTTCTGAAACTCCTTCGTCCCCGGCTTACCTTTCGCGGCTTCCTGACGACGCTGCTGCGGCTTGCCCGCCTTCTGCTGTTTCACCTCGACCTTCGATTTCGATGCCTGACGTTGCGCGGTCTTCGCGCACGCACGATCGGACTTCGGCGAGCACGCGGCGCTGACCTTGACGCTGGCCGGCTTGGAAGCACCTTTACGCGCAACCTGCGCGCGAGGCGCGGCAGTCTTCTTTACCACCGGCGTCTCATGCACCACCGCCTGCTGCGCGCTGTCCTTGCTCGATGCGACCACCGGAATCAGCGGCGACGCCGTGCTGGCCGCGGGACGCGCGGCATCGGGCGCGCGGCTTTCCACGATCCTGTCGGCCGAGTCGAGATTCGGCGCCGCCGCGCGCACAGGCCCGGCAACGGCGACCGGCACCGCGGCGGCGCGCGCCGTCGATCCATGATTTTCGAAGTAAGCGCGTGCGATTACGCAGGCGCCGAGCACGACGCCCGCCATGGCGACCGTGGCCAGCATGGAGTTCGATGTCCGTCGCGGCTGCTCCGGCACACCGGCGGTCACGGGCGCCGGCAAGCGCGGCTCGCGCCCTTCGAGCCGGCCCAGCGCTTTTTCCAGGCGGTTCGCTTCGCCATACGCCGGAAAATGGCGCGTCACGCCACGCGCCGCCGCGACCGCGCGCACCGCCGTTTCCGCGCCCCGCGTCAGCACGGCCCCGTGCCGGTCCGCGCCGCAAAACGGACACGCGCTTTCTTCGACGGAAGAAAGCGTTTCACAGCGGGGGCAAATGACCGAATAAGGCGACGAGCGAACGCCTTGCTGATCCACTGTCACATCACACTCCATCCGAATGATTTCGGAAGGTCGATCGACAATCAGCGATCGCCCGTTCGCAAGCAATGCATACGAATCCACCGTAGCATACCGGCCCGCGTTGCGATAGACAGAAGAAAGCGCTGCGAGACGCGCGCAATGATCAGGGGAATGGGGTCTTCGAAAGTAATACGGCGCTAAGTCGGCATCGCTACGATGCATTTGCTTGCCGGAGAAAAACGACATGAGCCTGCTGACCGAAGAACGACTGACTACCCTGAGCGAGATCGCCACCGATTGCTTCGATGTCGATTTCAAGGACGACCACGCGCTCGACGATCGCATTCTCGTCAAGCCAGCCGATATCGTGCGGGCGCTCGAAAGCGCCTACGACATGGGGCTGATCGCGGGATACCATCTCACGCACGGAAAGACGCGCGCGCGATGACGAGCGCGCGCCGCCGTCGATGCTCGAATGCGCGCTACTTCAATCCGCCGACGATTCGTTCCATCTCGGTTTCGTCGAATGCGCGCATCGTCGTCGTGCGGACATTGCCCAGTCCGCCGAGCATGAGGCCGAGACGGGTCATCGTTTCGTCGTCGGGCGAATCGACCGAAGCGACCAGATCGTAGGAGCCGAGCGTCCAGTGCAGCGATGTGAGCGTCGCGCCCATCGCCTTGCTCGTTTCGCCGAATGCGCGTGCCCGCTTGATCGTGTCCTTCGCGCTGCGCACGCCCTGATCGGTCCAGTTGAGCAGCATGATGTAGGTGGCCATATCGACCTCGTCGAGTGAGAGTGGCGCCGCCGCAAGTGCGCCGCCGCGAAGCCCGCCATGAGCGAACGAACGCAGCCGCCATGCGCGCAGCGTTTTCCATGCGTGAATAAAGAGGCAAAGAAAAGAAAGAGAAGGCAGCCATTGCGCGGAAGCAACGCGCATGAGATAGAAAAGCCGCCGATGGATATCGCCCGGTTTCGCGTTGCGCGGCGCGTCGAATCGCTTGCAAAGCCGCGCATGGAAGGGCTGAGTTGCTCAAAAAGTATAGGCGACGGCGCGGCCCGCATCGGCTTGCCCGCTTCAGCGCATGACGATTACACTCGAAACGTTTCGCGCCCGGCAGTTTGCCGGCGCGTTTCCATCCGCTCACGAACCGGGCTCCGATCAAAGCGCATGGTCAACGACCTCTGGTACAAGAACGCAGTCATCTACTGCCTGTCCGTCGGTGTGTTCATGGACGCGAACGGCGACGGCGTCGGCGATTTCCAGGGTCTCGTGCGCCGCCTCGACTATCTTCAGGGGCTCGGCATCACGACGATATGGCTGATGCCGTTTCAGCCTTCGCCCGGCCGCGACAACGGCTATGACATCTCCGATTACTACAACGTCGATCCACGCTACGGCACGCTCGGCGACTTCACGGAGTTCACTCACGCGTGCCGTCAGCGCGGCTTGCGCGTGATGATCGATCTCGTCGTGAACCACACGTCGGACCAGCACCCGTGGTTCAGGCAGGCGCGGCGCGACCCGTCGTCGAAGTATCGCGACTGGTACGTGTGGTCGAAGAAGAAGCCGGCGCGCGCGAAGGAAGGCATGGTCTTTCCGGGCGTGCAGAAATCGACGTGGACCTACGACAAGGAGGCGGCCATGTGGTACTACCACCGCTTCTACGATTTCCAGCCCGATCTGAACACGGCCAACCCCTATGTGCAGGCCGAACTGCTCAAGATCATGGGCTTCTGGATTCAGCTCGGCGTCTCGGGGTTTCGCATGGACGCGGTGCCGTTCGTCATCGCCACCAAGGGCGCGCAGGTGAAAACGCCGGTCGAGCAATACGACATGCTGCGCATGTTTCGCGAGTTCCTGCAATGGCGTCAGGGCGACGCGATCATTCTCGCGGAAGCGAACGTGCTGCCCGACACCGACATGCAGTACTTCGGCCACGCGGGCGAACGCCTGCAGATGATGTTCAACTTTCAGGTGAATCAGAACACGTTCTACGCGCTCGCGAGCGCGGACACGACCCCTCTGAAGAAAGCGCTCGAAGCGACGAAATCGCGCGCGGCAACCGCGCAGTGGGGCGTATTCCTGCGCAACCACGACGAACTCGATCTCGGCCGGCTGTCGCCCGAAGAGCGTGAAACCGTGTTCGCGGCATTCGGCCCGGAACCCGGCATGCAACTCTACGAACGCGGCATTCGCCGGCGTCTCGCGCCGATGCTCGACGGCGACCGTCAGCGGCTGGAGCTCGCATACAGCCTGATGTTGACGCTGCCCGGCACGCCGGTCGTGCGCTATGGCGACGAGATCGGCATGGGCGACGACCTGCGCCTGCCCGAGCGCGAATCCGTGCGCACGCCGATGCAATGGTCCACCGAGCCGCACGCCGGTTTCACCAAGCACGCGCGCCCGGTTTCGCCGGTGATCTCGGGCGGACCCTATGGCTATGAACGCGTGAATGTCGCCAGCCAGCGCCGCGATCCGAATTCGCTGCTCAACTGGATCGAGCGGATGATTCGCATGCGCAAGGAAGTGCCGGAAATAAGCTGGGGCGATTTCGCGATCCTGCGCACCTCGCGCGACGACGTGCTCGCGTTGCGCTACGACTGGCGCAACAACTCGGTGGTCTGCGTGCATAACTTCAGCGCGGCCGCGTGCTCGGTGAAGTTTCAGGTACGCGTGCAAGCCGGCGAGAGCGCGATGCTCGTCAATCTGCTGTCGGACGACCACAGCCAGGGCAATGCGAAGGGCCAGCACACCGTCGTGCTGGAACCCTATGGCTATCGATGGTTTCGCGTGGGCGGTCTCGATTATCTTCTGAAGCGCAGCGAAGTGTGAGCCACGCTGCGCGCCATGAAGTCTTGCATCTCAACGCGCCACGAACACGAACGGAGCGACGCCGCCATACGCTGAACCGCTGGTGAACGAACGTAGGCCGAGATCGGCGTTCTTGAACGAGCCGTCCGACTGCGGCTTCGCCTGATTGACGGACCAGACGCCGGTTCGCTCAAGCAGAATCGATCCGGTTCCCGGTTCGTACTGGAGATAATCCAGCGAGTTCGACGAAGCGAGCAACGTCGTCTTCTTTCGGCTCGTCACGTCGTAGAGAACGATCGGGCTCGGGTTCGTACCGTTATCGTCGGCGTACAGGATTTGCTGATTGCCGATAGCCGTGAGGAACTTCGGCTTCTTCTCCGGCAGATCGGTCAGCACGCGCGTGATGCCGCTTTCCAGATCCATTTCCGTCAACCGGCCTTCGGCCTGCGCCGATGCGAAGCTGACGAAATAGGCCTTCTTGCCATCGGGCGTCACGGCGAACTGATCGTGGATTGCAGCGGGCGCCGCTCCCGCCGGATAGCCGCCCGTGATCAGCGAGATGCTCATGTCGATGCGAAGCACTTCCTGCTTCGTTCCGTTCACGATCGACAGCGCATAGAGATTTCCGGCGTCGTTCTTCGCCGTCGCCAGTCTGACGACATTGAACGCTTCGGGCAGCACCGTCCGCTGAACCAGCGCGCCCGAGTCCGTGTCGATGACGCTGATCACGTTGCGGTTCGACACATACACCTGGCTTCCCTGCAACGCGGGCTGAAGGCTAAAGCCCGTGGACGCCATCAACAACGGCCCGATGGGTGTGACGTGCAGCACCGTGTTCGTTGCGGTGTCGATGGTGGCGAGATCGACCGACGTGGGACTTCGTTCGAGCAGCACGTGCAGCCGCTTTCCGTCGCTGCTGGCGAACATCTGATCGACGCGCTTGTAGTCGCCCGAAAGCCTCAGATCGATCGTCGCCTTCGCGGCATGCGTGGCGAAATCGTACGCGGTGACTTGCGCCGGGGCCTGCGCGCGCGTCAGCGTGTACACGGTTTCGTTGCGCCGCGGCGGTCCATAAAACTTCTGCGCCATGTCGATGTCGGTCGCGCTCAGCTTGCCGTCGCCGTTCCATTGCGGGTTGCAGTAGTTCATGATCGATGCGAGATCCCACGCGCCGATCATCGTATCGCCCGAGTTGCCCTGCACGGGCTCGCGGCACGTCGAAGGCGTGTCGGGCCGGTTCTGCTCGTGCGCGAAGCCCAGCGCGTGACCGAATTCGTGCGCGGCAACCCGGCGGATGCAGTACTCCTCGCGGCCCTGGCAACTCTGGCTCCAGTTCCTGAAGGTGAAGTTGAGCACCATGGCGCCCGGCGCATTGTTCAGCATCACACCCAGACCAAAGGTATGCGGCCCTGTCGCGGCGTTGTCCTCGACCGAAATCCGTATGCCGTAGTAGTTCGGATCATTGGTGCATCGCTGCCAGCCCGAGAACCGCACGCCCGAATGCTGCTCCCAGGTTTCCTGGACCGCGAGACGGCTCCAGTTGCGTTGCGCGGCGTACCGCGAGAAATCGGCGTTGCTCATGTCCCAGCACACCCCGATGGGAAAGCGATCCCAGATGACGGTCGATAACGCATAACCCTTGGTCGTGGCCACTTGCTCAGAAGCCGGTTGTCCGGCGGCGCTTTTCGCGTTCGTACCCTGGGCGTCGGAGCCTGCATCGCCCCCGCACGCACTGAACAGTAGTCCTGACAAAACTGCCAGGACGAGTCCTCTGATCCTTCTCATTCTCTTCTCCGTTGGTCTAGACCATGCAATGCGGCGGATGGCGGAAGGAAATGGCTTTCAGTGCGAAACAAACCGAAGGATCGGTAACGAGAATGTGAGAAAGCTTCATCCTTTAGACGTGTAGGCGTCAATCATTAATTCTCCGTATTGTCGGATGAAGAACCGCTGCGGGATCAGGAAACCGCTTTAGGGCCTGAATAAGCGGCAAAAACTGCCATTCTTCAGTTCATATAATTTTTAAAAGCACTATTAAGTAGTCGTTGCACATGGCCGTTAAAACAAACAAGCGCGAAATGCAAATGATTCACTTCGCGGCAAATTCTTTCTCTTGTTGTTTATCGCCACTTTAAAAGGTTGTTCTTGTGAAGCACTCGTTTCATCGTCCGTTTTTCTTTCCTGCGGCAAGCCTGGCGGTCGCTGTCTCCGTGATGTGGTCCGGCGCTTCGCACGCCGATGTTCAACTCGGCACCGATCCGAATAACGTCTCTGTCACCGTCAACGACGATAACGGCTCTATCGGCGCATTCGAAGTGATCAACGGCACCTCCGCGCCCACGACCACCTTTTCGTCGAGCCTGAACAGCACGACTATCAAGGCCGGCAGCAATAACCTGACGGTCAGCACGTCCGGCACGAGTGTCTCGGGCAACCTTTCCGCCGGATCGATCAGCGCCAGCAATATCTCGGCGAGTTCGCTGAATACGACGGGCGGCATTTCGGCAAGCTCGCTGACCACCACGGGCGCTGTTTCGGCAAGCTCGCTGACGACGACGGGCGCTGTTTCAGCAAGCGGCTTCACCACGAGTGGCGCACTGAACGCCGGTTCCGTCAATTCGACGGGCGCGATCAGCGCGGATTCCATCACCGCGAACGGCGCGGTGAACGCGGCATCGGTGAATGCGGCAACCGTCAACGCCAATGCGGTCAACACCACGACCGTGAACGCAACCGGCGCGGTGAACGCGGCCTCGTTCAACACCACGGGCGCGGTCAATGCCGGATCGATGAACGTGACGGGCAGCACGGCGCTTTATGGCGCAACCTCGGTGCGCAACACGTTCAACGTGGCGACGGGCGCCAGCAGTTTGTCCGTTCAGGCCGCATCGGCGGGCTTGACGAGCGGTGCGTCGTCGCTGTCGCTGGATTCGGCGAATCAAACCGCCAGCCTCACGGTCACGAACGACGCGGGCAATACGCACGGTCTGACGGTGGGCAACGCATCGACCACGCTGTCGGGCGGCACGTCATCCACGTACATGACGCTCGACGACAACGGCGTGAGCCTCGCCAACGGCGCGGGCGCGCCGGTGCGCGTGAGCGGCGTGGCGGACGGCGTGGCGCCGAACGACGCGGCCAACGTCAATCAGCTCAATCAGGTCAGGAACCAGGTCAACGCGATGGGCGCGCGCATCGACAGCGTCAGCAAGCATGCATCGGCGGGTATCGCGGGCGTCACCGCGCTGGCGAACATTCCGGATGTCGCGCAAGGCAAGCGCTTCGCGGTAGGCGCGGGCGTCGGCTATTACGGCGGCCAGACGGCGCTCGCCGTGGCCTTGAAGGGCAACATCAACGAGAACCTGCGCGTGAGCGCCGGCGCGGGCTTCGGCGGCACCGGCGCGACAGTGGGCAGCGGCGCTTCCTTTAGCTGGTAAAAGCAGCGCCGGAGACGGCGCAACATCGTGCCGCAGAGCACGACAGCAGGCCCGTCCGCGCGACGGGCTTTTTTTTCATCTCCTGCACTCGCAATCGACCGCATGCATACTCTCGCTTCATGACAAAGCACCGCGGCGACAAGACCGCGCCCCGGAGACTCGATGCGTTTCGATCTGCAATCGCTGAAGTTATTCGTCGCCGTCTGCGAGCACGGCAGCATCGCGCGCGCGGCTGAAGCCGAGAATATCGCGCCCTCGGCGCTCAGCAAGCGCATGTCCCATCTCGAGGACACCCTCAAGACCGCCCTCTTCGTGCGCAGCAACAAAGGGCTCGAACTGACCGCCGCGGCCGCGGCCCTTTTGCAGCACGCCCGCGTGCTCCTGCGCGATATCGCGCAAATGGAAAGCGAACTGCTCGACCATGCCGAAGGCGTGCGCGGACAGATCCGGCTGCATGCGAGCCTGTCCACCATCGTCCAGTACATCGCCAACGACATCCGCGATTTCCTGGCGCTGCATCCGGGGCTGCGCATCGATCTGCAGGAAAGCCTGAGTCCCGCCGTCGTGCGCGCCGTGGCCGAAAACACCGCCGATATCGGCGTGTTCGGCGGCACGACCGTGACCACCGGCCTCCAGGTCTTCCCCTACCGCAGCGATCGCCTGGTGGTCATCATGCCGCCGGATCATCCGCTCAGCCGCAAGGAGCGCGTGAAATTCCGCGAAATGGCCGAATATCCGCTGGTGGGGCCGCAAGCGGGCAGCTATCTGAATTCGCTCGTGTTGCGCGCCGCCGCCGATCTCGACCACCCGCTCAAGCTGTCGATCCGCGTCAACGGTTTCGAGCCGGTGCGCAGCATGGTGGAGGCGCGGCTCGGCATCGGCCTCGTGCCCGAGCATCATGCCGAGCGTTACGTCAGTTCCGCGCCGCTGGTCGCCGTGCAGCTCGACGAAACGTGGGCCGAGCGGCACTGGAAGATCTGCGTGCGCGAGGCCGAATCGCTGCCCGCGCCCGTCCAGCTCTTTCTCAGGCATTTGCTCGGCAGCCAGGACACGGGCCATCACGAATAAGCCAGCTTCAGCCCGGCCTGCGGCCACGGCAGCACGCCGAGACGTCCCGTGCCCGACATCGTCACGTAAGCCGTTTTCATGTCGATGCCGCCGAAGCAGATGTTCGTGACCATGCCGTCGGGCACCATCACCTGCCGCAGCACCTCGCCAGACGGCGCGACCACCGTGATGCAGCCCGTGACCAGCGTGGCCACGCAGATGTTGCCCTCGGCGTCCACCGCGAGGCTGTCGAAGCGCTGATAGCCGGGCAGGCCGCACACGAGACGCCCGCCGTGCGGCGACGGATACGGATGCTTGCGCGCCTGGCCGGGCGCTTCGAGATCGAACGCCCAGAGCCGCGCGGTTTCGGTCTCCGCGACGTACACGACACGGTCGTCCGGCGACAGGCCGACACCGTTGGCCGTCGTGAGCGGATACGCCACTTCGACGATCGCCGAGCCATCGGCGCGCGCGTAATACAGGCCCGCGTGATCGCGCTCGCGTAGCCGGTTCTTGCCGAAATCGGTGAAATAGAAGCCGCCGTCGTGGTCGAACACGATGTCGTTGGGGCCGCACAGCGGATGGTCGCCGCAGCGGTCGTACAGCGTCGAAAGCGCGCCCGTTTGCGGATCGAAGCGCTCGATACGCCCGCTCGTGTAGTGCGGATGCACGCCCGGCCTCGTGCGATTCAACCCCGCGACGGTGCGGAACAGGAAGCCGCCGTTGTTGCAGACATAGAACGCGCCGTCCGGCCCGAGCGCCAGACCGTTGGGACCGCCGCCGACCTGCGCGAGCACGCTCACCGTGCCGTCGGGGGCCACGCGGCTGATCGTCTCGCGCTCGATCTCGACCAGCACGATGGCGCCATCGGGCATCGCCACGGGCCCTTCGGGAAACTTCAGGCCTTCGGCCAGGATGCGCACGCCGTTCTCCATCGCCGCCCCTTCTCTCGGTTCAGTGCTTGCCGGCATTCTCGACGAAGCGATTGTCGTAAGTCGCCTTCAGATCGATCGAGGCCTTGCCGATCTCGGGATCGAAGGCGGCGAGCACGTCGCGCACGGTATGCGCGGCGGCGTCCGTCATCAGGCCGTCGCGCGAAATGCAACTGCGCATGTTGCCGTAGGCCTTGGCGAAGACATCCTTCTCGGCCAGCGCGTATTGCGACGGCACGGCCGCGGCGACCTGCTCGGGCGTGGCCTGCGCCATCCACTGCTCCGCTTGCAGAATGGCGTTCGTGACCGCCTGCACGGTATTCGGATATTTGGCGACGAAGTCCTTCGTGGTGTAAACGGACGCTTCCGGATAATCGCCGCCCAGCGTGGCGCGGGTGCCGGCCGGATCGCGCATCACGGCCAGCGGGAAGAGATCGCCGCTGTCCTGCAGCACGGTCGCGACCGGGTCGTTGCTCATCAGTCCGTCGATCTGTCCGCTGCGCGCCGCGGCGATCGCGCCCGCGGACGAGCCCACGCCGATGATCGACACGTCGCCCGGCTTCACGCCGGCCTTGCTCAGCAGGTAGTTCACGCCCATGTGGAAGCTCGAACCGGGCGAGCTCACGCCAATGCGCATGCCCTTCAGGTCCGCGTAGCTCTTGACCTTGGCGTGGCTCGCGCGCGTCACGCCGAACACCCAGCCGGGGCAGGAAGCCAGCGTGACGAACGACACCAGCTTCTGCCCTTTGGCCGCCATTGTGATGGTGTTGGAATACGCGCCCGCGACGATATCGGCGCTGCCGCCCATCATCGCCTGAAGCGCTTTCGCGCCGCCGCTGAACACGCCGATCTCGACATCCAGCCCGGCCTGCCTGAAATACCCGCGGCTGTCCGCGATGATCATCGGCAGATAGGGAAAACCCACGCCCGCCGCCGCCAGATGCAGCTTCGGCTTCTCCGGCACGGGCGCGGCGCTGGCGGCCGGCAGGTTCACGAGGGCCGCGCAGGCGGCGACGACCGGCAACATCAAACGCCAGAACGTTCTCACGATAACAACTCTCAGTAGGTGGCGCGGCCGCCGGACAGGTCGAAAACCGCGCCGGTGGTGAACGAATTCTCTTCGCTGGCGAGCCAGGCGATCATCGCGGCAGCTTCGGCGAGTTCGAGAAAACGGCCGCGCGGAATCTTGCCCAGCATGTAGCTTATATGCTCGGGCGACTGCTCCATCGCGCCGGGCGTGCGCGCCACGGCGGGCGTGACGCAATTGACCGCGATATCGTGGCCCGCCAGTTCCTTGCCCAGCGATTTCGTCATGGCGATGACCGCGGCCTTGGCCGAACTATAGGCCGCCGCGTTCGGGTTGCCTTCCTTGCCCGCGACCGAGGCGAGATTGACGATCCTGCCGTAGTTCTGGCGGATCATAACCGGCGCCACGGCGCGGCAGCAGTGAAACGTCCCGTTGACGTCGATATCGATCACCTGCTTCCATGCGTCGAGCGGATAGTCGATGAGCGGCACATTCGGCCCGACGATCGCCGCGTTGTTGATCAGAATATCGATGCGCCCGGCCGCTTTCAGCGTGCCCGCCACGGCGGCCTCGACGCTCGCGTAATCGGCGATGTCGGCGCGCTCGAAGTGGACATCGTGCTCGCCCAGTTCGCCGCGCGCGGCCGCCATGCCGTCCGCATTGATGTCCCAGATCGCGAGCCGCGCGCCCGATTCGAGCAGTCTGCGGCCGACTTCCAGGCCGATACCCTGCGCGCCGCCCGTCACGACGGCGACGCGGTCCTTCAGATTGATCGCGTTGGTCTGCAAGTGGAGTGTCCTCGAAGTAAGCCGCCGCGCTCTCAGGCGCTCGCGGCGACGGTCTGCCCGGCGACGGGCCGCCAGCGCAGAAGGTGATCCTCGACCATCGACACGGCCGTGTCGAGGACCAGGGCGAATACGGTCAGCACCAGAATGCCGGCGATGACCGAGTTGATGTCGAACACGCCCTCGGCCAGCAGAATCAGATAGCCGACGCCCTTTTCCGAGCCAAGGTATTCGCCCACCACGCTGCCCACGAACGCGATGCCGATCGCGTTATGCAGACTGGAAAACACCCAGCTTGTCGCCGAAGGCAGGTAGACGTGGCGCATCAACTGGCGCGAGTTCGCGCCGAGCATGCGGGTATTCGACAGCACCGTCGGGCTCACTTCGCGCACGCCCTGAAAGACGTTGAAGAACACCACGAAGAACACGAGCGTCACGCCGAGCGCCACCTTGGACCAGATGCCAAGACCGAACCAGAGCGCGAAGATCGGCGCGAAGATGAGGCGCGGCATCGAGTTCATCGCCTTGATGAACGGATCGAACACGACCGCGAGGAACGGATTGAGCGCGAGCCACAGACCGCACGCGAGGCCCAGCACCGTGCCGATCGCGAACGCCAGCATGGTTTCGAGCAGGGTCGTGTAGAGGTGGCGGAACACCGAGCCCGTCACGAACCACTCCACGATACGGCGCGCCACGCCGACAGGATCGCCGAAAAAGAACGGCGAAAGCCATTTCTGATCCGTGCCGAGCCACCACAGGAACAGCACGCCGAACAGGATCGCGAGGCGGGTGACCAGCACCGTGAACCGGTTGTTGGGATCAAACACGATTGCGCGCATAGCTTTTCAGGACCTCGCCTCGAAGCACGTCCCAGATCTGGGTGTGCAGTTGAAGGAAACGCTGCGTCATGCGGATTTCCGACATTTCGCGCGGCCGCTCCAGATCGATCTCGAACTCGGCGATCGGCCGCGTGCCGGGCCCCGCCGACAGCACGATCACGCGGTCCGACAGCGAGATGGCCTCTTCCAGATCGTGCGTCACGAACATGACGGACTTGCGGTCGTAGGACCACAGCTTCAGCAGTTCGTCTTCCATCAGATGCCGCGTCTGGATATCCAGCGCGCTGAACGGCTCGTCCATCAGGATGATGCGCGGATTGAGCGCCAGCGCCTGCGCGAGGCCGGCGCGCTTGCGCATGCCGCCGGACATCTGGTGCGGATACTTCTTGCCGTGCCCCTGCAGGCCGACCCGCTCCAGCCAGCCGCGCGCCACGCCGAGCGCCTCCTCGCGCGGCATGCCGCGAAAGATCAGGCCGATCGCGATGTTCTCCTCGGCCGTCTTCCAGGGCATGAGCGCGTCCACCTGGAACAGATAGGCGGCCTGCGTGTTCAGCCCTTGCGTGAGCTTCTTGCCGAACACGCTCAGGCTGCCCGACGAGGGCCGCGTCAAGCCCGCGGCCACGTTCAGCAGCGTGGATTTGCCGCAGCCCGTGGGCCCGACGATCGAGACGAACTCGCCGTCGCCGATCGTCAGGTTGCCGCCGGCAACGGCGGTGTAGGTCTGCGCGCGCTTGCCATTGCCGGCGAATGTGCACGTGACGTTCTCGAAGCGCAGCGCTTCGCGCATGCCGGTCTGGCCGCTATCGAGCGGAACACTGTACGTCGCGGTGCTCATGGCTGGATCTCCGCCGCCTTCTTGACGAAGCGATTGTCATACGTCGAAGCGAGGTCGATCTTGGCCGAGGCCACCGCCGGATCGAAGGCCGCGAGCACGTCGCGCACGGTCTGCGCGCCCTTGGCCGTGATTTCCCCGTTCTGCGCGATACAGCGGCGGCTGTTCGTGAAGGCTTCCGCGTAGAGCGCCTTGTTGTCCTCCAGATATTCGCGCGGGACGTTGTCCGCGACCTGTTCAGGCGTGGCCTTGGCGATCCACTTCTCGGCGCGCACGATCGCATTCGCCACGGCCTGCACCGTCTTCGGATTCTTGTCGATGAAATCCTGCGTCGCGAACAGGCTCGATTCGGGGTAATCCGAGCCGAACACCTTCACGTTGCCGTCCGCCGTGCGCATGTTTTCCAGCGGCTTGAGGCTGCCGTCCTTCGTCAGGATCGTCGCGCTCGGGTCGTTGACGATCAGCGCATCGACCTGTCCCGCGCGCACCGCCGCCACCGCGCCGGCCGCCTGCCCGACGCCGATGATCGACACGTCCGTGGACTGCAGCCCCGCCTTGTGCAGAATGTAGTTGACGGCCATGTGCGTGCTGGAGCCCGGCGCGCTCACGCCGATCCGCATGCCCTTCAGATCCTTGGGCGACTTGACTTCGGCCTGCCGCTTCTGCGACACGCCGAAGATCCATCCCGGACAGATGACCTGCGCCGCCACGACCACCAGATGCTGGCCCTTGACGGCCATCGTGATGGTGTTCGAATAGGCGCCGGCCACCATGTCGGAACTGCCGCCCAGCAAGGCTTCCAGCGTCTTCGAACCACCGGAGAAGGCCGCGATGGTCACGTCCAGCCCTTCATCCTTGAAGTAGCCGCGCTGCTTGGCGACGAGCATCGGCAGATAGGTGATGCCGACCGAAGCCGCGGCGATGTGCAGCTCGGGCTTCTCGGGCACATCCTTGGCGATGGCCGTGGCGGAACCGCAGGCAAGCTCGAACGCTGCGCACAGCGCGATGGCGAGTTTCAGCTTCATGGTTGTCTCCTCCCTTTCTAGGGATATTCTGGTGCGACACACTCCCGACGATGGACCGTACTCCTTGCTCCGAATGTTTGCGCGAACGCGCTCTGCCCTAAGCCGTCTGCTTGCGCAGCGCCTCGACGACCGCATCGCCCATCTCGCCGGTGCCGACGCGGCGCATGCCGTCCTGCTGGATATCCGCGGTGCGGTAGCCCGCGGCCAGCACCGTGCGCACGGCCTGTTCGACGCGGCGCGCGGCGTCCTCCATCTCGAAGCTCTCGCGCAGCATCATCGCCAGCGACAGAATCGCGGCAAGCGGATTGGCGATGTCCTTCCCCGCGATGTCCGGGGCCGAGCCATGCACCGGCTCGTACAGGCCCTTGCGCTCGTAGCCCAGCGAAGCCGAAGGCAGCATGCCGATGGAACCCGTCAGCATCGCGGCGGCGTCGGAGAGAATGTCGCCGAAGAGGTTGCCCGTCACGATCACGTCGAACTGCAGGGGGCGGCGCATCAGCATCATGGCGGCGGCGTCCACGAACAGATGGCTCAGTTCGACATCGGGATAATCGCGCCCGACGCGCGTGACCACCTCGCGCCACAACTGGCTCGCCTCTAGCACGTTGGCCTTGTCCACCGAGCAGAGCTTGTGATGACGGCGGCGCGCGGCCCGAAAAGCGGCATGCGCGACGCGCTCCACCTCCGATTCCGCATAACGCATGGTGTTGAAGCCCACGCGCTCGCCCGCCTGATTGGTCTCGAAGCCGCGCGGCTGGCCGAAGTAGGCGTCGCCGTTCAGCTCGCGCACGATCACGAGATCCAGTCCGTCCACCACTTCCGGGCGCAGGGTCGAAGCCCCGATCAGCTCCGGAAACATGTAGGCCGGGCGGAAGTTGGCATACAGCGTCAGCGCTTCGCGCAACTGCAGCAAGCCGGTGCCGGGACGGCGTTCGCGCGGGATATCGGCTTCGTCGGCCACGCCTACCGCGCCGAACAGAATGGCGTCGGCCTTGCGCGCCAGCGCGAGCGTGGGCTCGGGCAACGGCACGCCGTGCGCCTGAATGCCCGCCTCGCCGATGGGCGCTTCCTCCGTCTCGGCCTGCGGCGCGACGACTTTCAGCACCTTGAGCGCCTGCGCCACGACTTCGGGACCGATGCCATCACCGGGCATGACTGCAATCTTCATGTGAGCTTTCTCCTGGGTCGATAGTTGAAAGAACGCGTCTTCAATACGGGCCGGCGCGGTCGCGCTCGAAGGCCTCGATGCGGTCCCGATGCGACAGCGTGTAGTCGATCTCGTCCATGCCGCGCAACAGGCACGCCTTCGCGAAAGGCTCCATGTCGAAGGCATGGACGGAGCCATCGGGCAAGGTCACGGTCTGCGCGGGCAGGTCGATGGCGATGCGGCTGCCCGGGCTTTCCCGCAAGCCGTCCAGAAGCGGCAGGACCACGTGCTCGGGCAGCACGATCGGCAGCAGCCCGTTCTTCAGGCAGTTGATGAAAAAGATGTCGCCGAAGCTCGGGGCGATCGCCGCGCGAATGCCGTAGTCGTACAGCGCCCACACCGCATGCTCGCGCGACGAGCCGCAACCGAAGTTATGGTTCGCCACGACGATGCGCGCCTCGCGGTAGGCCGGCCGATTCAGCACGAAGTCGGGCCGTGGCGCGCCATCCGGGCCGAAACGCGCCGAGCGGAACAGGAACTGGCCGAAGTCGTCGGAACGCGGCTTTTGCAGGAAGCGCGCGGGCAGGATCTGGTCGGTATCGCAGTCGATGGCGACGATCGGCGCCGCCACCGCGTCGAGGCAGGTCAGGCTTTCCATGCTCAGGCTCCCAGAAGGCGGCGCACGTCGGTGAGACGTCCGGTCACGGCGGCCGCGGCGGCCATCGCCGGGCTCATGAGATGCGTGCGCACGCCGGGCCCCTGGCGGCCCACGAAATTGCGGTTCGATGTCGAGGCGCAGCGCTGGCCAGGCGCGGCGATATCGCCGTTGGTCGCGAGGCACATCGAACAGCCGGGAAAGCGCCACTGGAAACCGGCGTCGATGAACACGCGGTCGAGCCCTTCGGCCTCGGCCTGCGCCCGCACCTCGTGCGAGCCCGGCACGACCCAGGCCTCGACGCCCGCGGCGATGCGGCGGCCGCGCGCAACCTCGGCGGCGCTGCGCATGTCCTCGATGCGTCCGTTGGTGCACGAGCCGATGAACACGCGGTCGATCGTCACGCCTTCCAGCGCGGCGTGCGGGGGCAGTCCCATGTAGTCGAGCGCCCGCGACATCGCCGCGCGCAGGTCAGGGTCGGCCTGCTCCGCCGGATCGGGCACGCGGCCGTCGATGGCGCAGGCATAGCCGGGCGTGGTGCCCCACGTGACCATCGGCGCGATGCCGGCCACGTCGATATGCACCTCGCGATTGAAGGCCGCGCCGGGATCGGTGAAGAGGGTGCGCCAGTGCGTCATCGCCCGGTCCCACGCTTCGCCCGTGGGCGCGTAGGGGCGTCCGGCGAGATAGGCGAACGTCGTGTCATCCGGGGCGATCATGCCGGCGCGGCCGCCCGCTTCGATGGTCATGTTGCACAGCGTCAGCCGGCCTTCCATCGACAGGCCCGCGATCGCGGAGCCCGCATATTCGATGACATGGCCCACCGCGCCCGCCACGCCGATCTGCGCAATCACCGCGAGGATCAGGTCCTTGGCGGTGACGCCCGGCCCCGGCACGCCGTCGAGCGTGACGCGCATGTTTCGCGACTTGCGTTGCCACAGGCATTGCGTGGCGAGCACGTGAGTCACTTCGGTGGCGCCGATGCCGAACGCCAGCGCGCCCATCGCGCCGTGCGTCGACGTGTGGCTATCGGCGCAGACGACCGTCATGCCGGGCAGGCTCAAGCCCTGCTCGGGCCCGACGATGTGCACGATGCCGCGCCGCGCGTCGTTCATGCCGAACAGGGTGATGTTCGATTCGGCCGCGTCGCGTTGCAGCGCTTCGATCATCCCGCGCCGCTCGGGGTCCGTCACCGCCGCGATATCGTTCGCCGTGCTGGACACGTAGTGGTCCGCCGTGCCGAAGATGCGCTCGGGCGATCGCGGCGTGAGCCCGCGCTGTCGCAGCAGGTCGAACGACTGCGCGGTGACGTCGTGAATGTAATGCCGGTCGATGAAGAGCAGATCCTGTCCGTCGTCGCGCGACATCACGCGGTGGCTGTCCCAGATCTTGTCGTAGAGCGTGCGCGGACCCGCCGTCGCTTGGTCGAGTTGCATTGCTTCGTCTGGCTCCGTGAAGTCGGTGCGGTGGAAGCATCATGCAGCAGGCGGGACGGCTTGTTCGTGGTCATTTGGCAAGGCACCATCGCCGATCGCGATGACGGGATCGTCAGGAACCGGGCGCGTGGCCGGCGCGTGCAGTGGGCACCTCGATGAACGCCGCCGCTCTGCCCGCTTGCAAAAACTGCTCCGGCGTCGTCGTGGCGAACAGATGCATCGCCCGGCTGATGATGCCCGTCCAGCCCGTCTGATGGCTCGCGCCGAGTCCCGCGCCGTTATCGCCGTGGAAGTATTCGTAGAACAGCAGGCAATCGCGCCAGTGCGGGTCTTCCTGGAACTTCCGGTTGCCGCCGTGAACCGGACGGCGGCCGTCGCTGCCGCGCAGGAAGATGCTCGCCAGTCTTCTCGTGATCTCTTCGGCGACTTCGTAGAGCGTCATGTGGCGTCCGGAGCCGGTCGGACATTCGACCTTGAAATCGTTGCCGTAGTAGCTGAAATACTGCAGCAACGCGCGGATGATGAGTCCGTTCACCGGCATCCACACGGGGCCGCGCCAGTTGGAATTGCCGCCGAACATGCCCGTGTCCGATTCCGCGGGCAGGTAGGCCACGTGATACTCCTGCCCGCCCGTTCGATACACGTAGGGATGATCCGCGTGATAGCGCGACAGCGAGCGGATGCCGTAGGGGCTCAGGAATTCGTTCTCGTCGAGCATCTTCGAGAGCACGCGCCGCAGGTTCGTTTCGTTGAGGATCGAAGCAAGGCGCCGGTTGGCGACGCCCTGCGACGTCAGATCGTGAATGGACGCCATGATCTCCGGACGCGCCGCGAGAAACCGCTTGAGATTCTGGAAGGCATCGGGGTAGCGATCCACCAGCGCGCCATCGAACGAAGTGGCGGCGCAAAGCGGCAGCAGGCCCACCATCGAGCGCACCTTGAGCCGCTCCGAGCGGCCGTCGGGCAGCCTCAGCACGTCGTAGAAGAAGCCGTCTTCTTCATCCCACAGGCCGCCGCCGCTCTCGCCGGTGCGCAGCATCGACGAGGCAATCCACAGAAAGTGCGACACGAACTTCACGCACATGTCCACGTAAGCGGGGTTATTGAGGGCGAGCTGCACGGCGATTTCGAGCATGTTCTGGCAGAACAGCGCCATCCATGCGGTGCCGTCCGCCTGCTCCAGATAGCCGCCCGTGGGCAGCGGCGCGCTGCGGTCGAAGACGCCGATATTGTCGAGCCCCAGAAAGCCGCCTTCGAACACGTTGTTGCCGGTGCGGTCCTTGCGGTTCACCCACCACGTGAAGTTCAGCAGCAACTTGTGAAACGAGCGCTCGAGCCATACGAGATCGCCGTGTCCGTAGCGGTATTGTTCGAGACGATAGGCAAAGATGGTCGCCCAGGCATGCACCGGCGGATTGACGTCGCCGAAGTTCCACTCGTAGGCCGGAAGCTGTCCGCTCGGATGCAGATAGCGCTCTCGCAGCATCAGGTCGAGTTGCTGCTTGCCGAAGTCCTCATCCACGAGGGTCAGCGCGAGGACGTGAAACGCCAGATCCCAGGCCGCGTACCACGGATACTCCCATTTGTCGGGCATCGAGACGATGTCCGCGTTGTACATGTGATGCCAGTGATCGTTGCGCGGCGCGCGCCGTTTGGGATCGAACGGATCGGAGCCGCGTTCCGTCAGCCACCGGTCGACGTCGTAGTAGTAGAACTGCTTCGACCACATCATGCCGGCGAGCGCCTGACGCATCACGTTGCTCGCGTCGGCATCGAGCGAGGCGGGGATGACCGTGGCATAGAACTCGTCCGCTTCGCGATGGCGCGCGTTCAGGTTATCGTCGTATCCGCTGTCGAACGCGTTTCTGCATCCGTCCTCCGGCGAAGCTTCGCGTTCCGGCGTATCGCGCACGAGCCGCAAGCGCACCACGTGCGATTCGCCTGGCTGAACCGTCAGCGAATAGTGTGCGGCGGCTTTGGTCCCGCGCTTCTCAGGATTTACCGCCGATGCCTCGCCATGAACGATGCATCGATCGATGCCGTCTTTGACGTAGGGTGTGCGGTTCGCGACGCCACCGAGGCGCTCGGTGTTGGTTTCGTTTTCGGTGAAGAGCAGCGCAGCGCCGCCTTCGCAATAGAGCCGCCAGCTTCCGAGGTCCGGATGAGAAACGGCGACGACGCTGCCGGCGTCGCCCGCCCAAATCGCTCGCAGCGAAGGCCGCGTTGCGCCTTCGACCCACGACCAGATATCGCGGAACCAGAGCGTCGGCAGGAGATGCAGCGCGGCTGCATCGGGTCCGCGATTGACCGCGGTGATGCGGATCAGCATGTCTTCCGGGGAAGCCTTGGCGTATTCGACGAACACATCGAAATAGCGGTCATCGTCGAACACGCCCGTATCGATCAGCTCGTATTCGAGTTCCTGCCGGCTGCGCTGACGATTCGTCTTCACGAGGTCGTCGTAGGGATATGCCGCCTGCGGATACTTGTACAGATACTTCATGTAGGAATGCGTTGGCGTCGAGTCGAGATAAAAGTAGTATTCCTTAACGTCCTCGCCGCGGTTTCCTTCACCGTTGGTCAGGCCGAACATT
The DNA here is from genome assembly GCF_001544575.2 of Caballeronia cordobensis. GTDB lineage: Bacteria > Pseudomonadota > Gammaproteobacteria > Burkholderiales > Burkholderiaceae > Caballeronia > Caballeronia cordobensis. Next base: position 141,995 of record NZ_FCNY02000011.1, read on the forward strand.
CTTTCTTTCAGTATCGGATCGCGGCCGTTCCACAGGCTCACGGCGAAGCACAGAAGCTGCTCGTCGTCGGATAGGCCCGCCAGTCCGTCTTCGCCCCATCGGTACGCACGCGAGCGGGCCTGATCGTGATTGAAGTAATTCCAGGCGTCGCCGGATTCGCTATAGTCCTCGCGCACCGTGCCCCACTGCCGCTCCGACAGATAAGGGCCCCATTTTTTCCACGGCGCGACGCCGCGCCTGGCTTCATCGAGCCGGTCATGCTCTGCAGTCACTTGACACCTCCGGTCAACGGACTTGCCTCACGCTCTACACGACTCAATGATGCGCACCGCCGCCCGCATCGTCGAGTTGCCGCATCACGGCGTCCAGGTTGAACGACGCGGGCTTCTGGCGCGGCGGATACGCCTTGAAGTTTTCGATCTGCACCGCGACGACCGCCTGCATCGCATAGATCAGATAGGCATGCGAGATCACCCAGTCGTAGTACGTGTTCGAGCTCTCGTCCGCCCGCTCGAACGGATCGCGACGAAGGTTGAACATCTTCGGAATGCGCAGCCGCACGAAGGGTTCGGCCCAGCACGCCAACTGCTTCGCGCGCTGCTCCAGCAACACCATTTTCCAGTCGCGCACGCGGATCGCCATGACGTCGCCGTCGTCGCTGATGTAGAAGAACGATTCGCGTGGGCTTTCGTTCACTTCGCCCATCAGATAGGGAAGCATGTTGAAACCGTCGAGATGAACCTTGTACGTTTTATCGCCGGCTTTGTATCCCTTGAGCAGCTTGTCTTTTATGTCTGGCTCGCCGGCGGCCGCGAGCAAGGTTGTCATCCAGTCCTGATGCGTGACGATGCCATTAAGCACCGTGCCCGCCGGAAATTTCCCCGGCCAGCGCACGAAGGCCGGAACGCGCCAGCCGCCTTCCCAGTTGGTATTTTTTTCGGAGCGAAACGGCGTGATGCCCGCGTCCGGCCAGCTATTGAAGTGCGGGCCATTGTCCGTCGAATACATGACGATCGTATCGTCGGCAATGCCCAGTTCATCGAGCTTCGCCAGCATCTTGCCGATGTTCTCGTCGTGCGCGACCATGACGTCGTTATAGTCGCCTTGTCCGCTCTTGCCCTTGTGCTTTTCCGCGCAGTGCGTGCGGAAATGCATCGCCGTCGTGTTGTACCAGACGAAGAACGGTTTGCCTTCCTGATGCGCCTTGTCGATGAATGCGCTGGCGAGCGTGGTCGTTTCCTCGTCGATCGTTTCCATGCGCTTTCGGGTGAGCGCGCCGGTGTCCTCGATACTCTGTCCGCCTTTTCCGTCGGAGCGGCAGTGCAGCACGCCGCGCGGACCGAAGCGCTTCTTGAACGCGGGATCTTTCGGATAATCGGGATCTTCGGGTTCCTCTTCCGCATTGAGGTGATAAAGGTTGCCGAAGAACTCGTCGAACCCATGCATGGTCGGCAGGAATTCATCCTTGTCGCCCAGATGATTCTTGCCGAACTGCCCCGTGACATAACCCAGCGGCTTGAGCATCTCCGCAATGGTCGGGTCGTCCGCCGACAAACCCACGTCCGCGCCCGGCATGCCGACCTTGGTCAGCCCCGTGCGGATCGGATTCTGTCCGGTGATGAATGCTGCGCGGCCCGCCGTGCAGCTTTGCTGAGCGTAGTAATCGGTGAATGCCACGCCCTCATTGGCAATGCGATCGATATTGGGCGTGCGATAACCCATCTGCCCACGGCTGTTGAAGCTGATGTTCCACCATCCGATATCGTCGCCCCAAAGGATCAGGATATTCGGTTGCTTTGTCGCCATGATTGCTTTCACTCCTTTACGGAAAGGGCGCGACCTTCGCATCAAGAGGTGCGCCGCGCTTCACTGCTCCCTGTGTCGATCGAACGCTGCGGCGCGTCGTTGCCGTGGCAGAACCTGAACTTTCTGCCGCTGCCGCACGGACACGGCGCATAAGGACCGCGCCGTTTATCTTCGATGGCAGTCATCGCCATCACGTCGGACGGCGGGCGGCCACTGCGAAAAAGCTTCGCCATGGTTTCCATTGCAGGACGCGACTGCGTAAAGAACAACTCGAGGCCGGGGCACAGATAGTTTTGCCCCGCCTCGCCATCGCGCGACAGCGCGAAACGGTCTTTCGGACAGCCGCCGTTGCACAGCGGCCTCACTGCGCAGCTTCTGCACTGGGCCGTGAGCGAATCGCGTTTGTCGAGTCCGAACTTGCGTTGCGCGGGCGACGCCATGAGTTCGAGCATGTGCGTCTCGTGAATATTGCCCAGGCGATAACCGGGCTCGACGAAGTGATCGCATGAATACAGATCGCCGTTGTATTCGAGCGCGGGGCCGAGCCCGCACGTGGGCGCGTGAATGCAGGACAGATGACGGCCGAACATGGCCTCCAGCGTCACGTCGAACAGTTGCACGAAGACGCGGCCGACGTCGTGGCGCAGCCATTCCTCGAATACATCGATCAGAAACACGCCATACTGTTTCGGGCCGACCGAGCGATCGGTGACGAGATTGCCGGTCTGCGTGTACAACACGCGCTTGTGGCCCGCCTGTTCGCTCCAGCCGCGATTCGCCAGTTGAATCGTCTGTTCCGTCGCGCGCTCGATGACAGGAATGAACTGAATCCACTTCGCGCCGAGTTCATCGCGAAAGAAGCGATAAACCGCGCGGCCATGCCGTTCGTTGGCCGCATTGACGGTGCACAGGATGTTGAACTCGACGCCATGCTTGCGCAAATGCCGCCACCCGTTCATGACCAGATCGAAGGTGCCCTGCGCGCGACGATCGACGCGAAACGTATCGTGAAGTTCGCGCGGTCCATCGACACTCAGGCCCACGAGAAAATCATGCGCTTTAAAAAACGCGCACCATTCGTCGTCGAGAAGAATGCCGTTGGTCTGAAAGGTGTGCTTCACGACCTGTCCGGGCCTGCGGTGCTTGTCCACGAATTCGACCGCCTGCCTGAAGAATTCGACCTTCATGAGCGTGGGTTCGCCGCCCTGCCACGCCACCGTGACTTCGGGCGTGCGGTGCGATTCCAATAACTGCCGAATGTAAGTTTCGAGCGTCGCCTTAGACATCCGATGTTTTTCATTCGGATACAGCGCCTCTTTCGACAGGAAAAAGCAGTATTTGCAATCGATATTGCAGGTCGAGCCGCTCGGTTTGGCCAGTAAATGAAAGCGCGGCGGCGCATCCGGCAGGCTGTGCGCCGGAGAAGGATGTTCAGCACTCGATGACGAAGCGCATGACAGCAACGTGGCCTCCATCGCGTAACGAAATCGTGTAAGCAGGAATTCGGAAGCAGGGCGTTGCAGATACAGAGGTGATTCGTATTTAAGGCAGCTTGCGCCCGGAAAGCAAACGCAATTTCGCGCTTTTCTCGCGGCTTTCGATTCGCAGCGCGCGGCGCAACACGGCGCCTATGGAAACAGGTACATAAGTTTCGAAGCCGCGCGGCTCGCAATCGTGCGTTGCATGGACTAGATTAACGTTGAACTAGATTAACGTTGACGCAGGCGAGCGCCTTTATCCGTTTGTGACAGTCCATGCGGAGGTGGGTGTGGCTAACGTGGAAGCGCGCTCGGCAAACCAGCTCGCCGAAGAGCGAACCGATCTCGCGACGACGCGCACGTTGATGGCCGCCGATCGCACCCTGATGGCATGGACGCGCACCGCGCTCTCGATGATCAGCTTCGGCTTCACGATCTACAAGCTGCTCGAAGGGTTCCGGGAAGCCGGCATTCATCTGGCGCATCCGCATACGCCCCGAACCATCGGACTTTTTCTCACCGGCATGGGCACGGTGGCGATGGTGATGGGCACGATCGAGTACTGGCGCTTCATCGCGGGCCTGCGCGCGTATCAGCCCGTCAGCGCCTGGCGGCCGACATTTTTCATCGCGCTCGTCATGGCCCTTTCGGGCAGTTTTCTCTTTCTGAGCATCATCGTTAGATTGTTCTGAGCGTATCGATCTCATTCGAAGGCGCGAGCGTCGTGACTGAAACGCTGATGATTCTGCTCAAGCTCTCCATTGCCGTGCTGATCGCGTGCGTCGGCGCGGGAACTTCGTTATCCGAACTGAATCGCGTATGGTTTCGCCCCGCGCTATTGCTCCGCTCGCTCGCCGCCATGTATGTGCTGGTTCCGCTGGTTGCGTTCGGCCTCGTGCTGGTCATGCCCATCGAGCGCGGCGTCAAGGCCGCCTTGCTGACGCTCGCCGTGTCCGCGGGCGCGCCGCTGCTCCCGAAAAGGCTGAAGAGGCTGCATAGCCGGGATTACGTCTTCGGCTTGCTGATCCTGTCCTCGCTCGTCGCCATCGTCGCGGTGCCTGTGTGGACGGCGTTGTTGAGCGCTTATTTCGATGTCGAACTGAAGCTCCGCATCGGCACCGTCGTGTCGGACATCGGCAAGACGATTCTTCTGCCGGTCATGCTCGGCATGGGGCTGCGCTTCGCTTTTCCCGCCGCCTCGGAGCGGCTGTCGGGCCGCATCATGACGATTGCGTGGCTCGTGCTGGCCGTCTGCGGGCTTGCCCTGCTGATCGTCCATCGCCAGCACCTCGCGGGTCTGACCTGGCAAGGCGTGCTCTCGCTCATCGCGCTGATGGTCATCGCGCTGTTCATCGGTCAGTGGCTCGGCGGCCCCGATCCGGACGACCGCACGGCGCTCGCGATTGCCTGCGCGATGCGGCACGTCGGCGTTGCGCTGGTCGTCGCGGCGGAGTTCGTCGGGCAACGCACGCTGGTGCTCGTCGTGGCGTACTTCCTCACCGCCTTCCTGGTTTCGAGCGTCTACCTGAGCTGGCGGCGGCGCAGCGCCGCCATCGCGCCCGCCGCCTGACGCAGCGCTTCACGCATGCGCGTACGGGTTCCGCGCGCCCTTCATCGCAAGGCAGATCGCACCGACATGCCGATGATCCGTGCCGCAGCATCCGCCCACGACATTCATGCGCGGCAGAAACGCATTCAACGCCCGATATTGCGCGCCGAGTTCGTCGGGATTGCCGTCGTCCAGATCGGCGGATTCGTCCAGCTCGGCATGACTGCGCCGCGACGCGTTCGCGCGGACGCCGTGGATGCGTTCGCGCCACGCGCCGCCCTCGCCGAGCACGGTGTCGAAATGCGATGGATGCGCGCAGTTGATCATGTAGTACGCGGCATACGCGTCCGTTTGCTCGTCGGCGCGCTCGATCACATCGCGCAACGCATCGCCGGAAGGCAGGCGGCCATCGGTTTCGAGCGTGAACGAAATCGCGACCGGCATGTTGCGCGCCCGCGCGGCATCGATCACGCCGATGCCTTCTTCGGGATACGTCATCGTGAAGGCCGCGATCATGTCGGCCTCCGTCGATGCAAGCGTGTCGATCTGCGGCTGGTGATACGCGCGCGCTTCGTCGCGGGTCATGCGCGAATCGATGCGATAGCCGTCGCCGCGCGGCCCCAGACAGCCGCTTATCACGATCGGCGTGCCGGGCGTTTCGAACGCGTCGCGCACGCGCACGAGCAGCCCGATCGCGCGGCGATTGGCCTCCGCGAGCGCGGCATCTGAATAGCCGAGCTTGCGGCCCCAGTCCGCGCTCGCGCGCCACGTCGGCGCTTCGAGCACAAGGCCGACGCCCTCGCTTTGCGCGAGACTCGCGTAGCGCCGGAAATACGCTTCGAGACGCGCGGTGCCCGCTTCATCCTTCAAAAGATCGAACGCGGCGAAGCATGGCAACTCGATGCCTTCATGAAAGATCAGCGTCGTCTCGATGCCGCCGTCCGTCATGAAAAGCGCGTCATCGAGCTGGGGAAGGTGCGTGCGGTACTGGCTCATGGTCATGCTCCGTCAACGATATGCGCGTCAGAAAAGTGCGTCGGCGATGTCGAATGAAAGGAGGAGCTACAACACGCGCGCCGGCATGCCCGCGCGTGCGGTGCGCGCTGGCGCGAAAGCCTTCCTTACACTTAAATAACATTGCGACGGAGCCACGATACGGCGCGCGCGCGTCGAGCGCCAAAGCCATTTCGGCAACTTACCGGACAAAACGGCCATGAACGGACGATCACCCGTGCGCATCTGCATTCTTGCGCTGCCCGAAACGTCGGCGTCGGTGGTGTACGGCATGTACGACATGTTCATGTCGGCGGGCCGCGACTGGGGTCTCATCGTCGAAGGCACGCCGGGCCGGGCGCCCATTGCGCCCGTCGTGGTGTCGCGTCATGGCGGCTCGTTCGTGGCGGGCAACAACGTGCGCATCACGGCGAACGCCTCGCTCGACGCCTGCGCCGACGCCGAAGTCATCTGCGTGCCCGAACTGCTGGTGCCGCCCGGCGAGCCGCTCGCGGGCCGCTTCGACGAAGAGATCGCCTGTCTGAAACGCTGCCACGCGCAAGGCAAGATCGTCGCGACGGCCTGCTCGGGCGCGATCCTGCTCGCGGAAGCCGGCCTGCTCGACGGACTCGATGCGACCACGCACTGGGCGTACTGCGATTTCATGGCGCGGCGTTATCCGTCGGTGAAGGTGCGCGCGCATCGGGCGCTCGTCGCATCGGGCGACGGCGAGCGGCTCATCATGGCGGGCGGCGGCACCTCGTGGCTCGATCTCGCGCTGTATCTGATCGCGCGGCTCGCGGGCATCGAAACCGCGATGCAGACGGCGCGCATCAATCTCGTCGACTGGCACGATGTCGGTCAGCAGCCGTTCGCGCGGCTCGCGCGCACGCGTCAGGCGGAAGACGCGGTCATCGCGCGCTGTCAGTCGTGGATCGCCGAGCACTATGCGCAGCCCGCCCCCGTGAGCGCGATGATGCAGTTGAGCGGACTGCCCGAGCGCTCGTTCAAGCGGCGCTTTCAGCAGGCGACGGGCATGTCGCCGCTCGCCTACGTGCATACGTTGCGATTGGAGGAAGCCAAGCAGATGCTCGAAACCGACAGCCAGCCGATCGAAGCTATCGCCAATGAAGTCGGCTACGAAGACGCGGGATTCTTCAGCCGCCTCTTTCGACGCAAAGTGAGCCTCACGCCGGCGCAATACCGGCGGCGTTTCGGCGCGATGCGCGACGCCATCCGCTACGTCGAAGAGAGCCGATAAAGCCCCTTTCGTTGTTATAATTCTCTCATTGAACGAGCAAAATCTAACATCACGCATCGCGCCCTTCCGATGGCCAAAAACGACCGCCTGCGCGCCCTATCCGGCGCACTCGAAAAGCAGAATGTGATGCGCCTGCGCGATGCGGCCGCCTTGCTCGGGGTATCGGAAATGACGGTGCGCCGCGATATCGCCGCGCATCCCGGCCAGTTCACCTATCTCGGCGGCTACATCGTCAGCGCCGCCGACGTGCCCAACGCGGGCTACACCATCGAGGAAGAGAAGGATCATTTCGCGCAGGCGAAGGCGATCGCATCGAGTCATGCGGCGCGTCTGCTCGTCGATAACGAAACCATCTTCATCGATTGCGGCACGACCTTGACGACGCTCGCGCGGCAGATTCCGGCGGAGATGCATCTGACCGTCGTGTGTTATTCGCTCAACGTCGCGGAGATTTTGCGGCGCAAGCCCAATGTGCGGATGATCCTGCTCGGCGGCGTGTACGTGCCTTCGTCCGAATCGTTCGCCAGCGACGAGAGTGTCGAAACCTTGCGGCGCATGGGCATCAACAAGGCGTTCATGTCCGCGGGCGGCGTCGACGAGGCGCGCGGCGTGACGTGCTGGAACTTTCATGAAGTCGCAATCAAGCAGGCCGCGATGGCGAGCGCGGTGGAACGGCATCTCGTCGTCGATGCAAGCAAGTTCGGCAAGGTGAAGGCCGTGCGTTTCTCGCAGCTTTCCGAATTCGATTCGGTGATCACGGAAGCAGGGCAAATGGCGCGCGCGCGCGCCTGAATCGTTTCGCACCCAAACAGAAAGGCTCGTTCGGAATCCGAACGAGCCTTTTTTATCGCGCTTTCGAAGCCGTTATTGACGCCGCCCCAACGCGAACAACGTCCCCGCAACGAGAATGAACGCGCCGATAATCACCTTCTGCCAGGTGCTCGGCACGCCGATGAGAATCAGCACGCTATTGATGAGCGTCACGAGCACCACGCCCAGCAATGTGCCGACCACCGTGCCCGTGCCGCCGGTAATGCGCGCGCCGCCGAGAATCACGGCCGCGATCACGTCGAGTTCCGTGCCGACGAGATCGAACGGATTCGCGAGACGGTTCGTCGATACATGGAGAATTCCCGCGACGCCCGCGAGCAGGCCGGTATAACCGAACACGAACAGATGAACCGCGCGCAGGTTGTAGCCGAGACGTTCGGCGATCGCGAGCGAGCCGCCCATCGCATACACGCCGCGGCCCATCATCGTGCGGTTCAGGAGCCACCACGTGACCACCGCCGCGATCACGAGCGCAAGCACGGATACCGGCAACACGGCGCGCAAGCCATCGGGCGTGTGATAGAAAAACAGCGGCAAGCGCCCGAACGTATCCATGCTGTGCGGGATGTTCATGAAGAACTGCGTGCCGACGAAGGTCAGCAGCAAGCCGCGATACAGATACTGCGTGCCGATCGTGACGATCAGCGAAGGCGCCTTCAGCCGATGCACGAGCATGCCGTTGATCACGCCGAGCATCACGCCGCCGATCGCGCCCGCAAGCAGGATCAGCGCGAACGGGCATTCCGGCCACCACGCGAACACGGCCTTGGTGATCGAATACATCGTCAATGCGGCGATGGCCGTAAACGAGACGTCGATGCCGCCCGACGCCAGCACGACGAGCGTGCCGAGCGCGAAAAGCGATACCGTCGTCGCGGAATGCAGCAGATCGAACAGCGTGGCGAACTGGAAGAAGCGCGGGTTGAGGCTGCCCACGACCAGACACGTCACCACGATCAGCCCGACCGTGAACCACTCGGGATTGCGCATCAGCCGCGCGTACAGATTGCCCTTGCGCACACGCGGCGCGACGTCGGCCACGCGCTGCGGCATCGTCTCGCTTCCCGTGCGGCGGATGGATTCGCTCATGCTCATGCTGCCTCTGAAAGTAGCGCGTGATAAAGGTCGGCCTCGTTCAGCGTGTCGGCGCGATATTCGTTCGCGACGCGGCCCTTCTTCATCATCAGAATGCGGTCGCAGTTCTGCAGTAGCTCGGGCAGGTCATCGCTGATCAGGATGATGCCGATGCCTTCCTTCGAAAGCCGCTGCATGATGCGGTAAATGATGTCCTTCGAACCCACGTCCACGCCGACCGTCGGGCCATGCAGAATCAGCACGCGCGGATCGATTGCCAGCCAGCGGCCGATCAGCACGCGCTGCTGGTTGCCGCCCGAAAGCGATTGCACCGGCTTGTCGACATCGGGCGTCGCGATCTGCAAGTCTTCCACAGTGCGTTCTGCAAGAGCCTGCGCGCGTTTGCGGTCGATCTGGCCGAAGCGGTCGCGCAGCCCCGCGATCATCGCGGTGACGACGTTGTCGCGAATCGGCTTGTCGAGAAACAGGCCTTCGTTCAGGCGGTCTTCCGGCACATAGCCGATGCGCTGCGCCTTCGCGTCGCCAGGCGTTTGCAGCCGCACGCGCATGCCGTCGAGCGTGACCGTGCCCGTGTCGGCGGGCGCGACGCCCGCCAGTGCACGCGCGAGTTCGTTGCGGCCCGAATCGAGCAGACCGGTCACGCCGAGAATCTCGCCTTTGTGCAGCCTGAACGAGACATCGGCGAATTGCCCTTTGCGGCCGAGGCCATGCACGTCGAGCACGACTTGCGACGCGCCCTCTTCGCCTTGCGCGCGATAGCGTTCCGTCGAGAGGTGCTTGCCCGTCATCAGTTCGCTGATCTGCGCCTTCGTGTAGTTTTCGATCGGGCCTTGCGCCATCTTCTGCCCGTCACGCAGAACGATCACTTCGCCGCCAATCGCATAGCACTCGTCGAGCTTGTGACTCACGAACAGCACCGCGACGCCCTCCGCGCGCAAGCGTGCAAGCACGGCGATGAGGTTATCGACTTCCTTCTGCGTGAGCGATGTGGTCGGCTCGTCCATGATGACGAACTTCGCTTCGCTCGCGATGACGCGCGCGATCGCCACCAGTTGACGCGTCGCGAGCGGCAGTTGCTCGACGAGCGTCTTCTGAAAATCCGCATCGCCCGGCAGGCCCACGGCTTCCAGCGCGCGGGCCGCGGTCGCCGCGAGCGCGCGGCGGTCGAAGGTGCGCGCGAGCTTGCCCGCATGCTCGGCGAGTTCGGCGGTCAGCGCCACGTTTTCCGCGACGCTCATGTTCGGCAACAGCGACAGGTCCTGATAAACCGTCTCGATGCCCGCCGAGAGCGATTCGAGCGGCGAGAGCTTGCTGTGCCGCGCGCCCTCGATCACGAGTTCGCCTTCGTCGGGCGGTTGCGCGCCTGAAATGATCTTGATGAGCGTGCTCTTGCCGCAGCCGTTCTCGCCGAGCAAGTGATAGATCTGCCCGCGCTCGAACGCGAGACTCACGCCACGCAGCGCATAGACGCCGGTAAAGCGCTTGTGGATGTTGACGACTTCGAGAAGCGGTGTCGTGGTGGTCATGTCTGTCCAAGGCACGCGGCGCACTTCCTGAAAAGCGCGCCGCGCGCTTCACATCAGAAGTTGTATTGCTTGTAGTTCGTCTTGTCGACGTCGACCCAGCCGGTGCCGCGCACGATCACGCCCTTGCCCGGACCCTTCGTGACCGTCACCTTGTTATAGCCGGTGATGCCGAGGTCCGCGCCGTTCTGCACTTCCTTGCCCTCGACGAGCATCTGCGCGACCTTGTTCATCGCGAGACCCGCGAGCTTCGGGTCCCAGAACGCGATGCCGTTGACCGCGCCGCTTTCGAGGAACTTGCCGGCTTCCGTCGGCAGACCCGTGCCGTACACGCAGATCTTGCCGACCTTGCCCGCTTCTTCCACGGCGCGGCCGATGCCGATCACATCGAGCGACGACGAGCCCTGGAAGCCCGTCAGGTCCGGATGCTTGCGCAGCACTTCCTTGGCGACCTGATAGGCGCGCTCGCCGTCGTTATTGGTTTCGAGCTTCGGCTCGACGAGGTCCATCTTCGGGTACTTCGCCTTCGCATTGCCGATGCCGCCATCCGCCCATTGAACCTGCGAGCGCGAGCCGAGCGAGCCCACCAGCACCGCCCACTTGCCCTGATTGTTCATGCACTTCGCGAGCCGCTCGTTCAGGCCCGCGCCGTACGCGGTGTTGTCGAAGGCTTCGATGTCCACCATCGTGTTCTTCGCGTTGTCCGCTTCGTGCGTGACCACCTTGATGCCGCGATCCATCGCCTTCTTGAGCGCGGGTTCGAGCGTCGGCGGATCGTAGGGCACGACGGCGATCGCCGTAACCTTCTTCGCGATCAGGTCTTCGATGATCTTCAGTTGCTGCGCGGCGTCGGCGCGGCCCGGTCCCGTCTGATACGCATTGACGTTCGGGTTCTCCTTGCCGAATTCCTTCACGCCCTCGTCCATGCGATTGAACCAGTTGATGCCAGTCACCTTCACGACCGTCACGATGGTTTCGTTGGTGGCGGCCTGCGCGGCCGCGATCGCGCCCGCTGCGAGTGCGACCGCGGTGAGCGCGGTGCCGAGTTTGCTGAGCTTCATTGCGTTGTCTCCTTTATGTTTCGTCTGGTCTCTTTGAACAATCACACGCGAATTTCAACGTCCGGTCGATGCGGGCGGCGGCGGCACATTGCTTTTGGGCGCTGCCCCGCCCATGCCGAAGATCGCGCGCACGCGTTCGCCGCCCGCGAAGGCGAGCGAGGCGAGCAGCAGGAAACCCCACGCGCAATCGCCGAAAAACTGCGATACGCCGAGCAGATTGAACAGGCTCGACAGGAACTGCAACACCGTTGCGGCGAGAAACACGCAGACGATGCGTCCATAGCCGCCCGCGGGATTCACGCCGCCCATCACCGCGATCAGAATGGCGATCAGCAGATACGAATTGCCGTAGTCCCACTTCGCGCTCGACGTGTGCGTCGCGCTGATGAGACCCGCGAGCGACGCGAGCACGCCGCACATGCCGTAGGTGAGAATCAGCATGCGCGCGCGCGGAATGCCCGCATAGAACGCGGCCTTCGGATTCGTGCCCATGAGATAGAGACGCAGGCCGAACGGCGTGCGCTTCAGTATCCAGCCGAGCAGCAGCACGGCGGCGACGAAGATCCACAGCGAGATGGGCACTTGCAGGAAGGTGCCGTTGCCGATGTTCGAGAGCGGGTCCACATACTCGACGCGCACCGACGCGCCGTTGCTCAGCACGACGGCGATGCCGGTGAAGAGCAGTTGCGTGCCGAGCGTGCAGAGAATCGGCGTGAGCCTCAGCTTCGCGATCACGACGCCGTTGAGCAGGCCGCCGATCGCGCCCATCGCCACGACGATGCACACGAACACGCCCGTGTAGAGCGCGGGCGAATCGTCGGCGGAAACCATGTGCGGCAGCAGCATCGCCGCGACCATGCCGGAGAGGTTCGCGAGCCCGACGCCCGACAGATCGATCCCGCCATTGCCCGACACCATCGACAGCATGATGCCGAGCGCGAGCAGGCCGAGCTCGGGCAACTGGCCGCCCATCGACTGAAGGTTGTCGATGTCGAGGAACTGGCCGTGCGACATCCACGTCGCGACGATCACGACGAGCACGTTCACGCCGATCAGAAAGTTGAACTGGCGGTCAGCGAGCCATTTCGACGCCTTCATTGCGTGACGCTCCGTTGTTCGAGCACCGCGTTGATCTCGTGAAGACGCGGCATCGAAGGCGCGGTGCCCGGCCGCGTGACCGAAAGGCTCGCGAGCGCGCAGCCGAAGCGCACCGCATCGATCGGGCTTTCGCCGCGTGCGAGCGCGGCCGCGAAGCCGCCGGTGAAGCCATCGCCCGCGCCGGCCGTTTCCACGACGCGGCCGCAGTCGAACGCGGGCACGAGCGTCGATTCGTTCGCCGTGTGCAGCAGCGCGCCCGCCTCGCCCAGCGTGACGATGACCGCGCGCACGCCCTTGTCGAGCAGCACGTTCGCGGCGCGGCGCGCGTCATCGACCGACTTGATCTCGATGCCGGTGAGCGCCTGCGCTTCCGTTTCGTTCGGCGTGATGTAGTCGCACAGCGGATAGATCTCGTCGGTGAGCGGCATGGCGGGCGCGGGATTGAATACCGTCGTCACGCCATGCCTGCGCGCGAGTTCGAGCCCGCGCCGCGCGGCCGGAATCGGCTGCTCCAGTTGCGTGACGAAGACGCCCGCGCGCGCGATGTCCTCTTCGATCGCATCGACGTCTTCGGGCACGAGCGCGCCTGCCGCCCCCGCCGCGACGATGATCGCGTTGCCGCCCGTGTTTTCATCGACGTAGATATGCGCGGCGCCCGTGGCGACATCGTCCATCACGGTCGCGCGCGAGGTGATGCCTTCGGCCGCCCATGTCGCCTGCGCGATGTCGCCGAATGCGTCGGCGCCGATGCGCGTGCAGAAGATCACGTCCGCGCCCGCGCGCGCGGCGGCCACGGCCTGATTCGAGCCCTTGCCGCCCGGTCCCATCTTGAACGCGGAGCCCGGCACCGTTTCGCCGAGCAGCGGCATGCGCGCCGCGCGAAACGCGAGGTCCGTCACGTAGATGCCGAGAATGACGACGCTTTTCATCGCGCGCCTCCTTCCGGCGCGTCCGGTGCGAGCTGCACGCCCTTCTTGAAGATGAAGCAGCCGTAGCCGCGCGCTTCGCCCGTGGCGATCACGCAATACGCCTTCTTCGCGCGCTCATAGAATGCGAAGCGCTCGACCGGCGCGAACGGCAAGGCGCGGCCTTCCGCGTCGTCCACTTCGCGTTGCGCCTCGCGCTGCACGGCGGGCAAGGTCGTTGCATCGCCGACGATCTCCATGCGGCCGGCGGGGTCGTCGACGAACGTATCGAGCGGCAGCACCGAAAGCACCGCGCGCACCGCACGCGGCGCGCTCGCACCGTCGATGCGCAGCACGTTGCCCAGCACCGTTTGCCGCGCGACCGAGTCGGCGGGGAAATGAGCGTCGCAAATCACCACTTCGTCGCCATGTCCCATCGCGGCGAGCGCGTACAGGATATCGGCGTTCAAGAGCGGATCGATGTTCTTCAGCACAGCGTCTCCTCCATGCACGAGCGTGTCTCCTGTCGAGATCTCCGCTCAAAAACGATTCTTTGATCAGTCTCCGTACGGCACCCAGATGTTCTTCACCTGCACCGCCTGGCGAAGGAACGGCAGGCCTTCGCTCGCGGCATCGTGCCAGTCGAACACGCGGCCCTGATCGACGAACGTGCGCTTCAGGTTGCCGACCGATTCGCGCTCGGTCATCGCCGACAGCGACGCGCCGTGGAAGCACCAGAGCGCATCGACGTCGTCGTGTTGCGCGAGCGTCTGCGCAAGCGAGCGCGCATCGCCGGTGACGATGTTCAGCGCACCGCCCGGCACGTCCGACGTCTCGGCGACCTGATAAAAATCCGTCGCCATCAGCGGACACGTCTCGCTCGGCACCACGACCACGCGATTGCCGAGCGCGAGCGCGGGCGCCACGAGCGACACGAAACCGAGCAGCGGCGCTTCATCCGGACAGACGATGCCGATCACGCCGAGCGGCTCGTGCATCGCGAGCGCAACGCCATGCAGCGGCGGCGCATGCACGGCGCCATCGTACTTGTCGGCCCATGCGGCATACGTGAAGAAGCGCGCGATCGATGCCTCCACTTCGCGCTTCGCGTCGCGCTCGGTCGAACCGGCGCGCGTCACGAGTTGCTTCGCGAATTCGTCGGCGCGTGCGCTCAGATTCTCCGCGAGGTAGTACAGTACTTGCGCGCGGTTGTGCGCGCTCGCCGACGACCACTTCGTCATGCCGCGCGCGGCCGCCACCGCATTGCGAATGTCCTTGCGATTGCCCTCGCCCACTTCGCCGACGATCTCGCCGGCGGGAGACAGCACGAGCCGCGAATAGCCGCTGTCGGGCCGCGCCTGCTTGCCGCCGATGAAGAGCTTCGCCGTGCGGTCGAGCGCGCTGACGTTGCCGGCATCGACGAGCGAATCGGGCTGCGCCTGCAGCGGCTTCGTCTCGCCGCGAACCGGGAGCTTGACCCATGCGCGCGGCTTCAGGTATTCGTAGATGCCCTCGCGTCCGCCTTCGCGCCCGAAGCCCGATTCACGATAACCGCCGAAGCCGACGGCCGCATCGAAGAGATTGGTCGCGTTGATCCACACGACGCCGCATTGCAGGCGCGGCGCAACGTCGAGCGCGCGGCTGATGTTCTCGCTCCACACGCTCGCGGCGAGGCCGTACCGCGTGTTGTTGGCGAGCGCGACGGCTTCTTCCGGCGTGCGGAAACTCATCGTCACGAGCACGGGGCCGAAGACCTCTTCCTGCGCGAGCGTCGATGCGGGCGCGACGTTCGTGACGAGCGTCGGCGGGAAGAACGCGCCGCCATTGGGCAACGCGGTGCGCGGCGACTGATAGATCTCGCAGCCTTCGCTTTCGCCTCGATCGACCAGCGCGCGGATGCGTTCGAGCTGCACGTCGTCCACGACCGCGCTCATGTCGATGCCCTTGTCGAGCGAAGTGCCGACGCGCAGCGTATCCATGCGGCGCTTGAGCTTCTCGACGAAGCGCGCCTCGATGCCTTCCTGCACCAGCAGCCGCGAGCCCGCGCAGCACACTTGACCCTGATTGAACCAGATCGCATCGACGACGCCTTCCACGGCGCTGTCGAGATCGGCGTCGTCGAACACGATGAAGGGCGACTTGCCGCCGAGTTCCAGCGTGAGGGATTTGCCCGAGCCGGCGGTCGTCGCGCGAATCTGGCGGCCCACTTCGGTCGAGCCGGTGAACGCGATCTTCGCGACGCCCTTATGCTCCACGAGCGCGGCACCCGTGCGGCCGTCGCCGGTCACGACGTTGAGCACGCCTTTCGGCAGGCCCGCGCGATGTGCCAGTTCGGCGAACAGAAGCGCGGTCAGCGACGTGAATTCAGCGGGCTTCAGCACGACCGTGTTGCCGAGCGCGAGCGCGGGCGCGATCTTCCACGCGAGCATCAGCAGCGGAAAATTCCACGGCACGATCTGGCCGATCACGCCAAGCGGCGCCCAGTCCGCGAATTCCTTGTCCTGCAACTGCGCCCAGCCCGCGTGATGCAGAAAATGCCTTGCCACGAGGGGGATATCGATATCGCGCGACTCGCGGATCGGCTTGCCGTTGTCCAGCGATTCCAGCACGGCGAAGAGACGCGCATGCCGCTGCACCATGCGCGAGAGCGCATACAGATGCCGCGCGCGCCCCGCGCCGCCGAGCGCCTGCCAGCCTTCGAGCGCATCGTGCGCGGCTTGCACGGCGGCATCGACATCGGCGTTCTCGCCCTGTGCGATCGAGGCGAGCACGCGGCCGGTCGCGGGTTCGCGCGAGTCGAAGCGTTGGGCGGCGTCGCTGTCGCGCCAAGCGCCGTTGATGAAGTGACCGAAGCGCCCGTCGTGCTGACCGAGCCATGCGCGCGCGGCGCGATCGTCTTCCGGTGCGGGTCCGTATTCCATCGAAGAGAAGTATTCGGCAACGCTCATGAGGCTTTGAATGTGGGAGTCGGATGAATCAGGCGACGGGATGGCGATTGAACGACGAATAGCGTCCGCTCACGTGATGTTCGAGCTGGCGTTCGATATCCGCGAGCAGGCTCGATGCGCCGATGCGGAAAAGATCCTGTTCGAGCCATTCGCGCCCGAGCTCTTCCTTCATGAGGATCTGATACTCGAGCACCGACTTCGCGGTGGACACGCCGCCCGCGGGCTTGAAGCCGATCGCGACGCCGGTGCGCGCAAGGTATTCGCGGATCATGCGCACCATGACGAGCGACACGTCGAGCGTCGCGTTCACGCTTTCCTTGCCCGTCGATGTCTTGATGAAATCCGCGCCGGCCATCATGCAGATCATCGACGCCTTGGCGACGTTCGAGAGCGTGCGGATGTCGCCGGTCGCGAGAATCGCCTTGACGTGCGCATCGCCGCATGCCGCGCGGAAATCGCGCATCTCGTCGTAGAGCGCCTGCCAGTTGCCCATGAGCACATGCTCGCGCGTCACGACGATATCGATCTCGGAGGCGCCATCGCGCACCGACGCCTCGATTTCGCGCAACTTCAGATCATGTGGATTGAGGCCGGCCGGAAAGCCCGTCGATACGGCCGCGACCGGAATGCCGCTGCCTTCGAGCGCGTTCACGGCCGTCTTCACATAGCGGTGATAGACGCACACCGCGCCCGTTCTGATCGATGCGGGCGCCATGCCGAGCGCGTCGAGCAGATCGTCGCGCAACGGACGGCGGGCCTTCGCGCAGAGACGTTCGACGCGGCCGTGCGTATCGTCGCCGCTGAGCGTCGTCAGGTCGATGCAGGTGATCGCCTTGAGCAGCCACGCCGCCTGAGCGTCTTTCTTGACCGCGCGGCGCGTGCCGAGCGTCGAGGTGCGGCGCGAAACAGCGGACTGGTTCACGCGCAGGCCGTCGAGCCACGAGAGATCGAACGGCACGCCGGGATTACGGGCGCTGTGAACCTGAGCCTTCCCGGGCCACGCGACGATGGACTTCGATGCAGTTTCCAGCATGAGATCGGTTACCGGCGTCTTGTGCAACGCACGACAATTGTTGATAGGTTGATCTCATTTTAGAGCGCTTTTGTTAGAATCGTAACATAGGGAAAGTGCTAGGTTCGTTCGCTACAATGCCCTTGCTCTTCAACCAACGGCATCGAACGCGAGACATGCTGACTTCCTTCTTTCGAAGCGGCGACGCCATGCGCAGCCGGCGCGTCAGCGAGATCGTTCTATCGGACACGCTCGATATTCCCGCGCCCTCGCAACGCCTGCTGGCGGACTGGCAGAGAGAAACGTCGTCGCGCCTCATGCTCGAACCGGGCGATGTGGACGTGATGCCGCTCGCGCGAACGCAGTTTCGCTGGCCGGACTACAAACAGTGCGTGCAGGCCGTGTCCGACTGGACGAAGGCGCTCGGGCTGCCCGCCGTGCTCGCCGCCAGCAACGTCGCGCTCATGGCATGCCGTGGCGCGCGATACCACCACGACGGCGCGCAATATGGCGGCGCGGCCTTTTGCAATCTCTTCCTGAGCGAAGACAAGGGGCTCGACCTGCACTTTCCTTCGATCGGCCGCCGCATTCCCCTCACGCGGGGAACGGCCGTGATCTTCGACACGGGCCGGCCTCACGGCGTCATTCAGCGCGGCAGCGACGGCTTCCATGCGGCCGACTTCCCGCCGGACCGGGATGGCATCCAGATCTTCCTGACCTGGGAGCTGCCCATCGAAGACGTCCATGTCGCGCAAGCGCTCGGCGTGGCCTTCGACACGGACCGTTTAACGTCGCTGCAACTGAATGAAGAGCAGATCCGGCTGAATGGCGCGCCGGTCGATGTATGCCCGGAAACCGGCCGCTGGCGCACGTGACAGGGCAAAGGACGATTAACGCCTTCGCGGGCCGCTTCCCCTACAATACGGCGACCCATTCCTCGTGAGCCAAGCGCGGTGGACCGATTAGAAGCCATGGAAATGCTGGTGACCGCGGTGGACGGGGGCAGCCTGTCGGCAGCGGCTCGCGAGCTGAAAACGCCTGTCAGCACGCTGACCCGCCGTGTCGCCGATCTCGAAGCGTTGCTCGGAACGCGGCTGCTCATACGCACCACCCGCAAGCTCACGCTGACCGACGCAGGCATGTCGTACGTCGCGGCGGCGCGGCGCATTCTCGAACTCGTGCGCGAGCAGGAACACGAAGCCACCGGCGAATTCGCATCCGCACGCGGCGAACTGGTCGTCACCGCGCCCGTGCAGTTCGGGCGTCTGCATGTCTTGCCCGTCATCAACCGGTTCCTCGCGCAGTATCCGGACATTACCGTTCGGCTTCTGCTCTCCGACCGCAACATCGATCTCATCGATGCGCACGCCGATCTCGCCGTGCGCATCGGCGAACTGCCGGACAGCAATATGATCGCCACGCGCATCGGCGCGTTGCGCCCGGTCGTATGCGCGAGCCCGGCCTTTTTCGCCAAAAGCGCGCATCCGCTTGAGCCCGACGATCTCCTGAAGCATCCGTGCGTCGTGTTCAATAGCCCGTATCTGTCGCCCTGGCGCTTCCGGCTGCCGTCGACGCAAAAGCTCTACGTGCTGGACGTGAAGCCCCGGCTCGAAGTCACCTCGCCCGACGCAGCCGTGAGCGCCGCCGTGGACGACGCGGGCATCACCTACGTGTTCGAGCACGACGCCGACGAAGCGCTGCGCAGCGGACAGCTCGAAGTACTGCTGCCGCAGTTCGAGATCGAGCCCGTACCCGTGCATCTCGTTCATGTGTCGCGCAGCCTGATGGCGATCAAGCTGCGCCATTTCATCGACTTCGCCGCGCCGAAACTCAGGGAATCCTTGTCCCGCTTCGGCAAGCCACAGCGCCCCTAATCCTCAGGCGTAGCAGTTCGCGATGCCTTGCCCGCTTCGCCGAGCACGCGATCATTGCGGTTGTCGATGACCTCGTGCGTTTTGCCGGTCGCGCCGGGACCGGCCGCGAAGCGCACGTCCCGATAGCCCAGCGCCTGCCCGCCCGGTCCGCGCACTTCCAGCGCCGCGACGGGGCTGCCGCTCGCATGCTCGACGAGTTCGATAGGCGGCTTGCCGTTCGGCCTCAGCCACTTGTCGCCCCACTGCATCAGCGCGACGAGCACCGGATACAAGTCCGCCCCTTTCGAGGTTAGCCGGTATCCGAACGTATTCGCGCGTTCCGCAACCGGCACGCGTTCGAGGATCTGAAGCTCGGTCAACCGTTCGAGCCGCGCCGCCAGCACATTCCGGGCGATGCCGAGCCCGCTCTGGAACTCGTCGAAGCGCCGGCTGCCCTGCGTGCACTCGCGCACGATCAGCAGCGTCCACCACTCGCCCACCTCGTCAAGCGCGCGGGCGATCGAGCAATCCATCTCGTCGAAGCGTTTTCTGTACATGATGGACGCATCCTACATTAAGTTTCGTCACGCAACTTAACCATTTTTCGGGGAACAGCTCCCCACTTTTGGCCAGTACCGTGACGCAACTGTCTTGTCTATAGTTGCGTCACGAAACTTAACCGAACGCCAGACTTGGGAAAACCATGGAAAACCAAATTGATCAGGCCGACATCGGGGGCGACGCTCCGGCAATCCCGGCGAAGTCGCCTCCGGTCCGATGGATCGGCAAAAGCGTCGCCGGCCTGGCGATCGTCGCAGCGGCGGCCGCGACGGCGTTTCATCTGCATGGGTCCGATGCCGCGCCGGTCGTCGCGCCGCCGCCTTCGGTGACGATCAGCGCGCCGTTGCAACGCGATATCGAAGACCGGCTCGGATCGCTCGGCCAGTTTTCCGCGGTGAATCGCGTCGAACTGCGTGCGCAGGTAGGCGGCACGCTCACGCAGATTCACTTCAAGGATGGCGAGATCGTCCATCAGGGCGACCTGCTCTTTCAGATCGACCCGGAGCCGTATCAGATCAAGTTGAGCGAGGCGACGGCCGAACTCGGTTCCGCCAGCGCGCGGCTGACGCTCGCCACGCGCCAGCTGGCCCGCGCGCAGGAATTGCAACGCGCCGAAGCGGGAACCGTCGAGAACGTCGATCAGAGCGTGGCCGAGCAGCGCGCGGCGCAGGCGGCCGTGGACCGCGCGAACGCGCTGGTTCGCGACGCGCGCTTCGATCTCGATCGCTGCAAGATCGTGGCGCCCTTTACCGGCCGGATCGGCACGCATCTGGTCTCGATCGGCAATCTAGTGTCCGGCAGCCGCGCCGGCAGCGGGCCGACGACACTGCTTGCCACCATCGTTTCGCTCGACCCGATCTATCTGGACTTCGACATCAGCGAAAACGACTACGCCGCGTTTCAGCGTTCGCGCGCGAGCCTGCAAGGACCGCTCGCGGACACCGTGCAACTCTCGCCCACGGGCGACAGCGGCTTCACGCGCACCGGCAAATTCGATTTCATCGACAACGCGCTCGACCGTTCGAGCGGGACCATTCATGCGCGCGCGACGATCCCGAATCGCGATCTGTCGCTCACGCCCGGCGGCTTCGCGCGTGTGAGGCTCGCCACGACCGCGCCGCAACCGGCCCTGCTCGTGCCCGATGCCGCCGTGCTCGACGATCAGACGGACCACATGGTGTACGTGGTCGGCGCGGACGACGTGGCGACGCCGAGAAAGGTGCAGACCGGCGATCTGCGCGGCGGCCTGCGCGTGATCCGCTCGGGCCTTGCGCCGACCGACCGCGTGGTCATCGACGGCATTCCGTCTGTCCACCCCGGTTCGAAGATCGCCCCTCGCGCGGGCAGCATCCAGTTCTCGGCGGAGCAAGTGGTCGAAGGAGCGAAATCATGAAGCTGACGCACTTCTTCATCGAGCATCCGCGCTTTGCCGCCGTGCTCAACATTTTCGTCGTGCTCATCGGCCTGGCGACGATGATCAAGCTGCCGGTGGCGCAATACCCGAACATCGTGCCCACCACGATTCAGATCACCACGTCGTATCCCGGCGCATCCGCCGAGACCATTGCACGCACGGTCGCCACGCCGCTCGAACAGTCGATCAACGGCGTCGAGAACATGGACTACATCTCGAGCCAGTCGACCGGCAACGGGCAATTGACGATCACGGTGATCTTCAAGGTCGGCACGAATCCGGACACGGCGCTGCTGCTCACGCGCAGCCGCGTGGAAGACACGCTCTCGCGCCTGCCCGCCGACGTGCAGTTGCAGGGCGTCCAGGTGAAAAAAACCATTCAGGCGCTGCTGCTCGGCGTCCACGTCTATTCGCCCGATGGATCGCGAAGTCCCGAGTATCTGTCGAACTACATGCTCAAGGTGCGGGATCAGATTGCCCGCTTGCCGGGCGTCTCGGACTTCCAGTTGTTCGGCGAACGGCAATACGCCATGCGAATCTGGATCGATCCGGACAAAGCGGCTTCGTACCGCATCAGCGCGGGCGAGATTCTCGCGGCGCTTCGCGCGCAGAACGCCGCCGTATCCGCGGGCGTGCTGAATCAGCCGCCGGTTTCGAACCACGGCACGGGCGCTTATCAGATCAACGTCGAGGCGCTCGGCCGCCTGAGCACGCCGGAGCAGTTCGGCGACGTGGTCGTGAAGTCGGATACGCAGGGCCATGTCACGCGCATTCGCGATATCGGGCGCGTCGAACTCGGCTCCGTGGATTACGGCTCGAAGGCGTATGCGGACCGATACGCGGCGACGCCCTGGTTCGTGATCGCGACGCCGGATGCGAACGTCGTGCAGGTCGAACACGATGTCTGGGCCAAGATGGCCGAACTGAAGAAGACCTTTCCGCCCGGCGTGGACTACATCAAGATCTACGACCCGACGACCTTCGTTTCGCAGTCGATCCATGAAGTCGCCAAGACCATCGGCATCGCGATCCTGCTGGTGGTCGGCGTGGTGTATCTGTTCCTGCAAAACTGGCGCGCGACGATCATTCCGGTGGTCGCGATTCCCGTGTCGCTGGTAGGCACTTTCGCGGTGCTCTCGCTGTTCGGCGCGTCGATCAATAACCTGTCCCTGTTCGGACTGGTGCTGGCGGTCGGGATCGTCGTGGACGACGCCATCGTGGTGGTCGAGAACGTCGAACGCAACATGGCGCTCGGCATGAGTCCACGCGAAGCCGCGCATCGCACGATGAGCGAAGTTTCGACCGCCATCATCGCGATCGCGCTCACGCTGTGCGCGGTGTTCGGACCGACCGCGCTGATGTCCGGCATCTCCGGCCTGTTCTTCAAGCAGTTTGCGATCACGATCGCCGCGTCCACCGTGATCTCGTGCTTCGTGTCGCTCACGCTGAGCCCCGCGCTCTGCGCGGTGCTGCTCAAGCCGCACGAAATGGAGAAGACGCGCGGCGGTTCCACGGCGCTGGGCCGCCTGCATCATGCGATTTTCGGGCGCTTCAATGCATCGTTCGAATGGCTGTCGGCGAAATACGGCAAGATCACCGGCCGCGCCGTGCGCGCGACGACCGTGATGCTGATCGTCTATGCCGGCCTGATCGCGGCAACCGGCCTGCAAATGTCGAGAATGCCCACGGGGTTCATTCCGGAGCAGGACATCGGCTATCAGGCGGTGATTGCGTTTCTTCCGCCCGGCTCAAGCCTTGAGCGCACCGACAAGGTCATTCGCGAGATCAACGAGATCGTGCTCGACACGCCGGGACTCAAGGGCGTCACGCATACGTCGCCCGTGTCCGGCTTCGACGTCACCACAGGCACGATTGCGCCCAATGTGGGGACGCTGTTCTACGGCCTGCCTTCGCTGTATGGCAAGCACGTGCCGGGCGTCAACGCGGCCTCGATGCTGGTCGCGCTGCGCAAGCGTGTCGCCGGGGTCAAGGACGCGGTCGTGGTGGTGGTGAATCCGCCGCCCGTGCAGGGGCTCGGCGCGGCGGGCGGCTTCAAGCTGATGCTCGAAGACCGCGGCGGACTCGGCCCGCAAGCGCTCGCCGACGCGGCGCACGCGCTCGTGGCGGCGGCCAACAAGGACAAGACCTTCGGCGGCGTGTTCACGCTCTATGACGCGGGCGCGCCGTCGGTCTATGCGGACGTCGATCGTCTGAAGGCGCAAAAGATCGGACTCACGCCAACCGATGTGTTCTCGACGATGGAACTCTATCTCGGCTCGCAATACGTCAACGACTTCAACTTCATGGGACGCACGTATCAAGTGCGGGTTCAGGGAGACGAAGCATTCCGCCGCACGCCGGAAGATATCGGCAGGCTCAAGGTGCGCAATGCATCCGGCGACATGGTGCCGATCAGCAGCGTGGCGACGTTCCGCAACAACACGCAGCCGTACCGCGTGCCGCGCTACAACATGTATCCGGCAGCGGAAATCATGGGCGCGGCGGGCCCGGGCCTCTCCTCGGGCGATGCCATCGAACGCATGGAGGAACTTGCTCAACAGGTGCTTCCGAACGGCATCGCCTATGAATGGACCGACCTCGCTCATCAGCAAAAAGAGCAGACCATGTCGCCGCTCGTGATCTTCGCCGCTTCCGCGCTGTTCGTGTTCCTCGTGCTGGCTGCGCAATACGAAAGCTGGAAGACGCCGCTCGCGATCGTGCTGATCGTGCCGATGTGTCTGCTCGCGGCGGCGATCGGCCTGAACATGCGCGGCATGCCGATCGACATCCTCGCGCAGATCGGCTTCGTGGTGCTCGTGGGGCTCGCGGCCAAGAACGCGATTCTGATCGTGGAGTTCGCCAAGCAGCGTCAGGAGGAAGACGGCGTCAACGCGGAGGATGCCGCCACGCACGCGGCCCACGTGCGGCTGCGCCCGATCCTGATGACGTCGTTTGCCTTTATCGCGGGCGTCGCGCCGCTCGCCATTGCCGAAGGCGCGGGCTCGGAGATGCGGCAGTCGCTCGGCACGACGGTGTTCTTCGGCATGCTCGGCGTGACGCTCTTCGGTCTCGCCTTTACGCCGGCGTTCTATGCCTTCGTGCGCAAGCTCGGCATCCGCGACGTGCATGCCCTGCCGCGCAAACTCAGCAGTGGAGAAGCGAAATGAACCAGCTCTTATCCAGAACGGTGACGGCGATAGCGGGCAGCGTGTTTGTCAGCGCCTTTCTCGCGGCGTGCGCGGTCGGGCCGAACTACGTTGCGCCTGACACGCAGATGGCGCCGTTTCATAACGCGCAGCGTGTCGCCGAGCGGCAGGCCACGCTGCCGGCGCCCAGCCTCGATAGCTGGTGGACCGGCTTCGACGATCCGCAACTGGTCACGGTGGTGCAACGCGCGCTGGCTCAGAACCTGAGCATTCAGGCCGCGATCGCGCGCGTCGCGCAGTCGCGGGCGGCGGCGCAGGCGGCAGGCGCGCAACTGCTTCCGTCGGCCGATATCAACGCGTCGTACTCGGCCCAACATCAGAGCGCGCAAAGTCCGCTCGGCACGCTGGCGAGCGCGTTTCCGAACTACGGCCGCGATCAGAAGCAGTACGTCGCGGGCGCGACCGCAAGCTGGGAAATCGATCTCGCGGGCGGCCTCAGACGCGCCCACGCAGCCGCCACGGACGAAGAGCAGGCCGCCGAGGCCGCGCAACTCGGCACGCGCGTCACCGTGGCCGCGGACGCCGCCGACGCGTATCTGCAGATTCGCGGCCTGCAGGCGCAACTGGCCGTCACGCAGAATCAGGTGGACACGGACGCGCGCCTGCTGGAACTCGTGAAAGCGCGCAAGCGGGCCGGTGCATCCGACGAACGCGAGGTCGCTCAGGCCGAAGCGTCGTTGCGTCAGGCGCGTGCGGCCGTGCCGAGCTTGCGGGTCGCGCTCGAAGCGCAATCGAACCGGCTCGACGTGCTGCTGGGCGCGCAGCCCGGCACGTATGCGGCGGAACTCGGCACGCATGCCGGCGCGATTCCGGACGCGCCGGCGATCGGTAGCAGCGATACACCGGTCGATGTGCTGCGCCGCCGCCCCGACATCATCGCCGCGGAACGGCATCTGGCGGCGTCCAACGAAGGCATCGGCGTGGCGCTTGCGGAGTACTACCCGAAGATTTCGCTTGCCGGCGCGCTGGGTTTCGACAGCCTCTCGGCCAGTCACTTCCTGAGCGCGAAGGCGTTCCAGGCGGCCGGCACGGGCGCGCTGCGATGGCGTCTGTTCGACTTCGGCAGGGTGGACGCCGAGGTGAAGAACGCGCACGGCGCGTATGCGGAGGCGCTGGCGCAGTATCGGGAAGCGGCGCTCAAGGCAGCCGAGGACGTCGAGAACGCGTTCATGACGCTCTCGCAAACCGAGCTTCGCGCGCAGGAAATCCAGCAGGAAGTCGACGCGTTGATGCGGGCGCGAAGCCTTTCGGAGAAGGCGTATCGCGCGGGTTCGATCACGCTCACCGATGTGCTCGACGCCGACCGGCAACTGCTCGTCGCGCGCAACGATCTCGATGCCACGCGGGCGGATGTCGCGCGCGCCGCCGTGAGGACGTTCCGCGCACTGGGCGGTGGCTGGGACGCGCCGCAACAGCAAGTGGCGCAGAAAGACTAGGAAAGGCGCGAGCACTTCGCCAGTTTCCGGGGAACAGCTTCCCACTCCCGGTCGGTAGTGCGATCCGGCTCGCTCTCCTATAGTTTCGTCACGCAACGTAATTGCCTTCTCTGTCCTTCGGGAGACATCCAATGGATCGCCGTCTCATCACCCTCGCCCTCGGCATGTTCGCGCTGGGAACCGACAGCTTCGTCTTCGCGGGCATCCTGCCCGAAATCGCCGATTCGTTTGGCGTGAGCATCGGCGCGGCGGGTCAGCTGATCAGCGTCTATGCGCTGAGCTATGCGCTGCTGGGGCCGACCATCGCCGCGCTGGCCGCGAATGTCGGACGCAAGCGCTTGCTGTTGAGCGGCATCGGCCTCTTCGTGATCGCCAATCTCGGCACGATCGTCGCGCCGAATCTCGGCATCGCGCTGGCGACGCGGGCGCTGGCAGGCCTCGGCGCGGCCATGTTCTCGCCGACCGCCAGCGGCACCGCAGCGGCACTGGTGCCGCCGGAGCGGCGTGGCTACGCGTTGTCGATCATCGTGGCGGGCCTGACCACCGCCACCGCGCTCGGCTCGCCGATCGGCGCGGTCATCGGCGGTTTCGCGGGCTGGCACTGGACGCTGGTGCTCGTCGCAGCGCTCGGCGCGGCGGCTTTCTTCGGCATCCTCGCGTTCATGCCGGACGTGCCGCTGCCGCCCGCCATTTCGCTGCGCGCGCGTTTGTCGCCGCTCACCGATGCGCGCGTCGGACTGACGCTCACGACGACCGTGCTGGCTCAGATCGGCACGTTCATCATCTTCAGTTACTTCTCCGTCGTGTTCGATCGTGCGACCGGTCATAGCCCCGTGGTGCTGGGCGCGCTGCTGGTGCTGTGGGGGCTGGCGGGCACGTTCTCGAACCTGCTGACGGGACGCATTCTCGACCGGATCGGTTCGCACCGTGTCGTCATGATCAAGCTGGCCATCGTCGCGGCTGTCGTCTTCACCCTGCCTATCACCAGCGCGCATCTCTGGAGCGCGGCTATCGCAGTGACGATCTGGGGCGCTTGTGCGTGGGGCGTGCTGGTGCCGCAACAGTTCCGCCTTGCAAGCCTGAATCCGCCGATGACCGCGGTGCTGGTCGGCCTCAACACGTCGGCGACTTATGTGGGCGTGTCCATCGCCGGTACACTCGGCGCCGCCGTGATCCCGCTGACCGGCAGCCACAACCTGGGCTATCTCGCCGCCGTGCCCGTGGCGATCGCGATTCTGGTTTCCGCGCTCGCGACACGCCGCATCGCTTCGTTCGCGGGATCGAAAAGCGCGGTAGCGGCCTGAGTCCGTTCATCGCATTGCAGACGTTCCATTCATTCGAGAAACGAGGAAACAGTCATGTCCAAAGCAGGCACGTTCCGTCAGTTGCACAACCATTCGACGCCGCTCCTTTTGCCGAACGCGTGGGACGCCGGCAGCGCGCGTCTCATCGAAGCGCAGGGCGCATCCGCTATCGCCACGACGAGCGCAGGTTTTGCGTGGTCGCTGGGGTATCCGGACGGCCGCCTGCTTCCGTTCGATGAAGTCGTCGCCTCGGTGCGGCGCATCGTGCGCGTGCTGGAGGTGCCCTTGTCCGTCGATGTCGAAAACGGCTACGCCGACGATGCACGCACCGCCGCGAATCAGGTGATGAAGCTCGCGGAGCTAGGCATTGCCGGCATCAATATCGAAGACGGCCCGGACGACGCGTCGCTGCTGGCCGCGAAAATCGACGCCATCAAGAATGCGGTTGCGAAAGCGGGTCTGGATCTCTTCGTCAATGCGCGCAGCGACGTCTTTCTTGCGAGCCTCGTCGAGAAAGCGAAGCAGCCGCACGAGGCGATCGCGCGCGGCAATCTGTATGCGTCCGCGGGCGCGGACGGTCTCTTCCTGCCCGCGCTCGTGCAGCCGTCCGACATCGAAGCGATCGTCGGCGCAATCCGCCTGCCGCTGAACGTCATGGCCCTTCCGGGTCTGGCCGATGCCGCGACGCTTGGACAACTCGGCGTGCGCCGGCTCAGCGCGGGCAGCGGCATCTCGCAGGTCGTGCTCGGCCGGACGAAGGCCCTGGCAGCCGACTTTCTGGCGCACGGCCGTTCCGATGCGCTGAATGACCAGCCCTTGCCCTACTCAGAGATTCAGCGTCTTTTCGCCTGAGCCGACCGGTCAGGCTTTTATCCGTATCGATCTACCCACCATGGAGAGAATCATGATGCTCGAAGGAAAACGCGCGCTCGTCACGGGAGCAAGCCGCGGTATCGGCGCTTCGATTGCGAAGGCGCTGGCGGCTGCCGGCGCGGATGTCGCCATCACGTACGAGAAGTCGTCGGAACAGGCTGCTGCCGTGGCGAAGGCGATCGAAGCCGAGGGCCGGCGCGGCATCGCGATCCAGGCCGATAGCGCCGATGCAGCGGCCATTCACGCGTCCGTGCAGAAGACGGTCGAGGCGCTGGGCGGCCTCGATATCCTGGTCAACAACGCCGGCATTCTTCGAATGGGCAACGTGCAGGACATATCCATCGAAGATATCGACGCGACGCTCAACGTGAATGTGCGCGCGCCGATCCTGGCCGCAAAGGCGGCGATTCCGCATCTCAAGGCGAATGGACGGATCATTTCCATCGGCAGCTATTTCGCCGACCGCGTTCCGGCGTCGTTGCTCGGCGTCTACTCCGCGTCCAAGTCCGCGCTCGTCGCGCTCACGCAGGGGCTGGCGCGCGAACTCGGCGCGCACGGGATCACGGCGAATCTGGTGCAGCCCGGCTCCATCGATACGGACATGAACCCGGTCGAAGGTCCGTTCGCCGCGACGTTGAAAGCGTTGACGGCCACCGGCGAATACGGCAAAGGCGACGACATCGCGCAAGCCGTGGTCTTCCTTGCGAGCGCCAACGCCAGCTACATCACCGGCGCGACGCTGACTGTCGATGGCGGCGCGAACGCCTGACGGCACTTGCGGTCAGGAGGCCGCCGCGTCGAAGCCGAAAAGCCGTCGCGGGGTCTCCCATTGAATCTGCCGGCGAGTCTGCGAATCGGGAACGATCCGCTCGAAGAGCTTCAGCAGCGGACCGTAGTCGAGGCGCTCGGTAGCCCGCAGGAACGGCCAGTCGGAGCCCCACACGCAGTGTTGCGGCCCGAATACGCGCAGCAAGGTGTGCGCATAGCGCCAGGTATCCTCGTAGGGGTAAGCGTCGCCGGAGTATTTTTGCCAGCCGGACAGCTTGACGGCCGTGCGCCCGGTATCGGCCAGGCGCAGCAGCGCTTCGAAGCCGGGCTGATCCACGCCCGCGCCCGCCTGCGGCCGCCCGCAGTGATCGATCACGAGCGCCGCCGCCTGTTTCTGAAGCCACGGCTGGAGCGCGAGCATCTGATCTTCCGCGACCTGAACCTGAGCGATCATGCCGAGATCCGCGAGCATGCCGAAAAGCGCACCCGCGCCGAGCACCGCTTCGACGCCTTCCATCGCGGGATTGAACGCGACCCCGACCACGCCTTCGCGCTTCAGGGACATGAGCTCGTCCCGCGCAATGTCGTTATCGACGACCGCAATGCCGCGAAGACGGCCTTCGTAGCGGGCAATGGCATCGAGAAGACATCGGTTGTCCGTGCGATATCCGCTGGTCGGTCCAACCAGAAGCGCATGCCGCACGCCATAAGCATCGAGCACGTGGACAAATTGCGCCGCCGTGCCGATTTCCTGGCCTTCGGGCCGATACACCGTGTCATCGCGATAAGGGAAGCGCACGGGATCGAACAGATGGCAATGGCAGTCGATCTTGTCTTCTTCGAAAACGCTCATTCGGACGTACTCCAGCGTGTTGTTGGTTTGAAAGCGGGCAGGCCGATAACATGCGCGGCAACGCCCCCGCACGGCGAGTTTATCGACGTTCGGCTTGCGGCGTTGCGCGCGGCAGATGCGGCGCGTTCTGCGCGATGTGATCGAGTTCGTCGCGCACGGCGTCGAGCGCGCGCGCGTCATGCACGCAAGGATCGGCGGCGTGAATCGCTTCGAGCCGCCGCCGCACCGCGCCATACTGCGCGCCCGCCCGGCGATGCAGCTCGGCGCGCTCGCTGTAGCGCAGGAAGGTTTGCAGCGACGCCAGCACGGCCGCGCTCAGGCTCGTCATGCCGATCACGACGCGCACGTCCGGCGACACCGCGGTTGCGACGAGCGACAAGAACGCCGACGTGCCCGTCGCCGCCGTGATGCCGATGACGGCAAGACCGAGCCGCCTGCCGCAGGCCGTGAGCCGGTCGGCCATCGTGTAATGGCGGACCTGCGATTCGCGCGCGCGCCGGATCCACGCCAGCACGAGCGCGTGCATGTCGCGGGGCGGTTCGAAGAGAGATGGCGTAACGGTCATGTCTTAAGCAATTTAAGAACAGACCGTATGGTGCTTAAGAAAGCGGACAGTTCATGTCCCGGTCATCGCGCCGCCTGGATCATCTTCCAGCCATTGCCGGCGGGATCGCGAAAGCCGGCATCGACGCTGCCGTAGCGCTCGACCGGCTCCTGCGTGAACTCCACGCCGCGCGCCTTGAGCCGCTCGCACTCCGCGCGGCAGTCCGCGACCGAGAGCACGAGCGGCGGCATCGCGCCCTTGGCGACCATCGCGCGCAGCGTGTGCGCGGTGGCGTCGTCGTGAATGGGCGCGCCGGGCGCGAACAGGCCGAGCTGGAACGACGGCTGATCCGGATGCTGCACGGTGAGCCAGCGGTAAGCGCCGTTGCGCACGTCCGTGTGAACGCGAAATCCGAGCTTGTCCACATAGAATGCGAGCGCTTCGTCCTGATCGTCGACATAGACGCCCGCCACACTGATGCCCTGGTTCATGTGTCCTCCTTGGTTGATGATGGCCTCAATGTAGCCTTCGCGGCGCGCCGCCGCTTCTCCAAAACTGCGGTGTCGAGATCGGGCCGTTGCGCGGCCTTCAGCACGCATGCGGGCACGCGATCCAGCGCGGAACTGGCGGCGCGCGCCTCCGTGCGCATCGCACCCGGCGTCTTGCCCGTGATGTCGCGAAAGATGCGCCCGAACGTACCGAGACTTTCCCAGCCGGTGACGAACGCGATATCCGTGATCGGCAAATCCGTGTCGCGCAGCAGCGTGACGGCCTGCTCGATGCGACGCGTCAGCAGATAGCGATGCGGCGGAATGCCGAACGCGCGCTTGAACGAGCGCGCGAAATGCGCTTCGGACACGCCGCTGACAGCGGCCAGGCGTTTCACGGGCCAGTCTTCGTGCGACGACGCGTCCATGCGGTCTTTCGCGCGCAGCAGACGGCGCAGCAGAGCGGGGTCTTCCAGGTCGTGATCGTTTGAAGGCATGGCGAATGGCATCATCAGAGCAAAGGCAGCGTCTTCCGGATGTGCTCGGCGAAGGCAGCCGTCAATAGCGACGGCCGCTCGCGCGCGAATTTCAGCGAGATGCCGACGGCCGGCAGCGCGGGCAACGCGGCATCGGCGTTGAGCACGCAGAGATCGGCGGGCACGGCCGTCTGCGTGATGACCGCGAACGCCTGCCCCGAGCGGACCAGCGCCGTGAGCCCGGCAAGACTGCTGCTCGCATACGCGATGCGATAGGCCCTGCCGGCGCGCCGCAGCGCATCGCAGGCGGCGATGTGATCGAGCGTGTCGGGGTCCGAGAGCGCGAGCGGCAGCGGGTCGTAATGCGCCGAATCCATGCCCGGCCCGCCGATCCAGACGAGTTGCTCGCGCCGGATGATGTCGCCGCCGGGCGTATCTTCGGGCAGTGAAAGCATCGCGAGATCGAGCGCGCGCTTTTTCAGTTGCTCGGCGAGCCGCGGCGTCGGGCCGCACACGACTTCCACGAGCGCATGCGGATGCTGGCTCGAGAACTGCCGCAGCAAGGCCGGCAGAAAGACGGCGGCGTAATCGTCGGGACAGCCGAAGCGGATGCTGCCCGAGAGCCCTTTGCCGCACAGATCGGCCATGGCTTCGTCGTGCAGCCTGAGAATGCGCTGCGCGTGGACGAGCAGGCGCTCGCCGGGGTTCGTCAGCACCACGCCGCGCCCGGTGCGCTGAAAAAGCGGCTGATCGACGATTTCTTCGAGCCGCTTCATCTGCTGGCTGAGCGCCGATTGCGTCCGGCCGATGCGCTCCGACGCGCGGCTCAACGCTCGCACCTCGGCAATGACGGCGAAAGAACGCAACAATTCGATTTCGAGCGAAAGGCCCAAGATATTAGCTCCGCTTCTGGCTCGCATTAAAACTATTCGATTCTATAAAACCAGCGCGCCGTCTACACTGCAAATTCATCGCCATCGCCAGGAGAAGCCCGGTGTCCCTGAACAACGACGCAACGTTCTGGCGCAATGCCAGGAACCATCTGATCCGCTACGGCGGCACGTTCGAGCCGATGATCGTCGAGCGCGCGCAAGGCAGCTTCGTCTACGACGCCGACGGCCGCGCGATCCTCGATTTCACGTCGGGCCAAATGAGCGCCGTGCTCGGCCACAGTCATCCGGAAATCGTGTCGGTCATCAGCGAGTATGCGGGCAAGCTCGACCATCTTTTCAGCGGGATGCTGTCGCGCCCCGTGGTCGATCTCGCTACGCGTCTTGCCGATATCACGCCCGCCGGGCTCGATCGCGCGCTTTTGCTCAGCACGGGCGCGGAGTCGAACGAAGCGGCGATCCGCATGGCGAAGCTCGTCACCGGGCGCTATGAAGTGGTCGGTTTCGCGCAGTCGTGGCACGGCATGACGGGCCACGCCGCGTCGGCGACGTACAGCGCCGGGCGCAAGGGCGTGGGCCCGGCGGCGGTCGGCTCCTTCGCGATTCCCGCGCCGTTCGCGTACCGCGCGCGCTTCGAGCGCAACGGACAATACGACTGGCTCGCGGAACTGGATTACGCGTTCGATCTCATCGACCGCCAGTCGAGCGGCAATCTCGCCGCGTTCATCGCGGAGCCGATTCTGAGCTCGGGCGGCATCATCGAATTGCCGGAAGGCTACATGGCGGCGCTCAAGCGCAAGTGCGAGGAGCGCGGCATGCTGCTGATTCTCGATGAAGCGCAAACCGGCATCGGCCGCACCGGCACGATGTTCGCGTGCCAGCGCGACGGCGTCACGCCCGACATCCTCACGCTGTCGAAAACGCTCGGCGCGGGCTTGCCGCTCGCGGCGGTGGTGACATCGGCGGAAATCGAAGAGAAGGCGCACGAACTCGGCTATCTGTTCTACACGACGCACGTCTCCGACCCGCTGCCCGCCGCCGTCGGCTTGCGCGTGCTGGACGTGGTCGAGCGCGACGGGCTCGTCGCACGCGCAAACGTGATGAGCGCGCGCCTGAGACGCGGCCTGCTCGATCTGATGGAGCGCTTCGACTGCATCGGCGACGTGCGCGGACGCGGCTTGCTGCTGGGCGTGGAAATCGTCAAGGACCGCCGCTCGAAAGAGCCCGCCGATGGCCTCGGCGCGAAGATCACGCGCGAGTGCATGAATCTCGGCCTGAGCATGAACATCGTGCAATTGCCGGGCATGGGCGGCGTGTTCCGCATCGCGCCGCCTCTGACCGTGAGCGAGGAAGAGATCGACCTCGGGCTGAACCTGCTCGGCCAGGCCATCGAGCGATCCTTATAGTCAGTCAGCGCAACTCGGCGCGCAGATCGCGCACGCCGCGGCCGAGGCGCTGGCGCAGGAGCGTGCGCAGCGTCGCGCCGTCGTCGTAACCGACTTCGGCGGCGATCGCTTCGATGTCGAGGCCGCTGCCGTGCAGAAGCGACTGCGCACGTTCCACGCGCAAGTCCTGAAAGTACGCCAGCGGCGATTTCCCGAGCACCTCGTTGCAGCGGCGTTGCAGCGAACGCGTGCTGGTCGCGAGCGCGCTCGCGGCGTCCTGCAGCGAGAAGCCCTCTTTCAGACGATCGCGCGCCCAGCGCTCGAAGCGCTGGATCAGCGGATCGGCCTGCGCCAGATGATTCGGAATGATGTAAGGCGCCTGCAGCGTGCGGATATCGGCGAGCAGATAGCGCGACACGAGCGCGGCCAGCTCCGGGCTCGCCTTGCGGATGAGCCATAGCGCGAGATCGAGATGGCCGAGCGCCGCGCCGGCCGTCACGCCGATATCGGTCGGCACGAGCATGCGCGTTTCATCGAGCGCGACATGCGGATAGCGCTGCCTGAAAAGCGGCGCGAGCGACCAGGTCGTCGTCGCTTGCCGATGATCGAGCAGGCCCGCTTCGGCAAGCAAAAACGTGCCGATGCACGACGCCGCGATCAGCGCGCCGTCGGCCCGCCATTGCCGCACCTGCCGCAGCGCCGCCTTCACGTCCACGCGTTCGAGCGCAGGCAGGAGCTTGTCCGGCGTTGTCGCGCCGATTGCGGGAACGATCACCCAGTCCGGTTTCAGATCCGCTTCGATGGGCCGCACCGGAATCGCGAAGCCCTGCCCCGAGCGCACACGCCTGCGCACGCCAACCGTCGTCACTTGAAAATGCGGCGTTCCGTTCATCATGCGGGCGGCGAGACCGTTCGCGGCCGCGAGCACGTCGAGCGTCACGGCGAGGCCGGTATCGAAGACGCCGTCGAGGGCGAGGATGGCGATGCGCATGGCGTAAACGACCCTAAAGTTGTCAGTTGTGACAATACAGCTTTTAGAGCGCCGAGGCTACATTGATCTCCGTTGCGCACCGCAATGAACCCTTTGAAAAGGAGATCGCCATGAAAGTCATCGCCGTTGCTTCGGTCAACAAGCCGCTCACGCCTGAAGAGCGCCAGCAGATCATGCCGAAGGAAGTGCCCGCCACGCTCAAGCTCTATCTCGACGGCAGAATCGAGCAGTTCTGGTACCGGCAGGACGCGCCGGGCGTGGTGTTTCTGATGAACGTCGATTCGCTCGACGAAGCCCGCGCGACCGTGGAAGCCCTGCCGCTCGCGGCGGGCGGCCATGCGAAATACGAGTTGATGCAGGTCGGTCCGCTCGCGCCGCTGGGCTTGCTGTTGCAGAAGTAAAGCGCAGTGGAGAAGGCGCGCGCTCAGTGATGCGCCCGCGCCTTCGCCGCGGCATTGATTCCGCCCGCGATGAACTCGCGCGCATGCTTCGCGAGATCCATGCCGTCGTCCCACAGGTTGCGCCAGATCGCGAGCGTGTTCGACAACTGCTCGTTCACGACCGTCGATGAAAAGCTTTCGAAGGTCACGACGCCCTGATAGCCGATCATCGCGAGCGCGTGAAAGAACTGCGAGAAGTCGATCGTGCCCGAGCCGAGATAACCGCGATTGCTCTCGCCGATATGCACGTAGCCGAGCCGCTTGCCGCATTCGAGCACGGGCTGCATGAAATCCGATTCCTCGATGTTCATGTGATACGTATCGAGATGCACGACGACATTCGGCGCGTTCACTTCATCGATCAACGCGAGTGCCTGCGACGCGGTGTTCAACAGATTGCTTTCATAGCGATTGACGACTTCGAGGCCCAGCGTGACGTTCTTCTTCTGCGCGAACTCGGCGATGCGCCTGAGCGAATCGATCGAATTCCGGCGGCCCTGCTTCGTGACCGGCGCGGAATACTTCGCCATCGCGCCATACAGAATGCCGCCGAAATAATGGCCGCCCAGTTCCGCCGTGATCGTGATGCCCTCTTCCAGCAACGCCACGCCCCGCGCGACCGTCGCGCTGTCTTCGCTGGACACGTCGGCATCGAACGTCAGGCCGCGCGAGCAGCCGATATCCAGTTGATGCTCCTGCAACAGATCGCGCGTGAGCGCGAGGTCCATCACCTTCGGACCATGCAGCGAAAGCTCGACGAGATCGAACCCGGCGGCTTTGGTCTGACTGACGACCTTGCGCGTCGATTCCGGCGTCAGATCGCCCGCCCAAACCAGTGCATGTACGCCAAGCTTGTTCATCGTGCGACTCCCTCCGATGCGGTCACGCGCTTGCGGATCCGCGTTTTCGAAATGCCGTTGGCCCACGCCCAACGGATGAGCATCACCACCAGCAGAAACACGCCCCATAGCGCGGTGGCGAGATGTTGATTCGCGCCGAGCAGATTCAGCCCCGACGCGATGACCTGAAGAATCACCAGCGCGATCACGACCGGCACGACGCGCCCGAAGCCGCCGAACGGATCGACGC
Organism: Caballeronia cordobensis; assembly: GCF_001544575.2. GTDB lineage: Bacteria > Pseudomonadota > Gammaproteobacteria > Burkholderiales > Burkholderiaceae > Caballeronia > Caballeronia cordobensis. The sequence goes on from NZ_FCNY02000011.1 coordinate 178,126, forward strand.
GCCCGAGAAAGCACGCCAGCACGGAGATCAGCAGGAACGCCTCGCCGTGACCGACGCGCACCGAATTGAAGCGCGCCGCCATGACGATGCCCGCGACGCCGCACATCAGCCCGGATAGCATGTAGATGCGCGTCACGGCGCGCGTCGTTGCGATGCCGGAATAGCGCGTCGCTTCGAGATTCGAGCCGATCATGCGCGTCGCGAAGCCGAGCCGCGAGCGCGTCATCACGACATGCCACAGCAGCGCGCAGCCGATGAAAATCCACAGCGGAATCGGCACGCCGGCGAACACGCCGTTACCCATCTCGCGCACGAAGGGCGGAAAGCCGGAGATATCGCCGCCGCGCGTGAGAAATTCGCCGAGGCCGCGCAGGAAGATCATCATCGAAAGGGAAACGAGGATCGGGCTCGCGCCGGTGCGCGCGATGACCGCGCCCATCACCCAGCCCGATGCCGCGCCGGTCGCCAGCGCCGCGAGCATGCCGAGCAGCACCGCGAACGCGCCCGCGTCCGCGCCGCCTTGCGTGTGCAGCACGTAGGCCATCGCGAGTCCCGCCATGTTCGCGGTGAACGTCACGGCAAGATTGAAGCCGCCGGAGATGAGCGGCATCAGCATCGCGAGCGTGAAGAAGCCGAGCTCGGGCAACTGGAACGCCACCGATACGAACGTGCTCGCCGTGAAGAAGCGATCCGACGCGAGACTCATGCCGACGATCACGACGACGAGAAAACCCAGCAGGCCGGCGACATCCGCGGGAACGAGCGATCGGTCTTTCATGACGATGCCTTGGGCGAGAAGCGCGAACCGACGAGCTTCGCAAAGCCGCCGCTCGACAAGGTGATGGCGACGAGAATGATCGCGCCGATGATCATCTTGAACGCGTAAGGCGAGATGCCGAGCAGGTTCAGTCCGTTCGCGGTAATCGCCGTGAGCAAGATGCCGAGAATCGCGCCGAGTATCGTGCCGCGCCCGCCGCCGAGCCGCGCGCCGCCCAGCACCACGGCGGCGAGAACATCGAGTTCACGTCCGTATAAGGCGTTGGGCACGACTTCCTGCACGTAATGCGCCTGCATCAGCCCGGCGATGCCGGCCATCATGCCGAGCCAGCCGAACGCGATGTAATGCATCGCGCCGATGTTCACGCCGACGCGCCGCGCCGCCTCGGGGTTGTCGCCCATCGCGTAGAGCTGACGGCCCGTGGTCGTGCGGCGCAGCAGGAACCAGGTTGCCGCGACCATCGCGATCATCACGGCGACCGGCAGCGCGAGATTCGCCGCGCCGCTCGCGGTGTCGAAGTGCACGATCGACACGCGCGTCACCCACCAGTCCGGCAAGTCGTAGATGGACACGCCGCCCGTGAGGAACATCAGGCCGCCGAAGAACACGTTGAAGGTGGCGATCGTCACGACGATGGACACGATGCGAAAGCGGTAGATGATCGTCGCGTTGATCGCGCCGAGCAAAAAGCCGAAGCACGCCGCGACGATAAAGCCGAGCGCCCAGTTGCCGCCGCCGAGCCGGATGACGGTCAGCGCCGTCAGATACTGCACGACCGACGCGCCCACCGCGAACGAGATGTCGATGCCGCCCGCGATCAGCACGACGAGCAGCCCCACCGCGAAGATGATGTTGACGGAGCTTTGATTCAGCAGATCGAAGAGATTCGACAGCGTGAGAAACGTCGAGGTCGAGACGCTCAGGCCGATCATCATCGCGACGATGACGAGAATCAGCAGCGCCTCGATCGAACCGATTCCGAATCTGCGCAGATCAGGCATGGACGTCTCGCTCGATGCGTTCCATCGTCGTCGCGCCCGGCACGTATTGCCCGACGATGCGCCCGCCGCGCATATGCAGAATGCGGTCGGCGTTGAAGTAGACCTCGGGGATTTCGTCCGAGATCAGCAGGATGGCCATGCCTTGCGCCGCGAGCTTGTGAATGATCGCGAAGATGCCGGCGCGCGCGCCCACGTCCACGCCGACGGTCGGCGAATCCAGAATCAGCAGCTTCGGGTTCGTCGCGAGCCATTTCGCGAGCACGATGCGTTGCTGGTTGCCGCCCGACAGCGTCGAGACGGCGTCGTCCGGCTTGCCGATCTTCACGGCGAGCTGCGCGATCCAGTCGCGGATCAATGCATCGCGCTTCTTCGACGAAACGAGACGCGTGGCGTCGAGAAGACGGTCGAGCACGGCGGCGACAGTGTTGTCGCCGATCGACTGCGGCTGCACGAGGCCGAGCGAAAGCCGGTCCTCCGAGACATACGCAATGCCCTTGCGGATCGCATCGCGATTGGAGCGCAGCGCGATCTCACGGCCTTCGATGCGTATCGATCCCGCGCGCGGCCGCGTCATGCCGAAGAGCGACAGCGCGAGTTCCGTGCGTCCCGCGCCGAGGCGCCCCGTCACGCCGAGAATCTCGCCGCGGCGGATGGAGAGCGACACATCGGCATATTCGCGCCCGCGCGACAAGCCGCGCACGTCCAGCACGACCGGCGCTTGCGACAGGTCCGTGTTGCGCACTTCATAGTCGAACGTGCGGCCCGTCATCAACTCGGTGAGACGCGTCTGCGTCATGCCTTCGGTCGGAAACGTGCCGACATATTGACCGTCGCGCAGCACGGTCACGCGCGTGCAGACTTCAAGCACTTCGGCGAGCCGGTGACTCACGAACACGACGGCAATGCCATCCGCCGACAGACGGCGCACGATCTCCAGCAGCGCCGCGGTTTCGGCGTGGCTGAGCGAGGCGGTAGGTTCGTCCATGAACACAAGGCGCGCGTCGCGCACGAGCGCCCGTGCAATCGCGACGATCTGCCGTTGCGCGATCGACAGCGAGCGCACCGACCGGTTCAGGTCGATGACGACGCCGAGCCGCGCGAGAATCCGCCGCGCCGCGTCCTTCATCTTCGCGTAGTTCACGAAGCGCGGACGCGCGCCGAGGTTCTGCTCGAACGCGATGTTTTCCGCGACCGTCATCTCGGGAAAGAGCGCGAGATCCTGCCAGATCACCTGAATGCCGAGCTCGCGCGCCTTCGCCGGATCGAGCCCTTCGATCGACGCGCCGTCCATCAGCATCACCGCGCCCGGCTCCGGCTGATACACGCCGTTGATGATCTTGATGATCGTGCTCTTGCCGCAGCCGTTCTCGCCCGCGAGGCACAGCACTTCGCCCGGCATCACGTCAAACTTCACGGCCTTGAGCGCCTTCACGCCGCCGAAGACCTTCGAGACGTTGTCGAGCTGCAGCAAGGGCGTGCCTTGCGCGGCGGGCGTTTCGACAGCGACGGACGCATCGTGGCTCATGGAACACAAGCGCTCAGAGCCCGGATTTCGCCAGTTCGTCGACGGTCTTCTCGTTGAGATCGACCAGTTGATCGACGATCAGATTGTGGCCGTCCGGATGCACGACGCCGAGCCCCGGAATGTTCGTGCCGTCCTTGATCGGCTGACCCTTCGCGACCATCGTGCCGAGCGTCACGAAGACTTCGCCCGCCTGCGCCGGATTCCACATGTAGCCGCCCGTCAGCACGCCGTCGTGCACGAGACGCCTGCCTTGCCCCGGCGAGAACGGGCCGAGCACGAGCACCTTGCCCTTCATCTGCTTTTCCTGCACCGCGCGCGCGGCGCCGATCGGTCCCTGGCTGCCGAACGCGAGAATCGCCTTCAGGTTAGGATGCGCGCGCATCAGATCGAGCGCCGTCTTGCGCGAGGCATCGACGTCTTCCGCGACGCCGTAACGGTCGCCGACGAGCGTCATGCCCGGATAGTTCGCCTTGATGTACGCGATGGCCGCATCGGCCCATGCGTTATGCAGCGGCACCGTGAGCGAGCCGACGAACACCGCGTATTCGCCCTTGCCGCCGAGCGCTTCGCCCAGGCGCTTCGCATAGGCCTCGCCGAAGCCTTTCACCGAGGCGAGCTCGAAGTCCCAGTCGGCGTTCTTCTGCTTGGGCGACTCGTGCGTGATGACCTTGATGCCCGCCGCGCGGGCGCGCTGCAGCACGGGTTCGAGCACTTCGGCATCGTTGGGCACGACGCCGATCACATCCACTTTCTGCGCGATGAGATCTTCGATCGCGCGAACCTGAAGCGCGGGATCGGCGCTCGTCGGCCCGACCATGAACGCCTTCACGCCGAGCTGCTCGCTGCGTTTCTTGATGCCGGCGTCCATCGCGTTGAACCACGGAATGCCGCCGATCTTCACGACGACGCCGATGACCGGCTTGTCCGGCGACGCCGACGCCACGCCGACCGCGAATGCGAAAGCCGCCAGACCGGCGCACCACGCGCGAAACATATTCTTGGACATGTCTCCTCCGGAGGACGTCAGCAATCCGAGCTGCGCGCCCAGTTCAGTGAACGGAATTCCAGATGCGCCGGCGTTGGGCTTACAGGGTGCTGAATCCATTCAGCAAGCCGGGTTGGGCTATGCTGAAACTATTCAGCAACGGAATCGACCCGGACAAACCCTAGCTCGGTTCGCGCATCGGGAAGGGCTACCGTCGGGGCAAAACGCATGCAGCCGGAGCGAAATCAGATGGCCAGCACGACGCAAGGAAGGAAGTCGACGATCTACGACATCGCGAAGGCGACGGGATCGTCGACATCCACGGTGAGCATGGTGCTCAACGGCACCTGGACGCGTTACCGCATCAAGGAGGAAACGGCCCGCCGCATACTCGACAGCGCGCGTGCGCTCGGCTACAACGTCAACATGAAGGCGCGCGGGCTGCGGCTGTCGCGCTCGGGGCTTGCGGGCATGGTGCTGCCGCATTACCGCAACCGCTTCTTCGCGGGGCTCGCGCAGACCTTCGAGGATGAAGCGCGCAGCCGCGGCCTGTGCCCGGTCGTCGTCGGCACGCAGCGCGATCCGGCCGTGGAAGCAAGCGTCGTCGAGACTCTGCTGTCGCAGCGCGTCGAGTTGCTGTTCATCGCGGGCGTGCGCAATCCGGCGCCGCTCAACGCGCTGTGCGCCGCGGCGGGCGTGCCTTCGATCAACGTCGATCTGCCCGGCGACGGCGCGCCGTCGGTCGTGTCGGACAATCGCGGCGGCGCGCGCGCGATCACCGACGTGCTCATCGACAAGCTGATCGCACGCGGCGAATCGCCGGACGCACTGATCCTGCTCGGCGGCATTCCCGGCGAATACGCGACGGAGATGCGCATCGCGGGCTTTCGCGACGCGTTCGATGCGCGCGGCATCGCGCTCAAGCCCGATGCCGTCGAAAGTTGCGGCTACAACGCCGCATCCGCGCGAAACGCGCTCGCGCTCCGGCATGACAAACTGGGCCGGCTGCCGTCCGGCCTGCTGATGAATTCGATCACCGCGTTTGAAGGCTTCGTGCATTTCACGTCGAAGCTGTCGCGCGAGGCGTGGCAGTCGGCGGTGGTCGGCTGCTTCGACTGGGACCCGTTCGCGGCGCACTTGTCCTTCGACGTGACCATGCTGCGCCAGGACGTGCAGACGATCATCTCCGAAGCGTTCGCCCTCGCCGACCGCTACGATCCCGCGGACCGCTCCGTCGTGCTCGTGCCGACCGCCTTCGGCAAGATGTTCGAAGAAGCCGAGCAGACCCGGGAGTTCGACCGATGAAGCCGGTCAGCCGCCCGCCGCCGCGCGCTCGATGGCGGCGATGTCGATCTTCTTCATTGTCATCATCGCGTCCATCGCGCGTCTCGCGGCCTCGCGGTCGGGACCGTTGAAGATGTCGAGCAGGCGCTTCGGCGTGATCTGCCACGAGAAGCCCCAGCGGTCCTTGCACCAGCCGCACGGCGCTTCCTCGCCGCCGTTGCCGACGATCGCGTGCCAGTAGCGGTCGGTTTCCTCCTCGCTGTTCGTGTGGATCATGAAGCTCACCGCTTCGTTCGGCCTGAAGTTCGGCCCGCCGTTCAGCCCGAGAAAGCGCTGGCCGAGCACGGTGAATTCGACCGTCAGTTCGGGACCGCTGCCGACGCCCGGCTTAGCGGACGCGTGGCCGGCGCCGACATGGCTATCGGGAAAGGTCGCGGCGTAGAATTCCGCCGCCTCGCGTGCGTTGCCGTTGAACCATAGGCAGGTGACGAGGTCCGGCATTGCTTGCTCCTTTGGTGGCGGGGTTCACGTAAGTCTAAACCCGGGCGCGGCAGGTTACGTTGTTTCACTCAACGTTGAATCGACGGTTTGCTTGATTTTGAATCTTCTGCCCAGAGTGCCGATGACGGAAGTTGCGTGGAGGTCGATTCTCGACCCGTTTGGGTCACTCAGTCAGCATCGGCGCAAGTCCGCTGTCTCATCGATATAAGACGTTCGCACACAGCGCTGCAATCACTAGCACCAGTACGTTCCCAATCGATTTATGAGCAGCAAGTCGCCCAACGCACTCGTCAGGCTCCGAAGAAACGTAACAGCTTTGCGCGTTCCAGTTCGTCGTTCGTGAAGGTCGTGCGCAGAGAGCGGGTCGAGCCGCCTATATACCGGACATCTTCAATCGGTCGCTGGGGCTGCGGAATTTGGCCCATGTCGTTTCGTGGCCGGAGTGTCTTTCGCCCGCCCGGACCGACCACGAACAATCCAAAGGTTTCATCGGCCTGTGCCGCTTCGGCGATCTCCTGATTGATATGCTCGTCCCCGAACCCGTAGCCGACGGTCATCAGCCGTGCGCCGCGCTCACGCAGCCGCTCACGGAATTCTGTGGCATAGCGCGTCAGCAGGGCCGATCCAGCAATCGCATCTACCTTCTGCGCACCCATCACAAGCAGATCGGCACCGCCCTCACTGCGCCAATTTGCTGAACCATGCAGTTTGAAGACCGGCTGGCCTTGTTGTTCTACTCGATACTCGTCTTCCGGACGAGGTTGCCACTCCGCAGCAATCTTCTCGTCCGGGCGGCTACCCCAGAAAGCGGGTGGCACGCGCATCCCTGGATATTGGACGCCCACCCGAACGTCTCCCGTGTAGAACAATTCGAGAAGTAGGTCCTGATTGAGGGTGAAGATGGCGTCGAACCGGGCCAGAAAAGTGCCGACGCCTCGTTCGACAAAGTTCGGCCCGTTGCCCTGAAACTCCAGACCAGGATGCGCTGCGAGCACCCTGTTCATGTCATCGAAGGACGCTTTGATCGCACGCTCCAGTGCGTCCAGACGTGTGCGGTGCTCGGGGCGTCGCTGTTGAAGCCAATCGCGCTGCAAGTCTCCGAGCACATCTTCGAAGTTCGGATTTGCAATCAATCGCTGGCAAGTCTCGCGGTCGTCCGCGAGACGGCCGATCAGGTCGTCGGCGAGTTCGCTAGCGAGCCATCCACCCCAATTTTGGGTGAAGCCTGCGCCGAGCAGAAGAAGGTGCGCTATCAAGATCCCCAATCAGTTCGGGAGCAGCCATTTTACGGCCACCGCGCGACAGTGCTCGCTCTCGTTGCAAACATACCCCGAGCGATCAGTCGTATTCTTGCAAAGAGAAGAATGAGGGGATGTTCCTGCGAGCACCGATCCGACTCTCGACCTGCCCTCCTCGAGTCGGCGGAGCTTATCGTTCAGCCGTTTTAAACAGCAGTTCCCGCGCTGGATAGTCAACGCGAAACGCATGCGGCCCTGTTAGTGCCTGCTCGAGTGCCTCACTTGTGGCCGGCCCTCCGTTTAGCTTCACACTCCAGAAATACGGATCAAAATATTTTAGTTCGGCGTCGTCCTGCTCGGAATCGTCGCGTTCGAGGATCTCTTCGCCGGTCGGCCGATATATGAGAGTCGTCTTGTAGGCCGTCTCACCCGTTCTCTTGAAGCGCACGGCAAGCGTGTCAGAAGCCTCGTGAAGATGCTCTTCTCCGATAGCAAGTGCAGGAGGATTGGCCGTCAGCTCGGAGACATCTGGCTCGAAGGGCGGTGGCGGCGACTTATATGCCGCAAACAGGTTATGAAGATCGTCCCTCGTCGCAACTAGAAGCGTAGCCGACATACTCAAACAAAGTGCGGAGTAGCCCTCTTCCGAAGGGCTTGGCAGCCCCCGGCCCCGGTCGTCGCCAGCATGACCGATTCGATAGAACGACATGGGGAGTGCATGGACGTGACTCGAAAACAGCACATAGAGCCAGCGGAAGGTTGCTAGGTCGATACCTGCACGCTCCGCGATAACTTCCATCGGGAAGAGATAAGCTGCTTGACCATGGAGCAGGCGCTTGTGATGTTTCTTGTCAATGGTGGCTAAGAACGGATTTGCGAGTAAGCGTGATCGAAGCTCCTCCGCAGCCTCGCGCAGCGCTTCTACTTGCTTCGCATCTTCGAGCGCCTCGAACATGCGGATTCGCGAAGTGCAATCGTGAAGGTTGAATAAATTCCAGCGGAACTGCCACTCGTCCTCGGGGCATTGATCCACACACAGATAATAAAAAGCGACGCGCAGCTCAATGATTGTGCGGGCAATGCCGGTCATTGAGCTGTAGTCCCAATGTTCGATCTTCTTCTCGGCCCAAGGCGTGTGCGGCGCCAAAATTAGAAGGCTCACGCACTTGGTAATTGTAAGCGTGAACAGAACAGACGCGTAGAAATGTTGGCTGCTGGGCGACGGAATGCCCGCATAGGAACGGGACACGAAGATACACTCTCGGACAATCTCGTCAAGCATTCGCAGACGCTCGAGATAGGATTCCGACGGCTCTGGGCCAAGCGCCCCCCGATCAACGACTTCATCGTGGCTTGGCGTGCTTCGTTCAACCGCTTGCTGATGCGAACCGTCCTTCATTTTCTTGTTCCCAAGTGTGGCCTAGTCGTCCATTCGACCGGGCTCTTTCGGGGGGATGATAAAGGTACTCCTGCACTCGCAGCTCGTGGAAAAGTTCGACCATAGCTGCGCGGTGGCCGACATCAGGTGGAGCGAACGACCGAGACGCATCAATTTCGGCGATATGTCACCGTCGAGCGAGTGTCGCTTCATGGCCGGACCGGCCACCCCACTCCCGCTGCTGCCATCTATCATTCGTCGCCCCTCCACGTCATCGCCGTTCCGTCGCCCCCCGGCCGACTCTCGCCTTCATCGCATCGACTCAACCGCCGAGAGTTCAGTGTTCAGCGAACGCAATTCAGAGCGAAGCGAACCTCGACATTCGGCACATGAACCGCGCGCCGACAACATCACGCACGCGACCGCCCCCGCACAGGCGGCACAACATCCGCAAGCAACTCGTCATGCAAACCGCGCAGCACATCGACGAACGCCATCGCAAGCCGCTCACGCGGCCGATGCGGCGGAAACAGCAGATACATGGGAAAGCGCGGCGCGGGCACGAACGGGCGAATCTCAATACCCGGCCCACGATAATCCCGCGCCACGATGGGATGCGCGAGCGTCACGCCCATGCCGTGCCGCACCATTTCGCAGCACATGGCGGTGTATTGCGCCTCGATCGCGAGCACGCGCTTCACACCCGCGCGCTGGAACACCTCGTCCATGACCGCGCGCGTGCCGTCGCCGTGACAAAGCGAAATGAACGATTCGCCCTCCAGGTCCTCCGGCCGCACGACGCGCTTCGCCGCAAGCCGATGCGTCGCCGGCATCACGCACACGGCGGCCACGGTCGATAGCTGTTCCACTTCGCAATCCGACGCCTCGCTCACGTACACGGCCACGCCGAGATCGCAGAACTGCGACGCGGTCCAGTGATTCACCGTGCCCGACGTATTCACATGCAGCGACACCGTGACTTCCGGAAACAGCTCGACGAAGCGCTTGATCGCATGCGGCACGAGCGTCATGCCCGCCGACGGCATCGCCGCGATACGCAAACGCCCGCTGCCGAGATTGCGGATCTGCGCCGCCGCGTTCGCGAGGCCCTGCAGGCCGACGAACGCGCGCTCGACCTCGCGGAAGAACGCGGTGCCCTCGCTCGTCGGAATCAGGCGCACGCCGCTGCGCTGAAAGAGTTGCAGGCCCGTTTCGCGTTCGAGCTGCGAAATCAGGCGGCTCACGTTGGGCTGCGACGTGAAGAGCGCCTTGGCCGCCGCGGTCATCGAACCGGACACCATCACCGCGCGGAACGCCTCGATGTGCTTCAGATTCATGCGTAGTTTCCCTATTCTGGTTGCGCCCGATCCATATCATCCCTGCATAGATAGGTATTTTATTCGTATTGGACGATATGAATCGGCGGCGCGACACTGCCTCTCATCGACGGGCAGACGAGCCCGCGCCCCACGTACCGGAACTGGAGATCATCGTCATGAGAAGCGCGCTGCATCGCCGTTTGTCCGTCCTGTCCCGCACCGCTTTCGCGGGCCTCCTCGCCAGCGGCGCGCTCGCCGCCCACGCCGAAACGACGCTCTATGTCGCCAACGTCGGCGGCTCGAACGAGCAGCTCTATCGGCAGAAGATCATTCCGCCGTTCGAGAAGGCACATAACGTGAAGATCGTCTACGTCGCGGGCAATTCGAGCGATACGCTCGCGAAGCTCCAGGCGCAGAAGGGCCATCAGCAGATCAATGTCGCCGTGATGGACGACGGCCCCATGTATCAGGCGATGCAGTTGAACCTGTGCGCGAAGCTCGACGACGCGCCCATCATGAAAGACGTCTATCCGCTCGCGAAGATCGGGCCGGCGGCGGTGGGCGTCGGCATGGTCGCGACGGGCATCGGCTACAACGAGGAAGCGTTCAGGAAGGCCGGCCTGCCGCCGCCCGATTCGTGGAAGGTGCTCGCCGACAAGCGCATCAAGGGCAAGCTCGGCGTGCCGCCGATCACCAACACCTACGGCCTGCATACGCTCGTGATGCTCGCGCGGCTTTCCGGCGGCGGCGAGAAGAACATCGATCCGGGCTTCACGGAAATGACCAAGCAGGTCGCGCCCAACGTGCTCTCGTGGGCGCCCACGCCCGGCGAGATGGATGGCCAGATGCAGTCCGGCGACGTGATCCTCGCGCCTTACGGCAGCGGCCGCGCGGTGGCGCTGCAAAACACCGGCTTTCCGCTCAAGTTCGTCTATCCGAAGGAAGGCGCGGTCGCGCTGCAAGTGGCGGCGTGCGCCATCGCGGAGAACGCGCAGCCCGCCCTGTCGCAGCAGTTCGTGCAATACCTGCTGACGCCCGAAGTGCAGACGTTGCAAGCGCAGAACATCGGTCTCGGCCCGGTCAACAAGACGGTCAAGCTCACGCCCGAAGTCGCCGCGCGCGTGCCCTACGGCCCCGAGCAGATCGGCAAGCTCACCGCGATGGACTGGACCACGATCAACCAGCATCGCACCGAATGGACGGAGCGCTGGAACCGTTCGGTCGAACGCTAAGTCGATGTGACGAGGGAGAACGCGCATGGCTTTCCTGACACTGCAAGGCATATCGAAACGCTACGGCGATTTCACGGCGATCGAGTCGCTCGATCTGTCGGTCGAGCGCGGCGAGCTGCTGTCGCTGCTCGGTCCGTCGGGCTGCGGCAAGACGACGACGTTGCAAATGGTCGCCGGCTTCGTCACGCCGACGACCGGCCGCATCCTGCTCGATGGCCGCGACATCACGAATGAACGCCCGGAAAAGCGCGGCATCGGCGTGGTGTTTCAAAGCTATGCGCTCTTTCCGCACATGACGGTGGCGGGCAACGTCGGCTTCGGGCTGGAAATGCGCAAGGTGAAGCGCAAGGAGCGCGAGGCGCGCGTCGAAGAGGCGCTCGCGCTCGTGCGGCTCAGAGGGCTCGGGCATCGCTATCCGAAGGAACTGTCGGGCGGGCAGCGGCAGCGCGTGGCGATCGCGCGCGCCATTGCGATGCAGCCCGAACTGCTGCTGCTCGACGAGCCGATGTCGAACCTCGACGCCAAGCTGCGCGAAGAGATGCACATCGAATTGCGCGCGATCCAGAAGCGCCTCGGCATCACGACGATTCTCGTCACGCACGACCAGGTCGAAGCGATGACGATGAGCGACCGCATCGCGGTGATGCATCGCGGCGCGATCTCGCAACTCTCGACGCCCTACGACGCCTACGAGCGCCCGGCCACGCCGTTCGCCTCCACGTTCCTCGGGCGCACCAATGCGTTCGCGGGCGAAGTGCTGCAGCGTAACCCGCGCTGCGCGATCGTCGATGTCGCGGGCACGACGCTGCATGTGCCGCACGAAGGCCGTGAGGTCGACGGCGCGGTGAACGTCTACATTCGCCCGGAGAAAGTGCATCTCGCCAATGGCGACGCGCGCATCAAAGGCCGCATCTCGACGCGCGTGTTCGTCGGCAATCAATGGCTGCTCGAAGTGGAAACGGGGCTCGGCAAGCTGCGCGTCGCGCAGCCGAATCACGGCGCGCCGCCGCCCGCGGAAGGCGACGAAGTGGGCCTCGCCTGGACCGACGACGACCTGCGCGTGCTCACGCAAGACCTTCGGGAGAACGCGAATGGCCACGCTTGACGACGCCCGTCCCGGCGCGGCGCCGTGGCTGCTGTCGGGGCCGGCGCTGCTGCTGTTCATCGGCCTGTTGCTGGTGCCGCTGCTGCTCACGCTGCTCCTTTCGTTCCGCGTGTTCAGCGACACGGCCGGCGTCACGGCGGCCTATACGCTTGGCAACTACTGGGAAGTCGTTAGCGATCCTTATTACGGCGCGATCTTTCTGCGCACCGCCGGCCTCGCCTTCGCCGTCACGCTGCTCTCGATTCTGCTCGGCGTGCCGGAAACCATCGTGCTCGCGCGCATGAAAAAGCCGTGGCAATCGCTGTGTCTTCTGATCGTGCTCGGGCCGCTGCTCATTTCGGTGGTCGTGCGCACGCTCGGCTGGCAGATCCTGCTCGGCAACAACGGCGTGCTCAACAACGTATTGCAGGCGCTGCACATCACGGACGAACCGATCCGCTTCGTCTTCACGATGACGGGCGTCGTCATTGCGCTGACGCACGTTCTCGTGCCGTTCATGGTGATGTCCGTCTGGGCCACGATGCAAAAGCTCGACCCGCAAGTGGAATGGGCCGGCCGCTCGCTCGGCGGCTCGCCCTTCGCGGTGTTTCGCCGCGTGGTGCTGCCGCAGATCATGCCGGGCGTGCTGTCGGGGTCGATCATCGTGTTCGCGTTGTCGGCTTCCGCGTTCGCCACGCCCGCGCTCATCGGCGGACGGCGTCTGAAAGTGGTCGCGACCGCCGCCTACGACGAATTTCTCGGCACGCTCAACTGGCCGCTCGGCGCGAGCATCGCGGTGCTGCTCCTGATCGCGAACGTCGCGATCGTGATGGGTTGCAGCCGCCTCGCCGAACGCCGCTTCCGGCATATCTTCGACTGAGCGGAGAACCCACATCATGAAAGAAAACGGCTGGCTCGGGCTCACTTTCAACGCACTGTTCCTGACGTTCATCCTCGCGCCGCTCGTCGTCGTGATGCTCGTCGCGTTCACCGACAAAGGCTTCATTTCGATGCCCTTCGATGGCGCGTCGTTCCGCTGGTTCCACGCGATCATCGAGAACGGCGACATCGTCTCGGCGTTCTGGCTGTCGATCCGGCTCGCCTTCGCGGCGGCAACCATCGGCGTGCTGCTTGCGGTGCCCGCCGCGCTCGCGATCGCGCGCTATCGCTTTCCGGGCCGCGCCGCGCTCACGAGCTTCTTCCTCTCGCCGATGATGATTCCCGCCGTCGTGCTCGGCATCGCGTTCCTGCGCTTCCTGTCGCTCTTGCATCTGTCGGGATCGTTCTGGTCGCTCGTCGCCGCGCACGTGATCATCGTGCTGCCGTATGCATTGCGACTCGCGCTGTCGTCGGCCATCGGGCTGGATCGCGATGCCGAGCGCGCGGCGCTTTCGTGCGGCGCGAGCCGCTTCACCGCGTTTCGCCGCGTCGTGCTGCCGATGATCCGAACAGGCGTCGCGGGCGGCTGGGTGCTCTCGTTCATCCAGAGCTTCGACGAGCTGACGATGACCATCTTCGTCGCGACGCCCGGCACCACGACGCTGCCGGTCGCCATGTACAACCAGATCGCGCAGACCATCGATCCGCTGGTCGCGTCCGTCTCGGCGGTGCTGATCGTCGGCACGGTTCTGCTGATGATCCTGCTCGACCGCATGGTCGGACTGGATCGCATTCTGATCGGAGAAGCCCGATGACATTTTCAAGCCCCGACGTATTGGTTCTCGGCGGCGGCCTCGTCGGTTCCGCCGTGGCCTACGGACTCGCCCGCGAAGGCGCGCGCGTGACCGTGCTCGACGAGGACGACGGCGGCTTTCGCGCCTCGCGCGGCAACTTCGGCCTCGTGTGGATACAGGGCAAGGGCTACGGCCTGTCGCCTTATGCAACGTGGTCGCGCAGTTCGGCCACGCGCTGGCCCGGTTTCGCCGATGCGCTCCTGAGCGAAACGGGCATCGACGTCGCGTTGCGTCAGCCGGGCGGTTTCCAGTTCTGCTTCGACGACGACGAACTCGCCGAGCGCAGCAAGCGCCTCTCGACGCTGCAGGCCGAACTCGGCGACTACCCGTTCCAGATGCTCGATCTGAAGGAACTGCGCGAGCGCATTCCGCAGGTTGGACCGTCGGTCGTCGGCGCGAGCTACACGCCGATGGACGGCCACGTCAATCCGCTCAAGCTGCTGCGTGCGCTGCACGTCGCGATGCAGGCGCGCGGCGTGAAGCTCGTCTCGGCGGAGCGCGCGCAACGCATCGTGCCGGACGCGAACGGCTTCACGGTGCACGGCAAGCACGCGACGTATCGCGCGTCGAAAGTCGTACTCGCGGCGGGCCTCGGCAATCGCACGCTCGCGCCGTTCGTCGGGCTGAACGCGCCTGTCGCGCCGAATCGCGGGCAAGTGCTGATCAGCGAGCGCGTCGCGCCGTTTCTCCACTATCCGACGCTCAACGTGCGCCAGACCGACGAAGGCACCGTGCAGTTCGGCGATTCGATGGAAGAAGTCGGCTTCGACGATTTCACCACGACGCACGTGCTCGCCGACATCGCGCGGCGCGGCGTGCGCGCCTTTCCGATGTTGAAGCACGTACGGCTCGTGCGCATGTGGGCCGCGCTGCGCGTCTACAGCCCCGACGGCTTTCCGATCTACGACGCGTCGCACGCGCATCCGGGCGCGTTCGTCGTCACCTGCCATAGCGGCGTGACGCTCGCCGCCGCGCATGCGCTGCGCGTCGCGCCGTGGATTCTGGGCGCGCCGATGCCCGCCGAACTGCCGAACTTCTCCGCGCGCCGTTTCGAGACCGCACGAGAACTGACTCCCGCACATTGAGCCCGCCATGACAGTCCAATCGAATCACACGCTATTCAAGCCCTTGAACGGCGCAGACGCCGGCCCTATCGACATCTGGTTCAACGACGCGCCGCTCACCGTACCCGCGGGCCGCTCGGTCGCGGCGGCGCTCTTCGCGGCGGGCGTGTCGCGCTTTCGTGCGACGCCCGTCTCCGGCGCACCGCGCGCGCCCTATTGCATGATGGGCGCGTGCTTCGAATGCCTCGTCGAGATCGACGGCGTGCCGAGCCGCCAGAGCTGCATGGTCGAAGTGAAAGCCGGCATGCGCGTGCGCTCGCAGGAAGGCGCGCGCGATCTGCCGCCCGCCAATGTCGATGCCTCGCTGGAGAATGCGCATGGCCGCTGATTTCGATTCCGTTTCCGTCGATGTGGTGGTGGTCGGCGCAGGTCCCGCCGGCATGAGCGCGGCCACGCGCGCCGCGCGCGCGGGCCTCTCCACCGTGCTCATCGACGAGCAGGACGCCGTGGGCGGGCAGATTTATCGCGCGATCGGGAAAGCGGACGCGCGCCGCAAGGAGATTCTCGGGCCGGACTACGCGGCGGGCGCATCGATCGCCGCGGCGTTTGCCGCCTCGGGCGCGCGGCATGTGACGAATGCGAGCGTGTGGCAGGTCACGCGCGAGCGCGGCGTCAACTATCTGAAGGACGGCAAGATCGGCGCGTTCGATGCGAAGCGCGTGATTCTCGCGAGCGGCGCGCTCGAACGTCCGTTTCCGATTCCGGGCTGGACGCTGCCGGGCGTGCTGACGGCGGGCGCGGCGCAAATCCTTCTGAAGAGCGCGGGTGAAGTGCCCGCCGCGCCGCCGGTGCTCGCGGGGTGCGGGCCGCTGCTCTATCTGCTCGGCTGGCAATACGTGCGCGCGGGCGTGCCGATCCGCGCGCTCGTCGATACGACGCGTCACGAAGACCGCTGGCGCGCGAAGCGTCACATGCTGTCGGCGCTGCGCGCGTGGCCGTTTCTGTCGAAGGGTCTGCAACTGATCCGCACGCTGCGCGAAGCGGGCGTGCCGATCTTCGAGGCCGCCGACGATCTGCGCGTGGAGTCGCGCACCGGCACGGATCACGTCGAGCGCGCAGCGGCGCTGAGCTTTCGGACACAAGGCGTCGCGCATCGCGTCGAAGCGGACGTGATTCTGCTGCATCAGGGCGTCGTGCCGAATACGCAGTTCACGCAGGCTTTGCGTGCGTCGCACCGCTGGGACGATGCGCAACTGTGCTTCACGCCGCAAACCGATGCGTGGGGTGAGCTGGACGTGCCCGGCATTTTCATCGCGGGCGACGGCGCGGGTATCGGCGGCGCGCAGGCCGCGGCCTTGCAGGGCACGCTCGCGGGACTGGCCGCGGCAACGCAACTCGGCGCGATCGACCGAACCGCGCGCGACGCCGAAGCCGTTGCGCTGCGCCGCGCGCTCGCTGGCGTCATGCGCATCCGGCCGTTTCTCGACAGCCTGTATCGTCCGCGCGCGATCAATCGCATTCCGGGCGACGAGACCATCGTGTGCCGCTGCGAGGAAGTCACGGCGGGCGAATTGCGCAAGTTCGTCGAACTGGGCTGCGTCGGGCCGAATCAGGCGAAGTCGTTCGGGCGCTGCGGCATGGGTCCGTGCCAGGGGCGCATGTGCGGTCTCACGGTGACGGAAGTCATCGCCGATGCACGCCGCGTCTCGCCCGCCGAAGTCGGCTATTACCGCATTCGTCCGCCGATCAAGCCGCTCACGCTCGGAGAACTCGCCGGTGAATGATGCACGCGAAGCGCAGGAAGCCGATGTGCTCGTCGTCGGCGGCGGGCTGCACGGCACGTCGAGCGCGTTTCATCTGGCGCGGCGCGGCGTCAAGGTCGTCGTGCTCGAAGCCGATTACGTCGCGCGGCATTCGTCGGGCGTGAATGCGGGCGGCGTGCGCACGCTCGGGCGTCCGCTTCCGGAGATTCCGCTTGCGCTGATGTCGCGTGAAATCTGGCACGGCATGCGCGAGATCATCGGCGAGGATGGCGGCTTCGTGCCTTCGGGCCAGTTGAAGATCGCCGAAACCGACGACGAACTCGACGCCTGCCGCGAGCGCGTCGCGCTGCTCGAAGCGCACGGCTTCACGCACGAGAAAGTGATCGACCGCGAGACCGTGCTCGAACTCGAACCGGCGCTCGCGCGGCATGTGACGGGCGGCATCTGGGTCGAACGCGATGGCTACGCGCTGCCGTACCGGACGACGACCGCCTTCCGGCTCGCCGCGCAAAAGCTCGGCGCGCGCTTTCTGGAAGGCACGCCGGTGCAGCGCATCGAACAGCGCGGCACGCGCTGGTTCGCGACCACGCCGCGCGGCACGTTCAGCGCGAAACAGTTGCTCGTCACGGCGGGCGCGTGGTCCGGCGAACTCGCGAAACAGGTGGGCGAGCCGGTGCCGGTTCATCCCGAAGGCTTGATGCTGATGGTCACGCATCGCGTCGCGCCGTTTTGCCGCGCGACGCTCGGCGCAACGGGCCGGCCGCTTTCGTTCAAGCAGTTCGACAACGGCACGGTGGTGATCGGCGGCAAGCTGATCGGCATTGCGGATCTCGCGAACCGGCATGGCGAAGTGGATTTCGTGCGGCTCGTGAAGAGCGCGCGCACCGTCACGGATCTCTTTCCGCATCTGCGTCATCTCGGCGTGAATCGCGCGTGGGCGGGCGTCGAGGCGTTCACCGAAGATGAATTGCCGGTGATTTCCGCGAGCCGCAAGGCCTCGGATCTGTATTACTCGTTCGGCTATTGCGGCAGCGGCTTTCAGCTCGGGCCGGGCTGCGGCAAGCTCGTGTCGGAGCTGATGCTCGACGGCGCGCCGACCCTTTCACTCGATGTGTTCGCCATCGACCGCTTTTCCCGCGATGCGGTTTCGGCCGATGGCGGCGCGTCGCAACTGATTGCGCATTGAGCGCATTTTTAACGGAGAGAATGGCATGAGCGATATCGTTCGCATCGACACTAATCAACGTATGAGCCGCGTCGTGAAGGCGGCGGGGCTCGTGTTTATCGGCGGGCAGACATCGGCCGATCAGACGCCGGATGTGAAACTGCAAACCGCGAAAGTGCTCGAGAAAATCGACGGCTTTCTCGACAAGGCCGGCATCGACAAGACGCGGCTCGTGTCGGCGCAAGTGTGGCTCGCGGATATCGATCGCGATTTCGCGGGAATGAATGAAGTGTGGGATGCGTGGGTGCCGCAAGGCTGCGCGCCGACGCGCGCGACGGTGCAGGCGAAGCTGGCGTCGCCGGCGTTGCTGGTGGAGATTGCGGTGGTGGCGTTGGGGTAAAATTCCTGCCCCGGCGTTGACATCCCCCCTCCCGGGTATCAGACTGCCGTCGTTCATTTCCCGCGACACCAGCCGATGCCCGTCTCCCAGCTTTCCGTCTATTTCTTCATCCAGGCCGCCGTCATCGTTCTCGCGAGCCAGTTCGTCGGCCGCCTCGCGCAGCGCGTCGGTCAGCCGCAAGTGGTCGGCGAGATGATCGCGGGCGTATTGCTCGGCCCGTCGCTTTTCGGCCTGCTGCTGCCGCAATGGCAGCAGGCGCTCTTCCCCAAGTCGACGATGGGCATGCTCTACGTCGCGGCCCAGCTCGGCGTCGGGCTCTACATGTTTCTCGTCGGCACGGAGTTTCGCGCGGATCACTTCCGCGCACGCGCGAAGAGCGCGATGAGCGTGTCGCTGGCGGGCATCGTCGCGCCGTTCGCGCTCGCGTTCGCGCTGACGCCCTGGCTTCTCACGATCCCCGGCCTCTTCGCCACGAAGGTGCGGCCCTTCGAGGCGTCGCTGTTTCTCGGCGCGGCGATCGCCATCACCGCGTTTCCGATGCTCGCGCGCATCATCCACGAGCGCGGGCTTGCGGGCACGTCGCTCGGCACGCTCGCGCTGACCGCCGGCGCATTCGACGACGCCGCCGCGTGGTGCATCCTCGCCATCGTGCTCGCGAGCTTCGGCGGCTCGTGGATGGGCGCGTACGCCGCGATCGGCGGCGGCGCGGCGTTCGCGCTCTTCATGATCTTCGCGGGCAGCAAGCTAATGCGCCGCCTCGCCGTCGGACTGAATCCGAACGCACCGCTGCCGACGAGCGTGCTCGCCACGGTCATGGTGCTGTTCTCGCTCTGCGCCTTCGCGATGGACGCGATCGGCATCCACGCGGTCTTCGGCGGCTTTCTGCTCGGCGTCGCATTGCCGCGCGGCCCGCTCACGAGCAAGCTGCGCGACATGCTGCAACCCTTCGTCGTCGTGTTTCTGCTGCCGATGTTCTTCACCTACTCCGGCCTCAACACGCGGCTCGACATGCTGATGGACCCGGCCATTCTGCTCGCCTCCATCGTGATCCTGGCCGCATCGTTCGGCGGCAAGGGCATCGCGTGCTGGGCGGCCGCGCGCATGAACGGCGAGCCTTCCGGCGACGCAATGGCCATCGGCGCGTTGATGAACGCGCGCGGTCTGATGGAACTCATCATCATCAATATCGGGCTCGCGGCGGGCGTGATCCTGCCGGGTCTCTTCTCGATCCTCGTGCTGATGGCGGTGCTCAGCACGCTCATGGCCACGCCGCTCTTCAACTGGATCGTGCGGCGTCAGGCCGCGCTGCGCTCGGCTATCGCGCGATAACGCGCGAGCACAACGAGGCGTCGTGGCAAGACCGGCACGACGCCCCGCGCGATGGACGTCAGCGTCGCATGAGGCCCATCACCAGCGTCACCAGGAAGATGACGAGGAAGATGAAGAACAGGATTTTCGCGATGCCAGCGGCGCCGGCCGCAATGCCCCCGAAACCCAGCGCGGCCGCGATGATCGCGATGACGAAAAAGACCAATGCGTAATACAACATGATGTTATCTCCCTCCCGTGAGGACAGGCCGCGCGCCCCATGTGCGCGGACGGTTCCCTAGTGGAAGCAAGCAGTATTCCTTACCGGATGGAGCAATGTTTTCTGCCGTGATATTCTTGGCCTCGTCCTGCATAAACCATCGCACCTGCTACCCGAGCCGCGAGCGCTAGCATCCGCCTTACACTGCCGTCAAGAAGACCCGCCGTCTGCCGTTAATTAAAAGAGGGACGCGAATCCGAAAGGCGCAGTGACGCTCGTTCGCGCGCTGTTCCGCGTTATGGAATGGTCATGCATCAAGGGCACCATTCCAGCGGAGCACTCCCACTAAAAGGGCCATGCTCGCATGGTTGACGATCTGCGGTTCAAGGTCGATCGCCTCGCCGTCTTGAGCATTCAAGCCACATGCGCGGGCATCCCACCACCGAAGCACACCGAATTACCAACAGAGACACGTCCGGACGCATTTCGTCCGACGAAAGATTGCAGGGCGCCGCCGCGCGGGCCGACTGCGAACGATTGGGAAAGAATTGATGAAACCGGCAAGGAATTCGCTGCGGTCACGCGTTGGCCGATATCTCACATTAATCGTGTTGCTGACCGCGCTCGTGGCGGGTGCGAGCTTCCTGCACTGGCGTGAGGCATCGCGTCAGGCGGCGTCGCAGGCCTCGGCGCTGACGGGCGTCGCGAACCAGATGCGGCATGACGCCTCGGCGTGGGCGCATCGGGAAAAAGACGCATCGGAAATGCTGACCGACATTCGCGAGCGCAACGTCGCGACGATCGGCGTGAGCCCCGACGCGATTCTCGTCTCCACACGCAAGGGCGAGAAGTATTACGTCGCCGATCACAACGGCGCGTTCTCCAATGCGCTGCTGCTCGGCGAATTGAAGCCGGACGCGGCGACGCCGTATCAACTCGTGTGGCTGCCCGACGCCAACGTGCGCACGGGTTTCGCGCGCTGGAGCGAAATGTTCGATCGTTCGCGCGATGCGCTGAGCCTGCTCTTGCCCTTGCTGATGATCGGCGGGCTCTTCTGGTTCATGCGCCGTGAAATGCGCGGCGGCGCGCAACTGCTCGGCGAATCGCCGACGCTGCGTTTCGACGACGTCATCGGCGCGGGCGAAGCGAAAGCCGCGCTCAACGACGTGCGCGCCTGGCTCACCGAGCCCGCACAATTTACCGGCATGGGCGTGCGCGCGCCGTGCGGCATCCTGATGACGGGCGGCCCGGGCGTCGGCAAGACGCGTCTCGCGCAAGCGCTCGCGGGCGAATGCGGCGCGAACTTCATCGCCATTACGGGCAGTTATTTCAGCGCCAAGTACTATGGCGTCGGCATTCAGAAGGTGAAGCATCTGTTCGAGCTGGCGCGCAAGAATGCGCCGACCGTCATTTTCATCGACGAAGCCGATGGCCTCGGCAGGCGCACCGATACCGGCGGCGGCCCGGTCGAAGCGGAAAGCAACCGCATCATCAATCAACTGCTCGCGGAAATGGACGGCTTCGCGTCGAACGAAGGCGTGATCATCGTCGCGGCGACGAATCATCCGGACAATCTCGACGAAGCGCTGCGCCGTCCCGGCCGCTTCGATCGCACGGTGCAGGTGCGTCTGCCGAGCCTCGACGATCGCGCGGAAATCCTGCGTTTCTACGCGGCCAATCTGAAGACGAAATCCGACAATATCGACTTCGATCAACTCGCGCGCCTGACAACCGGCCTCTCGCCCGCCACGCTCTCGATGATCTGCAATCAGGCGGGGCTGGTCGCGCGCAAGGCGGGCGAACGCGAAGTCGGAGCAACGCATTTCATGGAAGCGATCAAGATCGCGCGCATCGGCGATATCAACGGCGCGGAGCGCGCCTTGTCCGACGACGAGCGCACGCGCATCGCAGTGCATGAAGCGGGTCACGGTCTTGTGGCCGCGGTGCTCGGCACGGGCGTGCTCGAAGAAGTGACGATCCTGCCGCGCGGCGGCGCTTTAGGCGTCGCGCTCATCACGAAAATGCAGGACAAGCATCTGTATCGCGAAACGGAACTGCGCAACGAGATTCAGGTGCTGCTCGGCGGCCGCAACGCGGAATTGCTGATGTTCGACGAAGCGTCGAGCGGCGCGGCGAGCGATCTTCAGGAAGCGTCGCGAATCAGTCTCGACATGGTGTCGAAGTTCGGCTTCAACGCGGATGGCAACCTGTTCAGCCTCGCTTCGCTGCCGCAGCAGTACGCGGGTTTGCAACTGAAGAATTCGATCGAGCATGCGAACGCGCTGCTGCACGATCTGAGCGACGCGTGCTATGCGCTTTTGCGGGCGAACCAACCGGTGCTGCGCGCGATCGCGAACGAGCTGCTCGAATCGGAAACCGTGCCCGGCGAGACGGTTTATCGTCTGATCGAAGAACATGCGGCGGCCGTCGCGAAAGTGGAAGCCGTGACGGAAGTGCTGGCCGCCTGAAACCGGAGGCATCGACATGGCCGATGCGTATCGCAGCAAGGGTTTTTCCAGCGCGCTTTCGTATCAGGATCCGAAAGCCGCGTTCCGCTGGCTCGAAAGCGCATTCGGTTTCGAGCCGATGTTCGTCATCCTCGACGCCGACGGCAATCTTGCGCACTCCGAGATGTCATATGGCGATTCGGTCGTCATGATCGGCAGCGAATGGAGCGACGAGCATAAAAGCCCGCGCTCGGCCGGCGGCAAGAACACGCAGTCGGTTCACGTGCAGCTTGCGGAGGGCGAAGACATCGACGCGCATTGCGAGCATGCGCGCGCAGCGGGGGCGTCGATTATCGCGGAGCCGCAGACGCAGTTTTACGGCGACCGGACCTATCGCGCGAAAGATCCCGAAGGGCATATCTGGACCTTCGGCGTTACCGTGCGGAAGATGACGCCGGAAGAATGGGACGCGGCGAGCGGGCTCACGACGCGCAAGCGTCTGGACTGAACGCGCTTCGATTCCGCGCTCAATAGGCATTCGCGCTGCGCAATCCCCTGAAGATCGTCGCGGCGATGATCCGCATATCCAGCCCGAACGACCAATTCCCCAGATAGTACAAATCGTGCGCCACGCGCGCTTCCATCTTTTCTATGCGGTCCGTTTCGCCGCGCAAGCCGTTGACCTGCGCCCAGCCGGTGATACCCGGCTTGATGCGGTATCGATGGATATATCCCGACACGACCTTGCGATACAGGTCGTCATGTTCGAGCGCGTGAGGACGCGGTCCGACCACGGACATGTCGCCGCGAAGGACGTTGAAGAACTGCGGCAGTTCGTCGAGGCTCGTGCGGCGCAGGAACGCGCCGACGCGCGTGACGCGCGAATCGCCTCGCGTGGCCTGACTGAGCACGCCGGCCTCTTCGGTATGGACGCGCATCGAGCGGAACTTGTAGATGGTGAAGACGCGCCCGTCCGCGCCTTTGCGCCGCTGTCTGAACAGGATCGGCCCGCGCGAGCTGAGCTTCACCGCTATCGCGATGGCGATCAGCAGCGGCGAGATGGCGCAAATCGCGGTCAGCGCAAAGAGGCGGTCGAAGATTTCTTTTTGCAGCAGCGCGCGCTGTGACAGCGGCGAAGCGACGAGATTGATCGCGGGCACGCCGAGCAGTTCGCTCACGCTGCTTTCGAAAAGCGCGAGACTGCGCACGTCCGGGATGAAGCGCACGTTGATGAGGTCTTCGCGGAACTCGTTCACGAAGCGCAGGATGGTCCTGTCCTGCGACAACGGCAAGCCGAGCCATACCTCATGCACGCGCTGCTCGCGCACATGGCTCACGAAGGCGTCGAAATCGTCGTAGACAGGTACGCGCGCCGTCATCGGTAGATCGGGCGATGCATTGAACACGGCGACCGTGCGAAAGCCCGAATGGCTCGCGCGCTCGATCCGTCTCATGATCGATTCGCAATGCCTGCCACTGCCGACAATTGCCACCTGATGAAAGTTCATGCCGGCGTGGCGCATGCGCGCGAGCACCGCATGCGTGGCGAGACGCCCGCCGATCATGAACGCCACCGAGATCGCGGTCCAGTACGCAAACCACAGACGTGAAACGTGATCGAGCCGGTGCAGCGAAAACATCAGCACGAGCACGCAGGCCTGCACGATCAGCCAGACCAGCGACACGCGGCTTGCGAGCACGAGCTTGCTGCGCCCGCGCCACGACTCGTAGACGCCGAAGCCCGGAAACAGCAGCAGTGAGAACGCCGCCGCGAAAGCCGCGAACGGCATGTAATAGCCGGGCTCGGCGATGTGCTCGAATCGGATCCGCGATGCAATGGCCGCGCCCCACACCACCATGACGACATCGAAGACGCGTGCCAGCAATCCGTGTATATCGCGCATGTCCACCTCGATTCGAGAGCGCCGCAAGTGCGGTCCAGGCTGCTATTCGTGTGACGGTTGGCTGCAGTGGCGAGTCGCGCCGGTCAAAGGCGCCTGAAACGCATGCTTCATGTGACGCCGCTTGCGCGGCTCATCATCGGCGAAAGGAATGACGGTGACGTGAAGCAGACGATGCCCGGCGCATAGATCAGTCGAAATCGTGCCGGACAGTTGCGCCGCGATCATTGACTATAGATGCCATCCGGGCCGGATGGTTCGCAAGACCACATGAAGCCACATATCGCGTTCGTTTGCACGACGACAAAAAAAATGGCGCATGCTCGCGCACGCGCCATCGCTCGAATGTCCTGCTCAATCTGATGTGTTTGACGCTCGCCTCAGTCGTCGGCAAGCGGCGCGTGCGAGGTCTCGCGGCTCGCAAGCATCGCGACGAGCGCCACGCCGGAGGCCGCGACCAGATACCATGCGGGCGCGAGCTTGCTGCCCGTCGCGCCGATGAGCCATGTCGCCACGAGCGGCGCGGTGCCGCCGAACAGCGCGTTCGCCGCATTGAAGCAGAATGCGAAGCCGCTATAGCGCACGCGCGTCGGGAAGATCTCCGAGAGGAAACAGGGCAGCGTGCCGTCGTTCATCGTGAGGAGCGCGCCGAAGGCGACCTGGATCGCGACGATCATCGCAAAGCTAGCGCCCTCCAGCCCCTTGAAGAGCGGCACCGTCAGCACGGCAAACAGAATCGATGCGCCGATCAGCATCGACTTGCGCCCCACGCGGTCGGACAACGCGCCCATCATGAAGATCAGTCCGATGTAAGCCGCGAGCGAAATCGTCGCCGCGATGAACGAGGCCGTCTCGCCCATGCCCATTTCGGTCGAGAGATAAGTCGGCATGTAGCTCAGCACGAGATAGAACGCCACCGCATTCAGGCAGGTTGCGCCAAACGCGATCAACATGCGTCCGCGATGCTTCGACAGCAATTCGGCAATCGGCGCCTGCGCGGCGTGATGGCTCTGCTCCATCGCCTTGAAACGCGGCGTGTCTTCCAGCTTCACGCGGATATATCGTCCGATGAGACCGAACGGCGCGGCAAGCAGAAACGGCAGACGCCAGCCGAAGGATTGCAATTGCTCGCTCGTGAGCGCCGCATGCATGAGCGCGACGAGAATGGAGCCGAACAGCAGACCCGCCGCGGTGCTCGCGGGCACGATGCTCGTATAGATGCCGCGCCGCTTGTCCGGCGCGTATTCGGCCAGAAACGCCGCCGCGCCCGCATATTCGCCCGATGCCGAAAAGCCCTGCACCACGCGCACGAGCAGCAGAAGTATCGGCGCGAGCACGCCCACCTGCGCATAAGTCGGCAGCAGTGCGATCAGGAATGTCGAGCACGACATGATCAGAATGGATAGCGACAGCGACGTGCGCCTGCCGATTCTGTCGCCCACGTGCCCCCATACGATGCCGCCTATCGGCCGCACGATGAACGAGATGGCGAATACGCCGTAGGTGGCGAGCAGGCTGGTTGCACCATCGGTCTTCGGGAAGAACACGACGGCGATGATCGTCGCCAGATAGCCGTAGGACGCATAGTCGAACCACTCGACGAAATTGCCGATGAAGCTCGCACAGGCTGCACGCTTCAATAGCTTCGGATCGACTTGCGTGCGCGCCTCATGCGACGCCTCGGGCATCGCGACCTGCGGGCTTACCGCTCTTTCCGTGTTCATCGGCAGGCTCCCGACAGGGTGATGCGGTTGTGTTGTGTCGTCTTCATACACTCAGCTCCTTGGATGATTAAGGCCGTCGGGGTGAGTGAATGGTAGGAGCCTCGCCTGTTCGAAAGTTTTTCGAATCGACGCCAAAATTCGCGTTTCCGACATCGAGGGTAAACGACGAACAGCACGCGTCTTCGTGCTTTAAAGCGCCTTTTGATAACGGCGTCGATCGGCTATCGGCGAGATATCGAATTGCGCCTTGTAGCGCGTCGAGAAATGCGTGAGCGAGGTAAAGCCCGTGCGTTCGCACACCTCTTCCAGCGTGCGCGCGGTGCGGTAGAGCAGTTGACGCGCACGCAGCAGCCGTATTTCGAGGTACGCCTGCGCGGGCGTCTTGCCGAGACGCTCGTGGAACCATCGTTCGAGCTGACGCTGCGATACCTTCACGAACGCCGCAATCTCCGCGATGCTGAGCGTCTCCTCGATATTGCTTTCCATGACCTGCAATGCTTCATCGAGCTTGGCGTGCGCATCGCCGATGTACTGTCTGAGCGACGTCACCTGCCGCTCTTCGTGGCCGCGCCGTTGCGCGACGAGCAATTCGAGCACGCGCGCGGCAAGCGCCGTGCTGCCGGGCGGAAGCGCGAGCAGATGCACCATCAGATCGAGCGGCGCGACGCCGCCGCTGCACGTGTAACGGTCGCGATCCACTTCGTAGAGACGGTTCGACACGGTGAGCTTCGGAAACTGTTCCAGCAGCGTGTCCTGATCTTCCCAGTGAATGGTGCAGCGATAGCCGTTGAGCAGACCCGCGCGCGCGAGAAAATAGCTGCCCGTATCTAGACCGCCGAGCGCGCAGCCGCGGCGCGCCTGCAAGCGCAGCCAGTCCATGATCGCGCCAATGCCTTTGCGCGGAATCGGATTGGGCCCGACAACGAATACCGCGTCGAAGCCGCTGGCTTCCGGCATGGCGAGATCGGGCACCACGCGGATGCCGTCGCTCGAGCGCACGACATCGCCATTGGGGCCGATCAGCGTGTACTCGTAGACCGTGCGCTCGACGACCATATTGGCGATGCGAAGCGGATCGACCGCCGTGCCGAGCGCGATCAGCGAGAAGTTCTCCTGAAGCAGAAAGCCGATTCGCATCACGCGCAGGTCGTGTATGCCGGTGTTTGCATGCTTTCTCTTCGAAGACGAAGCGGCGGCGGATGGCATGAAAGATCCGGTCGGAACGGTTGTGAGCCTCGCAGGATCATAGCGTCAGTGGCCGCGAAGATCGAAGGAGGCACTGCAATGCCCGAACAGATCACCAAGTATCCGGACGTCACGCTGAAAGTGCTGGAAGGCGCGGGCGCCGTGTGCGGCAAAGGCGCCGAGCAGAAGATCCTGAAGCAATGTCCGGCCGCGCGATTCTGCGCGTTGCCGACCGGCGAAATCTGCGTCTATGGCATCGACGAGATTCCGCACATGACGCAAATCAAGGCGCAAGAAATCGCGGCGGTCGTCGCGCCTCGATCCGATGCCATGCCGCCGCTATCGGCGTGGTGGATGGGCGCGATCCTTCTCGTAGCGGGGCTGCTCGCGGGTTTCATGCTCGGGAAGATCAAGCGAAAGCGCCTATGACCTGGCTCGCCAATACGATTCTCGTGCTGCACGCGCTGATCGTGCTGTTTATCGTCGGCGGTCTGATCGCGATATGGATCGGCGCGGCGTTCAGACGAAGCTGGGTCCGAAACCGCGCGTTTCGGACAACGCACATCGTTGCGATAGGGATTGTCGCGCTGCTCGCCGTAGTGGACCTTCCCTGCCCGCTCACGGTGCTGGAGGACGAGTTGCGCGCCGGTGCGTCCGGCGCGCAAGGCTTCGTCCAGCGCTGGGTCGGCGCATTGCTTTACTTCGATTTCCCGGCATGGGTGTTCACGCTCGCCTACGTGGCCTTCTTTATCGCAGTCGCGATCACATGGCGGCGTGTTCGTCCTCGGTCATAAGCTGGTGCGATTCTTTGTTGCGCGGCCTCAGGACATCGGGCCAGCCGGCTTGCTGCTGAGCTTGCGGCTCACCTTCAGCGCGAACAGCACCGGCTTCGACATATGCGGACGCAGGATCGCGTGCTTACGCACGTAGTGCGGGACGTGCCATTCGGAACGCGTGCCGGCATAGAAGAGCGCGGCGTGGCCGGCGCGCAGCGTGCGCGGTTCCTGGCCTTCAGCCGTGATGATCACCTCGCCTTCGATCACGTAGATCGTTTCGTCTTCGTGGAAGTACCAGTTGAAGCGGCCGGCCGTGCAGTCCCAGACCCATGACGTCGTCGTGGTGTCGAGGCTTTGCGACCATCGGCCGCTGCGCGCGACAGGATTGCCTTCGAGAATCCACGCCGGTTCTATCGGATCTGGCTTCAGCAAGACATCGTCCAGACGGACAGACTCGAAAACGGGTGCTGTCATGGGCTCTCCTGTACCGTTCCTGTTGATCGTTCGTGATCGAAGCGACGCAACTCGCTCCGGCGTCATTTCTTACAAAGACATTACACCAATGAATTGGTTCGCTGTCTACGCCGGTATTCGGGATGCAAACGTTTGACGTTTGTGCGCTGGCACACACGAAGGGAATGGTGGAGGCGGTCATGGCGCAATTAATCACGCGGGCTGCGCCGAACGCATCAAGGTCCAGCCGATGCCGCGCACATTGCGGATCAACGCGCGCCCGAAGCGCTTGCGCATCGAATGAATGAGCACGTCGAGCGCATTGCTTTCCACTTCGTTGCCCCAGCCGTAGATGCGTTCTTCGAGTTGCGCGCGCGAGAGGATCGCGCCCGGCCGTTCCAGAAGCGCGTGCATGAGCGCGAATTCGCGCGCGGACAGCAGCGACTCGGCGCCTTCGCGCCATAGCGTGCGCCGGTCGAGATCGAGACTCAGGCCGTCGTCGCCGATGCACGACGTCGCGTAGCCCGCCTGACGGCGCAATACCGCGCGAATGCGCGCCAGCACTTCGCGAACGTCGAACGGCTTGAGCACGCAATCGTCCGCGCCGACATCGAGACTGCGCACGCGCGTTTCCGGGTCGCTGCTCGCGGTGAAGGTCAGCATCGGCACCTTGTTGCCCGATTCGCGCGAGGCTCTGAGCAATTCGAGGCCGCCGCCGCACAACAGGCCGAGGTCGAGCAGCACGACCGCGTAATAAGTCGCATCGATGGCGAGCCGCCCGGCGCGCGCATCGCGCACCCAGTCGACGCGGTAGCCGTCGCCTTTCAAGGCGCGGAACAGGGCTTGTCCCATTTGCAGATCGTCTTCAACCAGTAGCACACGCATGATGTCCCTTCTTTTTTCGCGGCAAGCGTTCGTTGCAGTTCATCGATAAAGCAGGCACACCATCTTTATTATTACTTCGGATACCGAATCTATCCGAAAGGTGTTCCGGCTCGTGGGCCCGACGCCGTGGATCATCCATCGTCAGTCGAGCAGGCTCAGTCTAAAGGGGCGCTTGAATCACGTCTGTCCTCACGAAACAGGACAGATGCACATTAAATAGCTAGTCGAGCAAGGCGGTCAGCGCAACCAGTTCGCGCTGCGTGCCGATGCCGAGCTTCGCCAGCGCGCGTTGCTTGTACGTGATGACGCTCGCGGGCGAGAGTGCGAGCTTCGCGCCAACCGTCTTCGCGGTTTCGCCCTGCCCGAGCAGCATGGCGACGGACCGTTCGCGCTCGGAAAGCGCCGTATGCCATTTGATCGATATTTCGCGCGACACGCCCGGCCTCGCGCGCAGTCTCGTGTGTGTCGATGCGAGCGCGGCGAGAAAATCGGCGAATGCGGCGATGCACGCTTTATCGCGATCGCTGAAGCGGCCCATCGCCGTGGAGCGGTACATACTGAGAAATGCCGTGTGACCCGCGCCGGGCGCGATAACCGAAAGCTTGTCCGCAATGCCCGGCTCGATGAAAAAGCGCTCGTAGTATTCGGCGTTCGATTCGCGATCGATCTTCAGCGCGCGAACCGTGGGCGGGAGCGGTTGCGTCGCATGTCCGCGTGTGAATTCGTGAACCAGCGGATCTTCGCGATAGCGGCCGCCCACATAGGCTTCGGTGAGGCGCGTCGCAATACCGCCGGCGCGCCGGCTCGCGAGCGCCGCGGTCTCGGCATGCGCCGGCTTAACGTTGACGAGCACGCAATGCTCGATCTCGATGATTCCGGCGAGCGCGGCAATCAGGCTATCGCCGAAATCGTCGGTGCCCGCCGCGCGCACGCAATTGGCAAAGGGAAGTATTTCTGCAAAGTCTCGCTGGTCCATATGAATGCTCATTGCCTTGAAAGCGATGCCGGATCGCGCTCGAAGAGCAGAGAGCAGTTTGCCGTCTGAGCGCTGGACGGCAACCGCGCGAACCGGCGCAGCCGACATTCGCGAGAACCTTCGCATATCCACTTGAATACCAGTCGTTCAAGTGGACGGTATGTTAGGAAGCAGGTAAGCCTTGGTCTTGACGCTTTACCCTATGTTTTGCGACGATTTCAGCATAATTTCGCCAAACGCAATTGAAGCAGGTAATACCAATTGCTATCTTGTTGTGCATCGCACGAAATAGGATCGAACGTTCAGAACCGGTTGTCGCTTTTGGCCTAACTCTTGTCGCGCGACGCAAAGCAGAGGTTCCTCTGTCAGACCGCACTTAAAGTGAGGCGGCCGGCGCGGCGGCTAAGGATATACCCGTAGTCTTGCCAAACCGTAGGTCTTTCAATGCTTTCATCGCGGATTTATGTGCGTTAGTTCGGATGCCGAAGTACATTCGACATGCCGATAAAGTCGAATTGATTGCCGCATACCCAAAAACAACAGCCGCTTCACAATTTGTTCGCCACCGCACCGATAGGGAAATCGGTTAAGAGGTTTAATCTGGCGAAACGTGCAACGAGTAGTAGCTTAAGAAAATGCGCGACACTAAAACTACGATTAGCGGCTCAGGGAAAGACGGGGTTGCCACGAACGCTCCTTGCAGGAGCGTCGCTGCGCCTTGCAATAACTGGGCGCGCGGAGGCAACTCATGACGCCGGTCGTCTTCGGTGGACGTTTCGGGTGGCTTCATGCGGGCGAAGGAAAACACGGCGTCGTCCTGTGCAATCCATTCGGGCATGAAGAAGCGTGGTGCCACAAGGCCATGCGCTATTTGGCCGAAGCGTTGTCCCAGCGCGATATTCCCGTCTTGCGTTTCGATTATCTCGCCACGGGCGATTCCGTCGGCATCGATCACGAAGGCGACAGGCTCGATGCCTTCGTCGGCGATATCGGCGCGGCCATCGATTATCTGCGAAAGCGCACCGGCGTAACCACGGTGACGTTGTGCGGCGTGCGCCTTGGCGCAACGCTTGCCACGCTTGCATCGCATCATCCGATGGTGGATTCGCTTGCGTTGCTCGCGCCTGTCATGAATGGACGCCGCTATCTGCGCGAACTCACGGCATTGCGCAAGACGTGGGTCGAGAATCTGCCGGTCGTGGTGCGCGCGAGTCAGATCGATTCGCCCTTTCATGTGCTCGGCCAGGTCTATAGCGAGGCGTTGCGCGAGCGCTTGAACGGCTTCGATCTCGGCAAGACCATGAGCCGTCAGTCCGCGATGCCGCGACGTGCGTTCGTCGCCGATCCGCTGCCCGGCGCGAGCCGCGCGCTATCCGCTGCGTTGGGCGAGCGCGGCGTGGAAGTCCATGCGGAGAGCTTCGACGACTACTTCGACTTCATGCAGGAGACGGCGTCGTCCACCTTGCCCGAGAAGACGCTCGGCCGAACCGTGGACTGGATCGCGCAAAGCGCGAGCGAGAGCCGCACAGACGACTTCACGCATCGAAGGAACGCCAAGGCCGCGCGTCCGAACATGAGCGACGACGCGATCATCGAAACGCCGGAAGCGATCGAGCGTCCGGTGATCTTCGGTGCGGCGGGGCTCTTCGGCATTCTGTGCGAGCCGCGCGACCGGCTGGCGGGCGGTCCGGTCATCGTCATCACGAATACGGCGGGCAGCGTGCATCACGGCGACAGCCGTCTTTCCGTGCGGATCGCGCGCGACATGGCGCGGCGCGGCATCGCGTCGTTGCGCATCGATGCGCGCGGCATCGGCGACAGTCCCGCGCGCGCGGCGGACGGCGCACTCGAAGCGACGGCGTCGATCCACGCACAAACCACCATCGACGATGTCGCGACGGCCGCCGCATGGCTCAAGCGCAAAGGCTACGACACGGTCGTCATGTTCGGCATCTGCTCGGGCGCGTATAGCGCGGTGCGCGCATCGCTCGTCGAGCCGGCGATCGGGGCCGTCATCGCCGTCAATCTTCAAGGCTTCCACATTCCGGAAAAGCTCACCTTGCAGGAGCTCCGGGCACGCAGGCGCAACACGATGGCGCGTCTCGGCCCGGCCATTCTCAAGCCGGCGAAGTGGTGGCTGGTGCTGAGCGGCAAGCGCGGCCTCAAGCCCATCATCAAGGCGTTCGTCTCGCATGCCGCGGCGCGTCTGCATTCGCAAGTGATTGGCGTGTCGCGCGGCAAGCCGGCCTCCGCCGACGAGCAGTCGCTCACGCATCCGCACGAGGTGGTTCAGGCGCTCGAAGGCAAAGGCGTGCGCACGCTGCTCGTGTACGGCGCGGGCGACGAAGGCCTCGACGTGCTCAACGCGCATTTCGGCAGGCACGGCAAGAAGCTGGCGCGCCTGAAGAAGGTGAAGGCTGCCGTTTGCACGGATGTCGATCACGCGCTCTATGACACGCGGGCGTTCACGAGCGTGATGGCGCTGTCCGAGACCTTTATCAAGGATCTGCATCCGAGGCGCGCGCCCGTCATGGAGACCGTTCCGCCTTTAGGTGTTTCGCAGCAGATGTGAGGAGACCGGCGTAGTTCGATAAGAAGAACCACTCGCGGGCTGCATTGCGCATGAATGGCGCGATGCGGCCCGCGATTCATTTGTCGCGCGCCATCCGACACCCCTCGCGTATATGTAGTCCGGCAGCCGACATATCGACCCTGCCCGGCGCGGCGCAAATCGGCTCCATTCGCGCGTGTGCGCCGCAATCCCTTTATCCTCAACGCGTCCCGTTCACCGAATGGTTCATCGATGCGTGGTTGGCACGGCCCTCGCATAAGTAGCCGCGAGCGCAACGATTGGTGCTCACCCAACCCAAACCACCAGGAGATTCATCATGCTGAAAGTCGACAACATCGCCGTTGCCAAGGAACTCGACAGTGAAGAAATGGGCGCCATCGTCGGCGGCTCGAGCATCTTCCAGAACAACGGCGTCAATGCCAACGTGAATGGCGGCTTCTCGTTCGCCAGCCCGCAAACCAACATCGCGCCTGTGACCCAGGTCGATGCTTCCACGCACACCGACGTCGACGTGAAGAACATCACGAAGTCGCTCGACGCGGTCGGCAGCTTGCTCGGTGGTGTGAAGCTGTAAGCAGCAACCTGGAAGGGAGAGGGCACAACGGTGCTGCCTTCTCCCCTTCTCTGAAGTTCATCGACGCTTCACCCGTTTCATCGGCCATCGCGCGCAATGCGCGAATCGAAGTCGGCCCGCTCGATTAATCCCCACGCAATTGTTTTCAAAGCCGATCGCCTGATCGGCTAAATGCTTTTCAACGCCGTTTTCGAAGCGCGTTTAAGGCTTCGTAATGCGATTTCACGCGCTGTCTGTTTAATGCCGACACTTTCCCGCAATGCGTCTTTCACCATCCAACGAATGGATGACCGACTATGACCATCGAATCGGCCCGGCACTGCGCAGGCACATTAAATTTATTCGTTGATTCAGCATCTTAGATTAACCGAGTCGTTCTTCTATACCCCGCTGGCATAGCCCTCGCATATGTAGCTGCGAGCGCAACGATTGATGCTCAACCAACCGACCAGACACCCAGGAGCTACATCATGCTGAAGATCGAAAACCTCGCCGTTAGCAAAGAACTCGACCGTGCCGAAATGGGCGCGATCGTCGGCGGCTCGAGCATCTTCCAGAACAACGGCGTCAACGCCAACATCAACGGCGGCTTCTCGTTCGCGAGCCCGCAGACCAACGTCGCGCCGGTTACGCAAGTCGATGCATCGCAACACACCGATGTCGATGTGAAGAACATCACCAAGTCGCTTGCTACGGTCGGCAGCCTGCTCGGCGGCGTCGCCCTCTGATCACCCGTTCACCCAAACATTCATCGAACCACTCAGGAGACTCATCATGTTGAAGATCGAAAACCTCGCAGTCAGCAAAGAACTCGGCCGCGCTGAAATGGGCGCCATCGTCGGCGGCACGAGCATCTTCCAGAACAACGGCGTCAACGCCAACGTCAACGGCGGCTTCTCCTTCGCGAGCCCGCAGACCAACGTCGCTCCCGTGACGCAAGTCGATGCATCGCAACACACCGACGTCGATGTGAAGAACATCACCAAGTCGCTCACGACGGTCGGCAGCCTGCTCGGCGGCGTCGCGCTCTGATCACCCGTTCGCTCAAACATTCATCGAACCACTCAGGAGACTCATCATGCTGAAGATCGAAAACCTCGCAGTCAGCAAAGAACTCGGCCGTGCGGAAATGGGCGCTATCGTCGGCGGCACGAGCATCTTCCAGAACAACGGCGTCAACGCCAACGTCAACGGCGGCTTCTCCTTCGCGAGCCCGCAAACCAACGTCGCTCCCGTGACGCAAGTCGATGCCTCGACGCACACGAACGTCGATCTCACGAACGTCACGAAGTCGCTCGCATCGGTCGGCAGCCTGATCGAAGGCGCGAAGCTGTAAGCGCATCCTCAAAGGCAGAAGGAGCCGCTGCGGCGGTTCCTTCTGCCTTTTTCATTTGGTGAAGTCCTTTTCGGCTGAGCGCGTCGCGTCTCGGCTTTTTGTCGTTGCCTTTTCGTCTCGGCCCGCATCGGAAGCGATGCGTCTGCGCCAGCTTCACATCTCCCTATAGCCGCTGTTCGCGACACACCGACAGGTTTCGGGATTCTGTTTTTTCTCCACCAACATCTCGAACGTCGCCGACGGCCTTCAGAAAAGCGAAAAAGCGTAAGGCATGAATAAATATTCACGCTTATTCAATAGCTTAGACGTACCGAACAGACCCTCTAGCACCCGCTGGCACGCCCCTCGCATATGTAGCTGCGAGCGCAACGATTAATGCTCAACCAACCGACCAGACACCCAGGAGCTACATCATGTTGAAGATCGAAAACCTCGCCGTTAGCAAAGAACTCGACCGTGCCGAAATGGGCGCGATCGTCGGCGGCTCGAGCATCTTCCAGAACAACGGCGTCAACGCCAACATCAACGGCGGCTTCTCGTTCGCCAGCCCGCAGACGAACGTCGCGCCGGTTACGCAAGTCGATGCCTCGCAACACACCGATGTCGATGTGAAGAACATCACCAAGTCGCTGGCTACGGTCGGCAGCCTGCTCGGCGGCGTCGCGCTCTGATTACCCGTTCACTTAAACATTCATCGAACCACTCAGGAGACTCATCATGTTGAAGATCGAAAACCTGGCAGTCAGCAAAGAACTCGGCCGTGCGGAAATGGGCGCTATCGTCGGCGGCTCGAGCATCTTCCAGAACAACGGCGTCAACGCCAACGTCAACGGCGGCTTCTCGTTCGCCAGCCCGCAAACCAACGTCGCTCCCGTGACGCAAGTCGATGCCTCGCAACACACCGACGTCGATGTGAAGAACATCACGAAGTCGCTTGCAACGGTCGGCAGCCTGCTCGGCGGCGTGGCCCTCTGATCACCCGTTCACTCAAACATTCATCGAACCACTCAGGAGACTCATCATGTTGAAGATCGAAAACCTGGCAGTCAGCAAAGAACTCGGCCGCGCTGAAATGGGCGCTATCGTCGGCGGATCGAGCATCTTCCAGAACAACGGCGTCAACGCCAACTACAACGGCGGCTTCTCGTTCGCCAGCCCGCAGACCAACGTCGCGCCGGTGACGCAAGTCGATGCCTCGACGCACACGAACGTCGATCTCACGAACGTCACGAAGTCGCTCGCATCCGTCGGCAGCCTGATCGAAGGCGCGAAGCTGTAAGCGCATCCTCGAAGGCAGAAGGAGCCGCTGCGGCGGTTCCTTCTGCCTTTTCCAATTCCTGAAGTTCTTTTCGGCCGAGCGCGTCGCGTCTCGGCTTTTTGTCGTTGCCTTTTCGACTCGGCCCGCATCGGAAGCGATGCGTCTGCGCCAGCTTCAAATCTCCCTATAGCCGCTGTTCGCGACACACCGACAGGTTTCGGGATTCTGTTTTCTTTCCACCAACTTCTCGAATCCTACTGACGGCCTTCAGAACAGCGAACAAGTGCAATTCATGACCAAACATTCACGCTTATTCAATAACTTAGATGTACCGAACAGACCCTCTAGTACCCACTGGCACGCCCCTCGCATATGTAGCTGCGAGCGCAACGATTAATGCTCTCAACCAACCCACCCAAGTATCCAAGGAGAACCATCATGTTGAAGATCGAAAACCTCGCAGTCAGCAAAGAACTCTGCCGCGCTGAAATGGGCGCCATCGCCGGCGGCAGCATCTTCCAGAACAACGGCATCAACGCCAACGTCAACGGCGGCTTCTCGTTCGCCAGCCCGCAGACCAACATCGCTCCCGTCACGCAAGTCGATGCCTCGACGCATACCGATGTCGATGTGAAGAACATCACCAAGTCGCTCGCATCCGTCGGCAGCCTGCTCGGCGGCGTGGCCCTCTAATCGCTCAATCATCATTCAGTCAAACCATTCAGGAGAAACATCATGTTGAAGATCGAAAACCTGGCAGTCAGCAAAGAACTCGGCCGTGCGGAAATGGGCGCTATCGTCGGCGGCGCGAGCATCTTCCAGAACAACGGCATCAACGCCAACTACAACGGCGGCTTCTCGTTCGCGAGCCCGCAAACGAACATCGCTCCCGTGACGCAAGTCGATGCCTCGCAACACACCGACGTCGATGTGAAGAACATCACCAAGTCGCTCGCATCGGTCGGCAGCCTGCTCGAAGGCGTGAAGCTCTAATCACTCAATCACCATCCAGTCAAACCATTCAGGAGAAACATCATGTTGAAGATCGAAAACCTGGCAGTCAGCAAAGAACTCGGCCGCGCTGAAATGGGCGCCATCGTCGGCGGCTCGAGCATCTTCCAGAACAACGGCATCAACGCCAACTACAACGGCGGCTTCTCGTTCGCGAGCCCGCAGACCAACGTCGCACCCGTGACGCAAGTCGATGCCTCGCAACACACCGATGTCGATGTGAAGAACATCACCAAGTCGCTCGCATCGGTCGGCAGCCTGCTCGAAGGCGTGAAGCTCTGATCGCTCAAACACCAGTCACTCACACCATTCAGGAGAAACACCATGTTGAAGATCGAAAACCTGGCAGTCAGCAAAGAACTCGGCCGCGCTGAAATGGGCGCCATCGTCGGCGGCGCGAGCATCTTCCAGAACAACGGCATCAACGCCAACTCTGTGACCGGCTTCTCGTTCGCCAGCCCGCAGATCAACGTCGCGCCGGTAACTCAGGTCGATGCATCGTCGTACACGAAGGTCGATCTGACGAACGTCACGAAGTCGATCGACGCCATCGGCAGCCTGCTGCACGGCGTGAAGGCGTAAGGCATCACCGGCGACAGGAGAAGGAACGACTGCGCTTCCTTCTCCTCTCGCGCTTCACCGCAGCGGCCGGCCTGCTCGTCCGCGCATCAAATTCCCTCCACGGTTATCATCGGTTTCCCTCTAGTCCGAGCGTGAAGCCATGAGCACTCTCCCTTATCGCAACGCACTGATCATCGGCGCCGGGCCCGGCATCAGCGGCTCTCTCACGCGGCGTCTGCGCGCGGAAAACATTCCGGTGGTCATCGCGGCGCGCAACGTCGACAAGCTGTCGGCGCTCGTCGACGAAACAGGCGCGATCGCGCTGCCCGTCGACGCCGCCGATGCCGCCGAAATGGAAACGCTCTTCGCCGAAACCGAAGCGCGCATCGGCGCGCCGGAAGTCGTCATCTATAACGCGAGCGGACGCGTGCGCGGGCCGATCGCGGAACTCGATGCGGCGCAGGTCGAGCAGGCCGTCGCCGTCACCGCGCTCGGCGCGTTCCATGCGGTGCAGCAAGCGGCGCGACGCATGATTCCGAAGGCTCACGGCGCGATCCTGCTGACCGGCGCGACCGCGGGCGTCAAAGGGTTCGCGCTCTCCGCGCCCTTCGCGATGGGCAAGTTCGCGTTGCGCGGGCTCGCGCAGAGCGCCGCGCGCGAACTGACGCCGAAGGGCATTCACGTCGCGCACTTCGTCATCGATGGCGGCGTGCGCTCCGATCAGCGCGCCGATCCGCCGGACGCGCCCGACAGCACGCTCGATCCCGATGCCATCGCGCAGACGTATATCGACGTCTTGCGTCAGCACCGCAGCGCGTGGGCGTGGGAAATCGAACTGCGGCCGTGGGTGGAGAAGTTCTGACGCGTGGCGCGCGTGTTGGCGTAAGTGCCGCTGAAAATGTCGTTTACGCCCGTAGGCGCAACGCGCGCCGCCGTCTACAGTGGCTTCGACCCGTTCCCATGAGAGAAGCCGCATGAACCCGACACCGACAGGCCTCGACCGTCCGATCTGGACCGCTTTGACGACGAGGCAGGCGCATCTGAGCCTGGGCGGCGCGCTCGCGCGGCGTTTCCATCCCGACGTGGCGCCATTTGCCGCGCTCGCATCGGACACGCCGGACGCGTGGCGCGCGCTTCACGCGCTGCTGGCGCCTCACGAACAGGTCCCGATCCTCTCGGCCGATGACGTCGAGGGCATCGATGCGTTGCAGACGAAGCGCGCCGGCACGATCCATCAGATGATCGCGCCGCAACGCTTCACGCAAACCACCGACGCGAGCGACGTGATCCGCCTGAGCGACGCCGACACCGACGACATGCTCGCGCTCGTGCAGCGGACCAAACCCGGCCCTTTCGGCAAGCGCACGCACGAAATGGGCGCGTACATCGGCATTCGCGAGCGCGGCGAACTGATCGCGATGGCGGGCGAGCGCATGGCCATCGACGGTCATGTCGAGATCAGCGCGGTATGCGTGGACGAGCGCTGCCGCGGGCGCGGCCTCGCCGGCCGGCTGATGAACATTCTGCGCGAGGAGATCGGGCGGCGCGGCGAGACGCCGTTCCTGCACGTCTTCAGCCATAACGAAAGCGCGATCGCCCTGTATGAACGGCTCGGGTTCGAACTGCGTCACGCGTTCGCGCTCGTGCAGGTCAGCCACGCCGTCTGAGCTTCCACCGTTTAAAGACTTACAAAAAACTTCCGGGAGCGTGACTTGAATCGAAGGCTTTCGCAGCGATGCGAACCTTCGATTTTTTTCGTGGCGGCTGCGCGCTGCATTCCATCGGCATGTCGCAATTCTTCTATCCGCACGCGCCGGCTTTCGATGGAATACGCAACAGGCAGGCGTCTCTCGAAGCAATTCACCTTCACACGGGTAATCACCATGTTCAATCGCGCAACCAGCACCGTTGAAAACGTCGATCCGGAACTCTGGGCGGCCATCACGGATGAAAACAAACGACAGGAAGATCACATCGAGCTGATCGCGTCGGAAAACTACACTTCGCCGGCCGTGATGGCGGCGCAAGGTTCGCAACTCACGAACAAGTACGCGGAAGGTTATCCCGGCAAGCGTTACTACGGCGGTTGCGAATACGTGGACGTGGTCGAGCAGCTCGCGATCGATCGCATCAAGCAGATTTTCGGCGCAGAGGCCGCGAACGTGCAGCCCAATTCGGGCTCGCAGGCCAACCAGGGCGTGTTCTTCGCGATGCTGCAGCCCGGCGACACCATCATGGGCCTGAGCCTCGCGCACGGCGGCCACCTGACGCACGGCTCGCCCGTCAATATGTCGGGCAAGTGGTTCAAGGTCGTGAGCTACGGCCTGAACGAAGCCGAGGATATCGATTACGAAGCCGCCGAGCAGCTCGCCAACGAGCACAAGCCGAAGCTGATCGTCGCGGGCGCGTCGGCGTTTGCGCTGAAGATCGACTTCGAGCGTCTTTCGAAGATTGCGAAAAGCGTCGGCGCCTATCTGATGGTGGACATGGCGCACTATGCCGGCCTGATCGCGGCGGGCGTCTATCCGAACCCGGTTCCGCATGCGGACTTCGTCACCACGACGACGCACAAGAGCCTGCGCGGCCCGCGCGGCGGCGTCATCCTGATGAAGGAAGAGTACGCCAAGCAGATCAACTCGGCGATTTTCCCCGGCATTCAGGGCGGCCCGCTGATGCACGTAATCGCCGCAAAGGCCGTCGCGTTCAAGGAAGCGCAGTCGCCGGAATTCAAGGCATACCAGCAGCAAGTGGTCGATAACGCCCGCGTACTGGCCGAAACGCTGGTGAAGCGCGGCTTGCGCATCGTGTCGGGCCGCACGGAAAGCCATGTGATGCTGGTCGATCTGCGCGCGAAGAAGATCACCGGCAAGGCCGCGGAAGCCGCGCTCGGCGCCGCGCATATCACGGTCAACAAGAACGCCATTCCGAATGATCCTGAAAAGCCCTTCGTCACGAGCGGCGTGCGTCTCGGCTCGCCCGCGATGACCACGCGCGGCTTCGGCACGAAGGAAGCGGAGATCGTCGGCAACCTGATCGCCGATGTGCTCGAAGCGCCGGAAGACGCGGGCAATCTGGAACGCGTTCGTCAACAAGTCGCTGAACTGACGAAGCGCTTCCCCGTCTACGGCTGACTTTTAGCGTAGTGCCCTCCGACGTCGGGCTTGCTGCGTTGCGCAGCAGGCCCGACGTTTTCGTTTGCACGGCAAGACGCCTGCTTGACAGCCACGTCTAGCGTAATGGAAACTACGTCCATTATGCTAGATATTGCCGAACCACCCGCCGAGAGTGGCATCAACGAGCGCATTGCCGAACGCGTGCGCGCGTTGCGTGCCGCGCGCGGCTACACGCTCGACGCGCTCGCGGCGCGCTGCGGCGTGAGCCGCTCGATGATCTCCATGATCGAGCGCGGCGCCGCCAGCCCGACCGCCGTCGTGCTGGACAAGCTCGCCGCCGGGCTCGGCGTGTCGCTCGCGAGCCTCTTCGGCGGCGAGCAGGAAGGCGCGCCGGCCGAACCGCTCGTGCGGCGCGGCCAGCAAGTGAAATGGCGCGATCCCGAATCCGGCTACACGCGCCGCAACCTCTCGCCGCCCGGCTGGCCCTCGCCGTTTCAACTCGTCGAAGTGGAGTTTCCCGCCGACGCGCGCGTCGCGTACGAAACCGGCCACCGCGAATCCGTCATGCATCAGCAGGTCTGGGTGATGAGCGGGCGCGTCGATATCGTGATCGGCGACACGCTCCACGCGCTCCAGCAAGGCGACTGCCTCGCCATGCGGCTGGACCGGCCGATCATCTTCAGCAATCCCACGTCGAAGGCCGCGCGCTATGTGCTTGCGATCGGCGACGCGCCTTCCACCTAACGGACACTCCATGACCACGACCGCATCGCACGACGACGTGCGCCTGATCGACTGCGACGAAGCCGCCCACGCGCCGGCGATCCTCGACATCCTGAACGACGCCATCGTCAACTCGACCGCGCTGTACGACTACGTGCCGCGCCCCGCCTCGGCCATGTCGGCGTGGTTCGCCGCGAAGCGCGCGGGCGGCTTTCCGGTCGTCGGCGCGGTGGACGCCACGGGCACGCTGCTGGGCTTCGCGAGCTGGGGCACGTTCCGCGCGTTTCCCGCCTACAAGTACACGGTCGAGCACAGCGTCTATGTGCATCGCGATTGCCGTGGCCGCGGGTTGGGCGAGCGCCTGTTGCGCGAACTGGTCCGGCGCGCGCGGGAGGCGCAGGTGCATGTGCTCGTCGGCTGCGTCGATGCGACGAATGCGGGCAGCATCGTCCTTCATACGCGGCTCGGATTCACGCACTCGGGCACGATCCGCGAAGCCGGATTCAAGTTCGGCCGCTGGCTCGACGCGGCCTTCTACCAGCTCAATCTGGAGACGCCCGCGGAACCGGTCGACGGCTGACATAGGGGAAACCACCGAGCGGGCCGGGCGGCGGCGCTACGCATTACCTGAAGTAATCCAAGCCGGAAAATAAAGCGCGTTGACGCTGTTTTCGGGCGCTTCGATACTGCGTTCATTCGCAAACGCACTCGTGAACGCCATGAACTCGGTAGACAAGATTTTCGCCCCCGCGCTCGACCTCGACAACCGGCTCGCCGATGCCGTCACCTGGGAACATGGCGGCCGGCTTTGGCCAAGCAGCGAGCAGCAGACGCTGACGTGCTGCCGCGTCGTCGACGAAACGCACGACATCAAGAGCTTCGAATTCCGCACCGCCGACGGCCTGCCCGTGCGCTTCGAGCCGGGCCAGTTCATGACCGTATCGGCGACCGTGAACGGCCAGCGGGTCGAGCGCTGCTACACGATCTCATCGCCGCCGACGCGCCCGTTCCTCGTGTCGATCACGGTCAAGCGCGTACCGGGCGGAACGATGTCGAACTGGCTTCACGACAACATGAAGGCCGGCTGCGAACTGCGCGCCTACGGCCCGTCCGGCACCTTCACGCCGACCGCCGCGCCCGCGACGAAATCGCTGTATCTCTCGGCAGGCTCCGGCGTCACGCCGCTGATGTCGATGACGCGCGCGAGCATCGATCTCGGTCTGAACCGCGACGTCATCTTCATCCATAGCGCGCGCACGCCCGCCGATATCGTGTTCCGTGAAGAACTCGCGCGGCTCGCGAAGCTGTCGCCGCGGCTGCGCGTGTTCTTCGTTTGCGAGGGCGTCGGCGACGAGTCGGACTGGCAGGGTCCGGTGGGCCGTCTCAGTCTGCAATTGCTGTCGCAGTGGGCGCCGGATTATCTGGAACGCGAAGTCTTCACCTGCGGCCCGGCGGGTTATATGAGCGCGGTGCGCGGCCTGCTTGCCGAAGGCGGTCACGATCCGGCGCGCTACCATCAGGAAAGCTTCGATATCACGGCGGATGTTGCGCCCGCGCCCGTCGCCGAGAAGGCCGAAACTGCCAGCGGAACCTTCACCGTCAAACTCTCGCGCTCGTCGAGGACGTTCACGATGAGCGCATCGGATACCGTGCTCTCGGCGGCGAAGAAAGCGGGCGTCGCGGTGGCGTCGTCGTGCAGCCAGGGCGTGTGCGGCACCTGCAAGACGAAGCTGCTCGAAGGCTCCGTCGACATGAAGCACAACGGCGGCATTCGCGAGCGCGAAGTGCAGAAGGGCTTTCGCCTGCTGTGCTGCAGCCGTCCGACCTCGGATCTCGTGCTGGAACTGTGAGCTAGTCGCTTGAAACGTCCCGATAACATCGCGATTTATATCGGCATCGCCGAGGCGCTGTTTCAATCGGAGAAACTGCCCGAAGGTGGGCGCGCGCTCGCGGCGCGCGTGTTCGAGCGTCTGCGCACGCCATCGGACGACGGCGTGCGGCATCGCACGCGCTATCCCGCATGCGAGTGGCTCGACGCGGCGCTCGCTCCGTTCATCGCCGACGACACCGGCTTCGGCGCCGCCGCGCGCGCGATCAAGGCGCTGGAAGCCGATCTCGGATGGTCGCGGCGGTCATCCGGCGTGAATGGCAGCGACGGCTACACCGATGCCCACGTGCACGGCATGATCTGCGGGCCCGGCGGCGCGGAAAGCCGCTACGACGTGCAACTCGGTTTCTCGCTGATGGTGCCGCATACGCGATATCCGGATCATAGTCATCCGCCGGAAGAGGCCTATGTGCTGTTCACGCCGGGCGAGTTCCGGCAGAACGGCGGCGAGTGGATCGATCCCGGAATGGGCGGCGGAATTCATAACGTGCGCAATAATCCGCACGCGATGAGGTCGGGGTCTGCGCCGTTTTTGGCGATCTGGTGTTTGTTGACGGGGGGATTAGACGTGGCGAAGTGATGCGTCACACAGGCTCGCGAATCGATCGCTCGATCCTGATCCCATGCCGCTTCATCTTCGCGTACAGCGCGGGCTTCGACACTTGCAGCAGCTTCGCGCAATGCGTCACGTTGAAGCGGCACGCCTGTAAAGCGCTTTCGATCGCGACGCGCTCCGCTTCCTTCAACGACACCGGCTCGCCACGCTCAACGCTCACCCCACTGCCCGCCTGCGAAGCCACCGCGCCGTTTAAGAACGACGCCACATCCTCGATCTTTTCGCCCTCGTTGAAGTTGACGATCTTCTCCACGAGATTTTCGATCTCCCGCACATTGCCCGGCCAGTCGTGCGCTTCGAGTTGCAGCAACGCCTTTTCAGCGATCTCCGGCGTCGGCTTGTGCATGCGCGTGCAGTAGCGTTCGAGAAAAAACGCCGCCATCGCGCGGATATCCTCGCGGCGCTCGCGCAGCGGCGGAATCGTGATTTCGATGACGTTGCAGCGATAGTACAGATCCTCGCGAAAGGTCTTCGCCATCACCATCGACGCGAGGTCGCGATTGCTCGCGCAGATGATGCGCACATCGACGGGAATGCCGCGCGTATCGCCGATGCGCGTCACCTCGCGTTCCTGCAGGACGCGCAGCAGCTTCGCCTGCACATCGATGGGCAATTCCGAGATTTCGT
Source organism: Caballeronia cordobensis (assembly GCF_001544575.2). Classification (GTDB taxonomy): domain Bacteria; phylum Pseudomonadota; class Gammaproteobacteria; order Burkholderiales; family Burkholderiaceae; genus Caballeronia; species Caballeronia cordobensis. The sequence continues at coordinate 222,730 of NZ_FCNY02000011.1, forward strand.
CGAGAAACACCGTGCCGCCGTCGCCGGATTCGAACTTGCCGGGCCGCCCTTCGCGCGCCGCGCCCGTGAAGCTGCCGGGCGCGTGGCCAAACAGCTCGCTTTCGATCAGCGCATGCGGCAGCGCCGCGCAGTTGATCGCGATGAAAGGCTGGGCCGCGCGCGCGCTCGCGTTGTGGATCGCCTGCGCGAACACTTCCTTGCCGACGCCGCTCTCGCCCGACAGCAGCACGTTCGATGCGCCGCGCGCCGCCTTCTTCGCGGCATCGGCGGCGCGCTTCATGCCCGCGCTCGATCCGATCACGTTGTCGAAAGTAAAGCGCGCATGATTGCCCGCATAGCGCCCCGCCATCCTGCGCACGCGCCGCATCTCGCGGAACGTGTTGACGACCGACACCACTTCGCCGCAGCGGTTCTTGATGGGAATGGCCGTGTCGAGCAGATGCAGATGACGCGCGGGCGAATCGATGATCAGCTCGCGATCGACATACCCCACGCCCGTGCGGTAAATCGATCCGATGATCGGCTCGAAGTCGATCACCTCGTTGAGCGTCTTGCCGATGCTCGTCTTCGGATCGATGCCGAGAATGCGTCCCGCGACCGAGTTGACGTGCCGCAGCACATGGCCCTGCCCGACGACCATGAGCCCATCGCCGATATGATCGATGATCGCGCGCTGCTCTTCGACGAGCGTGTCGTAAGCGGCGAGATCGAAGGCGCTTTGCAGCAGCACGTCGAGGGTCGCGCCGAGCAGGGCGATCCACGGCGCGGGATTGGCGTCATCCGACGAAGCCGCACGCAACGCGACGAGAAACACGCGCCGTCCGTGCGCATCGACGCGCAGCGCGAACGCCCGCGCGCCTTGCAGCGGAATCGCCACGCAGCGCCCGTCCGATGCCGTAGCGGTCTCGGCAAGCTCCGCCAATCGATCGGACGCGCACTGCGCGAACAACGCGTCGTCCACGGCATCGGCGCCTTCGAGCACATGGCCGCTGCGATCCAGCGTGAAGATGCACGCGTTTGCTTCGCGCGCCGCGAGACGGCGCGCATCGCGCCAGCGCGACGACGCGAGCGCGCTCTCCAGCGTGGCGATGTCGGGATCGAGCGCGACGGCGGCCATGTCTACCTGCGAACGGTCGGGTAACGGCATCGAATATATCAGGACAAAATCGCGCCGCCCGACCTTGCGTGATGCGGCTCAGTCTTTCTGCGCAATCGCGGTCAGCGCGCCGCCGTTCAGCCGATACACGGTCACGGGCGCATCGACCCAGTCGCCGTTCGCATCGAACTTCACGGGACCGAGAATGCTGGAGAACGATTGATCGCGCAGCACCTTCACGAACACATCGGGCTTCGCCGATCCGGCCTTTTTCATCGCGTCGGCAACGACGAGCGTCGCGGCATAGAACGCGGGCGCGTAGGTATCGACATCGGCGCTGAACGCGCTCTTGAATCTCGCGCGGAACGTCTTGCCGTCGGGGAGCGTGTCGAGCGGCGCACCGCCCTGCGCGCAGAACATGCGCTTGTCCGCGACGCCCGCGGAGAGCTTGTCGAACTCGGGCGAACAGATGCCGTCGCCGCCGACGAGCGTCGCGTTCACGCCCAACTCGCCCATCTGACGCGCGAGCGTCGCGGCCTGCGCATAGTAGCCGCCATAGAACACGACCTGAGGATTGCGCGACTTGATCTGCGTGAGAATGGCCTTGAAGTCGGTCGCCTTGTCCGTGCTGTACTCGCGCGCGACGATCTGCAAGCCCTCCTTCTGCGCGGTCTTGATGAACACGTCCGCGACGCCCGTGCCGTAGGCGGTGCGGTCGTCGATGACGGCGGCGCGCTCGGCGCCCAGCACTTTCTTCGCATAGACGGCCATGCGCCCGCCCATCACGTTGTCGTTCGTGGCCAGGCGAAACACGTACGGATAGCCGAGATGCGTGAGATCCGGATTCGAGGAGGCGCCCGTCATCATCACGACTTTCGCATCGTTGTAGATGCGCGCCGCCGGAATGCTCACGCCCGAGTTGTAATGGCCGATGACGGCGGACACACCGTCGTCGACGAGCTTCTGCGCGACGTTCACGCCGACTTTCGGGTCGCCCTGATCGTCCATCGAAATCAGCTCGAATTTGACCGGCTTGCCCGCGATCGAAAAGCCCTTCGCGTTCAGTTCGTCGATGGCGAGGCGCACGCCGCGCTCGTCGTCCTTGCCGCTTTGCGCCGCGCTGCCCGTAAGCGGGCCCGCCACGCCGATCTTCACCACTTCCTGCGCCTTCGCGACACTGCATAGCACCGTCGCGCATGCGATGAGCGTCATCGCCGTCTTCATCGGTTTCATCGTGTTTCTCCCGTCGCAGTGAATGACAGATTCTCCAGAACGTCCCGTACCGGCGACAGCGTGTCGAACTCGAAGTCCGGGCGCGGCTGCCACGTGCCGAGCGACTCCGCGCCGCGATTGATCCACGCGACGGCCATGCCGAGCGGCTTCGCACCGTCGATGTCGGCCCAGCTCGCGAGCGAGCAATGCAGCACGTCGCGCGCGGGCAGCGCGAGGCGGTCGAGCGCGAGCGCGAAGATCGCTTGCGAAGGCTTGTAGGCCTGCGCCATTTCCGCGGTCGTCACATGCTCGAAGTAGCGCGTGAGCTGCGTGCGCCGCCACAGGTCGCTGTCCATGTTGGTGATCGGCATCAGCGGATAGCGCGACGCGGCCCAGTCGAGAAACGGCTCCGCGTCCGCATGCGCCGGCGACGCCTCGACGAGATGCGCGAGGAACAGCTCGGTGAGCGCGTCCATCGCGTGGCCCCGGCGCGCGCCCGGCCAGCGAGTATCGAGCACGGCTGCGAGCGCCTCCTCGGCGACATCGCGATAACGCGCGTACGCTTGCCCGCGATACAGCCGCACGTTGCGGATGTCCCAGTCGAGATAGATGTCGAACATGGCATCGCCGGTTTCGATCGACAGCCGCCGCAGCACTTCCGCCATGCCGAGCGTGCCGCCGCGATCGACATCCACGAGCGTGCCGAAGTAGTCGAAGGTCAATGCTTTCGGGTTCATCGCGCGGGCTCCTTTCTCGTGGCGAAGGCCTTGACGCGCTCGGCGGCGTCGGGATCGGCGAAGGCCTCGATGGTCGCGTCGAATTCCAGTTCGAGACTGCGCGAAAGCGTGTTCGTGAGATCGGCGGTCACGAGCCGCTTCAGGCGCGCGATCGATGTCTGCGAGCGTGTGGCGATGTGCGCCGCGAGCGTCATCGCCGTGTCGAGCATCGCATCGCGCGGCACGACGCGGTTGACGAGCCCCATCGACAAAAGCGCCTGCGCGCTCTGGCGCTCGCCGAGCAGCCACAGTTCCATCGCGCGCTGGTGGCCGATCGCCTGCGGCAGCAGATGCGTGACGCCGCCCGTCACGAACTGGCCCCACGCCATCTCCGGAAAGAACGCGACGAGATCGTCCGCGGCCACGACGATGTCGCAATTGAGCATCCACTCGAAACCGCCGCCGACCGCAAAGCCGTGCACCGCGCCGACGACCGGCTTCGCGCCGAACATCAGATCGCGCGTGATGCGTTGAATGCGTTCGATGTGGCTGCGGATGGTCGCGTCCGTCGCGCTCTGCTCGCCGAATTCCTTCAGATCGTCGCCGGCGCAGAACGCGCGGCCCGCACCGTTGAGCACGATCACGCGGCATGCGGCGTCCTCGTTCGCGCGTTGCAGCGCATCGTGCAGGTCGTCGAGCAGCACACCGCTGATCGCGTTCATGCGTTCGGGGCGATCGAGCGTCACGACGGCCACCGGTCCATCCATGCGTGTCTTCACGTAGCTCATGCGGGCTCCTTGTCGATCCAGCGTGTCTTGCCTTCGGTGCGGGGAAAGTGCTCGAACGGAACCATCGTCACGGACGCGCTCGCGCCGATGCGCTCGCGCACGGCGGCTTCAATGCGCGCCGCCGCGTCCGGCCAGCGTTCGACGGGCAGGCCGTGCGCGGCTTCGACCGTCATCGCGACGCGGTCGTACGGGCCCGGCCCTTTCAACACGATGCGGAACATGCCCGACGCCCATTGCGGCAACGCTTCGACCGCGAGCCGCACCGCGCTCGGAAAGACGTTGACGCCGCGCACGTTGAACATGTCGTCGGTGCGGCCCGTCACGCGGAAGCGCCAGGCGCTGCGGCCGTCGGGGCCGGGATCGGTCGCGGTCACGGTGACGACATCGCGCGTGCGATAGCGCACGAGCGGCTGACATTGCTTGCGCAGATGCGTGCAGACGAGTTCGCCCGTCGTGCCCGCTTCGATGGGAAGTCGCGCGAGCGTTTCCGGATCGATGATTTCGGCGAACACCACGTCGGCCGCGTGATAGAGCAGGTCGTGGGTCCAGCCGGTCTGCCCGCCGAGAATGCTCAGCACTTCCGAAAGGCCGAAGTTCGCGTTGCGCACCTTGAAGCCCCATTTCTCTTCCATCGCGGCGCGCAACTCGGGATTGTCGAGACCGGCCTCGCCGCCGAAGAGCCCGAGCTTCAGCCCGAGATCGCGCGGCGCGGGGCCACCCGTTTCGCGCAACACCTGCTCGATGAGCGCCGGATACGACGGCGTGCACGAGATCGCGTTGATGCCGAGATTCAGGATCGAATCGATCAACAGCCGCGTGTTGCCTACGCCGAAGGGCACGACCGTCGCGCCGGTCGCTTCGAGAATCGTGTGGTCGGTGAAGCCGCCCGTCCACATGCAGTAATTGAGGCAGTGGACGACGCGATCGTCGGGGCGCAGGCCCGCCGCCCACATCGAACGCGCGCCGACGCGGGCAATGTCGGCAGCATCGCGCGCGCTGTTCGCCAGAATCAGCGGCCGTCCGGTCGTGCCCGACGTGCGATGCAGCCGCGCGATGCCGCCTTCGCCGCACGCGACGTAATCGCCATACGGCGGCGCATTTTCCTGGCTCACGCGCAGTTCGTCCTTTTCGGTGAAGGGCATGTCCTGCAGCGTGTCGAGCGTGACGCCGTCGCGGCCGGTCCAGTGCGCGAGCTTCGTCCGGTAGAACGCGGACATCGCGCGCAGATACGGCCAGTGCGCGGCCCACAGCGCGTCCTGATGACGGCGCACGTCGGCGGGCGCGAGCGTTTCGAACGCTTCGTCGAAGAGCGCGCCGTGCGTCGGGGATTGTTCAGCCATGTGTGTTCTCTCGTCGTGTGCGGGGGTTATTCGGCGCGGCGGCGCTTCGCGGCGCGCGCCTCGATTGCGGACCGCTCGACGATCGCGCGGGCGTGACTCGCCGTGCCGACTGGGCCACCTGGGTCGGACGCGGCGACATCGAACCAGTACAGCGCGCCTTCGATGCCGCGAAACGTGGCGGTCGCGGACACCTCGACACCGGGCGGCGTCGGCGCGAGATGATGCAGATGCGTCGTCACGCCGACGGACAGTTGCCCGTCGCCGACGGCATCGCGCAGCGCATCGGCACACGCTCGCTCGATCAACGCGAGCAGCGCGGGTGTGGACAGCACATCGGGATAGCGCTCGCCCGCGCCGCGCGCATGGGCGGACGCGAGGTCCTCGGACGTAACGGTGTGCGTGAGCGTGGCGGCTCGGCCTTTCTCGATCATGGACGGCTCCGGGTTGTCTGGAGCGCCATTAATGCAAAGGCCGGGCCATGTGCGCGAAAGCCCCGTCTGGCGGGGCTTTGCGGGTTGTCGTCAAGCTCGGAAAAGGCTGACCGGAAAGATTCTTGACGTTGCGATTCGAAACGGTCGTAGCGTCGCTTTACTTGCCCGGCGTGAGCACGACGCGAAAGCGCGCCTTGCCGCTCATCATCCGCTCGTAGGCTTCGGGCGCGCGCGATAGCGGATATTCCTCGATCATCGGTTTCACGCCTGCGAGCGCGCTGAACGCGAGCGTCTCCTGCGAATCCGCCGCCGTGCCGGACGGCCAGCCCTGTACCGAGTTGCGCCCCATGATGAATTGCGCGATCGGCACCTCGACCGGCTCCTGCGATATGCCGACCATGATCAGCTTGCCGTTCAGCCCCAGCCCGCCGATGGTCGCGCTCATCGCCTTGCCGCTCGTCGCCGTGGCGAGAATCACGCGCGCGCCGCCGAGCGCCTGCAGCGCTTCGGCCACGTTCTGCGCTTCGCTGTCGATATAGTGATGCGCGCCGAGCTGCTTCGCGAGCGGCGCTTTATCCTGACCGCGGGCGATGGCCGCCGTGACGAAACCCATCTTGCGCGCGAATTGCACGCCCAGATGGCCGAGCCCGCCGATGCCGAGGATCGCGACGACATCGCCCGCGCGCGCGCCGCTGTTGCGCAGCGCATTGAAGGTGGTGATGCCCGCGCACAGGAGCGGCGCGGCGTCGACATCGGAGAGATCGTCGGGCATGCGTGCGAGCGCTTCCTGCGGCGCGATCATGTAGTCCGCGTAACCGCCGTCGTAGCTGATGCCGGGAATCAGCGCGCGCTGGCAAAGCACGAAGTCGCCGTGACGGCAATGATCGCAATGGCCGCAATGCCCGCCGTGCCAGCCTACGCCGATGCGCTGGCCCTTCTCCCAGCCTTCCACGCCCGCGCCCATTTTCTCGATCACGCCTGCGATTTCATGACCCGGCACGCGCGGGAACTGCAGGCCGGGCCATTGCCCTTCGACCGTGAGCGAGTCGCTGTGGCAGATTCCGCATGCCTGTACCTTGATGAGCACGTGTCCGGCTTGCGGCTCCGGCACCTCGCGTTCGACGACTTCCAGCGGACCATTCGCTTTCGCTACCTGCACTGCCTGCATCGTTGGCATCGCTCGCTCCTTTTTCATGGGAGGAAAACGCGCGGTGTGGGGGGCACGCCGCACACGGAATGGCGATTGTGACAGGTCTTTCGGGCTTTCGTTTTTTTTCGCGGAGCGCTGCTTTGGTTGGTTTGCGCTTTTTATGGAATCCTGATGTCGTGGTGGTTTATTGGCTCTGCCCCTCCCCGGGGCGGGGGTAACTTTCTTTGCTGCTGCAAAGAAAGTCACCAGAGAAAGCAGCTTTCTCACCGCCCGCGGTCACACGCACGTTGGCCACTTTTCTCCTCGGGGAACGGCACTCGCCTAACGAGTGCCCCCATAGGCCCAATCGGGCTTGGATCGCGCACGATCCGTCACATCGCGCCGCTTAATGGGTTGGTACAGCCATTTCAAGTTCCAGCCCGCTTCGCGGCCGATGGGAAGAGCGGGTTCGCGTGCGCATTCGTGTCCCACCGGTTTCCCTCGCATACCCCGCGGCAGCGCGTAGCGCTGTGCCGAAGCTATTTTGTGCTGGACCAGCGCGCTTCGCGCACTGGCTTGTCAGACCGTGTGCGATCCAAGCCCGATTGGGTTTATGAGGGCACTCTTTAGGCGAGGGCCGTTCCCGGAGGAGAAAAATGGCCAACGTGCGTGTGACCGCGGGCCGTGACAAAGCTGCTTTCTTTGGTGACTTTCTTTGCAGCAGCAAAGAAAGTTACCCCCGCCCCGGGGAGGGGCAGTGCTAATAGACCAACATGAATACGGGATCCGGCGACAAACCCCTACCGCCCCAACAACCCCACCGCCCCATCCCCCGCCATAACCATCCCCTCAACCACCGGCTGAACCGCATCAGCCAACTCCTTCCGATAAGCAAACGGCGCATCCTCATCCATATACGTCGACTGACACATTTCAAGCTGCACCGCATGAATGCCGTCATCGGGCTGCCCATACGCACGCGTGATGTATCCCCCCTTGAATCGCCCATCAACGACCCACGAATAAGGCTGACCATCAAGCGCCCCGGCGATGGCCTCAACCACCGCACCATCGCAACTCGCGCCCGAATTCGTGCCGATGTTCAAATCGGGCAACTTGCCCTCGAAAAGCCTCGGCAGCACGCTCGCGATCGAATGCGCTTCCCACAGCAGCATGGCGCCGAACTCCGCGCGCAGCCGGTCGAGCTCTTCTCGCAGCTTCGCGTGATACGGCTTCCAGTACGCTTCGAGGCGACGCTGCACTTCGCGCGGCTGCGGCCCGCCACCGTCGCGATAAAGCGGCACGCCGCGAAACGTTTCGGTCGGGCACAGGCCGGTCGTCGTCTGGCCGGGATAGAGGCTTTCGCCGCTGGCAGGCCGGTTCAGGTCGATGACATAGCGCGAGTAACGCGCGCCCAGCATCGATGCGCCCGCGCGCAACGCGAAGTCGTAGAGACGGTCGAGATGCCAGTCGGTGTCGGCGGTTTCGCTGGCGGCGTCCGTCAACTGGCTGCGCACATCGGCGGGAATCTCGGTGCCGAGATGCGGAATCGAAATCAGCAAGGGAATGCGTCCTTGCTGGAAGTGAAAAGCGTCGGCGGTCATTCATCGATCTCCGGAAGAGTAAGGACCGGCACGGGCTTGAAGCGGCCTTCTGCCATGTCTTGTTACCTTAAAGAGACAAAAATCCGGCCTCCGGCACCATCGGCGCCAGTTACCATCTTCATAAGGCCGCGTTATTCAAAGCGGCGCCTCACGTTTCGAAGCGACGCTGCACTAGGGGCCGGCGCGCCGCAAGGCAGTCAATACGCGTAATCAGGGCTAACCCTGAGCGCGACTTCCAGGGTTGTCATGTCAAAAATCGAAGACGAAATCGCGAACGATTCCACGAGCGATCAGGCACACGAATCTTGCGGCGATCCCTACGAGACACAGGTCGAGAAGCCGGACGAAAAGCTGGACGAGATTCAGGACGAGACGAGCAGCGAACCCAACCCCGAGCGCGAACCGGAAGCGCCTGCCGTGGCGCGCACTGGCCCGCTCTCCGAAGCCAAGCTGTTCGGCCGGCAGACGCCGCCCGCCGCCGATGCCACGACACACGCACCACACACCCCGCATACGCCCCATGTTCCGGCAGGTCCGGCCAGCAGCTATCGCGCGCTGGCGGGCCTGCTTTGCAGCTATGCGTTGCTCATCGCCGGGAACGGTCTGTTCCAGACGCTGATTCCGCTGCGCGTGCTCCAGTCCGGCTATCCGACGATCGTCATCGGTCTGATTCAGTCGTGCTACTACGCCGGGTTCATCCTCGGCGCGGTGTTCAATCGCAGGCTCATCGATCGCATCGGGCAGCACCGGACTTTCGTCGCGTTCTCGGCGGCGGCGGCAATACTCGCGCTCGCGTTCGGCGCGGCACAGTCGCCGTGGACGCTTGCAGCCGTGCGTCTTTTGACCGGTTTCGCCTTCATGGGACTGTACACGTCGATCGAAAGCTGGCTCAACGGCACCGTCGAGAACGAAAAGCGCGGGCAGGTCTTCGGCTCCTACGCGGCGATCAACTATCTCGCGGTCGGAACGGGGCAGTTTCTGTTGAATGTGGGCGCGGGTACGGGCGGACAGCAGTTCTCAATCGCCGCCGCCCTTTTCGCGGCCGCCGTGCTGCCCGTGACGCTGCTCGAAGGCTGGCCCGTGAAGGTCGCGGACGAACGGCTGCATCGCGTGCCCGCGCGAACCTGGCGCGAAAGCGTGCGCGAGATGATGGCGTCCGCGCCGCTCGCGGTGCCGGGCTGCATTCTCGCGGGCTTCATCTACAGCAGCTTCTACGCGATGATGCCGGTCTATCTGGAGCGCGCGGGCTTCTCGAGAAGCGAGCTCGCCACCTTCATGGGCGTCGCGCTGATCGGCGCGCTCGTGCCGCAATGGCCGATGGGCCGTCTCTCCGACAAGGTGGACCGGCGGCGTCTCGTCTATCTCACGGCGTCGACGTCGGCGGCGCTGAGTATCGTGCTGTTTCTGTTCGACGTGCGCGCCGTCACCTGGGTCGCGACGCTCGTCTACGTGGCGGTCACGTTCACGCAATACGGGCTGATCGTGTCGCACGTGCAGGATCGCACGGAGGCGCAGCATCGCGTCGCGATATCGGCGCTGCTGCTCGTGCTGTTTTCGTTCGGGGGCATGTCGGGGCCGGCGCTGGCGTCGGCGATGATGACGATCGTCGGGCCGAGCGGGCTGTTTCTGTTCAACGCGCTCTCGTGCGCGCTGCTGGCGCTCGCCGCGCGGCGCGCGCTCGGCATTCACTTGCGCAATTCGGGCGCCGGTTGATCCGGCGCCCGCGTTGAGCGCGGCCTTAAGCGCCGAAGGTCCAGTCGCGCTGCGGCAGATACGTTTCCTTCACGACGCGCGGCGACGCCCAGCGCAGCAGGTTCAGATACGAGCCTGCCTTGTCGTTCGTGCCGCTCGCGCGGCCGCCGCCGAAGGGCTGCTGGCCGATCATCGCGCCCGTGGGCTTGTCGTTGAGATACAAATTGCCCGCCGCGTTCACGAGCACGCTCTCCGCGTGATGCAGCGCGAAGCGGTCCGTGCAGAAGATCGAACCGGTGAGCGCATAGGGGCTTGTTGCATCGATGAGGTCGAGCGTCTCGTTCCACGCGTTGTCCTCGTAGACGAACACGGAGAGCACGGGGCCGAACAACTCTTCCTTCATCAGCGCGTGGTGCGGATCGCTGACTTCGAGCACGGTCGGCTCGACGAAGTAACCCGGATCGGACCAGGTCTTGCCGCCGGAGACGAACTTGACTGCTGCGTCGTCCTTGGCCGCCGCCAGCACCCGCGAAAGCTTCTGGTGAGAAGCCTGCGAAATCACCGCGCCCATGAACGTGTCGTGGTTCGCGACATCGCCGACTTTCAGTTGCGACAGACGCTCACGGATTTCCTGACTCACCGCGCCCCACAAGCTCTTGGGGATATACGCCCGCGACGCCGCGCTGCACTTCTGACCGCAGTATTCGAACGCGCCGCGAATCAGCGCGATCGCCACTTCCGACGCATTCGCCGATGCATGCGCGAGCACGAAGTCCTTGCCGCCCGTCTCACCGACCAGGCGCGGAATCGTGCGGAACGCATCGACCTTCGACGCGACGCCCTTCCACAGCGACTGGAACACCGCCGACGAACCGGTGAAGTGAATGCCCGCCAGATCCGGCGACGACAACGCGACACGCGTCGTCAACTCGGCATCGCCCGGCACGAAGTTGATGACGCCGGGCGGCAGCCCCGCCTCTTCCAGCGCTTCAAAGAAAATGTAGTTAGCCAGCGCCGATTTCTCCGACGGCTTCCACAGCACCGTGTTACCCATGATCGCGGGGGCGGTCGTCAGATTGCCGCCGATGGCCGTGAAGTTGAACGGCGACACCGCATAGACGAAGCCTTCGAGCGGACGCCA
>NZ_FCNY02000042.1 GCF_001544575.2 Caballeronia cordobensis
CTAGCAGCCGCCGATGTTCTGGCGTCCCCTAGGGGATTCGAACCCCTGTACTCACCGTGAAAGGGTGATGTCCTAGGCCTCTAGACGAAGGGGACAGAAACTTCTAACCACCTGCAACCAAGCCGCGGCGAAAAAAAACCGGCTCTCATTAGCCGGAGTGTTCCTGCTCGCAATCTTGGCGCAACTGTTGGCGGAGCGGACGGGGCTCGAACCCGCGACCCCCGGCGTGACAGGCCGGTATTCTAACCAACTGAACTACCGCTCCACTTCTTTCCATCTGTTCGCGATGTCACTTGCGAACTTGCAGCGCTTTTCTAGCAGCCGCCGATGTTCTGGCGTCCCCTAGGGGATTCGAACCCCTGTACTCACCGTGAAAGGGTGATGTCCTAGGCCTCTAGACGAAGGGGACAGAAACTTGTGAATCTGTCTTTTACTACTGCTTCGCGTATCTGCCGACTTACTTGCCGCCGATCAGCGAAGACCGAAATTCTATACAACTTTGTGTTACTTGTGAAGTATTTTTTGCGACTTCCGATCTTCCGGAGAACATCTTCGCGCTACTTCAACTGTTCTTTGGTGGAGGTAAGCGGGATCGAACCGCTGACCTCTTGCATGCCATGCAAGCGCTCTCCCAGCTGAGCTATACCCCCTTGCAGAACAGAAACGAGATTGTATAGGGCGTTTTCGAAGATGTAAATACTGTCTGACGACTTAATCGAAATTTTTTTCGCCCGCTTCACGCGATCGCGCGCAATGGATGACGCGCCGCCGCTTTCCAAAGGAAATTGGCGCGTCATCCGTTCCGCGACTTCACCCTGCGGCCTTCTCCAGGCGTTTGCTCACGACATCGCGGCCGAACAGCATCAGCACCGCGTCGATCGACGGCGTGTGCGTCGTGCCCGCAACCAGCAGGCGCACCGGCATCGCCAGTTGCGGCATCTTCAGCTTGTGCGCGGCGAGCGTCGCCTTGAGCGCCGCCGAGATCGCCTCCTTGCTCCACTCCACGCTTTCGAGCGCCACGCGCAATTCCGCGATGGCCGGCCGCACCGCATCGGTCACATGCTGCGCGAAGGCGTCCGGGTCGATGGCTGGCTCGCGATAGAACATCGCGGCGTTATCGGCGATCTCTTTCACGGTCGATGCGCGGTCCTTCAGCAGCCCGATGACCTGATCGAGCGGCGCACCGACGTCGATCGCGGCAGCGTCGATGCCCGCCTGCGCCAGGAACGGCTTCGTCAGTTCCGCGAGCCGGCCGTTGTCCGCTTCCTTGATGTAATGCGCGTTCAGCCAGTTGAGCTTGTCGTGGTCGTACTGCGCGGGCGATTTGCCGAGATGCTCGAGATCGAACCATTCGACGAACTGCTCGCGCGAAAAGATCTCCGCGTCGCCATGCGACCAGCCAAGACGCGCGAGATAGTTCACCACGGCTTCGGGCAGATAGCCGTTGTCGCGGTAGCCCGTCACGCTCATCGCGCCGTGACGCTTGCTCATCTTCTCGCCCTGCTCGTTCAGCACGGTCGGCAAGTGAGCGTAGACCGGCGCCTCGCCGCCCAGCGCGCGCAGGATGTTGATCTGACGCGGCGTGTTGTTCACGTGGTCGTCGCCGCGAATGACGTGCGTGATCTTCATGTCGAGATCGTCGACGACCACGCAGAAGTTATAGGTCGGCGTGCCGTCCGGACGGGCGATCACGAGATCGTCGAGCTCTTCGTTCGAGATTTCGATATGGCCTTTCACCGCGTCGTCCCACGCAACCGCGCCCGAGAGCGGGTTGCGAAAGCGCACGACCGGCGCGACGCCCTCCGGAACCGGCGGCAGCACCTTGCCCGGCTCGGGGCGCCACGTACCGTCATAACGCGGCTTCTCGCCCGCGGCGCGCTGGCGCTCGCGCAGTGCGTCGAGCTCTTCCGTCGACATGTAGCAGTGGTACGCGAGGCCCTTCTCCATCATCTGCGCGACGACTTCGCGATAACGGTCCATGCGCTGCATCTGATAGAACGGGCCTTCGTCGAAATCGAGGCCGAGCCACGCCATGCCTTCGAGAATCGCATCGACGGACGCCTCGGTGGAGCGCTCCAGATCGGTATCCTCGATGCGCAGCACGAAAGTGCCCTTCATCTTGCGCGCGAACGCCCACGGATAGAGCGCGGAGCGGATGTTGCCGAGGTGGATGAAGCCGGTCGGGCTCGGTGCGAAGCGTGTACGGACTTGGGTGGTCATTGCTGTTTGCTCGATGGTGGGCCGCGCGCGCCTTCTTGCTCGAATCGCGCTCGAAACCCGCTCAAAATGAGACGAAATTATACTCGCCGCCTGCATCGTGTCGGCCCGGGCGCCTTTTGTTTTATGATGTGCGCGCTTTTCCCGATCTCCCGGCACGCCCGCGAAGCCAAGGTTTTCGCGGACAGGTCGTCCGGGACCGCTGCATCGCCGGAGCACATCTTGAATTCATCGTCACCCCGTCTTTCGCGCCGCGCGTTTTCGCTCGCGGCCGCATCGTCCGTTCTCGCCGCCTGCACGACTACGGGCGGCGGCTCATCCGTGTCATCGGGCGGACCCGCATCGGGCGCGCCGGCCACGCCGACGAAGACCGAACCGCCGCGCCCGATGCGCATCGGGCTCGCGCTCGGCGGCGGCGCCGCGCGCGGCTTCGCGCATATCGGCGTGATCAAGGCGCTGGAGGCGCGCAACGTGCGCGTCGATCTCGTCGCGGGCACGAGCGCGGGCTCGGTCATCGCGGCGCTGTACGCGTCGGGGATGAACGGCATCGCCATCAACAAACTCGCCCTGACGATGGACGAAGCCTCGATCAGCGACTGGGCGATGCCCTTTCGCACGCGCGGCATCCTGCAGGGCGTGGCGCTCCAGAACTACCTGAACAAGACGCTCGACAACCGTCCGATCGAAAAGATGGCGAAGCCGCTCGGCATCGTCGCCACTGATCTGAAAAGCGGCCAGCCGATTCTCTTCCAGCGCGGCAACACGGGCGTGGCGGTGCGGGCGTCGTGCAGCGTGCCGTCGATTTTCGAGCCGGTGAAGATCGGCGAGCGCGAATATGTCGATGGCGGTCTCGTCAGTCCGGTGCCGGCGGCGTTCGCGCGCAAGATGGGCGCCGATTTCGTCATCGCGGTCGATATTTCGGCGCGTCCGGAAAGCGGGCTCACGTCGAGCTCGTTCGACGTGCTGATGCAGACGTTCACGATCATGGGCCAGACCATCAAGGCCTATGAGCTCGACAAATACGCGAGCGCGGTCATTCGCCCGAATCTCGCCGCGATGAGCAGCAGCGATTTCAGTCAGCGCAACGCGTCGATTCTCGCGGGCGAGGAAGCGGTCGCGAAGATATGGCCGACGCTGCAGCGTCAACTGGCAGAAAGCGGCGCTCGGGTGTGAGCGTCCTCGCGCCCTGAATACCTGAATACGAAGAGGCCACGCGAATTGCGTGGCCTCGATCGTTTTAACGCAGGGACTTCACCTTGTCGGCGGTGACGTCGCCAGGCTGGCCGCCCCACGTCGCGCGCAGATAGTTCGCAAGCTGCGCGATCTGTTCGTCGCTATAGACATCGGCGAAACCCGGCATGCGCTGCATGTTCTCCACGCCCGCAAACCGCTGCGCCTCGATGCCGTCGAGCATCGACACGATCAGGTTGCGCGGGTCCGTGTGACGCAAGGTCGAGTTGCCGTCCATCGCCACCGCGACATGCGGCTTGCCCTGACCATCGAATCCATGACAGCCCGCGCAGGAATCGAGAAACAGGTTCCGCCCCGCCGCCAGTCGCGCGGGATCGTCGATCTTGACGGTCGAGAGCGGCGCGGCGTTGGGCGGCACATCGCCGAGCAGATACGTCGCGAGCGCGCGCAGGTCGTCGGCACTCAGATGCTGCGTGCTCAGGTAGACCACGGGATGCATCTCGCCGAACGCCGAGCCCTGCCTGGCGAAACCGGTTGCAAAGAACGCCTGCAGGTCCGCGCCCGTCCAGCCGCGCGCGGCGAGTGCGGCGGGCGTGATCTCCGGCGCGCCGATGCGGCCGAGCGCGCCGCCCTGCAAGGTCTTCGCGCCGTCCATCTGGCCGAATGCGCCGCGCGGCGTGTGGCACTCCGCGCAATGCCCCAGCGCGTTGGCGAGATAGCGGCCGCGCTTCCAGTCGGCGGATTGCCCCGACGACGCATCCGGCAGCGTGTCCTTCAGGAACAGCATGTCCCAGAAGCGCACGGCGAAGCGCATGTTGTACGGAAACTTCACATCGGCGTCGATGTTCGGCGTCGCTGCGGGCTTTTGCGCCATCAGAAAGGCGTAGATCGCGTCGCTATCTTCGCGCGACATCTGCCGGTACGACGTGTAGGGCATCGCCGGGTAAAGCTTGTGCTTCGGTGTCACGCCATCGTGCAGCGCGCCGTAAAAATCATCGGCGCTCCATTTGCCGATGCCATGCTTCGGATCGGGCGTGATGTTGGTGCCATAGAACGTGCCGAACTGCGATTCGAGCTTCACGCCGCCCGCGAACGGCGCGCCGTTGGTCGCGCTATGACACGCGGCGCAATCGGCGGCATGCGCGAGATAACGGCCGCGCGCGATCTGTTCGGGCGAACTTTTCGGCGGCGTCGCGCCGTCGCCCGCGCCGCCGCATCCGGCGAGCACGAAGGACGCAACCGCGAGCGGCGCAACGAGGCGAGCGAGGATGGATCTCTTCATGCTGCGTCCTTCACGAGTCCGGGCGTGCCAAGCACGAGATCCTTCACCGCTTCGTAGTAGCGCACATAGCCGGTGCAGCGGCAGATGTGCCCGTCGAGCGCACTCATGATCGTCGTTTCGATCTGGTCCTTCGCGACCGGCTCCCGTTTGAGCTTCTCGATCAGCACCGTCGTCGCGTTGACGAAGCCCGGCGTGCAATAGCCGCACTGGAAGCTGAAGTGCTCCAGGAACTTCTGCTGCACCGGCGCAAGCTCGACGACCTCGCCGTGCTCGTTGCGCTTCGCGTGGCCCTCGACGGTGCGCACGGTCTTGCCGTCAAAGAAATGCGCGCCGTTGATGCAGGTGCGCACTTCCTCGCTCGTGCCGTCGGCTTTATCGACGATCACGACGCACGCGTGGCAGATGCCCTGCCCGCAACCGAGCCGCGAGCCGGTGAGCCCGACATACTCGTGCAGAAAATCGATCATCGGCAGACCGGCGGGCACCTGCATCGGCCCGACCTTCTGGCCGTTGATCGTCATCGAGAGCGCGCGCGATTCGAGTCCCGCGGCGGTTTGGGTGGCCGTCATGCGAGCACCTCCTGAATGTTTTGCGGCGTCACCGGCAGATCGGTGAAGCGATGTCCGATCGCATGCGCGATCGCGTTGACGATGGCGCCGACGACCGGAATCATCACCACTTCGGCGATGCCCTTCGGCGGATCGGTTTCGGTGAGCGGCGGCAGGACTTCGCTCGTCTGCTTCCACACGGCGACGTCGCTCGCGAGCGGCAGGTGATAGCGGTTGAAGTTCCACGTGCCGTTGCCCGGACCGTCTTCATAGAGCGGCAGATACTCGTGCAGCGCGTGACCGATGCCCATCGCGATGCCGCCCTGCACTTGTCCCGACACGAGCGCCGGCGAAAGCTGATTGCCGCACTCGAAGATCGAGTGATGCGAGAGCAGGTCGACCTTGCCGCTTCCTTCGTCGATCGCGAGCTCGACGAGCGTGCCCATTGCGCTGTAGTACGTGACGGCCGCGTTGTTGCGGCTCACCGGCGCGATGAACACCTTCTTGCGATCGAGCACCGCGTAGCCATTGGGCGTGAGCGCGCCGTGCTTGACCGCGCCCGAGCGCAGCGAAAGCCCGTCGATGGGCAGCCGCTCCGTGTTGCCGGCGATATCGAACAGCGCCTCGCTCCACTGCCAGCGGTTGAACGTGTGCACCGTCGCGCCGGTCGCGAGGCCAAGCTCGTGCGCCTTCTTCGCAAGCTGCTCGAAGGTCAGCGGCGCCATGCCGCCAGCGGAGAGCGCGCCGTCGACCCAGCGCGCATCCTCGATGCGCACCACGAACGACGCCGCCTGGCCGCCGCCGATGCCCTGCCCCCACAGCGCCATCGCGGCCGGCCACAGTCCCTGGCGGAAGACGGCGCGCGCCGCTTCGCGCGTGGCGTGCGTGTAGTAGTAAGCCGAGTTCGTCGCGCTGGCGGGCGACGCGTAGGTCGGCGACCAGCGCGGATTGGCGCTGAGACGATCCTGCTCGGCCTGCGACATGATGTACGGATCGCCGCTCGACACGACCGGCAGATCGGACCAGTCGGTGACGGCCATATGGACATCGACGGCCGGCTTGCCCAGCCACTTCGCGACCGCGAGCGCCTGCGCCGTCGAAGAACCCGTGCCGATTTCCGCGCCCGAATGGAACAGCGAGATGCGGCCATCGGCGGTGAACTCGACCTTCGCGAACGCGCTTTCCGCGCCCGTGCCGAAGTCCTTCTGCACGCACGAGAAGCCCACGCCGTATCGCTTGCCCGGATGCGCGGCCTCGAAGTCGGTCTTGCGCTTCGCACGGTCCGTCCACAATGGATGAACTTGCGCCTTCTTCAGTACTTCCTCGGCGCGCAGCACGCCGGCGGGAATCGCGCCTTGCGTGTTCTTCATGCCGGTGCGGAACACGTTCTTCACGCGCAGTTCGATCGGGTCGATACCGAGCTGCTCGGCGATATCGTCGATCATCATTTCGGTCGCGGCCATGCTTTGCAGCGTGCCGTAGCCGCGCGCCGAGCCGGCGTCGACCGCGCGCGAGGCCGTGGCGACCGCCGTCAGATCGCTCTTCGGAATGTTGTAGATCGATTGCGCGGCCGTGGCGCCGACCATCGCGACCGAAGGCGAGAAGTTGCAGCGGCCGCCGCCGTTCGCCGCGAAATCGCCCTTGAACGCTTGAATGAGACCGGTCTTCTTGTCGATCGCCATGCGATAGCGCATATCGAACGCATGACGTTTGAGCGACGACTGAAACTGCTCGAAGCGGTCGTTGGCGAGCCGCACCGGGCGGCCGTCGCCGTACATCGCCGCAACGAGGCCGTAGAACGGCATGTTGTAGTGATCTTTCGAGCCGTAGCCCACCGTGTAGCACGGATGCAGGAACAGCTTCTTCACCGCGAAATGCGACTTCGACGTCATTTCGATGACGCTCTGCGTCACTTCGGTCGGGCCCTGCGTCGGGATGACCATGTGCAGCGATTGCGTCGCGGCGTCGTACCAGCAGTTCGCGTTGTCCGGTTCGAGCGCGGCCGTATCGACGGATTGCGTGCGATAGCGGCGATCGACGACGAGCCAGTCTTCCGGCGGATGATCGAGCGCGTCGGCGATGTGCTGTGCGTGGAACATGCCCTGCTCGTCGAGCTTGCCGTGCTCGGCGGCATCGGCCCAGACCGGCTCGCGCTTTTTCATCATGTGCGGGAAGAGCGGCGAGTCCTTGAGGCTCGAGAACGTGTCGTCGTCGTAGGGCGTTGTGCCGCCGACGCGCACGAAGCGAAACGCGGCCCACGGATCGCGTTCCAGCGGTCCGGTCGTCGCGCCGTAGCGGATCACGCCATCGCGGAACTGGAGCTTTTCCTTTGCGAAGCGAAAGCGCGCGAAGTCGTGAAAGATCAGGATCGCGACGGCCTGCCCGAGATAGGCGGGCGTCTTGCCCGCGGGCAGCAGCATGTCGTCGCCGTAGAAAGCCGGGAACGCGAGCTGGTCGCGCGCGAGGACATCGGCGGTGACGACGCGGTCCGGCGCGAGCCCGGCCGCATCGAGCACCGAGAGATCGATGCCTTCGTAGAGGCGGTCCGCGAGCGTCGTGCGCAGGATCAGCGCGTGCGCCTGCTCCTTGGGCCAGTGCGGCATGTCGGATGCGCGGATGTCGCGCGCGAACACCTTCGCGCCCGTCACTTTCGCCATGCCGTCGATGCGGAATCGCGCGTCGCCGTTCTTCGCATCCCACTGCACGGGCGTCAGGATTTTCTCTTCGAACAACGCGGCGAACGCGCGGCTGCCGAGCGGCGCGACAAACACCGAAACGCCCGCGAGCACGCTCGCTTTCAGAAAGCCGCGCCGGGACAGGCCGGGTTTCCCCATGAATTTCTCCTCAAATGATCGCCCGAAGGCCGTCTGCGCGCGACCCGGCCTCACGTCGCACGATCGGGGACGCGAGATTGATTTGCATTGCAAAATAGTGTTACGGGATTTCCGGATGCCGGTCGCGTAACGAGTGGATGCCTGGCGCTTCTTGCCAGGTCGCAGCGGCCGCGATTCTAAGTGCGTGACACTTCGACAACAACGCTCGGGGCGTCAAGTTTCGTCAAATCGGAAGTGACTGAAGTACGCAGGTTGCCGGAGATGGCGCAAGCGCGCCCAAAAACAAAGCGGCGGCTTCTTGCGAAGCCGCCGCTCTTTAGCCGGCGCGTTCAGGCCGGCGCGGGAAATTTGCGATCGACGGATCAGTAGTCCGCGTCCTCGATCCAGGCCGCCTGGATCGCCTCCAGAATCTTCTCGTTGGATTTTTGCGGATCGTCGTCGAATCCGTCGAGTTCCATCACCCAGCGATGCAGGTCGGTGAAACGCACATATTGGGGATCGATATCCTGATGCGCGTCGGTGAGTGCCATCGCGATCTCTTGAGTATCCGTCCACTTCATGGCGATTGCTCCTGTCAGTGATTTTCTTTGGCGTGATTGATGGAGTACCGCGGGATCTCGACCACCAGATCCTCGTCGGCAGGCACCATTGCCTGACATGATAACCGCGATGTCGGTTCGAGACCCCACGCTTTGTCGAGCAGATCGTCCTCGTCCTCTTCGGACGGTTCGAGCGCATTGAAGCCTTCCCGGATGATGACGTGGCACGTCGTGCATGCGCACGATTTCTCGCAGGCGTGCTCGATCTCGATGCCGTGATCCAGCAGGTTGTCGCAGATGCTCTTGCTGACGTCGGCGTCGATCACCGCGCCGTCCGGGCACAGCTCCACGTGGGGCAGCACAACGATTTGAGGCATGTTCCGTATTTCTCGAATGGGATGATTTAGACGTCGTCGAGCTTGCGGCCCGCGAGCGCGCGGCGAATGCTTTTGTTCATGCGGCGCGCAGCGAATTCGTCGGTGCCGGTGGCGAGCGTCTTCGTGGCGTCTTCGATCTTTTCGACCGAATCGCCGTTGGCGATGGCCGCGAGGCCGGCCACGAGCGTCTGGATCTCTGCGCGCTCGTCGTCGTCGAGCAATTCGCCGTCGGCTTCGAGCGCGGCGTGCGTCGCCTCGATGAGACGTTCCGCTTCGACCTGCGCCTCGCGCAAGGCACGCGCGCGCATGTCGGTGTCCGCGGTCTTGAAGCTTTCTTCGAGCATGCGCGCGACTTCGTCGTCAGCCAGCCCGTACGACGGCTTCACGACGACCGACGCCTCCACGCCCGAGGTCTGCTCACGCGCGAACACGGAGAGCAGCCCGTCCGCATCGACCTGATACGTCACACGGATGCGCGCCGCGCCCGCCGCCATCGGCGGAATGCCGCGCAACTCGAAGCGGGCGAGCGAGCGGCAGTCGGAGACGAGCTCGCGCTCGCCCTGGACGATGTGAATCGCCATGGCCGTCTGGCCGTCCTTGAACGTCGTGAAATCCTGCGCGCGCGCCGTCGGGATGGTCGAATTGCGCGGGATGATCTTTTCGGTGAGACCGCCCATCGTCTCGACGCCGAGCGACAGCGGAATCACGTCGAGCAGCAGCCAGTCGTCGCCTTCGCCGCGACGGTTGCCGGCGAGCAGATCGGCCTGCACCGCCGCGCCGAGCGCGACGACCTGATCCGGATCGAGATTGACGAGCGGCGGCTGGCCGAAGTAACCCTCGACGGCGCGGCGGATCACGGGCATGCGCGTCGCGCCGCCGACCAGCACGACGCCCTTGATGTCCTTCGCCGCAACCTTCGCGTCGCGCAACGCCTTTTTGGTCGGCGTGAGCGTACGCGCGACGAGCGCTTCGGTGAGCGCGGCGAATTGCGTTTCGGTCACGGCGACGTCGATTTCGACGCCCGTGGACAGCGTGGCCTGCACGCGCGTTTCGGGCGTGGACGAGAGCGCTTCCTTCGCCGAGCGCACGCGGTCGAGCATGAGGCGCACGTCTTCCGGCGTGTCGATCGCGACGCCCGCCTGCGCCACGACATGGCGATACAGCGCGTGGTCGAAATCGTCGCCGCCGAGCGCGGAATCGCCGCCCGCCGCGAGCACTTCGAAAACGCCTTTAGTGAGCTTCAGGATCGACAGGTCGAAGGTGCCGCCGCCGAGATCGTAGACGGCGTACAGGCCTTCCGCGCCGTTATCGAGACCGTAGGCGATCGCCGCGGCAGTAGGTTCGTTGAGCAGCCGCAGCACGTTCAGGCCGGCGAGCTTCGCCGCGTCTTTCGTCGCCTGGCGCTGCGCTTCATCGAAATACGCCGGCACCGTGATCACCGCGCCGACGAGATCCTCGCCGAGGGTGTCTTCCGCGCGGTAGCGCAGCGTCGCGAGAATTTCCGCGGACACTTCGACGGGGCTCTTCACGCCATCGACCGTGCGGATCTGCACCATGCCGGGCGTGTCCAGAAACTCGTACGGCGCGTTCTCCGCGCCCTCGACCTCGCTCTTGCCGCGGCCCATGAAGCGCTTG
Organism: Caballeronia cordobensis; assembly: GCF_001544575.2. Taxonomy (GTDB): domain Bacteria; phylum Pseudomonadota; class Gammaproteobacteria; order Burkholderiales; family Burkholderiaceae; genus Caballeronia; species Caballeronia cordobensis. The sequence goes on from NZ_FCNY02000042.1 coordinate 10,624, forward strand.
ACCGAAACGATCGTGTTGCGCGGATCGGTGACGGCTTCTTCCTTCGCGGTGCGGCCGATGCGCCGTCCGCCCTTCTCCAGATAGCGCACGACCGACGGCAGCAGCACGTGGCCGTCCTCGTCGGGCAGCGCTTCGGGCACGCTATTGCGCACGGCCGCGACGAGCGAATTCGTCGTGCCGAGATCGATGCCGACCGCCACGCGCCGCTGATGCGGCGCCGGCGCCATGCCGGGTTCTGAAATTTGCAGTAAAGCCATCGTTGATCTTATGGGGTGTGGTGCGGCGTGTTTATACGTGTTCGAGCCGCTCGATTTGCGTGCCGATCTCATGCGCCACGCGTTCGATGAACATCAACTGACGCACCGCTTCGCCCGCCGCCTGATCCGAGTTGCTGTCGATCAGCGCCGCGAGCTTCGTGAAGCGCACGCGCTCTTCGTCGCGCAGTTCGTCGAGCAATGCTTCGAGCGCGCCGATATTCTTCGCGCCCGCCGCATCCTCGATATTTTCGCGACATTCCATCTGCTGCATGAGAAAAGCCGGTTCCATCGCGGTGTTGTTCTCCGCGCCGACATCGACGCCGCGCTGCTTGAGCATGTAGCGCGCGCGCTTCAACGGATCGCGCAGCGTCTGATACGCCTCGTTCGCGTGCGTCGCCCATTGCATCGCGAGGCGCTTCTGGGCGTCGCCGGCCGCGGCGAAGCGGTCCGGATGCACTTGCGCCTGCACGGTGCGATACGCGTCGTCGAGCTTCTCCTGATCGACGGCGAAGGTCGGCGGCAGATGAAAGAGATCGAAGTGACTGTCGGTGAGCGAGGCCATGCTGTCTTGAGGTTTTCAGTGTGCGCGAATGAAAAAGGCGGCACGCGCCGCCTCTTTTGCCGATGCCGCCGGCGTCTTGCACGTCATATGCGGAACGATTCGCCGCAGCCGCACTCGTCCTTCGCGTTCGGGTTATTGAACTTGAAGCCCTCGTTCAGGCCTTCGCGGGCGAAGTCCAGTTCGGTGCCGTCGAGATACGGAAGGCTCTTCGGATCGATGATGATCTTCACGCCCGCCGACTCGAACACGGTGTCCTCAGGCGCGAGCTCATCGACGTATTCGAGCTTGTAGGCCAGACCCGAACAGCCCGTCGTGCGCACGCCCAGCCGAAGGCCAACGCCCTTGCCGCGCCGCGTCAGATACTTTTGCACGTGTTGTGCCGCTTTATCCGTCAACGTGATTGCCATAGTCATCCGCTTCCCTTCGCGCTTCTCTTCGTCGGGGCGCCGCGAACGGCGCCCGTCGTCTACATTACGCTGCCGCTTGCTTGGCTTCCGCCGCCGCTTCCGGCGCCGCGGTGCCATGACGCTGCTTGTAGTCGGCGACCGCTGCCTTGATCGCGTCTTCCGCGAGGATCGAGCAGTGGATCTTCACCGGCGGCAGCGCCAGTTCTTCGGCGATCTGCGTGTTCTTGATCGTAAGCGCCTGATCCAGCGTCTTGCCCTTCACCCATTCGGTGACGAGCGAGCTCGATGCGATCGCGGAGCCGCAGCCGTACGTCTTGAACTTCGCGTCCTCGATCACGCCGTCTGCGCCGACGCGAATCTGCAGCTTCATCACGTCGCCGCATGCGGGCGCGCCGACCATGCCGGTGCCGACGGTGTCGTCGTCTTTCGAGAACGAGCCGACGTTGCGCGGGTTTTCGTAATGGTCCAGAACCTTGTCGCTATAAGCCATGATTCAAACTCTCCTTTATTCGGTGACGCGTGTCGCTTAGTGCGCGGCCCACTGGATGGTCGAGATGTCGATGCCGTCCTTGTGCATTTCCCAGAGCGGCGACAGATCGCGCAGCTTCGCGATCTTGCTCTTCAGCAGGTTGATCACGTAATCGACGTCCTGCTCGGTGGTGAAACGGCCGACCGTGAAACGGATCGAGCTGTGCGCGAGTTCGTCGTTGCGGCCGAGCGCGCGCAGCACGTAAGACGGCTCCAGCGACGCCGACGTGCACGCCGAACCCGACGACACCGCGACGTCCTTCACCGCCATGATCAGCGATTCGCCTTCGACGAAGTTGAAGCTGATATTGAGGTTGTGCGGCACGCGGCGCTCCATGTCGCCGTTGACGTACACCTCTTCGATATCCTGCAGCCCCTTGAGCAGGCGATCGCGCAGCATGCGGATGCGCTCGTTCTCGGTGGCCATTTCTTCACGCGCGATGCGAAACGCCTCGCCCATGCCGACGATCTGATGCGTAGCCAGCGTGCCCGAACGCATGCCGCGCTCGTGACCGCCGCCGTGCATCTGCGCTTCGATGCGCACGCGCGGCTTGCGGCGCACGTACAGCGCGCCGATGCCCTTCGGGCCGTAGGTCTTGTGCGCCGAGAACGACATCAGATCGACCTTGAGCTTTTGCAGGTCGATGGTGATCTTGCCGGTGGCCTGCGCCGCATCGACGTGGAAAATGATGCCCTTCTCGCGCGTGATCTCGCCGATCGCCTCGATGTCCTGGATCACGCCGATCTCGTTGTTCACGCTCATCACGGAAACGAGGATCGTGTCCGGGCGCAGCGCCGCCTTGAACTTGTCCAGGTCGATGAGACCGTCGTCCTTCACGTCGAGATACGTGACTTCGTAGCCTTCGCGCTCGAGCTCACGCGTGGTGTCGAGCACGGCCTTGTGCTCGGTTTTCACGGTGATGATGTGCTTGCCCTTGCTCTTATAGAAGTGCGCCGCGCCCTTGATGGCGAGGTTGTCCGATTCCGTCGCACCCGAGGTCCAGATGATCTCGCGCGGGTCGCAGTTGACGAGCGCCGCGACGTTCTCGCGCGCTTCCTCGACCGCACGCTCCGCATCCCAGCCGTACTGGTGGCTGCGCGAGGCCGGATTGCCGAACTGCTCGCGAAGATACGGGATCATCTTGTCCACCACGCGCGGATCGACGGGCGTCGTCGCGCTGTAGTCCATGTAAATGGGCAGGTGGGGAATATCGTTGTTCATCAGTCGCTCCGGAAAATCGGTCAAAGCTCTTGGCTGGGACGCTCGTTGTCTCTCGCGCACGGCGCGTGCCGGCGCGACGCGGCGGTCATCCGGCCAGGTTGAAAATGGAATTCGGGCCCTTGGGCACGACGCGCGCGGCTTCGGCGCCGGCGGATTCGGTGCGCCGGTCGCGCAGCACCGCCGACGAGCCTTCGCGGGCGCGCTGCTGGTCGACGAGATCCTTCAGCGAGACGGAGTCGAGATACTCGACCATCTTCTGATTGAGCGTCGCCCAGAGCTCGTGCGTCATGCAGTGGCCGTCGTGCTGCTTCGTGCCTTCGCACGTGCCCTTGCCACCGCATTGCGTGGCGTCGATCGGCTCGTCCACCGCGATGATGATGTCGGCCACCGTGACGTTCTCGGCGCGACGCGCGAGGTTGTAGCCGCCGCCCGGCCCGCGGACCGATTCGACGATCTCATGCCGCCGCAGCTTGCCGAAGAGCTGTTCGAGGTAGGAAAGCGAGATGCGCTGGCGCTGACTGATGCCTGCCAGCGTCACCGGGCCCTGCTCCTGGCGCAACGCCAGGTCGATCATCGCCGTGACGGCGAAACGGCCTTTCGTGGTGAGTCTCATAATTGGGGGCTACCGCTAATACTCGATGATTTTCGTCAAGTATAAATATCCCACAGTTTTAGTCAAGTATCTCGGGCGCGATAAGTAGTTTTTTAATTGAGTTTTTTCATGCCTGCGCGCGAGGCGTGCGCTCAGGCCCTCAACTCACCATCACTCAGGCCGTCAATTGAGCGCGCAGCGCCTTCAGCAGGCCTTCGCAGGCGTCTTCGCACTGATCGAGCACTTTTTCGAACCCTTCCTCGCCGCCAAAGTACGGATCGACGACCACGCGGCTGTCGTCGCGCGTCGCGAATTCCATCAGCAGACGAATCTTGTCTCGATGTTCGGGCGGGCAGACGGCCGTCAACGCGGTCGCATTGGCGTCGTCCATGACGATGAAGAGATCGAAACGCGCGAAATCGTCGGGGGCGACCTGCCGGCCGCGCAGGTTCGACAGATCGTAGCCGCGCTTTTTCGCCGCCTTGCGGGCGCGCTCGTCGGGCGGCTCGCCGATATGCCAGTCGCCGGTTCCCGCGGAGTCGATCACGATGCGCTCGGCGAGCTTCGCGCGCTCGACGAGATCGCGCATCACCGCTTCCGCGCTGGGCGAGCGGCAGATGTTGCCGAGACAGACGAAGCAGACCGCGATCGATTTCATCAGGCAGAAAAAGTGGTTATGCGCGGCGCCCGGACGATGCCCGGAAGCGCCGCAATGCGTCCCGGATTATACAAAGCGGCACACTTTTCCGCCCGAACGCCCCTATTCGCCGCGGTGAATGTCGTGCGTGACGAAACGCGATTCGCCGTTCGGCATGTCGAGCCAGTCGCGATGCGCGAGCGTGCGGCGAATGTCGGCGAGGCCGCTTTCCCAGTGCTCGCGCATCGTCGAGAAGCCGAACTGATAGTCCTTGTAGTGGCCCTCGTATTCCTTGTGCCGATAGATCAGGTGAATGATGTTGTAACGCTTTGAACACGCAAGGTCGGCCGCGAGCCGGCACCATTCGTCACGCTTGCGCACGTCTTCGGGCACGAGGTCGAGCACGTGCTGCAAGACGTTGCGGTAACGCTGGGCGCGCTGCATCTGATCCGTGACGAGGCGCGTGCGACTCGAAAACTGCACGTCCTTCATGCGCCCCATCACGTCGACGATGCTGTCCGGCACCGGCCCGCGCGCGCTCCACAGATCAACCTGGAAAGCGAGCGTATCGCGGCGCGGCGTCGTCTGCGCAACCTCGTAGAGCGGTGTATTCGACATCAGGCCGCCGTCCCAGTAGAACTGGCCGTCGATCTCCACGGCGGCGAAACCCGGCGGCAGCGCGCCCGAAGCGATGAAATGCTCCGCCCGCAAGGTGATCTGCGTATTGTCGAAATAGGCGAAATTGCCCGTCGCGACGTTCACCGCGCCGACCGACACCCGCGTCTCGCCGGAATTGATGCGATCGAAGTCGCAAAGACGCTCAAGCGTCGCCTTGAGCGGCGTCGTGTCGTAATAGCTCGCGGTCTGAGGCGAACTCGACGTGATCGGCGATGGCGGCGGAAATCGCGGAACGAAAAAGCCCTTTTGCCCTTCGACGAGCGCGCCGAACGCCTGCAGCGCCGTGAACGCCTTGCGCACGTCGTCGGCGGAATCGAACAGCGCGCGCTCGATGAACGCCGGCAGCGGGAAACCGAAGGCAGGCTGGCAGATCGTCTCCCAGAATTCCAGAAGACGCGTCACGCGATGCTCCGGCGCGTTGCCGGCGATGATCGCCGTGTTGAGCGCGCCGATCGAGATGCCGGCGATCCAGTTCGGGTGGATGTCCGCCTCGTGAAGCCCTTGATAGACGCCCGCCTGATACGCGCCGAGCGCGCCGCCGCCCTGAAGCATCAGCGCGATCGTCTCGTAGGGCGGCAAGTGGATGCGTTCTTGCGGCTGCGTCCCTTGCAGGACGCCGGTTTGGTCGTTTTCTGCCATGCGTCCTCGCCTTGTTACTGCATGAACCAGCCGTGACTGACGACGAACGATTGCCCCGTCAGCGCCGCGGTCTCGAATGCGGACAGGAAGAGCACCGTCTGCGCGACATCCTCGACGGTCGTAAACACGCCGTCCACCGTGCCGCCCAGCATCACGCGCCGGACGACCTCTTCTTCGCTGATCTTCAGTTCCTTCGCCTGCTCGGGAATCTGCTTGTCGACGAGCGGCGTGCGCACGAAGCCCGGACAGACGACGTGCGAGCGCACGTTGTGCCGCGCGCCCTCTTTCGCGAGCACGCGGGCGAGGCCGAGCAGTCCGTGCTTCGCGGTCACATAGGCCGACTTGAGCGGCGAGGCTTCGTGCGAGTGCACCGAGCCCATGTAGATCACGACGCCGCCGCGATCGTCCTTGTACATGTGCTTCAGCGCGGCTTTCGTGGTGAGGAACGCGCCGTCGACATGGATCGCCATCATCTTCTTCCAGTCGGCGTAGGCGTAGTTTTCGATGGGATTGACGATCTGAATGCCCGCGTTCGACACGAGAATATCCACCGCGCCGAATTCCGCGGCGACCCGATCGATGCCCTGATTCACCGCGTCCTCGTTCGTCACGTCCATCGCGAGGCCGATGGCCTTGCCACCTTTGCCGCGAATTTCGGCCGCGACCGCGTCCGCACCCGTCTGATTCAGATCGGCGATGGCGACTGCAGCGCCGGCATCCGCGAGCGTCAATGCGATCGCGCGGCCGATGCCGCTCGCCGCGCCAGTGACGACCGCGGTCTTGCCGTCGAGCTTACCGTTTGATGACATGCGAACCTCCTTAAGTCTGGTGGGACTTCCGAGCTTTCCGTTTGGCCGACTATTGCGATCGTACGCGAGCGGCTATTGTGCATAAAGACGCGGTGCGCCGCAGCAAGGGACTGCGCGCCGCGACATCGCGCCGGAATGGCGTCGGCTAAAATAGACCTCTTTCCTGCACGCCTTCATTCCGGCTTTTCATGCTTAGTTATCGTCACGCCTTTCATGCGGGCAATCACGCCGATGTGCTGAAACACGCGATCGTCATTCAGATGCTTCGCTATCTCGGCCTCAAGGACAAATCGTACTGGTACATCGACACGCACGCCGGCGCGGGCGTCTACTCGCTGACGGAAGGCTTCGCCACGAAGAACGCGGAGTTCGAGACGGGCATCGGAAGGCTATGGGATCGGGACGATCTGCCGCCGCTGCTGGCGGACTATGTCGATGAAGTGAAGGCGCTGAATCCCGACGGCGGTCTGCGTTTCTATCCCGGTTCGCCGTATCTCGCCTGGCGCACGATGCGCGAGCAGGATCGCATGCGTCTTTTCGAACTGCACAGCACGGAGATCGATGTGCTGCGCCACAATTTTCGCGACGCCGGCCGCCGCGCGATGATCTACGACGGCGACGGCTTCGATGGCATCAAGGCGATTCTGCCGCCGCCACCGCGCCGGGCGCTCGTGCTGATCGACCCCTCGTACGAAGACAAGCGCGACTATGCGCGCACGCTCACGTGCCTCGAAGAAAGCCTCAAGCGTTTCGCGACGGGCACGTATGCGGTGTGGTACCCGATCGTCACGCGCATGGAATCGCAGCGCTTCGCCGATCAATTGAAAGCCGTGCAGCCGGACAACTGGCTGCACGCGTCCCTGACCGTGAAGAAACCGCCGACGGACGGCTTCGGCCTCTTCGGCAGCGGCATGTTCGTCGTCAATCCGCCGTACACGCTGACGAAGGCGCTGAAAGAGTCGCTCCCGTATCTCGTCGACGCGCTCGGTGAGGATGGCAACGCCTCATTCAGGCTGGAGCATCAGGGATAAGGCGTGCGCGAGACCCTGGGACGCCCCGGATATCCGGGCTGCACCGGGACGCTGTTCTGCCCGCCATATTCCACATAAGGCGAGACCACGATGGGCGGGTCCGGCTGCTGCGGCAGCCCGGGCAGCGTGGCCATCGGCACCATGCCGGGTCCGCCGAGCGGTCCGCTTTGAAGTACGGTGCCGCTCACGCCGCTGTGAATGCCGGTTTGCGTATCGAGCACGAGCGGCTCGCCGCCCGGCTTGGCCAGCGCCAGTTGCGAGCCGAGCAAAGCCACCGCGAACGCGGGTGAGATGCGCGCAATTCGCGCAACGGAATGGCGCAAGCGGCTATTCGTCGTGTCGTTGATGTGGCCTGGCATCGCGTGCTCTTTATATAGACGAAACCGCTTTACCTTACCCCGATGGCAAGCTTTAGGCTAGGCGTTTTGGCTCGGAACGAGCACGCGATCCGCCCGCCCCTCACAGGAGAAACGATGAAATCAACGAGAATTGCGCTTGCCATCTTCACCGCCCTCTGCAGCGCCAGCGCTTTTGCGCAAACCGCCGCGCCGGCAAGCGATGCGATGCCCGGCATGAACATGGAGCAACACGCGCCCAAGCCCACGGACACCTCGTCCACCGCGGCATTCCAGGCCGCCGATCAGAAGATGATGACGGGCATGTCCAGCATCGAATACACGGGCGACGCCGATCGGGATTTCGTCGCGCACATGATCCCGCACCATCAGGGCGCGGTGGAAATGGCGAAGGTCGAGCTGAAGTACGGCAAGGACGCGAAGCTGCGCAAGTTGGCGAAAGACGTCATCGCCGCGCAGAACAAGGAAATCGCGTTCATGAAGCAATGGCTGGAGCAGCATCCGCCCAAGCATTGAGGCCAAAGGCCCGCGTTGCGCCCGGCGCTGAACGGGCACCAAAGCAAAAGCCCCGCGTTGCGGGGCTTTTCGATTTTTACGTTCGGCGCCTGGCGCCAGGAACGAAACGCTTACGCGTTGTAGCCGTTCGTTTCGAGCGAGCGGATGCGCTGTTCGAGCTGAACGATGTCCGTCGATTGCGCAAGGTACGCTTCGCGGCGGCGCTGCTCGGCGGCTTCAAACCAGATGCTCAGTCTTTCGATCAGGAATGCAAACATGATGTTCTCCAAGGTCTTTAAAAGTCCCTGGCATTTCGGGGTCAGGGATTACCCGCACTAGGGAATACCCGGATTATAGAGGAGAACATTGGCGGTGTGGTAGTGAAATGCTTGAATAGTGTGCATTCGGTTTCGGAATGGTGCAGGCCGGATCCTTGCTTTAACGCGCTGATTTCTCGGAGGATTACCCAATTTTGTACTCAGCGATTGCACCAAATTTGGGCATCATTGCGCGAGCCCATCCAAAATCGGGCAATCCGGCCGCGTATCGCCGTGGCAGTTCTTTGCCAGATGCGACAGCGTGTCGCGCATTTCAGTCAGTTCGGCAATGCGCCGGTCCAGTTCCGCGACATGCTCCAGCGCAATGGACTTGACTTCGGCGCTCGCCCGCGACCGGTCCTGCCAGAGAGCCAGCAACTTCCGAATATCCTCGACGAGAAACCCGAGCCGGCGCGCCTGCCGCACGAAGCGCAGCGCGTGCACCTCCTGATCGCCATAAACGCGATATCCCGACGACGTCCGACCGACCGGATTGAGCAATCCGACGCTCTCGTAGTAGCGAATCATCTTCGCCGTGACGCCCGAGGCGCGGGCCGCTTCGCCGATGTTCATGGTCTGCTCCGAAAAAATGTGATTCCGACTCTACACCTTCCCACGATGGCAAGGTATACGATGTCATCGATCGACGTCTTTTCAAGAGGAAACCGCAATGACCGAATTCGAAGTCCAAGGCATGAGTTGCCAGCACTGCGTCGCGGCCGTGACGCGCTCGATTCAGGAAATCGATCCGCAGGCGCAGGTTCGCGTCGATCTGGAGCGCGGCCGCGTCGCGGTCGAGTCGGCGCAATCGAATGATGCGCTGAAAGAGGCCATCGACGAGGCCGGTTATACGGTCGTCGGCATCGCGTCGGCATGAGGGCGGGCGAGCGCTTTACTGTCGCACTCATCGGTGCGTCGGGGCTGCTCGGCCGCGCCATCGCCGGCGAACTGGCGAGCGCGCTCGGCGCGAAGGACTGGCGCGTCGTGCAGACCGCCCGCGGCCGCGCCGACGCCCGGCGCGTGAAACTCGATTTGCTGGACCACGACGCAGTGCGCGCCTTTCTGCGCGAACTTGCGCCCGACGCGATCGTCGTGGCGGCAGCGGAGCGGCGTCCGGATGTCTGCGAGAACGATCCGGCGCTCGCGCGCGCGTTGAACGTCGATGCCTTGAGCGTGATCGCGGCCGAAGCGCGCATGCTCGGCGCGTGGGTCCTGTCGATCTCGACCGACTACGTCTTCGACGGCGCCGCCCCGCCCTATTTCCCCGACGCCACGCCCGCGCCGCTCAACGCATACGGGCAAAGCAAGCTGGACGGCGAACGCGCCCTGCTCGCGAGCGATCCCGCCGCCTGCGTGCTGCGCCTGCCGTTGCTCTACGGACCGTTTACCGACTGGAACGAGTCGGCGGTGACGAGCCTCACGCCCGCCATCGTCAGATCCGCCGATCCGGCAAACCCGCCCGCGCCGATGGATGCCTGGGCGACGCGCTATCCCACATTGACGTGCGATGTCGCGGCCGTGATCCGCGGCATGCTCGAACATCACGCAAAAGGCGCGACGATTTCCGGCATCACGCACTGGTCCGGCGACGAACCGATGACGAAATTCGATATCGCCAGGCGCATCGCACGTGTGCTGAACGTGGACGCGAAGCTCGTCGCGCAGCACACGCCGACCGATGCGACGCCGCGCCCGCGCGACTGTCATCTCGATTCCGGCCGCCTGGAGACGCTCGGCATCGGCCGGCGCACGGCGTTCGACATCGCGATCGCCGGGCTGCTCGCGAATTATCCGGACGTGCCGGATCAGTGAAAATCGCGGCTCGGTGCGGCCAGGCGGCCGAGCAGCGCGCTATGGTCTTCGAGCCGCTGCGCCACCAGATGCCGCACCTCGCCTTCCATTTGCCAGACGCCGTGCACGCCGAGCAGCGACGCCCCTAGCAGCACCTTGCGCTGCTTCTCGACGAGCCCCGGCCAGACGATCACGTTGATCGCGCCGGTTTCGTCTTCGATCGAGACGAAGATCGTGCCGTTCGCCGTGCCCGGCCGTTGCCGCACCGTCACGATGCCGCATGCCCGCACGAAGCGCCCGTTCTTGTGGTGAGCGAGTTCCTCGGCGGTCTTGAAGCGCATGCTCGCGAGTTTCGAGCGCAAAAGCGCGAGAGGATGACGATTGAGCGTGAGCCCGAGACTCGCGTAGTCATCGACGATTTCGCGGCCTTCCGGCGCTTCCGGCAGCAAAAGCGGCGCTTCGGTCATCGGCGCGTCTCGCAGCAATTCCGGCGCGCGCTGCTGCGCCGTGACCGCCCACCACGCCTGACGCCGATGCCCCGCGATGCTCGCGAGCGCATTGCCCGCCGCGAGCGCTTCGAGATCGCGGCGCGACAAGGCGGCGCGACGCGTGAGATCGTCGACATCGGTGAATGGCGCCTGCGCGCGCGCGGCCATGATGCGCTCGGCGGCGGCTTGCTGCAGACCCTTGATGAGACTCAGCCCGATGCGCACACCCGGCCCGCTCGCGCCGTATCGGCGTCCATCCAGTTCGACGCGCTTTCTGAGCCTGCGCGCGCCGCGCCGCACGGTCTTGCGAAACACCTGATCCGGCAACGGCATGCCATAGAACTGCTGGCGCCGCCGCTCCTTGCCGTCATCGAACGCGATGCGCTCGCCTTCGCCGGCGCGCGTTTCCAGCACCGACTCCCAGTCGCTCAGTGAAACATCGGGCGCGAACACCGCCACGCCGTGACGCCGCGCGTCCTGCACGAGTTGCGAGGGCGAATAAAACCCGAGTGGCTGGCTGTTCAGCAGGCCGGCCAGAAACGCCGCGGGTTCGTAACGCTTGATCCACGCGCTGAGATAGACGAGCAGCGCGAAGCTCGCCGAATGACTCTCCGGAAAGCCGTATTCGCCGAAGCCCTCGATCTGCTTGCACACGCGCGAGGCGAAATCGTGCTCGTAGCCGCGTGCGAGCATCTTCTTCATCAGATCGGCCTGATAGGCCTCCAGGTAGCCGCCGCGACGCCAGGCGGCCATCGCGCGGCGCAATTGATCGGCCTGTTCCGCCGTGTAGCCCGCCGCGACCATCGCGAGCTTCATCACCTGCTCCTGAAAGATCGGCACGCCGAGCGTGCGGCCGAGCACCGGCCGCAATTCCTCTTTCGGATACTCCTCCTCTTCGAGCCCCTGCTTGCGACGCAGATACGGATGCACCATGCCGCCCTGAATCGGGCCGGGCCGCACGATCGCCACTTCGATCACGAGGTCGTAGTATTTCTGCGGCCGCAAGCGCGGCAGCATGCTCTGCTGCGCGCGCGATTCGATCTGAAACACGCCGATGGTGTCCGCGCGGCAGCACATCTCGTAGACGGCTTTGTCCTCGCGGCGGATGTGCTGGATGCCGAAGCCCGGCACACCGCGCCGCAGTGCGACGAATTCGAGCGCGCGCCGGATCGCCGAGAGCATGCCGAGCGCGAGCACGTCCACTTTCAGAAGTTTCAGTTGATCGATATCGTCCTTGTCCCACTGGATCACGCAGCGGTCTTTCATCGCCGCGTTCTCGATCGGCACGAGCTGCGACAGACGTTCCCGCGCGATCACGAACCCGCCGACGTGCTGCGACAGATGCCGCGGAAAACCGCGCAGTTCGCGCGTCAGCCGGATGAGATGCTTCGTGACGTGCGAGTCCTCGCTAAAGCCCGCTTCCCTGAGATAGCCCGCCACCGCCGACGGCCCGTCCCACCACTGCTGCGACTTGCCGATCCGCTCGATCAGCGATGCATCCAGCCCGAGCGCACGGCCGACATCCTTCAGCGCGCTGCGCGTGTGGTACGTGATGACCGACGCCGCCAGCGACGCGCGATGCCGTCCGTACTTCCGATAGATGTACTGGATGACCTCCTCGCGCCGCTGATGCTCGAAGTCGACGTCGATATCGGGCGGCTCGTTGCGCGCCTGCGAAATGAAGCGTTCGATCAGCAGGTCCATTCGAACCGGGTCGAGCTCGGTGATGGAAAGGCAATAGCAGATGATCGAATTCGCCGCCGAGCCGCGCCCCTGACACAGAATCCCCTGACTGCGCGCAAAAGCGACAATGTCGTAGACCGTCAGAAAGTACTTCTCGTATTCCAGTTTCGCGACGAGCGCCAGCTCCTTTTCGATGAGACCGATGGTCTCGGCATCCATGCCGTTCGGCCAGCGCCTGAGCGCGCCCGCGATCACCTGTTTGCGCAGATAGCTCGCGGGCGTTTCGCCGGGCGGCACCAATTCTTCGGGGTATTCGTACTTGAGCTCGTCGAGTTTGAAAGTGCAACGAGCGGCCACCTTCAGCGTTTCCCTGATCGCCTCTTTCGGATACAGCGCGCCGATGCGCAGCCGCGTGCGCAGATGCCGCTCCGCGTTCGCTTCGAGCGCGTAACCGCATTCGGCGAGCGACCGGTTCAGGCGAATCGCGGTCAGCGTGTCTTGCAAAGGCTTGCGCGAGCGCGCGTGCATGAGCGCGCCGCTTGCCGCGACGAGCGGTAATCCGCTTGCTTCGGCGATCACGCGCGACGAGGCGAGTCGCTCGTCGTCGCTGCCGTCCTGCCACAACTCCAGCGCGAGCCACGCGCGGCCCGCCGCAAAACCGGCCAGCCAGTGCGCGCGATCGAGCGTGTCGGCGAGCGTCGCCGAGCGCTGCGGCACGAGAATCAGCAGGCAATCGGGCAAGTGCTTCAGATGCGCGATATCGCCGCGCAGGTCTGCCGTATCGGAGGAGGCGGCGGGATTGGTGAAGTCTTCCGGACCGATCCTGTATGTGCCCTTGGGCGAGCGCGAGCGCGCAAGCGAAATCAGCTCCGACAGATTGCCGTAGCCCGCGCGATTCGTCGCGAGCGCGACGAGCGTGCAGAACGGCTCGCCGTTGGCATCGGTGAGATGCAACTCGCTGCCGATGATCAGCTTCAGGTTCTGCTTCTTCGGCGGCGGCTCGCCGGCCTCCCGCGCCGCGTCAGCCGCGGCTTGCGCTTTCGCTTCGATGTCCTTGATCGCGGCATGCGCGCGCACGACACCCGCGAGCGAGCATTCGTCCGTGATCGCGAGCGCGGTATAGCCGTGTTCGAGCGCGGCCGCGGCCAGTTCCTGCGGATGCGACGCGCCGCGCAGGAACGAGAAGTTGCTCAGGCAATGCAGCTCGGCATAGTCGGGCAATAGCGCCGACGCCGACATCGAGCCGGGAAACCCAGTGTCTTCATCCAGTCCGATGATGTCGTTCAGATCATCCATCACGCATCATCCGAAAAAACCGTGCAGGAACCAGTCACCGCTGAGACGCTCGCGATACAGCCAGAACATGCGGCCGCGGTCGTCGGCGGCGACGTAGTAATCGCGCTGCACGCCGTTGCCGTCCCACCATCCCGCCTCGATGCGCTCGGTCCGGCTGATCAGCTTCAACGGACGGCGATAGAACGGCCGCTCGTTGCGCAACATCAGCTTTTGCGGCGTTTCGAGTATCCACGCCGGGCGCGGTTGCTGAGGCACCGCGACATCGGGCAGTTCGAGTGGTTCGCCGGGTTGGGTTTGCGTTTCCTCTGGTTCGGGCTCACTGGCTTGTGTTTCGATTGTTGCCGGCGTCTTTTTTCCGCGTTTCGGCTTGGTCTCACGCGCAGGCTTATAGGCTTCGACCGTCATCGCCGCTTCGGGCCTGTGATCGTCCCGCGCGACCAGTTGCACGACATTCTCCGCGCCGAGCCGCGCGCTCAGGCGTTCGAGCAGTTGCGCCATCGATTCGCTGTCGGAACCGGGCATCGGAAACAGGGTGTCGGGCGGCGGTGCGTGCTCGCTGATTTTATCGGCCAGAAGCTTCATCTCGATCACGGGCGCTGCGAGCGCCGTCTGATTCAGCTTCTCGCGCAGCAGCCAGAGGATGTGATCGGCTTCGCGCGTCGGCACGGCCCACGCGACTTTGAACGTCGATGTTTTCGGCGCATGGCGAGCGGCCAGTTCATGTTCGAGCAGCAACGAAAATTCACTGACCGCCGCATGATGCGCGCAGAGCCAGCCGGAGAGTTGCAGCACGAGACGGCGGGCGGCGAACAGCAGCGCGTCGGCGCTTTCCACGCGCGCCTGCAATTCGAGCCGCGCTTCGAAAGACGCGGGCGCGCAGAACGCCTCGCGCGGATCGGGCGCCTGCCCGTACGCTTGCGCGAGCCATTGCAGGACGCCTTGCCCGAAGCGCCGCGCGACGCCCTTGCGCGGCAAACGGCGCAAATCGGCGAGCGTCGCGCAGCCGATCTGCTCGAACACGTTGCCGTGCGAATGCGCCGACGGGACGAGCGACACGGGCAGCGCATCGAGCACATGTACCAGCGTCGTCTCTTTCACGATTCGCACGCGCCGCGCGACACGGCGCGTGCGTGCGTGCGCCAGCAACCACGCGCCCCACGCGGTCGGCGCGCAGCCTGAGCGCGAGGTGAAACCGCATCCTTTCACCGTCGATGCGACCTTGGACAGCAACGCGCGCAGTCCACCGAAGAGCCGCATGCTCGCACCGACTTCGAGCAGCACCGTATTCGCATGCGCGAGCACGACCTTGGGCGTGAACGCGAGCAGCGCCAGCGCGACGGCTTCGAGCGCGCGTTGCTCTTCGCGGATATCGACGGCGAGCAGCGTCAGTTGCGGCGCCAGCGCGAACGCATGCGCGCGCGTGCTGCCGGGCCGCACGCCAAGCCGAAACGCGACGAGATCGGGCATCAGGATGCGAGCGTGATCGGCAAGCGCGAAGCATGGCTGATCGATATCGTCATTCGCCGTCGAGCTCGCTCCAGGCGATGTCGAGTTCGCCGGCGCTGAGGGCATCGAAGGCGGCCTGACGGCTTCGAGCGATAAAAGCGGCAATGTCACCGCTATCCACAACATGTTTGACCTCTCGTGCTTTCCTGCCGACGTGCGCGCGGCGAATAGGTTCGGGCAGCGCGGGCAACTGCAACGGCAAGTTCAACCGCAACGGCTTTTCCAGCAGCGGACCACGCCGCTTGATGATGTCGATTTCGAGCATGACGGCCTGCATCCATTCGCGGCGATTCATCGTCTGCGCGTTGGCGGGAAGGATCGGCTTGCAGACCATGCGCAATGGCGCGGCGGACGATTGCTTCGCCGCTTTGAGCGGGCGAAAGAGAAACGCCAGCGACTGCGCTTCCTGAGCCGCTACTTGCAGCCTTCGCAGCGCTTCGGGGCGCACTTGCGGCAGCCAGATCAACACAGCGCCGATGCCGTCCTGTTTCAAGGATTGCTCCGCAGCCCAGAGCACCTGATCCTCGGGCGCCTTGACCCAGACCAGTTTGTCCACCGTGATGTTCATCGTCCGAAACGCAGCCAGATTGGGCTTCCACGGCGGCGCAACGAAGATGACCGAGCGGCCTTTGTTCGCCGTCAGTTCCCGAAGCGTGCGAGCGAGTAGCCTGATTTCGCCTACGCCGCTTTCCTCGATCAGCAATTCGGTGACTGAACCGGGCATCCAGCCCGCACCGGGCAAGGCAAGATCGAGCGCCGGAAAGCCGCTCGATGTGATGTTCGAGTCAGGGTCGTGGATCGGATTGCCCTGCCAGACCTGACGCTGCAGATGCGATGTCAGCCCGATATCGAGCAGTGAAAGTGCGGCACCCATGAGTTTCCCCCGTCCAGCGCGAATGCAAGGGCCTGCTCATGGCTGCGAGCATGCAATGGCCTATGGCTTTTACTGTATATTTATACAGTATTTTGGCGGGGGAAGGTAAACCGCTGACAGGCTTGCGCTGGCGGAGGGAAGGAGCACGCTGGAGAGTCGCGCAAACGGCGCGCCCAATGCAAAAACCCCACCTTTGCGGGGTGGGGTTTTTGTTTTGCGGCATGAGGAGCCTGACGATTACCTACTTTCACACGG
>NZ_FCNY02000022.1 GCF_001544575.2 Caballeronia cordobensis
GCTGAGTCCTGTGATGTACAGAACTCAGCCCTTAGCGGCCTAGCCCAAAACTGTCCAACTTTGCGGGGTCAGTTCAGTGCCGGGGTTTTTTCACATGGAGCGCCGTGGCGATATCACTGCGAGCCGTCGCCCGCCATCATGCGCGCCTTGACCGCCTCACCAAGCTGATACACCGCGAGCGCATAGAAGAAGCTACGGTTATAGCGCGTGAGCACGTAGAAGTTCTTGAGCCCGAGCGTATATTCGGTCGCGCGGCCGGGCGTCGGCAGATCGACGACGGTGAGCGGCGTCGGCGCTTCGGCTGCGATATTCAGGCCCGGCTCGTTGAGCAGCATGCCCGCCTTGGTCAGTTGCGCGAGCGACCATTTCGGTTCCGGCGATCCATCCGCGGCGGCTTGCGCAATACCCTGACTGCCTTCGTCCCCCGCGATACGCCACACGACCGGACGGCCCGGCGCCCAGCCGTTCTGCTTCAGATAGTTCGCGACGCTGCCGATGGCGTCCGCCTGGCTCGTGCGCAGATCGATGCGGCTGTTGCCGTCGAAATCGACCGCATATTGCACGATGCTGCTCGGCAGAAACTGCGGAATGCCGATCGCGCCGGTGTACGAACCGAGCACGGTGGAGGGATCGATCTGCGAATCGCGCGTCCACACGAGCAGATCTTCGAGATTCTTGCGGAATGTCGCCATGCGCTCGGCGCGGTTCGGCGTGTTCGGATAATCGAAGGTGAGCGTGGTGAGCGCATCGAGCGCGCGGAAGTTGCCCATGTACTTCCCGTAGATCGTCTCCACGCCGATGATGCCGACGATGATTTCCGGCGGCACGCCGAACTGCTCGGCCGCGCGCTGCAGCGTGGCCTGATTCGCGCGCCAGAACTTCACGCCCGCGTTGATGCGCACCGGCTCGATGAAGCGCGACTGATACGCGCGCCAGTTCTTCGTCTGCGGTGTCGGCGAGGGCAGGACCAGCTTCGCCGCCGTCGCCGAATAGCTCACGTGCGCGAACAGGTTATGGAGCGCGGCCGAGTCGAAGTCGTAGCGCGCGACCATGTCATTGATGAACGCCTCGACATTCGGATTGTTCGCGTAGCGCTGCGGCACAATTTCTTCTTCGAACATCTGCCCTTGCGGCGTCGCGGTCTGCGGCTGCTGCGACTGCGCAAAGGCACTGTTGCTGGAGAGAACGCCGAGCGCGTAGAGGAGGGAAACGAAGAGCGCGCGCTTTACCGGCTTGAAGGAGGCCGTGAAGTCGAACGGAGCAAACTGGAAAGTCATAGTGTGCGTGGTTGGGGACGGTTGGGGCGATGCCGGATTCGCGAGCGGCCGAAACGCCTGTGAAATCGAATCGATCTGCAACGATTCTCAACGGAACGCAACAGCCTGCAACATGCCGCGCGCAAACGCTCGGCCGGCAAGGCGTCGGGGCAGTATAACCGACGCTTCGCGCCCGTACTGCCCGTGCGGCCGGGCGAGCGCGGCCGTATCGAACGGTGTGGTAACTTAACGTCAAATGCGCGACACGCGGTCGCGTCTGACGAAAAAACACAAGACGAGAGCCGACGAAAGCGGCATTGCGAGACATCATGGCCACCGGCTTTTACTCCCACCCCGACTGCCTGCAGCACGACAACGGCCAGTGGCATCCCGAATGCCCGGCGCGTTTGCAGGCGATCGAAGATCAGCTCATCGCGAGCCGGATCGATTCGCTCATCGAGCGCGAGGAAGCGCCGCTCGCCGAGGAAACCGAGCTCGCGCGCGTGCACACGCAGGCGCACATCGATTACATCAAGAGCCGCTCGCCCGAGCAGGGCCGCAGCGAGCTCGATCCGGACACGTCGATGTGTCCCGAGTCCTACCGGGCCGCATTGCGCGCGGCGGGCGCGGCGATCGCGGCCACCGACGCGGTCATGGAAGGGCGTTACGACAACGCGTTTTGCAGCGTGCGCCCGCCCGGCCATCACGCGGAGCCCGCGCGCGCGATGGGCTTTTGCCTCTTCAACAACGTCGCGATCGCGGCGCGCCATGCGCTCGAAGTGCACGGCCTGGAGCGCGTCGCGATCGTCGATTTCGACGTGCATCACGGCAACGGCACCGAAGCGGCCTTCAGCGGCGACTCTCGCGTGCTGATGTGCAGCTTCTTCCAGCATCCGTTCTATCCGTTTTCCGGCGCCGAGAATCACGCTCCGAACATGGTCAACGTGCCGCTGCCCGCGCGCACGAAGGGCATGCAGGTGCGCGAGGTGGTCGACATGATGTGGCTGCCGCGGCTCGACGAATTCAAGCCGCAGATGATCTTCGTGTCAGCCGGCTTCGATGCGCATCGCGAAGACGACATGGCCAACATGGGTCTCGTCGAGGACGATTACGCGTGGATCACCGAGCAGATTCGCGCGGTCGCGAAACGTCACGCGCAAGGGCGCATCGTGAGTTGTCTGGAGGGCGGCTACAACTTGTCGGCGCTCGGGCGCAGCGTCGTCGCGCATCTGCGGGTGCTCGCGGAAATCTAGCCCAACGTGCTTTCCAGACGCGCTAGCCGCGCGCATGCGTGCGCGCGTGATCGGCGCGCACAAGCGTCCAGTCGATCAGCTCGCGAATCACGCGGTCGCGGTCGAGATCGTTGAGCGTCTCGTGGGCGCTGCCTTCATAAATGGCGAGCGTGCTGTCGGTCGAACCCGCGTGCGCTTCGAATTCGCGGCTGCCGGCGGGATCGCAGATCGTATCGTTCGAGCCATGAAAGACGTAGAGCGGCAACGCGATCGCGCCGCGCCGGGCCGCCACGCGCTCCATCCCGGCGAGAATCTGCGCGGCGGTGCGCGCGGGAACGGCGCCATGATGCACGAGCGGATCGCGCTGGTACGCAACGACGACGCCCGGCGCGCGCGAGAGCAGCGACGGACCGATGCGAAATGCGGCCACGCGCGGCGCGACCGTGCCCACGATGCGGCTCAGCTTCGCCTTCCAGCGCGGCGTGTCCGCGCCGATCTTCAGCGCGGGGCTCGAAAGAATCAGTCCGGCCAGCTTGGTGCCGGGCGCCCGTTCGGCGACGTAAAGCGCCGCGATCGTGCCGCCCATGCTGTGGCCCATCAGAAAGAGCGGCGTATCGGCGGGCGATGTCGCGGCGCAGGCTTCCAGCAGCACGTCCGCATCGCGCAAATAGTCGGTGAAGACGCGCACCCACCCGCGATCGCCTGACGACTTTCCGTGCCCGCGCAGGTCGATCGCGATCAGTTCGATGCCCGCCGCGGTCAGCGCGGTGGCGAGCGCATCGTAGCGGCCCGCGTGCTCCCCTAGACCGTGAACGAGCGCAATCCGCGCCTTTGTATCGACATCCGGCGCGCTCTGCCAGCGATGCAGGAACAGTTCGACACCCTGCCGCGTCGTGACGGCGCTCGTCGAATAAATAGTGCGTGACATGACCCGGTAAATATCTCCACGTTATTAGCCGATCCGAATTCATTATTAAACAGAATGTAACGCGTCCTGTAAAATCGCGGGCGACGGTACAACAGCTACAACCAACTACGATGAGCGGCGGCCGGCTGCGCGGGTGCTTCGACCCGGCGAGCCTTCCGCCGTTTGCATTTTCATGATCGAAATACGCAATCTCTCCCAGCGCTTCGCCAGCCCCCGGGGCTGGGTCGAAGCGCTGCACAACGTCAGCCTGACGATTCCCGCCGGCGAAGTGTTCGGCATCATCGGGCGCAGCGGCGCGGGCAAGAGCACGCTGGTGCGCACCATCAATCTGTTGACGCGGCCGAGCGAAGGCAACGTGATCGTCGACGGGCGCGATCTCATGACGCTTTCCAGCGACGATCTGCGCGCCGCACGCCGCGACATCGGCATGATCTTTCAGCACTTCAATCTGCTGAGCTCGCGCACGGTGTTCGACAACGTCGCGCTGCCGCTCGAACTCGCGGGCAAGAAGCGCGCGGAGATCGAAGCCGCGGTGCTGCCGCTGCTCGAACTCGTCGGCCTCACGACGCACAAGGACAAGTATCCCGCGCAGATCAGCGGCGGGCAGAAGCAGCGCGTGGGCATTGCGCGGGCGCTCGCGAGCAATCCGAAGGTGCTGCTATCCGACGAAGCCACGTCCGCGCTCGACCCCGAAACCACGCGGGCGATTCTCGACCTGCTGCGCAAGATCAATCGCGAGCTGGGCTTGACGATCGTGCTCATCACGCACCAGATGGAAGTCATCAAGCAGGTGTGCGACCGCGTGGCGGTGCTCGATGCGGGGCGCGTGGTCGAGGAAGGCAAGGTCGTCGATGTCTTCATGCAGCCGCATCACGAAGTCACGCGCGCGCTGATCGGCGATGTCATCGCGCACGAGTTGCCGCCCGCACTGAAGGCGCGCGTGATCGAGCGGCTGAAGACCGGCAGCGGCCATCTGCTGCGGCTCGCGTTCACGGGCTCGGGCGTCGATCAGCCGATTCTCTCCGAGACGATCCGCCGCTACGAGCTCGATTTCAACATCCTGCACGGCCAGATCGACGAGATTCAGGGGCAGGCGTTCGGCTCGCTCGCGGTGCTCGCGGGCGGTCAGCCGGTGAAGATCGCCGAGGCGATCGAATATTTGCGCACGCAAGGCGTGGTGGTGGAGGAGTTGTCCCATGTTGAGTGAAATGTTCGACATGTTCGTCCAGTCATTCTGGGAAACGCTGATCATGGTCGGCATCTCGGGACTCGTCGGCGCGGCGATCGGTCTGCCGCTGGGCGTCTTGCTGTATCTCACCGATCGCGACGGCGTGCTGCACAACCTTCCGGTGAATCGCACGCTCGGCGGCGTCGTGAATGCGGTGCGTTCGACGCCGTTCATCATCCTGCTCGTCGCGGTGATTCCGTTTACGCGGCTCGTCGTCGGCTCGTCGATCGGGACGGCTGCAGCCGTGGTGCCGCTGACGATCGCCGCCGCGCCGTTCATCGCGCGTCTCGTCGAGACGGCGTTGCGCGAAGTGGATCGCGGACTCATCGAAGCCGCACAGGCCATGGGCGCGACGACATCGCAAATCGTCTTCAAGGTGCTGTTGCCGGAATCGCTGCCGGGCGTCGTCGCGGGATTGACGATCACCTTCGTGTCGCTCGTCGGCTACTCGGCGATGGCGGGCGCGATCGGCGGCGGCGGGCTCGGCGATCTCGGCATCCGGTACGGGTATCAGCGCTTTCTGCCTGAAGTGATGATCACGGTCGTCGTGATCCTCATCGTTTTCGTGCAGCTCGTGCAGTCGTTCGGCGACTGGCTCGTGCGCCGCCTTAGCCATAAATAAGTCATCCATAAGAGACCACACCATGCAACGTCGATTCATTCTGAAGTTCGCCGCCGCGCTGCTGAGCGCTTCGCTGTTCAACGTCGCGCACGCCGAAGACGCCATCAAGTTGGGCGTGACGGGCGGCCCGCACGCGCAGATCATGGACGTGGTGAAGCAGGTCGCCGCGAAGAACGGCCTGAAGATCACGGTCGTCGAGTTTTCGGATTACGTGCAGCCGAATGCCGCGCTCGCCGCCGGCGATCTCGATGCGAACAGCTATCAGCATTTGCCGTATCTCGACGCGCAAGTGAAGGATCGCGGCTACAAGCTGATTCGCGTCGCCGATACCGTTACGTTCCCGATGGGCATCTATTCGAAGAAGCTGAAGTCGCTTTCGGCGCTGCCCAACGGCGCGCGCATCGCGGTGCCGAACGATCCGACCAACGGCGGGCGCGCGTTGCTGCTCCTGCAAAAGCAAGGTCTCATCAAGCTGCGCGCGGACGCGGGCCTGAAGGCAACGCCGATCGACATCGTCGAGAACCCGAAGAAGCTGAAGATCGTCGAACTCGACGCGGCGCAGATTCCGCGCTCGCTCGACGACGTCGACGCTGCCGCCATCAACACCAACTTCGCGATGGAAGCGGGCCTGAAGCCGAAGTCCGATGCCATCGCCATCGAAGATCCACGCGGCCCGTACGTGAACATCATCGCGATTCGCGCGGCCGACAAGGACAAGCCGTGGGTCGGCAAGCTGATCGCGGCGTATCACTCGCAGGAAGTGAAGCAGTTCGTCGAAGGAAAGTACGCAGGGGCGGTGATCACGGCCTGGTAAACGTTTTCTGGCGGCGGATTCGGGTTTTCGTGGATATAAATAGAACGACCGTTCGATAAAATAGCCGCATTCCTATTGCACGACGACCCGACCCACCCGCTTGTGGAGGGGCGAGCCGACGCGTCACTCGTATAATGACGCTGGGTTGACGTAATCGTAACTTTGGAGCGTGTGCATGAAAATTCTGGTGCCAGTCAAGCGCGTGGTCGACTACAACGTGAAGGTCCGGGTGAAGTCGGATAACACGGGCGTCGATATCGCCAACGTGAAGATGTCGATGAACCCGTTCGACGAGATCGCCGTGGAAGAGGCGGTGCGTCTTAGGGAAGCGGGTGTTGCTACGGAAGTGATCGCCGTGTCGTGCGGCGTGACGCAGTGTCAGGAGACGTTGCGCACGGCGCTGGCGATTGGTGCGGATCGCGCGATTCTCGTCGAATCCGCCGATGAATTGCAGCCGCTGGCGGTCGCGAAGATCCTGAAGGCGCTGGTCGATCAGGAAAAGCCCGAACTCGTGATTCTGGGCAAGCAAGCGATCGATGACGATTCGAATCAGACCGGTCAGATGCTGGCCGCGCTGGCGGGTCTGCCGCAAGCGACGTTCGCATCGAAAGTCGTAGTCGCCGATGGCAAAGCCACGGTGTCGCGTGAAGTCGATGGCGGCGCGGAAACGCTGTCGCTGAAGCTGCCGGCTGTTGTCACGACCGATTTGCGCCTCAACGAGCCGCGCTACGTGACGCTGCCGAACATCATGAAGGCCAAGAAGAAGCCGTTGACGACGGTGAAGCCTGCTGATCTGGGCGTCGATGTCGCGCCGCGCCTGAAGACGCTGAAAGTCACGGAGCCGCCCAAGCGCAGCGCCGGCATCATGGTGCCGGACGTGAAGACGCTGGTCGAGAAGCTCAAGACCGAAGCCAAGGTGCTGTAAAGGAGACGCGAAAAATGACGATTCTGGTAATTGCGGAACACGATAGCGCGTCGATCAAGGCAGCGACGCTGAACACGGTTGCGGCTGCCGCGAAGATCGGTGGCGATATTCATGTGCTGGTTGCGGGCTCGAACGCGCAAGGCGCGGCGGACGCAGCGGCGAAAATCGCGGGCGTGGCAAAAGTGCTGCTCGCCGATGCGCCCCAACTCGCCGATGGCCTCGCCGAAAACGTCGAAGGCACGGTGCTGAACATCGCGAAGAATTATTCGCACATTCTGGCTCCGGCGACGGCGTACGGTAAGAACATTGCGCCGCGCATCGCCGCGCATCTGGATGTCGCGCAAATCAGCGACATCACCGCCGTCGATAGCCCCGATACCTTCGAGCGCCCGATCTACGCAGGCAACGCGATCGCGATCGTGCAGTCGATCGATCCGATCAAGGTCATCACCGTGCGTGCGACGGGCTTCGATCCTGTGGCAGCGGAAGGCGGCAACGCAGCGGTCGAGAAGATCGAAGCGGCAGCCGACGCAGGCATCTCGCAGTTCGTGAGCCGCGAAGTGACGAAGCTCGATCGTCCGGAATTGACGAGCGCGCACATCATCGTGTCGGGCGGTCGTGGCTTGGGAAGCGGCGAGAACTACACGAAGACGCTGGAGCCGCTCGCCGATAAGCTCGGTGCGGCGCTGGGCGCATCGCGCGCGGCGGTCGATGCGGGCTATGTGCCGAACGACTTCCAGGTCGGTCAAACGGGCAAGATCGTCGCGCCGCAACTGTACGTGGCAGTCGGCATCTCGGGCGCGATTCAGCACTTGGCCGGCATGAAGGACTCGAAGGTCATCGTCGCGATCAACAAGGACCCGGAAGCGCCGATCTTCAGCGTGGCCGACTACGGTCTCGTCGGCGATCTGTTCGCGCTCGTGCCCGAACTGGTGAAAGAACTCGGCTAGACCGCGCCGTGTAGTTCGGACATTCGCCAATAAATAAAAAAAGGGCGCGACGCACGTTGCGCCCTTTTTTTGCGCCAATATTTTGATGGAGGAGACAGACAAATGACTTATCAAGCCCCAGTCAAGGACATGCTGTTCGTGATGAAGGAACTCGCGGACATCGACCGCATCGCCGCGCTGCCCGGTCACGAGGACGCGGGCTTCGATACGGCGCAGGCCGTCGTCGAGGAAGCCGCGCGTTTCTGCGGCGAAGTCATCGGGCCGCTGAACGTGGCGGGCGACCGCAATCCGAGCGCCTGGGCGAACGGCGAAGTCACGACGACGCCCGGCTTCAAGGACGCGTTCCGCCAGTTCTCGGAAGGCGGCTGGCAAGGCGTCGTGCATCCGGCGGATTTCGGCGGCCAGGGCTTGCCGAAGCTCGTCGCGACGCCGTGCATCGAAGCGCTCAATTCGGCGAATCTCGCGTTCGCGCTGTGTCCGCTCTTGACCGACGGCGCGATCGAAGCGCTGCTCACCGCGGGCAGCGACGAGCAGAAGGCGCTTTATCTGCCGAAGTTCATCGGCGGTGAATGGACCGGCACGATGAACCTGACCGAGCCGCAGGCAGGCTCCGATCTGGCGCTCGTGCGCACGCGCGCCGAGCCGCAGGGCGATGGCAGCTACAAGATCTTCGGCACGAAGATTTTCATCACGTACGGCGAGCACGACATGGCGAAGAACATCGTGCATCTGGTGCTCGCGCGCACGCCCGACGCGCCCGAAGGCGTGAAAGGCATTTCGCTCTTTCTCGTGCCGAAATTCCTCGTCGGCGACGACGGCTCGCTCGGCCCGCGCAACGACGTGCATTGCGTCTCGATCGAGCACAAGCTCGGCATCAAGGCGAGCCCGACGGCCGTGCTGCAATACGGCGATCACGGCGGCGCGATCGGCTATCTGATTGGCGAGGAGAATCGCGGCCTCGAATACATGTTCATCATGATGAACGCGGCGCGTTTTGCCGTGGGCATGCAGGGCGTCGCGATCGCCGAGCGCGCGTATCAGCAGGCGGTCGCGTATGCGAAAGAACGCGTGCAGAGCCGCCCGGTCGATGGCAGCGCGAAAGAGCCGGTGACGATCATCCATCATCCCGACGTGCGCCGCATGCTCGCGACGATGCGCGCTTACACCGAAGGCGCGCGCTCGCTCGCCTATGTCGCGGCGTCGCACAGCGATCTCGCGCACGGTCTTGCGGACGAGGACGCGCGCCAGAGCCATCAGGCGATCTACGAGTATCTGGTGCCGATCGTGAAGGGCTTCAGCACGGAAATGTCGATCGAAGTCGCGAGCCTCGGGGTGCAGGTGCACGGCGGCATGGGCTTCATCGAGGAGACGGGCGCGGCGCAGCACTATCGCGATGCGCGCATTCTGACGATCTACGAGGGCACCACGGCGATTCAGGCGAACGATCTCGTCGGCCGCAAGACGGTGCGCGACGGTGGCCGTGCGGCGCAGGCGCTGCTCGCGCAGATCGACCAGACCATTGCGGCGCTCGCCGAAGTGGACGGCCAGGCGTTCAAGTCGATGCATCGGCACTTGAGCGCGGCGAGCCTGTCGCTCGCGCGCTCGATCGAGTTCGTCGTCGCGAAGTTCAAGAGCGATCCGAATGCCGTGTTCGCGGGCAGCGTGCCGTATCTGCGGCTTGCGGGCATCGCGCTGTGCGGCTGGCAAATGGCGCGCGCGATGCTCGTTTCGCACGCGAAGCGCGCGGAGGACGAGCGCTTCCACACGGCGAAGATCGCGACGGCCGAGTTCTTCGCGGAGCACATTCTGTCGCTCGCGCCGGGGATCGAAGCGTCGATCGTCAGCGCGAAGGGCAACGAAGGCGTGCTCGCGCTGAGCGAAGATCAGTTCTGAAAACGACAAACGGCGCCTCGCGGGCGCCGTTTGTCATTGAACGGGGACGAACTCAGGCGTTCGCGTATCCCGGACGGCGATTCACGCCGACATCGCCGAAATAGCGATGCACCGACAGATCGTCCGCGCGGATGGCCGGCTGCTTGCCCGACATGAGATCCGCGAGCAACTGGCCCGAGCCGCACGACATGGTCCAGCCGAGCGTGCCGTGGCCGGTGTTCAGGAACAGGTTCGGCACCGGCGTGCGGCCGACGATCGGCGTGCCGTCCGGCGTCATCGGGCGCAGGCCGGTCCAGAACGTGGCGCTCGCGGTGTCGCCGCCGCCGGGGAACAGGTCGTTCACGCACATTTCGAGCGTCTCGCGGCGCGCCGCTTTCAGCTTCTTGTCGTAGCCGACGATTTCCGCCATGCCGCCCACGCGGATACGGTCGTCGAAACGCGTGATCGCGATCTTGTAGGTTTCGTCGAGCACGGTCGATACCGGCGCACGCTTCGCATCGACGACTTGCGCGGTGATCGAGTAGCCCTTCAGCGGATAAACCGGAATCTTGACGAGATCGCCGAGCAGTTTCGGCGAGTACGAGCCCAGCGCGACGACGTACGAATCCGCCGTCACCAGTTCCTTGCCGCACTGCACGCCCGCGATCCGGCCGTTGGCGACGGCGAGCGCGTCGATCGACGTGTTGTAGCGGAACTTGACGCCGAGCGCTTCGGCCATCGCGGCGAGGCGCGTGGTGAACATCTGGCAGTCGCCGGTTTCGTCGTTCGGCAGGCGCAGGCCGCCCGTCAGCTTGTGCGATACCGCGGCGAGCGCGGGTTCGGCTTGCTTCAATTCATCGGCGGTGAGCAGTTCGAAGGGCACGTTGGCGTCCTTCAGCACGGCGATGTCCTTGCCCGCGCCATCGAATTGCTGCTGCGTGCGGAACAGTTGCAGCGTGCCGCCGGTGCGGCCTTCGTACGAAATGCCGGTGTCGGCGCGCAGCGCCTGCAGGCAGTCGCGGCTGTATTCGGCCAAGCGCACCATGCGGCCCTTGTTCACCGTGTAGCGGTCTTGCGTGCAGTTGCGCAGCATCTGCCACATCCACTGCAACTGGTTCATCGTGCCGTCGAGGCGGATGGCGAGCGGCGCGTGCTTTTCGAACATCCACTTCACGGCCTTGAGGGGCACGCCCGGCGCGGCCCACGGCGACGCATAGCCCGGCGAGATCTGTCCGGCGTTCGCGAAGCTCGTTTCGAGGGCGGGGCCGGCTTCGCGGTCGATGACCGTGACTTCGTGGCCAGCGCGAGCAAGGTAATACGCACTCGTTACGCCGACGACGCCGCTTCCAAGAATAACGATTCGCATGAGATCTCCGATTCGATTTCGCTGGACAGTCCACCGATGCTGCGGCAGCTTGTCCGTCTAGTGTTATCGCCTATAGTATTGATATCGAGCCAGTTTTAGTTATTGTATTTGGTCGATTTTCAGGAAAAACCAATGAGAACACAGCGAAATCCGGTCCGCGCGCTCGATAAGCTCGATCACAAGATCCTGAACATCCTTCAGGACGACGGCCGCATCGCGATGAAGGACCTGGCCGAGCGCGTTGGACTGTCTGTTACGCCTTGCATCGAGCGCGTGAAACGCATGGAGCGGGATGGCGTGATCACCGGCTACTACGCGCGGGTGAACCCCATGGAATTGGGCGCGGCGCTGCTCGTATTCGTGGAGATCACGCTGGATCACAAGAGCGGCAACATGTTCGAGCAGTTCCGGCGCGAAGTGCAGAAGATTCCCGAAGTGCTCGAATGCCATCTGGTTTCGGGCGACTTCGACTATCTGATCAAGGCGCGCATCGGCGAAATGGCGGACTACCGCAAGCTGCTCGGCGACATCCTGCTGCAACTGCCCGGCGCGGTGCAGTCGAAAAGCTATGTGGTGATGGAGGAGATCAAGGAGACGCTGAGGATCTTCGTCGAGGCGTGATTTTTCGCTTGCGACGACGCGGCGATACTGTATATTTATACAGTATCGAACGTAGGATTTCGTCGCAATGTCATCGTCTGATCGTGAGTTTCCCGTCGCGCCGCCCGCTCCGTTGAAGGGGCGAGGCGCGGTCACGAACATTCAGGGCCGCTACGAGAAAGACGAGCGCGAACGCGTCGACGACGGCTGGCTGCATGCCGGCGATCCCGACGAGGAAGGCGCGCCGCCGCTGCGCACGCAAGTGTTCGAGGAGCGCGCGAAGAGCATCCTCACGCGCAATAGCTCGCCGGACATTCCGTTTTCCGTTTCGCTCAATCCGTATCGCGGCTGCGAGCACGGCTGCATCTATTGCTTCGCGCGCCCGACGCACAGCTATCTCGGTCTGTCGCCGGGGCTCGATTTCGAAAGCCGCATCTACGCGAAGATCAACGCGCCCGAGTTGCTCGAACGCGAACTGGCGAAACCGAATTACGAACCGGAGCCCATCGCGCTCGGCGTGAACACGGACGCGTATCAACCCGTCGAGCGCGAACTGCAAATCACGAGGCGCGTGATTCAGACGCTGCACGACTGCGGCCATCCGTTCGCGGCAATCACGAAGTCCTCGCTGATCGAGCGCGATATCGATCTGCTCGCACCGATGGCCGAGCGCGGGCAGGTGATGGCCGCCATCACCGTCACGACGCTCGACGCCGAGATCGCGCGCACGCTCGAACCGCGGGCGGCCACGCCGTCGCGGCGCCTGCGCACGATCCGCACGCTCGCCGAGGCGGGCATTCCGGTGGGCGTGAGCATCGCGCCGGTCATCCCGTTCGTGACGGAGCCGGACATGGAACGCGTGCTGGAGGCGTGTGCAGAAGCGGGCGCGACGAGCGCGAGCTATATCGTGCTTCGCCTGCCATGGGAAGTCGCGCCGCTTTTCAAGGACTGGCTCGCGGCGCATTTCCCGGATCGCGCGGATCGCGTAATGAGCCGCGTACGCGACATGCGCGGCGGCAAGGACTACGACTCCAACTTCTCCACGCGCATGAAAGGCGAAGGCCTATGGGCCGACATGCTGAAACAGCGCTTTCAGAAAGCGACGAAGCGCCTCGGCCTCAACGCGCGGCAGCGCGGCATTTTGGACATGTCGGAGTTCAGGCAGCCAGACACGCGCGCCGCGCCGCCGCCTGCGAATCCGCAACTCGACTTGTTCTGAATCTCACTGAGACAGCGTCTTCGCCGCTTCGATCTGACTCTCGAAATACGTCTGGAACGTGAGCGCGAGGCCGGTCATCAGCAAGAACGCGCCGATCAGCAGCGAGAAAATCACGACGAAGATGATCGTCCAGCCGGAGCGGCTGTTGCGGCCGGTATGCGCATTGAACTGCGTGTCCCATTTGGCATCGGGGCGCAGCCCGTAGACGATCGCCGAGAGAAAGGCGGCGAGCAGGGAGATCGCGCCCGGAAAGGCCAGCACCCAGCCGAGCATCGACGTGCGCTCCGTCTCCTTGAGCAGAAGATAGCCGAACGCACCCAGAATGATGCCGACGATATGCGCCCAGCCGTACTTGTCGCGGATTCCATACAGATAGAAGCGATGCAGGCCGATGGAGCCGAACAGGAACGCAAGCGCCGCGGTGAGCGTCTTCGAGCGGAAATAGGGCGGGGCCTGCTTGCCGGCCGGCTTCGAGCCGGGTTGCGTGGCGACGGACGAGGAAGTCATCAGCGAAAGCGGTGGTGGAGGGAGGCGGCCGTGAGCCGGACGCCGGTATCTCATTTTACGCCGACGACCCGGTGCTCCACCAAGGTCACGTTGCCGCGGCGGGACAATACCCGGTATGCGCGAATGCGCGCGCCCGTGTCACGAAAAACGCCTTTCATCCAAAAAATGCGTTAAGTGTTTGTTCGGGCGTCTGATTCCAGCTATAATCGCCTGTTCTCGTTGTTCCGAACCCCGGTTTTCAAGGATTTCAGCATGGTCATCATCCGCTTGGCTCGTGGCGGCTCGAAGAAGCGCCCGTTCTACAACATCGTCGCAACCGATTCGCGTAGCCGCCGTGACGGCCGCTTCATCGAGCGCGTGGGTTTCTACAACCCGGTCGCGACCAAGGGCGAATCGCTGCGTATCTCGCAAGATCGCCTGACGTACTGGCAAGGCGTTGGCGCGCAACTGTCGCCGACGGTCGAGCGTCTGGTCAAGCAAGCTCAGCAAGCCCAGCCGGCTGCTTGAGCGCGCTGAGTCGACGCTGCAACAAACGCTCGAAACCTGCCCAAAGGTTCGCTGATGTCTTCGCGTGATCCACAAAACGGCCGCGACGGCGCCATCAGCCGACCGAAGCCGGGGCAAGACGAAGGTGCCGCCACGTTTGGCGCGTTTGTCCGCAAGCCGGGCACGCGTCGCGTGGCGGTCGACGTTTCGAGCGCGACGAACGAAGACGCCATCGAGGCGGTCGATAAGTTGCCCGAGGACGCGGTCGAAGTCGGCTATATCGCCGACGGATACGGTCTCAAAGGCTGGGTCAAGATCATGCCGCACGCGAACGGCAAGCAGGGCGGCGACGCACTGCTGACGGCCAGACGCTGGTGGCTGACCAAGGGCCGCGAACGCAAGTCCGCGCGCTGCGTGCAGTCGAAAACGCATGCGGACACCATCGTGGCGCGCTTGGGCGGCTGCAACGATCGCAACGCGGCCGAGGCGTTTAAAGGCTACGCGGTGCATATCGCGCGCAGCGATTTCCCGAAGCTCGACAGCGAAGACGAATTCTACTGGGTCGATCTGATCGGCCTGGATGTCGAAAACGAGGCGGGCGTGGCTCTGGGCCGCGTCGCCGACCTGATCGACAACGGCGCGCATTCCATCCTGCGGATCGAGTATCCGGCAAGCGACAAGGATGGCAAGCCCGTCACCGGCGAGCGGTTGATTCCGTTCGTCGGCGTGTATGTGAAAACGGTGGACCGGGCGGCGAAGCGTATCGTCGTCGACTGGGACGCCGACTATTAATTGGCATCGAAGCGAGGAGAGAGCACGATGCAGTTCGATGTCGTGACGCTCTTCCCCGAGATGTTTCGCGCGCTGACCGACTGGGGCATCACCAGCCGGGCGGTGAAGCGGGAGCGGTTCGGTCTGCGCACGTGGAATCCGCGCGATTTCACCACGGACAATTACCGCACCGTCGACGATCGCCCGTACGGCGGCGGCCCCGGCATGGTCATGCTGGCCCGCCCGCTCGAAGACGCGATCCACGCGGCGAAGGCTGCGCAGCGCGAGCAGGGCATCGCGTCGACGCGCGTCGTGATGATGTCGCCCCAAGGCGCGAAGCTCGACCACGACCGCGTGATGCGGTTTGCGCAGGAACCGGGTCTCGTGCTGCTGTGCGGCCGTTACGAAGCGATCGACCAGCGCCTGATCGACCGCGAAGTAGACGAAGAAGTGAGCCTCGGCGACTTCGTGCTGTCCGGCGGCGAGCTGCCCGCCATGGCGCTGATGGACGCCGTAGTGCGCCAGTTGCCCGGCGTTCTAAACGACGCGCAATCGGCGGTGCAGGACAGTTTCGTCGACGTACTGCTCGATTGTCCGCACTACACGCGGCCGGAAGAGTACGAAGGCGTGCGCGTGCCCGATGTGCTGCTCGGCGGCCATCACAAGGAAATCGACGCCTGGCGCAGGCGCGAAGCCTTGCGCAATACGTTCGACAAGCGGCCCGATCTGATCGAGCGGGCGCGCAGAAACAAGATGTTGAGCCGTGCCGACGAGGCGTGGCTCGCAGAACTCGCGAAAGACGCGTCGAAGCCTGCATAGGTTTTGGGCGGACGAGCGGGAAAATGGGGGCGTCGAGCCGTATCGGCGCCTGAAGCAAACCCATCCTCTACCGGGGCCTGACTCAGTTCAAGGCACACAACTCCGGCAAGATGGCACAAGGAGTCAGTAATGAATCTGATTGAACAACTCGAGAAGGAAGAGATCGCACGCGTTCTGGGCGAGAAGACCATCCCCGACTTCGCGCCGGGCGATACCGTCATCGTCAACGTGAACGTGGTCGAAGGCACGCGTAAGCGTGTCCAGGCTTACGAAGGCGTCGTCATCGCGAAGCGCAACCGTGGCCTGAACTCGAACTTCATCGTCCGCAAGATCTCGTCGGGCGAAGGCGTCGAGCGTACGTTCCAGACCTACTCGCCGCTGCTCGCAAGCATCGTCGTGAAGCGCCGCGGTGACGTTCGTCGCGCGAAGCTCTACTACCTGCGCGAGCGTTCGGGCAAGTCGGCTCGAATCAAGGAAAAGCTGGTGTTCAAGGACAAGTCGGCTGCTTCGGCCGAGTAAGTCCACTGAACAGGCAGGACGGAAAAAGCACCCATGCGGGTGCTTTTTTCTTTGGTGTGGTCAAATTGAGACTTCCATAGCCCGCAATCCGACCGTGTCCACCGGCAAGACTTCAACTCCCCGCATCCTCGAACCCGAAAAGATGCCCGTCCTCTCGACGGGTGAGACTCTCCCGCCCGTTCCGCCCGAGCGCCTCACGCCCGACGGCCTGCGTGCGCGCTTCAAGCTGGAGCTCGACTGGACGCAGGAAGAGCGCGAGCAGCGCATCAAGGCGATTGGCGGCGATCCGCGCGTCGCGTCCGTGCTCGTGGCGCTCGTCGTGCGCGAAGGCGGGCTGACCGTGCTGCTGACGCAGCGCGCCGATCATCTTTCCGACCATGCGGGGCAGATCAGCTTTCCGGGCGGGCGCCGCGAGCCCGAAGACGCCGATGCCGCCGCGACCGCCTTGCGCGAGGCGCGCGAGGAAGTGGGCCTGGGCGCGGAGCATTGCGAAGTGATCGGCGCGATGCCCGACTATCTGACGGGCACCGGCTTCAAGGTGACGCCGGTCGTCGCGCTCGTCCATCCGCCCTTCGAACTGCAGGCCGACACCTGCGAGGTCGCCGATATCTTCGAAGTGCCGCTCGACTGGCTGATGAATCCGGCCAATCACGAAGTGCGCGTATTTCGCTGGGAAGGCGGCGAACGTCGTTTTTTTGCCATGCCGTATTCGCCGGGTGAACGTAAGGCTCCTTATTTCATCTGGGGTGCAACGGCCGGCATGTTGCGCAATTTCTATCGCTTTCTCGCAGCTCGTGCGTGACGGCGCGGCAAGTGCGCGTGGCCGCGATCGCATGCGCAATGGCTTCGTGCGCAAAACGGCACAGGCGCTGTGCTATCGTTACGCGAAACTCGAAATAAACCGACCGTTTCGGCGCTTCGCATGACTTTCTTCTCCGTATTGCTGGCTCTCATCATCGAGCAAGTTCGCGCGCTGTCGCCGCATAATCCGGTTTCGGCGTTGCTTCACTATCATGCGGAATCCGCCGCGCACGGGTTCGACGCCGGCAAGGAAAAGCACGGCCTCGTCGCGTGGCTCGTCGTCGTGCTGCCGTGGACGCTCGCCGTCGGCCTCGTCTATTACGTCCTGTACCAGATCAACTTCGCGCTCGCGTTCCTGTGGAACGTGGTGATCGTGTACTTCACGCTCGGCTTTCGCCAGTTCAGCCACTATTTCACCGACATCCATCTCGCGCTCAATAACGACGACGTGCCGCGTGCCCGCGAAGTGCTGACGGAATGGACCGGCATGGATACGGTCGACATGCCCGTCAGCGAGATCGTGCGGCACACGCTGGTGCATGCGGTGGTCGCGTCGCATCGGCACGTGTTCGGCGTGTTCTTCTGGTTCCTGATTCCGATCGGCCCGGCGGGCGCAGTGCTGTATCGCATCGCAGAATATCTGGCGCGCGCGTGGTCGAAGCCGAATCCCGAGCGCACCGCCGAGTTTTCGTCGTTTGCGCAGCGCGCGTTTTTTTACATCGACTGGGTGCCCGCGCGTCTCACCGCGCTCGGGTTTGCGATCGTCGGCAACTTCGAGGATGCGATCTACGCGTGGCGCAATCACGCGCGCCAGTGGCCTGACGCCAACGAAGGCGTGCTGCTCGCGGCGGGCAGCGGCGCGCTCGGCGCGCGCCTCGCGGGGCCGCTTGCCGAGCCGCTGTCGGTCGAAGCGCTTGCCGTCGGCGATGCGAGCCCGCTGCCGGTCGGCGACGACTGCACGCCGCGCACGCTGCAATCCGCCGTCGGCCTCGTATGGCGCGCCGTCATTCTGTGGATGTTGCTGCTGCTCATGCTGACCATCGCGGTCTGGCTCGCGTGATCAGTCGTCGAGCGGATCGCGCGCTGTCTGACACTGCCAGCAGACGGTGAACTGCGGCTCCAGCCATTCTCCGCATTGCCTGCATTTCCACGGCCGGGCGTTCGCGTCCGGTCCGCTTCTCGCGCGCTCGATCAGGCGCATCGCCAGCGCCTCGTCGCGATCGTCGACGATCCATATCTCCGGCGCGCATTGATCCGCCGGAATCTCGCCCAACGCGCCATTCAGATAGCGATTGTGCAACTCGCACGGCACGCCCGCGGTGGTGAGGACGTTCACCCAGTGCTGCGCCGTGATCAGGTTGGGAGCGCGCGTGAGCCGCTTCATCGAACGATCTGGCTGGCTTCGTGCACGAGTTGCGCGTAGAGCGCATGACGCTCGCGGCGGATCTTGCCGCTCTCGACGGCTTCGAGCACGGCGCAGCCCGGCTCGTGCAGATGATGACAGTTGTAGAAGCGGCAATGACCGAGATACGGCCGGAAGTCCGCAAAGGCGCGTTCGAGCTGGCCTTCGGACAGGTGATGGAGGCCGAATTCCTGAAAACCCGGCGAATCGATCAGCGCGCCGCCGCCGGGCAGCGCGTAGAGGCGGGTGAACGTGGTCGTATGACGGCCACTGTTGAGCGCCGATGAAATCTCGCGCGTCGCGGCGTCCGCGTCGGGGACGAGCAGATTCACGAGCGTCGATTTGCCCATGCCGGACTGGCCGAGCAGGATCGTCGAACGGTCTTTGAGGCGCGCGTCGAGTTGCGGATGGACATCGCCGGGCGCCCGCTTCGCCGAGAGTTCGATCACCGTGTAGCCGAGCGCGCGATAAGGCGCGAGGCGTTCGCGCGCAAGCGGCAACGCGCTTTCCACGTCGATTTTGTTGAGCACGATGAGCGATTCCAGCCCGTGCGCCTCCGCCGCGATCAACGCGCGCCCGAGCAGGTCTTCGCTGAAATGCGGTTCGGTCGCGAGCACGATCAGCAACTGATCGAGATTCGCGGCGAAGAGCTTCGACTTGAACTGATCCGAGCGATAGAGCAGATTGCGCCGCTCGCCGATCCCGACGATCACGCCCTGATCCACCGACGACTGCTCGTAAATCACGCGATCGCCGACGGCGACTTCGCTCTTCTTGCCGCGCGGGAAGCACTGAAGCATCGCGCCGCCGTCTTCCGGCGTGACGAGATAGTGCCGCCCGTGTGCCGCGATGACCGTGCCTTCGAGACGCGCGCCCGCGTCGGAACCCCTGAAACCGCGCGTCATGCGGCGTGTTGCATCAGGCGATCGATGCGCTGCGAGGCGGGGGGATGCGAGTAATAAAACGCGGTGTAGATCGGATCGGGCGTGAGCGTGGACGCGTTGTCCTCGTAGAGCTTCACGAGCGCGTTCACGAGATCTTTCGGATCGGTCTGGCTCGCGGCGAAGGCATCGGCTTCGAACTCGTTCTTGCGCGAAGTCAGGCTGCCGAGCGGCGTGATGAAGAACATGAACACGGGCAGCACGAGCATGAAGAGCACGAGCGCGAGCCCGTTGTTGCTGCCCACGAGCGACGGCCGCACGCCGAGCCCTTCGTAGAACCACGTCGTTTGCACGAGCCAGCCGAGCAGCGCGAGCATCGCGAGACTGATGCCGAACATGACGATCATCAGCTTCAGCACGTGACGGCGCTTGAAGTGGCCGAGTTCGTGCGCGAGCACCGCTTCGATTTCGCTGCCGGACAGACGCGCGAGCAGGGTGTCGAAGAACACGATGCGCTTGGCCGCGCCGAAGCCGGTGAAATACGCGTTGCCGTGCGCCGAGCGGCGGCTGCCGTCCATCACGAACAGGCCCTTGGCCGCGAAGCCGGTGCGCGACATCAGGTTCGTGATGCGCGCGACGAGCGCTTCGTCTTTCAGCGGCTCGAACTTGTTGAAGAGCGGGGCGATGAAGGTGGGATAGATGACCATCGCGAGCAACTGGAACGCGACCCAGACCATCCACGTCCAGAGCCACCAGTACGTGCCTGCGCGGTCCATCAGCCAGAGCGTGAGCAGCAGAAGCGGCGCGCCGATCACGATCGCGAGCACGGCGCCCTTCACGAGATCGACGAAAAAGAGTTTCTTCGACATGCGGTTGAAGCCGAACTTTTCTTCGATCACGAAGTGCCGAATGTAGTCGAAAGGCAGATCGATGACGCTCGTGATGACGATGACCGACGCCACCAGCGCAATCTGCCCGAGATAGCCGCGGCCGAGCCAGTCCGTGATGGCGAGATCGAGCGCCTGGACGCCGCCCAGCAACGTGAGCGCGACGAGCACGACCGCGCTCGTGACGACTTCGATCATCGTGAGACGCGTGCGCTCGACGGTGTAATCCGCGGCGCGTTGATGCGCGGTGAGCGGAATGGTGCCGGAAAACTGCGCGGGCACGCCGTTGCGATGCGCGGCGACGTAGCGGATCTGCCGCGACGCGAGCCAGAGCTTGGTCGAAACCATGGCGGCCAGGGCGACGACGAAGATCGTCGAGAAGGCGAGAGTGAAGTTGGTCATCCGGGAATTCCGATTGGACTATGCGAGAATTATAGGTTCTTGGCTGTGCCGCCGTCGTCAGATCCTGCAATGGCGCCGATAGCGGCTTTTCCTATTTCTCAGGTTTCTCACATGACCGATATCTCACCATCGCCCGAACCCGCCGAAACTGTTTTGGTGCGCAGCGACATGAATCTCGTGTGGCTCGACATGGAGATGACCGGTCTCGATCCGGACAACGACCGCATTATCGAAATCGCGGTGGTGGTGACGAATTCCACGCTCGACAAGATGGTGGAAGGCCCGGTGCTCGCGATTCATCAGACGGACGAGGCGCTCGGCCGCATGGACGAGTGGAACCGCAACACGCACGGCCGCTCGGGGCTGACGGAGCGCGTCAAGGCATCGACCGTGGACGAAGCCGAGGCCACGCGCCAGATCCGCGATTTCCTCGGCCAATACGTGCCGCCCGGCAAGTCGCCGATGTGCGGCAACTCCATCTGCCAGGACCGCCGCTTCATGGCGCGCTGGATGCCGGAACTGGAAACGTTCTTCCATTACCGCAATCTCGACGTGAGCACGCTGAAGGAACTGTGCCGCCGCTGGCAGCCGGCCATCTACAAAGGCTTTCAGAAGCGCGCGATGCACACGGCGCTCGCCGATATCCACGAGTCCATCGACGAGCTCAAGTACTATCGCGAGCACTTCCTGATTCCGTCGGCGCCCGCTGTCTGATCAGCTTTTCGGCGGGCGGATCGCGCTTTTCGGGCGAAACGCGGCGACCACGTCCGGCCGCGTTTCGATATACGGCCCGCCGATCAGATCGATGCAGTACGGCACCGCCGCGAAGATGCCCGGCACGGTCGTCCTGCCGTCCGCGTCTTTCAGGCCTTCGAGCGTTTCGCGAATCGACTTCGGCTGCCCCGGCAGGTTGATGATGAGCGCGGCGTGATCGTCCGTTTCGCGGATCACCGCGACCTGGCGCGAGAGAATGGCCGTCGGGACGAAATTCAGGCTGATCTGGCGCATCTGCTCGCCGAAGCCGGGCATCGGCTTCGTGGCGACGGCGAGCGTCGCCTCGGGCGTCACGTCGCGGCGCGACGGGCCGGTGCCGCCGGTCGTCAGCACGAGATGGCAGCCGAGCGTGTCGACCAGCTCGACGAGCGTCGCGGAAATGGTCGCCGCGTCGTCGTGGATCAGGCGCGTTTCGGCGCGGAACGGTGTCGCGAGGGCCGCGCCGAGCCAGTCTTGCAGCGACGGCAAGCCCTTGTCCTCGTACACGCCGGACGACGCACGGTCGCTGATCGACACCAGTCCGACCACCAGCTCATTGCCCGTCGTCATCGCGCTCGTCCTCGTCGTCTTCGATATCGTCTTCGTCCGCACCCGCCGCGTTCTTGATCCACTGGAACAGCTCGCGATAGTAGCGCGGCGGCTTTTGCTGCTCGCGCTCTTTACGCGCATTGCGGATCAGCGTGCGGCCTTCCTGCGGATCGACGCCCGGATGATTGCGGATGAATTCGGTGAGCGCGGCGTCGTCGGCGAGCAACTGTTCGCGCGTGCGCTCGATCCAGTGCAGTCGCGCGGTTTCGCTCTTGTTCACGCCGCGATGCGTATCGAGCGCGGTGCGCAGCGCCGCGACTTCCTCATCGACGAGCGAGCGCATCAGCTTGCCGACGTATTGCAACTGACGGCGCTTGCCTTCGTGATCGGTGATGCGGCGCGCCTCGCGCACGGCGTCGCCGAGATGCTCGGGCATCGGCATCTTTTTCAGCGCGTCTTTCGGCAACGCGATGAGCGCTTCGCCCAACTCCTGCAGCGCGTGCATGTCGCGCTTGAGCTGGGATTTGCTCGGACGGTCGTAGCCGTGTTCGTCGGTCTCGCGCGCGTCGTCGCGGCCGGAATCGATCGGTTGAATGCGGGTTTTACGGTTCATCCCGACATTGTAGCTTGCGGGTGCATCGTGACCTGTGCATCGCGCCCGGCGATGCGACAAAGCTTGGCGGGTGAATGCACGCCGTCCTTGCTATGATCGCGAGACAGGCCCATCCCGCTGGTTCGTGCCCGATCGCGGGCGCATCGGCCGGAATTCCGAAGCAACCACGACATGCGCGGGCGCCCGCCGCCCGACTTCCAAAGGCAACCCAAAATGGCAGCAGACATGGACGTCAAGCAACGCTACTTCCCGCATACGCAGGACGAGCTGAAGGAGATCGCCTCCGACATCCTGCGCTACGCGAAGGAACTCGGCGCGACCGATGCCGCCGCCGAAATCTCCGAAGGCGATGGCCTGTCGGTGAGCGTGCGGCGCGGCGATGTCGAAACCATCGAGCACAACCGCGACAAGATGGTCGGCGTGATGGTGTTCATCGGCAAGAAGCGCGGCAACGCGAGCACGGCCGATTTCACGCGCGAGGCGCTGCGTGACACGGTCGCCGCCGCGTATAACATCGCGCGCTTCACGGCCGAGGACAACGCGGCCGGTCTCGCCGACGAAGACCTGCTGGAGAAGGCGCCGCAGGATCTCGATCTCTATCACCCGTGGGACATCGACGCGGAAGAAGCCGCCGAGATCGCGCGCCGCGCCGAGGCCGCCGCGTTCGCCGTCGACAAGCGCGTGAGCAACTCGGAGGGCGCGAGCGTCTCCGCGCAGCATTCGCAGTTCGTGCTCGCGACTTCGCGCGGCTTCATGGCGGGCTATCCGTACTCGCGCCATTACATTTCGTGCGCGCCGATCGCGGCGGCCGGCCGCGACATGCAGCGCGACGACTGGTACACGTCCAAACGTGACGCCGCCGGTCTCGCCGCGCCGGAAGCGGTGGGGCGCTACGCGGCCGAGCGCGCGCTCGCGCGTCTCGGTGCGAGAAGCCTCGACACGCGCAAGTGCCGCGTGCTGTTCGAAGCGCCGCTCGCGGCCGGCATCCTCGGCTCGTTCGTGCAGGCGGTGAGCGGCGGCGCGCTGTATCGCAAGACCTCGTTTCTCGTCGACAGCCTCGGCAAGCCGGTGTTCGCGCCGCATATCCAGATCGTCGAAGATCCGCACGTGAAGGGCGGCATGGGCAGCGCGCCGTTCGACGAAGAAGGCGTGCGCACGCAGCGGCGCAACGTGGTCGAAGACGGCGTCGTGCAGGGCTATTTCCTGTCGATGTATTCGGCGCGCAAGCTCGGCATGAAGACGACCGGCAACGCGGGCGGCTCGCACAATCTCACGATGAAGAGCGCGCACACGAAGCCCGAGGACGATTTCGAAGCGATGCTCAAGAAACTCGACACGGGCTTGCTGCTCACGGAACTGATGGGCCAGGGCGTCAACTACGTGACGGGCGATTATTCGCGCGGCGCGTCGGGTTTCTGGGTCGAGAACGGCAAGATCGTGCACGCGGTGGAGGAAATCACGGTGGCGAGCACGTTGCAGGAAATGTTCCGCCATATCGAGGCCATCGGCGCGGATACGGTCGTGCGCGGCACGAAGGAAATCGGTTCAGTGCTGATCGAGCGGATGACCGTCGCGGGGCAGTAATCGGCGCAGCACGCACCGCGTGAAACGCAATGGCCCCGGACGCGTCCGGGGCCATTTTCTTTCAGACGCGAATGCGCTCGTAAGCGACGAAGGCGAAATCGAATGCGTTCGGCGGCGCGGCGCGGTGCGTCTCGCGCGACACCTCCCGCCAGTGCGCCGGATCCGGCGCGGGGAAACGCGTGTCGCCGTCGAAGTCCGCGTCGATTTCGGTGACGATCAGCTTGTCCGCGCGTTCGAAGCCGTCGCGATACAACTGCGCGCCGCCGATCAGAAATGCTTCGTCGGCCGGAGCCAGCGCGAGCGCGGCGTCCAGGCTCGTGACGACATCGCAACCGTCGTAGCGCCGCGACGCATCTCGGGACACGACGATATTGCGCCGCCCGGGCAGCGGCCGGCCGATCGATTCGTGCGTCTTGCGGCCCATGATGATGGGCGCGCCCATCGTCGTGCGCTTGAAGAACGCGAGGTCTTCGGGCAGCCGCCAGGGGAGTTGGTTGTCGCGTCCGATCACGCCATTGCGCGCGCGGGCGACGATCAGAGTCAGCGTCGTCATCGAAAAGAGGTCGGGCAGATGGGCGCGCGGGTCGCGCCGCCGGGGCCTCGATTCTAACCGACACGCTCGCCGGAGCCGCCGCGCAGGGTCACGCCTCGGGCGAGTCGTCGTCGAGCGGCGGCGGCCCGTGGGCGTGCGTGGGTGCGACCTCGTCCCACAGCGTGACGCTGATCGCCGATCCCGCCGGACGCGCGGCGGATGCGCAGCCGGCTTCGTCGGCGGTCTCGCCTTTTTGATGCGCGTCGGATGCATCGCCGCGGCTTAATGAACTGTCGAGAGCCATTCTGACTACATAATCCGAGGTAACTATTCCCGGAACGGAAAAATCCGGAAATAAAGTGATCGCGCAGCCGGTAAGAAAGAATAAGCAAAACCGAATGCGACGCTAAAACAGAACGCTCGTTCTGCTCGGAGAATTTCTTACCTTCTGATGCGCTAAAAATAGCGAATTATGTGCCACCGCGCTGGAACCATTGCCAGGCAAAGGCCCTTCGTTTTCAGGGGGGACATAGGTGCGGCAATCCGGGCAAAAACGTTTCACCGTTGAAACACAAAGGCAGAAAAGCATGAACTTCTCGCGAAAGCGGTATAAGATTTTGTCTTATTAAATTGTGCGCAAAGTTTTTAATAACCGTGTGAGAAATTCACGTCAGCCCCGTCCTGTCAAGGTTTTGTGGCTAATAGGGCGGTTCCCGCGATATTTGTTTCCGGGGCTTCTGGGTTATAGTAGTCTCTCAAAAACAGCACAGAATCAGACATAAAGGGTTTCGTGGAAGGGTGCGCGACGTTTCGCGCCGTGTCCCGGGGGCGACGTATCGAATGGCAAGTCCCTCTCCAGACGTTTTCCGCAAACGTGCGAGGGCAACGAAGTCTGCGATGTAGCGCGAGCCTAACTACGTGACCTTTTCAACGAATGTTGAACAAAGGATCTGAATAATGGACGTCGCTCGGCGGCAACTCATCTATGTGACTCGCGATCCAAGCGAGACGCTATGCGCGCGATTCGAGGAGCGCGGCTGGCACATCGAGATCGTCGCGAGCGCGCGCGACACGCGCAAGGCATTGCGAAACGATCTGGCGACCGGGGGGTTGCTGGATCTGTCGAGCCATTTCGAATCTCATGAACTGGCGGCGTTCGAATCGTCGCTGACGATGACCAATGTGGGCTGGGTCGCCACCACCGTTGCCGGACAACTCGAAGACGCCGCCGTGCGGCGGCTGATCCGCGACTACTGCTTCGATTACGTGACGTTGCCGACGTCGAACGACCGCATCGTCGATTCCGTCGGTCATGCATACGGCATGGTGGCGCTGCACGACGCCGCGTCGAACGACGCGCGCAGCGAAGGCCGCGCCGAGGGCGAAATGGTCGGTTCGTGCGACGCGATGCTCGCGCTCTTCCGCTCGATCCGCAAGGTCGCGATGACCGACGCGCCCGTGTTCATTTCGGGCGAATCCGGCACCGGCAAGGAACTGACGGCGGTCGCCATCCACGAACGTTCCGCGCGCCGCGATCAGCCGTTCGTCGCGATCAACTGCGGCGCGATTCCCGCGCATCTGCTGCAATCGGAGCTCTTCGGCTACGAACGCGGTGCCTTCACCGGCGCGAATCAGCGCAAGATCGGGCGTGTCGAAGCGGCCAACGGCGGCACGCTGTTCCTCGATGAAATCGGCGATCTGCCTCTGGAAAGCCAGGCGAGCCTGTTGCGCTTCCTGCAGGAGCGCAAGGTCGAGCGGCTCGGCGGACACGGCTCGACACCCGTCGATGTGCGCATCATCTCGGCGACGCACGTCGACATGCAGACCGCGATGATCGAAGGCCGGTTCCGCGCGGACTTGTATCACCGCCTGTGCGTGCTGCAGATCGACGAGCCGCCGCTGCGCGCGCGCGGCAAGGATATCGAACTGCTGGCGAAACACATGCTCGACCGCTTCAAGAAAGACGCGAGCCGGCGTCTGCGCGGTTTCTCGCCCGATGCGATCGCGGCGATCCACAACTACGGCTGGCCGGGCAACGTGCGCGAGCTCATCAACCGCGTGCGGCGCGCGATCGTGATGTCGGAAGGGCGTCAGATCACCGCGCGCGATCTCGAGCTCGGCGAGTATGTGGAAGTCGCGCCGGTGTCGCTCGCGCAGGCGCGCGAGGCCGCCGAGCGGCAGGCGATCGAACTCGCGCTGCTGCGGCATCGCGGGCGGCTGGGCGATGCGGCGCAGGAGCTCGGCATTTCGCGCGTGACGCTGTATCGCCTGCTGTCGGCGCACGGCATGCGTCATATCGAGGTGGATGCGCCGTCGGAGCACGCCACGCGCGGCTGACGCATTCATCAGCCGAATTTCACCCGGACGGGCGCTTGCAGGCGCCCGTTTTTTCGTGCCGTTGCGTTAGAGCGCCCAACTCCGCTGCTTGCTAAAATCTCCCGTTTACGCCTTCCGTTCGCGAGGGCGCGCAGCATACCCAGGGAACATTGAATGAAACAGTATCTCGAGCTCGTCCAGACGATCCTCGATACCGGCACTTGGCAGGAAAACCGCACGGGTATCCGCACGATCAGCATTCCCGGCGCGATGCTGCGCTTCGACTTGCAGCAAGGCTTCCCCGCGGTGACGACGAAAAAGCTCGCGTTCAAATCCGCGATCGGCGAGCTGGTGGGCTTTCTGCGCGCGTCGAAGAGCGCGGCGGACTTTCGCGCGCTCGGCTGCAAGGTGTGGGACGCCAACGCGAACGAGAATCCGCAATGGCTCGAGAACCCTTACCGGCAAGGGCCGGACGATCTCGGCGACGTCTATGGCGTGCAGTGGCGCAAGTGGCCCGCGTACAAGCTGATCGACGCCAGTGCGAACGACCAGATTTCCGACGCGACCAATCGCGGCTTTCAGCTCGTCACGAGCTTCGTCGAAAACGGGCGCGAGCAGGTGCTGCTCTACAAGGCGATCGATCAGTTGCGCCAGTGTCTCGACACCATCATCGAGCGCCCGACCGACCGGCGCATTCTGTTTCACGCGTGGAATCCCGCGAAGCTCGACGAGATCGCGCTGCCCGCGTGCCATCTGCTGTACCAGTTCATCCCGAACGCGGTGACGCGTGAAAT
Organism: Caballeronia cordobensis; assembly: GCF_001544575.2. Classification (GTDB taxonomy): domain Bacteria; phylum Pseudomonadota; class Gammaproteobacteria; order Burkholderiales; family Burkholderiaceae; genus Caballeronia; species Caballeronia cordobensis. Next base: position 27,629 of record NZ_FCNY02000022.1, read on the forward strand.
CTCGCTGTGTCTGTATATCCGCAGCAACGATGTCGGGCTCGGCACGCCGTTCAATCTGACCGAGGGCGCGGCGCTGCTGCATCTCGTCGGCAGGCTGACGGGATACACGCCGCGCTGGTTCACGTATTTCATCGGCGATGCGCATATCTACGAGAACCAGCTTGGCATGCTTGAGGAGCAGTTGAAGCGCGAGCCGTTGCCGTCGCCGCAGCTCATCATCTCGGACCGCGTGCCGGATTACGCGGTCACGAAGCGCTACGAGCCGGAATGGCTGGAGAAGATCGAGCCGAAGGATTTTGCGCTCGAAGGGTACAAGCACCACGAGCCGCTCACCGCGCCGATGGCGGTGTAGCCACGCCGCTAGCGCACCGGGCGCGCAGACAGAAAGTCTTCGAAATGCCGGTGCCCGGCGGGCGTCACGCGCAGCACGCGGCGCTTCGCCGTGTGCTCGATCCAGCCGTGCGACTCGCACGCTTCCAGAAACGCCGCGCCGAGCGCGCCGCCGAGATGCGGCCTGCGCTCGCTCCAGTCGATGCACGTACACGCGAACCGACGGCGGCGTGCGCGCTGCGCTTTCATATCGATGCCGAGTTCGGCGAATGCCTGCGCGCCTTCGGGCGTCGTGTCGAGCGCGGCGGGGCCGTGGGTTTGCGTCTGCGTCTGGGATTGCGATTGCGTCCGATCGTCGGCCGCCGCGAGCCAGTTGCGCGCGATCATCCGGTCGAAAAGCTGCACCGCAAGTTCGCCCGCGAGATGGTCGTAGCACGTGCGCGCGAAGCGCATCTCCACCGGCACGGCGGAAGGCGGCCGCTCCGGCGTGCGCTGCGGCGCGCTCGCCCGCGCGAGATTCGCGAGCGCTTCGATGGCGGCGGCAATGTCGGGCGTCGCGATGCGGTAGTAGCGATGCCGTCCGCTCACTTCGAGCGCGAGCAGGCCGCCTTCGGTCAGCCGCGCGAGATGCCCGCTCGCCGCCGAGGGCGACAGTCCCGCGATCATCGTCAGCTCGCCGGCCGGGCGCGCGGTGCCGTCCATCAGCGACCAGAGCATCGCGGCGCGGCCCGGATCGGCGATCAGCGCGCCGATGCGCGACAGGCCGGGAAAATGGCGGACGCGCGAGTCCGTATCGTCGAGCAGCGAGTTCATGGCGATGTCCTTTTTGTCGATGCGTTCATGCTAGCGCGCCATCGCAACCGATGTTTCACCGTGCGCCGAAATGTCGATGCGCGGGGCCGGCGCTAGAATGGCTCTTTGCGTTTGAATGCGGCCGAGGTCATCACATGTCCAGATTCCTACTTGCCAGCGTGCTCGGCGCGCTGATGCTTTGCGCGGGATGCGCGGGCGCACCGTCGTCATCGGCGGGCGGCGGCGGCAGCATCACGATGTACGGCACGATCGATCAGGGCATCACCGTGCACGACTAGGGTCTGTTCACCTATAAAACGTGCATGCGAACGCCCGAAATCGGCTGCAGTGCAAGGAGCGCGGCGCGCCGTTTGGCCTTCCCAAACAAGCGCCGCGCGACGCCGCAATGCGGCCGATTTCGGGCGTTCCCCTGATTGGAATTTATAGCTAGGGGTTGCCCCGTAAAGGGCCGCTCGCCGCGTCATGCTCCTCGCGAAGACGCCCGGTCTTAGCTTCGTCGCATTCCTTGCGATCGGCCCTTTACGGGGCAACGCATGCACGTTTTATAGGTGAACAGACCCTAGGCTTTCTCGCTACTTATAATCGGCGTCACATTCCCCAAAACGATGACGCCCCCATGAACACGCCAGCCTCGTCTCCCGCTCCCGCTGCGCCGAAAAGCCGCGCCGAAACCACTTTCCGCTTTCTTGCCGAGCCTACGTCGGTGAATTTCGGCGGCAAAGTGCACGGCGGTGCGCTGATGAAATGGATCGACGAAACCGCCTACGCCTGCGCCGCGATGTGGTCCGGCCGCTATGCGGTGACGGTGAGCGTCGGCAATATCCGTTTTCGCCGGCCGATTCTCGTCGGCAATCTGGTCGAATTGCGCGCCCGCGTGGTCACGACCGGGCGCACCAGCATGCACATTCACATTTCCGTGCACGCGGGCGATCCCAAAGTCGGCGAATTGCAGATGACGACGGATTGCCTGATGGTTTTCGTCGCCGTCGACGAGAAAGGGCAGCCCACGCCCGTGCCGTCCTTCGTGCCCGAAACGGACGAGGAAAAGCGCCTCGCCAAATATGCGATGGACGTGAAGGACGCGCTCGACGCGATCGTCGAGCTGAAGCCGGAAGAGGTGGCGGCGGGGAGGGTCTAGGCCCGCCGCGTCAAGCGGGACCTACTTCTTCCCCACCATATCCCCCGGCTTGACCCACTCGTCGAACTGCTGCTCGGTCACGTGCCCGAGCGCGAGCGCGGCGGCCTTGAGCGTCGTGCCTTCCTTGTGGGCCTTCTTCGCGATCTGCGCGGCCTTGTCGTAGCCGATGTGGGGATTCAGCGCCGTCACCAGCATCAGCGATTCGTTGAGCAGGCTGTCGATGCGCTTCTCGTTCGGCTCGATGCCCACCGCGCAGTTGTCGTTGAAGCTCTGCGCGCCGTCCGCGAGCAGGCGCGCGGACTGCAGCACGTTATGCGCGATCATCGGCCGGAACACGTTCAGCTCGAAGTTGCCGCTCGCGCCGCCGAAGTTCACCGCGACGTCGTTGCCGAAGACCTGGCAGCACAGCATGGTCACGGCTTCGGACTGCGTGGGGTTCACCTTGCCGGGCATGATCGAGCTGCCCGGCTCGTTCTCCGGAATCGACAATTCGCCGAGCCCGCAGCGCGGTCCGCTCGACAGCCAGCGGATATCGTTGGCGATCTTCATCATGCCCGCGGCCACAGTTTTCAGCGCGCCGTGCGCGGCGACGAGCGCGTCGGCGGCGGCCATGACCTCGAACTTGTTCGGCGCGGTCTCGAAGGGCAGACCGGTGAGCTTGCCGATCGCGGCCGCCACCTTCGCGGCGAATTCCGGATGCGCGTTCAGGCCGGTGCCGACCGCCGTGCCGCCCTGCGCGAGCTGGTACAGATGCGGCAGCGTCGCCTCGACATGCCGGATGCCCTGATCGAGCTGCGCGACGTATCCCGAAAATTCCTGGCCGAGCGTAAGCGGCGTCGCGTCCTGAAGATGCGTGCGGCCGATCTTCACGATCTTGTCGAAGGCCTTGGCTTTCTTGTCGAGCGTATCGCGCAGCGTCTTGAGCGACGGAATCAGATGCTTGACGATGGCGTACGCCGCCGCGACGTGCATCGCCGTCGGGAATACGTCGTTCGACGACTGCCCGCGGTTCACGTCGTCGTTCGGATGGACGAGACGCTCCTCGCCGCGCGGTCCGCCCAGGATCTCGCTCGCGCGATTGGCGATCACCTCGTTCAGGTTCATGTTGGTCTGCGTGCCCGATCCGGTCTGCCACACGGCGAGCGGAAATTCATCGGGATGCTTGCCGTCGATGATTTCCTCGGCCGCCTGCATGATCGCGCGGGCCTTCTTCGAATCGAGCACCTTCAGCCCTTCGTTCACCTCGGCGGCGGCGTGCTTGACGATCGCAAGCGCGGTGATGAGTTCGGGCGACTGCTTTTCCGTCGAAATCTTGAAGTTCTGCAGCGAGCGCTGAGTTTGCGCGCCCCAGAGCTTGCCGTTCGGCACGGCGATCTCGCCGAACGTGTCCTTCTCCATCCGTACGCCGTCCTTCGCGTTCTGTGTCATGGCCTGAGATTCCCTCGAAATTGGATCAGAGCTGCTTGTCGACGGGCAGCAGCGTGAAGATGCCCGTCATCAGATTGCGATAAAAACCCGCCTCGGGATCGAAGTTCCAGGTGACGAGGCTGCCGTTTTCCTCGGCGGTCCAGACGAGGCCCGACCGCGGCGCGCCCGTGCGCCGCATCTCTTCGTCGACCGCCGCGCTCGCGAGTTGCACCCGCCAACTGACTTTCGGCGAAATGGCGTCGGCAAAAAGGCCGGCGGCTTCGCTGGCGATGGCCTTGTCGTGAATCACGAGCGCGAGCTCGGTGTTCAGCTTCGACGAACGCGGATCGAGATTCATGGAGCCGATCACGAGGATACTCCGATCGATCACATAAGCCTTCGCATGCAGGCTCGCGCGCGATTGCGAACCGAACAGGCCCGCGCGCGGACTGGCTTCGCCTTCGGCCTGGATCGGCTTGAATTCGTACAGCTCGACACCGTTTTTCAGCATCGGCACGCGATACGGCGCGTAGCCCGCCTGCACGGCGACGGCGTCGGTTGCGGCGAGCGAATTGGTCAGCACCGCGATCTGCACGCCACGCTTCGTGAGATCGCCGAGCGCTTTCACGCCCGCGTCGTGCGGCACGAAGTAGGGCGAGATGATCAGGAATTCGCGCTGCGCATCTTTCAGCAGATCGACGAGGCGCGTCATCGGCGGGCTCTTGTAGTCGTCGCTAGGACGTTCGATCTTCGACGGCGAATCGACCCAGAACTCCGTCGGCGCCCAGACGAGGCCCATTTCCCCGCGCGCGATCTGCTGCGCGAGCGGCGTCGCGTTGAGCGGCTTCGCGTTCAGCGGATCGGCCTGCTTGCGCCAGTGCGCGCGCAGATCGTCGCGGGTCTTGTCGAGCTCGGACGGATCGAACTTCTGCTTGTTCAGCCCGCGCAACGGATACGCGAGCGAGCTGTTCCAGTAATCGTCGAAGCTCGCGGAAATCTTGTGCGTGACAGGGCCGGCGGCGAAGACGTCGAGATCGCGGAATTGCAGCGTGGGGCTTGCGCTGAAGTACTCGTCGCCGAGATTGCGCCCGCCGACGATCGCGATCTGGTTGTCCGCGATCATCGCCTTGTTGTGCATGCGGCGCGTGAAGTGGCTCAGGTTCGTGAAGACGTTCTGCGTGCGCTCGGACAAGCTGCGCTGCGCGCTGCCGAACGGGTTGAACACGCGAATCTCGATCTTGTCGTGCGAGTTGAGCGCCGCCATGATGCGGTCGATGTCTTTGAAATTCAGATCGTCGACGAGCATGCGCACGCGCACGCCGCGATCCGCCGCATGGAGCGCGGCACCGAGCAGCAGCTTGCCGGTGTTGTCTTCCTCGGCGATGTAGTACTGCATGTCGAGCGTCTTGGTCGCCGCGCGCGCGAGCGCGACGCGGGCCTGCAGCGCGTCCGTGCCGGTGCGCAGAAGGCGCACGGCGGACTCGTCCGGATGCTGCTGTTCCAGCGGCGCGAGCGCGGCCGCGAGCGGCGTCGCTTCGTTCGTGGAGAGCGCCTGGCTCGACGGACGGTCGAACGCCGTCGCGGGCGGTCGCTCCGCGCAGGCGGCGAGCGCCGCCATCATCATGACGATGGCCACATTGCGCACGGCGGCGCGAAATCTTCCTTCGATGCTTGCGCGCGTCCCGTCACGCCCGGCCGCTTCCCACATCCCCCGGCTTTCCGACACTTCGATCCCTCTTTTTAGTGGTCGCGACCCGTACGTCGCGACGCGTTTTCAGGACGACACCAAGCAAGAAGCGTTCTCGCGCGGCGCGTCTCAAATTTATTGTATGGGAAATCGGGAAATGGCCGTGCGCGACACCGCGCGGTAGAGAGCAATGAACCGTAGGGACGAAAAAAAGCCCGCTTGGCTGAAGCGGGCTGACAACCCCTGTCACAGATGTCTCAAGGAGGAGACGGGTTCATCCTAGCAATGCGCCTCGCGCGCACCAACCAAGCATTCCTGCTATGCATATCGGCGCGCGGCTCGGGTGCTTATCAAACGTGGCCGTGCGGCGCGGCGTCCGGGGCGCCGGCGTCGTCGGTCGTGGGCGCGACGCCCGTTTCGATGAACCGCCGGCTGATGCGATGGAACCGCAAGGTCATCAGCGCGGCGACGCTCGCGAGGCCCGCCGCGAGCCCCCACCACAGGCCCTTTGCGCCAAGCTCGAAGTGAAACGCGAGCACGTAGCCGGTCGGAAAGCCGACGCCCCAGTAGCCGAACGCGGCGGCGAGCATGGGGATGCGCGTGTCCTTGAGACCGCGCAGGCAGCCGGAGCCGACCGTCTGCATGCCGTCGACGATCTGGAACACCGCCGCGACGCTGAGGAGCGATGCGGCGAGCGCGACGGTAGACGCGTTGGCGGGATCGTCGAGATTCAGATAGAGGCCGACGATCGCATGCGGCACGGTGATCAGCACGAGGCCCGAGCACATCATGAAGCCGACGCCCAGCGCGATCGCGACGAAGCCCGCATGCCGCGCCGCGACGGACACGCCCGCGCCGACCCAGTAGCCCACGCGCACGTTCGCCGCCTGGCCGATCGCAAGCGGCACCATGAACGCGACCGACGCGACGTTGAGCGCGATCTGATGCGCGGCGAGGGGCGCTTCGCCGAGCAGGCCGACCATCATGCCGGTGGCGAGAAAGAGCGTCGATTCGACGCCGTACGTGATCGCGACCGGCCAGCCGATGCCGAACAGTTCGCCCATCAAGGGCAGGCGCGGGCGGGCGCGTACGACGAAATGCTTGTAGCGCGGCCGCAGATGCAGCACCGCGACGAGCGCCGCCGCCGTCAGCCAGACCGTGATGGTCGTCGCCGCCGCGGAACCGAGGAAGCCTTCGCGCGGCAGGCCATACGCGCCGTGAATGAGGCCGTAGTTGAGAAAGCCGTTGACGAAGACGCCGCCGATGGAAATCCACAAGAGTCTGCGCGCCGCGCCGATCGCGGGAAGGAACGCGCGCATCATCCCGATGCCGATGAGACTGCCGGGCGTCCCCCAGCGCAGCACCGCGCAATACTCGCCGACGTTCTTCGCGAGCGTCGCGGGCTCGTGGAACGCGAGCAGGATCGGTTCGGCATAGCTCAGCAGCACGAACGCCGGCACGGCGAGCAGCACGGACAGCACGAGGCCCGTCCAGTAGATGCTCGGCACGCGGTCATCGGCATTCGCGCCGCGTGCATGCGCGACCGACACGGACACCGAGGTCAGCACGCCCTGCAAAAGCGTCACGACGACGAAGAAGAGATTCGCGCCCAGGCCGCCCGCGGCGAGCGCGTCCGGGCCGAGCGAGCCGAGCAGGATGGTGTCGGTGACGCCCATCGCCATCTGCGAGAGTTGCGCGATGGCGAGCGGCGCGGCGAGGCGCGCCGTATCGACAGCGTGACGCGAGAGGCTCGGCGGTCCTTGATGCGCGCGTGTGGCGCGCGTGGCTTGCGGTTGCATGGTTGACCGGATCGAAACGATGACGGCGCATCAGTCAGTGCACTGAGCGCCGTGGACTGGAAAGCGAAGGGGCAAAGATCGAAGCGCAGACGCGCTGACGGGAACCGACGCTGAAACCAGAACGAAAGACGACTAGCTTATTGCGTCGCGCGCGCCGTGTCGATGACGCGTTCGCTTATGGCCGGGTTTTGGCAAGCGCGCGGCGTGTGCGCGCAAGTGCGCGCGACACTATTTGGGCGCGCGAACGTGGATGGTCTGGCCGTCGATCTTCACTTTCTGGCCCGCGCGGATCTTGCAGGTCTTGCGCATCTCGACCTGGCCGTTGACGGTGACATCGCCCATTGCGACGCGCGCCTTCGCCGAGCCGCCGCTGTCCGCGAGACCCATGATCTTGAGCAGGTTGTGAAGTTCGATGTAGTCGCCCGTGAGGGTGAAGTGCAGTGCAGGCATGGAGCGGGTGAAACAGGAAAGGCCTCCATGATAAACCACGGCCGCCGCCGCTTCGGGCATGCGCCGTGCTGTTCGCTGTGCGGACGCCGGTAATCCGGTCGCAAGCGGGTCGATTGGCAAATGTAGCCAGATGAAACGGTCGGTAACAATGACTGGTTTTCGCGAACTCGCCCGATCGCACGCCGGTCCGACCTGTTGATCGATGCAGCTTCGGTCATCTTGCCAATCGACAAAAGTCGCGCGGACGCCTGCTTCACGTCGTTCGGGCGCCGCCGACGCCAACTAAAGAGAGGACTAGCTCATGACTCGCGCACGAATTCTTCTGATCGGTTCCGCCATCGCCACCCTCGCCGCGTCGGGCGCTTACGCGCAGACCGCGACGCAACCCGCGCCGGTGCAGGCGCAGACGCAAATGCAGGCCCAGATGCAGCCCGCGCCGGATGCCGCGGCAACCGGGCAGATCGCGGGCCAGGCGCCTGTGACACCGCCGCAGCACAACGTCGTCGCGCCCGCGCCGACCGATCCGCTCGTCCAGCGCCGCAACGCGAACGCGGAGGCGAACGCCGAATACAGCGCGTCGAAGAAGGCGTCGAAGGCCGAACTGAAGGCGCAAAACCAGCAGGCCAAGGCGCAGTACAAGGAGGAAGTCAAGAACGCGAAGATCAACCGCAAGGCGGACAAGGACGCCGCCCGCGCGGAACTGAACGCGACGGAGCCGCGCGCGCCGAAGGACACGGGCCTGCAGCACTGAGCGTGAAGCGCCGCGAAGCCGTCATGGCTTCGCGGCAATGCATTGGGAAAGGGAGGACATCATGAATCGAAAAGCACATGCACTACTGGCCGCGCTGATCGCGGGAACGTTCGCGAGCGTAAGCGTGGCATCGATCGCGCAGACGACGAGCGACGCCCCGACGAAGGCGGATCAGAAGGCCGCGAAGAAGCAGGCCGAAGCCGACAAGGACGCCGCCGTCGCGCAGGCCAAGGCCGACAAGAAGAAGACGGAGGCGCAATCCGAAGCCAACGAAGCCGCCGCCGACGCCAAGGTGAAGAACGCGAAGAAGGCGCAATAACCCTGTTTGCGAGAACGATGCGAGCCCGGTTCCCCTGCGGACCGGGCTCCTTGCATTTGGGGCCAAAAGCCTAGCCAAGCCAAGGACTTGCGCGCGCGGGTTGTATGGATATACAGTGTGCGTCACCTTTTCCCGCCGTCTCTCTCCGTGCTCACGCTTCCTGACACCGTTGCCGAATCCGCCGCACAGCAGGCCGCCGACTATCTTGCCAAGCTCAACGAGGCGCAGCGCGCGGCCGTCGAATTCGGCGTCGATGAACCCGGCCATCGCGGCGGGCCGCTGCTCGTCATCGCCGGCGCGGGTTCGGGCAAGACGAACACGCTTGCGCATCGCGTCGCGCATCTGCTGGTCAAGGGCGCGGACCCGCATCGCATCCTGCTGCTCACGTTTTCGCGGCGCGCGGCGCTCGAAATGACGCGGCGGGTGTCGCGCATCGCCATGAACGCGCTCGGAAAGAGAAGCGCCATCGCGCAGGGTCTGACGTGGTCCGGCACCTTCCATAGCGTCGGCGCGCGGCTGTTGCGCGATTACGCCGATCTCGTCGGCCTCGCGCCGTCGTTTACGATCAACGACCGCGAGGATTCCGCCGATCTCATGAATCTCGTGCGGCACGAGCTCGGCCTGTCGTCGAAGGAAAAGCGCTTTCCGGCGAAGTCGACGTGTTTCGCGATCTATTCGCGCGTCGTCAATACGGGCGCATCGCTTGGCCGCGTGCTCGACCAGTCGTATCCGTGGTGCCGCGAGTGGGAAGCCGACCTCAAACGCCTTTTCGCCGCCTATGTCAGCGCGAAACAAGCGCAAAGCGTGCTCGATTACGACGATCTGCTGCTCTACTGGTCGCATCTCGCGGCGGAGCCATCGGTGGCCGCGGATCTCGCGAGCCGCTTCGATCACGTGCTCGTCGACGAATATCAGGACACGAACCGTCTGCAGGCGTCCATTCTTCTCGCGATGAAACCGGACGGCCGCGGCCTCACGGTCGTCGGCGACGACGCGCAGTCCATCTATTCGTTTCGCGGCGCGACGGTGCGCAACATCCTCGATTTTCCCGGCCATTTCGATCCGCCCGCCGCGACTGTCACGCTGGATCGCAACTATCGCTCGACGCAGCCGATTCTCGAGGCGTCGAACGCGGTCATCGGCATGGCGAGCGAGCGCTACACGAAGAATCTGTGGACCGACAAGGCATCGGCGCAAAAGCCGCGCGTCGTCTCCGTCGCGGACGAGGCCGATCAGGCGCGCTATGTCGTCGAGAAAGTGCTGGAGGCGCGCGAGGCGGGCATGAAGCTCAAGGCGCAGGCGGTGCTTTTTCGCGCGGCGCATCACAGCGCGACGCTCGAAATCGAGCTTACGCGCCGGAACATTCCGTTCGTGAAGTTCGGCGGGCTGAAGTTTCTCGATTCGGTCCACGTGAAGGACGTGCTTGCGGTGCTGCGCTGGGCGGAGAATCCGCGCGATCGCGTAGCGGGCTTTCGCGTCGCGCAACTGTTGCCGGGCGTCGGTCCCGCCATTGCCGGGCGCTTGCTCGATAGCGTGAGCGCGCCGGACGCGGTCGCATCGAGCGCCATTGCAGCGTTCCAGGCGCCTGCACGAGCGAGCGACGACTGGCCACGCTTCGTCGGCCTGATGGCGAAGCTCTGTGGCCACGCGACGGGCTGGCCCGCCGAGTTCGAGATGATCCGGCGCTGGTACGAGCCGCATCTGGAACGCAATCACGAGGACGCGGCGATCCGCATCGGCGACGTCTTGCAGATGGAAAGCATCGCGGCGACGTATCCGACGCGCGAGCGCTTTCTCACCGAACTCACGCTCGATCCGCCCGATGCGACCAGCGACGAATCCGGCGTGCCGCTGCTCGACGAGGATTATCTGATTCTCTCGACCATCCATTCGGCGAAGGGTCAGGAATGGCGCAACGTGTTCGTCCTGAACGGCGTGGATGGCTGCATTCCGTCCGATCTCGGCACGGGCAGCGACGAGGAAATCGACGAAGAAAGGCGTCTGCTCTACGTCGCGATGACGCGCGCGAAGGAAGATCTGCACATCGTCACGCCGCAGCGTTTCTACGTCCACAACCAGACGCATCTCGGCGACCGGCACGTGTGGGCGCAGCGCACGCGCTTCATTCCGCCGCATCTGATGCAGAACTTCGAGGCGGCGGCGTGGCCGCCGGTGATCGCGCCCGCCGCGCCGACGGCGGCGGGGCTCGCGGCGGCCGCGAAAGCGAAGCTCGATATCGCGGCGCGCCTGAAGGGAATGTGGGACTGAAAAACGAGCAGCGCTTACCGCTGCGCCCGCGACGTGCTCGGCGCGCGCGGCGCCGGCGCGAAGATGCTGCGCAGCCACGCGGCGAAGCGCGTGAAGCCGTCGTGAGGCTCTTCGACGAAAAGCTCGGGCCGCAGCGAGCGCAGATATTCCAGCACCTGCTGCGCTTCCTGCTTCTGAATCGAACCGTAGACGATGCCCAGACGCAGCAGGCAGCGCAGTTCGCCGAGCTTCTCGCGCGCCGTCGAGCCCACGCTCGTTTCCACCGAAATCTTCGTTTCGTACACGCGCTGGCGCAGCGAATCGGCGAGACGCCATGCGGGCGTCTGCATCTTTTCCTCGACTTCGCGGATATCCGCCGCCGCCGACTTGATTTGCGAGGCGAGCATGTCCACTTGCGACAGGTCGCCCTTCGCTTCGGTGACGATCGCCGTCGCCCATTCGCGCGACGCCTTCACGAGATCCTCCGCGGTCCAGTCGGCGCGGATCGCGAACGCGAAGCCGTGCTCGGCGGCCTGACGGATCAGGATTTCGACGACGTCGGGAAACTCCTTGTCGAGCGCGCGCTTGGCCCAGGCGTACTGGCCGTGCGTGAGCATGCGCTGCACGGCCTGCTCGGTGAGCGGCGTGTTGTTGTCGAGCAGCTTCGCGCGCAGGAAGTCCTCGAACGACGGCGTGACGAATTGTGGATCGAGCTTCAGCGACAGACGCAGAAACGCTTCGAAGTCGCGTTCCAGCGAAGCGATCGTCTCGTCGCGAAGCGACAGGGTGATTTGACGCATGTTGGTTCCCGGTTCCGCTCTCCAGTGTCCCGGAGGCGGGAAATGCTGGCGGCGCCGCGTTTCAGGCGGAGTCCATTCGTTTCTGATATCGGCGCGATTTCCGGGAACTTGAGGCTTCTTCGAGGCTTTTTGAAAGCCGATCGGCAGTGGATCGGCGGAAAACGTTTAGCCCAGCACGACGAACTGCCACAGGAAAAATACCGCGAGCGACACCGCAATCGTCACCAGCGGCCGTTTCGTGAACACGCAAACGATAACCGCGACGAGCGCCGCCACGAGCTGCGGATTGCGCCATGTGATTTCGGCGCCGTCGCCGTGCGGCGAGACCGTCATCGGCACGATGATCGCGGTGAGCACCGTCACCGGCACGAACGAGAGCGCGGTGCGCACGACCGGCGGAAACGGCAGGCGCTCGCCCAGCACGAAGACGGCGGCGCGGATCACGTACGTCACCAGCGCCATGCCCAGGATCAGCCAGACGTAGTTCATTGCGTGCGCTCCTTGGCGTTCTTGAGGCGCTGCTTCGTCTGCGGCCGGTTTTCCATGAGCGAGAGCACCATGCCGACCGCGACGCCCACGAACACGGCGGCGAGCAGCCCGAGCTTGTACGGCCAGCCTTGCCACGCGAACGACAGCACGCCCGAAGCCGCCGCCGCCGCGATGAAGCGCACCGCGACGAGCTGCGGAACGATGATGGCGATGAACGTCGCGACCATCGCGAAGTCGAGGCCGAGCGACTTCAGGCCGGGAAACGCCGCGCCGAACAGCAGGCCGGCGAGCGTCCACAACTGCCAGTTCAGATACATCGCGACGCCGGAGCCGAGGAAGTAGTGCGGACCGGTTTCGCCCGGCGCGCGCTTCTGATAGTGCGCGTAGACGACGGCAAAGACTTCGTCCGTCATGAGGCCCGCGAGCGCCCAGCGCCAGCGGCGCGGCAGATGCGCGACATACGGCGAGAGCGTCGCCGAATAGAGCACGTGACGCAGATTGACGACGAGCGTCGTCGCCCAGATGACGGCGAAGCTCGCGTGCGATGCGATCAGCCCGACCGCGATGAACTGCGCCGAGCCCGCGAACACGGCGAGCGACATGAGCTGGCCGTGCCAGAGCGTCAGCGGGCTCGCGGTGACGAGCGTGCCGAAGATCACGCCGAAGGGCGCGGCGCCGATCATCATCGGGATGGTGTCGCGCGCGCCAGCGGCGAATTCGCGCAAAGGTGATGCGTTCAAGATGGTCCTCCTATGAAAGCGGAGGATACGCAACGCGCCGCCTGGGACGCTTGTACGTTCTTGCGCTCATCGGGTTCAGGGTGTGAATTCAGCGCCAGCGGCCGGGCGGCACGCCGAACGTGCGTTTGAAATGCCGCGTGAAATGGCTCTGGTCGGTGAAGCCGCTCGCCGCGGCGACGTCCGTCACGGATGCGCCCGCGCGCAAGGCGGGCAACGCGCGCACGATACGCATCTGATTGCGCCACGCGTGCGGCGCGAGGCCGGTTTCGCGCGTGAAGAGGCGCGCGGCGTGGAAGGTCGAGAGACCGACGGTTTGCGCCAGATCGGCGAGCGTGAGCGGTTCGAGCAGATCGTCGGCGAGGCGCGATTTCATCGTTGCGACGCGGCGCGCGTCGGCGGCGAGCGGCGCGACGGCCGGACGTTCGAGCGCGTGGCGGGCGAGCAGCGTGCTCGTGGCATCGACGAGGGCCAGTTCCGCGGCGAGCGGGTCCGCGCCGTTTTCCAGCAGCCGGTGCGCGATCACCAGACGCCGCGCGAGATCGGGATCGCGAATGATATCGACCGGAAACCACGGCGACGCGGCCTTCTGCGCCGACATCGCGTGCGCGAGATCTTCGACGAACGGCACCGGCAGATAGAACACGCGATAGCGCCAGCCCGCATCGACCGCCCGCGCGCCCGTGTGCAGTTCGCCCGGATTGATGACCGGCACAGAGCCCGCTTCGGCCACGTGATGCGCGCCGCGATAGTCGTAGCATTCCGCGCCCGCCTCGATCACGGGCACCGTATAGGCGTCGTGCCAGTGCGGCGTGAATTCGTGATCGTAGTATTCGGCCGTGACCATGTCCGCGTCCGGCACGAGCGGCGAGCGCCAGTAGCGTGCGGCATTGCGGAAGCGGGCGGCGTTCATGGTTCACGAATTTCGGGACGGGCGGAACCGCCTAGTTTACAACTTTGCTTCGCGCCGCACCGGACAGTTGCGCGTCACTTCACCGGTATGGTCGTGCCTTCGGGCACGGGCACCGCCGTCACGCTGTTCTTCGGGCTGCCGGTCGCGATGCGGTCGCTGTAGGTCATGTAGACGAGCGTGTTGCGCTTCGCATCGACGATGCGCACCACGTGCAGCGTCTTGAAGATGAACGACATGCCGGCCGAAAACACGTCGGTTTTCTGCTTGAGCGGCTGCGTGATCTTGATCGGCCCGACCTGGCGGCAGGCGATGGACGCTTCGGACGGATCTTCCGCGATGCCGAGCGTGCCTTTGACGCCGCCCGTGCGCGCCCGCGACACATAGCAGGTCACGCCTTGCACCAGCGGATCGTCATAGGCCTCGACGGTCACGCGGTCCGAACCGGTGAAACGGAAGTTGGTGTTGACGCTGGCGATTTCCTCGGCATGCGCGAGTCCCGCGCCGGAAATCATCATGAGCGGTGCGGCGAGCGCGAGAAATAAGCGTTTCATCGGCTTCCTTCGGAAAAAGAGAAAGGGCGTCGTATTGTATCGACGCCCCTGGCTCTTTTTGATACATCGCCGCGCTGCCGGTCAATGAAAGATCAGATACAGAATCACCAGAACGATCACCGGCACACCGAGCAGCCATCCGAGCAGGTAAGGCATGTTGTCCTCCATCGCGTGTTGTTGTTGACGGTTTCAGTATCGCGAAGAAGCTTGGGGCGCGTTAGCCGTGTGCGTCCGAAATCCATGTAGGCCAAGTCCTATCATCACTTTCTTGCGGCTTACAAATTCGTAATGTGATCGGACGTATCGGCTTTGATCACGCGGCGCGATTCTTCTTCGCCAGCCGGTCGCGGTAGAGCGTGCGCACGTAGTCGAGATGCGCGCCCGCGCACTCGCGCGCCCGCGCCGGATCGCGCGCGACGATCGCGTCGAAGATCGCGCGATGCTGCGTCATCAAGTTTGCTTCGACTTCGTCGTCGTAATCGACGAGACGGTGCGACGTGAGCATCGATTCGCGGACCAGTTCGTCGAGCCCATGCATCACGTGCGCGAGCGCGATATTGTGCGTCGCGTCCGCGATCGCCAGATGGAAGGCCGCGTCTTTCTCCGCGATACGCGTGCTTTTCTCGGCGACGGCGTTCTGCAGCGCGTCGAACGCGGCGGCGATGCGCGCGAGATCGGCCTCGGTCGCGCGCTCGGCGGCGTAGGCGGTGGAAAGCGTCTCCAGACCGTGGCGCAGTTCGAGCACGTCGGCGCTGGCGTTCGGCTGTGCTTCGAGCAGCGCCGCGAGCGGATGCGACACGAGCGGCGCCGTCACGTCGGAGACGACGAAGCCGCCGCGTCCTGCCGCACGGATGAAACCGTCCGATTCCAGCCGGATGAGCGCCTCGCGCAGCGACGGGCGCGACACGTTCAACTGCTCCGCCAGATCGCGCTCGGCCGGCAGGCGCTGGCCCGGCAGCAGCGCGCCGTTCGAGATCAGCTCGCGAATCTGCCCCGACACGATATCGGAGAGACGCACGCGGGCGTAGGAGTGGGCATGGACAGGCTGGAAAGTCATCGTTCGGCGCGAAAGCAGGGTGAATACATGGGATTGCCCCGAGTTTGACACGAAAGGCGCATCTCTTTAAAGTCTTGGTCAGACCAAGCTTACCAAATTCCCCACGTTTGGAGCGCCATGAAAGTCGCTTTGTTCGTCCCCTGTTTCATCGACGCGTTTTATCCTCAGGTCGGCATCGCCACGCTGGAGCTGCTGGAGCGGCTCGGGCTCGATGTCGACTATCCGCAGGACCAGACTTGCTGCGGCCAGCCGATGGCCAATAGCGGCGCGCACAAGCAGGCTGCGGGCGCGGAGCGCGTGTTCGCCCGCAATTTCGCCGACTACGATTACGTCGTCGGGCCGTCGGCGAGTTGCGTGCATCACGTGCGCGAGCATTTCACCGCGATCGAGCAGACGAGCGCGGTGCAGAAGGTGCGCCGCAATACTTACGAGCTGGTCGAGTTCCTGCACGACGTGCTGAAGGTGCGCGAGTTTCCGTGGGCCGAGTTTCCGCATCGCGTCGGGCTGCACAACAGTTGCAGCGCGGTGCGGCATCTGCGTGAGACATCGAACTCGGAAGTGGCGGCGACGCCGTTTTCGAAGCCGCGCGCGCTGCTCGAAGGCGTGAAGGGCATCGAGTTCGTTTCGCCCGCGCGCCCCGACGAATGCTGCGGCTTCGGCGGCACGTTCTCCGTGACGGAAGAGGCCGTCTCCGTGCGCATGGGGCAGGACAAAGTGCGCGATCACGTCGGCGCGGGTGCGCAGTACATCGTGTCGGGCGACATGTCGTGTCTCATGCATCAGCAAGGCTGTGCCGAGCGCATGAAGCTCGACGCGAGGTTCATTCATATCGCGCAGGTTCTGAACGGAGCCCGAGGATGAGCAAAACCGTCCGTATCGATCACGCGAAAGCGGCGGGCGCGTTCCTGCAAAAACCCGATCACGTCGCGTTCCACGACAAGCGTCTGTGGGACTTGCGCACGAAGCGCGATGCGCAGGCGCACGGCATCCCCGAATGGGAGACGATGCGCGAGCTCGCGTCGGGCATCAAGGAACACACGCTGTCCAATCTCGCGGACTACATCGCGCAATTCGTCGATGAGGCCGAGAAGAACGGCGTCGTCGTGCATTTCGCGGCGAATGCGCAAGAGCACAACGCGCTCGTCTACGAGCTGATGAGCGCGCGCGGCATGACCTCGCTCGTGAAGAGCAAGTCGATGCTCACCGACGAGTGCTACATGCGCGACTATCTGGAGCCGCGCGGCATCACCGTGATGGAAACCGATCTCGGCGAGCGCATTCAGCAGCTCGATCATCAGGACCCGAGTCACATGGTCGTGCCGGCGGTGCACAAGCTGCGCGCGGACGTGGCGGAACTGTTCGGCAAGACCATCGGCACCGATCCGAAGAACAGCGACATCCACTATCTCGCCGAAAGCCAGCGCATGAACACGCGGCCGTATTTCGTGCGCGAAAAGACGGCCGGGATGACCGGCTGCAACTTCGCGGTGGCGGAAACGGGCACGGTCGTCGTCTGCACGAACGAGGGCAACGCGGATTTGTCGGCGAACGTGCCGCCGCTGCATATTGCGTCGATCGGCATCGAGAAGATCATTCCGACGATCGCCGATCTCGGCGTGTTCGTGCGCATGCTGTCGAGAAGCGCGCTCGGCTCGCCGATCACGCAATACACATCGCACTTTCGCAAGCCGCGGCCGGGCACGGAGATGCATTACATCCTCGTCGATAACGGCCGTTCCGAGCGCCTCGCGATGGACGACTTCTGGTTCTCGCTCAAATGCATCCGCTGCGGCGCGTGCATGAACACGTGCCCGGTGTATCGGCGAAGCGGCGGCCTGTCGTACGGCGGCACGTATTCGGGGCCGATCGGCGCGATCATCAACCCGACCTACGATCTGAAGCGCTACAGCGCGCTGCCGTTCGCCTCGACGATGAACGGCAGCTGCACCAACGTGTGTCCGGTGAAGGTGAACATCCACGAGCAGATCTACAAGTGGCGGGCGGTCATCGCCGAGAAGCACGAAGTGCCGTTCGTGAAGCAGGAAGTCCTGAAGATGGCGGGGCGGCTGCTCGCGAGCCCGACGCTTTATCGCGCGACGGTCGCATCGCTCGGCGGCGCGTTGAAGCGCCTGCCCAACTTCGTGCTCTATAACCCGCTCAACATCTGGGGACGTCAGCGCGATCTGCCCGAAGCGCCTGTCGAGACGTTTCACGAGTGGTATCGCAAAAACCGGAAGGACGCCCGATGACGACCCGCGAAGCTTTTCTCTCGAAGATCCGTGCTGCGCAACCGGCGTCGCGGCCGCGTCCCGATGTGCCTATTTTTCCGTCACCCCGCGGCGAACCGAAGACGCGTTTCACGACCGCGCTCACCGCGATGGGCGGCACGTGCGTCGATGCAGCTTCGCTAGGCGATGTGCAGGCGATGATCGCCGCGCGCTTTCCGGACGCGAAGGTGATCGCGTCGGCGGTGGCGGGCGTCGAAGGGAATCGTGAGTTGTCGGCGGAGACGATTCCCGCGTCGCTGGAAGATGTCGACGTGGGCGTCGTGAGAGGGCGCTTCGGCGTCGCGGAAACCGGCTCGGTGTGGTTCAGCGAAGACGAGTACGTCGTGAATTCGATCGGCTATCTGGCGCAGCACCTCGTCGTGCTGCTCGATCCGGCATCGCTCGTCGATGGCTTGCAGCAGGTGTACCGGCGGCCCGATTTCAAATCGGCGCGCTATGCGGTGCTCGTGACGGGACCTTCGGCGACGGCGGATATCGAAGGCGTGCTGATTCGCGGCGCGCAGGGCGTGCGGTCGCTGACCGTCGTGTGGCTCGCCTAAGGAATCCAGCGTGCAAAAGCAAAAAGCCCAGTCGCGTGACTGGGCTTTTTGAGTGAAGCTCTTGGCTCCCCGACCTGGGCTCGAACCAGGGACCTACGGATTAACAGTCCGGCGCTCTACCGACTGAGCTATCGGGGAACAACTGAAACAGGTGCAACTGAGATAAAAAACCCAGCCTATTGACTGGGTTTTTTTGAAACCGACTTGCTGGAGTTTTTGGCTCCCCGACCTGGGCTCGAACCAGGGACCTACGGATTAACAGTCCGGCGCTCTACCGACTGAGCTATCGGGGAACATCTACAGCAGAGAAGCGAAAGTATAGGGTGCTGTTGCTAACGTGTCAACGCCCAATCTTCATTCGATACGCAATTTAGCAATCGAACGAGGCCGGTTGCGCGCACCGATGCGCGAGCCATGCCCGAATCAACGTTCGAGCAGGTTCAGCTTCTCTTTGACGTCCTTGAACTCGTCCGCCTCGGGAAGCGATCCCTTGGTTTTCGTGATGCTCGGCCAGTTGCGCGCGAGATCGGCGTTCAGTTCGGTGAAGTGCTGCTGGTCCGAGGGCACGTCCTCTTCGGCGTAGATCGCGTTCACCGGGCATTCGGCGACGCACACGGCGCAGTCGATGCACTCGTCGGGATCGATCGCGAGAAAGTTGGGACCTTCGCGGAAGCAATCCACCGGGCACACGTCCACGCAATCGGTGTACTTGCACTTGATGCAGCTTTCGGTCACAACGTGAGTCATTCAGGCTCCTGCATGCGGAATTCGTGGGGGTGGCGCCCTGAACGGCTGCATAGGCCGAAGGTGCGCTTGCCAAAACGCATATTGTAGCGTAACGGTAAAAGCGGGCGCGACCGGCGCGACGCGCCTTTTATATCGATTCGTGATGTATGTATGCGCGGCTTCGAGAAAGGGCGGTGCATGGTCATGCGCCGGCGGACATTCGGGTAACATGGCCCTAAAGGCATGAAGGCCCGCGCGGCCTCTTTGGTGGATGTTCCAGTCAGAACCATGATCATCAATTCGCTGCTCGATACCGACCTCTACAAGTTCACGATGATGCAGGTCGTCCTGCATCATTTCCCCGCGGCGCACGTCGAATACAAGTTCCGCTGCCGCACGCCGAACGTGGATCTCGTCCCGTACATCGACGAAATTCGCGACGAGGTGCGGCAACTGTGCAATCTGCGCTTCAAGGAAGAAGAGCTGGATTACCTGCGGCGCATGCGCTTCATCAAGAGCGATTTCATCGACTTCCTCGCGCTCTTTCATCTGAACGAGAAGTCGGTGCGCATCTCGCCGTCGCCAAAGAAAAATGGCGAGATCGATATCGAAATCGAAGGGCCGTGGCTGCATACGATTCTCTTCGAGATTCCGGTGCTCGCGATCGTCAACGAGGTGTATTTCCGCAACACGCAGCGCAAGCCCGAGTACGAAACCGGCCGCGAGCGCCTGCGCGACAAGATCAAGCTGCTCGCCACGCCGCCCGAATATTCCGACTGCAAGATCGCCGATTACGGCACGCGCCGCCGCTTTTCCGGGCAGTGGCACGAGGAAGTGGTGCTCACGCTGAAGGACAAGCTCGGCGCGCAGTTCGCGGGCACGAGCAACGTGTTCTATGCGATGAAGCACGGCTTGCGGCCGCTCGGCACGATGGCGCACGAGTATCTGCAGGCGTGCCAGGCGCTGGGTCCGCGCCTGCGCGACTCGCAGATCTTCGGCTTCGAGATGTGGGCGAAGGAATATCGCGGCGACCTCGGTATCGCGCTGTCGGACGTCTACGGCATGAAGGCGTTCCTGCGCGACTTCGACATGTATTTCTGCAAGCTCTTCGACGGCGCGCGCCACGATTCCGGCGATCCCTTCGACTGGGGCGAGCGCCTCATCCGGCATTACGAGGAAAACCGCTGCGATCCGCGCACCAAGGTGCTCGTGTTCTCCGACGCGCTCGATATTCCCAAGGTGCTGCAGTTGTACGAGCGTTTTCGCGGACGCTGCCAGCTTGCGTTCGGCGTCGGCACGAATCTCACCAACGACCTTGGCTATCAGCCGCTGCAGATCGTCATGAAGATGGTTCGCTGCAACGGTCAGCCGGTCGCGAAGCTCTCGGATTCTCCCGGCAAGAACATGTGCGACGACAAGGCTTATCTCGCCTATCTGCGCCAGGTTTTCGGCATCGAGCAGCCGGCGGGCGACGACTGATTCTCGCGCGTTCGTGCATGCGGCCTATGCCGTTCGGCCGAGGTTCTTGCGCGAACATCGCTCGCTATAATTCGGACGCGTCGATCGATCCGGCGCGCACGATCCCAGAGCACGCAACCACGAGGACGGCACCCATGGACACATCGGCTGCGCGCCGCAATATTCTCGCGCGCATTCGCAGCGCGCAGGGCCGCCGTGGCTCGCCGACGGACGCCGAATACAGCGCCGCGCGCGAATACGTCGAGCGGCATCCGGCGGGCCCGCGTCCGCCGCTGCCCGGAACGCCCGACGAACTCGTCGCGCGGTTCACGCTCGA
The DNA here is from genome assembly GCF_001544575.2 of Caballeronia cordobensis. Classification (GTDB taxonomy): domain Bacteria; phylum Pseudomonadota; class Gammaproteobacteria; order Burkholderiales; family Burkholderiaceae; genus Caballeronia; species Caballeronia cordobensis. The sequence goes on from NZ_FCNY02000022.1 coordinate 48,465, forward strand.
AGCCGAACGTCTCGCCACGACCGTCGCCGAAGTGCAATCGCTCGCGGAAGCGCCTGCCGAAGCCGCGCGCTATCTCCAGTCGCTGAATCTTTCCGCCGATGTCGTCGCGTGGCCCGCGCTCGCCGAACTTCCGTGGGCCGAGGTCGGCATTCGGGCCGCGTTTCGCAAGCCTGCCGACGCCGATCTCGTCGGCATCACCGGCTGCTTTTGCGCGACGGCTGAAACCGGCTCGCTCGTGCTGCTGTCCGGGCCGGACACGCCCGCATCCGGCGCGCTGCTGCCGCAGACGCATATCGCGATCGTGCCGGCCTCGCGCATCGTCGCGGCGCACGAAGACGCGTTCGCGCTGATGCGCGCCGAGCGGGGCGAACTGCCGCGCGCCGTGAACTTCGTCTCCGGACCGTCGCGCACCGGCGATATCGAACAGACCATCGTGCTCGGCGCGCATGGGCCGTATCGCGTGCACGTGATCGTCGTGCGCGGGGCGTGAGTTCGATGCGGCGTTTCCTTGCAGGCGTCGTGGCGTGCACCGCGGCGTCCGGCGCTTCGGCGGCGACGTTCGACGGCGCTTCGTTGTCCGCCGCGTGGGGCATTCCGTTTATCGGCGTTCTGCTGTCCATCGCCGTGTTTCCGCTCGTCGCGCCGAAGCTGTGGCACCACCACTTCGGCAAGATCGCGGCGGCATGGACCATCGCGTTTCTCGCGCCGTTCGCGCTCGCGTTCGGTGCCGGAACGGCGGCCGGCGTGCTGATCCACGCGCTGCTCGAAGAGTATGTGCCGTTCATCATTCTGCTCGCCGCGCTCTATACGGTGGCGGGCGGCATTTGCGTGCGCGGCAATCTGCACGGCTCGGCGCATCTCAATACCGGACTGCTTGCGCTCGGCGCGGCGCTCGCGAGCATCATGGGCACGACGGGCGCGGCCATGTTGCTGATCAGGCCGCTCTTGCGCGCGAACGACAACCGCAAGCACGCTGTGCATGTCGTCGTGTTCTTTATCTTTCTCGTCGCGAACGCGGGCGGCTCGCTCACGCCGCTCGGCGATCCGCCGCTCTTTCTCGGCTTTCTGAACGGCGTCGGCTTCTTCTGGACGACGCTGCATCTTGCGCTGCCGATGCTCTTCGTCTGCGTCGCGCTGCTCGCCATCTTCTACGCGCTCGACCGCCATTACTGGCGCACGCACGACGCGAAGCACCCGTTCCTCGATCCGACGCCCGACACCCCGCCGCTCGGCATCGACGGCAAGATCAACTTCGCGCTGCTCGCGGCGATCGTCGCGCTCGTGCTGATGAGCGGCATCTGGAAGCCCGGCGTCGAATTCGACGTGCTCGGCACGCACGTGCAATTGCAGAACCTCGTGCGCGACGGGCTGCTGGCCTGCGTGCTGCTGGCCTCGCTCGCGCTCACGCCGAAAAGCGCGCGCGCGGGCAACGCGTTCGACTGGGCGCCGATCGAGGAAGTCGCCAAGCTCTTCGCGGCCATCTTTATCACTATCGCGCCGGTCATCGCGATCCTGCGCGCGGGCGAGGCGGGCGCATTCGCGGGCATCGTGCACGCGGTGTCGGACGCGCAGGGCAAGCCGATCGACATCGCCTACTTCTGGGCGACGGGTCTGCTGTCTTCCTTTCTCGACAACGCGCCGACCTATCTCGTTTTCTTCAATCTCGCGGGCGGCGACGCGCGCACGCTCATGACCACCGACGCCACCACGCTCGCCGCCATCTCCGCGGGCGCGGTCTTCATGGGCGCGAACACGTATATCGGCAATGCGCCGAATTTTATGGTGAAGGCGATCGCCGAATCGCGCGGCGTGCGCATGCCGAGTTTCTTCGGCTATATGGCATGGTCGGGCGCGATCCTTCTGCCGCTTTTCGCCGTTCTGGGCTGGCTATTTTTCTAGGAGCAATCGATGAAGAAAGTCCTTGTCGCGCGTCCCACTTTTCCCGATGTGATCGAGCGCCTGAAACAGTATTTCGAAGTCGATGCGAATCCCGGCGACGTGCTCCCGCAAGACGAATTCGCGCGCCGTCTCGCCGATAAGGACGGCGCCTTCACCGCGGGCGAATGGGTCGGCGAGAAGGAACTGACGGGCGCGCCGAATCTGAAAGTCGTCGCGAACATGGCGGTCGGCTACAACAACTTCGACATGCACGCGTTCGACGCGCACGGCGTGCTCGGCACCAACACGCCGAACGTGCTCAACGAAACCACCGCCGACTTCGGCTGGGCGCTGATGATGGCGGCGGCGCGCCGCGTCACCGAGTCCGAGCACTTTCTGCGCGCGGGCAAGTGGCAGAAGTGGTCGTTCGACTCGTTCCTCGGCGCGGACGTGCACGGCTCGACGCTCGGCGTGATCGGCATGGGACGTATCGGCCAGGCGCTCGCGCGGCGGGCGGCTGGCTTCAACATGCGCGTGATGTATCACAACCGTTCGCGCGTCGCGCCCGAGATCGAGGCGGAGCTGAACGCCGAATATGCGTCGAAGGAAGATCTTCTCAGGCGCGCGGATCACGTCGTGCTCGTCGTGCCTTACTCGAAGGAGAGCCATCACACGATCGGCGCGGCCGAGCTCGCGCTGATGAAGCCGACCGCGACGCTCACCAATATCGCGCGCGGCGGCATCGTCGATGACGCGGCGCTCATCGTTGCCTTGCGCGAGAAGCGCATCGCGGCGGCGGGCATCGACGTGTTCGAAGGCGAGCCGAACCTCAACCGCGATTTCCTCGCGCTCGACAACGTGGTGCTGACGCCGCACATCGCGAGCGCGACCGAGGGCACGCGCCGGGCGATGGCCAATCTCGCCGCCGACAATCTCATCGCCGCGCTGGGTGAAGGCCCGCGCGCCGGCAATCCCCCGAACCCGATCAATCCGGACGTACTGAAGAAATGACGCAAATGTTGGTTGGCGCGCTCGCCGTGCTGGCGATCGCGCTGGTGGCCGCGCTCATCGCGCTCGTCATGTCGATGCGGCGCAACTCGAACGCATTCATCCTCGACGAATTCGAAGCGCTCACCGATCGCGTGAACGACATGGGCGAGGCGCACGCGCGCGCGCAGGAGCGGCTCGAACGCGGCTTGCGCGGCGATATCGCGGAGAGCGCGCGCGTGTCGCGCATGGAATCGCAAGGCGGTTTCGCGCAGTTTCATCAGACGCTGTCCACGCAGCTCGCGAATACGTCGAGCGTGCAGAACGCGCAGTTCGACGCGCTCGCGCAACAACTCGCGCAGCAGAGCCAGCAGGCGCGCGAGGATCAGGGCAATGCGCTGAAGCGCTTCGCCGATTCGATGTCGCTGCATCTCGCGCAGTTGTCCGAAGCGAACGAGCGGCGGCTCGGCGAAGTGCGCGCGACGCTCGAAGCGCGTCTGAAAGACATCGAGGCGAACAACGCGACGAAGCTCGAAGAGATGCGCAGAACCGTCGATGAAAAGCTGCACGCGACGCTCGAACAGCGGCTCGGCGAATCGTTCAAGCTGGTGTCGGACCGGCTGGAGCAGGTGCATCGCGGGCTCGGCGAAATGCAGACGCTCGCGGCAGGCGTCGGCGATCTGAAGAAGGTGCTCACCAACGTCAAGACGCGCGGCATCTGGGGCGAAGTGCAGCTCGAATCGCTGCTCGAACAACTGCTCACGCCGGATCAGTACGCGAAGAACGTGGCGACGGTGCCGAACCGGGGCGAACGCGTCGAATTCGCGATCAAGCTGCCCGGCCGGCACGATGCGCCAGGCGCGCCGGGCGATGCGGCCACGCCCGTGTGGCTGCCTATCGACGCGAAATTTCCGCGCGAGGACTACGAGCGTCTGATCGATGCGCAGGAGCGCGCGGACCCGGTCGCGGTCGAGGACGCGTCGCGCGCGCTCGAAGGGCGGCTGCGCGCGGAGGCGAAGTCGATCGCGCAGAAGTACGTCGCGCCGCCTCACACAACGGATTTCGCGCTGCTCTTTCTGCCGACGGAAGGGCTCTACGCCGAAGTGCTGCGCCGTCCGGGCCTGAGCGATGCGCTCCAGCGCGAGTATCGCGTGAGCGTCGCCGGGCCGACGACCCTGACCGCGATTCTCAACAGCCTGCAAATGGGTTTTCGCACGCTTGCCATCGAAAAGCGTTCAAGCGAGGTGTGGCAGGTGCTGGGCGCGGTGAAGACCGAGTTCGGCAAGTTCGGCGAAGTGCTCGCGAAGACGAAGTCGCAGCTCGAAACCGTCGCACGCTCGATCGACGCGGCGCAGACGCGCACGCGGCAGATGGGCAAGCGCCTGCGGGATGTCGAGGCGCTGCCGGGAGAACAGGCCGCGGGGCTTTTGGGACATGCGCCCGGCGAGACGTCGCCCGACGACGACGAAATCTGAGTTACCGGGCGAGGCGTTCGAGCGGTTCGCCCGTCACGCGCACGATGCGCCAGTCGGGCAACACGGTCGCGCCCATCTTTTCGTAGAAGTCGATCGCGTTCTGATTCCAGTCGAGCACCGACCACTCGAAGCGGCCGCACTGGCGCTCGACCGCGAGCGCTGCGAGCTGCTTCAGCATCAGCGTGCCGAGGCCGCTGCCGCGCATCGACGGACGCACGTACAGGTCTTCGAGATAGAGGCCGCGCTTGCCGAGGAAGGTCGAGAAGTTCTGGAAGAAGAGCGCGTAGCTCACGATTTCGCCTTCCTGCTCCGCGACGAGCGCTTCAGCGGCGGGGCGCCCGCCGAAGAGCGCCTCATGTACGCCCGCTTCGGTCGCGATGAACAGATGCGTGAGCTTTTCGAACTCCGCGAGCTCGAACATCAGGCCGAAGATCGCGGGGACGTCGGCGGGCGTGGCCGCGCGAATCGTTGCACCGCGGTTCGCGGCGCTCACGCTTCCTCCGGCGCGTCGGACAGCACGATCTCGATGCCGCCGAAACGCGACGCCACCCAGTTATAGGCGTGGCACGCGATCCACAGCAGGATGAAACCGAGAATCGCGTTCAGCAGCAGCGCGCTCGTCACGGTGCTCACTTCCACCGAGCCATAGCGCACGAACGCGACCACCACGCCGAGCAGCACGATCGGCACGCTGAAAGTCAGATACACGAGGATCAGCGCCTTGGCGGTCTGTCCCGGTGCGATGAATGAAATCTGCTTTTTCATGGAAGAAAGCCCCGTCTATCGGTGTAGGAATGTATGGTCTGGCGGCGTTCGATCAGATCAAGCCGTCGAACGGCACGATCTCGACTTCGTCGCCGGCGTCGATGTCGCCGCGCGCGTGCTCCAGCACGATGAAGCAATTCGCTTCGCTCATCGAACTGAGCACGCCGGAACCTTGCGGACCCGTGGTGACGACGCGCCAGCGGCCGTCGTCGCCGTCACGTGTGGCGATGCCGCGCTGGAACTCGGTGCGGCCCGCGCGCTTTTTCATCGGCTCGACGCTGTTCGCGCGGATCGCCGTGAGCGGCTGGCGCGTCGCGCCGGACATCGCCAGAAGCGCCTCGCGCACGATGAAGTAGAACGTGGCCATCACGGCGACCGGATTGCCCGGCAAACCGAAGAACAGCGCCGATTCGCCCGTTCCCGCGCGCTCGCCCGACCACAGGCGGCCGAATGCGAGCGGCCGTCCGGGGCGCATCGCGATTTTCCAGAAGGCGACGTCGCCGAGCGAATTCATGAGCTCGCGCGTGAAGTCCGCATCGCCGACCGAGACGCCGCCCGAACTGATGACGACGTCCGCGCGTTCCGTTGCCTCGCGCAGCGCTTTTTCGAGCGACGCGCGGTCGTCGCGGACGATGCCGAGATCGACGGTTTCGACGTTCAGCCGCTTCAGCATCGCGAAGAGCGTGTAGCGATTGCTGTCGTAAAGGCTGCCCGGGCTCAGCGGTTCGCCGACCGAGCGCAATTCGTCGCCCGTCGAAAAAAACGCGACGGTGAGGCGCTTGTGCACGGCCACTTCGCCGATGCCGAGCGACGCGAGCAAGCCGAGATCCGACGCGCGCACGATGCGGCCCGCGATCAGCGCGGGTTTGCCTTGCGCGAGATCTTCGCCCGACAGGCGGCGGTTCTGGCCGGCGCGAATCGCCGCGGTGGAAAAGCGGATCGCGTCGCCCTCGCGGGTGACGAGTTCCTGCGGCACGACCGTGTCGCAGCCGGGCGGAATCAGCGCGCCCGTCATGATGCGCACGCACTGGCCCGCGTGCAGGGCGGCATCGAACGGCTTGCCGGCGAGCGCCGTGCCCGCGACAGCCAGATCCAGCGTCGCGCCGCCCGCGAGCTCCGCGCCGGCGAAGGCGTAGCCGTCCATGGCGGAATTATCGAAGGCAGGTACGTCGATGGGTGAGATCACGTCTTCGGCGAGCACGCGGCCAAGCGCGTCGACCAAACCCACGCGCTCGCCCTGCGCGTTCCGCGTGCGCGGCACGGCCCATTGACGCACGATGTCCTGCGCGGCGGTAACGGGCAGCGCGTTCGGATCGTAATGGGCGACGCAGGCGGAGAATTCCTTAGACGTGGTCATGAATCGGCGTGGATCGCGGCCGGTGCCCGGCGAAGAAGCAGCCACGAGGCCGCGCGGTGGTTGAGCGTCCGGACGCCGGATGCCGTTACGGCGGATCGAGCGAACAGGCGGGTTGCAACGGTCGGATTACAGCAATCAATGGCGTTCGAGCTCGGCGAGTTGCTGTAAATCATTGATATTGTAAAACGGGCGTTCATCGTGAAATCGCACTTCGGCCGCCGTGTGGCGCGCGTACCACGCGCGGACTTTGCGCTCGCCGGCGTCGAGCCAGGCGTCGAGATCGTCCGCGAGAGCGGTGCGTAAAAGCGCGAAAACCGGATGCGCGCTGACCTCGCCGGAGGCATCGACCGTTGCGGCGTAGGCAATGTCGGCGCGCTTTGCGTCGAGCGCGTGCATCAATGCGGCGCCGAGGTGTTCGTCGACGAAAGGCGCGTCGCACGGCGCGATCAGCAGGAATTCGGTGGTCGCGGCATGCAGCGCGGCGGCGATGCCGGCGAGCGGGCCGGGAAAGTCCGCACGCGTGTCGGCGATGACACGCGCGCCGAACGCAGCGCCCAGGCGCGCGTAATCGTCGAGGGAACGATTCGCGCTGATCAGCACCGCGGCTGCCTGAGGCGCGACGCGCCGCAGCACGTGCAGCGCGAGCGGCTCGCCGTGCAAAAGCTGCATGCCCTTGTCGACGCCGCCCATGCGCGAGCCGCGTCCGCCCGCGAGCACGAGCGCGGTGACATTCGAGGATGAATGGACGTTCAGCACGAGCAGGCAGCCCGGCTCAGCCGCCGATGTACGACATTTCGACGCGAGGCGAATCCTCGCGCGATGGCGCCGATGCGCTCCCGCGCAGTTGCGAATAGCGGTCGCCGCGTGCCTGCCAGATGCGCGCGATGGCGGTCGCGACTTCGTCGTCGCTCGCGCCGCTGCGGATCAGGCCGCGCAGATCGTGGCCGGATACCGCGAAGAGACACAGATACAGCTTGCCTTCCGTCGAAAGCCGCGCGCGCGTGCAATCGCCGCAGAAGGCGCGCGTCACGCTGGAAATCACGCCGATTTCGCCGCTGCCGTCGCGATAGCCCCAGCGTTGCGCCGTTTCGGCGGCGGTGTGCGCTTCGAGCGGGTCGAGCGGAAAATGCGCGCCGATGCGCTCGACGACCTGCGCCGACGGCAGCACTTCGCTCATGTTCCAGCCGTTCGACGCCCCGACATCCATATATTCGATGAAACGCAGGACCGCGCCGCTGCCTTTGAAATGGCGCGCCATCGGCACGATTTCCTGGTCGTTCGTGCCGCGCTTCACGACCATATTGATCTTGATCGGATCGAGCCCGGCGGCTTGCGCCGTTTCGATGCCGTCCAGCACGTCCGCGACGGCGAAATCGGCGTCGTTCATGCGGCGAAAGAGCGCGTCGTCGAGCGCGTCGAGGCTGACCGTGACGCGCGAGAGGCCCGCGTCTCTCAGAGAACGCGCCTTGCGCGCGAGCAGCGAGCCGTTCGTCGTGAGCGTGAGGTCGAGCGGGCGGCCTTCGGGCGTGCGCAAAAGCGCGAGCCGTTCGATCAGGAATTCGATGTTCTTGCGCAGAAGCGGCTCGCCGCCCGTGAGACGGATTTTTTCAACGCCATGCGCGACGAACACGCGCGCGAGCCGTTCGATTTCCTCGAACGAGAGCAGGGCGGCGTGCGGGAGAAACTGGTAGTCCTTGTCGAACACTTCGCGCGGCATGCAGTAGACGCAGCGGAAGTTGCAGCGATCCGTGACGGAGATGCGCAGGTCGCGCAGCGGGCGCGCGAGCGTGTCCGTGAGCAGCCCGGACGGCGACGTCGCGGTGCCGGCAAAGTCCGGTATCGAGCTGACATCGGCCAGGGGAATGATGCGTCGGGACATGATGACTCGGGGCTCGCCTCGGCCGCGATGGCCTTGTTCGATGGATGATTGATTCATCCCATTTTAGCGGAACCGCGCCGTCAAGACAGTAGGCCCCCTAGTGACACGGCGTCCCGGTTTTCCCGCAGTGTCAGGCGGTTTTGCCCGTGCAATGAAAAACGCCATCGATCCGAAAATCGATGGCGTTGACGGACTGCCGCCGGATCGCGCAGGCGACCCGGCTCACGCGGCTCGCGCTCAGTGGATGCTCTTGCCGGTTTCCACTTGTTGCATCGGCGTGGTGTCGGCCGGCGGAAGCGGCTTGCGCTCGCGCGGCACGCGCACCGGCGCCGGCTCGCGCGCGGCGGCCGCATTCGCTTCGCGCAGCTTGCCTTCGTCCGTGTTGACCCAGACGAGGCCTGCGTGCTCCAGCATCGGCTGAAGCGCGGCGACAGCGATCGGCGTCGACGTCGCGGGCGCGGCGGGCGCAGCCACCTTCACCGGCTCCGAAACCACGGCGACCGGTTCGCTGGCCGCGACGCTCGCTTGCGTTTCCACTTCCGCTTCCGTGCGCTCGACCGGCTTCACCGGCTCGACCGCGGTCGCTTCGGGCGTCGGCGCGACCGCTGCGGTTTTCACCGGCTCGGCAGGCTCGGCGGGTTCCGTCACGGCGACGGGTGCCGGCGCTTGCGCTTGCACGACAGGCTCAGCCGGCGCTTCGACGGCGGCAGGCTTCGGCTCTTCCGTCTTGACGGCGGGCACGAACGGGTCTGCCATCTGCGGCTCGGCGGTCTTCGGCGACGGGCCGAACGGATTCTCGACCTCGGGCGCCGGGGCGGGCTTCGCGAAGAGATCGAACGTCGTCGGCTCGGGCGTTTGCGCCTTCAGTTCGAATGGCTCGGCTTCGGCGGCACGCGCAACCGGCGCTTCTTCGGCGGCGGCGGGCGCTTCTGCTTGCGGCTTCGCTTCGACCGGCTCGGCGACGGGTTGAGCAACCGGCTGAGCAACGGGTTGAGCAGCAGCTTCGACGACAGGCTGCTCGGCCTCTTGCGGGACGGCAGGGCGCGTCTCGCGGCGGGCCGCCGCTTCCTGCGCGGCTTCGGCGTCGAACACGCCGGCTTGCGCGGACACGCTTTCCGCTGCGCCTTCCGATTCCGCGACGTCGGCTGCGTGATTCACGGTCATGCCGTCCTCATCGCGATCGCGACGGCCGCCACGACGGCCACGGCGACGGCGACGGCGCTCTTCGCCATCGCGCGCGGCCGCTTGATCGGCGGATGCGGCGTCGAAGCCGGTCTGTTGCGCGTCGACGTCGACTTGCACCGTTTCGACGATCTCCGACGCCACGGTTTCGCTCTGGGTCAGCGCCTCGACGGCGGCTTCCGGTTGCGGCTTGCGGCGCTCGCCGCGTTCCGGACGGTCGGCGCGCTCGCCTCGATCCGGACGCTCGCGGCGTTCCTGACGCTCGCCCGCCTCCGGACGCGCGGCGCGTTCCGCGTTGCGATCGCGCGGCTCACGTGCCTCGCGCGGTTCACGCGCTTCACGCGGCTCGCGTGCCTCACGCGGTTCCCGGGTTTCACGCGGCTCGCGCGCTTCACGCGGTTCGCGGACCTCGCGCAGTTCACGGCCTTCCCGGCCGCCGCGCGCCTCGCGGTCTTCCCGACGCGCGCCCTGACGGCCCGCGCCATTGCCAGCCGGCGTCGCGCCAGCCGCTGCGCCTTCGCGCGGAGCGCTGCCGCTGCGACGGTTACGGTTGCGATCGCCGCCGCCCGTGCGCTCGCCGCGCTCACGCTGCGGGCGCGCGGCCGGTTGCGCTTCGGCGGGAGCCGGCGCGGGTTGCGCCGCCGGCTGAATGCCGAACAGATTCTTGATCCAGGCGATGAAACCGCCGCTCGCCGCCACCGGCGCCACAGCGGGCGCGGCCTCGACAGGCGCGGGTTTGACCGGTGCGCTCGGTGCGGGCTTTTCGGGCGTGATGCCCTTCACGGCCGCTTCCTGCTTCGGCTTCACTTCTTCGGTGCGCTTGCTGTAGCCGGTTTCCGATTCCAGCTCGCTCGCCGCTTCCACGGCCATCTTCCACGAAGCGCGCGGATCGTCCAGACGCGCATCGTCGTGACGCAGACGTTCCAGCTTGTAGTGCGGCGTTTCGAGATGCTTGTTCGGGATCAGAACGACGTTGACCTTGAAGCGCGACTCGATCTTGTTGATTTCCGAGCGCTTTTCGTTCAGCAGGAAGGCGGTCACTTCGACCGGCACCTGGCAGTGGATCGCCGCGGTGTTTTCCTTCATCGCTTCTTCCTGAATGATCCGCAGCACTTGCAGCGCGGACGATTCGGTATCGCGGATATGACCCGTGCCGTTGCAGCGCGGGCACGTCACGTGGCTGCCTTCCGAGAGCGCCGGACGCAGCCGCTGGCGCGACAGTTCCATCAGGCCGAAGCGCGAAATCTTGCCCATTTGTACGCGGGCACGATCGTGCTTGAGCGCGTCTTTCAGGCGCTGCTCGACTTCGCGCTGGCTCTTGGCCGATTCCATGTCGATGAAATCGATCACGATCAGGCCGCCGAGATCGCGCAGACGAAGCTGGCGCGCGACTTCGTCGGCGGCTTCGAGATTCGTGCGCGTCGCGGTTTCCTCGATGTCCGCGCCCTTGGTCGCGCGCGCCGAGTTCACGTCGATGGCGACGAGCGCCTCGGTGTGATCGATCACGATCGCGCCGCCCGAGGGCAGCGGCACCGTGCGCGAGTACGCCGTTTCGATCTGGTGCTCGATCTGGAAGCGCGAGAAGAGCGGCACGTCGTCGTGATAGCGCTTCACCTTCGAGAGGTTGTCGGGCATCACGATATCCATGAAGGCGCGCGCCTGATCATGGATTTCGGTCGTGTCGATGAGGATTTCGCCGATATCCGGCTGGAAGTAGTCGCGAATCGCGCGGATGACGAGGCTCGATTCGAGATAAATCAGCATCGGCTGGCCGGCGACGCCGCTCTGCGACGCGGCTTCGATCGCGCGCCACAGTTGCATCAGGTAGTTCAGGTCCCACTGGAGCTCTTCCGCCGAACGGCCGATGCCCGCCGTGCGCGCGATGATGCTCATGCCTTCCGGCAGTTCGAGCTGCGCCATGGTTTCGCGCAGTTCTTGCCGCTCGTCGCCCTCGATCCGGCGCGACACGCCGCCGCCGCGCGGGTTGTTCGGCATCAGCACGAGGTAACGGCCGGCCAGCGAGATGAACGTGGTCAGCGCCGCGCCCTTGTTGCCGCGCTCTTCCTTCTCGACCTGAACGATGAGTTCCTGGCCTTCGCGCAGCGCATCTTGAATGCGCGCGGAACGCATCTCGACGCCGTCGCGGAAATACTGGCGTGCGACTTCCTTGAACGGCAGGAAGCCGTGGCGATCTTCGCCGTAGTTGACGAAGCAGGCCTCGAGCGACGGCTCGATGCGGGTGACGACTCCCTTGTAGATGTTGCCTTTGCGCTGTTCGCGCCCGGCAGTTTCGATATCGATGTCGATGAGCTTCTGCCCATCGACGATGGCGACGCGCAATTCTTCTTGCTGCGTCGCGTTAAACAGCATGCGTTTCATGAAACGGCTCCAGAGCAGCTTTCGCTTCCCCTCGTCATGCGAATCGGCGTCGGTGATCGCGCATCGCGATCACGCGCTCGAAGCGGGAAGGTGGGCGTGCCACGCTTTTTTGTGTGTTGTCACAAAGCACGCTGGAGCGGGACTTCTGGCGGGAGAATTGCCGAAAGCAGGCGCGCGGCGAACGAGCCGGCCGCGCCGTGGGGCACATGCGAACAATCGAAAAGACGCCGACGCGATTGTCTGGCGCGACGGAGGATGAACGGCGGCGCCGCGGCGTCGCGCGTCTCAAATTTGACGCGCTAGACGCAAGGGCGCTCTTGCAACAGAGCCTGATTCCTCCCGACGGCAGCAGCAAAGCGGGGTCGGAAGCGCGCAGGCCGCGACATGCTCGCGGTGCTGCGCTACCGACCCTCAGCCTTGCGGCTCGACCGCGCCGGCTCGACCGCGGGCTTCTCAGCCGCCAGCGGTTCAACCGTGTCTCGTCTCGTTGCGACGCTTTGTTTCGTATCGCGCTTCGCAGCAATCAGCGCAGCAGCGATTCACGTCGTCGATGGTTCGCAATCCGGCGAGCCGCGACTTGCCTTTTTCTCCCGCGCGATGGCAGGGCAGATTGGGGCGGGCGTCCGGCTGGTTCGCCGGGCGCCGTCGCTTCTCGCCGAAAAAATTCTTTTTGACCAAAAATCCGTTACCGGCGGCGATCGACTCGACCGAACGCGCCTGTGGGCTCCGTCCTTGCCGGTGATATCGCCGTGCGTGCAACTTGTCGCTCTTCGATTTCAGGGTGAGCAACCGACCTTGGGCGCAAGTAAAATAATGGTTTATCGCTTGCACCTTTACAGTCTGACCAATCACGGCCGCCGCTTGATCGTAAGCTGCGACTTTTTCAGGCTGCTCGCAAATTATATTCAGAATGAATGAGTTAGGCAAAACATCCCATAAACAGGTCGCAAGCGAACAGGTATCGATGATCGAAGTCGACGAGACCGCCGCCGGTCAGCGAATCGATAATTTTCTGTTGCGCGTCTGCAAAGGCGTCCCGAAAAGCCATATTTACCGGATTCTGCGCAGCGGCGAAGTGCGCGTGAACAAAGGCCGCATCGACGCCGCGTATCGGCTTGCGCTGGGCGATCTCGTGCGCGTGCCGCCCATCCGCACCGCGCAGGCGGACGAAGCGCCGGTGTCGTCGAACGCGCCCGCCGCCGAATTCCCGATCCTCTTCGAGGACGACCATCTGATCGTCATCGACAAACCGTCCGGCGTTGCGGTGCACGGCGGCAGCGGCGTCGCATTCGGCGTGATCGAGCAGCTTCGCAATGCGCGGCCGCACGCGAAATTCCTCGAATTGGTGCATCGGCTGGATCGCGAGACGTCGGGCGTGCTGATGCTCGCGAAAAAGCGTTCCGCGCTCGTCCATCTGCACGAGCAGATCCGCGAAAATCGCGTCGACAAGCGGTATTACGCGGTCGGACACGGCGATTGGCAGAGCGATTGGGGCCGCCGGCGCGCCGTGAAAGCGCCGCTGCACAAGTACGTGGCGGCGGACGGCGAGCGGCGCGTGCGCATTCAGGAAAACGGGCTGCCGTCGCATACGGTCTTTAATCTGATCGAGCGCTGGCGCGACTATGTGTGGGTCGAGGCGGAACTGAAGACGGGCCGCACGCATCAGATTCGCGTGCATATGGCGAGCATCGGCCTGCCGATCGCGGGCGACGCCAAATACGGCGATTTCGCGTTGAACAAGGAGCTCGCGCGGCCGAGCGCGAAACCGTCGCTCAAGCGCATGTTCTTGCACGCTTACCGGCTGAAAATCACGCATCCGGCGACGGGCGAGCCGTTGCAACTGGAAGCGCCGCTGCCGGCGGAGTGCCGGCGCTTCATCGAGCAACTCAAAAACCAAGAGACATCGTAAATGGCGCGGCAGCAATTCGATTTGATCGTTTTCGACTGGGACGGCACGCTGATGGATTCGACCGTCCACATCACGCGCAGCATTCAGGCCGCGTGCCGCGACCTCGGGCTGCCGGTGCCGGCGGATGAATCCGCGAGCTACGTGATCGGCCTCGGCCTGAAGGACGCACTGCAGATCTGCGCGCCGACGCTCGATCCGTCCGAGTATCCGCGGCTGGCCGAGCGTTATCGCTTCCATTTTCTGACCACCGGCCAGAAAACCGAGCTTTTCCACGGCGTGCGCGAACTGCTTCAGGAACTGCGCGATCTCGGCTATTTTCTCGCGGTTGCGACCGGCAAGAGCCGCGTGGGGCTGAATCGCGCGCTCGACGAATCGCGGCTCACGAGCCTTTTCGACAGCACGCGCTGCGCCGACGAAACCTTCTCGAAGCCGCATCCGGCGATGCTCCAGGAACTCACCCGCGAGCTTGGTCAGGATCTCGCGCGCACGGTGATGATCGGTGACACCACGCACGACCTGCAAATGGCGATCAACGCCGGCGCGGCGGGCATCGGCGTCGGATACGGCGCGCATCCGGCGGATTCGCTCGCGGCGCTCGGGCCGCAGTTCTGCGCGGACAGCGTCGCTTCCCTCGCCGGCTGGCTGCGGGAGCACGCATGAGCGAAGCGGCCAATGCGGTGCGCGTGTGCGCATCGGACGAACTCGTCGACGGCGGCGCGGGCGTACGTCTCCCGGCGACGGAGGCGAGCGGCGAGGCCGTCGTGTTTTTCGTGCGCTACGACGGCAAGCCGTACGGCTATCTGAACCGCTGCGCGCACGTGCCGATGGAGCTCGACTGGAACGAGGGCCAGTTCTTCGAAAGCTCGGGCCTATACTTGATGTGCGCCACGCACGGGGCGATCTACGAGCCCGACAGCGGCAAATGCGTCGGCGGCCCATGCCGCGGCGCGCGGCTTCGGGCCGTGTCGGTCGAAGAGCGCGACACGCCGGAAGGGCGCGCGGTCTTCTGGCTGCCCGACGACGCGCTGCGCCCCGCCTGATTCCCTTCTCCTCACACCGACCAACGCATGTCCGACAATTTTCCGCCGCGCGGCAACGACAACTGGGAGCGCGAGGCGCTCGAACGCATCGCGCTCGCCGCGATCCGCGAGCAGCGCGCCGCGCGGCGCTGGCGCATCTTCTTTCGCTTCGTGTTTCTCGCGGTGATCGCGCTGATCGCATGGGGCGTGTTCGATTTCACCGGCGACCGCGCCGCGAAGGCCGGCAAGCACACGGCGCTCATCGATCTCCAAGGCGAGATCGCCGCGAACAGCGATGCGAGCGCCGACAACGTCGACGCCGCGCTGCAGAGCGCGTTCGAGGACGAGAACACGGCGGGCGTGATCCTGCGCATCAATAGCCCGGGCGGCAGTCCGGTGCAGGCGGGCATCATCAACGGGGAAATCCGGCGGCTTCGCGCGAAATATCCGAAAACGCCGCTCTACGTCGTCGTCGACGACATGTGCGCGTCGGGCGGCTATTACGTCGCGGCGG
Organism: Caballeronia cordobensis; assembly: GCF_001544575.2. Lineage (GTDB taxonomy): Bacteria > Pseudomonadota > Gammaproteobacteria > Burkholderiales > Burkholderiaceae > Caballeronia > Caballeronia cordobensis. Next base: position 63,809 of record NZ_FCNY02000022.1, read on the forward strand.
CGGCGGACAAGATTTACGTCGATCGCGCGAGCATCGTCGGCTCGATCGGCGTGCTGATGGACGGCTTCGGCTTCACGGGCCTGATGGACAAGCTCGGCATCCAGCGCCGCATGCATACGTCGGGCGCGAACAAGGGCGCGTTCGATCCGTTCTCGCCCGAATCGCCCGCGATGAACGCGCACGCGCAGGACATGCTCGACCAGATTCACACTCAGTTCATCGACGCGGTGAAGCTCGGGCGCGGTAAACGTCTGAAGGATGACCCGGAGCTCTTCTCCGGCATGTTCTGGACCGGCGAGAAGAGCGTCGAACTCGGTCTTGCCGATGGCTTCGGCGACGCCAGCTATGTCGCGCGCGAAGTCATCAAGCAGCCGGATATCGTCGATTACACACAGAAGGAAAGCATCAGCGAGCGCGTGGTGCGGCGCTTCGGCGCATCGGTCGGCGACGCCGCCGTGCGCGCGCTCACGCTCGGCGGCAAGCTCCAGTTGCGTTGATCGCTACGACGCCAGCAGCAGGAAAATCGCCGGACGCTTGTGCAGTTCCGGCGCGGCCTGCTTCTTCCAGTCCGCCGCCGTGCGCGTGACGATGGTTTCGCCCGGCAGCGTCAGATCGACGGCGACGCAAATCAGCGTGGACGGCGCGCAGGTCGCGATGAGCGTGTCGAGCATCGCCTTGTTGCGATAGGGCGTCTCAATGAAAATCTGCGTCTGATTGGCCTTGCGCGACAGTTGCTCCAGTTCGCGCAGGCGCTTGCCGCGCTCGGCGGCATCGACCGGCAGATAGCCGTTGAACGCGAAGCTCTGTCCGTTCATGCCCGATGCCATCAGCGCGAGCAGAATCGAGCTCGGCCCGACGAACGGCACCACTTTCACGCCTTTCTGATGCGCGCGCCGCACGAGCAGCGCGCCCGGATCGGCGACAGCGGGGCAGCCGGCTTCGGAAACAAGGCCGGCGTCGGAGCCGGCGAGAATCGGCGCGAGCAGCCTGTCGATTTCAGCGGGCGGCGTGTTCACGTTCAGTTCGCGCACCTCGATTTCCTGAATCGGCCGTTCGGTGCCCACTTTTTTGAGGAAAGCGCGCGTGGTTTTCGCGTTCTCGCCGATGTAATACGCGAGCGCGGCGGCTTGCGCGCGCACCGGCTCGGGCAGGACATGCGCGAGCGCGGCGGCGTCGCCATCGCCGAGCGTGTTCGGGATCAGATACAGAACGCCGCTCATGCCGCCCCCAGAACCGGATAGCCGGCGTTCGCGAGCATGCCGGTCAGCGCGATGAGCGGCAGACCGATGAGCGCCGTGGGATCGTCGGATTCGATGGCGTCCAGAAGCGCGATGCCGAGCCCTTCGGCTTTCGCGCTGCCCGCGCAGTCGTACGGCGTTTCGGCGCGCAGATAGGCTTCGATCTGCGCGTCCGAATAGCGGCGAAAGCGCACACGCGTGACGATGTCGGCGGATTGCGCGTCGCCTGTGCGGCTGTCGTAGAGACACAGCGCGCTGTGGAATTCCACGTTGCGGCCGCGCATCGCCTGAAGTTGCGCGAAGGCTTTCTCGTGCGTGCCGGGCTTGCCGATCTGCTTGCCGTCGAAGGTTGCAACCTGATCGGAGCCGATCACGAGGGCCGCCGCGCCGTCGCCGATGCGCCCGGCCGCCGCGCGCGCCTTGGCGATCGAGAGCCGGACGGCGGTGGCTTCGGGCGTTTCGCCGGCGAGCGGCGTTTCATCGATATCGGGCGTGACGACGTCGAAAGGAATGCGCAGGCGTTCCAGCAATCCGCGCCGGTAGGGCGAGCTGGACGCGAGAATCAGGCGCGGCGGCGTGTTTAAAGCGTCGGACATGAAATGAATCAGTAGAAAGAGGGTAAAAACGACAGAGTGTGGGCAGGCTCTTAAGTATTTGACTCGAAAGAACAAAGCCGATATGATTTTGGGCTTTTCATCGGTACGTGTGCGTGCAGAGTCCAGCTGCAAAGAGTCCGCCTGCAAAGCGCGAGAACCCGATGAACCGGTGCAGGGCAGTAGCGGGAGCATAGAGCAGAAGCCAGGAAAGCGCGGCAGAGCACGAATGCCCGCTCAATGCAAATTCGGGCAAGCCACGCCTGCCTGGATGCGGCGTCGCGGTGCATACTGAACGCTCACCGGAAGCACTAACCCAAGCAAGGCCCAAGCAGGAGCGCACATGACTCAGAATCCTGGCAAACCTGTGAGCCCCGCCGATCTGCGCGCGCTCGACATTTACGAATTCGCCGAAAGCGGCAGGCAGGCGGCCGGCGCGCTGCGTGTGTCGCAGATGCCGCGCATGTTAGCCGAAGTGCCCGCGGAAGCGCCAGAGCGCGATACCGTGTTCACCTGGCAAGGCGAAGGCTCGACCCAGCCGGAATTGCAGGACGACGGCACGGATGCGCCACAGCCGTATCTGCGCCTCGCGGTGCACGGCTCGATGTGGCTCATGTGTCAGCGCTGTCTTCAGCCGTATTCGCAACATCTCGATGTGGATGCCACCTATCGGATCGTGGCGACGGAAGAAGAAGCGGACGAATATCCGCTCGATGACGATGAAGTGGAAGTGATCGTAGGCTCGCGCCAGTTCAATCTCGTCGACTTGATCGAAGAGGAATTGCTGCTGTCGTTGCCGCTTGTGCCGAAGCACAACGTCTGCCCCGAGGTGCACGAAAGTCTGCTCCCCGCCGGCGGCGAGGGCGAGGCGGCGGAAGGCGGCGAGCAAGAAGCCGAGCAAGATGTGGTAAAGCCGAATCCGTTTGCCGTGCTGGAGAAGCTCAAGTCGAGCGGTCCGGACGGCAAGAAGCATTGATGTAGCGAGGGCGGGGAAGTATCCGCCGAACGCGAACTCCCGCTTCAGGCGGTGGGCCGTGCGGCCCTGAAGTTCCTCCGCGACCGCGGAGATTGACCTCTCCCTGTGTTAGAATTCGCAAAATTTTTCTGGAGTAATCATGGCAGTTCAGCAAAACAAGAAGTCGCCGTCGAAGCGCGGCATGCACCGTTCCCACGACTTCCTGACGGGCGCGCCGCTGGCCGTCGAGCCGAGCACGGGCGAAGTGCATCTGCGTCACCACGTGAGCCCGAACGGCTACTATCGTGGCAAGAAAGTCGTCAAGACGAAGAACGACTAAGCGTTCAGCAGCGCTTGATGCGCCTGCCGGTACCGCTTTGCGGGCGCCCGGGCGCTACTCGCTCTTGACACTTTCCCGGTACGACGAGAAGGCGGCATTTCACTGCCGCTTTTTTGTGCCCGAAATTCGTCGCGTTCCATGACTGTAAAGATAACCATCGACTGCATGGGAGGCGACCACGGCCCGGCCGTGACCGTTCCCGCTGCCGTCAATTTCGTGCGCTCGCATCCCGACGCGCACCTGATGCTCGTCGGTCTCGAGCAGCCTATCCGCGGGCAGCTGAAGAAGTCGAAAGCGCTCGACGAACCTCGCCTGAGCGTCATCCCCGCCAGCGAAGTCGTCGCGATGGACGATCCCGTCGAAGTTGCGCTGCGCAAGAAAAAAGATTCGTCGATGCGCGTCGCGCTCAACCTCGTGAAGGAAGGCGAGGCGCAGACGTGCATTTCCGCGGGCAATACCGGCGCGCTCATGGCGGTTTCGCGCTATGTGCTGAAAACGCTCGCGGGCATCGAACGCCCCGCGATCGCGTTCGCGATGCCCAGCCAGAAGGGCTACACCACGGTTCTCGATCTCGGCGCCAATGTCGATTGCGAGCCCGAGCACCTGCTGCAGTTCGCGGAGATGGGCCACGCGCTCGTGGCGGCGATCGAAGGCCGCGAGCGGCCCACCATCGGCCTGCTCAACATCGGCGAAGAAGTCATCAAGGGCAACGAAACGATCAAGCGCGCGGGCGAGCTGCTGCGCGCGAGCACGCTCAACTTCTACGGCAACGTGGAAGGCAACGACATCTATAAAGGCACGACGGATGTCGTCGTGTGCGACGGCTTCGTCGGCAACGTGGCGCTGAAGACCTCCGAAGGTCTCGCGAAGATGCTCGCCGACATCATCAAGGAAGAGTTCAGCCGCAACTTCGCCTCCAAGCTGATGGCGCTCGTCGCGCTGCCCGTTCTCAAGCGTTTCAAAAAGCGCGTCGATCCCGCGCAATATAACGGTGCCGCGTTGCTCGGCCTGCGCGGGCTCGTTATCAAAAGTCACGGCTCGGCCGAAGCCTTCGGGTTTGAGTGGGCTATCAAACGCGGGTATGATGCCGTCAAAAATGGCGTGCTGGAGCGCCTCGTGCGCGCGATGGAAGAGAACGCGCCCGCTGCGCGCGAGACCGGCACGAACGGCTCCGCGGCCGACGTTCCCGGCGCCGCGGCGCATCAGCCCGCCGCCCAGTCCGCTGCGCAACCCAGTTCGCAGCCGAATCCGCCGGACGCGTCCGGTACTGCGCTACATTCGAAGGCATAATGGCTCAATCCAATCTTTACTCTCGCGTGCTGGGCACCGGCAGCTACCTGCCGTCCGAGCGCGTCACGAATCAGGACTTGGCGGACCGTCTCGCGAAGCAGGGCGTCGAGACGAGCGACGAATGGATCGTCGCGCGCACCGGGATTCACGCGCGTCACTTCGCGGCGCCGAATCAGACCACCAGCGATCTCGCGCTCGTCGCTTCGCAGAAGGCGATCGAAGCGGCCGGCATCGATCCGCAGTCGATCGATCTGATCATCGTCGCGACCTCGACGCCGGACTTCGTGTTCCCGAGCACGGCGTGTCTGTTGCAGAACAAGCTCGGCATCAAGAACAACGGCGCGGCCTTCGACGTGCAGGCCGTGTGCTCCGGTTTCGCATACGGCGTCGCCACCGCCGACAGCTTCATTCGCAGCGGCATGAATCGCACGGCGCTCGTCGTCGGCGCGGAAACCTTTTCGCGCATCCTCGATTTCAACGATCGCACCACCTGCGTGCTGTTCGGCGACGGCGCGGGCGCGATCGTGCTGCAGGCCTCGGAAGAGCCGGGCGTGCTGTCGAGCGCGCTGCACGCGGACGGCAGCTATTCCGACATTCTCTGCACGCCGGGCAACGTCAACGGCGGCGTGGTCGAAGGCACCGCGTTTCTCCACATGGACGGCCAGGCCGTGTTCAAGCTCGCGGTCAACGTGCTCGAAAAAGTCGCGCTCGAAGCGCTCGACAAGGCGAAGCTCACGCCGGACGACATCGACTGGCTGATTCCGCATCAGGCCAACATCCGCATCATGCAGAGCACCGCCCGCAAGCTGCACCTGCCGGCCGAGCGCATGGTCGTGACGGTGGGCGAGCACGGCAACACGTCAGCGGCCTCGATTCCGCTCGCGCTCGACGTCGCGGTGCGCGACGGCCGCATCAAGCGCGGCGACAACGTGCTGATCGAAGGTGTGGGCGGCGGCTTCACGTGGGGCGCGTCGGTCATCCGCTACTGATCGTTTATCGATTCCCTCTATTCATTCGCAACTGATCCCCCTTCATCGCCGACCCCGCGCGCTCGCATGGCGCGCGGTCCGCGCGGTTCCGTGAAGGCATCGCGGATCATTCCAATCAACGAGGACGATATGAAATTTGCGTTCGTTTTCCCCGGACAAGGCTCGCAGTCGATCGGCATGCTCAACGCCTTCGCCGATCACGCCATCGTGCGCGAGACCGTGCAGCAGGCCTCCGACGCGCTCGGCCAGGATCTCGGCAAGCTGATCGCCGAAGGCCCCGCTGAAGATCTCAACCTCACGACGAATACGCAGCCCGTCATGCTGACGGCGGCCTATGCGATCTATCGCGTGTGGGAAAAGGAAACGGGTCTCGCGCCCGCCATCGTCGCGGGTCACAGCCTCGGCGAATACACCGCGCTCGTCGCGGCGGGCGCGCTCGCGTTCGCCGACGCGGTGCCGCTCGTGCGCTTTCGCGCGCAAGCGATGCAAAGCGCCGTTCCGGTGGGCGAGGGCGGCATGGCCGCGATCCTCGGTCTCGACGACGACACGGTGCGAGCCGTGTGCGCCGAGGCGTCGTCGTCGGGCGTGGTCGAAGCGGTGAACTTCAATGCGCCCGCGCAGGTCGTGATCGCGGGCAGCAAGGCCGCCGTCGAGAAGGCATGCGAAGTGGCGAAGGCGAAGGGCGCAAAGCGCGCGCTGCCGCTGCCCGTCTCCGCACCGTTCCATTCGTCGCTGCTCAAGCCCGCGTCGGATCAGTTGCGCGACTATCTCGCGAAGGTCGAGATCAAGGCGCCGCGTATTCCGCTGATCAATAACGTCGATGTCGCCGTGGTCTCCGATCCCGCCGCGATCAAGGACGCGCTCGTGCGCCAGGCCGCCGGTCCGGTGCGCTGGGTCGAATGCGTGCAGGCGATGGCGAAAGACGGCGTCACGCACGTCGTCGAGTGCGGTCCGGGCAAGGTGCTCGCGGGGCTGACCAAGCGCATCGACGGCAACCTCGTCGGCGGCTCGATCTTCGATCCGGCATCGCTCGAAGAGACGCGCAAACTGATCGCTGGATAAAGGACTGACAACATGAATCTGGAAAACCAGGTGGCAATCGTCACGGGCGCCTCACGCGGCATCGGGCGCGCGATCGCGCTCGAACTCGCGAAGCAGGGCGCGACGGTCATCGGCACGGCGACGAGCGAAAGCGGCGCGGCCGGCATCGGCGAAGCATTGCAGCAGGCGGGCGGAAAGGGCCGCGGCGCGGTGCTCGACGTGACCGACGCGGCATCGAGCGATGCGTTCATCGACGGCATCGTGAAGGAATTCGGCGGCCTGAACATTCTCGTGAACAACGCGGGCATCACGAAAGACCAGCTCGCGATGCGCATGAAGGACGACGAATTCGACGCCGTCATCGACACGAACCTGCGCGCGGTGTTCCGTCTGTCGCGCGCCGTGCTGCGCCCGATGATGAAGGCGCGCGGCGGCCGCATCATCAACATCACGTCGGTGGTCGGTTCGTCGGGCAATCCGGGCCAGGCCAACTACGCGGCGGCGAAGGCCGGCGTGGCGGGCATGACGCGGGCGCTCGCGCGTGAAATCGGCAGCCGCGGCATCACCGTGAACTGCATCGCACCGGGCTTCATCGACACCGACATGACCAAGGTTCTGCCGGAAGAGCAACGCACCGCGCTCACCGCGTCTATCCCGCTTGGCCGACTGGGCGCGCCGGAAGATATCGCGCATGCTGTGGCGTTCCTCGCATCGCCGTTCGCCGGCTACATCACCGGCACGACGCTGCATGTGAACGGCGGCATGTACATGTAAGGCCTTAATAGGCATTTCACCGAAATTCGCTTAATATCCGCGCCGGGACGGGCGCGCAAAATGCTCGAAAGAGCGTCGTGCGCACCGCGCCAGCGCGGCAGTGAAGAATCGATGCGAAGCGGCCGGCGACCTCTTGATGAAGGGCGCCAGACAGCGGAGCATGGAACTGACGCGCCGTATTTTGCGGGTTCAAACCTGATAAAATGCGCGCACTCGTATTTTTGAACTTTTTTCCCCTCGGAGGGCTGCATGGACAACATCGAACAGCGCGTGAAGAAGATCGTCGCCGAACAACTGGGCGTGGCGGAAGCCGAAATCAAGAACGAAGCTTCGTTCGTGAACGATCTGGGCGCTGACTCGCTCGATACGGTCGAACTCGTGATGGCGCTGGAAGACGAATTCGGCATGGAAATTCCCGATGAAGAGGCGGAAAAGATCACCACGGTTCAGCAGGCGATCGACTACGCTCGCGCGAACGTCAAGGCCTGAGGCCGGACGCGCCAGCGACTCATCGCTCAAACAGCTTGATGCATCGTCGCTGCTACCGATTTGACAGCCACAGGGCTCACAGGGTGGTTTCCTGTGGCCGCTGTGGCTTTTGTTTTTCGTCATTCTATGGATAAGGGGTTACCGTGAGCCGTCGTCGAGTTGTTGTTACAGGCCTGGGGCTCGTGTCGCCTGTCGGCAATACTGTTGCCGACGGCTGGGCCAATCTGGTCGCGGGCAAGTCGGGCATCGCCAATATCACGAAGTTCGACGCGACGAACTTCTCCACGCGTTTCGCCGGCGAGGTGAAGGGCTTCAATATCGAAGACTACATGCCCGCCAAGGAAGCGCGCCATATGGATACCTTCATCCATTATGGCTTCGCCGCGGGCGTGCAGGCCATGCAGGACTCCGGCCTCGAAATCACCGATGAAAACGCGGAACGCGTGGGCGTGGTGGTGGGTTCGGGCATCGGCGGCCTGCCGATGATCGAAGTCACGCAGACCGAGTTGCTCAACCGCGGCCCGCGCCGCATTTCGCCGTTCTTCGTGCCGGCTTCGATCATCAACATGATCTCCGGGCATCTGTCCATCCGCTTCGGCTTCAAGGGCCCGAACCTCTCGATGGTCACGGCCTGCACCACCGGCCTGCACTGCATCGGCGAGGCGTCGCGCCTCATCGAATACGGCGACGCGGACGTGATGATCGCGGGCGGCGCGGAAGCGACCGTTTCGCCGCTCGGTATCGGCGGCTTTGCGGCGGCGCGCGCGCTGTCGCAGCGCAACGACGATCCGGCGACCGCCAGCCGTCCGTGGGACACGGACCGCGACGGTTTCGTGCTCGGCGAAGGCGCGGGCGTCATGGTGCTCGAAGAGTACGAGCATGCGAAGGCGCGCGGCGCGAAGATCTACGCGGAAGTGCTCGGCTACGGCATGAGCGGCGATGCGTACCACATGACCGCACCGCCGGAAGACGGCGACGGCGGCCGCCGCGCGATGGTCAACGCAATGAAAAACGCGCGGATCAACGCCGACGAGGTGAACTACGTCAACGCGCACGGCACGTCGACGCCGCTCGGCGACATCGCGGAGACGATCGGCATCACGCGCGCGCTCGGCGATCAGGCGAAGAAGGCCGTCGTCAACTCCACCAAGTCGATGACCGGCCACCTGCTGGGCGGCGCGGGCGGCCTGGAGTCGGTCTTCACCGTGCTGGCGATCCACAATCAGGTGTCGCCGCCGACCATCAACATCTTCAACCAGGACCCGAAGTGCGACCTGGACTACTGCGCGAACACCGCGCGGGACATGAAGATCGACGTGGCGGTGAAGAACTCGTTCGGCTTCGGCGGCACGAACGGCTCGCTCGTCTTCAAGCGTCATCAGTAAGCGCGGCGCGCTCGTCATCGGAGGAAACGACATGGCGAGCGCGTTCGTGAACCGGCCGCATGGCGATGCAAACGTCGTCATGCGGCCGTCGCGTTTCCTGGCCGGCGCGATGCTCGCGTTCGCGGCCGTGGCGAGCGCCTCGGTTTTCCAGTGCGTCTTCGCGCACACGGAACACGCCGGGCATGCGGCCGTGGCGTGCGGGGTGACGCTGGCGGCGCTCGGACTCGCGTCATACCGATGGCTGCGCGCACGGCCAGTCGCCCTCGGCCTGCATTCGGACGGCCTCACGCTGCGCGAGCGCGACGGCGCGACGCGCCACTTGCGCATCGCGGGCTACGCGCAATGGAGCGACCGCCTGCTTGCGCTCACGCTTTGCGGCGCGCGGGATCGCCGCGAAACGCTGCTCGTGCCGGCCGATTCCATCGATACCGACACTTTTCGCCAGCTCGCCGTCCAGGCGCGCCGCGCCGCCGCTTCCCACCTGTAACGACTGTAACGGCGCATGAGCGTTCCGGTAGCCTTACAGGCGGTAACGCTACAATAGCCCTCCGCGCAACTTCCCCAAGCTAATCGGATTTCCCAGGTGAGTGAAAAAGAAATCGACCAATTGCTGGTCGAGCGTGTCCAGAAGGGTGACAAGGCCGCGTTCGAACTGCTGGTCGCCAAATACCACCGCAAGATCATTCGACTGATCTCGCGCCTCGTGCGCGACCCCGCCGAGGTCGAGGACGTCGCCCAGGACGCCTTCATCAAGGCCTATCGCGCGCTGCCCCAGTTTCGAGGCGAATCGGCGTTCTACACATGGCTGTACCGGATTGCGGTCAACACCGCAAAGAATTACCTTGCGACCCAGGGACGCCGCGCACCCACTTCTACCGAAGCCGATGCGGAAGAAGCGGAAACTTTCTCCGACGCGGACCAACTAAGGGATATCAACACACCCGAGTCGATGTTGATGAGCAAGCAGATCGCTCAGACGGTCAACGCTGCGATGGCGTTGCTGCCGGAGGAATTGCGCACCGCCATCACGCTCCGGGAAATCGAAGGACTGAGTTACGAGGAAATCGCCGAAATGATGGATTGCCCTATCGGCACCGTCAGATCGAGAATTTTTCGTGCTCGTGAGGCCATTGCGGCAAAATTGCGTCCGTTGTTGGACACTCCCGAAGGCAAACGCTGGTAGCGGCAATCCACGGGGCAGGGACGCGATATCTGGGTTAGTTGGTGTCACTACGGGGTGGGGTCAAAGATGGGGCGCATCATGGGGTCGGTCTCGATGCAGAATCAAACACAGGCGGGTTCGCGCGGCGAGCGCATGTCGGCGTTCGTCGACGGTGAGTCGCTCGACGAGATTGGCAGCATCAGCCAGTTTCTGGCGGACCTGAAAAGCGACGAACGCGCGGCGTGGTCGCACTATCATCTGATCGGCGACGCCCTGCGCTCCGACGATCTTGCGGTCAGCCCGGCGCGCAGCAGCGCGTTCATGACCGTATTCTCCGAACGTTTCGAGGCCGAAGCCCACGTGCTCGCGCCGGCGGCGCTGCCCGCGGCGAAGGCGCGCGGCGGGATGTTGCGCCGTCGCGTCATGCCGGCCTTCGCGGTGGCCGCGGCCGCCGCGACGCTGACGTGGATCGTCGTGCCGCAACTGCAAGGCGTGGACGGCCGCTCCGGCGCGCAGGTGGCTAGCGTAGCCGTGGCGCCGGCGGATCCGCTGCAGCGTGTCGCGATGGCATCCGTGCCGGCGGCGACCGTGCGCGCGCCGATCGTCGAGGCGAACATCATCCGTGACGCCAATCTCGACCAGTACCTCGAAGCGCACCAGCAGTTCTCCCAACAGCCCATGATGCCTGGTTCCATGCCCTTGATTCGCGCGGCGGCTACATCGCAGGGTCAATAATTTGATGCCGAGTGTGCGGTTGAATAAAACGAACTATTGGGGGCGGCTGCCGGCATTCATGCTTTGCGCAGCCGCGTTGCTGACGGCGGCATCGGGCGCATTCGCTCAGGGCGACGATCCCGCCGCCGTTCGCAAGACGGCCGCCAGCCTGCTCAACCGCATCCACGAGGCGGCCCAGCAGCAAAATTACGAGGGTACCTTCGTCTATCAACGCGGCGCGACGGTGCAGTCGTCGCGCATCACGCACGTCGCCACGCGCGGCGACGGCGAATACGAATCGCTCGAAAGCCTCGACGGCGCGCCGCGCAAGATGCTGCGGCACGACGACGAGATGTTCACGTTCGTGCCGGAGCGGCATCTGCTCGTGGTCGAGCATCGGCAAAATCGCGATTCGTTCCCGGCCTTGCTCGCGGCGAGCGGCGATCAGGTGCTGTCCGTCTACGAGCCGAAGCTTCTGGGCAACGACCGCGTGGCGGGCGTGGAGAGCCAGGTGCTGGAGCTCGATCCGAAAGATTCCTACCGTTTCGCCTACAAGCTCTGGGCCGATGCGAAAACCGGCTTGCTGATGCGCGCCCAGACGCTCGGTCCGGATGGCCAGGTGCTCGAACAGCTCTCGTTCTCGCAGGTGCGCATTGGCGGCCCGATCGACAAGGCGCCCATTGCGAACGGCATTCGCAGCACGTCGGGCTGGACCATCGTGCGGCCGCCGGTGCAGTCGGTGGACATGGAAGCCTCGGGCTGGCAACTGGCGCCGAATATCGCCGGTTTTCGCAAGATTCGAGAGCTGCGCCGTCCGATGGCGTCGAGCCAGCAAGGCCAGCCGCCGATCCCGGTCGATCAGGCCGTGTTCTCCGATGGTCTCGCCACGATCTCCGTTTTCGTCGAGCCGGTCGAGAAAAATACGCGCAAGGAAGGCGCGGGCAACAGCGGCGCCACGCATGTGCTGGTCAAGCGCCGCGGGGATTTCTGGATCACCTTGCTTGGCGAAGTGCCGCAAGCCACATTGCAGCAATTTGCTTCTACCATAGAATACAAGCCTTCCAAGTAATCCCGTTCCCGGCCCCAACCTATGAGCAACTTCTCGCTGCGCAAGTTCATCGCGGCCGCGGCGCTCGCCGTGTGCCTGCCGTTCGTATCGCACTCTGCGTCGGCGGCGCCCGTGGTGAATTTGCCGGACTTCACAACGCTCGTCGATAAAGTGGGGCCCTCGGTCGTGAACATCCGCACGACCTCGCGCGTCGGTTCCGGCAGCGATCTGCGCGGACTCCCGCCCGGCCTCGACGAAGGCGATATGTCCGAGTTCTTCCGGCGCTTCTTCGGCATTCCGATGCCGGGCCAGCCGCCGCGCGGCGGTGGCGGAGGCGGCGGTGGTGGCGGCGGAAGTCAGGGCGATCAGGGCAAGGGCGGCAGCCGCAACGCGCCTGACGACAACCAGGACAATTCGGAACAAAGCAGCGGCGTCGGCTCGGGCTTCATCCTGTCGACGGACGGCTACGTGATGACCAACGCGCACGTCGTCGACGACGCGGACACCATCTACGTCACGCTCACGGACAAGCGCGAGTTCAAGGCGCGGCTCGTCGGCGTGGACGAGCGCACGGACGTGGCCGTCGTGAAGATCAGCGCGACGAATCTGCCGGCCATCACCATCGGCGATTCGAACAAGGTGCGCGTGGGCGAGTGGGTGCTCGCGATCGGCTCGCCGTTCGGCCTCGACAATACCGTGACCGCGGGCATCGTCAGTGCGAAGGGGCGCGACACCGGCGACTACCTGCCGTTCATCCAGACCGATGTTGCCGTGAATCCGGGCAACTCGGGCGGGCCGCTCATCAACATGGCGGGCGAGGTGATCGGCATCAACTCGCAGATCTACAGCCGCACGGGCGGTTTCATGGGCATCTCGTTCGCGATTCCGATCGATGAAGCGATGCGCGTCGCCGATCAGTTGAAGGCGTCGGGCAAGGTCGTGCGCGGGCGCATTGCGGTGGCGATCGGCGAGGTCACGAAGGACGTCGCGGATTCGCTCGGGCTGCCGAAGGCGCAAGGCGCGCTCGTGTCGAGCGTCGAGCCGAACGGCCCGGCCGACAAGGCGGGCGTGCAGCCGGGCGACATCATCACCAAGTTCAACGGCGTGAACGTCGAGACCGCGACGGACCTGCCGCGCATGGTCGGCGACACCAAGCCCGGCACGAAGACCACACTCACGATCTGGCGCAAGGGCCAGACGCGCGATCTGTCGATCACGGTTGCAGAAATGCAGCCCGACAAGGTCGCGAAGACCGAGCAGAAGAAGACGCCGCAGCCGAAGGAGCGCGCGAGCAATTCGCTCGGCCTCGCGGTGAGCGATATTCCTGCGGACCAGAAAAAGGCGCTCAAGCTGTCGAGCGGCGTTCAGGTCGATGCCGTGGAAGGGCCGGCGGCGCGCGCGGGTTTCCAGAAGGGCGACATCATCATGCGCATCGGCGATACGGATATCACGAGCGCGAAGCAGTTCCAGGAAGTCGCGCAAGGTCTGGACGCCAGCAAGATGGTCGCGGTGCTCGTGCGCCGTGGCGACAACACGCAGTTCGTGCCGCTGCGCCCACGCGTGCCGGCGCAGAAGTAAGCGCGATGACGTCGAAACAGCCGGGCGCGGCTTTCATCCTTTACGGGCGCGCCTGGTGTCATCTGTGCGAAGACATGCGCGCCGAGCTGGAACCAATTGCCGCGCGGCATGGGCTTGGCATCGAGTGGATCGATATCGACGAAGATCCGCTGCTGGAGGCGCGTTACGACGAACGCGTGCCCGTGCTCACGCTCGATGGCGTCGAATTGTGTCAGTACCGGCTCGACATGCGCGCGGTGCATGCGGCGCTGGGCGAGCGGGCTGCGCGCGCGTCGTGAAGCTGTCCGAGCCGAATTCCGCCGGGACACCCCCGTTTTCGGCTAAAATGCAGAAGTTTTCCCCAAATTTTCAAGGCGTGCTCCGCGTTGGTGAGGGCGCGCCTTTTTCGCTTGATCGGCACTGAATGAATCATATTCGTAACTTTTCGATCATTGCGCACATCGACCACGGCAAATCCACGCTGGCCGACCGCATCATCCAGTTGTGCGGCGGCTTGTCCGATCGTGAGATGGAAGCGCAGGTGCTCGATTCGATGGACCTCGAACGCGAACGCGGCATCACTATCAAGGCGCAGACCGCGGCGCTTTCCTATAAGGCGCGCGACGGCCAGGTCTACAACCTCAATCTGATCGACACCCCAGGGCACGTCGACTTCTCCTACGAAGTCAGCCGCTCGCTGTCGGCGTGCGAAGGCGCGCTGCTCGTCGTCGATGCCTCGCAGGGCGTCGAGGCGCAGACGGTCGCGAACTGCTACACGGCGATCGAACTGGGCGTGGAAGTCGTGCCGGTGCTGAACAAGATCGACTTGCCCGCGGCGAATCCCGAAAACGCCATCGCCGAGATCGAGGACGTGATCGGCATCGACGCGACCGACGCCGTGCATTGCAGCGCCAAGACGGGCCTGGGCGTCGCGGACGTGCTCGAATCGCTCATCGCGAAAGTGCCGCCGCCGAAGGGCGATCCGGACGCGCCGCTGCAGGCGCTCATCATCGATTCGTGGTTCGACAACTACGTCGGCGTCGTCATGCTGGTGCGCATCGTCAACGGCACGCTGAAGCCGAAAGACAAGATCAAGATGATGGCGACCGACGCGCAATACCCGGTCGAAAATCTCGGCGTGTTCGCGCCGAAGTCGACGAGCCTGCCGCAGCTGTCGGCGGGGCAGGTGGGCTTCGTGATCGCGGGCATCAAGGAACTGACGGCCGCGAAGGTGGGCGACACCGTCACCATCGCGAACCGTGCCGCCACCAAGCCGCTGCCGGGCTTCAAGGAAGTGAAGCCGCAGGTGTTCGCGGGTCTGTATCCGGTGGAAGCGAACCAGTACGACGCGTTGCGCGAATCGCTTGAAAAGCTGAGGCTCAACGACGCCTCGCTGCAATACGAGCCGGAAGTCTCGCAAGCGCTCGGCTTCGGTTTCCGCTGCGGCTTCCTCGGCCTTCTGCACATGGAAATCGTGCAGGAGCGTCTCGAGCGCGAATTCGACATGGACCTCATCACCACCGCGCCGACGGTGATCTACGAAGTCCAGCAACGCGATGGCACGACCATCTCGGTCGAGAATCCGGCGAAGATGCCGGAGCCGCAGAAGATCGAGGAAGTGCGCGAGCCGATCGTCACCGTGAACCTGTACATGCCGCAGGAATATGTCGGCTCGGTCATCACGCTGTGCACGAACAAGCGCGGCTCGCAGATCAACATGCAGTACCACGGCCGTCAGGTGCAACTGACCTACGAAATCCCGATGGCGGAAATCGTGCTCGACTTCTTCGACCGTCTGAAGTCCACGTCGCGCGGCTATGCGTCGATGGACTACGAGTTCAAGGAATATCGCGCGGCCGACGTGGTCAAGGTGGATATGCTCATCAACGGCGACAAGGTCGATGCGCTGTCGGTCATCGTGCACCGCTCGCAGAGCCAGCATCGCGGCCGCGAAGTGGCGGCGAAGATGCGCGAGCTGATTCCGCGCCAGATGTACGACGTGGCGATCCAGGCGACCATCGGCTCGAACATCATCGCGCGCGAGAACATCAAGGCGCTGCGCAAGAACGTGCTGGCCAAGTGCTACGGCGGCGACATCTCGCGTAAAAAGAAGCTGCTCGAAAAGCAGAAAGCCGGCAAGAAGCGCATGAAGCAGGTCGGCTCGGTCGAAATCCCGCAAGAGGCTTTCCTCGCGATCCTTCGTGTCGACGAATGACGCCTGCGCCCTGAGCCAGACAACGGGCAAACAACGATAACAACCGGAAGCGATTGATGAATTTCGCATTGATACTTTTGATTCTCGTCGTCTTGACGGGTATTGCATGGGTGCTCGACAAGCTGGTCTTTCTGCCGCAGCGGCGCCGCGCCGCCGAGGCCGCGGTCGTCGAGTTCGATCGCCAGCAGGAACGCGTGGGCGAGCGTTTCGCCGATGAAAACGCCGCGCAGACGCGCGCCCGCCTGCGCGATGACAAGCTGCGCCAGCCGTGGTGGCTCGAATACACGGCGAGCTTCTTTCCGGTGATTCTCGCGGTGTTCGTGGTGCGCTCGTTCATCATCGAGCCGTTCAAGATTCCGTCCGGCTCGATGGTGCCGACGCTGCTCGTCGGCGACTTCATCCTCGTGAACAAGTACGAGTACGGCCTGCGTCTGCCGATCACCAACACCAAGATGACCGACGGCAGTCCGCTCAAGCGCGGCGACGTGGTCGTGTTCCGCTATCCGAAGGACGAATCGGTCGATTACATCAAGCGCGTGATCGGCCTGCCGGGCGACACCGTCGCGTACGAAGACAAGAAACTCACGATCAACGGCAAGCCCGTGCCGGAAACGCCGCTGCCGGACTATTTCGACGACGAGCGCATCGGTTATGCAAAGCAGTTCGAAGAAGACCTCGACGGCCGCAAGAACCGCATCCTGAACAATCCGCAGGTGCCGCCGTTCATCGTGGGCGCCGACGATTTCCCGTTCCGCGACAACTGCAACTACAACGCGCAGGGCGTAACGTGCAAGGTGCCGCCGGGCAACTACTTCATGATGGGCGACAACCGCGACAACAGCGCGGACAGCCGCTACTGGGGCTTCGTGCCGGACAAGAACATCGTCGGGCGCGCGTTCTTCATCTGGATGAACTTCAGCAATCTGAAGCGCGTCGGCTCGTTCGAGTGACATGCATCGCCGGCTCGTCCGCAGCAGGACAGCCGGCGCTGCTCATGATTAAAACAAAGCTTCGAAACGGTGTGAAGAAGCGCGGCTAACACCGTCTCGCCACGCGTTTTCCGGCGCCGACCGGCGGAATCGTCCGCTTTCGCGCCCGCGTTATACTCTCTCCATGCCATCCTCTCCGTTGGAAAGCCGGCTGCGGTACGAATTTCGCAATGCGGAATTGCTGCGCCAGGCGATGACCCACCGCAGTCACAGCGCCATGCACAATGAACGGCTCGAATTTCTCGGCGATTCCGTTCTAAATTGCGTGGTGGCCGCGCTTTTGTTCCAACGATTCGGAAAACTCGACGAAGGCGACCTGTCGCGCGTGCGCGCGAATCTGGTCAAGCAGCAGTCGCTTTACGAGATTGCGCAGGCGCTGAACGTGTCCGAAGGGCTGCGGCTCGGCGAAGGCGAGCTGCGTAGCGGCGGTTTTCGCCGTCCGTCCATTCTGGCCGACACGCTCGAAGCCATCTTCGGCGCGATCTTTCTCGACGGCGGTTTCGACGCGGCGTTCACGGTCATCAAGCGGCTTTACACGCCGGTTCTGGATCACATCGATCCGCGCACCATCGGCAAGGATGCGAAGACGCTCCTGCAGGAATATCTGC
This sequence comes from Caballeronia cordobensis, assembly GCF_001544575.2. GTDB lineage: Bacteria > Pseudomonadota > Gammaproteobacteria > Burkholderiales > Burkholderiaceae > Caballeronia > Caballeronia cordobensis. The sequence goes on from NZ_FCNY02000022.1 coordinate 81,196, forward strand.
AGGGACACAAGATCGCGCTGCCGACTTACACCGTCGTCGCCACGCACGGCGCCGCGCACAATCAGCAATTCGAAGTCGAATGCGCGGTGCCGAAGCTCGACGTGAAGGTGTCCGGCTCCGGCGCGAGCCGTCGCGCGGCAGAGCAGGCCGCGGCCAAGAAGGCGCTCGACGAGGTCATGGCGGCAGCCCCGACGCTCGGCGTGAAGCCGAAGCGCAAAGGCGCGCGCGCGGCGAAGCTCTCGGAATTCGAAGTCGTGCCGGGCGTCACCGGCATCCAGGCCGCGCTCGATCTGCGCTCGCCCGACCGGCGCGAGCGTCATCATGGCCCGCACGGCGCACAGCCGGGCACGCCGGAACGGCCCGCGACCGCACCGCTCGCGGTGATCCGCGCGACGCATGTCGAACCCTCGGTGGGCGCGTATGCCGCCGCCGACAAACCGGAGCGCGCCGTGATCCACAAGCCGGAGAAAGCGCCGAAGAGCGAGCCGGCACAGCCCGCCCCATCGGCTGAACGCGGCGCCGAGAGTGACACGGACACGCGCAACGGCGCAAGCCCTGACGCGCCCGCGGGCCGCATCGTGCGCGCCGCCGACGCGGGTCACTGACGCGCGCCGCGCGCCCATCGCGCATTCGCGCCCCAACGATTTCTTGCCGCACACATCTATGAACGCTCCTACTTCCTCTGGCTTCCGTTGCGGCATGGTCGCGATCGTCGGCCGCCCGAACGTCGGCAAATCGACGCTGATGAACGCGCTCGTCGGCCAGAAGGTGAGCATCACGTCGCGCAAGGCGCAGACGACGCGCCACCGCATCACCGGCATCAACACGCTGGACGACGCGCAGTACATCTTCGTCGATACGCCCGGCTTCCAGACGCGCCATAGCGGCGCGCTCAACCGCTCGCTCAACCGCGCGGTGACGTCGACGCTTACGTCCGTCGATGCGATTCTCTTCGTGATCGAAGCCGGCCGCTTCGGCCCCGACGACCAAAAAGTGCTCGACCTGATCCCGGCCGGCACGCCTACGCTTTTGATCGCGAACAAGCTCGATCGCGTCGGCGACAAGGATTCGCTCTTTCCTTTCATGCAGCAGATGTCGGGCTTGCGCGATTTTCGCGAGATCGTGCCGCTCTCGGCGAAGCATCCTGAAGACGTCAAGCGGCTGATGGCGGTCGTGAAGCCGTATCTGCCCGAAGGCGAGCCGATCTACGGCGAGGACGATCTCACCGATCGCAGCGAGCGCTTCCTCGCCGCCGAAATCCTGCGCGAGAAGGTGTTCCGCTGGACCGGCGACGAGTTGCCGTACACGAGCACGGTGCTCATCGACAAATTCGAAACCGAAGGGCGTCTGCGCCGCGTGTTCGCCACGATCCTCGTTGATCGCGACATGCACAAGGCGATGATCATCGGCCAGAAGGGCGCGAAGCTGAAGCAGATCAGCACCGAGGCGCGGCTCGACATGGAGAAGCTCTTCGACGGCCCCGTGTATCTCGAAACCTTCGTCAAGGTGAAGAGCGGCTGGGCGGACAACGAGGCGGGCCTGCGCGCATACGGCTACGAGTAATACATCGACCGAACCCATGGACGACGGCCCGAACGACGCCCGGATGATGCCTCCCGCCGACGATCGTCCTGACGACGATTTCGACGCGAGCGAGCGTCCCGTTGCGCGGGCCGCGAAGAAGCGCGCGCGGGCGGTGTCCTCGCCGATGTCCTCGCCGGTTGCGGCCGAGGGCGAGCGCGCGCCGAGAAGGCCGCGCTCCGAGTTTCGTATCGCCGAGCAGCCCGGCTTCGTGCTGCACAGTTATCCGTATCGCGAGACGAGTCTCATCATCGATGTGTTCTCGCGCGATTTCGGGCGCGTCGCGCTCGTCGCGAAGGGCGCGAAGCGGCCGCATTCCGCGCTGCGCGGCGTGTTGCAGACGTTTCAGCCGCTCGGCCTTTCGTGGTCCGGCAAGGGCGAAGTCCGCACGCTGACGACAGCCGAATGGGTCGGCGGCATGCTGCCGCTCGCCGGCGACGCGCTGCTCTGCGGCTTTTACGTGAACGAGCTGCTGGTCAAGTTCTGCGCCCGCGACGACGCGCATCCGGCGCTCTTCAATCACTACGTCCTCACGCTGTCGCGCCTCGCGCACGACGAGCCCGCCGTGCAGGTGCTGCGTTCCTTCGAGCGCGTGCTGCTGCGCGAAACCGGCTATGCGATGAACCTCATGCGCACCGTCACGCGCCAGCCGGTCGTGCCCGAAGGGCGCTATGTTTTCGATCCCGACCGCGGCGTGCGCGAAGCCGCCGACGATCTTCATGTGCAATGGCCCGTGATGTCGGGACAGACGCTCATCGACATGGAGCGCGACGATTACACGAATCCGCAGACCGCCGCGCAGAGCAAGACGCTGATGCGCTTTCTGCTGAATCACTACCTGGGCGGCACGCCGCTCGCTACCCGTCAGATACTGATCGACCTGCAAAAACTATGAGCTTCTTTCTCTCGTCGCCTGCGAGCGTGATCGATCTGGGTGTGAATATCGATCACGTCGCCACGTTGCGCAATGCGCGCGGCACGTCCTATCCCGATCCGATCCGCGCGGCGCTCGCTGCCGAAGAAGCCGGCGCCGACGCCATCACGCTGCACTTGCGCGAGGATCGCCGTCATATCGTCGATGCCGATGTGCGCACGCTGCGCCCGCTCCTCAAGACGCGCATGAATCTCGAATGCGCGGTGACGCGCGAGATGCTCGACATCGCGTGCGAGATCAAGCCGCACGATGTGTGTCTCGTGCCGGAGAAGCGCGCCGAACTGACGACCGAAGGCGGCCTCGACGTCGCCGGCCAGTTCGAGGCGGTGAAGGCCGCATGCAGACAGCTTGCGGATGCGGGCGCGCGCGTGTCGCTGTTCATCGATGCGGACGAGACGCAGATTCGCGCCGCGCAGGAAGCGGGCGCGCCGGTGATCGAACTGCACACGGGCCGCTATGCCGAAGCGCACGACGAAGCCGAACAGCAGCGCGAGTACGAACGTGTCGCGACGAGCGTCGATTTCGGCAATTCGCTCGGCCTCAAGGTCAACGCGGGCCACGGTTTGCACTACACCAACGTGCAGGCGATCGCCGCGCTGCCGGGCATCGTCGAGCTGAATATCGGGCATGCGATCGTCGCGCATTCGATTTTCGCCGGCTGGGACAACGCCGTGCGCGAGATGAAGGCGATCATGGTCGCCTCGCGCCTCGCTTCCGCCGGCATTCGCTGAAAGCGCGCGCCATGGCCATCTACGGAATCGGTACGGACATCGTGCAGGTGAGCCGCGTCGCAGCGGTGATGAGGCGCACCAAGGGCCGCTTCGCCGAAAAGGTGCTCGGCCCCGATGAATTGCGCATCTATCACGCGCGCAACGCGCGTTCCGAAGTGCGCGGTCTCGCGTTTCTCGCGACGCGCTTTTCGGCCAAGGAAGCGTTCTCGAAAGCGATCGGCCTCGGCATGCGCTGGCCAATGACCTGGCGCGCGCTGCAAACGCTCAACGAGCCGAGCGGCAAACCGATTTGCGTGGCATCGGGCGAGCTGAAGGAATGGCTGGAGGCGCGGAACATGACGTCGAAAGTGACGGTCACAGACGAACGCGATTACGCGGTGTCCTTCGTGATCGTCGAAGCGCCTGAATCCATCTCAAACACATAACGAAAACTCAATTGAATCCGATGAAACGCACTCCCGGCCCCGTCATGTACGACGTCGCCGGCACGACGCTCTCCGACGCGGATATCGAGCGTCTCACGCATCCGATGACCGGCGGCATCATTCTTTTTGCGCGGCATTTTCAGGACCGCGCGCAACTCGTCGCGCTGACCGATGCGATCCGGGCGGTGCGCGACGACATTCTGATCGCCGTCGATCACGAAGGCGGCCGCGTGCAGCGCTTTCGCACCGATGGCTTCACCGTCCTGCCCGCGCCGGGCAAGCTCGGCGAACTGTGGGACCGCGACGTGCTCGCCGCGACCAAGACCGCGACCGCGTTCGGCTATGTGCTCGCGGCGGAGTTGCGCGCGTGCGGCATCGACATGAGCTTCACGCCGGTGCTGGATCTGAACTACGGACAGTCGAAGGTGATCGGCGACCGCGCGCTGCACAGCGATCCGCGCGTCGTCGCGATGCTCGCGAAGAGCCTGAACCACGGTCTCGCGCTCGCGGGCATGGCGAACTGCGGCAAGCACTTTCCCGGTCATGGATTCGCCGAGGCCGATTCGCACGTCGCGCTGCCGACCGACGATCGCCCGCTCGACGACATCTTCGCCGCCGATGTGCGTCCGTACGACTGGCTTGGCCTGTCGCTGGCGTCGGTGATTCCGGCGCACGTCATCTACACGCAGGTCGACGACAAGCCCGCCGGTTTCTCGCGCATCTGGCTGCAGGACATTCTGCGCGGCAAGCTCGGCTTCAACGGCGCGATTTTCAGCGACGATCTCTCGATGGAAGCGGCGCGCGCAGGCGGCACGCTCACCGAGGCCGCGACCGCCGCGCTGACCGCAGGCTGCGACATGGTGCTGATCTGCAATCAGCCGGAGGAGGCGGGCAAGGTGCTGGAGCAGTTGCGCTACACGCCGTCGAAAATTTCGCAGCAGCGCTTGAGGCAGATGCGCCCGCGCGGCAAGGCGTTGCGCTGGAGCAAGCTCCAGGCACAGGCCGAGTATCAGGCGGCCCGCGCGCTCATCGCCGACATGTTGCGGTAAACGAACAACGCCACGGAATCCGTGGCGTTGTCGCTTGTGGCTTGTCGTATGCCGCGGCTGGAATTACGACGATTCCAGCTTCATCCGCTGCAACTTGTTATAGAGCGTCTTCGGGCTGATGCCGAGCAGCGTCGCCGCGCGATGCCGCGTGCCGCCCACTGCTTCGAGCGTCGCGCGGATCAGCATGTCCTCGACGTCCGCGAGCGCGGTGCCGACCGTGACCTGCACGCTGCTGCCGTTCAGCCCGCGGCCGCCGAGTCCGCCCGGCTCGTCGACGCGCAGCGTTTCGATCGTTTCGCCCGAGGCGTGATAGGCGCGCCGCACGCGCTCGCGCATCTCGCGCACGTTGCCGGGCCATTCGTTGGCGATGCATTCGCGGATGAACGCCGGGCTGACGCGCTTGGGCGACCCGCTCGTGATGCCCGCGATGTGATTCTCGCGATTCAGTTCGTCGACGAGCGTTTCGGCGATCAGCGCGATGTCGTCGTCGCGCTCGGCAAGCGGCGGCAGCATGATCGACGACGCCGACAGCCGCTGGAACAGGTCCTCGCGCATCGCGCCGCTCGCGACGGCTTCGCGGATCGGCGTGCGGGACGCGGCGATCAGGCGGAAATCCGTCATGATGCGGTTGCTGCCGCCCACGCGCATGAAGGTCTGCGAATCGAGCGCGCGTAGGAGCGCCTCCTGCTGTGCGGCGGGCAGCGAATCGATCTGATCGAGAAACAGCGTGCCGCCGCCCGCCTGTTCGAGCAGGCCCGGCTCGCGATTCTCCGCGCCCGCGAATGCGTTGCGCTCGTGGCCAAAGAGAATGCTTTCCATCGTGCGCTGCGAGCCGTCGCTGGCCGTGCGGTGCGCGGAGCAATCGAACGTGACGAACGGCCCCTTGCGGCGGCGGCTCAGTTGGTGGATCGTGCGCGCCGCGATCTTCTTGCCCGTGCCCGGATCGCCGCAGATCAGCACGGCGGCTTCCGTCGGCGCGGTGTGCTCGATCAGATCGTAGACGTGCTGCATCGCCGCGCTGCGGCCGATCATGTCGCCGAAATGGCCGAGTTCACGCAGCGTGGAGCGCAGCGCCTGAACCTCTTCGGTCAGCTCGTAGGGCCGCGGAATGCGCGCGAGCAGGCTGCGCAGACGCGGAATGTTCACCGGCTTCAGCAGATAATCCCAGATGCCGTGCCGCAGGCCTTCGATCGCGCTTTCCACCGTCGCGTTGCCGGTCATCACGATGACGGGCAACGCGCCGTCGGGCGGTTGCGACGGCAGGCTCGGCAGCAGATCGAGACCGCTGCCGTCCGGCAGATTCAGGTCGATGAGCACGACATCGGGGATGAAGCGGGTCAGTGCGGAGCGCGCCTCGGCGAGCGTCGTCGCGGTATCGACGGAAAAGCCGTCTGCCGTGAGGATCGCGGACAGGCCGGAGAGGCTATTGGGATCGTCTTCGACAATCAGTGCGTGTGGCATGGCGGACCAACGTATCAAAGTGGACTGTATTGCGCCGTCGCTCGTCAGGCTCCGGCGTCTCGTGGGCGGGAAGGGCCGATGCTTCGAATAGGCGCGCGTTCCGGCATGGGCGCCCGACTGCATCCCCGCTGCGGTTGTTGTCCTGCGTCACTCCTCGTTCGTCATCTGCGCTGCAAGCGCGTCATTGCTGCCTGAGATGCAGTTCGTTGCTGACCGATTGCACGCCCGGCACGCTGCGTGTCACGGCGAGCGCCTTTTGCATCTGCGCCTCCGAATCCACGTAGCCGGACAATTGCACGGCGCCGCGATACGTCGCGACGCTCATCGGCAAGGCTTTCAGTACCGGGTCCGCGACGAGCGCGGCTTTCACGCGAGCGGCAAGCGCGGCGTCGTCGTTGGCGATCTCGCTCCCCGTGTTCGCCGGTGTCGCCGGCGCGGACTTGCATCCGCTGAACGCGAGTGCGGTCGCGGCGAGCGCCGCAACGCCAAGAAGCCGGCTTACGATGAAAGGCATGTTTCGCATGTCGGTTCCGAAATCTTGATCCGCATTACGAGCAGAAATCGTGCCAAGCAGTTAATTTTTCCGATGGACGCGATCCGCGCCGGCGGGGCGCGGTTTCATCGGTCGTTTGGCATCGAAAGAGAACAGGGTGGAAGCGGTAAAGTTTGCCTGAAATTGTCAAAAAATTCATGCAAAAGAAAAAGCGCCCGCGAAGGGGCGCTTTTCCTGAAACCAGACGGCGGTGCTTACACGGCCGCCTGGCTTACGAGCCTGACGCGTACGACTTACGCGCGGCTGCGATATTCGTTCGTGCGGGTGTCGATTTCGATCTTGTCGCCGATGTTGCAGAAGAGCGGCACTTGCAGTTCGAAGCCGGTGTTCAGCTTGGCGGTCTTGAGCACCTTGCCCGACGACGTGTCGCCCTTCACCGCGGGTTCCGTGTAGATGATTTCGCGGACCAGCGTGGTCGGCAGTTCCACCGAGATGGCTTTCTCGTTGTAGAACACGACTTCGCACGACATGCCGTCTTCGAGGTAGTGGAGGGCGTCGCCCATCATTTCCGCTTCCACTTCGAACTGGTTGTAGTCGGCGTCCATGAAGACGTACATCGGGTCGGCGAAGTACGAGTACGACACTTCCTTGCGGTCGAGCACGACCACATCGAACTTGTCGTCCGCCTTGTACACCGTTTCCATGCCGGCGTTCGTCAGCAGGTTCTTGAACTTCATCTTCACGACCGCGGCGTTGCGGCCCGACTTGTTGTACTCGGCGCGCTGCACGACCATGGCATCGTTGCCGATCATGACGACGTTGCCGACGCGGAGTTCTTGTGCGGTCTTCATAAAACTGGGTCCTGTACGAATGGATTTGGCTGAATGCCTGAATGAATGGCTAACGGGAAGTCACTTCCGGCTGACGTGAGCAGCGCTCGCTTCCTCGGATAACCGCTTATTTTAACTGAGTTTTTGCTTATTTGGCCAGTCGCGTGGCCGGACCGGAAGGCGGCGGCGGGAGCGTCATCCGGCCCTGCGCGCGGCCACGTGCGCGACGAGATTGCCCGTCAGATCGCCGACGCCGGCCAGCTCGTCGGCCCACTGCGCGGCGCGCGCGTCGAGCGCCGCCCGATGCCGCCAGAAATCGGCCCAGTCGGGCACGCCCGCGTCGTTCCACGCGTGCCAGAAGCGCGTGACCGCGTCGCGGGCGGCGGGATCGAGGGCGCTCGTGTAGTGGGCGAGGGCGGCGTCGAGCTTCGGCAGATGCGCGTCGTCGGACTGAGGATAAATGTGCCAGACGAACGGTTTCTTCGTCCATTGCGCGCGCACGAAGGAATCCTCGCCGCGCACGAAATTGATGTCGGCGGCCCAGAGCAATTCGTCGAAGCGCGGCTGTTCGACGAAGCCGAGCGCATGCGCTTGCAGCGCGCCCGCGCGCGCGGTCGTGCCGGCCGTGAACGCCGGCACGTCGAAAAAGCGCGCCAGCGCGCCCGAAATGCGGCCTTCCGGAACCAGCAGCACGACGGGCGCGGCGCCATCGCGCCATTGCGCGAGCAGGGCATCGACGGCAGGGTTTTCATAGGCAAACAGCGACACGACGGTCTTGTTCGCGCTAGGGCGTTCGATACCCACGCGTTCCCGCCACCACGCCTGCGTGTCGAAGCGCGTGCGCCGGGCATCGAGATCGCATTCCTTCAGCACGCCGCCCGTGCCCTTGCCGAGTCCGGGAAAGAAAAAACTCTTCTCGAGCGGATAGCGCGGGTGCGGCGACGGCCGCATGTGGAAATCCGCGACCCAGTCCTCGCCGCTCAGATATTCGAGGTTGATCCAGACGGGTTTCGGCGCGCGGCGCGCCATCGCGGCGACATATGCATGCGGCAGCTCGCACGCGAACGCTTCGATCACGACATCGGCGATGGTGAGCGTGTGGCCCGCGTGCGCCGGTTCGCGCCAGTGCTCGATGACGATGCCCTGCGCCTCTTGCCGGTCGAGGGTCGCATCGACTTCGGGGCAGAGCGCATGGAACACCGCGAGGTCGTCGACGAAAAGCCGCACGCGCCAGCCGTGCTCGGCGCGCAATTGCCGCGCGAGACGCCAGCACACGCCGATATCGCCGAAGTTGTCGACGACCGCGCAGAAGATGTCGCACGCGAGGTCCGGGGCAGTCGTGGCGTCGGGGTGCGAAATCATGAGGACGAAGGCGCGCGGCGTAATGTTCTAAACTGGCGATTCTAGAATACTGTCCGCGGCGCGGCGCATGCTGGTGCGCCCGTACCGTCCCCGCATCCTCGCGACTTCGCTGCATGACTGATTCCGCCGCACACGAACCCGCTTCCGATCCGCGTAAATCGGAGAAGCCGGACCATCCGGAACCCGCGGACTTCGATCCGAAAAAGACGCTCGCGCAATTGCCGCATCTGCCCGGCGTCTACCGCTATTACGACGGCGAGGGCAACGTGCTCTACGTCGGCAAGGCGCGCAACCTGAAGAAGCGCGTGTCGAGCTATTTCACGAAGACCCTGCATTCGCCGCGCATCGCGATGATGGTCACGCGCATCCGCAAGATCGAGACGACCGTCACGCGCTCGGAAGCCGAAGCGCTGCTGCTCGAAAACAATCTGATCAAGGCGCTCGCGCCGCGCTACAACATTCTCTTTCGCGACGACAAGTCGTATCCGCTGCTCAAGCTCACCGGCCACAAGTTTCCGCGCATGGCGTACTACCGCGGCGCGGTCGACAAGAAGAATCAGTATTTCGGGCCGTTTCCGAGTGCGTGGGCGGTGCGCGAGAGCATTCAGATCTTGCAGCGCGTATTCCAGTTGCGCACCTGCGAGGATTCGGTGTTCAGCAATCGCACGCGGCCGTGTCTCCTGCATCAGATCGGGCGCTGCACCGCGCCGTGCACGAGGCTCATCAGCGAGGAGGATTACGCGCGCGACGTGTCGAACGCGTCGCGCTTTTTGCTCGGCCGGCAGGGCGAAGTGATGAAGGAGCTCGAACAGAAGATGCACGCGTTCGCGGCCGATCTGAAGTTCGAGCAGGCCGCGGCCGTGCGCAATCAGATGAGCTCGCTCGCGACCGTGCTGCATCAGCAGGCGATCGAAGTGGGCAGTGAGAGCGACGTCGATATCCTCGCGGTCGTCGCGCTCGGCGGCAAGATCTGCGTGAATCTCGCGATGGTGCGCGGTGGCCGGCATCTGGGCGACAAGGCGTATTTCCCGGCGCACGTCGAAAGCGCGATGGCGCTCGGCGATGAAGACGAAGCGGGACTGGAAGACGACGAGATCGTCGAAGCGCCATCCGCGGAAACCGAAGCCGAAGCCGAAGCCGGTTCCGCGGAACCCCGCGAAGGCGCGCTCGAATCCGAAGTGCTCGAAGCGTTCATGGCGCAGCATTACATCGGCAATCGCGTGCCGCCGGTGCTGGTCGTGAGTCATGCGCCGTCGAGCCGCCAGCTCGTCGATCTGCTGATGGAGCAGGCGGGGCACAAGGTGACGCTGCTGCGTCAGCCGCAAGGGCAAAAGCGCGCGTGGCTGTCGATGGCCGAGAACAACGCGAAGCTCGCGCTCGCGCGTCTTTTGTCGGAGCAGGGCTCGCAGCAGGCGCGCACGCGCTCGCTCGCCGAGACGCTTTCCATGGAAATGGACGATCTCGCGGCATTGCGCATCGAATGCTTCGATATCAGTCACACGATGGGCGAAGCGACGCAGGCCTCGTGCGTCGTGTATCACCATCACAAGATGCAGTCGGGCGAGTACCGGCGCTACAACATCACCGGCATCACGCCCGGCGACGACTACGCGGCGATGCGCCAGGTGCTTACGCGCCGCTACGAGAAGATGGTCGCGCAGGCCGCCGCGAACGCGAACGACGAAGCCACGACGCTGCAACCCGACGATGCCGCCGATCCCAACGTCACGCCCGACGCCGCAACGGCCGTGGCCGCGGGCGGCACGCTGCCGAACATCGTGCTGATCGATGGCGGCAAGGGCCAGGTCGAAATCGCGCGACAGGTGTTTTCCGAGCTCGGGCTGGATCACGGCATGCTGGTCGGAGTCGCGAAGGGGGAAGGGCGCAAGGTCGGGCTCGAAACGCTCGTGTTCGCCGACGGCCGGTCCGCGCTGGAACTCGGCAAGGAAAGCGCGGCGCTGATGCTGGTCGCGCAGATCCGCGACGAGGCGCACCGCTTCGCCATCACCGGCATGCGCGCGAAGCGGGCGAAGACCCGGCAGACGTCGAGGCTGGAGGAACTGGAGGGCGTCGGCGCCAAGCGAAGGCAAAAGCTCCTGTCGCGTTTCGGCGGGCTGCGCGGCGTGCAGGCGGCGAGCGTCGAGGATCTGGCGAGCGTCGAAGGTATTTCGCTTGCGCTCGCGCAGCAGATTTATCGTCAGTTACATTGAGCAGGACCGGCTCGCCGGCAGGCGCGCCGCGCGATCCGCGCGCCTTGTGAGCGCCGGATCGACGCGGCACAATGGCGGCTCCCTTACATGTCCTTCAACCGCTTTCGCCCATGCCGTTCAATCTACCGATCTTCCTGACGTGGCTGCGAATCGTGCTGATTCCGCTCGTCGTGGGCGTGTTCTATCTGCCGGACATGATGATGAGCCCGGAGCATCGCAATCTGCTCGGCATGCTCATCTTCGTGCTCGCCGCGCTCACCGATTGGTTCGACGGCTTTCTCGCGCGCAAGCTCGATCAGACGTCCGCGTTCGGCGCGTTCCTCGATCCCGTCGCCGACAAGCTGATGGTCACCGCCGCGCTCCTCGTGCTCGTGCAACTGGGACGCCTGAACGCGGTGATCGCGCTCATCATCGTCGGGCGGGAGATCACGATTTCCGCGCTGCGCGAATGGATGGCGCAGATCGGCGCGTCCAAGAGCGTCGCGGTGAATCAGCTCGGCAAGTTCAAGACCGTGTGCCAGATGGTCGCCATTCCGATGCTGCTGTTCTACGGACCGCTCAGGATCACCGGCGTGCAATGGGTCATCGATACGCGCGTGTGGGGCTTGTGGCTCATCTACGTCGCAGCGTTCCTGACCGTCTGGTCGATGTTCTACTACATGAAGCTCGCGTGGCCGCAGATTCGCGAGCGCGGCGGCATGCTGTGAGGTTCGCGCGAACACGCGCATCGTAAGAATCTGCGCCTGCGGCAAAAGTCGCCGCAAAATTCCTCTCACAAAACTGTTGACAGCCTTCTTTGCCTTCTACATAATCTCGTTTCTCTGATGCACGGCGCGACGCAGCAAGCGAAGCAGCAGCAGAGTTCGGTAGCAAATCTGCGGGAGTAGCTCAGTTGGTAGAGCGCAACCTTGCCAAGGTTGAGGTCGCGAGTTCGAGACTCGTCTCCCGCTCCAGATTTTTAAGGTTACGGTGTGATCGGCGCTAATTGGCTCAGCGTCACGAAACATCGGGAACTGGCAGCATCAGCGTCGCAGGATAATGCGGGAGTAGCTCAGTTGGTAGAGCGCAACCTTGCCAAGGTTGAGGTCGCGAGTTCGAGACTCGTCTCCCGCTCCAGTCAAAGGGGAAGCCAAGCTTCCCTTTTTGTTTGGTGAGTTTGCCGTCGGATGACGGCACACACAAAACCGCATAACGGCGCGGTAGCAAAGCGGTTATGCAGCGGCCTGCAAAGCCGTTTAGACCGGTTCGACTCCGGTCCGCGCCTCCAAGTTAAAAGCCCTGATTCGTCAGGGCTTTTTCTTTTTGCGCGCGTTCTCAAGTGCGCTACGCATGTGCGATTTCTTTCGTGCGATTTCGTGTCATCTCACCGACCGGCATAATCTCCGTACTTCTGGCACACGACTCCCATGACCGACCGACTCTCCCAACTCGAATGGCGCTGGAAGCGCTTCGACGACCTGACGACCGCCGAGGTCTACGACATGCTCGCCGCGCGCAGCGCCGTGTTCGTCGTCGAGCAGAATTGCGTGTATGGCGATATCGACGGGCTCGATGTCGATGCGTGGCATCTTTTCGCCTATGGCGAAGGTGAAAAACGCCCGGCGCTCGCGGGCTATCTGCGCGTGCTCTTGCCGGGCTTTCCGGACGAGAGCGAGAAGGACGTGCGCATCGGCCGCGTGCTGACCACAGTGAATTTTCGCGGCATGAAGCTCGGCAATGCGATGCTCGAACGCGCCATCGAGCGCATTCTCGAACAGTGGCCGGAGCAGCCGATCAGCCTGCACGCGCAAGCGCATCTGCAGCGCTTCTACGGCGCGTTCGGCTTCGCGCCCTCGTCGGGCGTGCATGACGAGGACGGCATTGCGCACGTCTGGATGCGCCGGCCCGGCATCGAATCATGATGCAGGCGCCTTCGCGACCGCGACCGGCGCGCTCACGCGCTCCTTTCTCAGCCGCGAGCGCGATGACAGCCGCAGCCAGTGACGCAGCGCGATCAGCGCGCCGATGACGCTCATCATCGAACCGGGAATCCACAGCAGCAGGCCGCCGATCTGCTGATCGCGCATCGGCGTGATCCAGGTGAACGCGCGGCCGCAGATCGAATAGATCGGATACAGCTCGTGCGGCGTGAAGAAGATGTACGCGCCGAGGATGATCTGCGGCGGAATCGCGGCGATCACGACGAGAACCCGCCGGCCGGGCGCAAGCCGCGCGGGCGGGGCGGGGCGCGGGTCGAGAATCAGCCACCAGAACAGCAGACCGTCGATGACCATGCTCCAGTTCATCACGCGATAGAGCCGGTAATCGAGCATCGCCTTGAAGTGGATCGGCGAAAGCAGCCAGAAATAGATCAGCCCGACGAACAAGGCGACCGCGATCACCGGGTTGAACACGATATCGAAGAACAAGCGCGCAACGCGCGTCTGCGCAGCCGGCCGCAGCCAGCGCTGCCGCCACGCGAACGGAATGCCCGCGCGCAGCGCCGCGCCCGGATACGACAACGCAATCAGAAACGGGCCGAGATGATGCAGCACGAGATGCTGCAAGCGGTGCATGAAGAACTCGTGCTCGAAGAAGTAGTCGAGCCGCGTGTGCAGCGCGACGTACAGCGCGACGAGCCCGAACCAGAACGCGATGCGCCGCGAGACCGACACCCGCGCATGCCGTGCGCCGCGCGCGAACAGGATGCCGGCGGCGAGCACGGCGATCACAACCGTCGGCGACGGCTCCCACGGATCGAGCCAGTAGAGAAGCGTGCTCATCGTCAGGCGTCCTTCGCGTGGATCACGCGCTTCAGATCGCTCGCGATGGCGTCGATGGAGTCGCGATCGGTGGCGAGCAGGCGCGCGTGGCCGGCGGCGTCGAAGATATAGACGGCCGAGCTATGCGTGACTTCGTAGGCGCCGTCCGGATCGCGCTTTTCCATCTGATATGCCACGCGGTAACGCTGCGCGACCGACTCGATCGCACGATCGTCGCCCGTCAGGCCGACTGCGTGCTGGTCGTCGAAGGCGCGCACGTAGGAACGCAAAAGCGCGGGCGTATCGCGCGCCGGATCGACCGAAATGAATACGATGCGCGTCTTGGCCGCGTCAGGACCTACGCGCTGCAAAACCTGCATGAGCCGCGCCATGGTTTCCGGGCAGACATCGGGGCAATGCGTGTAGCCGAAATAGACGAGCGTCGTGCGGCCCGCGAACGACTGCCCGGTGACGCGCGCGCCGCTGTCATCGACGAGCGAAAAATCCAGATCCGGCAGATGGCCCGATACGTCGGTCAGATGCCACGGCGCGGACGGCTTCGAGCAGGCAGCGAGCGCGCAGAGCGAGCACAGCGCGAAGAGGGCGATAACGCGGCGCGGGCGCGCGAGGAAAGCGGGGAGAGCGTGGAACAAAGCGTGCATCGGGGAAGGTGTCGCAAGACGATTCGCTACGGACGAGGTCGCAAAATACACGCCTTTGGCGGCGTGACGCGCGCATCATCGTGTTATCGGACTATTTTTGAGACGATATGCCGCACAGCTCAAGCGCGCTGAAAGCACGTTCGTATAAGGATGTAAGCTAAGACCTTTCTTAATCGAAAGGCCTCGCGCGGTAAGATGCGCAATCGTCGTGCGCGGTTCGCGGCCCTGTCGCGCGCGCTTTACCGGCAAACCACAGGCAAACCACAGGCCCAAGATCGATGCAAATTCTTCCCGATTCCCTGTCTCTTGCCGAGACCGCCTTTTTCTTCGATTTCGACGGCACGCTCGTCGAACTCGCTTCCACGCCCGACGGCATTTTCGTGCCGCGCTCAGTGCCGGACATCCTCGCGGCGCTGCGGCGCGCAACCAACGGCGCGGTCGCGGTGGTATCGGGGCGCGGCATCGACAATATCGATTCGTTCCTGCGGATCGCGGATTTGCCCGTGGCGGGCATGCACGGCGCGGAACGACGCGACTCCAACGGCGACGTGCAGCGCATCGGTTTCAACGACGAGCGGCTCTTGCGCATGGAGCACGCGCTCGAGAAGGTCGTCAGCGCGAATCCGGGCATGCTGCTCGAAATCAAGGGCGCGGCGCTCGCGCTGCACTATCGCAACGCGGCGGACCGTGAGCCGGCCGCGCGCGCGGCGACCGAAAAGCTCGTCGCCGATTACGCCGACGCGTATGTGCTCCAGCCGGGCAAGATGGTCTACGAGATCAAGCCGAAGGACGTCGACAAGGGGCGGGCGGTGCGCGCCTACATGGCCGAACCGCCGTTCACGGGGCGCAAGCCCGTGTTCATCGGCGACGATCTCACCGACGAAAAAGGCTTCGCGGTCGTCAACGAGTTCGACGGGCTCTCGGTGAAAGTCGGCGCGGGCGATACCGTCGCGCGGGCGCGCATCGAGTCGGTCGAGTTGCTGCTCGACTGGCTGCAAGTGATTTCGGGCACGGCCGGGAAGCACGCGTGAGCCGCCTCATCATCGTTTCGAACCGCGTCGCGCCGATTTCCGAAGGCGGACCCGCGGCGGGCGGACTCGCGGTCGGCGTCTACGACGCGCTCAAGGAAACCGGCGGCATGTGGTTTGGCTGGAGCGGCGACGTGCTCATGTCCACTCCGGAAGACATCAAGCTCGAAGAGCACGGCCCGGTGACGTTCGCGACCATCGGCCTCGTGCGGCGCGACTACGACCAGTACTACCGCGGTTTCTCGAATGCGACGCTTTGGCCCGCGTTTCACTATCGTCCGGACCTGATCGAGTTCGATCGCCACGAATACGACGGCTACTGCCGCGTGAATCGCTGGCTCGCCGCGCAGCTCGCGCCGCTGCTCAAACCCGACGACGTGATCTGGGTGCACGACTATCACCTGATTCCTTTCGCGCAGGCGCTGCGCGCGCTGGGGGTGAAGAACCGCATCGGATTCTTTCTGCACATTCCGTTTCCCGCGCCGCAGATTCTGCTCGCTGTGCCGCGTCATCGCGAACTGGTGGAGGCGCTGTGCGCGTTCGATCTGCTCGGCTTTCAGACCGAGCCGGATCTGCGCGCATTCTGCGAATACATCGAGACGGAGGCGGGCGGCGCGCTGCGGCGCGTCGGCGCGAAGCCGGTCGAGGTGCGCGCGTTCGGCCGCACGCTGCGCGCCGCCGCGTACCCGATCGGCGTCTATCCGGACGAAATCGCCGCGCTCGCGAAGGATGGCGAAAGCGGGCGCGATGTCGAGATCGTCAAGTCGACGCTGCATCATCGCAAGCTCGTGATGAGCGTCGACCGGCTCGATTATTCGAAAGGGCTCGTCGAGCGTTTTCGCGCGTTCGAGCGGCTGATCGAGCACGACTCGCATCAGCGCAACAACGTGTCGTTCTTGCAAATCGCGCCGCCCACGCGCACCGATGTCGACGCTTACCGCGACATCCGGCTTCAGCTCGAAGCGGAATCGGGCCGCATCAACGGCCGCTACGCCGAGCTCGACTGGACGCCGATCCGCTACATCCATCGGCAATACGAGCGGCAGGTGCTCGCGGCGCTGTTTCGCGAGGCGCACGTCGGGCTCGTCACGCCGTTGCGCGACGGCATGAATCTCGTCGCGAAGGAATACGTGTCGGCGCAGGACCCGGACGATCCCGGCGTGCTCGTGTTGTCGCAGTTCGCGGGCGCGGCGCGCGAACTGACGGCGGCGCTGATCGTCAATCCGCTCGATATCGACGACATGGCCGACGCGCTCGCCGCCGCGCTCAAGATGCCATTGAACGAGCGCAAGGCGCGCTACGAGGAAATGATGGCGCAGTTGCGCGAGAACAATGTCTCGGTCTGGCGCGACAACTTCATGCGGGATCTGAAGGCGTAAAAAAAGCCGCTGTCCTTTGAGGAACAGCGGCTTTTCTCAATCGAAGCCGGTCAGGCCGGCTGCTTGTGCGGCGTCGCGACGATCGACGGCACCTTGCCGTGCTGTTTCGCCAGCAATTCACGATACAGACCCGGACGCTCGCGCAAGGCCTGCGGCGAGCCGTCGTCGATGACCTTGCCCGCGCTCATCACGATGATGCGGTCGAAGTTCTGGAGCGTCGACAACCGGTGCGCGATCGCGATCACCGTGCGGCCGACCATCAGCCGGTCGAGCGCCTGCTGGATCGCCTCTTCCGATGCGCTATCGAGCGCGGAGGTCGCTTCGTCGAGCAGGAGAATCGGCGCGTTCTTGAGGATCGCCCGCGCGATCGCGATACGCTGGCGCTGGCCGCCCGAGAGCTTCACGCCGCGGTCGCCGACGATGGTATCGAAGCCTTCCGGCATCGCTTCGATGAAATCGGTGCAGCGCGCCTCGCGGGCGGCGGCGAGCACTTCCTCGCGGCTCGCCTCCGGACGTCCGTAGGCGATGTTCTCGAACACCGTGCGGTGGAACAGCGAAATATCCTGCGGCACGAGCGCGATCGCGTGGCGCAGGCTGTCCTGCGTGATCGCGCCGATATCCTGGCCATCGATCTTGATGCTGCCCTTCTGCGTCTCGTAAAAGCGCTGCAACAGCGCGAGCACCGTCGATTTCCCCGCGCCCGACTTGCCGATCAGGCCCACGCGCTGGCCCGGCTCGATATGAATGTTGAAGTTATCGAGAATCGGGCGGCGGCGCGGATACGCGAAAGTGACGCCCTCGAAATCCACGCGCCCGCCCTGCGGCACGAGCTCGGTCGCATCCGAGCGGTCCGGCATGCCGTGCGGTTCGAGCAGCGTCTGCACGGCTTCGGCGAGTCGCGCGACGTGCTGCGTCACATCGACGAGCGCGACGGCGAGATCGCGCGTGCCGTGCAGGATCGTGAAGCCGAGCGAGCTGACGAGCACGATATCGCCGGAAGTGGCGCGGTCCTGTGACCACAGCCACAGCGCCCAGCCGAGCAGTCCGGCGGACAAAATCGCCGTCACGACCGCGTGAAAGAGCCGCAGCTTTTCGAGATACAGCAGGCTTTGCTGGCGCGCGACCATTTCGGCTTTCACGGTCGAGCCGAAGCGCTTCTGCTCGCGGAAGGTCATGCCGAACGCGCGCACGAGCGACATGTTGCCGATCACGTCGACGAGCTCGCCGTCCACCGACGCCGCCTTCGACGCGAAATTGTGATGCCGCGCCGAGCCGCGCTTCGCAAGCCGGTAGAGGATCAGCGCGAGGATCAGCGATGCGGCCATCAAGCCCGCCGCCATCAGCGGATTGACGGAGACGATCATGACGATCGCGCCCAGCACCGCGATGCACGGCGGCAGGACGTTCCACGCCATCACGTTTTCGGAGGTGTAGATCGCGTTCGATGTCGCCGTGATGCGGCTCGCGAGCATGCCGGGCTGTTTCTCGGAGAAATACGTCGGCGAATGGCCGGACAGGTACGAGAACAGGTCTTTGCGCAAGTCGCCGGTGACGATCACGAACACGTGCGCGCCGACCCAGCCGCCGACCCGCCACAGCAGGTTGTCGGCGGCGATCAGGCCGACCAGGATCATGAACGCGCCCCAGAGCGGGCCGGGATGTCCGCGGCCTTGTCCGAGCACGTCGATCAGATGCTTGATCGCGTATTGCGAGGCGAGCGCGCAGCCGACCGCCGCGAACACGCTGAACAGCACGATGGCATGGGCGACGGGGTGCCGGCGGATGTAGCGCAGCAGGAACGCGAGCGGTCGATGCGCGTAGCTCGAAAGCTTCGCGTTGTGCGCGTTACGCTGGGAGACGGTGAGTTGGTCCAATGGTCTTTTTTGGTCGTAGAGCGGTTGAGCGTGTGTTGCGCCTTCGGGCACTGCCATGCGCTGCGATGTACGGCAACCGGCATGCGATGCGCCGCCCGGTGCGGCGCGACTGACGTCAAGCGAGGCGACGCTGCGCCGTCTCCATTCCGAATTGTAGCCAGTATCGGGGAGGGCAACGCGTCTTCGGGCATATGACGCTCGGCGCATGTGGCCATCCGAACATCGCCCGCGGCACACTTCGGGCTGCCCGAGCGCCAGAGCCACCGGGCGCGGGGCTCACGGTACGGGCGCGAATTGTAAGCGCAGTGATCGCATCGCGAAACTTTTTGCGATGCCCCGCTCGCCGGCGGACCGTCACGCCCTGCCGCAGCGATGCAGAAAAGCACGTGCCGCGCCAGGCGGCGATCCGGACGATGCGGCGAGGCTCCTACGGCCAGTTCGCCACCGCGAGGTGCGTGCCATCGCCCGAGCAGTGTCGAAAGCCCGTGCTCCAATTTAGAACATCCCTAATAAACAGGGGTTTGCAAAGTGTTTCCCCCTTGTAACAAGGTAAATAAGTTGAAATGGCTGCGTGTCGCGGTCTGTAAAAAGCTCCATAATCCGCTCCGGGTTTGCCCCTAGGCCATCGACAGGTTTTTGCAAGTTCCGGTCAACCGCCAAAGCCGATGCGCGTTAATTGCTGGCGCGCGACCGTTTTTGACACGTGGAACCTAATTTGCTTTGTCCAAACGCCTGCGCGACAAACCGGTGATCAGCGACCCCGCTTTTTCACTCGAGCATCAGCCTTAGCGCCGCGGCGACCGCGCCGCGGAAAGCTTCGCCCGAGCCGAGCGATTCGCTCTCCAACGTCAACACGACAGCAGTCTTTAGCCTGACCTTTCATTAGGAGTTTCACGACATGCGAATCGCTCAAATCGCGCCCCTCCACGAGGCTGTTCCGCCGAAGCTTTACGGCGGCACGGAACGCGTGGTGTCTTATCTGACCGAGGCACTCGTGGATGCTGGACACGACGTCACGCTCTTCGCGAGCGGCGATTCGCAGACCTCCGCGAAGCTCGAAGCCTTCTGGCCGCAGGCATTGCGCCTCGACCCGACCATCCGCGACGTGATGGCCCCGCACATGCTGCTGCTCGAAGAAGTCCGCCGCCGCGCCGACGAATTCGACGTGCTGCATTTCCACATCGACTATTACCCGTTCTCGCTGTTCGCGCGCCAGCCGGTGCCGTTCCTGACGACCATGCACGGCCGTCTCGACCTGCCCGAACTGCAGCCGATCTTCAACACGTTCAGCGACGTGCCGGTCATCTCGATCTCGGACAACCAGCGTCAGCCGCTGCAACAGGCCAACTGGTTGTCGACCGTGTATCACGGTCTGCCCGAAGACGTGCTCACGCCGTTCCCCAACGTGGAGCCGGGCTACCTCGCATTCCTCGGCCGCGTTTCGCCGGAGAAGGGCCTCGACCGCGCGATTCGTATTGCCGGCCAGGCAGGCATGAAGCTCAAGGTCGCCGCCAAGATCGACAAGGCTGACCGCGCCTATTACGAAGAAACGATCAAGCCGCTGATGGCGCTGCCGCACGTCGAGTACATCGGCGAAATCGGCGAAGCCGAAAAGCGTGAGTTCCTCGGCAACGCGCATGCGCTGGTGTTCCCGATCGACTGGCCGGAGCCCTTCGGTCTCGTCATGATCGAAGCGATGGCCTGCGGTACGCCGGTGATCGCGTTCAATCGCGGCTCTGTGCCGGAAGTCATCGAGAACGGCGTGTCGGGCTTCGTCGTCGAAGACGAACTCAGCGCGATCGCCGCGGTGAAGCGTCTCGACACGCTGCCGCGCGCGAAAGTGCGCGCCGCGTTCGAAAAGCGCTTCTCCTCGAAGGTGATGGCGGCGAACTACGTCAACGTCTACGAAGAACTGCTGCGCCAGAAGCGCCGCACCGTGCTGCGCGAAGTCAACGCCAGCTAAGCAAGACTTGCCGCCTCGGGCGGCATCGGCTGCAAAACAACGCCCCGCGCGCCTCAAGGCCCGCGGGGCGTTGTCGTAATAGCACACACGGGCATGCCATTGGAGCGCAAGACCGCGCTACGGTTGTGAAACCTCTGACGACATCCGTAATCTCCCTATAATGACCGGGCTTCGCCATGCGCGAAGCGGCTTGCATCGTACGTGGACAGGAGTGTTTCTTTTGGCGAGACCCAAGCAAATCAGCGCGAGCCCGGCACCGGGCGCGGGCACCGTGTTCGCCCTGCGGGCCATCGGGCTGGTGCTCGCGGCGCGCTGGGCGTTCTCGATGTCGCAGATGGGCTACCTGTCTTCGCTGCGCGCGATGACATCGTCGCCATGGGCGTGCCTGAACCTCGTGCTGATCTTTCTTCTCATCGTGTTGCCGGGCGCAAAGGCGCGCGCGGAGCGTCCGCTGCATCCGCTGCCGCAATGGCTGCGGCAGGCGCTGCGCTTTCTCGCGTTACTGGCCCTCGGTTTCGCGATGTTTTCCGTCGGCGCGTTCATCTGGAGTTCGGGCTGGCGGCGTTTCACGCAGGCGCTCGCCGAGACCAACGGCTGGCTCGTCGTCGGGCCGGCGCTCTATGCGGTCATCATGTGGATCTGCCGGCCGCGCGCGCTGTGGCGCACGAACATCGCCGCGCGCCGTTTTGCGATCGGCCGCTACGCGATTTCGCTCGATCCGGTCACGCGCACGTCCGTTGTTTGGGCGGAAAGCCGCAAGCTCGGGCAGTACGACGCGCGCGAATTGTCGGTGAAGTGGCCGGCGCCGCCGCCGGATGTCTCGCCATCGGCCACCATGCTTACGCCCGCCACCGAGCCCGCGGCGCCCGCGATGCGTTCGAGCGGCGAAGCCCGGCGCGGCCTCTTCGCGCGCCGGCCGAAAGTCGAATTGCTGTGGGATTCGCCCGCCGCGGCGGGGCACAATCGCACCACCGTGTTCCGTGCGCCGCTCGCGAGCGAAGGCGATCGTAACGCGGCGCGCGCGCTCGACGCGACGCTGCGTCAGGTCTGAATCGCCCGCTTTCGTCAGCCGATATTGCCGTACACGTCGTTTCTGTCTCTTGCGGGAGGAAAGGATGCTGATACGTTGGTTGCTCGCCGCGCTTCATCTTCTCGGCTTCGGCTTCGCGCTGGGGTCGGTGCTGGCGCGTGCGCGCGCCTTGCGCCGCCTGGAGCCGACGCAGTCCATCCAGGCGAACGAACTGCGCCTGCGTGACGTGTTCCGATCCGACAGCGTGTGGGGCGTCACCGCGATCGTGCTGATCGTGACGGGCGTGATGCGCGCGTTCGGCGGATTCGAGAAGGGCGGCGCGTATTATCTGCACGAACCGCTCTTTCATCTGAAGATGACGGCGCTCGTCGTCATCCTATTGATCGAAGTCTCGCCGATGCTCGCGCTGATCCGCTGGCGGATTGCGCTCGCGCAGGGCGGGCCGATTGATCTGACGCGCGCGCGGCGCTTTGCGTGGCTGAGCGAATTCGAAGCGGCGCTCGTCATCGTCATGGTGATCGCGGCGAGCGGCATGGCGCGAGGCGTGTGGGCCTCGTAGCGCGCCGGACGATAGCGCCGGACGATACAAATGAAAAAGGGCTCAGGTCGTTAAACCTGAGCCCTTTTTAACTTCGGTGTCTTGGCTTTACCAGCACCAGGAAGTCTGGTGGGTAGTACTGGGATCGAACCAGTGACCCCTGCCGTGTGAAGGCAGTGCTCTACCGCTGAGCTAACCACCCGAAGAGAAACGAGATTATGTCAGGCGTTTCGCGTTCCGTCTAGTGCTTCATTAAGCAAATTCGAAAAAATTATGCCGGGACGGGTTCGCCCTCGGCAGGCGCGGGTTCGGTGCGCCACACGCTCGTGCCCTTGAGCGCCTTATCCAGATCGGTCAGCACCGCTTCGTGCGCGGCGAGTTCTTCCGCGCTCGCGACGATCACGGGCAGGTCGAGATCGTCGAGCGCAATGCGCGATGTCGAAATCGAGCCCGACGCCGGCTGGTCGCCGAGCATGTCGATAACAAGGCTTTCCTGGCCGCGCGTCATCGCGAGATAGACCTCGGCGAGCAGCTCCGAGTCGAGCAGCGCGCCGTGCAGCGTGCGATGCGCGTTGCTGATGCCGAAGCGGTCGCACAGCGCGTCGAGCGAATTGCGCTTGCCGGGGAACATCTGCTTGGCCTGCGCGAGCGAATCGATCACGCCGGCGCACGTCTGGGCTACCTTCGGCAATCCGAGCTGCGCGAACTCCATGTCGAGAAAGCCGACGTCGAAGGGCGCGTTATGGATGATCAACTCCGCGTCCGCGATGAAATCGCGCAACTGCGCAGCGATTTCCGCGAACTTCGGTTTGTCGGAGAGGAATTCGGTCGTGAGGCCGTGCACCGCGAGCGCGCCGGGATCGCTGTCGCGCTCCGGGTTGACGTAGAGGTGCAGGTTGTTGCCTGTAAGACGTCGATTCACCAGCTCGACGCAGCCGATTTCGATGATCCGGTCGCCCGTTCTCGCATTCAGGCCGGTGGTTTCGGTGTCCAGTATCAGTTGGCGCATAGAGGGCGTGTTCTTTGGCTTGTTCGTTGATTAGCTGTCGGCGAGCGAAGTCACGCCGCGATTGGCGAGCGCATCGGCGCGTTCGTTTTCCGGGTGGCCCGCATGGCCCTTGACCCAGCGCCATTCGATTTCATGCTGCGCGACGAGGCCGTCGAGCCGCTTCCACAGATCGGCATTCTTCACGGGCGTTTTCGCGGCGGTCATCCAGTTCTTTTTCTTCCAGCCGTGGATCCATTCGCTGATGCCTTTCTGAACGTATTGCGAGTCGGTGTGGATGATCGCGCGGCACGGGCGCTTTAGCGCTTCGAGCGCGGAAATGACCGCCATGAGTTCCATGCGGTTGTTGGTGGTTGCGGCTTCCCCGCCGAACAGCTCCTTCTCCAGCGAGCCGAAACGGAGCAGGGCGCCCCAGCCGCCGGGACCGGGATTGCCTTTGCAGGCGCCGTCCGTGTAGATGTCGATTACCTTGTTCGATTCGGTTTCTTGAGTCATCAATGCTCGTTGCGAGTCTCGTTGCGCGTGTGGGGAGCGGCGACCGGCGCGAGGCCAGGCGCGAGCGCGGGCTTCTTCAGCTTGCGCGGTCCGATGAGGCGCATGCCGCGCACGCGCTTCACCGCGGTGATCATGTACGCCGCGCCGAAGATGGGCCACCAGCGGTCGCCCGCGGCTTCCATGAATTGATAGCGTTGCAGCCACTTGTCCGCGACGAGCGGCGGACGATAACAGCCGAAGCGCCCGCGTTCAAGGTCGAACCCGAGCAGCTTGATCCAGTCTTTGATGCGCGTGAAGGCGATCATTTCGTGCGCCGCCGGCACGAACGGCCGTCCCGCCACCTTGCCGAGCGATTGCCGCGCGCCCCACAGGCTCAGCGAATTGAAGCCGAGGATGATCAACTGCCCTTCGGGCACCAGCACGCGCTCGGCTTCACGCAGCAGCCGGTGCGGATCGGGCGAGAATTCGAGCGTGTGCGGCAGCACGAGCAGATCGACGCTCTGCGCTTCGAACGGCAAATCGAGCAGATCGCACCACACGGTGCTGCGTCCGTCCGGCGCGCTCGCGGCGGGCAGCGCGCTCACGCCGGGCGTGCTCGCGCGTGGCGGCGCATAAGGCGCGCTCGATGCGCTTTCGGCGTCGAGCACGAGCGCACGGCCGGTCATGCGATTCTCGCGCAACGCGTCGAGCTGCGGCATGCCGAGCTGAAGCGCGTGATAGCCGAAGATGTCGGACACCACATGATCGAGCTGCGCCTGCTCCCAGTCGAGCACGTAGCGTCCGGGCGCCGAGCTCGTCCAGGTGGGCCAGTCTATAATCGATCGGTCAGACATGGTCGGGTTGCCGCATAGAAGATCGCTATGGATTCGCTAATGAAGAATTCGCCTGCTCAGGATGCATTGGTTCGAAATGCACTCGAATACGTGCCGGTTCCGGCGTTCGAGGACAACTACATCTGGCTCGTCTCGGACTCGCGCGATGCGGTCGTGGTCGACCCCGGCGATGCCGCGCCCGTGGAGGCGTATCTCGCCAAACGCGGCTGGCGGCTGACCGCTATTTTACTCACGCACCACCATCAGGACCACGTCGGCGGCGTGAAAGCGCTGCTCGATAGCCGAAAGGCAGAGGGCGGGATTCCCGTCTATGGCCCGGCTGGCGAGCGCATCGAGCATCTGACCGCGCGTGTGACGGGCGGCGACAGCGTGCAGATCGACCATCCGCCGATGGCGCTTTCCGTGATCGACGTGCCCGGTCATACGGCAGGCCACATCGCCTATTTCCAGGCCGACGACGGAAGCGGCACGCCGCATCTATTTTGCGGCGACACGCTCTTCGCGAGCGGCTGCGGCCGTCTCTTCGAAGGCACGGCGCAGCAGATGCTGAGCTCGCTCGACGCGCTCGCCGCGCTGCCCGAGAGCACGCAGGTTCACTGCGCGCACGAATATACGCTGTCGAATATCCGCTTTGCGCGCGCGTGCGAGCCGGACAACGCGGCGCTGCTTCGCTGGAGCGACGACGCGCAGGCGCTGCGGTCCGCGGGCAAGCCGACGCTGCCGACGACCATCGGGCACGAAAAGGCGGTGAATCCGTTTTTGCGCGCGGATATACCCTCGATCCAGGCGATGCTTTCGACGCAATTTGGGGCGCCAGTGACGGACCGGCTCGAAGCTTTTCGAGTGATGCGAGGCTGGAAAGATAAGTTCCGTTAACCCGAAACTATGGGTGGAACTTCATCCGAAACGTGGGAATCGGCGTTAGATGCTGGATTTTGCAGGGGTTTTGCGCGCATTCTTATTGACGTCTTAAGGGCGGTTCCGTACTATCGGCTGCAAATTTCCAAGCATTATTTTGTGGAAGCCGAGACGTTCCATGCGACTAACTCTTAGTGCGCTGTCCGTCCTGATGCTCGCCGCCTGCGCGAGCCAAGGGCCGACAGTGTCCGATCCCATTTCAGCCTCCGCGAATTCCAACGCCTCGCAGCAACAAGTCGCCGACACCATTCGCCGCACCGCAGCAGCCAAGGAAACCATCAACGTCGACAAGACGCCCGTCACTTCGCTCGCGGGTTCGTCCGACCTGTGGAATCGCATTCGCAGTGGCTTCCAGATTCCCGATCTGCAAAGCGACCTCGTCGATATGCAGGTCAACTGGTACGCGCAGCGCCCGGATTACGTCGAGCGCATGACCACGCGTTCGCAGAAGTACCTGTATCACATCGTCGAGGAGCTGGAGCAGCGTCACATGCCGACCGAGCTGGCGCTGCTGCCGTTCATCGAGTCGGCGTACAGCCCGCAGGCGTTGTCGGTTGCCAAGGCGGCGGGCATGTGGCAGTTCATGCCGGGCACCGGGCGCGACTACAACCTCAAGCAGAACATGTGGAAGGACGAGCGCCGCGACGTGCTCGCGTCGACGAGCGCCGCGCTCGACTACCTCCAGCGCCTGCACGACATGTTCGGCGACTGGCATCTCGCGCTTGCCGCGTACAACTGGGGCGAGGGCAACGTGCAGCGCGCGATTGCGCGTAACGAGGCGGCGGGCCTGCCGACCGACTACGAAAGCCTGCGCATGCCCAACGAAACGCGCAATTACGTGCCGAAGTTGCAGGCGGTCAAGAATATCGTCGGCAATCCGCAAATGTACGGGCTCACGCTGCCGGACATTCCGAACCATCCCTATTTCGTGACGGTCACGACCGCGCGCGACATCGACGTGACGATGGCCGCGAAACTCGCCGGCATGAGCGTGGAAGAATTCCGCTCGCTCAATCCGTCGTTCTCCAAGCCCGTGATTCTCGGCGCGACCAATCCGCAGGTTTTGTTGCCGTTCGACAACGCAACATCGTTCCAGCGCAATCTCTCGTCGTACTCGGGCGCGCTGTCGTCGTGGACCACGTACACCGTGACGGAGCGCGCGCGTCCGGCGGCGATCGCCGAGAAGATCGGCGTCGATGCCGACACGCTCATGTCCGTCAATCGCATTCCGGCGGGCATGCGCCTGAAGCCCGGCTCGACGATCGTCGTGCCGCGCACGGATGACGACGACGAAGACATCAGCGCCGATGTCGCCGAAAACGCGACGCTCGCGATCGAGCGCGACGTGCCCGACACGCGCAGGCTCGTGATCCGCGTGCGCCGCAAGCAGGCCGTCGCGACGTTGGCGGATCGCTACAACGTGTCGCCAGCGCAGGTGCGCGCCTGGAACCGCACGCGTGGCGACATGGTCATGCCGGGTCAGGTCGTCGTTCTGCATGTGCCGTACGGCCGTTCGGTGCCGGCCGAGCCGGGCCCGGTGCGCGTCGAGACGGTGGCGGCGTCGAGCCGCTCGTCGGGCGGCGTGTCGCGGATCGGCACGCGCGTGCCGGAGTCGAAGCCGTCGCGCGGCAAGGCGACCGCCCATTCTTCCGGAAAAGTGACGAAAGTGTCGGCGTCCACGGCAACGCATGCTGCCAAGCCCGCCGCGGCCAAGACCGCGAAGCCGGCAACCAGCACGAAGAGCGCCAAGAAAAAGTAAGCGGAAGCGTTTGGTCCGCGCGCTAATCCACGCCGTCACCAAGGTGACGGCGTTTTTATGTCGATCGTCCCGTTAAACTGGCGCTTCAGAAAAATCGAAGAAACGCCCCAGCAACGTACGTTTCGCATGCCGTCCACTGTCCGTCTCCGCGTCTTTTTCCTGTTCGCCGCCGGTTACTTCGTCTCGTACGTGTTCCGTGGCGTCAATCTCGGCTTCGCGCCGCTCATCACGCACGACCTCGGCCTGTCCGCGGCCGATCTCGGCCTGCTCACTTCGCTGTACTTCATCGGCTTCGCCCTGGCGCAGATTCCCGTCGGCGTGCTGCTCGATCATTTCGGGCCGGCGCGCGTGACCGCGGGCATGCTGGTGTTCGCGGCGGCGGGCATCGGCGTGTTCGGCGCATCGAGTGGTCTGGCAGGCCTGATGGCAGGGCGGCTCTTGATCGGCGTCGGTGTGTCGGTGTGTCTGGCCGCGGCGTTCAAGGCGTCGGCGCAGCATTTTCCGGTCTGGCGCCTGCCGCTCATCAACGGATTGACGATGGCTGTCGGCGGACTGGGCGGCGTCGTCGTGGGGTCGCCGCTCTCGTCGCTGCTGCATGTCGCGACGTGGCGTCAGGTGTGTTTCGGGCTGGCTGTCTTCACGCTCGTCGTCGCGGCGGCGATCGCGCTGTTCGCGCCGCGCAAGGCGGACGCGCATCATCAGGCGGACATCGTCACGCAGTTCAAGGGCACGTGGCACATCATGAAGAGCGCCGCGTTCTGGAAAATCGCGTCGTTTCCCGTCGTCACGCAGGGCGTGTTTTTCGCGATGCAGTCGCTGTGGATCCGCCCCTATCTCACCGATGTGATGGACCTCACGCCGGCTCACGCGTCCGCGCTCGTGTCCGTGCTCGGTTTCGCGATGATGTTCGGCTCCGTCAGCTTCGGCGCGGCGGCGCGCAGTCTGGAGGGGCGCGGCGTGTCGGTGTATGCGTTCTGCGGCGTGGGCATGGTGCTTTTCGTGGTCACGCAGTTGCTGATGGTCTTGCGGGTGCCGCTGCCGCCCGCCGTGCTGATCGCGGCGTATGGCGTTTTCGGCGGCACCGGCATTCTGAGTTACGCGGTCGCGGCGCGCTATTTCCCGACACACATGGCCGGGCGTGTGAATACGACGCTGACGCTCGTCATCTTTCTGTTGATCTTCGGCTTTCAGGTCGGCGTCGGCGCGATGCTGTCGCTATGGCCGGCGCAAGCGGGGCGCTTTCCGGCGTCGGCGCACATCACCGTCTGGGCGGCGCTGATCGCGCTGCAAGTCGCGAGCGCGATCTGGTACATGCTGCCGGGGCGCGCGCTGCAGCGAGGCGAGCCGGAAGTGGAAAACGCGGCGTCGTAATCGCTGCGGCGGCGCGCGGGGATGCTCAAGCGGAGCAATCCCAAATTTGGCAGATGTGGCGTTTTAACGCTATAATTCGAAGGTTTGAGCATATCAACCCGCACCCTAGCGCCTACCTCCCATTCACCGTCGTTCGCTGCGCATCAGCTGCGCGCCGCACGCCGCCCATCGCCTGCTTGAAGACTCCGTTGCCACGCTCATCGCGTGCCGGTTCGAGCCGCGATGCGCGCTTCGCGAGCCGCCGGCACTGTGCAAAGGAAACCCGCGTGCTTTTGAGCCGCGGGAAGCCAAGCCTGAATTTCGGACAGACAGGTCGGTAACAGGGTGTCCCCCAAGGAGCTTCCCGTGTTGCCGTCATTTTCCCCCGCACTGCTCGCACTTGCCGACGGCACGGTCTTTCGTGGTCAATCGATCGGCGCGCCCGGTTCGACGATCGGCGAAGTGGTATTCAACACCGCCATCACCGGCTATCAGGAAATCCTGACCGATCCGAGCTACGCGCAGCAGATCGTCACGCTGACCTATCCGCATATCGGCAACTACGGCGTCAATGCCGAAGACGTCGAAGCCACCAAAGTCCATGCCGCCGGTCTCATCATCCGCGACCTGCCGGTTCTCGCATCCAACTTCCGTTCCGAGCAAACGCTCGCCGACTATCTGAAGGCGCAGGGCGTCGTCGCGATCGCGGGTATCGACACGCGCAAGCTCACGCGCATTCTTCGCGAGAAGGGCGCGCAGAACGGCTGCATTCTCGCGGGCTCCGACGACGAAGCGAAGGCGCTCGAACTCGCGCGCTCGTTCCCCGGCCTCGCCGGCATGGATCTCGCGAAAGTCGTATCGACGCAAAAGCCTTACGAGTGGACGCAGACCGAATGGCGTCTCGGTAGCGGCTACGGCAAGCAGGAAGCGCCGAAGTACCGCGTCGTCGCGTTCGATTACGGCGTCAAGTTCAACATTCTGCGCATGCTGGCCGAGCGCGGCTGTCACGTCACGGTGCTGCCGGCGCAAGCTTCGGCCGCCGATGCGCTCGCGCTCAATCCGGACGGCGTCTTCCTGTCGAACGGCCCCGGCGATCCCGAGCCTTGCGATTACGCGATCGCGGCGACGAAGGAATTCATCGAGCGCGGCATTCCGACCTTCGGCATCTGTCTCGGCCATCAGATCATGGGCCTCGCCGTCGGCGCAAAGACCATGAAGATGAAAACCGGCCACCATGGCGCGAACCATCCGGTGAAGGACATGGAAGACGGGCGTGTCGTGATTACGTCGCAGAACCACGGTTTTGCGGTCGATGCGTCGACGCTGCCCGCCAACGCGAAGGTCACGCACGTCTCGCTGTTCGACGGCACGCTGCAAGGCTTCGCGCTCACGGACAAGCCCGCGTTCTGCTTCCAGGGCCATCCGGAAGCGTCGCCCGGCCCGCACGACATCGCGTATCTGTTCGACCGCTTCATCAAGCTGATGGAAGCGCAAAAGGTCGCAGCGTAAAGAACAGAAAACAGCACATATTCATCGAGAGCAGTTATGCCGAAGCGCACAGACATCAAGAGCATCCTCATCATCGGCGCGGGCCCGATCATCATCGGCCAGGCGTGCGAGTTCGACTATTCGGGCGCGCAGGCTTGCAAGGCGCTGCGTGAGGAAGGCTATAAGGTCATCCTCGTCAACAGCAATCCGGCGACGATCATGACCGACCCCAACACGGCCGACGTCACGTACATCGAGCCGATCTCGTGGGAAGTCGTCGAACGCATCATTGCGAAGGAGCGCCCGGACGCGATCCTCCCGACGATGGGCGGACAGACCGCGCTCAACTGCGCGCTCGATCTCTTCCATCACGGCGTGCTGGAGAAGTACAAGGTCGAGCTGATCGGCGCATCGCCGGAAGCGATCGACAAGGCGGAAGACCGCCAGAAGTTCAAGGACGCGATGACGAAGATCGGCCTCGGTTCGGCCAAGTCGGGCATCGCGCATTCGATGGAAGAGGCGCTCGCGGTTCAGGCGCAGATCGCGGAAGCCACCGGCAGCGGCGGTTACCCAACCGTCATTCGCCCGTCGTTCACGCTGGGCGGCTCGGGCGGCGGCATTGCGTACAACAAGGAAGAGTTCGAAGAGATTTGCCGTCGCGGACTCGATCTTTCGCCCACGCGCGAACTGCTGATCGAAGAATCGCTGCTCGGCTGGAAAGAGTACGAGATGGAAGTCGTCCGCGATAAAAAGGACAACTGCATCATCGTCTGCTCGATCGAAAACCTCGACCCGATGGGCGTGCATACCGGCGACTCGATCACCGTCGCGCCGGCGCAAACGCTCACCGACAAAGAGTATCAAGTGCTGCGTAACGCGTCGCTCGCGGTGCTGCGCGAAATCGGCGTGGACACGGGCGGCTCCAACGTGCAGTTCGCGATCAACCCGAACGATGGCCGCATGGTCGTCATCGAGATGAATCCGCGTGTGTCGCGTTCTTCCGCTTTGGCCTCGAAGGCAACGGGTTTCCCGATCGCCAAGGTCGCCGCGAAGCTCGCCTGCGGCTATACGCTCGACGAACTGAAGAACGAAATTACTGGCGGACAAACGCCCGCATCGTTCGAACCGACGATCGACTACGTCGTGACGAAGGTGCCGCGCTTCGCGTTCGAAAAATTCCGCGAAGCCGACTCGCGCCTGACGACGCAAATGAAGTCGGTCGGCGAAGTGATGGCGATGGGCCGCACGTTCCAGGAATCGTTCCAGAAGGCGCTGCGCGGTCTGGAAGTGGGCGTCGACGGTCTCGATGAAAAGACCACGAGCCGCGACGAGGTTATCCGCGAAATCGGCGAGCCGGGTCCGGACCGCATCTGGTATCTCGGCGATGCGTTCCGTCTTGGTCTCACGATGGAAGAGATCTTCGAAGAGACGTCGATCGATCCTTGGTTCCTCGCGCAGATCGAACAGATCATCCTCAAGGAGAAGGCGCTCGAAGGCCGCACGCTCGCAAGCCTCACGCGTGACGAACTGCTGTATCTGAAGAAGAGCGGCTTCTCGGATCGCCGTCTCGCGAAGCTCACGGGTTCGAATCAGGCCGACGTGCGCAAGAAGCGCCACGAACTGAAAGTGCGTCCGGTGTACAAGCGCGTCGACACGTGCGCCGCCGAATTCGCGACGAAGACGGCGTACATGTACTCGACCTACGAGGAAGAGTGCGAGGCGAATCCGACGGACAAGAAGAAGATCATGGTGCTGGGCGGCGGCCCGAACCGGATCGGACAGGGCATCGAGTTCGACTACTGCTGCGTGCATGCCGCGCTCGCGATGCGCGAGGACGGCTATGAAACCATCATGGTCAACTGCAACCCGGAAACCGTCTCGACCGACTACGACACGTCCGACCGTCTGTACTTCGAATCGCTGACGCTCGAAGACGTGCTCGAAATCGTCGATCTGGAAAAGCCCGTTGGCGTGATCGTGCAGTACGGCGGCCAGACGCCGCTCAAGCTCGCGCTCGATCTCGAAGCGAATGGTGTGCCGATCATCGGTACGTCGCCGGACATGATCGACGCCGCCGAAGATCGCGAGCGCTTCCAGAAGCTGCTCAAGGATCTCGATCTGCGTCAGCCGCCGAATCGCACGGCGCGCGCGGAAGACGAAGCGCTCAAGCTCGCGGAGGAAATCGGTTATCCGCTGGTCGTGCGTCCGTCGTACGTGCTGGGCGGCCGCGCCATGGAAATCGTCCACGAGCCGCGCGACCTCGAACGCTACATGCGCGAGGCCGTGAAGGTGTCGAACGACTCGCCGGTGCTGCTCGACCGCTTCCTGAACGACGCGATCGAATGTGATGTCGATTGCATCTCCGATGGCGACGACGTCTTCATCGGCGGCGTGATGGAGCACATCGAGCAGGCGGGCGTGCACTCGGGCGACTCGGCGTGCTCGCTGCCGCCGTATTCGCTGTCGACGGACACCGTCGACGAACTGAAGCGGCAAACTGCCGCGATGGCGAAGGCGCTGAACGTCATCGGCCTGATGAACGTGCAGTTCGCGATCCAGCAAGTTCCGCAGAACGATGGCTCGAAAAAGGACATCATCTACGTGCTGGAAGTGAATCCGCGCGCATCGCGCACGGTGCCGTACGTGTCGAAGGCGACCGGTCTGCCGCTCGCGAAGATCGCCGCGCGCGCGATGGTCGGTCAGAAGCTGAAGGCGCAAGGCGTCACGAAGGAAGTGATTCCGCCGTACTTCAGCGTGAAGGAAGCGGTGTTCCCGTTCGTCAAGTTCCCGGCGGTCGATCCGGTGCTTGGACCGGAAATGCGCTCGACCGGCGAAGTGATGGGCGTGGGCCGCACGTTCGGCGAAGCGTTGTTCAAGTCGCAACTCGCGGCAGGTTCGCGTCTGCCGGAATCGGGCACGGTGCTCCTGACCGTGATGGACGCCGACAAGCCGAAGGCCGTCGAAGTCGCGCAGATGCTGCACGAACTCGGCTATCCGATCGTCGCAACCAAGGGCACGGCTGCGGCCATCGCGGCGGCGGGCGTGCCGGTGAAGACGGTCAACAAGGTGAAGGACGGCCGTCCGCACATCGTCGACATGATCAAGAACGGCGAGATCGCGCTCGTCTTCACGACCGTCGACGAAACGCGCGCCGCGATCGCCGACTCGCGCTCGATCCGCATGAGCGCGCAGGCCAACAAGGTCACGTACTACACGACCATGTCGGGCGCGCGCGCGGCGGTGGAAGGGCTGCGCTATCTGCGCGATTTGGAAGTCTATGATTTACAAGGCTTGCATGCTCGCCTAAACTAAGGCTTCGATTACCGGTCTAAGCATCACGAGCCGCGGTTAAGCGGCGTCTCCTGTCAAGGGAGATGCGCTTAACCGCGGTAATTTTTTTGACGAAATTGTTTGTGAGTGGTCTATGAGCACGATTCCTTTGACGAAGCGCGGCGCGGAGTTGCTGCGCGACGAATTGCAACGCCTGAAGGCCGTGGAGCGTCCGGCGGTCATCACCGCGATCGCGGAGGCGCGGGCGCAGGGCGACCTCTCGGAAAACGCGGAGTACGACGCCGCGAAGGAAAAACAGGGCTTCATCGAGGGCCGCATCGCGGAAATCGAGTCGAAGCTGGCTGCCGCGCAAGTGATCGATCCGACGCAAGTGGAAGCCGAAGGCCGCGTGGTGTTCGGCGCGACCGTGGAACTGGAAGACCTGGCGTCCGGCAATACGGTCACGTATCAGATCGTCGGCGATGACGAAGCGGATCTCGACCACGGTCTCATCTCGGTGAGCTCGCCGATCGCGCGCGCGCTGATCGCGAAGTCCGAAGGCGACGTGGCATCGGTGCAGGCGCCGAGCGGCGCTCGCGAATACGAAATCATCGCGGTTCGTTACGTCTGATGGAGCACCGGCTTTTTCGCACCGTCAGCATGGTCTGGGTCGGCAGTCTGCTGACCTTGGGCCTCATTGGCGCGCCGGTTCTCTTCTCGATGCTCGACCGCACGACGGCGGGCTCGGTGGCGGCGCAGTACTTCCGGATCGAGGCGATCATCGGCGTGATTTCCGCGCTGGTGCTGATTTTGATCGGCAATCGCTTCGTGAGAAGCGGCATCGTCGATTACAAGCGCGTGCGCTGGATCGTCGCGGTGATGCTCGTGTGCGTGCTGATCGGCTATTTCGGCCTGCAGCCGTTCATGAATTCGCTGCGCATGGCGGCGCAGGAAGCCGGCACCGATCTCGCAAGTTCGCCGTATGCGAAAGAGTTCGGCATTCTGCACGGCATATCGACTGCGATCTATCTGATCGAGTGCCTGTTTGGTATTGCGCTGGTGTGGCGTCTGCCGGGCGCGGCGCCGGTCAAGATCGTGCCGAAGGGCAAATCGGCCAAGGTGGCGGCGAAACGAGCGCGAAGCTGAGTAGCGATGCTCGTCCGGCGGCGCGTGGGTTCCATCGCGAACGCACGCGCCGTTGCTTATTGCGGTGCGCTTATTTGACCGCCTGATGCTGGCGCTTCGCGCTGGACTGACGCTTCTTCGCGCGCTTCACGTTTCCGCCCGCCGTCACGCGCTCGTTGCCGAGCACCTTCAGCGTCTGCTTCTTCGGCTTCTTGAACGCGGGCGCATCGCGCGTGATCTTCACGGCCTTGACGGTGCGCGGCGCGCGGCCCTTGGCCGGACGTTCGTCGGCGGCTTCGCCCGCGCTCGGCGGCATGGTGCTTCGAGTGCGGGTGGCGCGGCTCTTCGGCGCGGCGCCTTCGGGTCTCCAGATCACGAGCAGCTTGCCGATATGCTGGATAGGCGCGGCGTTCAGACGATCGCAGATTTCGTCGTAGATCGCGACGCGCGCTTCGCGTTCGTCGCCGAACACGCGGACCTTGATGAGCTGATGCGCTTCCAGATGCACGTTGATCTCTTTGAACACGGCATCGGTCAGACCCTCCGCGCCGACGAGCACGACGGGCTTGAGCGCATGGGCCTGGGAGCGCAGGTCGGCGCGCTCGGCGGGGGAGAGTTTAAGAGCTGGCATGAGAGATTCGGGACTCGACTAAAATGTGGGCGGCAAGACGTGCGCACGGTGCGCTCGCAAGGCGGATCGAACTCGCTCTACGCGAGCGCGCAAGGATTCGCGCGTAATCGGCGGCGCTTCGATTCGATCGGTTGCGCGGCCCGCCCACCAGAAACAGAACAGGCCGGATGCCGGGTTTCGATGCGCGCGAGCGCCCGATGACCGGTCCGGCCAACAAGACGCGTATTATCCGCTAAAAGCATCGCGCGATGCAGCAAAATACGCACCGGGCGCGCCGGGAGCGCGCCAATTGAGCTCAGTTGAATGGCAAAGAACCGTTTTAATCAATCGTGGTTGCATGACCACATCAACGACCCTTACGTGAAGATGGCGCAGCGCGAAGGCTACCGCGCGCGTGCCGCCTACAAGCTGAAGGAGATCGATGAGCAGGACAAGCTCATCAAGCCGGGGCAGGTGATCGTCGATCTCGGCTCGACGCCCGGCAGCTGGAGCCAGTACGCGCGCAACAAGCTCGCGCACGGCGCGAAGCGCAATACGGAGCGCGAGGGCGGCATCGACGGCACGATCATCGCGCTGGACATCCTGCCGATGGAACCGATCGCCGACGTCACCTTCATCCAGGGTGACTTCCGCGAGGACGAGGTGCTCGCGCAACTCGCGGAAATCGTCGGAGAACGGCAGGTGGACCTTGTAATTTCGGACATGGCCCCCAACCTCTCAGGCGTAGCGAGTGCCGATGCGGCGCGCATCGAGCATCTTTGCGATCTGGCGCTGGAGTTTGCGCAAAACCATCTGAAACCGGAGGGTGCGCTGCTGGTCAAATGTTTTCATGGCAGCGGATATAGCCAGATCGTCGAGAAGTTCAAACACCAGTTCAAAGTGGTGGCGCCGCGCAAACCGAAGGCCTCTCGCGACAAATCGTCGGAGACTTTTATCCTCGGGCGGCGGCTCAAGCGCCCGAACTGAAGGCCCGCTCAAGCGATTCGGCGAAAATCGGCGATATTTTCGCGGATTATGTCGAAAAAGGCCTCTCTGCCGCTATATGTGCGGTAGATAAACCTTATGGCAGGGGTTAGCGGTCTGGATTAGAATGCTTTCGTGGCGTCGCAAGGTTTATGTAGGCGCCCGTCTATGAGTGAGGAGTGGTGCTTTGAACAACAATATGTTCTCTAAAGCGGCAGTGTGGCTCGTGATCGCACTGGTGCTGTTTACGGTGTTCAAGCAGTTCGATAAGCCCCGCGTCCAGGAAGGTGTCTCCTATTCGCAGTTCATGGACGACGCGAAGAACGGCAAAGTCAAGAACGTCACCGTTCAGGGCCGCAATCTCACGGTCACTCCGAACGACGGCCAGAAATACCAGATCGTGTCGCCCGGCGACAT
>NZ_FCNY02000014.1 GCF_001544575.2 Caballeronia cordobensis
GGTGGCGTGTGCTGCACGTGCCGCGCGAAAGTGCTCGAAGGCGAAGTGAAGATGGAGAAGAACTACACGCTCGAACAACATGAGATCGATGATGGTTTCGTGCTGACGTGTCAGTGTCATCCGGTGAGCGAACGTGTGGTCGTGAGTTTCGACGAGCGCTAAAACCATACGACTAGGGCCTGAGAGCCGCCGCATCCCATCGCGCGTATCGCAACGATGCGCGCGAACCCAAAACATCCAAAACCAGTTCAGGCGAGAAGTCGCTGGCAATGCGAGCATTGCGCGGCTTCGTCGCGGCCGATCATCCAACACATCGAGACTTGTCATGACTGAAGCCTTCATCTGCGACGCGATTCGCACGCCTATCGGCCGCTACGGCGGTGTTTTCAAAGACGTCCGCGCGGACGATCTCGGCGCCGTGCCGATCGCCGCGCTCATGAAGCGCAACGCATCGGTGGACTGGACGCAGATCGACGACGTGCTCTACGGCTGCGCGAATCAGGCGGGCGAGGACAACCGCAACGTCGCGCGCATGTCGGGCCTGCTGGCGGGCTTGCCCATCGACGTTCCCGGTTCGACGATCAACCGTCTGTGCGGCTCGGGCATGGACGCGGTCGGCAGCGCCGCACGCGCGATCAAGTCGGGCGATGGCGCGTTCTATATCGCGGGCGGCGTCGAAAGCATGACGCGCGCGCCGTTCGTGATGGGCAAGGCGTCGAGCGCCTTCTCGCGTTCGGCCGATATCTTCGATACGACCATCGGCTGGCGTTTCATCAATCGTGCGATGCGCGAGCGTTATGGCGTCGATTCGATGCCCGAGACGGCCGAGAACGTCGCCGTCGATTTCGGCGTCTCGCGCGACGCGCAGGACCGCTTCGCGCTGCGCAGCCAGCAACGCGCCGCACGCGCGCAGGCGGACGGCACGCTGGCGCAGGAGATCGTTGCGGTTCATGTGCCGCAAAAGAAGGGCGAAACGATCGCGGTCGAACGCGATGAGCATCCGCGCGAAACCACACTCGAAACGCTCGCGAAACTCAAGGGCGTCGTGCGTCCGGATGGCAGCGTAACGGCGGGCAATGCATCGGGCGTGAACGATGGCGCATGCGCGCTCATCATCGCGAACGAAGAGGCGGCAAAGCGCAATGGGCTCACGCCGCGCGCACGCATCATCGGCATGGCGACGGCAGGCGTCGCGCCGCGCATCATGGGCATCGGTCCCGCGCCCGCGACGAAGAAGCTTCTGGCGCGCACGGGTCTCACGCTCGAACAGTTCGACGTGATCGAACTCAACGAAGCCTTTGCATCGCAAGGCATTGCGGTGCTGCGTCAACTGGGGCTCGCCGAAGACGATCCGCGCGTGAATCCGAACGGCGGCGCCATTGCGCTCGGCCATCCGCTTGGCGCATCGGGCGCGCGTCTCGTGACGACCGCGATGTATGAGCTCGAGCGTCGCAATGGCCGCTATGCGCTGTGCACGATGTGCATCGGCGTGGGGCAGGGCATCGCGATCGCGATCGAGCGCGTCTGAGGGCCGCAAGACATGGCACAGGCTATTCAGGCATCGGACATCGTCGGCGTGATCGGCGCGGGCGCGATGGGCGCGGGCATTGCGCAGGTCGCGGCGCTCGCGGGGCATACCGTGCTGCTGCACGATCTCGATGCACATGCGCTCGACCGGGCGCGCGCGGGCATCGCGGCGAACGTGCAGCGTCTCATCGACAAGAAGAAGCTCGACGAAAGCGCGGGACGCTCGGCGATCGACCGCGTGCGCAGCATCACGAATCTCACCGACATGCGCGCTGCTTCGCTCGTCATCGAAGCCGTTGCGGAACGGCTCGACGTCAAGCGGGCGCTGTTCGGCGAGCTTGAACGCATCGTGACGTCCGATTGCATTCTCGCGACCAACACGTCGTCCATTTCGATTACGGCGATTGCCGCGCCGCTGACACATCCGTCGCGCGTGGTCGGCATGCACTTCTTCAACCCCGCGCCATTGATGGCGCTCGTCGAGGTCGTGCGCGGTCTTGCCACGTCCGAAGCCGTTGCGCAGACGGTGTACGCGACATCGGCGGCATGGGGCAAGAAGCCGGTCCATGCGAAGTCGACGCCGGGGTTCATCGTCAATCGCGTCGCGCGGCCGTTCTATGCCGAAGGCCTGCGCGTGCTCAACGAAGAGGGCGCGGACGCGGCTTCGATCGATGCGGTGATGCGCGATGCGGGCGGCTTCAGAATGGGCCCGTTCGAGTTGATGGACCTGATCGGTCACGATGTGAACTTCGCGGTGACGCAATCGGTGTTCAACGCGTATTTCAACGATCCGCGTTTCACGCCTTCGCTGATTCAACAGGAACTGGTGAATGCGGGTTTTCTCGGCCGCAAGACGGGCCGCGGTTTCTATGACTATGCGGATGATGCCGGAAAGCCCGCCGTGCGCATCGAGACGAACATGCGCACGCCTTCGCATATCGTGCTGGGCGAGCGTGCGCCGCTATACGAACGCCTGCAATCGCGCATCGCAAGTGAGAGCACGAGCCGCAATGATCTGCCCGGCCTCATCGCGCAGATCGACGATGCGTATCTCTTTCTCACCGATGGCCGCACCGCGACCGCACGCGCGCATGCGCTCGGCATCGACAACGTCGTGCTGATCGATCTCGCGCTCGACTATGCGAATGCAAAAAGCATTGCGGTGACGCGTGCGCGTCAATGCGCCGACGAAGCCTATGCCGCGATGGTCGGCGCGCTGACGAAGGCCGGCTATGCCGTGGTGCCCTTGAAGGATGTCGCCGGCATGGCCGTGATGCGCACGGTCGTGATGCTCGTGAACGAGGCGGCGGATGCGGTGAACCAAGGCGTCTGCACGTGCGCCGATCTCGATCTCGCGATGGAGAAGGGCGTGAACTATCCGCTCGGGCCGCTCGCGTGGGGCGAACGCATCGGCATCGCGCGCATTCACGATGTGCTGCTACACCTCGCGGCGCACTATGGCGAAGACCGCTATCGCGCATCGCCGCTCATCGCGGCCTTGCGTCAGTCGGGGCAACGTTTTCATTGATGCTTTCGCGTCATTATTTTTCGGGCATTCATGCAGGAGACAACCGTGGTCCAAGCCATTGCACAACAGAGCGAACTGGAACCGATCGAACGCGCGAGCCGCGACGAACTTCAGGCATTGCAACTCGAGCGCCTCAAATGGACGCTGCGTCACGCCTATGAAAACGTGCCGCATTATCGCCGCGCATTCGATGCAGCCGGCGTGCATCCCGACGATCTGCGCGAGCTTTCCGATCTCGCGCGTTTTCCGACTACGTCGAAAACAGATCTTCGGGATAACTATCCTTTCGGTCTGTTCGCGGTGCCGCGCGATCAGGTCGTGCGCGTGCACGCATCGAGCGGCACGACGGGCAAGCCTACGGTCGTCGGCTATACGGCGAAGGACATCGACACATGGGCGAATGTGACCGCGCGCTCGATTCGCGCGGCAGGCGGCCGTAAGGGCGACACGCTGCATAACGCCTTCGGCTATGGCCTTTTCACGGGCGGACTCGGCATTCATTACGGCGCGGAACGTCTCGGCTGCATGGTCGTGCCGATGTCGGGCGGCCAGACGGAAAAGCAGGTGCAGATGATCCGGGACTTCGAGCCGAAGATCATTCTCGTCACGCCTTCCTACATGCTCAATCTGATCGACGAGATGGCGCGCCAGGGCATGGACCCGGCGAACACGTCGCTGAAGATCGGCATCTTCGGGGCCGAGCCGTGGAGCCAGGGCTTGCGCAGCGAGATCGAAACGCGTGCGGGCATTCAGGCGCTCGACATCTACGGCCTGTCGGAAATCATGGGGCCGGGCGTCGCGTGCGAATGCATCGAAACGAAAGACGGCCCGACGATCTGGGAAGATCACTTCTATCCCGAGATCATCGATCCGATTACCGGCGAAGTGCTTCCCGAAGGCAGCACGGGCGAACTGGTCTTCACGTCGCTCTCCAAGGAAGCGATGCCGATGATCCGCTATCGCACCCGCGATCTGACTTCGCTTCTGCCGCCGAGCGCGCGTTCGATGCGCCGTCTCGCGAAGATCACGGGCCGCTCGGACGACATGCTCATCATTCGCGGCGTCAACGTGTTCCCGAGCCAGATCGAAGAACTGATTCTTGCGATTCCGCGTTTGAGCGGCCAGTATCAGTTGTGCGTGTCGCGCGAGGGACACATGGATTCGCTGGCCGTTTCCGTCGAAGCGCGCGCCGAAGTCTGCGCGACCTTGAGCGAAGGCGATCGCGCCGGACTCTCGCGCGAGCTTCAGCATCGCGTCAAGACGATGGTCGGCGTATCGACGCAAGTGCGCGTGCTCGATTCCGGCGAAATTCCGACAACCGCCACCGGCAAGGCGAAACGCGTGGTTGATCTGCGCCCCGCGACCGTCTAAGCCTCTTCGAAGTCAAGCGCCCCGCGTTCCGCGGGGCGTAACGTCATTCCCACCAAGTGGAGCGCGTGTTCCACTTTCGGTGCGGCCTCGCATTCCTCTGCAGAAATACTTCCGCATAAACCCTCGCAATCGTTTGCGCAAATTGTTATGTAAGCTTTAGTTGTGTCATCGTAGCGGGTGCATTCGCTCGGACAAGCTTGAGCAGGCGAACAGTATTCGAATAACGAACACCAAACGGGGCAGGCGGAACTTAGATGTGGATCGTCAGACTCGCGCTCAGGCGCCCGTACACGTTCATCGTTCTGTCGCTGCTTTTGCTGATCATCGGTCCGCTCGTCATTGTGCGCACACCGACCGATATCTTTCCCAACATCGATATTCCGGTGGTCAGCGTCATCTGGTCTTATACGGGCTTGCCGCCCGATCAGATGGAACGCCGCATTACGCTCAACTATGAGCGCGGCTTGTCGGTGGCGGTGAATGACATCGAGCATATCGAGTCGGAATCGTTGCCGGGCATCGCGGTTATCCGCATCTACTTTCAGCCGAACGCGAACGTCGATGAAGCGATTGCCGAGATCACCGCGCTTTCGCAGACGCAATTGCGCTCGCTGCCGCCGGGCATCACGCCGCCGAACATTCTGCGTTTCAATGCATCGACAGTGCCGATTCTTCGACTCGCGTTATCGTCGG
The DNA here is from genome assembly GCF_001544575.2 of Caballeronia cordobensis. GTDB lineage: Bacteria > Pseudomonadota > Gammaproteobacteria > Burkholderiales > Burkholderiaceae > Caballeronia > Caballeronia cordobensis. The sequence goes on from NZ_FCNY02000014.1 coordinate 5,120, forward strand.
CGGAACTCACGGAGCAACAGCTCTACGACTTCGGCAACAGCTTTCTGAAGACGCAGCTTGCGACCGTGCAGGGCGCATCGGTGCCGCTGCCTTATGGCGGCAAGCAGCGGCAGATCATGGTCGATATCGATTCGCGCAAGCTGCAGGCGAAGAACCTCGCGCCGACCGATGTCGTCAACGCGATCAGCGCGCAGAATCTCATCCTGCCCACGGGCACGACGAAGATCGGCTCGACGGAATATTCGGTTGGCCTGAACGCGAGCCCTGGTTCGATCGAAGGCCTCAACGACATACCGATACGCACCGGCCCCGGCGGCACGATCTACATCAAGGACGTCGCGCATGTGCGCGATGGCTTTCAGCCGCAAACCAACATCGTGCGCGTGGACGGCACGCGCGCATCGCTACTCACGATCAACAAGAGCGGCAATGCATCGACGCTCGATATCGTCGCGCGCGTGAAGAACCTGTTGCCGACGCTGCGCGGCATGGTGCCCGAGTCGCTGAAGATCGAGCCGGTCGCGGATCAATCGCTTTTCGTGCGCGCGTCGGTGGAAGGCGTGTTGCGCGAAGCGGTCATCGCAGCGGGGCTGACCGCTTTGATGGTGCTGCTCTTTCTCGGAAGCTGGCGCGCGACGCTCATCATTGCGATCTCGATTCCGCTTTCCATGCTGACGTCGATCGTCGCGCTTTCGGCGATCGGGCAGACGATCAACATCATGACGCTCGGCGGCCTCGCGCTCGCGGTCGGCATTCTCGTGGACGACGCGACTGTCGCGATCGAGAACATCAGTCAGAACCTCGAACAAGGCAAGGAACTGGAGCAGGCGATTCTCGATGGCGCGCAGCAGATTGCCGTGCCCACACTCGTTTCGACGCTGTCCATCTGCATCGTCTTCATTCCGATGTTTCTGCTGACGGGCGTCGCGCATTATCTTTTCGTGCCGATGGCCGAAGCCGTCGTATTCGCGATGCTCGCGTCTTACTTCTTTTCGCGCACGCTCGTTCCGACGCTCGCGAAATATCTATTGCGCCATCACGAGCATATGGGCGGCGATGTCGAATCGATGAAAGGCTCGCGGAACGTTTTCGTGCGCATTCATCTTTCCTTCGAGCGTCATTTCGAATCGGTGCGCAAGCGCTATCGCGGCTTTCTCGAAGCGCAGCTCGCGCATCCGGGCCGCTTCGCATCGATCTTTCTCTTATGCTGCCTGCTCTCGCTCGGCCTTGCGCCGTTTCTCGGACGCGACTTCTTTCCGTCGGTCGATTCCGGCGTGATCGCGCTGCACATGCGCACGAAAACCGGTACGCGTATCGAGGAAACGGCGGCGTTGACCGATCGTGTCGATGCGCGCATCCGGCAATTGATTCCACGCGGCGAGATTCGCTCGATCATCGATAACATGGGCTTGCCGGTTTCGGGCATCAATCTCTCGTATAACAACACGGGCACGGTGAGTGCCGCCGACGCCGACGTGCTCATCAGCCTCAATGAAGGTCACGCGCCGACCGAACGCTATATCCAAGAACTGAGAAAGCGGCTGCCGCAAGAGTTTCCGGGCGTGACGTTCTCGTTCCTGCCCGCGGATATCGTGAGCCAGATCCTCAACTTCGGCGTGCCCGCGCCGATCGATATCGCGATCACCGGGCGCGACGTGCGCGGCAATCGCGCCATTGCGAACCGTGTGCTCGAAAAGATTCGCCGTGTGCCCGGTCTCGTCGATGCGCGCATTCAGCAACCGTCCGATCTGCCCACGATCAATGTCGAAGTGGATCGCACGAAGGCGTTGCAGGCGGGCTTCACGCAGCGCGATGTCGCGAACAATCTGCTCATCACGCTATCGGGCAGCCAGCAGACCACGCCCACGTTCTGGCTCAATCCGATAAACGGCGTGAGCTATCAGGTCATCACGACCGCGCCGCAGTACGACATGGATTCGCTGCAATCGGTTGCCAATATTCCGGTCACGTCCGCGAGCGGCAAGACCAATATTCTCGGCGCGCTCGCAACGTTGTCGCGAGGCGCGCGCGATGCGGTCGTGTATCACTACAACGCGCAGACCACCATCAATCTCTATGCGAGCACCGAGCGGCGCGATCTCGGCGCGGTGTCGGACGACGTGCAGCGTATCCTCGACGACGTGCGCGGCGAGTTGCCCAAAGGCTCGACGATCGAGATGCGCGGCCAGGTCGAGACGATGAACGGTTCGTTCTCCGGTCTCGCGTTCGGTCTCATTCTCGCGGTCGTGCTCGTGTATCTGCTGATCGTCGTGAACTTTCAGTCGTGGCTCGATCCGTTCATCATCATCACCGCATTGCCGGGCGCGCTCGCGGGCATCGTCTGGATGCTGTTCCTCACGCACACGACGCTTTCGATTCCCGCGCTGACGGGCGCGATCATGTGTATCGGCATCGCGACGGCGAACAGCATTCTCGTGGTGAGCTTCGCGCGCACGGCGCTCGCCGAGCACGGCGACGCGATGCTTTCCGCGCTCGAAGCGGGTTATACGCGCTTCAGGCCCGTGCTGATGACGGCGCTCGCGATGATGATCGGCATGGTGCCGATGGCGATCGGCCTCGGCGAAGGCGGCGAGCAGAACGCGCCGCTCGGGCGCGCGGTCATCGGCGGACTCATGGTCGGCACCATCGCGACGCTGTTCTTCGTGCCGATCGTTTTCTCGATGATCTATCGGCGCATGGAAGCGCGCGGCAAAGGCCCGAGCGCGAAGACGCGTGAAGCGGCGCAATAAACAGGAAGCGGAGCAAGAATGGACGAGCAGTTGTCGCAACGATCGGGTAACACGAAACGCACACGCTTGGTGATCGTGCTTGCGTTGATCGTGATCGTCGCGCTCATCGCGCAGGGCATCTGGTCGCGGCGCGCGGCGCATGCGGAACTCGAACGCGATGCCAGCGAACATGGCGTGCAGACGGTCGAGGTCATCAAGCCGCTGCGCATGAAGGCCTCGCAGGATCTCACGCTCGCGGGCGATATCCGCGCGTATTCCGATGCGCCGATCTTCGCGCGCACGAACGGTTATCTCAAGCGCTGGACCGTCGATATCGGCACGAAGGTGAAGAAGGGCGAATTGCTCGCGGAGATCGATGCGCCCGAAATCAACGATCAGCTTCGTCAGGCGCGCGCGGACGCGCAGACCGCGCGCGCGAACTATCTGCTTGCGAAGACCACGTCCGAGCGCTGGGCGCAGATGCTCAAGAACAACTCGGTGTCGCGTCAGGAGACCGACGAGAAGAACGGCGACATGCTTGCGAAGGAAGCCGCGCTGAACGCGGCGCAGGCGAATGTGTCGCGGCTCGAGCAGCTCGTATCGTTCCAGAAGATCTATGCGCCTTTCGATGGCGTCGTCACCGCGCGCAATACGGATGTCGGTCAGCTGATCGATGCGGGCAGCGGCGCCGCGGGCCGCGAGCTCTTTCACATTCAGGATGCGTCGACGTTGCGCGTGTTCGTCGATGTGCCTCAGGCTTATGCGCGCATGATCACGGTGGGTCTGCCCGCCGAGCTGCTGCTCAACGAAGAGCGCAACCGCAAGTTCGAGGGCGTCACGGTGCGCACGGCGGGCGCGGTCGATCCGGTCGCGCGCACGATGCGTGTCGAAGTCGATGTGAAGAACCCGACGGGCGAGTTGCTCGCGGGCGCGTATGCGCAGGTGCGCTTCCGTCTCACGAGCGCCAATCCTTCGTACACGCTGCCGGGCAACGCGCTGCTGTTTCGCCCCGATGGCGTGCATGCCGCAAGCGTCGACGCGAACAATCGCGTGAAGCTGTTGCCGCTCACGCTCGGCACGGACTACGGCACGCGCGTGTCCATCGTCTCGGGATTGAATGGCGACGAGCGCGTGATCGTGAATCCGCCCGATTCGATCATCGACGGCGCGACGGTGCGCGTTGGCCGGACGGATGCGCATGGCGGCGCATCGAAGACCGAAGGCAGCGAGTCGTGACGATGCGCCATCTCGCTCGATCCATCGCATTGCTAACGATTTCCGCTCTGGCCGGATGCACGGTCGGACCCGACTATGTGCGGCCCGACTTAGCCGTGCCCGCCGCGTACAAGTCGCAGCCTCCTTCGGATGCGGCCTCGCAGGACTGGAAGCCCGCGCAACCCGCCGACGCGAAGCCGCGCGCGCCATGGTGGGAGATCTACGGCGATCCGCAACTCAATGCGCTCGAAGAACGCGTCGCGAGCGCGAATCAGACCGTGGCCGCAGCCGCCGCGCGTTTTCGCGGCGCGCGGGCGGCGGCTGCGCAAGCGCGTTCGGCGTGGTTTCCGACCGTCACGGCAAACGCGGCGTTCAATCAGACGCGGGCTTCGTCGAACGTGCTGTACAAATCGAGCGCGGGCGTGACCGTGCCCGATTATCTGGTCGACGCGCAAATCTCGTGGGAGCCCGATCTGTGGGGCCGCATATCGCGCGCGGTCGAAGGCGGGCGCGCCGAAGCGCAGGCGAGCGCGGCGGATCTGCAAAGCGCGCTTCTGTCGATGCAGGCCGAGCTTGCCACGCGCTACTTCGAGCTGCGCGGCACGGTGGAGGAAGAGCGCTTGCTGCAGGCGACGCTGCAAGCTTATGAAAAGGCGCTCGCGCTCACCCAGGACCGGTTCGCGGGCGGCGTCGCGGCGGAATCGGATGTCGCGCAGGCGGAAGAGCAATTGCGCGCGACACAGGCGCAACTGATCGATCTGGAGACCACGCGCACGAGTCTCGTGAATGCGATCGCGATTCTCGTCGGCGAGACGCCTTCGAGCTTCACGCTCGATGTCGCGCCGCTCAACGAGGCGCATTCGCCGCATCCCGCAGCGGCGCTCGACGCGCTGCCGCTCGGCGTGCCGTCCGCGCTGCTCGAAAGGCGGCCGGATATCGCGGCGGCCGAACGCCGCGTCGCCGAGGCCAATGCGCGCGTCGGCGTGGCGACGGCGGCGTTCTTTCCGAATCTCCTGCTTGCCGCGACTGGCGGTCTCGAAGCGACGCGCTTTTCTTCGTGGCTCGAAGCGCCCAGCCGTTTCTGGTCGCTCGGTCCGCAGCTTGCGTTCACGGTGCTCGATTTCGGCGGCCGCGCGGCGGCACGCGATGCCGCGCGCGCCGCCTATGACGAGAGCGTCGCGGATTACCGGCAAACGGTGCTGACCGCGTTCGGTCAGGTCGAGGACAATCTGAATGCGCTCGATGTGCTGCGCCGCGAAAGCGAAGCGCAGCGCAAAGCGGTCGATGCCGCGCAGCGCGCGCTCGGCAAGGTGAGCAACCGGTATGAAAACGGCGCGATCACGTACTTGAGCGTGGTGGTGACGCAGGCCATCGTGCTGTCGGACCAGCGCACGGCGGTGAGCATCGAGCGGCGGCGCATGGCGGCGAGTGTCGCGCTCGTGAAGGCGCTGGGCGGCGGATGGAGCACGGCGGCGCTGCCGAGCGCGGAGGAAGTGTCGCGCCGAGATTGAATTTTGCGCGATGCATGCAAAATGCCATCGCGCATGATGCATGCAAAATGCCGCACGCAAGGTGCCGGCGCTATACGAAGAGAAACACGCCGCACCCGATCAGCGCCGCGCTCCAGATCCAGTCGACGTTGATCCATCCGCTGCGCAGAAAGCCGAGCCCGCCGCGTGCCTGCACGGACATCGCGAACATCGAGATCGCGGCGATCACCGCGAGCATCGCGCCCGTATGCACCGTCAGCGCGATCGCGCTGGCTTCGAATGCGCCCGCCGCCACCTTGCCCGTGCACAACGGCAGGAGCGCGGGCACGAGCATCAAACCCGCGCCGTGCGCGCTCGACATCACGAACGACCACAGCGCGAGCCCGGCAAGCCCGGTGCGCATGCCCACGGTCGGCCGCCCGCGATGCCCGCGCCATGCGCGCCACACGCCCCAGCCGATCAGGAGCGCCCCGCACGCGCGCGCGAGCATGTCGTGGCCGGCGAACGCGCCGAGCGTGAGCGCGCCCGCGAGCACGAGCGCAACCGATACCGCGTGCCCGAGCGCGATCGGCACGAGCGAAACCAGCGCGACGCGGCGGCTCTGCGCGTAGAGGCCGAGCGCGACCGCGAAGAGCCAGCCCATCGCGGGGTTCAGGCCGTGGAACGCGCCGAGCCCCGCGGCGGTGGCGACGAGCGCGGGCGACGCGGCGTCCATCACGGATAGCAGTACGAATCCGACGAGCAATCGCCGCCTTGCAGCCGGATCTGGTGCGGCCGCTGCCCCTTCGGCCAGTCGATGAAAAACTTGTCGTCCACTGCGAGGCCGCCGTTGGGATCGGCGTCGAGCTTCACCATCCAGCCTTCGATGCCTTCGGGATAGAACTGCGCATCGACCGCGCCGTACAGCGAGTTCGTGAAGTAGACGCGGCGGCCGTCGCGGCTCACTTCGACCATCTGCGGGCCGCCGTTCAGCGTGCCGTTGCTTTTGCCGTTCGCGGCGCCCGGATGCGTCGCTTTCGCGACCACGCCGCCGATGCGCACCTTGCCGGTCAGCTTCGGCGCGAAGGGATCGGAGACGTCGTATTGCAGCATGTCGCCGGTGCCCCAGCACGACACGTAGAGGAAGCGGTCGTCCATCGAGAGATCGATGTCGGAGACGAGCGGCGGCACCGCTCCGAAGCCCTGCAGGAGCGGCGGAAGCAGGGACGCGTCGGCGGGCTCGGCAGGAATGTCGATGATTTTCTTGACCGCCCATTTGTCCTTGTCGCGATACCAGGTCCAGATCGACGACGACAGATCCTTGAGGCTGATCACGCAGTTGACGAAGCCGTAGGCCTTGGTCGGATCGTGCGCGGGGCGCAGTTCGAACACGAGCTGATATTCGTCGCCGAAGTCGATTTCCTGTATGTGCTTGCGCTTGGTGAAGTCCCAGAAATGCAGCTTGCGCCCGTATTTCGCGCCGAGCAGGATTTCGGGCACGAGGCCGTTCTCGAAGGTATCGGGCGTGCCCCATTCGCTCGTGACCATGGTGTCGTAGCCGAGATGCCACCAGCCGTCGTAGGCGAGTTGCTGCGGGCCGCGATCCACTTCCCAGCGGCCGAGCGGATCGAAACTCTGCTGATCGAGCATCAGCACGCCGCCGGGCGCTTTGCCTTCGGCGTTGCCGAGCGCGGTGATATAGATGCCGCCCGGCCCGCAATGCACCGTGTGCGGACGCGTATAGCCGGTTTTTTCCGCGAGCTCTTCCGGCTCGATCGTCTTCACGATGACCGGCTGCTTCGGATCCGGCTTCGTGTCGATGATATGAATGCGCGACGAGCGCAACCCCGGCACGACGAGATAGCGCCGCTCCATGTGCGGATGCGGCGCGTTCGGGCACAGGCACGACGAGCACGCGTTCCAGCCGAAGTGATGCAGTTCGTCGCCGGTATCGGGCATCGCGATTTCACCGACGATCTTCGTATAGTCCGGCGAATCCGGATCGACATCGACGACGGCGATCTTGTCCGGCGACTTGCGCTCGGGATCGAACGTCGCGACGTAGGCCAGCGTTTCGCGCGGCGCCTTGGCGGCGAGCCGCGGCGAAGGGTAGAAGCTCGGATCGGGTTTCCAGGTCGCCATGCTGCGTCTCCCAGTTGGTTCGCTAATGGCAAAACACTCACGAAGCACACACGTGCAAGCACTATAGGACACAAGGGCGCGGCATGCTTTCGCCTGTTTCGTGGAGGCTTTCTCGCGCGTCGCGCTTTTTCGGCATGCAAAACTGTGCTTAAAATAGAGGCATCGCCCCTTGACCCACAGAGGAGGTTGCAATGGCCGAGCCGATGATCAGCCTGATGGCGGGAATCGTCCTGGTGCTATGCATCGCGGTGGTTCTCGTGATGCATCACCGACACCCGCATATCCAGATTCCGAAGGCGCGCTGGCTGGATACGCATCCGCCGCGCGACTGGCGGCACAGGCATTGAGCGTGCAGTGCAACGTGAATTAAGCGCATGCGGCGCCGGCATCGACCGGCGCTTTTGTTTGGGGTGCGGCGGCTATCCGCGTCGTGGCCCTTTCATGGCTTCGGCTTCCATCGCGGCGTGCCATTCCTCGCTGTTCTCGATCGGGTCCATGCCTTCGTCGATGAACGCCGACGCGCGCTCCGCCGCCGAGCGCGTTTCGTCCTCGGTGTCGTCATCGACGACGCCGTCCTCCTCGGCGGGCGGCTCCAGCATGTCCTGCAGCATCGCCTCCAGTTCGGGCGTGTCCCACGGCTCGTCGCGCTGATTCTTCTTCTTGATGTAATGCCTCACTTCGGCATCCTGCTCGGGTGTCAGCGGAAGGCCGCGGAAGGTGCGGGTGGCGTCGAAGTCACTCATGTTCGCTCCTTTCGCGCATAGCCCCCTCAGTGTAACGCCGTTCGTCTGCAGGTAAAAACGCGCAATGCTCAGCCGAGCGGCGGCAGGCGTCGTTCGATGGGCGTCGCCTTCACGATGGCCGTGCTCGTCGCGGCGCGCTCGGTGACGCGCGAGAGGATGTCGTCGAGATGCTCGATCGAGCGCAGCCAGAGGCGGCATACGAAGCAGTCGTCGCCCGTGACCTTGTCGCATTCGACGAACTCGGGAATGCGCCGGATCGCCTCTTCGAGGAGATGCAACTGGCCGGGCAGCGGCTGCACCCGCACGATCGCCTGCAGCGTATAGCCGAGCGCGCGCGGATCGATATCGACGGTGAAGCCGCGAATCACGCCTTGCGTTTCGAGCCGCCGCACGCGCTCGGCGGTGCTCGGCGCGGACAGTCCCACGCGTTTGGCGAGCTCGCTGATCGCGATGCGCCCGTCGCCGGCGAGTACGCCGATGAGCTCGCGGTCGATCGCATCGATCGCTCCGTATTGCGGGGCGTTTAGGTTCTTTCCCATGATGGCCTTCGAATCCGAGGTCGAAAGAAGCATGCGCCTCATTTTAGGCATGGTTTCGCGGGAAGCGCATCGATAGACTGGAACACATCGAAACCTGCATGGCAGACCCCTCATGACCACCGAAAGAATGGATGCCCGCATGACCGCCGCATCGGGCGCGAACGACCTGCGTCGCGGCACGATCGAGATGTCGCTCGCCATGCTGATGTCGGGCACGATCGGCTGGCTCGTCGTGTCGTCGGGGCAGACGCCGTGGAACGTCGTGTTCTTCCGCTGCGTGTTCGGCGCGGCGACGCTCATCGCCGTGTGCGCGGCGCTGGGCTTTCTGAAGAAGCGCTATTTCTCGTGGCGCGTGATCGGGCTCGCGGCGCTGGGCAGCGTGGCGATCGTCGGCAACTGGCTGCTGCTCTTCGCCGCGTACTCGCGCGCGTCGATCTCGATGGCGACGACCGTCTACAACACGCAGCCCTTCATGCTCGTCGCCTTGGGCGCGATCGTGCTGCGCGAGCGCGTGTCGGCATCGACGCTCGCGTGGCTCGGCATTGCGTTCATCGGGCTCGTGATGGTGGTGCGCGTCGAGCCCGCCGTGCTCGCGGCGCCGGGGCAGTATCTCGAAGGCATCGCGTATGCGCTCGGCGCGGCCTTCCTGTACGCGATATCGTCGATCGTCACGAAGCGCTTGCAGGGCACGCCGCCGCATCTCATCGCGATGCTGCACGTGATCTTCGGCATCGCGATGCTCGCGCCGTTCGCGCGCTTCGAAGCGGCGCCCGCATCGTTCGCGGGCTGGACCGATCTCGTCGTGCTGGGCGTCGTAAACACAGGGCTCATGTACGTGCTGCTGTACGGCGCGATCCAGAAGCTGCCGGTGGCGACCACGGGCGCGCTGTCGTTCATCTATCCGGTGGTGGCGATCATCGTCGACTGGCTCGCGTTCGGACAGCGGCTCGCGTGGCTGCAAGCGGCCGGCGCGGTGTTGATTCTGCTCGCGGCGGCAGGGGTGAATCTGAAGTGGCGGATCGTGCCGCAAAAGCGGCGCGCGAAAGACTGAGGCCGCCTCGTATAAAATGGCGCCCCCTCCGACTACATCGAAACTCCGCGCCATGTGGTTCAAGAATCTTCAGCTTCACCGTCTTCCCGCTCACTGGTCGGTCACGCCGCAGCAAATCCAGCAAGGGCTCGCGCCGCTCGCGTTCAGCGCTGCGTCGAGCATCGAAAACGAGCGGCGCGGCTGGGTCTCGCCGCGCGGCGACGACGAGCTCGTCTACACGGCGAACCGTCAGATGCTCATCGTCTATCGCGCGGAGAAAAAGCTGCTGCCCGCTTCGGTCGTCACGCAGTTCGTCAAGGAGCGCGCGGCCGAGCTCGAAGAGCAGCAGGGCTTCAAACCCGGCCGCAAGCAGATGAAAGAGCTCAAGGAACAAGTCACCGACGAACTCCTGCCGCGCGCCTTCAGCATCCGCCGCGACACGCGCGTGTGGATCGATCCGGTCAACGGCTGGCTCGCGATCGATTCCGCATCGGCGACTGTGTGCGACGACATCATCGGCCTGCTCGTGAAATCCGTCACCGACCTGCCGCTCGCGAGCGTGCGCACCGCGCGCTCGCCCGTTTCCGCGATGACGGAATGGCTGCTCTCGGGCGATGCGCCCGCAGGCTTCACGCTCGACCGCGACACCGAATTGCGCTCGACGGGTGAAGGCAACGCGACGGTGCGCTACGTCGGCCACGCGCTCGAAACGGATGACATGCGTCGCCATATCGAAGCCGGCAAGCAATGCATGCGTCTCGCGATGACCTGGAACGACCGCGTGTCTTACGTCCTCACGCCGTCGCTCACCCTGAAGCGCGTGAGCCCGCTCGACGTCATCAAGGACGCGGCCGATCCCACCGCCGCGAACGACGACGAACGTTTCGAATCCGATTTCATCCTGATGACGGGCGAACTCGCGCGCATGCTCGCCGATCTGACCGAGGCGCTCGGCGGCGAAGAGGATCTGCGAGCGGCGGCGTAAAACCCCGCTTATAGGCGCTTGTGGCCCCTTACGCCGAAGCCGGCGCGGAAGCGAACGCGTAATTGTTCTTGCCGTTGCGCTTGACGGTGTACATCGTTTCGTCGGCGGCGGCGACGAGCCGCCAGTAGTCGTGGCAGCGATCCGGAAAACTCGCGATGCCGATGCTCGCGCGCACGATCGACAGCCCCATCTGCGCATCGGTCTCGGCGACGCACGCGATGATCCGCTGCGCGATCACGGCAAGCTCGCCATCGCTCGAAAACTCGCGCACGAGCAGCGCGAATTCGTCGCCGCCGATTCTCGCGACCATATCGCCGCCGCGCACCGTCTGGCGGAAACGCCTCGACACGGCGATCAGAAACTCGTCGCCGATGCGGTGGCCATGCGTATCGTTGACGCGCTTGAAGCCGTCCAGATCGATGTAAAGCACCGCGATGCGCTTTGCGCCGCGCGCGCCGCCCGCGAGCGCATTCGCGGCTTCCTCCAGCGCCGCGAAGAGCTTGCGGCGGTTGGGCAGGCCGGTCATCGGATCGTGCAGCGAGGCCTGCTCGAACTCGTTCGAGATGCCCAGAAGCTGTCGGTTGCGCTTGGCGTACATGCCGAGCGCGGTGATCAGCACGCCGAACACGATCGCCGAGAGCGCGATCAGCGTATGCGACACGCTCAGAATACGCTCGCGCACATCCGCGCTCGTGCGGTCGCGCTCGGTGCGCCACCAGGCGTACGTGGTGTCGAGCGCGGTGCTCGCTTCGCCAAGCGCCGCCGAGGGCGACAGCACGGCGGCGGGCACGGACGGCGCGGACATCGGACTGGACGCGACAAGCGCATGCAGCGCGGCGAGCCGGCCCGCCAGTTCGATGCGCGTCTCGCGATACGCGGCCTGATGCTTCGTGTCGTCCGAGGGAAGGTTCTGCAGGGAGAGGGCGGCCGCGCGCGCGGTGTCGGCGCGTTCGACCGCTTCGAGCACGAGCCCGACGTATTCCTGCTGCAATTGCGCGGAAAAGATCGCCCGAACCTGGAACGCCAGAAGCAGCAGCCCGATCAGCAGGCACAACAACGCCGCGCCCGCGAGCGGCGCGGGGCCGGGAACGGGCACGCGCCTGAGCGCGCGCCGCACACGGCTCGCCAGCGTCGCCTCAGGGACGTGAATACTCCTCTCGCTGACGGTTCGGAACATTGTGTCGATAGCTCACTCGATGGAAAAACGCGCCCACGCGGGCGAAGAGTCCGCTTTCGGGCTTCGCGCGCGCCTGCTGCCTGCGCGCCTGCGCGGCCGCACTGGCGCGATTCGACGCGGTCTGCTGCGCCGCCGCCGGATTGCCGCGGCGCTGCACGGCGGCGCTCTGCACGGGCGGGGCGGATGTCGGTTCGCCGGCCTGCGCGGAAGCCGCTGCAGCCGTCGCGAGCACGGCCGCGCCGGTTGCGTCCGCAGTGTCGGACGTCACGGCGAGCGAGGGTTCGTCGGCGGCGTCGCCGGGCGGCGGGTTGTCGGCGAGCGTGGCGGTCTCGACGGGCGGCGGTCCCTCGGTTACCGCGGACGGACTCGTGTAACCGGCAACCGTGGTGGTCAGGGGCGTCTCGACCATGCCCGACGACTCCGTGCGCGCGACGATCGCCGGCTGATCGATGCCGAGCGTCTTGCGCGCGCTCGCCATCGCTTCGGCATAGACGCGCTGGTCGTGGTTGAACCACATGCTGTAGGCGACGGTGCCGAGCACGCCGATCCCGAGCGCCGTCGCGGACGCCATCCAGAGCGCGAGGCGTCCGAAGCGCAGCGGCGTACGTGCGGGGCCGGGGTCGTCGTCGTAATCGATTGCAGGCTCCGCCAGGTTGAGGACAGTGGGATCGTTCGCCGGACTCGCGTGGTCCGCGACGCTCTCTTCGGGCAGCTTTGCTTGGTGAGGCATGACAGCGCTCTCCAGTACGTATTCATCACACGGCGCGTCGGACGGTGAAACGTCCGCCGACGGCGCGAAATCAGCGCGTCTCAAGCTATGAACCATCGAGCGCGATGCGGCGTGTCGGAACAACAGCCGGATGCCGGTCCGGCTCACGCCGTCCGGCTTCATTTTTTGCCAATCAATGTAACCCGCACCTCATACCGCGACAATCAGGGGTGGCGAGGTGATGCTCGAACGGACGCGCGAAAAGCGCGCGGATGCCCGCTGCATCGGACCGGCGAAGCGTCCCCCCGCACCGGGCGCGGGGTGCTTCCCACATCGCGGGACGCCGTTGCAGGCAAACCGCGCACTACTTCAGCACTTTTCGTTCCCACCCCGATTTGATGAATCGTCCATGCATCATTCTTCAGAGGAAGTTCCCGCGCGTATGTGAGTTGCCGCACATACGGACCGCGGCGCGGCGTGACCGCGCGGGCGGCGGGCTCGGGAGGGTCGGCTCAGTGGCGTTTCGACAACACGACGAGCGCAATGCCGCCGAGAATCGCGACCGAGCTCGCGACGAGCCGCGCGCCGAGCGTCTCGCCGAGCAGCAGCACGCCGCCCGCCGCCGTGATGACGGGCACGCTCAGTTGCACGGTCGCGGCGATGGCGGGCTTGAGTCCCTTCAATGCGGCGTACCAGATAACGTATCCGAGGCCTGAAGTCAGCGCGCCCGAGGCGGCGGCGTAGGCGAAACCGGCGGCGTCGAAGCGCGCGTGCGCGAACGCGGCCGCCGATAGCGCCGCCGCGAAAGGCAGTGCGCGCACGAAGTTGCCCGCCGTCGCGGCGACCGGATCGGCCTGGCCGCGTCCGCGCAGCGAGTACACGCCCCAGCCGATGCCTGCAACGATCATCAGCGCCGACGACACCGGATCGGGCGCGGCCAGCCCCGGCAGCACGAGCCAGACGAGCCCGGCGAGCGCGAGCGAGAGGCCGAGCCACTGCATCGCCGCGAGCCGTTCGCCAATCGCGATGCCGTAGCCGATCATCGTCGCCTGCACCGCGCCGAAGAGCATCAGCGCGCCGGTTCCGGCCGCGAGCCGCACGTAAGCAAAGGAAAACGCTGCCGCGTAGCCGATCAGCGCAAACGCCGACGCCCAGCTTCCTGCATGGCGGAAATCTTGCCGTGCGCCGCCGCCACGGGCCAGCAGAATGACCGACAGCACGAGCGCCGCCGCCGCGATGCGCACGAGCGTGAAGCTCGCCGCGTCGATCTGCGTGCCCTTGAGCGCAAGACGGCACAGCAGCGAATTGCCCGCGAAGGCGAGCATTGCGAGGACGGTGAGCATCGCGATGCGCGCGCCGTACGGCGTGGGCGCGGGGAAGGCGGGGTGGGAGCCTGGCTTGGACATCGGCAGCGCGACGAAACGAGGGGCGCCTCACTGTAGCGCACGCGCGCCGCGAAAACACGCTGCGCCGCTTCAATCGGTCGTGAAGGGCTGCGGCGGCGCTTCGTCTTCCATGCCGAAGCGCTCGAATTCCGAGATCACCTGCGCGCCGAAGAGCAAGAGCGTCGCGAGCGCTTCGAGGCTGAACAGCACGACAATCGATGTCGTCAGCGAGCCGTACACGACGCTCACCTGCGAGAGCGTCGCGAAGTACCACACGAGCACGTGTCGCGTGATTTCCCACAGCACGGCCGCCGTCACGCTGCCGAGCAGCGCGAGCCGCAGCGAGGGCCTGCCGACCGGCATCACGAGATAGATCGACGTGAGCACGAAGATCTCGCCCGCGACGCCGAGCAGATACAGCAGCAGGCGCGACACGCCTTTCAGCGACACTTCGACGCCGAGCAGATCGACGCTATTGGAACCCATCGCCTGCAAGCCGTTCGACACGAGCGTGACGATCAGCATGCCGACGCCGAGAAACAGGATGTAGCAGTAAGGCAGCAGCGCCGAGAGCAGAAAATGCCGGCGGCGGATCGCGACGCGATGCACGAAGATCACCGACATCGCGTTTTCCAGCACCGTGAAAGCGAGCGAGGAAAAGAAGATCATCGTGATGAGCAGCAGCCAGCCGAGCACCGCGCGATGCGCGAGAAAGTTCGCAAGCTCGCGCACGATCGCGCGCGCCTGGCCCGGCACGAGCCATTCGAGCAAATGCGTGAGGGTATCCAGCAAGGCCTGCTGTCCGACGAATTTGGACAGCACGATCACGATCAGGATCAGCAGCGGAATGATGGACAGCAGCGCGTAGTACGCGACCGCGCCCGCAAGCAGCAAGCCCTGGTTGGCGCGAAATGCCTTGATCGTGCGCATCGCGAAACCGAACGGATGCTTCGCAACGCTTCTCACCTGCGGGCCCAGCACGGGACCGAGAATCTTCGACATGGGACCTCCGCGGCGCGGGCGCTGCCCATCCTTTTCGGCCGAGCAAATTTCGCGCCCATGGCGAGCGTTGCGCCAGGGGGTCCGCAAAAAAACGCGGATCAGCCCGGGCGGCGGGCCTCGCTGCGCGCCGCCGCGTGTTGCGCGGCCTCCTCGAACGCGAGATCGAGGATGATGTCCACTTCGCGCGCGGGCAAATCCGCTGCGTCGATGTTGCGCAGCCGGCAGAAAAGCGCGAGCGCCTCGGCTGCGGCGGCGAAGGCGTCGTTCATGTCGCGGGAGTGAAGGCGTCTTTTTCTCATGATGCACATAACGGCAGCCGCACGGCCGGACTTTAATGCCCGAAAACGCCGTCCGATGCCTTCACTTTCTCATTTTTGATCATCTACTCTAAGTGCATAACTCGCGCCCGCCGAAGGCACTGGAGGACAACATGGCCGCATCCCACACGACCTCCGCCGACGATGCCGCGCATGGCGCCGACGCCGAAATCGTCAACGCCGACGAGCGTCTCTACAACCACGACCTCGCGCCCGTGCCGCGCGCGAAGCGCACCTGGAACGGCTACAGCATCTTCGCGATGTGGATGTCGGACGTGCACAGCGTGGGCGGCTACACCTTCGCGGCGAGTCTCTTCCTGCTCGGCATCTCCGGCTGGCAGGTGCTGCTCGCGCTCACCATCGGCATTCTGATCGTGTATGTGCTGATGAACTGGGTCGGCAAGCCGAGCCTCGTGCACGGCATTCCGTTTCCGGTCATGGCGCGCGTCTCGATGGGCGTCATGGGCGCGAATCTCGCCGCGCTGATTCGCGGCGTGGTCGGCATCGTATGGTACGGGGTGCAGACGTATTTCGCGTCGAAGGCGGTGGCGACGCTGCTACTCCTCTTCGTGCCCTCGGTCGCGGCGTGGCGCGATACGAGCTTTCTCCGGCTCGACATGCTCGGCTGGGTCAGCTTTCTCTTCATGTGGCTGTTGCAGCTCATCATCTTTCAGCGCGGCATGGAGATCATCCGCAAGTTCATCGATTTTTGCGGGCCGGCCGTGTATGTCGTGATGTTCGTGCTGATGGGCTGGATTCTGTATCGCGCGGGCCTCGGCAGCCTGAACCTCACGCTCTCGGGCAAGGTGCTTTCCGGCGACGAGCAGCTCCACGCGATGATCAACGCGACTCTGCTCGTCGTGAGCTATTTCGCGGCGCTGCTGCTGAATTTCGGCGACTTCTCGCGTTTCGCAAAGAGCGAGCGGCAGATGAAGGTCGGCAATTTTCTCGGACTGCCGTTCAACTTCGTTGCGTTCGCGATCATCACCGTGATCGTCACCGCGGGCAGCGAGAAAGTGTTCGGCACGATGATCATGGACCCGGTCGAGATCGTGTCGCGCATCGAGAACAAGGTGTGGGTCGCGATCGGCAGCATCACGTTCATCATCGCGACGATGGGCATCAATATCGTCGCGAACTTCGTCTCGCCGGCCTACGACATCGCCAATCTCTTTCCGAAGCACGTGGACTTCAAGAGGGGCGGGCTGATCGCGTCGATTCTGGCGGTGGTCGTGTGCCCGTGGATTTTCGTGGACAGCCCGAAGGCGATCACAATTTTCGTCAGCGTGTTCGGGGCCGTGCTCGCGCCGATGTACGGCGTGATGATGTCCGACTACTACCTCGTCAAACGCCAGCAGGTGCGCACCGCCGAGCTCTACACGATGCAGCCCGACGGACGCTTCTATTACGACGGCGGCTGGAACAAGGTCGGGCTTTTCGCGCTGATCGCCTCGGGCGTGATTTCGGTCGGCTGGGAACTCTCGACGCAGATGCTCAAGCTCCTGCCGCCGAACAATCTCGGCTGGCTGATCGGCGCGGTGGCGGGCGCGCTGCTCTACGTCGTGTTCATGCGCCTCGCAAATCGGAAGTAGGCGCTTATTTGAGCCACTTGCGCACGTCCGATTCCCATTCGGGCTGGCCGCAGTTCGGCGGATTCTCCGGGCCAAGCACGGTGATATAGCCCTTGTCCTTCATGCACGCCTCGTAGGCGCGCACCTGCGTGCAGCGGCCCGCGCCGGCTTTCTTCGCGGCGGCCTTGCAGGCGGACATCGAGTTGTCCATGCCGCTGAAGTCGGCGTCGCCGGTGTCGTTCCACGGCGGCGGATTCGCGCTCGCCGAAAATTCGACGGGCGTGCTGCACGCGGCGAGTGCGAGCGCGGCGGCGGCGGCGGGGACAAGGCACGAGCGGAAGAGTCGGTTCATCGGCGGGAACTCCTTTTTCTTAAGCTCTTGTTGAAGGTGCGAAATCCGCCGCCTATTATTCCTCGCGGTTGCGGCGCGCGCCGCTTTTTTTGTTCATCATCGAACCCGCTTGGAGCGCCGGATGAAATTCCTCGTGTCGTTGCTGACCGCCGCCGCGCTGTCGATGCCAGCGCACGCCGACGATGTCTCCTTCGGCCCGAATCAGCTTTGCGGCCTGCAGGCCGCGCGGCCCGACGCGAACCCCGCCTTGCGCGTGAAGACCGTGCAGGGCAGGAACGGGCCGATCGGCTACGCGCGCTTCGGGCGCGGCACGCCGCTTTTGCTCATCACCGGCTATCGCGCGACGCTCGGCGAGTGGAACGCGTACTTTCTCGGCGAGCTCGCGAAGCATCACGACGTCATCGTGTTCGACAATCGCGGCATCGGGCGCACGGCCGCGATCGAAGGGCGCTTCGGCCCTGATTACGGCATTAGCGACATGGCTGCCGACGCCGCCGATGTCATCGCGGGCCTGAAGCTGTCGCGCGTCGATGTGCTCGGCTGGTCGATGGGCGGCATGATCGCGCAGCAGCTCGCGCTCGATGCGCCGGAGAAAGTCGAATCGCTCACGCTGATCGCCACCGCGCCGCCGGGGCCGCAGGCCGTGCCGACTTCGCCGGATGTGCTGGCGGTGTTGTCGGGCTCGGGCAAGGACGCGTTTCCGCAGATCATGCGCGTGCTGTTTCCGGCGAACGTGGCGGGCGAGGCGTCGCAATGCTTCGTCGGCGATATGTTCGCGCCGCACGGCTACAAGGGCCGCCCCGTGCCGGATGCAGTGGCCGCGCAGCAGAACGCGGCGATGACGCGCTGGTTCGCCGATTCCGCCGCCGCCGATGCCTTGCGGCGCTCGCCGGTGCGCACGCTGATCGTGGCGGGCGCGAACGACGAGGTGCTCGCCGATGCCAACGCGCGCCGTCTCGAACAGATCATTCCGCGCGCGACGCTCGATGTGGTCGCCGACGCGGGCCATGCGCTCATGTTCCAGTATCCGGTCGAACTGGCCCGGCACGTCGATGCGTTCGTTTCGAAGTAGTCGCGACGCGCGCTTCTAGAGTTGCATCCGAAGCCAGTGCCAGGCGAGCGGGCCGCAGATCACGGCCCACGTCATCGCCGCGATCACGAGCGCGATCGTTACTGCCGCGCTGCCGCAATCCTTCGCGCGCGCGGAGAGTTCGTGACGTTCGAGCGAGATGCGGTCGATGGCCGCCTCGATGCTCGAATTGATCAGCTCGATAAGCAGCACCAGCAGCACCGACGCGGCGAGCATGACGCGTTCCGCCGCGCTCACCTGCACGAGTGCTGCGATGGGCAGCAGCACCGCCGCGACGCAGACTTCCTGACGAAACGCGCTTTCCTCGCGCCACGTCGCGACGAGGCCCGCCCATGAATGGCGCAGCGCGAAGACGCCGCGCAGCAGGCCGCGGCGCTTGACGGATGCGTCCTGCGCAGGCGTGGAAGAGGAGTGCGGACCCGAACGGTTCATGAGCCGATGTTACCGCTTCGCCCGGCGCGCAAGCGAAAGCGAAAGCGCCGTGCGCTCGGAAGTCCACGTATCGCGTGCGAATCGCCTTGTCAGCGCGTTTGAAGCGCCGTCATACTGACCCGCGCATCGACAACTACAAAAGAGACCGGGGAATTCGCCATGAAGTCACGCTTTACCGCTGTTCATCTGCGTCCCGTCGAACTGGCCGATCCGCATGTCGCGCACCTGTACATGGCGTGCGCCGATGCCGAAGCGCGTCTGTCGGGCGCGAGCAAACTCGCTGCCGCGGCCGTGTACGAGGCGCGCGAAAAAACGCTTGCGGCTTTGTGGGCGCGTCTCGATGCGCTCGACCCGAAACTCGGCCGCGAACTGAAGCGCGCGGTGAGCGACTGGCACGACATCGCCGTGAAGCTGCGCGGCGGCGAATGACATGAGACGCGCGAGCAGCCGAACGAGACGTTGCGACATTCGCATGCGAGGCCGCCGCCGCTAATCTTTCTCCAACGACGCACCGAGAGCATGACGCTTTCGACGGACATCCAAGGAGAAGGGCAATGAACAGCAATAATGGTACGAACAATCGCGCGCCGATGCCGGTGGCGTTCTTCGGCATCGCTGTGGGTTCGCTCGCGCTCGCGGGCGCATGGCGCGCGGCGGCCCATGTATGGTCGATGCCCGCCGCCGCGCCCACGCTGCTGACCGCGGCCGCGCTCGTCGTGTGGCTCGCGGTGTCCGTGGCTTACGGACGCAAGTGGCTCGTCGAACGGGACGCCGCCATCGAGGAAATGCGTCATCCGGTGCAGTCGTCGTTCGCGGCGCTCGCCCCGGTTTCGACGATGCTGGCCGCGCAAGCCGTGCAGCCGTACTCGCGCGAACTCGCCATTGCACTCTTCGCGATGGGCGCGGCGGCTGCGCTCGCGCTCGGCGCCTATCTCCACGGACGTTTCTGGCAAGGCGGCCGCAAGCCCGAACAGACCACGCCCGCCATCTATCTGCCGACGGTCGCGTCGAGCTTCGTCGCGGGAACGGCGGCAGCGGGACTGGGCTTCACGCAAGTCGGCATGTTCTTCTTCGGCGCGGGCGTTTTCTCGTGGCTCGCGATCGAATCGGTCGTGCTGCATCGCGCCGCCGTGCACGACCCGCTTCCCGATGCGCTGCGCCCGAGCCTCGGCATCCAGCTTGCGCCGCCGGTCGTGGGAGGCGTGACGTATCTCGCGATCACGCACGGCGCGCCGGACACGTTTGCGTACATGCTGCTCGGCTACGGGCTCTATCAGGCGATGATGCTTGCGCGCCTCGTGCCGTGGATCCGTCAGCATGCGTTCACGCCGTCGTATTGGGCCGTCAGCTTCGGCGCAGCCGCCTTGCCGACGATGGCGATCCGCATGCTCGAACGCGGCGCGACGGGACCGATGGCGTGGATCGCGCCGGTCGCCTTCGTCGTGGCCAACGTGGTGATCGGCATGCTGATCGTTGGAACGGTGCGGGCGATCGTGCGCGGTACGTTGTTGCCCGCTGCGGCTCCGGCTGTTGCGGCGGTGAGAGACAACGTGCGGTCGATCGAGCAGCGGGCGGTGGGGGTATCGCGTTGAGTCAGTGTCGAGATTCGCATAAGTCTGAATCGCAGTGACGGTGAAGCGGGCGAGGGGGGGACGCGCTGTTCAGTCAACTCGGAATCGACGGTTCGGATAACTTTGAACCTTCTGCCCAGGATGCCGACGTTAGAAGTCGCGTGAAGGGCGTCTCTCGACCCACTGCCGCCGGGCGCGCCATTGGAGATCTAAGGACAAGCATCGAATGGATACGGTCATTACTCAACCTTTCTATTTTTCCTGCTTCGGAAAGCACTCCGGCGAATACCACGCATTTCCCGTTTGCGCGAATGAGACCTCGAAGCCAGTGACAGAATATGGCGCGCAGTTGACTATGTCGGCATCGTCCGGGTTGAAAAGTACGATGTTGTAGCCTTTTTCGCCGAACTGGCTTTTGTAGATAATGGCGTTGTATCCTTCGCCCGCGAAGACCTCGGCCAGTATCTGTGTAGGCGCGTAGTCTGCGGTATCGTCGGACTTTGTAACCGGCGTTGAGAATGCGTTGTCGATATCGATCCATACAGCTTTTTCCTTGTCCTCGATTGACAATCGAGTTTCATTCAGAAGTTGGCCGAGAATGGACATAGCGGAGGACTGACCATGGCCGCATGAAAGATCGAGCGCACGCAATTCCCGATTTAATTTGAACTGTGCGACGGAAATGTCCGAGCCCACCCAGGGTCGCACTTCTGAAATGACCGTCTGCACCGTCGTGCCGAGATAGAGTACAGAGACACCAGCCGCGTTGGCGCGGCCTTCTGTCGCTTGATTGGGGCGCGGTTTCATCCGCTCGGCTTTGTAACCGGTCGGCTGCTCAGCTTCGTCGTTGCTTAAGGTGCAGTAGTCAATTCCGCGCTGCGCCCGAAGCAACAACATTCCGTTCGGAAGTATGCGATCTCGCTCCCTCAGCGTTGCCAAAACCGTTGCAATGAACGCCTTGACGTGGTCGTCCCACACATAGCGTCGTTTGTGCCGGACACTCTGTGCGAAACGGTTGTAGCTCATCCAGGAAGCAAACTCGGGTGTTGCTGGATTGTCGATATCCATTAGAGAGGTCTTCTCGTTGTCGACGTTCCCATTGCGATGCAGTCTTAACCGTTGACTGAGTCTCGTATAACGTCGCGTTGTTGAATAACAAAGTTGTACGATATCAGCAACATACCGCTCTTTGCCTGATCTTTGGCTCATAGCGCGTTACGGGACTGCCGCGCCGCTCAAGTGCTTCGCTGCTGCGAGTCTTGCCGCTGGAGGTTAAGGGCGGGTATCAGAGCCTAGCGGTCGTGTGAATGACACCGTCTCAGCGCTGGCGAACGACGCTTGATGGCCGGGACCGGCCACACGACTCCTGCTTCGCGTCGGTCATTCCCCGCCCCTCCACGTTATCGCCGTTCTAGCGACCCCCTGCCGACTCTCGCCTTCACAGCATCGGCTCAACCGCCAAGATTCAGCGACAACCGAACAGACTTCAGAGCTAAAGCGAATCCCGACAATCACACGCTCAACACCTCGCCGGCCCGCAACGCCCGCAACGCAACCCCCGGCAACGCGGCGCGCAGTTCCGTGAGGATCTGCGCGCCGTGCGGCGGTTTCAGATGCGAAATCAGCAGGTCCGCCTTCAGCCCGATCCCGCGCAAATCTTCCGCGATGAGCCGCGGACAATAATGATGCGCCGCATGCGCCGTCGCGATCTGCGCATCGGGAAAAGCCGTCTCGACGATCACATAGCGCAAGCCCGGCAGCGCGGCGGCGGCCGACCAGAAATCCGGGTTCGTCGTGGTGTCACCGCTGAACGCGAGCGATGCAGTGTGGCTGGACACGGCGAACCCGGCCGCCGGCACCGCATGACGCGCGGGCAGCGCGGTCACGATGCGCCCGCCCAGCACCGCGCGCTCGCCGGTTTCCAAAGGCTCGAACCGCACGCCCGGCGCCTCGGGCGACGGAATGCGCGTGAAGTCCGGCCAGATGAGATTGTTGAAGATATGCGCCTGCAGGATATCGAGCGTCGCGCGGCTCGCGTGAACCGTCAGCGGCGCGGCGCGCGCATCGCCGACTGCATCGATCATCAGCGGCAGATACGCGATGTGATCGAGATGCGAATGCGTGATGAATACGTGATCGATGCGCGCGAGCGCCTCGTCGCCGAGCACGGCGACGCCCGTGCCCGCATCGATGAGCATGTCGTCGTCGACGAGCAGCGCGGTCGTGCCGACCGGATCGCCCGGATCGCCCGCCGTGTCCGGCCCGCCGCCGATCGCGCCGCTACAGCCGAGTACCCGAACGTTCATGCTGGATCTCATTTGACATCGAACGCGCTCACGCAGTCCCAGTCTTCGGGCAGCTCGACGCCGCGCAGCGCATCGATACGCTTCCGGTACAGCGCATACACCTGCCGCTCAGGATACTGCGCCGCGAGCGTCGCGAGTAGCGTTTCGGCCTCACTCCACTCGCGCGCGCGGTAGTGCGCGAGCGCCGCGTGCCAGCGCGCGAGCGCGTCGGCGTGTTCGTGCGGCGGCTGCGGCTCGAACACCGCGATCGGCGCGACGCGGCCTTTTACCCGCACGCGGTCGATCTCGCGGAACACGAATTCCGGCGCCTGCTCGCGCGTCGCCTCGCCGACGATGATGTCGATATCGAAGCGCCGCGTCAGTCCTTCGAGCCGCGCCGCGACGTTCACCGCATCGCCCATCACGGTGTACGCCTTGCGCACGGACGATCCCATGTCGCCGACCGTCATCGGCCCCGTATTGATGCCGATGCCGATCCACAAGGTCGGCCAGCCGCGCGCCGTGAGCGTGCGGTTCAGATCGACGAGCGCCGCGCGCATGCCGAGCGCCGCCGCGACGGCATGGCGCGCGTGATCCGGATCGTCGACGGGCGCGCCCCAGAAGCCCATGATCGCATCGCCGATGTACTTGTCGAGCGTGCCGCGATGCGCGCGGATCACCTCGGTCATCGTGCCGAGATACTCGTTCATCAGGCGCGCGAGCGCTTCCGGTTCCAGTGTCTCGGCGATGGCGGTGAAGCCGAGCACGTCGCAGAACAGCACGGTGAGCTCGGCGCGGCGGCCCGTCATGCTGTAGTCCTCCGGGCTGCGGCTCATTTCCTCGACGAGTTCCGGCGGCACGTATTGCCCGAAGAGCGCGGCGAAATGGCGTTTCGCGCGCGCCTCGACGAAATAGCCGTAGGACATGTTGAGCACATAGAGCGCGAGCACGGCGAGCAGCAGCGGCGCCATCGGAATCGACCAGCCGAGCCGCGCGAATGCGTAAAGATCGGCCGCGACGATCGCCGCGAGCAGGAGCACGGTGCCGAGCGTCGCGCGGGCGGGCATGTGCCACGGCCAGAGGATAATCATCGCGAGGCCGGCGGCGGCGAGCGCGAGCGCCTGCAACGCCGACGCGAACGGCGGCCGGAAGCGGATCGCGCCATCGAGCATGCCGCCGATCAGGTTCGCGTTCACTTCGACGCCGGGATACACCTCGCCGGCGGGCGTCGTGCGCTGATCCATCAGGCCGGGCGCCGTGGTGCCGAGAAGCGCGATCTTGCCCGCGAGCGCGCCGGCCGGAATGCGCGCGGCGAGCACATCGGCGACGGAGTAGTACGGGAAGCTCCCCGCCGGCCCGCGATACGGCACGAGCGCCGCGCCGTTTTCATCGACGGGAATCGTGCGCGTGCCGCGCGGCGTCGTC
Organism: Caballeronia cordobensis; assembly: GCF_001544575.2. Classification (GTDB taxonomy): domain Bacteria; phylum Pseudomonadota; class Gammaproteobacteria; order Burkholderiales; family Burkholderiaceae; genus Caballeronia; species Caballeronia cordobensis. Next base: position 29,288 of record NZ_FCNY02000014.1, read on the forward strand.
AGCGCGAGGCCGGAAAGCGGGGCGGCCGGGTCGGCGGGATCGTCGAAAAGCGGGGTGACGGCGGCGTCGCCGAAGAGCGCGCGGATCACTTCGAGCGAGAGCGCGCCGTATATGCCGTCGCGGTAGGCCGTGACGAGCGGCACGCGGCGCACGGAACCGTCGAAATCGATCACCGGATTGAAGTAGCCCGCGCGTCGCGCCGCCTTTTGCAGCGCGGGCAGGTTGCCGCCGTAACTGGTCCAGTCGAAGAGCGTGAACGGATGCGTGCCGAACGCGCGGTCCGAAAGAAGCGGCGCGCCGATCGCGCCGCTCGACGCCTCTCCGTTCGAAAAGTAATAGCCGAGCACGACGGGGCGGCCCGCGAGCGCATCGGCGAAGCGCCGGTCGTAGTCGAGGCGCGGCGTAAGCGCATCGAGCGCGCGGCGGTAGGCATCGTCGCCGGCGAGCGGGCCGCGCGCGAGATCGTCGAGCACGGCGAGGCCCGAGCTGGCGTCGGGTTCCGCGAACACCATGTCGAAGCCGAGCACGGCCACATGCTCGCGCGTGAAGAGCGCATCGATCAGTTCCGCCATGCGCGCGCGATTCCACGGCCAGCGGCCGAGTTCCGCGAGGCTTTTCTCGTCGATGTCGAGTATCGCGATGCGTGTGTCGGCCGTGCGCGGCATGAAGAGGCGCACCTTCGCGTCGTAGATCAGCGCGTCGAGCGTATCGGCGAAACGGATGTCGTAACGGCCGAGCGCGTGCCCGGCGAGCGCGGCGACGAGCGCGAGTCCCAGCGCCCAGCGCAGTCCGGCGCGCTTGAGCGCGAACGCGAAGGGCTCGCGCGTGCTCACGGCGGCTCCCGCTAGCGGCACGCCGCCGACGGCACCACCGGCGTCACGCGCGACGCGGGCAGTACGCCGAACGGCAGCCGCGCGCTGACGACGATCGCGCCTTCGCCCGCGCGCACGATCTGCCGGTCCACCTGATTGATCACGACGATCTGCCCGTCGTAGACGACGATCTGATCGCCCTTGCAATCCGCGTTGGCGCCGGGCTCGAGATTCGCGCAGTCGGTCACGGAATATTCGGTGCCGCGTATGCCGATCGTGGAAGTCGGCGTCTTCACGCGATAGTTCTCCGGTTTGCCTTCCTTCGCGACGAGCCCGTCCACCGCGCGCAGCCCGCCCTTCACGAGCGACAGAAAACTGCGGTCCTCCTGCGGCGCGCCCGCCGCGTAGTGGAAGTCGTCGACGCGAAACACCGAGCCCGGCTTGAGATACACGCGCTGCTTGTCGGTGAAGATCATCACGATTTCGGAGCCGACGCCGGTCTGCACGGTGTCGCCGTTGTCGATGCCGCCGCCCACGGCCGCCACGCGCTGCCCGCCGCTCGCGGACTGGATCGCGACATTGCCGACGAGCGCCGTGATCGTCGCGACGTTTTCGGCGTGCGCGGCATGCGCGGCCAGGCTGAGGAAGAGGAGCAGAAGAAGATATCGGGCGCGCATCATGTTCGGGACTCAGAAGGACTTCGTGAGCGCGACCCAGAAGCGGTTCGCGTGGCCCGCGCCGGAGGTCGGCGGCACGTAGCCGAGGGTATGGGCGTAGGCCATCGAGAGCAGAAAGTCGTGCGGCGCGGCGAAGGTCGCGCCCACGCCGATGCCCGACAGCCGGACGTGATTCGTGCCCGGCACGACCGGATGCGCGACGATTTTCCCGTCGGCGGTATCGATGAAACCGGACAGCGTGACGAGCACCGGCACGAGCGATTGCCGCAGCGTCTGCCGCACTTCGAAGGTCGCGATATACGCTTCGTCGACCGGCGCGTCGCCGGTGGCGTAGGCTCGCACCGCGTACGGCCCGCCGAGCGAGATCTGCTCGGACGAATCGAGATTGTGCGAGCTCGCCTGCGCCGTCAGCGCGAAATAGAGCTGCGTGCCGTTGGTCTGCGCCCCGATCACCTGCGTATGCGTGAGCGTGAGCACGAACTTCGTGAACGCGCCCGCGATCTGCGACGCGAGCTGTTCGGGCTGCGGCGACTTGAAGCGCAGGTTGCCTTGCTGGAGGCTCGTATCGAACGTCGTGATGCTTTTTTCCAGCGTGAGATTGCCCGACAAGCCGAGCCGTCCGACGTCGCTCGTCTTGTCGCTGACGGAATCGAACGCGCCGATGTGATCCGACAACAGCTTGTGGTCGTAGCCGAGCGTCGTGAACACGTTCGCCGATGGCGAGCGCAAGAGCGGGTAGCTGAAAAACGTCGAGAACACGTTGGCGCTGCCGTAGGCGTCGAGCTCGTCGAACTGGCCGCCGACGGAATAGGTCGAGCGCGTGTAGGCGACGCCCCACGCGAGCCCGCTGCCGCCCACCGGCACGGTGTAGCCGATGTTGCCGTAGAACTGCCCGGTGATCGAGCCGAGCAGCCGCGCCCCCAGTTGATCGCCCAGGCCGAGCGGATTGTTCCATTGCAGCGCGCCGATGAGACGCGCCGTGCCGGTCGTCGTCTGGCCGTAGTTGTCGGCCTGCACGCTGCCCGACAGGGGCCGCGCCGCCGGCACCCGAAGCGTCATGTCCGATGTGCCCGGCAGCACGCCCGGCGCGATGGTCGCGTTCGCGCCGGTCGTGCCGGCCGCGTCCTGGGCGAGCAGCGTCGCGCGGGTGAGCGCGTGCTCGTCGATGACATCGCCGGGTTTGAGCGCGCCGAAAAAGCGCGCGATGACGGCATCGCGCGTGCGCGACCGGTTGTCGATATCGATGCGCCCGTAGCGCCCCTCGCTCACCGCAATGCGCACGATGCCGTGGTCGATCTGCTGCGGCGGCACGTACGCCCGCGCGACCAGATAGCCGTGGCGGCGGTAATACGCGCTCACGCGGTCGGCGGCGGCTTCGAGATCGTCGAGCGAACGGTCCGGTCCGACGGCGGGGCGCACCACATCCATGAGTTCCGCGGCAGAAAAGAGCGTGTTGCCCGTGAAGTCGAAGCCCTTCACCTCGAAGCGGATGCCGCCCGGCGCGGGCGAGGCGGGCGCGGGCTCCGGCGCGGGCGTCACGTTCAGGCGAAGGTCGGACGGCGGCGGCGGGGCGGGCGATTGCTGCTGCTGTTCGCGCAGGATGCTGCCCGCGTTTGGCAGCGCCTGCGCCCGCGCATCGCGCGGGTCGCGCGCGGCGGCCGCCACCAGCGCCGCGAACAGCACGGCGAGCCGGCGCGACGCCGCGCGGCCGTGTCGCGGGGGAAGTGAGCGTCGCACGCGCCGCGCGCTCACATGCGGCATACGAGACCGGGCCATGCGTCGTCCGGCAGGCGGCTGCCGTCGCTCGACGAACTGGTGCGCTGTTGCACGAGCGGCGCCGATTCCGGCTGAAGTCCCGGTGTCGCATTGGAGAGCGGCACGGGGTTCGCGGCGTCGGTGCGTACCGAATCGAGGATGCCGGGAATGGTCGCGGCTGTCGTGATGGTCGAGCCGGGGGTGGTGGGTGTTGCAGGCGTTTCGGGCGTCTGAGGCGTTGCCGGGAGCACGGGTTGCACGGGCGGCGGCGGAATGGGCGCTCCCGCGATGCGCAGGGTGCCGCCCTGCGTCGTGATCCGGTAGCCCGTGGGCCCGCCCGTCGCCGTGACCGTGATCGCGTATTCGCCGCTGGCCGCGCCGGGCGTCGCGCCCGTGCTCGTCACCGTGAACACGAAAGGCTCGTGGACGCGCGGGCTGTCCGCGAACGCGTTGCCGTAGTTCGTGCCGTCGTAGCGCAGCGCGATGGCGACGTCGTTCGGGCCGAGCGTGCGCGGCGTGTCGAAGGGCACGTCGATGTTCACCGCCGTCAGCGTCACCTGCTGCACCGTGCCGAACGCAAACCGGTTGCCCGGCGACGCAGCGGCGCGCGCATCGGCGCTGCCCGTGTAGGTATCGCCCCAGAGTGCGAGGTTGCCGCTTTGCAGGCCGCCGAACGCGGCGCTGTCCGGCGAATCGGTGTAGACGAGCCAGCGGCCGTTGGGCGCGGCGAGCGCGCCCGCGCCCGCGCGGTTGTCGAAGCTCGCGGCGGCGAGCGTGATGGCCGTGCCGCTCGCGCGGCTCGTGACCGGCGCGGCCAGCGTGAGCGACGGCGCGGCGAGCGTCACCGCGCCGTTTGAGGTCACGCCCGTCAGGCCCGCGACGCTGCCGACGACGAGCGGTGCGGCATCGCTGAGCGTGAGCGCCCCGGCGTTCGCGGCCAGCATGCCGATGCGGTTGCCCGCATTCGTCAGCGTGTACGCGCCGCCGCCTTGCAGCGCGACGCCCGCCGCTTCGATTGGCGCGCGCTGCGTGGCTTCGCCTGCGGTCGTCATCGAAAGCGTGCCGCGCGGCGCGCCGATGGCGGCATCGACGCGAATGCCGCTTTGCGCCGCGAGCGAAAGCGTGTTCGCGCCGCGCCAGGCGACGGGGCCGTCGATCAGCACGAAGCCGAACGGCTCGAAGCCGGACGGCGCGGCGGCGCTGATCGACACATTGGTCGATTCGAGCACGCGCGAGAGCGTCGCGCTCTGAATCGTGCCGAAGCGCTGTCCGAAGCGATTGTCCGCGCCGACGAGCGCGACGAAATCGCTCGCAATGCGCCACGTTCCGGTTTGTCCGGTGCTCGCCGCCGTCGTGATCTGCGCATCGGGCGCGACGCGCACCTGCGTGCCCGCCGTTTCGATGAGGCCGCCGTTGCCGCCATTGGGCGCGGACGCGTCGAGCGTGCCGCCCGCGCGCACCACGCCGCTGTCCGCGACGAGCCGGATCACGCCGTTCTGGTTCACGGCGCTGCGCGCCCGGATGACGCCCGTGTTGTTCACGACATTGGCGAAGAGCGCGTCTTCGGCGCTCGCGGCGAGCCAGGCCTGACCGCCATCGGCTTCGATCAAACCGTGATTCGCGGCGAGCGCATCGAGCGCGCCGCGCTCCACCGACAGGCCGATCATGCTGTGATCGCCGAGCGTGACGGCGATGCGCTCGCCCGCCGCGAGCGCGGCAAAGCCGCCGGGCGAATCGATCGTGCCGGCGTTGATGGCGCGCGCGCCGATCAGCGCGACGTAGCCGCCCGGCGCGCTGCGGATCGTGCCGAGATTGACGACCGCCGCGCCGTCGCCGTCATGCCGCCGCCAGTGGCGACGCCCGCCCGCGAAGGTGTAATTGCCGGCCATGAAGTCGTTCGACGACAGATCGAGCGAAGAGGCGAGCAGCCCGCCCACGTTCACCTGCGCGCCCGGCCCGAAGATCACGCCGTTCGGATTGACGATGAACACCTGGCCGTTGGCATCGAGCCGCCCGAAGAGCGCCGACGGGCGCGGCCCGGTGACGCGGTTGAGCGCGATCGCGTTCGCGCCCGGCTGATTGAACGTGATGGATTCGCCGGGGCGCGTGCCGAACGAGCGCCAGTCGATCGAAAGACGGCTGCTGTTTTGCTGGATGGTCGTGTTCGCGCCCGCGGACGTCACCGAGCCGGAACCGGCGACGACGCGCGCGCCCGTGGGCTCCGCGTGTGCCTGCGCGAACGCCGCCGCGATGAAGACGGCGGCGCAGAGCCGAAGCGCGGGGCACGCGATGCTTGCACGCAGAGTCTCGTTCATGTCGGACGACTCCTTTCTGTTGCGCTGCATCGTCGTGACGCGATGCGAGCCCACCATCAAGCAGTTTAGTGTTCCGAACCATGCTTGCAACTACGCGTTTAAGCCGGTGTGCGTGCCCTCCGAACCCGTGATTTGTCTTAGGGATGCGATGTTTCCGTATTGCTCAGGCGAGTTCGTTCGCGAGCGTGCCTTCGACGAATTCGCGCAGAAACGCCACCCACGTCCGGATCTTCGCATCGAGATACTGGCGCGACGCGTACATGGCGTAGACGGTCATGCTCTGCAGTTCCCAGTCGGGCAGCACACGCACGAGCGCGCCGCTTTGCAGCCACGGCAGCGCCGCGAGCATCGGCAAGGGCGCGATGCCGAGACCGTCCGCGAGCGCGGCGGCGAGCGCATCGGCGGAATTGACGCGCAGCCGGCCGGGGTTCAGTTCGAGTTCGACCTGTCCGCGCGGGCCTTCGAAGGTCCATCGGTCGATGGGAAAGAAGGTCGTCACCAGTTGCAGGCACGCGAAGTTCGGCAGGTCGCCGATGTCCGCCGGGACGCCCGCGCGCGCCAGATACGCGGGCGAGGCGCACAGCACGCTCGGCATCGAGCAGATTTTCGTGGAGACGAGCGCGGAGTCGGGCAGGGTGGACGTGGTGACTTGCAGGAAGACGTCGAAGCCTTCGTCGAGCATGTCGGGCACGTTCTGCGACAGCGTCAGTTCGACGCGCACTTGCGGATGCGCTTCCAGATAGCGCGTGAGCGCGGGCACGACATAGTGCTGGCCGAACGTGATGGGCGCGTGCATGCGCAGCGTGCCGCTCGGCGAGCGCTGCGCGTTGCTCGCTTCGGCTTCGGAGAGATCGACGAGTTCGAGCACTTCCTTGCAGCGGGCGAGGTAGCGGTTGCCGGCGTCGGTGAGCGCCACGCGGCGCGTCGTGCGATTGAGAAGCCGCGTGCGCAGGTGCGATTCGAGTTCGGTGACGGCGCGCGACGCCTGCGCCGTGGTGATGTCCATTTGCTGCGCTGCCGCGGTAAAACTCGCCGCTTCGGCCACGCGCGCAAAAATCTTCATGCTCCGCAGTAAATCCATCGTCCCGCCGTCCGTTCGAGGAAGCCGGAACTATCCCACGGCGGCGCAACCGCGCGCAACCCGCGCGGGCTGTGACGGTTCTTGACGCCTCGTTTCAGCACTCACATCTGTTACAGGCCTTGTAACGCAACGCGCGACCCGCGCGGCTAACATGGATTCATGGTCGCATATGAATTCAGGATCGCATCGCGGTCTTCGTGGCGGCCCTCTAAGAAGAGGAAGAAATGAACGCCAAGGGCTTGATCGGGGTAGGAATCGCACTGTCCGCGGGGCTCGCCTGCGAAGCCGCGACGGCGGGCGTGAACGTCGGCATCAATCTCGGGATTCCGGTCGCGCCTGTTTATGCCGCGCCGCCTGTCTACGTCGCGCCCGCACCTGTATATATGGCGCCGCCGCCGCCCCCGCCCGTCGTGTATCAGCCTGCGCCGGTCATGGTCGCGCCCGCGCCGGCCATCGTCATCGGGTGGCACGGCGATCGTTACTGGGATGGCTATCGCTATTGGGGACGCCGCGACTATTACGCGCATCGCGGCGGGTATTACGGTTATCGCCACTGGTAATCACAGGACTATCCGGGAGCGGGACACATCATGACAACTTCATCTCGAACTCGAAGCGGGGCGCGCCTCAGGCGCTCGTTGGGCGTATCCGCCGCGCTCGCGCTGGCGGCCGGCCTCGGCGGCTGCGTCTATGCGCCGCCTTACGGGTATGCACCCGCGCCTGCGCCCGTCTACGGCTACGCGCCCGCCTACGGCTATGGGTACGCGCCGGGGTATTACGCGGCGCCGTCGGTGTCGCTCGGCGTCGGCTTCAGCAGCGGAGGCGGCCGCTGGCACGGCCGCTAGCCGCGCGCTGGAACATCGGTTGCTGCACGTTCTTCGGCTTTTCCGGAGAACGTGCACTATGGCTGAACACACCCTGAGCGTGCTGTCGCAGCATGCGCGCTGCGAGCATTTCATGCTGCCGCCGAACGGCTGGGTGCCGAACAATTCGCGCTTGCCGGTGCTCGTATGGCGCGGCGCGATCGATGCCCGCGCCGCCGAAGGCCTCGCCCGTTTCGAAGCGCTGTTCGAGCAAAACGGCTGGCCGCCGCAATGGCGCGACGGCGTGTTCGACTATCACCATTTTCATTCGACCGCGCACGAGGCGCTCGGCATCGCGTCGGGCGACGCCGAACTGATCCTCGGCGGCCCGCATGGGCGCGTGATCGCGGTCAGCGCCGGCGACGCGCTCGTTCTGCCGGCCGGCACCGGCCATTGCCTCCTAGCAGCGGGCCGGCGCTTTCAGGTGGTCGGCGCGTATCCGCCAGGCCAGCAATGGGATATCCGGCGCGAAGCGATCAGCGAGGCCGAGCGCGTCGCGATGGAAGCGCTGCCGTTTCCGCGCTGCGATCCCGTTGCGGGGGAGGATGGGCCGCTGTCGCGTCATTGGCACTGATGCACTGAAGCGCGGCGGGCTCACGCCTTGGCGCGGCGCGCGCCCGTCAGCGGCAGGCGTTTCACGACGCCCGTCGCGAGCGCGGTGCCGGCGAGCACGATGACGCACGCCGCCGCCATCCCCAGCGACACGCGCTCGGCCAGGAACAGCGCGCCCCACAGGATGCCGAAGATCGGAATCACGAAGGTGACGGTGATCGCGCGCGCGGGGCCGGCCACCGCGATGAGATGGAAAAACATCATGTAGGCGACGCCCGTGCACGCGACGCCCAGTCCGAGCACCGCGCCCCACGACGTGAGCGACACCGCGCCCGCCGGCCAGAAGACGAGCGCGAAAGGCAGCAGCACGAGGGTTGCCGCGCTCATCGTGCCGGCCGCGACCGTCAGCGAATCCACGCCCATCAGATGCTTCTTCGTGTAGCTCGCGGCGATGCCGTAGCAGAGCGTCGCGGCCAGTCCGGCGAGCGCCGCGAGCGCGGTCGCGAGCGGCGAAGCGGCGGCGCTCGCATCGTGCGCGAACATCTGGTCCCACACGAGCGCGAGCACGCCCGCGAAGCCGATCGCGAGACCCGCGACGCGCATGCGCGTCAGCCGGTCGTCGAGCCAGAAGAAGGCGACGAGCGCGCCCCAGAGCGGCGTCGTCGCGTTGATGACGGACGTGACGCCCGCCGACAGCGTCAGCTCGGCATAGGCGAACAGGCAAAAAGGCGCGGCCGAATTCAGGATGCCGACGACCAGAAGCGGCCAGGCGCGCTCGCGCATCGTCGAGAGCGCCTGCCGCACCGTGCCGCGCAATACCAGCATCAGCAGCAAAAACGCCGCGCCGATGCCGACGCGCAACGCCATCAGCGGCGCGACGCCGAGATCGGCGACGCCGACGCGGATGAAGAGGAACGAGCCGCCCCACAGCGCGGCGAGGATGAACAGTTGAGCGAGATTGACGGGATTCATGGCGGGCTTCGCAAAAGGAGTCGAAAGCGAAGCCATCGTAGCGGCGCGCGGGCCGCCGACGTTTCGGCCCGGCGTGAAACGAAAGATGCAGCGCTGGCGTTGCGGCTCGTGCTGCGCCGCTTCGTCCGGAACACACGCCCGGCTTCGCTCTACGCCACGAATCGTAAGGCCCGCACGGATACCGCGACAAACGAGCAATTCTCACCGTTATGTGAAAAAAATTGCCATGCGGCGGATGCGTGGCGTGACGTTCGACGACCGCCGCGCGCTCGGGTTGCCGGGGCGCGCATTCGGTGCGACTCTTGCATCATCGGATCGCGAACGGTGTTTTTTGCAGCGCGATGGATGCAGTCAACCGGAGAAAAGCCGTGGACAATGCAAACGGGAACGCATCTCCTATCCCTTCGATGCCATCCGCCGAGCCGGCGCTCGCACGCCGCGCGGTAGCCAGCGCCATGGACGCGGCGCTCGCGCCGGGCATGGCGCAGGCGCAGGCCACGAACGTCATGCCGCTCGCGCCCGGCGCGGCGCACAAACCCGCGAAGTACGCGCCGTACCACGTGCACGGCAGCGTGCTCGAAGGCGGCGACAGCCCGACGGTGCTGGCCCAGCCGGCGTCTGCGTCGGCCGAAGGGCAGGGCAGCGAGTTTCATCCGGCGCGGCCGGTGCCGAGGCGCGCGCGTGCCGTGCTCGCCGGCGCGCAGGACGCTGTTGCGGTGCGGTACGCCCGAGCGAAGGAAGGCACCGACGATTTCGTACACGACAATCCGTGGAAGTCGATTGCGCTCGCGGCCGTCGGCGGGCTGATCGTGGGCCTGCTCGCTTCGCGCTAGCGGCCTTCCGAATCGAAAAAACGCAGGCGGGCCTCGACCTTGCTGAATCGACGGTGCCGGTGCGGCGTCCATCGCCGTGCCGGACCGATATGGAAGAACGTTCGTACGACATGCGCACCGAACGGTGCGAAATATGGAATCCGCACACCATGACGATTGCCGGTCCGCGGCGCGTGCTGGTCGTGCATTCGGAATCGAACGTCGGGGATTCTTTCTCGCTGCTGTTCGCGATGCGCGGCTTCGAGGCCGTGCAGATCGGCGAGGAAACCAGCGCCTTGCGCTTCGCCCGCGAGTGGCGGCCGCAGGTGCTGTTCGTCGATACGCTCATCGGCGACAGGCGCGTTCACGGGCTCGCCCACGCGCTGCGCGAGGCGTTTGCGCAAAATCGCCAGGAAGGTGAAGAACACTTGCTGATCGCGCTGGCCGCCGACGCCGTGCGCGACCCGCGCGACGCGCTCTTCGACGCGGGTTACGACGGCTTTTGCAGAACGCCGTGCCCGGTCTGGTGGATGTTCGACGTATTGAAGTGCTTCTATGCCCACTGATGCGGGCGGTGTTGCCGATGCAGCCGATGCATCGCCGCCCGCTTCAAAGCACGCTCCATAGCCCGCTTTCAGGCCCGCGCGTCAGGTGGCCCTGGACGCTTTGAAATCGTTGGTTTCCAGTTCGACCGACTGGCCGTGATTGCGCTCGAGCGCGCGCCGGGCCGCATCCTCGATTTGCATGCGTCCTCCTTCGAACGCGGAGAGTAGATCGTGCGAAGACGTCCCGCTGTTGCCGAAGTGATCGTTGAGCGCATCAAGGGAGACGCTGCACCAGACCTCGCGCCCGTCCACCCTGGCTTCGAAAGCGACACGCGCTGCCGCCACGACATGACGCCGCCCGCTGAACTCTATCGTCATCCTTATCACCTCCTGTTATTCGTTCGGAACACGCTCAAGCGCGCGCACCGCAAGACGCGAATATACGACGCAACGCAGCGCGTCTTGCAATGGCGATGCCCTCGACGGCGCGCAGCCTTGCGCACGACGCGCCGTCGTCTTGCATGATACGCCCGCGCTGCGCGAGGCGGGCGCCACGCTGACCTTGCAATGGCCGTGCCCAGCGCGGCGATGAAACATTAGCGGCAACAGAGACAGCCGCCGCGATGCGACATGCCGTAGCTGCCGGTTTCCTCCGCGCCGCCATCCGGCGAACTCGGGCCGCCGACGCTCGGCGCGCCGACGGTCACGCGCGCGGCGATCGCACCGCAATGCGGACAGGCGGCGGGTTCGTCGCGCTCGGCGATACGGCGGACGGCTTCGAATGCGCCGCATTCCGCGCATTCGTAATCGTAGACAGGCATGGCGCTCCCATTCGAAAAAATAACGACTCGCGACCGGCGAGTTTAGCAAGCATGCCGCACGCCCGGCCTGGCCCCGGCTGACTGTGGCATCGGCATTGCTGAAAAGATCACAACATACCTTGCCCAGGGAGGCCCCATGAAACGCAATGCCACTCTATGCGCGGCGCTCGCCGCGACCTTCATCGCCGCACTGCCGCTTTCGGCGCTCGCCCAGACCGAGGCGGCCAGCGCCACGATGGGCAACGACCTGCCGCCCGCCGACAAGGCGTTCGTGCAGGCGGCGTCGGCGGCGGGATCGACCGAGATCGATGCGGCCAAGCTCGCCACGAAACAGTCGCAGGACAAGGACGTGAAGAACTTCGCCCATCACATGATGATCGATCACACCAAGCTCACGATGCAGCTCAAGATGGCCGCGCCGCACGGCGTGACGGTGCCGAAGGACAATTCGGACCCGGCGGTGCTGGATTCGCTCAAATCCTTGCACGGCAAGGAATTCGATACGGCGTACATCCAGAAAGTCGGCGTAGCGGGCCACGAGGAAGCCGTGAAGGTGTTTCAGACCGAAATCGACCAAGGCCAGAACGCCGATCTGAAGAAGGCGGCCCAGAAGGCGCTGCCGACGATCCAGAAGCATTTGAAGATGGCGCAGGATCTCGCCGCGAAGAAGGGCGTGCAATAACGCCCACGCGGCGGCCGGCGCTGGCGTCCTACCGCGCGCCTGTGCGCAGCATGCGCAGGCGCGCTTCTTCCAGCGACTCGAACTTGCCGTCGGCTTCGTCGAACACCGAGACCTTGCCGCGTCCGATGTCGTACACCCAGCCCTGAACCTGCAGCTTGCCGAGCGCGAGATGCCCCGCGACCGCCGGGTGCGTGCGCAAATGCGTGAGTTGCAGGCGGATGTTCTCCTCGACCATCGCGGCGACGATGCGCTCTTCTTCGAGCTTTCGCGCCATCACGACGCTGCGCGCGGCTTCGGCATTGCGCAACCAGGCGTGGACCGTCGGCATTTCGTCGGCGATGGTTGCGCCCGACGCCAGGCCTTTCATCGCGCCGCAGTCCGAGTGGCCGCAAATCACGATCTGGCGCACGTTGAGTGCGAGCACCGCGAATTCGACCACGGCGGACACGCCGCCGAGCATTTCGCCATAAGCCGGCACGATATTGCCGATGTTGCGGCACACGAACAGCTCGCCGGGGCGCGTCTGCGTGATCATTTCGGGCGACACGCGCGAATCGGCGCAGGTGATGAAGAGCGTATGCGGCGCCTGCTGGTGCGCGAGGCTCTTGAAGAGCGCTTCGCTGTCGGGGAAGACGAGGCGGCTGAAGTCGTCGGCGCCCTGCAGCAAATACAGAAGATCGCGCTTGTCGGCGCCGTCGCGTGCTTCGCTCATCGCGGATTTGTCGTGCATGGTGATGTCGCCTGTGTGGTGCGGTTGCGGCGCGCGCCCGCGCGCCGTCTCGAAAACGAAGCTTGCGGGGTTTTGAGATGGATCGCAAGTCGGCGTTGCATGACGGGCGCGTGACTCGCCGTATTTCGGGATTCGGCACGATAGAGGCGGGCTGGCGCGGGCGCAAGCGACGAACCGTTTTTGTTTCGCTTTGCGCACCGCTTTATAGTTATTGACGAATCGGCCGCACGGATCTGTTAGTTTTAATCTGCCTGAGACCGTTGAAAAAGAACGGATTTTCCGTCGAACGGGCTTAATGGCGAATTAATAGACCCATGTCATTCGATCCGAACGTTTATCAGTCGGCCGCCGCGCATTTTTCCGGCGGCCAGTATCACGAAGCGCTGTCGGCGCTAGGCGCCATGCTGGAAGCCAGTCCGGCGCATCCCGAAGCGCTCAATCTCGCGGCGACGTGCTGCTATTGCCTGAATCGTCACGCCGAAGCCGAATCGCACTGGCGGCGGGCGATTGCGGAACATCCCGATATCGCGGGCAATTACGCGAATCTGGGAAATCTGCTTCTGGCGCAAGGCCGGCTGTCCGACGCGGAAGCGATGTATCGGCAAGCGATACGGTTGAAACCCGATTTCGCGGAGGCGCACTATAACCTCGGCAATCTGCTCAATCGGCTCGGCCGTCATGAGGAGGGCGCGGCGGCGTTGCTGGATGCGCTTTCCGTCAGGCCCGACTTTGCCGAAGCGCATTTCAACCTCGGCAATCTGCGCACGGAGCAAGGTCGCGCGGACGACGCCGAGCGCGCGTTTCGGGCGGCGATCGCCGCGCGTCCCGCCTACGCCGACGCCTGCAACAATCTCGGCAATCTCTTGCGCGCAAGCGGCAGAACGAAGGAGGCGAGGGCGGCGCTGCGGCAGGCCGTGGTATTGCGTCCGGATTTCGCGGAGGGGCATCTGAATCTCGGCCACGTGTGGCGCGATGCGGGCCGGTGGGCGCGCGCGCTGGCGCTGTATCGGCGAGCGTGCGATGTGCGGCCCGATTATGCGGACGCGTGGCGGAGCCGCGCCGCGGTGTTGTCGCATCAGGAGCGTTTCGCCGATGCCGAGGCGGCCTATCGTCAGGTGCTTGCACTCGATCCCGGCGACGCCGCAGCGCATGGCGCGCTCGCCTACGCCTTGGATCGTCAGGAACGCGTCCGTGAAGCCGAAGTGGCGTACCGCGCGGCGCTGGCGTTGCGGCCCGATGCCGCCGAACTCCACTACAACCTCGGCGTGCTGCTGGGCGACCAGAAGCGCCTCGACGAAGCGGAAGCAGCCTACCGCAACGCGATCTCGCATGACCCGGACTATGCGGAGGCGCACAACAACCTCGGCCGGATCGTGCGGGATCTCGGCCGCCTGCCGGAAGCGGCCGCGATTCTGGGCCACGCGGTCGCGCTGCGTCCGGACGTCAGGGAAGCGCATAACAATCTGGCCGCCACGCTGAAGGACATGGGCGCGATGGCGGAATCCATCGCCGAATTTCGCCGGGCCGTCGACTGCGCGCCGGATAACGAATGCGTGCATCGCAACCTGAACTACGCGCTGACCTACCACGCGGAGGATCCGCACGAGATTCTGGACGAGTGCCTGCGTTTCGCGGCGCGTCATGAAGCGCCTTTGCGGCCGGCAGAGGTGGATTATCCGAACAGCCGCGATCCGTCACGGCGCGTGCGCATCGGCTATGTCGCGCCCGATTTCAACATGCATTGCCAGTCGATGTTCACCGCGCCGGTATTCGGCGCGCACGATCACGCGGCGTTCGAAATCGTCTGCTATTCGAGCACGTCGGACACGGACCACATCACCGCCTCAATGCGCACGAAGGTCGATCTGTGGCGCGACGTGCACGCCCTCTCCGACGAAGCGCTCGCGCAACGCATTCGCGACGACCGTATCGACGTGCTGGTCGATCTGACGTTGCACATGTCGCAGGGCCGCCCGTTGCTGTTTGCGCGCTGCCCCGCGCCGGTGCAGGTGCAATGGCTGGGCTATCCCGGCACGACGGGCAGCAGCGCGATTCGTTACCGGCTGACCGATCCGTGGATCGACCCGCCCGGCCGCCCGGACGTGGATGCGCGCTATAGCGAACGTTCGATTCGCCTGCCGGAAACGTTCTGGTGCGTCGATCCGCGCGTCACGACGCAGCATGCGCCGGAAGTCGGGCCGCTGCCGGCGCTCGCCAATGGCCACATTACGTTCGGCTGCCTGAACAATCCCTGCAAGGCGTCCGACCGCACGCTCAACATGTGGGCGGCGGTGCTGGCGACGACGCCGGGCGCGCGTCTCGTGCTTCTCTCGCCGCCCGGCGCGCGCGAGCGTGCCGCCGAGCGGCTCGGCGCGCTCGGCGTCGATATCGCGCGCATCGAGTTCCTGGATTACCAGCCTCGCGACGCGTATCTGCGGACCTACGACCGAATCGACATCGGTCTCGACACGTTTCCCTACAACGGCCACACGACGAGTCTCGATGCCTTGTGGATGGGCGTGCCGGTGCCGTCGCGCGCGGGCGAGACCGCGGTGAGCCGGGCCGGCCTCAGCTTTCTGATGAACCTCGGCCTCGGCGATCTCGCCGCGCATGACGACGCCGCCTATGTCGATATCGTCAGCCGTCTCGCCTGCGATCTGCCGCGCCTTGCGCACCTGCGGGCGTCGCTGCGCGCGCGTCTCGAAGCCTCGCCGATGATGGACGCGCCGCGTTTCACGCGCCATCTCGAAGCGGCGTATCGCGCGATGTGGCAGGCGTGGCGCGCCGCGCCGGACTAGGCGCGTCGCCTCCGCACTGCGGATTTTCCGAAGTAAAGCGCTCAAAATCTCACGTTTTTCCATGTCGAACGTTCCGTTAGATTGTTTTCATTGAAAGCAATCAGAAAGGAATCGACATGAAATGCCCCGTGTGCCCCGCGACGGATCTGCTGATGACCGTGCGCGAGGGCATCGAAATCGACTATTGCCCGCAATGCCGCGGTGTGTGGCTCGACCGCGGCGAGCTCGATCAGATCGTGCGACGCGCCGCGCAGGCGTCCATCGAAGACGTGCAGGCCGCCGAGCGCGACGCGTATCGCGAGCGCGAACACCGGCCGCAACGTCACGGCGACCATCGCTACGGCGATTCGCGCGGCAGGCACGAGCATCCGCGGCGCAAAAAATCCTTCCTCGGCGACCTGTTCGATTTCGATTGAACGCACCGCCGCGCGCTTCATCGACGCGCTTTTCGATACGCAACTGAAAACAGCACACGGAGAACGGCAAATGGCAACGGTGAAACAAGTCTTGAAGGCGAAGAGCGACGCGGCGGTTCATACGATCGACGCCGAGGCGAGCGTCTATGAAGCGGTCGCGCTGATGTCGAGAGCGGAGGTCGGCGCGCTCGTCGTCACGGTGGGCGGCGCGGTGTGCGGCATCGTCACGGAGCGCGATTACGCGCGCAAAGTGATCTTGCAGGACAAGGCTTCGCGCACGACCACGGTATGCGAAATCATGACCGCGCCGATTATGTCCGTGAGTCTCAGGACGAGCGCCGACGAATGCATGGCGATGATGACGCAGCAGCGCATCCGTCATCTGCCGGTGATCGAGGGCGGGCGGCTCGTCGGCATGATTTCGATCGGCGACATGGTGCGGCATCTGATCGAGGAGCAGCAATTCGCCATCGACCAGCTCGAAACCTATGTGCGCGGCGCGCATTCCGAACTGCCGACCTGTGCGCTCACGCGTCGCAGCGCGATTCCGCAAACACTCGCGGCGCGCTTCGCCTGAAGCCCGAGTCGGCGATTCAGCCGGGAAGGGCGGCGGCGGCGAGTCGCTGCCGCAGCTTGCGCACGACATCGTCCCAGTCGCCCATGCGGCTGGCGCGGACCAGGCGCATCGACGCGTACCACGGCGTGCGATGCAAATCGCGCTCGTAGCGCCAGTCGGCCACCTGATTGAGGAACGTGTACGCGGGTTTGCCGAGTGCGCCGGCGAAGTGGGACAGACCGCCGTCGTTGCCGACGAACGCATCGAGCCGGTCGATAAGACTGATGCTCTGCGCGAAGGTGAAATCGGGCGGCAGCGTCGTGAAGCGCTCGAAATCCGCCGAGCGCGGATCGCTCAGCCAGCGCTTGTACTCGTAGCCGCGCTGCATGATGACCCAGTGTATGTCTTCGGCGGCGTTGAAGAGCGGGTCGAGGTCCGCGAGACGCAGGCTGCGGTTGGCGAAGTTGTTCGCCGATTCGCACGACGACCAGAAGATGCCGATGCAGCGCCGTCCGCGCGCGCGGCGCCGGATATCGTCGACGATGGCATCGGCCGCGCGGGGATCGGCCGGCTCGATATGGCGCGCCGATGACGCGTAGCCGAGCACGGGAAACAGCGCGGTGAAGAGAGCGAACGGATCGCTCCACTGTGTGCTGCCGGGCGCCACGATGAAGCCGGCTGCGCGCAGGGCTTCGGCGTATTTCGCCTGTTCGGGCTCGGGCATGGTGAGTCGATAGTTCCGCTCGGCGTTATCGGCATACGAGATCTGCACGCCGAGCGCCTGAAGCGCGCCGGCGTAGCGCACCCAGTTCACCTGATCGCCGAAACCCGACGCGATCAACGCGATATTCAGGTGTGCGGGGAGAACGCGTTGCCCGCACCAGTATTGTTCGACATCGACGTGCGGAAACAGCACGCGCCGCGCTTCGTGCGACGACCAGTAGCGGTGCATCTGTTCGACGCCGCTTGCGATTCCGTTGAGCCGCATCGCGCTGCGTGCCTGATGATGGCCGAGCACGTAAGTCGAATGAGCGTCGAGGCCTTCGGCGCTCAGTTCCAGCACACGCTCGTCCTCGCCGACGTAATGCCAGCCGTAGACGCGCCAGAGAAAGGCGGGCAGCGGCGCGCTCGCCGGCTTGCTCGCGTGATACTCGATCATGCTGAGCGCGACGTCCTTGAGGCCGAGATGCGCGCACGCGTCGCACAGGCAATGAATCTGAAACTTGAAGGTGTCCGAGAGCCGGGTGATGTAGCAGCAGATATCGAGCGCCCGCAGGAAGTCTCCCGCGCGCAGGTGCGTGACCGCGCGCCAGTGCCAATGCTCGGGATCATGTCCGTCTTGCGCGTTGCGTTCGTCGAGGAAGCGGAAGCATGCCTCGATTTCACCTGCGTAGAGTTTGGCCGGAAGCTGGTCGTAGTTTTCGATCATTGGTTCGGAATGTTGAACAAAGATTTGAAAACACGATGGTGTTTGGAAGAATCGTGCGCGGGCGGGCTTGAGGTTGATTATAGGCGTCGAGCGTCCTTAGATTCGGTCCTTACACCGTGTATAGCGTGATCAGGAAAATAGCGAATCGATAGGCTACGACGATGACGCCAGCGGCTAGCGCCATAGCGCCTGAAGTAATGAGCCGAGCCACGCCGTATGAGCCGAACACAGGCTTTAAAGCAAAGTATAGGTACGCCCCACAGACACCAAGATTGATGATCGAAAGAATCTTGTCGACGATGGGCGAATCGAGTCCGAGGCCACCCAGACGGACCTCGATGGCCGCGACCGCTAGCGCGAGTGAAAACAACAACAGCAAAAATGCATAGAGATGGAGCGAGAAATAAACAAACGCGACAAAGGGTTTTCGCGTGCGTAGAAGGGCAATCCAGAGTAACAAAGAGAATGGGACCACCATAAGAATGATGAGCGATTTCGCATTGAGCACGGCCGCGCGGTCGAAAGTAGCGGTGTACCGGGGAAGGTCCGTGCCGAGTTTCGCCAGGCGCTCGGCTACTAACGACTGCGCGAGCGGACTCCAGTCCTGATGATGAAGATGGGATTGGAGTGTCGAGCCGAAGACTTGCGTGTCAGTCAGCGACTGCATCGCGAAAAAAATCGCATTCGAGATTAGAAACAGTTGGAATGGCGCGACATAAGGCATCCGCTTTCCGTGCAGATGCGCGACTGTCAACTCGCCCGGATGACGTAGCAAAACACTGATTGTGCGAAGAAGTCGCCCGTCAATGCTCGTCGCTGCATGCAGGATCTTTGCTCCGATGCCGCGCAATGTCAGGTCGGGCGGCCGAAGCGGGCTCTCTCCGCACATCGGACAGAACGGCGTGGTGACATGGATGGCACAGGTCGGACATGTCCATGCTTCGGTTTCAGACATTATTCCCCCGATGGACTGCTTGTACAGGTGGACTGGTTCCAGCCGCATGCCGAAAGTAAAGCAACACATAAAAAAGGCGGCACTATCAAGCGCCGCCGATTCATAAGAGCGCCGAACGCCGTCAGAAAGGCTACCGCACCTTGCCCGCCTTCCAGGCCGACAGCAGTTGCTCATACTTCACTGTTTCGCCCTTCGGTTTTTCGTTGGCGAGCTTCTTCCACGGCGCGTGCTGGTCGGACAGCCACTTGGACGGATCGCTTTGCGCATTGAGCTCCGGCGCGCAAACCTTCATCCCGGCCCGCTGCAAACGGGACAACACCTGGTCCATTTCTTTTGCGAGATTGTCCATTGCGGCCTGCGGCGTTTTCTCGCCTGCGACAGCGGTGCCGACGTTCTTCCACCAGAGTTGCGCCATCTTCGGATAGTCGGGCACGTTGTTGCCGGTCGGCGTCCACGCGACGCGCGCCGGGCTGCGATAGAACTCGATCAAGCCGCCGTACTTGTCGGCGTTTTTCGTGAAGTAGTCGCTATGAATGTCGGAGTCGCGAATGAACGTGAGACCGACGATCGACTTCTTGAGCGACACGCTCTTCGACGTCACGAATTGCGCATATAGCCACGCGGCGGCTCGCTGATTCGGCGGCGTCGACTTGAAGAACGTCCACGAGCCCACGTCCTGATAGCCGTTTTGCATGCCGTCCTTCCAGTACGCGCCGTGCGGGGAAGGTGCCATGCGCCACTTCGGCGTGCCGTCTGCATTCGTGACGTTGCCCGGCTTGAGCATCGACGCCGTGAACGCGGTGTACCAGAACACCTGTTGCGCGATCCGGCCTTGCGCGGGCACAGGGCCGGCCTCGCTGAAGGTCATGCCCGACGCTTCCGGCGGGGCGTATTTCTTGAGCCAGTCGATGTATTTGGTCGTCGCGTAGACTGCTGCCGGGCTGTTGGTGCCGCCGCCGCGCGACACCGAGGCGCCTACCGGATGACAGCCGTCAGGCGTCACGCGAATGCCCCATTCGTCGACGGGCATGCCGTTCGGAATCCCTTTGTCGGCTGCGCCCGCCATGGAAAGCCATGCGTCCGTGAAGCGCCAGCCGAGCGAGGGGTCCTTCTTGCCGTAGTCCATATGACCGAAAACTTTCTCTCCGTCGATGTTCTTCACATCGTTCGTAAAGAATTCGGCGATGTCTTCATACGCGGACCAGTTGACCGGCACGCCGAGATCGTAGCCGTATTTCGCCTTGAACTTGTCCTGCAAGTCCTTGCGTGCGAACCAGTCCGCGCGGAACCAGTAAAGGTTCGCGAACTGCTGGTCGGGAAGCTGATAGAGCTTTTTGTCGGGCGCGGTCGTAAAACTCGTGCCGATAAAGTCTTTAATGTCGAGACCGGGGTTCGTATATTCCTTGCCTTCGCCCGCCATGTAATCGGATAGCGGCACGATGACGCCATAGCGATAGTGCGTGCCGATCAGGTCCGAGTCCGAGATCCAGCCGTCGTAAATGCTTTGCCCGGATTGCATGGAGGTCTGCAATTTCTCGACGACGTCGCCTTCCTGAATGATGTCGTGCTTCACCTGAATGCCGGTGATTTCACTAAACGCGGCGGCAAGCGTTTTGGATTCGTAGGTATGCGTGTCGATGGTTTCCGACACGACATGAACCTCCTTGACGCCTTGCGATTTGAGTTTTGCCGCGGTGTCGATGAACCATTTCATCTCGTCCATCTGCTGCTGTTTCGAAAGCGTGCTGGGTTGAAACTCGCTGTCCACCCATTTCTGCGCCTCGGGCGTGCCCGCCCGAGCCTGATTTGCGAAGGTGCCTGACACGATGCTTGCCAATGCCAGCGCGACGATCCGTCTCCTCTGATGCATGGTCTTCTCCTGTGTCTTCCGTGCCCCTTCGATCTTGTCGGCGCCCGCTGGGGGCCATCAGCGGAACCGGCACTTATCAGTCTTCATTGCAAGCGTTTGCTCTTTAGCCCTTCCACATGATCGCGAGCACGACCAGCACGGAGGCTGCGAAGCCCGGCCACGAACTCGAACCCTCGGCGCTGATGGCGAGCCACGCGAGATTGACATACGCGGCAGCCAACAGGCCGATGAACAGGCGATCGCCGCGAGTCGTTGCGATAGGCAGAAAGCCCTTGCGTTCATGAGTGGGCGAGCGCAGTTCCCATACCGTCATGCCGCACAGCATGACGACGATGCAGCCGAAGAAGATCGCCACCTCGGGCGTCCAGTACATCCAGGTGAACATCACACTCTCCCCATCGCGAAGCCCTTCGCGATGTAGTTGCGCACGAAGTAGATCACCAGCGCGCCGGGTACGATCGTCAGCACGCCCGCCGCCGACAGCACGCCCCAGTCCATGCCGGCCGCCGACACGGTCCGCGTCATCACGGCAGCGATAGGTTTCGCGTTGACCGAAGTCAGCGTGCGCGCGAGCAGCAGTTCGACCCAGCTGAACATGAAGCAGAAAAACGCCGTGACGCCGACGCCCGACTTGATGAGCGGCAGGAAGATTTTCACGAAGAAAGCGGGAAACGTATAACCGTCGATGTACGCGGTTTCGTCTATTTCTCGCGAGACGCCCGACATGAAGCCTTCGAGAATCCACACGGCAAGAGGCACGTTGAACAGCATGTGCGCGAGTGCGACGGCAATGTACGTGTCGGTCAAACCGACGCTCGAATAGAGCTGGAAAAACGGCAGCAAAAATACGGCGGGCGGCGTCATGCGGTTGGTGAGCAGCCAGAAGAACATGTGCTTGTCGCCGAGAAAGCGATATCGTGAGAACGCGTATGCGGCAGGCAGCGCGACCAGCACCGACATCACCGTGTTCATCAGCACGTAGATGATCGAATTGATGTAGCCCCAGTACCACGAAGGATCGGTGAAGATCACCTTGTAGTTGTCGAACGTCACGTGCTGCGGCAGCGTGGCGAACGTCGACATGGTCTCCTCGTTCGTGCGCAGGGAGATCGACAACATCCAGTAAAGCGGAATCAGCGCGAACAGCATATAGACGACGAGCATCAACGTCCGCATCCAGCGGCGCTTATCCTGCATGGTCGTCTCCTTGCGCGGCGGGTCCACCTTTGCCTACGCGGCTCATCCAGTTGTAGAGAATGAAGCACAGCAGCAGAATGATCAGGAAATAGATCAGCGAGAAAGCCGCAGCCGGGCCGAGATCGAACTGACCGACCGCTTTTTGCGTCAGATACTGACTGAGGAATGTCGTGGAATCGCCGGGACCACCGCCTGTCAGCACGAACGGCTCGGTGTAGATCATGAAGCTGTCCATGAAGCGCAGCAGCACGGCGATCATCAGCACGCCGCGCATCTTCGGCAATTCGATGTAGCGGAATACCGCAAAGCGGCTTGCGCCGTCTATTTCCGCGGCCTGATAGAAGGCGTCCGGAATCGCGCGCAAGCCCGCATAGCACAGCAGCGCGACGAGCGGGGTCCAGTGCCAGATGTCCATCACCAGCACGGTGATCCATGCCGCCGTGGGACTCGCCGTGTAGTTGTAGTCGAAGCCAAGACTATTGAGCCAGTAGCCGAGCAGTCCGATATCCGGGCGCCCGAAGATCTGCCAGATCGTGCCCACCACGTTCCACGGAATCAGCAACGGCATGGCAAGCACGATGAGTGTGGCCGATGCGCGCCATCCCGAAGCCGGCATCGAGAGTGCGAGGCCCACGCCCAATGGAATCTCGAACAGCAGTACGCACGCGGAGAAAATGACCTGTCTGCCGAGCGCCTCGCGCAAATCCGGATCGGTCATGATGTTGCGAAACCACTCCGTACCGACGAACACATGCTGCGTCGGGCCGATGATGTCCTGCACCGAATAGTTCACCACCGTCATCAGCGGCAGGATCGCAGAGAACGCGACGCAGATGAACACCGGAACGACCAGCAGCCATGCCTTCTGATTGACGGGCTTGTTCATCGCGCGGCCCCTTCGAAGATGCGCGTTTCGATTCGTTCGTCGTTGCAGAAGTACACGGTTTCAGGCGCAACGAGATGCAGCCACGCGGGTCCGTCGACAATCCGCAGATGCGGTTCGAGCCTCGCATTGAAAACATGGCCGTCGCATTGCAAGGTAACCAGTTGATAGTTGCCGAGCTGCTGCGCGCGCAGCACCCGCGCGTGCACCGCGCCGGCGCCTCCTTCCTGCGAGAGGCGGACGAACTCCGGGCGAATCCCCAGTTTGAGCGCGCCTTTGGTCTGCTGATGCGCGTCCCGTAGCGTTGCCAGCGTGCCGGCGTCGAGCGGCAGGCGCTGCGAGCCGATTGTTGCGCCGTCGGCGTCAAGCTCGATCGGACAAAGGTTCATGCCCGGGCTGCCGATGAAGTAGCCAACGAACGCGTGGTCCGGCCGCAGAAAAAGCGCATCGGCGCCTCCCTTCTGAACGACGCGGCCATTGGTCATGACCACGACTTCATCGGCGAAAGTCAGCGCTTCTACCTGATCGTGCGTCACGTAGATCAGCGTGAGCTTGAGTTGCTGGTGGATCTTCTTCAACTGGCGGCGCAGCATCCACTTCATCGCGGGGTCGATCACCGTCAACGGTTCGTCGAAGAGGATCGCCGCGACGTCCTTGCGCACGAGGCCGCGCCCGAGCGAGATCTTCTGCTTGGCGTCGGCGGCCAGATTGCTCGCCTTGAGCGGCAGGTCGCGCGTCATATCGAGGATATCCGCGACTTCGTGCACGCGCTTCGTGACCTCGGCCGCTGACAACTTGCGATTGCGCAACGGAAACGCGAGGTTATCGAACACGGTCATCGTGTCGTAGACCACGGGGAACTGGAACACCTGGGCGATGTTGCGCTGACGTGCGCCGAGCGCCGTCACGTCGCGTCCGTCGAACAACACCTGGCCCTCCGACGGCTTGACGAGCCCCGAAACGATATTCAGCAGCGTGGTCTTGCCGCAACCCGATGGCCCGAGCAACGCATAAGCGCCGCCGTCGTCCCAGACCATGCTCATGGGTTGAAGCGCGTAGTCGTCGACCGTCGCGGGATTCGGTCTGTACGCGTGTGCGAGATTTCTAAACTCAATGCACGCCATGCGCTGCCTCCGGGCTGGACACCAGTTGGCTTTCTGCGCCGAACACAAACAGTTCTTCAGGGTCGATGAAAACGTCGAGCTGCGTGCCGAGCTCGATCTGATGCACGCCCTGCAACTGCGCAACCAGGTTGACCGCGCCGGTCAGCGTGCGCAAGTGCAGGTACGTTTCGGAGCCGCTCAGTTCCGCGAGTTCGAGCCGGCACGGAACGGCGATCGCATGAGAGGCCTTCGCGTGAAGACGCAGATGCCCCGGCCGGATGCCGATGCGGCACGCGCCGTTCACAGCGGCACCGTGCCGGACTGGCACCTCCACGCCGATCGGCAGACGCGCGCGGCCGTTGGCGCAGTCGCTCGTCAGCATGTTCATCGGCGGGTCGTTGAAAATGGCCGCGGCCGCGACGTTGACCGGTGCGTTATAGACGTCGAGCGTGGGACCGAACTGCAAAACCTGGCCTTTATCGACGATCGCCGTATGGCCGCCCAGCAGTAACGCTTCGAGAGGTTCGGTCGTCGCGTAGACGACGGTGGTGTTGCCGTCAGCGAAAAGCGTCGCCAGTTCCATGCGCAATTCCTCGCGCAGCTTGTAATCGAGATTGACGAGCGGTTCGTCGAGCAGCACCAGCGACGTACGCTTCACGAGTGCACGTGCGAGCGCGCAGCGCTGCTGCTGGCCGCCTGACAGTTCGCCCGGCCGCCGCTCCAGCAAATGATCGATATGCAGTTTGGCTGCGACTTCCCGCACGCGCCGGCGGATTTCATCAGGATCGGTCTTTTGCAGGCGCAAAGGCGAGGCGATGTTTTCGAAGACCGTCATCGCCGGGTAGTTGATGAACTGCTGATAGACCATCGCGAGATTGCGCTGGCGCACGCTGACGCCGGTCACGTTCTGGCCGTCGACGAGCACTCGGCCTTCGTTCGGCCTGTCGAGACCCGCCATCACGCGCATCAGCGTGGTTTTACCGGCCTGCGTGGGTCCGAGAAGCACATTGATGGCGCCTGGGACGAGGCGCAAATCCACGCCGTACAAATACGGTTGCCCGCCAGAAACGACACTGACTCGCTCCAGTTCCAGGACCAAATCGCTCTCCTTTGCGGCGTGCGCGACGCCAGTCGCAGAGGCGGCGCTTCAAGGTGGCGTCAATTGGGTTTCGCATGGATTACGTGCTGCAGTCAAAATGTCCCTTTTGTTGGTTTGCGTTTAAATCGGGGTAAACCTTACGACAGGATGAAATGGGCAAAATGTGGGTTAGCGGGTGGAGAAAGTTCGGCAGGAGATAGGTTGAAATGTAATGTTGGCTTCATTTTCAGCAATCGGCAGTGAGGCTCGTGCGAGTGCACCGGCGTTAGTGCTTCCTTACGCCAGCATTAGCCCTTCCGATTCGCTTCTGCGCATAGAAATCGTCCGATCTAGAATGGCGCGACATCGGCCACGACACAGAGACCATCCCCATGATCGAGTTTTACTTTCACCCGACGCCCAATCCCGCGAAGATCGCGCTCTTCCTCGAAGAATCGGGGCTGCCATATGAATTGAGGCCGGTGGACATCAGCAAGGGCGAGCAGCATTCGGCCGGGTTCCGCGCGATCAACCCGAACGGCAAGGTGCCCGCCATCGTGGACAGGGAAGGGCCGGGCGGCAAGCCGGCTGTTGTGTTCGACTCCACCGCGATCCTTCTTTATCTTGCGGAGAAGACGGGTGAGTTCGCCGGCGCGCCGGAAGATCGCCCGGAGCTTCTTTCGTGGTTGATGTTCGTAGCGAGTGGGCTCGGACCGTATTCCGGGCAGGCGGTGCACTTTCAGTACGCGGCGCCGGAAGGGCTCGACTATGCGGTGAATCGTTATCGGCGGGAGGCGGATCGTCACTATCAGGTTTTGAACGACAGGCTCAAGGGCCGCGAATACATCGTGGCCGACAGCTATACGATCGCGGACATGTCCGCGTGGGGCTGGCTCGATCGGGCATCGCGCGTGTTCAAGTCGAGCGAGGATCCGCTCGGGCCATATCCGGAACTCAAGCGCTGGTTTGCGAAGATCGATGCGCGGCCGGCCGTCGAACGTGCGCGCGCTGTGAATAAGAAGCATGCGTTCAAGACGGTCAACGACGATGAGACGAAGCGTGCGTTGTTCCCGTCTAACTATCCGAAGACGGTTTGAGAGAAGGGGACGTGCGGCGTGCCGCGTTCGCGTGTGGTTCTCGACTCGCCGCTCAAAGCCTATGCCGATCCCAAGTCGGCTTAGACCAAAGATGTTCCATCCGCCACCGTCGTCGCAAGTTTCTACAAATGGCTGTCGACGTGGAATGGGCTGGGGCAGGTGATTGTCCTGGAGAACGAGGAGGTCGAGCCCGCCACTGCCGCAACCTTGAACCCCACGGTTTTCACGCGCATACGTGAATATGGTAGGTACGGCTTCTACCCTCTGCGTGACGACGCACGTACCCAACCGCCTCTCGGCGGCGCCGAGGCGCAGGGTTATCCTGACCCGACCGAGGATTCTGAGGCGTCCTCCTAGCAGTTCATTGCTTCCGCTCGCGTTGCACAATGCCACCAAATTCTTCTGCGGTCCGGGCCGCCACTGCGGGTATCTTCCGGCTGTAACTGTTGAGGATCACGATGAGAGGTGGTGAACCGCGAGCGACAGGTTTTGGTGAATGGCACCCATCGATTCTGAGTTCTCATCGACCGCAGACAGTCTGACACGTACAACTTTAAAGTGGTTTGCCGACTGCTAGAGCGGCGACCGGCAGCATAAGCACTGCACGCAACGACACCACAAATCGTCGTTTGATCTTCACCGGTTCGCCGTCTTAGCTGGCTGGGGTTAGATTAAGGCTAACTCAAGCTTCTTTCGTGAAAGCGGTATTTACGCCCACGCTCGTTCAGCGGCGCGAGATACTCAAGGGAAATGGTGTCGCTTAGTGATTGATTTCTTAGAGCTGAGTAAAGCTGGTAGAACTCTCCGTCTAGATTGCCGGCAAATATCCCGGGATCGTCCGATCCTAGCGATACCATAATTTCGGGATCTCCATCCATAACAAACCCCGGCACTCGCATCCAGCGCAGTGAATGATGCTCCAAAAAAGTCTGATACTGGCTAATTCTTACATTGCTAGACGGGAGCGTTTCAACGATCACCCCTCGCTCGGCTACTTTTCGCATCAGGGATTGTTGAAGCTGAACGTATGTAGATGCCGTAAAGTAAGAGGAGCTTACCTCGATTGTTTCCTCGGTCCGCGCCCATATTTCACGATTGCTCAGCCATTCCCACAATAAATCGACGTCGCGCCGATTGCTTTGCTTGGCATTGTGCACTAACTCTGCTTCGATCCTCCAATTATCGTTTAATGACGACGATTGCCAGTTCCAGGAATTATCGCGAGATGCCTTAATGAAATAGGGATTTAAATGACGAAGACCCATCGCTCGTTCGAGCGCCGCGCAACTAATGTCGTCTTGGAAGACGATGCTAGAGATCTTGAGTAAGTCGGTGGAAACTCGATCAGCAAGTACATCAGATCCGGGAACCGACCTTAAGAGCTGCCATGCAGCTAGCAGATCGATCATCCAGTCACCTCGACGAACGACCATCGTTCTCGGCATCCTGTCTATCCAGAGTTGAGGAGAAATACCCATTGCAGTTCCATGACCGATCCGGTCGCCGTCCCGAAGGTCGAGCAGTGTCAGTGCATCATTGATGTTGCGCAAGCCTGCAAGCAAGTGCGGAAAATCTTCACCAACATGGTAGCTTCTCCGCGATAGCCCAGCGCGCTGACAAACTCGAAAACAGCTCGCGAAGACCTCGGGAGGCGCATCCAATTCGTTGGCCGCCGCATCGATGCCTCTAATCCACGTCTTAAGCCGCGGCCATCTCGACAACGTAGCGAGCAGTGCTGTGGCGCTGCGCCTCAATTCAGCGCGTTGTCTGAAGAACCGGTATGGACCCGCCTTGTGGACTGGACTTGCAGACCATGGCCTCTTGATAAAGTGCGCTACAAGAGCAAGCCGATGATGACGCCGATCACGCGCGGGGCGACTTACAAATTCTTCATCGAGTTCGCGTAGGAGAGCGTTAAGTGACGTTGTCCCACCGGTGTAAGGAGGTCGCGTTGTCCAGTCGTTGCGAAGGTATCGCTTGTAGCCGAAAAGAATCTGGTGGAGGATTTTGGCATTTTTGTCGATAGTTGATTTCGGTGCAAACCGGCCTTCTAGGTATCCGGTCCGACTAAATCCCCGATTGTCCCCGTGCATCATTATAAATCGATTGAGATATGTCGTCTCCGCCGGTTCGCGGAGATCGGTGTAGGTCAGTTTCTGAAATTGATCAAAGCCGAACTGTTCCTCGCTTTGAACAAGAAGCCTGTAGTACTGATTTTGAAGTAACAGATAGCAATGCAGCATGCGCTCAATGCATACATCGGGCCTGAGTGCGAGCCGTCGCAGAACCAACTCGATCCATCGGACTTCATCAACCGCTCGCGTCGCAGAGGAAAGCTCAAGCGACGCGTCGCGTGCAGGCGGCGCCGATCTCTCGATTAGCGGAAACTCACAAAATTCAGTGTAGCGTGTCGGTAGGTTCATTCCTCCCGGAACGCTGTCCGTCGCGAGTGCCACTAACCATTGTCTTAGATGCCGCGCCGCAACGAGCTGCCGATAGAGTTCTGCGGGTGTTAGCGTCGGATTGACGGCATGGGCGAGTTCTCGAATTCGAGCCGCCTCTTGGCTGGACCTTGCAATCCATTTGTTACTAAAGTCGCGTGTCTCAGCCTTCGGCGCGATGAGTGCACGCAGCCAGCACTGCTCTGCGTGGGTGCTTCCGTTGAGATGCAGGTGAGTTTCATGCAGGCCTTCTCGTGCGATGTAGTCCTCGACCACGGCGTCTATGGGTAGCAGAATCGGCTGCAGTTCCCGTCGCCAGCCACCGCTGCGAAAATCTGCCGCGGATTCTGCATGAATTTCGTGCGAACGGTGGGCATCCATGGATCTATGGTTTGCCCAAAGGCTACCCAAAACAGGCAAGCCGCTCATGCGACTCAAGACGCTTTGTTGCCACGGCCCGAATTTGGAGCGCTTAACCGTTGCGTGACCGTGACGAAGCTGAAGAAATTCGTCAGACAATGCTTTCAGTGACGCCAGGAGCAAGCAGTGTTCGCCGATACTGCCGACTCGCTGGCTTAAGTGCCGCCATGAGCTTTCGAATACGTGGTCAGGAAATCGAGAAGCCCATGGCCGATATCCCAGATACACCGCTTCACGCAGCTCAGAACTGCTGATGTCATCCGAAAACATCGACCGGGTCACAAGGTCTAGAACCAGATGATTCGAGAGCAAAGTAGCAGAAATCAGAGCGATTACGCTACTGGTATCGCCATTCGCGATTTCTTCGTTCATGGTATGGAAATGTGTTCGACAAGATCCCAGGTCTCACTGTCGCAAAGCATTTCGTGAATCCTAGTATGCGTGCTTCTGCGCTCTTCCTCCTCGTGCATCCCCATGATGGTTTTACGTAGATTGTGATGTGTCATCTGCATTTCGGTCCTTGCAAGCTTCGCGATACCATCTGCATATCTTCGTTCCGCGTTCAGTAGACCAAGAATAAGCGGGCATGTGACGATCAAGGCGGTGAGAGGGGTTTGTGTGCGGTTGACTGCTTGATGCTTCAGCTTTGTTACGAACGTATCAGGTGATGTGAGCGGGTTGGTCCGATCGATAGACCTGAGTTTTTCATACGATGCCATATTGGTGTGCAGATGATGCTCCAGCTCCTCAACCAAAAATGCGTTAACCACGCACAACGCAAAGAGCTCCATCAGGCTCGCCGCGCCGACCTTTCCCCGCCTATCAATCGAGACTTTTTCAAGGCTGAAATACAGGCGCGTCCAAATCTTCCCGATGAAAACCGAGGACGGCGAGATTGAACCCTTCAGATCTTGAATATCCCTCAACCAGTTGAGAGTATTTCTACTCAGTTCTGAAAGCGCGCTGTAACCTGTTGGCACATCGGGCCCAGACTCTTCAGACCTGTGCGAGTGATAGTCCTTTTCACTAACTTCGTCGACTGCCCTGAGGGGATATTCCTCTTCCCATTCTGGGCGTGAAATGCTAAGCGCCGGATAGGGTTTCGAAAGAATACCAAGTACGCTCTTTAAATTAAGATCGCTCTCTCGCAAGGAGAGCAATCGCTCAATGATCCCCAATATGTTGAATATAGAGGCAAGCGTTAACTTAGCGATTCCAGAAACGTCGATCAAACTCAGTGCGAAAACAGGCTGCGGCTTTTTTTGTTCACGAAGAGCTTCGAGTTGATGCGAAACAGTCTCGAATGTTCGGCCCCTTTCTGTCGCTCGGAACGTTGGCTCTCGCTTGCAGAGGCCAATCACGCCAAATCGGACGGTTGGAGCATCGAAATTCACCAGAAATGGACTGGAAAGGATAACCGCAGCATGTCTCGCCCAGTTCAGAGAGTCTTCCTTTCGTCCAATTCCGACATATTTCTTAAAAAGCTTTAATCGATCCGACTCGCCGAGCCGCGTACGATTTCGCGCGGACATCGTTTGGCCATAGAGAGCGACGCTTCCGGGTCCGGCCAGCATATACTGAATGACCGAGCTCGGGCTTCCAGCGCAGAACGCAGCGACATCCGCGGAGAGCGACGCGAAACTATTACGAAGACCTGGATCACTGGGCTGAGGACGCAAGTAAGCGGCTGTATCGACGTCGCCCTCTCGAACGGCAAGGTCGAACACGGCTTCGATCAAGGCGGGCAACTCTCGCGCCGCAATGGCATCAACATCGACGCCAAACTTGTAAAGACTCCCAAGTGCGACCGATCTCAGGGCTTCGCACACGGCGTCTGAGAGCTCCGTAGACCACTCGGTCGCTGGTCTGCGTCCATTGTCTCGTTGGCTCAGGTGCCCTGCGACCTTCGAGAGCAGTTGAAGTACCGATCTTAGAGGCTGTTTGAGCAGAAATTCTCGATATAGAGCAATGTCACGAGAACTGCGAATGCGAAGGCTTTGCTGGACCGTTTCAGCGATTACAGAGTCTACGTCTCGTTCTTCGAGCCAAGAGTTGCTGACTAGTTTGTATCGAACGGTTGACTTTTTCCGGGTTTCACTATCGCCTATCAAGTTCCAAAGTGGTCTGAGCTGAATGCGTCGCCTGATAGGAAAAAGCTTGAGCAGATACTGGTCCTCGAGGTGATCAAGCATTCGAATGCGCTGAGACACGCGCTGCTCATCGAGATCGTCTTTCTTGCTATTTCGATGGAGCATGCCTGAAAACATGTCCCGTACCTGAAGCGAATACAACTCTAGATCTCCGGTTACCAGGATGATCAGCTTTGGCATGTCTAGGTATTTCCTGATACATTCGAGGACGCTGCGGGCATGTTCCGTATAGGTATCCGCATCGTCGAACGCCAGGATCAACGCATTGACGTTCAAAAGGCTGCACGCCGAATCTATGACGTTATGTAGATCGGAGCGCAGATCTTCGCTGTGGCCGGCACGCTCCAGACCCCAGTCAAGGAAAAGCTCGGCATCCACGTCCTGCAGAGGATTGTGGCCAGGAGCCAGCAAACTTAGACCTCCTGCCAACTTTCGGAAGAAGTCACGAAAACTAGCGAGATGACGATCTTCGTTCAACGTGAAGTTGCTGCGTGCGGTCTTGTCGACCTCTCGTTTCAACGCTTTCAGCACATGAAGTAACACGACTTCATTGCTTTCGACACGGCTGGGGTCGATATGGGCGAGCGGCGCAATCTTGAGGCCTTCCTCTCGCAGATCCTTCGAAAGACCTTTGAATGCTGACTTCAGAAATGTAGATTTGCCCGCGCCGCGGGTACCGTCGATGAAATAGACGAGACCGCTTCCTGCTGGATAGCCGTCCAACCAGTCTTGCCTGAGAATCCTCTTTAGGTCGCGATCGATTTCGCTCTTCAGTGCATCGTAGCGATCCAATTGAATGAGCTGGTTCGTTTCAACTTGATTGTTGTCGTCACTGCGATCAAGGTCAATTTCAATTATTGTTGACGTATTCGACGATGATTTGCTTGTTAAAGCCATGGAGATTCCGCGGAAATTGTGCTAGTTTTTCGACTCGTCTAAGGGCGCGCCGATTACATGATCTTAGCGTACATGGGCAAAGCTGGGAAAGGCGCGCGGATAAACTCGCCGATCCAAATCCCTCGAACGTCAGGGAGAGCCGACCTGCTGTGGCTTTGATTTCCGGACGCTAATGCACGGCACCCTTCGCACGATTGGGCACCAGAAAGCAACTATTGAGAACGCTTTGGGGCGCTCCGACCTACACCGGGTAGCGCCTTGGTTCTGCCGCGCTCTCGAAGTTTGCGGTAACTGGACTGGTTACCCGACCAGCGAGCCGCAAGCTTCGGAGAAGCGGCTTTTTTATTGGCAAGCGATAGTGTTTGGTACAACGGAGCCACCCGGCCATTCTAGTCATTGAGTGCGATCGTTGGATGGATGCAGCGATCGAAAGGTGCGAATTCAAGGCTTCAAAACAGCTCGAAGGATGCCTGCCGTATTCTGCATAGATATGTCGGTATCCAAAGAATACTGATCCAAGGCATGAGGGCAAGACGTCTCGACTCGCAGTGTTCGTGCGTTTGCCAGCGCCAGCGCCTCATTGGACGAGAGTGCTATAGCTGCGAAAATTCCGCGCCCATTTTTGTCGGGCTGCCATCGGACCGCTCGTGCAATGATGGCTCTTCTTTCGTCCAGTAACCAACCAAACATTTGCTCGACCATCGGTGGACGACAAGGCATCCACACCTTCGACAATGCTGCTTGCGAACCGATTGTGGAATTCGCCTCGGATCAGCAGCACTGGCCCTGTGGAAGTCTGGGTAAGCAAAAGTTGTGTGACGTTCGCGTCATCACCTTGAGCGGTGGGCTGGCTGACCAGGACCGATCAACACGCCGTCAGGCCCTGCTTGGAGGTTCCATGCATGAAGAATCTGTGTTGGGTTGTCCAAGCGAAGACTCTTCACTTCGTTCGTATTGAGCCAATAAATTTTCTCAGCTGGCACAAGCGATGCCAAATCAAGGATACGCCCCGAGATTCCCATTCCTTCGAGATAGTCCGCAATCTGCACGACTGCTACCTGAGTAGCGCTATCGCCGATCTGCCCGGACCGGCCCGAGAACTGATGTATTCCGACCCGTGAGCGGTCCTCCACACTTCGATTCATGCCACCGGCGAATGACAAGACACACGCAGAAGCGCAGATAGCTCCATTGTCGCGAAATGCGTCAGATCGCGAATTATCTCTTTTTGTATAGTCTGAAGCCAAACAGGTGTCTAACTTCATATTTCGAATACTTTGCCGAGCTTGATGCCACCGACAAGATCTCCACCGGGACTGTCGCAGCACACGCGCGTGTAGTCCGCTAGATGCTCTTTATCTAAGTAAGACGATTTGCGATGTTCGTAACGAACGATCGCAGAGATTCCGCCGTATCAGCCTTGGCGATCCCGTGCGCCAAGATTGTAGGCGCGCAGAAGCTAGCGTTGCCAGCGCAAGGGGAGAAAACGGAGAACGACATCTCTCCATAGGACTTTAGGGGCGCCGCCGCATTCGCGTGGGTCACCAAGACCGGATTTGCAGTGGCGAACAGCCATACGCACACTGTAGCAAATAGCTTCATGATGTAACCTCCTATCGCGTTAGGGCGTTAACGGCAAATACAGTAGTAACTTGAGGCGATTGACGCCACGCGCGAGTTGATCGAGGGCTGGGGACTTCGAGCGGTCTTTGGCGCCGAGCGAGGTACCGCTTTTGATCGAAAGCAATGCTCATTCAATGACGGCGCTATTCACGTTATGAGCAGTCACAGACCGTTCTCGATGAAGCGTGACTCAGAAGCGTCGAGGCTATGTCATCGGAGGCTGGAAGCGGCCATTGAGTTACTTGGCGCGCCAAGCACTCGGTCATTTGCAAAACGGACCTGTTTGGTTGGCGCACGCGACCGGGCAGGCGCGACTGGCAGAAAGCGACGCTTATCCTGTTTTAGACCTACCGAAATCCGAAGATCGGCAACGGTCGTGGGCCGGCACGCCCGGCCGATTGGCAAACGATCGCTGCCGCTCCGGGGGGGGGGGCGACGCGGGTCAGTCGAGATTCGAGAGGCCGAGGACGTCGAATCTTTGCTTTGGCGGATGCCGGAAGGAGCCGTGCAATGTCAATCGCGTCCGGACGCTCGTAGAAGGCTCCCAGCCTGCCACGAACCGTTGCTTTCGCATCGAGGTAAGCCTGAGACACGCTAAGGAGGAACGACGCCGACAATTCGTCAAATATGGAATAAAGCCGGACTCGGCCGCGGTAAGCGCCTCCGTATAGTGAGAATCCAAGACCGCTTGAACGTTGTGTTGGAGCATGGTTGCATCGGATGCTATGCCTCCGCGGCGGCCCAGCCCATCGCGTTCCGCTCTAGCGTCGGCGGCAATTGCGGCATAAGACGCAATGCCCGAACGCGGCGCTAGCGGCCTGGTGCGTAATGGCATCCTTCAGTAGTGACTTCAGCCAGTTAGTCGGAGCGCGGCACCGGCGAACGGAAAGCGAAACGAGTTGCAAGTTGCATGGCGCCTCCTGACAAAAAAGGATTTGCTGTTCATCGCAACCGGATTCCAAGATTCGGAGCCCGTCTTTCGGCTGGCCGGTGCGGTCGGCGCGAAATACCCGCGGCCTCGTCACCACCGTCATTCTTGAGTTCATCACCCGCGACGGTCAGGAGCACGCGGGCGAGCGCCGTCGAGGAGACAAGGGCGGGGTATGCGGCCCGCAGACGCAGACGCAGCCGAGGACGCGGCCGAGGACGCGGCCCTGCGCGCCTTGACAACGCATGGCCGTGAGATACAGTCGCGGACAAGGGGATAAGGTCAGGGAAGACGTTTCGACGCAACGGCCGTCCCCGTGTGCCGTCCGCACGCAAGCGAAGCGCGCAGGCCCGGATCTCGGAATGCCGGCCGGCGTCAGCAATGGAGCCCGGAGGTCTCACCACCGGCGCTGTCGGAGCGCTCCGCGACGCCCCGCGCTGGGTTGGACGAGGATCCGCCCTGCCAGCCGCGCATCGCGCGTGTAGGTGCTCAGTTTCTCCCCCCGAAAGTGCAAGTGGCGCTCGATCGGCAGGACGAGTCGCCCGCGGACGGTCGTCAGCCTCCGCAAACTGACCCAGGCGAGTTCGGGCATCCTCACGCACAAGTCGCACAAGCCGAGGGCGTGGCCGTCGGAGGCGATCTCGGTCAGCGGCCAGTTCATGCCGGCGTCCGGCTTGAACGCCGGAGCCGGATCCAAAGTCCGGGTCCTCAAGTGAGTCGCGGCCGTTGGCCTCAGCGCGGCGCGGTCACCGTCGGAAGCCGTCCATGATGCTAACTTCCAAGGCAGTCTCCTCCAATGTCGGCTACGGCCCAGGAGCAGCAAAGATCCCGCGAACCATCCGACGCCGCCTGAAACTCCCTCTTAACGGCCTGGAAGTCCAACAGACAGTTGACGGTCGATACGGCAAATCCCCGATCCCAGAATCGCTTAACCACCTTCACGATCCCACACACCCGCCAACGCGCCATCACGCTGACGCAGCACACGCTACGCGCAAGCGCCGCCGCGACCCAACGTGTCCGCACTGCCGACGTGGCAGGCTTCGGCCATCCATCCACCACCGCCACCCCCATCATTTCCAAATCTGTTCCATATTGACGTTAGTTCAATCGCCAGTTCGCACCCGCAGCCACGCCACGCCGCCGATATGAGACCAGAACCATGAACTTACAACGCATGCTGGAAGCGATCGACGCCAACAAGGCACGACTGGACGCGACACGCCCGCTTTCCCCTCCAGCCTTGGCATCGCTGCAGCAAAGGCTGAGGCTCGAATGGACGCCTGATGCGAACGCAACCGAGCACCACGCGCGCTCACTGCGCGAAGCCCAGGTCGTACTCGACAATTTGAAGATTGGCGACAAGTCGCTACGGCAGCACTGCGAGACCATGGGCCGTCCCAACGCGATGCGCTACATCGAGGAGATCATCGCAAGCAATGAGCCAATCTCGACCTGGCAGATCCGCAACATCCACAACGCCGTGCTGAAGCGCCGCGTCGGTGAGGAGGCATGTCGCTACCGTCATGTGAATGTGGCGATCGCCGACGCCCGAACCACGCCGCCCGACTTCCTGGATCTTCCGGCCGAACTGGCGGCGCTCGTCGAGTGGCATGCGGGAGCAGGGCACATGCATCCCATTGAGCGCGCAGCGGAACTTCATGCGAGGTTCGTCAGGATCCATCCGTTCGTTGACGGAAACGGCAGAACAGGTCGCCTGCTTCTGAATATCGAGTTGATGAAATCGAGCTATCCCCCGGCTGTTATCCGCGATGAGGATCGCGCAGCCTATTGCGATTCGCTGGACGACGCTTGCGCGAGCAACAACTACGCGGGCATCGCTCGGCTGATCGCCGAATCGGTCCTGCGTTCATTCGACCTTTACTTCGACGCGCTCGGTTTGGCTGTCGACCAAGGACCTTCCTGGGCCCCTCGGTAAATAATAAGGATACCGATATTAAGGCGTCCCGTCGCGTTACCGCTAACGTTCCATGTCGATGGCGTGAGGACGCGCTCGAGCGGCCCGATGTTAGACTAATAGCCCTAGTCTGGCCCGTAATCGTGAGGAAGAGAGCCGTTCCATATCGATCCAGCGGCCACCTTTGCCCGTCGCGCCCGTCGCATCAACCACGTTTCAGGTCCGACGTTTCTTTCGCACTTCACGAGGAGGAGAGTTTAGATGGACGAACAAGGCGTTTGTGCCCCGATTGTCACGGGAACATGCGCACGCTGCGGTGGCAAGGCGCCACGGCCGAATTTGTCCTGTCCTCATTGCGGTGCGCCTGCGCGGTTTGTGTTCGGCGATCGTGTCCCCACCGCGAGGAAGCCTGGAGCGGCAGCGCACGGCGCACCGAACGGGCGTCTCGATCTTCCGCCTGACCCGCCGGCGTGGCCGCGGCAAAATGCATCCTCGTTCGCATCGAACGACGCCGTTTATCCCGACGACGAGGTCCGTCCGCCACCGCGCCGCGATACCGGGCGTCGGGGCATGAAAAAGGGGGCAGTGCTGACGCTTGCGGCGGCCTTCGTGCTCATCGGATCGGGACTCTCGTACTGGATTCGGAATCATGACGCGCACGAAGAGCCGACGAGATCGATCGGCGCGCAAGGCATGGTGACGTCGAACGACTTGAATCAGCCCGCGCAGGCCCCGGCCGTGCCGCAGGCTCCGACAATTGCCCCACGCTCGGAAGCGCCGCCGCCGAGTGACAAAGCATCCGCCGACAAAAATCAGAAGTTGATGCCGCTTGCGCTCGCGCGAGCGCGCGACGGTCTCGGAAAAAACAACCTGCAACTGGCGCGGTCCGGCATTTCTTGGGCGCTTTCGTTGCAGCCGGACAATCCCGAGGCCCTCCGGCTCAAACAGGATTTGCTGTCGCGGGAGACGGTTCGCAATGCGGCCTTGAAGGCGGCACGCAGTTGCGTCGTGCAGGAGCGTGCCATGTGTGCCTGGCAAAATGCCAACACCGCACTGTCGATCGATTCGAGCAGCAACGAAGCGAAGGGACTCATCGCGCGCTCGATGAAGTAGCTTCCCGTCATGAGATCCCAGAACGACTTTTGCGGTGCTTCACCGCGGCCACGATCTCGTCCGGAACAATCATAAAGCCGAGGCTCCAGTAGGCCCAGCAGATCGCTCTCCGCGCTGCTGGCCTGCGCGCCGGTGATCGCATCGCAATGCACGTCGATGCGCGGACGCGGCAGACTGTGCTCCGCAAACAACTCGTCGATGATCGAGCGGCTCTAGCTGCTCTCCGCGCCGACGCCTTTTCGCGTCGGGCGCCCCTCATCCATTCATGATCGTGAATTCAAACCCTAACTTTTTATAACTTTCCCGTATCGTTTCTCTGCCGCACGATGTTCCCGTGTTTTCCCGTGTTCGAAGGCTCTAGCCCGCGAGGCGACTGAGTACTTACCCTGAGCAAACGCATCGATCTCAGCACTACATTCAAGCGCCGAACGAGCGCAATGACACATAACGGAGACAGACATGGCAAGCGCAGACACGGTTGCGTCCGGGAAGTCGTACGGACGACGTCAGAACAGGTGGGTGCAGTTGGTGATCGGTATCGTCTGCATGGGGCTGGTGGCCAATTTCCAGTACGCGTGGACGCTGTTCGTCATACCAATGGATGCGAAGAACCATTGGGGCCAAGCCGCGATTCAGATGGCCTTTACCATCTTCATCGTCACGGAGACGTGGCTCGTGCCCGTCGAGGGCTGGCTCGTCGATAAATTCGGACCGCGGCCCGTGGTGATGGGCGGCGCGATCTGCGCGGCGATCGGCTGGATCATCGACGCTCATGCGACTACGCTCATGCATCTATACATCGCGGCAGTCGTCGCGGGTATCGGCGCGGGGTGCGTGTATGGCACGTGTGTCGGCACGGCGCTCAAGTGGTTCCCGGACAAGCGCGGTCTCGCCGCCGGTCTGACTGCGGCCGGCTTCGGGGCGGGCGCGGCCGTCACGGTGATTCCGATCTCCAATATGATCCAGAGCTCGGGCTACGAGCACACGTTCATGTTCTTCGGCATCCTGCAAGGCGCGGTCATCTTCGTGCTGGCGCTGCTGCTCGTGCGCCCGAAACCGCCTGCGAACATCGTGCCGGCCAAGCGCATCGTGGCGACCAAGGTCGACTACACGACCGGACAGATGGTGCGGGCGCCTATCTTCTGGGTGCTCTATCTGATGTTCGTGTTCGTCGCGGCGGGCGGCGTGATCGCGACCGCGCAGTTCGGGCCGATCGCCAAGGAATACGGGTTCGCAAGCATGCCGGTGAGCCTGTTCGGCGCGACCTTGCCGCTGCTCGCGATGACGCTCTCCATCGATAACCTGTGCAACGGCTTTACGCGTCCGCTGTGCGGCTTCATCTCCGACAAGATCGGCCGCGAGAACACGATGTTCATCATCTTTCTCGGTGAAGGCGTCGCGCTGCTCGGGCTGATGCAGTTCGGACAGAATCCGTACATGTTCATGCTGTTCGCGGCGCTGACCTTCCTCTGCTGGGGCGAGATTTTCTCGATTTTCCCGGCGACCTGCGCCGACACCTTCGGCAGCAAGTACGCCGCCGCCAATGCCGGCACGCTGTACACGGCGAAGGGCACGGCTTCCATGCTGGTGCCGCTGGCCTCGGTGCTGGCGACGGTCGGCTCGTGGAATACCGTGTTCATCGCTACCGCGATCACGTCGATCGCGGCGGGCGTGTGCGCCAAGTTCGTCCTCGCACCGATGCGCAAGCGCTGGATCGAGAACACGGTCACGCAGACATCGCCGGAGCCGTCGATCGACTTGTCCTTTCACGCTGACTGGGCGGAGGCGCCGAGCAAGTCGTCAGCCCGATGAAGAGGTCTGTCATGCGTGAATCCGGGCGTCGCACCGATTGACGTTGCTTGTCGCGTCCGCGTGGCGTTGAAGGTTTCATGCGTTGTTAGGGGCAGCATCCGCGAACTCGAAGATGAGGTCGCGGATGCTGCCCTG
Source organism: Caballeronia cordobensis (assembly GCF_001544575.2). GTDB lineage: Bacteria > Pseudomonadota > Gammaproteobacteria > Burkholderiales > Burkholderiaceae > Caballeronia > Caballeronia cordobensis. Next base: position 68,724 of record NZ_FCNY02000014.1, read on the forward strand.
TGCTTTTCGCGCACTCTGTCTTGCTGCTTGCATTCACGGGCAATCTCACACCGAAGCTTCTCCCATCCCGATGCGCGCGCGTTTGCGGGGCGCTCGTTCTGCCTTGTCCCCTGGTTCACTAAAACACCCCGAAGCGGACGCTCGTCCGAAGCCCCATGCATGTGTCGAATTTTGCCTCTATCGTTGGCATTCTGAATGTAGTATGTTGTATATCAGAAGCTAAAACCAAGCGGTCGATGAACCCACACCTGGGCACGTCCGCATATAGGGAATCGAGCAACCGATGCTATCTGAAACGCAATCTCTGGAGGGGGCTGGCGGATTGACGCTGTCGCTCGAGCCCATCAGCGTAGCCGCCTCGCTTCGCGATCAGGCCTACGTGAAACTGCGGCAGGTGATTGCCGAAGCGGACATCTACCACTCGCGAAACGAAATTCGTCTCGACGAGAAGGAGTTGACCGAGGCGCTCGGCGTGTCGCGTACGCCGATTCGCGAAGCCATGGCGCTGCTCCAGCAGGAAGGCTTTCTGCGGACCGGGTCGCGCCGCGGTGTCTATATCCTTCGCAAGACCAAGCGCGAGATTGTCGAGATGATTCACATGTGGGCCGCACTCGAGAGCGCGGCGGCGCAACTTGCCATCCAGCGTGCGACCGACGAGGAGATCGCCCAGCTTCGCCGGATGTTCGACGACTTCCGCGATTCGACGCCTGCCGAGAATATCGACGAGTACTCGGAAGCGAACATCGCGTTCCATTCGGCCATCGTGCGGCTATCGAAGTCGGACGTGATCTTCGACACGATCAAGAACATCTTCGTGCACGTGCGGGCCATTCGAAAGATGACGCTTCCGCAAAGCGATCGTGCGTCGCGTTCCATCGTCGATCACATGCGGATCATCGAGGCGCTCGAGACGCGCAATTCAGACTTGGCCGAGCGGCTCGTGAAGGAGCATTCGCTCGATCTGGCCGCGTTCGTCGAAGCCAAGTGCGATTTTCTTGATTGAGCGATGCATTCGCGGGTTGCGCCCTCGATGTTCTGGTTCACCCCTATGACAAAACCCAAATAAACCTTTGACAGATACAGTATTCGGTATCTAGTATATCACCAACATAACCGGCCCTCAGGGGGAGACAAATGGCAGACGTACTCGAGGCAAGAACACAGGAAGCCGTGGAAGTGAAGGCGCCGCAATTGACCGACGGTTTCCATCTCGTCATCGATGCGCTGAAGCTGAACGACATCGACACGATCTTCGGCCTGGTCGGCATTCCGATCACCGACCTCGCGCGACTCGCGCAGGCAGAAGGCATGCGCTTCATCGGCTTTCGCCATGAGCAGCATGCGGGCAACGCGGCCGCGATCGCCGGCTACATGACGCAGAAGCCGGGCATCTGCCTGACGGTGTCGGCGCCGGGCTTCCTGAATGGATTGACCGCGCTCGCCAACGCAACCACCAACTGCTTCCCGATGATCCTGATCAGCGGCTCGAGCGAGCGCGAGATCGTCGACCTGCAGCAGGGCGATTACGAAGAGATGGACCAGTTGAACGCCGCGAAGCCGTATGCGAAGGCTGCCTATCGCGTGCTGCATGCAGAGGACATCGGCATCGGCGTGGCGCGTGCCATCCGCGCAGCCGTGTCGGGCCGCCCCGGCGGCGTTTATCTCGATCTGCCGGCCAAGCTGCTCTCGCAGACGATGGAAGCGCTCAAGGGCCAGCAATCGCTCGTGAAGGTCGTCGATGCCGCGCCGCGTCAGTTGCCGTCGCCGGATTCGGTGAAGCGCGCGCTCGACGTCATCAAGGGCGCAAAGCGTCCGCTGATCCTGCTGGGCAAGGGCGCGGCGTACGCACAAGCCGACGCGCAGATTCGCGAACTGGTCGAGAAGAGCGGCATTCCGTATCTGCCGATGTCGATGGCCAAGGGCCTGTTGCCGGACACGCATGCTCAATCGGCGTCGGCGGCGCGCTCGTTCGTGCTGCAGGAAGCGGATTGCGTCGTGCTGATCGGCGCGCGTCTGAACTGGCTGCTTGCGCACGGCAAGGGCAAGACCTGGGGCGCGGCGCCCAAGCAGTTCGTGCAGATCGACATCTCGCCGACCGAGATCGACAGCAACGTCGCGATCGCCGCGCCGGTGATCGGTGACATCGGTTCGTGTGTCTCGGCGCTCGTCGCGGGCATCGACGCCGGCTTCCCGAAGCCGTCGAGCGAATGGACGGGCGCGATCAACGAGCGCAAGAACAAGAACCTCGAAAAGATGGCGGCGACGCTCGCGAAAAACCCGTCGCCGATGAACTTCCACAGCGCGCTGCGAGCCATCCGCGACGTGCTGAAGACGCGCCCGGACATCAACGTGGTCAATGAAGGCGCCAACACGCTCGACTATGCGCGCAGCATCATCGACATGTACGAGCCGCGCAAGCGCTTCGATTCGGGTACGTGGGGGATCATGGGCATCGGCATGGGTTTCGCGATCGGTGCGGCGGTGACGAGCGGCAAGCAGGTCGTCGCGATCGAAGGCGATAGCGCGTTCGGCTTCAGCGGCATGGAACTCGAGACCATCTGCCGATACGACTTGCCGGTGTGCACCATCGTGTTCAACAACAACGGCGTCTATCGCGGCACCGATGTGAACCCCACGGGTGGCAAGGATGTCGCGCCGACCGTGTTCGTGAAGAACGCGCGCTACGACAAGATGATCGAGGCATTCGGCGGAATCGGCTTCCACGCGACGACGCCGGAAGAACTCACGCATGCTCTGGAAGAAGCGATCAAGTCGGGCAAACCGACCCTGATCAACGCAGTCATCGACGAAACGGCCGGCACGGAGAGCGGTCGCCTGACGAATCTGAACCCGCAAACCGCGGCAGCGAAAAAGTAACCAAGACGAGCCACCCAGGAGAATCCCTTGAGCAACAAACCACTCGAAGGCATCAAGATCATCGACTTCACGCACGTGCAAGCCGGTCCCGCATGCACCCAGATGCTGGCATGGTTCGGCGCGGACGTGATCAAGGTGGAGCGTCCCGGTTCGGGCGACGTCACGCGTAACCAGCTGCGCGACATTCCGGACGCGGATGCGCTGTACTTCACGATGCTCAACAGCAACAAGCGCTCGTTGACACTCGATACGAAGAAGGCCGAAGGCAAGGAAGTGCTGACCAGGCTGATCAAGGAGTCGGACGTGCTGGTCGAGAACTTCGGGCCGGGCGCGCTGGACCGGATGGGTTTTTCCTGGGAGAACATCAAGGCGCTGAATCCGAAGATGATCGTGGCGTCTGTCAAGGGCTTCAGCGACGGCCATCACTACGACGACCTGAAAGTCTACGAAAACGTCGCGCAATGCGCGGGTGGCGCGGCCTCGACGACGGGCTTCTGGGACGGCCCGCCCACCATCAGCGCGGCGGCGCTGGGCGATAGCAACACCGGCATGCATCTCGCGATCGGCATTCTGACGGCGATCATCGGCCGTCAGCAAACGGGCAAGGGACAGAAGGTCGCCGTGTCGATGCAGGACAGCGTGCTCAATCTGTGCCGCGTGAAGCTGCGCGATCAGCAACGTCTGGATCGCGTCGGCTATCTGGAGGAATATCCGCAGTATCCGCACGGCACGTTCAGCGACGTCGTGCCGCGTGGCGGCAATGCGGGCGGCGGCGGCCAGCCGGGCTGGGTGCTCAAGTGCAAGGGCTGGGAAACCGATCCGAACGCGTATATCTACTTCACGATTCAGGGCCACGCATGGGCGCCGATCTGCCGCGCGATCGGCAAGGAGCAATGGATCGACGACCCGGACTACAACACGGCCGAAGCACGTCAGCCGCACATCTTCGATATCTTCGGCAAGATCGAAGAATGGCTCGCGGACAAGACGAAGTACGAAGCGGTCGATATCCTGCGCAAGTTCGATATTCCGTGCGCGCCGGTGCTCACGATGAAGGAACTCGCGAACGACGAATCCTTGCGCAAGAGCGGCTCCATCGTCGAAGTGGATCACAAGGTGCGCGGCAAGTACCTCACGGTCGGCAGCCCGATCAAGTTCTCGGACCTGAAGCCGGAAATCAAGGCCTCGCCGCTCCTGGGCGAGCACACGGCGGATGTGCTGGCCGAGCTGGGTTATAGCAGGGAGCAAGTCGCGCAGATGCAGGAATCGGGAGCCGTTTGACGCAGTTGTTTGGTTGTATCGGCAGGTGAAGGTGAGCGCTGCCTTCTGTCTTTCTTATGCGGCAGTCGTGCAGAAGAAGGCATAGGCAGCGCCCCTTATAAAAATCAGATCGATTGAGGCGTAAGCTTCGATTCATACCCCACGATCCGGATAACTTTATGACCCACCCCATCGACTACGAACAGCTCGTCAATGCGATCGGCGATGCCGTGATCATTTCGGATGCGAGCGGAGCGATCACGCTTTGGAATCCGGCGGCGGAGCGCATGTTCGGCTTTACCCAGAGCGAGGCAATGGGTCAGTCGCTCGATCTGATCATTCCGGAGCGTCTGCGCGGCCGGCATTGGGACGGCTATCACAAGACCATGGCGACCGGCGAGACGCGTTATGGACACGATTTGCTCAAGGTTCCGGCCGTCGATAAAGCCGGACGCGCGATGTCGATTGCGTTCACCGTCGCGCTGCTGCAATCGCCGCAAGGTGAAGTGACCGGCATCGTCGCGATCATCCGCGATGAAACGGCGCGGTTTCAGGAAGAGCGTGCGCTGCGCAAGCGCATCGCCGAGCTGGAGGCGAACGCCAACGCCTGAAGGCTCATCGATTCACAGAATAAAAAGCAATCAGGAGAAGACAGCTCGCGTCCGCGCACCAAAAAATGCAGCCGACGCAGCTGAAGGAAGAAGCGGCCACTCATCCCGCCGGCCGCTTTACTCGATGCCCGCATTCGCGGCTGACCGACCAGAAAATGACCACTATTCGTACCTCGCGACAGCTTCGGGCTGACGCGAGGCGCCGGCGGCTGCGTGCGTGCGGATGATATCCACGCATCAGCGCGAAAGGTTTTGCGACATCGGGAAAAAACCATCATGAGTTTGTGGATCCGCTATACGCGCGCGACGGCAAAGGGTGAAGGCCGCGCTGGTTTTGGCATGCTCGAGAACGGGCGCGTGGTCGAATACGAAGGCGACATGTTCGCTTCGCCGCATCGGACAGGGCAGGTGTTCGACCTCGACGATATTTCGCTGACGAGTCCGTGCGTGCCGAGCCGAATCGTCGCGTTATGGAACAACTTCCATGCGCTTTCCGCGAAGCTGGGCAAGGCGCTGCCCGCGCACCCGCTGTTTCTGATCAAGCCGTCCACCTCGCTCGCGGGACCCGGCGACACGATCCTGCGCCCCGCGGGATACGGCGGCAAGATCGTCTATGAAGGCGAGCTCGGCATCGTGATCGGAAAACGGTGCAGCAACGTGAGCATTGAAGAAGCGGCCGATTACGTGTTCGGCTACACGGTCGTCAACGACGTCACCGCTGCCGAGCTGCTGTTCGAAGATGCGAACTTTCCGCAATGGTGCCGCGCCAAGGGCTACGACACCTTCGGCTGCATCGGTCCTGCCATCGCAACCGCGCTCGACTGGCAAAACGCCCACGTCGTGACCACGCTGGACGGCGTCGAACGGCAGAACTATCCGCTTGCCGACATGGCGTTTTCACCGCTGGAACAGGTGAGCCTCATTTCTCGCGACATGACCTTGCTGCCGGGCGACGTGATCGCGTGCGGCACTTCGCTGGGCGTGGGTTCGATGCGCGACGGCGCGACGGTCGAAGTCTCGATCGAAGGCATCGGCACGTTGACGAACCATGTGTCCGAAGTCCTCGCGAAGACCTGAAGCACGAAAAGACGCTTCAGACGCGCGCCACTCAAGAATACAAACCGTCGATTGGGAATTTAGTCATGCAAATGATGATTGCTGTGCCGCGGGAGCGCTATCCCGGGGAGCGTCGCGTCGCGTTGACGCCGGAGGTGGTCGGGCATCTGCTGAAGCTCGGCTTCGAGGTCACGGTCGAGGCCGGCGCGGGTGAACTCGCCGCATTCTCCGACGATGCCTATCGCGCCGCGGGTGCGCGGATCGCAGAGAATGCGCCGTCACTCTATGCGAGGGCGGATATCGTCGTGAAAGTGCGCGCGCCTTCCATTGCGCCCGTGGGCGATGAAGTCGAGTGGTTGCGCGAAGGATCGACGCTGATCAGCTTTGTCTGGCCCGCGCAGAACGCGGCGCTGTTGACGCGCCTCGCCGCGCGCAACGTCACCGTGCTCGCGATGGACTGCGTGCCGCGCATCTCGCGCGCACAGAAGCTCGATGCATTGAGTTCGATGGCGAATATGGCCGGCTATCGCGCGGTCATCGAAGCCGCGCACCAGTTCGGCCGTGGCTTCATGGGGCAGATCACGGCGGCAGGCAAGATCGCGCCGGCGAAAGTGATGGTGATCGGCGCCGGCGTGGCAGGACTGGCGGCGATCGGCGCGGCGCGCAGTCTCGGCGCGATCGTCCGTGCTTTCGATACGCGGCCCGAGGTGCGGCAGCAGGTCGAGAGCATGGGCGCCGAGTTTCTCGAACTCGACTATATCGAGGACGGCGGCGGCAGCGGCGGCTATGCGAAGGAGATGAGCGCGGAATTCATCGCCGCGGAAATGGCGCTGTTCGCGGCGCAGGCAAAGGACGTCGACATCATCGTGACGACTGCGCTGATTCCGGGCAAACCGGCGCCGAAACTGATCACCGCCGACATGGTGCGCAGCATGCGCCAGGGCAGCGTGATCGTCGACATGGCGGCGGAGCAGGGCGGCAACTGCGAGCTCACGCAGCCGGGCGAGGCGGTATCCGTGGAGGGCGTCGCGATCGTCGGGTATACGGATCTCCCGTCGCGCATGGCGACGCAATCGAGCCAGCTGTACGCCACGAATCTGCGGCATCTTCTGACCGATCTGACGCCGCAGAAGAACGGCGAGATCGTGGTCAATACCGATGACGAGGTGATCGGCGGCGTGACCGTAGTGCTGCGCGGCGAGGTGAAGTGGCCGCAGCCCAGGAAGCCTCAGCCTGCCGTTGCCGCACCCGCTGTGCCGAAGCCTGCGCCGACGATTGCCGTGACCGTCGAGCAGAAGCGCCGCGCAGGATGGATCGGCGTGGCCGGGCTCGTTATCTCGGCGGCATTGCTCGCAGCGCTGGGGGCCTTTGCGCCGCCCGCGTTCGTCGCGCACTTCACCGTGTTCGTGCTCGCCATCTTCGTCGGCTATCAGGTCGTATGGAACGTGACGCCCGCATTGCATACGCCGCTCATGAGCGTGACGAACGCGGTCAGTGGAATCATCGTGACGGGCGCGCTGCTGCAGGTCGGCACGCCGAATCATCTGGTCGCGATTCTCTCCGGCCTTGCGATTTTGGTCGCGACGATCAATATCGCGGGTGGCTTTCTCGTCACTCGACGCATGTTGAACATGTTCCAGCGCTAAGGAGATCGGCATGCAGAACGGAATCGGAAGCATCGCCTATCTGGCGGCGAGTGTGCTGTTCATCCTGAGCCTGCGCGGGCTCAGTCATCCATCGACGGCCAGGCGCGGCAACCTTTATGGCGTCGCCGGCATGGCCATCGCCATCGTCACCACGCTGTGGCTCAACGGGGGAGCCGCGTTGCCGGTCGTCGCCGTGCTGATGGCGATCGGCATAGCGGGCGGCGCGCTGCTCGCACGACGCGTCGAGATGACACAGATGCCGCAACTCGTCGCGGCGCTGCATAGCTTCGTGGGTCTCGCGGCCGTGCTGGTCGCCATTGCGAGCTATCTGTCGCCGGCGTCGGGTGCGGAATCGGGCGGCGTGGCGCAATCGATCCACAACGTCGAGATTTATCTCGGCGTGTTCATCGGCGCGATAACCTTCACCGGATCGATCGCTGCGTTTCTGAAGCTGCAGGGCGTCGTAGGAGGCAAGCCGCTGCTGCTGCCGATGCGGCACACGCTGAATCTCGTCGGCGTGATCGCGTGCATCGCGCTCGGCTATCTGTTCCTCACGGCGCCCGATGCGAATGAAGGCATCAGCACGCTGCTCACGATGACCGCGATCGCCGCGCTGATCGGCGTGCATCTCGTGATGGCGATCGGCGGCGCGGACATGCCGGTGGTCGTGTCGATGCTGAACAGCTACTCGGGCTGGGCCGCCGCCGCGACCGGCTTCATGCTCAGCAACGATCTGCTGATCGTGACCGGAGCGCTGGTCGGATCGAGCGGGGCGATTCTGAGCTACATCATGTGCCGCGCGATGAACCGAAAATTCCTCGCCGTGATTCTGGGCGGGTTCGGCACGGCGACGTCGACGGCTGCTAAGGCGATCGAGGGGGAAGTCGCGCCGGTCACCGTCGATGAAGTCGGCTCGCTGCTGCGCGATGCCTCGGAGGTCGTCATCGTGCCCGGCTACGGCATGGCGGTCGCGCAGGCTCAGGCGACGATCAGCGAGATCACAAAGAAGCTGCGTAGCAAGGGCGTGAAGGTGAGATTCGGCATTCATCCGGTGGCGGGCCGCTTGCCGGGGCACATGAACGTGCTGCTGGCGGAGGCGAAGGTGCCCTATGACATCGTGCTCGAGATGGATGAAATCAACGAGGACTTTTCCAACACGGACGTCGTGCTGGTGATCGGTGCAAACGACATCGTGAATCCGGGCGCGCTCGAAGATCCGGGCAGTCCGATCGCCGGCATGCCGGTGCTCGAAGTATGGAAGGCGCGAACCGTGGTCGTCTCCAAACGAAGCATGGCGGCAGGCTATGCCGGTGTCGACAATCCGCTCTTCTATAAGGAGAACACGCGGATGCTGTTCGGCGATGCCAAGGGCAGTGTCGATGCCTTGCTCAGTCATCTTGGCGCCTGAGAACGCGTCCACTGCGGTGACTGAGCGCTGCATATAGCGAAGCATTGGCTTCGGGAACTGAAGCGAAGCGGCGTTTCGGTTCCCGGCATTCTTGATGTGGGACAGGGAGTAACGATGAAGATCTGTGTCTATGGCGCCGGTGCTATCGGTGCATACCTTGGTGCGCAGCTGGCGTCTGCCGGCGCTGACGTGAGCTTCGTCGCGCGTGGTCCACACCTCGCTGCGATGCAGGAGAATGGCGTACGGCTGCAAATCGATGGCGAGGAACGTGTCGTCAAGGTCCGTTGCGCGTCGGATCCGCGCGAGCTGGGTCAACAGGATTACGTGATCGTCGCATTGAAAGCGCATTCAGTGCCGGGTGTCGTCGATCAGATGCAGACGTTGATCGGGCCGGACACGGCGATCGTCACGGCGGTCAACGGGATTCCCTATTGGTACTTCTACAAGCATGGCGGGGAACTGGAGGGCACGACGCTCGATAGCGTCGATCCCGGAGGAAAGCAATGGAGCGCGCTCGGACCGGAACGCGCGATCGGTTGCGTCGTCTACCCGGCTGCCGAGGTCGTGGCGCCGGGTGTCATCCGCCATGTGTATGGAAAGAAATTTCCCATCGGCGAACCCAATGGGGAACGTAGCGAACGCGTTCAGAAGCTACATGAAATCATGACCGCCGCGGATCTGGATGCGCCCATCCGCGAGAAGATTCGTGATGAAATCTGGCTCAAGCTGTGGGGCAATCTCTGCTTCAACCCGATCAGCGCATTGACTCATGCAACACTCGATGTCATTACGGGTAATCCGGCTACGCGCGCTGTGTCCAAGGCGATGATGCTGGAGGCCAAAGCGATTGCCGATCGCTTTGACGTGCATTTTCGTGTTGACGTCGAAAGACGTATTGACGGCGCGGGTGCTGTCGGCGCGCATAAGACGTCGATGCTCCAGGATCTTGAGGCAAACCGTCCGATGGAGATCGATCCACTCCTCACCGTGGTTCAGGAAATGGGGCGTCTCGTCGGGCAGGCGACACCGACGATCGATACGGTGCTGGCGCTCATCAAGCTGCGAGGACAGATTGCGGAGCAGTCGTACCGGCCCGTGGAAAAATCGGCGCCTGTAGTCGCAACGGCCTGACGGACTTGTGCGGGGAGGCGCGCACGACTCTTTTCGGCATGACTTGCGCTCTTCTCTAAGCATGCGAAGCGAGTGTCGCTTCGATGCATGCGGCGACCGCGCAAACCGTCTCGTCCTCGCCTTTCCGGCCGACGATCTGCAACCCCGCTTTCAGCGATGTTCCTTCAATCGGGACCGGTAACGTCAGCGCCGGATGTCCGCTCAGGTTGAAAGGCCGGATAAGCGACGACATTGCAATCACCGAAGTGCCCGCTCGCGCGGCCTCGATCGTGATCGGCAGTGACGGCATGGTCGGAAGGACGAGGACGTCCGCGTCTTCCAGCACGTGGTCTACCTCATCGGTGAAGTCCCGTCGAATGCGCTCGGCGGCGTCGAGCTCGGAAACCTGGGTGTTGGCGGCTGCGCGCAGACGCGCGAGGATGTCGAGGCCAAGCTTGCCGCTGTCGACGAGATGACCGAACGCACGCCACGTCTCGGCGTTGATGATGGCAAGCCCGGCCGGGAAGGCATCGCGCATGAATTCCAACTGTACGCCGCGCGACGCGAAGCGGCTGCGTGCGACGGCCGCCGCCACCGCATGGCGGATTTCGTCGGCGGCTTCCACTTCGGGCAGCGCGACGCGCAGCCTTGTCGCGTCGCGGCGCGCATGACCGCCCTGGAATGACGGATCGATGGCGAGCATGACGTCGATGATCGTGTTCATGTCCCGTGCGAACGCGCCAACACAGTCGAGCGATGTCTGGCGCGGGGCGACCCCTTCACGCGACACGCGCCCGAAGGTCGGCTTCAGACCGATGACGCCGCAGCATGCCGCTGGGCAACGTACAGAGCCGCCGGTATCCGTGCCGAGCGCTGCATCGACGAGGCGCAAGCCCACCGCCGATGCCGAGCCGCTCGACGATCCGCCGGGAATGCGCGCCGGATCTTGTGGGTTGACAGGCGTCCCACTGAATTCGTTGATGCTCGTCATGCCGAAGGCGAGTTCGTGCATGTTGGCCTTGCCGGTAATGCGCCAGCCCGCATCGAGGAGGCGCTGCACGACGGGCGCGTGCCGCAGCGCGGGCGCTGAATCAGCAAGCGCTTCGCTAGCCGCGGTCGTCGGATAGCCGGCTACGTCGATGCTGTCCTTGATCGCAATGGTGGGCGCATCGTCGGTGGCATGCGAGGCGAGATCGAATTCCTGTAGAAAGGCACTCATGCACGGACTCCTTGAGCGGCGTTGACCAGCCAGGGCGCGTCGAAAAGGCGCTCAGTACGGAAGTGACGAATCAGCCAGACGTCGTCACGGTGCGGCGACGGCGTGAAATCCACTTCCAGCCGCGCCGCGATGAGTTCGGCTTTTGCATCGACATAGCCGGATGCCTGCAACATGATCCAACGGCCCTTCGCCGTATCGCCCTGCACGTCGATATGCTCGCTCGTCAGAAAGTGAACGTTCGTTGCGAAGTGCGGTGTGGGCGGCAGGTAGCGTTGCAGCATCTCGACGATAGCGCCCGGCCCCTGCAAGCGGCCGAATTTGTCCGCATACTGCGGACCGATGCCTTCCCACACGGCGTCATGGCAGAAGAGCGCTGCAAGCGATTCGCCTTCCAATGCGCGTGCCGGCACATCGCAGAGCGCCATGTACCGCGCGATGGTCTTGCGCACCGCGTCCTGCGCTTCGAGCAGTTGCAAGCGCGCCTGCAGGCTCCTGATGATCGTGTCCGTCATGGCTTCACGTCTTGTTGGTAACGGCGGGCGGGACCGTCAAGAAATTCTGCGTGACGCCGCAGCAGAAAAGCACCCGCTTTGGACTTATCGGCCCAACGCGCGGGCGGTCTTGCCGCCGAGGCCGAAATCGGTATTGGGGATGTCTTTGATCATCACGCGCGTGGACTGCAAGGACACATCCAGCACGGATGCACTGGTCTCGGACAGGTGCGCGATCAGCGCTTCTTTTTGCGCTTCCGTGCGGCCTGCAATCAGAATCGCGATGATGACCGGCAACGCAGCGGGCGTCGGCTTTCCGCCCAACCCGATGTCCGAGACCGGCAACTCCGTCAGCAGAATGCGCACGGATTCCGCAGGTGCGCCAATGGCGTCGACGGTCGCCCGCGTCAGACCGGCAATGAGCGATGCCTTGCGCTCGTCGGAGTGACCTTGAGGCAGATAAACTTCGAGGGTCGGCATGATCAGGATAAGAATGCGCATCGGCACAATGCATGCACCGATGCTCGATTGAAGTTCAAAGCAGGAAGCCGATGGCGTTCAGTGCTTCGGTTGAATTGATCAGGCGGATAACCTTCTCGACGAGCCGAAGTTCGCCGTTTGTAATGCTGATCTTGTGCGTCAGGTCCGCAGCGAAGATAGTCGATACGCCGCGCTTGTACGCAATGATGATCTGCGACGAGTTCACTTCGACGAGGTCCGCGCTGTCTGAAGACCGCGTGAAGCGCGACAAGGTACGCACAGTACGCGCGGCGTCGGAGGCGGACGCCGAATAGCCGGATGTCATGCGCTGCACACGCAGTTCGCGCATGTGCTGGTCGTCGAACGCATAGTTCAGTGTCGCGGCGTAGTCGGTCGTGTCGGGATCGATCGGCACCACATAGATACCTTTCGGATCCCACAGTTCAAGCCATGCGCGGTAGTCGCGCCGGTCCAGAAGCTCCGCTTCGCGCCAGAGGAATTCGATTGCCCGCGCGAACGTCTGATCGGTGAAGAGTGCGTTGCGTTCGTCCATCATGCTTGCTCCATCATTGCGCGCCATTGCTTATAGGCTTCGCGCATGCCGGTTTCGTCGGTTGCGTGCGCAGTCTTCTCACCGTTCGGTGCGGTGGTTTCGCGGTTAAGGCCGCGGTTCACGAGGATAGGTACGTCAGGACCGGCGTATGAGCCTCGCTGCACGCGTTCCCATGCTTCGGCATCGTCGGGGCTGCCAAATCCGAACGGCCCCTGGAAGTGTTCGTGAATGCGCAGCCGCACCCGGTTCGCTTCCTCGGGGCCGCCGTCCATGGCGAGCGCAACGTGGCGAATCTCTGTCTCTTCGGCCGAGATCGGGCGCAGCACGCGGAAGAACGCCATCGACAAGGCGAGGTTCGGGAACAGATTGAGATTGAAGCCGACGCCCATAAGCGAACGCACGATTCGCCGCACTTCCTCCGGCGTATGCTTTTGTGCGAGTTGCGCGGCGAGTTCGTTGAAGCGGTCGGGCAGCGGCGCGCCATCGTCCTTGTCCAGGTCGACGATTTCCGGCACCAGCACCGCGAGGCTGTGGCCGTTGCCGAGCGAGCGGCAGAACGCGTCTTCGCTCGTCATGAAGCTCGTAATCACAGCGGCCGTTTCATCGTCGATGGACTTCATCCAGGACTTATGCACGACGGGGAAGTGGTAGAGGTCGGTCGTGTTCTCGAGCTGGATTTTCCAGTTGCCCTTGAACTTGAACTTGTGCTCTCCGTTCGCCTTGATCGGATAACCCGCGCCCTGCTTCATGAAAAGATCGATCCACGGCTTGGCGCCGCCGAGGAAGTCTTCGAGCGATTCAATGTTTTCATTGAAGCTCGCGAAAATAAGGCCCTGATAGACGCCCACGCGCAGTTTCTTGAGCGGCAGATCGCCTTTCTCACACACGCCTTCGTAACCATCGCCGTAGGGCAGGGCGCGCAGCGCACCGTCGAGCGCATAGGACCAGCTGTGATACGGGCACGTGAAGCCCTTTGCGTTACCCTTGTGCTCTTCGCACACGGTTGCGCCGCGATGACGGCAACGGTTCTGCAACACGTTGACGGCCCCGGTCTTGTCGCGCACCACGATGACGGGCTGACGGCCAATGGTCGTCGTCACGAAGTCGCCCGGTTTGGGCAATTCGCTGTCGTGCGCAACCCAGATCCACGTCTTGTAGAAGATGCGTTCGAGTTCGGCTTCGAACAGGTCCGGATCGTAGTAGAGCGACGGGGCAATGCGATCATGCTCAGCGCGCTTGGCGAGCGCGCTGGTGTCGATGGTTTGGTAGTTCGGCATACTCATCGTATTCCTGGGGAGAAGTTGAGTGGCTGAATGAGCGGCTAACACGAGCTTGACCACGCACTCGGCGCATCCTCTCGATGACATCAGTCTCGCTACTCAACGATCATGCGTCAAATCGATTAAAAACAGGTCAGCAAATCAGTGAGGCTGATATTTGAAACGTGCACGCCAGCTCGGGGGAACGGGAACGCGACACGCAGCAGCAGTTAGCGTTGTGCAGTGAACGCGTGGGCGATGGGCGAGCTTCATGATCGTCAGCGCGATCAAGTGAGAGAGGTACCGGCTTAGCGCTGACGCGTTTCCCGCGTAAAGCGCAGCGTGATGACCGTGATGAGACTGAGCACGATGAGGAAAACCGCGACGGGCCAAGACGTGTGATAGTGCGACAGTAACGCGGTTGCGAGGAGCGGCGACAGACCGCCCGCGAAGATCGAGGCCACTTCATGCCCGAGCGCGACGCCGGAGTAGCGCACTTCCGTGCTGAACAATTCGCCGACAAGCGCAGGCAAGGTGCCGATCATCGCCCCGTGACAAACGGCGGTACCCAGAACCAGCGCAAGCCAGATAAGCGGGGTTGAATGCGTGTCGAGCAGCCAGAAGAACGGGAAGGCCATCACCGCCAGCGAAGCGGCGCCGATCATGTACACAGGCTTGCGTCCGATGCGATCGGAGAGCTTGCCCCACAGCAGCATCGCGACCATTTCGACGACCATCGCGAGCATGACGCCGGTGAGCATCGTCGAATTGGGAATGCCGACAAACTTGCCGTACACGAGTGAGAACGCGAGGAAGATGTAAGCGCCGCCGTTTTCCGCGACACGCAGACCCATCGCCATCAGAATTTCTTTCGGATGACGCTTGATGGCTTCGAGCACCGGCATGTGCGATGTCTTGCCGGCTTCTTCCGCGTTCTCGAAGTCGCGACTCTCGGGCAGGCTATGACGAATGTAGACGCCAAGCGCAAAGATCACGATGCTTGCGAGAAACGGCAGACGCCATCCCCAAGAGATGAACTGCTCGTGCGGCAAGGCTTGCACCGCGAGGAACGCCGCCGAGGACAGCACGAAACCGCCGCCCACGCCGAGCTGACTCCATGCCGCGTAATAGCCACGCTTTTCGGGTGGCGCGTTCTCGCTGATCATCAGCACGCCACCGCCCCATTCGCCGCCGGACGCAATACCCTGCAGCAGGCGAAGTGCGACAAGCGCAGCCGGCGCCCACAGACCCACGTGATCGTAAGTCGGCAACAAGCCGATGCCGAAAGTCGCGAAACCCATGATAAGCAGCGTCCAGACGAGCGACGCGCGCCGTCCGTAACGGTCGCCAATATGGCCAAACACAATACCGCCGAGCGGTCGCGCGACAAAGCCCATTGCGAACGCGGCGAACGCGCCGAGCGTGCCGATCAGTGGATCGGCGTTGGCCGGAAAGAACAAGGTGCCGAAAACTAGCGCGGCCGCCGTGCCGTAGACGAAGAAGTCGTACCACTCCATCGCATTACCCGCGACCGACGCGATGACAATACGTCTGAGGGCGCGATCCGGCGTCGCCGCGCTGCGCTCGGCGCTCGGGGAATGAACTGTTGCCATGTCTGCTCGCATTGAATGAGTAGGACTGAGGCCTTGGGAAGCCTTCGAATGACAGACAGTGTCGAGTTGAGACTGATATCCGTCAAATCCGCCGAAAAGATGTCCTGATATCAGCGCGGCAAATAAGTGTCAGTTTTCGGGCTGACGAAACATCGCGGAGATCGTCTCGCGCAACCACGCGACGCCCGGATCGTTGGCGAACTGTGTGTGCGAATGAATCTGTATTTCGATGGGGGGTAAAGCGAAGGGCAAGGGCAGAATGCGGAAGGCTTTGCCGCGATTGAACCGCCGTGCAATGCTCTTGGGGAAGATGACGGCGAGGTCCGTGTTCATCACGATCTCAGGCGCCACGACAAAATGCGGCAATCGGACGACGACATCGCGCTTGAGATTAAGCTCGTCTAGCCATTGCTCGACCATGCGATGACCCGTCGCGTTGGTGCTGGCGTAGACGTAGCGCAAGGCGGCCAGGTCTTCGCGTGTCGGCCGTGATTTGGCTAAGGGATGATGTGCGCGCACCACGCAGACATGCTCGTCGACGAATAACGTCTGGCTCACACATCCCGCGTCGAGACCCGGCACATAGCCCAGAGTAAGATCGATTTCTCCGGCGCGCATGGCGGCGCTTACGGATTCCACCGGAACATTGACCACTTCGATGCGAACGCCGCGCGCTTCACGGTCGAGCAGCGCCAGAAGCGGTGGCAGGAAAAAGAATTCCGACATGTCCGACATCGAGATGCGAAAGACGCGTCTCGCCGTCGCGGGATCGAACTTGGCAACCTGCTGGACGGCTTCATTGATGATCGACAACGCCTGTGCGAGCGGCGGGTACAGCCGATGCGCGGCATCGGTCGGCACCATGCCGCTGGGCGTGCGCACGAAAAGTGGATCGTCAAACAGCGTGCGTAAGCGACGTAGCGCGTGACTGACCGCAGGCTGCGTCAATTCCAGACGATCGCCGGCGGCGGTGAGGCTGCGCAGATCCCAGATGGCGAGGAACACGCGCAGCAGATTCAGATCGGCGAGACCGAGGTTGAGCTTGGTCATACGGTTCACTCACGAACGAGCGCTGGTCGCGCCATGCGGATATCAATGTGTGGCGAGATTACCGTATGTGCTGCGCATTGCAAAATGCGGCGTGCCTCCTCGATAGGGTGGCAAGGTATGGAAATCGCGGCGCATCAGGTCGCGCACCGGCGAAGCGAGTGCGTCGACGAGCGCTGACGCATCGTCGAATACGACCTTGTTGCGTTGCATCGCGTCCGCGCGCGCACACGGCATGCCGATGGCGCACTCGATGCGCGTATAGATCTCCACCTCACGCAGCGCGGGCAAGGTCGACATCAGAGGCGCGTGATGCTGCAGGTAATGTGCGAGCCATGTGTCGAAGTCTTCGGCCGGGCCTTCGTATGCGACAAGATAAGTACACCGCTGCGCGCGCGCTTGGCCTCCCGGCGTGGATGACACGAGAGCGCGCACCGCCATGACTTGCTGCGTGAAGCGCTTGACTTCCGACTGTGCTTGCAGCGCGCGGTGAATCGGGCCATCGCGGGTTGCGGCCGCTTCGAGCGCGGCGAGTTCGTCGAAATATAACTGCAGCACGCACGATGGCGCATTGGCAGCGGGCGGTATGCGCGGATCGACCCTTTGCGCGATAGGTTCATGCTCGATGAGGTTGCGCAAGCCGTCGATGCGCTGCAGCGGCGCGACATCGAGCAGCGGTTGCTGTCCGCTCGCACCGATCAGAAACAGGCACACTTGCATGGTCACGCCGTCTCGCAGGATACGGCCGCGCGGGCAAGCCGATGAAACTGCCGGCCGAAGTACACGAGGCCGTCGCCGCCTTCCCCGGAGCCAATGTGTTCTACCTGTACGAAAAGAACCGAATGCGAGCCGACCTGTTTGCTGTCGACGATGCGTCCTTCGAGACTCGTAATGGCATCGTCGAGCACAGGAAGTTGCAATGCGCCCGGCCGCGAGCCGCAACGCGCGAAGCGTTCCTCCATCGAGCATCCATCCATGCCCGCAAAAATGCGCGCCAGCTCCTGCGCGTGCGCGCCGAGCACATTGATGCATGCGCGGCCGTTGTTGAGCAGCACGTCGTGAACATAACTCGACTGATTGATGCAGACGAGCATCGTTGGCGGCGTATCGGTCACCGAGCAAACGGCGCTTGCCGTGATACCGCTGCGTCCGTGTGGTCCGTCCGTGGTGATGACGTTGACGGCCGCGCCGAGCGAGGCCATTGCATTGCGAAATTGTGCACGCGCTTGATCGTGGGTCATGGCTGGTGTCCTTTCAGAGTTCGCAGATTCAGGGATACGGCGTGACGGGCGGAATGCCCACGAAGATCGCGCCCGATGCGTCGTAGTTTCCTTCGCCGAGGAAGGCGTGTTGGGTGACAACGATCGAATCGCGTACCAGACGCTGCATCCGGTTCTCGCGATAGATCGCGCCGATGCCCGCCATCTTGTACGCCTGCATGACGATATCGGCGCAGGTGTGGGCCGCGTGCGTGGCCGACAGACGCAACAAATTGGCTTCTGCCGGCAACACCGGGTCGCCAGCGAGCACCGTGCGCCAGGATGTTTCCGCGCACTCGAAGAAGAACGCCCGCGCACTGCGCAACTGCGCTTCCGCGTGTGCGAGCCCCGAGCGATAGTAGGCGCGATCGGCAAGACGCGGCGCACCCGTCGTCGTCTTTGTCACCCCGGACATTCCCGCCAGCAGGTCGAGCGCGGCGCGCGCGAGACCGATGTTCACTGCCGCATGCACCTGCGCCTGATAGGCAACGGCGGGATACCGATAGAGCGGTTCGTCGATCAATGGCGTGCCCCCGCGCACGAAGGTCCATTGTTCTTCGACGTATTTGTCTTTCAAACGCAGATCGTGGCTGCCCGTGCCCTGCATGCCGACCACATTCCAGTTATCGACGATCTCCACTTCGCTCGCCGGGAAGACGGCAGTGAAGGGCTTGCCGGCGTTCTTATCGTCGATGCCAGCAGGTGCCCCGCCGATTCCTACGCCGATCCAGTCCGCACCCTTGCAGCCGCTGGCGAAGCGCCATTGTCCCGACACAAGGAAGCCGCCGGGCGCGCGCTCGGCCTTTTGCAGCGGATACAAGCCGCCCGCGAAGACCTGATCAGGACCGGTTGCGTAGATACGCGCCTGCGTGTCGACCGGCAGTGACGCGAGGTACGTGTTGGCGGAGCCGAACGCTGCGACCCAGGCGGCTGAGCCGTCCGCGATCGCGATGCGTTCGAGCATCTCCAGGAAGCGCGCAGGCGGCAGCGCGTCGCCGCCGAAACGCTTGGGTGTGCTCGCGCGGAAAATGCCCGCGCGCTTCATCTTGCCAACCATATCGCGCGGCACGTGAGACACGACATCGAATTCGTCGCGGCGGCGCTCGACTTCTTCGACTAGCGCATCGAGCGACAGGGTTCCCGCGTACTCGGGATAGTCGTTTTGCGAATCGATGATTGCTTCGCTTTGAAGGGCTTGCATGCTTGATACCTCTCGGTTAATGGTGTGTCGATGTCATTCGGCTTGCTGACGCGCTGCGGCGCGCATCGCTTTGGGATACGTCTCGCGCGCGAGCAAGGTAGCGATGACGGTGATGAGTCCGAGTACGCCCAGATAGATGCCGACCGGCACGGCGCTGTGATAGTGCGCGAGCAGCGCGGTGGCGATCATCGGGGAGAGGCCGCCACCGAGTACGGAAGAGACTTCGCGTCCGATGCCGAGTCCGGAAAAACGCAGGTGCACCGGCAACATTTCGCTGATGAACGCGGGTTGTGCGCCTTCCAGAATGCCAAGCGTGATGCTGTTCGCCAGGACGAGCGCGGCAACGACCTTCCAGTACTCGCCTGAGCCGAGCAGCGCAAAGTACGGCCATGCGACCAGCACGATGGCGATCGCACCGGCGAGATACACGGGTTTGCGTCCGACCTTGTCGGTTACCCAGCCGAAGAACAGCGAAACCGGGATCATCAGCAGCATCGAAATACACAGACCGCTGAGAATCCAGCTCGACTTGATGCCGAGGAACTGCCCGTAGGCGATCGAAAATGCGAAGAAGAGGTAGGACGCCGCGCCTTCGCCGAAGCGCAGGCCGAACACCGTGAGCACTTCGCGCGGGCATTGGCGCAGCACTTCAATGACAGGCATCCGGCTTTCGTGGCGCGTCTTCTTCACTTCGGCGAACGCGGCGCTCTCTCCAACGGAGCGGCGCATCCAGAGGCCCAGGAGGACGAGTGCGGCGCTGGCGAGAAACGGAAGGCGCCAGCCCCAGCTCTGAAAATCACCCGCCGGAAGGTTCTGCACCAGAAGGAAAGCGCCCGTGGACAAGACAAAGCCGAGCGCGGCGCCGCAGGGGCTCCATGCCGCGAGCGCTCCGCGCTTCGATTGCGGCGCGTTCTCGTGAATGAGCAGGATACTGCCGCTCCATTCACCGCCTGCTGCCAGTCCCTGAAGAATGCGCAGCAATACCAGCATGACGGGCGCCGCAATGCCGACCTGCTGATACGTTGGCAAAACGCCCATCAGGACCGTGGCGGTGCCCATCGTGAGAAGTGTGAGCATCATCACCACCTTGCGGCCATAACGGTCGCCGATATGGCCGCAAAGCACTCCGCCGATCGGCCGCGCAATAAAGCCGACCGTGAAGCCGCCGAATGCGGCGATGGTGCCCGTCAGCGGATCGGTGCCGACGGGAAAGAACAGCTTGCCGAAAACAAGCGCGGCGGCGGTGCCGTACAAGAAGAAGTCATACCACTCAAGGATTTGGCCGAGCACTGCCGTAGTGACGGCACGGCGCACATTGCTTACGGGACGCGCGGGTCGGGATTGAGCGAGCGCGCCTAGATCGGAGTTCAGAGCTTCAGGGTTCATGGTGGGAGAAAACATGATGTGATGGTTCCCGCTTCCCTGATGCTCAAGAAGCGGCGCGAGTCGTATCGATGCGATGTGCCCACGATATGAGCCTCGACAACAGCGGTCAAATTCGGGACAAAAATGTGCGACATGAATTTGGTGCATGTGCCTCCGCGTTCCGTACGTGCTAACCCTTGCCTTGCATCACATATCAATCACGCTTATCGACCGTCATGCTTTTGGTTTATTTGCCGCGTGAAACGCGCGACCGCAGACTGCGTGGCGCATCGCCCTCATCACTGCAATGAACCTTCATTGCGTCATTTAATAGAACGGCTCGCATGGAACCCGAACGTATGAGACTTGCCTTGGGAACTTCTCTGGCGCTACTTGCAATTGCAGGCACGGCGCAAGCACAAAGCGCGGTGACCCTGTACGGAATCGTCGACGATGGCTTCAACTGGACCTCGAACTCAGGCGGTCACAATCTCTACAACCTGTCGAGCGGCGTCATGCAGGCCAGCCGCTGGGGGCTGAAGGGCAGGGAAGAGCTTGGTGGCGGACTCGCCGCGCTGTTCGCTATAGAGAACGGTTTCGATCTCAACAACGGCTCGCTCGCGCAAAAGAATCGCGGCAGTACCCAGGGCCTGATGTTCGGTCGCCAGGCGTACGTGGGCTTGTCCAGTGCCTACGGTACCGTGTCGATCGGGCGTCAATACGATTCAGTCGTCGACTATGTGGGCCCGTTCGAGTCCGGCACCCAGTGGGCGGGATATATCGGCGCTCATCCGGGCGATCTGGACAACCTCAACAACGCATACCGCGTGAACAACGCTATCAAATTCGCTAGTAAGCAATACTATGGATTTACGTTTGGCGGCGTCTATAGTCTCGGCGGTGTGGCCGGCGCGGTCTCGCGCAACCAGCTATGGTCGCTCGGTGCGGGCTACGCGAACGGGCCGCTTACGCTGGGCGTCGGCTACCTGAACGCGCGCAATCCGAACGTCGGCTTCTTTGGTGACAACGGCGCGAGCACCCCGCCCACCGCGAGCGCGAACTTCATCTCGTCGCCGGTGTATAGCGGCTATGCGTCGGCGCGCACTTATCAGGTGGTCGCGGCGGGCGCGGCCTACGCATTCGGACCGGCCACCCTGGGTGCGACATACTCCAACGCGCAGTTCAAAAACCTCGGCGATACCGTGAACTCCGGGCCCAATCCGCGGGGGTACACCGGCAATGCAAACTTCAACAACGTCGAAGTCAACTTCAAGTATCAACTGACGCCCGCGCTCGTGCTCGGCGCGGCATTCGACTACACGAAAGGCGGCGATGTCGATTCGGCTACCGGCAACGTTCCGGGCGCGAAGTACTATCAGGGCGCCCTGGGCGCCGACTACTTCCTGTCAAAGCGAACCGATGTTTATTTGATCGGCGTGTACCAGAAAGCATCAGGCATCGATTCAACCGGCACCGCAGCGGTTGCGGCGATCAACAACCTCACGCCCTCGACGAGCGACCGCCAAAGCACGGTCCGCGTGGGCATCCGCCACAAGTTTTGAAGCGATAGCTCGAGTGCGAGCGTGCAGGCGCACCTGGAGCATGCTCGCTCTTCAACGTAAATCGAATCATCAACGGTATGGATAACATCACGCACATTTGATCTATTTGACGAATGTGGTGCGACCAAATTAACGTGTCGTCGAACTGGCCAACATCCTGTCGGACGTACCGAATCTATAGCTATGACTTCAGCGACGATCGAACGCATCGAAACCTGTCTCGTCGACCTGCCGACGATTCGCCCCCACAAGCTTTCCGTCGCCACCATGCACGGCCAGACGCTCATGCTGGTGAAGGTGTTCTGTAGCGATGGCATCACGGGAATTGGCGAAGCCACGACGATCGCCGGCATGGCGTATGGTCCGGAGAGTCCAGAGTCGATGAAGCTCGTGACCGATGCGTATCTTGCACCCGCCAGCATCGGCCGTGATGCGACGCGCGTTCAGTTGCTCATGGCACATCTCGCCAAGCTTGTCAGGGTCAATCACTTCGCGAAAAGCGCGCTGGAAACCGCGTTGCTCGATGCGCATGGCAGGCGCCTCGGCGTACCGGTCAGCGAACTTTTGGGCGGGCGGCACCGCGAGCGTCTGCCCGTGGCCTGGACGCTCGCATCGGGCGATACAGACAGGGACATTGCGGAAGCAGAGATGATGCTCGAGCGCCGTCGGCACAAGATCTTCAAGCTCAAGATCGGCGCGAAGGAAGTCAAAGCAGACATCAAGCACGTCGCCGACATCAAGCGCGCACTCGGCGATCGAGGGTCCGTGCGGGTGGACGTGAACATGGCCTGGAGTGAAACGCAGGCGGCATGGGCTATTCCCGCGCTTGTCGATGCAGGCTGCGATCTGGTCGAGCAACCCGTCGCATCCGCGGCAGCGCTGGCGCGCCTGATGCGCCGTTTTCCCGTCGGCTTGATGGCGGACGAAATCCTGCAAGGTCCCCAAAGCGCGTTCGAAATCGCGAAGCAGGAAGGCGCCGACGTCTTCGCGATCAAGATCGAACAAAGCGGGGGGCTCTTTGCAGCACAGCGTGTCGCCGCCATTGCCGACGCGGCGGGGATCGAGCTTTACGGCGGGACCATGCTGGAAGGGGCGGTTAGCACAATGGCGTCGGCTCAGCTTTTTGCGAGCTTGCCCAACCTGCAATGGGGCACCGAGCTGTTCGGTCCGCTGCTCATTACGGAAGAAATCCTCACACAACCGCTGGATTACAGTGACTTTGGACTCACCGTGCCGAACGGCCCGGGCCTCGGCATCGAGTTGGACACAGACCGGATCAAACGCTTTACGCGTGACGGACTGGTCAAGGTCATCAAGTAGCCGAATTTCTGACGAGAAAACAAGATGCTTTTCCACGTACGCATGGATGTGAACCTTCCGCCGGATATGCCCGCGAATGCCACCGACGAAATCAAGGCACGTGAGAAAGCCTATTCGCAAGCCTTGCAGCGCAGCGGCAAGTGGCGGCATATCTGGCGGCTCGCAGGCGAGTACGCGAACTTCAGTATCTTCGACGTCGAAAGCAATGCTGAACTGCACGACATCCTCACTGCTTTGCCGTTGTTCCCGTACATGAGCATTTCGGTGACGCCGTTGTGCCGTCACCCGTCGTCGGTTCGCGAAGACGACGCGTGACATCTAGCGTGGTGTCGCAAGAGAGCAGACGCTGCGCCATACCCCGCAATACCCTATGGAGACAACATCGTGAGCGTCAAAGTTTTTGAAGCGAAGGAAGTTCAGGACCTGCTTTCGGCCGCTGCCAATCTCGGCAGCGAAGACGGCAATGTACGGGCAAAACAGATCACGCATCGGCTGCTAAGCGATCTGTTCAAAGCCATCGACGATCTTGACATGACGCCCGATGAAATCTGGGCCGGCGTGAACTACTTCAACCGGCTCGGTCGCGATGGGGAAGCGGCATTGCTCGCCGCGGGTCTCGGTCTCGAGAAGTTTCTTGATATTCGCATGGATGCAGAAGACCGTCGCGCGGACATTCACGGCGGCACGCCGCGCACCATTGAGGGTCCGTTGTATGTGGCAGGCGCGCCGCTGCGCGACGGCGTCGCGAAGATCGACATCAACTCAGACGAAGAGGCTGGGCCGCTTGTCATCCGCGGCACCGTCACTGGTCCCGACGGCAAGCCTGTCGCCGGTGCCGTCGTTGAATGCTGGCATGCCAATTCAAAGGGTTTCTACTCCCATTTCGATCCGACCGGCGCACAAAGCGACTTCAATTTGCGCGGTGCGGTGAAGACGGGACAAGACGGTAAATACGAGTTCCGCACGCTGATGCCCGTGGGCTACGGGTGTCCGCCGCACGGTTCGACGCAGCAATTGCTGAACGTGCTCGCACGGCATGGCAATCGTCCGGCGCACGTGCATTTCTTCGTCACAAGCGATAACTTCCGTAAGCTGACCACACAGATCAACATCGAAGGCGATCCGCTGATCTGGGACGACTTTGCGTACGCGACGCGAGAGGATCTCATTCCTCGCGTCGTCGAGAAGACTGGCGGCGCTGCGCTGGGTCTCAAGGCCGACGCATATAAGGAAATCGAATTCGACATCGGGCTGACTCGATTCGTCGAAGGCAAAGACAATCAGCTCGTTAATCGTCAGCGTACGTCGGCGACGGCATAAGTTCGCGAAGCGACGGCGTTCGCGTAGGGCGTTAGCGACGTCGCCAACGCCCCAAGCCGCACCGGGACCGGGTTGCGGGCGGGCGGCCGGGCCGGCAGCTCGGGGCAATAAGCCCCTGGATAGAAGCCGACTCAACCGCAGCGGCCTTAAAGCGGGAACGCCTGCGCCGAATTCCCAAAACCCCCACCCCCCGGCGTTTCCACCACGAACACATCTCCGGGTCCCATTTCGACACTCGCGATATGACCTAGAGCGACAATCTGACCATCCGCGCGCTCCACGCGATTGCTGCCGCGTTTTCCCGCCAGCCCGCCACGCGCGCCGAAAGGCGCATGAATGCGGTTATTCGACAGAATCGACGCCGTCATCGGTGCGAGAAAACGGATGCGCCGGATCGCGCCATTGCCGCCGCGCCAGCGTCCCGCGCCACCCGATTCCGCGTTGATCAGATGCGATTCGAGCCGCACCGGGTAGCGCCATTCGAGCACTTCGGGATCGGTGAGGCGCGAATTGGTCATGTGCGTCTGCACGGCGTCCGCGCCGCCGAAACCATCACCCGCGCCGCTGCCGCCCGCAATCGTCTCGTAGTACTGGTAGCGCGCGTCGCCGAACGTGAAGTTATTCATCGTGCCCTGGCTCGATGCCACGATGCCGAGCGCGCCATACAGCGCATTCGTGATCACGGACGACGTCTCTACGTTGCCCGACACCACCGCCGCCGGATAAACGGGGTTCAGCATCGAGCGCTCCGGCACGATCACCGAAAGCGGCTTCAGGCAGCCGGCGTTGAGCGGAATATCGTCGCCGACGAGGGTGCGGAACACATACAACACCGCCGCCATGCACACGGCCTTCGGCGCATTGAAGTTGTTCGGCAACTGCGCGGATGTGCCGGTGAAATCGACTGTGGCACTGCGCGTGGCGGCGTCGACGCGAATCGCCACGTTGATCACGGCGCCGTTATCGAGTTCGTAGCGATAGCTGCCGTCCTTCAGTGCGCCGATCACGCGGCGCACCGCTTCTTCCGCGTTGTCCTGCACGTGGCGCATGAACGCAAGTACCACGTCGCGGCCGACTTGCGCGACCATGCGGCGCAACTCGTCCACGCCTTTCTGATTCGCGGCCACCTGCGCGCGCAGATCGGCCATGTTCTGCGCGATATTTCGCGCGGGATAACGGCCCGATGCGAGCAAGGCGCGCGTTTCGGCGTCGCGCAACACGCCCGCGGACACCAGCTGCCAGTTGTCGATCAGCACGCCTTCCTCGTCGATATGCGACGAAGAAGCCGGCATCGAACCCGGCGTAATCCCGCCGATATCCGCATGATGACCGCGCGAGCCGACGTAGAAGAGCGGCTCGGAAGAACCGTCGGCGAACACGGGCGTAATCACGGTCACGTCGGGCAAATGCGTGCCGCCGTGATACGGGTCGTTGAGCATGAACACGTCGCCGTCGCGCATCGTCCCCCGGTTGCGCTCGATCACCGTCTTGATGCTTTCGCCCATCGAGCCAAGGTGCACGGGCATGTGTGGCGCATTCGCGATCAGGTTGCCCGCGTCGTCGAAGATCGCGCACGAGAAGTCGAGGCGCTCCTTGATGTTCACCGAATACGCCGTGTTTTGCAGACGCAAACCCATCTGCTCGGCAATCGACATGAACAGGTTGTTGAAGATTTCGAGGCGCACAGGGTCGGCGTCGGTGCCGATGGAGCGGCGCGTGGCGAGCGGTTGCACACGCGTCATCACCACGTTGCCCTGGGTGGTCAGCACCGCTTGCCAGCCCGGCTCCACCACGATCGTGCCGTTCTTTTCGGCGATGATCGCGGGACCGTCGAGCGTATCGCCCGCACGCAACGTATCGCGCTGATAGAGCGAGGCGTCGTGCCATGCGCCGCCCGAATACATCCGCACGACAGTCTGCGCACGGAGTGCGTTGTTCGCGTCGCGAGGCGCAAGGTCGCCGCAATCGACGGGAGCATCGGAATGACCGATCGCTTCGACGGACGCAAGCTCGGCGATGAGCGGCGTATCGGCCATCAGAAAAGCGTAGCGTTGACGATAGGCCGCTTCGAACGCGGCGCGCATTTCGTCGACACTGCCTGCCGGCACGGAGAGCGGCGAATCGGTTCCCTGATAGCGCAGATGCACGCGCCGCTCGGTCGTGATGAGCGCGGCATCGACGTTCTGTTCGAGCAGGGCACGCGTGGCGTCGCCGGCGAGCGCATCGAGTGCGGCTTCAATCGTGGCCAGCGAAGTTTCGTCAAGCTTGATTTCGAGGGCGCGTTCGCGCATGGCCGTCTGGTCCGCGAGACCCATGCCGTAGGCGGAGAGCACGCCCGCAAGCGGATGCGCGAACACGCTCGTCATGCCGAGCGCGTCGGCCACGCCGCATGCGTGCTGGCCGCCGGCGCCGCCGAACGTCGTCAACACGTATTGCGACACGTCGTGGCCGCGCTGCACGGAGATTTTCTTGATCGCGTTCGCCATGCTGCCGATCGCGATTTCCAGATATCCTTCAGCGAGGGCTTCGGGTGTGCGACGCTGGCCTGTCGCCGCGAAGATTTCATCGGCGAGTGCCTGGAAGCGTTTCACCACCACGTCGTGATCGAGCGGCTCGTTCGCATGCGGACCGAACACGCGCGGAAAATAGTCGGGCTGGATCTTGCCGAGCATCACGTTGCAGTCCGTGACGGCGAGCGGACCGCCGCGTCGGTACGCAGCCGGGCCGGGGTTCGCGCCGGCCGAATCGGGGCCGACACGCAGACGCGCGCCGTCGAAGCCGAGCACGGAACCGCCGCCGGCCGCCACCGTGTGAATGCTCATCATCGGCGCACGCATGCGCACACCGGCTACCTGCGTTTCGAACACGCGCTCGAACTCGCCGTTGAAGTGCGAGACGTCCGTCGACGTGCCGCCCATGTCGAAGCCGATCACACGCTCGAAGCCCGCCGCCTGTGCCGCGCGGACCATGCCGACGATACCGCCCGCCGGTCCCGAGAGAATCGCGTCCTTGCCCTGGAACACGTCTGCGCGCGTCAGTCCGCCACTGCTCTGCATGAATTGCAGATTCACGCCCGGCATTTCGTGCGCGACCTGATCGACGTAACGGCGCAGGATCGGCGACAGATACGCGTCGACCACCGTCGTATCGCCGCGCGAAACCATTTTCATCAGCGGCGACACTTCGTGCGAGACGGAGATTTGCGTGAAGCCGATGCGACGTGCCAACGCCGCCAGTTCGCGTTCATGCGACGTATGGCGATAGCCGTGAATCAGCACAATGGCGAGCGCGCGGATGCCGCTGTCATAGACCTCGCGGAGCGCGCGTTCGGCCGCGGCGTGATCGAGCGGCGCGACGATGTCGCCTTGCGCACTCATGCGTTCGTCGATTTCCACCACGCGCTCGTAGAGCGCCTCGGGCAGCGCGATGTCGAGATCGAAAAGACGAGGACGGTTTTGATACGCGATCCGTAGCACGTCGCGAAAGCCGCGCGTCGTGACGAGCGCAACCGGTTCGCCTTTGCGTTCGAGCAGCGCGTTCGTCGCGACTGTCGTGCCCATTTTCACCATCTCGACGTCGTGCGGCGTGATGGCTTCGCCGTCGCGCAGTCCGAGCAGATGACGAATCCCGGCGACCGCCGCATCGCGATACTGCTCGGGGTTCTCGGAGAGCAGCTTGTGCGTGGTGAGCGTGCCGTCCGGGCGGCGCGCGACGATGTCGGTAAAGGTGCCTCCGCGGTCAATCCAGAATTGCCAGCGGGACGGCGTGCAAACATCGGAGTGGTGATCTTGCTTCATGGTGTCGAGAGGTGCGATTCGAAAGAGGTAACGGAGTAAGAGCGCGTTGTTCAGGCCGATTCGAGTTCGCGGCCACGCGTTTCCGGCAGCGTGAGCGCGGCGAGGATCAGCACGCCATACGCCGCCACCGCGAACATCCCGATGCTCGTGCCGAGGCCGTAGCGGCTCGACAGCGTGCCGATCAGCACGGGAAAGAGCGCGCCGATCGCGCGGCCGACGTTGTAGCAGAAGCCCTGGCCGGAGCCACGTACGCGGGTCGGAAAGAGTTCCGTGAGAAACGCGCCCATACCGGAGAAGATGCCCGACGCGAAGAAGCCGAGCGGAAAACCGAGCCACAGCATCGACGCATTCGTGAGCGGCAACGACGTGTACGCGAAGGCAATCGCCATCGAACCGAGCGCGAACAGAATGAAGTTCGGTTTGCGGCCGATGCGGTCAGTGAGCCAGGCGCTGCACAGATAGCCGACATACGAGCCCGCGATGATCATCGCCAGATAAGCGCCCGTACCCATCACCGTGAGATGACGCTCGGTCTTGAGGAAGGTCGGCAGCCACGTCGTGATCGCGTAGTAGCCGCCTTGTGCGCCGGTGGTGAGGAGCGCGGCGCGCAGCGTTGTCGAAAGCAGGCGGGGCGCGAAGATTTCGGTGAAGCGCGGTTTGTCTTGTGCCTCCTGCTGCGCGACCTTCGCCTGTTCGAACACTTCAGGCTCTTTCACGTAGCGGCGGATGAAGACCACCAGCAGCGCCGGCACGAGACCGATCAGGAACAGCGCGCGCCATGCAAGCTCGGGCGCCATCACGGAGAACAGCACGGCATAGAGCAGGGCGGCCATGCCCCAGCCGAGCGCCCAGCCCGATTGCACGAGGCCGACCGCCTTGCCGCGATCGCGTGCGCGGATCACCTCGCCGATCAGCACGGCGCCCGCTGTCCATTCGCCGCCGAAGCCGAAGCCCATCAGCGTGCGCGCGGCGAGCAACTGGCCGTAGTTTTGAGCGAGTCCGCACAACGCGGTGAACACCGCGAACCACAGCACGGTGAGCTGCAACGTGCGCACGCGGCCGATGCGGTCGGACAGAATCCCTGCGATCCAGCCTCCGAGCGCGGACGAGAGCAGCGTCATCGTGCCGATGAAACCGGCGTCCGCGAGCGAAAGGCCCCACGTGGCGACGAGCGTCGGAATGACGAAGGACAGCATCTGCGTGTCCATGCCGTCGAGCATGTAGCCGACCTTGCAGCTCCAGAACGCGCGGCGTGCGCGCGGTCCCGCTTCGGCGTACCAGGAAAGCTGTGCGCCGTCTGCTGTCGCCTTCAGATCGGCGGCGTCGTCGACGTTTGCCGTGAGTGTCTTGCTGTCCATCTGCTGCTCCTGTGGATAGACGCAAAGCGTGGGGATGCGTCATTCCCTCCGGACCGCGTGGCCGGATCGCTTCGAATTGCTGTGAATGGAGCGCGGCGCCGTGTTATGCCGCGCGTGCTGCGCAAACGCTCAGAAGACGGCCAGCGATGCGTTGGTGATGTCGGTCATCAGCATGTGGCCCGGCGCGTGTGCGATGGCGATGGGCAGCTTCGCGCCCATGAGCGCGGTTTGCGGTGTCACGCCGCACGCCCAGTAGACCGGCAGCTCGCCCGGATGGATCGTCACCGCGTCGCCGAACTCGGGGCGCGCGAGATCGGCGATGCCGAGTTCCGCAGGATCGCCGATATGCACGGGCGCGCCGTGCACGCCCGGAAAGCGGCTTGTGATCTGTATCGCGCGGATCGCGTCTGCGCCGCGCAGCGGACGCATCGACACGACGAGTTCGCCACCGAACACGCCCGCGCGCTGGTTCGGAATATCGGTGCGATACATCGGCACGTTGCGGCCTTCTTCGACGTGGCGCAGCCCGATGCCTTCCTTCGCGAGCATGTGCTCGAACGAGAACGAGCAGCCGATGGCGAACACGACGAAATCGTCCTGCCAGAGCACTTCGATCGACTCGACGCGTTCGCTCAGTTCGCCGTGACGATAGACGTTATAGGCGGGCACGTCGGTGCGGATATCGACGTCGCGCCCAAGCACGGGCACGCGAAAATCGCCGGGCTCGCCCACGCCGAGCAGCGGACACGGCTTCGGATTCGCATGACAGAAGCGCAGGAAATCGTGCGCGTGTGCGGCGGGCAGAATCGCCAGATTGGCTTGCGCGTAGTCGCCACAATGGCCGGCTGTGGGGCCGCGGAAGTCACCGTGGCGGACAGCTTTGCGGAATTCAGATGGAGTCATGGTATCGGCGTGCGGTGTGTATGAATTGCAGCGTTAGACGAAGCATAGAAAAGAAGAAAATCTGACGCCAACTAGTTTTATTTGTGCAGAGTGAATAGAATTTCTTAACAGAATCGCGGGTTTTCCCGAATCACGTTGAGGTTTTTGTAGCGTTTCCCTTCGTTGTTTTTGCCGCGCTTTTGCGTCGCTTTGTTTTCCAGCCTATGAACACTCGCTTTCTCGAGACCTTCGTCACGCTTGCCAAGCTGCGCAGCTTCCGCACCACGGCAACGGCGCTGCACGCCACGCCCGCCGCGATCTCGCAGCGTCTGAAGGCGCTCGAAGACGAATTGCAGACCACGCTCGTCGATCGCGAGAGCCGCGATTTCCGGCTCACGCCTAACGGCGAATATCTGCTGGGCTACGCGAAAGCCGTCGTGGAAGCAACGCGCCAGTTGCAGGCAGCGGCGTCGCACGAAGGCGCGATGCGCGGCAAGCTGCGGCTCGGCGTGATCGAAACAGTGGTGCATAGCTGGCTCGCCGATTACATGCGACGCCTTTCGGCCGACCTTCCGCAACTCGAAGTGGAGCTTGCGGTGGACGTGAGCGTGGTATTGCAGCGTCGCCTGATGGCCGGCGAGCTGGATCTGATCATTCGCGTGGAAGGCAGCGACGAGGAAACCGTGGTGTGCGATGCGCTCGCGAACTATCCGGTGCACTGGGTCGCGCGCGCGGGGCTGCTTCCGCTGTCGCGCAGCGGGCTCGCCAAGCGCGTGCTGCGCCATCCGATCCTCACCTTCGGACGCGGCACGGCACCGCATCGCGCGCTGGAGGACATCGTCGGCAAGCTTGCGCTCGCGAACGGCGTGCCGCTCGCGGATACGCGCATTACCGGATCGCCGTCGATCTCGGTGATTGTGCAACTGGTGCGCGATGGCTTCGGTGTGGCGGCGATCCCTCGTCTGTTCGTCGCAGATCTCATCGCGCGCGGAGAAGTGGTGGAGTTGCCGTTGCAGCCTTCGCCGCCGTCGATCGTGGTGTCGATGTCGCGCCGCGCGGATGCGCCGCTATTCGTGCACGGCGCGGCGAACGCGGCGCGTGCGGCATGTCATGAGTATTGTGAGTCGGGGGATCGGCGCCTGATTGAACGGTTGTAGAACGGGAGCCTCGCTGACGCTCGTTGGGTCTGTGCCTCACAGCAGAATACACAAGAGCCGCTCTCCAGGAGAAGCGGCTCTTCCATGCACCCAAACCCAACAATCAAGACTTCGGCGCCAGCCAGGAATCTTCAGCTTCGATGCCGTCCGGGTCGAAAGTCCACGTGATCTTCTCGTACGTGAACGACACATCTTCCATATGCCCCATCTGGCGGTTCTCGGGATCGAGCGCATTGGGCGTCCACGACTTCATGTTCGTCAGAATCGCATTCGACAGCTGAACGGTGTAGTACTTCTCCTCAGTGCCCTTCGGCGAGATGCGATAAAACTCCAGCGTCACCACCTTCATCTGCTCGCCCGACGTCAATGCCTGATAAAGCTTCGGCGACGACTTGTCGATTTCCTTCGTCAGCGTCATCGGCAAATGCACACGCTTGCCGGTGGGCAGCCCCGTTTGCGGGCTCTTCGGAATCTCGATGGTGTGATCCACAGCTTGCACGAGGATCTTTCCTTCGTGGCCCGTCACCTTGATGGAGCCTTCGATCTTCCCTTGGTTCTGTCCTTCGAGCGTGAGGTAGCAAGGCATCGGCATGATTGTTCTCCGGTTGTTTGGCGCCGTTCGTTCTGCGCATGGGATGAATTCTGTGCGCGCGCCGTTACGGCGGCGTTTCAGAAAATCCGGCCCAAATTACGGATGAAACATGGCTCTGCCTCACATCGCGGCATGATCACTCGTCCGATCCAAGCCGCCGTTCCAGCATGTCGATGTCGTCGCGCAGCAACTGGATCACCGCGCCGACGCTCGGCTCGCGCAACTGCCGTCCGTTTTCCATCTGTACGGCATGCAGGGCCATGTCGGCGATCTGCTCCGAAATCTGCTCAAGCGAGCGCGGCCCGTCGGGCGAGTACCACCACGCGCTCCAGTTGCACATGCCGATGATCGAGAAAGCCGCGACCTTCGCATCCAGCGCGCGAAACTGTCCCTGCTCGATGCCGAATTCGATCGCGTGCTGAAACTGCTCCAGCACGGCGCGCCGCGCCTGTTCCGCAAGCTGGCGTTGCTGCGGCGGCAGGTTGCCTTCGTTCCTTTCCACCACACGAAACTGCAGCGGATGCGTGAGGATCAACTGCGCATGCCGCAATACCAGATGCCGCAGCATGCCGGCGGGATGCTGCATGTGCCCCGGCACGGATTCCGACGCCAGTTGACCCGCCGCGCGCGTCACCGTCTCCGTGAGCACTTCGAGAATCGCTTCCTTGCTCTTGAAGTAGTAGTAGAGCGCGGGACGGCTCACGCCGATTGCGTCGGCGATGTCGTTGAAGCTCGTGCCGTCGAAGCCGCGCTCGATGAAAAGGCGCGTCGCCACTTCGAGGATGTTTTCGCGCAAGGCGTCGCTCTTGGTCTGGGTTCGGGTCATACGGCGTTTTCGACGGTTGTGTCAGAACGATCAACACGATAACCCAAACCAGCCTCCTAACAGGGTTCGTCACGCGTCGAATCAACACATCCGTAAAAACCATAACGAAAAATCAACACATAAGTAAAAATATTCGACTAAGATGTAAAAAAAGGAGATGACTCGATGAACCGATCTGAGCAAACGCGCGCCGGCTCTGGCGGCGCGACCGCAGGATTTCTCAACACGGACTGGAACCCGCGCGAGCTGCCCGCCGGCGTCGGCACGCGTAATGTCGTGTTGCGCACGCAGGACGGCGCCGCGACGAGCGGCTCGCTGTATTCGCCCGGCGCGACGGATACGGTCGTGTGCATCATGCATCCGCGCGAGTTCATGGCGTGCCACTACCTGATTCCGGATATCACTGGCGCGGGCTTTGCGGCGTGGACGCAAGCCCCGCGCTCGGTCGGCAACGACATGCGCCTCGAACACGAGTTCGCGCTCTACGACGTCGCGGCTGGCCTGCGTTTTCTGCGCGACGCGGGTTTCAGGCGAATCGTGCTGCTCGGCAACTCGGGCGGCAGCGGGCTTTACGCGCTCTACGCGCAGCAATCGAACCTCGCGCCGGACGCGCGTATCGAGCGCACGCCGGGCGGACGTCCGACGAAACTCGCGTCGCTCGACATGCCGCTGGTGGACGGCGTGATCTTCGTTGCGCCGCATCCGGGGCAGGGCGCGTTGCTGCAGGGCTGCATCGATCCGTCGGTGACGGACGAGAACGATGCGCTCGCCGTCGATGCATCGCTTGACCCGTTCACGCCGTCCAACGGCTTCAACGCGCCGCCGCAATCGTCGCGCTACGACGCGGCGTTCGTCGCGCGCTATCGCGCGGCGCAGACCGCGCGCGTGGAACGGCTCGACGCCATCGCGCGCAATCTGATCGCCGGGCGGCTCGATGCCCGCGCGCGCGTCAAGTCGGCGGGCGATGCAGCCGATCCGCGCACGCGCCGCGTGGCCGCGCACACGCCGCTGATGACGATCTGGCGCACCGACGCCGATCTGCGCTCGTTCGATCTTTCGCTCGATCCCTCCGACCGTCACTACGGCTCACTGTGGGGCGCGGACCCGTTCGCGTCGAACTACGGCTCGGTCGGCTTCGCGCGCTGCTGTTCGCCGGAAGCGTGGCTCTCGACGTGGTCGGGCGTGTCGTCCAATGCGCTGTTGTCGAAGACCGCGCCCGCGATCGTGCAGCCGTCGCTCGTCGTCGAATACACCGGCGACCAGGCGTGCTTTCCGACCGTCATCGCGGATATCTACGCGAGTCTCGGCTCGGCGGTGAAAACGCATCGTCGCGTGCGCGGCGATCACCACGGCCGCGCGCTCGCCGAGGGCGAGGAGGCGGGCCGCTACGTCGCCGGGCGCATCGTGCGCGACTGGCTGCGCGAGAACTTTCCCCAATGAATCCGCCTGATCCGATACGGAGTACCGACATGAAGATGAGCGACATTCCCGCCGCCGATCTGAGCTTGCGCCTGCGCGGCGTCGATCACACGGCGCGGCCGACCTGGAGACTGAAGGAGACCGTCGAGTTCTATCGCGACGTGCTCGGCCTGCCTCTGATTCACACGATTTCCGCGCGCGGATGGGGCCCCGCGACGCATCCCGATTTCCTTCACTTCTTTTTCGACAGCGGCAACGGCAGCACGATCGCGTTCTTTCATTACCTTGGAAGCCAGGAGCCCGAGACGCTGAACGGCAGAGCGGCGCATCCTCCGCGCCCCGACGATCACGTATTCGATGCGACGCACACGGCCTGGCTCGTCGATACGCAAGACGAACTGCAGGCGTGGAAGTCGCGACTGGAGGCGCGCGGCGTGGACGTGTCGGTGGAAACGGCGCACGAAGTGATCGAGTCGATCTACTTTCGCGATCCGAACGGCTATTTCATCGAGATCACGCGCAAGCTGCGCGCGCTCGCGCCGCTCGATGCACGCGATGCCGCAGCCACGCTCGAAGCGGCAATCGAGCTAGAGAATGGCGCGACATGTATCGATGAAGTCTGGACGCGCAAGGCGGCGCGCCTGAGCGAAAGCCGTGAGACGGACGAGAAGGCGCTCGAAATATTCGTGCTCAACGTGCCGGAGTTCTCGACGCTGATCGACGCCGCGCGCAAGCTCGACACGTGCCGCGTCGAAGACCAGGGCGATTACACGGTGATCAGCGCCACGGAGCCGGTTTCGTTCGAGCGCCGCGCGCTCGGCCTGAAGCCCGCCGTCTGGTACGGACTTTTCACCGGCGGACTGAACGGACGCATCGAATGCTACGACCGCGATGTCGTGCGCATCGCGCCGCGCGTTTGAAACGGCACGTGGATAGGCAGGAGACACCCACCATGAGAGGCATCTTTCATCCGATCGACGGCGTGATCTATTGTCCGCCCGAGCTTGCGCAACGCTATTTCGAATCGGGCGCATGGCGCGACATGACGCTCGGCGACGCGCTGCGCGCCACCGCCGCGCGCATGCCCGAGCGGCCCGCCTACATTTCCGACGAAGCCACCATCACCTTCGCGGAACTCGACGCGCGCAGCGAGCGGCTCGGCGCAGCGCTCATCGAAACCGGCCTTGTGCCGGGCGATCGCGCGATCTTCCAGATGGGTACGACCATCGACACGGCCGTTGCGCTGATGGGCGCCTACAAGGCGGGCATCGTGCCGGTGTGCGCGGTGCCGCAGTATCGCGAGGTCGAGATCGGCCAGCTTGCGGCGCAGTCCGAACCGCGCGGCTACTTCGTGCAGGCGGATTTCTCCGCATTCGATCTCGTCGGCTTCGCGCGGCAGATGTTCGGACGGATCGCATCGCTCGAACAACTGATCGTTGCGCGCGGCAAGGGTGAAGAGGGCGCTCACGCGATCGACGCGCTCATCGAGTCGATGCCGCTTGCGCGTGCGCGCGCCCTGCTGGCCGATATCCGCATCGGCAGCGAGGACGTGCTGAGCTTCCAGCTTTCCGGCGGCACGACCGGCGTGCCGAAGATCATCCCGCGCTTTCATGCGGAGTACATCGGCCACGCGCTCGACTGGATGCGGCATATCGGCATGAGCGAGGCGAGCCGCATGATCTGGTCGCTGCCGCTGCTGCACAACGCGGGTCAACTGTATGCGCTCGTCTCGACGGTCGCCGCGGGCACGACGACCGTGCTGATGCCGCGCGTGGACATCGCGCGGATGCTGGAACTCATCGAAACGCATCGGGTGACGCACGGGCTGTCCATCGGGCCGGTCGCGCCGCAGATGATCGCGTATCAGGAGATCGCGCGGCACGATCTGTCGTCGCTGCAATTGTTCGGCACGATGAGCCGCGCCGATTCGCTCGAAGCGCATCTCGGCGTGCCATGCTTCAACCTGTACGGCACGACCGAAGGGCTGCTGCTCGGCGCGGGTCCGGCGCATGCCGCGCGCTTGCGGCACTTCACGCAGGGGCTGTCGGGCAGCGCGGCCGACGAGATCCGCGTGCTCGTGCCAGGCTCCGACGATCCCGCGCCCGACGGCGAGGCGGGCGAGCTGTGCTTTCGCGGACCGTCGAGCCTGCGCGGCTACTTTCGCGCGCCCGAGGCGAGCGCGCAGACGCTGACGTCCGATGGCTTCGTGCGCACCGGCGACATGGTGACGCAAAGGGTCATCGACGGCGTACGTTGCTTCGCGTTCGAAGGGCGGCTGCGCGACAACATCAATCGCGGCGGCGAGAAGATAGGCTGCGAGGAAGTCGAAGCCTACGTGAGCCATCATCCCGCGGTCGCCGACGCGAAGCTCGTCGCCATGCCCGATGCGCTCTACGGCGAGAAGGCCTGCGCCTATCTGATCCTGCGTGCGGACCATGCCGCGCCCACCGTGCGGCAGCTTGCCGATTTTCTCGTCGCGCAGGGGCTCGCGAAATTCAAGTGTCCGGAGCGCATCGAGATCGTCGACGAGTTTCCGGTGACGCGCGTCGGCAAGGTCGACAAGGCGGCTCTGCGCCACGACGTCGCCGCGCGTCTCGCCAATGAGCATGCGGCTCGTGCCAGGGAGGACGCATGATCTGCACCGAATACGTGGCCGGCACGCAACCGTTCGTCGTGCGCCGCCGCGTGCGCTGGGGCGAATGCGATCCGGCGGGCGTGGTCTACACGGCGTCGTTTTCCGATTACGTCATCTCGTTCGCCGAGCTGTTCTACGGCTTTCTCTTCGATGGCGCGCCGCAGGCGGTCAAGAATCATCACGGCTTCGGTACCCCGACGCGCGCGCTCGAATTCGATTTTCGCCGCTCGCTCAAACCCGACGAAACCTTCGACGCCACCGTGGAAGTCGATGCGATCCGCACGCGCACGTTCACGCTGGTCATCACCGCGCGCATGGCCGATGGCGAGATCGCGTTCATCGCGCGTCTCACGCCGGTCTGCATCCGCCGCGACGCGCGCGAATCGATCGAGATGCCCGCCGTCTTGCGCGACGCGCTCGAAGGATATCGGTCGCGGTGTACAGAACAACCTTACGCTGGAGAAACGCAATGATTCAGGCAGTGTCCCGAACGTATCGAATCGGCCAGATCGTGCCGAGCTCGAACACGACGATGGAAACCGAAATCCCCGCGATGCTGCGCGCGCGGGAAGCCATCTTGCCCGAACGCTTCACGTTTCATTCGAGCCGCATGCGCATGCATCGCGTCGTCAAGGAAGAACTCGAAGCGATGAATCGCGAGGGCCTGCGCTGCGCGGCCGAACTCGCCGATGCGCGCGTCGACGTGATGAGCACCGCGTGTCTCGTCGCGATCATGGCGATGGGGCCGGGCTATCACCGGCAGGTCGAGGAAGACCTGCGCCGCATCGCACGCGAGAACCATTGCGAGGCGCCCGTGATGACGTCAGCCGGTGCGCTCGTCGCCGGTCTGAAGGCGATGGGCGCGCGCAGGATCGCGCTGATGGCGCCGTACATGAAGCCGCTGACGGCGGCGGTGGTTGCGTATATCGAAGAGGAAGGCATCGAAGTGCTGGATGCGCTTTCGTTCGAGATTCCCGACAACCTCGAAGTCGGCCGACGCGATCCGCTGCAATTGCTCGACGACGTGAAGCGCCTTCGTATCGCGAACGCGGATGCGGTCGTGTTGTCCGCGTGCGTGCAGATGCCGTCGCTCGCGGCGATTCAGACCGCGCAGGACAGGCTTGGCGTGCCGGTGACGTCGACGGCCGTCTGCACGACGCGTCAGATGCTCGATCATCTGGGCCTAGCGCCGATCGTGCCGAATGCCGGCGCGCTGCTCGGCGAGACCGCATTCAATTGTTCTGAATATTAAGGAGTACACCATGAAAATCGCGGTGATCGGCGGCGGCCCCGCCGGACTCTACTTCTCGATGCTGATGAAACAGCGTCATCCCGGCGACGAGATCGTCGTTCATGAGCGCAACGAGGCCGGTGCGACATACGGCTGGGGCGTCGTGTTCTCCGATGTCGCGCTGAGTTTTCTGAAAGAGGCCGACGAAGCGTTCTTCCGCAAGTTCACGGCGCATCACGAGCGCTGCGACTATATGGAGGTCGTGCATCGCGGCGTGCCGGTGCGGCTGTCGAACAATCATTTCTCGCGCACATCGCGCATTGATTTGCTGACCGTGTTGCGAGAGGCGTGCCGCGATGCGGGCGTCGATGTGCGTTACAACAGTTGCGTGAACGATCCGGCCACGCTTGACGATTACGATGTCGTCGTCGCCGCCGATGGCGTGAACAGCGAAGTGCGCGCGCGTCTTGCCGAGCACTTCCAGCCGAGCTTCGACGAACGGCGCAACAAGTTCGCGTGGTACGGCACGACGCGCCTGTTTCATCCGGTGTCGCTGATTTTCCGCGAGACACCGCACGGCGTTTTCATCGCGCATGCGTATCAGTACAGCAAGACGCATTCGACGTTTCTCGTCGAAGTCGATCCGCAGACGTGGCAGCGTTGCGGGCTCGATCATGCGACCGAAGACGAGAGCCGCGCGTTCTGCGAAAACGTCTTCGCCGACGACTTGCAAGGCGAGTCATTGCTGACCAACCGCTCGCAATGGTTCCAGGCGAAAGTGGTGAGCAATGCGCGCTGGTCGCACGGCAAGGTCGTGCTGCTCGGCGATGCGCTGCGCAGCGTGCATTTCTCGCTCGGCTCGGGCACGCGCATGGCGATGCAGGACGCCATCGCGCTCGCGGAATCGCTCTCGTTGCA
The DNA here is from genome assembly GCF_001544575.2 of Caballeronia cordobensis. GTDB lineage: Bacteria > Pseudomonadota > Gammaproteobacteria > Burkholderiales > Burkholderiaceae > Caballeronia > Caballeronia cordobensis. The sequence continues at coordinate 108,196 of NZ_FCNY02000014.1, forward strand.
TCGCGATGACGTTCCCGCCGCTTTCGCCGCCTTCGAGGAAAGCCGAAGGGACGCGTCGAACCGCTTTCAGGATGCGGCGCGCAAGAGTCTCGACTGGTACGAGTCCGTCGATACGCGCATGAATCTCGATCCCGTGAGCTTCGCCTACGACTACATGCGTCGCACCGGGCGAGTCAGCCACGCAGACCTGCGCGAACGCGATCCCGCGTTCATCGAACAGGTCGAGGCCATTGCCGCATGCAAGGCTCAATCCGCGCACGCGTGAGCATCACTTCAGGGAGACTTCATGGACGCTTACGAATCGCGGCGCGAGCCGCTGGATGTGCGCGACATCATCGACCATGCGCGCGTGTCGCGCTTTCAGGTGATGATCGGCGTGCTGTGCTTTCTGATCGTCGCGCTGGATGGATTCGATATCGCGATCATCGGCTTCATCGCGCCGCATGTGCGCAGCGACTGGAACCTGTCCGTGATCGCCCTCGGACCGCTCTTTAGCGCTGGTCTTCTAGGGCTGATGATGGGCGCCTTTCTGAGCGGCCCGCTTGCCGACCGCATCGGGCGGCGCGGCGTGCTGATCCTGTCGGTGGCGTGGTTCGGCGCGGCGTGCCTCGGATCGGCGGCGGCGCCGAATATCGAGTGGCTGGTCGTGCTGCGCTTTCTCACCGGATTCGGACTCGGCGGCGCGATGCCGAACGCGATCACGCTCACATCCGAATTCAGTCCCGAGCGGCGGCGCGGCACCTTGCTGACCTTGATGTTCTGCGGCTTCTCATTAGGCTCCGCGCTCGGCGGCGTGGTGACAGCGTATCTCGTCGCGGAGTTCGGCTGGCGCGGAGTGCTCGTTATCGGCGGACTGCTTCCGTTGATGCTCGTGCCCGTCCTGTGGTTCGCGTTGCCGGAATCGGTGCGCTTTCTCGCGCTCGGCAAGGGGAACGAAGCACGCATCGCGGCTATCCTGAAGCGCGTGGCGCCGGATCGCGCGGCCGCCGACACGCGCTATTTCACCTCGGGCGAACGCGCCAGTGCTTCGCCGGTCGCTCGTCTCTTCGATGCGGATTATCGGCGCGGCACGCTGCTGCTGTGGCTCGCGTTCTTCATGAGCCTGTTGCTGCTGTACATGCTGATCAACTGGCTGCCGATACTCGGCGCGAGAGCGGGCTTGTCGCTCAAGCAGGCGTCGGTGTTCGCGGGCCTGCTGCAAGGCGGCGGCGTGCTCGGCGCGATCGTGCTGGGCGTCCTGATCGACCGGTTCGATGCCTACAAGGTCGTGAGCGCGGCGTATCTCGTCGGCGCGGCCGCGGTGGCATCGCTGGCGGCCGCGGGCTCCGCGTGGTGGCTGGCGGCGGGCATCTTCGTGACGGGGTTTTGCGTGAGCGGCTCGCAGGTCTGCGCGAACGTCATCGCGTCCGGCTTCTATCCGACATCGAGCCGGGCGACGGGCGTTGCGTGGGCGCTCGGCGTGGGGCGCATCGGCGCGATCGCCGGATCGTTCGGCGGCGCGTTGATGTTGTCGGCGGGCTGGTCTAATGCCGCGCTCTATCTCGTTCTGGCGTTGCCCGCGGGGCTTTCGGCCGTCGGCATCTTCTGCGCGGGCGCCTGCCGTGCGCGAGCGAAACCGATTTCGCCCGATGCGGACGGCGCGCTCGACATGCCTCGCGCTGGACTTGGATCGTAGTTGCACCAACCAGATGGGCGGATTCGTTACCTCGGCATATCCGTTGGATCAACCTGCGCGCCGGGTATGCCTTGCGTCTGCGCACTGACCGCGAGCTCGCGATCCATCTGCGCGCGAGCTCGCGCGGACGGTTGCGCATGACGCCGGTTGTCGAGTGCCGGAATCACATAACCGTTCACCATATGCCGGAATTGCTGAAGGTTCTTCGCGTCGCGCAATCCGCCATCCACCGACATCACGCTCGTCATCACGATCACGGTGTTGCGCTTGGGCAGCACTGTGATGAATTGCCCCTTGAAGCCCATGGCGTCGAACTCCGGCTCGCTCTGCACGACGTTGTTGATCCACCAGTAATAGCCGAAGTACGGCGCGACCGCGGGCGATGTCATCTGCGCGATCCATTCCTCAGGCACCACCTGGCGGCCCTGCCAGCGGCCATGATCGAGCACGAGCATGCCGATCTTCGCCATGTCGACCGCGCGCAATCGCAAACCCCAACCCGCCGAGACGAGACCCGAGCGGTCGGCGCGTTCCCACACGGCGTGCTTCATGCCGAGCGGACCGAAAAGCTTCGCCTGCGCGTACTGTTCGACCGGTTCGTGCGCGGCTGCACTCAGCATCGCGGCGGCGAGAATCGGATTGATGTCGGTGTATTCGAACTGCGAGCCGGGCGCGGCCTTGGGACTGGTTTCCGCCGCGAGCTTCAACCGGTCCGGCGCGGCGTAGTAGATCGGATCGTCCTTCGGCCTGAAGTCGTAATGCAGCCCGCTCGACATCGACAGGAGGTGCTTCAGTTCGACATTGCGCTTGTCGGCGAAATCGGCGCGCAAGTCGGGACGCCACGCGGCGAGGCGGGTCGCGACCGAATCGTCCAGACTGACCTTGCCCTGGGCGATGAGCATGCCCGCCACCATCGACGTGACGGACTTCGTCACCGAGTACAGCTCGTAGTTCGAATCGCGCGATGCGCCCGCGCCATAGCGCTCGAAAATCAGCTTGCCGTCTTTCACGACGAGCAGACTGTAGATATCGAGCTTCTCGTCCCGAATCCACTGCGAGAGGCGCACGAGTTCGTGCGAATCGACATTCGCATCTTCGGGCTGCGCCTGCGCGAGCCCGGCTTCGTGCAGCGGCGCTGCCTGCGCGCTCGCAAGCGAGATCGCGACGACGCCCGCGAACAGCAAAGGTCCTTTCATGGTCACGTCTCCGGCGTGTCGTTGAATGCGGCTGCCGTGCCGGGCACGCCTTGCGTCTTGTTGCTGCGTTCGAGCTCGTTCTTCAGCGCTTCGGTCTTCGATGCCGTGACGACCGGGCGCGTCGCCGGCGTCAGCGCGGGCAGAATGAAATCGTTGACCATGTGGCGATATCGATTGAGATACGTCGCGTCGCGCAGGCCGCCATCGGTCGGAAGAAGACTCGTCATCACGACCACCGCGTGCTGCTTCGGCAAGACGGTGATGAACTGCCCCTTGAAGCCCATCGCGCCGAATTCAGGCTGGCCCTTCTCGACGACATGCTGAATCCAGCAGTAGTAGCCGTAATCGGCGGCGGCGGGTGAGGGCGTCGTCATCTGTTCGATCCATGCCTGAGGCACGATCTGTTTGCCTTGCCAGCGGCCGTTGTCGAGCATCAGCATGCCGATCTTCGCCATGTCCACGGCGCGCAGCCGCAAGCCCCAGCCGCCCGCTACAGCGCCGGTTTCATCGACGCCGGTCCAGCGGTAATGCGACATGCCGAGCGGCTCGAACAGCCTCTTCTGTGCGAAACGGTCCTCGCGTTCGTGCGCGGCCACGCTGACGGCCGTGCCGACGAGCACCGGATTCACGTCGATGTAATCGAAGTCGGTGCCGGGCGTCTTCGCCGCACGCGCCGTCACGGCCACGCGCAGGCGATCCGGGGCGCCGTAGTAAAGCGGATCGGTGCCTTCGCGCGTCTGATAACTGAGGCCGCTCGACATCGACATCAAATGACGCAGTTCTATGTCCTGCTTGTCCGCGAGTTGCGATGCGAGATCGGGTCGCGCCCTGGCGATGAGCGGCGCGACCTTCATCGACGGATTCAACTTGCCTTCGCCTTCGAGCACACCGACGAGCAGCGACGTGATGGTCTTCGTGACCGAATACAGCTCGTAGTTGTTGTCGCGCGTGAGACCGTCGCCATAACGTTCGAACACGATCTTGCCGTCCTTCACGACGACGAGACTGCGCACATCCATCTTGTCCGCACGCATCCATGCCGACATGCGCACGAGCGGCGCGGAATCGACGCCGATGGATTCGGGCACGACCGTCGGCATGTCCTTATCCGCCGCGTGCGCCGCGTGCGCCGTGATGCACAACATCGCCGCTGTCAGCGATAACAAACGTAGCTTCATCGCATGCTCCTGATGTCATTCGAGATTAGGCTTCCCCGCGGGCAGGAACCGTCCGCGTCCGGCTTTCACGTCGAGGAGCCTGCCGTCTTCGACGAGCAGTTCGCCGCGCGAGAAGCAATGGCGCGGCCATCCCGTGACTTCAATACCTTCATACGGCGTGTAATCGACCGCGTGATGCAGCGTCGAATTGGCGATGGTCACGCGCTTTTCCGGGTCCCACACGACGATATCCGCATCCGCGCCGACCGCGATGGTGCCTTTCCTCGGATAGAGGCCGTAGAGCTTCGCTGGCGCAAGCGCGGTGAGATCGACGAACTGATGCAGCGAGATGCGCCCGTCCTTCACGCCCTTGAAAAGCAGCGGCAAACGCGTTTCGAGGCCGGGAATCCCGTTCGGAATGTGATCGAACGATACTTCCTTGCCGCCAGGCTTCTTGCCTTGCGGATCGTCATAAGAGAAGGGCGCATGATCGGACGACACGAGCGAGAACACGCCCTGGCGCAACGCTTTCCACACGGCGTTCTGATTCGCCGGGTCGCGCGGCGGCGGGCTGCAAACGCACTTCGCGCCTTCATATTCGCCGTGCCCGAGATCGTCGGCGGTCAGGTACATGTATTGAGGGCACGTCTCAGCGAGAATCGGCAGTCCGCGCGACTGGCCCCAGCGAATCTGCTCGATCGCATCCGCGCCGGATACGTGCACGATGAGTATCGGCACATCGACCAGTTCCGCGAATGCGATCGCGCGATGCGTCGCTTCACGTTCGACGACAGCCGGCCGCGCGAGCGCGTGTGCGTGCGGCGCGTGCAGGCCCTTGCCTAACAATCGCTCGGTGAGCCAGCCGATGCAGTCGGAGTTCTCCGCATGCACCATCACGAGCGCGCCATGCTCGCGCGCGACGGTGAGCACGTCGAGCATCTGACGGTCGTTCAGCTTGAGATCGTCGTAAGTCATATAGACCTTGAACGACGTGTAGCCGCTTTTGATCAGACGCGGCAATTCTTCCGCGAGCACATGCGGCGTCGGATCGGCGACGATCAGATGAAAACCGTAATCGATCATCGCGCGTCCCTCGGCGCGGCCGTGATAGTCGTCGACGGCGGCTTGCAGCGATTGCCCCTTTGCCTGCGCGGCGAACGGGATCACCGTCGTCGTGCCGCCGCACAACGCGGAGCGCGTGCCGGTGAGAAAGTCGTCGGCCATGCGCAGGCCATCGGGCATCGGCTGATCGAGGTGACAGTGGCCGTCGACGCCGCCCGGCAGCACCAGCATCCCGCTCGCGTCGAGTTCGCGCGGCGCGCCCGGCAGGCCTTGCCCGAGCATCGCCACGCGGCCGTCGCGAATGCCGATGTCGCACGAAAAGCGGTCCGACGCAGTGACGACGTCGGCGTGACGAATCACGAAATCGAGATCGTTCGACATGGCATGTCCCTTTAGATGACGTCGCTGAAGAGACGCCCCCAGCCCTTCACGCTGCGCGTGTCGTAGTCAGCGAGTTGCAGCGATTTCCATACGACCGTCGTGATGGTGTCGTAGATCGGAATGCCGGTTTCTTCTTCGAGCTCGGGCACGAGATGCGCAGCGTTGAGGTTCGTGCAGAAGATGGAAATCGCGCGCGGCTTGTCCTTCGCCACTTCGCGCACCATGCGGCGAATTTCGTCAGGCTGCACTTCGGAGAACGAGAAGTTGACCTTCAGGTTCAGATGCCGCTCCGCGATGCAGTCAAGGCCTTCGCTGCGATAGTTCGCGATGATCTTCTCCTGCACGTCGTCGAGGTAAGGCGTGACGAGGCCGAACTCGCGCGCATCGGTCTTCTTCAGTATTTCGTTCAGCGCGAGAACCGAAGTCGTCGCCGGAATGCCCGTCGCTTCCGTGATGCGGCGGCACAGGCGCTCGTCGGCTTCGAAGCCGAGCCAGCCCGACGACGTGCCGTTCCATGCGATCACATCGACTTTGGCATCGGCGAGCAATTGCGCCGCCTGCAGGATTTTCGAATCGTCGAACTGGCCGAGCGCGTGATCCGCGAGCGAGATCTCCGTCACCGGAAAGCGCGCGAAATGCGCGGACACGCCGGGCAAGCCCGAAACCATCGCGCTCGTGAGCGGTTCGAGCGACGTGTTGGACGAAGGCGTGAGCATGCCGAGCAAGGTGCGTTTTTTCATCGTGATATCTCTGGTGTGAATTGAGCGAAGCGTTGCTGCATTGGCGATTCCGCTTACACGGGAATCTTCTTTTCGTAATCGATGGCGCTGGAGCACAGAAGCAAGCCGACGCCGGCCGCCGCGAAGAACATCAGCGCGAGAAAGTAGGAGTGCGTGAACTGCACGATCGCGCCGACGATGATCGGCACCGCGATGCCGCCAATGTTGCCGCCGAGATTCATGAAGCCGCCGAGAAAGCCGATCTTGTTGCGCGTGCCGAGCGACGACGGAATGCACCAGTAGAGACCGCACCAGCGCAGGAAGAAGAGCGTCGAAGAGAGCAGGGCGACGACCGCCACGGCATTCGTCACATACGCCACCGAGAAGATCGACACCGTTGCGATGACCGCCGCGATGCTGAAAAGCGTGCGCATCACGACATTCGGACGTCCACCGGCCGCCTTCCATTTGTCCGCGATCCATCCGCCGATCAGCTCGCCGACGAAGCCGCTGAAGAAGATGATGAAACTCGAACCGCCCATCTGCTTGATGTCGAAGCCGTGAACCATGTGCAGGTAGTTGGGCATCCACGTGAGCAGGCCGTAGAACACGCTGTTGAAGCACATCCAGCCGAAAAACATGCACCACACCGAGCGGTACTTGAAGAAGTCGCGTGAGCGGCCGGAGAGTGACGACGGTTCGGCGGCGGCGTCGCGGGCGTGCGATTCCTCGATATACGCGGCTTCGAGTTCGTTGACGCCCGGATGCTCGCGAGGGGTATTGCGCACGTAGGACCAAGCGAGGATGCCCGCGAGCACCGTGCCGATGCCCGCCACCGCGAACGCGAGCCGCCACGAGCCGAGCATGGCGATGAGGCCGGTGATCAGGATCGCCCCCAATGCCGCGCCGAGCGGTGCGCCGCCGTCGAGCAGCGTGGCGCCGCGGCCGCGCTCGGTCTGCGTCATCCAGATCGCGTTGAGCTTGCCGCCCGCCGGGTAGATCGGCGCTTCGGATGCGCCAAGCCCGAGGCGCGTGAGCAGCAGGCTCGGCGCGTTCGTGCAGACCGCCGCAATGGCCTGGAAGAAGCCCCAGAAGACGGTCGCGGAGGCGATCACGATGCGCGGCTTGAAGCGGTCGGCGAGCATGCCGCCGGGAATCTGCATGACCGCATAGGTCCAGAAGAACGACGAGAGGATGAGGCCCTCCATCGCCGGACCGATGTCGAACTCCTTCGAAATGAGCGGCATCGCGACCGACAGCGACGCGCGGTCGATGTAGTTGATCGCGATGAGGCTCAGCATGACGACGAAAATCTTCCAGCGGACGGTGGACTTGCCCACCGTCATTGCGGCAACACCGGATGTTGAAGACATGAACGGGCTCCTGGATAGGCGGATGTTTTCGTGACGTCGCGCAACGTTGGACAGAGTATAGGATTAGAAATTTATAATTACAAACAGTGTAAACGCTTGGTTTTATTGAAATTTGACTGGCACGATCTCGGTGCAGGGTTTTCACCAACTTCGTGATAAGCTTGCACTACGATGAACCAGACGAACAAAAATCCCCTTCTTTTGCGCACCCGCGGCATGGCTGCGGAGATCGCCGCGCGCCTGCGCGTCATGATCGACGAGGGCGAACTGCCGCCCGGCGCGCGCATCGACGAAAAGGAACTGAGCACGGCCTTCGACGTTTCGAAGACCCCATTGCGCGAGGCGCTGAAGGTGCTGACCTCGGAGGGGCGGGTGACGCATCGGCAATACATCGGTTATCGCGTGGCCGAAATCGACCTCGACGATCTCGCCGCGACTTTCGAACTGCTGCATGGTCTCGAAGCGATGGCGGGTGAACTGGTGAGCCGGCGCATCACGGATAACGAAGTCGCGGCGATCGCGGCCCGGCATCGGCGCATGGTCGAGTATCACCAGGCCGGCAAGCGGGTCGAATACTTCAAGCTGAATCAGCAGATCCACCAGGCGATCGTCGACGCCGCGGCCAATCCGGTGCTCGCGGGCGTGTATTCGACGCTCATGTCGAAGGTGCATCGTGCGCGCGGCGCGGCCAACGCGGATACCTTGCGTTGGGCGGAGTCCGCGAGCGAGCACGAGGCGATTCTTGCCGCGCTCGAAGATCCTGCGCATCGCGATTTGCCGCGAATTCTGCGTGAGCATTCGGAGAACACGGCGCGCGAGGTGCTGGATGTGTTGATGCGCTCGCAGGAGGACCCGGTTTCGGGCAGGACGGCATGACCTGCAGGTGGACTCACCCGCGCTAAAAAGAGCCGCTTGCACGAAGAAGCGGCTTCAGACTGCTGACCAACCCCACGTTTTCTCGACGTGGGGTTTTCTTTTTCAACTGAAGGCGATTTGAGCGCTCGGTGCATCGACGCGCACTTGTCTGCGAGTCCTCATATCCCGCCACTCTTTTAAGCTTTGCTTCAGGTTCGATTCCCTAGCATTCATTCTGCGAAGTCCATGTTGCGACGTGCGTTGATGAGGGGAGTCAAAATGAGCATGAGTCGCACTACCGTTGATATGCTGCGCGCCTATCTCATGACCGCTTCTATTGTGGCTGTCTGTATCAACGGAGGCATTGTGATTGCGGTTTTGATCTTTCACATGTCCGACACCATCTTTGAAGGCTCCTTGTTCCGGCTTATCGCGGTATGCAGTCTCGCCGTTTCCATCATGGCTGTCAGGCATCGAGCAATGCGAGCGTTTCGGCGAGCCCTCGAATGTCAGAATGTCTTCGACGCAGGCTTCGGCCGCCCCGTGCTCGTCGATAGCAGTTGTCCCTCACTTGCACTCGTGATTCTCTATCTTCGTCTGGCCCGCAAGGAATTTGTCATTCGACGTTAGGTGAAGGGCGTCACGCCACTGCTGTGCGGTCGTCGTGAGCAGACGGGTTGCTTGAAGAGACCGGCAGATTGCTGGAGCTTGGGGCGACGGGGAACGTAACCAAAACCCCAAGCCCTTGTCCGTTGAGGCCAGTGTCGAGCCTCATCTCGCTTCCGCATCGACTTGCAATACGGGAAACGATAGACAGGCCCAATCCGCTGCCACTTGCTGTCGCAGACGAGCCCCTGAAGAATCGGTCGGTCAGGCGGTTCATCTCCTCAGGACTTACGCCAGGGCCATCATCACGAACTGTCAAACGAACCGATTGCGCATCCATGCCCAGGTTGAAATCGACCATCCCTCCGGTCTTGCCATACTTGATCGCATTGTCGAGCAGATTGTCGACTAGCACCCGCAGGAGAACCCGGTCCGCGTAGACCTCCGCTCGTTCGTCGCCCGAGATTCGCAAACTTATCGACTTGTCATGGGCCGCCTGCCGTCTGAAGGCTATCGCCTCGGCAACAACATCGCGAAGTGCGAGCTTTGACACGTTGATCCCGGCCTCCTCATCGAGACGCGCAAGCAACAGCAATTGCTCGACGAGACGAGCGCTCCGGTCTACCCCAAGAACCACCCGCTCAAGCGCCAGACGTTGTTGACCCGCATCGTCCGAAGCCATGGCGACCTGGGCCTGCACTTTGATGGCGGCAAGGGGTGTCTTCAGTTCATGCGCTGCATCGGCCGTGAAAGTCCGCTCTCGAGCGAGCGACATGCGTAGACGCTCGAGGAGGCCGTTCGTTGCCGCCACGACCGCGCTAAATTCGCTCGGCGACCGCGCAATTTCAATAGGGCGAAGATTCCGGCCGTCTCGAGCCTGTACTGCCTTCGAGAGCGACGCAAGGGGTCGCAGGCTAAACCCGATGCTGAACCAGACCAAAGCCATCATGACGGGAAGGATGAGGAGAACGGGTCGTGCGATGCGTGCCGCCACGCCGCTTACAAGGTCGCTCTGTTCGTTGACAGGTTCCATGAGGCTGATGGTTCTCCCGCTTCGGGCATCGCGAGCGGTGTATAGCAGCCACCTTCCGTTTGCCGCATCGACCTCCGTGATTCCGTTAGTAGGATAGGCGGCGAAGTCGCTAACGGGAAAATCGCTGCTTCTGGCGATCGTACCGCCATCCGGCCCGATGACATGAACGTGCACAAACCGGTCGCCGTAATCAGAATCATGTTCAACGGAACGAGCATGATCGGGAATCTCGTTACGGGCATCGATACCATGCGCTGCCAACTTTGCCAGATCGTCGGCGTCAAGTCGGGAAAGCAGCGGAACAAGCTGGATCAGTCGCGTTTCATCCCACTGGGTCACTTCATGACGCGCCGCGTGGAAGCTCCATATAAACATTGCGGCCCACGAGAGCCCGACACTCAACAGGACAAGCGACATCAAACGGTTTCGAATCGACGGCTGTCTCGAGTTCATGGTTTCTCCATCACGTAACCCACTCCACGAATGGTTCGAATTGCGTCCATGCCGATTTTCTTTCTGAGCCCAGAGATATAGACCTCGATGGCGTTGCTCTCCACCTCCTCATTCCAGCCGTAGATGCTTTCCTCGATTTTTGCCTTGCGTTGCGGTTCGCCAACGTGCACGAGCAGGTGAACCAGTACGCTGAATTCGCGTGAGGTGAGTGGGAGGAGCGCATCACCCTTCATGACGGTCATCGCCGCCGGATCCACGGTCAGGTCGTGCCATACGAGCTTCTCTGCGGCGCGGTTCTGCGAGCGTCTCATCAACGCGCGACAGCGCGCGATGACCTCGCCGAGGTCGAAAGGCTTTCCGACATAGTCGTCGGCGCCGGCGTCCAGTCCCGCTATGCGGTCCTCGGCGGTGTCCCGCGCCGTCAGGACGAGAACGGGTACGAGGTTGCCTTCTGCCCGCAACTGAGCGAGCAAACTCGTTCCCGTAAGACCGGGCAGTCCCAAGTCGAGCACAACCATGTCGTAGTGCGTCGTCGACAGCGCAAGTTTGGCGTGGCGTCCGTCTTTCGCCCAGTCGATCGCGAATGATGCATTGCGCAGACCTGCTTCAAGGCCGCTGCCAATAAGGTCATCGTCTTCAACCAACAGGATGCGCATGTTCGTTCCACCAGGTCTGCAACCAGGATTTCCGTCGGTAGTCTAAGGGGTTAGTCTTTCAATGCAGGCACAGGCCTTTAAGGTTGTCCTCAGGTAGGCCGCGCTAATATCGGCGCCTTCGCCTTTACAGGGAGTCGGACGCAAAGTGGTTGAGAATCATTCGCAGAGTTACGTGTACAGTCCGGTCGCCCGTGTTCTCCACTGGCTTATCGCCGGTCTCATCCTGGCTCAGTTCATCATCGGTTGGACGATGCCGGACGTGCATCGCGATACGTTGCCGACTGGGGAGATAGCGTGGCACTTGAGCGTGGGTGCGGCGATTGTCGCAGCCATGGTACTTCGAATCATCTGGCGCGTCACCCATGCGCCGGAACCGGCCAAGCTCTCGCCCACACTGATGTTCGCATCAAAAGCGACTCACTTGCTTCTGTACGGCTTGCTTCTTGCGGTGCCGCTTGCGGGATGGGCAAATGCGTCGGCACGTGGCTGGATGGTGAACCTGTTCGGCATGCTGCCTTTTCCGGCGCTTGCCGCGAAAGGTTCATCCGTTGGAATGGCGCTGGGGGACATTCACAGCGTGCTCGCGTGGGTATTGTTTGCGGTAATTGCTTTGCATATTGCTGCCGCCTTCTTTCACCGCTTTGTATTGCGTGACTCCGTGCTTCGACGCATGCTCTGATTCTGATTGAGGTTCAAAAGGGCACAGTCGACGTAGCCGGGCCGACAGGTTCGGCAGTTGTGCAATCCGATTTATGAGTTCGGGCGGCCAGTCGAATGATCGGCGGCACGCATCACGAACGCCGAACTGGCGCGAGCCAGCGATATGTCGACTACGCCATGCTTCAATCGAGTTCGTGTCCTTGAAAAGCTCAGGCCCGGCGGGTGAGAGTGGGCCATCTTGATGCGTCGCGTTATTCAACGGTGAAATCTCGTAGCAGGCGCGCACTAGATCCATGGATGTCTACCCATGTCTATCGTGCAAAGCACCCACCGAAGAGGACCACAGCATGGCACTCATAGCTGCGACATCGCCTAGTGGCAATGTCCATGTCCATCCATCGCGTCAAGACCCGCCATCACGATTAGCGTAATGAAAAGTATGGTCGGTTTCATTGGATGAAACTTCCGCGTAGTCAAACTGCGCCTGATTGCGCCATTTACGTAAGACGGGCGGCGGTGCTCAAGTAAACGCGTAGCATCTTAGGCCTGCTGCCGCGTCAGCTTTGCACGCTCGATGAACTCGAACACCATCATGCCGCCGAGCATCGCGCCCACGAAACCCCACGCCTTCGGAAAGCCAGCGCCCATTGCGACCAGTGCGGGCCCCGGGCAGAATCCTGCAAGCCCCCAGCCAACGCCGAACACCGCGCTTCCCAGCACAAGTCTCAACGTCACGGAGGTACCGGCAGGAATCTGCATGGGCAGACCCAGCAACGATATTTTGCGGCGCTTCGCAAACAGGAACGCGATAGAGCCGACCGCTATCGCCCCTGCCATCACGAATGCGAGTGACGGGTCCCATCGTCCCGCGAGGTCGAGAAATCCCAGCACCTTCGCTGGATTGGCCATTCCGGAGACCATCAGGCCGACGCCAAACAGAAGCCCGGACATTAAAGCTGCGAGCAAGCCCATTTCAACCTCCCAGCAGATGTCGGGACACAAATACGGTCAGAAAACCACTTGCCATAAACGTTGCCGTTGCGACAAGTGACCGGATGGACCCCCGCGAGATGCCGCAAACACCATGACCGCTTGTGCAACCGCTTGCGTAACGCGTGCCGATGCCAACGAGAAAGCCCGCGACAAGTACTACGCCCCACCCAGCCTGGATATCCGGCGCGACCGGATTCCCGAGCAGACTTGCCAGCACAGGTGCCCCGATCAGCCCCGCAAGAAAAGCGACACGCCAACCCACATCTTTCTGCGGCGCGCCCAGCAGGCCACCGAGAATGCCGCTGATGCCGGCGATACGTCCGTTGAACAAAACAAGCACAGCAGCCGCAGCGCCAATCACCGTGCCGCCAGTCATCGACAGGACGGGCGTGAAACTCGCGATATCAATCGACATGGCCATCTCCGCATCTTCATTGAGCACATTCATGACCGCGAGCGCTTCTGTGCTCGCGATGGAATGAAGAATACTTTTTCCTTCCCGGCGTGTCTCGACAAGCGCGTTGGTTTCGCTGAGTGAAAAGCAGAAAGTCTTAATCCAGGTCAATCAGCCACGGTGCTCTCGGTCATAACCTGAACGCTCGGACCAATACTCGTGAGCTGATGCAATGAGCAAGATTCTGGGGTTAGTCGGTATCGCCGTGCTGATTGTGATCATTATCGGAGTCGCGGTCCTTGAGTACACGATCTGGAAAAACGCCGACTGACAAGACATCGCTGATATCCGCCGGCTTGAGGCCGTTTTCAGTGCGACAGCAGAACCGGCAGCGTCGAAGTCTCCAGCAGAGTGCGCGTGACCCCGCCAAGCACCTGTTCGAGTCCGCGCGAGTGGGCATAGGCACCCGCGACAAGCACGTCGGCGTGCACGCTGTTCGCTCTTTCGAGCAACGTCATCCCCGTGTTTTCGCCGCGAAGGCGGGGCGTCGATGAAAAGCTCGCACGCACGCCTTGACGCTCGAGATAGGCAGCGATCTCGATGCCCGCGGGCGCTTGCTCGTTCCGATTGCGCTCGACGGTCATGACCTCGACGAAACGCGCGCGACGCAGGACGGGCAGCGCGTCGGCGACTGCGCGAGCGGCTTCCCGACTGTCGTCCCACGCGATGGCCACATTCTCACCGAGCGTCCCGATGTCGCCAGCGCGCGGTACGAGCAGCACCGGGCGGCCGGAAGCGAACACAATGTTTTCCACAAAGTGTCGGGCGATGAAGGCCTCGGGATCGTCGGCGTCGTCCTGTCCGAGTACGATCACATCGGCATGGCGGCCATGCAACGTAGCCGCATCGTGCACGGCGCCGGTCGGCGCACGCCACTCCCCGATGACGCCGGCTAGCTGTGCTGCGTGCTCGAACGCCGCACGTGCGTTGTCGCAAGAGATTCGAAGCGTCTCTTCACGTGCAAGGCGCACCAGCGGCTCCTCCAGTTCGAACAGGTGACGAGCCAGATCCTGGCACACCAGGTAGAGCCCGACGACGTGGCCGTCGAAACGACGAGCGATGTCCAGCGCCAAGCGCGTGCGCGTCTCGCAACGGCGGCTGTTGTCCAGATGCACAAGAATGGTTTTCCAGTTCATGATGCCGTTTCCCTCGAAATTGGTCCCCCGCGTCATGAAGGTCAGTGAGACATCAGGACGGGCACAGTCATCGCCGCGAGGAACGTTTTCGTTGCGCCGCCGAGCACGAGTTCCTGCCATCGTGCATGTCCGTAGCCGCCCATCACCACGAGATCCGCCCCCAGGTCCGCAGCCCGGGACAGCAGCAATTCGCCCGCGGATGTGTCTGACGTGATGCCGGCCGACAAAACTTCGGCCTTGACGCCGTGACGCGCGATGCACGCAGCGATGTCCGCGCCCGGAATCGGGTCGCCGCGCGCTTCGCCTCGGGCCGTATCGATGCTGACGATCGAGACACGCTCGGCTCCCTTGAGAAAGGGCAGCGCATCATGCACGGCGCGTGTTGCTTCCCGGCCGCCATCCCACGCGATCATCGGATGTTGGCCGATTGAAGAGAAGAAGCCGGTGTACGGGAGGAGCAGGACCGGGCGGCCAGAGGAGAGAACGACCGTTTCCGGGAAGTGATCGCCGACGTAGGATTCAGGGTCGCTCGGATCGTCCTGGCCCGCAATCACGAGATCTGCGCATCGTGCATAGCGCGGAACAGCATGGTTCGCCCGCTCATGCGTTTCGACCCATTCGCCCGACACGGCCGCGCGCTTGATCTCCGCATGAAAAAGCCGCTCGATCGCGCCGCGCTGCTCACTGCGCATGGCCGCGTGCTGCTCGTAATATCCGGCGGTGCCCGCCATGACTTCGAAGGCGCGCGGTGCGGGCTCGAAGACGGCAAAGAGTCCGATGACATGCGCGTCGAAGCGCCTGGCCAACTGCAACGCGGCTTCCAGTCTGGGGTGTGCGCGCACGCTCGTGTCGAGGTGCACGAGAATCGTTTTATAGCTCATGCCTGACTCCTTGAGTCGAGACCTGCAAACGTGAACTGACAGGCACGAGTCTAAGGAGGCGGCGCGGCGACCCGGTTGACGCAAGTCAATCGCACCGTGCTTTGTCGGCGTGGCATGCGGGATGACCTGCGCGTGCTGCACGAGCTTCTCGCGCCCGAAGCTTCAAAAGCGGTCGAGGCAAAGCCCCCGCTTCGGTGAATCTGCTCGAACACGGCGCGCTTCGCTGAGCCAGATCAATCGGCAAACGATCCGGGCCGGTATCGTCCTTTCATCAACGGAAAGAGGAACGGAGCCGAAGATGAAGAGGCGGGCTATCTGCGCAATCTTGCTGGCAGGTCTCGGCGCGTGCGCATCGGAAGCGCGTTGGACTCGATTCGAGCAGACAGAAGCAGCGCTTATGCAGGCGCGAGAGTTCGCGTCGGTCGACTGTTCCGGCATCAGCGAGTGTACGCAACGTTGGGAACGCACGCGCCAGTATGTCGCGCGTTACTCCGCCACGCGCATACGACGTGCGGACCAGGCCCAAATCGAAACAGGACGGCCGCTCGAAGCCGGCGTCGTCTATCTATGGGCCACGCGCACCGCAGTGGAACCGGGAAGCGAGCGCGCGCGAATCAGGCTCAAAGGAATGTGCAAGGGCATGTACGGCATGGACGGTGGCCCTGGTTTGCTCTACACGCAATGCGCCGCTCAGATCCGTAGTATCGAGACGAATTTTCGTGGCTTCATCCTGGCGCCTCTCGTGGGACCGGCGGACGATGCCGCGTGAACGCACACAAGTTGATGTGGGTCAATTCAGGGCAAGCGTCGAAAGCAGAGGATGGGTAACGTTGCAACGTATGTGTCGAACGCCAGGTCCATCAGGCAAGCTGGCAACGAAAGCAGTCAGCGGGAGAGAAAACGTCATGGGCCTCGGAATGCAAATCGCCTATCAAGGCTTCATTGGTAACAACAACGTTGAACGCGAAGCTGGCGTCGAGCTCGTGAGGCTCGAACGCGCCGCGCAAGACATCGCCAATTGCCATCTCACGATCGAAGCGTATCGCGACGCGTCGGGGGACCGGCGATACGATGCGAGACTCGATCTGGTGACTCGTGAATTCAACCTGATTCCTATCGAACGGGGTTCGGACGCGGATGTCGGGGTGGCCATTCACCAGGCATTCGACAATGCCATGCGTCTGCTTCGGCAAAGGCGCAATGGGTAAGCGCTTTTGGGCTGACGCTTTCGAGCGGGTCCGAGCCCATCTCACGTTGCAAACGAGCCGGGATCGCCTAGGCACGCACTGCCGCCGTTAACTGCATCTGGCTCGTCGGAAAAAACCTCGTGCTCGGCAACGATGCTCTCGCGATCGACGCACTGCACATGCCAGTGGCCGCTGTCCAGCGGACGAGGTTCGCTGGTTGCGCCGCATCCGAAGTAATCGGCGCGGCCTCTTTGCGATTCCCACTTCTTATCGGCAACGTTTTGAAGTTTGCCTTCCGCAGAGCGCCCGTCGCCCGTTGTGCTCAGCCGCAACCCGTGAAGCATAAGAAGCGCATTCGACGTGGCCGCATCGAGCAACAGCGTGCCGCCAGCTTCGGACTTCCACGTTCCCCACACTGGAATGTCGAGGCACTCGTGTCCTTCGCGCGACCAGCGTCCGTTTTCCCGGTCGAGCCACAGCACCGCAAACGCGGCGTCGCCGGTGTGGTTGAATGCATCGAGCTTGATGGTGATACGCATAGCCGATTTCCTTTGAGAGCGTGTCAATGGCGCAGAACCCATTCGATGAGCGTATGCGCGTCTTCGGGCGAGAGCGGGCCGCCGCGCTCTGCGGGCGAGGGCATGGCCATGTTGCCCCAGTGTGCTCGGCCGCCTACACGGAGCTTATGTTCGAGCATGATCCGGGCATCCGGGTTATCGCGGTAACGGTTCGCGATCTCCTGGAACGACGGAGCGAGGAAAGGCGCATCGATGGTGTGACAGAACATGCAATGCTGCTGATCGATAAGGGCAGTCGGCTCGGACTGGGCGAGCGCTCGCGAAGCGAAGAGCAGCAACCCGGCAAGAAGCGCAGCCAGCGCGACGTGGCGGGCGCGAACATGGACGACGTGTGACCGGGCGTGCGAGTCGGGAGGAAGGAGAGTGAGCATGGCGCATAAACGGAAGGGGGACACTGTGATGATGCGAGCGTGCCCGTCCCGGACCGTTGACCTGAATCAATGCTTGTCACGCGCCAAGCGCGATCACTGAAGCGGCCGCGCTCACACGCTTTCGAGACCTGCCTGATCCAGGATTCGCACTTCCTTGCCACGCGCATCGACCACGCCGGCCTTCTGCAGCTTCGAGAACATCCGGCTCACCGTCTCCAGCTTGAGGCCGAGATAACTGCCGATCTCTTCGCGCGTCATGCGCAAGACGAACTGAGCGGGTGAATAGCCGCGCGCTTTCATGCGCGTCGAAATGTTGAGCAGAAACGCCGCGACCCGTTGCTCGGCCGTCATCGTGCCGAGCAATAACATGAGGTTGGACTCGCGCACGATCTCGCTGCTCATGAGGCGATGCACGTGATGCTGGATCGTCTTGACCTCGCGGCAAAGCAGTTCGAGGAGGTCGAACGGGATGATGCAGACCACACTGTCTTCGAGCGCGATTGCATCGCATCCGTGGTGATCCGAGCTGACGCCGTCGAGACCGAGCGCATCGCCCGCCAGGTGAAAGCCCGTGACTTGCTCATTCCCGTCACGATGCACGACCACCGTTTTGAAGCAGCCGCTGCGCACCGCGTAGACGCTCTGGAAGTCGTCCCCGGTCCGGTACAGCGTCTCGCCGCGCCGCACGGTTCGCGTCGAGCAGATGATCTCATCGAGCCGCTCACATTCGTCTGCCGAAAGTCCGCTCGGCATGCAGACATCCTGCATCGAGCAGGTTGAGCAACGCACGGCCTTGCGTGCCGCGGGAGGCCGAGAGACATCCGCTATCTGGAAAGCGCGGCGCGGTGCGGGAGCTTCCGATCGCCGGCCGAGGGACCGGCCTTCGTTCACTGGGAACATGCTGTGTCTCCTGTCGAACTGGGGGGCGCGCGTACGGGCCAGATGCCGGGAAGCTCAGCCTCTCGATGCGCGGCGGATGAATCCATGCATCGAATTATTGGCCGCGCCATCTTAAAATTAAATCGGCGATCGCGGAAAGTTCGGTAGGGATTTCGGCAGGCGTGTAGGGAAATCCTGACGGATCATTGACCGCAGGACTCAGGCGTCGTCGGTGTCATCATCGAAAAGTTTGTGACGCACCGCATAGCGCACCAGCGCCGCCTCGTGCGGCATCTGCATCTTTTCCAGAATGCGCGCCTTGTAGGTGCTGACGGTCTTCGCGCTCACGGAGAGCGTCTCGCTGATCCGATTGATGGATTCGCCCGCGCAAAGACGGCGAAACACCTCGAATTCCCGGTCCGACAGGCGTTCATGCGGCAACGCGCCGGCCGGTTCGGTGAGGCTTTGCGCGAAGCGCTCCGCCATCGCTACGCTCACGTATGCGCCACCTGCGGCCACCTTGGTGATGGCCGCAAGCAATTCCGCGCTCGCGCTCTCTTTGGTCAGATACCCCGATGCGCCGCCCTTGAATGCGCGTGCGGCATATTGCTGCTCGGCGTGCATCGTGAGCACCAGAATGCGCAGCGCGGGTATCTCGTCCTTGATCTGCTTGAGCAAATCGATGCCGCTTCGGCCCGGCATCGACAGATCGAGCACCAGGACCTGCGCTGGTGTTGAGCGCACCAAGGCGAGCGTGCTCGCGGCGTCGCTGGCTTCACCGGCCACTTCGAAATCGCGGGCGTTGGCGAGGATTTGCCGTAGCCCGTCGCGCACCATCGCGTGATCATCCGCAATCAGCACTCTCGTGGTCATGGTTGCGCTTCCTTGTTTCGCACCGCCTCGCGCGGCAGGACGACTGTCAGCACGAAGCCGTTTTCCGGCATTGAATCGATGAAGACCCGGCCGCCTAGCGCGTTGACCCGTTCACGCACGCCGAGCAGGCCGAAGGATTTGCTGTTCGCGGCCGGCAAGGCCGAGGCGCCGATGCCGTCGTCCCCGATACGCAGCACGCAATTGTCGCTGTCCGCACGCAGCGACAGATCGACATGGCTCGCATGCGCATGCTGCACGACATTCGTCAGCCCTTCTTCGATGATACGGAAAATCGCCGTCGCCGCGTCGGCCTTGAACGCAATTTCGCCGGTCTCGATGCTGTGTTCGATGCCGATTCCGTGACGTTGCATGAAATCGTCGACGAGCCAGTCGATGGCCGCCTGCAATCCGAGGTCGTCAAGCATGACGGGCCGCTGATGCGCCGCGATACGTCTGAGCGATGCGATGTTGCGATCGATCAGACCGACCATGCGTTGCAACTGCGTGCCAACGTCCTCATTCAGCAACGTATGTGTGCCAAGCTGCGCGTGCAGTGCGAACACGTTCATCTTGAGCGCGCTGAGCGTTTGTCCCAGATCGTCGTGCAGTTCACGTGCGACCCGGGTTTTCTCCTGCTCGCGAACATCCTGGAGATTCGCGGAGAGCGCGCGCAATTCCTCGCGTGACTGCCTGAGCGCCGCGTCCGCTTTCACGCGCTCGGTCACGTCGCGCAGAATCACGGTGAACAGCTTCTCATCGTCATCTTCGACCTGCGATATCGATGCTTCGATGGGAAATTCCTCTCCGTCGGCGCGCAGTCCGTACAAGACGCGCTGCGGGCCCATCTGACGATCCGAGACACCGGTCTTGCCGAACTGCCGAACCTGATGTTCATGCCCCGCACGGTAACGTTCGGGGATGAAGCGCGACAGCGGGCCGCCGATGGCATCGCTCGCAGCACACTGAAAAACACGCTCCGCCATCGGGTTGAACAGGAGAATGCGCTGCGCCGAATCGATCGTGATGATGGCGTCCGTCGTAGACCGGATGATGCTCTCGAGTCGAGCGTGGCTCATGCTTGTCCGATCCACGCCCACCTGGACGGCGCGTTGCCTGCCAAGGACAAAAATGAGGCTCGCGAGCAGCAGGGCGGACACTGCCGCTCCCGCGAGCAGCCACGCGCGCGCCGACGCGGCAAAGGTGCCGATGGGACACATCAAGAGAAGCTGCTGGATGCCAATCCACCACACGCCGAAGAGCGCCGCACCCGCGAGGATTCCGTATGCAATCACTCTGTACGACGGGGCCTGGGGGACGGCCGAACCGTTCGCCTGCGCGGAGTTGTGGCCTGCGATTTTGCTCATGGTGGCCTTGGACGAACGGCGGTCAGCCGCCCGTGCTTGCGTATCGAAAGACCGCACGGTAAGGGAATGGCGAGTTCATTATATTTCCAGATCGGCGTATGCGGCGCACGCAAAGGCGTCCGCGATGCGACTCGTCGAAGCGTGGAAGCGGTTTCGTTCAATGCGACATGAGGACGGGTACCGTCATCGAGCGCAGCATGGTTCGTGTAGCGCCTCCGAGCACGACTTCCTTCCAGCGAGCATGGCCGTAGGCGCCCATGACGATGAGATTCGCACCGACGCCTTGCGCCTCCGAGATCAGCGCGTCGCCCACGGATGCGTCAGCGGTTTCGTCGGTTGCGCCGGTTTCGCGGACCGTCACATGCACGCCGTGCCTCGCGAGCGTCGACGCGATATCCGCGCCGGGGATGCGGGCGCCGGTCTGCTCGCGTTTCATCGCATCGATGGCGACGAGTGTGACTTGCCTGGCTTCCCGCATGAACGGCAGCGCGTCGTGCACCGCTCGCGTGGCTTCCCGGCTGCCGTTCCAGGCGACCAGGATGTTGTTGCCCACGTTGGGAAACACGCCTGAATAGGGAACCAGCAGCAGCGGTCGTCCCGCCGTCATGACGAGCGTCTCGGCAAAATGATCGGCGATATGAGTATCCGGATCGTTCGGATCGTCCTGTCCGGCGATGACCAGATCCGCGCACCGTCCGCGTCGCGAGACTTGCTCACGCGGACGTGTTAGCTCATCGATCCACTCTCCGGAAAGGCCCGCGCGGGCGAGGCCGGCATGAAACAGACGCTCGAGCGCTTGGCCACGCGCCTGCCGATCGCTTTCGAGCTTTTCGTACCATCCGGCGGAGCCCGCCATGACGCCCCAAGGCGATGGCTCGGGCGTGAACGTCGCGTAGATGGCGGCAAGGTGCGCCTTGAAACGCTTTGCGATCGAGAGGGCGCTCTCCAGGCGATACGTGGCGCGCTCGCTTGCATCCAGATGGACGACGATGCTCCTGTAGCTCATCGGAGACTCCTGAAGCGGATTGCATCGAAAAGCGATGCGTCATTGAGTGAGATCGAGTCTGCGGCCGTCGCCCCGGATGCTCGTTGACCGAAATCAAGCGATTACACTGCGCCGCCGATCGGGGATTCCGTTGATCTGGCTCAAGTGTCCGCAGTTCGCTACCCGTAGAGTCGGCGTGTTCAACCGCGCCAGTGCGTCACGTCCATCAAGGGTTCGATCTTCAGCCAACGTTGAAAGCCAATACTCTTGATCTCGATCTGCCGCGCGCTGCAACGAATTTTTCGAATCACTCGAAGGAGAACCGACATGTCGCTCAAGGGATCTATCGACAATAGCGATTGGACCGTCAGTTGCAGCACGGAGCACACGCCGCGAGGCATCGAATGCGCGGTCAGCGTCGAGCAGCGCAACGTCGACGGCGGACGCTTCATGCACCGGTTCAAGCATGCGCATACCTACGACAACGAGCACGAGGCCATTCTCGCAGGGCTGCGCGAAGGCATGACCTGGATTCGTCTCAAGGCTTCGAACACGATCGGCGTTTAACCCAGGTCGGCCGATACGTCATGACACTGCCGGCCGATTCGCGCGATGCGTCCGGCCGGATGCGGATGAGTCGCGGACCGTCGCATTGCGTGTCCTGAAGTCGAAGACGACTGTGCGCGTGGAACATGTGCTTTCGTTTGACTCAAGTCAATCTAAGCGCGCCATGCAAACGCGAGCATGGTCTGACTCAATCGATTGTCTTCTCGAGGGATGGATGAAGCGATTCTTTCGTGCCGTGCTGATCAGCTTGATCGCCTTGGGCATGTTCGGATGTACTAACGCACCCGTCAACCAGAACCCGCACGCGGACGACATGCTCGTACCGGTGCTCGTGGATCTGCCTCGCTACATGGGTCGCTGGTACGTGATCGCGAATATCCCGATGGTGGATGAGCGTGACTATGTGGCAAGTTGCGCCGTGTGGACCTTGCGCCCGGACGGGCGCATTGAGGATGCCGTCGTGGGCCGAAAACACGGGTTCGATCAACCTGAAACAGGCACCACGTTCATCGCGAAGCCCGGGCACGGCACGCAAAATTCGGTTTGGCGGGTGCGTCCCATGTGGCCGTTCGAGTTCATCGTGATTACGGTGTACGTCGACCCGGACTATCAGTACACGGTTCGTGCAACACCGGACAAGGACTTCGCCTGGATACTCTCGCGTCGCCCCGACATGAGCGAAGAGGTATACCAGTCTCTGCTCGCCCGGCTCGATCAAATGGGCTTCGACACGCCACGCTTCAAGAGAGTGGTGCAATTTCCCGAGCAGATCGGCCAGCCCGGCTTTCACGCCGTGCGCTGAGGCGTGCTCGCATCGGCGTCGACGATACATGCTCGGCTTTCTCAAGCGCGCTTCACATCGATTGAACGAGGGTTCGCCATGGGTGCCGCCGGGTGAATCGCCGGAGGTGTTGCAAAGGATTGCACGAGACGACGGCGATGAGGTGCTCGCGCGGATGTCAAGCGCGGCGTCCGGGCTTGACGACCATGTCCGACATCGCCCGCCGCGGCGTGTGCGGGCACTTCGGGCCTCGGCCGATGCGCAACAGCAACTGAGGCAGCGTTGCCATGCCGGTTTCGCACCGCAGTACATCACGAAGCGCTTCGACCTCGATCGGCTGATTCAGATACGACACACAGAGTCCGCGACTGACCGCCGTGAGAAGCACGCGTTCGAGCGCCTGCCCGGCAGCGAGCCACGCCGCGGGATTGTCTTCGCCGGTGCCGACGCAAAGCAACACCGGGGAATGCTCCACCAGGCGCCGATGGGCTGCCGCAGCGCCAGATCCGAGATCGAACGTACGCAGCACGGACGATGCAATCGGCGATGCGAAATCGAGCAGGGCGCTTACGCCCGCCGAGTAGGCAGGCATGCCGTCCTTGCGCCGGCTTGCGTGAATCCAGCTTGCGAGTTCGCGACGAAAGCGAGGATCGCGAAATTGCTCGAGATCCGCCTGGGCGACGAGTTCGCCAATGCTTTCACGCGTGGCGGCCCACGCGAAGCACTGCGCATCCACACCTTCCGCGACGGCAGCCTGCACGAGTTCATCCTGGACGTCCATCGGCACGGGCTCGATGTCGAACGCTTCGCGCGTGGTAACGCGCTCCGTCATCGCCTCGAAGAGCTCCGTGAGGCTCGCATCGCCCGTGCCTTCGAGAACGCGCACTTTGGCTAGAACGTCCGGGTCGAGGCGATCGGGCAGCAACGTGATCGCGTAACCGAGGCCGAGATGCTGCAACGCGACCCTCAAGTTGAAGAGCGCCGCGCCGCATCCGATGATGAGCTCGCGATCGTAAGGATCGACGACGGGCAACGCGCGCGTGCGATCGGCGCACAAAAATACGTTCGTCCCGTCGACGATGAAGCGCCATGGCTGCGCATTGTGATTCGAGGGGGCAAGCACGGCGTAAAGGAGCGCGAAGCGCAGTTTGGCGGCGTCGTCCGCGAGCGGAGAAAGGTCGGCCTCTTTGATGCTCCAGGGATCGTTTGAGACATTCGAAAGCATGACGTGCCTCGGTGAGTGGCGTTGAATGGATCTCCCCTAGCTTGAGCCGGGTTCATTCGCCTCGATTGATCCACATCAACGGCAGGTAGACCGAGGAAGTCCCGGTGCCGTTGATGTGGATCAACGGTGCAGGGTGGTCTGAGAATAGAGTCGGGGCGTACGCACAGCGGTCGCGCCGTTATCGACGAAGCTGCGTTCAGGGCATAGAGGATCGTATGAGCAACACGCCAACTCCGCGCAAGCATCGCGCGTCCTTCGGACGCATCATGCTGTGCATTGATTCGACCGAGGACTGGGCCGATGCCGCCGCGCTGATCATCTCGCTCGCCGACGCCGACACGAAAGTGCGCATCATCGGATTGCTCGAAAACGCACGCGCGATGATTCCGCATGCGCCGCTCGCGTTCTTCAATCTGAGCGCCGCACACGCGCACTTGCAGCGCGGGGTGGAGGCGAGCGTGAGCCGCGCGCAGGCTTGCCTGAAGAACGCGGGCATCGACGTCGACATGCTCATCGCCGATCTGTTCGAAGGCGGCGGGGACGCAGCCCACGCACTCACGCGCGCCGCGCAGGCGTGGCGGGCGGACCTCGTGGTGCTCGGTGCGCGCCAGCACCTTGCCATCCTGCAGTGGACCGAGCGCGCGGCGCGAGAAGCGCCGGGCACGGCCCATTGCTCGATGCTCGTGCTGCCTGAGAAACATCCGCGCAATCTGATCACACGCCCCAGCCGGCTTCTGTGCGCGGTGGACGGCAGCCCCGGTTCGTTGGAATCCTTGCGTGCGGGGCTCAGAATCGCCGAGCTTGGGGCGCTCGTGAAGGCGATCTACGTCGTGGATCGATCGGTGAGGGGAACGGACACCGCCTCGCGTGCGTCGCTTCAGGAAGCGTTCCGCGAGGAAGGACAGTTGGCATTGGCCAAGGCGCGCAGCATGTTTTCGCAGTCCTGGAGCGCGCAAGACTTCACGTTCGAAGCGGCGATCGTACCCACTGAGGACGTCGCGGACGATGTCGCGCATGCGATCGTCCGGGAGGCGGCGCGCTGGAGAGCCGATGCGATTCTCATGGGCACGCACGGGCAGCGCGGCGTTGCGCGGTGGATGCTCGGCACCGTTTCCGGGCGCGTGACCGAACTGACGGAAGTGCCGGTTCTGCTATCACGCCGCCGGCCGTTCGAAGCGATTCAGACCGCCTGATCGACGCTCTTTGACCGGCTTTGCTTGACTCATGTCAATCGGGTCAGGGACGCGAAAGTTACAGTGGTCCGGTACTCCATCAACGCGATGAGGAGTCCAAACACGAGCCGATCGTCAGACACCGGTCGGTCATTTTCGACTTTGATCTCAAGGAGACTGTCATGAGCCATCTAACCCGTTTCGATCCCTTTTCCATCGAACCCGTATCCGAAATGTTCCAGGGGCTATTCCGGCCACTGCGCGGCCTCTCGCCGGAGGAGTCGCCCCTCGGCCAGGTCAGGATCGACGTGAGCGAAACGGACGCGGTCTATCAAGTGAAGGCCGAACTGCCCGGCGTCGAGAAGAAGGACATCGACGTCAAACTCGACCGCAACACCGTGTCCATCCATGCCAAGTCCGAGCGCAACAAGGAAGTGAAGGAGGGCGAGCGTGTGATTCGCCGCGAGCGCTATGCCGGTGAAGTGAGCCGCACATTCTCGCTCGGCAGCGAGATCGATGAAGCCGGCGCGAGTGCGCAATATCAGGACGGCATTCTGACGCTGACGCTGCCGAAGAAGGCATCCGCGGACCAGAAACGTCTGCAAATCAGTTAAGGACCAGGGCAGGCGCGCGGCCTTGGCGCGCCAGCGATCGAAGCAGGAGGTGCGCCTCATGAAAGAGGACTGGAAGATCAAGCAGGACGTGGAAGAAGAACTCGAATGGACCCCGGGCGTGGTCGCGACCCGCATTGGCGTAGAGGTTGCGAACGGGATCATCACGCTATCGGGACATCCGGCGAGCTACGCCGAGAAGCTCGCGGCGGAGGACGCGGCACGTCGCGTGTCGGGCGTGCGCGCGGTAGTGGTCGAGATGGAGATTCGGCTGCCTCATCATGATGTGCGTAATGACGCCGATATAGCGGGCGCAGCGGATACACTGCTGCGCTGGACAGCGGGTCTGCCTGCGGGCGCGGTGTCCGTACAAGTGGAAAAGGGCCATGTCACTTTGCGCGGAGACGTCGATTGGGCGTATCAAAGCCATCGCCTTACCCGTGGAATAGCCCGCATGAGAGGGGTAACCGGCGTAACGAATGCGATTCGCGTGCGCGCAGACCTTGCCGCCGACGATATTGGCGATGCGATTTCACGCGCGCTCAAACGTCACGCGGAGCGTGAAGCCAAACACATCGACATCAAGGTGGAGGGCGGAACCGTGACGCTCACCGGCAAGGTCGACAGCGCGTCAGAGCGCGATGCTGCGCGGGGTGCGGCGTGGGCGACGCGCGGCGTGACGGCGGTGGTCGACAACCTCGAGTTCACTTGATAAGGCCGAAGCTTCGAATGGCGAGCGAGTTCCGCGTGCAAGGCGCATGAATCGAAGAGCGGAGAGCATTGTCAGCAAATCCGGACCGTTTCGGAAGCGGAGATGATACGCAACCGAAAACGTGTCACAACTGCACGCTCTCCTTGTAGACCGGTACTGAGCAGGGCCAGTGCAGGGTCTCTTCGATCCTACGCCTGAGCGCGTCCGCCGCCGCCGGTTCGCCATGCGTGACGAAAGTGTGGCTCGGCGCCTCCGGCATGCCGCGCAGCCAGTCGAGCAACTCGGCATAGTCGGCATGGGCCGACATCGAGTCGAGCGAGGCGACACGCGCACGAACCGGAACATATTCGCCGAAGATCTTGATTGCGGGCGCATGTGCCGCCAGGGCGGCGCCACGCGTTCCGGCTGCCTGATAGCCGACGAGCAGGATCGTGTTGCGGTCATCCGGCGCGAAGACTTTGAGGTGATGCAGAACGCGGCCTCCCGTCGCCATGCCGCTGCCGGCAATGACGACCATGGGTCCCTTGCGCGCGCAGACGGCTTTCGACTCGTCCACGGTGCGCACGATGGTCGCTACGTGCTCGATCGCTTCGAGCTGCGAACGCGTAAGACGGTGCTCGCTTGCGTGGCGAACGTAGGTCTGCGTGACACTCGTGGCCATGGGGCTGTCCAGGAACACGGGCACCCGCGCAATGCGCCCGGCCTCCCTGAGCGAAGCGATGTAATGAAGGAGCGTCTGCGCACGTCCGACCGCGAAGCAAGGAATGACCACTACGCCCCCACGGCGGAAGGTATCCGCGAACACGGCAGCGATTTCATCGAGAGGGTCGACCGTCGCATGAAGCCGGTCTCCATAGGTCGATTCGACGACGAGCACATCCGCGCGCGGCGGAGCGTGAGGCGCGTGCATGAGCGGATCGCAAGGCCGGCCGATGTCGCCCGAGAACAGCAGCGTCTGGCCGCCGAGCCGCAACTCGACACTCGCCGCCCCAAGAATGTGTCCAGCGGGCAGAAGCCGAAATGCCGCATGGAGGCCAAGCTCTGTCGTCACGTCGAAGGCGCGCGGCGCAAGCAGCCGGAGCGCGTCCTGCGCGTTCTTGAGCGTGTAGAGCGGCAGAGCAGGATGGTGCCTGGACAAGCCGTGTCGCGTCGAGAATGACGCTTCTTCTTCCTGAAGCTTCGCGCTGTCGAGCAGCAGGATCTCGCACAGATCGCTCGTGCCGGGCGTGCAGTAGACGGGCCCTCGATATCCCGCCTGAGCGAGCACGGGCAGATAGCCCGAGTGGTCGAGATGCGCGTGCGTGAGGATGATCGCGGTGAGCGAATCGACGTCGAACGCCGGACTTGCCCAGTTGCGCAGACGAAGGTTCTTCGTGCCCTGGAACAGGCCGCAGTCGACGAGGATGCGCTTGTCCTCATATTCCAGCAGGTATTTCGAGCCGGTGACCGTTTCGGCCGCGCCAAGAAACGTGAGTCGCACGATGTCTCCGAGTGTTTTTCGTCCATGAGCGTGAACGTACTCGCGTTGAGCTGATCGGATTTGACTCCGGTCAATTTCCCGCGTCGAGCCGAATCCGCCGACTTGGTTGATCTGAGTCATGGGTTCGGGAAGGGCCGAACGTTAGGCTGGCGTGCATGGATCTGCGCAGAGCGCGACGGGAGGAGCAATGGAAATGGAGACAGACGTTCCGCCACGGACAAGCGGCTTCAAACGCATCGTTCTTTGCGTCGATGCTTCCGACGCATCGCACTGTGCCGCCAGGTTTGCCCGGCGATTTGCGCAGCACGGTGTCGAACTGACCATCGCCGCTGTGGCGCTGGATCCGCGGCCGCTTGCACCGCACGCCGCGCTCGCAGGTCTGGATCTGGGCGTCGCGCGCAGCGAATTGCTGGACGACGCACAACGCGCGATAGCCGAGTCCAAGAGTGCACTTGCAAACACGGCCGCCAGCGTGCGTGAGCACTTGATCGATCTCGCGAAAGAAAATGGCGATGT
The DNA here is from genome assembly GCF_001544575.2 of Caballeronia cordobensis. Taxonomy (GTDB): domain Bacteria; phylum Pseudomonadota; class Gammaproteobacteria; order Burkholderiales; family Burkholderiaceae; genus Caballeronia; species Caballeronia cordobensis. Next base: position 136,787 of record NZ_FCNY02000014.1, read on the forward strand.
TGCGCATGCGCTTGCCGATAAGGCCAAAGCCGCTCACGCAGACCTGATGATTCTCGGCACACGCCAGCATCATGGCCTGGTGAGGTGGCTCGATCCGTCCGTGACAGACAGGCTCAGCCAGCTCGCGCCCTGTGCGATGGTCGTCGTGCCGGACAAATACGAAAGTCCGCGCGAGGCCGGATTTCAGCGCATTCTGTTTGCGGTCGACGGCAGTCCGACGTCATACGCTGCGGTGAACATAGGCGCTTTGCTCGCCACGCCCGAGACAGAAATACGCGTGGTCTACGTCGTCGATCGCGCGATACGCTACAGCGAGTTCGTGCCGATGACACTGCTCGAAGACGCCTTTGTCAAGGAAGGCGAGCTGGCGATCGCAGAGGCGGCGCGGCGCCTCGAATCGCTGCGCAATGTGACGCGCGCGCATGTTTCGGCCAATCTTGTCAGCACCGACATCAGCGCAGACGATGTTTCCCATGCACTGCTGCGCGACGCCGAACGCTGGAATGCCGATCTCATCGTAATGGGCACGCACGGCAGGCGTGGCGTGGCGCGCGCGTTCTTTGGCAGTGTCGCCAACCGGGTGGCCGGTCTCGCCAGGATTCCCCTGATGCTGGTGCGCGACCAGCACGAGGAGATCACGCCAGATCGCGAATCGAAGAACGCGAGTTGACGAGCAGTGGCGGACACGAAGAAGTGATATGCGACGGGCCGCCGGCATCCGGGCAGGGTAGTTCGGCGGCCTCTATCCTCATCAAATCGCAGGCTTGCCGATCGTCTGAGCGAGAACCGGCAACTCGTCCTCGTTCAGCCGCAAGGCATCGGCAAGTACGCGATGATTGATCCAGCCACGCACCACCGTGGCCAGCCCGCTGCGGGACGAAAAGCCGTTACTCGAAAAGCTCGCCCGCCTGCTGCTGGCACGGGAGGTCGTCGATCACGAGACCTTGCAACAGCTGATAGAAAGCGACGCCTCTCGGCAGGCCAATGGGCAACACGCGTCTGAATCGATGGCGTTGCAGGCGCAGACGCCTAACGAGCCGATTCATACCAGCGGTTGACGGTTTCCCAGGTCTGCGCCGCCGATTCCGCAAAGCTGAACAACGCGAGATCCGCCGCGGACACAAGTCCTTCCTGCCAGAGGAAATCGAAGTTCACCGCCTTGCGCCAGAACGCCTCGCCCACCAGCACGACCGGAAGAGGCCGGATCTTGCCCGTCTGCAAGAGCGTCAGCACTTCGAAAAGCTCGTCGCAGGTCCCGAATCCGCCGGGAAAGAACACGGCTGCCATCGCGCGTTCCAGGAGATGCAGCTTGCGGATCGCGAAGTAGTGAAAGCGCAGGCACAGCTCCGGCGTGATGTACGGGTTCGGATACTGCACGTGCGGCAGGGTGATGTTCAGACCGACGCTGGCGTGCCCCGATTCGAAGGCGCCGCGATTGGCGGCTTCCATGATGCCTGGGCCGCCACCTGTCACGACGGTGAGCTTTGGCAACGTCGCGGTCGCTGGCGCGCGGCCGACGATCTCGCCGAGCGCACGCGCGATCGCATAGTAGCGGCTATTGGACGCGATGCGCGTGCTGCCGTAGACGACGATGGTGTGGTCGACTGCGTGAGCTTTCAACAGCGCTTCGGCCTTCCAGTAGTCGAGTTGAAGCCGCAAGCCGCACATCTCCGGGCGCTGCAGGAACTCCGCGTCCTGGTCCGCCTGGACGTAGCTCGGGCTATCGATCAACTTCTGCACGCGGCGCGCGGCTTCCAGATCGTCGTTGCGATGCCGCGTGAATCCGTTGGAATCCGGCATTTCTGGCAGGGAGGCGGCCATTTCGTTGCCTCGTCGGCATCTGAGTGAGGCGATCGTCGCGCCTTACCGACGATGTGATCTTGATGCGAGTCAAGGCCGCGCTATTTCCGTATCGGGGCGCCGCGCCCCTTCAACTACGTTGCAAGCCATTGATGCATGTCAACGGTGCAAAAGGCGTGCGCGGTATCGTGGACATGCACTAGACGAGTTGGCTTTTTTCCTGCACCGATATCCGAACCGCCTGGAGACCATGATGCAAGCACGCGATGTAATGACCACCGCCGTCGTTTCCGTGACGCCCGAAACCACAGTGCATGAGCTGGCCTTGTTGCTGATGCAGCATCGCATCAGCGCCGCACCGGTCGTCGACGCGAACCGGCGTGTGATCGGCATGGTGAGCGAAGGCGACTTGCTTCATCGCGAGGAAATCGACACCGAGAAGACACAAGGCCGCCAGTCCTGGTGGCTCGAAATGCTCGGCACCGACCGCGGCGCCGGAGACTACATCAAATCGCATGCGCGCACGGTCGGCGAGATCATGACACGCGAACCCGTTTGCGTGAACGAGGATGCCTCGCTCGCGAACATCGCGTCCGTTCTGGAGAGCCGTCACATCAAACGCGTTCCGGTATTACGCGACGGGCGCCTCGTCGGCATCGTGAGCCGCTCGAATCTCGTGCAGGCGCTCGCATCCGCGCTCGTTGACGACCGCGCCCCCGGTGCAAACGATGCGGAAATCCGCGCAATGCTCATGGGCGAGCTCGCCGGGCGAGACTGGGCATTCCCCGGACGCAACATCGTCGTGCGCGACGGCGTGGTGCACTTGTGGGGCGCCGTCTGGTCAAGCGATCAGCTCGACGCCATGCGCATTGCGTCGGAAGCCATTCCCGGGGTCAAGCGGGTGGAAGACCATACGATTCCTTATCCGATCATGCCGGGTATCTGAACGTGCGAATCGAAGCCCGGACGAGGAGGGAAGCCATGATTCAGGATCTGACGCTCGATGTACCCTTGCGCGTCGACGCGGACGGCGTTGAATTCAGCGGGAGTCTGGATGGAAAGCAGCAGGCTTTTCGCGTCGATGCCAGCGTGTTTAGAGACATGCTGCAGGTCAGGCATATCGACGAAACCAGCACGAAAAATCTCTTCCTGGCCGACCCGGAGCATTTCTTGTTCGTCGCGGCGCGCAAGTTCGCCGAGGCGGGTCCGAGCAGCACGCCGATCCAGTTGACGCTTGCCGATCTGCTTCGTTGAGCGTGACGGATCGACCTGTCCGTTCGAGATCAGTTTGACATCAAGACGGGCAGATCCGCCTCGCGCAGTGCGGCCCGAGTAAGGCCGCCGAGGAGGATCTCGCGCACACGGCCGTGATGGAAGGCACCCATCACGAGCAGTCGCGCGCTCGCCGAACTCATATAAGACGTCAACGCTGATTCGACGTCGGCCTCCCGTCGGACGGAGCGTTCGACGACATTCACATGCACCGAGTGCCTGATCAGGCTTCGTGCGAGGTCCGACGCGGCTCGTCCGTCCCCGAGAAAAGACTCGCCATCGGCACGGACCGATACGATGTCCACGCGCTTCGCTCGCCGCAGAAACGCAAGCGCATCGAAGGCGGCGCGTGCGGCTTCCCGGCATCCATCCCATGCGACGACAGCCGTTCCATCAAGCGGACTCGACGCGCCTGTGCGGGGCCAAACCAGTACCGGGCCGCCTGCGCCCATGATCGTGCTTTCGGGGAAACGGTCGGCGAGATAAGCATCCGGTTCATTGGGATCATGCTGTCCGACGATCGTGAGATCGGCGCATCGTGCATACGGGATGATCGAAGACCCGCCGGTCGTCTCACTCGCCAGCCAGTCGTGCGCGAGCTTCGTTGCAGCAAGTCGTTCGCGGAACACGTGTTCGACGCTTTCACGCCGCGCGCGGCACACCTCTGCGAGCGACATGTCATAGCGGTGCGCACTGTCCGCCTGATAGTAGAAGCGCGGATCGAGCGTGAACTCCGAGTACACGCCGCGCAGATGAGCGTCGAAGCGCTCGGCCAGCGCGACGGCGGCATCGAGCCGGTTCGCCGCGTGGGTGCCCGTATCGAGTCGAACGACAATCGTCTTGAACGTCATCTTGGTCTCACTAGCCGGGTTGTTGAAGGCGCAACTTGACCTCACTGGCTCAGCACCCATTGAACGAGCTTGCGGGCATCGGCGGCGGAAAGCGACCTGCCGCCTCGCCCGGCGGCGGACGGCATCGCCATCTTTCCCCAATGCGCCTCTCCACCCTCGCGCAGCTTCTTTTCCAGCATGCTGCTCGCATCCGGCACGTCCCGGTAGCGGTCGGCGATCTGTCGGAAAGAGGGCGCACGGAAAGGCGTGTCGACCGTATGGCAGAACATGCAGCGCTGCTCATCGACCAGCGTGGTCGGTTCCGGCGTGGTGAACGCGAGACAGGTCCCGCAAGTACTCGCCCATAGGAATGGGGCGAGCAACTTGAATGTGTTCGCGCGGTACCGGAGCGGCCGCGACGCCCACCGTTGAGTCGCCGCGGCCTTCGTTTTCATGCGTCCTGGCGGGTTTCGGCGATCGCCGGCACCGCATTGACGATCAGACGATAGAGGCTTTCGAGGCTCTCGCCTTCGAATGTCGCCTCACCAAACGGGTCCAGCCGGTTCTCAACAATCGCGTCGATGCGGGCCCAGTCACTCTCGGAGAGGAAACGCTCGATGGCAGGAAGAATCACCGTCTCCTCGACGCGCCTGTGGTTCGCGCAGAAGTTGACGTATTGCTCCATCAGTGTGCGCAGACCCAGCAGGACCGCCTCGCCCTTTAACTCGAAACGCGTGAGCGCATGCTCGAGATTGCGCAGGCGCAGGTCGCCTTCGATGTGCTCGCATTTCAGCTCGTCCAGCACGTCGTCGAAGTCGTCCGTGCGGTTTCGCAACGCGGCGAAGAGCAAACGGTCCTCCATCGGATGATGGAACTGTTCCGGATATTCACGGATGTAGTAAAGCATCGCGCGCAGGAGGATAGGGTCGGGCGTGGCTCCGTCTTCGCCAAGCATGCGAACGAAATCAAGCATGGCTGCCGTGACTGAGGCGAGGCGCTTGTGATCGAGACGGATGACATGCACCGCGGGGTGTTCGGGTTTGCTGTTCATCACTGTTCCACTTCGAAGTCATCGAGCTGATTGAGTGCGCGCGAAATGGCCCACCGTTTGCGCGAGTACCGGCGTCGATCCGGTGGGCAATTTCAGGTTGACCGCGAGGGCCGTGCGGTTCATCCAGCCGCGCGCGCCCGCCGCCAGACCGGCGGAAGCGCAATACAGATAGACGTTTTGCACGATCGCGCCCGCGCTGGCGTAAGCGAAGCTTTCGCGTTGGCGGGCGGGTACATCCTGCATGCGGTTCAGGTCGGCCACGAAGACGAGATCGACGGGTGCGTAAGACAGAAAATCCTGATAACCCGTTGTCGCGCGCAGATCGAACGGCGCGGCGAGCACAAGCCGATGTCCATCGGGTTCATATCGATACGAGCCCGTCGCAAGCAGCACGTAGATATCGATCTCGTACCCGCCTAGCGCGGATGGCGCCGTGCGGCCGCCCTCGGCATCGCGGTTGATGCCATTGGCGGCCCACAGTAACTCGCTGAGCAGATCCAGATTGACGGGTTCGTCCGAGAAGTCGCGCGACGTGCGGCGCGCAGCGAGCGCGTCCAGCAAAGGCATGCCGCCAAAGCGCTGCGGCCGGGGAAGATCGACGACGGCGCGAGGCGGCTTGTCAAGCGGTCGCGGAGACGGTGCGTTGAGCACGGCGCCGATACGAAACAAAGGCTTGGCCATGGCGGCAGGCTTGCGCAAGCAAGCAGGTGACGGTGAGTTGTCCGATTCTTGCACCGCGCGCGGCCCGGGGATTGATCTGGATCAGTCTGCATGGGCTTGCTGCCATGTCCCTCGCGTCACACATCGCTCAAGGTTCTTGCCGCACGTCCCGATTGACTCATATCAACGACTTGCCTGTGCTCACGCTTAAGCTGGGCCGAATCGATCGACAGATCATGATCGTCATGATTCCCTTCTGCCGCTCGATCGAAGAAGCGGACCGCGTGCTGGACACCCTGGCGCAGAACGGCCTGCGACGCGGCGAGCGCGGTCTCCAGGTCTACGTGATGTGCGAGATCCCCTCGAACGTGATCCTGGCCAAGTCGTTCGCGGCGCGTTTCGACGGGTTCTCCATCGGCAGCAACGATCTGACGCAGCTCACGCTCGGCGTGGATCGCGATTCGGCGGAACTTGCAGCGCTCTTCGACGAACAGAACGCCGCGGTCGAGTGGATGATTCGCAGCGTGATTGGCGCGGCGCATGAGGCGCAGGCCAAAGTGGGATTGTGCGGACAGGCGCCGAGCGACCATCCCGAGTTTGCCGATTTTCTGGTGGGCTGCGGCATCGATTCGATTTCCGTCAGTCCCAACAGCTTCGTTGCCGTCAAGCGGCGTGTCGCCGCCGCGGAACGGCGGCAGGATCACGAGCGCCAGCACGGTGCGGCCGTAGCGTGGTGATGGGCGGCAGGGGGAATCGAGATGACAGACATCGTGACGGTGACGCTCAATCCCGCCGTGGATGTGGCGACGTCGGTCGACGTGGTCCTCGACACGCAGAAGCTGCGCTGCGCGCCGGCCCGGCGGGTATGGCCTCGCGGCCGCTTCGGCGGCATTGTTGAGCGAAGGCACCGGGCTATGCGAAGCGTCGGCCGTGGCGGCGATGTATCGGCGCGTCTGCGATGCCGCTCCACTGACACCTGCGGCCGGCGCATTGACCTCGTAGCGCTGCCTGGTCGATCCCGCGCTAGCGGACGACGCCGGCCCAGTCATCCGCTCTTGCACACAACCCGGCGGCCGGTTTCGGTCTTGTTCCGGCCGATACCGCTCGTCTGCACGAGCAGCGTGGATCACGCTCGCTCCGCCGATGTGTCCGCCGCGCCGCCGAGTACGTCATGTCGGTGCTCGGGGGCATCATCGCCAAGCGGGCCGATAGCGTCTACGTACTTGCCGATCGCGGGAAGCGCCGTGACACCGTGAGCGAAAATGCTGAGCAGGATAGTCGCCATGACGACCAGTTTGATGGTCGGCTCGCCGGGCAGGGCGGTTCCCCCGTCGAGATAGACGAGACCGAGCACGATCGACGCCAATCCGCGCGGGCCGAACCATCCCATGAACAGGACGGACGGCCGGCTAAGCCCGGTGCCCCATAACGCGATTGCGACCGGTATGACGCGAATCAGGGTGAGGCTCAGTACGCCATAAGCGACGATGGCAAGACTGAACTGCGTCCATACCTGCGTGACGAGCAAGCCGAATATGAAGAAGACGAAATAGTTGAAGAACTGCCCCCAATCCTCGGCGAACCCCAGACTATGCTTGCCGACCTGGCCGAAGCCGGCCTGGGTTGCGAAGCCGGCGACGAATGCGGCGATGAACATGCTGGCGTGCGTCGCTTCGGACGCCACCACACAGCCAAGCGGCAACGCGACCACGCCAAGTTGCGCGGCCGCTTCCGCCATCCATTGCTTTCGCTGAGTGAGACCCAGCAACCAGCCGCCGAGCAGGCCGATCCCGAGTCCTATCAGCGCGCCATAGCCGAGCTGCTCGATCAGGAAACGCGTGAGGAGCGCGCCACCGCGGCTTGTCTCGTGGGCTTCCGCCAATGCGATGAAGAACATCAGGAATGGCACCGAAAGGCCATCGTTGAGACCCGCCTCGACATTCAATGCCTGGCGGATGCGTGGTGGCACGCGCGGGCTATTGACGATGACCTGCCCGAGCCCTGCATCGGTTGGAGCAAGAATGGCAGCCAGGATCCCTGCCTCCCACCAGCTCAGCGTCCCGGGAACGACCATCGCGCACAGCACGCCGAGCGCGATGGTGAGCAACATGCCGGTGCTCAGCAGGCGCGCGGGCAAATTGGTCTCACCCTTCAGCATGCCGGGACTGACTCGCGAAGCGTCGGCGAAGAGTGTCATCACGAGTCCCAGTTCGGCAACCAGGAGCAGATCCTTGCGGTCGAGCGCGAGCTCGTTCAGTGCTTCATGCGAAAGAGACATGAGCGCGCCGAGCGCCGTGAACAGCATGGGTGCAGTGAGGACCGTTCGCTCGAGTACCCGGGACATGAGGCTATACAGAAAGACCGTCGAGATAAACGCGGCAATGATCAGCATTTGCGGCCTCCTGTGGAAAGCGAAAGCTCACCCCGATATCAAACCGTAGATAAAGGCGATGTTGGCTGACCCAGGTCAAACCGGCGTTGATGGTGCGCATGGCTAGCTCGTCTCACCGAGTGTGCGATCGAATTGATCTCAGTCAAGCGCGTGAGATGCGGCAAGGCGAACAATGGCGCAAAGCCGTGCGGCATTCCGCGGCCCGATGCCGTCGTGGCGACGGTGCCAACTTTCTCGAAGGGGATGAGCATGCGAGCAGCCGACATCATGACGACGTCCGTCATCACAGCCGACCCGGAAATGACCGTGCGCGACGCTGCAAAAACGATGGTGCTCGGGCACATCAGCGGAATGCCGGTGATCAACGAGACTGGCAGGCTCGTCGGCATGGTGACCGAAGGCGATTTGCTGCATCGGCAGGAGATCGGCACCGGCTTCAAACATCGCGCGTGGTGGCTCGAGCTTCTTTCTTCGACGCGGGAACTTGCAAGCCAGTACGTCAAGGAACACGCAGGCAAGGTCAAGGACGTCATGTCGACGGAGGTCGTGACCGTCAACGAGAACTGCACCGTTGCGGAACTCGCCGAGCTGCTCGAGCGGCGGCGCATCAAGCGGGTGCCTGTCATGCGCGACGGAGAGGTCGTTGGCCTGATCAGCCGCGCCAACCTGTTGCGCGCGATCGTCACCCTGGCCCCCGAGCCTCCCGCGCCGGCTGATCACAACGATGCCTGGATACGCAACGCCATTGTGCTTGCCATGAAGGGGCAGCGCTGGGCGGTCGCACCGGAGAACGTCATCGTGAAGGAAGGCGTCGTCCATCTCTGGGGTGTCGTGATGAGCGAGGAGGAACGCCAGGCCGCTCGCATCGCGGCGGAGAACGTGGAGGGCGTGAAAAAGGTTGTCTCGCACCTCGAGTTTCCCGTGGTGATGCCAGCCGCTTAGCGGAAAGAGATGCACGCTCCGGCTACCCGCCGATCGACTCGATCACGTGACCCTTGAATGACGAACCCAGTCCTTACGCCCAACTCGAGGTGACCATGCGCGCCGGCCAAATCTGCACGCTCAACGTGGTGACATGCGATCGCAACACAACGGTCCTGGAGGCTTCGAAGCTCATGCGAGCAAGCCATGTCGGGGACGTCGTGGTTGTCGAGAACAAGCATGATCGCATCGCGCCCCTCGGCATTGTCACTGACCGCGACATCGCCATCTCCGTAGTGGCCGAAGAAATCGAGCCGGGATCGGTTCTCGTCGCGGACATCATGAGCTCGCCCGTCGTGACAGCCTTCGAATGGGAAGACGGCTTTTGCCTGCCACGGCGCATGCGGCGCCTCGGCGTTCGACGCATTGCCGTGATCGACGACGCGGGCAGTCTTGTCGGCGTGGTCACGGAGGACGACCTGTTGCAATTCATCGGCGATTATCTCGTGGAGCTGTCCCACGTCAGCACGCGCCAAACGATACTCGAAGAGAAGCGTCGCGCCTGAGTCCGCTTGTGGGCGAGGTATGGCGTCGAATGTCATGTTGAAAAAATACCCCTCGTTCGACGCTTGCATCTTTGGCATTACAGCGCTCGGCCTTGCAGCTGGCGGAGTCCTCTTCATGACTCGCAAGGTGGGCATGGCACATGCAATCTGGCTTGCCTGTGTCGTGCCTTCATGCGTGGTCTTGTGCATCTCGGCGGTCAATGCGTTTCGTAGACGGGAGGTCGGCATCGACGTGCTGGCGCTCTTCTCGATGATTGTCGCCGCGGCCACCGGCGAATTCTTTACCGCAGCAGTGGTGTCAATGATGGTGGCAGGCGGGCGCGCGCTCGAAGCCTTCGCGCAGGCCCGCGCGGGCGCCGAGATGACGGCGTTGCTCAAGCTCGCTCCGAACTTCGCCAACCGGTACGAAGCGGGGGAATGGCGTCAGGTGAACCCGGAAGCGATTTGCGCAGGAGATCGCCTGCTCGTGCGGGCGGGCGAAAGAGTGCCCGCCGACGGAGCGCTGGTGCATCACGCAGAACTCGACGAGTCAGCGCTCACCGGCGAGGCGGCCATCAGGTCGCGAAGCGCCGGCGAGGGCGTGCAGAGCGGCGTGTTGAATGCCGGCGCCCCTTTCGAGATGATCGCGGCGGCGACCGTGCGCGACAGCACGTTCGCCGGGATCGTCCGTATGGTCGAAGCGGCGCAGAAGACACGCAGTCCGACCGCGCGTCTGGCAGACCGCTACGCGATCTTCTTCGTGCCCGTGACCCTCCTGATCGCGGGCGCGTGCTGGATCGCGACAGGCGATGTAATCCGCGCACTGGCGATCCTCGTTGTCGCCACGCCATGCCCGTTGTTACTCGCGGTGCCGGTCGCGATCGTTTCGGGCATGTCCGCTTGCGCAAAACATGGCGTGCTGGTCAAGAGCGGCGACGCAATCGAGCGTCTGGCGCAAGCGCAAATCCTCTTCTTCGACAAGACCGGTACGTTGACGAGTGGTCGAGCGCGGCTGGTCGCAATCGAGAGCAGTCCCGGCATCCAGCCTGAACGTGCGTTGCAACTGGCCGCTTCCCTGGCGCAGGCGTCGTGCCATGTCGTGGCGCACGCGCTTACGCTGGCGGCGCGCGAGCGCGGTCTCGCGCTCAGTGCGCCATCGCAGGTCACCGAGTGCCCGGGAGCGGGACTCATCGGCACCGTCGACGGGTCCGTCGTGGCGATCGGCTCGTTCACGCATGCAGCGGCCCAGGCGCAAGCTGCGACGTGGAGCGCCGCGTTCTTGCGTCGTCTCGGCCATGAAGACGGTTCGGCGGTCTTCGTCGACGTCGATGGCGTGATGGTCGGCGCATTCAGGCTCGCGGACCCCATCCGGCTCGACACGCCCCGCGCATTACGCCTGCTCAGACGCGCAGGGGTCTCGCGAATCGCCCTGCTGACGGGAGACCGAAGGGACGTCGCGGAAAGCATCGGCGCGAGTCTCGGAGTCAGTGAGATTCATTCGGAACAGACGCCGGGCGGCAAACTCGCGTTGATCCGGTCGGCGCGCGAGCACGGCGTGGTCGTCATGGTCGGGGACGGCATCAACGATGCGCCCGCGCTCGCCGCCGCCGACATCGGCGTGGCAATGGGCGCCCGGGGTGCGGCGGCATCCGCGCAGGCTGCCGATATCGTGCTTCTGACCGATCGGCTCGACCGCCTCGTGGACGGCCTTGAAATTGCCCGACGATGCCGGCGCATCGCGATACAAAGCGCCACGGCAGGGATGGGGCTATCGATCGCGGCGATGATCGTGGCCGCGCTCGGCTATCTGAGTCCGCCCTACGGCGCGGTATTGCAAGAGGTCATAGACATTGCGGTGATCGGGAACGCACTTCGCGTCCTGCGCATGAGACCCGGATCGCATCACCAGGTGCTGCCGCGAGGCGATGCAAGTCGCTTGCAGGCCGCCCACATGAATCTGGAGCCGGTATTGGGCGAGCTGAGGCGTCTCGCCGAAGCGCTGCCGGAGCTTCCGAGGCAATCGGTCCCGGCCGAGCTTGCCCGAATCAACGAGCTTCTGCTGCGCGTTCTGCTTCCGCACGAAAAGGAGGACGATGTCCATCTGTACCCAGACCTCGCCAGCAGACTCGCCGGTGAAGATCCCTTGGCCGCGATGAGCGGCACCCACGCGGAGATCTTTCGCACCATTCACGTGTTGCAGCGCATAGCGGCGGACCTTCCGGCTGAAGGACCGGACGAAGAGGGCATGCGAGAGTTGCAACGGCTTCTTTACGTCCTCGATGCCGTCGTTCGAATGCACTGCGCGCAGGAAGACGAGCTTTTTCATACGCTCGACGAAGGTGCGTGAGCGAAGGCGATGACATCGAGATGCAAAAGCAACCGCCTGTTTTCGACGCATCGTGGCTCCCCGTCATCCTGATCCTCGCGTTGGGCATCGTGGTGTTCCGCCCGTTCATCGGCCCCGTATTGTGGTCGTTCATTCTTGCCTATGCGACCTGGCCGTTGTTCGTCATCGTGCGTCAGGGGCTGGGTGGACGGGCCTCGCTGAGCGCGCTTGCGACGACCGTGGCAGTCGCGCTTGTCATCATCGGGGCGATGATTGCCATTACGGTGCCACTGACGCGTGAAGTCGTCGACGTCGTTCGCCGGCTCGTCGCGTGGAGCGGCGGCGAGCCGAAGCGGCTCGTGGCGATCGTCGCGGATATTCCTGTCGTCGGCCCGAAGCTGTCCGAGTTGACACGCGAGATGCCTGCATGGAGCGCAGAAGTCGAAGCCCTGCGCAACGGATGGCTGAGCGCTCTTCCGAAGGCGGGGCGTCTGGCGGGTCAAAACGCGCTCCAATTCGGCTTTACGTTCATTGCGCTCTACTTCACCTATCGGCACGGTGAATCGCTGATCGTGAAGGCGCATCGGTTGCTGGAGCCGCTCATCGGTCCGAGGCTCCAGCTGTATGTCGCATCGCTTCGACGTGTCACGCGCGCGGTGCTCGTCGGCGTGCCCATCACCGCGATCGGACAGGCGGCCGTGGCGGGCATAGGCTACTGGGCGGCAGGCGCGGACGGGCCCGTCCTTCTGACGCTGCTCACCATGCTCGCCGCGCTCGTTCCATTCGGGGCGCTGTTCGTCTGGCTGCCCACTGGCGTTGCTCTACTCGTGGATGGAAATCTGTGGGGCGGCGTCGGACTGCTGCTATGGGGCGCAGTGGTAGTGAGCTCGATCGATAATGTTATACGCATGGTAGTCATCGGCAACGCGATCCGCATGCCGTTCGTCCTCGCGCTGGTCAGCATCCTCGGAGGTGTTGCCGCATTCGGGCTGATCGGGTTGTTCGCCGGTCCGCTCGTGGCGGAGATGCTTCGCATGCTGTGGGATGCACGCACGCCGGCCACGGCGCGGCGCGAGCCTCGCGTCATCAGGCCGAAGGGTGGCGGCTGCTTGCTGGTCCACGGTCACCATCCGACAGCCGCCGCGCGCGCGATGGCACGTCGCAGCGCGCGAAGTCGGGTACAGGAGCGGTTGCGTCCGGTTCACCATGCGTGGCGGGACCGGCCTTCGAAGGCTCGGTCCACTTGATGTGGGTCAACCGGAAAGAGTACGACGGTGGGATGCTTCTATCACGGAGCGGATAGACGATGGCGGCTCGGCGTAGACCGAGCAAGGGCATTTCAGGCTTTGTTCGAGCGGATTGCGGCCGTGGCGCGACGGGAGCGCACAGCGTTCTGACGCCAAGCGGATGGTCATTCTCCATACGAGCATCGCGCGGTTCGCGAGTGCGCGCGAACCGAAGAGGAGAATCAAATGAGAATCGGACGCCAACGCGGACACCGCCGTGACCATTCAGCGTGGGTTGACTTGAAAGTCGAATGCGGCGGGGGCGACTGACATGAGTACGATGACTATGCGGGCAGCGGAGGCCGCCGCACCCGGCCCGATCATTTTCCCGAAAGGGCATCTTGCAACTGAAGGCTCGCCGCAATCCGACAATGCCCTGTTCGTCGAGGCGATCAACGCGCTTCGGCGCGACCCGCTCCTTGCTTCGGAAGCGGTGTTGGTGGATGTCCGCGACGCACGCGTGACGTTGCGGGGAAGCGTCGCAAGCTATGCCAAGAAGGTGGCAGCATGCGAGCTCATTCGGGGCCTGCCAGGCGTTGCCGCGACAAGCGACTGCCTGGTTGTGGAACTGATGCCCGACGCTCGGCGCACCGACGCCGCACTGGCTTCGGACGTTCGCTTATCCCTGAAATGGGAGGCGTGCCTTCCTGCCGACGCCATCGATGTCGAGGTCGCTCTTGGCTGTGTCACATTGAGCGGTCAGATGCCCTGGTCTTTCCAGAGAAAGCTTGCAGAGCGCGCCGTCGCGCGTCTGACCGGCGTCACTGGAATAGTCAACCTGTTGCGGGTGAGCGACCGGCAGACGCAAATGCAGGCGGTTACGGATATTCACGCGGCCTTGCGCCGGGCGGCCGACATCGAAGCAGACGCCATCGAAGTGCTGATTGCCGACGGCACGGTGACGCTGCGAGGAACAGTATCGTCGGCACGCGCAAAAAAGGCCGCATACGACGCGGTGCGTTCGCTTGATGGCGTTCATACGGTGCGCAGCGAGATTCGCATCGGGCATGACGACTGACCGGCGGAGCGGTCAGTTTGCAGCGGAGAAGTGATTAAAGAATCTCTGCAAGGCTTCCTCGATTCCAAGCTGTAGAGAACGACCATCGCAAGGAAGGGTGATATGAGGATCATCGGTCATCTCCCGGACCGCAACATGAGGCCGCTCATGCATGCCGACATGCAGTCGGATTGTTGCAACGACGAAGAGAAGGCGCCTGATCGCGCTGGCTAGTGCGTGAACACGCATTGATCGCCTACACTGAATCAACGCGCTGATACAGGTTGGTCGCTGTATCCCTCCGCTGGGCTGATGCATTAAGTTTATCTGTCGCATCGGCCTGTCCCATCATGTTGAACGGCTGCCGCACTGCCTGTCTCAAGGGAAGCTGCGTGAACCGGCGCTATATCACTTTTCAAAAAATTAGAAGAGGTTTGGCGATGAATCAGCAACTAATCCTTCATCCCGTCGTTGTCATGTTTATCTTGACCGGCACGGTTTGGCTGTTCATGTACATCAGACGCCTCGTCTATATTCTCGGCAACAAGATAGACGCACAGAGCGTGGCCACGCCCGAACTTTTGAATTCAGTCATTCCCGCCAATATCAACAGCCCGTCCAACAATCTGAAAAATCTTTTCGAACTTCCCGTACTTTTCTATGCTCTTTGTCTTATCTTGATACTTACGCAAAGGGTCGATGAGGCCTACCTTTATGCCGCCTGGACATACGTCGGTTTGCGCATCGCTCATAGCGCGATTCATTGCACGGTCAACATCGTCATGTGGAGATTCATCGTCTACGCGTTGTCGTGCCTTGTTCTGTGGCTGATGATCATCAGGCTCGCACTTCAGATGCGTTGAGACCCAATCAGATGCTGCCCGTGCAGTTCGAGGTCTGGAAGGCTTGCGAAACCACGAGTCGTCATGTCAATGGCGAAGTCAATCATCCTAGCGCTCGTTCGAACCTCGGATCGCCCAGATACGCGACATTGAAGCGAAGCCATGGCGACACGCCATTCGCATGCGCGGAGAAGATCGTCCCTGGCGCGAGAATGACGTGCTTGTCCAGCATCTCTTTTGCAAACGCGATCGAATCGTCGCGCCCCGGCAAACGCGCCCATAAATAAAGGCTCTGATCGCTCACCTTGAAGATGGTCGCGTTCAGACGCATCAAAGCTTCCACGCCCGTCGCGGTCGCGCGCTTGAGCCGGTCCTGCAAGCGATTCGTGTGACGCAGAAAATGCCCGTCGCTCACGATCGCATCGAGCGTGCGCTCGCAATACTCGCTGCTGCTCACGTGCGTGAGCATCTTCACGTCGGCAAGATCGCTCGCGAGATCGGCATCGCACGCAAGAAATCCCACGCGCAGCGCGGCCGACACCGACTTCGAAAAGCTGCCGATATAAATCGTGCGGCGCAACTGATCCAGCGCGCTGATGCGCGTGGCCGAGCGCGGTTTGAGATCGGCGAGCGCGTCGTTCTCGACGACGATCAGATCGTACGCCTCCGCCAGTTGCAAGATGCGATGCGCCTTGGCCGCGCTGATGTCCGTCGCGGTCGGATTGTGCCCGACCGATTGCGTGAAGAAGAGCCGCGGCCGATGCGTCTTCAGGCGCTC
Source organism: Caballeronia cordobensis (assembly GCF_001544575.2). Lineage (GTDB taxonomy): Bacteria > Pseudomonadota > Gammaproteobacteria > Burkholderiales > Burkholderiaceae > Caballeronia > Caballeronia cordobensis. Next base: position 152,487 of record NZ_FCNY02000014.1, read on the forward strand.
TTCGAGCGCGGCGATATCGGGTCCGTCGACGCCGCGCGGCACGCCGACGATATTCGCGCCCGACAGCTTGAGCTTGCCGAACAGCGCGTAATAACCGGGATCGTCGACGAGCACGGTATCGCCCGCGCGCACGAAGTAGCGCACGACCATGTCCATCGCCTGATTCGCGCCGTGCGTGAGCACAATCTGTTGCGGCGCGGCTTCGATCTCATAGCCTGCAAGCTTCTGCTGCAAGTGCTGGCGCAACGGCAGATAGCCGAAGCGGCTGCCATAGCGAAACAGCGACGCAACGCCGGTGCGCACCACACGCTGATGGAAGTGATCGAGCCGGGTTTCTTCGAGCCACGTAACGGGCGGAAAGCCTTCGCCGAGATTGAGAAAGTCCGGCTTGCTCTGCAATTGTTCGCGCATGAGCCAGACGGAATCCATCGCGCGATCGAGCGTGGGCGCGTCCTCGATCGGCTGCTGCGGTTTCGCGACGCTCGCGACGTAAAAGCCCGCGCCGCGCCGCGGCTCGATCAGGCCGTTGGCCGTCAGCATGTCGAACGCGCTGATGACGGTGTTCTTCGCGCAACCGTTCGCCTCAGCGTATTCCCTGATCGACGGGAGTTTGTCGCCTGCACGCAGGACGCCTTCGGTGATCTGTTTGGCGAGATTGTCCGCGAGTGTCGCCGACAGGCTCGGCTTCTCGTGCCGCATCGTCTTGACCTGTTCTGAGAGTGATCCGGCCGTATTGGGTACAGCCCTCTCACTGTTTGCCGGAATTGTACCTTTCCAATGGGTACAGTAAGCCTATTATTCGCCCATCCGGCGCGCGGCTGCAAGCGTTGCAAGCGAAAACCCAGAACACACATCCAGTCAGCAGAGGAAGACACATGATCGATTCGAAGTTGCCGAATTTCCGCGCGATGTCGCCCGCGCAGCGCCTTTCCCACATCGCGCAGGCGGCGGGCCTCGACGATGCCGAGCACGCGCTCCTCGCCAAACCCGGCGCGCTGCCGCTCGACACCGCGAACGGCATGATCGAGAACGTGGTCGGCACGTTCGAGCTGCCGATGGCGGTCGCCGGCTACTTCCAGATCAACGGCCGCGACGTGCTGGTGCCGATGGCGGTCGAGGAGCCGTCGATCGTCGCGGCGGCGTCGTATATGGCGAAGCTCTCGCGCGAGGCGGGCGGCTTTCGCACGTCGAGCACGGGGCCGCTCATGCGCGCCCAGGTGCAGATCGTCGGCGTGACGGACCCGTACGGCGCGCGGCTCGCGATCCTCAAGCATCGCGACGAGCTGATCGAGATGGCGAACGCGCGCGACAAGGTGCTGATCGGACTCGGCGGCGGATGTCGCGACATCGAAGTGCACGTGTTCCCGGATACGCCGCGCGGCGCGATGGTCGTCGCGCATCTGATCGTCGATGTGCGCGACGCGATGGGCGCGAACACCGTCAACACGATGGCCGAAACCGTTGCGGGCCGCATCGAGGAAATCACGGGCGGCAAGGTGCGTCTGCGCATCCTGTCCAATCTCGCCGATCTGCGCCTCGCGCGTGCGCAAGTGCGCTACAGCGCAGCGACACTGCAAACGAAGGAATACGCGGGCGAGGATGTGATCGCGGGCGTCGTCGATGCGTACCTCTTCGCCGCGATCGATCCGTACCGCGCCGCGACGCACAACAAGGGCATCATGAACGGCATCGATCCCGTCATCGTCGCGACCGGCAACGACTGGCGCGCGGTCGAAGCGGGCGCGCATGCGTACGCGAGCCGCGGCGGGCGCTACACCTCGCTCACGACGTGGGAAGTGGCGAACAACGGCGACCTCGTCGGCACCATCGAAATGCCGATGCCCGTCGGCCTCGTCGGCGGCGCGACCAAGACGCATCCGCTTGCGCGGCTCGCATTGAAGATCATGAACGTGACGTCCGCGCAGGAACTCGGCGAGATCGCGGTCGCGGTCGGACTCGCGCAGAATATGGGCGCGTTGCGCGCGTTGTCGACCGAAGGCATCCAGCGCGGACACATGGCGCTGCACGCGCGCAACATCGCGCTGGCCGCGGGCGCGAGCGGCGCGGATATCGACTGGGTCGTGAAGAAGATGGTCGCCGCGCGCAATGTTAGCGTCGACTACGGCATGAGCCTTCTGCAAGGGTCGCGCGATGAATGAGACGCCGAGGCGTGTGCGCATCGTCGAAGTCGGGCCGCGCGATGGCTTGCAGAACGAACCCTCGCCTGTATCGGCCGAGGTGAAGGCGGAACTCATCGAGCGATTGATCGATGCGGGCGTGCGCTATGTCGAAGCCGCATCGTTCGTGTCGCCGAAATGGGTGCCGCAGATGGCCGATGGCGCGCAGGTGCTCGAGCGCGTGCGCGACAAGGCGCGCACAACGAACACGACGCTCGCCGCGCTCGTGCCCAACATGAAGGGCCTCGAAGCAGCGCTCGCATCGCATGTCGATGAAATCGCGGTCTTCGCGGCAGCCTCCGAATCGTTCTCGCAGAAGAATATCAACTGCTCGATCGACGAGAGCATCGCGCGCTTCGAGCCCGTGATCGCCGCCGCGCGCGAAGCGAACGTGCGCATACGCGGCTACGTGTCGTGCGTGCTCGGCTGTCCGTTCGAAGGCGAGATCGCGCCGCAGGCCGTCGCCCGTGTCGCGAAGAAACTGTTCGAGATGGGCTGCTACGAGATCAGTCTCGGCGATACCATCGGCGCGGGCACGCCATCGAAGACGCAGGCGATGCTCGATGCGTGCATCGACTCCATGCCCGCCGATGCGCTGGCTGGTCACTTTCACGATACGTGGGGCATGGCCGCCGCGAACGTGCACGCGGCGCTGCAACGCGGCGTCGCCGTGTTCGACAGCTCCGTGTCGGGCATCGGCGGATGTCCTTATTCGCCGGGCGCGACGGGCAATGTCGCGACGGAAGACATCGTCTACTTGTGCGAGAACATGGGGATCGAAACAGGCATCGATCTGATGAAGCTTGCGGAAGCGGGCGCGTTCATTTCGCGCGCGTTGACACGCGATACGTCATCGCGTGTGGCGCGTGCGCTCGAAGCAAAGCGGCTTCGGCAAGAACAGCAGTGCATCTAAAAACTCTATCAAAGGAGGAGACATGGAGCAGCAACTCGCCGCGCACGAGCGCGGTCATGCGTCATCGAAGAGCGCGGACAGAGCGGAGTTTCAGCTCGTCGAAATCTGGGGCGATACGGTCGATACGCGGCATCTCGCGTGGTCGGTCGTGCTCGGCATCGCGATCAGCTACGGCGCGTTTGCGATCGCTAATCGCGTGCTCGCCGCTTACGTGCCCGACGCCGCGATGGCGCGTGCCTACGCGATGCTCGTCGGCCTCGGCGGCTGTCTCGTCGCCGGTGCGGTGTGCGCGAAGCTCTTCAAGCCGAAGCGCGAAGTGATCGAGGAAGCGCACGGCGCGGCCGGTCGCGAAGAGGTGCTCAGGCAGCTAGCGAGCGAAGCGGGCGGGCTTGGGCGTGTCGCGGATCTGCCGCCCGCGGTCGTCGCGGAGATGAAGGAGCTCGGCCTGTACGAGCTGTTCGCAGAGTACGAAAAGCGCGAAGGAGCACATTGATGGAACCGTTCGTCACTCAACTGCTCGTCGCGCTCGGCATGGGGCTGATCGGCGCGATCGTGTTCTCGGGCATCGGCCTCGTATCCGGCACCGATGAAACCACGACGCTCGCGCCGCTCACCTTGCTCGTCGTGCTGCTCGGCGTGCCGCCCGTCGGCGTGTTCTCGTTCTTCATGGCGGGCGCCGTGTCGAAGCATATGACGCACGCGATTCCGACCGCCTTGCTCGGCATTCCCGGCGATACGCTCGCGACGCCCTTGCTGCAACAGGCGACGATGCTGCGCAATCTCGGCGTGCCGCATATCGCGTTGCGCAAGATGATCTCGGGCGCGATCGTCGCGGCCTTCGTCGCCGTGCCGCTCGCGGTGCTGTTCGCCGTGCTGCTCGCACCGTTCGGGCCGGTCATCACGAAGGCCGCGCCGTGGGTGTTCCTCGCGGCATCGATCTTCATCGCGTACTTCTCGTCGGGGCGATGGGCTTCGGTATTTCTGATCGTGCCGTTCGTGCTGGTGATCGTCGGCTTGCAGGCGCTGACGGGCAAGTATGGCGTGAAGCTCTCCGTGAGCTACTTCCTCGGCATCGCGATCGGGCCGCTCATCGCGGATCTCTTTTCGATTCTCTCGCCGGCCGATCGCGCCCGCATGCGCCGCGAACGCGTGCGCACGTTCTCGCTCGCGCCGGACGTGAAGGGCTGGAGCGGCTACTTCCCGAATCCGATGAAAGTGCTCGACGGCCAGCAACGCGGCTGGGTTGCGGCGACCGCCGCCGTGTCGAGCGCGACGTTCGTGTTCAGCCCGGTCGCGATGACGGTGGTGCTCGGCGAGCTCGTCGGCTCACGCGTGAAGCATGCGTATCACCGATTGACGACCGTGATCTCCGCGCGCAACGGCGTGACCGAAGCGACGTACATCGCCGAAGCGCTGATTCCGCTGATCGCGTTCGGGCTGCCGTTGAGTCCGGTTGCGGCGGGACCGGCCGCGCCGCTCTTCAACGCACCGCCGCGCTTTTTCGTCGATACGGCCACGGGTCACATCAACAATCTGCACACGCTGATGACGACATGGCAGTTCCTCGGCTTCGGCTTGCTCGCGGTCGTGCTTGCTGCGCTCGTCGCGTATCCGCTGTCGATGAACTACGCGCATCGCGCGGCTTCGTTCGTCGCGAGGAAGCTGAGTCACGAGGCGATCATCGCGACGTTCGTCGGCCTGATCGTCGTCATCAGCGTGTGGGAAGGGCAGTTGCTCGGGCTTCTCGTGATTCTGAGCGTGGGCTTGCTCGGCGGTTTGCTGTCGCGCAACTTCGGCTTCAATACCGGCGTGCAGTTCATGGGGTACTACACGGCGGTGCTGAGCGTGCCTGCGCTCACGAAGGCATTCGGCGCATGAAGCAGCGCGCTCGTGTCACAGCGAGCGCGCCGCGTGCTGCAGACAGCGGTGACTTCGTTTTCCGCGCAGATTTTCAATTACGCGGCTCTAGGTAAGGCCTGTGATCACGACCGACCCCGCGTCGTGCTCCAAGAGCTTTACTGCATAGCGTCGGGCGGGAATGTCGACGTCACGTTGTTTGCGTCGGCGATCAGCTAAGCTTGCAAGTCATCCGTTCCGCCTGGTCGGGCGATATCTTGGGCAATGAGATGCGGGCACTCATCGGTGTGTCGATGAGTCCGGGATAGCCCAGATAACGCGCATACCAAACGGCCGAAGCTGTGCCCACACGGACCTGTCAAGAGAGTGGGCGGCAGCTTTGGACGCCGCGCAACTGCCGCATTCCGCGATCGGATGTCGCAGATCGCGCGGGTCGGGCTCCTTTCGGTTGTTTTTGACGCTGGGCCTCAATCGTGAGCCCTTTGGCCCTCGTTTTGTACGAGTTGCACCGCGCTTTTTGTCGGACGCGTTCAAGCAAGCACGATGTCGCTTGCTCCTCCCGACTGCACCATAACGTAAATGACGTCGTCAGCCGTTTCATTCTTAACGTGATGCACGACACCTTGGTCCACGGTGTAATGGTCACGTACTTGTCGACTGACAATCCCTTCGGCGGTTCTTGTCTCAACGGTCAAAACGCCCCGTACAACAAGAAATCGGTCGCTCACATGGGTGTGGTGGTGCCACTGTGTCTCGCCGCCCGGCTTGACGGTGGTCTGAGCGACGACGTAACTGTCGGCCGTCAACAGCGTCTCATAGACTACTTTCTGATTAGCCAGGGGAATGTCTTTGTCGTTCATTTAAGATGGGCCTTTTCCACGAGAATCGATGGGCGCTGACGAGTCCAGAACACGTAGTTGCAAAGCGCGCCTGGTTGCTCACCCATCACGGCCTCTACTGTAGGGGCCGGCGCTTTTTCCCGGTAGCGACCAATTTGTGCACAATGACGTGAATTAAATTGACACCCTAGCCAGATGCGCCGACTGCCACCCCTCAATGCACTCCGCGCCTTCGACGCCGCTGCCCGACACCTGAATATCTCGGCGGCTGCGCGCGAGCTTCATGTTACTCACAGTGCCGTGAGCCACCAGGTCCGGCAACTGGAAGAATGGCTCGGCAAATCGCTCTTCGTCCGCCACGCGGGCGGCGTTCGTTTGACGATTGAAGGACAGAGTCTCAAGCAGGCTGCTGATCAGATCTTTTCGCAGTTGCAAACCTGTTGCGAAGAACTTGCGGAACAGGCGCAGATTGCCGAGATCGTGCTGGGAGCGCCAGCAAGCTTCCTGTCCAACTGGCTCATTCCGCGCCTGGAGCGGTTCGAGGCGGCCCATCCAAACGTGCGGGTGCGCCTGCAGACGAGCGGAACCCTAGAGGACCTTCAGAAGCAGATCATCGATTGCCTGGTCGTCAGTGGTGAAAGCTGGCCAGCGGATGTTGACGCCGTCAGCCTCTTTGACGAGACAATTGGTCCCGTGTGTGCGCCGGATTGGGCCCCTAGTTTTAGGGGACCGGACGATCTGGTCGGCCAGCCTTTGCTCCATACCAGTTCGCGTCCGCACGCGTGGGAAGCATGGGCGGCGAGTAATAGGCTGGACCCATCGTTGTTCGCGAACGGCCGCCGTTTCGATCACTTGTCTTTGCTCCTGGAAGCAGCCGCTGCGCGTCTTGGCGTTGCGATCGCCCCTGCATTACTTGTGGAGCGCGAGATATCGCAAGAACGATTGATTGCACCGCTTGGTTTTATCAAGACTGACGCGACCTTCGCTTTTTGTTCAAAGCGCGATCAGCAGGGCGGGGCAGTGCGTATCCTTCGCGAATGGCTGTGTTTAGAGGCCTCTACAGAGATTCGACCATAGCCGTTTGGGTTTCCGTGAAAGCGGGAGTGGTGTGCTGCAGAGACCAGACCGTTAATTCAGGCGTGGCTTATCGTGGCTACGCGACAGACCATCTGCGTATACCGAATGGATTGAGCGGGCGAGTGCAGCACGGCGAGTTCGCCGGCTCGCCGTCCCGACTCTGCTACAAGCATTCCTGCGCTTGCTCAGGTAGCGCGCACGAACTCTCCTTCGGCGAAGAACCACGCCGCCATCGTCCGTGCCAGTTCGAGCACGACCTCCGCGTCGGTCCGGCCGGAGGACGCGCGCACGTGGAACGAATGATCTGCGTCGTCCACCACATGCAGCGTGGCGCGTGGCCCCAGCGTCTCGACGACCGACCTCAGCAAGTGAAGCTCGGCCAGCTTGTCGCGCGTGCCCTGCAGGAAGAGCATCGGCACCGTGACGTCCGCCAGGTGCTGTGCCCGCTCCACGCCGGGCGCGCCCGCCGGGTGCAGCGGGAACGCGACGAAAGCGAGGCCACGCACGCCGTCGAGCGGGGAGATGGCTTGGGCCTGGGACGTCATGCGGCCGCCGAACGACCTGCCGCCCGCGAAGAGCGGCAGGGCTGGCAGCCGCCGGCGGGCCTCTGCGACGGCTGCCCGCACGGCAACATGTGCCACGGCCGGCGAGTCCACCCGCTTGGAGCCCCGCTCCATGTACGGAAACTGGTAGCGCAATGTGGCGACATGGGCCGCCGCAAGCGCGTCGGCCAATGACGACATGCCGGCGTGCTGCATGCCCGCGCCGGCACCGTGCGCGAAGACATACAAGGCTTGCGCGTCCTCCGGCACTTGGAGAAGCGCAGAGACCTTGGTGTCGTCGGGCAGTGTCAGGGAAAGCGATTCTGGGTCGTCCATCGTATTCAGGTTGTGTCGTTGTGGCCTTTGCGCTGATTCTGCATCACAGCCCTGCATCGAGATGCGAGCGCGAATCTATCAGAAATTCACCTATACGAGGTGAAGCGTGTTTCACGAATCTGAGATAAACGAAACCATGGGTCACAAGATAGTCTCAAGAGATCGTGATTCAGATGGGCCTTTGAAAATATCTGGCCTATATCACAACTTGCTGTGTTCCCGGATACAACTGAGCCCGCATAATTCATAAAGTTGAACAGCGTCGCTAAAATTCAGAGTGTGTTCTTCACTTCATCCGCGCCTCATGATGCTCAGCTTAACCGAGCGCCGCATACCCTCAACCGCGACACGTAAAATCAGACTCCAGGGTAAGTGACCAGAATCACGGGTAAGCAGGAAGACAGGCATTACTCGATACTCGAATCATCAAAACTCTCCTCGCGAGTGTCTGCCATATCTGAACCACCGGTGTCGGATCCGTAATAACCCTGATTAATCTAGCCGGAGAAGAGGAACCTTCATGAATCAGCTCATCCATAAAGCGCACAAGTTGCTCGCAGAACTTGATGGCTTTCGCGTCGAAATTAACGAGGCGGGCTCGCGTGCCGACATTATTCTTGACCGCCCGCCCTTCAATATCGTGTCGATGCTGCAGCGCGAACAACTCCGCGTGGTGTTCGAGGCACTGGATGACGATCCCAAAGTGCGCGTGATTGTCGTGCGCGCCGCAGGAGAACATTTTTCGAGCGGCGGCGACATCAAGGGATTCATCGAGTCATCACCGGAACATGTGTCGAAGCTCGCCTGGAACATCGCTTCGCCGGCCCGCTGCAGTAAGCCCGTGATTGCCGCCAATCGGGGCTACTGCTTCGGCGTCGGCTTCGAGTTGTCGCTTGCCTGTGATTTCCGCATCGCCACGGAGACGACCCTTTACGCGCTGCCCGAACAGAAACTCGGGCAAATCCCCGGCTCGGGCGGCTCGGCACGTCTGCAGAAAATGGTCGGCATCGGGCGGACCAAGGATATCGTCATGCGCTCGCGTCGCATTCCTGGCGGGCAGGCGTACGATTGGGGTATCGCGACGGAGTGCGTAGCCGATAGCGACCTCGAAGCTGCAACCGATGCACTCGTTCGCGAACTGATCGCGTTTTCTCCGCTCGCTCAACGCACCGCGAAGAAGCTGCTGAACGATACAGAGGACGCTCCGCTTTCGATTGCGATCGAGCTGGAAGGGCACAGCTACAGCCGGCTTCGCAGCTCGGAAGACTTTCGCGAGGGCGTCGAGGCGTTTCATGAGAAGCGCAAGGCAACCTTCACGGGTAAGTGAGTAGTGCCTGAGGATGACGACCGGGCTCAAAGCCAGATGTGTTTTGTGAGAGGCCGCACGAGTGTCGAGCGCGATAAAAATCTATCAGGGCAGATTCGGGCGGGTCGCACTGCTGGATATGGATGCGCCCCTCGTTCATCATGCACATCACCAATGCCATCTGCTCATCAAGGCGGCGGGGCCTGACACGTTCTTCGCCGTGCATGATGAGATGCAGCCGCTCACGGCCGACACAGCAGTACTCGTCAATCCCTGGGAACCGCACGCCTATAAGCACAATGCGAACTCGGAGCAGCATACGGTCATTCTGGCGATGTACATCGAACCAGACTGGCTCACGGATATCCAGCATCCGTTAGGCGGCAGCGGTCATCCGCAATTCTTCCCGCAGGCTTGTGTGCGGATGTCGGCGCATGCGCGCAAGCTGTCGGAGGAGCTTGCGCTGGAAATGTGGTGGTCCGACAGCATTGCATCCGAGCGGCTGGAGGGGCTGCTCTCCGAGGTGATGATCTCGGTGATCGACCCCGACCGGAGCTGGGCCGATTTGTCACGGCAAATGGAGTTCGCCAGCCGCCGCCCGAGCGATCCGCGCATTCGCCGTGCGATCGCCTGGCTTCGCGACAATACGGGAGGCGAGCCGGATATGAACAGGCTCGCAGAACACTGCGGCTTGTCACGCGCCCATTTCTTTGCCTTGTTTCATCGCTGCACCGGGGTCACGCCAAACGTGTACCTCAATGTATTGCGCATGGAGAGTGCGATCAGGGATCTGGCGTCTGCAAAGACTTCATTGACCGACATCTCATACGACCTCGGGTTCTCAGCCCCAGCGCATTTTTCTAGGTTTTTCCGACAGCATCTCGGCATCACGCCGAGCGAATACCGCCGCGTGGTCGAACTCTACGACGATCGCGGTGAGGTGCAGATATAGGCGTCGATTCGTGGCTCGAAAGTGCAGTCGAGCTTTCGGAGATGACGGCCGCTCGCCCCGAACGTCCCCTTCACGCGACAACATTCGATGCACGCGATGCGCGTGGTCGCCGCTGCTGTCCGAGTCCGAAGACGACCATCGAGAAAGCATCAGACTCCAGGGTAAATCGCCCGATCTCCGGGTAAAACGATTCGGGATGTCCGGCTTTACATTGAAGTCAACGGAGCATGCTGACTTGCCTCGAAGCGCACGGCAAGCAAGGCATCAGCATCCATGTGAAGACAGATTCATCCATGCGGGAGACACGCGTGAGCGAACACGGAACCGGGCTCCTTCTCGAAAGGGAAGCTCGCCCAACATCAACCGTCGAACCATCGAACGCCGGGCGGCGATCACATCGCCATGTCGGTCGGTCGATGGAACGGCTCGAGGATGCAGCCATCCTCACCGGACGCGGCCGCTACGGCGACGATATCGCCGTGAAGCCCGGCACCCTGCATGCCGCCGTGCTCAGATCCCCGCATCCCCACGCCGTGATCAAAAGCATCGACGTTGCGGGCGCGCTCGCGCAGCAAGGCGTGCATGCCGTTCTGACCGGCGACGATGTACGCGCCTGGTCTCAGCCCTTCGTCGTGGGTGTCAAGTCGCCGATGGAGCATTGGGCGCTCGCGATCGACCGTGTGCGTTACAGCGGCGAACCCGTGGCCGTGGTCGTTGCAGAATCGCGGGCACAGGCCGAGGATGGACTCGAGCACATCAAGGTGGACTATTCACCGTTGCCGCCCGTCACGTCGATCGAGGCAGCCATCGCCGACGATGCGCCCGTCCTGCATCCGAAGGTCGGCTCGAACGTCGTGAGCGACCGGCGCTTTCTCTACGGCGACCCCGAAGCGGCTTTCGAGAAGGCGCCTCATCGGGTGACGCTCGAAGCACATTACCCGCGCAATACCTGCACGCCGATCGAATGCGCGGTGGTCGTCGCGGAGCATCTGGCCGGCAACGAAGGTTACGAGGTCACGTCGAACTTCATGGGACCGTTCTCGCTGCACGCGGTCATGGCGATAGCGCTCAAGCTGCCCGCGAACCGATTGCGGCACAAGGCGCCGCGCGACTCGGGCGGCAGCTTCGGCGTCAAGCAGGCCGTCTTTCCCTACGTAGTCCTGATGTGTCTTGCATCCCGCAAGGCGCGCGCGCCGGTCAAGTGGGTCGAGGACCGGCTCGAGCATCTGAGCGCCGCCACGTCGGCGACCGCGCGTCTGACGAAGCTCGAGGCCGCTGTCGAGCGCGATGGCCGCATCACGGCGCTCTCCTACGATCAGATCGAGGACTGCGGCGGCTATCTTCGCGCGCCAGAGCCGGCGACTTTTTATCGGATGCACGGCTGCCTCACGGGCGCGTATGCGATTCCCAACCTGCTCGTGCGTAACCGCGTAGCGCTGACCACCAAGACGCCGACCGGCCTCGTGCGCGGTTTCGGCGGCCCGCAGGTCTACTTCGCGCTGGAGAGACTCGTGCAGCGCATTTCGATCGAGCTGAAGCTCGACATCGTGGAGGTCTACCGGCGCAACTTCATCCCCGCCGACGCGTTTCCGTATCGCACGCCATCGGGCGCGCTTTACGATTCGGGCAACTATCAGGAAGCCCTGAGACGCGCGCTGTCGGATGGCGGTTTCGATGAGCTGGCCGCACGGCGCGATGCCGCGCGCAAAGAGGGGCGACTTTACGGCATCGGATTCGCGGCGATCATCGAGCCTTCGGTGTCGAACATGGGCTATATCTCGACCGTGCTGCCGGTGGAGGCGCGGCGCAAGGCCGGTCCGAAGAACGGCGCGATCGCCAGTGCGACCGTGAGCGTCGACCTGCTGGGCGGCGTGGTCGTTACCGTGGCGTCGACGCCCGCTGGTCAAGGGCACATGACCGTGTGCGCGCAGGTCGTGGCCGACGTGCTCGGACTCGACCCGGCCGACATCGTCGTCAACGTCGAATTCGATACGCACAAGGACGCGTGGTCGGTGGCGTCGGGGAACTACTCCAGCCGCTTCGCCGGGGCCGTGGCGGGAACTGTTCATCTGGCGGCCATGCGCGTGAGAGACAAGCTCGCGCGCATCGTCGCGACGCAGTTCGGTTGCGCGCCGGAGCACATCACGTTCGAAGGCGGCCGCATCGTGCCGATGGGCGACGATTCGAGCGCGTTGCCGTTCAATCGCGCGGCGAGCAACGCACCGCATTGGGCGCCCGCGCTTTTGCCTGAAGGGGAGGAGCCCGGCCTGCGCGAAACCGTCTTCTGGACGCCTCCGAACATGGAGCCGCCCGACGAGCACGACCGGATCAACACGTCGGCCTGCTACGGCTTCGCATTCGACATGTGCGGCGTGGAGATCGACCGCATGACAGGGCGTATCCGAATCGACCGCTACGTGACCGCCCACGATGCCGGCACGTTGCTGAATCCCGCGCTCGCGGACGGTCAGATTCGCGGCGCGTTTGCGCAGGGGCTCGGCGCATCGCTGCTCGAAGAGTTCAGGTACGGCGCGGACGGCAGCTTCCAGTCGGGCACGCTCGCGGATTACCTGATGCCCACGACCTGCGAGGTTCCGGACCCGCTGATCCTGCATCTCGAAACGCCGTCGCCATTCACGCCGCTCGGGGCGAAAGGCCTCGGCGAGGGCAACAACATGAGCACGCCGCCGTGCATCGGCAATGCCGTTGCTGATGCATTGGGCATCGAGGATGTGCGCTTGCCTATCACGCCAGCGAAGGTGCTTGCGTTCATCGGGATCGACGATCCGGAGCCGTCGCGGCCCGAGTATCGCGCGGCGGCTCCGAAGAAAAAAGCGGCTGGCGCAGGCAAGGCGCTCACGGCGCAAGGCACGGTCGAGTTCGACGCAACGCCGGAGGCGGTCTTCGCGGTTCTCATGGACCCGGCTGCGCTCGCCAGGGTGGTGCCGGGCTGCAACGCGCTCGAAACGACCGGCGCGAATCAGTATCGCGCGGATGTCACGGTCGGGGTCGGCATGATCAAGGCGCGGTTCGAGGCCAGGATCGGTCTCTCCGATATCGAAGCGCCGCGCAGGCTTCGGCTCGCGGGCGCAGGGATCTCGCCGCTCGGCACAGCCGAGGGAGAGGGACTCGTCGAACTCACGCCCACCGTGAAAGGCACGTTGCTGACGTACGACTACGAAGCACAGGTCTCCGGCAAGGTCGCGGCCGTCGGCGGCCGAATGCTGGAAGGCGCCGCCAAGGTCGTGCTGAATCAGCTCTTCGAATCGCTTGGCCGGCAGGCTGCGGGCAAGCCCGTCGGCGATGGCGGCGGATCGTGGTTGCAAAAGCTGCTGGCCCGGTTCCGGAGGAAGGCATGAAGCCATCGCCATTCAGTTATCTACGCGCGGAAAGCACGCAGCACGCGCTCGAGGCGCTGCATCACGGCGGCGCGGATGCCCGCATCATGGCCGGCGGCCAGTCGTTGATGGCCGTCCTGAACATGCGGCTGTCGCAGCCGCGCTGGATCGTCGACGTGTCGCGCACGGCCGATCTGAATGTCGTGGAGGTCGATAAGGAGGGCGGTTATCTCGTCGTGAAGGCCGCAGCGACACAAGGCAGCGTGGAGTGGCGCAAGACGCTCGAGCAGGAAGTGCCGCTCTTGCGCTACACGTTTCCCTACATCTCGCATTTTCAGATCAGAAACCGCGGCACGGTATGCGGGTCGGTCGCACATGCGGATCCGAGCGCCGAACTGCCGCTCGTTCTCGCGACGCTGGGCGGAGACGTGATGCTGCGCTCGCAAAAGAAGAAGCGGCGGCTTCCCGCCGACGCGTTCTTCCAGGGGATGCTGATGACCGCCCGCGAACCCGACGAGCTTGTCGAGGCCGTGCGCTTTCCTCTCAGGAAACCGGGCGAGCGCTTCGCGTTCACGGAGTTCTCCGCGAGGCACGGCGACTTCGCGCTGGTGGCGTGCGCGGCGGTCGTCACCGACGACTCGATTCGCATTGGCGTGGGCGGCGTGGCCGATCGGCCCGTCGTCGAACAGCTTCCCAGGCTGACCGGTGACGATCTGCGTGCGGCACTCAACGATTTTGCGTGGAAGCTGGGCGCCCAGGACGACGCGCATGTGAGCGCGAGTCATCGCAGGCATCTCGTTCGACATCTCGGATGGAAAGCGATACAGGAGGCAATGTGAGACAAGCAAAGAACGGCAATCCGCTGCACGACGCTCATCAGGCAGGGGCGCTGTGCAGCATTACGGTGAATCTGAACGGCGTGAAGCGAAGCGGTGCATGCGAACCGCGCGAGTTACTTTCCGATTTCATCCGGCACGAACTGGGGGCAACCGGAACGCATGTGGGCTGCGAGCACGGCGTATGTGGTGCGTGCACGGTGCATGTCGACGGCGTGGCATGCCGTTCCTGCCTGCTGCTCGCCGTGCAGGCCGACGGGCGGCGCATCGATACGGTCGAGGGACTGTCCGACGGCAATGCGCTGAGCGATCTGCAAGCGGCCTTCCAGCGGCACCACGCGCTTCAGTGCGGGTTCTGCACCGCGGGCATCCTGATGTCATGCGCCGATTATCTGCAACGCGTAACGAATCCGAGCGAGGAACAGGTGCGGGAAATGTTGTCGGGGCACATCTGCCGCTGTACCGGCTATACGCCCATTGTGAAGGCCGTACTCGACGTGGCCGCACGGCGCCGCAATAACGAAAACACAATGGAGGTGAGCCATGCTTGATCTGGGTCGAACGTTTCTGCAGGCAGTCGAACGCAATCCGAATGCACTTGCAATCGTCGACGGCGAGGTGGAACTGACGTATTCACAGTGGCATGCGCAAATCGCCCGCTTCGCTGCGGGTTTGCGGAGCCTCGGACTCGAACGCGGCGACAGGTTGATCGTCGTGCTTCAGAACCGCTGGGAAATGGCGACGCTGCATTGGGCCTGCCAGTTCATCGGCATTGTGATCGTGCCTGTGAACTGGCGCGCCAAACCGGAAGAGCTCGACCACACGATCGCCGATGCGGGCGCCACGGTCGTGATCTACGAACCTGCTTCAGCCGATGCCGTCATCACCAGCGAGGCAGCCCGGACGACGATGCGCATCGGTCTCGATCAGGTCGAAGGCGCGACTTGCAGCTTCGAGGAACTGATGGCGACCCAAGAGCAGGGTGCCGCCGCGCTCGCGCCGCGGCTTGCCGCATCGGCCGATGACTACTCCGTAATGCTCTATACGTCCGGCACGACAGGTTTGGCCAAGGGTGTTCCGCGCCGGCATCGTCACGAACGCGCCGCGGCGCTCGCGCATGTCGCGCAAAACCTCTACCGGCGCGGCGAACGCACGCTCGGCGTGATGCCGCTTTATCACACGATGGGCGTGCGCTCTTTGCTCGCGATGGCCTTGGTCGACGGTGTTTTCGTCTGCGTACGCCGTTGGAGTGCTCCATTCGCGCTGCATTGCATCGCGAAGTACAGGATCACCTGCCTGTATCTGGTTCCGACGCTGTATCACGATCTGCTCGCGGCGCCCGAGTTTGCACGAACGGAAATCGGCTCGATCACGAAGCTCGGCTTTGCCGGCGCGCCCATGAACGATGGCCTGCGCAAGCGTTGCGCGGCTGCTTTCAGGCCCGAGCTGTTCGTGAATCACTATGGCTCTTCCGAGGTGTACACCTTCAGCGTCGATCAGGACGCCACGATAAAGCCGGGAAGCGCGGGACGCGCAGGCATCAACACGCGCCTGCGGGTCGTCAATCTCGACGCATCGAGTCCGGAGGCGCTCGCGCGCACGGGTGAAGAAGGGCAGATCATCGCCGAACTCGCGGGCGACGAAGCCTTCGAAGGCTACTGGAAACGTCCCGATGCAAATGCGAAGGCGATCAGGGAGGGCTGGTACTTCACGGGCGACACGGGCTATCTGGACGCGGACGGCGATCTCTATGTGACGGGTCGCGTCGACGACATGATCATCAGCGGCGGCGAGAACATTTCTCCCGTCGATATCGAATCGATTCTCTCGCTGCATCCCGCGGTGGACGAGGTGGCGGTCGTCGGTCTAAAGGACGAGCGTTGGGGCCAGAAGGTGGTGGCTTTCATCAAACGCTCATGCGCGGTCGACGCGACGGCACTCGACGAGTTCTGCCGCACATCGGATCTGGTCAATTTCAAACGGCCGCGCGAATACATCTTCGTGGATGCGATACCGAAGTCGCCGGTGGGCAAGATCCTGAGACGAAAGCTCTCCAGTGGCGAATATGCGCGCGAGAACCGCGCGGCAGATGTGGAGGGCGCGGGCAAGCAGATGTGAAGCGCGTAAAGGACCATCAATAAAAAACCATGAATGAAACATGGTAATCCTAACTATATTCAACATCGGATGGAGATCCTCATGGAAGAAGTGTTTCGAAATGACCGCATGGTCAGAAGTGCGGACAGCAAGCAGGTTCTCGCCGCCGTCGGTGCCTCGTGTCTGGGCTGGGCATTGGACCTGTTCGATCTGTTCGTCGTGCTGTTCGTGGCGCCCGTGGTCGGGAAACTCTTCTTCCCTTCGACGGACTCGATGCTTTCACTCGCGGCGGTTTATGCGTCTTTCGCCGTCACCCTGTTGATGCGGCCGCTCGGCTCCGCGATCTTCGGATCGTTGGCCGACCAGCATGGGCGCAAGCGATCGATGATCATATCGGTCGTGGGCGTCGGCCTTTCGACAGCGGCGTTCGGATTGCTGCCGACCGTTCAGCAGGCGGGCGTCATTGCGCCGGTCTTGTTTCTGGTGCTGCGTCTGGTTCAGGGCGTGTTTGTCGGAGGTGTGGTCGCGTCGACGCATACCATCGGTACGGAAACGGTGAGCCCGAAGTATCGGGGCGCCGTCTCGGGATTCGTCGGTGGCGGCGGCGCGGGACTTGGCGCGCTGCTCGCCTCGCTGGTCTATCTGGCCATGTCCGCGGCTTTTCCCGGCGCGCAATTCGAAGTATGGGGATGGCGATGCATGTTCTTTGCCGGAATCGTCAGCTCGATTCTCGGTGTGTTCGTGTTCAACAGCCTCGAAGAGTCTCCCGTGTGGGCTGCGCTTGCCGCCGAAAAGCGCAAGGCCGCTTCGGTCGCCGGACGCGATGAAGAAAAGCCCGCCAGGTCGCCGCTTCGAACGCTGTTTTCGAAGCAGTATCGCGCCATTCTCATGGTGAACCTGTTGCTCACGATCGGGGGCGGAAGCGGCTATTACCTGACATCGGGCTTCCTGCCCACCTTCCTCAAGGTCGTGAATCACGCGCCCAACAGCGTGGCCGGCCTCGTTCTCATGATATCGAGCGTGGCCGTGATCGTCGCGTCGACGGCAGCCGGTCATATGAGCACGCTCATCGGGCGCAAGCGTAGTTTCATCTGGCTCGGCGTGGCACGGCTCGTCGGCTTCCCGCTGCTTTTCATCGCGTTGGCGCGGGCAGACAGCGTCGTCATGATCGGCGTTTACGCGGTGCTGCTGAGCGCGTTGGGAAGTGCCAGTTACGCGCCGATCCTCATCTTCCTCAACGAACGTTTTCCGACCGCAATCCGCGCATCGGGCACCGGCCTTTCGTGGAACATAGGCTTCGCGATTGGCGGCATGATGCCTACCGTGGTTTCTATGATCGCTCGCACACCGGCCGATCTGCCGATCGTGCTGGCCGTTTGTCTGGCTGCCGTGAGCGTGCTGTATCTGGTCGGTGCGTTCGTCATACCGGAGACTCAGGGTAGGCTTGCGGACGAAAGATGATCGGTCCCGCGTGAGGTGAATGCGAGGCCCGAACATCGGGCGTCGCATTCAGTGGGCCTTCACTACGCTTTAGAAGAAGGGCGGTCCGATATCCTGTCGTACCATGCCTGCAATGCATCGAAATCCGCGGGAATGTTCATCTTCATCCCGCCCGCCGCGAAGTCGACGGTCACCAGCGTCGTGATGTCGGCTACCGAGAACGCTTCGCCTGCCACGAAAGGCGCCGTCTTCAGCCGCTCGTTGAAATCAGCGTAAAAGTTGGAGACGCGAAGCTTGCTGCGCTCGACGATCTCCGGGATCTGCTCATACGCATGCGGACCCGACAACGCGCGCCCCTTCAGTCCGGCAACCGCGTTTCGCACGCCTTCCATCACGGCCGCGAATCCGTCGAGTTCCGCGCGTCGCTCCCACATCGTGACGAGCGCCTTTTCTTGCGGCGTGGTCCCGAGCAATGCACGCGTGCCGGGATACGTTTCCTCGATGTAGCGCCAGATTGCGGGGACTTCTCCGATCGCCGTACCGTTTTCCAGCACCAGCGTCGGTACTTGCCGGCGCGGGTTGATGGCGACATAGGCGTCGGAGAATTGCTCTTTTGCGCCGAGGTCCACGGCCCTCATCGATACTTCGATGCCTTTCTCGGCCAGGAAAATGCGAACCCGGCGAGCGTTGGGAGATGCCTTGGATTCGTAAAGCGTGAGGTTGGTTTTCATGTACGCGTTCATTCCGGTAAAAACTTTCGAGCTGCCCGCGCGGCAGTGACCGCGCAGGCGGGCATGTGAAGTTGCCTTAGCCTGCCGTCTTGCCGCCGTCGACAGTCAGAATCTGACCGGTGACGAAAGCCGCGCCGTCGGCTGCGAGATAGAGCACCGCTGCCGCTATATCGTCAGGCTTGCCGATACGCGCGAGCGGCACCGTGGCGGCGAGCGCCGCCTTGTTTTCAGCGGTGCTGGTGAAGCGGTCCAGCATGCCCGTGTCGGTCGGTCCGGGCGCGACGGCGTTGACGCGAACACCCGTCGACGCAACTTCGAGCGCGGCCGATTTCGTGATGCCTTCGACCGCATGCTTGCTGCCCGCATACACCGATGCGAATGCGGCGCCTTCATGACCATAAGTCGACGAAATGTTGACGATGCTGCCGGCCTTCTGCGCGGTCATCACGCGCAGTTCGTGCTTGAGGCTCAGCAGCGTGCCGAGCACGTTGGTGTCGAACGTGTCGGCATAACTTTCGGCGGTCTGCTGGACGACAGGTCCCGGCCGGCCTTCCGTCCCGGCGTTGTTGACGGCGACGTCCAGACGGCCGAAGCGGGCGACGGTCTGATCCACGAGGTTGCGGACTTCTCCGTCGCGGCGCACGTCGGCCCGGACGAAATGTGCTTCGGCGCCGGCTTCGCGCAGTTCGGCTTCGAGTGCGGCGCCTTCCGCCGGGCGCCGGCCGGATACGACGAGCCGCGCGCCCGAACGGGCGAACGCCAAAGCGGTTGCGCGGCCAATGCCCGTGAGGGCGCCAGTGATAAGAACGACGGGTTGGGACATTTGAGGCTCCTGTCAATAAGGTTCACGACACGTGGCTCGCGTCGCGCTGCTCGGTGAGCATGACGGAGCTAACTTTAGGCGTCTCTTTCGGCCGTGAAAAAGACTTTTGAGGCTGGAGGGCATGCTTGCGAGGCATGCGAGGCGTACAGATCAGAGCTTCGATCCGCCGTCGACGCGCAACGTGTCGCCCGTGACCCAGCGCGCATCGTCGGAAGCGAGGAACACGGCGGCGCCGGCGATATCGTGCGGCTGCGCGACGCGTTTGAGCGCCTGCATGCCGAGCGTGAAATCGCGGCCCGCGTCCGTCTTCGCGAAGTTCGACATGTCCGTTTCGACGACGCCCGGCGCAATCGCGTTGACGCGAATGCCGCGCCCGCCGAGCGCGGACGCGAAGTGGCGCACGAGCGTATCGACCGCGCCCTTGGTCGCGGCGTAGGCCGACAGATTGTTCACGGATGCGCGTGCCGCGAGCGACGACACCAACACGATGCTGCTTCCATCGCTCAGCACGGGCAGCAATTGCTGCACGAGGAAGAATGGCGCGCGGACATTGACGGCGAAGAGGTCATCGAAATCCTCGACCGTCGTTTCTTCGATCGGCGCGGCCTTCGAGATGCCGGCGTTCGCGACGAGAATGTCGAGCCGTTTGCCCGTCAGCGAGCGCACGCGTTTCGCCAGTTCATGCGGTCCGTGCGCATCGCGCAGATCGGCGGCGACCTTGTCGGCTTGTCCGCCCGCTGCGCGAATGGCCGCAACGACGGAATCGGCGGCCTGCTCGCCGTTGCTGTAGTGGACCAGCACGCGCGCGCCTGCATGGGCGAGCGCGATGGCCGTGGCGCGGCCGATGCCGCGGGATGCGCCTGTCACCAGGGCGGTTTTGCCTGTGAGCTTGGTCATGGCGGGTTTCCGTTGAGAGTCGTGTAAGGGTGCGTTATTCCGAGAGAAACTGATCGACGTGCGCGACGAAACGCGCCGGGTACTGGTACAGCGAGCCGTGATTGGCGTCCGGATAGAGGATCAGTTGTGCGTTCGGCATGTGCTGCTGCAGGTGCCACGAATTGATCGAATAGATGATCACGTCGTCGTCGCCGTTGACGACGAGGGTCGGTTGCCTGAGCGCGTGCAGATAGTCGTACGGGTTTTCGCGCGGCGCACCCCATTTCGCGAGTGCGGCGAGTTGCGCGGGCGCGACCTCGTCGTTGGCTTCGGGATCTCGATTGTCGGTGCGCAAACGGAACCGCTCGACAAAGCCGCGGCCCGCCGCCTGGCTCGCCTCCGAAGGCGAGAAGTGCACGCGCAGCCACAGATCGTCGGGGTTCGCGTAGGACGCGCCAAAAATCTCCTGCGCTTCAGGCGTGAGCGTGACCATGCCTTCGCCGCTGCGCGGGCCCGTGCCGACGAGAATCACGCGGCGCACGAGTTGCGGCTTCGTGATGGCAAGCTCCTGAGCGATCAGTCCGCCCATTGAAAAGCCGAGCACGTCGATCTGTTTCAGATCGAGTGCTTCGATAAACGCGGCAGCGTTAGCGGCCATCTCCTCGATCGACTCGGGGACCGTGCCGGAACTGCTCGAGATGCCCGCGTTGTTGAACAGGATCACTTCGCGGTTTTGCGCGAGTCCATCGGTGACGGCGGGATCCCAATGATCCATCGTGCCGGTGAAGTGGATGTTCATCACGAGCGGCACGCCGCCCGGATTGCCGAAGCGGCGATACGCGAAGCGGATGCCGTTGGCTTCGACGAACTGAGTCGGCGCAGTCTGGTGGGTGTGGCGGGTCATGGCAGTTTTCCTTTGAACCGTTGATCGTCATTGCGGTGCGATATCGCTGAAGCGTATGGAGAGCATCTTCGCTTCGCGCAACACCGGCCTGACGCGTAATGTAGGCGCGCCGGGCTAAGAGGAAAAAGACTTAATAAGCTGCGCGGCATGCCTGAAAAGCATGAGCGGAGCCCGTCTCGTCGTGGGCGGGAAAGTCGGTGTAGGCGCGTTCGTCTCCGCCCCAGAAGGCGTCGCGCTGATAGGGCGTGAGCGGCAGGTCGCGACGCAGGCGCTCGGGCAAATCCGGGTTCGATGAGAACCAGCGGCCGAAGGCAACGAGATCGGCATCGCCACGTTCGAGAATCTGCTCGGCCCCGGCACGATCGAAGCCGCCGGCGGCGATGATCGGTCCGTCGAATACCGTGCGCAGGAACGATGACGCAACGGGTGCCTGACCTGCGTCGAGCGTTTCAGTGCCCATCACGCGCGGTTCGATGACATGCAGATACGCGAGGCCATAGCCGTTCAGACGCGCGGCGAAATGGCCGAAGGTTGCTTCGGGATTGGTGTCGGAGATGGCGCCCCAGCGACCGCTCGGCGACACGCGCACGCCTACGCGATCCGCACCCCAGACGGACTCGAACGCGTCCACCAGTTCCAGCGAAAAGCGCGCGCGCTTCTCGATCGTGCCGCCATAGGCGTCCGTGCGTTTGTTCGTGCCGTCTTGCAGGAACGTGTCGGCGAGATAGCCGTTCGCGTTGTGCAACTCGACGCCGTCGAAGCCCGCTGCTTTCGCGCGTTCCGCCGCGCGCCGGAACGATTCGACGATGGCCGGAATTTCAATCGTTTCCAGCGCGCGGTGCGGCGAGTTCAGCACCCAGCCGTTCTGCGTGAATACGGTCGTTTCGTATGGCACGACGGAAGGCGCAACGGGCGCGTTGCCCCAGCTCAGATCGACGTGCGACTGACGGCCGTCGTGCGCGATCTGCATGAAGATGTGCGCGCCTTTCGCGTGAACGGCGTCGGTGATCTTCTTCCACGCTTCGATGTGTTCGTCGGTGTAAATACCCGGTGCGCCGAGATAGCCGCGGCTGTCGTAAGAAGGATGCGCACTCTCTGTAATCAGCAGACCGCCTTGCGATGCGCGCTGCCTGTAGTACTCGATCATCATCGTGCTCGGGCTGTCGTCGGAGTCGGAACGCAGCCGCGTCATCGGCGCGTGGACGACACGATGTGACAGTTGCAGCCGTCCTACCTTCGTGGATGAAAACAGCTTCAAGTTCTTGTTCATCATTCTGGATACCTTATTGATTGATACGGTAATCACGTTGTGATCAGAGCTTCGATCCGCCGTCGACGCGCAGTGTGTCGCCCGTGATCCAGTTCGCTCTGTCGGAAGCAAGGAAAGTCACTGCACCGGCGATATCGTCCGGCTGCGCGACGCGCTTCAGGGCTTGCAGGCTCAGCGCGTAATCGCGGCCCGCGTCGGTGGTCACGAAGTTGGACATGTCGGTCGCGACGACGCCGGGCGCGACCGCATTCACGCGCACGCCACGCTCGCCAAGCGCGGACGCGAAGTGGCGCACGAGCGTACCGACGGCGCCTTTGGTCGCGGCGTACGCGGCCAGCTCGCCCACCGCCGCGCGCGAAGCCAGCGACGACAGCAGCACGACGCTGCTGCCTTTGCACAGCATCGGCAGAAGCTGCTGGACGAGGAAGTAGGGCGCGCGCACGTTGACGGCGAAGAGGTCATCGAAGTCTTCGACGGTCGTCTCTTCGATGCTCGCGGCCGTGGCAATGCCTGCGTTGGCGACCAGCACGTCGAGCCGTCCTCCGACGATGGCACTAACGCGGCGAGCGAGCGTATGCGGACCGTCGGCGGTGCGCAGATCGGCGGCGACTTTCTGCGCATGTGCCCCGCTCGCCATGATCTCGGCGACGACCGAATCGGCGGCCGATTCGTTGCTGCTGTAGTGCACCAGCACCTGCGCGCCGGCTCGGCCGAGTGCGAGCGCGATGGCCCGGCCGATGCCGCGCGATGCGCCCGTGACGAGCGCGGTTTTTCCTGCGAGGTCGTTCATGACGAAGCTCCGTTAGGTTGACGAGCGGGTCGTTCCCCCTGCTCGATGTGCTATTGGCAGGTAATCTAGCCGTCGCTTGCGCAACCGAAAAAGACTTTGTAGGCTTGCTGGCATGCCTTGGAAGCATGGCCACGAGCGGCGCGGCACAGCGAGGCAGAACCGGGAGAAAGCATGGAGCTACGCCATCTGCGCTATTTCGTTGCGGTCGCGGAAACAGGTAGCCTCACCGTCGCCGCCGAGCAGCGGCTGTTCACGTCGCAACCGTCGCTGAGCCGGCAGATCCGCGATCTCGAAGACGAAGTGCGCGCGGAACTGTTCAGCCGCAGCGCGCGCGGCGTCGAGTTGACAGCATCGGGCAAGGCTTTTCTCGACCATGCACGGCTGGCGCTCGCGCAGGTCGATGCCGCGATCGAAGCCGCGCGCCGTGCTGCGCGTCCCGCGAAGCAGATCTTTGCGCTCGGCTTTCTGACGGGACAGGAAATGACGTGGCTGCCGCGAGCGATGCAGGTGTTACGCGACGAGCTGCCGAACATCGACGTCACGGTGTCGAGCGGCTACTCGCCCGATCTCGCCGACGCCGTCGCGCGCGGCAAGCTCGATCTTGCGTTCGTGCGCACGGAGCCGGGTCTGGATCTCGACTATCGCGTCGTCTATCGCGAGAAACTCGTCGTGCTGATGCCGAGCGATCACCGGCTGACGGCGAAGACGGCGATCCATCCGTCGGATCTGCGGGGCGAGACGTTCGTGATGGCGTCGAACAAGGCGCGCGTGCTGCATGATGTGGTTGCGCGATATCTCCACGAGAATGGGCTCGATCCGAAGCCCGCGCATGGCGTCGACAATCTCGCGATGGCCATGTCGCTCGTTGCTTCGACACGCGGCCTGTCGCTGATGCCCGAGTATGCGAACAACTTGCTGCCGTGGTCGGTCGTGAGCCGGCCGCTCGAAGGCGAGGCGCCGACGGTCGATCTCGCCATCGGCTACAGCCGTTCGAATGCATCGCCCGTGCTGAAGCTGTTTCTGTCGAGAGCGGATGAGTTGATTGCCGCCCAGTGAGGGCGGGAAATGGCGGTGGACCGCCATGACCCCGGATCAGATATCCGCTGCACCTTCTCGTGGAACCGCTTTTCTTAGGCGGCCGCGTCCGAGTGCGTCGGTACCCGCTGTTCCATCCGACTAATCAATATCTAACTCATCGCGCACACTATGCAGCCTAAGGGCAAGCGATTGATGTGTGTTTCAAGTCGGGATTAAGTGCGTCGGCCTGAAGTCTTCTCATCCATTCCTGGTTAGGGCTCAATTTCGTAGATATCACGCGCAGGTGCGACCTTCGTGTAATTCGGAGTGCAAATTAACTGGGTTACGACATCAGCCATTTGCATCTGTTAATGCGACGGAACCAAAAAGGGAAAAGATCATGTACATGTTCAAGCATGCATCGCGTTGTGAGTCTGCGCGGGCAGTGACGTCGGCGCCTTTTGTGGAGGATGGCTGCGGGAAGAAGCGCCGGATTGTGGTTGCGCTGGCATTGGCCGTAGCGTCAGTTGCCCCGCTATTCGTTCCGGTCGCGGCGCGAGCCCAGTGCAACAGGAGCGCCAATCCCGCGCGGCCTTCGGCGCCGTCACAGACCAACTTTTCCAATCAATCGTTTGGTGCGGCGCCGCTTCCCCAGTATTACCTGGACGCTTCGGGGCAGGCGGGATGCAAAGGCGCTGACGACGGCTCCTGGAACGGAAAGGGCCAGGATGGCTTCGCTGGTCAGTCGGGTGGTTCCTTTAACAGCGTCAACAGCGGCATTTCGGTGAAGGGAGGCTTCGCGCCGAACCCCATCAGCCCCACGATCGGAGCGGGATGGTCCGTCAACGGCGGTGACGGCGGTGCCGGCGGACAGGGCGGTTATGACGACGATGGCTCCGCCCACACGGGAAACGGCGGAGCGGCTGGCAATGGCGGCGCGGTCTCCGTGCAGTTTAGCGGCACGGTGGGTCCCGACTCGAAGGGCGTCCTTCCGGAAGTTGCGCTCGACGTGGAAGCCAACGGCGGCACCGGCGGAGCGGGTGCCGTGTCCAATGCCCAGGGCGTTGAGCCGCTCTATGGCGGCAACGGGGGATCAGGGGGACAGGGTGGTCAGGCAGCGCTTGACGCCTCCGGCAATATTCAGTTCTATGGCGTCGGCCTGCGAGCGTCCGCCCGGGGCGGAGCCGGCGGAGCAGGGGGCGACTCGCCCACCCCGGGTGATCTTGCCGTGGAAGGCCATGGAGGCAAGGGCGGCAATGGCGGCGCCGGCGGTACCGCGACACTTGCGTATCAGAACGGCAGTCTGACCGCCAGCACCCCTTTAGGCCAGATCTTTCCGATGCAGGCTAACGCCGATGGCGGTAGAGGCGGCAATGCGGGTGGCGCGTTCGGTGGAAGCGGCAGCTTTGGCGGGACCGGCGGCAACGGAGGTAACGGCGGCACGGCCAGCGCGGCACTCGGCAGCGGTGGCCAGATCGTTTTCTCCGATCAGATGCAACCGGTGAACAGTCAGTATCAGCCGGGCAGCGGCGTGACCGCCACGGCGAATGGCGGAGCGGGCGGGGGCGGTGGCGCTGCCATCGACGGCACGATCCGCAATGAGGGTGGTACGGGCGGCAACGGCGGGAATGCCGGCAGCGCGAGCGCCACCGTCCTTGGTTCCATCGATTACACCGCGAGTGTTCCGGCCGGGCAGTCCACCGCCGGGTTGATCGGGGGTGAGGGGGTGCTGGTGCAGGCCAACGGAGGCGCCGGCGGCGTCGGTGACGGCGCCCAGAGCACGATCGTGGGTGAAGGCGGCAATGGCGGTAAGGCAGGCGCTGGCGGGAGCGCGTCGCTGACGCTTGAAGACGCGACGAACACGGCGACCATCAAAACGAACGGCCCCTATACGCATGGCGCCTTGGTGCAGAGTATCGGCGGCGGCGGGGGCAATGGCGGCAGTGTCAGCTTCGCGCTGTCCGGCACGGGCGGTGCAGGTGCCGCGGGCGGTGATGGCGGTGCGGTCACGGTGAACTCGGACCACGCCTTTGTCACGGCCGGCAGCACATCAGGCGAAGGCAGCATCCCGCTGATCGCCCAGAGCATCGGCGGTGGCGGCGGAAGCGGCGGCGACGCCAGCGGCGTCACCGCGGGTGCGGGTTTCCAGATCGGCGGCAATGGCGGTCAAGGCGGCAATGGCGGCGCGGTGAAACTCACGCTGGGCCAGAACAGCGTATTTGGCAGCCTCGACCCGAGCGGTGGCGCGGGGATACTCGCGCAAAGCATCGGCGGCTCCGGCGGCAATGCCGGCAGCGCGACGTCGAAAGGCGGAGGGCTGATCACCATGGTGATCGGCGGGGATGCCCACGGTGGCGGCTCGGGCGGCCAGGTCACGGTCGACAACGGCGCACTCGTCACGACCTACGGCGACCACGCAGCCGGTATCAAGGCCCAGTCGATCGGCGGCGGTGGCGGCAATGGCGGCAACGCTACAGCGTTCACGGTCGGCGGCCCCCTGACGAGCTCGGTTGCCATTGGCGGACAAGGCGGCGGAGGCGGCGCGGCGGGCGCGGTTTCGCTGACCAACACGGGGCAGGTCGCGACGTATGGTTCGGATGCCGAAGGGGTCGTGCTGCAAAGTATCGGCGGCGGCGGCGGCTCCGGCGGCAGCGCCACGGCGCGTGCCGTTGCCGCATCGGGTAGCCCCAACATTCCATCGATCAGTGTCAGCGCCGCGATCGGCGGCGCCGGCGGGACCGGAAACACCGGCGGCAATGTCACGCTCGATAATTCCGGCCTGATCACCACGGCGGGCGACAGCGCGACCGGCGTTTTCGCGCAATCCGTCGGTGGCGGCGGCGGCACGGGCGGCGACGCGACCGCCGCGTCCTACTCCGCTTCGCCTGCCAAGGGGGCGTCCCTGTCGGTCTCCGTGGCGCTTGGAGGCAGCGGCGGCAGCGGCGGCACGGGCGGCGCCGTCAACCTGGAAAACGCCGGGCTGATCGCCACCTTGGGCCAGGACGCCCACGGCGTGTTCGCACAGTCGATTGGCGGTGGCGGCGGCAATGGCGGCACGGGCGATGCCTCGGCAACGGCGGCTAACGCCAAAGCCAGCTTCAGCGCGTCGATCGCGGTGGGCGGAACGGGTGGAACCGGGGGCACGGGCGGCACGGTCGGCCTGACCAACGACGGTTCGATCGCGACGCGCGGCGACGGCGCGGATGCCGTGTTCGCCCAGAGCGTGGGCGGCGGCGGCGGCGCAGGCGGCGGCGGTACCGCTGCGGCCAGCGGCGGCAAGGCTGCCATCGCCGTGGGTGTGGGCGGCAAGGGCGGCGTCGGCGGCGACGGCAACACGGTGACGACGACCAACAACGGCAACATCGTCACCCGCGGCGCGGCCTCGACCGGCATCTTCGCGCAAAGCGTCGGCGGCGGCGGGGGCAAAGGCGGCAAGGGTGCGGCGGCTGCGGGCGGCAGCGGCGGCCTCGACACGATCTCCAACGCCCAGACCCTGTTCGGCATTCTGGGTCAGGGCCTCGGCCTCAACCAGGATGTGCAGAACCTGGGCGACAACATCCTGCAGGTCGGCGTGCTCGGCGAAAAAATCAAAGCGACTTATGGTGATCTGCAAAAACTCTTCACGCAGCCGGATGGGGTATCGAAGGTTCTGGGCACCGTGTCACAGATCAGCGTTGGCGTGTCGGTCGGCGGCAGCGGCGGCGCGGGCGGCCAGGGCGGCGCGGTGAACACCACCAACGCCGGCGCGATCGGCACCTATGGCGCGCAATCCCACGGCATCTTCGCGCAGAGCATCGGCGGCGGCGGGGGCAGCGGCGGCGCGGCGAGTTCGGTCGGCAAGTCGAACAATGATTCGAAGGTGCAGGCCGCGATCGCCGTGGGCGGCAGTGGCGGCGCGGCCGGCTCAGGCGGTGCGGTGAGTGTCGTGCAGAAAACGGGTGGCGCAATCGAGACGCAGGGCGTGGAAGCGTTTGGCGTGTACGCGCAGAGCGTGGGCGGCGGGGGCGGCAACGGCGCGATGTCGGGGGCGATCAGCGGTTCGCTGAAAAGCCTGTCGATCGCCGTGGGCGGCAATGGCGGAGGCGCCGGGAATGGCGGCACCGTGAGCGTCGACAACAACGGCGCGGTCACGACACTGGGCAAGCACAGCGTCGGCATCTTCGCGCAAAGCATCGGCGGTGGCGGCGGTGTCGTGACGACCGCGAGCAGCGACGAGACGTTCGATCCCTCCAAAATCATCGTGAATCCTCAGGGACGGCTCGCCGACGTCTACGGGGTGACACTGAGCTTCGGCGGTCGAAACGGCAGTTCGGGAAATGGCGGCGAAGTCACGGTCAACACGGAAGGCAACGTGACGACGAGCGGGCTCGACGCGCACGGTATCGTCGCGCAATCGATCGGCGGCGGGGGCGGCTTCGTGGCGGGCGGACAGATCGCGAACACGACCTCCGGCGCCGGCAACGCGAAGGGCGATGGCGGCAAGGTTCTCGTCGTGGACACCAATAACACTGTCGCCACCTCCGGCGACGGTGCGTATGGGATCGTCGCGCAATCGATCGGCGGTGGCGGGGGCTTTGCGGGCGACCCGTCCGCCCCGCAGGGCTACGGTGGCGCGACGAACACCGCGGTACTGGCCAACAGCGGCAACGGCGGCACCGTCAATGTCCTCGTGGCAAACGGCGGGAAAGTTGTGACGACCGGCCGGTACGCTCCGGCGATCTTCGCGCAATCGATCGGCGGTGGCGGCGGTCTGGTTGTCTCTAACTACAGCGCAGCCAACCTGCCGAATGTGATGGGAGAGGGCAGCGCGGGTGGCGCGGGCGCGGGCGGCCCGGTCTTCGTCAACGTGAGGAATAACGACACGGTCATGGCGACAGGCGTCGGGTCCGCCGGCATCCTGGCGCAGAGCGACGGCCAGACAGGCGGGCAAATCTCGATCAACCTGGCGCCCGGCTCGAGAGTCATCGGCGGCACGACCGATCCCAATTTCCCGACGGGCAAAATGGTTGGGCAGTACGACGAGTATCGCGACGCTGCCGCGATCCGCATACTGGGGGGCAATAACAACGTCATCAACAACCAGGGGACCATCCAGACCTTGGGCAAATACGCGATCCTGGTGAACCCCACGACGTACGGGGGCGTGCCCACCGGCACCATCACGGTCAACAACTCCGGCACGATCACCGGTGACATCGATACCCTTGGTGGCCCCAGCGTTATCCACAATCTGCCGGGCGGCGTGATCAACACACCCACCACGCTGAACGTCGGAGGCGGCACGGTGAACAATGCCGGCACGCTCACAGTCGGCGGCGCCAACTCGGTCGGCAAGACGGTTCTCACCGGCAATCTCGTGCAGAGCCCGACTGGCGCGCTGAACGTCCAGATCGATCCAGCCAACAAGCGCTCCGATCTGCTCGACATCACGGGTACCGCCGCGCTTGCCGGGAAGGTGCAGGTTGAGCCGGTGAGCTATCTGAAGAGTACGAGCACCGTGCTGACGGCGGCCGGCGGAATTCAGCCGGACGCGACGCTCGCGGGCACCTCGACGCCCGTCTACCGCTTCACGCCATTGATGCAGGGCAACACCGTCGCCATCAGGACCGATGCGGATTTCGTGGGTGCGAGCAAGGGTGCTTCTGCCACACAGCAGAGCGTCGCCGCCAACCTGGACCGGCTGTGGAATAGCGCCGATCCCGCCTTCGCGCCCATCTTCGGCGCCTTCGGCAACGTCGGTAGCGCGGCGGGCTATGCCCAGACGCTGACCGCCGTCTCCGGCCAGGAGCTGCTCGGCATCGCTGCGGCGCGCTACCAGGCCAGCCAGGCATTCGCGCGCTCCGTATTCAGTTGCCCGGTGTTCGCCGACGACGACACCGCCGTGAGAAAGCAGGGCTCGTGCGTGTGGTTCCGCGCCACGGGCATGTGGGAAAACCGCAGCGCCGACGCGTCCTTCCCGGGCTTCGGCTGGCAAGGTACGACGATGAAGGTCGGCGGCCAGATCGAGCTGCAGCCCGGCTGGTTCCTCGGTGGCGCCCTTGGCTACGAGACCGACCGCTTCACCGGCAACGACAACCTGACGAGCGCCAATGGCAATGCCCTTCTCGGAGTCATCGCGCTCAAGCATGAGGTTGGCCCGTGGACATTCACCGGTGCGGCGGACGCCAGCTACGGCTGGATGAACAGCTCGCGCGTCATTCCGAGCGCCAGTACGGTGGCGACTGCCTCGCCCGATTCGTTCAATGTCGGACTGCACTTGCGCGCGGCGTACCAGATTCCGTTCGACCGCTTCTACCTGGAGCCTGCGCTCGACGCCGATCTGAACGATATCAATCTGCCGGGCTACACGGAGAGCGGTGCGGGCGCACTCAATCTGAAGGTGAAGAGTGCGAACAATTTCATTGCGACCGGCACGCCGAATCTGCGGATCGGGACGCGCGCGCAGGTCGGATCAGCGACGGTCGACGCCTATGTCGGCGCCGGGGTGAGCTTCATTGCGGGCAATACTTACACGACCAACGCGTCCTTCGCCGCTGCCCCGGGTTACGGCAGCTTCACGAATACGCTCACCAATGCGCACGTCGCGGGCAAGTTCTCCGCCGGGGTGGAGGTGTTTACGGCTAAGCGCCTCGATGTGCGTCTCGAGTATGACGGCGTAGTGGCCGCACACGAAGTTGAAAACGGCGGACAGGTGCGGCTGAAATACAGGTTTTGAGGGGGGGCTGCAACCTAGACAAACACCCAAGTGCTTATAATCACGATATATCGATTCACCGAGCGCTGTTCGAAATTTTCGTCAACGCCGAAAAGCCCATGTCGAAACTGAAAGCACCAGAGTCCGCATCGCCTTCCACGCGCAGCCGAAAGTCGCCGCAAGGGTCGCCGACCGTCCAGGATGTCGCGCGTCTCGCCAAGGTGTCCGTGGGCTCGGTATCGCGCGTGCTCAACGGGCGCGACAACGTCGCCCCGGAAATCCGCGAGGCCGTGACGAAGGCGGTTGCGCGGCTGAATTTCGTGCCGAACGCGGTGGCGCGCAGCATGCGCAGCGGAAGCTCGAAGGCCATCGCGTGCCTCATCTCGGATATTGCACAGCATACGGCGGCACAGATGGTGAGCGCCGCCGAAACGCGCTTGCGCGAGCGCGGCTACGAGATTCTCATCGCCAATTCGCATTACGATCTGGAGCGCGAGCGCGCCTTTCTCGAGAGCCTGCGTCAGCGGCGCCTCGACGGCCTGATCGGCGTGATCTCCGATGACGAGACGCCTTCGTACTACAACATCCTCCATACGCTGAACATGCCTGTCGTGCTGTGGGAACGCGACGCCCAAGGCCAGTTCCACTCGGTCCTCACCGATCACGCCGATGGATGCCGGCAGGCCGTGCGTTATCTGGCGTCGCTCGGACACAGGCGCATCGGGCTGGTCGCGGGGCACGAGCACACATGGGTCGGCCGGGAGATGGTGCGCGGGTACACCATCGAGTGCGAAGCCGCCGGCATCCTGGTCGATCCCGCGCTCATCCAGCGGACCGACGCCTTCGACGAAGCCGCCTGTCACGCGCTGCTCGCGGGACCGACGCGGCCGACCGCGATCATCGCTCCGCTCAACGATACCGCGCGCGTGCTGCAGGCCGCCCGCGAACTCGGTCTGAATGTGCCGCGCGATCTCTCGGTCGTGTCGGTCGGCGATCATCAGTACGCGAGCCTCTGCGCGCCGGCGCTGACCGTCGTGACGCAGGAGCCGCGCGATATCGGCAGTGAAGCGGCGGACCTGATGCTGCAACTGCTCGACGGCACCGCGCCGCCGGGCATCCGGCGATCGCGGCACCCGATGCGCATGATCATCCGTGAATCGTGCGCAGCATTGCCTGCCGCGGCCGCCACGCCGGGTCGCCGCCGGGCGCGGTCCGTTCAGCCCGGCTAAGACACTCAGGGTCAACCCGATTGACAGCGCGCCTCAAATCGACGATCTTTAGTGAATCGATTCACCGAATCAACGAACGACGAGCCCGTGGCAGATTTTCATCTCGTTGCGTGAGTCGGGACCGCAATTCAGGCTTTCTTTATTTTTGATTGGTTGACGAGCAAACATCAGGCTCGTACTGTTCGTGAATCGATTCACGAGATTCAAACGGGCACGCCGGTGACACAGAGGACATCAATGAGTTTCGACAGAACCCGAAGACAGGTGCTTCGAATCGGCGCGGCAGGCCTCGCGGGATGGTCGCTGCCGCTTGCGTTCGGTGAGCGCGCGCTGGCGGCGCAGGGCGGGGTGCTGACCGTCGCGATTCCGAGCAATCCGCAGACGCTCGATCCGATCAATCAGCCGAATCACGACGTGATGGCGATCAACCAGCTGATCTTCGAGAATCTCGTCGGCATCGATGCGCACGGCCAGCGTGTGCCGCAGCTGGCGCGCGCATGGACCGTCACGCCCGACCGTCTGACATACCGCTTCGATCTGGCGCGCAACGTGACATTCCAGAACGGCCAGCCGTTTTCGTCCGCCGATGTGAAATACAGCTTCGATTACGTGCTCGATCCGGCGCACAAGGCGTTTCGCCGCCCGTTCTGGACCGTCATCGATTCGGTGAGCGCGCCGGATGCGAACACGGTCGTGATTCGCCTGAAGCGGCCGTATCGGCCCTTGCTCGACTATATGTCGAAGTACATGGGCATTTTTCCGGCGGGCAGCCGCGAGCAGCATCCGGGCGACTTCTTCCGGCATGCACCGGTAGGCGTCGGCACGGGACCGGGCATTTTCGTGCAGTCGCGCGCGAACGACTTCGTCGAGCTGCGCCGCAACCCGAACTACTGGCGCCGTGGCGAGCCGCAATGGGAGCGCGTGATGTTCCGCATCATCCCCGAGGAGTCGTCGCGCCTTGCTTCGCTGATGTCGATGCAGACGCAGGTCATCAGCGCGCCGCCGGCGCAGCTTTTCGGGCAGATTAGCCGTTCGCCTGGCATCGTCGGTGAAAGCCGGCCGTCGCCGACGAGCCCGCTCATGCTGTGCCTCAACACGCGCCGTGCGCCGTTCGACGATCCCGCGTTCCGTCAGGCCGTCTCGCTCGTGCTCGACCGCGTGAAGATCTGCCGCGACCTGTGCTACGGCGCGGTGAAGGCGAGCAGCATGCCCTTCGCGCCGGATTCCCCGTGGTACGACGCGGCCAGCGCCGCGCGCCTCGATTTCGATCTGGCGAAAGCCCGCGCGGCGCTCGCGCGCTCGAAGTACGCGACGGGCGCATCATTCGATCTGCTGTACGTGCAGCCTGCGTATCTCATCGATACCTCGACCACCGCGCTCTTCATGCAGTCGCAGCTCGCGTCGATTGGCGTGCGCGTCAACCTGCGCCCGCTTGACTTCGGCCAGATGATCTCGCAGGCGATGGTCGGCAATCATCAGGCGGTGCTGACGGGCTTCATCGCGCCGCCGGAGGCGACCTATCTGCTGAACGCGCTGTTCCGCCCGACCGAGAGCCTCTGGAAAGCGACCGCCTACGACAATCCGGCCTTCGTCGATCTGATCGATCAGAGCTACGGCGCGGACGAACCTGCCGAACTGAAGGCGCTGCTCGCGAAGATGCAGCAGACCATCGCGCGCGACGCGCCTGCGATCTGGATCGGCGCGCTGGAAGTGCAGAACCTCTGGCGCAGCGAAGTGAAGGGCTTCGAGGTGAACACGGGCTTTTCGCTCGCGCTGGGCGGCGTGTCCGTCGGGCGGGCATAAAGGATACGCGATGAGAATTTTTTCCAGGCTGCTGTCTTCGCTGATGCTGCTCGTCGTCGTGAGCGCGCTGCTCTTCGCCATGTGCCGCGCGACGCCCGTTTCGCCCGCGCGCCTCACGCTGGGCAGCGACGCGAGCGCCGATCAGATCGCGTCGTTCAACCGTCAGTACGGGCTCGACCGGCCGGTCGTCGCGCAATACGGCGCGTGGCTCGGGCACGTGGCGTCGCTCGATTTCGGGCGCTCCTATGTCTCCGGCAACGACATCGGGCCTGAGATCGCCGATACGCTGCCGGGCACGGTCGAACTGGTCACGCTGTCGTTCGTGTTCACGGTCGTCATGTCGATAGTGCTCGGCACGATCGCGGCATTGAAGGAAGACGGCGCCGCCGATCACGTGTTGCGGATCGCGGCGATCGTCGGTCTGTCGATCCCTTCGTTCTGGCTCGGCCTGCTGCTGATCCGCTATGTGGCGCTCAAGACGGGCTGGCTGCCGGTCGGCGGGCTCGCGCCGTGGAGCGACGGCGTCGGCGCGCATCTCGGCTCGTTCGTGCTGCCGGTGCTCACGATGTCCGTGTATTACATCGCGGTGCTGAGCCGGCTCGTGCGCACGAACATGGTCGATGCGTTGTCGCAGGACTATATCCGCACGGCCCGCGCGCTCGGCCTCCCGCGCGGACGCATCCTCGTCTACGCGCTCAAGAACGCGTTGCCGTCGCTCGTGAGCACGGCGGCGATGAGCTACGGCTACATGTTCGGCTGGGCGCTGATCGTCGAGCAGATCTTCAATTTGCCGGGCGTGTCGCGCGCGCTGCTGACCGCGATCTTCCAGCGTGACTATCCCGCCGTGCAGGCAATCGTGCTCGTGATCACGACGATTTTCATTGTGTCGAATTGCTGCGCCGACCTCGTGCAAGGCGCTCTCGATCCGAAGGTGAACCGCAAATGATGGCCGATTCCTCCTTGCCCGCCGTGCCCGACCGGCCTTCCGCGATGACCGCCACCGCGCGCGGCGCGGGCCGCTTCGTGCGCGCGCTGATGCGTGAGCCGACCGGTGCGGTCGGGCTCGTGCTGATCGTCGTGCTGCTCGGCGTTGCGCTGTGTGCGCCGCTCCTGCCGCTGAAGGATCCGTTGAAGCTCTTTATCGAACATCGTTTGCAGGCGCCGGGCGCGGAGTTCTGGCTCGGCACTGACCAAGTGGGCCGCGACGTGCTGAGCCGCGTGATCTGGGGCGCGCGGGCGTCGCTTGCCATCGGGCTCGCGGCGGTCGCGATCGGCGTCGTGCTTGGCACCGCCATCGGCTTGATTGCAGGCTACAGGGCGGGCACGTGGATCGACGAGTTGCTGATGAAAGCGATGGAGGTGCTCGCGTCGATTCCGCTGCTCATCTGGGCCATTGCGCTCGTAGGCATCACGGGAACGGACACGATCCGCGTTGCGGGTATTGGGCTCTCCAACGAGTCGAAGCTCGTGCTGCTGATCGGCGTGCTCTATGCGCCGGGTCTCGCTCGTCTCACATACGGCCTTGCGCGCGCCGAGGTGCAGGCGGAGTACGTCGCCGCGCGCCGTCTTCAGGGCGCGAGCGCAACGCGCATCGTGCTCTCGGATGTGCTGCCGAACATCATTTCGCCCGTGCTCGTTCAGGCGACGCTGCTGCTCGGCGTGACGATCATCGTCGAGGCATCCCTGAGTTTCATCGGACTGGGCGTGCAGCCGCCGACGCCAAGCTGGGGCGCGATGCTCTCCGATTCGCGTGCGCTCATCTTCACGGATTTCTGGTGGGTTTCGATCTTTCCCGGCGCGGCAGTCTTCATAAGCGTGCTGGCGTTCAATCTCGTCGGCGACGGCATGCGCACGATTCTCGATCCGCGACGTCGCCGCCGCGTGGCCGACGCAACACAAGGAGGCGCGGTATGAACGGCGCGCTGCTATCGGTGGAAGGGCTGAAGGTCGCTTATGGGCAAGGCCGCGATGCGCTCGACGTGCTGCACGGTCTGGACCTGACGGTGAGGGCAGGCGAGGCCGTGGGCCTGGTCGGCGAATCGGGCTCGGGCAAAAGCGTGGCGTCGCTTGCCGTGCTCGGTCTGCTCGGCGCGGGCGGGCGCGTGACCGGCGGGCGCATCCTCTTCGAAGGCGAAGACCTCACGCGAGTGGGCGAAGCGCATCTGCGTGAACTGCGCGGCAAGCGTCTGTCGATGATCTTCCAGGACCCGGGCACCGCGCTCAATCCCGCGTTCACGGTCGGCACGCAGATCGCCGATGTGATTCGGGCACATCGTCCGGCACGCGGGCGGGCGCTCACGGCCGAGATCGAAGACATCCTCGCGCGGGTCGGCTTCAAGGACCCGCGCCGGGCGGCGCGAGCCTATCCGCACGAACTGAGCGGGGGCATGAAGCAGCGGGCGCTGATCGCGGCGGCGATCGTCTGCGAGCCCGCGCTCCTGATCGCCGACGAACCGACCACCGCGCTCGACGTCACCGTGCAGGCGCAGATCGTCGCGTTGCTGCGCTCGCTGGTGCGTGAGCTGAACATGGGTCTCGTCTTCATCACGCACAACCTCGACTTGATGGCCGAACTGTGCTCGCGCGCCGTCGTGCTGCGTAACGGCGAAGTGGTGGAGCACGGCGAAGTTTCGCAACTTTTCAGGCAGCCGGCGCACGCGTACACGCGTCAGTTGATCGACAGCATTCCGCGCCTGCCGCGCGACGCCATGGCCGGGGAGGGCCGCAATCATGCCGCAATCTGATCGCGCCGTGCCGCTGCTGCGCTTGTCCGATGTGGGCAAATCGTATGCGCTCGGGCGCTCCGTGCTGACGCGCCTTCTGAATCGGGAGCAGTTTCACGCGGTGTCGGGACTGTCGTTCGACGTCGCGGCGGGCGAGTCGTTCGCGATCGTCGGCGAAAGCGGCAGCGGCAAGTCGACCGTCGCGCGCATGATGGTGCGGCTCGTCGATCCGACGACGGGCGAACTCGCGTTCAAGGGGCAATCGATCGCGCAACTGGCGGGCCGCGATCTCGCTGCGTTCCGCCAGCAGGTGCAGATGGTGTTCCAGAGCACGATGAACTCGCTGAATCCGCGCAAGACGGTTGCCACGACGCTCACCGAAGCCATCGGCCGCGACGGCGTGCCGGTTGCCGATCTGCTCGACATGGTGCGGCTGCCGCGCACGGTGCTCGGGCGTCTGCCGCATCAATTGTCGGGCGGGCAGCGGCAGCGCGTCGGCATCGCGCGGGCGCTGGCGCGCCGTCCGACGTTGCTCGTCGCCGACGAGCCGACCTCGGCGCTCGACGTGTCGATTCAGGCGGAGATCATCCGCTTGCTGCGCGAGCTGCATCGCACGGCGGGTGTGACGCTCGTGGTCATCAGTCACGACCTCGCGCTTGTCGGTGAACTGTGCGAGCGCGTCGCCGTCATGCAGCACGGCCGTCTCGTCGAAATCGGCAGCGCGAGCCAGGTGCTGCACGCGCCGCGCGAACGCTACACGGCGGAACTGCTGGCCGCGATTCCGCGAGGGCTGTCAGGACAGCACGCGTCCGCGTGAGCGGCGCGACAAACCCACTACGCGACTGAATCGAAGCCCGGACATTCGGTGGACTGCCTGAATATCCACGCGGAATGAATCGATTCATTAGCGAACATCAACTGTCGCCGGGACCGGGCCATCGGCGACGCCAGTCTGGAGAGAAGCAGTGAAGATCAGATCGCTCGGCATGCTCGCGCTCGCGGGCGCGAGTTGTGCGGCCCACGCGCAGAGTTCCGTCACGCTGTATGGCGTCATCAACGAGGCACTGACGTGGTCGTCGAATCAGGGTGGCCATCACGCCGTGCAACTGACGGGCAACGGCGAATATGGCAGCCGCTGGGGCCTGAAGGGAGCGGAGGATCTGGGCGGCGGAACCCAGGCGATCTTCACGCTGGAGAACGGCTTCAATCCCGTCAACGGCGCGCTCGGCCAGAACAACCGCATGTTCGGGCGTCAGGCCTACATGGGCGTGACCAACGCGCAGTACGGCACGCTGACGTTCGGACGCCAGTACGACGCCATCGTCGGCACGCTGCAGACGATGACCTCCAACGGCGCGTGGGGCGGCGTGATGTTCTCGCATCCCTACGACAACGACAACACCGACAACTATCTGCGCGTGAACAACTCGGTGAAGTACACCTCGCCGAACTTTCACGGTTTCACCGGCATCGCGATGTATGCCTTCAGCAACGCCGCCGGCGACTTCTCGAACAATCGCATGTGGTCGGTGGGCAGCATCTATACGCAGGGCCCGTTCTCGATCGCGGCGGCCTATTCGCTCTACGACAGGCCCGGCGTCAACACCACGCCGACGGTCAACACCGGCGGCGCGATCACCTGCTGCGACGCGCCGATCACCTCGAAGCGCGAGCAGATCGCGGGCATCGGCGCGTCGTACATCTACGGGCCGGCGAAGTTCAGCCTGATGTACAGCAATGCGATCTATACCGACGTGGGCACGTCGCTCACGAGCGGCATCAACTATCGCTTCAACAACTACGAGGCGAACGTGCGCTACACCATCACGCCGTCGCTCATCGTCGGTGCGGCATACACCTATACGAGCGACAACATCACCGGCGGCCCCGATGGTCCCGCGCAGGTGCACTGGCATCAAGTGAACCTGCTGGTCGACCAGTTCCTGTCGAAGCGCACGTCGGTCTATCTCGAAGTGATCTGGTTGCGGGCAGGCGGCGGGGTGTTTCCGCGCCCGGTCGGCGGTCCGCTGCCGGCGACCTCGGATGGCACGCTCGCTTCGCAGATCCAGACGATGAATCCGTCGTCGTCGAAGAATCAGGCGGTGGCGAGCATCGGCTTCGTGCACAAGTTCTAGCCGCTTTTTTTTGATGCGGATAATGAATCGATTCACCAACGCGGCTCTGGCTGCGTCGAACATGAAGAGGCGGTGAGCATGTCAGAAAGACTTTATCGGGCAGGCGTGGATATCGGTGGGACGTTTACCGATATCGTCGTCATCGACGATCAGGGCGTGGTGCACACGAAGAAGGTGTCGTCCACGCCGCAGGACTACGGCGTGGCGATCGTTACGGGTTTGCAGGCGCTGCTTGCGTCGCTCGGCGCGACGCCGCGTCAGGTGACGGAACTCGTGCATGCCACGACCATCGCCACCAACACGGTGCTGGAGGGCAAGGGCGCGCGCACGGCGCTGGTGACGACGCGCGGCTTTCGCGACGTGGTCGAGATCGGCCGCCTGCGCGTGCCGATGCTTTATAACCTCGCGTATCGCAAGCCTGCGCCGCTGGCGAAACGCCGTCATCGCTACGAAGTCGACGAGCGCCTGAATGCCGACGGCTCCATCGCGAAGGCGCTCGACGAAGCGGAAGTCCTCGCGGTGGCCGAGCGGATCGCGGCGCAGGAGATCGAAGCGGTCGCGATCAGCCTGCTGCACGCCTATGCGAATCCGGAGCACGAGATCCGCGTTCGCGAGCTGTTGCGCCGCGTGCTCGGCGAGCGCGTCTATCTGACGTGCTCGCACGAGATTCTTCCGGAGATCCGCGAATACGAGCGTACCAGCACGACCGTGGTGAATGCGTATCTCGGACCCGTCGTGGTGAGCTACCTGCACTCGCTGATCGCCCGGCTGCGCGATGTCGGCATGCGCGGGCCGGTGCAGATCATGCATTCGAACGGCGGCGTGATGAGCGCGGCGGCCGTCATGCAGAAACCGGCGGCGATCATCGAGTCCGGTCCGGCGGCGGGCGTGATCGCGGGGGCATCGGTGGCCTCGGCGTCAGGCTATGCCGACTGCATCACCGTCGATATGGGCGGCACGACCGCGAAGGCCGCGATCATCGAACGCGGCGAACCGGCGCGCACGACGGAATATGAAGTCGGCGCGGGCATCAACCTGAGCAGCAAGCTGGTGAAGGGCGGCGGCCATGCGGTGAAGCTGCCGTTCATCGATGTGTCGGAGATCGGCGCGGGCGGCGGCAGCATGGTGCGCATCGATGCGGGCGGCCTCGTGAAGGTCGGGCCGGACTCGGCCGGTTCCGTGCCCGGTCCGGTTGCCTACGATGCCGGCGGCACGACGCCCACGCTCACCGACGCCGTGCTCGCGCTCGGCTATCTGAATCCCGGCTATCTCGCAGGCGGCGAGTTGCGCATCAACCATGCGAAAGCCTGCGACGCGATGCGCGCGCATGTGGCCGAACCGACGAACACGGAACTCCACGAAGCCGCCTACGGCGTGTTCTCGATCGCCGCATCGACGATGACGCGCGCCGTGAAAGCCGTATCGACGTATCGCGGCCGCGATCCGCGCGACTTTGCGTTGTTCGCGTTCGGCGGCAACGGTCCGATCATCGTGCACGCGATCGCTGCGCTGCTCGACATGCGTACGGTCATCGTTCCGCCCAGCCCCGGCGTGTTCAGCGCGCTCGGCCTGCTGTTCTCGACGACGCAGCACGAATTCATGCAGACGATGTTCCGCCGCCTCGACGCCGATGCCGCCGCGCCGCTTGGCGATGCGCTCGAAGATCTGGCCGCGAGCGCCCGCGCGGAGATGATGGAAGAAGGCCTCGCGCGCCATGACATCGAACTGCGCTGCTCGCTCGATCTGCGTTACGCGGGGCAGGCGTATGAACTCGCCGTGCCGCTCGCGTGGCGATCGGGCGAGACCGTCGATATCGACGAAGTGAAGGGCGCCTTTCACGCGGAGCACGAGCGTACCTACGGCCATGCGTCGCAGGACGATGCCGTCGAACTCGTCAATCTGCGCGTGCTCGGAAGTCTGAAGTCGGAGCAGTCGCGCGTGTACGACGCACGGCGCGCGGGAGGGAACCGAGCCGATGCGGCCACATGCGTAACGCGGAGAGCGTACTTCGGCCCCGCTCATGGATTCGTCGATACGCCCGTGATCTCGCGCGCGATGCTGCGCGCCGCGCCGCTCGACGGGCCGGTCATCGTCGAGGAATACGACTCGACCTGCGTCGTGCCGCCGGGCGCGTGCGCCCGCGTCGACGCGCATGAAAACATCGTCATTACGCTGGGAGAGAACGCATGACCTCCGCACCGCACACGCCGTCTTCGGACGACGCCATCACGCTCGAAATCGTCAAGAACGCACTCGGCTCGGTGGCGGACGAGATGGCACTCGTCGTGCTGCGCTCGGCCTATTCGCCGATCGTGCGCGACTCGATGGATTTCTCCACCGCCGTCTTCGACCGGCAAGGCCGCGTGATCGCGCAGGGGCTCACGCTGCCGATCCATCTCGGCGCGTTCCCCGCGGCAATGCGCAACGTGATCGAACGCTTCGGCGCGAACGGCCAGCCGGGCGACGTCTATGTGATGAACGATCCGTATACGTCGGGCGGCATGCATCTCCCCGACGTGTATCTGATCCAGCCCGTCTTCTTCGACGAACGCATCGAAGGCTATGTCGCGACGATCGTGCACCACGCGGATATCGGCGGCATGGCGCCGGGCAGCATGGCGATCGGCGCGACCGAGATCTTTCAGGAAGGCTTGCGCATTCCGCTGCTCAAGCTTTTCGATGCGGGCGAGCCGAATCACACGCTGATCACGCTGCTCGAAACCAATTCGCGCATGCCTGATCAACTGCGCGGCGATCTGCGCGCGCAGGTCGCATCGTGCCGCGCGGGGGCGCGCGGGCTCGCGCAACTGATCGAGAAATACGGCGCGGATGGCTTCGCGCGGCTCGTCGATGCGCTGCACGGTTATGCCGAGCGTCTGACGCGCCAGGCGATCGCCGCGATGCCCGACGGCGAATACGGCTACGAAGACTTCATCGACGGCCTGGGCGACCGGCCGCAGCCGATCCGCTTTCGCGTCAAGGTGACCGTTGCCGGCGACGAAGTGACGATCGACTGGAGCGGCACCGATGCACAGGTGGCCGGCGCGATCAACGGCCCGTTCGCGACGACGCAATCGGTCGCGTACGCGGCGGTGCGCTGCGCGATCGGCGTCGACGTGCCGAATTGCGAGGGCTTCTCGCGGCCGGTGCGCGTGTTCGCGGAGCCGGGCTCGATCGTCAATCCGGTGGAGCCGGCGGCGTGCGCGGCGCGCGGCATCATGGCGTATCGCATGTTCGACGTGCTGCAGGGCGCGTTTGCGCAGATCGTTCCGGACGCGATGCCCGCGCTCGGCGAAGGCGGCCCGTCGGTGGTGTCGATCTCGGGGCGCGGCGCGGCGGGCAACTGGCTGATCACGGACGGCATCCTCGGCAGTTGGGGCGCAAGCGGGCAGCGCGACGGCAGCGAGGGCATCGCCAATCCGCTCGGCAATTTGTCGAATCAGCCGGTCGAGCTGATCGAGGCGCGCTTGCCCGTCGTCATCACGGATTACGGTTTCGTGCCGGACTCCGGCGGCGCGGGCAAGCATCGCGGCGGTCTCGCGATGCGCCGCACCTACGCGCTGCGGGCGGAAAGCGCGTCGCTCGGCTTGCGCTCGGACCGGCGCATGCATCGGCCTGCGGGATCGCATGGCGGACTGGACGGCTCGCCGTCGTTCAATCTGCTCACGCGCGAGGGCGAAGTCACGCTGCTGCCGAGCATGCCGAGTGAGGTCATCGCGCTCGGGCGTGACGACCGGGTCTGTCATATCGCGGCGGGCGGCGCGGGCTACGGTCCGCCGTGGGAGCGCGAGCCGCGAGCGGTCTTCGAGGATGTGCTCGACGGTTTGATTTCCGAGCGCATGGCGCGCGATCTGTACGGCGTGGTCATCGACCGAGGCGAAATCGATCCTGCCGCGACCGAAGCGGCACGCGCCGCGCTCGCGCGATTGCCGGCCGATGAGCTGCGCACGCGGCAGGAACGCGTCTTCGCCGAATCGAACGGCCTGCAGGAAGCGATTTCTTCCCAAACTGGCGAGGTGCGGACATGAACGCGTGCGCCGACGACCTGCGCGAATATCGCCTGCTGCGTCCCGCATGGGCGGAGATCGATGAAGGCGCGATCGCCGCGAATCTCGCCGTGGCGCGCAAGCTCGCGGGCGACGCCAAGATCTGGTTCGTCTGCAAGGGCGATGGCTTCGGTTTCGGCGCGGCGAAGGTCGCGCGCCTGGCGGACGCCGCGGGTGTCGACGGCCTCTGTGTCGGCAGTCCGGAGGAGGGCATGGCGATCCGCGCGGCGGGCGTCACGCGCGACATCCTGCTGTTCGCATCGACGCTGCCGGAGGACGCGGCGCGCGTCGCGGCGCTCGGCCTGACGGTCACGATCCAGAGCATGGAGAGCCTGCGCGCGTTCGTGACGGCGGGCGTTCCGGTCGATGCGTTCATCGAGATCGATCCGGGCTTCGGCCGCTTCGGCTTTCTTGCGTCGCAATGGCCGGAGGCGTTCTCCGCGCTGGCGCATCAGCGCACGGTTCGCCTGAAGGGCATCTATA
The DNA here is from genome assembly GCF_001544575.2 of Caballeronia cordobensis. Taxonomy (GTDB): domain Bacteria; phylum Pseudomonadota; class Gammaproteobacteria; order Burkholderiales; family Burkholderiaceae; genus Caballeronia; species Caballeronia cordobensis. Next base: position 195,721 of record NZ_FCNY02000014.1, read on the forward strand.
CGCACCTGAGTTCGCCCGGCGACGACGCGATCACTGCGCGCCAGGCGGGTGTCTTCGATGCCGCGCTCGCCGATGCCCGCTCAGCGGGCTTTGACGAACTGGAGACCATGCTCGCGAGCTCGCGCGTGATGATCGCGCATCCGGAACTGCGTTACAGCGCGGTCGATCCGGGACGGCTGCTCTACGGCGCACTCGATGCCGAATGGATGGCGCGCGTGCCGTTGCGTCCGATGCTGCGCGCCATTCGCGGACGCATCATCCATGTGCAGGCGCATCCGGCGGGATCGATGCTCGGCATCGGCTATGCGGCGCCCATTCGCCTCGAGCGCGCGGTGCGCGTGGGCGTCGTGCCGATCGGCTTCGGCGATGGGCTGAATCACGTGCCGCCGCTCGGACGCGTGCTCATCGGCGGACGCGAGGCGACGATCATGGGGCGGCGCTCATTGCAGCACACGGTGATCGATCTGAGCGCGTTGCCCGAGGCCGGCGTCGGCAGCGTCGTGACGTTCGTCGGCGAGGACGGCGGCGGGTTCATCGGCATCGACGAACTGGCGGATGCGGTTCGCGTTCCGGTAATGGAGTTGCTGCCACGGGTCGTCCGGATGCTGCCTCAGATATCCTCGACTTGAATTTGGAGGTGGGAAACGCGGGTTGCCCCTAGATTGGCTCGCGGCATCGTTAGCTATAATCGCGCGGTCAGGCGCTGTGATCCAGCGTCTCGACAGGCAGGAAGGGTTACCCCCCATTCCCTGATCAACGCAATTGCCGTTCCCCACAGGAGACTGGCATGTCAGACCGCCTCATCATTTTCGACACCACCTTGCGCGATGGAGAACAGTCGCCGGGTGCGTCGATGACCCAAGACGAAAAACTGTGCATCGCCCGACAACTCGAACGCATGCGCGTCGACGTGATCGAAGCGGGGTTCGCCGCAAGTTCCGAAGGCGACTTCCAGGCGATTCGAGCCATCGCGAGCGAGATAAAGGACAGCATCGTCTGTTCTCTGGCGCGAGCGAACGAGCGTGATATTTCGCGAGCCGCCGAGGCGCTGAAGCCGGCCAGCCGGTCCCGCATTCATACCTTCATCGCCACATCCGCGCTGCACATGGAGAAGAAACTGCGCATGTCGCCTGATCAGGTCTATGAACAGGCGCGGCGCGCGGTGCGTCTGGCACGTGGTTACACCGATGACGTCGAGTTCTCGCCGGAAGACGCAAGCCGCTCCGATCTCGACTTTCTCTGTCGCGTGATAGAAGGCGTGATCGACGAAGGTGCGACTACCATCAACGTTCCCGATACGGTCGGCTACGCCGTTCCGGATGGCTATGCCGCCTTGATCCGCGAACTTCGTGAACGCATCCCCAATTCCGACCGGGCGGTCTTTTCGGTCCACTGTCACGATGATCTCGGCCTGGCCGTGGCCAATTCGCTGGCGGCGGTCAAGTCGGGCGGGGCCAGACAGATCGAATGTGCGATCAACGGCCTGGGCGAGCGAGCGGGCAATACGGCGCTCGAGGAAGTCGTAATGGCCGTCAAGACGCGACGCGATGTCTTCGGCCTCGATGTGCGCGTGGACACGACTCAGATTGTCGAAGCCTCGCGGCTGGTGTCGGAGATCACAGGGTTCACGGTGCAACCTAACAAGGCGGTAGTGGGCGCTAATGCATTCGCACACGCATCGGGTATTCACCAGGACGGCGTCCTGAAAGCGCGCGACACCTACGAAATCATGCGCGCCGAAGATGTAGGCTGGAGCGCGAACAAGATCGTGCTCGGCAAACTGTCTGGACGAAACGCATTCAGGCAGCGGTTGCAGGAGTTGGGAATCGAGATCGCCAGCGACGCTGAACTGAATGCCGCGTTCGTTCGCTTCAAGGCGCTCGCCGATCAGGAAGCAACCGTGTCCGACGACGCACTCGTCGCCTTGTCGCAGCAAGGCATGGTCGCGGATGCGACCGGTTCGCAACGTTGACGTTCCATTTCAATCCATCGCGGGTCGCCGTGTGAGTCTGGCGAGCCCCGTCTTGTCTTTGGTCGAATGAAAGCATGAAAACTGATATGCCCACACAGTTTGTCGTTTCCCCGAGCGCGACGCCGACTCCGCACGATCAGATCGTCGCGAGCATTTCAAACCCCGTGTTCGGCCGGGTGTTCACCGATCACATGGCGACGATGCGCTGGACCAACACGCTTGGCTGGCACGATGCGAAGGTCGAGGCTCGCCGGCCGTTTCAGATCGATCCCGCTTGCGCCGTGCTGCACTATGCGCAGGAAATTTTTGAAGGCATGAAAGCGTACCGCGGCGAAGACGGCTCGATCTCGCTATTCCGCCCGTTCGAGAATGCCAAGCGTTTTCGTGCCTCGGCCGCGCGTCTTGCCATGGCCGATCTCCCGGAGGCGCTCTTCGTCGGGGCGGTGGAGTCTCTCGTCAAGGTAGACCGGGACTGGGTGCCGGGTGGCGATGGCAGTCTCTATCTCCGTCCGTTCATGTTTGCCTCCGAGAGCTTCCTCGGTGTGCGCGCGTCACACGAGTACGTGTTTTGCGTCATCGCGTGCCCCGTAGGTCCGTACTTCAAGGCAGGGAAGTCGTCGGTGACTGTCTGGGTGTCCGATCAATACACGCGCGCGGCGCCGGGCGGAACGGGTTCGGCCAAATGCGGGGGAAACTATGCTGCCAGCCTGATCGCGCAGACCGAGGCTGCGGCCAAGGGGTGCGACCAGGTCGTTTTTCTCGATGCCGCCGAGCACAAATGGATCGAAGAGATGGGCGGGATGAATCTTTTCTTCGTCATGGACGACGGTTCTCTGACGACGCCGCCACTCTCCGGCACGATTCTGCCGGGTATCACCAGGGCTTCGATCATCGAGCTTGCCAGGCGCGAAGGCATCGTAGTCAACGAAACGCCCTATGCTTTCGACGCATGGCGTGCAGACGCCGCGAGCGGCCGTGTGCGGGAGGCATTTGCTTGTGGGACCGCTGCTGTCGTCACTGCGGTCGGCGAGGTTCGCCATGCCGCTGGAGAATTTAAGATCGGCAACGGGGAAGAAGGGCCGGTGACGCAACGCATCCGCACGCAGCTGACCGGAATTCAGCGTGGTAAGCTCGCCGATCCTCTTGAATGGGTTTATCGCATCGACTGAGGCCGATTGGAGCTGGATTGCGCTCGTCCTTGCCGAAGCGGGTGCGTGGCGTTATGCGTCGCGCACTCGTGCGGGAAAACGCCGCGCCAAGGGCCAGACGTGATTATCGTTGAGCTTATTGCGCGCCTGGAGCAGTATCCCGAGATGGGTTGTCGAGCGGATTTCTATTCAGTGATCGGACACGATCGACTGTGCTTGAGCCCATCAAAACTTAAGGACAAAACTGAAATGGCGCAGAACCAACCCGGTGTACAAGGCGACTTTCTCAATGCGGCGAGAAAGGAAGGGAAGCGCGTGGCGATCTATCTGGTCAACGGAATCAGATTGGTTGGGCACATCCAGTCATTCGATACGTACATGCTTTATCTCAGTTCGATCACAGGATCCCAGATGATCTTCAAGCACTCGATCTCGACGATCGGTGAAGATACGGGTCCGGCCGTTCGGTCGAACAGCCGAGCGAGCGGACCGCGCGACTTCACTAATCGTTCTCACGCGAAATAGGCAGCTACGACGTTTCCAGGGGTGGCTTCGCACGGTCGACTGCGTTCCAGCCGCGTTCGCTTTCAGCCAAGGACCGTAAGAGACGATGAATAAGGCAAAAACGAAACTAACCCGTCAAGACGCTGAGCGCCTTTTCGAGGGCCTGCCTGCGGGAGCAACCGCGAGGGTGTCGAGCCGTCCTGAGAATCCTTTCGGGCCAGAAGCGTCCGACGTCGTCAAGCGCGTCGAAGACGAATCCGCGCTCTGGAAAGACAACCTGATCACGCTCCCGGTGGCAATCGAGTTGCCTAGAGGCTATGACTCGGTTTCGCGCATGCGCGAAGCGATGACGCGGGCTCTGCGCGTGAAGTGGGTGAGGGAGGGCAAAGACGAGGTGGTCGCCGAGTTTCCGGAAGGCTGGACGGCGATTCGCCCAGGAAGTGGCCCCAGCGAGTTGCGCGATCCGTCTGGCGTCGTCCGCGGCTTGTTCGGATGGGCCAAGAATGCTGAGCTCAGGCTCCTGCCACGTTATCTGATCGAGTCACAGACAAACAGTTCGAACGGGTTGGGAAGCGTGCTTGTTCGCGATCGCGGGAACGGTCAAATTCTCGAGCGGTCTTCCAATTGATCGGCGCGCACGGGCACCCAGCATCCAGATTGGACGAAGCTCGCGGCGTGGCTTGATTTGCGTTATCCAGATCATCACGACCCGCTGCGGTACTGGGACGATTGCGAGGAAAATCTCCGAAGCTGAGTTGGTGTGGGGGCTCGTTGTTCTTGCGAAGAACCGCGATCTGTTTGGCGGTAACGCGACATTTGAACTTGGGACCTACAACCAATGTCACGGCCAGATTGAAATGTCGTAGCGGCAGCTAAATACAGATGTCGTACTTGTTCTGTGTTTGGTTCTCACA
>NZ_FCNY02000033.1 GCF_001544575.2 Caballeronia cordobensis
TCGCCTAAAGAGTGCCCCCATAGGCCCAATCGGGCTTGGATCGCGCACGGTCCGTCACATCGCACCACACAACAAACAGGTACAGCCATTTCAAGTTCCAGCCCGCTTCGCGGCCGACCGGTCAATCAGCTTTGCGCGCGGCTTCCCTCGCATACCCAGCGGCAGCGCGCAGCGCTGTGCCGAAGCTATTTCGTGCTGAACCAGTGCCTTCTACGTACTAGCTTGTCAGACCGTGCGCGATCCAAGCCCGGTTGTTTCCTTGAGGGCACTCTTTAGGCGAGGGCCGTTCCCGGAGGAGAAGAGTGGCCAACGTGCGTGTGACCGCGGGCGGTGACAAAGCTGCTTTCTTTGGTGACTTTCTTTGCAGCAGCAAAGAAAGTTACCCCCGCCCCGGGGAGGGGCAGTGCTAATAGACCAACAAGAAATCAGGCAATCCACGAAAAACCCGAAGCAAAAACCCTCACCGCCCCAAATAAGACTCGATAACCGCATCATCCCGCTTGACCTCATCCAACGAGCCTTCAGCAAGCACCCGCCCCTCCGCCATCACAGTAACCTTCCCGGAAACACCAGCAAGCGCAGCAACAAACTCCATATCATGCTCGACAACCATCATCGAACACGAGCCGCGCAGCTTGTTCAGCAACTCCGCAAGCTCCATCGTTTCATGATCCGTCATCCCGGCGGCGGGCTCATCGAGCAAAAGCAACGCAGGCTGCTGCATCAGCAACATGCCGATTTCAAGCCGCTGCTTCTGTCCATGCGACAACTCGCCCGCAAGCCGCGTCGCCTGATGCTGCAGGCGAATCAACTCCAGCGTTTCTTCGATGCGCGCCTGCGCCTGCGCATCCAGCCTCGCACGCAGCGAAGCGAACCACCGCTTGTCGGTCTTCATCGCCAGTTCGAGGTTCTCCCACACGGGATGATTCTCGAACACGGTAGGCTTCTGAAACTTGCGGCCGATGCCGGTGCGCGCAATCACCGGCTCCGACATGCGCGTGAGATCGAACGTCTGCCCGAGAAACACACGGCCCGCATCAGGCCGCGTCTTGCCCGTGATGACGTCCATCATCGTGGTCTTGCCCGCGCCGTTCGGGCCGATCACGCAGCGCAGTTCGCCGACGTCGATGGACAGCGTGAGCTTGTTCAACGCGCGAAAGCCATCGAAGCTCACGGTGACATCCTCGAGATAGAGAATCGCGCCGTGCGATACATCGATCTCGCCGGGCGCGAGCACATGGCCCATGCCCGCGACGCCGCTCACATTGACACGCTCGTCGAAGGTCGGAAGCGGCGGCAAGTCCACGATCAATGCGTTGTGTGCAGTCATTGCGCTGCGTCTCCTTGAGTCTTCCTGCGCCGCGCGAGATCAATCAGTCCCATGATGCCGTTCGGTAAAAGCAAAGGCACGAGCGTGAAGATGAGGCCAAGGAAGAACAGCCAGTATTCAGCGAAATACGCCGTGAAAAAGCTCTTCGCGCCGTTCACCGCGAACGCGCCCACGATCGGCCCGATCAACGTGCCGCGTCCGCCGACAGCGACCCATATCGCCATTTCGATCGAGTTCGCAGGCGACATCTCGCTCGGATTGATGATGCCGACCTGCGGCACGTACAACGCACCGGCAATGCCGCACAGCACCGCCGACACCGTCCAGATGAAGAGCTTGTACGCAAGCGGGCTGTAGCCGAGAAACATGAGACGCGCTTCGCCGTCGCGCACGCCGGTGACGACGCGCCCGAGCTTCGACGTGACGATCCAGCGCGCCGCGAGGAACGCGAGCACCAGCACCGCGAACGTAATGAGGAAGAGGGCGGTGCGCGTACCCGCATGCGTGATCGGAAACCCCGCGATGCGCTTGAAATCCGTGAAGCCGTTGTTGCCGCCGAAACCTGTTTCGTTGCGATAGAAAAGCAGCATCGCGGCGAAGGTCATCGCCTGCGTGATGATCGACAGATACACGCCCTTCACGCGCGAGCGGAACGTGAAGAACCCGAAGACCCACGCGAGCACGCCAGGCACGAGCACGACGAGCAGCAACGCATACCAGAGATGTTCCGTGCCTTCCCAGTACCAGGGCAGCGCATGCCAGTCGAGGAACACCATGAAGTCGGGCAGATCGCTCTTGTACACGCCTTCCCGGCCGATCGAGCGCATCAGGTACATGCCCATCGCATAGCCGCCGAGCGCGAAGAAGAGCGCATGGCCTAGGCTCAGAATGCCGCAGTAGCCCCACACGAGATCGAGCGCGAGCGCGCCGATCGCGTAGCACATGAGCTTGGCCGTGAGCGTCATCGCGTACGCGGACAGATGGAACGTGCTCGTCTCCGGCAACGCGAGCGCGGAGACCGGCACGCAAATCCCCATCGCGATGACGAGCGCGAGCAGCGCGATCCAGCCGTTACGCGGCAGCAACGCGGCGCGCGGCGCAAGTCCGAGCGCAAAGCCGGCGCGCGCGGCGCTCGCATCGGCTTGCGGCGTGACGTCGAGGTTCGCGGAAAGATTGGTCGATGCGGTCATGACTCAGGCCTCGGCGCTTCGGCCCTTCAGGGCGAACATGCCCTGCGGACGCTTCTGGATGAACAGCACGATCAGCACGAGCACCGCGATCTTCGCGAGCACCGCGCCCCAGAACGGCTCGACCGTCTTGCTGACGAGCCCGAGCCCGAAGCCGCCGATCACCGTGCCCGCGAGCTGGCCGACGCCGCCCAGCACGACCGCCATGAACGAATCGATGATGTAGCTCTGCCCGAGATCCGGACCGACATTGCCGATCTGCGAGAGCGCGCACCCGCCGAGCCCCGCGATGCCCGCGCCGAACGCGAATGCATACGAATCGACGCGCGCCGTCTTCACGCCGACGCACGCGGCCATCCTGCGGTTTTGCGTCACCGCGCGCACGAAGAGACCGAGGCGCGTTTTCGTGAGCACGGCCCACGCGATCAGCACGACGACGAGCGAGAACGCGAGGATCGTCAGCCGGTTGTACGGCAGGATGAGGTTCTGCATCACCGCGACGCCGCCGCTCATCCATGATGGATTCGTCACCTGCACGTTCTGCGCGCCGAAGAGCGTGCGCGTCGCCTGAATGAGGATCAGGCTGATGCCGAAGGTCGTGAGCAGCGTTTCGAGCGGACGTCCATAGAGATGCTTCAGCACGAGCCGCTCCAGTACGATGCCGACGAGCGCCGCCGCGATGAACGACGCGGGCACCGCGAACAGCGGATACCAGTCGAACGCGGCGGGCGCGTAATGCTGCACGAGGTTTTGCACGACATACGTCGCATAGGCGCCGATCATCAGAAACTCGCCGTGCGCCATGTTGATGACGCCGATCAGCCCATACGTGATCGCAAGCCCGAGCGCGGCGAGCAGCAGCACACTGCCGAGTGACAGGCCCGCGAAGATCGTGCCGAAGATCTCGCTGCGGCGCTGAATCGAATCGAGCGCGTACAGACCGTCCTGCGCCGCGCCGCGCACGCGCGCATCGGGCTCGTTGAACACGCCGTCGGCGTTCTTCGCGACGATCGGGCGCAGCAGTTCATACATGTCGAGATCGTGCCGCGCGGCGACGAGTTGCGCGGCTTCGAGGCGCTTGTTCACGTCGGGATCGTGCAGCGCGGTCATCGCCCAGAGCGTGTCGAGGCGCTTCTTCAGATCGGGATCGCGTTCGATGGCGCGGGCGCGATCGATCATCGGCTTCATCGACGGGTCCGGGCTCTTCAATAACGCCGCGATCGCTTCGCGGCGTTTGGCGATATCGGTCGATGCGAGCTGCAGCCCCGACAGCGCGCCCGCCACTTTCGCGCGCAGGATATTCGAGAGCGTGATCTGCTGCGCATCCGGCGCGTCGACGGGTTTGCCCGTCACGGGGTCCTTGTTGCCGTCATCGGTTTGAATCGCGACGCGGCCCGCATCGGTCGCGACGAGCGAGCCGTCGGACAAGGCGTTCAGCACGGCGAGCGAAGGCGCATCGGCGTTGGCGATGAGCTTGTCGATGGCGGCGGACTTCGCTTCGAAATCGTCGCCGGCGAGCGGGGCGAGATCGTCGGCGGTGAGCGCATGCGCCGCAAGCGACGTCAACGCGATGCATAGCGCGAGCAGAACGCGCACGAAGGAACCGGTCATGATGGCTTTTGTTGTATGACTCAAAGGGCCGCGCGTCATCGATCGGCGCGCGGCCATGACTTCATGGCATCAATGCATCACGCCACGCGCACGCGTTGACGGCGCAGGAACGCGGGAATCGAGCTGACGATATCCGGCTTGCCCTGATTGCCCGCGATATACGGACTCCACGGCTGCGCGCGGACTGCGGTCTTGGTCTTCCAAACGACATTGAACTGGCCGTCGCCGCGAATCTCGCCGATCATCACCGGCTTGTGCAGATGATGGTTGCCGTCCATCGTCAGCGTGAAGCCCGAGGGCGCGGCGAAGGTCTGGCCGATCATCGCGGCGCGCACCTTGTCGACGTCGGCGCTCTTTGCCTTTTCGACGGCCTGCTTCCACATGTGGATGCCGACGAAGGTCGCTTCCATCGGATCGTTCGTGACGCGCTTGTCGCCGCCGGGGAGATTCTGCGCCTTGGCGTACGCGAAGAATTCCTTCTCGAACTTCGTGTTGTTCGCGTTCTTCACCGACATGAAGTAGTTCCATGCGGCGAGATGCCCGACGAGCGGTTTCGTATCGATGCCGCGCAGTTCTTCCTCGCCGACCGAGAATGCGACGACGGGCACGTCGGTCGCTTTCAGGCCCTGGTTGCCGAGTTCCTTGTAGAACGGTACGTTCGAATCGCCGTTGATCGTAGAGATGACGGTCGTCTTTCCCCCCTGGGCAAAGGTCTTGATGTTCGCGACGATGGTCTGATAGTCGCTGTGTCCGAACGGTGTGTAGACCTCTTGAATGTCCGCATCCTTGACGCCTTTGGAGTGGAGGAAGGCGCGCAGGATCTTGTTGGTCGTGCGCGGGTACACGTAGTCCGTGCCGAGCAGGAAGAAGCGCTTGGCGCTGCCGCCTTCGGCGCCCATCAGATATTCGACGGCGGGGATGGCCTGCTGATTCGGCGCCGCGCCCGTATAGAACACGTTGCGCGACATCTCTTCGCCTTCGTATTGCACGGGGTAGAAGAGCAGGCCGTTGAGCTCTTCGAACACGGGCAGCACGGACTTGCGCGACACCGACGTCCAGCAGCCGAAGACCACCGCGCACTTGTCCTGCGTGAGAAGCTGGCGCGCTTTCTCGGCGAAGAGCGGCCAGTTGGAAGCTGGATCGACGACCACGGGTTCGATCTTGCGGCCCATCACGCCGCCGTTCTTGTTGATATCGGCGATGGTCATGAGCGCCGTGTCTTTCAGCGACGTCTCGGAGATTGCCATCGTGCCCGAGAGCGAATGCAGGATGCCGACCTTGATAGGGCCGCTGTCGGCGGCGTGGGCTTTGGAGATCGGAAGCTGACCCGCGAGGGCGAGCGCGCCCGACATGGAGCCGAACTTCAGCAGACTGCGTCGTTTCATTTCTGTGTTCCCCTTGCCGGTGTGGTTTGTTTGAGCCTTTACGATTGCTCGGTTCGTTCTGCAAGGGGTATGCCAATTGTTGTGGAATGTACTAGTTGTGCGGGTTTGGGGCGGTTTTGATGGTTTGGTGGCTTGGGATTGCGGTGGGGTTTTGGTGCATGGCGGAGGCGGTGTGCATCGTTGCGGTGCGGGTTTGCTTTTCGCTCGCGCGGGGTTTTTTCGTGGATTGCCTGTTTTCGTGTCGGTCTATTTGCGCTGCCCCTCCCCGGGGCGGGGGTAACTTTCTTTGCTGCTGCAAAGAAAGTCACCAAAGAAAGCAGCTTTGTCACCGCCCGCGGTCACACGCAGTTTGGCCACTATTCTCCTCGGGGAACGGCCCTCGCCTAAAGAGTGCCCTCATAAACCCAATCGGGCTTGGATCGCGCACGGTCCGACAAACCATAACTTTGAACGCGCTGGTTCAGCACGAGATAGCTTCGGCACAGCGCTGCGCGCTGCCGCTGGGTATGCGAGGGAAACCAACGGAAGACGAGCGCGCACGCAAACCCGATTAGCCCATCGGCCGCGAAGCGGGCCGGAGCTTGAAATGGCTGTACCGGTTTGTTGTGTGGCGCGATGTGACGGATCGTGCGCGATCCAAGCCTGATTGGGCTTGTGAGGGCGACACTTAGGCGAGTGCCGCCTTGGGGGAGAAGAGTGGCCAAACTGCGTGTGACCGCGGGCGGTGACAAAGCTGCTTTCTTTGGTGACTTTCTTTGCAGCAGCAAAGAAAGTTACCCCCGCCCCGGGGAGGGGCAGTGCCAATAGACCGACGCGAATTCAGGCAATCCACGCCAAGCCCAAGCGCACCACCCCAACAACAAAAAAACCCCTCAACGATTAACCATCCGCGCCGGCACGCTCAACACCAACACCGCCCCAAGCACAAGAAAACCGGCAAGCATATACATCCCGCTAGAGGTGGAAGCAGTCGCCTGCCTCAACCACCCCACGAGATAAGGGCTAAGAAACCCCGCCAGATTCCCAAGCGAGTTGATCATCGCAATCCCGGCAGCCGCCCCCGTGCCGGCCAGAAACGCCGTCGGCAAGCTCCAGAACAAGGGCAGCGTCGTGAGAATACCCATCGTGGCAAGCGTGAGCCCGACCATCGCAAGCGTCGTGTTCGACGACCAGATCACCGACAACACCAGTCCCACCGCGCCCAGCAAGGCCGGAATCGCAATATGCCAGCGCCGCTCGCCGCTGCGATCCGCACTGCGCGCCGCGTACAACATGCCGATCACCGCCGCGCCATAAGGAATCGCGGACAGCAGGCCGACGTGCAGCGCATTGGATACGCCCATCGACTTGATGATGGTCGGCAGCCAGAAGCTCACGCCATACAGACCCATCACGAACGAGAAGTAGATCAGGCTCATCAGCCAGACCTTCGGGCTCGACAGGATCTGTCCGATCGAATGATCTTCCTTCTCGACGTTATCGGCCGCGATATTGCGCTCCAGCAGATCGCGCTCTTCCGCGGTCAGCCACTTCGCCTTCGCGATGCGGTCATCGAGCTTGATCAGCACGACGAGACCCACGATCACCGACGGAATGCCTTCGAGCAGCAGCAGCCATTGCCAGCCGTGCCAGCCGTTCTTCATGTGGAACGCATCCATGATCCAGCCGCTGATCGGCCCGCCGATCAAACCGGACAGCGCAATCGCGGTCATGAAGAGCGTCGTGATGCGCGCGCGCCGGCGCGCCGGAAACCAGTACGTCAGATAAAGAATGATGCCGGGGAAGAAGCCCGCTTCCGCCGCGCCGAGCAGAAAGCGCATCACGTAGAACATGGTCGGCGTCGTGATGAACATGGTCAGCGCGGAAATGATGCCCCACGTGATCATGATCCGCGCGATCCACACACGCGCGCCGACGCGATGCAGGATGATGTTGCTCGGAATCTCGAAGATGAAATAGCCGAAGAAGAAGATGCCCGCGCCGAAGCCGTACACGGCGTCGGAGAGTTGAAGGTCGGCGGCCATCTGCAATTTGGCGAAGCCGACGTTCACGCGATCCAGATACGCGACGATGTAGCAGATGAGCAGAAGCGGCGCGAGCCGCCAGACGACCTTGCGGTAAGTGGCTTCTTCGAATGCGGGATTGGCGCCTGCGGCGGGGCGTGGCGCCGGGTTGGCGGTGCTGGCCATGTTGCTTGTCTCCTCTAGTTTTAACGCACGAAGCCGAGCGGATGGGCCCGCTCACGATTACGGACGCGTAAGGATTCTAGCCCTTTGGCCACAGCGCCAAACGCTTGTTTTCGCTAGGGAAAGCACCGATGTTTAAGCGCACGCCGCACTCGCCGCGCGGCGTGCGCCCGAGGCTCAGACGCAGCGTCCGCCATCCACTTCGAGCGCGACGCCGGTGATGAATTCGGCCTCGTCGGAGGCGAGATAGAGCGCGGCGTTCGCGACATCCTGCGGCGTCGAGAAGCGGCCGAGCGGGATCGTCGCGAGAAACTTGCGGCGGTTTTCCGGCGTGTCGTCCATGCCCATGAATTCGGAGAGCAGGGCGGTTTCGCCCATCACCGGATTGATGCAGTTCACGCGGATGCGGTCCGCGCCCAGTTCGACCGCAAGCGCCTTGCTCGCGACGATCACCGCCGCCTTGCTGCCGTTGTACCAGACGAGGCCCGGGCGCGGCCGCACGCCCGCCGTCGATGCGATGTTGATGAACGCGCCGCCGCCGCGCTCCCGAAAATACGGCACGAACTGCTCGACGCTCCAGTAGATGCTCTTCACGTTCACCGCATAGACGCGGTCGAACTCGGCCTCGGTCACATCGAGCACGGGCTTGTTGCGATGCGTGGTGCCCGCGTTGTTGACGACGGCCTGCACGCTGCCGAAGTCCTGAATGGCCGCATCGAAGAGCGTTTGCCAGTCCTCGCGCTTCGTCACGTCGCCCGCCACGGCGATCGCGCGTCCATGCTTCACTTCCGGCGACGACGCCAGCGCGATCTCGCTCGCCACGCGCTCGGCGGCCGGCCCGTTCAGATCGTTGACGACGACATTCGCGCCCTCGCGCGCGAACGTCTTCGCGATGCCTTCGCCGAAACCCGAGCCGCCGCCCGTGACGATTACGGTCTTCCCTTGCAGTCGCATGACGTCTCCTTTATCCGTGCTTGATCGCGATGGTCTTGAGCGTCGTGAAGCCGTACAGCGCCTCGAAGCCTTTCTCGCGCCCGTGTCCCGAATGTTTCACGCCGCCGAACGGCAATTCGATGCCGCCGCCCGCGCCATAGTTGTTGATGAACACCTGACCCGAGCGCACGCGGCGCGCAAGACGCATCTGGCGCGCGCCGTCGCGGGTCCAGATGCCCGCCACCAGCCCGTAGTCGGTGCCGTTGGCGAGCTTCAGCGCCTCGGCTTCGTCCTCGAAAGGCATTGCGGCGAGCACCGGGCCGAAGACTTCCTCTCGCGCGAGCCGGTGCGCCGGCGGGACATCGCGCAGGAGCGTCGGCGCCTGATAGAAGCCGGCTTCCGGCGCATCGCCGACGACTTCGCCGTGCGCCGCCATCGGAATGCCGTCGTGCTGCGCATCGGAGAGGAAATCCCACACGCGCTGCTGCTGCTTCGCGCTGATGAGCGGTCCGCAGTCGAGATCGAGCTTGCTCGGGCCGACCTTCAACGCGGCGAACGCGTGCGAGAGACGTTCCAGCAAGGGCTCGTATGCCGCGCGCTCGATCAGCACGCGGCTGCCCGCCGAGCATGTCTGACCCGCGTTCTGCACGATCGCGGCGACGAGCACGGGTAGCGCGGCGTCGAGATCGGCATCGGCGAATACGATTTGCGGCGACTTGCCGCCCAGTTCCAGCGTGACGGGTACGTGGTTGTCGGCGGCCATTTTGGTGACGGCCGCGCCCGTCGCGGGCGAACCCGTAAACGAGATGTGATCGATGCCCGGATGCCGCGCGAGCGCCGCGCCCGCTTCGTGCCCGTAGCCGGTGACGACATTGAGCGCGCCGTCGGGCAAGCCGGCCTCCGCCGCCAGCTCCGCGATGCGCAACAGCGAGAGGCACGCGTCTTCGGCTGGCTTGACCACGCACGCGTTGCCGGTCGCGAGCGCCGCGCCGACACTGCGCCCGAAAATCTGCAGCGGATAGTTCCACGGCACGATGTGGCCGGTCACGCCATGCGCCTCGCGGATCGTCAGCACGGTGTAGCCGGACTGGTAGGGCAGGGTTTCGCCGTGCAGCTTGTCGGCGGCGCCCGCGTAGAACTCGAAATAGCGCGCGATGCCGGTCGCGTCGGCGCGCGCCTGCTTGAGCGGCTTGCCGGTGTCGCGCGCCTCGACCTGCGCGATCTCCTCGTGACACGCGGCGATCAGCATCGACAGGCGCGCGAGGATGCGTCCGCGCTCGGCTGCGCTCGTCGCGCCCCACGGGCCGTCGAAGGCGGCGCGCGCGGCGGCCACCGCGCGGTCGATGTCGCCCGCCGTGCCGCGCGCGATCTCCGCGAAAATCTGGCCGTCCGACGGATCGACGACTGGAATCGTCTCGCCGCCCGACGCCGCGACCCAGCGGTTGCCGATGAAATGCTTTGCGTCTTCCATGCATGTCTCCCGGAATTCGGTCTGGTCTTCCGATTATCGCGCCATAATCGGGCGTGCGCCTTGCGCGCAAAGGCGCGGGGCCCGATTGGCTATAATGACGTGATCACGCAAAAGCGGCGGCGGCGTCTCGCAGACCGTCCGTCCGTGCGATTCCCTCTTCCTTCTCAACTTCTCCAGAGAGTGCTCATGAGCTTCAATAACGTACCTCCCGGCAAGGATCTCCCGCAGGATTTCAACGTCATCATCGAAATTCCCGCGCAGAGCGATCCGGTCAAATACGAAGCCGACAAGGACATGGGCCTGCTCATCGTCGACCGTTTCATCGGTACCGGCATGCGCTATCCGGCCAACTACGGCTTCATTCCGCAGACGCTCTCGGGCGACGGCGACCCGGTCGACGTGCTTGTCATCACGCCGTATCCGCTGCTGGCGGGCTCGGTCGTGCGCGCGCGTGCGCTCGGCATGCTGCAAATGACGGACGAATCGGGCGTGGACGCGAAGCTCGTCGCCGTGGCGCACGACAAGGTCTGCCCGATGACGGCGAACCTCAAGTCGATCGACGACGTGCCGGAGTTCCTGAAGGACCAGATCAAGCACTTCTTCGAGAACTACAAGGCGCTCGAAAAGGGCAAGTGGGTGAAGGTCGAGGGCTGGGCGGGCATCGATGCCGCTCACAAGGAAATTTCGGAAGGCGTGGCGAACTACAAGAAGTAAGCGCGTTTTTCGATTGAGTTTTCGATGAAACGCCGCCGCGTTGACTGAAACGCGGCGGCGTTTTTTATTCTTCCTCGCTTGCCTCGCTCCTGGGCAACACCGATTCCAGCGTTCTTTCCCCCGCGATCAACGCGCGCTTTTGCATCGGCGACAAGCGCTTGACGCGATATTCCGCCCGCAACGCCTCCGATTTCCCCGCCAGTTCGAACGACGCCAGCACGCGCAACGGCTTCCTCGCACGCGTATAGCGCGCGCCCTTGCCGCTCGCATGCGCGCTGAAGCGCGCTTCGACGTCAGTCGCGATGCCCGTGTAGAGGCTGCCGTCGGCGCATTCGATCAGATAGAGGAACCAGGCCATGAGCGTGTGTCGATGATTTGCCGCGCATTATCGCTGAAAGCACCGCGGCGGGGCATCGGCGTGCGCGGGCGAGTTGCGCGAAAATAGCCGCTTTCGGGCGCGCTTCTTGAATGCGTCCATCGATATTTAGCGAGGTAGCCTGTTGAATCGCGAGATCGAAATTCATGTGGTCGATGCGCTCACCGATATCCCCGCCGCCGACTGGAACCGGCTCGCGGGCGACAATCCGTTCGTGCGTCACGCGTTCCTCTCGGCGTTGCAGGAGACGGGCTGCGCGGTGAAGCGCACCGGCTGGCGCGCGCAACATCTGATGCTCAGACGCGGCGGTGAATTCGCCGGGGCGATGCCGCTCTATCTGAAATCGCACTCACGCGGCGAGTACGTGTTCGATCACGCATGGGCCGATGCCTTCGAGCGCCACGGCCTGCGCTATTACCCGAAGGCGCTCTCGGCGGTGCCGTTCTCGCCCGTGACGGGGCCGCGCCTCATCGCCGCGCACCACGAGGATCGCGTACTGCTCGCGCGTGGTGCAATCGAGCTGACGCGCAGGCTCGAACTGTCGTCGCTGCACGTGTTGTTTGCGCATGCGCAGGACATCGAGGCGCTGACGGACGCGGGCTACATGCTGCGCGAAGGCGTGCAGTTCCACTGGGAGAATTTGCCCGGCGACGGCTTCGCGAGCTTCGACGCCTTCCTCGCGACGATGAGTCACGACAAGCGCAAGAAGGTGAAGCAGGACCGGCGGCGCGTGGCGGACGCGGGCGTCACGTACACCTGGCTGCGCGGCGCGCAGATCGACGATCGCGCGCTCGACTTCTTCTACGACTGCTACGAGAACACGTATCGCGAACACTGGAACGCGCCGTATCTCACGCGCGAGTTCTTCGGGCGGATTCACGCCGATGCGCCCGACAGCATCCTGCTCGTGATTGCCGAAGCGGACGGCGAGCGCCTCGCGTGCGCGCTCAACATGATCGGCGGCGACACCATGTACGGCCGCTATTGGGGCACGCGCGAGTTCGTCTCGGGGCTGCACTTCGAGACGTGCTACATGCAGGGCATCGCGTATTGCATCGAGCACGGGCTCGCGCGTTTCGAAGGCGGCGCGCAGGGTGTGCACAAGATGTCGCGCGGTCTCCTGCCGACGCCGACCTGGTCTGCGCACTGGATCGCGGACCAGCGTTTCGCGCACGCGATCGGCGAGTTTCTCGATGCCGAAACCGAAGCGATGGATCAGCATATCGGCGAACTGGAAGCGCATACGCCGTTCAGGAAGAAAGCGTGATGCGATAATCCCGCCGTCATCGCACCCTCAATTTTGCATCGACATGAAAACCCGCATCGCACTCGCCCAGATCAATGTCACCGTCGGCGATTTCGCCGGCAACGCCGCGCGGCTCGTCGATGCCGCGCGCGTCGCGCACGAAAACGGCGCACGGCTCATGATCGCGCCGGAACTGGCGCTGTCGGGTTATCCGCCGGAAGATCTGCTGCTGCGCCCGGCGTTTTATCGTGCGAGCGCGGCGGCGCTCGACGATCTCGCGGCGCAGTTGAAGGCGTTCGATGGTCTGCACGTGCTCGTCGGTCATCCGCATCGCGTGCGCGAAGAAGGCGTCGATCCGGATACGCCGATCGCGCGTGGCGTGCCGCCGCGCGATACGTACAACGCGGCTTCGCTGATCGCTAATGGTGCGATCGTCGGCACCTATCTGAAGCAGGATCTGCCCAACACCGAAGTCTTCGACGAGAAGCGCTACTTCGCCACCGATCCGCGTCCGTTCGTGTTCGAGCTCGACGGCGTGCGCTATGGCGTGGTGATCTGCGAGGATGCTTGGCACGCCTCGGCGGCGCAACTCGCGAAGGCGGCGGGCGCGCAAGTGCTGCTGATTCCGAACGGCTCGCCGTTCCACGTCAACAAGGAGTCGGTGCGCTTCGACATTCTGCGCGCGCGTATCCGCGAGACCGGCATACCGATGGTCTACGTGAATCTCGCGGGTGCGCAGGACGAGCTGATCTTCGACGGCGGCTCCTTCGTGCTCGATGCGCACGGCGCGCTCGTCACGAAGCTGGCCCAGTTCGATGAAACCGTCGGCTTCGTCGATTTCGAGGGCGCCATGCCGGTGCGCGGCGAACTCGCGCCGGACTTGCCGTTCGAGGCGCAGGTGTACAAGGCGCTCGTCGTCGGCGTGCGCGATTACATTGGCAAGAACGGCTTTCCGGGCGCGATCATCGGCTTGTCGGGCGGCGTGGATTCGGCGCTCGTGCTCGCGGTCGCGTGCGATGCGCTCGGGCCGGACCGCGTGCGCGCGGTGATGATGCCCTCGCGCTATACCGCCGACATCTCCACCACCGACGCGCGCGACATGGCGCAACGCGTCGGCGTGAAGTACGACGAGATCGCGATCGCGCCGATGTTCGAGGCGTTCCGCGGCGCGCTCGCCGAAGAGTTCGCGGGCCGCGCGGAAGATGCGACCGAAGAGAACATTCAGGCACGCATTCGGGGCACGCTGCTCATGGCGCTGTCGAACAAGTTCGGCTCGATCGTGCTCACGACGGGCAACAAGAGCGAGATGGCCGTCGGCTATTGCACGCTGTACGGCGACATGGCGGGCGGTTTCGCGGTCATCAAGGACATTGCGAAGACGCTCGTCTACAAGGTCTGCCACTATCGCAACGCGACCGATGCGTACGGACAGCGCGATGTGATTCCCGAGCGCATTCTCACGCGCGCGCCTTCCGCCGAGCTGCGCGAGAACCAGACCGATCAGGACAGCCTGCCGCCCTACGAAGTCCTCGACGCGATCATGCGCATGTACATGGAGGAAGACCGCCCGCTCGCGGAGATCGTCGCGGCGGGCTACCGCGCGGACGATGTGAAGCGCGTCACGCGGCTCATCAAGATCAACGAATACAAGCGGCGGCAGGCACCGATCGGCATTCGCGTCACGCATCGCGCGTTCGGCCGCGACTGGCGTTACCCGATCACTTCGCGCTTCGATGAACCGCTCGCCGAACCACTGGCGCGATGAAACGCGACTAGAATCGAAAGCATCTCTCCGAATCCGTCCATCCGGGACATCCATTCAACTCGAAGCGAGGCACGCCATGAAACGCATCACCGCCATCATCAAACCGTTCAAGCTCGACGAAGTCCGCGAAGCGCTGGCCGAAGTCGGTCTGACCGGGCTGACGGTCACGGAAGTGAAGGGCTTCGGACGCCAGAAAGGGCATACCGAGCTCTATCGTGGTGCAGAGTACGTGGTCGACTTTCTGCCGAAGGTGAAGATCGAAGTTGTTGTCGCGAACGATCAAACCGATCAGGTCATCGACGCGATCATCGGCGCGGCGCGCACGGGCAAGATCGGCGACGGCAAGATTTTCGTGGCCGACGTCGAACGCGTGATCCGCATCCGCACCGGCGAGGAAAACGAAGCGGCGGTCTGAGCGCCCGCGTTCTTCGCTTTTTTGCTCTCGGGCCCGCCGTTCGCGCGGGCCTTTCTTTCTCCCGCATCCGCGTGCACCGGCGCGATGCGCGCCTTTTTTTTCGACGTGACGCCGGCCTGAGCGCAGCATTCCACCGCCGTGCGGTAACATCGAATTCCAGTTAGATCATTGTAAGGAATCGTTTGATGCATCACGCGATCGGCTTCATTCAGGATCTTGCGGTGATCATGGCCATCGCGGGCGTCGTGACGGTGCTGTTTCACCGTTTGCGGCAGCCGGTCGTTCTCGGCTATATCGCCGCGGGCGTGATCATCGGGCCGTACACGCCGCCGTTCAATCTCATCCACGACGAAGTGACCATTCAGACGCTCGGCGAGCTCGGCGTCGTGTTCCTGATGTTCTCGCTCGGGCTCGAATTCAGCCTGCGCAAGCTGTTCCGGGTCGGCGCGACGGCGTTCGTCGCGGCGCTGTCGGAAATCGTGCTGATGATCTGGATCGGCTACGAGATCGGCCGCTGGTTCGACTGGACCGTGATGGACTCGCTTTTTCTCGGCGCGATGCTCGCGATCTCGTCGACGACGATCATCGTGAAGGCGCTCTCCGAGCTCGGCATGAAAGGCGAGCACTTCGCGCAGATCGTGTTCGGCATTCTGATCGTGGAGGACATTCTCGCCATCGCGATGCTCGTGCTGCTGTCCGGCATCGCGCAGACGGGGTCGGTAAGCGCGGGCGTCGCGGTGGTCACGCTCGGCAAGTTGCTGCTCTTCATGACGGTGTCGCTGGTCGTCGGCATTCTCACGGTGCCGCGCGCGCTCAATTACGTGGCGAAGGCGAAAAGCGACGAGATGCTGCTCGTCACCGTGCTCGGCTTCTGCTTCGGATTCTGCCTGCTCGTCGTGAAGCTCGATTATTCGATCGCGCTCGGCGCGTTCCTGATCGGCGCGATCATGGCGGAGTCGAAGCATCTCGCGCGCATCGAGCATCTGATCGCGCCGGTGCGCGACATGTTTTCGGCGATCTTCTTCGTCACCATCGGCCTGCTGCTCAATCCCACGGTGCTCGTCGATTACGCGTGGCCGATCGCCGTCATCACCATCGCGGTCGTGGCCGGCAAGATCGTGTCGTGCGGGCTCGGCACCTTTCTCGCGGGCAAGGACGGGCGCACCGCGATGCGCGTCGGCATGAGCGTCTCGCAGATTGGCGAGTTCTCGTTCATCATCGCCTCGCTCGGGTTGTCGCTGAAAGTGACGAGCCCCTTTCTCTACCCGATCGCGGTCGCCGTATCCGCGCTGACGACGCTGCTCACGCCGTATCTGATCCGCGCCGCCGACCCCGCCACGGTCCGCCTCGCGCGCGCGATGCCCGCGCCGCTCGCGCACACCTTCGGTCTCTATTCGCAGTGGCTCGCGAGCCTCACGCCCGCGTCCGGCGGACCGACGCTCTTTTCGATGACCCGGCGCATCGTGCTGCAGATCGCGGTGAATCTCGCGCTCGTCGCGGCGATTTTCCTAGGCGCGTCCTATGCGGCACCGTTCGCGTCGGGCTATCTCGCGCGCTGGCTCGACACCGACAACGCGCAGCGCGTCGTGCTGTGGAGCGCGGCGCTCCTCGTCGCGTTGCCGTTTCTGGTCGCGGTGTATCGCAAGCTCGAATCGCTCGCGCTGCTGCTCGCCGAAGTGAGCGTGCAGCCCGCGAAGGCGGGGCGCTTCACGCGCGCGATCCGTTCGGCGATTTCCGGGCTGATTCCGATCGTCGCGATGTTCGGCGTCTTTCTGCTCGTGGCCGCCTTGTCGGGCGGCATCCTGCCGCCGTTCGGCCTGATGGTCGGCGTGCTGGTGTGCGTGGCGCTCTTGCTGACGGTGTTGTGGCGCTGGTGCGTGAAAATCCACGCGACGATGCAGATCGCCCTGCGCGAGACGTTCGAGGAGCCGCGCGACCATTGATCCCGCATCGCGGGATAGCCCTGACAGCGGCGCAGCGCCCGATCTCGCGATAATGTGAGCAAATGTGTGCTGGTTTGCCCCGTCCTGACGAGAGGCGGATAATTGGGGCGTGTGCATTCTCCTTATGGCGCGCGAGCGCCTGAATCCGGAATGAGCGATAACAAAACGTCCAACGACGCAAGCAGCACCGACGCGCGCCGAAGCGGCGCCGATTCCTCCGCCGCGGGTCATTCGCAAGACGCGACATCCGCACAAAACGCCCAGCACGCAGCGCGCGGCGCGAATCCGACGGCGCCGCCCGAAGCGGCCGCGGCGGCTTCGGCGCCAGGGCCGCAGGCCAGCGCGACCGAACGGGCATCGACCGACGCGCCTTCGAGCGCGTCGAACGTCGAGGCGGTCGACGAATCGCAGGTCCGGCGCGACGCGGCACAGCAGGCGGCCCGCGAAGCGCGGGCATCGGCGGCGAGCGCGACTGCCGCGCAGGAAGCCTCGGTACGCGAGAGGCAGCGGGCATCGAACCCAAAGGCGAGCCTAGCGGAGAATCTCGAAGCCGCGACCGAAGCGGAGGCCGCGAGCACGGCCAACGCGCAATCCGCCTCGTCCGATTCGCCGACAGGCCGCGCCGCGCCGTCGCCCGCTGTCGGCATGCCGCCCAGCATCAGCGAGGCGCCGGACTTCGGCACGCTCAATCCGCCGCCCTTGCCGTCGCCCGAACAGGCGGCCGCGCCCGCGCCGCCCGCGTATCTCAAGCAGTCGGATTCGGCGTGGTCGGTGTTCGGCCGCATCGTCGCGGCGCGCGCGCGTCAGATTTTCGACCGCGCGGGGCAGCGCATTACGCAGCGCACGTTGCGCATCGGCGTGTCGGCGCGCATCTTTCACCCGGAGCCGGGCGCAAAGGGGCTGCGCGGCAAGACGCTGCAATATCTGGAGGAATCGATCGCGCACTGGGTCATGTCGCGCGACGTGCTCGTTTTCATGATTCCGACTGTCGGCCAGCAGGGGATGCTGCATCCGAGCAATATTCGCCTGCGCGACTACGCGAAGCATCTCGACGGCCTCCTGCTGCAAGGCGGCGCGGACGTTTCTCCGCAGTCTTACGAGGAGCGCACGACGCGGCCGGAATGGCCGGGCGACCGCGTGCGCGACATGTACGAGCTCGAACTGCTGCACGAGTTCGTCGAATCGGGCAAGCCGGTGCTCGGCGTGTGCCGGGGTTGTCAGCTGATCAACGTCGCGTTCGGTGGCACGCTCTACGGCGACATCGCCACGGATGTGCCCACGGCCGGCATTCACGTCAACGAGCATTACGACCAGCATCGGCATTCGATCCGGTTCCCCGAGGGCTCGACGCTCGTCAACATGTTCCCGCACCAGCGCGAGGCGATCGTCAATTCGATTCACCATCAGGCGGTGAAGACGCTCGGTCGCGATCTGAACATCGAGGCCGTGTCGGCGTCGGACGGGATCATCGAGGCGGTGCGGTATCGCAAGTCGCCGTTCGTCGTCGGTGTGCAGTGGCATCCGGAGTTTCATCGCGCGGGCGGGGCCGAGTTGCTCGACTGCACGCCGCTGCTCGATACGTTCCTGCGTGTCGCGCGCGAGACGCGCTTCTGATCGAAAGCGCGTCTCGGCAGGTCGCAAAAACGAGAAGGCCCGCTCGATTCGAGCGGGCCTTCTTGCTTCGGGATGCTTCAGGCGCGTGTGGCCTATATCAACGCAATGGCGCGGTGCTGACCGGCGCGAGTCCGGCTTCCGACTGCCGCTGAAGCTGTTCGACCTGCAATTGCAGCGCGCGCAGCTTGCGTTCGGCTTCGAGCTTGTCCGTCTGCAGGGCTTGCGACTCGGCTTGCAGTTGCTGCTGACGCTGCGTGACCTGCGAATCCTGCTGCTGTGCCAGCGCGAGATCGGCGGAGAGACGGTTTGCGCGGTCCGCCGATTTCGCGATCACGCGATCGAGCAGTTCCTTTTGCGCCTGCAGCTGCATGCGGCGGATTTCGCCATAGGCCAGTTCATAGCTCTTGCGCGAGAACTGCGCGTAGATCGATTCGGCGCGCGCCGCGTCCTGCGTCTTCACGACACGCCACCAGCGCGCATCCTGCGAAAGCGCGACGTAGTACAGCATGTCCTGCGCGAGAAAGAAGAGCTTCGCGCCGTAGCTGCCGTTGCGCGTTGCGCGCAATTCCGTGAGGCTGCCGGCCTGCACGAGATTCTGCAATTCGGCGATGTTGCCTTCGACGCGCGGCGCGTTCGAATCGGCGTTCAGATCGGACAGGTCTTCGGTGGCCGCCTGCGTCTGCGCATCGGTTTGCGCCTTCGCGGGAGCGGCAAACGCGCTCGAGAACGGCGCGAGGATGCCGAAGAGGGACAAGGCGAGCGTGAGCGTCGCGTAACGGATGGAGCGGAGGGGCGTCATGTTGGCATCTTGGCCGGAATGGGTTGATCGGGCGGTTCGTCGTTCAGCGTGCGTTCTGAGCTTGCGCGCCGCCGTGGCTGGATGCGCTGCCTGAATTGCTATCGAGTGTCGGCGAATGCTGGAGCATCGCGTAGAGCGCTTCGGGGCTCATCGGATTGGAAACCTGTGATGCGCGGGGTCCGTGAATGCTGGCCGATAGCGTGCGCATAGGTGCTGCGGGGGCATGGCTCGCGATGCGCTTCTCGGCTGCGGGCGCACGGAGGGCGAGGGCTCGCTGCGGGTGCGGCGACGACACGGTTCTGACGTGGCGGGTGTGCTTGCGGGCGGTCGATTCGGCGACGAGATGCGCGGCGGATGTCTTGTGCTTCGTTGTCGCGCTGGTGTTCGTGCTTGCGATGGTGCGGGTTTTTGCAGCGGCGGGCGTGCTGGCGATGGTGTGGGGCTTTGCAACGGCGGGTGCGCTCGGGATGGCGTCGACCTTTGCAACAGCGGGCGCACGCGGGATGGCATCGGCCTTCGCAACAGCGTCCGCGCGAGCGATGGTGCCGGCCTTCACAACAGCAGGCGCACTCGCGATAGCAATCGCAACCGGGGGCGTCGTCGCCGTTTGAGTCGTCTTCACAGGAGCCGGCTCGACAGCCGCGATCACCGCAGGCTCCGACGCTGGGAGGTCAGGTCGCGCGTTCGCATCGGCCTGAAGGCTTTGCGTGCCGACTTCCGCCGTCGTGGCAGCCGATGAATTGTCCGATGCGCCGGGCTTGTATTCGAACAGCAGCCACGTGATGAGCGCCGCGCATGCCACGGCGGTGAGCGCCATGACGGGCTTGCTGAAGTAGCGCTTGGCCGCGACTTGCGCCGCCGGCGCGACGACATTCAGATGCACGGGCTCAACAGGCTCAACAGGTCCAACGGGTTCAACGCGATCGGCGTGATCGATGGCGGCGGCGTTCGGAGTTTGCTCGCCTTGCATCAAATGCAGCATCGCGCGGGGAACGTACTCCTTCGCGTAGACACCCCAGAGGCTCGTCGCGCGGTAGGGCGAGGTCGTGTCGGACAGGCTCAGGGCGGCGACGTAGGCAGTCTCGAAGCGCGCGGCGAAGAGCGGAACTTCGGACCGGGACTGAACAGGGCGTGTGGCTGCGGACGACCACTCGCTACCGTAGTTCAAGGACGGGTCTGTCAGCGCGCGTTGCGTCGGCAGACGCAGATAGCCTTCCACTACGATCAAGTCTTCGGTCATGAGGATTCCACATGCATGCGTCCGGGCCCGGACAATGAGACAGCGCGCCCGGACCTCCGTGGAGCAGCAGACGGCACCGGGTCGGCGCGAGATGGCCGAAATTGCGACCTGCGATCATACGAAACGCTAACGAGTCCGACGACAAGACAATTCTTATTATTGATTTTTAACAGGAACGAATATTGACAAACTCTGTTTTCTTGCGGTCACTCAAGTGAGAAAACGTAGAGCAACGAAAACAGATCGATACCCGCCATATGGTCCGTTTCGCGCGCAGCGAATGTCCAGCCGCGCGATTCGTAGAACCCGATGGCCGCCGCGTTCTGCTCCAGCACGGAAAGATGCATTCGCCGCGCGCCGCGCGAGCGGGCCCAGCGCGCGGCTTCGTCGAGCATCGCGGTGCCGGTGCCGAGACCGCGATGACCCGGCAGCGCATGCAGATTGTCGACGAGCACGCTGCCCGTCTCGTCCGGCTCGACCAGACACATGAACCCGACCGGCTCGCCCGCATGCTCGGCGATCAGCACGCTTCCCGCGCCGTCGACGATGTCCCTCATGCGCGCTTCCCAAAAGGCGGCGCGCTCGGTCGGCAATGCGTCGAGATAGGTGTCCGGCAGGATGCCGCGATAGGCGGACGCCCAGCTTCGCGCGTGCATCGACGCGACGAGCGCCGTGTCGTTGAGATCCGCGATGCGCAGCGATACTTTTCCTTTCATCGCGGGAGTGTCCGTTAGCTTTAAGTTAGACATATGTAAGTGTATTTTAATCTGAATTGAGCGAAATTAGACGAAGTTCGGTGCAGCCGTCAGTCGGGAAGCGCTAAAATCAAAGGCATTGCAATGAGCGCTCCGATATCGGGAAAGTCATGTCCACGACCCACGCGGCACCCGCCAACGAATCCAAATTCAAGACCGTCTTTCGCGTCGTCAGCGGAAACTTTCTTGAAATGTACGACTTCATGGTCTACGGCTATTACGCTTCAGCGATCGCCAAGACCTATTTCCCGAGCGGCAACGAATTCGCCTCGCTGATGCTCGCGCTGTCCGTGTTCGGCGCGGGCTTCCTGATGCGGCCGGTCGGCGCGATCGTGCTCGGCGCGTATATCGACCATCACGGGCGGCGCAAGGGCCTCATCCTCACGCTCGCGCTGATGGCGGTCGGCACCGCGTGCGTCGCGCTCGTGCCGGGTTACGCGACCATCGGCGCGCTCGCCCCGGTCATCGTGCTGGGCGGGCGTCTTTTGCAAGGCTTTTCGGCGGGCGTCGAACTGGGCGGTGTCTCGGTGTATCTGTCCGAGATCGCGACGAAGGGCAACAAGGGCTTTTATTGTTCCTGGCAGTCCGGCAGCCAGCAAGTCGCGGTGGTGTTCGCGGCGCTCATCGGCGTCGTCATGAACCGCCTGCTGCCGCCCGAGCAGATGACCGCCTGGGGCTGGCGGGTGCCGTTTCTCATCGGCTGCCTGATCGTGCCGTTCCTCTTCATCATCCGCCGGTCGCTGCGTGAGACGGACGAGTTCCTCGCGAAGAAGCATCGGCCGGGCATGGGCGAAATCGCGCGCTCGATCGCGCAGAACTGGGGCATCGTGCTCGCAGGCATGGGCATGGTCATCATGACGACCGTGTCGTTCTACATGATCACCGCGTACACGCCGACTTTCGGCAAGGAAGTGCTGAAGCTCTCGTCCATCGACGCGCTCGTGGTCACGGTCTGCGTCGGCCTCTCGAATCTGGTCTGGCTGCCGCTGATGGGCGCGGTGTCCGATCGCGTCGGGCGTCGCCCGGTGCTGCTCGTGTTCACGATCCTCACCATTCTGACGTCGTATCCGGCGGTGCAGTGGCTCGTCGCGGACCCGTCGTTCGTGCGCCTGCTGATGTGCGAGCTGTGGCTCTCGTTCCTGTACGGCAGCTATAACGGCGCGATGGTGGTTGCGCTCACCGAAGTCATGCCGGCCGACGTGCGCACCACCGGTTTCTCGATGGCCTACAGTCTCGCGACGACGATCGGCGGCTTCACGCCCGCGATCTCGACGTATCTGATCCACACGACTGGAAACAAGGCGGCACCCGGCCTGTGGATGGGGCTGGCGGCGATCTGCGGCCTGATCGCGACGCTCGTCCTGTATCGCTCGCCCGAGGCGCGCAATCAGTACAAGGCGGCCTGACGCGCTTCGCGTGTCTACGCCGGAAGCGAAACCAGCATCGCCGCCGTTTCTTCGATGACTTCGCGCCACTGGCCCGGCGCGCGCTGACGCACGAGCCGCGCGCCGGGATACCAGACGGTTTCGCTCGAATCGGCGCCCCAGCGCCAGTCGGCGGCGAAGGGCAGCATGACCCAGAGCGGTTTGCCGAGCGCGCCCGCGAGATGCGCGACGGACGTATCGACGGACACCACCGCGTCGAGACGGTCGACGATCGCGCCCGTGTCCGCGAAATTCTGCAGGCGTCCGTCGATCAGATGAATCGACTTCGCGTTCGGATACGCGCGCAGCACGTCGCGCTCGCGGTCGGTGACGAACGGCTGAAGCGCCACCCAGTCGATGCCTTCGAGCGCAAAGAGCGGCCCCAGTTCGGTGATCGGTACCGAGCGGGTTTCACCCGGCTGCATGCGCCCCGACCACGTGATGCCGATCTTGCGCCGCGCCTGGCCGCCGATCGAGCCGCGCCATTTGCGCCGATGCTCGGCGGGCACGACGAGATAGGGCGAGCGCGCCGGAATTGCCTCGGGCGACGTCATGCCGAGTGCGAGCGGCAGGCTGAGCAGCGGGCAAAAGGCGTCCGCGGGCGTCGGGACGCCTTCCGACTTGCTCTTCAGTTCGACCCGCGCGGCGTGCGCGGCAGGCGCGAGCAGCGGCACCAGCGCGGGCTGCACTTCCAGAATCAGCTTGCCGACGCGCTTCGCCGCGAAAGGCACGAAGCGCGCGAATTGCAGCGTGTCGCCGAAACCCTGTTCCGCGCGCACGACCAGGGTGCGGCCCGGCATCGGCTCGCCGTTCCAGCGCGGCAGGCGCGGCGCGGGTTCGCTGCCCGGCGTTTGCAGACGCCATTCGTAGGCGGGAAGCCCGCGCGCATAGTCGCCCACGGTCAGCAAGGCGAGGGCGCGGTTCAGGTGCGCGGCAGGCATCTCGGGATCGATGCGCAAGGCCTGATCGAACGCGCGCAGTGCCGCGCGGTGCCCGCCGAGCGCGAGATGCGTATTGCCCAGACAGAGCCACGCGACGCCGTATTTCGGATCGAGCCCCACCGCGCGCTCGAAGTGCGGCACGGCTTCGTCGTGACGGCCGAGCTTGGCGAGCGCGTGCCCGAGCCCGAAATGCCCCGGCGCGAAATGCGGCTGCAGCCCCACGGCCTGACGCAATACGGGCAGCGCGTCGTCGGGGTGGCCGTTTGCGTCGAGCAGATTGCCGAGATTGAAATGCGCGGCGGCGTAGTTCGGTTCGACGTCGAGCGCCGCGCGAAAATGCGCGATCGCGCCGAGGGTGTCGCCGAGCGCGTTGAGCGCCATGCCGAGGTTGTTGTGCGCGCCGGCATGGCCCGGGCGTAGCGCGAGCGTGCGCCTGAATGCGCCCGCGGCATCCTTGAAACGGCGCAGCGCGGAGAGCGCATTGCCGAAATTGTTCCACGCGGCCGGATCGTTGGGCTGCAGGCGCAGCGCCTTCTCGAACGCGTCGGCGGCGTCTTCGTGACGGCCCGCCGCCGTGTACGCGTTGCCGAGGTTGTACTGCGCGAGCGGAAAGCCCGGCGCGAGCGTCAGCGCGTTGCGAAAGCGTTCGATTGCGTCGTCGAGGCGGCCGAGCGCCTTCAGCGCGTTGCCGAGGTTCAGTTGCAGGCCGGCATCAGTCGGACGCAGATCGACGGCGCGGCGCACGAGCTCAGCCGCCTCGGCGTGCTGGCCCTGTTGGTGGCGCAGCACGCCGAGGTAGTGCAGTGCATCGACGTGAAGAGGTTCGGCGGCGAGCGCGGCCTGATAGTCGCGCTCCGCGTCGGTCAGGCGGCCGTCGCGATGGGCCGCGAAACCGCGGGCGAATACGGTGTCCATGACGGAAAAAACTTCTGGCCCGGAAAAGCAAACCCCGCATTTTCCCATACCGGCGCGACCGGTCCTCCGAAAAGCGCGTTCGACCCGTTGCGGCGAAGGCACGCTTCGCGACGATGAAGACATCAACGAGGGCGACGATTCGCGGGCGTACACTAGCGGCGTGACGCTTCAGGGAGGAACGATCGCATGTTCGCGCCAAAGCTGAATCCGAACGACAAGCTGGACGTCGCGCCCGTTCTGATCGCAGGCGCCGGTCCGACGGGCCTCGCCGCCGCGATGAGCCTGGCGCGCGCGCACATTCCGGTCAGGCTCATTGACCGTGCGCGCGAGCCGTCGCCGCATTCGCGCGCAATCGGCATTCAGGCGCGCACGCTCGAACTCTTCGAGCAGCATCGCGTGGTCAAGCCGTTTCTCGAACTCGGACATCGCGCGCGCGTCGCGAATCTCTATTCGAACGGGCAGCGTCTCGCGCGCCTCGACTTCGATCCGCTGCAAACACGCTATCCGTATTTGCTCTTTCTCGAACAATCGCAGACCGAACGCCTGCTCACGGCGCATCTCGCGGGCTATCGCGTGGACGTGGAGCGCGGTGTCGAGCTGGTCGATCTTTCGCAAGGCTCGGCCGGTTTGCAGGCGACGCTGCGCCATCCGAGCGGACGCGACGAACTATTGCGGCCGTCGTATCTGATCGCGGCGGACGGCGCGCATAGCTTCGTGCGGCATCGGCTCGGCATTGGCTTCGACGGCAAGACCTTCGAGCAGACCTTTCTGCTCGCCGATCTCGACGTCGACACCGACTGGCCCGACGACGAATTCCACATCTTCGCGTCGGGCGAAGGCCTGACCGCGCTGTTTCCGATGGGCGGCGACCGCGCGCGCCTGATCGCCGATCTCCCCGCGCCGGTCGCGAGCGCAGTCAATGCGGGCGATGCCAAGAGCGGCCCGACGCTCGACGAATGCCGCGAGCTCGTGGCGCGGCGCGTGCATCACAAGATGGCGTTGTCGAACATGACGTGGTCGTCGTACTTTCATCTCAACAGCCGCATGGTCGACAGGTTGCGCATCGAGCGGGTGTTTCTCGCCGGCGATGCGGCGCATGTGCACAGTCCCGCCGGCGCGCAGGGCATGAACACCGGCATTCAGGAAGCGTTCAATCTGGGCTGGAAGATCGCGCGCATGCTCGCGGGCAGCGCGCCCGAGCGCCTGCTCGATACGTACCATGCGGAGCGGCATCCGATTGAGCGCGACGTGCTCAGGCAATCCAGCATGCTCACGCAGATGGCCGCCGCCGAGCACGGCCCGATGAAGCTGATGCGCGAGCACGTGATGCCCGCGCTCGCGGCGATCGGCCCGCTGCGCGACGCCATGCGGCGCACGGTGAGCGAACTGTCGATCAACTATCGCAAGAGCCCGCTTACGCTGGAGCGCCTGCTCGACGGCGGCCCGCGCGCCGGCGAGCGCGCGCCCGATGCGCGCGTGCATGTCATCGACGGGCCGCTCGGGCGTCTGCCCGGCGTCGGCTGTCTCTTCGATCTGCACGATCCCGGCTGCTTCTCGCTCTTTCTGCTCGAGAACCCGTCGGGCGAAGACGATATCGCGCTCGCACCCGCGACCATCACCGTCGCGCACGCGATCCGCGAGCCGAATCTCGACGGGCTCGCGGCTTCCCTCGATGCGATCATGCCGAACGCCGTGCGCGTGTGGCGCATCACCGATACGCGCGGCGAGGGAGCGAATTCGCTCACCGACAACTACGGCCGCACGCGCCCCGCGTTCTATCTCGTGCGTCCCGATGGCTATATCGCGGCGCGCGGGCGTGCGCCGTCGGACGTGCATGCGCTCCTGCGTCACTGCGAAACGTGGTTCGGCGCGCAGGAAACGAGCACGGAGCGGCACGTCGAACGCGAATATCGCGAAGATTGAAAAAAGCCCCGCGGTGCGGGGCTTCGGTTCAAGGCGATGCGATGAACGACGTCAGGCGTGCGCCGTCTTCGGCTGAAGATCCGCCTTGTGCAGGTTCAGCGCCTCGCGCACGATCGGCTCCATCGACGCGCTCGCTTCCGGATTGTCCAGCGCGGCGAGGATCGCGAGCCGCATGCGCGGCTCCCAGAAGCGGCGGATATGATCCGCGACGCTATCGACGGCTTCGGCGCGGTCCGGCATCGAATCGAAGAATTCGCCGATGCGGTTCGCCATCTCGATCAGGTTATCGACATCCATGAGTTATTTTCCCGAAGAAGTCGTGGCGAGATTGAGCAGTTCGAGCTGCTGCGAATTGAAGCGCGAGTAGTCCTGCTGCCATTGCGACGGCTGTTCGACCGGCATCACCTGCACCGCCGTCACCTTGTACTCCGGACAGTTGGTCGCCCAGTCGGACGAATCCGTCGTGATGACGTTCGCGCCCGATTCCGGGAAGTGGAAGGTCGTGTAGACGACGCCCGGCTGCATGCGCTCCGAAATCTTCGCCCGCAACACGGTTTGCCCCGCGCGCGATTCGATGCCGACCCAGTCGTTCATCTTGATGCCGCGATCTTCCGCGTCCACCGGATGAATCTCCAGCCGGTCTTCGTCGTGCCACTGCGAGTTCTCGGTGCGGCGCGTCTGCGCGCCCACGTTGTACTGCGACAGGATGCGGCCGGTCGTGAGCAGGAGCGGATACTTGCGCGTGACCTTCTCCGGCGTCGCGACGAACTTCGTGATGACGAAGCGTCCCTTGCCGCGCACGAATTCGTCGATGTGCATCGTCGGCGTGCCGTCCGGCGCTTTCTCGTTGCACGGCCACTGAATGCTGCCGAGCTCGTCGATGCGATCGTAGGAGACGCCGTGGAACGTCGGCGTGAGACGCGCGATTTCGTCCATGATTTCCGACGGATTCGCGTAATTCATCTCGTAGCCGAGCGCGCGCGCGAGCTTGATCGTCACTTCCCAGTCGGAAAAGCCCGCGAGCGGCGGCATCACCTTGCGCACGCGCGAGATGCGGCGCTCGGCGTTGGTGAAGGTGCCATCCTTCTCGAGGAAGGTCGAGCCCGGCAGCAGCACGTGCGCGTACTTTGCCGTTTCGTTGAGGAAGATGTCCTGCACGACGATGCATTCCATCGCCGCGAGCGCCGCGCCGACATGCTGCGTGTTCGGGTCCGACTGGACGATGTCCTCGCCCTGGCAGTAGAGGCCCATGAAGCTGCCGTGCAGCGCGGCGTCGAACATGTTCGGAATGCGCAGGCCCGGTTCCGGCTGGAGCTTCACGTCCCACGCTTCTTCGAAGAGCGAGCGCGTGGCGGCATCGCTGATATGGCGATAGCCCGGCAGTTCGTGCGGGAACGAGCCCATGTCGCACGAGCCCTGCACGTTGTTCTGGCCGCGCAGCGGATTCACGCCGACGCCTTCGCGGCCGACGTTGCCGGTGGCCATCGCCAGGTTCGCAATGCCGATGACGGCAGTCGAGCCTTGCGCGTGTTCCGTGACGCCGAGGCCGTAGTAGATCGCGCCGTTGCCGCCCGTCGCATAGACGCGCGCGGCCTCGCGGACCGCCTGCGCGGGCACGCCGGTGGTCGCTTCCATCGCTTCGGGCGAATTTTCTTCGAGCGCGACGAACTCGCGCCATTGACCGAAGGCGCGCGTCTCGCAGCGTTCCGCGATGAAGTCTTCCTTCAGCAAGCCTTCCGTGACGATCACGTGCGCGAGCGAATTGAGCATCGCGACGTTCGTGCCGGGGCGCAGCGGCAGGTGATACTGCGCCTTCACGTGCGGTGTATCGACGATATCGATGCGGCGCGGATCGATCACGATGAGCTTCGCGCCTTCACGCACGCGGCGCTTCAAACGCGAGCCGAAGACCGGATGGCCGTCGGTCGGATTCGCGCCGATCACGATGATGACATCCGACTGCTCGACCGATGCGAAGGTCTGCGTGCCGGCGGATTCGCCGAGCGTCGTCTTGAGGCCGTAACCCGTCGGCGAGTGGCACACGCGCGCGCAGGTATCGACGTTGTTGTTGCCGAACGCGGCGCGCACGAGCTTCTGCACGAGATACGTTTCTTCGTTCGTGCAGCGCGACGACGTGATGCCGCCGATCGAATCGCGTCCGTATTTATCCTGAATGCGGCGGAATTCGCTTGCCGCGTAGTTGATCGCTTCGTCCCACGACACTTCGCGCCACGGGTCGGTGATCTTCGCGCGGATCATCGGCTTCTTGATGCGGTCCTTGTGCGTCGCGTAACCCCATGCGAAGCGGCCCTTCACGCACGCGTGGCCTTCGTTCGCCTGGCCGTTCTTGTTCGGCGTCATGCGCACGACGGTGTTGCCCTTCATCTCGGCCTTGAGCGAGCAGCCGACGCCGCAATAGGCGCAGGTCGTCACGGCCGAATGTTCCGCCTGGCCGAGCATGATGACGGTCTTTTCCTGCAGCGTCGCGGTCGGGCACGCGGCAACGCACGCGCCGCACGACACGCATTCCGATTCCATGAACGGCACGTTCTCGCTCGCCGCCACGCGCGATTCGAAACCGCGTCCGGCGATGGTCAGCGCGAAGGTGCCTTGCGTCTCTTCGCACGCGCGCACGCAGCGGTTGCAGACGATGCACTTGGACGGATCGTAGGTGAAGTACGGATTCGATTCGTCCTTCTTGTCCTTCAGATGGTTCTCGCCTTCATAGCCGTAACGCACTTCGCGCAAGCCGACGACGCCCGCCATATCCTGCAGTTCGCAGTCGCCGTTGGCGGGGCAGGTGAGGCAGTCGAGCGGGTGATCGGAGATGTAGAGCTCCATCACGTTCTTGCGCAATGACTGCAGCTTGTCGCTTTGCGTGCGCACTTTCATGCCCGCTTCGACGGGCGTCGTGCACGAAGCCGGATAGCCGCGCTTGCCTTCGATCTCGACGAGGCACAGGCGGCACGAGCCCCACGGTTCCAGCGAATCGGTGGCGCAGAGCTTCGGCACGTTGACGCCGGCTTCGATCGCGGCGCGCATCACCGACGTGCCCGCGGGCACGGTCACGCTTTCGCCGTCGATCTCGAGCGTCACGTCGATATCGGCGTGGCGCAGCGGCGTGCCGTAGTCGGTATCGTCGAACGGATCGCGGCGCTGCACGGATGCCGCGCTCTTGCACGCGCAGTTGCCGGAGCCGCAGCCGTTGATGGTGTTGGACATTTTTCGTCTCCTTCTATTCTCTTAGGCGGCTTTTTGCGCCGGCGTGCGGGGCAAACCGAAGTCTTCCGGGAAGTGATCGAGCGCTGAGACCACCGGGAACGGCGTCATGCCGCCCATCGCGCACAGCGAGCCCGCGATCATCGTGTCGCACAACTCGCGCAGCAGCGTGATCTGCTTCACCGAGGTATCGCCCTCGCGAATCTTCGCGATGACTTCCTCGCCGCGCGTCGAGCCGATCCGGCACGGCGTGCACTTTCCGCACGATTCGATCGCGCAGAAGTGCATTGCGTATTGCGCGAGTTCGGCGAGATTCGAGGTGTCGTCGTGAATCACGAGACCGCCGTGGCCGACCACCGCGCCGACCTTCGCGTATTCCTCGTAGTCGAGCGGAATGTCCCACTGGCTTTCCGGCAGATACGTGCCGAGCGGGCCGCCCACCTGCACCGCGCGCGCGGGACGTCCGCTCGCGGTGCCGTCGCCATAGGTGTAGATCAGTTCGCGCAGCGTCACGCCGAACGCCAGTTCGACGAGCCCGCCTTGCTTCACGTTGCCCGCGATCTGGAAGGGCAGCGTGCCGCGCGAACGGCCCATGCCGTAGTCGCGATAGAACGCGGCGCCCTTCGCGAAGATCACCGGCACCGTCGCGAGCGTGATGACGTTGTTGATGACCGTGGGCTTGCCATACAGACCGACGAGCGCCGGCACCGGCGGCTTTGCGCGCACGATGCCGCGCTTGCCTTCGAGCGATTCGAGCAGCGCCGTTTCCTCGCCGCACACATATGAGCCCGCGCCCTTGGCGACATAGAGATCGAACGCATGCGACGTGCCGAGCACGCTCGCGCCCAGCCAGCCCGCGTCGCGCGCCTTGTCGATGGCGCGGTTCAACGTGTCGATCGAATGCGGATACTCGCTGCGCACGTAGATGTAGCCCTTGGTCGCGCCCGTCGCCACGCCGGCGATGATCATGCCTTCGATCAGCATGTACGGATCGCTTTCCATCACGAGGCGGTCGGAGAACGTGCCGGAGTCGCCTTCGTCGGCGTTGCAGACGATGTACTTCTGGTCCGCCAGCGCCGCGCGCACGGTCTTCCACTTGATGCCCGCGGGGAACGCCGCGCCGCCGCGGCCGCGCAGGCCGGAATCGAGCAGCGCTTCGCAGACCGCGTCGCCGTTCATCTCGAGCACGTTGCGCAGGCCTTGCAGGCCGCCGAGCGCGGTGTAATCGTCGATGGACAGCGGATCCGTGATGCCGATGCGCGAGAACGTCAGGCGCTGCTGGTTCTTGAGATACGGAATCTCGTCGACCACGCCGACGTTCTTGTCGTGCGGCTTGCCTTCGTGGAAACCGGCGTCGAACAATGCGGCGACGTCTTCCGCTTCGACGTTCGAATAGCCGACGCGTCCGCCGGGCGTCTCGACTTCGACGAGCGGTTCGAGATAGAAGAGACCGCGCGAGCCGTTGCGCACGATCTGCACGTCGAGGCCGCGCTTTTGCGCTTCGCTC
Organism: Caballeronia cordobensis; assembly: GCF_001544575.2. GTDB lineage: Bacteria > Pseudomonadota > Gammaproteobacteria > Burkholderiales > Burkholderiaceae > Caballeronia > Caballeronia cordobensis. Next base: position 30,900 of record NZ_FCNY02000033.1, read on the forward strand.
GCGACGGCTTCGGCCACGGCGTTGGCGCCGAGCGCGAGCGCCGCGGAATCGATGGGAACGTAAATGCGCGTCATGCCGTCACCTCCGCGACTTTCGTTTGCGCGGCGGCAAAGAGCCGATCAAACTTCGCGGGCGTCACACGCGCGTGAAGTTCACCGTTGATCATCATCGACGGCGACAGGGCGCACTGGCCGAGGCAATACACCGATTCGAGTTCCGTGTCTTCCGCGTGGCCATTGTCGAAGCGGCAGCCCGTGTGCCCTTCGATATGATCCTTCAACGCTTCCGTGCCCATGCTGCGGCACGCTTCCGCGCGGCAAAGCTGCACGGTCACGCGCGCGGGCGGCGCGCTGCGGAAGTGATGGTAGTAGGTGATCACGCCATGCACCTCGGCGCGCGACAGCGAAAGCGTCTGCGCGAGCGGCGCGACGACTTCGGCCGGCACATAGCCGGTTTCGTCCTGGATGGCGTGAAGAATGGACATCAACGTCGCGCCCTGTACCGCGTGGCGACGCACGAGTTCAACGGATGCAGCGGCGGAAAGCTGCGAATGTGTCATGGGGCTCCTCCAACACTCGGCATATGTTTTGGCGGTACATATTTGAGTCGATATAATTACGGGTGCCGAGCCTGTAAAAGAACAATAGGCGTCGTGATATATCTTGGCAATAGGAAGGGGGAGTTCATATGGTAGACGTCGAATGCCGGGCCGAGCTGGTTCTGCGCGACGCCGATGGCCGGGAAACCAGTCTCAGCGCGGTTGTGCCGCTTTTGCAGCTCGTCGCGCAGACGGGCAGCATCGCGAATGCCGCGAGCGCTAAGGGTTTGTCCTATCGGCACGCATGGGGTTTGTTGCGCGAAATCGAAGTGCGTCTGGGCGGCGCGCTCATCACCAAATCGCGCGGGCGCGGCTCGGTGTTGTCCGAGCTGGGTGAGTCGGTGCTGCGCGCGCAGCGCGTCTGTGGCGACCGGCTCGAAGCGCCGCTGCAGGCGGTCGCGAACGATGTCGCCATCGAGTTGAACCGTCGTCTTTCGGGCGGGATTTCGCAGGTGCGGATTCACGCGTCGCACGGATATGCGGTCGCGACGCTCGTGCGCGCGCTCGGCGATCAGCGCGTGCCGGTCGACATCAAGTATCGCGAAAGCGCCGAAGCGGTCAGCGCCCTCGCGCGCGGCGAGTGCGAACTGGCGGGCTTTCACCTGCCGATCGGTGAATTTCGCTCGACCTGCGCGGATATCTACCGGCCGTATCTGGACCGCAACAAGCATCAGCTGATCCGCCTGACGCGCCGCACCCAGGGCCTCTTTTTGCCGAAGGGCAATCCGAAGCACATCTCCGGTTTGCGCGATCTCGCGCGCAGCGACGTGCGCTTCGTCAACCGGCAGCCGGGCTCGGGCACGCGCATGCTGCTCGATCTGTCTCTGCGGCGCGTGGGCGTGGACCCGGACCAGATCAACGGCTATGCGACCACCGAACTCACGCATTCGGCGATCGCCGCGTTCGTCGCGAGCGGCATGGCCGATCTCGGTTTCGGCGTGCAGCCGGCCGCGCAGCATTTCGCACTCGACTTCATTCCGATCATCGACGAGGACTATTTTTTCGCCTGCGAGCGCGCACGGCTCGACGAGGCGCGGCTTGCGTCGGTGCTGCGTATTCTTCGCAGCGCGGGATTTACCGACAGCGTCGCCCATCTGGAGGGCTACGATCCGGCGAGTTGCGGCTCGCTGGTCGATATCGACGAAGGATTGCGGGGGTGAAACGCGCGGTAAGACGGCGGGGAGGGCATAAGACTGCCGTCGGCGGCAATTTGGGATAACCTAACGGTTTGCTGTCGACTTTCTCCGCTCTACGCGCGATATACCGTCATGAAACTTCCGTTGCTCGCTTGTTCTTCCGCCGCGCTCATCGCCGGCGCGATGTATCTGGTTCCTGTCGCTTTCGCCCAGAATTCCCCGGGCATGCCGGGCGGGATTCTGCAGGATCAGTTTCGACTCAACGAACATCCGCAGATGCAGTTCGCCGCGTCCGCGCCGTCGGAAAAATTTCAGAACGGCAAGTCGGCGATGCGTCGCCGAGGCGACGCCGGCGATCCGGACGGCTGCAATCTGAAGTGTCCGAAAGACGGCTCGAACTGATACGTTCGAAAGCGGCAAAAAAAGACCTCGCGTGAAGCGAGGTCAAAGTACTTGGAATGGCGCCTCAACTCGCGGCCAGTTGGCATCGATTCAAAGCGCGATGTCAGATTAGCCCCTCGGGTTGCTCGAAAAAATCGGAGCTTTCTTAGTCGGGCGTTCCAAACGGATCGTTGCAGCCGCAATATGAAGGGCAGTTGATTATTGACATAAGGCAGCGGTATTGGGACCGCTCTGATATGAACGATGATCTGCCCGACCTATTCTCAGACGTGTAGTGGAGGTTGTCTCTGTCCTCGCTACGTCTCTCAAGGATGTTTGCCCCGCCTCGCGCGGGGCTTTTTTTTGCCTGGCGCGTTCGCCAAGAAAAAACCCGCGATGCTTGCGCAATCGCGGGTTCCTGGGGGTGTTTTGGTGGAGGCGGCGGGAATCGAACCCGCGTCCAGAAGCGCTCTACGACCAGTTCTACATACTTAGTTCTGTCATTTGATTTAACCGCAACGACGCGGACGAACACGCTGCGTTACGGCGATTCACTAAATTTTCGACCTCGGCGTCGTGACACCGCAAAGGCTTATCTGACGTATATGACCTCTCGTGGTATTGCTACCCTAACCCGTCAGCGAATTAGTGAGAGGACGGCTAGCCCTTAGGCTGCCAGTGCGAACGTATCGTCGTTTGCAGTTACGTTTTTCCCATTGATTAACGAGGTGACGGGTCCTCGGTATGCCCTGACCGCTTCACAACCCCTGTCGAAACCAGGTCGCCCCCGAAACGGAACTGAAATTATCCCACGAAAATCCAGATGAGGCGAATGGCGCGCTTTTTCAAGGCGCCGCTTCCGCCTCCCGGTTCAGGCGATGTCGCGAAGCAGATGCTGCAGCTCTTCGGTCGAATCGACGACGTGATTGGCGTGCCAGCGGCGCGGCGGAATGTCGTCGCCGCAATAGCCGTAGGCGGCGGCCACGGTGATCATGCCCGCCGCGAAGCCGGCCTGCACGTCGCGCAGATCGTCGCCGACATAGACGATGCGCTCCGGCGCGACATCCAGCAATTCCGCCGCATGCAGCAGCGGCGCCGGATGCGGCTTCGAATGCGGCGTGGTGTCGCCGCAGACGAGACAGCCCGCGCGCGTATCGAGACCAAGCAGGCCGACGAGCGGGGCGGCGAGACGCGTCACCTTGTTCGTGACGATGCCCCAGCGTACGCCGCGCGCATCGAGCTGATCGAGTATCTCGGCGATGCCCGGAAAGAGCGTCGTCTCGATGCACAGATCGGCTTCGTAGTTGGCGAGGAATTCGTCGCGCATCGACGCGAAGTCGTGATGCTCCGGACCGATCTCGAAAGCGCCGCCCAGCAGTCCGCGCGCGCCTGCCGACGCATGCGGCCGCAGCATCTCGAGCGGACGCATTTCCAGGCCGCGGTCATGCCGCATCTTGTTCACCGCGGCGACGAGGTCGGGCGCGGTATCGGCGATCGTGCCGTCCAGATCGAACAGCACCGCCTGACACAGCCCGATGCCGTCGCGCTCGGCCACGCGCTGCGGCAGAGGCGTCGTTTCTTCGGGAAGGGGCTTGGTGTCGAGGGTGCCCGTGGACAAGGGGTCGTCGTTGATCATGGCGTCAGGCTTCGCGGCGGCAAGCCATCATGTAATTGATGCTCGTGTCGTTCGACAGGCCGAAGTGCTTGGAAATCGGCCGATAGGTGATGCCCTTGATATCGACGGGCGAGAGCGACGCCATGCGCGCGAACGTCGCCAGTTCCGATGGCTTGATGAAGCGCGCGTAATCGTGCGTGCCGCGCGGCAGCATGCGCGCGATGTATTCCGCGCCAATGACCGCGAACAGGTAGGCCTTGGCGTTGCGGTTCAGCGTGGAGAAAAACACCCAGCCGCCCGGTTTCACGAGCGCGGCGCACGCGGCGACCGTTCCTGCGGGATTCGGCACGTGTTCGAGCATTTCCATGCACGTCACGACGTCGTACGAGCCGGGCTCGCGCGCGGCGAGCGCTTCGGCGGAAATTTCCTCGTAGGCGACGTCGACGCCGCTCTCGAGGCTATGCAGATCCGCCACGCCAAGGGCGCTCGACGACAGATCGATGCCTTTCACGTCCGCGCCGCGCGTCGCCATCGACTCGGAAAGAATGCCGCCGCCGCAGCCGATGTCGAGCACGCGTTTGGCACTCAAATGCGCATGGGCATCGATCCAGTCGAGCCGCACGGGGTTCAGCTCGTGCAGCGGCTTGAACTCGGCGTTCGGGTCCCACCAGCGATGCGCGAGCTCGCTGAATTTCTGCAGTTCGTGGGGATCGACATTGGTCATGTTCGGAAGTGTGCCTTGTTTGAGTCGTGAATCGATTAGGACCGAGTATATAGGCGCCGCAAAGGGCGGGCAAAAACTGGAATGCGTTGAGGCTACCCGAGGCGTGGTCCGTCAATCGGATGCCGGAAGTGCTTCGGGCATAAAAAAACCCCCGCCGAGGCGGGGGTTCGATCTGCGGCAATCCAACTCGCGATTACTGCTGCGGCTGACGCGTCGTGCCGACAACTTCGACTTCCACGCGACGATCCGGCGCGAGGCAGGCGATGAGTTGCTTGCGGTTCTTCTGCGTGCACTTGCCGCCCGTGACCGGGTCGCGCTTGCCCTTGCCTTCCGTGTAGATACGGTTGGCTTCGATGCCCTTGCTGACCAGGTAAGCCTTCACAGCTTGCGCACGGCGCAGCGACAGACGGTTGTTGTACGCGTCCGAACCGATGCGGTCCGTGTAACCCGTTGCAACCACGACTTCGAGGTTCAGCGCGCCGATCTTCGATGCGAGATCGTCAAGCTTTTCCTTACCAGCCGGCTTCAGGACTGCCTTGTCGAAGTCGAACAGAGCGTCAGCCTGGTACGTGACCTTCTGGCTCGAGATGACCGGCGGCGGCGGAGCGACCGGTGCCGGCGGCGTCGGTGCTTGCGCGACCAGCGCGCCATCGCACTTTGCGTTTGCCGTAGCCGGCGTCCAGAACGCGTCGCGCCAGCACAGTTCGTTCGTGCCGTTCATCCACACGTACTCGCCCGTACCGTTCACCCAGTTGTCATTCACGGCTTGTCGCGAGGCCGGCACCGACTGTGCCGAGGCCGATGCAGCCATAACTGCGGTAGCTGCAATGAACGCGAGCTTTGAAAGTTTATTCATATTTCTCCTCTCGAAATTGAGATTACCGCAGGTTTACTGCGAGCCTGTAGACGAAGACAAGTCATACATTGCTCGGAGTATAACATTCCCGCGGAACAAAACGCGCTGTATAGACTTCGAGCAGTGTCTAACTTTGTGCGTTGGCATTTTGCCATATCGTTCCCTTGCAACGATAAAAATATCCCCGCACGCTGTACGCCCGCAACCTTATGTGGTGCATGCGCAACAAGAAGGGGACAGGAGAAAGTCCGGGCGCAAAGAAGGCGCGAAACGTGCGCACATTGCGTGCCCGAGAGCGATTTCCTGCGTGTTTTTATCGCGGGTACTCTTCGCGTCTGGCAAAACGGCGAGGCGGCATGATAGCCCGGCGAGATGACGAATTGACGGAATGCGTTCCCCGGTTTTTGTAAATAATTGGTACAGCGTTGCGCATTACGAAGTCCGCATGCGCATTCCGGGTCGGCGAAGCTTTGCCGGCGGCTTCATCGGCATGCACTGTATGTATACAGTGTGTGCCGGGCGGGAATGTCGCACATGGTAGAATCTCTTGATGTGTTGCGTTCGCAGCACATGAAAAAGGCATGCGCTGCACATGCAGCGCGCAGCGTACGGCGGCTACGCGCCAGGCCGGCGCATGTCGCGCGGCTGGCGGGCGAATCCCGCCGAATCGCTGCGCGTGTTGCCGTGTCGCCGCTGCAAAGTTCAAGACACGGATAATGGATCAATTCGCCAAAGAGACTCTGCCAATCTCCCTCGAGGAGGAAATGCGCCGCTCGTATCTCGATTACGCGATGAGCGTGATCGTCGGGCGCGCGCTTCCCGATGTCCGCGATGGCCTGAAGCCGGTGCATCGCCGGGCGCTCTACTCGATGCACGAGCTGAACAACGACTGGAACCGCCCGTACAAGAAATCGGCGCGTATCGTCGGCGACGTCATCGGTAAATACCATCCTCACGGCGACGCGTCCGTCTACGAGACGATCGTTCGCATGGCGCAGCCGTTCTCGCTGCGCTACATGCTCGTGGACGGCCAGGGCAACTTCGGTTCGGTCGACGGCGACAACGCCGCAGCCATGCGCTACACCGAAATCCGCATGGCGAAGATCGGTCACGAACTGCTGGCCGACATCGACAAGGAAACCGTCGACTTCGGTCCGAACTACGACGGCAGCGAAAGCGAGCCACTCGTCCTACCGGCGCGCATTCCCAATCTGCTGATCAATGGCTCGGCCGGCATCGCGGTCGGCATGGCGACCAACATTCCGCCGCACAACCTGCGCGAAATCGTCGACGCCTGTCTGCATCTGCTGAACACGCCCGAAGCGACCGTCGACGAACTGATCGAGATCGTGCCGGCGCCGGATTTCCCGACGGCGGGCATCATCTACGGCGTCGCGGGCGTGCGCGACGGCTATCGCACGGGGCGCGGGCGCGTCGTGATGCGCGCGGCCACGCACTTCGAGGAGATCGACCGCGGCCAGCGCATGGCGATCATCGTCGACGAGATTCCGTATCAGGTGAACAAGCGCACGCTGCTCGAGCGCATCGCCGAACTCGTCAACGAGAAGAAGCTGGAAGGCATTTCCGATATCCGCGACGAATCCGACAAGTCGGGCATGCGCGTCGTGATCGAGCTGAAGCGCGGCGAAGTGCCGGAAGTCATTCTGAACAACCTGTACAAGCAGACGCAGCTTCAGGACACGTTCGGCATGAACATGGTCGCGCTCGTCGACGGCCAGCCCAAGCTGCTGAACCTGAAGGAGATGATCGAGTGCTTCCTGTCGCATCGACGGGAAGTGCTCACGCGGCGCACGGTGTACGAACTGCGCAAGGCGCGCGATCGCGGGCACGTGCTCGAAGGTCTCGCCGTCGCGCTCGCGAACATCGACGATTTCATCGCGATCATCAAGGCCGCGCCGACGCCGCCCATCGCCAAGCAGGAGTTGATGGCGAAGCCGTGGGATTCGTCGCTCGTGCGCGAGATGCTGACGCGCGCCGAGACCGAGGCTTCGGGCGGGCGCCTGGCGTATCGTCCGGAAGGGCTGAATCCGGCGTACGGTCTCCAGGCGGACGGCCTGTATAAATTGTCGGACGTCCAGGCGCAGGAAATCCTGCAGATGCGCCTGCAACGCTTGACCGGGCTCGAACAGGACAAGATCGTCAGCGAGTATCGCGACGTGATGGCGCAGATCGCCGACCTGCTCGACATCCTCGCTCGGCCGGAGCGTATCCGCCAGATGATCGTCGAGGAACTCGGCCAGATTCGCGCCGAGTTCGGCGACGACCGCCGCTCGCGCATCGAGATGAACGCGACGGAGCTCAACACCGAAGACCTGATCACGCCGACGGACATGGTCGTGACCATGTCGCACTCCGGCTACGTGAAGTCGCAACCGCTCTCCGAATACCGCGCGCAAAAACGCGGCGGTCGCGGCAAGCAGGCGACGCAGATGAAGGAAGACGACTGGATCGACACGCTCTTCATCGCGAACACGCACGATCACATGCTGTGCTTCTCGAACCGTGGCCGCGTGTACTGGATCAAGGTCTACGAAGTGCCGCAGGGCTCGCGCAATTCGCGCGGCCGCCCCATCGTCAACATGTTCCCGCTGCAGGATGGCGAGAAGATCAACGTCGTGCTGCCGATCAAGGAATTCTCGGCGGACAAATACGTGTTCATGACGACCGCGCTCGGCACGGTCAAGAAGACGCCGCTCGAAGCCTTCAGCCGTCCGATGAAGAAGGGCATCATCGCGGTCGGTCTGGACGAGGGCGATTACCTGATCGGCGCGGCCATCACCGACGGCGAGCACGACGTCATGCTGTTCTCGGACGCGGGCAAGGCCGTGCGCTTCGACGAGAACGACGTGCGCGCGATGGGCCGCGAGGCGCGCGGCGTGCGCGGCATGCAACTCGAAGACGGACAGCAGGTCATCGCGATGCTGGTCGCGGGCGGCGAGAACCAGTCGGTGCTCACGGCCACCGAGAACGGCTATGGCAAGCGCACGCCGATCAACGAGTACACGCGTCACGGCCGCGGCACGAAGGGCATGATCGCGATCCAGACTTCAGAGCGCAACGGCCGCGTGGTCGCGGCGACGCTCGTCGAGCCGGAAAGCGAAATCATGCTGATCACGACCTCGGGCGTGCTCATCCGCACGCGGGTTTCGGAAATCCGCGAGATGGGCCGTGCAACTCAAGGTGTTACACTCATCAGCCTTGACGAGGGAACCAAGTTGTCGGGACTGCAGCATATCGCCGAGGCGGAAGCCGAGGCCGAGCTCGAAGGCGACGCCGGTCCGGACGATACTGCGGGCAAGAACGGTGGCACGGAGAATGGTGAAGGCGGAGAAAGCGCCTGATATTTTTTGTGACACGGGACGCTCGTTATCGCTTTTGAAAGCCTGAATTGGTTAAGCTGCGCGACCTGAGCCCGTAGTTGACGTTCGCACTTCGCAGCAGACGAGGTCTGCACCGGACGGACACGCAAAGCTCGTCGCCAGTGCCGAACTGGATATTTTTTACAGGGAGTAATAATGCAAGGACGTTTCAAGCAGTGGATGTTGCTGGCCGCTTTCGTGCCGACTTTCGCGATGGCTCAGTCGCTTCAGAACCAGGCGCCTGCACAGTCGGCCGCGCCGGCGGCCGCAGCAGCACCGGTTGATCCGGCCAAGCAAGCCGCGATCAAGGATCTGCTCGACGCAATCGACGCGCAGAAGCTGGTCGGTGCGATCGGTAACAGCGCGCAGATGCAGTCGAAGCAACTCGTGCCGGCGATCCTTTCGGACGCGCTGTCCGAGAACAAGACGCTGAACGACAAGCAGAAGCAGGCTGCCGTTCCGGCGCTGCAGAAGAACGCAGTGCCGAAGCTGGTCGATTCCGCTGGCCAGGTTTTCGCGACCGACGCATTCCGCAAGGACGCGATGCAGGCTCAGTACGACGCGTACGCGAAGTACTACTCGACCGACGAGATCAAGGACCTGACTAACTTCTACAAGAGCCCGACCGGCCGCAAGTTCATCCAGGTTCAGGACCAGGTTGGCCGCGACGTCGTGAACGGTCTGATGCAGAAGTACATGCCGCAAGCCATCAAGGCGACGCGCACGCAAGCCGATCAGGAAGTGGCGAGCGTCAAGCCGGGCAAGTAAGCACGGCGCTATCGTCCTGGCGCACATGCGCTGACGGGGCTCGCCGCCCCGTGCATTGGCGGGTTTTCAGGACAGTGCGATAATGGCTGTTTGCGCGCGAGCGCAAGCAGCCATTTCTTTTTCGGGCGTGAAAACGCGGCGATCTTCCATTCGCCGTTCGTTGCGCGCCTGCCAAATCGGAATTCCGGGATCTCCAGATGCGCGTGTTCAATTTCTCCGCCGGCCCCGCCGCCATGCCAGAAGCAGTCCTCAAGCAGGCTGCCGAGGAAATGCTCGACTGGCAAGGCAGCGGCATGAGCGTGATGGAAATGAGCCACCGCGGCGCGGAATTCATGTCGATTCACGAGGCGGCCCTGACCGATCTGCGCGAGCTGCTGAACGTGCCCGCGTCGCATCGCATTCTGTTTTTGCAAGGCGGCGGCATCGGCGAAAACGCCATCGTGCCGATGAACCTGCTCGGCAGGAAGCAAACCGCCGATTTCGTCGTGACCGGTTCGTGGTCGACGAAATCGTTCAAGGAAGCGCAGAAATACGGCACGCCGCATCTCGCGGCGAACGGCAAGACCGAAGCAGGTTTCACGCGCGTGCCGGGCTTCGACGAATGGCAACTGTCGGACGATCCGGCGTATGTGCATCTGTGCTCGAACGAGACCATCGATGGCGTCGAAGCCTTCGAGATTCCCGATCTCGGCGACATCCCGCTCGTCGCGGACGCCTCGTCGCACATCCTCTCGCGCCCGATGGACATCGCCAAATACGGCGTGCTCTTCGGCGGCGCGCAGAAGAACATCGGCATGGCGGGCGTGACCGTGGTGATCGTGCGTGAAGATCTGCTCGACCGCGCGCTGCCCATTTGTCCGTCGGCGTTCGAATGGAAGATCGTCGCCGAGAACAACTCGATGTACAACACGCCGCCCACCTACGCGATCTACATCGCCGGGCTCGTCTTCAAGTGGCTGAAGCAGCAGGGCGGCCTGGAAGCGATCGAGGCGCGCAACGTCGAGAAGGCGAAGCTGCTGTACGACACCATCGATTCCAGCGATTTCTACGTCAACAAGGTCGAGCGGGCAAACCGTTCGCGCATGAACGTGCCGTTCTTCCTTGCCGACGAATCGCGCAATCTGGATTTCCTGGCCGGCGCGAAGGCGCGCGGGCTGTTGCAACTGAAGGGCCACAAGTCCGTCGGCGGCATGCGGGCATCGATCTACAACGCGGTGCCGGTCGAGGGGGTCAAAGCTCTCGTCGAATACATGAAGGAATTCGAGCGTTCGGCTGCCTAAGCGCCGTTGCTCTCTCAACCGCACAAGCTCAACCGCATGGACGACGATCTCAATTCAAGACTCAAACCGCTGCGCGAGCGCATCGACGTGCTCGACGCGCAACTCATCGCGCTGCTGAATCAGCGTGCTTCCGTCGCGCTCGAAGTCGGCGAGGTGAAGAAGCATTTCAACGCGCCGGTGTTCCGTCCCGAGCGCGAGATGCAGGTCATCGCGCGGCTGCAGGAGATGAGCGAAGGACCACTCGCCGACGAACACATCGCGTCGATCTGGCGCGAGATCATGGCCGCGAGCCGCGCGCTCGAACAGACCATTCGCGCGGCCTTCCTCGGGCCGGTCGGCACGTACAGCGAGCAGGCGATGTTCGAATACTTCGGACATTCGATCGAAGGGCTGCCGTGTCCGTCCATCGACGAAGTGTTCCGTTCGGTCGAAGCGGGCGCGGCGCAGTACGGTGTCGTGCCGGTCGAGAATTCGGCGGAAGGGGCGGTGTCGCGCACGCTCGATCTGCTGCTGCAGACGTCGCTTCTGATTGGCGGCGAGCTCGCATTGCCCATCCATCACAATCTGCTGACGGCGTCCGGCGCGCTCGATGGCGTCAAGCGCGTGTGCGCGCATCCGCAGGCACTTGCGCAGTGTCAGCGCTGGCTGACGGCGAACGCGCCGCATCTGGAGCGCCAGGCCGTGTCGAGCAATGCCGAAGCGGCGCGCATGGCGGTGAACGATCCGACCGTCGCGGCCATCGCGGGCGATCGCGCCGCGACGCACTACGGCCTCGGCATCGTGTTCTCGCAGATTCAGGACGACCCGCACAATCGCACGCGCTTCGTGATCGTCGGCAAGCAGCCGACCGATTCGAGCGGCCACGACCAGACTTCGCTCATCGTGTCGGTGACGAACGAAGCGGGCGCGGTGTTCAAGCTGCTGGAGCCGCTCGCGAAGCACGGCGTCTCGATGACGCGCTTCGAGTCGCGTCCGGCGCGCTCGGGCGCGTGGGAGTACTACTTTTATATCGACATCGAAGGGCATCGCGACGATTCCTCGGTTGCCGCCGCCCTCGAAGAACTCGGGCGCAAGGCCGCGTTCCTGAAGATTCTCGGTTCGTATCCGCGGGCGCGTTGAGCGGCCGTTTCGTTTTCAGCTTCAGGCCGCATCGATGTTCTCTTTCAACAAACTGGTTATCTTCGGCGTCGGCCTGATCGGCGGGTCGCTCGCGCGGGCGCTGCGTGAGCGCGCGGGGCTTGGCGGCCGCGTCGTCGGCGTCGGCCGCTCGGCGGCGTCGGTTGCGCGCGCCATCGAACTCGGCGTGATCGACGAAGCCGCCGCGCTCGGCGACGACACCGGGCTCGCTGGCGCGCTCGCGGGCGCGGACGTGGTGCTGCTTGCCGCGCCGGTCGCGCAGACCGAGCCGCTGCTCGCGCGCATCGCCCCTTTTCTCGATGCGCGCACGATCGTCACCGACGCCGGCAGCACGAAGAGCGACGTCGTCGCGGCGGCGCGGCGCGCGCTCGGTGCGCGCGTCGCGCAGTTCGTGCCGGGCCATCCGATCGCCGGGCGCGAGTCGAGCGGCGTCGATGCGGCGCTGCCGGAGCTTTACGTCGATCGCAATGTGGTGTTGTGTCCGCTGCCCGAAAACGCGGCAGACGACGTGGAGCGTATCGCCTCGATGTGGCGTGCAACGGGCGCCTGCGTGCGTCAGATGAGCGAGGCGCAGCACGATCGCGTGTTCGCGTCGGTCAGTCATTTGCCGCATGTGCTGTCGTTCGCGCTCGTCGACCAGATTCTCGACACGCCCGATGCCGAGCTGAAGTTTTCATTTGCCGCGGGCGGGTTTCGCGATTTCACGCGCATCGCGGCCTCGAGCCCGGAAATGTGGCGCGATATCTGTCTCGCGAACCGCGCCGCGCTGCTCGCCGAACTCGATGATTACACCGCCGTGCTTGCGCGCTTTCGCGCGGCGATCGAAGCATCGGATGGCGCAGCGCTCGAAGCCGCGTTCGCGCGCTCGCGCGTGGCGCGCAAGGAATGGCAGGAACGCGGGGGCATCAAGCCCTCCGGCGACGTCGCCGCGAAATAAGGAAAGAACACTATGGAACATCTCGACCTCGGACCTTTTTCCCGCGCGTCCGGTACGGTGCGCTTGCCCGGCTCGAAGAGCATCTCGAACCGCGTGCTGCTGCTCGCGGCTTTATCGAAGGGCGAAACGTCAATCACCAATCTGCTCGATTCCGACGACACCCGCGTCATGCTCGCGGCGCTCGGGAATCTCGGCGTCGAGGTGCGTGAAGACGGCGAACGCGTGATCGTTGGCGGCACGGGCGGCGCGTTTCCGTCGAAATCGGCGGAGCTGTTTCTCGGCAACGCAGGCACGGCGGTGCGTCCGCTGACCGCGGCGCTCGCGGTGAACGGCGGCGAATATCGCGTGCACGGCGTGCCGCGCATGCACGAGCGGCCGATTGGCGATCTCGTGGACGGATTGCGGCAGATCGGCGCGAGCATCGATTACGAACTGAACGACGGCTATCCGCCGCTCAGGATTCACCCGGCGAAGATCGCCATCGACAAGCCCATTCGCGTGCGCGGCGACGTGTCGAGCCAGTTTCTGACCGCGCTTCTGATGAGCCTGCCGGTGATCGAAGGCCGCACTGCTCCGGTCACGGTCGAGGTCGAGGGCGAGCTGATCTCGAAGCCGTACATCGACATCACCATTCGGTTGATGGAGCGCTTCGGCGTGACGGTCGAGCGCGACGGCTGGGCGCGCTTCACGGTCGCGGCGGGCGCGAGCTACACGTCGCCGGGCGCGATCATGGTGGAAGGCGATGCGTCGTCGGCGTCGTACTTTCTCGCGGCGGGCGCGATCGGCCACGGGCCGGTGCGCGTGGAAGGCGTCGGGCGCGCGAGCATCCAGGGCGACGTCGGTTTTGCCGACGCGCTCAATCGCATGGGCGCGAACGTGATGATGGGCGAGGACTGGATCGAAGTGCGCGGCGTGGAGTCCGACGACGGCAAGCTCGCGCCCATCGACATGGATTTCAACCTGATTCCCGATGCCGCGATGACGATCGCCGTGGCCGCGCTCTTTGCCAGCGGCACGACCACGCTCCGTAACATCGCGAGCTGGCGCGTGAAGGAAACCGACCGCATCGCCGCGATGGCGACCGAACTGCGCAAGGTCGGCGCGACGGTCGAAGAGGGCGCCGACTATCTCGTCGTCACGCCGCCGGCGCAGCTCACGCCGAACGCCGCCATCGACACCTACGACGATCACCGCATGGCGATGTGCTTTTCGCTCGTGAGCCTCGGGCAAGTGCCGGTGCGCATCAATGATCCGAAGTGCGTGAACAAGACGTTTCCGGACTACTTCGAGCGCTTTGCCACGCTCGTGAAGGCCTGACGTGAAACGCGATGCCATCGACTTCAACAACCGTAATAACGGGCCAGAACGCCCGGACTCAATGAAACCGACCCGTCCATTCGACCCCACTCCAGTGATCACCATCGACGGGCCGACGGCGTCGGGCAAGGGCACCGTCGCGGCGATCGTCGCGGCGTCGCTCGGCTTCCATCTGCTCGACAGCGGCGCGCTCTACCGGCTCGCGGCGCTGGCCAGTATCCGCTACGACGTGGCGAACGACGACGCAGCCGGCCTTGCAAAACTCATCGAGGCGCTCCATATCACCTTCCGCGAAGGATGCGCGCAGCTCGACGGCGTCGATGTTTCCGGTGAAATCCGCCAGGAACAGGTGGGCAACCGCGCCTCCGCGATCGCCGTGCATCCGGCAGTGCGTCAGGCGCTCGTCGCGCGCCAGCGGGCCTTTCGCAAGCGCCCCGGCCTCGTCGCCGACGGCCGCGACATGGGCACCGTCATCTTCCCCGACGCCACGCTGAAGGTCTTTCTGACCGCGAGCGTCGAGGCGCGCGCCGCCAGACGGTATAAGCAATTGATGCAAAAAGGTTTTTCTGCTAATATGGATGACTTGCTGCGAGATTTGCGTGCGCGCGACGACCGGGACATGAACCGGAGCGCCGCGCCCCTCAAGCCCGCGGCAGACGCGAAGACGCTGGACACCTCCGGTTTGTCGATCGATCAAGCGGTCGAACAGATCATCGGCTGGTACAGCGAGGTTCGCGTGTAGGGCGTTTGTGTAGTGAAGTAAGGTGCTCTGCCGGGAGGCAGGGCGTGTGTTAAACCTCTTAACCCCGTATGGCGTTGCGCCTCACCGGTCTCAATACCGAGACCACCGCGCAAAGGCCGTGCAAATATCGATTTTTATGTCCGACCTGCAAACCTCCACCCCGAATACCGAATCCTTTGCGGCTCTGTTCGAAGAGTCGCTGACCAAGCAGGACATGCGCGCCGGCGAAGTGATCTCCGCCGAAGTCGTGCGTGTCGACCACAACTTCGTGGTCGTCAACGCTGGTCTCAAGTCCGAAGCCTATATTCCGCTCGAAGAATTCCTGAACGACGCGGGTGAAGTGGAAGTGCAGGCGGGCGACTTCGTTTCCGTCGCGATCGACGCGCTGGAAAACGGCTATGGCGACACCATCCTGTCGCGGGACAAGGCGAAGCGCCTCGCTTCGTGGCTGTCGCTGGAAAAGGCGCTGGACAACAACGAACTCGTGACCGGCACGATCACCGGCAAGGTCAAGGGCGGCATGACCGTGATGGTCAACGGCATCCGCGCGTTCCTGCCGGGTTCGCTCGTCGACACGCGTCCGGTCAAGGACACGACGCCGTACGAAGGCAAGACGCTCGAATTCCGCGTCATCAAGCTCGACCGCAAGCGTAACAACGTGGTGCTGTCGCGCCGCGCCGTGATCGAAGCGACGCAGGGCGAAGAGCGCGCGAAGCTGCTCGAGACGCTGAAGGAAGGCGCGATCGTCGAAGGCGTGGTCAAGAACATCACCGACTACGGCGCGTTCGTGGACCTCGGCGGCATCGACGGCCTGCTGCACATCACCGACATCGCATGGCGCCGCGTGCGTCACCCGTCGGAAGTGCTGTCGGTCGGCCAGGAAGTCACCGCCAAGATCCTCAAGTTCGACCAAGAGAAGAACCGCGTTTCGCTCGGCATCAAGCAACTGGGCGACGATCCGTGGGAAGGCATCTCGCGCCGTTACCCGTCGGGCACGCGCCTGTTCGGCAAGGTCACGAACATCACCGACTACGGCGCATTCGTCGAAGTGGAATCGGGCATCGAAGGCCTCGTCCACGTGTCGGAAATGGACTGGACCAACAAGAACGTTGCTCCGTCGAAGGTTGTTCAGCTCGGTGACGAAGTCGAAGTCATGGTTCTCGAAATCGACGAAGACCGCCGCCGTATCTCCCTCGGCATGAAGCAGTGCAAGCCGAATCCGTGGGATGACTTCAGCCGCAACTTCAAGAAGGGCGACAAGATCAGCGGCGCCATCAAGTCGATCACCGACTTCGGCGTGTTCATCGGTCTGCCTGGCGGCATCGACGGTCTGGTTCACCTGTCGGACCTGTCGTGGTCGGAAACCGGCGAAGAAGCCGTCCGCAAGTACAAGAAGGGCGACGAAGTCGAAGCCGTGGTTCTGGGCATCGACGTCGAGAAGGAACGCATTTCGCTCGGCATCAAGCAGCTCGAAGGCGATCCGTTCAACAACTTCGTCGCGATCAACGACAAGGGCGCTATCGTCGACGGCGTCGTGAAGTCGGTGGACCCGAAGGGTGCCGTCGTCGCGCTGAACGCGGACGTCGAAGGCTACCTGCGTGCTTCGGAAATCGCGCAAGACCGCGTGGAAGATGCGCGCAATGTGCTGAAGGAAGGCGACAAGGTCAACGCGATGATCATCAACATCGATCGCAAGTCGCGTGGCATCAACCTGTCGATCAAGGCGAAGGATTCGGCCGAACAGCAGGAAGCCATGCGCAGCCTGCAGGGCGACTCGAACGCCGCCGCGACGGGCACGACCAACCTCGGCGCGCTGCTCAAGGCCAAGCTCGACGGCCAGAACAGCTAAGCCTTTAACGGCACTGCTGCAGAATGACCAAAAGTGAATTGGTCGCCCAGTTGGCGTCGCGATTTCCGCAACTTGTCCTCAAGGATGCGGATTTCGCGGTGAAGACGATGCTCGATGCGATGTCGGAGGCCCTGGCCAACGGTCATCGTATCGAGATTCGCGGCTTCGGCAGCTTTGGGCTCAATCGTCGTCCGTCGCGCGTCGGGCGTAATCCCAAGTCGGGCGAGAAAGTGCTGGTGCCGGAGAAATTCGTGCCGCACTTCAAGCCGGGCAAGGAATTGCGCGAACGCGTCGACGGCCGCGCGGGCGAGCCGCTCAAAGCTTCGAATGACGACGATGCGGACGATCTCTGATCGGCGCATCGCTACCGAAGAGATGTTTCGGTTCGCGGCGTCCGGCCACGAGGCAATCGACCAGGAAAGCACCCCTCGGGGTGCTTTTTTTATGCGCATCGCGCGGGCGGGCACGGGTGCGCGACTTGCTTAAAACGCTGCGGGAAGCAGGCGGGTGTCTGCGCCCATGAGCATCAATTACAATACCGGTCACTTTGACCTGGGTGTTCGACCGCGCAGGCCGGCTGGAATGGCTTGGCCTCTGGTGCAACCGCTCTTGCGAGACCGTACATGAAATTCCTCGTCTGGCTGATCCGCGTTCTGGTTTTCGTGCTGCTCCTGGTGCTGGCGCTCGCCAACACCCAGACCGCGACACTGAACTTCCTCGCAGGCTATGCCTGGACCGCGCCGCTGATCCTGATCGGTCTTGCGTTTTTCGTCGTGGGATTGCTGGCGGGTCTCGTGTCCGGCCTGCCCGCGAAGCTGCGCCTGCGCATGGAAAACGGCCGTCTGAAGCGCGAACTGCGCGTTGCGCGCGAAACGCCGGTCGTGAAAGAAGAGCCGCCGATGCCGCCGCTCATCTGACGCGGCGTCAGAGCGGACACCCAACAATCAACGACTAATCGCATGGATCTAGACTTCTGGTGGCTGCTCGTCATTCCCGTCGCGTTCGCGCTGGGGTGGATGACGTCCCGCTATGACCTGAAAACGCTGCTGTCCGAGAATGCGAACCTGCCGCGCTCGTACTTTCGCGGCCTCAATTTTCTGCTCAACGAGCAACACGACAAGGCGATCGATGCGTTCATCGAGGTCGCCAAGCTCGATCCCGAGACCATCGAACTCCACTTCGCGCTCGGCAACCTGTTCCGCCGTCGCGGTGAGACCGATCGCGCCATCCGCGTGCATCAAAATTTGCTGAGCCGCGCCGATTTGCCGGTCGCCGAGCGCGACCACGCGCTGTATGAACTCGGACAGGACTTCCTGAAGGCGGGCTTGCTCGATCGCGCGGAGGAAACGTTCAAGTCGCTGGACGCGGGCGAATATTCGCTCGGCGCGCAGCGTGCGCTTTTGACCATCTATGAAATCGAGAAGGATTGGCCCAAGTCGATCACGACGGCCGAGCAGATCGAAAAGATGGGTGCGCCGTCGCTGCACATGGAAATCGCGCATTTCCATTGCGAACTCGCGCAGGAAGCGTTGCAGCGCAAGAATCCCGATGGCGCGCGCGCTGAACTGAAGCTCGCGCTGGCGTCGAACCCGGACAACGTGCGCGCGACGATTCTCGCGGGCGACGTCGAAGCCGCCGCGGGCAATGTCGAAGCCGCGATTGCGAACTGGAAGCGTGTCGAGGAGCAGAACGAAGCGTACCTGCCGCTCGTGGCCGAAAAGTTGATGAAGGCGTACGCCGCGCTCGGACGCAAGGAAGAGGGCGTCGCGCTGCTGACCGATTACACGAGCCGCTATCCGTCCAACGATCTGCTGGATGTCGCCTACAAGCACGTGCAGGAATTGCGCGGGCTGGAGGCGGCGCACGCGCTCGCGCGTCAGCAGATGCAGAGCGCGCCGAACCTCGCGGGAATGACGCGCCTGCTCGAAGCCCAGGAAGCGACGGCCGAGGAGCCGCGCCGGGGCGAGCTGGAACTGATGCGCAATCTGGTGAAACAGCGCACCAAGAATCTGCCACGCTATACCTGTCAAACCTGCGGATTCCGCGCGCGACTATTCTATTGGCAATGTCCCGGCTGCAGCGGCTGGGAGACGTACGCGCCGCGCCGCGTCGAGCCGATCACGAGTTCGGCCTGACCGGCACGCGGCGAGCATGAGTTCAGGCGGCGCGCGAGCGCCGCTTCCGCCACCGGCATTTCAAATACCTCCGGAAAGCGTATGAAAGTAACCATCGTCGGCACGGGTTACGTCGGTCTTGTGACCGGCGCGTGCCTTGCCGAAATCGGCAATGACGTGTTTTGCGTGGACGTCGATCCGCGCAAGATCGAAATTCTCAACAATGGCGGCGTGCCCATCCACGAGCCGGGCCTTCAGGAAATGCTGAGGCGCACGCGCGCGGCAGGCCGCATCCAGTTCTCGACCGACGTCAAGGCGAGCGTCGAGCACGGCGACATTCAATTCATCGCGGTGGGCACGCCGCCCGACGAAGACGGCTCCGCCGACCTGCAATACGTGCTCGCGGCGGCGCGCAACATCGGCAAGTATTCGAACGGCTTCAAGGTGATCGTCGATAAATCGACGGTGCCGGTCGGCACGGCGCAGCAGGTGAAAAACGTCGTCGAGGAAGAACTGAAGGCGCGCGGGCTCGGATCGGAGTCGCACGGTTTCTCGGTCGTGTCGAACCCGGAGTTCCTGAAGGAAGGCGCGGCGGTGGACGACTTCATGCGCCCGGACCGCATTGTCATCGGCATCGACGACGACCACGCGGGCAACCGCGCGCGCGAGAAGATGAAGCGCCTCTACGTGCCGTTCAACCGCAATCACGAGCGCACGCTGTACATGGACGTGCGCTCCGCCGAATTCACGAAGTACGCGGCCAACGCGATGCTCGCCACCCGCATCTCGTTCATGAACGATCTGTCGAATCTGGCCGATACGGTCGGCGCGGATATCGAGTCGGTGCGTCGCGGGATCGGCTCGGACCCGCGCATCGGCTATCACTTCCTCTATGCGGGCTGCGGCTACGGCGGTTCGTGCTTCCCGAAGGACGTGCAGGCGCTCGCGCAGACTGCCCGCGAAAACGGCCACACGCTGCGCGTGCTCGAAGCGGTCGAAGCGGTGAATCGCGATCAGAAGGACGTGCTCGTCAACAAGATCGTGAAGCGCATGGGCGAAGACCTGCGCGGGCGCACCTTCGCCGTGTGGGGCCTCGCGTTCAAGCCCAACACCGACGACATGCGCGAGGCATCGAGCCGGCGCATCATCGAGGCGCTGCTTGCGCGCGGCGCCACCGTGCGCGGATACGATCCGGTCGCGATGCAGGAAGCCGAACGCGTGCTGGCGCTCGATCTGGCGGAGCGGCCCGAGGACATGAAGCGCCTGCATCTGGTCGGCACGCAGCACGAAGCGCTGCGGGGCGCGGATGCGCTCATCATCGTGACCGAATGGAAGGAGTTCAAGAGCCCGGATTTCGGGTACTTGAAGAGCGCGCTGAAGACGCCGGTGGTCTTCGATGGCCGCAATCTGTACGAACCGGAATCGATGGCCGAAATGGGCATCGACTATTACGCAATAGGACGTCCCCATGTCGAACTCGACCGCAACGGAAGTAACAACTAAGACCGATATGCCCGTCGTGCCGCGCGCGCGCATTGCGGCGGCGCGCGTGCTCGTGGTCGGCGATGTGATGCTCGACCGCTACTGGTTCGGCGACGTGAACCGCATCTCGCCGGAAGCGCCCGTGCCGGTCGTGCACGTGCAGAAGAAGGAAGATCGGCTGGGCGGGGCCGCGAACGTTGCGCGCAACGCGGCGGCGCTCGGCGCGCAGGCGGGACTTCTATGCGTGGTCGGGCACGACGAGCCGGGCGAGCGCGTGGTCGAGCTGCTCGGCGAGAGCAAGGTCGCGGCGCATCTCGAACGCGATCCCGAACTGCTCACGACCATCAAGCTGCGCGTGCTGTCGCGGCAGCAGCAATTGCTGCGTGTCGATTTCGAGAACACGCCGAATCACGAAGTGCTGCGCGCGTGCCTCGCGCGCTTCGCGGAAATCCTGCCGCAGCACGACGTGATCCTCATGTCCGACTACGCGAAGGGCGGCCTGACGCACGTCACGCAGATGATCGCCGATGCGAAACGCGCCGGAAAGCCGGTGCTCGTCGATCCGAAGGGCGACGACTGGGACCGTTATCGTGGGGCGACGCTCATCACGCCGAATCGCGCCGAACTGCGCGAAGTGATCGGACAATGGAAGTCGGAGGAAGACCTGCAGGAGCGCGTGAGCAGGCTGCGCACCGAACTCGATCTCTCGGCGCTCCTGCTGACGCGCTCGGAAGAGGGCATGACGCTCTTCACCGAGAACCAGGTGCTGCATACGTCGGCCGAAGCACGCGAAGTGTATGATGTGTCGGGCGCCGGCGACACCGTCATCGCGACGGTCGCGACCATGCTGGGCGCGGGCGTGCCGCTCGTCGACTCGATCGTCTATGCCAACCGCGCCGCGGGCATCGTGGTCGGCAAGCTCGGTACGGCCACTGTCGATTACAACGAACTCTTCGCCTGAATTCACCATGACCATCATCGTTACCGGTGCGGCCGGGTTCATCGGCAGCAATATCGTCAAGGCGCTCAACGAGCGCGGTGAACATCGCGTGATCGCGGTGGACAATCTGACCAAAGCCGACAAGTTCAAGAATCTCGTCGATTGCGAGATCGACGATTATCTCGACAAGACCGAGTTCGTCGCGCGTTTCCAGCGCGGCGATTTCGGCCGCGTGCGCGCGGTGTTTCATGAAGGCGCCTGTTCGGACACGATGGAAACCGACGGCCGCTACATGATGGACAACAACTTCCGCTACAGCCGGGACGTGATGGACGCGTGTCTCGCGCAGGGCGCGCAGTTCCTGTATGCGTCGTCGGCGGCGACGTACGGCGGATCGAGCCGTTTCGTAGAGGAGCGCGAAGTCGAAAAGCCGCTCAACGTCTACGGCTATTCGAAGTTTCTCTTCGATCAGATCGTGCGGCAAACGCTGCCGAAGGCGCAGAGCCAGATCGTTGGCTTTCGCTATTTCAACGTGTACGGCCCGCGCGAGACGCACAAGGGGCGTATGGCGTCGGTCGCGTTCCACAACTTCAATCAGTTTCGCTCGGAAGGCAAGGTCAAGCTCTTCGGCGAATACAACGGCTATGCGGCGGGCGAGCAGACACGCGACTTCATTTCCGTGGAAGACGTCGTGAAGGTGAACCTGTTCTTCTTCGATCATCCGGAGAAGTCGGGCATTTTCAATCTCGGCACCGGACGCGCACAGCCGTTCAACGATATCGCGTCGACGGTCGTGAACTCGCTGCGGGCGCTTGATGGCGAAGCTTCGCTATCGCTCGCGGAGTTGGTTCAGCGCGGGCTCATCGAGTACATTCCGTTCCCCGACGCACTGCGCGGCAAGTATCAATGCTTCACGCAGGCGGACCCGTCGCGCCTGCGTGCGGCGGGCTATGACGCTCCGTTCCTGACGGTTCAGGAAGGCGTCGATCGCTACGTGCGTTGGCTATTCGGCCAGCTATAAACGCGCGTCGAGCCTCTCTACACTGGGTCTTGCGGTCGGCACTCCCGCCGGCCGGTTCCTTACGGAGACTCAGTCATGTTCAAGCAAGTTCTTTCGTCGATCGCCGCATTCGCGCTCCTCTTTTCCATCGGTAGCGCGTTCGCGGCCGTCGACGTCAATACCGCCAATTCCGACGCACTGCGCGGCATCAAGGGCATCGGCCCGGCGAAGGCGAAAGCCATTCTCGACGAGCGTCAGGCGCATGGCCCGTTCAAGGACGCCAGCGATCTCGGCACGCGCGTGAAGGGCATGGGCGGCAAAACCGTTCAGCGTCTCGAAGCGGAAGGGCTGACCATCGGCTCGGCGCCGAAGACCGCGGCGATCGCGCCGGGCAATGCGGCGCCGCCTGGCACGGCGAACTCCGCGGTCGCAACGCCGGTTTCGGCGTCGGCATCGAACAAACCGGTCGTCGTGAAAAAATAAGGACAGCATGACGGCGCGCCCGAATTGCGGCGCGCCAACATCTCCTTCAGCCTTTGGATGTTTGGGCTACCCCGCGATCCGCCTCGTCGCGGGGCTTTTTGCGCTTGTGCGCCACGAGCTTGCTTACAGTTCGATTCGGCAATCCATCCGCGCAACAGGGGTGCGCCGGCATCGGGAGAACCGCTGGGCTACAATCGACGTATCCCCTATATCAAAATCCCACCGCAGCCGGTTTTCCGTGGGACACGAATCCGCTCCGCATATGGCTTACATGACTATCGAAGACACGGTCGGCAACACGCCGCTCGTGCAACTCGTCCGCGTCGTGGACGATGAAATCCGCAGCCGCAACAACGTCGTGCTGGGCAAGCTCGAAGGCAACAACCCGGCGGGCTCGGTGAAGGACCGCCCGGCTTTGTCGATGATCAGGAAAGCTGAAGAGCGCGGACGCATCAAGCCGGGCGATACGCTGATCGAAGCGACGAGCGGCAACACTGGCATTGCGCTCGCCATGGCCGCCGCGATGCGCGGCTACAAGATGGTGCTGCTGATGCCCGAGGATCTTTCGATCGAGCGCCGTCAGAGCATGGCCGCGTACGGCGCGGAAATCGTGCTCACACCGGTGACGGGCGGCATGGAATACGCGCGCGATCTCGCCGATCAGATGCAGCGCGATGGCCGCGGCATCATCCTCGACCAGTTCGCGAATCCCGACAATCCGCTCGCGCATTACGAAAGCACCGGCCCGGAATTGTGGAAGCAGACCGAGGGCCGCATCACGCACTTCGTCTCGTCGATGGGCACGACCGGCACGATCATGGGCGTGTCGAAGTATCTGAAAGAGGTGAACCAGAAGATCGAGATCATCGGCGCGCAGCCCGAAGAAGGTTCGCGCATTCCGGGCATCCGCAAGTGGCCGGAGGCGTATCTGCCGAAGATTTTCGACCGCAGCCGCGTGGATCGCGTCGAGAACGTGAGCCAGGCTGCATCGGAAGCGATGGCCCGGCGGCTCGCATCGGTCGAAGGCATTTTCGCCGGCATTTCGTCGGGCGGCGCATGCGAAGTCGCGCTGCGCATCGCGCGTCAGGTCGAGAACGCGACGATCGTGTTCGTGGTCTGCGACCGCGGCGACCGGTATCTGTCGACAGGCGTGTTTCCCGCGTAAGGCGCGTGGGAGCGATAAAAAACCCCGGCGTGTGAACTGCACCCCAAAAGTTGGACACCCGTTCAACGATTTGGGGTGTTTTTTCATGAGCAAGTACAGCGCACGACT
>NZ_FCNY02000068.1 GCF_001544575.2 Caballeronia cordobensis
TCAAACCGCCCGGCGCACCATCAATTCCTTGATCTTGCCGATCGCCTTGGTCGGATTGAGCCCCTTGGGGCACACGTCGACGCAATTCATGATCGTATGGCAACGGAACAGACGATACGGATCTTCCAGGTTGTCCAGGCGTTCGCCGGTCGCCTGATCGCGGCTGTCCGCGATGAAGCGGTACGCTTGCAGCAGGCCCGCCGGTCCGACGAATTTGTCCGGGTTCCACCAGAAACTCGGGCACGACGTCGAGCAGCTCGCGCACAGAATGCACTCGTACAGGCCGTCGAGTTCATCGCGCTCGACCGGCGATTGCAGCCGCTCTTTCTCGGGCGGCGGCGTGTCATTGATCAGATACGGCTTGATCGAATGATACTGGTTGAAGAACTGCGTGAAATCGCAGATCAGATCGCGCACCACCGGCAGCCCCGGCAGCGGACGCAGCACGATCTTCTGCGGCAGTTCGTTCAGGTTCGTCAGGCACGCAAGGCCGTTCTTGCCGTTGATGTTCATCGCGTCCGACCCGCACACGCCCTCGCGGCACGAGCGGCGGAACGACAGCGTTTCATCGACTTCCTTGAGCTTCACCAGCGCGTCGAGCAGCATGCGCTCATGCGTCAGATCGAGCTCGTACGTCTGCATGCGCGGCGCGGCGTCCTTGTCCGGATCGTAGCGATAGACTTCAAAAATTCTCTTTGCCATTTCGATTTCCTTGCTATGCGCCTTAGAACGTACGCGCCTTGGGCGGCACCGATTCCACCGTCAGCGGCTTCATCTGCACCGGCTTGTACTCCAGGCGATCGCCTTCGCTGAACCACAGCGTATGACGCATCCAGTTCTCGTCATCGCGATGCTCGTAGTCGCTGTGCGCATGCGCGCCACGGCTTTCCTTGCGCGCTTCGGCCGACACCATCGTCGCGCGCGCCACTTCGATCAGGTTCGCCAGTTCCAGCGCTTCGACCTTCGCCGTGTTGAACACCTTCGACTTGTCCTTCAGATGCACGTGCTTCACGCGCTCCGAGAGCTCCGCGATCTTGCCCACGCCTTCTTCGAGCAGCTTCGCCGTGCGGAACACGCCCGCATGCGCCTGCATCGAGGCGCGAATGTCGTTGGCGATGTTCTGCGTGTATTCACCCGACGTGGACTTCTCCAGCACCGCGAGACGCTCCATCGCGAAGTCGGCGGCATCGGCCGGCAGCGGCTTGTGCTCTTTCATCTCGCTGGCATGCTTGATGATGTGATTGCCCGC
>NZ_FCNY02000025.1 GCF_001544575.2 Caballeronia cordobensis
CCATAGCGAGTCGGTACCACCCCTTCCCATCCCGAACAGGACCGTGAAACGACTCCACGCCGATGATAGTGCGGATCACCCGTGTGAAAGTAGGTAATCGTCAGGCTCCTCTCTATGAGATGCAAAAGCCCCGTCTGATCTTCAGATGGGGCTTTTTGCATTTCTCTCACTATAGGTGAGAGCCTCGGTTGCCTCGGGTCGCAAGAAACGCTTGACAGCGGCGTGTTGTTACCCCATAATCGATAGTTCTCTGCGGAGGGGTGCCCGAGTGGCTAAAGGGGGCAGACTGTAAATCTGTTGGCTTACGCCTACGTTGGTTCGAATCCAACCTCCTCCACCAGAATTTAAGCGGTAAGGGAATCCAACACCTCGCGGGTGTAGCTCAATGGTAGAGCAGAAGCCTTCCAAGCTTATGACGAGGGTTCGATTCCCTTCACCCGCTCCAGTGCCGGTTTTGTAGTGCCCATGTGGCTCAGTGGTAGAGCACTCCCTTGGTAAGGGAGAGGTCGGCAGTTCGATCCTGCCCATGGGCACCAGTTGTATCAGTCTAGTAAGTTGCGCGCGGCGCAAGGTGCGAAAATCCTGTTAGGAGTCGAAAATGGCCAAAGGTAAATTCGAGCGGACCAAGCCGCACGTGAACGTGGGCACGATCGGTCACGTTGACCACGGCAAGACCACGCTGACGGCAGCAATCACGACGGTGCTGACCAAGAAGTTCGGCGGCGAAGCCAAGGCGTACGACCAGATCGACGCGGCGCCGGAAGAAAAGGCGCGTGGTATCACCATCAACACCGCGCACGTCGAGTACGAAACGGCAAACCGCCACTACGCACACGTCGACTGCCCGGGCCACGCCGACTACGTGAAGAACATGATCACGGGCGCAGCGCAGATGGACGGCGCAATCCTGGTGTGCTCGGCCGCTGACGGCCCGATGCCGCAAACGCGTGAGCACATCCTGCTGGCCCGTCAGGTCGGCGTGCCCTACATCATCGTGTTCCTGAACAAGTGCGACATGGTGGACGACGCCGAGCTGCTCGAACTCGTCGAAATGGAAGTGCGTGAGCTTCTGTCGAAGTACGACTTCCCGGGCGACGACACCCCGATCATCAAGGGTTCGGCGAAGCTGGCGCTGGAAGGCGACACGGGCGAGCTGGGCGAAGTGGCGATCATGAACCTGGCCGACGCACTGGACACGTACATCCCGACGCCGGAACGCGCTGTTGACGGTTCGTTCCTGATGCCGGTGGAAGACGTGTTCTCGATCTCGGGTCGCGGCACGGTGGTGACGGGTCGTATCGAGCGTGGTCTGGTGAAGGTCGGCGAGGAAATCGAAATCGTCGGTATCAAGCCGACGGTGAAGACGACCTGCACGGGCGTGGAAATGTTCCGCAAGCTGCTGGACCAAGGTCAAGCGGGCGACAACGTCGGTATCCTGCTGCGCGGCACGAAGCGTGAAGACGTGGAGCGCGGCCAGGTTCTGGCCAAGCCGGGTTCGATCACGCCGCACACGCACTTCACGGCTGAAGTGTACGTGCTGAGCAAGGACGAAGGCGGCCGTCACACGCCGTTCTTCAACAACTACCGTCCGCAGTTCTACTTCCGTACGACGGACGTGACGGGCTCGATCGAGCTGCCGAAGGACAAGGAAATGGTGATGCCGGGCGACAACGTGTCGATCACGGTGAAGCTGATCGCCCCGATCGCCATGGAAGAAGGTCTGCGCTTCGCAATCCGCGAAGGCGGCCGTACCGTCGGCGCCGGTGTCGTTGCGAAGATTATCGAGTAAGAGCCAGACATCTTCTCGGTAGTTTGAGGTTTCGGGGTCGGCGAAGTCCGTCGACCCCAAATGGTTTAGGGGTATAGCTCAACTGGCAGAGCGTCGGTCTCCAAAACCGAAGGTTGGGGGTTCGATTCCCTCTGCCCCTGCCAAAATTCTTGCGCCAAGTGGCGCTGTGTTTAAGGTGTTATGGCGAATCCTTCCGTCGAAACTGTTAATACTTCCGGCGACAAGTTGATGTTGGTAGCGGGCGTATTGTTGGTCTTGGCCGGGTTCGTTGGATTCTTCTGGCTCTCTGGCCAAGAATGGTACGTCCGCGGCGCAGCGCTTGCTGTTGGTGTCATCGCGGGTGTCGCAGTCGGTCTTCTCTCCGCGCCGGGCAAAGGTTTCATTGCTTTTGCTAAAGACTCATACAAAGAAGTCCGCAAGGTTGTCTGGCCGACTCGCAAAGAGGCCACGCAAACGACCCTGGTGGTCTTCGCGTTTGTTTTGATCATGGCCATTTTTCTTTGGCTTAGCGATAAGTCAATCGAATGGGTGATTTTCTCGGCGATTCTGGGTTGGAAATGATATGAGCGATACTCCGACCACCCCGAGTGGAAAGCGTTGGTACGTGGTGCACGCCTACTCCGGTATGGAGAAGAGCGTGCAACGTGCGCTTCAGGAGCGCATCGAACGCGCAGGCATGCAAGATCAATTCGGTCAGATTCTCGTGCCGACCGAAGAAGTGGTTGAAGTGAAGGGTGGTCACAAATCGGTCACCGAGCGTCGTTTCTTCCCGGGCTACGTCCTGGTCGAAATGGAAATGACGGACGAGACGTGGCACTTGGTCAAAAACACGGCCAAAGTGACCGGTTTCGTCGGTGGTGCACGTAATCGCCCGAGTCCCATCTCGCCGCGTGAAGTCGAAAAGATCATGTCGCAGATGCAGGAAGGCGTCGAGAAGCCGCGGCCGAAGACGCTTTTCGAGGTGGGCGAGATGGTCCGCGTGAAGGAAGGCCCGTTCACCGACTTCAACGGCAACGTAGAAGAGGTGAATTACGAGAAGTCCCGAGTTCGCGTCTCCGTCACGATCTTCGGGCGTTCGACGCCGGTCGAACTCGAGTTCGGTCAGGTCGAGAAGCTTTAAACGAATACATCGCGCGTGGCTTTCGAGTCATCGCGCGATTCGCGCTTACGGTCCGCGTCATGACCGTTGAGGAGCGTCAGTAGCCGGCAACGTCGAACGCGCGCTACCACTCACCGAACGCTCACGCGTTCAGCAGAGGTTTTCAACATGGCAAAGAAAATCATCGGCTTTATCAAGCTGCAGATTCCTGCAGGTAAAGCCAACCCGTCGCCGCCGGTTGGTCCGGCACTGGGCCAGCGTGGCCTGAACATCATGGAGTTCTGCAAGGCGTTCAACGCGCAGACTCAGGGCATGGAGCCGGGGTTGCCGGTGCCGGTCGTCATTACGGCATTCGCGGACAAGAGCTTCACGTTCATCATGAAGACGCCGCCGGCTACCGTTCTGATCAAGAAGGCAGCCGCAGTGCAAAAGGGTTCGAGCAAGCCGCATACCGATAAGGTCGGCAACATCACCCGCGCTCAAGCGGAAGAAATCGCGAAGACCAAGATGCCGGATCTCACGGCAGCCGACCTGGATGCAGCCGTGCGTACGATCGCCGGCAGCGCGCGTTCGATGGGCATCACTGTGGAGGGCGTGTAAATGGCTAAGGTTTCTAAGCGCCTTCAGGCATTCGCGGCCAAGGTCGATCGCCAAAAGCTGTACGCGATCGAAGACGCACTGACTCTCGTGAAGGAATGCGCGAGCGCGAAGTTCGACGAGTCGATCGACGTGGCAGTGCAACTCGGCATCGACGCGAAGAAGTCGGATCAAGTGGTTCGCGGTTCGGTCGTTCTGCCGGCAGGCACGGGCAAGTCGGTTCGCGTGGCCGTGTTCGCGCAAGGCGACAAGGCTGAACAAGCTCGCGCTGCTGGTGCGGACGTGGTCGGTATGGAAGACCTGGCCGAGCAAGTCAAGGCCGGCAATCTGAACTTCGACGTCGTGATCGCGTCGCCGGACACGATGCGTGTCGTCGGTACGTTGGGTCAGATCCTCGGCCCGCGCGGCCTGATGCCGAACCCGAAGGTCGGTACCGTTACGCCGGACGTCGCGCAAGCAGTGAAGAACGCGAAGGCCGGTCAGGTGCAGTTCCGCGTCGACAAAGCGGGTATCATCCACGGCACGATCGGTCGTGCGTCGTTCGAGTCGGCATCGCTGCGCCAGAATCTGGCCGCGCTGATCGATGCGCTGCAAAAGGCGAAGCCGGCGACGAGCAAGGGCGTGTACCTGCGCAAGATCGCTGTGTCGAGCACGATGGGTGTCGGCGTTCGCGTGGACCAATCCACGCTCGCGCAACAGTAAGCATTCAGGGCGCGGTCGAAAGATCGCGCTACTAAAAGGGCTTTGGGCGGTTGCGAGATTGCAGTTCGGTCGAGCAACCGGTTGTCAAAGACCGTTGGTGGTAGTGCAGCAGGCAGGCGCTGCCTTAATTCAAGCCAACGCAGATGGCGAACCCGAAACAGTTTTGTAGTGGTTGAAGTCGGTTGTCGAGCGTCGTGAGACGGTTCACCAATCGATCGAGATACTCCTAACAGTCGGACGCCGTTGTTGAACGTGGTGCACAAGGGTTTGTGGCCCGAATGCATCGAATCTGGAGGTTTAACCGTGCCACTGAACAAAGAAGATAAGCAGGCAGTCGTCGCTGAAGTCGCCGCGCAAGTCGCGAAGGCTCAGACGATGGTGCTCGCTGAGTATCGTGGGATCACGGTTGGCGATCTGACCAAGCTGCGCGCGAAAGCGCGTGAGCAACAGGTGTATCTGCGCGTGTTGAAGAACACGCTGGCGCGTCGCGCCGTCGAAGGTACGCCGTTCGCTCCGCTGGCTGAGCAGATGACCGGTCCTCTGATCTACGGCATCTCGGAAGATGCCATTGCCGCTGCCAAGGTCGTCAACGACTTCGGTAAGGGCAATGACAAGTTGATCATCAAGGCTGGTTCCTACGAAGGCAAAGTGATGGACAAGGCAGGCGTGCAAGCGCTGGCCAACATCCCGAGCCGCGAAGAACTGCTCTCCAAGCTGCTGTTCGTCATGCAAGCACCTGTTTCCGGCTTCGCGCGTGCTCTGGCCGCGCTGGCTGAAAAGAAGCAGAGCGAAGCTGCGTAACGATCGCGCTTGGGCGCTAGTCGCTTAACGTAGGCAAAGCCAGATCGCTAGCTCGATCCGAATTCAATCTAGGAGTATTTCACATGGCAATCGCAAAAGAAGACATCCTCGAAGCCGTTGGCTCGATGTCCGTTCTGGAACTGAACGAGCTGGTCAAGGCGTTCGAAGAGAAGTTCGGCGTGTCGGCTGCTGCTGTTGCAGTCGCCGGCCCGGCCGGCGGCGGCGCTGCAGCTGCTGTCGAAGAGCAAACGGAATTCACCGTGAACCTGCTCGAAGCAGGCGCGAACAAGGTTTCCGTGATTAAGGCTGTTCGTGAACTGACGGGTCTTGGCCTGAAGGAAGCGAAGGACCTGGTCGACGGCGCACCGAAGCCCATCAAGGAAGCGGTGCCCAAGGCTGCTGCTGAAGAAGCCAAGAAGAAGCTGGAAGACGCTGGCGCGAAGGCTGAAATCAAGTAAGTCGCGTTGCGCTATGCGAAGGCTGGCGGTTTTTCACCGCCGGCCTTTTTGTGCTTTGTGGGGATGCAGTTTTGATGCTTGCGAGCAAGCATAAACGTCCCTGCAGAAGCCAAAGAGAACGGTCGTATCGGTATGAATTTCCGGCAGTTCTCTTTGTCTTCTGAAGCGACTGCAGAAGGCAAGTTTGGTCGGGTAGCGGGAAACACAGGCATCCGCTGCCGTCAGCCAGCGGTTGGTAGCGGCCAACCACCAAGCTTCTAGACTCGCGCGTCCTCCCCGGACACGTGCGCGGGTCTCAGTCGGTGAACACCGGGTCGTGACATCGAGGTATCCCGCCTCGGTAACGCCCGCCGTGATTCGGAGATCGTATGCAATATTCCTTCACCGAGAAGAAGCGTATTCGCAAGAGTTTCGCGAAGCGCCCCATCGTTCACCAAGTTCCCTTCTTGCTGGCGACCCAGCTTGAATCATTCCAGACGTTTCTGCAAGCAGACACGTCTTCTTCGCAGCGCAAGGCAGAAGGCTTGCAGGCTGCGTTCAGCTCAGTTTTCCCGATTGTCTCGCACAACGGCTTCGCGCGGCTCGAGTTCGTCAGCTACATGCTGTCGCCGCCCGCGTTCAACATCAAGGAATGTCAGCAGCGTGGCCTGACGTACTGCTCGGCGCTGCGCGCGAAAGTGCGTCTGGTTCTGCTCGACAAGGAATCGCCGAGCAAGCCGGTCGTCAAGGAAGTGAAGGAACAGGAAGTGTACATGGGCGAAATTCCGCTCATGACGCCGACGGGTTCGTTCGTCATCAACGGCACCGAGCGCGTGATCGTGTCGCAGCTGCACCGTTCGCCTGGCGTGTTCTTCGAGCACGACAAGGGCAAGACGCACAGCTCGGGCAAGCTGCTGTTCTCGGCGCGCATCATCCCTTACCGTGGTTCGTGGCTCGATTTCGAGTTCGATCCGAAGGACGTCCTGTACTTCCGCGTCGACCGTCGTCGCAAGATGCCGGTCACGATTCTGCTGAAGGCCATCGGCATGACGCCGGAGCAGATCCTCGCGAACTTCTTCGTGTTCGACAACTTCGGCCTGATGAGCGAAGGCGCGCAGATGGAATTCGTTCCGGAGCGTCTGCGCGGTGAAGTCGCGCGCTTTGACATCCAGGACCGCGATGGCAATGTCATCGTGACGAAGGACAAGCGCATCAACGCGAAGCACATTCGCGACCTCGAAAACGCCAAGACGAAGTTCATCTCGGTGCCCGAGGAATACCTGCTCGGCCGCGTGCTGGCGAAGAACGTGATCGATCCGGAAACGGGCGAAGTGATCGCGAACGCCAACGAGGAAATCACCGAAACGGTTCTCGAAAAGCTGCGCGAGGCGAAGGTCAAGGACATCCAGACGCTGTACACGAACGATCTGGATCAGGGTCCGTACATCTCGTCGACGCTGCGTATCGACGAAACCGCCGACAAGATGGCCGCGCGCATCGCGATCTATCGCATGATGCGTCCGGGCGAGCCGCCGACCGAAGAAGCGGTCGAGGCCCTGTTCAACCGTCTGTTCTACAGCGAAGACGCGTACGACCTGTCGAAGGTCGGCCGTATGAAGTTCAACCGCCGCGTGGGTCGCGATGAAATCATCGGACCGATGACGCTGCAGGACGACGACATCCTCGCGACCATCAAGATCCTCGTCGAGCTGCGCAACGGCAAGGGCGAAGTGGACGATATCGATCACCTCGGCAATCGTCGCGTGCGTTGCGTCGGCGAACTCGCGGAGAATCAGTTCCGCGCTGGTCTCGTGCGTGTCGAGCGCGCGGTGAAGGAACGCCTCGGCCAGGCCGAAAGCGAAAACCTGATGCCGCACGACCTGATCAACTCGAAGCCGATTTCGTCGGCGATCCGCGAGTTCTTCGGTTCGTCGCAGCTTTCGCAGTTCATGGACCAGACCAACCCGCTGTCGGAAATCACGCACAAGCGTCGCGTGTCCGCACTGGGCCCGGGCGGTCTGACGCGCGAACGCGCGGGCTTCGAAGTCCGCGACGTGCATCCGACGCACTATGGCCGCGTGTGCCCGATCGAAACGCCGGAAGGTCCGAACATCGGTCTGATCAACTCGCTCGCGCTCTACGCGCACCTGAACGAATACGGCTTCCTCGAAACGCCGTACCGCAAGGTCGTGGACAGCAAGGTGACCGACCAGATCGACTATCTGTCGGCGATCGAAGAAGGCCGCTATGTGATCGCGCAGGCGAACGCGGCGGTGGCCGAAGACGGCACGCTGACCGACGAACTCGTGTCGTCGCGTGAAGCGGGCGAAACGCTGATGGTCACGCCGGACCGCATCCAGTACATGGACGTGGCGCCGTCGCAGATCGTGTCGGTGGCCGCATCGCTGATCCCGTTCCTCGAACACGACGATGCGAACCGCGCGTTGATGGGCTCGAACATGCAGCGTCAGGCCGTGCCTTGCCTGCGTCCGGAAAAGCCGGTCGTCGGTACGGGCATCGAGCGCACGGTTGCGGTCGACTCGGGCACGACGGTTCAGGCGCTGCGTGGCGGTGTCGTGGATTACGTCGACGCGGGCCGTATCGTGATTCGCGTGAACGACGACGAAGCCGTGGCCGGCGATGTCGGCGTGGACATCTACAACCTGATCAAGTACACGCGTTCGAACCAGAACACGAACATCAACCAGCGTCCGATCGCGAAGGTCGGCGACAAGGTCGCTCGTGGCGACGTGCTGGCTGACGGCGCATCGACCGATCTGGGCGAACTCGCGCTCGGCCAGAACATGCTGGTCGCGTTCATGCCGTGGAACGGCTACAACTTCGAAGACTCGATCCTGATCTCGGAGAAGGTCGTTGCGGACGATCGCTACACGTCGATCCACATCGAAGAACTGAATGTCGTTGCGCGCGACACGAAGCTCGGACCGGAAGAAATCACGCGCGATATTTCGAACCTCGCGGAAGTGCAGCTCGGCCGTCTGGACGAGTCGGGCATCGTGTACATCGGCGCGGAAGTCGAAGCGGGCGACGTGCTCGTCGGCAAGGTTACGCCGAAGGGCGAAACCCAGCTCACGCCGG
This sequence comes from Caballeronia cordobensis, assembly GCF_001544575.2. Taxonomy (GTDB): domain Bacteria; phylum Pseudomonadota; class Gammaproteobacteria; order Burkholderiales; family Burkholderiaceae; genus Caballeronia; species Caballeronia cordobensis. Next base: position 8,525 of record NZ_FCNY02000025.1, read on the forward strand.
AAGAAAAGCTGCTGCGCGCGATCTTCGGCGAGAAGGCATCGGACGTGAAGGACACGTCGCTGCGCGTGCCGTCGGGCATGAGCGGCACGGTCATCGACGTGCAAGTGTTCACGCGCGAAGGCATCACGCGTGACAAGCGCGCGCAACAGATCATCGACGATGAACTGAAGCGCTATCGCCTCGACTTGAACGACCAGCTGCGCATCGTGGAAGGCGACGCGTTCTCGCGTCTCGCACGTATGCTGAACGGCAAGGTCGCGAACGGCGGTCCGAAGAAGCTCGCGAAGGGCACGGCAATCGACCTCGCGTACCTCGAAGATCTCGACCACTACCACTGGTTCGACATCCGCCTCGCGGACGAAGAAGCAGCGGCACAGCTGGAAGCGATCAAGGATTCGATCGAGCAGAAGCGTCACCAGTTCGACCTCGCGTTCGAAGAGAAGCGCAAGAAGCTCACGCAGGGCGACGAGCTGCCGCCGGGCGTGCTGAAGATGGTCAAGGTGTATCTCGCGGTCAAGCGTCGTCTGCAGCCTGGCGACAAGATGGCGGGCCGTCACGGCAACAAGGGTGTCGTGTCGAAGATCGTGCCGATCGAAGACATGCCGTACATGGCCGATGGCCGTCCGGCCGACGTCGTGCTCAACCCGCTCGGCGTGCCGTCGCGGATGAACGTGGGTCAGATTCTCGAAGTGCATCTGGGCTGGGCCGCGAAGGGTCTCGGCTGGCGTATCGGCGAAATGCTGCAGCGTCAGACGAAGATCGAAGAACTGCGCATGTTCCTGACGCAGATCTACAACGAGTCGGGCCGCAAGGAAGAGCTGGACAGCTTCTCCGACGACGAAATCCTCGAACTCGCGAAGAATCTGCGCGAAGGCGTGCCGTTCGCCACGCCGGTGTTCGACGGTGCGACCGAAGAGGAAATGGGCCGCGCGCTGGATCTGGCGTACCCGGACGATATCGCGACGAACCTCGGCATGAACCCCTCGAAGAATCAGGTTCAACTGCACGATGGCCGCACGGGCGAACCGTTCGAGCGCAAGGTCACGGTCGGCTACATGCACTACCTGAAGCTGCACCACTTGGTCGACGACAAGATGCACGCGCGTTCGACCGGCCCGTACTCGCTCGTCACGCAGCAGCCGCTGGGTGGTAAGGCGCAGTTCGGCGGCCAGCGCTTCGGCGAGATGGAAGTGTGGGCGCTGGAAGCGTACGGCGCATCGTATGTGCTGCAAGAAATGCTGACGGTCAAGTCGGACGACGTCACCGGCCGGACGAAGGTGTATGAGAACCTCGTCAAGGGCGATCACGTCATCGACGCGGGCATGCCGGAATCCTTCAACGTGTTGGTGAAGGAAATCCGCTCGCTCGGTATTGATATCGATCTGGACCGCAACTAATCGGACTACGGAGAGAAAGCAATGAAAGCTCTGCTCGATCTATTCAAGCAAGTCCAACAAGAAGAAGTTTTTGATGCGATCAAGATCGGCCTCGCGTCGCCCGACAAGATTCGCTCTTGGTCGTTCGGCGAAGTGAAGAAGCCGGAGACCATCAACTACCGCACGTTCAAGCCGGAGCGGGATGGTCTGTTCTGCGCGAAGATTTTTGGTCCGATCAAGGACTACGAATGCCTTTGCGGCAAGTACAAGCGCCTGAAGCATCGTGGCGTGATCTGCGAAAAGTGCGGCGTCGAAGTGACGCTGGCGAAGGTGCGTCGTGAGCGGATGGGTCACATCGAGCTCGCGTCGCCGGTCGCGCACATCTGGTTCCTGAAGTCGCTGCCGTCGCGTCTGGGCATGGTGCTCGACATGACGCTGCGCGACATCGAGCGCGTGCTGTACTTCGAAGCCTATGTGGTCATCGATCCGGGCATGACGCCGCTGAAAGCGCGGCAGATCATGACGGAAGAGGATTACTACAACAAGGTCGAAGAGTACGGTGACGAATTCCGTGCCGAAATGGGCGCGGAAGGCGTGCGCGAGTTGCTGCGCGCGATCAACATCGACGAACAGGTCGAGATGCTGCGCACCGAACTCAAGAACACCGGTTCGGAAGCGAAGATCAAGAAGTACGCCAAGCGCCTGAAGGTGCTCGAGGCCTTCCAGCGTTCGGGCATCAAGCCGGACTGGATGGTGCTCGAAGTGCTGCCGGTGCTGCCGCCGGAACTGCGTCCGCTCGTGCCGCTGGACGGCGGCCGTTTCGCGACGTCGGACCTGAACGACCTGTATCGCCGCGTGATCAACCGTAACAACCGGTTGAAGCGTCTGCTCGAACTGAAGGCGCCTGAAATCATCGTCCGCAACGAAAAGCGGATGCTGCAGGAAGCCGTCGATTCGCTGCTCGACAACGGCCGTCGCGGCAAGGCGATGACTGGCGCGAACAAGCGTCCGCTGAAGTCGCTCGCTGACATGATCAAGGGTAAGGGCGGCCGTTTCCGTCAGAACCTGTTGGGTAAGCGCGTCGACTACTCGGGCCGTTCGGTGATCGTGGTCGGCCCGACGCTCAAGCTGCATCAGTGCGGTCTGCCGAAGCTGATGGCGCTCGAACTGTTCAAGCCGTTCATCTTCAACAAGCTGGAAGTGATGGGCGTCGCGACGACCATCAAGGCGGCGAAGAAGGAAGTCGAGAACCAGACGCCGGTCGTGTGGGACATTCTCGAAGAAGTCATTCGCGAACATCCGGTCATGCTGAACCGCGCGCCGACGCTGCACCGTCTCGGCATTCAGGCTTTCGAGCCGGTGCTGATCGAAGGTAAGGCGATTCAGCTGCACCCGCTCGTCTGCGCGGCGTTCAACGCCGACTTCGACGGCGACCAGATGGCCGTTCACGTGCCGCTGTCGCTCGAAGCGCAGATGGAAGCGCGCACGCTGATGCTGGCGTCGAACAACGTCCTGTTCCCGGCCAACGGCGATCCGTCGATCGTGCCGTCGCAGGATATCGTGCTGGGCCTGTACTACGCATCGCGTGAAGCGATCAACGGCAAGGGCGAAGGCATGACGTTCACGGGCGTGTCGGAAGTCATCCGCGCGTACGAGAACAAGGAAGTCGAGCTGGCTTCGCGCGTCAACGTGCGTATTACCGAAATGGTGGCGAACGAAGACCAGAGCGAAGGCGCGCCGAAGTTCGTGCCGAAGATCTCGCTGTACGCGACGACCGTCGGCCGTTCGATCCTGTCGGAGATTCTGCCGCCGGGCCTGCCGTTCACGGTGCTGAACAAGCCGCTGAAGAAGAAGCAGATTTCGCAGCTGATCAACACGGCGTTCCGCAAGTGCGGTCTGCGCGAAACGGTGATCTTCGCCGACCAGCTGATGCAGATGGGTTTCCGTCTCGCCACGCGCGCCGGCATCTCGATCTGCGTGGACGACATGCTCGTGCCGCCGCAGAAAGAGACGATCGTCGGCGACGCCGCGAAGAAGGTGAAGGAGTACGACCGTCAGTACATGTCGGGTCTCGTCACCGCGCAGGAACGCTACAACAACGTGGTCGACATCTGGTCGGCGACGTCGGAAGCGGTCGGCAAGGCGATGATGGAGCAGCTCGCAACCGAACCGGTCGTCGACCGCGACGGTAACGAGACGAAGCAGGAATCGTTCAACTCCATCTACATGATGGCCGACTCGGGCGCTCGCGGTTCCGCGGTGCAGATTCGTCAGCTGGCCGGTATGCGCGGCCTGATGGCGAAGCCGGACGGTTCGATTATCGAAACGCCGATTACCGCGAACTTCCGCGAAGGCCTGAACGTGTTGCAGTACTTCATCTCGACGCACGGCGCTCGTAAGGGTCTGGCGGATACGGCGTTGAAGACCGCGAACTCGGGTTACCTGACGCGTCGTCTCGTCGACGTGACGCAGGATCTGGTCGTCGTCGAAGATGATTGCGGCACGTCGAACGGCGTGGCGATGAAGGCGCTGGTCGAAGGCGGTGAAGTCGTCGAAGCGCTGCGTGACCGTATTCTCGGTCGCGTCGCGGTGGCAGACGTCGTCAATCCGGAAACGCAGGAAACGCTGTACGCGTCAGGCGATCTGCTCGACGAAGACGCGGTGGAACGGATCGAAGCACTCGGCATCGACGAAGTGCGCGTGCGCACGCCGCTGACCTGCGAAACGCGTTATGGCCTGTGCGCCGCGTGCTACGGCCGCGATCTCGGCCGCGGTTCGCGCGTGAACGTCGGTGAGGCAGTCGGCGTGATCGCTGCTCAGTCGATCGGTGAGCCGGGCACGCAGCTGACGATGCGTACGTTCCACATCGGTGGTGCGGCATCGCGTGCGGCAGTTGCTTCGACGGTGGAAGCGAAGTCGAACGGTACCGTGCGCTTCACGGCCACGATGCGTTACGTCACCAACGCGAAGGGCGAGCAGGTCGTCATCTCGCGTTCGGGCGAAGCGATCATCGCGGACGACTTCGGTCGCGAACGTGAGCGTCACAAAGTGCCGTACGGCGCGACGCTGCTGCAACTCGACGGCGCGCAGATCAAGGCCGGTGCGCAACTGGCGCAATGGGATCCGCTGACGCGTCCGATCATCACCGAGTGGGGCGGTACGGTGAAGTTCGAAAACGTCGAGGAAGGCGTGACGGTCGCCAAGCAGATCGACGACGTGACCGGTCTTTCGACGCTCGTCGTGATCGATGCGAAGCGTCGTGGTTCGCAAGCCGGCAAGAGCGTGCGTCCGCAGGTGAAGCTGCTCGACGCGAACGGCGAGGAAGTGAAGATCCCGAACACCGAGCATTCGGTGCAGATCGGCTTCCAGGTCGGCGCACTGATCACCGTGAAGGATGGTCAGCAAGTGCAGGTCGGTGAAGTGCTGGCACGTATCCCGGTTGAAGCGCAGAAGACGCGTGACATTACCGGCGGTCTGCCGCGCGTGGCCGAACTGTTCGAAGCGCGCTCGCCGAAGGACGCGGGTATTCTCGCGGAAGTCACGGGCACGACGTCGTTCGGTAAGGACACGAAGGGCAAGCAGCGTCTCGTTATCACGGACCTCGAAGGCAATCAGCACGAGTTCCTGATCGCGAAGGAAAAGCAGGTGCTGGTGCACGATGGTCAGGTCGTCAACAAGGGCGAAATGATCGTGGACGGCCCGGCCGATCCGCACGACATCCTGCGTCTGCAGGGTATCGAGGCGCTGTCGCGCTACATCGTGGACGAAGTGCAGGACGTGTACCGTCTGCAGGGCGTGAAGATCAACGACAAGCACATTGAAGTCATCGTGCGTCAGATGTTGCGTCGTGTGCAGATCGTCGATAACGGCGATACGCGCTTCATTCCTGGCGAGCAGGTCGAGCGTTCGGACATGCTGGACGAGAACGACAGCATGACCGCGGACGACAAACGCCCGGCGACGTACGAAAACGTGCTGCTCGGTATTACGAAGGCATCGCTCTCGACCGATTCGTTCATCTCGGCGGCGTCGTTCCAGGAAACGACTCGCGTGCTGACCGAAGCGGCGATCATGGGCAAGCGCGACGATCTGCGTGGCCTGAAGGAAAACGTGATCGTCGGCCGTCTGATTCCGGCCGGTACGGGTCTCGCGTTCCACAAGGCGCGCAAGGCGAAGGAATCGTCGGATCGCGAACGCTTCGACCAGATCGCTGCCGAAGAGGCATTCGATTTCGGTACGCCGGAAACCCCGGCAGCGGAGCAGCAGCAGCCGCACACCAACGAGTAAGCGTTCTTCGCTCGTAGCAGCATCGAACCGCTCAGCTTCGGCTGGGCGGTTTTTTTTCGCCTCTACGTTTCTCCGCCGCCCTCGTCCGAATGGCTAACGCCGTTTCTGCGCGGCAATGCGTTGGTAGAATTCGTTATCTCCCACGTCGCAGTGCGCGCTTTCTCCATGTCCCGGTCGCTCGAAATACTCAACGAAATCTTCGGCTATCCCGCGTTTCGCGGACAACAGGCGGAGATCGTCGAGCACGTCGCGGGCGGCGGCGATTCGCTCGTTCTCATGCCCACGGGCGGCGGCAAGTCACTCTGCTATCAGATACCGTCGCTCGTGCGGCGCGAGGCGGGGCTTGGCGCGGGGATCGTCGTTTCGCCGCTGATCGCGCTGATGCAGGATCAGGTCGCCGCACTGACGGAGGTCGGCGTGCGCGCCGCGTATCTCAATTCGACGCTCTCTGGCGCCGAAGCCGCCGCAACCGAACGCGCGTTGCGCAATGGCGAAATCGATCTGCTGTACGTCGCGCCCGAGCGGCTGATGACGCCGCGCTTCCTGGATCTGCTCGACAGCTCGCCGGTCGGGCTCTTCGCGATCGACGAAGCGCATTGCGTGTCCCAATGGGGGCACGATTTCCGCCCTGAATACATTCAGCTTTCGGTGCTGCACGAGCGCTTTCCGAACGTGCCGCGCATCGCCCTCACGGCGACCGCGGATGCGATCACCCGCGATGAAATCGTGCATCGCTTGGCGCTCGACGATGCGCGCATCTTCGTTTCGAGCTTCGACCGGCCGAATATCCGCTATCGAATCGTCGAGAAAGACAACGCGCGCTCGCAGTTGCTCGATTTCATCCGCGCGGAACATACGAACAAGGACGGCACGACCGATGCGGGCGTCGTCTATTGTCTGTCGCGCCGCAAGGTCGAGGAGACCGCGGACTGGCTGAAGGGGCAGGGCGTTCGCGCGCTGCCTTATCACGCGGGCATGGAATTCGAGACGCGCCAGAAGCACCAGGAAATGTTCCAGCGCGAGGAAGGCATCGTCATGTGCGCGACGATCGCATTCGGCATGGGCATCGACAAGCCGGATGTGCGCTTCGTCGCGCATCTGGATTTGCCAAAGAGCGTCGAGGGCTACTATCAGGAAACCGGGCGCGCGGGCCGTGACGGTCTGCCGGCGAACGCGTGGATGGCCTATGGACTGGGCGACGTCGTTCAGCAGCGTAAGATGATCGACGAGTCCGAAGCGGACGACGCGCACAAGCGCGTGCAGACTGGCAAGCTCGATGCGTTGCTCGGCCTGTGTGAAGTCGCGTCATGCCGCCGCGTGCGCCTGCTCGCGTACTTCGGCGAGACCAGCACACCGTGCGGCAATTGCGATACGTGTCTGGAGCCGCCCGCTTCCTTCGATGCCACGCGCGAGGCGCAGATGGCGCTGTCGTGCGTCTATCGTGCGCAAAGGGCGAGCGGATTCCATTTTGGCGCGGGTCATCTCATCGATATTCTTCGCGGCACGCGCAGCGAAAAAGTGCTGCAACGCGGCCACGAAAAGATTTCTACCTTCGGTGTCGGCGCGGCGCTGTCCGAACCCGAATGGCGTGCGGTGTTTCGGCAACTCGTCGCGTTCGGCTTTCTCGCGGTCGATCACGAGGGCTTCGGCTCGCTCGTGCTGACCGACGCCAGCAAGCCGGTGCTCAAAGGCGAAGAGCGCGTGACGCTGCGCAAGTACGTGAAGCCTACGCGGGCCCGGTCGTCGTCGAGCCGCACGGGCGAACGCGCCGATCCGACCGCGGGCATGTCGTCGCGCGAGAAGTCCCGCTGGGAGCGGCTTCGCGCCTGGCGTGCCGAAACCGCGAAAAGCGACGGCGTGCCGGCGTACGTCATTTTCCACGATGCCACCCTTGCGGAAATCGCGCGAAGCGATCCCGATACCATCGACGATCTGCGTCATATTCCGGGTATCGGCGTGCGCAAGCTCGAACGCTTCGGCGACGAATTACTCGATGTCGTCGGGTCGGACTGACGCCGCGCGGCGAAAACTCGTCGAAATCGTCGCAACGTATTGACCCGATTGCGATTTTCGGAATATCATGCTTGGTTCTCGTTCTTGGTCCGCCTTCGGACCCGGCCTAGCGTCGGGCACGGAAAGCGAAATTCATCGGCGAGAATCGTCAAACGCGCAGTTCTTTTCGCTTTGCCCGAGAGATCTGCGTGGATTTTGTTCAATTTCAGGAATAAACGATGCCAACCATCAATCAACTGGTTCGCAAAGGCCGCGCGTCGGAAACGACGAAGAGCAAGTCGCCGGCCCTGCAGGACTGCCCGCAGCGTCGCGGCGTGTGCACCCGCGTGTACACGACGACGCCGAAGAAGCCGAACTCGGCACTCCGTAAGGTCGCCAAGGTTCGCCTGACGAACGGCTTCGAAGTCATTTCGTACATCGGTGGTGAAGGCCACAACCTGCAAGAACACTCGGTCGTGCTGATTCGCGGCGGCCGTGTGAAGGACTTGCCGGGTGTGCGTTACCACATGGTTCGCGGCTCGCTGGATACGCAAGGCGTCAAGGACCGTAAGCAAGCTCGCTCGAAGTACGGTGCGAAGCGTGCCAAGGCTGGCAAGTAAGCTGCCAGTTCGCTGTAGAAGAATCAGGTCGCCGCAAGGCGGTTAAGGCGGTGGTGCCGGAAATGCCGGTGTCATCGAGTAAGTGGTCACCCGGCCAAGCTGGTTTAGTCGAATAGATGTGGATCGGGTTAGTTGGTGGCCGCGGAGCGGAAGACGCTCCAACTGAAAAAGCAAAGGAAGAATCATGCCGCGTCGTCGCGAAGTCCCCAAGCGGGAAGTGTTGCCGGATCCGAAATTCGGCAACGTAGATGTAGCCAAGTTCATGAACGTGCTGATGCTCTCCGGCAAGAAGTCGGTTGCCGAGCGTATCGTGTACGGCGCTTTTGAACAGATCCAGACCAAGGGTGGCAAGGACCCGCTGGAAGTGTTCACGGTTGCGCTCAACAACGTGAAGCCGGTGGTCGAAGTGAAGAGCCGTCGCGTTGGTGGTGCCAACTATCAGGTTCCGGTCGAAGTGCGTCCGTCGCGTCGTATGGCATTGGCGATGCGTTGGTTGCGTGAAGCCGCGAAGAAGCGCAGCGAAAAGTCGATGGCCCTGCGTCTCGCAGGTGAACTGCAGGAAGCGGCGGAAGGCCGTGGTGGCGCAATGAAGAAGCGCGACGAAGTTCACCGCATGGCAGAAGCCAACAAGGCATTCTCGCACTTCCGTTTCTAAGCTCCCGCTCACCGGGCAAACGGAAAATCAGGGCGGGTGCGCTAGTTTTGGCGCCTCGCCCGTTTGTGTTAGGGCGCGGCCGGCAGTTCGCCGGCGCGTCGACCGAAAAAGGATCCAAAGTGGCTCGCAAGACACCTATCGAGCGCTACCGCAATATCGGTATCAGCGCTCACATCGACGCCGGCAAAACGACGACGACCGAGCGCATCCTGTTCTACACGGGCGTGAACCACAAGATTGGTGAAGTTCACGACGGCGCAGCAACGATGGACTGGATGGAGCAGGAGCAGGAGCGCGGCATCACCATCACGTCGGCTGCTACCACGGCGTTCTGGAAGGGCATGGGCGGCAACTATCCCGAGCACCGCATCAACATCATCGACACACCGGGACACGTGGACTTCACGATCGAAGTGGAGCGCTCGATGCGCGTCCTCGACGGCGCGTGCATGGTCTACTGTGCAGTGGGCGGCGTGCAGCCGCAGTCGGAAACGGTGTGGCGCCAGGCGAACAAGTACAAGGTTCCCCGTCTCGCGTTCGTCAACAAGATGGACCGTACCGGCGCGAACTTCTTCAAGGTCTACGACCAACTGAAGAACCGCCTGAAGGCGAACCCGGTTCCGGTCGTGGTGCCGATCGGCGCGGAAGAAAACTTCAAGGGCGTCGTCGATCTCCTGAAGATGAAAGCGATCATTTGGGACGAAGCGTCGCAAGGCACGAAGTTCGACTACGTCGACATCCCGGCTGAACTCGTCGATACGTGCAACGAGTGGCGCGAAAAGATGATCGAGTCGGCTGCCGAAGCCAGCGAAGAGCTGATGGAAAAGTACCTCGGCGGCGAAGAGCTGAGCGAAGCGGAAATCGTCAAGGCGATCCGCGACCGGACCATCGCGTGCGAAATCCAGCCGATGCTGTGCGGCACCGCGTTCAAGAACAAGGGCGTGCAGCGCATGCTCGACGCCGTGATCGACTTCCTGCCGTCGCCGGTCGACATTCCCCCGGTTACGGGTGAACTCGAAAGCGGCGAGAAGGGTGAGCGTCGTGCATCCGACGACGAAAAGTTCGCGGCGCTCGCGTTCAAGATCATGACCGACCCGTTCGTCGGTCAGCTGATCTTCTTCCGCGTGTACTCGGGCATCGTCAATTCCGGCGACACCATCCTGAATGCGACCAAGGACAAGAAGGAGCGTCTGGGCCGTATTCTGCAGATGCACGCGAACCAGCGCGAAGAAATCAAGGAAGTGCGCGCGGGTGACATCGCTGCAGCCGTTGGCCTGAAGGAAGCAACCACGGGCGACACGCTGTGCGATCCGCAAAGCCCGATCGTGCTCGAACGCATGATTTTCCCGGAGCCGGTTATCTCGCAGGCCGTTGAGCCGAAGACGAAGCCCGACCAGGAAAAGATGGGTCTGGCGCTGAACCGTCTCGCACAGGAAGATCCGTCGTTCCGCGTTCAGACCGACGAAGAATCGGGCCAGACCATTATTTCGGGCATGGGCGAGCTCCACCTGGAAATTCTGGTGGACCGTATGAAGCGCGAGTTCGGCGTGGAGGCAACTGTCGGCAAGCCGCAGGTTGCTTACCGCGAAACGATCCGCGGTACGGCTGCGGACGTTGACGGCAAGTTCGTCAAGCAGTCGGGCGGTCGCGGCCAGTACGGTCACGCGGTCATCACGCTCGAGCCGAACGAGCAGGGCAAGGGTTACGAGTTCCTGGACGAAATCAAGGGCGGCGTGATCCCGCGCGAGTACATCCCGGCAGTGGACAAGGGTATCCAGGAAACGTTGAAGTCGGGCGTGCTGGCTGGCTTCCCGGTCGTCGACGTGAAGGTTCACCTGACGTTCGGTTCGTACCACGACGTGGACTCGAACGAAAATGCGTTCCGTATGGCCGGCTCGATGGCCTTCAAGGAAGCAATGCGCAAGGCAAGCCCGGTCATCCTCGAACCGATGATGGCTGTGGAAGTCGAAACGCCTGAAGACTATATGGGCAACGTGATGGGCGATCTGTCCAGCCGTCGCGGTATCGTCCAGGGCATGGAAGACATGATCGGCGGTGGCAAGATCGTCCGTGCGGAAGTTCCGCTGTCGGAAATGTTCGGCTACTCGACGTCGCTGCGTTCGGCCACGCAAGGCCGTGCAACGTACACGATGGAGTTCAAGCACTACGCTGAAGCTCCGCGTAACGTCGCCGAGGCGATCATCAACGCCAAGGGCAAGTAATTCGGCGCAAGCCACAAGCTTTAACCGATAACCAAACTTTGAAAGAAGGTAATCATGGCAAAAGGTAAATTCGAGCGGACCAAGCCGCACGTGAACGTGGGCACGATCGGTCACGTTGACCACGGCAAGACCACGCTGACGGCAGCAATCACGACGGTGCTGACCAAGAAGTTCGGCGGCGAAGCCAAGGCGTACGACCAGATCGACGCGGCGCCGGAAGAAAAGGCGCGTGGTATCACCATCAACACCGCGCACGTCGAGTACGAAACGGCTAACCGCCACTACGCACACGTCGACTGCCCGGGCCACGCCGACTACGTGAAGAACATGATCACGGGCGCAGCGCAGATGGACGGCGCAATCCTGGTGTGCTCGGCCGCTGACGGCCCGATGCCGCAAACGCGTGAGCACATCCTGCTGGCCCGTCAGGTCGGCGTGCCCTACATCATCGTGTTCCTGAACAAGTGCGACATGGTGGACGACGCCGAGCTGCTCGAACTCGTCGAAATGGAAGTGCGTGAGCTTCTGTCGAAGTACGACTTCCCGGGCGACGACACCCCGATCATCAAGGGTTCGGCGAAGCTGGCGCTGGAAGGCGACACGGGCGAGCTGGGCGAAGTGGCGATCATGAACCTGGCCGACGCACTGGACACGTACATCCCGACGCCGGAACGCGCTGTTGACGGTTCGTTCCTGATGCCGGTGGAAGACGTGTTCTCGATCTCGGGTCGCGGCACGGTGGTGACGGGTCGTATCGAGCGTGGTCTGGTGAAGGTCGGCGAGGAAATCGAAATCGTCGGTATCAAGCCGACGGTGAAGACGACCTGCACGGGCGTGGAAATGTTCCGCAAGCTGCTGGACCAAGGTCAAGCGGGCGACAACGTCGGTATCCTGCTGCGCGGCACGAAGCGTGAAGACGTGGAGCGCGGCCAGGTTCTGGCCAAGCCGGGTTCGATCACGCCGCACACGCACTTCACGGCTGAAGTGTACGTGCTGAGCAAGGACGAAGGCGGCCGTCACACGCCGTTCTTCAACAACTACCGTCCGCAGTTCTACTTCCGTACGACGGACGTGACGGGCTCGATCGAGCTGCCGAAGGACAAGGAAATGGTGATGCCGGGCGACAACGTGTCGATCACGGTGAAGCTGATTGCCCCGATCGCTATGGAAGAAGGTCTGCGCTTCGCAATTCGCGAAGGCGGCCGTACCGTCGGCGCCGGTGTCGTTGCGAAGATTATCGAGTAAAATCTCGGATTCGCTCGATCTGAAGTAGCAGTACCCGACCGGGTTCGGGCGTGCGCTCTCCGCAAGCGCCCGAACCCACGCTCTTTTGCCCAATCGGCGGTGCAAGACCGCCTCGCTCTTTTAAGGAATCGTCATGCAGAACCAGAAAATCCGTATTCGTCTGAAGGCTTTCGACTATCGCCTGATCGATCAATCGGCAGCCGAGATCGTCGATACGGCGAAGCGGACTGGCGCGATCGTCCGTGGCCCGGTGCCGCTGCCGACGCGTATTCAGCGTTTCGACATCCTGCGTTCGCCGCACGTCAACAAGACGTCGCGCGACCAGCTCGAAATCCGTACGCATCAGCGCCTGATGGACATCGTCGATCCGACGGACAAGACCGTCGACGCGCTGATGAAGCTCGACCTGCCGGCTGGCGTGGACGTCGAGATCAAGCTGCAGTAAGTCCCAAAAGCTCCGCTGGCGGCAACAAAACCGGCAGATGGAGCTAAGTCTTTGATTGCTTGCATGATTCGAAAAGCCTTGTTATACTCCAAGGCTTTTCGCGCCTATGCGCACGAAAAAGACGCAAGAAAGCCGACCCAGTCTCCCGTGACGCAGCCGGCATTTGTAAATCAGCCCCGACCAATCGCAGTTGGGAATGGAGAAAACGATGAGCCTTGGACTCGTAGGTCGCAAGGTTGGCATGACCCGTATCTTCACGCCTGAGGGGGATTCGATCCCCGTCACCGTGCTGGACGTGTCGGACAACCGCGTGACGCAGATCAAGACCGTTGAAACGGATGGTTATACCGCCGTTCAGGTTGCATTCGGCGCCCGCCGCGCATCGCGCGTGACGAAGCCGTTGGCGGGTCACCTCGCCAAAGCCGGCGTTCAAGCCGGTGAAATCCTCAAGGAATTCCATATCGATACGGCCAAGGCAGGTGAACTGTCGAACGGCGCTGTCATCGGTACGGACATTTTCGAAGTCGGCCAGAAGGTTGATGTGCAAGGCACGTCGATCGGTAAGGGCTACGCCGGTACCATCAAGCGCTACAACTTCGCTTCGGGCCGCGCATCGCACGGTAACTCGCGTTCGCACAACGTTCCGGGTTCGATCGGTATGGCGCAGGATCCGGGTCGTGTTTTCCCGGGTAAGCGCATGACGGGTCACCTCGGCGATGACACCGTTACGGTTCAAAACCTCGAAATCGCCCGCATCGACGCTGAGCGCAATCTGCTGCTCGTCCGCGGTGCTGTTCCGGGTGCGAAGGGCGGCAAGGTCTTCGTGACCCCGGCCGTCAAGACGCGTGCTGTGAAAGGAGCGAAATAATGGAACTTAAGCTCCTGAATGCCAATGGTCAGGAAGGCGCTGGCGTGAACGCATCGGACGTCGTGTTCGGTCGCGATTACAACGAAGCCCTGATTCACCAGGTCGTCGTCGCCTATCAGGCGAATGCACGCAGCGGCAACCGCGCTCAGAAGGATCGCGAGCAGGTCAAGCACACCACCAAGAAGCCGTGGCGTCAGAAGGGTACGGGCCGCGCTCGTGCCGGTATGTCGTCGAGCCCGTTGTGGCGTGGCGGTGGTCGCATTTTCCCGAATTCGCCGGAAGAAAACTTCTCGCACAAGGTCAACAAGAAGATGCATCGCGCGGGTCTCCGCTCGATCTTCTCGCAGTTGGCTCGCGAAGGCCGTATCGCTGTTGTCGAAGACTTCGTGCTCGAAGCTCCGAAGACCAAGCTGCTGGCCGAAAAATTCAAGGCAATGGGCCTCGACTCCGTGTTGGTGATCACCGATACGGTCGACGAGAACCTGTACCTCGCGTCGCGCAACCTGGCCCACGTGGCGGTTGTCGAGCCGCGTTACGCCGACCCGCTCTCGCTGATCTACTTCAAGAAAGTGCTGATCACGAAGGCTGCGGTTGCTCAGATCGAGGAGTTGCTGTCATGAGCGAAATCCGCAAAAACGATCATCGTTTGATGCAAGTTCTGCTCGCGCCGGTGATCTCCGAAAAGGCGACGCTGGTTGCCGACAAGAACGAACAAGTCGTGTTCGAAGTCGCACCGGACGCCACGAAGCAGGAAGTCAAGGCTGCTGTCGAGCTGCTGTTCAAGGTCGAAGTCAATTCCGTCAACGTGCTCGTCACGAAGGGCAAGGCAAAGCGCTTTGGCCGCTTCAACGGCAAGCGCAAGGACGTGAAGAAGGCGTACGTCTGCCTGAAGCCCGGCCAGGAAATCAACTTTGAAGCGGAGGCCAAGTAATCATGGCAATCGTGAAAGTTAAGCCGACCTCGCCGGGTCGCCGCGCGATGGTCAAGATCGTCAACAAGGATCTGCACAAGGGCAAGCCGCACGCAGCGCTGCTCGACACGCAATCCAAGTCGGCGGGCCGTAACAACAACGGCCGTATCACCACGCGTCACCAAGGTGGCGGTCACAAGCAGCACTATCGTATCGTCGATTTCCGTCGCAACAAGGACGGCATTCCGGCAAAGGTCGAGCGTCTCGAGTACGACCCGAACCGTAGCGCGAACATCGCGCTGGTTCTGTACGCAGACGGCGAGCGCCGCTACATCATCGCGCCGAAGGGCGTGACGGTCGGCACGCAGCTCATGTCCGGTTCGGAAGCGCCGATCCGCGCGGGTAACACCCTGCCGATCCGCAATATCCCGGTTGGTACGACGATCCACTGCATCGAAATGCTGCCGGGCAAGGGCGCGCAAATGGCGCGTTCGGCTGGTACGTCCGCCATGCTGCTGGCTCGCGAAGGCGTCTACGCTCAAGTGCGTCTGCGCTCGGGCGAAATCCGCCGCGTGCACGTCGAGTGCCGCGCGACGATCGGCGAAGTGGGTAACGAAGAGCATAGCCTCCGTCAAATCGGTAAGGCTGGCGCGAACCGCTGGCGCGGTATCCGTCCGACGGTGCGCGGCGTTGCAATGAACCCGGTCGATCACCCGCACGGCGGTGGTGAAGGTAAGACGGCAGCAGGTCGCGATCCGGTGAGCCCGTGGGGCACGCCGACGAAGGGCTATCGCACCCGCAGCAACAAGCGCACGACGACCATGATCGTCCAGCGCCGTCACAAGCGTTAAGGAGTAGGCAATGACACGTTCTGCTAAAAAAGGTCCGTTCTGCGACGCTCATTTGCTGAAGAAAGTTGAGGCGGCTGCGTCCACGCGTGACAAGAAGCCGATCAAGACCTGGTCGCGTCGTTCGACGATTTTGCCGGACTTCATCGGTCTGACGATCGCTGTTCACAACGGCCGTCAGCACGTTCCGGTGTACGTCACGGAAAACATGGTCGGCCACAAGCTTGGCGAGTTCGCACTGACCCGTACGTTCAAGGGTCACGCGGCCGACAAGAAGGCCAAGAAATAAGGGGCAATCAAGATGGAAGTGAAAGCAATTCATCGCGGTGCCCGCATCTCGGCGCAGAAAACGCGCCTTGTGGCTGACCAGATTCGTGGTTTGCCGGTCGACAAGGCGCTGAACGTTCTGACGTTCTCGCCGAAGAAGGCGGCGGGTATCGTCAAGAAGGTCGTGCTGTCTGCGATCGCGAATGCGGAACACAACGAAGGCGCCGATATCGACGAGCTCAAGATCAAGAGCATCTACGTCGACAAGGCTGCTTCGCTGAAGCGTTTCACCGCACGCGCCAAGGGTCGCGGTAATCGCATCGAGAAGCAATCCTGTCACATCACTGTGACGGTCGGGAATTAAGGAGCCATACGATGGGACAGAAAATTCATCCGACTGGCTTCCGTTTGGCCGTCAGCCGCAATTGGGCTTCGCGCTGGTACGCGAACAACAACAATTTCGCGGCGATGTTGCAGGAAGACATCGGTGTCCGTGAATACCTGAAGAAGAAGCTGAAGAACGCTTCGGTTGGTCGCGTCGTTATCGAGCGTCCGGCGAAGAACGCGCGCATCACGATTTACAGCTCGCGTCCTGGCGTCGTCATCGGCAAGAAGGGTGAAGACATCGAACTGCTGAAGTCCGAGCTGCAAAAGCGCATGGGCGTTCCGGTTCACGTCAACATCGAAGAAATCCGCAAGCCGGAAACCGATGCTCAGCTGATCGCTGACTCCATCACGCAGCAGCTCGAGCGCCGGATCATGTTCCGCCGCGCGATGAAGCGTGCGATGCAGAACGCGATGCGTCTTGGCGCCCAAGGCATCAAGATCATGAGCGCGGGCCGCCTGAACGGTATCGAAATCGCTCGTACCGAGTGGTATCGCGAAGGTCGCGTGCCCCTCCATACGCTGCGTGCGGATATCGACTACGCGACTTCGGAAGCGAAGACGACGTACGGCATCATCGGCGTGAAGGTGTGGGTCTATAAGGGCGACACCCTCGGCCGTAACGAAGCGCCGGTCGTGGAAGAAGTAGCGGAAGAAAAGCGTCCGCGCCGCAACGCACGTCCGGGTGGCGATCGCCGTCCGCGTCGCGATGGTGAAGGCGGTGGCCCGGCAGGTGCACGCCGTGGCGGCCCTCGCCGTGGCGGTGACGCGAAGACTGGAGAATAACGATGCTGCAACCGAAACGCAGAAAGTATCGCAAAGAGCAGAAGGGTCGTAACACCGGCAAGGCGACGCGCGGCAACGCAGTGTCGTTCGGTGAGTACGGTCTGAAGGCTATCGGTCGCGGCCGTTTGACCGCGCGTCAAATCGAAGCGGCGCGTCGTGCAATGACGCGTCACATCAAGCGTGGCGGCCGGATCTGGATCCGTATCTTCCCGGACAAGCCGATTTCGCAAAAGCCGGCCGAAGTGCGTATGGGTAACGGTAAGGGTAATCCTGAGTACTACGTCGCCGAGATTCAGCCGGGCAAGATGCTGTACGAAATGGACGGTGTCACCGAAGAACTGGCGCGCGAAGCGTTCCGTCTGGCTGCAGCCAAGCTGCCGCTCAAGACGAACTTCGTGGTCCGTCAGCTCGGCGCCTAAGGAGTAAATATGAAGGCAACTGAACTTCGCCAGAAAGACCAGGACGCGCTCAACAAGGAGTTGTCGGACCTGCTCAAGGCGCAATTTGGCCTGCGCATGCAACTCGCGACCCAGCAGCTCACGAACACGAGCCAGCTGAAGAAGGTTCGTCGCGACATCGCGCGCGTGCGCACCGTCATGACCGAGAAGGCGAACCAGAAATGAACGATAGCGTAAAAACCTCGCTCAAGCGGACGCTGGTCGGCAAGGTCGTCAGCAACAAGATGGACAAGACGGTCACCGTGCTGGTCGAGCACCGCGTGAAGCATCCGATCTACGGCAAGTACGTCGTGCGTTCGAAGAAGTATCACGCGCACGATGACGCGAACACGTACAACGAAGGCGATCTCGTCGAAATCCAGGAAACCCGTCCGATTTCGAAGACGAAAGCCTGGGTTGTGTCGAAGCTGGTTGAAGCGGCTCGCGTGATTTAAAGCTGAAGTAGAAGTAAGGCGATGCAGGAAGTAGTGTCGCAGTAAGTTTCGCTTGCAAGACCGAGATTATTTGTTATAATCTCGGTCTTCCCTCTTTGTGGGAGCCCCGTCGCGGGCGAAATTGGTGGGGGAAGCCGGTTCGGGCGCCAGCCTGAGTCGACAGATTCACCGGATTGCGATGGCGGGTTTCGTCTGCCATTGCTGCCTGTTCTAACCCAAGCAGCCATTTGGCTGACGGGACCAAGACTGACCGGTTGTGCCATGGTGGTGCAATCGGATTAAGTTGGGAAAGATAAACCATGATCCAGACCGAAACTCGGCTTGAAGTGGCCGACAACACGGGTGCGCGTGAAGTCATGTGCATCAAGGTGCTCGGCGGCTCGAAGCGTCGTTACGCAAGCATTGGCGACATCATCAAGGTGACCGTCAAGGAAGCGACGCCGCGCGGACGCGTGAAAAAGGGCGAAATCTACAACGCTGTGGTCGTTCGTACGGCCAAGGGCGTGCGCCGTCAAGATGGCTCGCTCATCAAGTTCGACGGCAATGCCGCCGTACTGCTGAATACGAAGCTCGAGCCGATCGGCACGCGTATTTTCGGGCCGGTGACGCGTGAACTGCGTAGCGAACGATTCATGAAGATCGTTTCGCTCGCGCCGGAAGTGCTGTAAGGAGTCGCGATGAATAAGATTCGCAAGGGTGACGAAGTCATCGTCATCACCGGCAAGGACAAGGGCAAGCGCGGCACCGTGCTGGCCGTTGCGGAAGAGCGTGTCACTGTCGAGGGCATCAACCTCGTCAAGAAGCACGTGAAGCCGAACCCGATGAAGGGTACGACGGGCGGTGTGGAAGCCAAAACGATGCCGCTGCATATTTCGAACGTCGCATTGGTCGACGCGAACGGCAAGGCATCGCGCGTTGGCATCAAGGTCGAAGACGGCAAGAAGGTTCGCTTCTTGAAGTCGACCGGCGCCACGTTGAACGCCTGACGCGGAGTTAAAAAATGGCTCGTCTGCAAGAGATTTATAAAGAAAAGGTTGTGCCGCAACTGGTTGAAAAGTTCGGTTACAAGTCGGTCATGGAAGTGCCGCGTCTCACCAAGATCACCCTGAACATGGGTCTTGGCGAAGCCGTCGCTGACAAGAAGGTCCTTGAGCACGCTGTTGGCGACCTCACGAAGATCGCCGGCCAGAAGCCGGTTATCACGAAGTCGCGTAAGGCAATCGCTGGTTTCAAGATCCGCGAAGGCTACCCGATCGGCACGATGGTTACCCTGCGTGGCAATGCCATGTACGAATTCCTGGACCGTTTCGTGACGGTCGCGCTGCCTCGCGTGCGCGACTTCCGCGGCGTGTCGGGCAAGGCATTCGACGGCCGTGGTAATTACAACATCGGTGTGAAAGAGCAGATCATTTTCCCCGAAATCGACTACGACAAGATCGACGCGCTGCGTGGGCTGAACATCAGCATCACGACAACTGCGAAGACCGACGAAGAAGCAAAGGCGCTGCTCGCCGGCTTCAAGTTCCCGTTCAGAAACTGAGGTTACCGTGGCTAAACTGGCACTGATCGAACGTGAAAAGAAGCGCGCGCGCCTGGCAGCCAAGTACGCTCCGAAGCGTGCTGAGCTGAAGGCTGTGATCGACGACGCAAGCAAGTCCGACGAAGAGCGTTATCTCGCACGTCTGGCGCTGCAACAACTGCCGCGTAACTCGAACCCCACTCGCAAGCGTAACCGCTGCGCGATCACGGGTCGTCCGCGTGGCACGTTCCGCAAGTTCGGACTCGCGCGTAGCAAGATTCGTGAAATCGCGTTCCGCGGCGAAATCCCTGGCCTCACCAAGGCGAGCTGGTAATAGGAGAAACATAAATGAGCATGAGTGATCCTATCGCCGATATGCTGACTCGCATCCGCAATGCGCAGATGGTCGAGAAGGTTTCGGTGACTATGCCCTCGTCGAAAGTCAAGGTTGCGATTGCGCAGGTTTTGAAGGACGAAGGTTATATCGACGATTTCGCGGTGAAGGCTGAAGGCGCGAAGATCGAATTGAACATCGCGTTGAAGTACTACGCCGGCCGTCCGGTCATCGAGCGCCTCGAACGCGTCTCGAAGCCTGGCTTGCGCGTGTACCGCGGTCGCAACGACATCCCCGTGGTCATGAACGGCCTGGGCGTTGCAATCGTTTCGACGCCGAAGGGTGTGATGACTGACCGCAAGGCGCGCCAAAACGGCGTCGGCGGCGAAGTCATCTGCTACGTCGCTTAACGCCTAAGGAGAAGAAACATGTCTCGAGTAGGTAAAAGCCCGATCGCGCTGCCGCAAGGCGCCGAAGTGGCCATCAAGGGCGACGTCATCACCGTCAAAGGTCCGCTCGGCACGATCTCGCAACCGGCGAACAAGCTGGTCAGCGTCACGAACGAGAACGGCACGCTGAAGCTGGCTCCGACGGACGAAAGCCGCGAAGCAAACGCGATGTCCGGCACGATGCGCGCCCTGGTGGCGAACATGGTGCAAGGCGTCACCAAGGGTTTCGAGCGCAAGCTGACGCTGGTTGGCGTCGGTTATCGTGCGCAAGCGCAAGGCGACAAGCTGAACCTGTCGCTGGGTTTCTCGCACCCCGTGGTGCACCAGATGCCGGAAGGCGTCAAGGCTGAAACTCCGTCGCAAACCGAAATCGTGATCAAGGGGATCGACAAGCAGAAAGTCGGACAGACCGCAGCAGAAGTGCGCGGCTATCGTCCGCCTGAGCCGTACAAGGGCAAGGGCGTGCGTTATTCCGACGAGGTCGTGATCCTCAAAGAAACGAAGAAGAAGTAAGGGTGCGCAATCATGGATAAGACTCAATCTCGCCTGCGCCGCGCTCGTCAGACGCGTATCAAGATCGCTGAGCTGCAGGTTCCGCGTCTGGCCGTGCATCGCACGAATACGCATATCTACGCGCAAGTGTTCTCGGCATGTGGCACGAAGGTCGTGGCAAGCGCCTCGACGCTGGAAGCCGAAGTCCGCGCTGAACTGGCCGACAAGTCGGGCAAGGGCGGCAACGTCAATGCTGCGACCCTGATCGGCAAGCGTATCGCCGAAAAGGCCAAGGCTGCCGGCATCGAATCCGTCGCCTTTGACCGCTCGGGTTTCCGCTACCACGGCCGCGTGAAGGCGCTGGCTGATGCGGCGCGTGAAGCCGGGCTCAAGTTCTAAGGGAAGAATTCGTCATGGCAAAGATGCAAGCGAAAGTTCAGGCTGACGAACGCGACGACGGCCTGCGCGAAAAGATGATTTCGGTCAACCGCGTGACCAAGGTCGTGAAGGGTGGCCGTATTCTCGGCTTCGCCGCACTGACCGTGGTTGGCGACGGTGATGGCCGTATCGGCATGGGCAAGGGCAAGGCGAAGGAAGTTCCCGTCGCCGTTCAGAAGGCAATGGAACAAGCCCGCCGCAACATGTTCAAGGTGCCCCTGAAGAACGGCACGCTGCAACACGAAGTGCACGGCAAGCACGGCGCATCGGCGGTCCTCCTCGCTCCGGCGAAGGATGGTACCGGCGTGATCGCTGGCGGTCCGATGCGCGCAGTGTTCGACGTGATGGGCGTGCAAAACGTTGTGGCCAAGAGCCACGGTTCGACGAACCCGTACAACCTCGTTCGTGCGACGCTGGACGGTCTGCGCAAGCAGTCGACCCCGGCCGACATCGCGGCGAAGCGTGGTAAGTCCGTCGAAGACATTCTGGGCTAAGGTGGGCACCATGTCTGAAAAAACTGTCAAGGTTCAGCTCGTCAAGAGCCTGATCGGGACCCGCGAATCGCACCGCGCTACGGTGCGTGGCCTCGGCCTGCGTCGCCTGAACTCGGTTTCCGAGCTGCAGGACACGCCGGCAGTGCGCGGGATGATCAACAAGGTTTCGTACCTCGTTAAGGTCATCGCCTAAGCGCGACCCAAGGATCCAAGGAGTTGAACATGGAATTGAATAACCTGAAGCCGGCAGAAGGCGCGAAGCACGCAAAGCGTCGCGTCGGTCGTGGTATCGGTTCGGGCCTCGGCAAGACCGCTGGCCGCGGCCACAAGGGTCAGAAATCGCGTTCGGGCGGCTTTCACAAGGTCGGCTTCGAAGGCGGTCAGATGCCTCTGCAGCGTCGTCTGCCGAAGCGTGGCTTCACCTCGCTGACGAAGGAATTCGTCGGTGAAGTGCGCCTGGCTGATCTCGAGAAGCTGCCGGTCGACGAAATCGATCTGTTGGCGCTGAAGCAAGCGGGTCTGGTCGGCGAGCTCATCAAGAGCGCGAAGATCATCAAGACCGGCGAGATCACGCGCAAGGTCACGGTGAAGGGCCTGACGGCAACGAAGGGCGCCCGCGAGGCAATCGAAGCCGCTGGCGGCTCGTTCGCCGAGTAACGCGCCTTCGCCGTTACTAGCACTAGCATCGGAGAAGGTACTTGGCTAACAGCCCGAGTCTCGCAAAAACCGGTCGAAGCGCGGCGAAATTCGGCGATCTGCGTCGGCGTGCAGTGTTCCTGCTGCTGGCGCTGATCGTCTACCGCATTGGTGCGCATATTCCGGTACCCGGCATCGATCCGGATCAACTGGCGAAGCTGTTCCAAAGCCAGTCGGGCGGCATCCTGGGCATGTTCAACATGTTCTCGGGTGGCGCGCTGTCACGGTTCACCATCTTTGCGCTGGGCATCATGCCCTACATTTCGGCGTCGATCATCATGCAGTTGCTGTCGATCGTGTCGCCGCAGATGGAAGCGCTGAAGAAGGAAGGACAGGCGGGCCAGCGGAAGATTACGCAGTACACGCGTATCTTCACGGTGGTTCTGGCGACCTTCCAGGCTTTCGGTATCGCGGTCGCGCTGGAAAACCAGCCGGCTCTGGTGCTGGATCCCGGCATGGTGTTCCGCCTGACGACGGTCGTCACGCTGGTGACGGGCACGATGTTCCTGATGTGGCTCGGTGAGCAGATCACGGAGCGCGGTCTCGGAAACGGCATCTCGATCATCATCTTCGGTGGTATCGCGGCGGGTTTCCCGAACGCAATCGGCGGTCTGTTCGAGCTGGTTCGCACGGGTTCGATGAGCATCATCTCGGCGATCATCATCGTCGTGCTGATCGCGGCGGTCACGTATCTGGTCGTGTTCATCGAACGCGGTCAGCGCAAGATCCTCGTGAACTATGCGAAGCGCCAGGTCGGCAACAAGATTTACGGCGGACAGTCGTCTCATCTGCCGTTGAAGCTGAATATGTCGGGTGTGATTCCGCCGATCTTCGCGTCGTCGATCATCCTGTTCCCGGCAACCATCCTGAACTGGTTCAGTTCGGGTACGCGCACCAACTGGTTCGCAAACACGCTGCACAACGTGGCCGAGGCACTGAAGCCGGGCCAGCCCGTGTACGTGTTGCTGTATGCGTTGGCGATTGTTTTCTTCTGCTTCTTCTACACCGCACTGGTGTTCAACAGCCGGGAAACAGCCGACAACTTGAAAAAGAGCGGTGCTTTCGTTCCGGGTATCCGTCCGGGCGATCAGACTGCACGGTATATCGACCGCATCCTCACGCGTCTCACGCTGGCTGGTGCGATCTACATCGTATTCGTGTGCCTGCTGCCTGAGTTTCTGGTGTTGCGTTGGAACGTGCCGTTTTATTTTGGTGGAACGTCGCTGCTGATCATTGTCGTCGTCACGATGGACTTCATGGCTCAGGTGCAGTCGTACGTTATGTCGCAACAGTATGAGTCGCTGCTCAAGAAGGCAAACTTCAAGGGCGGCAACGTCCCGATGCGTTAATTAGGACCATGGCCAAAGACGATGTTATCCAGATGCAGGGTGAGGTCATCGAAAACCTCCCCAACGCTACTTTCCGGGTGAAATTGGAAAATGGCCATGTCGTCCTGGGGCATATTTCCGGAAAGATGCGGATGCACTACATCCGCATTCTGCCGGGCGACAAGGTTACGGTTGAATTGACGCCTTACGATCTGTCTCGTGCACGGATCGTGTTCCGGGCGAAGTGATTTGAAAAAAGGGTAATATCATGAAAGTGATGGCATCGGTTAAGCGCATTTGCCGCAATTGCAAGATCATCAAGCGCAAGGGCGTTGTGCGCGTGATTTGCAGCTCTGATCCGCGCCACAAACAGCGTCAAGGCTGAACGCCGCGCTTTTGCTTGCGCTTTTTGTTTGAGGAAAAACAATGGCTCGTATCGCAGGGGTTAACATCCCGAATCACCAGCATACCGAGATCGGCCTGACGGCAATCTTCGGCATCGGACGCACGCGCTCGCGCGGCATTTGCACCGCTGCTGGTGTGGAATTTTCGAAGAAGGTCAAGGACCTCACCGACGCAGACCTCGAAAAGCTGCGTGACGAAGTGGGTAAGTTCATCGTCGAAGGCGACCTGCGCCGTGAAGTGACGATGAACATCAAGCGCCTGATGGACTTGGGTTGCTACCGCGGTATGCGCCATCGCAAGGGCTTGCCCCTGCGCGGCCAGCGTACGCGCACGAATGCCCGTACGCGTAAGGGTCCGCGTCGTGCAGCGCAATCGCTGAAGAAGTAAGCGGAACTGACAGTTACAGGAAAACGTAATGGCTAAGGCTTCGAACAACTCCGCGGCGCAACGCGTTCGCAAGAAGGTCAAGAAGAACGTCGCCGAGGGCGTGGTTCACGTTCACGCGTCGTTCAACAACACCATTATCACGATCACCGATCGTCAAGGTAACGCGCTGGCATGGGCGACCTCGGGCGGTCAGGGCTTCAAGGGCTCGCGTAAGTCGACGCCTTTTGCAGCTCAGGTCGCAGCCGAATCGGCTGGCCGCGTGGCAATGGAATACGGCGTGAAGAACCTCGAAGTGCGGATCAAGGGCCCCGGTCCTGGCCGTGAATCGGCGGTGCGCGCGCTGCATGGTCTTGGCATCAAGATCACCGCGATCTCCGACGTGACGCCGGTCCCGCACAACGGCTGCCGTCCGCCGAAGCGCCGTCGTATCTAATACGCCGACGCTTGCCGCATGTTTCCTGTCGATGCGCGAGTATCGGCGGGTTTCGTGCGTTATGAAGTTTTGACTAAGCCCACCGTTCGGCCCAAAGGGTTCGAACTAGCGCAGACGAAAGTTTGCGTGATCAATATTTAAGGATGCAAAGTGGCACGCTATACCGGTCCCAAAGCAAAACTGTCCCGCCGTGAAGGCACCGATCTGTTCCTGAAGAGCGCTCGCCGCTCGCTCGCCGACAAGTGCAAGCTCGACAGCAAGCCCGGCCAACATGGCCGCACCTCGGGCGCGCGTACGTCCGACTACGGTACCCAGTTGCGCGAAAAGCAGAAAGTGAAGCGTATCTACGGCGTGTTGGAGCGTCAGTTCCGCCGTTACTTCGCTGAAGCCGACCGCCGCAAGGGCCCGACGGGCGAAAACCTGCTGCAGTTGCTCGAGTCGCGTCTCGACAACGTCGTGTATCGCATGGGCTTCGGCTCGACGCGCGCCGAAGCGCGTCAGCTCGTGAGCCACAAGTCGATCCTCGTGAACGGCCAGGTCGCGAACATCCCGTCGCTGCAAGTGAAGTCGGGCGACGTCGTGTCCGTGCGCGAACAATCGCGCAAGCAGGCTCGTATCGTCGAAGCGCTCTCGCTGGCGCAGCAAGGCGGCATGCCGAGCTGGGTGTCGGTCGACGAGAAGAAGTTCGAAGGTACGTTCAAGTCGATGCCCGAGCGTAGCGACATCGCCGGCGACATCAACGAAAGCCTGATCGTCGAATTGTATTCGCGTTAATTCGCGGCGGTAATGGATGGACAGCCGGGGAGCCTGATTGCTCGTGGCAAGGGGTGGCCTCGGCTGTTTATTTTCAGGTTGTTACCGGTCAGCCTTATCGGTGTAACGAGCCGAGGGTATTGAAAAGGAAAACCTATGCAAACCAGTTTGTTGAAGCCCAAGATCATTGCAGTTGAATCGCTTGGTGAGAACCACGCGAAAGTGGTTATGGAGCCGTTCGAACGCGGCTATGGCCACACCTTGGGTAACGCGCTTCGGCGCGTGCTGTTGTCGTCGATGATCGGCTACGCGCCGACCGAAGTGACGATCGCAGGCGTCGTGCACGAATACTCGACGCTCGATGGTGTGCAAGAGGATGTGGTCAACCTGCTGTTGAACCTGAAGGGCG
Source organism: Caballeronia cordobensis (assembly GCF_001544575.2). Lineage (GTDB taxonomy): Bacteria > Pseudomonadota > Gammaproteobacteria > Burkholderiales > Burkholderiaceae > Caballeronia > Caballeronia cordobensis. The sequence goes on from NZ_FCNY02000025.1 coordinate 34,459, forward strand.
TCGTCTTCAAGCTGCACAACCGCGACGAAGTCACGGTGACGCTGCGCAAGGAAGGCGAAGGCCTTGTCACGGCCGGCGATATCGAGCTCGCGCACGACTGCGAGGTCATCAATCCGGAACACGTGGTCGCGCACCTGTCGAAGGGTGGCAAGCTCGACGTTCAGATCAAGATCGAAAAAGGCCGCGGCTATGTGCCGGGCAATGTGCGTCGTTATGGTGAAGAGTCGGCCAAGATCATCGGCCGTATCGTGCTGGATGCGTCGTTCTCGCCGGTTCGCCGCGTGAGCTACGCCGTGGAAAGCGCGCGTGTCGAACAGCGTACCGACCTCGACAAGCTCGTGATGAACATCGAGACCAACGGTGTCATTTCGCCGGAAGAAGCGATCCGCCAGTCGGCTCGCATTCTGGTCGACCAGTTGTCGGTGTTCGCAGCGCTGGAAGGCACGGAAGCGGCAGCGGAAGCGCCGTCGCGTGCGCCGCAGATCGATCCGATCCTGCTGCGCCCGGTGGACGATCTCGAACTCACGGTTCGTTCCGCGAACTGCCTGAAGGCCGAGAACATCTACTACATCGGCGATCTGATCCAGCGCACGGAAAACGAACTGCTGAAGACGCCGAACCTGGGCCGCAAGTCGCTGAACGAAATCAAGGAAGTGCTGGCTTCGCGCGGTCTGACGCTCGGTATGAAGCTCGAAAACTGGCCGCCGGCTGGTCTCGACAAGTAATACGGCAGAACGAAAGCGTTACTGGCAAAGACGCGGATTTTCCTTTAGAATCCGCGTCTTGCTTTTTCTCCGACCGGCCCGTGCCCCGAATCAGGGTGCAATAGAAGAGCTGGCTCTAAACTCGTTATAGGAAGCTGAAAAATGCGTCATAAGCATGGTCTGCGGAAACTGAACCGCACGAGCAGCCATCGTCTGGCAATGCTCCGCAATATGTCGAATTCGCTCATCGAGCACGAAGTCATCAAGACGACGCTGCCGAAGGCCAAGGAACTGCGCAAGGTCGTTGAGCCCCTTATCACGCTGGGCAAGAAGCCGTCGCTCGCGAACCGTCGTCTGGCGTTCAACCGCCTGCGCGATCGTGATTCCGTCGCGAAGCTGTTCGACGTTCTCGGCCCGCGTTACGCGAACCGTCCGGGTGGCTACCTGAGCATCCTGAAGTTCGGTTTCCGCGTCGGCGACAACGCACCGATGGCGCTGGTCCAGTTGATGGATCGCCCGGAAGTCGAAGAGACGGAAGAAGTGCAAGAAGCGGAATAAATTCCGTTTTCGGTTGTTAGCAGAAAGGCCAGGCTCGAAGCTTGGCCTTTTTGCATTCTGGCTGCGACGTTTCAGCGCATCGAAGCGTAAAAGTGCGTGTCCGTGGCCGATGCTACGATATGCAATTGGCCTGTCGCATCTCCCGGAGTTTCGAGTGAACGTCCCCGTCGTTTTGATGCTCTCCACGCTGCCCGATGCCGCTACCGCCGATGCGCTCGCGCAAGCCGCGCTCGAAGCACGGCTCGCCGCGTGTGTGACGAACGTCGGCGCGGTGTCGTCCCACTATCACTGGAAGGGCGCGGTGGAGTCGTCGCGGGAAGTGCAGTTGGTTTTCAAGACGAGCGTCGCGCGCTGCGATGAGTTGCAGCGCTTCGTCGAGGCTCGCCATCCCTATGAAACGCCCGAAATTCTCGTATGGCAGGTGCACGCATCGCCTGCCTATGGTCAGTGGGTCAACGCAGAAACGCAGCGTCCTCTTCATGTTTGAGCTTTCTCGTCTTGTCGCGCGACGGTTTTTCGGTGCGCTTCTGTTTCTCGCGGCGTTCGCGCTGCTTTCGGGCGCGGCGCACGCGGCCGACGACTTTCTCGATCCCGACGTCGCGTTCAAATTCAGCGCCACGGAAAAGCCCGGCGAAGTGGACGTGCGCTACAAGATCGCGGACGGTTACTACATGTATCGCGAGCGTTTTGCGTTCGCGGTGAAGAGCGGCGACGCGACCCTTGGCACGGCGCAACTGCCGGCAGGCAAAGTGCACTTCGATCAGACGTTCAATAAGGACGTCGAAACCTATCGCGGCGAGTTGATCATCCGCATTCCGGTGACGAAGGCCAGCGGGCCATTCGAGCTTGCGGTAACGTCGCAAGGCTGCGCGGATGGCGGCATCTGCTATCCGCCGATGGAGAAAACGTACCGCGTGCGCGGCGACGCACTCCAACCAGCCGGAAGCGTGTCCAGCGCGCCGACGCGTGATTCGCAAGCTTCCTGGTTCGAACGCGCGACGAGCGCGGACTACGCGCAATCGATGCTGGAAGGCGGCGGATTCCTGACCGTCGTCGGACTGTATTTTCTCGCAGGCATGGTGTTGAGCCTGCTGCCGTGCTCGTATCCGATGATCCCGATCCTCTCCGCGATCATCGTGGGCGAAGGCGCGCGCGTGACGCGTGCGCGCGGCTTCGCGCTGTCCGTGTCCTATGTGATCGGCATGGCGCTCGTGTACACCGTGCTCGGGATCGCCGCCGCGCTCGTCGGGCAGAGCCTCGGCGCGTGGTTGCAGAATCCGTGGGTGCTCGGCTTGTTCGGCGCGTTGCTGGCGGCGTTCGCCATCGCGCTGATTTCGGGCGTCGATATCGCGTTGCCGCAGCGCTGGCAAAGCGGCGTCAACGAGGCATCGCAAAAACGCAGCGGCGGCAAGTTCGCCGCGGTCGCGGTGATGGGCGCGCTCTCGGCGCTCGTCGTCGGTGCGTGCATGACCGCGCCGCTCTTCGCGGTGCTGGCGTTTATCGCGCATACCGGCAACGCGGTGCTCGGTGGCGCGGCGCTCTTCGCAATGGGCATCGGGCTCGGCGTGCCGTTGCTCGTCATCGGATTGGGCGCGGGTTCTCTCCTGCCGCGCGCGGGCACGTGGATGGACGGCGTGAAAGTGTTCTTCGGCGTGGCCTTGCTCGCAGCCGCACTGTGGATCGTGTGGCCGGTGATCGGCGGCGTCGCGCAAATGCTGCTCGCGGCCTTGTGGCTGTTGATCGCGGCGGCATCGCTCGGTTTGTTCTCGTCGGGCGCGGCTCAGTCGGGTGGCATCTGGAAGCGCCTGGGACGCGGCGTCGGCGCCGCGTTTGCGATCTGGGCCGCGACGGTGCTCGTCGGGCTGGCGGCGGGCTCGACGGACCCGCTCAAACCGCTGGCGGTGCTGGCTGCGCGCGGCGGATCGCAAACGACGGCCGCGCAGAGCGAAGGACCGATATTCGCGCGGGTGCGCTCATCGGCCGAACTAGACAACGCGCTCAAAGCCGCGGCGAAACCGGCGATGCTCGATTTTTACGCGGACTGGTGTGTGTCCTGCAAGGAAATGGAGAAACTGACATTCTCCGACGCCCGCGTACAGGCGCGTCTCGCGCAGCTCAATCTCCTGCGCGCGGACGTGACCGCCAATAACGCCGACGATCAGGCGCTTCTCAAGCGCTTCAAGTTATTCGGGCCGCCGGGCATCATCTTCTTCGATGCGCAGGGCAACGAGGTCGCGCGCGTGGTCGGCTATGAATCGGCGGATACGTTTTTGAAGAGCCTCGAAAAGCTCGGCCCGTCGAACGGATAAGAAAGAGCGATGCCCCGGAAGCATCGCTCTCGAAACAACTCAGGAAGCCCGCAGAATCCGCGCGGCGTCCAGCGCGAAGTAGGTCAGCACGCCGTCCGCGCCCGCGCGCTTGAACGCGAGCAGCGCTTCCATCATCACCTTGTCGTGGTCGATCCAGCCGTTCTGCGCCGCGGCCTTGATCATCGCGTACTCGCCGCTCACCTGATACGCATACGTCGGAAAGCGGAACTCGTCTTTCACGCGTCGCACGATGTCGAGATACGGCATGCCCGGCTTGACCATCACCATGTCCGCGCCTTCCTCGATGTCCATGCGCACTTCGCGCATCGCTTCATCGGAGTTGGACGGGTCCATCTGATACGTCATCTTGTTGCCCTTGCCGAGATTCGCGGCCGAGCCGACGGCGTCGCGGAACGGGCCATAGAACGCCGACGCGTACTTCGCCGCGTACGCCATGATGCGCGTGTGAATGTGGCTTTCGCTTTCGAGCATCTCGCGGATCGCGCCGATGCGGCCGTCCATCATGTCCGAAGGCGCGACGATATCCACGCCCGCCTCGGCCTGCGTGCGCGCCTGCTCGACGAGAATTTCGCTCGTTTCGTCGTTCTTCACGTAGCCTTCTTCGTCGAGCACGCCGTCCTGGCCGTGGCTCGTGTACGGATCGAGCGCGACGTCGGTGAGCACGCCGAGCGTCGGAAAGTTCTTCTTCAGCTCGCGCACCGCACGCGGAATCAGGCCTTCGGGATTGGTCGCCTCGCGGCCATCGGGCGTCTTGATCGACGGCTCGATCGCGGGGAAGAGCGAGATCACCGGCACGCCCAGTTCGACGCATTGTTCGGCGACTTTCATCAGCAAATCGACCGACGTGCGCTCGACGCCGGGCATCGACGGCACGCTCTGGCGCACATTCGTCCCTTCGACGATGAACACCGGATAAATGAGGTCGTTCGTGGTGAGGATGTTTTCGCGCATCAGACGGCGCGAGAAGTCATCGCGGCGCATGCGGCGCGGGCGATGGTGAGGATAGAAGCTCATGTCTTGACTCGGAGTTGAGTGGTCTTCCAGGGAGGGCGTCGAAAACGGGTTTGGATACGTATAAAGTCTTGCGGAACAAGCACTTGGCCGTGTCTGAAACCGTTTTGAGACAATGGTATATCATACCGATCGAGCGAGGCGCTTGCCGCCGGACTCCCCGCTTCTCCTCCCTGAGCGGGTGCCTGTCGATATTCGATTAGGCTGTTAACCCGCCGTCATGCGGCGGGTTTTTTTATGCCGGAGCACCGTCGCGACGGCTTACTCCGCAGCGTCTTCTTGCGCGTTTTCGCTCGCTTCCGCGGGCATCAGCCAGCTTTCGATCAGTTCGTGCGCCTCTTCGATGCCCGTGCGCTTGAGTGCGGAAAAGAGCTGCACGGTCAGTTCACCGCGATAGCCCGCGTCCTTGTATTCCGCGAACGATTTCTTCGTCGCGCGCAGGGCATTGGTCATCTCCTGTCGCGTCAATTTGTCGCATTTGGTGAGCAGCGTGTGAATCGGTTTTCCGGTCGGCGCGAACCAGTCGATCATGATGCGATCGAGGTCGGTCAACGGCCTGCGCGAATCCATCATCAGGATCATGCCGCACAGTTGCGCGCGGCTTTGCAGATACGTCGACAGCAGCCGTTGCCAGTGTTCCTTCGCGGCACCCGGCACTTCGGCGTAACCATAGCCGGGAAGATCGACGAGATAGCCTACGGGCGCGTCCTGCGGCCCTACGGAGAAGTAGTTGATGTGCTGGGTGCGGCCCGGCGTCTTGCTCGCGAAAGCAAGCCGCTTCTGATTGCACAGGATGTTGATGGCCGTCGATTTACCCGCGTTCGAACGGCCGCCAAATGCGATTTCAGGCTGCGGCGTAGGTGGCAGATCGCGCAGATGGTTGACGGTGGTGAAGAAGCGGGATTGGTGAAGCAGGAATGACATGGGCGGGCCCAATCGAGTGAACCGCGGAAAAGCGCGGTGAATACCAGAAGCCTTGAGAACCCGGCGAATACTGGGCATGCCCCGACTGGCGTCTTTGCGTGTAGCGGGTTATTGTACAATACGACGGATTTTTAAAGATCAGCACGGGCACGCAAGACCCAGGCCGCAGGCGGCACCCACAGCTTTGCATGGGACCAGAGTAAGTAAGGCGCTGAAGCGTCAACTCTGATCGACAGGAGCGAGACAGTTTTCAGAGGCATCTTTTGGGCCTCTTCGTTCAGCGAGTTCGGGTATCTTGCGGCGAAGTTCGATCGCCGTCGTTTTTTGCAGAACCTCACATTCTCACAAGACGAAAAACAGGGTACGCGAATGAACCGACTGTACAGGTCTCTGGTGGTGATTCGAGCAGCGGCGGCTTTCGGTGTGGGTTTCGGTGGACTAGCGGTATCGATGTCAGTGAACGCGGCGGAGCCCGCGCAGCCGGCCAAGCCGGATGTCGCGCGAGGGCAGGCCATCGCGACTCAGGTGTGCGCGGCGTGTCACGCGGCAGACGGCAACAGCGCCGGCGCGGCGTTTCCGAAACTGGCGGGCCAGCACGCTGAGTACATCGTCAAGCAATTGAAGGATTACAAGACGCAGCCGGGTGCGAAAGCGCCGGCGCGCAACAATCCGATCATGGCGGGCATTGCGGGCGCGCTATCGGATCAGGATATGGTGAACGTCGCGGCGTACTTCGCGTCGCAGAAAACCAAGCAGGGCTACGCGCGCGACAAGAACGACGTCGCGCTGGGGCAGAAGATCTATCGCGGCGGCATCGCTGACAAGGGCGTTCCCGCGTGCGCCGCGTGTCACGGCGCGACGGGCATGGGCATTCCGGTGCAGTATCCGCGGTTGTCGTGGCAGTGGGGCGATTACACGGTGGCGCAGTTGAACGCCTTCGCATCGGGGCAACGCGCCAACAGCGAGCCGATGCATCAGATCTCCTCGCGCCTGAATGAAGCGGAGATGAAGGCGGTTGCCGACTACATCGCCGGTTTGCATTAAAACGCAGCAGTCAGCGTCCAGCGGTTCCCTGCAACGAAAGCGGGAATCGCCCATACTACGAAGCCGGTCCCGGGAAGATCCGAGAAGACCGGCGCGAAAACAAGAAAAGGGTGGGACGTCGGTCGATAAGACCGCTAGCGTCTCCACCCTTTTTTGCTGTCCAGCCGGAGTTTGAATGAGCGTCACCACATCGGGTTTGCAGTCGAAGTCGAGCCGCCGCGCCGTCAGGCATTTCGTCGAACTCGTCAGTTCGATGCGCTTCGCCATTGCGCTGCTGGTCATTCTGGCGATCGCGAGCATCATCGGCACGGTGCTCACGCAGGACGATCCGTATCCCAACTACGTGAATCAGTTCGGCCCGTTCTGGGCGGACATCTTCCGCGGCCTCAGCATCTACACCGTGTATAGCGCGTGGTGGTTCATGCTGATCCTGATCTTCCTCGTGATTTCGGTGTCGCTGTGCGTCATCCGCAACAGTCCGAAGATGATCGCGGACATCAAGAGCTGGAAGGATCGCGTGCATGAAGGCGGCCTGCGCGCGTTCCATCACAAGGGCGAGTTCACGGTTTCCGCCAGCCGCGCGCAGACCGCGGCGACGCTCGAACGCCTCGCGGTGAAAATGGGCTATCGCACCGTCACGCGGCAAACCGATAACGGCGCGACGCTCATCGCGGGCAAACGCGGCGCGATGACGAAGATCGGCTATATCTCGGCGCACATCGCGATCGTCGTGATCTGTATCGGCGGGCTGCTCGACAGCAATCTGCCCATCAAATTGCAGATGTGGATGTTCAACAAGACGCCGATCAACAGCAACGCCGTCATCAACGACATTCCGGCGGAGCATCGCCTCTCGACGTCGAACCCCACGTTCCGCGGCTACGCGTGGGTGCCGGAAGGCCAGTACGTCGGCACGGCGATTCTCAATCAACAGGACGGCTCGATCATTCAGGATCTGCCGTTCTCGATCGAACTGAACAAGTTCATCGTCGATTACTACTCGACCGGCATGCCGAAGCTCTTCGCGAGCGATATCGTCGTGATCGATCATAAGAGCGGCAAGCGCATTCCGGCGCGCATCGAGGTGAACAAGCCCTTCACCTACGACGGCATCTCGATTTATCAGTCGAGCTTTCAGGACGGCGGCTCGAAGCTCGAAATGACCGCCTGGCCGATGACCGGCGGCAGCGCGAAGACCGCGCCCTTCCACGGCGCGATCGGTGGCACGGCGCCCATCGGCACGCAGTTCACGGGCGCGCAGGGCGAAACCATCGAATTCACCGATTTCCGCGCGATCAACGTCGAAAACATGACCGATGGCAGCGGTGCGCCGGATGCGCGCGGCGTCGGCAAGAAGGAAACGCTGCGCGACGCGTTCGACGAGCGTCTCGGCTCCGGCGCGAAAACCTCGAAGCCGACGGATCTGCGCAATATCGGCCCGTCGGTGCAATACAAGGTGCGCGGCACGGACGGCCAGGCGCGCGAGTACAGCAACTACATGCTGCCGGTCGATGTCAGCGGCCAGCGCATGTTCCTCGCGGGCATGCGCTTGAGCCCGAACGATTCCTTCCGCTATCTGCGCATTCCCGCCGACGAGCAGGGCACCGTCAAGCAATGGATGGATTTGCGCGCCGCGCTCGCCACGCCCGCGACACGCGTCGAAGCGGCGCACCGGTTCGCGCTGCGTTCGGTGCCGGCGGAAAACGGCGAGTTGCAGAAGCATCTGGAAGAAAGCGCGATCCGCGTGCTGAACCTCTTCGCGGGCGCGGACGAAACGGGCAAGCCCGTGTCGAATCCTCAGGTGATTGGCGGCTTTCAGGGCATCGCGACTTTCATCGATAAATCCGTGCCTAAGGGCGAGCAGGAAAAGGCGGCGGGCTTGCTGATGCGCATGCTGGAAGGCGCGATGTGGGACGTATGGCAGATTTCCCGAGAGCAAAACGGCCTTTCGGCGGCTAAAGTGGATGAGAAGAGCTCAGCGTTCGTGCAGTCGGCCATCAACGCGCTTTCCGACAGCTTTCTGTACGGCTCGCCGGTCTTTCTGCAACTGGACAACTTCAAGCAGGTGCAAGCTTCGGTATTCCAGTTGACGCGCGCGCCGGGTAAAAATCTGGTGTATCTTGGCAGCCTTCTGCTGGTGGTCGGCATCTTCGCGATGTTTTATGTGCGCGAACGCCGCCTCTGGTTCTGGCTCAAGGATTCGGGTCAGGGCGGCGCGAGCGTGCTGATGGCAATGTCCACGGCGCGCCGCACGTTCGATTTCGAAAAAGAGTTCGTGCGCACGCGGGCGCAGATTGCCGCGGCGCTCGGCGTGAAGCTGGCCGAACCGGTTGATCCGTCCCCGACATCCAGCGCACCCACGGCGCAAACGCAATCCGAAGCCACGCGCTCGGAAGTTTCGACACGGTAAGATCATGGACCTCTCTCAAACCTCCTCCCACGCATCCGTCAAGGCGGAGCGTCCGGCGCCCGTCGGGTTGCCCGATGTCGCCGCGTTCGACGACCGTCCGTTTCTGCGCCGCCTCACGCTCGTCGACTGGCTTTTCGCCCTCGCGATGGTCGCGGGCGCGGGCTTCGCGCTGAATCGCTATCACGCGTACATGGACGTGTACGACACGGCCGTGCTGATCGGCGCGGTGCCCACGTTCGTCGTGCTCGGCTGGCGCTGGAAGCCGGTGCGCCTGCTTATCGCGATGATCGCGGTGCTGGCGCTGTCTTCGATCCAGCTTTATCAGCATGACCTCGCGCGCGCCGACACCAATTTCTTCCTCAAGTACTTCCTGTCGAGCCAGTCCGCGATTCTGTGGATGAGCGCGCTGTTCATTCTCGCGACGCTGTTCTACTGGATCGGCCTCGTGTCGCGCTCGCAGACGGGCGGCGCGATCGGTTCGCGCATGACGTGGGTCGCCGTGCTGATGGGTTTCACGGGCCTGATGGTGCGCTGGTACGAGTCGTACATGATCGGCGCGGACATCGGCCATATTCCGATTTCGAACCTCTACGAAGTGTTCGTGCTGTTCTGCCTGATCACGGCGCTCTTCTATCTCTATTACGAACAGCACTATTCGACGCGCGCGATGGGCGCGTTCGTGCTGCTCGTGATCAGCGCGGCGGTCGGCTTTCTGATGTGGTACTCCATCGCCCGCGACGCGCAGCAGATTCAGCCGCTCGTGCCCGCGTTGCAAAGCTGGTGGATGAAAATCCACGTACCGGCGAACTTCATCGGTTACGGCAGTTTCGCGCTGTCGGCCATGGTTTCCGTCGCGTATCTCGGGAAGCAGCGCGGTTTCATGTCGGACCGCCTGCCGTCGCTGGAAGTGCTCGACGACGTCATGTACAAGTCGATCGCGGTCGGTTTCGCGTTCTTCACCATCGCGACGATTCTGGGCGCGCTGTGGGCCGCGGAAGCGTGGGGCGGCTACTGGAGCTGGGACCCGAAGGAAACCTGGGCGCTGATCGTGTGGCTGAACTACGCGGCGTGGCTGCACATGCGCCTCATGAAAGGCCTGCGCGGCGCGGCGGCGGCCTGGTGGGCGCTGACGGGCCTGATCGTGACGACGTTCGCCTTCCTCGGCGTGAACATGTTCCTGTCGGGCTTGCACAGTTACGGCAAACTCTGATTAGCCGCGTCGAACCGGAAAAAACCGCCATGCGTTGCGCTGGCGGTTTTTTTTCGTCGCGCGATGGAATACGGGCATTCATTCTGCTGTTTCCCCGTATATGAACGAAGGAGTAACGCTTCATGTGGATCAGACGAAATCGCCCTCTCTATGGCGACGACATAGCGGGTCATGAAATCACGCCGCGCGACGTGTTCGAGAACCGGCGGCGCGTGCTGCGCTCGATCGGCGCGATGAGCATGATGAGCGCGACGGGCCTCGCGCACGCGACGATGACATCGCCCGATGCGAAAGGCCAGAAACTCGCCGCGACGACCAATCCGAAGTTCGTCGCGCTCGACAAGGCCACGTCGCTCAAGGACATCACGTCCTACAACAACTTCTACGAATTCGGCACCGACAAGGGCGACCCGGCCGAGCACGCGGGCGCGTTGCGTCCGCGGCCGTGGAAGGTTTCGGTCGAAGGCGCGATCAAGAACCCGAAGGTCTACGACATCGACGAACTCCTCAAGCTCGCGCCGCTCGAAGAACGCGTGTACCGGCTGCGCTGCGTCGAAGGCTGGTCGATGGTGATTCCGTGGATCGGCGTGTCCTTGTCCGAGCTCATCAAGCGTGCCGAGCCGACGGGCAACGCGAAATACGTCCAGTTCATCACGCTCGCGGACCCGTCGCAGATGCCGGGCCTCTCGACGCCGATTCTCGAATGGCCGTATTCCGAGGGCCTGCGCATGGATGAAGCGATGAACCCGCTCACGCTTCTCACGGTCGGGCTGTACGGCGAAGTGCTGCCGAATCAGAACGGCGCGCCGGTGCGCATCGTCGTGCCGTGGAAGTACGGCTTCAAGAGCGCGAAGTCGCTCGTGAAGATCCGTTTCGTCGAAAAGCAGCCGCCGACGAGCTGGAACCTGTACGCGCCGAGCGAATACGGTTTCTATTCGAACGTGAATCCGAATGTCGATCATCCGCGCTGGAGTCAGGCGACGGAGCGCCGCATCGGCGAAGACGGTTTCTTCGCTCCGAAGCGCAAGACGCTCATGTTCAACGGATACGGCGATCAGGTCGCGTCGCTGTATTCGGGCATGGATCTGAAGAAGAACTTCTGAGCGATGTCGTCCGCATCTCAGATCAAAAGCGCGCGCGTCGCGTCCGGTCCGCGCTGGATCGTTCCGGCAAAGATCGTCGTCTTCGTGGCGATGCTGTTTCCGCTCGCGCGTCTCATTGTGCTCGGCGTGAACGGCGGCCTGGGCGCGAATCCAATCGAGTTCATCACGCGCTCGACGGGCCTCTGGACGCTCGTTTATCTATGTATCACGCTCGCGATCACGCCCGTGCGACGCCTGACCGGCGTGAATGCGCTGGCGCGCTTTCGGCGCATGACCGGCCTCTTCGCATTCTTCTTCGCCGTGCTGCATTTCACGACGTACATCTGGTTCGACAAATGGTTCGATGTCGCCGAGATGGTGAAGGACATCGGCAAGCGTCCGTTCATCACGGTGGGCTTCGCGGCGTTCGTGCTGCTGATTCCACTGGCGATCACGTCGCCCAAAGCGATGGTCCGCAAGCTCGGCCGCCGCTGGCAGACCTTGCATCGCGCGATCTATCTGATCGCCACGCTCGCCATTCTGCATTTCTGGTGGATGAAGGCGGGCAAGAACGATCTCGAATTGCCGAAGATTTACGGCGCCGTCGTGATCGCGCTGCTTGGCTGGCGCGTGATCGCGTGGCTTCGAACGCGAAGCAAGCGCGCATAAAAAAAGCGACGCCTTTGCCAAGCGTCGCTTTTTTCATTGATGTGCGAAAGTCTCAGTCCGGCAGAATCGATTCCCCGGCGAACAACTGCGCAACCGTTTCGCGCTCGCGCACGAGACGCGCGCGTTCGCCATCGACCATGATTTCGGCGGCGCGCGGACGCGTGTTGTAGTTCGAGCTCATCACGAAGCCGTATGCGCCCGCCGAGCAGATCGCGAGCAGATCGCCCGGCTCGATTGCCAGCTTGCGATCGCGCCCGAGCCAGTCGCCGCTTTCGCAGACCGGACCGACCACATCGTATTTGTGCGCTTGAGCGTTGCGCTTCTCGACGGGCACGATGCGATGAAACGCCTCGTACATGGCGGGGCGCGCGAGGTCGTTCATCGCGGCATCGACGATGGCGAAGTTCTTTTCCTCGCCCGGCTTCAGAAACTCGACGCGCGTGAGCAGCACACCCGCATTGCCGACGAGCGAGCGTCCCGGCTCGAAATACACTTCCCGCTCGCCGTGGCCGCGCTGCTCGATGTGATCGAGCAGCGTCTTCACGAACACACCGATATCGGGCGGCGTTTCGTCGTCGTAGGTAATGCCGAGACCGCCGCCGACATCGACGTGACGAATGCGCATGCCATCGGCTTCGATCTGCTCGACGAGTTCGAGCAGCTTGTCGACGGCATCGAGATACGGGCTGATTTCCGTGATCTGCGAGCCGATATGGCAATCGATGCCGACGACATCGAGATTGGGCATCGCATGCGCTTCGCGGTACGTGGCGCGCGCGTCGCCGAACGCGACGCCGAACTTGTTCGACTTCAGGCCCGTGGAAATATACGGATGCGTTTTCGCATCGACGTCCGGATTCACGCGCAGCGAAACGGGCGCCTTCTTGCCCAGCGACTTCGCGACTTCGTTCAGCGCGTGCAACTCGGGAATCGATTCGACGTTGAAGCACTTCACGCCCGCTTCGAGCGCCTCGCGCATTTCGGCCGCCGTCTTGCCGACGCCGGAAAACACGGTGTTTGCCGCTTTGCCGCCCGCCGCGAGCACGCGTGCGAGCTCGCCCGACGACACGATGTCGAAGCCTGCGCCCATGCGCGCGAACACGTTGAGCACGGCGATATTGCTGTTCGCCTTCACCGCGACATGCACGGTCGCCTTGCGGCCCGCGCAGGCGTCGGCGTAGGCGTGATACGCGCGCGTGAGCGCATCGCGCGAATAGACGTAAAGCGGTGTGCCGAACTGCTCCGCGAGCGACGCGGCGGAGACGCCCTCGGCGTGCAGCACGCCATCGACGTAGTGGAATGCGGAATCACTCATGCGTGGAATCGAGTTGCGCCAGGAGGCGTTGAGACTAGCGGATCAATAAGCGGACGATGCGGCTTTCGGCGCCGATGCAGCGTTGGGACTCGTCTTGAGGTCCGTCTCCGGCGACAGCGAAAGCGGCTCGCCCGAGGTATCCGGCACGCTGCCCGGAGCGGCAGTCGAAGGCGGCGTATTCTGGAGAGAGGCGGGACGTTGAGGTAGCGGAGGCACTGACGGCATATAGAGCGGACCGCGTTGCCCACAACCGCCGAGTGAGACTGTAGCCGCGGCGCTTAAGCTCAAAGCCGCTACAATCGCGCTCATCCTGAAAACGACTCGCATGACCGTCCCTATACGTTTAATCGATGGAGTTTAGCATGACAGACCAGGAATACCTGACGCTGGCGGAGGCCGCGCTGACGGCCATCGAGCGCGCGGTGGACGCAGCCGACGCCGATATCGAATTCGAGCGCAGCGGCAATGTGCTCACGCTCGAATTCGAGAATCGCACGAAAGTGATCGTCAACCTGCAGCCGCCGAAGCACGAAATCTGGCTCGCCGCGAAGGCGGGCGGATTCCACTACAAGTATGTCGATGGCGCATGGCGCGATACGCGCGACAACAGCGAATTCTTCGCCACGCTGAGCAAGTATTCGACCGAGCAGGCCGGCGAGCCGATCCGCTTCAAGGCGTAAAAAAAGCGAGCGGATCTTTCGACCCGCTCGCTTCGGTTCTTGCCAGGGCGCGCTTACTGCCCCTTGAACAGATTCATGATGTCCTGCTTTTCCTGTTCGCCGACTTCGGGCGCGGGAGCCGTCACGCCGGATACCCCGTCCTGCGGCGGCGCCTGACTCACGCCGATCGTCGCGACGAAGCCGTGGCCCGGCGTCATGTCGTCGTAATACAGTTCGCTGCCGAGCGAGGCGATATCGGGCGGCATCATCGGCTTGTATTCGGGCACACCCTTCAACGCGCGGCCCATGTAATCCATCCACACCGGCAGCGCGAGACCGCCGCCCGTTTCCTTGTCGCCGAGACTGCGCGGGTTGTCGTAGCCGATCCACGCGATCGCCACCAGCGTGCGCTGATAACCGGCGAACCATGCATCGCGCGAATCGTTCGTCGTACCGGTCTTGCCGGCGAGGTCGCCGCGCTTCAACTGATTCGTCTTCGCGCCGGTGCCGTGCTGCGCGACGCTCTGCAACAGGCTGTTCATGACGAACGCGTTGCGCGGCGTGATCGCGAGCGGCGCGCTTTGCTGGGCGACGAGCGGCTGCGGATGCGAGACGACGCGGCCATACGGATCGGTAATGTCGGCGATCAGATACGGATTCACGCGATAACCGCCGTTCGCGAACACCGCATAGCCGGCCGCCATTTGCAGCGGCGTGACGAGACCGGCGCCGAGCGCCATCGGCAGATAGGCGGGGTGACGGTCCGCGTCGAAGCCGAAGCGCGTGATGTACTGCTGCGCGTACTTCGTGCCGATATGGTTCAGGATGCGGATCGACACCATGTTCTTCGAGCGCTGCAGGGCCGAACGCATGCTCATCGGGCCATCGAAGCCGCCGCCGTAGTTCTTCGGCTCCCACGCCTGCCCGCCGGTCTCGGCGGCGCTGAAGAAGAGCGGCCCGTCGTTGATGATGGTCGCCGGCGAAAGTCCCTTTTCGAGCGACGCCGAATAGATGAACGGCTTGAAGCTCGATCCCGGCTGACGCCACGCCTGCGTGACGTGATTGAACTTGTTCTTGTTGAAGTCGAAGCCGCCGACGAGCGCGCGGATCGCGCCGTCCTGCGGGACCATCGAAATGAACGCGCCTTCGACTTGCGGCAGTTGCGTGATGACCCAGTCGCCGCCGTCGTCCTTCATGAGACGCACGATCGCGCCGGGGCGAATGCGCGCGTTCGGCTGCGCTTTCGTACTGAGCGCGAACTGCACGAAGCGCAGATCGTTGCCGGCAATCGTCGCCGTATTGCCGTCGATGAAGCTCGCCTTCACTTCCTTCGGGCTTGCCGACGTCACCACCGCCGCGACGATCTCGCCGTTGTCGGGATGCTCGGCGAGCGCGTCGTCGATGGCTTGCTCGCGGTCGTCGGCATCCGCCGGCAGATCGATATAGCCTTCCGGCCCGCGATAGCCATGCCGGTGCTCGTAGTCCATCAAGCCTTTGCGCACCGCGCGATACGCGGCGTCCTGATCGCCGGAGTCGATCGTCGTCACGACGTTCAGGCCGCGCGTGTACGCTTCTTCGCGATACTGCGCGTACATCATCTGGCGCACCATTTCCGCGACGTACTCCGCGTGCACGCTGAACTCGCGGCCCTGTCCCTTCACGACGAGCGCCTGTTTCACCGCCTGCTCGTACTGGTCCTGCGTGATGAAATTCAGCTCGCGCATGCGTTGCAGGATGTACTCCTGCCGCACCTTCGCGCGTTTCGGATTGACGACCGGGTTATACGCGGAAGGCGCTTTCGGCAGGCCCGCGAGCATCGCGGCTTCGGCGAGCGAAACGTCCTTCAGATCCTTGCCGAAATAAACGCGCGCGGCGCTCGCGAAGCCGTAGGCGCGCTGCCCGAGATAGATCTGATTCATATAGACCTCGAGAATCTGATCTTTCGTCAGCGCGCGCTCGATCTTGTACGCCAGCAGCATCTCGTAAATCTTGCGCGTGTAGGTCTTTTCGCTCGACAGGAAGAAGTTGCGCGCGACCTGCATCGTGATCGTGCTCGCGCCCTGCGAGGCGTGGCCGTTGGTCAGCGCGACCGAGCCCGCGCGCAGGATGCCGGTGAGATCGACGCCGCCGTGATCGTAAAAGCGCGCGTCTTCGATCGCGAGGACCGCTTTTTTCAGATGATCGGGCACGTCCTGAATGCGCACGACGCTGCGGCGCTCCTCGCCGAATTCGCCGATCAGAACGTGATCGGCCGTATAGATGCGCAGCGGCACCTTCGGCTTGTAGTCCGTGAGCGCCTCCAGCGAAGGCAGGTTCGGCATCGCGACGACGAGCGCGTAGCCGAGCACGAGACCCGCGCAGACGACGAGGGCGAATACGCTGACGAAAAATGCGAGGAGAAGCCGCGCCCACCACGGGCGCTTGGCTTTCTTCTGCCCTTCGGGCGGCGTGGACGGCGGGTTGGTCGGGGAAGAGGATTGCATAGCACCACCAAAAACAATCTCGCGATTATAGCTGCCCGGGTTTAGGAGAATTCCGGTCGGGTTCTGGCGCGCGCGGCCGTCGCGCGTGCCTGCCGTTATCTTCACGATACGCGCGATCCGGCCCGCGAGCATGCGGAACTCGCGAGCGCTGGCCGTTTGGCTGAGTGTTCGCAGCGGATCACGCTCGCGACAATTCTTTCCGATCAGGCGCCCGAACGGTTCGGTGCGCGATTGAATGGAAGGAGTCGGTCATGAGTAAGGAAAACGCGTTGCGCGGCGCGATGCTGACGGTCACGCGGCGCTATGCGGCGGGCATCGACGTGAGCGAGGACGCCGTGCGCATCGCGGTCGTCAGCAGGCGATTGCGCGCGAATGCGACGGTGTGCGTCGAGCATCTGGAATCGGTGGCGTTGCCCTCGGGCGCGGTGATCGACGGCGATTTCGTCGATCGCGCGGCCATTGTGAGAGCGCTGCGCGAGGCCTTCGCGCGCCTGCCGGAAAGCGGCGCGTGGCGGGCGCTGCGTTGCGCGATGGGCTTGTCCGCGTCGGCGACGCTGACGACGCGGGTTCCGCTCGCCCGCCTGATGGACGTGCACGATCACTTCGCGGGCAACATCGGCGGCGATCCGCGCGGCCTGCTCGAACCGGCCGTGCTGGCGGAGGCGGAACGCGCGACCGGCATTGAGCGCGGCGCGCTGGCGGTCGACTGGTCCGTGCGGGCCCGCGAGGACGGCGAGGCGCAAATCGCCATCGCGGCCACGGCGCGGCGGCACGTCGAGGCGCGCGTCGAAACGGCGGCGGAAGCGGGCATTGCGCTGTCGGCCATCGACGGAGAGCCGGCCGCCGCGTTGCGCGCGATGCGCCATGCCGCTTCGACCGAACTCGACCCCGACGCGCGCTATCTCGTCTGCTGGCTGGAAAGCACTGGCTTGCACGGCTGGCTCGTCGGCTCGCGCGGCGTCGAAAACGAGATCCGCTACCCCGCGCCGGAGCATCGAAGCATCTCCGATGCGCTGCACGATCTCGTCGGCCAGGACGCGCCGCTCGATTGCATCTACGTGGGCGGGCAGATCGAATTGCTGGCGCACGCGTGCGTTCCGCTGCCCGCGCTCGGCAAGATCTTCGGCTGCCCGGCGCTGCCGTTCGAGGCCGCGCCGTATTGCAACGGCGCGCCCGACGTTTCGTCCGCAAACAAGCATTCGCCGCGTTTCGCCGTGGCGTTCGGCCTTGCTCTGCGCGAGGTGATGCAATGAACGCGGCCATGCTCGATGGATTCAATCTGCTGCCGTATCGCGCGCGTAGACGCCGTGAGATGCGGCGTCAGCGGCTCGCGCTGCTCGGCGCGCTGAGCCTGGCCGGTTGCGCGGCCATCGGCGCCGTGGCCGGCTGGGACGCGTTCGAGCGCGCGCGGATGGACGAGCGCCGCGTGGCGCTGGAGACGTCGCTGCGCGCATCGGGCGCGCAACTCGACGAGCACGCGCGGCTCCTGCGCGCCGAAGCCGACCGGCGGCGCGGGCGCGAGGCGGCGCAGCCGCTGGCCTTGCCGCGCGCGCGTTTTCTCGCGCTCCTCGAAGCGCTGGCGGACGCGCCGCCGCAACGCGGCATCGCGCTGCAACGCGTGTCGCAGCGAACCAACGAGGTCGAACTGGCCGCGCTCGCGCCCGATTCGCGAGCCGCCGCGCTCTGGCTCAAGCGGCTGGAGGGGCTGAGCGGCGTGCAATCGGTGGAAGTGATCGAGATGAAGCGCCGCGCAGACGCGGCCCCTTCAGGCAGACGGGTTGCCTCGACGCCCGCCGATGAGCGTCCGGCGCATTTCGAGTTCGTCGCGCTCGTGCGTTACGCGTCGGATCGTTCGCGGGATCAGGCCGCGGCGCGGCAGGCGCGGCCCCTATTGGCGACCGCGCGGGGGAGCCGGCCATGAGCACGATGCTGATGAATCTCCCCGCCGGGAAGCCATCGCGCGGCGCGCACGCCATCATGCGTCCGCTCGATGAATGGTCGTGGCTTCGCACCGCGTGTGTCGCCGTCGCATTGGGCGCGCTCGTGTTCGGCCTCGGGCTACGAGCGTGGCGCATGACCGACGCGAGCCAGCTCGAAGCGAGCCGCGCCGCGTTGACGGCGGCTCAAGCGAAGGCGCAGGACATGGGGCGCATCGCCGAAGCGCTGCCCGGGCTGCGTGCGCGGGCGGCATCGGGCCGGCTGGAGCCGGAACACTGGAGCGCCGCGGACGCGTTGCGCGCGGTGGCCGATCTCGCCGCGCAGAACGGATTGCGCGTGACGAGCATCGAGCCAGTCGCGACCCAAAGCGCCGATCCGAAAGCGCGCGAGCCGTTCCCGGAGCGCGCGCTCAAACTGCGCGCCGACGGCGCCTTCGGGGAAATGCGACGTTTCCTCGACGCGCTCGCCGGGCTGCCACGGCTCGTCGTGCCCGAGAACGTGCAGATCAGGCGGCAGGCCGCCGCGCTCGCCGTCGAAGCGACGCTGCGCATCTACGAGACACTGCCCGCCGTAGCGCCTGCCGCGACGCCACGCGCGAACGCGTTCGTGGTCGATCCCTTCGGCGGCGCGGAGGCGGCCATGCAGGGCGGCGACCTGTTGCTCGTCGGCACCTTCGTTGGACGCCGCCGCGTCATGGCGCTGCTGCAAAGCGGCCGCGATTCCGACGCCTTCGCGCCGGGGCAAAAAATCGGCGACGAATGGCTCGGGCGCATCGTGCCGCGCGAGGTCGAACTCGCCGGCAACGATGGCGTCGCGCGCAAGCTGAGCTTCGCGGAGGATCGCAAGTGAGCGGGTTTGCGCTGTTTTTACGAAGGGTCCTCGCGCCGGGAGCGGCGGCGCTGTTGCTTGCGCATGCGTCGCTGGCCGCCGAAAACGCCGACTCTGCCGATAACGCCATTGCGCCGCTGCCGCCGCTGCCCGCATTGCTCGATGCGCAGCCCGCGGACCAGCTCGCGATCGACCCGGCTCCGCCGCCGCCTGCGGCGCTGACCGCGGCCGGGAAGCCTGCGGCGGAAGCCGTATCGGAAGCGGCATCGGAACCGCTCGAAGGTCCGCCGGTACCGCTGCCCAAGCCCCAACGCCTGAGCGGCGAGCAGAACGCCACCAACGACGGCAAGCCGATCACGCTCGACCTGAAGAATGCCGACCTGAGCGCCGCGCTGCATGCGTTCGCGCGCTTCACGGGCCTGAATATCGTCGCGAGCGAGAAGGTGCGCGGACAGGTGTCGATGAATCTCGTCGCCGTGCCGTGGCGGCGCGCCTTCGACACATTGCTCGAAGTCAACGGCCTGGCGATGGAGCAGCGCGGCAACCTGATCTGGGTCGCGCCCATCGCGGAACTCGCCGCGCGCGAGAAGCTGCGCTTCGAGGCGCACGCGCGCGCGGCGGAACTCGAACCGCTCGCGAGCCGTACGTTCGTGCTGCGCTACGCGCGCGCGGAAGATCTCCGCAAGATGCTGACCGGCTCGGGCACTCAGCGCGTGCTGTCCAAGCGCGGATCGGCGATGGCCGATGCGCGCACGAATCTGCTCTTCGTCACCGATCTCGACGCGCGCATCCAGCAGATCGGCGAGCTGATCGCGCTGCTCGACAAGCCGATGCCGCAGGTGATGATCGAGGCGAAAATCGTCGAGGGCGAAGCGGGGCTGTCGCGCAATCTCGGCGTGAAACTGGGCGTCGCGGCGCAGGGCGATCCGGCGCGTGGGCTCGCGGGCGGCAAGGACGGTGTGGTATACGATCTGTCGGCGGGGCCGATCAACGGCTTCGACGCGGCGACGGCCGGGCTCACGCTGTTCGTCGCGCAGGCCACGCGGCTGCTCAACATCGAACTGAGCGCGCTGGAGTCGGAAGGGCGTGGGCAGATCGTTTCGCGTCCGCGCGTCGTGACGGCGGACAGGGTGAAGTCGGTCGTCGAGCAGGGCATGGAGGTGCCGTATCAGGCGAAGGTCGGCAACGGCATGTCGGGCGTGCAGTTTCGGCGCGCAACGCTCAAACTGGAGGTCGAGCCGCAGATCACGCCGCATGGCCACGTCATCCTCGATCTCGACATTACGAAAGACAGTCTCGGCGAGCAGACGGCGAACGGCCCGGCCATCCACACCAAGCACGTGCAGACGCGCGTGGAAGTGGAAAACGGCGGGACGGTCGCGATCGGCGGCATTTATTCCGACGACGCGCGCGACGACGTGACCGGCGTGCCTGGATTGTCGAAACTGCCGCTGATCGGCTGGCTGTTCCGCCACGACGCGCGGCGCAGCTCGAAAAGCGAGCTCGTCATACTGATTACGCCGCATGTGCTCCCGAGCGGCGGTTGAGGCCGGCCGCACAGGCGGCGCGACTCGACAAAGCGGGCGGTTTGCCCTTAAGCTGCCGCACGAACAAATTGCATCGAACTGGAAGGAAACCGAGTTGCAGGAAGGGCACGCGAACGCGAACATTTTTTTCGTCGGACTCATGGGGGCGGGTAAAACCACCGTGGGCCGCGCGGTTGCGCGCCGTCTGCAGCGCTCGTTCATCGATTCGGATCTGGAGATCGAGGCGCGCACGGGCGCCCGCATCCCGGTGATCTGGGAACTCGAAGGCGAGGCAGGCTTTCGCCAGCGCGAGGCGAACGTCATCGACGAGCTGTCACAGCGAAACGGCATCGTGCTCGCCACAGGCGGCGGCGCGGTGCTTCGCCCGGACAACCGCGAACATCTGAAGAATCGCGGCATCGTCATCTATCTGCGCGCAAATCCGCACGATCTCTGGCAGCGCACGCGGCGCGACAAGAATCGCCCGCTGCTGCAGACCGAAGATCCGCGCGGCAAGCTCGAAGCGCTTTTCAAGACGCGCGATCCGCTTTATCACGAATGCGCGCACTTCGTCGTCGAAACGGGGCGGCCGACCGTGAACGCGCTCGTCAACATGGTCCTGATGCAACTGGAGGTGGCCGGCGTCGTCAAGCCGGCCTGAAGATCACATGTCCGCCATGAATACAGTCAACGTCGAACTGGGCGAGCGCGCCTATCCCATTCATATCGGTGCGGGCCTGATCGGCCGCACGGAACTTTTCGCGCCGCATATCAAGGGCGCCTCCGTGGCGATCGTCACGAATTCCACGGTCGATCCGCTTTACGGCCAACAGTTGCGCGTGGCGCTCGAACCACTCGGCAAGAAAGTGACGACGGTCGTCCTGCCCGACGGCGAAGCCTACAAGAACTGGGAAACGCTCAACACGATCTTCGATGCGCTCCTGACCGGGCGCGCCGACCGCAAGACGACGCTGATCGCGCTCGGCGGCGGCGTCGTCGGCGACATGACGGGCTTCGCGGCGGCATGCTACATGCGCGGCGTGCCTTTCATTCAGGTGCCGACCACGTTGCTTTCGCAAGTCGATTCGTCGGTCGGCGGCAAGACGGGCATCAATCATCCGCTCGGCAAGAACATGATCGGCGCGTTCTATCAGCCGCAAGCCGTAATCGCGGATATCGGCGCGCTATCCACGCTGCCCGAGCGCGAACTGGCCGCGGGCATCGCCGAAGTCATCAAGACGGCCGCGATCAAGGACGCCGGTTTCTTCGAATGGATCGAAGCGAATATCGACGCGCTCAATCGTCTCGACGAAGACGCGCTCGCGTATGCGGTGAAGCGCTCGTGCGAGATCAAGGCGTCGGTGGTGGCGTCGGACGAGCGCGAAGGCGGGCAGCGCGCGATCCTCAATTTCGGGCACACGTTCGGCCACGCGATCGAGGCGGGCCTCGGCTACGGTGAATGGCTGCACGGCGAGGCGGTTGGCTGCGGCATGGTGATGGCGGCGGACCTGTCCGTGCGCCTCGGCAAGCTCGACGAAGCCGCGCGCCAGCGTCTCGTGCGCGTGATCGAAGCGGCGAAGCTGCCGGTCACGGCGCCCAGGCTCGGCGACGACCGCTACGTCGATCTGATGAAGGTCGACAAGAAAGCGGAAGCCGGCGAGATCAAATTCATTCTGCTGACCCGCTTCGGCGCGACCGAGATCACGAGCGCGCCCGATCAGGCCGTGCGCGCGACGCTCGCAGCCAGCGTCTGATCCGCGCAAGCGGCGGCCAGAACCACGACGAAGCGGAGCAGCCGGTGAGCGAAAAAGAACAGCAACTTCCGCCAGGCGCGCCGTCATCGCTCGCGCTCGAAGCGCATCTCGCGCCATATGCCGCGCACTCGTCGCAATCGCGCGGACGGCGCTTTCACGAATCGCCGCCCGCCGCGCGCACCGAGTTCCAGCGCGACCGCGACCGCATCGTGCATTCGACCGCGTTTCGCCGGCTCGAATACAAGACGCAGGTCTTCGTCAATCATGAAGGCGACCTGTTTCGCACGCGCCTCACGCACAGTCTCGAAGTTGCGCAGATCGCGCGGTCGGTGGCGCGCAATCTGCGGCTGAACGAAGATCTCGTCGAAGCCATTTCGCTCGCGCACGATCTCGGCCACACGCCGTTCGGCCATGCCGGACAGGACGCGCTGCACGAATGCATGCGCGATCACGGCGGCTTCGAGCACAACCTGCAAAGCCTCGCGGTGGTCGATCAGCTCGAAGAGCACTACGGCGCGTTCAACGGCCTGAACCTGTGTTTCGAAACGCGCGAAGGCATTCTCAAGCATTGCTCGCGCGAAAACGCGCGCCGGCTCGGCGATCTCGGCGAACGCTTTCTCACGGGCAAGCAGCCTTCGCTCGAAGCGCAGATTGCGAATGTCGCGGATGAAATCGCGTACAACAATCACGATGTCGACGACGGCCTGCGCTCCGGCCTCATCACGCTCGAACAGCTTTCCGAAGTGAGCCTGTGGCACACGCATTTCGACGCCGCGCGCGCCGATTACCCGAACATCGAAGGGCGCAGGCTGATTCATGAAACGATCCGCCGCATCATCAATACGCTGATCGTCGATCTGATCGAGTCGACGAACCGCAATCTCGAACGCGTCGCGCCGCAATCGCTGGAGGACGTTCGCAACGCACCGTCGCTCGTTGCGCATACCGATGAAGTCGCGGCTCAGGCGGCGCAGCTCAAGCGCTTCCTGTTCAAGAATCTGTACCGGCACTACCGCGTGATGCGCATGGCGAACAAGGCGAAGCGCGTCGTGACGGGCCTTTTCGAAGCCTTCACCGACGACCCGCGTCTCTTGCCGCCGGCGTATCAGGCGCGTTTGCCGGTGGCGGAGGAATCGGCCAACGATGCGCCTTCATTGAGCCATGACAGCTCGCAGGCGCGCCTCATCGCGCATTACATCGCGGGCATGACGGACCGCTATGCATTAAAAGAGTATCAACGCCTGTTTGTCATCGACAACAACTAAGATCGCGCGTTTTGAAGCGCGAATCGTCTAAAAGGAGACTCATCGATGAGCCGCAAGCCCTTGTTCCGCTCGATCCCGGCGGCCGCCGTTCTCATGTTCGGCGCGGCCACCGCCGCGCACGCCGCGACGGAAATCCAGTTCTGGCACGCGATGGAAGCCGCGCTCGGCGAGCGCGTGAACGATATCGCCACCGACTTCAACAAGTCCCAGAGCGATTACAAGATCGTTCCCGTGTTCAAGGGCACGTATGACCAGACGCTCGCCGCGGGTATCGCGGCCTATCGCAGCGGCAACGCGCCCGCGATCCTGCAGGTCTACGAAGTCGGCACCGCAACGATGATGCAGGCGAAGAAGGCCGTCATTCCCGTCTCCGATGTCTTCAAGCAGGCGGGCGTGACGCTCGACGAAAAGGCGTTCGTGCCGACCATCGCCGGCTATTACAGCGACGCGAAGACCGGCCATCTAATCTCGATGCCCTTCAACAGTTCGACGCCCGTTCTCTACTACAACAAGGACGCGTTCAAGAAGGCCGGTCTCGATCCCAACCAGCCGCCGAAGACCTGGGCCGACGTCGAAGCCGACGCGAAGAAGCTGAAGGCCGCGGGTTATTCGTGCGGTTATTCGTCGGGATGGCAAAGCTGGATTCAGCTCGAAAACTACAGTGCGTGGCATGCCGCGCCGTTCGCGACGAAGAACAACGGCTTCGATGGCCTCGACGCCAAGCTCGAGTTCAACAAGCCGCTGCAGGTCGCGCACATCACGTTCCTGCAGAAGATGGCGAAGGAAGGCAACTTCACTTACGTGGGCCGCAAGGACGAGCCGGTGTCGAAGTTCTATAGCGGCGACTGCGGGATCATCACGAACTCGTCGGGCTCGCGTGCGACCATCGCCAAATACGCCAAGTTCGATTACGGCGTCGGCATGATGCCGTACGACGCGAACGTGAAGGGCGCGCCGCAGAACGCGATCATCGGCGGCGCGAGCCTGTGGGTGTTGTCGGGCAAGGATCCGGCCGTCTACAAGGGCGTCGCGAAGTTCCTCGCGTATCTGGCGACGCCGGAAGTCGCCGCGAAATGGCATCAGGACACGGGTTATCTGCCGGTCACGCAGGCGGCCTACGAGCTGACGCAGAAGCAGGGCTTCTACGACAAGAATCCGGGCGCGGACATCGCCATCAAGCAGATGATGAACAAGCCGCCGCTGCCGTACACGAAGGGCCTGCGCCTCGGCAACATGCCGCAGATCCGCACCATCGTCGATGAAGAGCTCGAACAGGTCTGGGCGGAAAAGAAGACGCCGCAGCAAGCGCTCGACGCATCGGTGCAGCGCGGCGACGAACTGTTGCGCCGCTTCGAGAAGACCGGCAACTAACACGCGCGCGCCCGCGTTTGCCGCGCGGGCGCCGGTTAAGGATCTAGCGCATGGAAAAACGCTCTCGTTTCGATACGAGCGTCTTGCCGTATCTGCTCGTCGCGCCGCAACTCGCGATCACGGCGCTGTTCTTTCTGTGGCCCGCGGGCGAGGCGCTCTGGCAGGCCACGCAGAGTCAGGATGCGTTCGGCACGTCGAGCGAATTCGTCGGATTGGCGAACTTCAAACAGCTTTTCGCCGATCCGCTGTATCTGTCGTCGTTCAACACGACGATGATCTTCTGCGCGCTCGTCACCGTGTCCGGGCTCGTGATCTCGCTGCTGCTCGCCGCGTGTGCCGATCGCGTGACGCGCGGGGCGAAGGCGTATCAGACGCTGCTCATCTGGCCGTATGCGGTCGCGCCTGCGATCGCGGCTGTGCTGTGGTCGTTTCTGTTCAATCCGAGCATCGGGCTCGTGACTTACGCGCTCGCCAAGCAGGGCATCGTCTGGAATCACGCGCTCAACGGCACGCAGGCAATGTTCCTCGTCGTGCTCGCCTCCGTCTGGAAGCAGGTCAGCTACAACTTCCTGTTCTTCTATGCGGGGCTTCAGGCGATCCCGCAATCGCTGATCGAAGCAGCCGCCATCGACGGCGCCGGCCCCGTGCGGCGTTTCTTCGGCATTGCGTTGCCGCTCCTGTCGCCGACGTCTTTCTTTTTGCTCGTCGTGAATCTCGTCTACGCGTTCTTCGATACGTTCCCTGTCATCGATGCCGCGACCGGCGGCGGTCCCGCGCAATCGACCAAGACGCTCATCTACAAGATTTTCGCGGAAGGTTTCCAGGGGCTCGACATCGGCAGTTCGGGCGCGCAGTCGGTCGTGCTCATGGCGATCGTCGTTGGGCTGACGATCGTGCAGTTCCGTTTCGTCGAACGCAGGGTGCAATACTCATGATCGAAAACCGCCGCGGCTTCGATATCTTCTGTCATGCGGTGCTGCTGCTGGGCGTCGCGCTGATCGTGTTTCCCGTGTACGTCGCGTTTTGCGCGGCCTCGATGAACTCGAAGGAAGTATTCAGCGTGCCGCTTTCGCTCGTGCCGAGCTCGCATCTCTTCGAGAACATCGCGCATATCTGGACGCGAGGCAGCGGCAATGCGGCGGCGCCGTTCGGCCTCATGCTGATGAACAGCCTCGTGATGGCGCTCGTGATCTCGATCGGCAAGATCACGGTGTCGATCATCTCCGCGTACGCGATCGTCTTCTTCCGCTTTCCGATGAAGAACCTCGCGTTCTGGTTGATCTTCATTACGCTGATGCTGCCGGTCGAAGTGCGTATCTTCCCGACGGTCGAAGTCGTTTCGTCGATGCATCTGTCGAACACCTATGCCGGGTTGACGCTGCCCTTGATCGCCTCCGCGACCGCCACGTTTCTCTTCCGGCAGTTCTTCATGACCTTGCCCGATGAATTGATGGAAGCGGCGCGCATCGACGGCGCGGGGCCGCTGCGCTTTTTCTGGGACGTCGTGCTGCCGCTTTCGAAGACGAACATTGCGGCGCTTTTCGTCATCACCTTCATCTACGGCTGGAATCAGTATCTCTGGCCGATTCTCATCACCAATCAGGTGTCGCTGCAAACGGCGGTGGTCGGCATCAAGAGCATGATCGCGTCGGGCGATACCGCGACGGAATGGCACTACGTGATGGCCGCGACGCTGCTCGCCATGCTGCCGCCGCTTGCCGTCGTACTGACGATGCAGCGCTGGTTCGTGCGCGGCCTCGTCGATTCCGAGAAATAACACATGGCTGCGTTGAATCTGAAAGGCGTCAAGAAAACGTACGACGGCACGAACTACGTGCTGCACGGCATCGATGTGGCGATCGAAGACGGCGAGTTCGTCGTGATGGTCGGCCCTTCGGGCTGCGGCAAGTCCACGCTGCTGCGCATGGTCGCGGGTCTCGAGTCCGTGTCCGACGGCGCAATCGAAATCGGCGGCAAGGTCGTGAACAAACTGGAGCCGAAGGATCGCGACATCGCGATGGTGTTTCAGAACTACGCGCTCTATCCGCACATGAGTGTCGCGCAGAACATGGCGTATGCGCTCAGAATCGGCGGTTTCGAGAAGAAGATCATCGAGGAACGGGTGACGAACGCTGCGCGCATCCTCGAACTCGAACATCTGCTTGCACGCAAGCCGCGCGAGTTGTCGGGCGGACAGCGGCAGCGCGTCGCGATGGGCCGCGCGATCGTGCGCGAGCCCGCGGTGTTCCTGTTCGACGAGCCGCTTTCGAACCTCGACGCCAAGCTGCGCGTGCAGATGCGCCTCGAAATCCAGCGGCTGCATGCGCGTCTTGCGACGACGAGCCTGTACGTCACGCACGATCAGATCGAGGCGATGACGCTTGCGCAGCGCGTCATCGTCATGAACAAGGGGCATGCCGAGCAGATCGGCGCGCCGACCGAAGTGTACGAGCGTCCGGCGACGGTGTTCGTCGCGAGTTTCATCGGTTCGCCCGCCATGAATCTGCTCGAAGGGCGCATGTCGGAAGATGGCGCGACTTTTGTCGTCGCTGGCGACGGGCCTTCGCTGCCCTTATCCGGCGTCAGCAGCGCATTGCACGGGCGCGAGTGGATCATCGGCATTCGCCCGGAACATATGACGCCGGGCGCGGACGCCGCGGCAAGCGTCACGCTCGACGTCGATTCGGCGGAACTGCTCGGCGCGGACAATCTCGCGCACGGCAAGTGGGGCAAGCACGATGTGGCGGCGCGCTTGCCGCACGAGCACCGGCCGCAGCGCGGCGAGCGCCTGAGCGTGTCGTTGCCCGCGCGGCATCTGCATTTCTTCGATCCGTCCACCGGCCTGCGCGCGAATTAAAGGAAAGGAGTCGATGCGATGAGAACCTGGCCTTATCCCGCGATCGTCGCGCATCGCGGCGGCGGCAAGCTCGCGCCCGAGAACACGCTCGAAGCCATCGACGTGGGCGCGCGTTTCGGCCACACGATGATCGAGTTCGACGCGAAGCTCTCCGCCGACGACGTCGTCTTTCTGTTGCACGATGACGCCGTGGATCGCACATCGAACGGCCGCGGCGCGGCGAAAGCGCTGACCTATGCGCAGTTGCGCGCGCTCGACGCGGGCTCGTGGTTCGGCGCGGAATTCGCGAACGCGCGCATGCCGACGCTCGCGCAAGTCCATGAGCGGTGCATGCAGCATGGGCTCGCGGCGAACATCGAGATCAAGCCGAGTCAGGGTCGCGACGTGGAAACGGGCGTGCTCGTCGCGCGCGAGGCGGCGCGCCTGTGGGCGGACGCCGAAATCGCGCCGCTGTTGTCGTCGTTTTCGTATGCGGCGCTCGAAGCCGCGCGCGATATCGCGCCGACGCTGCCGCGCGGCATGCTTTATGAACGCGTTCCCGAGAACTGGCGCGCGCAGACGGCGGCGCTGGCGTGCGTGTCGCTGCACGCGAGCCATCGCGCGCTCGATGAAGCGCTCGTCGCGCAAATCAAGGATGCGGGCTTGCGCATCCTCGCCTACACGGTGAACGATCCGGCGCGCGCGCGTCTGCTCGCGCAGTGGGGCGTCGATGCAATCTGCACGGATCGCATCGACATCATCGGCGCGGACTTTCTGGATGCGCCGCCGGGCTGAGACGTCAGCGCACGCGCGCGAGCAGCACGCCCGCGACGAGCGCCAGCCCGCCGACGAGCACGATCGTCTGCCAGGGTCTTTCGTGGATGTAGGCGTCGGCGTCTTCGAACACGGCGCCCGCGCGCTGGCGCAGCGCGGCATGCGTGTCGTTCAGTCGTGCGCGCGCGCTGTCGAGGCGCTCGCCGATTTGCGCGCGTAGCGCGGCGGCATCGGCCGATGTGCCTTCGGCCAGCGTGCTCTCGAGTTCGCTCAGGAGCGTACGGAGTTCGGAGCCGATATCTTCGGCTGCTTCACGGCCATGACGCGCCATGCGGCGCGCGCGGCGGCTCGTCGTGCTCCATGAATCTCCGATGGCGTCTCGCGTATTAGGCAGTGCGTTCATAGATCGCTCCGTCGATGGATGAATCGTGGATGGCCCGCGCAATCGCTGCGGGGAAACTCATCATGCAGCAAATTCGATGCCGACGCTTCGTCATTGCGCAATACCTTGTGAGCGCGATCGTGGCGCGCCGTTTCAGATATAGGCACGTAAGAACTGCAAGCTATTTCTTCCCGTGACGGTCACATTTACAAGGCGCGAATACAAAAACGCCGACATGAATGAATCATGCCGGCGTTTTCTTTCTTTTCGCGCTGGCAACGAATAATCGACGCTAGTTGCCCGCGAACAATTTCAATTTAGAAGCGATAGCCTACGCGCAAATACGTGACGATCGGGTTGAGCGTGATTTTCGCTTGCGACTGGACATTCAGCGTGCCAACGGGCGTTTGCGCCTGCGTGTTCAACTTCGCCGTGGCCTTCAACGGAATGAACGACACGGAGAATCCCGCGAACCAGTGTTCTGTGAAATTGTACGTCGCGCCGACATTAAACACGGGCGCCCACGAACTATCCGTGTCGACGGTGGTCGGACCATGCAGGACCGAGCCTTCGAACTGCTGGTTCGTGATTTGCGCGTCGGTGAACCAGGTGCGCGTCACGCCAATACCAACGTACGGACGGAACTTCGCCTGAGGAGCATTGAAGAAGTATTTGAACAGCAGCGTCGGGCTCCATTGCTTCGCGCTGCCGAGCGTGCCGAACCGCTCGAGGTTGCCGGTGCCCTTCAGGTCGAAGGTAGGCGGAATGCCCATCTCGAGTTCCGCGGCGATGTGATCGGTGGCGAAGTAACCTACGGTGAAGCCGGCCGTATCAGCGCTGGAAATGCCGGCGCCCGTGCCGGGAACATCGATATTGACCGGAGATCCGCCTACACTTGTTTCTTTGAGCGGACCGCTGCTGTCTTGCGGGGCAAAGTGAAACCAGCCTCCAGTTACGTAGATGGACCCAGCAGATTGCGCATGTGCCGCCGTTGACACACACGCTAATGCCGCGATCCCCGTGATGACTTGTTTTATTTTCAATTTGTGCTCCTCCGAAAAAGCACGCTCATTATGAACACAACATTTCACATTAACCATAGCGGTGCCGTAGAGCATTTTCCCTAGGGCAAAGAGCGGCTTTGGGGCCTCGTTGCACGGCGCTTGCATGTGTTTCGTCCATGCCGCCGCAACGGCTCCGAGAGGCCCCCGAACGGGGTAACACAAACGCGACCAACGGAAAATCCAGAATGGCACGGCTTGCACGACTCTACGTTCCCGAACAGCCGCAGCATGTCATCCTGCGTGGTCTCGACCAGCAACCCGCCTTCGTCGACGACCAGGACTACGAGCTCTTCATCGACTGCTTGAGGACTGCTTCACGTGATCACCACCTCTCCATCCACGCCTATGCGCTGATGCCGCAAGCGGTGCATCTGCTCGTCACGCCACGCGACGAAGCCAGCCTGCCCAAAGCGATGCAGGCGGTCGGGCGTCGCTACGTCGCGCACTTCAATCGCCGATACATGCGGCGCGGCACGCTCTGGGAAGGGCGTTACCGTG
The DNA here is from genome assembly GCF_001544575.2 of Caballeronia cordobensis. Taxonomy (GTDB): domain Bacteria; phylum Pseudomonadota; class Gammaproteobacteria; order Burkholderiales; family Burkholderiaceae; genus Caballeronia; species Caballeronia cordobensis. The sequence goes on from NZ_FCNY02000025.1 coordinate 65,094, forward strand.
CCACGGTCATCGAAGGCGAGCGTTACTTTCTGCTTGCCACGCGCGTCGTCGAAATGGCGCCGGTGCGCGCGCAACTCGTCGCGGCGCCGCAGGACTACAAGTGGTCCAGCTTCCGTCATCATGTCGGGCTCGCGCTCGACGGCCTCATCACCGACCATCCTCTTTTCTGGTCGCTCGGGAACACGCCGTTCGAACGCCAGCATGCCTACAAGGAGTTGTGCGAACAGCCGCTCGACGAGCGCGAGGCCAACCGTCTCCTGCAAGCAACGCTCAAAGGCTGGGTGCTCGGCAGCGACGCCTATCGCGAATGGGCGTCGCATGCGGCCAATCGCCGGGTGTCGCCGCTGCCGCGCGGCCGCCCGCGCAAGATTCGCGAAACCCCGCAGCCCCAATAAAGGCCTGGGCGGCAAGGCTGAATCAACAAACGAAACGGCGTCTCGGATTTTGACCGAGCGCCGTTTCTTTTTTACGAAGATTGATACGTCCCCGTTTAATTGGCTCCACTTTGCACCATAACGATAATTAGCACCATATCATCAAGTTTTATTTCCATCTTTTTGATTCGTCGCGTATATTTCGATTTCCGGCAATTGCCGCGGTGCAGCGTGCCGCGCACGACCGTGCTTCGTGACACATCAAGTTGAAAGAATCCGTCGCGGGCAACAAGAAAATGGTTCAACGGCCGAGTTGGCCCCTCACAGTAGAGACGGTGTCCCCATGAACGATCATCAGCAGCCGGTAGCCGGTTCGCTTCCCGCCGCGCAGGGCATGTACGACCCTGCGAACGAACACGACGCGTGCGGCGTCGGCTTCGTCGCCCATATCAAGGGGAAAAAGAGCCACGAGATCATTCAGCAGGGTCTCAAGATTCTGGAGAATCTCGACCACCGCGGCGCGGTCGGCGCCGATCCGCTGATGGGCGACGGCGCCGGCATCCTGATTCAGGTGCCGGACGGCTTCTATCGCGAGGAAATGGCCAAGCAGGGCGTGACGTTGCCGCCGGCTGGCGAATACGGCGTCGGCATGATCTTCCTGCCGAAGGAACACGCGTCGCGTCTCGCGTGCGAGCAGGAGCTGGAGCGCACGGTGAAGGCCGAAGGCCAGGTCGTGCTCGGCTGGCGCGATGTGCCCGTCGATTCGAACATGCCCATTTCGCCGACCGTGAAGGCGAGCGAGCCGCTGATCCGCCAGATTTTCATCGGGCGCGGCAAGGACATCGTCGTGACGGACGCGCTGGAGCGCAAGCTGTACATCATCCGCAAGACGGCGAGCCACCGCATTCAGGCGCTCAAGCTCAAGCACGGCAAGGAATACTTCGTGCCGTCGATGTCCTCGCGCACGGTCGTCTACAAGGGTCTGCTGCTCGCGGGTCAGGTCGGCGTGTATTACCGCGATCTGCAGGACGAGCGCGTCGTCTCCGCGCTCGCGCTCGTGCACCAGCGCTTCTCGACCAACACGTTCCCGGCGTGGGAGCTCGCGCACCCGTACCGCATGATCGCGCACAACGGTGAAATCAACACCGTGAAGGGCAACGTCAACTGGCTGAACGCGCGCACCGGCGCGATCGCCTCCTACGTGCTCGGCGACGATCTGCCGAAGCTCTGGCCGCTGATCTACCCGGGCCAGTCGGACACGGCGTCGTTCGACAACTGTCTCGAACTCCTCGTGATGGCCGGCTACCCGCTCGTCCACGCGATGATGATGATGATCCCGGAAGCGTGGGAACAGCACACGCTGATGGACGACAACCGCCGCGCGTTCTACGAATACCACGCCGCGATGATGGAGCCGTGGGACGGCCCCGCCGCGATCGCGTTCACGGACGGCCGCCAGATCGGCGCGACGCTCGACCGTAACGGCCTGCGTCCGGCGCGCTATCTCGTCACCGACGACGATCTCGTGATCCTCGCATCGGAATCCGGCGTGCTGCCGATTCCCGAATCGAAGATCGTGCAGAAGTGGCGTCTGCAGCCCGGCAAGATGTTCCTGATCGACATGGAGCAGGGCCGCATCATCCAGGACAAGGAACTGAAGGACAACCTGTCCAACGCCAAGCCGTACAAGAGCTGGATCGAAGCCGTGCGCATCAAGCTCGACGAGATCGAGCCGAAGGCGGAAGACGTCGAAACGCAGCGTCGCGAAGCCGCCGCGCTGCTCGACCGTCAGCAGGCGTTCGGCTATACGCAGGAAGACCTCAAGTTCCTGATGGCGCCGATGGCGCAGTCGGGCGAAGAGGCCGTCGGCTCGATGGGCAACGACTCGCCGCTCGCGGTCATGTCCAACAAGAACAAGACGCTTTACAACTACTTCAAGCAGTTGTTCGCGCAAGTGACGAACCCGCCGATCGATCCGATCCGCGAGAATCTCGTCATGTCGCTCGTCTCGTTCATCGGCCCGAAGCCGAACCTGCTCGACACGACCAACATCAACCCGACGATGCGCCTCGAAGTGTCGCAGCCCGTGCTCGACTTCAAGGACATCGCGAAGATCCGCGCGATCGATCAGTACACGGGCGGCAAGTTCAGCTCCTATGAACTGAACATCGTGTATCCGGCTTCGTGGGGCAAGGAAGGCATCGAGGCGCGCATCGCGTCGCTGTGCGCGGAAGCCGTCGATGCGGTCAAGTCGGGCTACAACATCCTGATCGTGTCGGACCGCAAGGCGGACCGCGACAATGTCGCGATTCCGGCGCTGCTCGCCACGTCCGCGATTCACTCGCATCTCGTGCAGCACGGCCTGCGCACGAGCACGGGTCTCGTCGTGGAAACGGGCTCGGCGCGCGAGACGCATCACTTCGCGCTGCTCGCGGGTTACGGCGCGGAAGCCGTTCACCCGTACCTCGCGCTCGAAACGCTCGCCAACATGGCCGAAGGCCTGAAGGGCGATCTCTCGGCTGACAAGGTCATCTACAACTTCACGAAGGCAGTCGGCAAGGGCCTGCTGAAAGTGATGTCGAAGATGGGCATTTCGACGTACATGTCCTACACCGGCGCGCAGATTTTCGAAGCGGTCGGCCTGTCGTCGGAACTCGTGGAGAAGTATTTCAAGGGCACGGCGTCGAAGGTCGGCGGCATCGGCATCTTCGAAGTGGCGGAAGAAGCGATTCGCCTGCATCGCGATGCGTTCGGCGACAACCCGGTCCTCGCGAACATGCTCGACGCGGGCGGCGAATACGCGTACCGCGTGCGCGGCGAAGAACACATGTGGACGCCGGATGCGATCGCCAAGCTGCAACACTCGGCGCGCAGCAATTCGTATCAGACGTACAAGGAATACGCGCACATCATCAACGACCAGACGAAGCGTCACATGACGTTCCGCGGTCTGTTCGAGTTCAAGGTCGCGCCGACCAAGGCGATTCCGCTCGACGAAGTGGAATCGGCGAAGGAAATCGTCAAGCGCTTTGCGACCGGCGCAATGTCGCTCGGCTCGATTTCGACCGAAGCGCACGCCACGCTGGCTGTCGCGATGAACCGCATCGGCGGCAAGTCGAACACGGGCGAAGGCGGCGAGGACGAAACGCGTTACCGCAACGAACTGCGCGGCATTCCGATCAAGAACGGCGACACGCTGCAATCGATCATCGGCAAGGAAGTCGTCACCGACATTCCGCTGAAAGAAGGCGATTCGCTGCGCTCGAAGATCAAGCAGGTCGCGTCCGGCCGCTTCGGCGTGACGGCGGAGTATCTATCGTCGGCGGATCAGATCCAGATCAAGATGGCGCAGGGCGCGAAGCCGGGCGAAGGCGGTCAGTTGCCGGGCCACAAGGTGTCGGATTACATCGGCAAGCTGCGTTACTCGGTGCCGGGCGTCGGCCTCATTTCGCCGCCGCCGCACCACGACATCTATTCGATCGAAGATCTGGCGCAGCTCATTCACGATCTGAAGAACGTGAATTCGTCGTCGAGCATTTCGGTGAAGCTGGTGTCGGAAGTGGGTGTCGGCACGGTGGCCGCCGGTGTTGCGAAGGCGAAGGCGGATCACGTCGTGATCGCGGGTCATGACGGCGGCACGGGCGCGTCGCCCCTGTCGTCGCTCAAGCACGCGGGCACGCCGTGGGAACTGGGTCTGGCCGAAACGCAGCAGACGCTCGTGCTCAACCGCCTGCGCGGCCGTATCCGCGTGCAGGCCGACGGTCAGATGAAGACCGGCCGCGATGTCGTGATCGGCGCGCTGCTCGGCGCGGACGAGTTCGGTTTCGCGACCGCGCCGCTCGTCGTCGAAGGCTGCATCATGATGCGCAAGTGCCATCTGAACACGTGCCCGGTCGGCGTCGCGACGCAAGATCCGGTGCTGCGCGCGAAGTTCTCCGGCCAGCCGGAACACGTCGTCAACTTCTTCTTCTTCGTTGCGGAAGAAGTGCGCGAAATCATGGCGCAGTTCGGCATCCGCAAGTTCGACGATCTGATCGGCCGCGTCGATCTGCTCGACATGAAGAAGGGCATCGAGCACTGGAAGGCGAAGGGTCTCGACTTCTCGCGCATCTTCTATCAGGTGCCGGTGGCCGAAGACGTCGCGCGCAAGCATGTGGATGTGCAGGATCACGGTCTCGATAAGGCGCTCGATCACGTGCTGATCGAGAAGTCGAAGGCGGCGATCGAGAAGGGCGAGCACGTGTCGTTCATTCAGCCGGTGCGCAACGTGAACCGCACGGTCGGCGCGATGCTGTCCGGCCTGATCGCGAAGAAGCACGGCCACGACGGTCTGCCCGACGACTCGATCCACATCCAGTTGAAGGGCACGGCGGGTCAGAGCTTCGGCGCGTTCCTGGCGAAGGGCGTGACGCTCGATCTCGTCGGCGACGGCAACGACTACGTTGGCAAGGGCCTCTCGGGCGGGCGCATCATCATTCGCCCGACCAACGACTTCCGCGGCAAGTCCGAGGAAAACATCATCTGCGGCAACACGGTGATGTACGGCGCGATCGAAGGCGAATCGTATTTCCGCGGCGTTGCGGGCGAGCGCTTCTGCGTGCGTAACTCGGGCGCGACGGCGGTCGTCGAAGGCACGGGCGATCACGGCTGCGAATACATGACGGGCGGCACGGTGGTCGTGCTCGGCGAGACGGGCCGCAACTTCGCGGCCGGTATGTCGGGCGGTATCGCGTTCGTGTACGACCCGGACGGCGCGTTCGCGGGCAAGTGCAACAAGTCGATGGTCGCGCTCGATCCGGTTCTGCAACAGGCGGAACAGGAACGCACGGTGGACCGCGCGCTGTGGCACGCCGGCAAGACGGACGAAGCGCTGTTGAAGGGCCTCGTCGAGCGTCACTTCCAGTTCACCGGCTCGCCGCGCGCGAAGTCGCTGCTCGAAAACTGGGATTCGGCGCGCCGTCAGTTCGTCAAGGTGTTCCCGACCGAGTACAAGCGCGCGCTCACGGAGATGGGCGCGAAGAAGTCCAAGGACGCCATCGCGGCTTAAAGCCGGATTTAAAGATAGAAGGCCTTCCCGATGCGAGCGCATTGGGAAGCGAGTCCCTCACTGTACATAGAGAAAGAAATGGGCAAGGCAACCGGTTTTCTCGAGTTCGAACGCCGCCACGAGGCGTACGAAGCACCGCTGACCCGCGTCAAGCATTACAAGGAATTCGTCGCCGCGCTGACCGATGAAGACGCGAAGGTTCAAGGCGCGCGCTGCATGGACTGCGGCATTCCGTTCTGCAACAACGGCTGCCCGGTCAACAACATCATTCCGGACTTCAACGATCTCGTGTTCCAGCAGGACTGGAAGAGCGCGATCAACGTGCTGCACTCGACCAACAACTTCCCCGAGTTCACGGGCCGCATCTGCCCGGCGCCGTGCGAAGCGGCGTGCACGCTCGGCATCAACGACGATCCGGTGGGCATCAAGTCGATCGAGCACGCGATCATCGACAAGGCGTTCGCGGAAGGCTGGGTCGTACCGCAGCCGCCGAAGCACAAGACGGGCAAGAAAGTGGCCGTCGTCGGTTCGGGGCCGGCTGGCCTGGCCGCCGCGCAGCAACTCGGGCGTGCGGGCCATGAAGTCGTCGTGTTCGAGAAGAACGATCGCATCGGCGGTTTGCTGCGCTACGGCATTCCCGATTTCAAGCTGGAAAAGTGGCTGATCGATCGCCGCATGCGCCAGATGGAAGCGGAAGGCGTGTCGTTCCGCACCAACGTGTTCATCGGCCGCGATGCGCTGCCGGAACACATCGCCAACACGGCGAAGGAAACCATCACGCCGGACGAACTGAAGGAACAGTTCGACGCGGTCGTGATCGCGGGCGGTTCGGAAACGCCGCGCGATTTGCCGGTGCCGGGGCGCGAGCTCGAAGGCATCTATTACGCGATGGAATTCCTGCCGCAGCAGAACAAGGTCAACGCGGGCGACAAGCTCACGGATCAACTGCTGGCGAAGGGCAAGCATGTTGTCGTGATTGGTGGCGGCGATACGGGTTCGGATTGCGTCGGCACGTCGAACCGGCATGGCGCGAAGGGTGTGACGCAGTTCGAGCTGCTCTCGCAGCCGCCCGAGGAAGAGAACAAGCCGCTCGTGTGGCCGTACTGGCCGATCAAGCTGCGCACGTCGTCGTCGCACGAGGAAGGTTGCGAGCGCGACTGGTCGGTCGCGACGAAGCGCTTCGAAGGCAAGAACGGCAAGGTCGAGAAGCTGATCGCGGTGCGCGTCGAATGGAAGGGCGGCAAGATGGTCGAAGTGCCGAACTCCGAATTCGAAATGAAGGCCGATCTCGTGCTGCTCGCGATGGGCTTCACGCAGCCGGTGTCGCCGGTGCTGGACGCGTTCGGCGTCGAGAAGGATGCGCGCGGCAACGTGCGCGCCGCGACCGAAGGCGACAAGGCGTATTACACGTCGGTGGACAAGGTGTTCACGGCGGGCGATATGCGCCGCGGGCAATCGCTCGTGGTGTGGGCGATTCGCGAAGGGCGGCAGTGCGCTCGGTCGGTGGATGCGTATTTGATGGGGTCTAGCGAGTTGCCGCGGTAAGAGGCGGCGGCGCGAAGAAAAGGGCGGATGACTGCGAGGTCGTCCGCCCTTTTTGTTTGCGTGAGGCTCAGGCTTTCACCATCTCGCTTTCCACCCCAATCTCCAGCCGCCGATCATGAAACCGCGCGACCGCTTCCCGATGCGCGACGCTCACGATCGCCGCATTGGGCAGCCGTTCGACGATCGTCGTATAGATGTGCTGCTCGTTCGCGGGGTCGAGCGCGCTGGTCGATTCGTCGAGGAACAGGAAATCCGGCTTATGCAGCAGCACGCGCGCAGCCGCGAGCCTTTGCTGCTCGCCCGGCGACAGGCAGCGCGCCCAATGCGCGTTTTCTCCCAGCCGATCCACATACGCGTCGAGATGACACAGCCGCAGCACGTCGCGCGCTTCGTTGTCGCTGAACGCGCCTTCGGCCGACGGGTAGCACAACGCCGCGCGCAAAGTGCCGATCGGCAGATAGCTTGTCTGCGGGACGAACATCATCTTCGCGTCGGCGGGAATATCGACGGTGCCGCCGCCGAAGGGCCACAAGCCTGCCAGCGCGCGCATCAGCGTGCTCTTGCCCGAGCCCGACGGTCCCGTGATCAGCCAGCGCGAGCCCGGTTCGACCGACCCATCCGGAACGTGCGAAAGCAGCGCGCCGGTCGGACGCGCGAGCGTCACGCCGTGTGTCGAGAGCGCGAGCGCCTTCGTCTGATTCAAGGTGATGCCGCCGCGCTGCATCGAATGACGGTGCGCCGCGCTCATCACACTCTGGAAGTCTCGCAGACGATTGATCGTCGCGCGCCATTCGATCAGCGCGCCATAACTGTTGATGAACCAGGAGAACGAATCGCTGGCCGTGCCGAATGCGCCCGTGATCTTCATCAGCATGCCGAACGTGAATGCACCCGCGAAGTAGTGCGGCGTCGCCACGACGAACGGAAAGACGACCGCGACCTGCGCGTAGAAACTCGTCGAGAAGGTGAGGCGCTTGGTGAACTTCATGATGAGCCACCAGTTATCGCGAATGCTCTGGAAGGTCTGCCGTGCGTGTTCCGTCTCCGCTGCGCCGCCCTTGTAGAACGCAATCTGCTCGGCGTTCTCGCGCACGCGAATCAGCCCGAAGCGAAAGTCCGCCTCGACCTTCTGCTGCCGGTAATTGAGGCCCACGAGCGGACGTCCGACCCGCTGGATCAGAAGCGAGCCCGCCAGCGCGTAAATCGCCGCCGCCCACACGAGATAACCCGGAACGACGAGCGGTTTGCCGAACACGGTGATCGTCAGCGCGCCCGCCAGCGTCCAGAGAATCGTGACAAAAGAAATCAGCGTGACGAGCGTCGAGAGCAGATCGAGCGAGAGCGAAAGCGTCGAATCCGTGAACGATTGAAGATCGTCGCTGATGCGCTGGTCCGGGTTGTCGAACAGTTGGTCGCGCTCGATCCGGTAGAACGCGCGGTCCCCGAACCATTGCTCCAGATACCGGTTCGTGAGCCATTGCCGCCAGCGGAACTGCAGCATTTGCCGCAAATACCGTCCGTAGACGCCGAGCACGATGCTACAAAAAGCCAGCGCGGAAAAGCTCAGGAGCAGATGCGGAAAGTCGTGGACGTTCTTGTTCTGCAACGCATCGTAGAACCTGCCGTTCCAGTCGTTCAGCCAGACGTTGAGATAAACGATCGTCAGATTGATGACGATGATCGTGACGAGCAGCGCCCACGCGACATGCTTCTCTTCGGACACCCAATAGGGCTTGATGAGTTGCCACGCGGAGAGCCTGACGTGCTCTCTTTCATTGCTTCCGGGTTCGATACGGTTCATGAATTCTTCGGATGGTGCGTCGCGCGCGGGTGCCCGGCGCTCGGGAAACGCGCATCATCTTCGAATTCAGCGAGCTTGCTTGCAGATAATCGGCAAAATTGTCGGCAAATCTGACAAGTTCCTTTGCAGCTTGCAAAAAGAAAGCGGGCCACGCATGGCCCGCTCCTGATTTCTGCCTATGCCGCCAGCGCGGACACTTCAAGCCTCCGCCATCGCCCGCTCGATCTCGATCTTGTAGTCATGGAACATCGCCACGGACTCGCGATGCGCCACGCTCAGGATCGCCGCCTTCGGCAGCCGCTCGACGAGCGTGTTGTAGATGTGCAGCTCGTTCTCGGCATCGAGCGCGCTGGTCGCTTCATCGAGGAACACAAAATCCGGCTTGTGCAGCAGCACGCGCGCGGCGGCGAGCCTCTGCTGCTCGCCCGGCGAAAGACTGCGCGCCCAATGCGCGTTTTCTTCCAGCCGGTCCGCATACCCTTCGAGATTGCACAGACGCAGCACTTCGCGCGATTCGTCGTCGCTGAACGTGCCGCCCGGCGACGGATATGACAGCGCCGCGCGCAGCGTGCCGATCGGCAGATAGCTCATTTGCGGGATGAACATCATCTTCGCGTCGACGGGCGCGTCGATCGATCCGTCGCCGAACGGCCACAGGCCCGCGAGCGCGCGCATCAGCGTGCTCTTGCCCGATCCCGACGGCCCGACCACCAGCCAGCGCGATCCCGGCTCGATCGATACGTTCGCCACGCGCGAGAGCGGCGTGCCGTTCGGCAGCGCGAGCATCAGTCCGTTGGTCGTGAGGGAAGGCGTGCTCGTGTAATGCAGATTGATGCCGCCGTGTTCCGTCGCCGGCGACGTTTCCTCGCGGATATGCGTGGAGCGCATCACGCGCTTGAATTCGCGCAGACGATTCACCGTGGCGCGCCATTCGACCAGTGTCGAATAACTATTGATGAACCAGGAGAACGAATCGCTGACCGTGCCGAATGCCGATGAAATCTGCATCAGCACGCCAAAGGAGAACGCGCCCGCGAAATAGCGCGGCGCCGCGACCATGATCGGAAAGATGATCGCGATCTGTCCGTAGAAGCTCAGCACGAAGGTCATGCGCTTCGTGTACTTCATGATCATCCACCAGTTGTCGCGGATGCGCTGGAAGATGGTCTTCGCGTTGGCGGTTTCGGTCGAGATGCCGTCGTAGAACGCGATCTGCTCGGCGTTCTCGCGCACGCGGATCAGGCCGAAGCGGAAATCCGCCTCCACCTTCTGCTGCTGATAATTGATCGACACGAGCGGATGGCCGACCTTCTGGATGATGAGCGAGCCGAGAATCGCATAGAGCGCGGCGGCCCAGACCATATAGCCCGGAATCGTAATTGGCGTGCCGCCGAGCGAAAACGTCAGCGCGCCCGCGATGGTCCAGAGAATCGTGATGAAGGTGACGAGCGTGACGAGCGTCGAAAGCAGGTCGAGAGACAGCGAGAGGGTCGTCGTGGCGAAGGATTGCAGGTCGTCGGAAATACGCTGGTCGGGGTTGTCGGCGAGGCGGTCGCGCTCGATCCGGTAGAACGCCTTGTCGCCGAGCCATTGCTCCAGAAACCGGTTGGTGAGCCACTGCCGCCAGCGGAACGCGAGCATCTGGCGCAAATATCGGCCGTACACCGCGAGCAGGATGTACGCGAACGCGAGGCCGGTGAAGATCAGCAGCAGGTGCGGGAAGTCCTTGACGTTCTTGTTTTGCAGCGCGTTGTAGAAGTCGGCGTTCCAGCTGTTGAGCCGCACGTTGATCCACACGACCGTCATGTTGATGGCGATGATCGCGACGAGCAGTCCCCACGCGACGCCTCGCTCCTCCGAAATCCAATAGGGCTTGATGAGGCTCCATGCGGAGACTTCGTCGGCCTTCTGCTGCGTGTTTTCGATTTGAGTGTTGGTCATGAGCTTCCTGCTGATGCGCATCGAGGCGCCCGATTTTTACGTTCGCGGCCGAATGGGACAGCCCAATCCGGCTCGGCAAATTGTTCCGGGATTCTCTTAACGCCCGCTTAATTTCACGCGATGGTTCGGCGAACCGTGTTCGCGGCATTGTGCCAGAGTGCCGCGCGGCACGATAAAAGGCGGGCAATCCCGGTTTGCAGCGGGTTCGGCTTTCATGTTTTAATGATCCTCGACGAAACAGGGGTGCTTCGCGTGCATCGGCGGCCAACATGGCGGTCAGCGCGGCGAGGCTGAGAGAGACCCTTTGCACCCGATCCGGGTAATACCGGCGAGGGAAGTTTCCGGAAATCGCGCGCCGTTTGCGCCATTTCTTCCGTCTCTTTCAGTCCTCCCTTTGCGCCCGGCGCGTGCCGATTCACGCCGAGCCGCTTTCTCCGCTGATTTCGTCCTTGTTATGTGGCGCCATGTCCGCACGGTCGAGATCGCGAACGCCGTCTCCTCGTGCCGCACCGGCGCACTAAGGAGACATCGAATTGAACAGGATCGAACAGGGCGCCGCCGCGCGCCGGCCGGAATTCGCCGTCGTGGGCGGCGGGCTCGTCGGGCGGCTCGTCGCCTGGCAGCTCGCGGGGGCGGGGCATGACGTCGCGCTCTACGAACGCGGCGACGCGGCTGGCACGCAGTCGGCGGCGTGGGTCGCCGCGGCGATGCTCGCGCCGCTCGCGGAGGCGGCGAGCGCGGAGCCGCTCGTGGTCGGGCTCGGGGCGGCGTCGCTGGAACGCTGGCCGAAGCTCATCGCGCAATTGCCCGAGCCGGTGTTCTTTCAGCGCAACGGCACGCTCGTCGTCTGGCACGGCGCCGATCGCGCCGAGGCGCCGCTCTTCGAGCGCCGGCTGCGCGCCAATTCGCCGCCCGCTCTGCTCGATGGCGGTTTCATCAAGCTCGCGGGCGCGCAGCTCACGCAAGCCGAACCCGCGCTCGGAACGCGCTTCCCGCAGGGCTGGATGTTGCCGAATGAGGGACAGCTCGACAATCGTCAGGCGCTCGCCGCGCTCGCGTCCGGACTTGCCGCGCGCGGCGTGCGCACGCACTGGAATACGGCCGTCGATGCCATGCCGGACGCGCGCTGGATCATCGATTGCCGGGGGCTCGGCGGCAAGCCCGCGTGGCCCGCGCTGCGCGGCATTCGCGGTGAAGTCGCGCGCGTGCACGCGCCGGGCATCGGGTTGTCGCGGCCCGTGCGGCTGCTTCATCCGCGCTATCCGCTCTATATCGCGCCCAAGGAGAACGATCTGTATGTGATCGGCGCGACGGAGGTGGAAGGCGAAGACATGTCGCCGGTAACGGTGCGTTCCGCGCTCGAACTGCTGAGCGCGGCGTTCGCCGTGCATCCGGGTTTCGGCGAGGCGCGCATTCTCGAACTGAATGCGCACTGCCGGCCGACCTTGCCCGATCATCGCCCGGCCATCGTCTGGGACGGGGCGCGGACCTTGCGCGTGAACGGCCTGTACCGGCACGGTTTCATGATCGCGCCGGAAGTCGCGGATAGCGCGTGCCACCTGGCGCAGGCGCTTATTTCCGGCGAGGTTGCCGACCACGACGCCTTCACGGCATTTCGAGACGCCGCGCGCTGGCCCGAACTGCTTCACGACGAAACGGCCGTCGCCGCGCTCTAGCACTCAGGAAAGCACCATGAACATCCATATCAATCAGCGCGTTTTCGATTTGCCCGACGCGACCACCGTTACCGAGGCGCTCGCCGCGTTCGGCGCGAAGCCGCCGTTCGCCGTCGCGTTGAACGGCCAGTTCGTCGCGCGCGGCGAGCATGCCACGAAAACGCTCGCGTCCGGCGACAAGCTCGATGTCGTGTCGCCCGTCGCGGGCGGCTGAATCACGAACCGAAGGATCGAACCATGACCATTCCAACCGCCGACCTGCTCACGCTTTACGGCGAAGCGTTTCCGAGCCGCGTGCTGCTCGGCACGTCGCGTTATCCGTCGCTGCAATCGCTGTCCGACTCCATCGACGCCGCGCGGCCAGGCATGGTGACGGTCGCGCTGCGCCGACAGTCGGAAACGGGCGAAGCCGGCTTCTTCGACGTGCTCAAGCGCCACGGCGTCGCGCTCTTGCCGAATACGGCGGGTTGCCAGAGCGTCGATGAAGTGTTGACCACCGCCCACATGGCGCGCGAAGTGTTCGAGACGCCGTGGATCAAGCTCGAACTGATCGGCGACGACTACACGCTGCAGCCCGACCCCATCGGGCTCGTCGAAGCGGCGGGCAAGCTGATCCGCGACGGCTTCAAAGTGCTGCCGTACTGCACGGAAGATCTGGTGATCGGCCGGCGTCTGCTCGATGCCGGTTGCGAGGCGCTGATGCCGTGGGGCGCGCCGATCGGCACCGGCAAAGGCGTGACGAATCCGTACGGCTTGCGCACGCTGCGCGAGCGGCTGCCGGACGTGCCGCTGATCGTCGATGCGGGTCTCGGCGTGCCGTCGCACGCGTGTCAGGTGATGGAATGGGGCTTCGACGGCGTGCTGCTCAACACGGCTGTATCGCAGGCGACGTTTCCGCCGCAGATGGCGCGCGCCTTCGCGCTCGGCGTCGAAGCGGGGCGCATGGCGTTCCTCGCCGGACCGATGGCCGAGCGCGACTCCGCGCAGGCGAGCACGCCGGTCGTCGGCATGCCGTTCTGGCATCAGGACGGAGGCGCGGCATGAGCATGCTGAATCGCGAAGTGTTCTGGCCGCCCGCCGATGAACTGACCGAAGTCGCCGAACGGATTCGCGCGCGTCTGGGCGCGTGGCCCGCGGCCGAAACGCGCTGGCGCGTTTGCCTCACCGCGCCGGAAGCGCCGTCAGCGGCCGATCTGATCGTTTTCACCGAAGCGCATGACGCCGATACGGCGCGTCTCGCAAAAAGCGGCGCGGCAGTGCTGGAAGCGCACGGCGGGCGCGTGACGCTGCGCCGCGGCGGCGAGGTTTTCGCGCTGGAGGGCGAATGGTCCGATGATTGGCTGGCTGCGCTCGCCGCGTTCCTCGACTGCAACTTCGAGCCGCACGACGCGCTCACGCTGGCGCTCGCCTGGCGCGCGGGCGATGAGAACAAGGCCGACGCGTGGCCCGTCGATTTCGTGACGTTCCCGCGCGTGGCCGATCTGCCCGCGGCGCCCGAAGGCGGTTTCCCCGCGTGCCCGGACCGGCTCGGGCTGTATCCGGTGCTGCCGAGCGCCGAATGGGTCGAACGCGTGCTCGATCTCGGCGTGCGCACCGCGCAATTGCGCCGCAAGAGCGCCGATGCCGCCGATCTGCAACGCGAAATCGCACGGTCGGTCGAAGCGGGGCGGCGACATGACGCGCAGTTGTTTATCAACGATCACTGGCGCGAGGCGATCGCCGCGGGCGCATACGGCGTGCATCTCGGTCAGGAAGACGTGCAGACGGCCGATCTGGCCGCGATCGCGAAGGCCGGTCTGCGCCTCGGCCTGTCGACGCACGGCTACTACGAAATGCTGCGCGCGCTGCATTTCAGGCCGAGCTATCTCGCGCTCGGCGCCGTCTATCCGACCACGACGAAAGTCATGCCGACCAAGCCGCAAGGCCTTGAGCGGCTCGCCCGTTATGTGCAGTTGCTGTCGGGCCGCGTGCCGCTCGTCGCGATCGGAGGAATCGACGCCAAAGTCATGCCCGACGTGCTCGCGACGGGTGTCGGCAGCGCGGCGGTCGTGCGCGCGGTGACCGAAGCGCCGGACACGGCCTCGGCGGTTTCCTCGTTGCGACAGATGTTTGCATGTCAACGGTGAAAATTCCGAAATGTAAGGGAGCGCAGGCTTAGGCAAAGCACCGATTGCGCGCAGGCCCTATAATTCGCGGTCTTGCGTCAACGGAATCTCTTACCCAGTGCCTGCTTCCTCCGAGACTCTGCTGGAGCTACGCGACGTCGATTTCGGCTACGGCGACCGGCTCGTTCTGTCGAACCTGAACATGCGTTTCACGCGTGGGCAGGTCGTCGCGGTCATGGGCGGCTCCGGCTGCGGCAAAACCACGACCTTGCGCCTCGTCGGCGGCCTCGTGAAAGCGAGTCGCGGTCAGGTGCTGTTCGGCGGAAAGGACGTCGGCGCGCAAACGCGCGAAGGCCTGTACGCCCTGCGCCGCAAGATGGGCATGCTGTTCCAGTTCGGCGCGCTCTTCACGGACCAGACCGTGTTCGAGAACGTGGCTTTTCCGCTGCGCGAACATACGGACCTGCCGGAAGCGCTGATCCGCGATCTCGTACTGATGAAGCTCAACGCCGTCGGTCTGCGCGGTGCGCGCGATCTCGCGCCGTCGGAAATTTCGGGCGGCATGGCGCGCCGTGTGGCGCTCGCACGCGCCATCGCGCTCGATCCCGAACTCATGATGTACGACGAGCCGTTTGCCGGCCTCGATCCCATTTCGCTCGGCATCACGGCGCAGCTCATCCGCACGATCAACGACGCGCTCGGCGCCACCTCCATTCTCGTCACGCACGACGTGCCCGAATCGTTCGCGATCGCGGACTACGTGTACTTCATCGCGAATGGCGGCATTCACGCCGAAGGCACGCCCGCGCAACTGCGCGCATCGGAAGACCCGACCGTGCGGCAGTTCATCGACGGCACACCGGACGGCCCCTTCAAGTTTCATTACGCGAGCACGCCGCTCGCCGCGGATTTCGGCATCGGAGGGCAGGCATGATCAGCGCGCTCGGACGCTGGGTGCTCGACGGTTTCGGCACCGCAGGCTACGCGACGCGCATGTTCCTGCGCCTCGTGTTCGAATTTTTTTCGCTGTTGCGCCGCCCGCGCCTCGTCACGAAACAGATCCATTTCGTCGGCAACTATTCGCTCGTCATCATCGCGGTGTCGGGCCTGTTCGTCGGGTTCGTGCTTGGGCTTCAGGGCTATTACACGCTGAGCCGCTACGGTTCCGAACAGGCGCTCGGCCTGCTCGTCGCGCTCTCGCTCGTGCGCGAACTCGGCCCGGTGGTCACGGCGCTGCTCTTCGCGGGTCGCGCGGGCACTTCGCTGACGGCGGAAATCGGCCTCATGAAAGCGGGCGAGCAGCTCACGGCAATGGAAATGATGGCGGTCGATCCGCTGAAAGTCGTCGTCGCGCCGCGCATGTGGGCGGGCATCGTCGCCATGCCGGTGCTCGCCGCCATCTTCAGCGCGGTCGGCATCGTCGGCGGCTATGTCGTCGGCGTGATCCTGATCGGCGTCGATCCGGGCGCGTTCTGGTCGCAGATGCAAGGCGGCGTGGACGTGTGGCGCGATGTCGGCAACGGCGTCATCAAGAGTATCGTGTTCGGCTTCGCGGTGACGTTCATCGCGTTGTTCCAGGGCTACGAGGCGAGGCCGACGCCGGAAGGCGTGTCGCGCGCGACGACCAAAACCGTCGTCTACGCGTCGCTCGCCGTGCTCGGGCTCGATTTCCTGCTGACCGCACTGATGTTCAGCTAATGGACCGCGCGTCAAGCGCCAGGTAACGGCGCGGCGTGGTGAGCGGCACAGACCGCCACGCGCCATCTGCGCAAAGATTCTCTTTGGGAAGACGATGAAAAAGACTGCTCTCGACTTTTGGGTCGGCCTCTTCGTGGTGCTTGGTTTCGTGGCGCTGCTGTTTCTTGCGCTGAAGGCGGGCAATATGAGCTCGCTGTCGTTCCAGAAAACCTACGCGGTGAAACTCAAGTTCGACAACATCGGCGGGTTGAAGGCGCGCGCGCCCGTGAAGAGCGCGGGCGTGACGGTGGGCCGCGTCGGCGGCATCGGCTTCGATTCGAATACGTATCAGGCCGTCGTGACGATCGATATCGATCAGGAATATCAGTTTCCGAAAGATTCTTCCGCGAAGATCCTGACCTCGGGTCTGCTTGGCGAGCAATACATCGGTCTCGAGCCGGGTGGCGACGATCAGATGCTCAAGAACGGCGACACCATCACGATGACGCAATCGGCCGTGGTGCTCGAAAACCTGATTGGCCAGTTCCTCTACAACAAGGCGGCGGATTCGGGCGCGTCGAAGTCGTCGTCGGCGCCGGCAACGCCCGCCGCACCGGCGCCCGCGTTTCCGGGCGCGGCGAGCGCGATGGGCGCTGCGGGCGCTTCGGGCGCGGCTCAATAAGGAGAAGACACATGCAGGCGATGGGGATTCGGCGTGCAGTCCTCATGGCGAGCGTCGTTGCGCTCGCCGGTTGCGCGACGGTGACGACGCCCACCAAGGGCGACCCGTTCGAGAGCTACAACCGGACGATGTTCACGATCAACGACAAGGTTGATCAGTACGCGTTGAAGCCGGTGGCGCAGGGTTACGTGTGGGCCGTGCCGGAGCCGGTGCGCAACAGCGTGACCAACTTCTTCTCGAATATCGGCGACGTGTACATCGCCGCGAACAATCTGCTGCAATTGAAGATTGCGGACGGCGTGTCGGACATCATGCGCGTCGCGATCAATACGGTGTTCGGCGTCGGCGGCCTGTTCGACGTCGCGACGGTCGCGAAGCTGCCGAAGCACGCCGGCGATTTCGGCCTGACGCTCGGCCACTATGGGGTGCCGTCCGGTCCGTACCTCGTGCTGCCGCTGCTTGGGCCGAGCACGGTACGCGATTCCTCGGGTCTCGTCGTCGATTATTTCGGCAACCCGCTGACTTACGTGAGTCCGGATTCCGTGAGCTGGGCGCTGTATGGCGTGAATCTTATTAACGTGCGCGCGAATCTTCTGGGCGCAACCGATGTGCTCTCCGACGCCGCGCTCGACAAATATTCGTTCGTGCGCAATGCGTATTTGCAACGCCGTCAATATCTGATCAGCGGCGGCGATGACAACGCGCCGGATTACGGCGAAGCGCCGCTGCCGAATTACGGCGACGCGGACGGCGCGGCAGCACCGGAAGGCGCATCCGCGACGGCTCCGGTCGCGCCTGCCTCGGGCGCAGCGGCGCCCGCACCGGCGAGCGGGTCGGGCCATACGGTGCCGGGCAATCAGTATGTTCCGCCATCGGGCTTCCCTTCATTCCGCTTGCGTTGAGCGGGCTTTTCCTAACGCGCGGTAACATATCTAACGACATTTCTTACGCTTTGGCTGCTGTTCCGCCTGAACTCGCTTCAGGCGGCGCGCTCAAACCGAAGCCTCTACTTTTGCAGGATCTGTGATGAAAAAACTTTTGCTTCTTCCCCTCTTTGCGATGTTCATGGCGGTCTGCGGCGCGGCGTCCGCGCAAGCTGTCGATAGCAGCGCGCCTGACGTGCTGATCAAGACGGTGACGCAGCAAGTCCTCGACGAGATCAAGTCGGACAAGAAGATCCAGTCGGGCGACATTCAGAAGATCACTGAACTCGTCAACCAAAAGATCCTGCCGTACACCGACTTCACGCGCACGACGCGCCTCGTGATGGGCCGGAACTGGAATTCGGCCACGCCGGAACAGCAAAAGCAGATCGTCGAGCAATTCAAGATTCTGCTGATTCGCACGTACTCAGGCGCGCTTGCGCAGGTGCGCAACCAGACGGTTCAATACAAGCCGTTCCGCGCGAATCCGGACGACACCGACGTCGTGGTTCGCTCCGTCGTGATGAACAACGGTCAGCCGGTCGAGCTCGACTACCGCCTGTACAAGACGGCGCAAGGCTGGCGCGTGTACGACATCAACGTGCTCGGCGCGTGGCTGATCCAGGCGTATCAGCAGCAGTTCAACGAGCAGATCTCGCAGAACGGCGTGGGCGGTCTGCTGCAATTCCTGACGCAGCGTAACCAGCAACTCGCGGGCGCCAAGGCATCGTGAGCACGCCAGCCACCGGCGGCCGTTTCCAGACGGCCGCGACCCTGACCCACGAGAGCGCGAAGGCCGCGCTCGACGCGGGTCTGTCGCGCATCGCGGCAGGCGCGACCGAAGTCGATTGCGCGCCGCTCACGCAATTCGACTCTTCCGCGCTCGCCGTGCTGCTCGCATGGCAGCGCGCCGCATCCGCGCGCGGCGCTGCGTTCGGCGTCGTCAACCTTCCTTCCGGGCTTGCGAGTCTCGCGCGAGCCTACGGCGTCGATACGCTCCTCACCTTCCGACATTGATGCTGCTCTGACCGCAGCGCAGAAGGCGGCGACGCGCGCCGCCGCTGCAATCGGGATCACTCCGAAGTCGGCGTCAAGCGCTTTGTCCTATAATCAAACGTTTTTTTCGCGGCCGTACCCGGCCCTTTTTGTCTGAGCCGGGATCGTCACGCGAATCTCCGCACAATCGAGGCGCGGCCGTGCGAGGCGCGCGCACTGTCCACATGTCAGCGATAGAAATCCGAAACGTCAGGAAGCGCTACAAGGATCTCCAGGCGCTCAAAGGCGTGAGCCTCACGGTGGAAGAGGGCGAGTTCTTCGGCTTGCTCGGTCCCAACGGCGCGGGCAAAACCACGTTGATCAGCATTCTGGCCGGCCTTGCGCGCGCCGATAGCGGCACGATCTCCGTGCGCGGCCACGATGTCGTCAGCGACTTCCGGGCGGCGCGGCGCGCGCTCGGCGTCGTGCCGCAGGAGCTCGTCTTCGATCCGTTCTTCACCGTGCGCGAGTCGCTGCGCATCCAGTCGGGCTACTTCGGCTTGCGCAACAACGACGACTGGATCGACGAAGTGATGGCCAATCTCGATCTCACCGAGAAAGCCGACGTCAACACGCGCGCGCTTTCCGGCGGGATGAAGCGCCGCGTGCTCGTGGCGCAGGCGCTGGTGCATCGGCCGCCCGTGATCGTGCTCGACGAGCCCACCGCCGGCGTCGATGTCGAACTGCGCCAGACGCTCTGGAAGTTCATCTCGCGCCTGAATCGCGAAGGCCACACGATCGTGCTGACGACGCACTATCTGGAAGAAGCCGAATCGCTGTGCGACCGTCTCGCGATGCTTCGTCGCGGCGAAGTCGTGGCGCTGGAGCGCACGAGCGCGCTGTTGCAGCGGTTCTCGGGCATGCAGTTGTATTTGCGGCTGTCGAACGGCGCGCTGCCCGCCGAGCTGCGTTCGCTCGAAGTCGATCCGCACGCGGTATCGGGCACGCAGCACTTGTTGCGTCTCGCAACCTACGACGACGTCGAGCCGATTCTCGCGAAATGCCGCGCGGCCGGCTGCACGTTCGACGAAATCGAAGTGCGCAAGGCCGATCTCGAAGACGTATTCGTGCAGGTGATGAACGAGCCGGAAGTGGTCGAGGGACTTTCATGAGCGGTTTCCAGACGTTGTTCTACAAGGAGCTGCTGCGCTTCTGGAAGGTCTCGTTTCAGACCGTGCTCGCGCCGGTGGTCACGGCGCTGCTGTATCTCACCATCTTCGGTCACGCGCTGTCGGGGCACGTGCAGGTGTATCCGGGTGTCGGCTACACGAGCTTCCTCGTGCCGGGCCTGGTGATGATGAGCGTGCTGCAGAACGCGTTCGCGAACAGTTCGTCGTCGCTGATCCAGTCGAAGATCACGGGCAATCTCGTGTTCGTGCTGCTGCCGCCCATCGCGCACTGGGAAATGTTTTTCGCGTATGTGCTGGCGTCGGTCGTGCGCGGGCTGAGTGTCGGTCTCGGCGTGTTCATCGTGACGATATGGTTCATCCCGATGTCTTTTTCCGCGCCGTTCTACATCATTGCGTTCGCGATCCTCGGTTCGGGCATTCTCGGCACGCTCGGTTTGATCGCGGGCATCTGGGCGGACAAATTCGATCAGCTGGCCGCGTTTCAAAACTTCCTGATCATGCCGCTCACGTTTCTTTCCGGCGTGTTCTACTCGACGCATACGCTGCCGCCGCTGTGGCGCGCGGTGTCGCATCTGAATCCGTTCTTCTACATGATCGACGGCTTCCGTTACGGCTTTTTCGGCCTGTCCGACGTCAATCCGCTGGTGAGCCTCGGCATCGTCGGCGGATTTCTCGCGGTGCTGGCGTTGATCGCCGTGCGTTTGCTCGCGAGCGGCTACAAGCTGCGTCACTAATATTCAAGGAGACTTTCATGTTGCCGACTCCGGAGCAAGTGAAGGACTACATCGCCAAAGGTCTCGCCTGCCAGCATCTCGAAGTGGAAGGCGACGGCCAGCATTTTTTCGCGACCATCGTGAGCGACGCGTTCGTCGGCAAGCGGCTGATCGCGCGTCATCAACTGGTTTATGCGGCGCTCGGCGAGCGCATGCGCGAGGAGATTCATGCGCTCAGCATGAAAACCCTCACCCCCGACGAGTGGAAAGCGGCCTGAGTCCACCCGGCGAAGCCAATCAGGTCATACGACTCATCTTCAGCAACATCCGGCATCACCGGTAGACAAAGGCAGTAAAGAGTGCGATTCATTCAAGACAACGGCGGCGCCCAGAACGGCACCGCAGGCAGCTCGGTAGAAGGACAAGCAAGCATGGATAAACTGGTCATCACGGGGGGCGCGAAGCTCTCTGGCGAAATCACCGTCTCGGGCGCGAAGAACGCGGCTCTGCCCATTCTTTGCGCGAGCCTTCTCACCGCCGACGACGTCCATCTGTCGAACGTGCCGAATCTCCAGGACGTGCGCACGATGCTCAAGCTGCTGCGCCAGATGGGCGTGCAGTGCGAAGTGTCCGGCGACGGGCGCGTCACGCTGAATGCATCGAAGGTCGACAAGCTGGTCGCGCCATACGAAATGGTGAAGACCATGCGCGCGTCGATTCTCGTGCTCGGGCCGCTCGTCGCGCGCTTCGGCGAGGCGAAGGTGTCGCTGCCCGGCGGCTGCGCGATCGGCGCGCGTCCGGTCGATCAGCACATCAAGGGCCTGCAGGCGATGGGCGCCGAGATCAACATCGAGCACGGCTTCATCGAGGCGCGCGCGAAGCGTCTGAAGGGCGCGCGCATCATCACGGACATGATCACCGTTACCGGCACGGAAAATCTGCTGATGGCGGCGGTGCTGGCCGAAGGCGAAACGGTCATCGAGAATGCGGCGCGCGAGCCGGAAGTCTCCGACCTCGCGCATCTGCTCGTGAAGATGGGCGCGAAGATCGACGGCATCGGCACGGATCGTCTGGTGATTCAGGGCGTGGACAAGCTGCACGGCGCGAAACACGACGTCGTGCCGGACCGCATCGAGGCGGGCACGTTCCTGTGCGCGGTCGCGGCGGCGGGCGGCGATGTCATGCTGCGCCGTGTGAGCTCGCATCTGCTCGACGCCGTGACGGCCAAGCTGCGCGAAGCGGGCGTGAGCATCGAGGAAGGCGACGACTGGATGCGCGTGCGCATGAGCAAGCGCGCCGAAGCGGTGAACATCCGCACGTCGGAATATCCGGCGTTCCCGACCGACATGCAGGCCCAGTTCATGGCGCTCAACACGATCGCGAGCGGCACGTCGCAAGTCGTCGAGACGATCTTCGAGAACCGCTTCATGCACGTGCAGGAGCTGAACCGTCTGGGCGCGCGCATCACCATCGACGGCAACACCGCGCTCGTGTCGGGCGTCGAGATGCTCTCCGGCGCGAAAGTCATGGCGACGGATCTGCGCGCATCGGCAAGCCTCGTGATCGCGGCGATGTGCGCCGACGGCGAGACGCTCATCGACCGCATCTACCATCTGGACCGCGGTTACGACCGCATGGAAGCGAAGCTGACCGCCGTGGGCGCGAACGTACGCCGCATCAAGGGCAGCGGGAGCGAGCAATGAGTTCGCTGCCGCAGACGTCGTCGTCGGTGGAGCCGCGCGCTCCGCTCACGCTCGCGCTGTCGAAAGGGCGTATCTTCGAGGAAACGCTGCCGCTGCTCGCGGCGGCCGGCGTGCAGGTGGCCGAAGATCCGGAAAGCTCGCGCAAGCTGATTCTGCCGACCACGAACCCGAACCTGCGCGTGATCATCGTGCGCGCGACCGATGTCCCGACCTACGTCGAATACGGCGCGGCGGATTTCGGGGTCGCGGGCAAGGACGTGCTGATCGAGCACGGCGGCGGCGGCCTGTATCAGCCGATCGATCTGGACATCGCGCGTTGCCGGATGTCGGTGGCCGTGAAGGCCGGTTTCGATTACGCGAACGCGGTGCGCCAGGGCGCGCGCCTCAAGGTCGCGACGAAGTACACCGAGGTGGCGCGCCAGCATTTCGCGTCGAAAGGCGTGCACGTCGACCTGATCAAGCTGTACGGTTCGATGGAGCTCGCGCCGCTCGTCGGCCTGGCCGATGCAATCGTCGATCTGGTGAGCTCGGGCGGCACGCTGCGGGCGAATAACCTCGTCGAAGTCGAAGAGATCATGCAGATTTCGTCGCGCCTCGTCGTGAATCAGGCGGCGCTCAAGCTGAAGCGGGCGGCGCTCACGCCCTACCTCGACGCCTTCGAGCGCGCCACGGCCCAGAGAGCCGGCACAGGCAATTAGGCGAGCCGCACACCGCGGCGCGCCACAAGCAAAACGGAAAACCAGCATGTCCATCAAGATTCGCAAACTCGATTCCAGCACCGATGGTTTTCAAAAGGCGCTGCGCGCGGTCCTCGCATTCGAGGCGAGCGAAGACGAAGCGATCGAGCGCTCGGTCGCGCAGATTCTCGCCGACGTCAAAGCGCGCGGCGATGAGGCCGTGCTCGAGTACACCAACAAGTTCGATCGCCTGAAGGCTACGAGCGTCGCGGCGCTCGAACTGCCGCTGTCCGAAATGGAAGCCGCGCTCGAAGGGCTCGAACCCAAACGGCGCGCGGCGCTCGAAGCGGCGGCGGCGCGCGTGCGCGGTTATCACGAAAAGCAGCGTATCGAGTGCGGCAGCCATAGCTGGCACTACACCGAAGCAGACGGGACCGTGCTCGGCCAGAAGGTTACGCCGCTCGATCGCGCGGGCATCTACGTGCCGGGCGGCAAGGCGGCGTATCCGTCGTCGGTGCTGATGAATGCGATTCCGGCGCGCGTCGCGGGCGTGAAGGAAATCGTGATGGTCGTGCCGACGCCCGACGGCGTGAAGAATCCGCTCGTGCTCGCGGCGGCGCTGCTCGGCGGCGTGGATCGCGTGTTCACGATCGGCGGCGCGCAGGCCGTGGCCGCGCTCGCGTACGGCACGCAAACCGTGCCCGCCGTCGACAAGATCTGCGGCCCGGGCAATGCGTATGTCGCGTCGGCGAAGCGCCGCGTGTTCGGCACGGTCGGCATCGACATGATCGCCGGTCCGTCCGAAATCCTCGTGATTTGCGACGCCACCACCGATCCGCGCTGGGTCGCGATGGACCTCTTTTCGCAAGCGGAGCACGACGAGCTCGCGCAATCCATCCTGCTGTGCCCCGACGACAACTTCATTCAGCGCGTCGAAGATGCGATCGTCGAACTGCTGCCCGCGATGCCGCGCCGCGAAGTCATTCAGCGCTCCCTCGAAGATCGCGGTGCGCTCATCAAGGTGAAGGACATGGCCGAAGCGTGCGCGATCGCCAACGATATCGCGCCGGAGCATCTGGAGATTTCCGCGCTCGATCCGCATCAGTGGGCCTCGCAGATCCACAACGCGGGCGCGATGTTCCTCGGCCGCTATACGAGCGAAAGCCTCGGCGATTACTGCGCGGGCCCGAATCACGTGCTGCCTACGTCGCGTACGGCGCGGTTCTCGTCGCCGCTCGGCGTGTACGACTTCATGAAGCGTTCGAGCGTGATCGAAGTGAGCGCGGACGGCGCGCAGACGCTCGGCGAAATCGCGGCGGAACTGGCGTACGGCGAAGGCCTGCAGGCGCATGCGAAGAGTGCCGAATACCGAATGAAAAACATCGGCTGAGATAGAGCCGACTCCACGGAACGAGGCGGCCTGAGAGCCGCCATTGAAAACCGGCGGGAGAGCGCCGGGAAATCATGACGACAGCCCAAGACATCATTCGTCCCGACGTACTCGCGATGACGAGCTATCCCGTGCCCGATTCAACGGGCCTGATCAAGCTCGACGCGATGGAAAATCCCTACACGCTGCCCGCCGATCTCGCCGAACGTTTGGGCGCGCATCTCGCTGGCGTCGCGCTGAATCGGTATCCGGCGCCGCGTCCCGCGGAACTGCTCGCCAAGATCAAACGCGCGATGCACGTGCCCGACGCCTGCGACGTTTTGCTCGGCAACGGCTCCGACGAGTTGATCACCATGATGTCGGTCGCGTGCTCGACGCCGGGCGCGAAGGTCGTGGCGCCGGTGCCGGGCTTCGTGATGTACGAAATGTCGGCGAAGTTCGCGCACCTCGAGTTCATCGGCGTGCCGCTGAAGGCCGACTTCACGCTCGACGCCGATGCGCTCATCGCCGCCATCGACGAGCACGCGCCCGCGCTCGTCTACCTCGCGTATCCGAACAATCCGACCGGTACGCTCTACGACGACGCCGATATCGAACGCGTGATCGCGGCGGCGCGAAAAAGTCTCGTCGTGATCGACGAGGCGTATCAGCCGTTCGCGGAAAAGACCTGGATGCCGCGCGCGGCGGATTTCGACAACGTCGTCGTGATGCGCACCGTCTCGAAGCTCGGCCTCGCGGGCATCCGGCTAGGCTATATGGCCGGCCGGCCCGCGTGGATCATGCAGTTCGACAAGGTGCGCCCGCCCTACAACATCAACGTGCTGACGCAGGCCACCGCCGATTTCCTGCTCGATCACCTCGACGTGCTCGACGCGCAAGCAGCCGAACTGCGCGCGCAACGCACGAAACTCGCGCGCGACGTCGCCGCGCTGCCCGGCATGACCGTCTATCCGAGCGCGGGCAATTTCCTGCTCGTGCGCGTGCCGGACGCCGCCGTTGCTTTCGAAACCCTTCTGACTTCGCGGGTTTTGATAAAAAACGTGGGTAAAATGCATCCATTGCTCACTAACTGCGTTCGTTTGACGGTCGGCACGGCCGAGGAAAACGAGCAGATGGTCGCGGCGCTGAAAAAGCTCGCGCCGAACTGACCCCCACTTTTCGAAAAGTCTCAAGGAATCACCATGCGCATTGCGGAAGTCGTTCGCAACACCAGCGAAACGCAGATCCGTGTGAAGCTCGATCTGGACGGCACCGGCAAGCAGAAGCTCGCCACTGGCGTCCCGTTTCTCGATCACATGCTCGACCAGATTGCCCGTCACGGGCTCATCGATCTCGACATCGAAGCGCACGGCGACCTCCATATCGACGATCACCACACGGTCGAAGACACCGGCATCACGCTCGGAATGGCCATCGCGAAGGCCATCGGCGACCGCAAGGGCATTCGCCGCTACGGGCATTCGTATGTTCCGCTGGACGAGGCGCTGTCGCGCGTCGTGATCGATTTTTCCGGCCGGCCCGGGCTCGAATTCCATGTGCCGTTCACGCGCGCGCGTATCGGCACGTTCGACGTCGATCTCACCATCGAATTTTTCCGCGGCTTCGTGAATCACGCGGGCGTAACGCTGCACATCGACAACCTGCGGGGCATCAACGCGCATCATCAGGTCGAAACCGTGTTCAAGGCGTTCGGCCGCGCGCTGCGCATGGCGTGCGAAGTCGATGAACGCGCGGCGGGGCAGATTCCGTCGACCAAAGGCAGTCTCTGAACGGCGCTCGGCGCTTTCGCTGTTTCAAGCACGCGCGTCGGGATCACGATGGATCTGTTCAAGTCGTTCATATCGCTGCTCGCGCTGATCAACCCGATCGGCGCGATACCGTTTTTTCTCAGCCTGACCTCGCAGCAATCCGACATCGAGCGGCGCAACACGATTCGCGTCGCGTCCATTTCGGTGTTCTGCGTGATCGCCGTGACCGCGCTGCTCGGGCAGCAGATCATCGCGTTCTTCGGCATTTCGGTCGGGTCGTTCGAAGTGGGCGGCGGCATCATCATGCTGCTCATGGCGATCAGCATGTTGAACGCGCAGGTCGGCAACGCGCGCTCGACGCCGGAAGAACGCATGGAGGCCGAGGAGCGCAACAGCGTCGCGGTCGTGCCGCTCGCGATTCCGCTGCTTACCGGCCCCGGCTCGATCAGCACGGTGATCGTCTATGCGGCCAATGCGCAGCACTGGTATGACCGTTTCGGGCTCGTCGTGCTGGGCGCGATCATCGCGGGGCTGTGCTTCGGCGCGCTGAATCTCGCCGAGCCGATCGCCCGCGTGGTCGGGCGCACCGGGATCAATATCGGCACGCGTCTCATGGGTTTGATGTTGTCCGCGCTGGCGGTGGAGTTCATCGTCGACGGGTTGAAGGCCTTGATGCCATCTTTGAAATGAATACTTCGATTGCGATTGTTGATTACGGAATGGGCAACCTGCGCTCGGTCTACCAGGCGCTGAAAAAGGCTGCACCCGACGCGAACGTGGCGATCGTCGATCAGCCGCAGGGCATTCACGCCGCGGATCGCGTCGTGCTGCCGGGCCAGGGCGCGATGCGCGACTGCATGAGCCATCTCGCCGAATCCGGTCTGCAGGAAGCGGTGATGCAGGCGGCGCGCGAAAAGCCGATGCTCGGCGTGTGCGTCGGCGAGCAGATGCTCTTCGACTGGAGCGAGGAAGGCGACACGAAAGGCCTCGGCCTGCTGCCGGGCAAGGTCGTGCGCTTCCAGCTCGACGGTCTGCTTCAGGACGACGGCTCGCGCTTCAAGGTGCCGCAGATGGGCTGGAACCGCGTGCGCCAGACACAGGCGCATCCGATCTGGGACGGCGTCGCGGACGGCGCGTTCTTCTACTTCGTGCACAGCTATTACGTGGTGCCGGAGAATCCGGCGCACACATCCGGCGAAACCGTGTACGGTGGCGCATTCACATCGGCGGTGGCGCGCGACAATATCTTCGCGACCCAATTTCACCCCGAAAAGAGCGCGGATGCCGGATTGCGCCTGTACCGAAATTTCGTGCACTGGAACCCGTGAAACGGCGCGCCCGCTAGCGTTTTCGCCTATTACGACCGGCGCATGACCGTTGCAAGACTTGTACTACACTAGCGAGACGGCGCGAAGGGCGCGTAACACCGCGCGTGCGCCGTTTTGATCAACTCCACCCAGAAACTACGCGATACCTATGCTGCTCATTCCGGCCATCGATCTTAAGGACGGTCAGTGCGTGCGCCTCAAGCAGGGCGATATGGACCAGGCGACCATTTTTTCAGAAGATCCTGCGGCAATGGCCCGACATTGGGTCGATCGCGGCGCGAGACGACTGCATCTGGTCGATCTGAACGGCGCGTTTGCAGGAAAGCCGCGAAATGGCGATGCGATCCGCTCGATCATCGAAGAAGTGGGCAGCGAGATTCCCGTGCAGCTGGGCGGCGGCATCCGCGATCTGGAAACCATCGAGCGCTATCTGGACGACGGTTTGTCGTTCGTGATCATCGGCACCGCGGCGGTGAAGAATCCAGGCTTCCTGCGGGACGCGTGCAGCGCGTTCGGCGGGCATATCATCGTCGGGCTCGACGCGAAGGACGGCAAGGTCGCCACCGACGGCTGGAGCAAGCTGACGGGCCACGAAGTCGTGGATCTCGCCCGCAAGTTCGAGGACTATGGCTGCGAATCGATCATCTACACCGACATCGGGCGCGACGGGATGCTTCAGGGCATCAACATCGACGCGACCGTGCGCCTCGCGCAGGCGGTGAAGATTCCGGTGATCGCGAGCGGCGGGCTGTCGAACATCGCGGACATCGAATCGCTCTGCGAGGTCGAGGGCGAGGGCATCGAAGGCGTGATCTGCGGCCGCGCGATCTACTCCGGCGATCTCGATTTCACGGCCGCCCAGACGCGAGCCGACGCGCTGCGCGAACCGGACGGCGCTTAACTATTCTCGCGGCGCGAGCATGGCCGGGCACGCCCGGCTGCTTCTACTTCGTGACACCACAGAAAATGGCTCTCGCTAAACGCATCATTCCCTGTCTCGACGTGACCGCTGGCCGCGTCGTGAAGGGCGTCAATTTCGTCGAATTGCGCGACGCGGGCGATCCCGTCGAAATCGCGCGCCGCTACGACGATCAGGGCGCGGACGAACTCACCTTCCTCGACATCACCGCAACCTCTGATCAACGCGATCTGATTCTGCCGATCATCGAGTCGGTGGCGTCGCAGGTGTTCATTCCGCTGACGGTCGGCGGCGGCGTGCGCGCGGTCGAAGACGTACGGCGGCTGCTCAACGCGGGCGCGGACAAGATCAGCATGAATTCGTCGGCGGTTGCGAATCCGCAGCTCGTGCGCGACGCGTCGGACAAGCACGGTTCGCAATGCATCGTCGTCGCGATCGACGCCAAGCGCGTGTCGGGCGAAGGCGAAACGCCGCGCTGGGAAGTCTTCACGCACGGCGGCCGCAAGGCGACCGGCATCGATGCGATCGAGTGGGCGCGCAAGATGGCCGAATACGGCGCGGGCGAAATCCTGCTCACCAGCATGGACCGCGACGGTACAAAATCGGGCTTCGATCTTGCCCTGACGCGCGCCGTGTCGGACGCGGTGCCCGTGCCGGTGATCGCGTCGGGCGGCGTCGGGTCCCTCCAGCATCTGGCGGACGGCATCGTCGAAGGTCACGCGGACGCGGTGCTCGCCGCGAGCATCTTCCACTATGGCGAGCACACGGTCGGCGAAGCCAAGCGCTTCATGGCCGATCACGGCATTTCGGTGAGGACGTAAGCCGATGAACGCAGAAGCCGGCTGGCTCGACAAAGTGAAGTGGGACGCGAACGGCCTCGTGCCGGTGATCGCGCAGGAACACACGACCAACGACGTGCTGATGTTCGCGTGGATGAATCGCGAGGCGCTCGCGAAAACCATCGAACTGAAACGCGCGGTGTATTTTTCACGCTCGCGCCAGCGCCTGTGGTTCAAGGGCGAGGAATCGGGCCACGTGCAGCACGTGCACGACGTGCGCCTCGATTGCGACGAAGACGTCGTGCTGCTCAAGGTCGAACAGGTATCGGGTATCGCGTGCCACACGGGGCGCCATTCCTGCTTTTTCCAGAAATTCGAAGGCACGGCCGAGAGCGGCGAGTGGGTCGCGGTCGAACCCGTGCTGAAAGACCCAGAAAGCATCTACAAATGACGCAAGACACCACGCTGGACACGCTGTTGCGACTCGCTTCCATCATCGACAGCCGCAAGGGCGGCGATCCGGAACAATCCTACGTTTCTCGACTCTTTCATAAAGGTGACGACGCGATCCTGAAGAAGATCGGCGAGGAAGCGACGGAAGTCGTGCTCGCCGCGAAGGACGCGCGTCACGGCGGCGCACCGAAGGCATTGGTCAGCGAGGTCGCCGATTTGTGGTTTCATTGTCTCGTGACGCTGTCGCATTTCGATCTGAGTCCCGCCGACGTCATCGCCGAACTCGAACGTCGCGAAGGCTTGTCGGGAATCGAAGAGAAAGCGCTGCGCAAGTCGCGCGAGCGCGAGCAGAACGGCGGCTGACGAGCGTCTCGCATTTGCGAAGGAGGTCAAGCATGAACCGGCCATACGAACCCTATCCGCCTGTCATTCAGAATTCGACCGATCCGGAACGTCTGCGCAATATTCGCACGTTTACCCATGTGCTTTATGCGCTGTACGCCGTCTATTGGCTGACGGGCGGGCTCACCGGCCTCGTCGCCATCATCCTCAACTACGTCAAGCGCAGTGATGCCGTCGGCACACCGTGCGAAGATCATTTCACGTGGCAGATCCGCACGTTCTGGTGGTCGCTGCTCGGGCACGTCGTCGGTTTCGCCTTGATCTGGGTGCTCGGCCTCGGCTTTCTGGTCATCGGTGCGACCTGGATCTGGACGCTTTATCGGATCATCAAGGGCTGGCTGTTCCTCTACGAGGGCAAGACGCTCGACGCGACCGCGTGGTTCTAATCACATCCGACAACGAAAAACCGTCAAGTCCATGAGCCAAGACACCTGTATTTTTTGCCGGATCGCTTCCGGACAGCTTCCGAGCACAAAAGTCTACGAAGACGACGAATTTGTCGCGTTCAACGACATCAATCCCGCTGCGCCGGTGCACGTGCTGGTGATTCCGCGGAAGCATATTGAAACACTTTCTCATTGCACAGAAAGTGACAGTCCGCTGCTTGGTAGAATGGTGAGTCTCGTCGGAAGGTTGGCGAAAGACCTGGGTGTGTCCTACACGGGGGGCGACACGGGTTTTCGCACGGTAATTAATACCGGACCGGGCGGCGGGCAGGAGGTGTATCACATCCACGCGCATTTGTTAGCCGGCGAGCGCCCGTGGCGCCGAATGGGGTAAGCCGCATTCTTTGTCGGCATTCTCCTTTCCAATGAAATATTGGGCGAGCAGAATCGATAGTTGAAGCTGAGGCGATCTGCCTCGGCTCGGTCGAAAGGCCGATCTTCCGTCCCCGGTACCCAATTCGGGGCGGAATCACGGAGAGTTTTCATCATGGGTTCGTTAAGCATTTGGCATTGGTTGATCGTTCTGTTGATCGTGGCGCTCGTCTTCGGCACGAAGAAGTTGCGCAATATCGGCGGCGATCTGGGCGGCGCGGTGAAGGGTTTCAAAGACGGCATGCGCGAAGGCGAAACGCCGGCCGATCGGGCGAACGCAGCCGACCAGCGCGAACTGCCGCGTAACGGCGCGGTGGACGTCGAGGCGAAGGACAAGTCCCGCTCGGGCGACTACCGTTAATTCGGCCGCCGACCGCAACCATCCACTTCTCGTTCAATGCTCGATCTCGGTCTGACCAAAATGGCGGTCATCGGCGTCGTGGCGCTGGTGGTCCTCGGGCCGGAGCGCCTGCCGGGTGTCGCGCGCACGGCGGGTGCGCTCTTTGGGCGCGCTCAGCGCTACATCAACGACGTCAAGTCGGAAGTCGCGCGCGAAATGGAACTCGATGAGCTGAAGAAAATGCGCACCGAGTTCGAAACCGCGGCGACGAACGTACAGTCGTCGATTCACGACACGCTCAAGCGCCACGAGTCGGAGTTGAACGATGCGTTCAAGGAAGGCTCGTCGGTCACACCGAGCATTGCGGGCGGCGAGGCGGATTTCGCCGGCAGCGCCGCATCGGACAAGCCTTGGGCCAGCACATCGACCTCGACGCCGGTGAAGCGCAAGAACTGGCGCGTCAAGCAAAGCGCGCTGCCCAACTGGTACAAGCGCACGACCGCGCGCCGCACGCGGGTTCAGTCGGGCGCGGCGCGCGTCGCGCGTCACACGCCCGCCACGTTGCGCCGCCAGACGAAGTTCTTTTGAGCGAGCCGCGCTTCCATCCCATTTCCTTCCATGAATAACCGAGGGCCGGCGTGAGCGACCCGCAATTACCCAAAGAAGAGCCCGTCGAAGAGACGTTCATATCGCATCTGGTCGAATTGCGCGACCGCATCATTCGCGCGGGCGCCGCGGTTATCGTCGTGTTCGTCTCGCTGGTGTACTGGGCGCCGGACATCTTCAAGCTGCTGGCCCGCCCGCTGATGCAGAACCTGCCGGCCGACGGCAAGATGATCGTCACCGACGTCACCGGCTCGTTCTTCGTGCCGATGAAGGTCACGATGCTCGTCGCGTTCGTCATCGCGCTGCCGATCGTGCTGTATCAGATCTGGGCGTTCGTCGCGCCGGGCTTGTATCAGCACGAAAAGAAGCTCGTCGCGCCGCTCGTGTTCAGCAGCTATTCGCTGTTCCTGTGCGGCATGGCGTTCGCGTATTTCGTCGTGTTCCCGACGATCTTCCGCGTGATGGCGCACTACAACGCGCCGCTCGGCGCGGAAATGACGACGGATATCGACAATTACCTGAGCTTCGTCCTGACGATGTTCATCGCGTTCGGCGTGACCTTCGAAGTGCCGATCGTCGTCGTGCTGCTCGCGCGCATGGGCGTCGTGTCGATCGCGAAGTTGAAGCAGGTCCGTCCTTACGTGATCGTCGGCGCGTTTGTCATTTCGGCGGTCGTCACGCCGCCCGATGTTTTCTCGCAGCTCATTCTCGCGATTCCGCTCGTGATTCTTTATGAGCTGGGCATCATCGCGGCGCGGCTGGTGGTCGGCAAGGAAGCGATCAAGAGCGGGGAAGCCGCGGCGGAATAGCGGCTTTGGGTGCGGCGAATCGTCGCGCCGAACGGTATGAATTCGGCATGAAAAAAGGCAGCTTCGAGCGATCGAAGCTGCCTTTTTGTTTTACCGGACTCGCGGGGTTACTCGTCGTTCTGGTCGCCCTGATCGCCGTCGTCTTCCGGCATCTGCGGTGCGCGCGGCGGCGCGGGACGCTTGCCGATCATCACGTTGACGTCGAGCTCCTTGTTCTTGCGCATCAGATGAACCTTCACCGACGTGCCCGGCTTGATCTGCGCTACGACGTTCAGAAGACGCGTCGTATCGGTGATCGTGTCGTCGTTGATGGACACGAGGATATCGCCCGGCTTGATGCCTGCCTTGTCCGCCGGGCCGCCTTGCAGCACGCCCGCGACGATCGCGCCGGATTTCTGGTCCAGCCCGAACGATTCGGCGATTTCCGGCGTCACGTCCTGCGGTTCCACGCCGATCCAGCCGCGCGTCACCGTGCCGGTCGTAATGATGCTCTCCAGCACGCTGCGCGCGGTCGACACGGGAATCGCGAAGCCGATGCCGAGCGAGCCGCCGCTGCGCGAATAAATCGCGGTGTTGATGCCGAGGAGGTTGCCGTTCACGTCCACCAGTGCGCCGCCGGAGTTGCCGGGGTTGATGGCGGCGTCGGTCTGGATGAAGTTTTCGAACGTGTTGATGCCGAGGTGATTGCGCCCGAGCGCGCTCACGATGCCCATCGTGACCGTCTGGCCGACGCCGAACGGATTGCCGATCGCGAGCACGACATCGCCCACGCGCGTCTGATCCATTCGCCCGAGCGTGATGCTCGGCAGGTTGGTCATGTTGATCTTGAGCACGGCGAGGTCGGTTTCGGGATCGACGCCGATCACCTTGGCGCTCGACGTGCGGCCATCGGCCAGGGCGACTTCGATTTGATCCGCACCGTCGACTACATGCTGGTTCGTTAGAATGTAACCTTCCGAGCTGACGATGACACCGGAGCCGAGATTCGACGCCGGCGGCTCGTCGCTCTTGCGCTTGTTCTTGTCACCGAAGAAGTAGCGGAATAGCGGGTCTTTCGCACGCGGATCGGGCGGCAGATTGCCGTCCTTGCTGGAGAACACGTTCACAACGGCCGGCATCGCCTTTTGCGCGCCTTCCGAAAAGGACGACTGGAGCGGTCGCGAGCCTATGCTCGGCGCCACTTCCTGCAACGCGACGATCGGCTCGGCAAGCTGCTTGCCGAATTGACCTTGACGTTGAAGCCACTGCGGTTTCAAGGTCGCGATGATGAACATCAGGGCCAAAAGCACGGTGACCGCTTGGGCAAAAAATAGCCAGAAGCGTCTAAGCATTTGAAGGGATAGAGGATTTCATGGATCGGATCGAACTCGAATTGTATCTGAACAATCTGCTGGAAATCGGCCGCTTCAAGGACTATTGCCCTAATGGCCTGCAGGTTGAAGGCGCGCGCCGCGTGCGGAAGATCGCGACCGGCGTGACAGCATCGCTCGCCTTTCTGGAAGCCGCGGCGGAGTGGGGCGCGGACACCGTGCTCGTGCATCACGGCTACTTCTGGCGCAACGAAGCGCCGCAGATTACCGGGCGTAAGCATCGGCGGTTGCGCACGCTGATTGCGAACGACATCAATCTTTTCGCTTACCATCTCCCGCTTGATTCACATCCGGAACTGGGCAACAACGCGCAGATCGGCGCGCGGCTCGGGTTGATCGCGGACAGCCGTTTCGCCGATCAGGATCTCGGCTGGGTCGCGACGCTCGGCATGCCGCTTCCGCTCGAACACTTCAGCGCGATGGTCGAGAACGCGCTCGGCCGCAAGCCGCTCGTGTTCGGCGATACGGACAAGGAACTCCGGCGCGTGGCGTGGTGCACGGGCGGCGCGCAAGGTTACTTCGAAGACGCCATCGCGGCCGGCGCGGACGTGTATCTCAGCGGCGAAGTCTCCGAGCAGACCATGCATATCGCGGCGGAATCGGGTGTCGCGTACATCGCGGCCGGACATCACGCGACGGAGCGCTACGGCGTGCAGGCAGTGGGCGCGCATCTGTCCGAGCAATTCGATCTCGAACATGTTTTTATCGATATCGATAATCCGGTTTAATGCACTATTAAGGCCTGTCGGCGATTATTGCCGTGTGCGGCTGGCTTAAATGAACGTTTCACGAGATTGCGCGAAAAACGTGGGGAAAACCCTGAAGCATCAATCACTTCGAGTGATTTTTGCTATTCGGCCCTTGTAAATGCCAACTCCATTCGCGCACACTAGCGGCGGAACGACTGATGTGACGGTATAAATCCAACTCAGAAGTGGGGCGTGTGATGCGAGACAAGGAAGAAAAACGCGTCGACGGCGGCCGCCGTACCTGGCTGATTGCGACGACCGTAACAGGTGGTATCGGAGGTGTGGCGACGCTGGTTCCGTTCGTAGGTTCGTTTGCGCCGTCCGCGAAGGCCAAGGCGGCGGGCGCGCCGGTCGAGGTCGATATCAGCGGACTCAAGCCCGGCGACATGATGACGGTCGCCTGGCGCGGCAAGCCGGTGTGGATCGTGAACCGCACCGACGAGATGCTGGCCGACGTCAAGAAGGCCGACAACGAAGTGGCCGACCCGCAGTCGAAGATGGAATTTTCGATGCCGTTGCCGGAGTACTGCAACAACGAGTTCCGGTCGCGCGCCGATCACAAGAACATTTTCGTGGCGGTTGCCGTGTGCACGCATCTGGGCTGCACGCCGACGCCGCGCTTCACCGAAGGTCCTCAACCCAATCTCCCCGATAACTGGCCGGGCGGCTTCCTGTGCCCGTGCCACGGCTCGACCTACGACATGGCCGGCCGCGTCTTCAAGAACAAGCCCGCGCCGCAGAACCTGGACATTCCTCCGTTCATGTTCACCTCCGCGACGCAACTCGTGATCGGCAAGGACGAAAAGGGAGAGGCGTAAATGGCGACCGCAGAAAAGGAAGTCGAGACGACGGGGCTGGTCGGCTGGATCGACCGCCGGTTCCCGATGACGTCGACGTGGAAGAAACACGTATCCGAATACTACGCGCCGAAGAACTTCAACTTCTGGTACTTCTTCGGCTCGCTCGCGCTGCTGGTGCTAGTAAATCAGATCGTCACTGGCATTTTCCTGACGATGAACTACAAGCCCGACGCGACGCTCGCGTTCGCATCGGTCGAGTACATCATGCGCGAGGTGCCGTGGGGCTGGCTCATCCGCTACATGCACTCCACGGGCGCGTCGATGTTCTTCGTGGTCGTCTATCTGCACATGTTCCGCGGGCTGATGTACGGGTCGTACCGCAAGCCGCGCGAGCTCGTGTGGATTTTCGGCTGCGCGATCTTCCTGTGCCTCATGGCCGAAGCGTTCTTCGGCTATCTGCTGCCGTGGGGGCAGATGTCGTTCTGGGGCGCGCAGGTGATCGTGAACCTGTTCTCGGCGATTCCGTTCATCGGGCCGGATCTGTCGCTGTGGATTCGCGGCGACTATGTTGTGTCGGACGTGACGCTGAACCGCTTCTTCGCGTTCCACGTGATCGCGATTCCGCTGGTGCTGATCGGCCTCGTGGTCGCGCATCTGGTCGCGCTGCATGAGGTCGGCTCGAACAATCCGGACGGCATCGAGATCAAGGCGAAGAAGGACGCGAACGGCATTCCGCTCGACGGCATTCCGTTTCACCCGTACTACTCGGTGCACGACTTCATGGGCGTGTGCGTGTTCCTGCTGATCTTCGCGGCGATCATTTTCTTCGCGCCGGAGATGGGCGGTTACTTCCTTGAAGCGAACAACTTCGTGCCGGCGAATCCGCTGCAAACGCCGCCGGAAATCGCGCCGGTGTGGTACTTCACGGCGTTCTACGCGATGCTCCGCGCGACCACCGATCCGTTCAAGATCGTGCTGATGATCGTGATCGCGGCGCTCGCGCTGCTCGCGCTTTTGCGCGCGCGCGGCAAGTGGCGTCTCGGCCTGCCGGTGCTCGCGGTGCTCGTGCTGATTTTCATGGCGCTGACGGAGTCGAAGTTCTGGGGCGTGGTCGTGATGGGCACGGCGGTCGTTTCGCTGTTCTTCCTGCCGTGGCTGGACAGGAGCCCGGTGAAGTCGATTCGTTACCGGCCGCTTTTCCATAAAGTCTTCTATGCGATTTTCGTGTTCGCGTTCCTGTTGCTCGGATTCCTCGGCACGCGACCGCCATCGCCAGCCGCGACGCTGATCGCGCAGATATGCGCGCTGATCTACTTCGCATTCTTCCTCGGCATGCCTTTCTGGACGCCGCGCGGCAAGTTCAAGACGCCGCCTGAGCGCGTGCACTACAAACCTCACTGAGCGCACGTCCGGAGACAAATACGATGAAAAAATGGCTCTCTACAATATCGATGATCGCCGCGGTGCTGTTCGCGTTCGCGGCGGCGCCCGTGCACGCGGAGGAAGAAGCGGTGCTCGATCGTGCGCCCGATAGCTCGGACAATCTCGCGTCCTTGCAGCACGGCGCTCAAATCTTTGTAAACTACTGCCTGAACTGCCACAGTGCGAATTTGATGCGGTACAACCGGCTGACCGATATCGGCATCAGCGAAAAGCAGATCCAGGAAAATCTGCTGTTTTCGACCGACAAGGTCGGCAACACGATGTCGATCGCGATGCGCCCGGAAGACGCGAAGGCGTGGTTCGGCGCATCGCCGCCGGATTTGTCGGTGGAAGCGCGGGCGCGCGGCAAGGACTGGCTCTATACGTATTTGCGGAGTTTCTACCGGGATCCGGCGCGGCCGACCGGCTGGAACAATCGCGTGTACGAAAATGTCGGGATGCCGCATGTGCTGTGGACGCTTCAGGGTATCCGCGATGCCAAATTCGAGACGGATACGGACGAGCACACCGGCGAAAAGGTAAGAAGATTCGTGGGTTACACTCAGGTTACACCTGGTGCCATGTCATCCGTGGATTATGATTCAAGTGTAGCCGATCTCGTTTCGTACATGTCGTGGATGTCGGAACCCGCGCAGCAGACGCGCAAGCGGCTCGGCGTCTGGGTTCTGCTGTTCCTGGCGCTCTTGAGTTTCCTCGCGTGGCGCCTGAACGCGGCATACTGGAAAGATATCAAATAGCGCGCCCTCGACGGCGTGGGTCGGCGCGACGGCGTTCCCCGGAAGGGAGCGCCGCGGCCGGCCCTTCGAGTTTACTGAAGGAACTTTAAAAACATGATGGTTCTGTATTCCGGCACTACTTGCCCCTTCTCCCAGCGCTGCCGGCTGGTGTTGTTCGAAAAGGGCATGGATTTCGAGATCCGCGACGTCGATCTGTTCAACAAGCCGGAAGACATCGCGGTAATGAACCCTTACGGACAGGTGCCGATTCTCGTCGAGCGTGACCTGATCCTGTACGAGTCGAATATCATCAACGAATATATCGACGAGCGCTTCCCGCATCCGCAACTCATGCCGGCAGATCCGGTGCAGCGCGCCCGCGCGCGCCTGTTCCTGCTGAACTTCGAGAAGGAACTGTTCGTTCATGTCGGCACGCTCGAGAACGAGAAGGGCAAGGCCGCCGAGAAGAATCACGAGAAAGCGCGTGGCGCGATCCGCGATCGCCTCACGCAGCTTGCGCCGATCTTCCTGAAGAACAAGTACATGCTGGGCGAAGAGTTTTCGATGCTCGACGTCGCGATCGCGCCGCTCCTGTGGCGTCTGGATCACTATGGCATCGAGTTGTCGAAGAATGCGGCGCCGTTGATGAAGTACGCCGAGCGGATCTTCAGCCGCCCGGCTTATATTGAAGCGCTGACGCCTTCCGAGAAGGTGATGCGTCGATAGTTTGCATGCGTTGGGAGGCGGCTGCGCCGTTTCGCGCGGTCGCGTTCCGACAGAGGAAAGTTGATGCAAGAGATTTCCACCAAGCCGTATTTGTTGCGCGCGCTGTATGAGTGGTGCACGGACAATGGCTTTACGCCCCACATCGCCGTGCGCGTCGATGCGGCCACGCGCGTGCCGCGACAGTTCGTGCGCAACGACGAGATCGTGTTGAACATCAGTTTCGAGGCGACGAGCCAACTGCAGATGGGCAACGAGTGGATCGAGTTCAGCGCGCGCTTTTCGGGCAAGTCCCACAAGATCGAAGTGCAGGTTGCAAACGTGCTCGCCATTTATGCGCGCGAGAACGGACAGGGCATGGCGTTCCCGGTCGAGCCGGCCTCGCATTCGGGCGCGGATCTGGGGAGCGCCCCCGTTGGTTCGCGGCCGGTCGAGCGTGATCGGCAGATCGAGGAGTCGGCTGCCGGACCGGCGGATTCCGGTTCAGCCGCACAGGATGACTCTCAGGAGAACGCCGAGGACGATCCTTCGAAATCGCCCGCGAGGTCTCACCTGAAAGTCGTCAAATGAAGTAGAATCTCGTGCTTCGCCGGCTTAGCTCATCTGGTAGAGCAGTTGATTTGTAATCATCAGGTGGCGGGTTCGAGTCCTGCAGCCGGCACCAAGACTGATGTCGACGGGTCGTGCGATGTTTGCACGACCCGTTTGCTTTACGGTCGGTAGGAAGATGTAGATAGTCGGCAAGAAAACTTCGAAATTCTTGTTGACAGTAACCGAAGCGGTGTTCATAATCTCGTTTCTCTGCTGCAGACAACGCAGCGACGCAAGACGGTGGTGAGGTTGGATGTCTTGCGATGTGCTCTTTAAAAACTAACAGCCGATAAGTGTGGGCGCTTGATAGCGAGTGCGGCTGGTCTTTCGGGATCAGTCATAGCAAAAGTATCAAGAGTCTCACACGAAGTATCAGAGGAAGGTTTTTCTGTTTTAGAACAGGATAATCATCGTCAGTACGTTGAGTGAGCGACCGGTTCTTAACGGAACCGAAAACAGTAACAGGTTTGAACTGAAGAGTT
>NZ_FCNY02000012.1 GCF_001544575.2 Caballeronia cordobensis
CACGACCCGGACAAGCGTTCGATCGCCAACGCGCTCACCGTCGAGTTCAATGACGGCACGAAGCTCGATGAAATCGCGGTCGAATATCCGATCGGTCACAAGCGCCGGCGCGCTGACGGCATTCCGTTGCTCGTCGAGAAGTTCAAGACGAACCTCGCACGGCGCTTTCCGCAGAAGCAACAGCAGGCGATCCTCGCGGTCTCGCTCGATCAGGCAAAGCTCGAAGCAATGCCGGTCAATGAATATGTCGATCTGTATGTGATCTGACGCGCCGCACCCGGAGCCGACGCGCCGCCGTCAGCTCCGGTCCACCACGTAATCCGTCCACAGCACGACGAGAATCGTCATCAGCGCCGGGCCGATGAAGAGGCCGATGAGCCCGAACGTCTCCGCGCCGCCCAGAATGCCGAACAGCACGAGCAGGAACGGCAGGCGCGCCGATCCGCCGATCAGCACGGGCCTCACGAAGTGCTCGGCCACGAACACGACGATCAGCCCGAATGCGGCGACGCACGCCGCCGCGATCATCGAGCCTTGTGCGAAGAGCCACAGCGCCGCGCCGAGGAACACGAGCGGCGCGCAGAACGGCAGCATCGCCGCGACCGCCGTCAGCATGCCGAGCAAGGTCGCGTGCGGCACGCCCGTGATCGCGTAGGCGATGCCGAGCAGCGCGCCTTCGCCCAGTCCCACGACCACGAGACCGACCACCGTGCTGCGCACCGACTCGGACATGCGTCGCACGAGCGCGGCGCCGTCCGCGCCGAATGCGCGGCGCGAGCCCGCGAGCAATTGATCGCCGAGACGCGAGCCCGCCAGAAAGACGAAGAAGAGCGTCATCAGCATGAAGCCGAAAATCACGAGCGCATGCGCGACGCGTCCGCCGAAATGCCGCGTCATCGCGACGACCGTGGCGCTATGCAGATTCTTGACCGCGGGCGACGATTCGAGCGGCGTCGCGAGATTTTCCTGCCACCAGCGCGCGACCTGCTGCGAGCCCATCGGCAAATGATCGATGAGCGCGGGCATCGGAATGCCGCTGCGCAGCACTTCGTGGAACCAGTGAAGCATGTCGTGCGCTTCCTGCACCGCCTGCGCCGCGACGATGAAAAACGGCACGACGAAGAGCAGGCCGATCGCCACCGTCAGCAAGACCGCGAGCAGGCTGTGATGGCGTTTGAACACGGGCCGCCGTTCGAGCCAGCCGAAAGCCGGCCATAGCGCGATTGCGATCACGCCCGCCCACACCACCGCCGGAATGAACGCGCGCGCCGTGTAGAGCGCGACGAGCACGAGCACCCCATAAAGCGCGGCGGATGCCGTGCGCTGCATCTTGCGGGTGCGGTCGGATGAGTCGGGGGCGGTGTCGTTGCGCGGCTGGATCTGCATGAAGGCGTGAGTCCGAGTTCGTGACGGTCGATGACCGGAGGACGGCGAGACGTCCGCCAGCATTGTAATCACGCACGAATCATTCCACTCGATGCGCGCAGTCAAGAAACCATTATTACAAAACGACTCGTTTCGCGCTCCCTATAATCGAGAATCGTATCGACGCGGGAATATGCAATGAGGGAAGAAGCTTCACGGGCGGCGGCCGGAACCTGCCTGATGGTCCTGCTGCTCGCGGGATGTTCGGCGGGTCTGAACCGCGCGAAGGAAGATCAGTTGAACGCGCAACACGGCATCACGATGCTGCCGGTCAAGGGCGGCGTGGAAATGCGTCTGCCCGAAGCGCCGCTTTTCGACATCGACGAATCGACGCTGCGCGCTGGCAACTCGCCCATGCTCGATCGCGCCGCCGAAGTATTGAAGCGCAGCATGCGGCCCATCCTGATCGAAGGCCATACCGACGACCAGGGCTCGCTCGCCTATAACCGCGCGCTGTCCGCGGCGCGTGCGGACGCCGTCGCGAAGGCGCTGATCGCGCGCGGCGTGCCGGCCGCGCGCATCACGACGCAGGG
Source organism: Caballeronia cordobensis (assembly GCF_001544575.2). Lineage (GTDB taxonomy): Bacteria > Pseudomonadota > Gammaproteobacteria > Burkholderiales > Burkholderiaceae > Caballeronia > Caballeronia cordobensis. The sequence continues at coordinate 1,959 of NZ_FCNY02000012.1, forward strand.
CATGGCGTATCAGCGGCCTATCGCCAGCAACAGCACGCGCGCCGGCCGCGCAGCGAACCGGCGCGTGGAAATCCTGGTGCGCGCCGAGAGCGAAACCACGCTGCTCGGCACGCCTGCCAAGGGCGGGCGCTAGGCCGCCTGCGCGGCCTCCAGCACCAGCAATTGCGAGCCGTCGGCGACCTGATCGCCGACTTCGAACAGAATCTCGCCGATTCTGCCCGCGGACGGCGCCAGTATCGTGTGCTCCATCTTCATCGCTTCCATCACCATCAGCGGCGCGCCCTTTTCGACCGACGCGCCCGTCTCGACGAGCACCGCGATCACCTTGCCGGGCATCGGCGCGGTGAGACGCCCTTCGTGTTCGGCGTCGCCCGCGTGCGCCATCAGGTTCTGCCACTCGAACTGGAACGCCGCGCCTTCGTGGAAGACATGGAACACGTCGCCATCGGTGAAGACGTGGCCTTTGATCAGCGCATCGTCGAGCTGAACGGCGAACGATGTCGCGCCGCTGTGCGACCAGTCGAAGCGTGCGCTCGCGTCGTTCAGCGTGAGGCGTTTCTCGCCGTTCTTCGTGAACACGACCTTCAGCGTTTCGTCCGTGTCGAGCGCGCGCCAGTTCAGGTCCTGGCTGTAGCCGCCCGACATGCGCCAGTGGCTCAGCGCGTCCCACGGCGAATGCCCATGCGCTTCGCCGCCTTCGCGCGTCAGCAACGCCGCGCACGCGAGCGCGAGCGCGCTCTTGCGCGAAACGGTCGACGGCGCGAAAAGCGCATCGTGATGACGCTCGATCAGGCCCGTGTCGAGATCGCCCGATGAAAACGGCTCGCTCTTCACGATGCGCTGGAGAAACTCCACGTTCGTCGACAAGCCGACGATCTCGCATTCCGCCAGCGCACGCGCCATGCGCGACAAGGCATCGCGACGGTCGCGGCCATGCACGATCAGCTTCGCGATCATCGGATCGTAGAACGGCGTGATCGAATCGCCCTGACGCACACCGCTGTCGACGCGCACATCGCCATCGATCGAAAACTCCACCGCGTGCGGCACACGCAGATGCTTGAGCGTGCCCGTCGATGGCAGAAAGCCGCGCGACGGATTCTCGGCGTAGATGCGCGCTTCGATCGCGTGGCCGTGCACCTTCAACTGATCCTGATTCAAAGGCAAAGGCTCGCCCGCCGCCACGCGCAGTTGCCATTCGACGAGATCGAGGCCCGTGACCATCTCCGTGACCGGATGCTCGACCTGCAGACGCGTGTTCATCTCCATGAAGTAGAACTGGCCGTCCTGCGTCATGATGAACTCGACCGTGCCCGCGCCCACGTAGTTCACCGCGCGCGCCGCCGCGACCGCGGCTTCGCCCATCGCGCGGCGCGTTTCATCGGCGAGACCCGGTGCGGGCGCTTCTTCCAGCACCTTCTGATGGCGGCGCTGCACGGAACAATCGCGGTCGAAGAGATACACCGCGTTGCCGTGCTTGTCGGCGAATACCTGCACTTCGACGTGACGCGGACGCAGCAGATACTTTTCGATCAGCACGCGATCGTTGCCGAAGCTCGACGCCGCCTCGCGCTTGCACGACGCGAGCGCCGCCGCGAAATCCTCGCTCTTCTCGACCACGCGCATACCCTTGCCGCCGCCGCCCGCGCTCGCCTTCAAGAGCACGGGATAGCCGATGCGGTCCGCTTCGCGCTGAAGCAGCGAAGCGTCCTGATCGTCGCCGTGATAGCCCGGCACGAGCGGCACGGACGCCGATTGCATGAGCGCCTTCGCGGCGGCTTTCGAGCCCATCGCGCTGATCGCTTCGACCGGCGGCCCGATGAACGTGATGCCCGCTTTCCCGCACGCGTTGGCGAAATCTTCGTTCTCCGACAAAAAGCCGTAGCCGGGATGGATCGCCTGCGCGCCGGTGCGTTTCGCCGCCTCGACGATGCGCTCGATACGCAGATAACTTTCCGACGCCGCCGAGCCGCCGACATGCACCGCTTCGTCGCAGACATCGACGTGCTTGGCCTTGGCATCCGCATCCGAATAGATGGCGACGCTGCCGACGTTCAGGCGCTTCGCCGTCGCCGCCACGCGGCAGGCGATTTCGCCGCGGTTCGCTATGAGTATTTTGTTGAACATGATGGCGTTACATCCTGAACACGCCGAAGCGCGTTTCTTCAATCGGAGCGTTCATCGTCGCGGCCAATCCAAGGCCCAAAACGTCGCGCGTCTGGGCGGGATCGATCACACCGTCGTCCCACAGGCGCGCGCTCGCGTAATAAGGATGGCCCTGTGCTTCGTACTGGTCGCGAATCGGCGCCTTGAACGCTTCCTCTTCTTCCGCGCTCCACGAACCGCCCTTTTTCTCGATGCCGTCGCGCCGCACCGTGGCGAGCACGGACGCGGCCTGCTCGCCGCCCATCACCGAGATGCGCGCGTTCGGCCACATCCACAGGAAGCGCGGCGAATACGCGCGGCCGCACATGCCGTAGTTGCCCGCGCCGAACGAACCGCCGATGATCACCGTGAACTTCGGCACTTTCGCCGTGGCCACCGCCGTCACCATCTTCGCGCCGTTGCGCGCGATGCCTTCGTTCTCGTACTTGCGTCCGACCATGAAGCCCGTGATGTTCTGCAGGAACACGAGCGGAATCTTGCGTTGCGCGCACAGCTCGATGAAGTGCGCGCCTTTGAGCGCCGACTCGGAAAACAGAATGCCGTTGTTCGCGACGATGCCGACCGGATGCCCCCAGATATGCGCGAAGCCGCAGACGAGCGTCGTGCCGTAGCGCGCCTTGAATTCGTCGAACGCGGAATCGTCGACGATGCGTGCGATCACTTCGCGTACGTCGAAGGGCTTGCGCGTATCGACGGGAATCACGCCGTAGACGCTTTGCGGATCGTGACGCGGCGGCAGCGGCTCTTTGAGCGCGAGCGAAGGCGTTTTCACGCGATTCAGATTGCCGACGATGCTGCGCGCGATGCCGAGCGCATGGGCATCGTTCTGCGCCAGATGATCCGCGACGCCGGAAAGACGCGTATGCACGTCGCCGCCGCCCAAGTCTTCGGCGCTGACTTCCTCGCCCGTCGCGGCTTTCACCAGCGGCGGGCCGCCGAGGAAAATCGTGCCCTGGTTCTTCACGATGATCGATTCATCGCTCATCGCGGGCACATAGGCGCCGCCCGCGGTGCACGAACCCATCACCACGGCGATCTGCGCGATGCCCTGCGCCGACATGTTCGCCTGGTTGTAGAAGATGCGGCCGAAGTGATCTCGGTCGGGAAACACATCGTCCTGATTCGGCAGGTTCGCGCCGCCCGAATCGACGAGATACACACACGGCAGGCGGTTCTGCTCGGCGATTTCCTGCGCGCGCAAGTGCTTCTTCACCGTGACGGGATAGTACGTGCCGCCCTTCACGGTCGCGTCGTTGCAGACGACCACGCATTCCTGCCCCGCGATGCGCCCGATGCCGGTGATGATGCCCGCGCCCGGCGCGTCGTCGTTGTACATGCCGTACGCCGCGAGTTGCGACAACTCGAGAAACGGCGTGCCCGGATCGAGCAGTTGCGCGATGCGGTCGCGCGGCAGCAGCTTGTTACGCGAGACGTGCTTGTCGCGCGCGGCCTGTCCGCCGCCTTCCGCGATCTTCGCGACCTTCTCTTTCAAGTCTGCGACGAGCGCTTCGAGCGCCTGCGCGTTGGTGCGAAATTCTTCGCCGCGCGGATTCAGTTTCGATTCGATGATCGCCATGACGCGCGCCCTCAAGCCGTTTCGGCGAAGAGTTCGCGGCCGATCAGCATGCGGCGGATTTCGCTCGTGCCCGCGCCGATCTCGTAGAGCTTCGCATCGCGCCACAGGCGGCCGACCGGATACTCGTTGATATAGCCGTTGCCGCCGAGAATCTGGATCGCTTCGCCGGCCATCCACGTGGCTTTTTCGGCGGTGTAGAGAATGACGCCCGCGCAGTCCTTGCGCACTTGCCGCACGTGGCCGGCGCCGAGCGTATCGAGCTGGCGGCCCACCGCGTAGAGATACGCGCGGCACGCCTGCAGCGTCGAATACATGTCGGCGACCTTGCCCTGAATGAGCTGGAATTCGCCGATCGCCTGACCGAACTGCTTGCGATCGTGGATATACGGCACGACTGAATCCATGCACGCGAGCATGATGCCGGTCGGGCCGCCCGCGAGCACGGCGCGTTCATAGTCGAGGCCGCTCATCAGCACTTTCGTGCCGCCATTCAACTGGCCGAGAATGTTTTCCTTCGGCACTTCGACGTTTTCGAACACGAGCTCGCCGGTATGCGAGCCGCGCATGCCGAGCTTGTCGAGCTTCTGCGCGACGCTGAAGCCCTTCATGCCCTTCTCGACGATGAACGCGGTGATGCCGCGCGGACCGGCTTCGATATCCGTCTTCGCATACACGACGAGCGTGTCGCAGTCCGGGCCGTTGGTGATCCACATCTTCGTGCCGTTGAGCACGTAGTGATCGCCCTTTTCGTCGGCGCGCAGCTTCATGCTGACCACGTCCGACCCGGCGTTCGGCTCGCTCATCGCGAGCGCGCCGATGTGTTCGCCGGACACGAGCTTCGGCAGATACTTCTGCTTCTGCTGCTCCGTGCCGTTGCGATGGATCTGATTCACGCACAGATTCGAATGCGCGCCATACGACAAACCCACCGAAGCCGATGCGCGCGAAATCTCTTCCATCGCGACCATGTGCGCGGTGTAGCCCATGTTCGCGCCGCCGTATTCCTCGGAGACGGTCATGCCGAGCACGCCTAAGTCGCCGAGCTTCTTCCACAGGTCCATCGGGAACTGGTCGGTGTGATCGATTTCGCCGGCGCGCGGCGCGATTTCCTTCGACGCGAAGTTGGCGAGCGAATCGCGCAGCATGTCGATGTCTTCGCCCAACGCGAAATTCAGGCCGGGTACGGTGCTCATGGGGTCGTCTCCTCCAGATACGATGTTTTTCGGCAAGCCCTGCAAACTGAGCGTTACTCACACAGGGCAGCAAACCACGGAATGGGGCAATTTCACGCTCAAATCGGCTAGCCGTCAATAGGTTTTTGAGCTACGCTCACATTTATTTCCCGCGCTTTCCATCATGTCCACGCAGACCGCCACCAGCCGACGCACGCCCACCGGGGTCAAATCGCAGCAGCGCGTGAAAGATATCCTGCAGGCTGGCCGCGACGTTTTCGCCGAAAAAGGCTACGACGCCGCGACGAGCGCCGAGATCGCGCAGCGCGCGGGCATTTCGGAAGCGACGGTGTTCAGTTATTTCAGCGGCAAGCGCGAGTTGTGCGCCCGCGTGATCGCCGACTGGTATGACGAAATCATTGATGCGTTCGAGACCGGCCTGCCGCGCGACGGCTCGGCGCGCCAGCAGTTCGCGTTCATCGTCAGAACGCACATGCGGCTCATGCTGATGAACGGCACGGGGCTGTGCGCGCTGGTGTTGTCGGAAGGCCGCACGAAGCAGCACGATCTCTCCGACACGCTCACGGAATATCAACGCCGCTACACCGCGCCGCTCATGGACGTGCTCGCGCGCGGCCAGACGCTTGGCCACGTGCGCACCGATATGCCGCTGCGATTGCTGCGCTCGCTCGTCTTCGGTCCGATGGAGCACGTGCTGTGGGACGCGACGCTCGCGAAGCGCCGGCTGAGTCAGGCTCAGATCGAGACGACGGCGAACGAGCTGGTGGAAGTGTTGTGGGCGGCGTTGCAGCCGCCCGATGCGAAACTGGCGGCGCTCGCGCAATTCCGGCAAGACGTCGAAGAAGCGTCGCGCCGCTACGAAGCGCGCGAGAAGCCTACTTCTTGATAAAGCGCAGCGCGAGCCGCGCGAGCTTGGGCACGGTGACGGGACGGAGCAGACGCGCGTCGTAGCCGCTCATGCGGCGGTCGTTTTCGGTGAGACAGAGTTCGATCAAGGCGCGCACCGAGACATCGCCCGCCACGGAATCGCCCACGTTCGCGGGGAAATTCGCGTCCTGCGCCGCGCCGCTCTTGTCGAAACCGCGCGCGAGCGAAATGCGGTCGCGGATCAGCGAGATCCAGACGCTCGCCGTCTTAGCGAAGAACCAGGGCTTGCGATACCACGGCAGACTGTGCCGGTACCACGCGACCCAGTTCGCGAAAAAGAGAATGTGCCGCGCTTCTTCCTGAATGACCGGCTCGAAGGTTTCGACCAGTTCCTCGGGAAAATAGCCGGATTGCCGCGCCGCCTCGAACAACCCGAACGCGAAGAAACTGTCGATGCACTCGCTGTAGCCCGTGAGCATCCACGCGCGCAGCGGATCGGCCGGCGCGGGATACGGCGGTTCCGGCGCGAGCTCGATGCCATACGCCTCGACGAGCTTCGACAGCACCAGCTTGTGGCGCGCCTCTTCGCCGCCGTTCATGCGCAGCGCTTCGCGCAGATGCGGATCGGGCACGCTCGCGGCGTAGGTCGCGACGCGAATCGACGCGCGCCCTTCCGTCTGCACGGCGATATCCCAGATCGGCAGCGACGTCACACGCTTCAACGCCGCCGGATCGAGCCTCGGCCAGTCGATGACGGCGGGCTTATACGGATTGTGCGTCGTCAGCAGCATCTCGCAGAACATGCGCTTGTGGAGGTCCGAACCGATCGGAATCGTCCCCGTCGACCGGTACGTCCAGTTGCGCATCGCATGATCTGCTTCTACCGTGTTGAGCGTATCGGACATATTCGAATATTGGCCGCCGATTGGGTACGTTCTGCGGATTCTGGCATACAGAACGCCGACTCGCAGCAGCGCGCGCCGTTTTTTGCGTGACGAGCGCCATCACGGATACGCCTGCGGAAAAAAAAGCCCCGGTCGAAGCCGGGGCTGCCGCGTCAGACCGCCATCACGGTGACGGACTTCGTCACAAGATACGGTTCGAGCGCTTCCGGTCCGCCTTCCGAACCGTAACCCGAATCCTTCACGCCGCCGAACGGCATTTCGGGCCAGGGCGTGGCCGGCTGGTTGATCCACAGCATGCCCACTTCCATCTGATTCGTGAGCAGATGCACGTTCTTGAACGAACGCGTGAAGGCGTAGCCCGCGAGACCGTACGGCAGACGGTTCGCTTCGGCGATCGCGTCTTCGAGCGAATCGAAGCCGCGCACCGCGGCAACCGGTCCGAACGGCTCCGCGTTGAACACGTCGGCTTCGAGCGAGACATCGGTGATGACCGTCGGCGCGAAGAAGTTGCCCGCCGTGCCGATGCGTTCGCCGCCCGTCGCGATGGTCGCGCCCGTCTTGCGCGCGTTCTCGACGACGCTGTTCATCGCCGTGATGCGGCGCGCGTTGGCGAGCGGCCCGAGCGTGGTGCCGTCCGCGAGGCCGTCGCCCACTTTCAGGCTTTCGGCGTGCTTCACGAGCGCCGCGATGAAGTCCTGCTTCACGCTGTTATGCACCAGAAAGCGCGTCGGCGAGATGCAGACCTGGCCGGCGTTGCGGAACTTGGCCGCGCCCGACGCCTTCACCGCCAGTTCGACGTCCGCGTCTTCCGCGACGATCACGGGCGCATGACCGCCGAGTTCCATCGTCGCGCGCTTCATGTGCTGGCCGGCGAGCGCCGCGAGTTGCTTGCCGACCGGCGTCGAGCCGGTGAACGTCACCTTGCGGATATCCGGATGCGCGATCAGGAATTGCGAGATCTGCGGCGGATCGCCATACACGAGCTGAACGACGCCCTTCGGCACGCCCGCGTCGGCAAACGCGCGAATGAGTTCGGCGGGCGAAGCCGGCGTTTCTTCCGGCGCCTTCACGATGAACGAACACCCCGTCGCCAGCGACGCGCACAGCTTGCGCACCACCTGATTCACCGGGAAATTCCACGGCGTGAAAGCGGCGACCGGTCCGACCGGCTCCTTGACGACCGTCTGCTGCGCGTTGATGTTGCGCGGCGGCACGATGCGGCCATACACGCGCCGCGCTTCGTCCGCGAACCATTCGATGATGTCCGCGGCCGAATTGACCTCGATGCGCGCCTCGGCGAGCGGCTTGCCCTGCTCCTGCGTCATGAGGCGCGCGATGGCGTCCGCGCGCTCGCGGATCAGCCCGGCAGCCTTGCGCATCAGGTTGGCGCGTTCGAGCGCGGTCATTCTGCGCCACGTCGCGAAGCCGCGCCGCGATGCCGCGACCGCGCGCTCCAGATCGGTCGTGCCCGCCTTGGCGACCGTGCCGATGACATCGCCCGTCGCGGGGCTCACCACGTTGATCGTTTCGCCGGACGAGGCGTCGCACCATTCGCCATCGATGAAAAGACGTGTGTCCGAGTATCCTGCACTTGCCATGTACGACCTCCGAGAAAAATCGATTGCGTGATCGGGGCGCCGGCGCCGCGTGCTGCCGGCGCCGCCGGAACCCGTCATCTTGCCTGTTATCGCCCCGTCCCGCTTGATCTCGCTTGAAACCGATGAGAATGGAACGAGCCCGTCGGCCGCCTTCAATACGGCCGGATGCCGTTCATCAGCAGCGCGACGACGTGGCGGGCGTGCTGCTCCGTGCTCGCAGACCGGTCGCCTTCGCCGCGCCAGCGTGGCGTCGCGAGGGGAAACACGGTCAGTCCGAACAGCGACGCGAACACGAGCGACGGCTCCAGCGCCGGATTCAGCTTGCCCGCCTTCTGCCAGCCGGCGATGCGCTCGATCGCGCGGTCCTTGTGCTCGTCGCCGAAACGCTCGGCCATGCGCTGCCGCAAGAGGCCGCCCTCGCTGATCATCTCGCGCACCCACAACGCCGCGAACCATGGGCATTTCTCGACCGTCGCGACCAGCGTTTCGACGAACGCGCGCAAGGTATCGACCGGCTCGGCGTGCGGATCGTTGAACACGCGCGCAAGCTCGATGCGCAGCGGCACGAGCCGTTCGTCGATCAGCATGTCGAGCAGCTGATCGCGCGTCTTGAAGTAGTAATGAACCATCGCCGGGGTGACGCCCGCCTCGCGCGCGATCGCGCCGAGCGTCGTTTCGCCGATGCCCTGCCGCGCGAACAAGTCGAGCGCGATATCCAGCAAGTGCGCCCGCGCCTGCTCGCCGTGCGCCCCGCTCGGCCTGCCGGGCCGGCGGCCTGCCTTGTTGCCTGACGCGGCAGCCCCGCCGCCGTCCGCTGAATGGTTAGTCATAGTTCGATTTGACGAAATTTTCCTCGCCCGCTATATTAACTTTTACGTTAATTAATTACAATCCGCGGCACTCAGCGGGCAACCGCCCGTCGTGGATTTGTAAGCCAGCCAACATGACATCTTTGCATCAAACCGCCGTCGCGGGCGCGGAGCCGTCCGACGCCACAGGCATCGAATCGAAACCGCCGGTCAGACTGCTGTTCACGGCGCTCCTGCTCGTGATGCTGCTCGGCGCGCTCGATCAGACCATCGTATCGACCGCGCTGCCGACCATCGTCGGCGATCTCGGCGGCCTCGAGAACCTCTCGTGGGTCGTCACGTCCTACCTGCTCAGCTCGACCATCGTCGTTCCGCTTTACGGCAAGTTCGGCGACCAGTTCGGCCGCAAGGTCGTGCTTCAGGCGTCGATCCTGATCTTTCTCGCCGGGTCGGTTCTTTGCGGCGTCGCGCAGAACATGACGCAGTTGATTCTCCTGCGCGCGCTGCAGGGCCTCGGCGGCGGCGGGCTGATGGTCATCACGATGGCCGCCATCGCCGACGTCATCCCGCCCGCCGAACGCGGCCGCTTCCAGGGCCTCTTCGGTGGCGTGTATGGCCTCGCGACCGTGGTCGGGCCGCTCGCCGGCGGCTTTCTCGTCGAGCATCTTTCATGGCGCTGGATCTTCTATATCAATCTGCCGCTCGGCCTGATCGCGCTCGCCGTGATCCAGCTCGTCTTCAAGCCGCATACCGCGCACGTCGATCATCGCGTCGACTATATGGGCGCGGGCTTCCTCGCGGCCGCGCTGACCTGCATCATCCTGTTCACCAGCGAAGGCGGCACGCTGCTGCCGTGGACCTCGCCGCAGCTCTGGTGCACGCTGCTGCTCGGCCTCGTGTGCGTCGGCGGTTTCGTCTACGAGGAACGCCTCGCCGCCGAGCCGATCATGCCGCTCTCGCTCTTCAAAGAACGCACCTTCGTGCTCGCCGGGCTGATCGGCTTTATCGTCGGGTGCGCGCTGTTCGGCGCGGTCACGTTCCTGCCGCTCTATCTCCAGGTCGTGAAGGGGTCGACGCCTTCCGCGGCCGGCCTGCAGATCACGCCGATGATGGGCGGCGTGCTGCTTTCGTCGATCGTGAGCGGGCGCGTCATCAGCAAGATCGGCAAGTATCGCTTCTTCCCGATCGCGGGCACGGCGCTCGTCGCCGTCGCGATGCTGCTGCTCTCGACCCTGACGCTCGACACGCCGCTTGCCACGATGAACATTTATATGGCGCTGCTCGGCCTCGGGCTCGGCATGGTGATGCAGGTGCTCGTGCTGGCGGTGCAGAACGTCGTCGAATTCCGGATGATGGGCGTGGCGACCTCCAGCGCGACGCTGTTCCGCTCGATCGGCGGCTCGGTCGGCGTGGCGGCCTTCGGCGCGATCTTTTCGAATAGCTTGCATGCGCGTCTCGAAGCACTCGTGCCGCCGGGCACGGAGATGCCGCGCTCGCTCGGGCCGCAAGCGGTCGCGCAACTGCCGCCCGCGCTGCACGACGACTATCTGCACGCATTCGCGGGCTCGATGCACACCGTCTATCTCGTCGCGGCCTGCGTCGCGTTCATCGCGTTCGGGCTGTCGTGGTTTCTGAAGGATCATCCGTTGAAGAAGCGCTGAAACCGGCGGCGGATGCGAGGAAAGCTTCTAATGCCGCTGCTATCGGGGCTTTTACTAGCTCCCGAAACATTTTGGCTTGATAACCTTCTGCCGATTCCGCGCGGACACGATCCGCCGAATATCATGCTCCGGCGCCCAACGACGCGCCGGACGCCCGGCACGAGACCTTCCGGGCTGAACCGACCACCCTTTGGAGTTAAAACAGTGAAGAAACTGCTCGCGGCACTGACGATGTCCCTTCTCGCCGCCACGTCGCTCACGGCCGTCACGGCTGCGCAGGCGAAGGACTATTCGACGATCCGCTTCGGCGTCGATGCAAGCTATCCGCCCTTCGAATCGAAAGGTTCCGACGGCAAGCTGGTCGGCTTCGACATCGATCTCGGCAACGAAATCTGCGCGCGCCTGAAGGCCAAGTGCGTGTGGGTGGAAAACGACTTCGACGGCATGATCCCCGCGCTCAAGGCGAAGAAGTTCGACGGCGTGCTCTCGTCGATGTCCATGACACCGCAACGCGCCGAGCAGATCGCCTTCTCGAGCAAGCTCTTCAACACGCCGACGCGCCTCGTCGCGAAGAAAGGCAGCAACATTCTGCCGACGGCTGAAAGCCTGAAGGGCAAGAACGTGGGCGTCGAACAAGGCACGATCCAGGAAACCTACGCGAAGACCTACTGGGCGGCGAAGGGCGTGACGGTCACGCCGTATCAGAACCAGGACCAGGTCTACGCCGACCTGATCTCGGGCCGTCTCGACGCGACGCTGCAAGACGCGGTGCAGGCCGAACTCGGCTTCCTGAAGACGCCGCGCGGCGCGGGCTTCGATTTCGCCGGCCAGAACCTCGACGATCCGAAGACGCTCGGCAACGGCGCGGGCATCGGTCTGCGCAAGGAAGACACCGATCTGAAGGCGAAGATCGACAAGGCGATCGCCGATATCATCAAGGACGGCACCTACAAGAAGATCGAGAAGAAGTACTTCGACTTCGACGTGTACGGCGGCTAAGCCACACGGTTTGTCCCGAAACGGGCTCCGCGCTTTTACGGCGCGGAGCCCGTTTCCTTTTCGGACAGCGGTTTCGACGGCCGATTTCCGCTAAGATCGAACGTCCGAGACGGCGCCGACGGAAGGAGACACCGCGGCGCGGATCATTTTTTCGAGGCAAGACCCGCGCACTCGCCTGCGCGCGACCACTATGCAAACCAGAACTCATCCCCTGATCTCGCCGACGCTCGGCACTTCCCGCAACATCACCAGCTTCCACTACGGCCCCGGCGGCGGCCAGAAAATTTATATCCAGTCCTCGCTGCACGCGGACGAACTGCCCGGCATGCTCGTCGCGTGGCGTCTGAAGCGTCAGCTCGCCGAATTCGAGGCGGCGGGCAAGCTGCGCGGCGAAGTGGTGATCGTGCCGGTGCCCAATCCGATCGGCCTGTCGCAGCATCTGCACGGCACGCTCATGGGCCGCTTCGAGACCAACAGCGGCCACAATTTCAACCGCAATTTCTACGATCTCGCCGCGCTGATCGCGCCACGCATCGAAGCGCGCCTCAGCAAGGATTCGGAAGCCAACACGCTCGCCGTGCGCGCCGCGATGAAGGAAGCGCTCGACGAGCAGACGCCGCGCACGGAGCTCGAATCGCAACGCCTCGCGCTGCAGAAACTCTCCTTCGACGCCGATGTCGTGCTCGACCTGCACTGCGATCTCGACGCCGCGCTGCATCTCTACACGAATCCGGATATCTGGGACGAAGTGGAGCCGCTCGCGCGCTATCTCGACGCAAAGGCCTCGCTGCTCGCGCTCAATTCGGTGGGCAATCCGTTCGACGAGATTCACAGCTTCTGCTGGTCCGACCTGCGCCAGCGTTACGGCGAACGCTTCCCGATTCGGAACGGCGGCATCTCGGTCACGGTCGAGTTGCGCAGCCAGCACGACGTGTCCTACGAACTCGCGGACAAGGACGCGCAGGCGATCGTCAACTATCTGATCCACCGCGGCGTGATCGACGCGCCCGTGCCCGAGCAGCCGCCGCTCGCGCATCCCGCGACGCCGCTCGCGGGCGCCGAGCCGATCGTCGCTCCGGCCTCCGGCGTGCTGGTGTTTCGCGCGGACGTGGGCGCGTACATCGAAGCGGGCACGCCGATCGCCGATATCGTCGATCCGCTCACCGACGTCGTCACCACGCTCAAATGCACGACCTCGGGCGTGATGTACGCGCGGCACATCACGCGCTTCGCGACCGCCGGTCTCGAAGTGGCGCGCATCGCGGGCGCTACGGCGTACCGCACGGGGTCGTTGCTCTCGGCGTGAGCACGCTCTGCTAGAAAGGCGCGAGGCCGCATTGCGCGGCCACGACGCGCCACTTGCCGTCCGTGTCACCCGTGTCGCCCCAGGTTCGCGTGTAGCGCAGGCTGCCCGCGAACGGGGCGCCCGCGAAGGTCCCCGAAAGCGCCACGCGCGTGACCGTCACGGCGAAAGCGCCATACACGCGCACGCTCTGCTCTTCCACGTCCAGCTTCTCGATGCGCTGCATGCCGTAGCGATGGCCGTTCAGATCGTCGGCTTTCGTCCAGACCTTGCCCGTTGCATCCACGAAGCTCAGGTCGTCGGCCAGTAGCGCATCGAGCGCGTCGACATCGGATGTCAGCATCGCCTTCTTCAGGCGTTCCTCCAGTTCGCGGATTCCCTGTTCGTCCATGATCTCGCTCGCGTGTCGTGGAACCGCAAGCATACCGTGCGCGCGTCATGCCGCGCAGCCATGCACAGATACCGTGGTCGAGCCAGCGCTGTTGTTGGCGCGATACAGCGCAAGCCGGTCGAAAGCACTGTCACATTTCTTTCTTCGGCACTCGCTACATTTGCGCCCGTCGCACCACGCGCCGTCAGAGCGCGAAGACGCAGACACCGTCAACACCACACCGCGAACCAACTCACGGAGTTTGTTTTGAAGAAGAATCTCTTGGCGACCGCAGCACTCGCCGCATTCGCCGCTCTCGCAGCCACTTCCGCCCACGCGCAAAGCAGCGTCACGCTGTACGGCATCATTGATGCCGGTATCAGCTACGTGAACAACAGTTCCACGAGCCCGACGCGCGCAGGCGACTCGCTCGTCAAGTACGACGACGGCGTCGCGCAAGGCAGCCGCTGGGGCATCAAAGGCGTCGAAGACCTCGGCGGCGGCCTGAAGGCGATCTTCACGTTGGAAAACGGCTTCAACAGCGGCACGGGCGCGCTCGGCCAGGGCGGCGCGGAATTCGGCCGTCAGGCGTATGTCGGCCTCACGCAGAACAACGTCGGCTCGCTGACGCTCGGCCGCCAGTACAGCTTCAACACCGACTTCCTCGGCTCGTACTACTCGATCGGCGGACAAACGGTCGCGGGCAACTACGCGTATCACATGAACGACTTCGACCAGTTGACGTCGAGCCGTATCAACAACGCGGTGAAGTTCACGAGCGCGAACTTCTACGGTCTCACGTTCGGTGCGATGTACGGCTTCTCGAACACGGCTGGCGGCTTCGCGGGCACGCCGAACACGACGGTCGGCACCACGACGACGCAAGGTTCGTCGCGCGCCTATAGCTTCGGCCTGAACTACAAGGCCGGCCCGCTCGGCATCGGCGCCGCGTACACGGACATCCGCTTCCCGACGGCCGCCACGCCCGCGTTCAGCTCGTCGGTCGCCAACCTCAACCTGACCGGCACGACCAACAACGCGAAGGATCTGCGCAGCTTCGGCATCGGCGCGAACTACACGATCGGCGCGGCGACGATCTTCGGCCTGTGGACGAACACGCGCTTCGAGCCGATCGTCGGCGCGAGCTCGCGCATCAACGCGTTCGATATCGGCGGCAAGTACGCGATCACGACCGCGATGACGGCAGGCCTCGGCTACACGTACATGGACCTGTACGACAACTTCACGGGCCACTGGCACCAGATCGACGCGAGCTTCGACTACGCGTTGAGCAAGCGCACGGACGTGTACGCGCTGGCGGTGTATCAGAAGGCGTCGGGCTCGAACAACGGCGTGCAGAATCAGGCGTCGATCGGTTCGTCGTCGTCGAGCTACTTCGGCACCTCGGGCCTGGGCGAGAACAACCAGCTCGCGTTCCGCGTGGGCATCCGCCACAAGTTCTAAGTCTCGCGTTTCAGCCGGCAGTCGCACATCGGGCCGCAAATGCGGCCCGATTGTTTTACTTCGCCGCGTTCATTTCGCTTGCCGGATTTCTTCCCGGTGGCATGCTCGAAACGCTCGATGTATTCGTCCATGAGATTGCGGATCGCGCGGCCGATCTGCACGTAGTCGCTCTCGTTCAGATTGGCGAGCGACACACGACCCGACGGATGCTGCGTGCCAAAGCCACGCCCCGGCAACAGTACGACGCGCGCGTCCTTCGCGAGCCTGAACAGAAGCTCGGACGGCTCGGTGTTCTCGATGATCCAGTCCACCAGCTCGCGGCCGTACCTGCGCTCGCCAAGATATTCCATGTCGAGGACCGTGTAATAGTCGACCTCGTTTTCATCCGCGGCTTCAGGCTCGATGCCGATCTCGCGATAAAGCGCCTGCTTGCGGCTGCGGATCAGGCGCTTCAACGCGTTCTTGTACACGTCGGGCGTGTCCATCAGCGAGAACAGCGAAAACAGCACCATTTGCACTTGCTGCGGCGTCGACAGGCCCGCCGTGTGATTCAACGCGACCGTGCGGCTGTCCGCCACGAGGCGATCGATGAATTTGAGTTTGGCCGGCTCCGTCGTGATCGACTCGTAACGGGCGTGAAGCAGTGCCTTCTGGTCTTTCGAAAGCGCGGCGAGTTGCTTGTCGAGCACATTTTCCCGATGTGTCGCGATCGTGCCGAGACGCCAGCCCGTCGAACCGAAATACTTCGAATACGAATAGACGAGAATCGTGTTCCTTGGGCACAGCGCGAAAAGCGACACGAAGTCGTCAGCGAAAGTGCCATAGACGTCATCGGTCAGGATGATCAGATCGGGCCGCTCCTTCACGATGTCCGCGATGTACGCGAGGCTTTCCGCGTTCATCTTCACCGATGGCGGATTGCTCGGATTCACGAGGAAGAACGCCTTCACCTTCGGATCGCGCAGCTTGTCGAGTTCCTGCTTCGAGTATTGCCAGCCGTTGGCGACATCCGCTTCGACATTGACGACATTCAGCCGGTAATCGTTCAGGCGGGGAATCTCGATGTACGGTGTGAAAATCGGCGTGCCGAGCGCAATGGTGTCGCCCGGGCCGATCAGGAAGTTCTCGCGCAGCGTGTTGAAGATGTAGGTCATCGCCGCCGTGCCGCCTTCGACCGCGAAGACATCGAAATCACCGACGAACGGATGCTCGCCGATCATCTCGCGCCGCAGATATCGTGCGACGATCTGCTCCGAGAGCTTCAGCATGCGGTCGGGCACGGGATAGTTCGACCCGAGAATGCCTTCGCACATTTCGTAGAGAAAGTCGCCGGCGTTCAGGCCGAGCTGGTCGCGCACATACGACACAGCGCCCACGAGGAACGAAATGCCCGGCACGCCCTTGTTCTCGCGGGCGAAGATCTCGAAGCGCTCTTCCAGTCCTTCGCGCTTCGGAAAACCGCCAATGCCTTCCGGCATGTACGCGAACGAGCGCTCCGACTCGCGCATGGCGAACAGGCCGAATTGCCAGAAACCATGCCGCGGGATCGTGGCGAGGAAGTTCGGATTGCCGCGCCCCGCGTTGAGCATCGAAAGGTTCGCCGGACGCTCGATCGCACCGCCGCCCGCCGCCTTGATGAGCTCGTCCTTGAGTTCGAACGGACTGAGCGACGCCATGCCGGCGCGATCGTCAGAACCTGATTGAGTCGACTTTACCATCCACCATCTCCAGAAAAAACCAAACCAGACACGCAAAAGGAACCACGCGTCATGTGAGCAACATGACCATGACCATTCCCCAGATCGTCAACAGCGTGTTCCCGACTGCATAAGTGACCGTATAGCCGAGGCCCGGCACCTGGCTCTTCGCGGCGTCGCAGATCATGCCGAGCGCGGCGGTCGTCGTGCGCGCGCCCGCGCAGATACCGAGCAGGATCGCCGGATGAAACCTGAAGACGTATTTCGCGATGTACATGCCGACGATGAGCGGCGCGGCGGACGCGACAATGCCCCACAGAAAGAGGCTCGCGCCGAGGTTCTGCAATCCGGCGACGAAGCCGGGCCCCGCCGATATCCCCACCACGGCGATGAATACGTTCAGGCCAACGGAGTTCATGAACCAGAGAGTCGGCGACGGAATGCGGCCGAAGGTCGGATGAATCGCGCGGAGCCAGCCGAATACGATGCCTGCGATCAGCGCCCCGCCCGCCGTGGACAACGTCAGCGGAATCGCGCCGACGTGCAGCACGAACGCACCGATCAGCGCGCCCAGCGTGATCGCCAGGCCGACAAACGCCATGTCGGCGGCGTCGGCCGGACGATCGAGCACGCCCAGGGCCTTCGCCGCGGCCGACGTGTCCTGCGTGCGGCCGACGAGCGTGAGCGTGTCGCCGCGATACAGCTTCGTGCTCGGCAAGATGGGAATCTGCGTCTCGGTCGCGCCGCGCTTGATCTTGCGAAGAAACACGCCACGCGCCGCGGGCCCGTGCGCGAGTTCCTGCAGCGTCTTGCCGTGAACGTTCTTGCTGGTCACGTAGACATCCACGCCTTCGACCGGCACCGCGAGCAATTCCGCATCCTCGACTTCGGCCGCGACACCGCCCAGGAGATCGACGAGCAGTTCGCGCCGCCCCGACACCGCGATGACGTCCCCAGGCTGAAGCACGTCATCGATCTTTGCTTCCTGGATGATGTTTGCGCGCCGGATGCGTTCGATGAACAGCCGCGCGCCGGCCGGTTCGAGCGCCTCGACCTGCGCCACCGACATGCCGGCCGCTCGCCCGTGCTCCGCCACACGATACGCGCGCCATTCGAACTGATGCCACGCACGGTTTCCGCCAGCGGGTTCGCCGCCGCCAAGCGTCGCCTCGTACTCTTTGCAGGCCGCGACGAGATCGATCCCGAGCAGCCGCGGACCAAGCATCGCGAGGATCAGCGCGGAACCGATCGTGCCGAAGATGTACGTGACGGCATAGGCGGTCGGCATCGCGTCGAGCAGCGCCTTGCCCTGCCCGGGCGCCAGCCCGAGCCGGTTGATGGCGTCGGTCGCGAGCCCCATCGATGCCGAGATGGTCTGCGAGCCCGCGAACAAACCCGCCGCCGAGCCGACGTCGAAGCCCGCGATCTTCGCGACGGCATAGGGCGCCGCGAGACATAAAAGGCACTGGACGACTGCAAAGAGGGCCTGCGGCAACCCGTCCTTTGCGATGCCGCGCACGAACTGCGGGCCGACGCCGTACCCTACGGCGAACAGGAACATCAGAAAGAAGACCGATTTGACGTTCGCCGAAATGGTGATGTCCAACTGGCCGATCGCGATGGCCGCGAGCAAGGTCGCCGTCACCGCGCCAAGGCTGAAACCGCGGAAGGTCTTTGCCCCGACCCAGTAACCGATCCCCAGCGACAGGAAGATGGCAATTTCAGGATAACTACGTAATGTTGATGCGAGCCATGACATAGGCGCTCCGATGGCGGCTAAACGGGATTCCCTGCCGCGCAGTTCATGATGCTGAACAAGCGCGATTGCGCTAGGCACGAAGGCGGGACTGACTAGAAGCGGTCGGCGGGCTATGTCGCGCCGAGGCCGCAGTAATCGAACACGAAGCATCCTTCGTTATCGATTACATTAATTTCGTCTGAGTATATCGTTGCCTTACGCAGAGTTTTTGCGCCGCAATCAAAAAGCACAAAAAAACAGCGGCTGAAAAGCCGCTGTTTTCACCTCGGGATGCAAACCGCAAACCTGCGAGACGCCTTACTCCGCCGTTTCGAGCAACGGATAATCCGTGTAGCCCTTCGCACCCGGCGCATAGAACGTCGACGTGTCCCAGTCGTTGAGCGATGCATCGCGCTCGAAGCGGCGCACCAGGTCCGCATTCGCGATGAACGGCTTGCCCCACGCGACCGCGTCGGCATCGCCGCGCGCGATGATCGCTTCGGCGCTTTCCTTTGAGAACCCTTCGTTGGCGATATACACGCCGCCGAACGCCTTCTTCAGTTGCGGCCCGAGGCTGTCCGCGTCTTCACGCTCGCGCGCCGCGATGAACGCGATCTTGCGGCGGCCGAGTTCGCGCGCCACATAGCCGAAGGTCGCGGCGCGATCGCTGTCGCCCATCGTGTGCGAATCGGCGCGCGGCGCGAGATGCACGCCGACACGATCCGCGCCCCATACGTCGATGACCTCGTCGACGATATCAAGCAGCAGGCGCGCACGGTTTTCGATCGGGCCGCCGTAAGCGTCCGCGCGCTTGTTGGTGCTGTCCTGCAGGAACTGGTCGAGCAGATAGCCATTCGCGCCGTGCACTTCGACGCCGTCGAAGCCCGCGCGCTTCGCGTTCTCGGCGCCCTTGCGGAATGCGGCGACGACACCGGCGATTTCATCGAGTTCGAGCGCGCGCGGCGTCACGAACGGACGCTGCGGACGCACGAGGCTCACGTGCCCGCCCGCCGCGATGGCGCTCGGCGCAACCGGCAGTTCGCCGTTCAGAAACACCGGATCGGACACGCGGCCCACGTGCCACAGTTGCAGAAAAATCTTGCCGCCCGCCTCGTGCACGGCCTTCGTGACGAGCTTCCAGCCTTCCACGTGCTCGTCGGACCAGATGCCCGGCGTATCCGCGTAGCCGACGCCTTGCGGCGTCACCGACGTCGCCTCGCTCAGAATGAGACCCGCCGCAGCGCGATCCGCGTAGTACTGCGCCATGAGCGCGTTGGGCACGCGCTCGACGCCCGCGCGCTGACGCGTGAGCGGCGCCATGATGATGCGATTCTTGAGCGTAAGTGCACCAACCTTGAGCGGATTGAAAAGTGTCGACATGAAAAGGAATCCCAATGAAGTTGTAAGCGGTTCATCACCTTGCGGAAAGCCGGGCGCTCAGAGATTCCCGATGGAATCGCGGAACGCCTGAATGACCGCTTCGTCGCGCTTGAAGAACACCCATTGTCCAACGCGCTTCGTGGTGACGAGCCCCGCCTTGTGCAAGGTCGCGAGATGCGCGGAAACGGTCGACTGCGACATGCCGCAGCGCCCATCGATCTGGCCCGCGCAAACGCCGTGCTGCAACGGCAATTCCTGATTGGGGAAATGCAGTTCCGGCTCCTTCAGCCACTCGAGAATTTCGCGGCGAAGGGGGTTGGCGAGGGCTTTGTGAATCGCGTCGATGTCCATTTCGTTGCTCATGCGTCTGACGGGCGGAAAGCGAAACCTTTCCGAATCGTCTTGAGGCGAAGTATATATCGTAAATTTACGATATGCAACAGGTGGCGTGCGGGGCGGTTCGGGGCGGCTACTTGTAGGCAAGAAGACGGCCGAGACTGGCGGCCACCGGCCACAGCATCAGCGAGAGGAAGGCCTGAACGCGCCCGGAGAGCGGCGGATGCCGGTCCCAGTCGGCGAGGCGGCGCGCCCAGATGCGGCGAAACGCCAGCGCGTTCGCGAGCCCGAGCAGAATGCAGGCGAGCTTCACCTGCAACAGAGGATTGCGATGCAGCGGCGACGCGTCCGCGCTGAAGAGCAGCACGCCGCTCGCGATCAGCAGCACGAGGCCGGCGACCGCCCAGGGCGTCAGGGCGTCGGAGACATCGGCGAGCGCGAATCGGCGGCCCAAGCCGAGCAGACGCAAATCGAGCAGGCCGATCGGCCCGATCAGCAGCGTCAGCCCGAGCAGGTGAACCAGATTGACGAGCGGATAGGCCCAGGCCGATGCGCGCACCCACGTCGCGAGCGACGAACCCTCGATCGACGCCGCGAGCGCCGCCGCCCAGCCCGCGAAACCCGCGAGATCCATCGCCGGCTAGCGCAATTCGACGGTCTTGCCGTCCACCGTGATGCGTTCGGCGCGCAGTTCGTGCACGCCGTCCGTGCGCGGATAGCCCTCGATCGTGACGACCTTGCCCGCGGGCAGCGCGCTCGCCGGCAGCCCGCGCGACTCCATCCGGCTGATCGGCGCGAGGATGACGTTCCAGCGCGCGCCCTGATAGTCCACGCCGACTTCCGCGTGCGGATTTCGATAGCGCACGTCCGCGAGCGGCGCCTCGATCTTCACCAGCTTGCCGGCATCGTACGAACTCCAGCCGTGATGCGCCCACGCGCCAACGGCGACGAAACTCACGCTGATGCCCAAGAGCCATGATCGGATGCGCATGCCTTCCCCTGTGGTCTGCGGCACGGCGCTTCGTCCACATGCGAAAGCCGGCCGCATCGGCTTCACTATAGAAAGCCGTGGCGCGACAACGCAAGCAGAATGAAAGAAAAACAGTCGGATAAGGCGATCAGCGACAATGCGCCCGCCCCCGAACCTGCCCCTCTTTCGCGCGGTCTGGTACGCTCCCCGGTTTCACCGGCCGTCACGAAGACTCATGGACACACCTTTCAACGAACGCGGCGTCACGTTGTCGCGCGCGGGCCTGTCGGCATCGGGCCAGATGATTCCGCTGCGCGATCTGCGCGCCGCGCGCGTCGTGATGATTCCGCGGCAGAAGCCGCTGCCGGTCATCATTGCGCTGATCGGACTGGCGGCGCTCGGCGCGGGCATCGTCACCGGCTCGGGCCCGGCGCTGGTCATCGGCGTAATGATCGTCGTCGTCGGCTATCTGACGTGGATCACGCAGGACGTGATCTACCAACTGATGGTCGCCACGCCCGACGGCGAGCGCGAAGTGCTCATCACGAAAGATCAGGCATTCGCCGACAAAGTCGCCGCGCTCGTCGGCGATGCCGTGGCGAAACACGCGGCGAGCGCAGCGCCCAAACCGCAGGCGTGATTTTTACGGCACGTTGATACCGCCGCGCGCGACTTTATCGCGGTGTTTAGGCGGGCGGCGCTAGAGTGGACGCCTCACCACTTCGAGCCGCCGCCGGCGGCTGTCATCGATGGTTCGCACATCCGGTCTGCCTGTTATTCCTCATGCCTTCAGCGGCGGCTCGCCGCGCCGCCGCGAAGCGCGTCGCTGTCTCGCTTTCGATCTGACCGTTCCCGGCCTGAACTCCGCGCCCGCGCGCGAGTTGCTCGCGCACGCGTTCGGCGCGGACGTGCGCGCGCATGTCGTCGCGACGAATCGCCGTCACGACTGCACGACGCTCTATGTGGAAACGGACGATGTAGACGCGAACGCCGTGATCGGCAAGGTCACGGCGTGGTTTCCCAACGCAACGCTCGGCCGCGTGATTCGCATCACGCGGCGCTGAGGACGTCAGCTCACCTGCAGGGTCTCGACGTGCCAGATATCGCGCGCATACTCCGCGATCGTGCGATCCGACGAGAAGATGCCCATGCCCGCGACATTCTCGATCGCGCTTTGCGTCCACGCCTCCTTGTCGCGGTACTTCAGATCGACTTCGGTTTGCGTCTTGTCGAAGCTGTCGAAGTCGGCGAGCACCATGTAGTGATCGCCCCAGTCCACGAGCGTGTGGAAGATGTCGTAGAAGCGATGCGGCTCTTCCGGCGAGAAATGCCCGAGGCGAATCTGATCGAGCGCGAGCTTGAGTTCCGCGTTCTCCTCGTAGATCTGCCGCGGCCGATACCCCGCCGCGCGCAGCGACTCGATCTCATCCGTCGTGTTGCCGAAGATAAAGATATTCTCGCGCCCCACGGCATCGCAGATTTCGATGTTCGCGCCATCGAGCGTGCCGATGGTCAGCGCGCCGTTCAGCGCGAGCTTCATGTTGCCGGTGCCTGATGCTTCAGTGCCGGCCATCGAAATCTGCTCCGAGAGATCCGCCGCCGGAATGATGAGCTCGGCCACGCTCACGCCGTAGTTCGGAATGAAGCCGACCTTCAGACGGTCGCCCACGAGCGGGTCGGAGTTGATCTTCTTCGACACGTCGTTGATGAGCTTGATGATGTTCTTCGCCATCTTGTACGCCGACGCCGCCTTGCCCGCGAACATCACCACGCGCGGCGTCCAGTCCTGCTCCGGATTCTCGCGGATGCGGTTGTAGCGCACGATCACATACAGGATGTTGAGCAGTTGCCGCTTGTATTCGTGGATGCGCTTCACCTGAAGATCGAACAGCGCTTCGGGATTGATGATCGCATTGGCGTCGCGTTTCGCGCGCTCCACGAGCCGCAGCTTGTTCGCGAACTTGGCGTCGTGAAACGCCTTGCGGAACTCGGGGTCGTCGCGCCATTCACGCAGACGGCCGAGTTCAAACAGGTCGGTGCGCCAGCGCGGCCCGAGCCGCTTGTCGATCAGCGATGACAGCGACGGACTCGCCTGCGCGAGCCAGCGGCGCGGCGTAATGCCGTTCGTCACGTTGGTGAAGCGCTCGGGATACATGCGCGCGAAATCCGAGAAGATGTTCTGCACCATCAGTTGCGAGTGCAGCTTCGACACGCCGTTGACCTTGTGGCTCGCGACGATCGCGAGATGCGCCATGCGCACGCGCCGCTGGCCGTATTCGTCGACGAGCGAGATGCGGCGGATCAGATCGACATCGCGCCCGAACTTCTCCGTCACCTGCTTGAGGAACTGCGCGTTGATCTCGAAGATGATCTCCAGATGACGCGGCAGCAAGCGCGCGAGCATCTCGACGTCCCACGTTTCGAGCGCTTCGGGCATCAGCGTGTGGTTCGTGTAGGAGAACATCTGCTGCACGAGCTTCCACGCCTTGTCCCACGGCAGATGATGGCGATCGACGAGCAGGCGCATCAGTTCGGGAATCGCGAGCACGGGGTGCGTGTCGTTCAGATGCACCGCGACCTTTTCCGCGAGCCGCCCGAAGTGCGTATGCGTGCGCTGATAGCGGCGGATCAGATCCTGCATCGTCGCGGAGACGAAGAAGTATTCCTGACGCAGACGCAGTTCGCGCCCGGCTTGCGTCGAGTCGTCGGGATACAGGAGGCGCGACACGTGCTCGGACGTGTTCTTCGCCTCGACCGCGCGGCGATAGTCGCCCTGATTGAACGCGGACAGATCGAACTCGTCGGTCGCGCGCGCGGACCAGAGGCGCAGCGTGTTGGTCGCCGTCGTCGCGAAGCCGGGGATGACCGTGTCGTAGGCCATCGCGTTGACGTGCTCGGTGTCGATCCAGTCCGTGCGGTCTTCATGCTGCACGGTGCGGCCGCCGAAATGCACGGTGTACACGACCTCGGGCCGCGGAAATTCCCACGGATTGCCCGCGCGCAGCCAGTAATCGGGCATTTCGACCTGATTGCCGTCGACGATCGTCTGCCGGAACATGCCGTATTCGTAGCGAATGCCGTAGCCGAAGCCGGGCACGCCGACCGTCGCCATCGAATCGAGGAAACAGGCCGCGAGACGCCCGAGGCCGCCGTTGCCGAGCGCGGCGTCCGGTTCGAGGTCTTCCAGCGTCGCGAGATCGACACCGAGACCCGCGAGCGCGTCACGCACTTCGTCGTAGATGCCGAGCGCGAGCAGCGCGTTGGTAAAGGTCCTGCCGATGAGAAACTCCATCGACAGGTAATAGACGCGTTTCACGTCCTGTTCGTATTGCAGCCGCGTGGTGCGCATCCAGCGCGCGACGAGACGATCACGCACCGCCAGTTCGACGGCATGCAGCCAGTCGCGCGGCTGCGCGGTGACCGAATCCTTGCCGACGCCGTACATCAGGCGGTTCGAGATGGAGCGCCTGAGCGCATCGACGGTGCTATTGAGCTGGTCGAACTCCAGGTCGACGGATGTCATCGGAACCTCCGGTTTTTGCGACATATGCAACGACCGCGAAAGCATGACGGAAGTTCACGCCGGACGCCCCATATTGGCGCGCCCGCCCCTCCGGTCGCGCGGGTGCGGCCGTGCCTGAAAGTGCAGGTTACGCCAGTTTTATTTTTTTTGGTATGACAAGGCCGAAATGGACGAGGCCCGCGAATTGCTCAATCCGCACAGCCGGACCTTCGTGTTTAGTTCGTTATCCCGATGTTTCGCGCGCGATTCAGCGCCGCGGCGCGCGTGCGGCAATCAATAAAAGCGCCGCGAGCGAAACGCCGAGCAGGATGAGCGACAGCGCCGACGCCGGCAGATAGTAGCCGCGATTGACCTGCCCCACGACGACGATCGGCACCGTCGCGAAGCCGGGCGGATACACCGTCAGCGTCGCACCGAGTTCGCCGAGCGAGAGCGCGAAACCGAGCGCGAGGCTTGCACGTATCGCCGGCACGAGTTGCGGCAGCACCACGCGCACGAGCACCATGCGCGGCGGCGCGCCGAGACTCGCCGCGGCTTCGCGCAGCGTCGCGACTTCGGGGCGCAGCGCCGCCGCCGCGCAGCGATAGCAAAACGGCAACACGAGCGCGAGCTGCACGAGCACGACGATCGCGGCCGAACCGGACAAATCGAGCGGACGTTTGTGATACGCGATCAGCACCGCGAGCCCGAGCACGACGCTCGGCACGCCGCTGCCCATCATCGCGACGGCATCGACGAGCGCGCCGAGACCGCGCCGGTCGCGTCCTTCCAGCGCGAGCGCGAGCCACAGTCCGAGCGCGGTGCCGAGAAACGCCACGCCCAGGCCCACTTCGAGACTCGTCACGACGGCATCGAGATCGCTGGAGGACAGACGTGCGAACCAGCGCGTGCTGAAGCCATCGGGAAAGATCGTGCCCGACCAGTGCGAGGCCACGCTCGACAACGCCACGACGGCCACCGGCAACACGAACAGCCAGATGCAGATCAGCGCGACGAAGGCGGCGAGCGCATGGCGCAGCAAGGCCCGCGGCCTGAGCGCGGCAGCGATGAGTTGCATGTCAGCGCCCTCCCGAACGTCGATCGACTCGCCGGTACAGCGCGTAAAGCGACAGCGACATCAGCAGCATCACGACCGATCCCGCGGCGGCGGTGGGCAGATCGAGATCGACGGTCGCGGCGCTGTAGATCGCGATGGGCAACGTGACGAGATGCGCGCTGCCGAGCACGAGCAGAATGCCGAACTCGTTGAGCGTGAGCAGAAAGCACAGGAGCGTGCCCGCGGCGATGCCCGGCCAGGCGAGCGGCAACACGAGCTTCGTCGCGACCATCCAGCCGTTTGCGCCGAGGCTTTGCGCGGCTTCGACGAGACGCATGTCGAGCGTCGCATACGAAGCGAGCGTCGGACGCACGACGAACGGCGCATAGAACACGACTTCCGCGAGAATCACGCCGCCGATGCCGAACAGGAAATCGAGCGGCGGCGCGTCGAGCGACAGGAGCCGCTGCAATCCGATGCTCACCGAGCCTTGCGAGCCATACAGAAAGATGAGCGTGAAAGCGACCAGAAACGAAGGAAACGCGACGAACAACTCCAGAAACCGCGTGAGCAGGCGCGCGCCCGCGAACGGCCGGAAGAACAGCATCGACGCGAGCGCGACGCCCACGAGCGATGCGATGCTCGCGCTCGCGAACAGAATGCCGAGCGTCGTGCCGATCATGCCGCGCGTTTCGGGATTGCCGAAGAACGCGGTGTAGGCGTGCAGCGTGAAGCCCTGCGGCCCCGTCACGCTCAGCATCACGAGCCGCGCGAGCGGATAGACGACGAGCGGCCCGAGCACGACGACGAGAATGAAGAGCAGATGCCACTGCTGCTTGCGCTCGCGGCGCCGCGCCTGTGCGGCATGCGCGGCGAATTGCGCGGCGAGATCGGCGTCGCCGATGCCGGCTTCGGTGCGTGCGACGCTATCAGGGACGAACAAGGACGACATCGTCAGCCTCGAAGCGAAGTGAAACGCGCGTGCCCTTTTCCGGCATGCGTGCGTGGCCGCGCTGCGCGCTCACGAGCACGGGCTCGTCCGGCATGGCGTCGAGCGCGACGGAAATGGACAGCACCGCGCCGTACCACTCGACGGATGCGATCGTGCCATGCAAGGGGCCATCGCCCAGCGGCCGGATCGTGAAGCGCTCCGGACGAATGCAGGCGAGACGCTCGCGCTCGTCGTGCCGCGCATCGCCGACGGGATACACCACGCGCGGCGGCAGCAGGTTCGCCGCGCCGAGATAGCGCGCGACGAAGGCATCGTTGGGCGCGTCGTAGAGCTCGCGCGGCGCGCCCAGTTGCGCGATACGGCCATCGCGCATCAGGAGTGTGCGATCGGACAGCACGAGCGCGTCGTCCTGATCGTGCGTCACGCACACGATCGTCAGATTCGGCAAGCGTTCATGCAGCGCCTTCAGTTCGCTGCGCACCGACGCGCGCAGGTTCGCATCGAGCGCGGAAAGCGGTTCGTCGAGCAGCAGCACGTCCGGCTCGATGACGAGCGCGCGCGCCAGCGCGACGCGCTGCTGCATGCCGCCGGAAAGCTGCGCGGGCATGACGTGACCGGCATCGGAGAGTTGCACGAGCTTGAGGGCATCGGCGACGCGGCGCGCGACTTCGCTCGACTTCAGCTTGCGCGCGCGCAGCCCGAACGCAACGTTGTCGAACACCGACAGATGCGGAAAGAGCGCATAGCTTTGAAACAGCAAGCCGAGATTACGCTGATGCGGCGGGACGTGCGTGAGATCGCGGCCGGCGATCGTCAGCTTGCCCGCGAGCGCATCGGCTTTCACGAAGCCCGCGATGAAGCGCAGCAGCGTGGTCTTGCCGCAGCCGCTTCGGCCGAGCACGGTCAGGAATTCGCCACGTTCGATATGAAGCGAGAGATCGTCGAGCACGGCGCGCGCGCCGAAGCGCACCGTGAGACGATCGATATGCACGCCCGGCGCCGCATCGATGCCGTGCGCTTCTTTGGGAAGCGCGCTCACGTTACGACTTCGGCTTGACGATTTCAGTCTGCTTGCCGGAGTTGCCGATGACTTCCGTCTTCCAGCGCTCGGTCCAGCCGGCCTTCTTCTGCATGACTTCGTTCCAGTCGACCGGAATCAGCTTCACGCCGGAAATCGCCTGCTTGACGGCTTCGCCGTTTTTCCCCGCGAGCGGCACATCGGTGCGGCCGGGAATGCCGTAGATGTCGGGCACCTTAGCCTGCACCTCCGAGGACATCAGATAATCGATCAGCTTCTTGCCCGCCGCCTGATTCGGGCCGCTCTTGATGAGGCCGATCGCATACGGCAACTGGAACGTCGTCGGCGGCTGGCCGGTCTTGTGCGAGAGAAAGAGCGGCTTGATCGACAGTCCGCCGTTCGCGGCGTCGTCGAGGTCCATTTGCAGGTCGCCGTTGGCGAATGCGATTTCGTTACGCGAGAGCAGCACGTCGAGATAGCCGGTGCCTTTCGTGTGGAACTTGGCGTGCTGTTCGAGATTCTTCAGGTAGTCGAAGGCCTGGTCTTCGCCCATCAGCGCGGAAGTGAGGATGATGACGGCCATGCCGTCGCCCGCCGTGGCCGGATTCGAATACGCGATCTTGCCCGAGTAGTTCGGATGCAGGAGATCGGCGAAGGTCTTCGGCGCGTTCTTCGTGACTTCGGGATTGATCGCGAACGAGAAGTAGTTGTTCACGAAGGTGGCCCATGCGCCGTCTTTTTCCTTCGCGATGGCGGGCACGTTCTTGTAGTTCACGCTCTGATACGGCTGCAGCAGGCCGCCTTGCTGAGCCTGCTGAATGAACGGCGGCAGCGTGACGAGCACATCGGCCTTGGGCGAATCTTTCTCGACGGTCGCGCGGTTCACCACTTCGCCGCTGCCCGCCGTGACGATATTGACCTTCACGCCTTCTTTCTTTTCGAATGCGGGAAGCACGTCCTTGTACAGATTCTCGAGGCCGTCGGCGGTGTACAGAACGACGGCGTCGGCGGCGTGCACGGGCATCGCGGCAAGCAGCGTGAATGCGGCGGCGAAGGCCGGCAGCACGGTGCGCGCGAAGCGAAAATCGCGGGTCATGGTGGTTTCTCGTTGAGGGGGTGTTGAAAGGTCGGTTGCGACCTTCGACCCGCAAGGATTGCAGGGATCTGTGACATGGGCGTGAAGGTGGTTTGGGTTTCTGTTTTGGTTTGCTCGTGGCTTCGTGGAATCCTGTTTTCTTGTCGGTCTATTGGCTCTGCCCCTCCCCAGGGGCGGGGGTAACTTTCTTTGCTGCTGCAAAGAAAGTCACCAAAGAAAGCAGCTTTGTCACCGCCCGCGGTCACACGCAGTTTGGCCATTCTTCTCCTCGGGGAACGGCCCTTGCCTAAA
Organism: Caballeronia cordobensis; assembly: GCF_001544575.2. Lineage (GTDB taxonomy): Bacteria > Pseudomonadota > Gammaproteobacteria > Burkholderiales > Burkholderiaceae > Caballeronia > Caballeronia cordobensis. Next base: position 30,907 of record NZ_FCNY02000012.1, read on the forward strand.
GAGTGCCCCCATAGGCCCAATCGGGCTTGGATCGCGCACGGTCCGTCACATCGCGCCGCTTAACGAACCGGTACAGCCATTTCAAGTTCCAGCCCGCTTCGCGGCCGATGGGTTAATCGGGTATGCGAGTGCATTCGTGTTCGTTGGTTTCCCTCGCAAACCCCACGGCAGCGCGCAGCGCTGTGCCGGTGCTATTTGTGCTGAACCAGCGCGCTTGAAGTTATGGTGAGTCAGACCGCGCGCGATCCAAGCCCGATTGGTCCTTCGAGGGCACTCTTTAGGCGAGGGCCGTTCCCGGAGGAGAAAAATGGCCAACGTGCGTGTGACCGCGGGCGGTGAGAAAGCTGCTTTCTTTGGTGACTTTCTTTGCAGCAGCAAAGAAAGTTACCCCCGCCCCTGGGGAGGGGCAGTGCTAATAAACCAACAAGAATTCAGGATTCCATAGCAGAAACAAAAAACCGAACAACCACCACCTCAACCCCAAAAACCAGCCAACGATCACCGTCAAGCCACAGCACGCAATACAATCTTTCCGCTGAATAAGCAATCAAAACACGCGCCTCGGCTAGACTCTGTCCCTTCGCACGAAGCACTGAAACGAGGCACTCCGATGTACAAAAAAGGCGTGATCATGGAAATTCAGTTTCCACCAGGACGTCTGAACGACGCAGCAGGCGATCCCTACTGGATCGATCTCACCCTCGACGAAGCCAAGCGCCTGCACGCGCAACTTTCCCGGCGCCTCGCAGACGGCGCGCGCGCGAACCAGCCGCTCGATACCTTCGCAATCGAATGACGATCGAATAACGCACTCGCCTTGAGTCAGTCGACCATATCCGCGCCCGCGGGAATATGCTGACGCACCGCCTTGCCCGGCCCCGGCGCCCACACAGGCCGCACCTTCGTGCCGCTATCCACGACGACGAGATAGTGGCCCGCCCACGGCGTCGTCTGGCGCGTGGCCTTCAGCACCCACATCGACTGACCTTCGGCCGCACGCGCTTCGTATTGCGCATCGAGCACGCCGTGGTGATCGAAGAAGGTGTTCAGCGTCGACGGAATACGCACGCAGCCCTTCGAATGCCGCATGCCGAGCAGCGGCTCCAGCTTCTCGGGATCGGTGGCGTGCATCTGAAAACGCATCGGCGACTTGCCACCCTTGCCCCAGCCGCGCTCGCCGTCGACCCAGCCGAAATCGTAGATGCGCATGTCGCGCGCGCCGTAGCCGCGGATGTCGAACTCGTTCAGCGTGCCCTCGGCGCGGAAGTCCATGTTGCCCGGCACATGCTGGAACACGCCGACCGGCGTGACGAAATGGTCGTAGCTGCCCGGACGGCCCGTCGATACCGGCGAGGCGCCGATCATCGACCAGGCGTCGCCCAGCTTCGCGCGGAAGTAGAGGAAGATCGCCTGCACGTTCGCGCTGCGATCGACCATCACGACGAATTCGTTGGCAAGATCGCCGTGGCCGTCTTCGTCGAGCGCATGTTGCAGGAGACGGCCGTAAGCCTGCTGATCCGCGGCGGGAACGGTCAGCCGCCGGTTGACCTCTTTCGCGAAGACCTGCCGCATCGCGTAAGCGCCCGCGGGCGGCATGTCCGTGCGCTGAGCGAGATTGGGCTCGGGCGCTTCCGGCGGTAGAGGCACTTCGGGCACCAGTGCTTCGGAAGCCGCGCTGGCGGCACTGGCAGCACTCGCCGCGCTTGCCGCCGATGCAGACGCTGCTTCGCTCGCCGTCGACGCACCGGAAGCACCCGACGCAGGCAACGCGGGCATCGGCACGGGCATGCCCGGCAGCGCGCGTCCGGGTGCGCTCGCGCCGTGCGCGATGCCGGAGTCTTGCGGCATCGGCGGAACGGGCATGGCGGGCACCGCGGGCGCAATCGGCGTCGCGGTAACGCGTTCCTGCGCGTAAGCCGCCGCCGCGATCGAAAGGAGCGCGCCCGCTGCCACGCTCAAGAGGAACCTTGCGCCCAACGGCGTCTTTTTCGTTTCGTAATTTCCTGCCTGCTGCATCGATATGAATGATCCGCTTTGCTTTCTGTCAGCGGACGATCCGCCGGATCGCCCAGTTCGATCGACGCGTGCGCGCGCCTCGGCATGAAGCGCGCACCGATAAAAAAGCCGGTGCGCACGAGGCACCGGCTGCGCCGTCACGTAACGTTCGTCAGAAGAGCAACAGCAAGGTTCGTTCCGGGCGTCGCGCCCGCAGCATCAATGCAGGCGGATGGAGGCGTCGCCGGAAGCGGACGCGCGAGCGCGCAACGGCTCGTCGAGAAAGCGCTGATGACACAGCTTCTGCGCAATCGCCTCGCCGATGTAAGGCACATCGGTCGCGAGCGTGGCGGTGGCATACGCCTGAGCGGTGCCCGCGCCGTGGATTTCGATGTCGCGCGCATAGTGCCCGAGCTCGTGCTCGAGAAAGCGCCGCACGTCGCGCGCGGCACAGCGGTGAGGAAGGTTCCAGACGAGCAGGTTCATCGCCGTCACCTTTTGACGCGCACGCGCACCGGTTGGGGCTGCGGTTTCAAGAGTCTTTGCGCCGCGAGCGCACCGAGCGTACCGATAACGAAAAGGGACACATAAGCGAGCATCATGAGGTCTCCACGGCTAATTTCGAGATAGCTCCATACTAATCTGGTAGACCGCGGACGTGCTGCGACATTCCGCCTTTTTCAATAGATGTTCTAAATCGGACGGATGCATTGCGCCAATCTCACAACCCGCTACATGACATGCTGGACAGATTCGGATAACGATTGGACCAGTCGCCCGCCATCGCCGTCTGCGCAGCCTTGAGCGTGATGTCGCCCGTGCAGACGCAGCGTTTGAGATACACCGCGAGCCGTTCCTTGCGGCGCTGTCCGGCGCGGCCTTCCCAGCGGCGCAGATCGAGATTGGCGGCGGAGTTGGGCGAGCCGCCGAGCAGAATCGGCATGCGGTGATCGAGCGCATATTCCGACGCGAACGATGCATCGATGCTGCGCTGCTTGAGCAGCCGCTCTTTCTGGCGCATCTGCACCTCGAAAGAAGGCAGCACGCGATCCACGTAACCCGGCACGCAGATCGTATCGACGATGGTCGTCTGCGTGACGCGCGCATCGAGCCATTCGGCGCGTTGCGCCCGCGACGCGCCTGGCATGAACGCGAGCATCGCAAAGCAACACGCCAGCACCACGCGCGCGGGCTGGCCGGCGCGTTGCGCGCCTGGCTTGGGTTCCTCGGTGAACCGTCTGTTCCGTCGAATCATGCCTCTCTTCGCCATCCATTGCGGTCGTCGATCGCCGCTTGTTTTCAAGATGATCGGAGGTTCAATTAAAACACACGAAACGCGCGATATACGGGAATCGCGAAACGCTTCATGCACAAGGCGGCGGCCGATCGGGAGGAAAACTATGCGACGCGGCTCGCGAGCGACGCGTCGAGCGCGGCTTCGAGCGCACGCGCCGCCGCGACGAACGACGCGAACGACGCCGCGATGCGCGCGTCGTCCTCGCCGTTGCGATCCTCGTCGACGGCGCGCTCGCAGTCCGCCTGCAACGCGACGCATGCGCGCACGAACGGCGCCGCGCCGATCACCGCCGCCGCGCCTTTCATGCGATGCCCGATGTCGCGCAGCCGCGCGTGGTCGCAGTCGTCGAATGCGGCGTGGGCGTCGGCGAGGTCTTGCGCGTTGGCGGCCCTGAGCGTATCCACGAGCGCGCCGGCCTGGCCGCCGAAAGCGCCGAGCAATGCGCTGTCGAATGCCGGCTCGCCCGCGTCGCATGCGTCCGCGTCCGGCTTACGCGCAGCGCTCGACAGGCGGCCGCCGCGCGTCGCCGCGACGAGCGCGTCGCGCAAGGCGTCGAGGCCGAGCGGCTTCACGAGACACGCCGTCATGCCCGATGCGACCGCGCGCAGCGCCGCGTCGGGCTGCGCGTTCGCCGTCAGGCCGACGATCGGCACGGCGCGCCGCGTCGGGTCTGTCGCCGCAAGGGTCGCCTCGTCGCCGCGGATCGCGTGCGTCAGTTCCTCGCCGCTCATCTCGGGCATGGAGCAATCCGTCAGGATCACGTCGAACGCGTGCGGCTCGGCGCGCCAGCGGGCCAGCGCGCTTTTGCCGTCGACGGCCAGTTGCACGTGCCCGCCGAGCAGCCTGATCTGTCCATCGAGCACGATGCGGTTGGCCGGATGATCGTCGACGACGAGCACGGCGAGACCCGCGAGCGATCCGGCGGGCGCGTCAGCCGGGACCGGGGTCGCGTCGATGTCCGCATCGATGTCCGCTTCGGCGCCCGCTTCGGCTTGCGCCTCGGCAAACTCGATGCGCACCGTGAAACGCGTGCCGCGCCCCGGCTCGCTCGACAGCTCGATCACGCCGCCCATCATCGTGACGAGGCGCTTGCTGATCGTGAGCCCGAGACCCGTGCCGCCGACGCTGCGCGCGCGTCCGTCGTGAGCTTGCACGAACGGCGTGAACAGCAGCGCCTGCTTGTCGGGCGAAATGCCGATGCCCGTATCCGAGACCGTGAGCGTCACCGCGCGCTTGCCGTCGCGCGGCGGCGCGACGCCGTATTCGAGCGTGACCGAGCCGCGATCGGTGAACTTGATCGCGTTCGAGAGCAGATTGCCGACGACCTGCCGCAGCCGCTGGCCATCGGCGAGAATCCAGGCGTGGCCGCCATCGCCGACGCGCTTCACGACGAGCATGACGCCCTTTGCGCGCGCGGCGGGCTCGTAGATCGCCGCGACGCCCGCGACCCACGGCTCGATGTCGAGCGGCGCGGGGGTGAGCACGAGCCGCTCGGCCTCGATTTTCGCGACATCGAGCAGGTCGTCGATCATGCCGAGCAGATCGCACGCGGCGCGGTGCGCGGTCGACAGCGAGCGCTCGGTCGCGGCGCGCTCGCCGGGCGCGCGCAACTCCATTTCGATGAGCCCGAGCACGGCGTTCATCGGCGTGCGGATTTCGTGGCTCATCGTCGCGAGAAAGGTCGATTTGGCGCGGTTCGCCGTTTCGGCTTCCTCCTTGGCGGCGCGCATCGCGTTTTCGGCGGCGATCCGGCGCGCGATCTGCGCGCGCAGCGTCAGCCCCCAGCCCGCCAGCGCGAGCATGAGCGCGACGCCGAGCAGCGCGCCGATCTCGACCTGCGGACGGCGGCGCTCCCACAGCATTTCGGGATGCTCCGAGAGCTTCCAGCGCGAGCGGATCGTCTCCCGTTCAGCAGGCCCCAAACGCCTGATCGCTCGATTCATGATGCCGAGGAGAATCGGCTCACTCGACGTGACGAGCATGCCGTGCGGAACCGGCTGCGTCGACACCACGCCGCTCACGACGAGCACGTCGCGATAGAGATTGCCGGCGGCGTAATTCGCGAACGCCATATCGACGACGGTCGCATCGGCCTCGCCGTTCGCGACGGCGCTGAATTGGCCGTCGAAGGGACGCGTTGCGACGAAACGCACGGCCGCCGCGTTCCCGACGCCCTCGCGCACGACATCGCGCAGCGGCGAGCCTTCCGGCAGCGCGACGCGCTTTCCCGCCAGCGCGGCGGTGTCGCGCAGGCGCGGATGGCCTGCGGCCGTCACGATCGCGAGGATGCCTTCGCCCACCGACACGGTCGCCTCGGCGCCAGGCACGGGCGACAGGCCGCCGAAGCTGTAAGGCACGATCGACGACGCGCCGCTTTTCAAATCGCCGTACATCCGCGCCTCCGAGGTATGCACTCGTGCCTCGAAACGCAGGCCGGTTATACGCGCGATCGCGCCGAGAATATCGACGCCGATGCCCGCCGGCTGCCCGCGCGAATCGCGGAACATCACGGGCGCGGCTTGCGCGAGCATCGAGTAATGCACGACAGGATGCGCGCGCACCCATGCGGCTTCCTCGGGCGTGAGCGGCAGCGGCGCCATCCGCGTGGCCGCACTCACGCCGGGATGCCAGCGCGCGTGCTCGACCAGCGGGAAAGACGGCGGCAGTGCGGCAAGGGCCTCGTTCACGCGCTCGCGCAATGCATCGGCGCGCGGGTTGGCCGCGGCGAATGCGAAGCTGTAGCCGCCTTCATCGACGGGAGCAAGCGCCGTGGCGGTCAGGTTCGGCAGATCGAAATGCGAGAGCGCGTAACCCGCGGTGACCATGTCGCCGACGAACGCGTCGGCATCGCCGAGCGACACGGCGAGCAGCGCGCCGATCACATTCGGATACGCCACCGGCGTCAGCGAGGGATATGCGGCGCTCAGCCGCGCCGGCGAGTTCTGCGCGTCGACGTACGCCAGCCGATGCGTGGGCGCCTGCTTCGCGATCGCCTCGACGTAGACCGCCTTCGCCGGCAGGTAGGGACGGCTCAAGGCCAGCGCGGGCTGCGGGTCCGCGCCGGTCGCCCCCGTCGCCATGTCGATCTCGCCGTGCGCGAGGGCATCGATCATCGCGACGCGGTTCGGAAAGAAGCGCCACTGCGGATCGATGTCGAGCCGCGCGGCGATCGCATCGACGAAATCGACGGAGATGCCGCGCGGCAGGCCCTGCCCGGCCGCGCCGCGGGTCACGCTGTCGGTCATGTCGAGCGGCGGCGTCATGCCCGGCACCGCGCCGATCACGATGCGTTGTGCGCCAAACGCGTCCGACGCCGCGAGGCACACGACCAGGACAAGGCCGCACGCGCCGCCAATGCGGCGTCGTGCATGATCCAGCAGCAAATTGAGCGAGTGAATGAGCAAAGCCGCACCTTCTCCGAACGGTGCGGCCAGTGTCTCAAAAACATTCCGGTGCGGGAATCCGCGGCGCGTGAAACGTTACCGCGCCGCGTTGCACGCCGCGAAACGCGGCGCGGGGGGCGTCAGGCCGGAACCGACTCCGCCTTTTGCGCGCGCGACCAGACGCGATGCTTGCTCATCGCTTCGATGAAGCTCTTTATCACCTTCGCCGCGTCGCCGCCGACTGAAACGCCCTCTTCGCTGCTCGGCAGATGGGCGGCCGCGAGCACGTCTTCACCGTCGCCGATTGCGCCGATCGCTTTCAGATGCTTGAACGCTTCCAGCACGAAGTGGCGCGCGTCGCCGGATTGCGCGAGCGCCTTCGCGCTTTCCTTCCCGCCCGCGACGATCACGCCGTCGAACATGATCGACGGCATGCCGAGAATCGTCGCATCGGCTTCGACGCCTTGCGCGGGCGAACCGAGCGTCGGCGAGATGACCTTGGCATGCGCGCCCTCGGCGGCGAGCGCGTCCTTGACGGCCTTGATGCTCGCGGCGTCCGCGCCCTTCGCGGCGAGAATCGCGACCTTGCGCGTCTTTACCGAAGGCTTCGCCTTCGCGACGATCGACAGCGCGGGCGAGTCCGTGACGGACGACTTGCCGAGTTCTTCCGCGCCCGCGTTCTTTTTCGGCACGGGCAGCCCGAGATTGTCGGCGACGCGCGCGGCGAGCGTTTCGTCGATATTGGCGAGAATGCCGAGCTGCCGCTCGCGGATATTCTTGCGCTCGACCTTGGAAAGCTCGAACGAATACGCCCCGACGATGTGCTCCTTTTCCGGCTCGGTCATGCTGTTCCAGAAGAGCGTTGCCTGCGAGTAGTGATCAGCGAAGGACGGGCTGCGCACGCGGATCTTCGAGCCTTCGACGCGCTCCGTGTAGCTCTCGAAGCCGCCGCCCGCCGCGGCCGGATCGGTTTCCTTGGGCCAGCCGCCGTCGATCGAATTCGGCTCGTAGGACGCCTGACCCTTGTCGATCGTCTGCCGATGCATGGCGTCGCGCTGGCCGTTATGCAGCGGCGCGATCGGACGGTTGATCGGAATCTCGTGGAAGTTCGGGCCGCCGAGACGGCTGATCTGCGTATCGGTATAGGAGAAAAGCCGGCCTTGCAGCAGCGGATCGTTCGTGAAGTCGATGCCCGGCACGATATGGCCCGGACAGAACGCGACCTGCTCGGTTTCGGCGAAGAAATTGTCGGGATTGCGATTCAGCGTGAGCTTGCCGATCATCTTGAGCGGCACGAGTTCCTCGGGAATGATCTTGGTCGGATCGAGCAGATCGAAGTCGAATTTGTGTTCATCCTCTTCTTCGACGATCTGCACGCCGAGTTCCCATTCGGGATAGTCGCCGTTGTCGATCGCTTCCCACAGATCGCGCCGATGGTAGTCCGAATCCTTGCCGGCAAGCTTTTGCGCCTCGTCCCACAAGAGCGACGCAGAGCCGATAGTCGGCCGCCAGTGGAACTTCACGAAGCGCCCTTTGCCTTGTGCGTTGATGAAGCGGAAGGTGTGGATGCCGAAGCCTTCCATCGTACGCAGGCTCTTGGGGATGGCGCGATCGGACATGGTCCAGAGCACCATGTGCGCGGATTCCGGCACGAGCGAGACGAAGTCCCAGAAGGTGTCGTGCGCGGACGCGCCTTGCGGCATTTCGTTGTGCGGCTCGGGTTTCACGGCGTGGACGAAGTCGGGAAACTTGATCGCGTCCTGAATGAAAAACACCGGCATGTTGTTGCCGACGAGATCGAAGTTGCCTTCGTCCGTGTAGAACTTGACCGCGAAGCCGCGCACGTCGCGCACGGTGTCGGCCGAGCCGCGCGAGCCTTGCACGGTCGAGAAACGCACATAGACGGGCGTTTCCTTCGACGGGTCTTGCAGGAATCCGGCCTTGGTCAGTTCGGCTTGCGATTCGTACACCTTGAAGACGCCGTGGGCGGCGGAACCTCGCGCGTGCACGATGCGTTCCGGGATGCGCTCGTGATCGAAGTGCGTGATCTTTTCACGCATGATGAAGTCTTCGAGCAGCGACGGGCCGCGGTCGCCGGCGCGCAAGGTGTTCTGGTTATCGGCGATCTTGACGCCCTGGTTTGTCGTCAGGGCTTGGTTGGTCGCGTCGGAGCGGTAGGTTTCGAGGGATTCGGTTTTTTTGTTGTTGTTGCGGGCGACGCCGCTCGGCGGGGGTTGCTTCTTTGTTGCCATTGTGGGGGCTCCAGGTTTGTTTCAGTGACTTTGCTTGTCACGTCGCAAGCGGTGTTCCTGGTTCGTTTTTTCGCCGGATCCCAGATTGTTGTTGGTTTATTAGCACTGCCCCTCCCCGGGGCGGGGGTAACTTTCTTTGCTGCTGCAAAGAAAGTCACCAAAGAAAGCAGCTTTGTCACCGCCCGCGGTCACACGCAGTTTGGCCATTTTTCTCCTCGGGGAATGGCCCTCGCCTAAAGAGTGCCCTCATAAACCCAATCGGGCTTGGATCGCGCACGGTCTGTCACATCGCACCCTTCAACAAACGGGTACAGCCATTTCAAGCTCCAGCCCGCTTCGCGGCCGATGGGTTAATCGGGTATGCGAGTGCACTCGTATTCGCTGGTTTCCCTCGCATACCCCGCGGCAGCGCGTAGCGCTGTGCCGAAGCTATTTTGTGCTGAACCAGCGCGCTTCGCGCACTGGCTTGTCAGACCGTGCGCGATCCAAGCCCGATTGGGCCTATGAGGGCACTCTTTAGGCGAGGGCCGTTCCCGGAGGAGAAAACTGGCCAACGTGCGTGTGACCGCGGGCGGTGAGAAGGCTGCTTTCTTTGGTGACTTTCTTTGCAGCAGCAAAGAAAGTTACCCCCGCCCCGGGGAGGGGCAGAGCCAATAGACCGACAAGAAAACAGGATTCCACGAAGGCACGAGCAACCCAAAACCAACCCGCACCCCCGCAGGCCCTCACTGCGGCGACAAAGCCCCCAACTTATCCGCCGTAACCTTCTGCAGAGCAATAATCCGCCCCATCGCCGCATGATTCGACGTCGCCGAGTCGTACATCCTCGCGAGATCCGCCTTGAGCTGCGTCCTCGATGCGCCATCGAGATAAACCATATGCCCCGACGGATAAAACGTAGCGGAAAGATTCAGCCGCACGGTCTTGTCGATCAACGGCATCTGCTGCAAATCGATGATCGTCTGATAAAACGGCGTCACGAAGTCATACATCCCGTTCGCGGACAGCACTTTCAGATCGATATTCAGCGCCATCACCGCGGCGAGATCGCCCGCCGTGTACAGGATGATATTGCCCTTCGAATCGATGCCCTTCTGCTCGCCCGTCGGATCGGTATGCTTGAAGTCCCAGTTCAGGAACGCCTGATCGTTCAGATCCGTGAACGACGACGTCGAAGTGAACTTCAACTGCTCGTTCAGATAGCTGTTCCACATCGTCGTATAGACGCCGCTCACCGCTGTCATCGTCGGATCGTTGCCGCCCGAGTTCGGGTCGATCTTGCCCGCGATGCCCGTCGATATCGCCGTCACGCGGCCATCGTATGCGCCGAGCGATTCGCCCTTCGATTTCAGAAGCGTCGTCAGAAAGAGCGAGTTGCCGCGGCTGTCGTAGGCGGCGATGTCGAGACTCCACGCAAGCAGCGTCGCCTTGTCGATGCCCGTATAGTCCGAGAGCTTCTCGACCACTTCGTCGTCGGTCTGCGGGAACTTGCGCAGCGCGTTCAGATAGTCCGTGCGCGCGAACTCGGCCACTTCCTCCGCGAACGTCACGAGACTCGTCGGCGTCGGATGCACACCGAGCTTCTTGTGATACCACGCGTCCGCCGCGGCGGTGGGCAACGCACCGACCGGATTGCCCGCTTGCGCGTAATCCAGAATCGACGATTGCAGCGTGACGCCGTTCAGATCGATGCCGTCCTCGTGCAGCTTGTACGCCAGCACGCAACTGCGCGCCGTGCCGTACGACTCGCCGAACAGGAACTTCGGCGAATTCCAGCGATTGTTCTTCGTCAGATAGCGCTTGATGAACTGCGCGATCGAGCCCGCATCCTGATCGACGCCCCAGAAATCGCGGTTCTTGTTCGGTGCGATCGCGGCCGAGTAACCGGTGCCGACCGGATTGATGAAGATCAGATCGCTGCGGTCGAGCAGACTGTCCGGGTTGTCTTCCATCTCGTACGGCGCGGGCGGCGTGAAGCCCGGCATCGCCGTCTTGATGCGGCGCGGAGCAAAGGAGCCGAGCAGCACGAACACCGACGACGAACCCGGCCCGCCGTTATAGAAGAACGTGAGCGGGCGCGCCTCTTCCTTCGCGCCGTCCTTGGTGAACGCGACATAGAACATCTTCGCGTCCGGCTTCGAACTGCTCGGATCGACGGTCACGAGATGCCCCACCGTCGCGGTATAGGCGATCTTCGCGCCGCCGACCGTGACGCTGTGATGCGTGACCGCCGCGTTTTCATCGGCCTCGGTGGCCGCGACGGAATCGTCGGGGCCGTTGCCGTAGGCGACCGGATCGAAGTACGGCTGGTCCTTCTTCGTCGTGGTCTTCTTTGGCGTCTTTTTGGGCGTTTTCTTCGCGGCGGCCGCCATTGCCGGTTCTCCCGCGCCCGAAGGGTTGTCGCTCGCTGCCAGTGGATCGGAGTTCATCGTCGTCGCTCCAGAATCGTCGTCGTGGTTGTTGTTCACTGTTGCCCTGCGCTTTGGCTCGGCTTCGCGGGCTTGAGCGCCGCCGCGATCTTCCCGCCATCGGGGCTGCCCATGCCGGTACACGCGTCCCAGCCGGCCGCCGCCGAAAAGCTGCCGTTGTTGCCTTCCGTGATGTCGCGAAACGCCGTCTTCGCCTTGTAGAGCTTCGGATTGACGAAGCCCGCCGGCGACGCGTCGATCGCGTTGATGCGGGCGATCAGCGCGGCCCACAACGGCGCCACCGCGCTCGTGCCGCCGACCACGGTGTCCTCGCCGTCGATCAGCACTTCGTAGCCGGTTTGCGGCGAGGCGTCGCCGGCGACATCGGGCACGCCGCGCTTCGCGAGCGCGATGTGCTTGCCGTTTCGCGTCACCGACAGCCCCTTTTGCCAGACCGGCAGCGCGAAGGTGCCGGACACGCCGCCGCCGCCCGCGCCGCCCTGGTCGCCGTCGTTCCAGACGACTTCCTTCGCGATGCCCGCACCCGACGCCGCGAGGCTCGTGCCGCCGCAGCCGAGCACATACGGGCTCGACGCGGGAAAGTCGACGTGATCCGCGCCGTCGCCGACGCCATCGGCCGAGCCGCCGTCGCCGGACGCGGCGCACACCGTCACGCCCAGCGCGGCCGCGCTTTGCAGCACGTCGTTGAAGGCGCTCATCGACTGCGGCGACCAGTTCGACTCCGGCCCGCCCCAACTGATCGATATCACCGAGGGCTTGTTGGTGGCATCGTGCAGCGCGCGATTCACGGCATCGACAAAACCGGCGTCGCTGTTCGGCGCGAAATACACGGCGATGCGCGCGCCCGGCGCGATCGCGCCCGCGATCTCGATGTCGAGCGTCACTTCGCCGTCCGGCCCGTTCGGGTTGCCGGTGGGCGCGTTCTTGCCGCCATCGACGCCAACCGGGACGACGGCCGGCGCCTTCACGCCAAGCTTGGAGAAATACGCGGAGAGATCGCTGTCGCGGTAGCCGCCGCCCAGTTCGATGATCGCGATGCACTGGCCGGCGCCGTCGCCATCGGGAAAGTCATAGAGCTTCGCGAGATCGACCGGCGAGAACGACGCGGGCGCCGCGCCGCGCAACGGCTTGAACGGCGGACGAAAGCGGAAATGCGGACGCGCCTGCGGCTTGCTGTCGAGGCCGAGCACGGCGGTGACGGCGTCGTGCATCTCGTCGGGCACGTTGACGGGACCCGTGCGGCCGCGATACTCGCCGATGTTGTGATGTTGAAAGCGTTCCAGCTTGACGTCGAAAGCCTTCTGGAACTGTTCGATGGTGCCTTTCAAAACGACGCTGCGCGTTTCCGTCTCGGCGCGCTTGACCGACAGGCCGTACTGTTTGGCGAAGGCCTTGACCTTGTCGATGTCTTCGTCGGATGCGGTGAAGCGCCTGTCGAATTCCTCGCGCGAGACGGCCTGGCCGGGCGCGTCTCCCGCGTCGATGCGCGACATCATCTGCCTGAAGCCCGCTTCGTCCTTGCGCCGCAGCATCACGATGACTTCGATCTGCTCGGAAGGATCGCAGTCGCCGATGCATTTCGCGCCGTCGGGATGAATCTTGTCGCTGCTGCCGCTGACCGGTTGCTTCGTCATGGTATCGATGCTCCTCGTTGGCCTTGAAGTTCAAAGGTTCTCGATCCTGCCGCTTTTCGCGCATCCGGCGCGCAATATTCCCGCGCATATTCCTTCACGCAGTGCACACGCCGCTTATCGTCTTATTTTCCGGGCGCGAATGCAATTGCTCGGACCGTTGACAAGAGCATGCGGTTCCGGCGGGACAAAAGCTGTCCCGGTCTTCACGAGGATGTCTCTATTGCTTTCGGGTAGACGAAGGCGCCAGCGCGCAAACCCTAGTGCGCGCGTTCTTCGTCGTACTCCGGGCGCGCGCCGCGCGGCAGCCACGGCTCGCGATGCTTGCACCACAGTTCGTATTCCGGCTCGAAGAGGCCGGTTTCGTCGAATGCGCCGATGGGCAGATCGACTTCGTCGCGCGTCGTGAATTCCATGTACGCCACCGAGCCGCATACCGGGCAGAAGTGCCGCCGCCCGTCGTCGGAACTGCGCCAGGTCGAAAGGCTGCCGCTCATCATCACGTCGCCGCGCGTGTAAATCGCATAAGCTCCAAAGGCGGAGCCGTGCACCTTCCGGCACGTCATGCAATGGCACACGCAGGCGCGTATCGGCTTGCCTGTCGCGCGAAAGCGGAACGCGCCGCACGCGCAGCCGCCTTCATGAACCGTAGTCAGTTGCTCATCGCCCTTTTGAACGTTCATCGATCTCTCCCGTAAATACGACGGTTTGTTACGATAACCCTTCACGATCGGAGATGGCACTCATGAGCACATCGAGCACGACCGGCAACGAGAATACTCAAAACACCCCAAGCAACCTGTCGCTCCTGAAGCTGCTGCCCGGCGCCGGATCGGAGTTCGGTCCCGCCGCGTCCGATCTCGTCGCCCACGTGTTGTCGCACGACCGCTTCGACGCGGCGGCGAACGCCAATCTGCCGCGCGAAACCTTTCGCGGCGCGACCGTGGACGACGTCATGTCCGACGAGTTCACCTTTCCGCTCGGCCGCACCGGCCAGTCGATCGTGCTGACGGGCTACCGGATCGCGGCGGGCTTCATCGCCGAACGCGCCGCCGATGAATGGCTCGAACTCGCGCACAGGGAGCGTGTCGCAAAAGGCTTGCCCGCCGCGCCGCAGGGCGGCGAGCCGCACCTCGCGCCCGATCCCGCCGAAGCCGATCAGCTGCTCGAGCGCGCCTACGAATGCGCCCAGCGCATTCTCGATCCGGTCGCGGGCGAGCAAGTGCTGTCGCTCTTCGAGACGCACTATCGCGGCGGGCGCGAGTTTCTGCGCCTCACGTGGGAAGGCTTGCCGGAAGACCTCGTGCCCGAATCGCGCCGGCCGCTCGCGGCGCTCGCCGCCGCCGCGACGAATGGCGAACGGCGCGAAAAACGCGACTACGATCCTTACGGTCTCGACGGCGTCGACGATTACGACGTCGACCGGCCGCTTGCCTATCGCGAGAAGATCGGGCCGTTTCTCTTCACGATGACCTACCGCCACGAATATCCGCAGGTCGACGACGAGCGTCTCGGCACCGCGTTCGCCGTGTTCCACGAAGCGGGAAGCGATATCGTCGCGGCAGCGGTGCGGCTGCAGCTCGTCAAGGTGCCGCCGCTCACGAGCAGCGCCGATCTCGTCTATACGCTCGACACCTATTCCGGCGAAATGCTTTCCCTCGCGCTCGCCGCGACCGAGGCGCTCGGGCCTGAAAAGCTGTGCGCGGTGTTCAACGCGCATCGCGTGATCTATATCAGCTTGTGGGAAGTGCGCAAGCCGTGGCGCGGCCAGGGCCTGGGCGTCGCGTTGCTGCATCAGGCGCTGGAGCGCCTTCCCGTCGATGTCGATGGCCGGCCGAATGCGCTGTGCGTCGCGCCCGAGCCGTATCAGACGGACATGCGCCACTTCGACCAGCTTCCCGGCGCGCTGCGCGAAGAGCTGAGAACGCCGGCGCGGCGTCTTTCCGCGCATCTCGCGAGCTGGCTCGAACGCTCGAAGCTGCCGATCGCGACGCACTTCTTCGTCCCGATGGCGAGGCACGCGGGCATCGGCTCGGCGGGAGAAAACGCGCGGCTCATCGACCGGATCATGGAAAGCGAGGCCTGAGGCCGTGCTCGTCGTCATCGACATGCAGGGGCGCCTGCTCGCGCATCTCGACGGCGGCGAAAGGCTCGCCGATCGCGTCGGCACGCTGCTGCGCGCGGCGAGCCTGCTCGACGTTCCGGTCGTCGTCACGGAGCAGAATCCGGACGGGCTCGGCGGCACCGCCGATGGGCTCGCCGCGCACGCCCGAAGCGCGCGCACGATCCAGAAGCACACCTTCGATGCCACGCTCGAACCGACGTTCGTCGAGGCACTGCCGCCCGCGCCCGCCACGCTCTGGGTCGCCGGCGCGGAAGCGCACGTGTGCGTGCTGCTGACCGTGCTCGGATTGCTCCGGCTCGGCTATCGCGTGGAATGGGTCGCGGATGCGGTCGCCTCGCGCCGCGCCGCCGATCGCGACGTCGCGCTGGAACGCGCGCGGCAGGACGGCGCGAAGCTCACGACCGTGGAGACGGCGATTTTCGGCTGGCTCGGCAGCTACCGGCATCCGCGCTTTCGGGAAGCGCTCGCGCTCGTGAAATGACCGGCGTCTGACCGGCCGCGCGCCCTGCCGATCGCCGGCTGCCACGCCTCCGGCCTGGTCTGAAACATCGCGTGAAGCGGCCTGTCACACTTTGCGCCGCACGCGCGCGCCGGACGAAACAATCCGGCCGCCGCCGAACTTACCCGTGGATGCAGCATTTACTTGCACGGCGCACCGCATGTGCGGGACAGCGCCCAGGCCGCGAGCGTGCGCGTTCCTGGCATCCGACTTGCTGTACGTCAACTTCGCGATCGGTCGAACGTTCGGTCAGCTTACGGTTTGCCGTCTGCGCCCTTTCGCGTCTCATGCGCCTTTCATGCATCGCGCAAGAGGACCCGAGCATCGGTGCCCGCATCCACCGAAGTCGCAGTCGGTGCGCGAGCGAAACGCCCCACGAAGATTCGAGCCTCTTTGCCGCGCCCTTCCAACGAGCGAGGAGCAACCGATCGTCATGTCCCCAGCCGATACCCACTCCGCCGACGCCGGCACCAGCGACGCGGCGCAAAAGCCGTCGCGCCGGCGTTTCCTTCAGTCGGCCGCGGCGGCCGCCGCCGTTTCGGCCGCGCCGCTTGCGCATGCGCAGCAGCAGGCCGCCGCGACACCCGCGATAGCGCCGCCGCCCGCCGCCGTGCCGATGCTGCCCGTCAGGCTCAACATCAACGGGCATCCGTACGAATTGCAGGTCGAGGCGCGCACGACGCTGCTCGATGCCTTGCGCGAATACGCGGGCCTCACCGGCACGAAGAAAGGCTGCGACCGCGGCCAGTGCGGCGCGTGCACGGTGATCGTGTCGGGACGGCGCATCAACGCGTGCCTCACGCTCGCGGTGATGCACGAAGGCGAGTCCGTCACCACCGTCGAAGGCCTCGCGCCCAACGGCGACGCGCTCGCGCCGATTCAGCAAGCGTTCATCGAAAAGGACGCCTTTCAGTGCGGCTACTGTACGCCGGGGCAATTGTGCTCGGCCACCGCGCTCATCGCCGAATACCGCGCGGGCGACGCGAGCGCGGTCACGGCCGACGTGCGTTTTCGCCCGGCGCAACTGTCCGACGATGAAATCCGCGAGCGCATGAGCGGCAACATCTGCCGCTGCGGCGCGTATCCGAACATCGTCGCGGCGGTGAAAGCCGTCGCGTCGGGCAACGCCTGAGGACACGCACATGGACGCGATCTCCTATCAGCGCGCGCCGGACGTCGGCGCGGCGCTTGCGGCGGCGAGCCAGCCGGGCGCGATGTTCATCGGCGGCGGCACGAATCTGCTCGACCTGATGAAAGGCGGCGTGATGCGGCCGATGAAACTCGTCGACATCACGCACATCGATGCGCTGAACGGCATCACCGCTCTGCCTGACGGCGGCCTACGCCTGGGCGCGCTCGTGCGCAACAGCGACGCGGCGAATCACGCGTGGGTGCGCGAGCGCTATCCGCTGCTTTCGCAAGCGCTGCTCGCGGGCGCATCGGCGCAATTGCGCAACATGGCGACCGTCGGCGGCAATCTGATGCAGCGCACGCGTTGCCCGTACTTCTACGACACCGGCTTTCCTCAATGCAACAAGCGCGCGCCGGGCAGCGGCTGCGCGGCCATCGGCGGGAATAACCGCATGCACGCGATTCTCGGCGCGAGCCCGCAATGCATCGCGACGAACCCGTCCGACATGAGCGTCGCGCTCGCGGCGCTCGACGCCGTCGTGCGCGTCACCGGCCCGAACGGCGAGCGTGCGATTGCCTTCGCGGAGTTTCATCGGCTGCCGGGAGACCGGCCCGATCTCGATACGACCTTGCAGCCGGGCGAGCTGATTACATCGGTCGATCTGCCGCCGCCGCTCTTCGCCGATCATTCGAAGTATCTGAAGGTGCGCGACCGCGCGAGCTACGCGTTCGCGCTCGTCTCCGTCGCGGCCGCGCTGCAGATGGACGGCAACACGGTGAAAAGCGCGCGCATCGCGCTTGGCGGCGTCGCGCACAAGCCGTGGCGCGCAAGCGCGACCGAACGCGCGCTCGTCGGCGCGCCGCTCGACAAGCTCGCGCTGCAAACCGCCGCCGCGCTCGCCGTGCAGGGCGCACAGGCGCAGCGCGACAACGCGTTCAAGGTGGCGCTCGCCCAGCGCGCGATCGTGCGCGCGGTTCAACAGGCCGGAGGTGTCGCATGAGTGTCATCGGAAAACCGCTCGATCGCACCGACGGCGTGCTCAAAGTCACGGGCCAGGCGCGCTATTCGGCCGACAACACCGACGCCAAGCTCGCGCACGCGGTGCTCGTCACGAGTACGGTCGCGAAAGGCCGCATCGCGTCGATCGACACGCGCCGCGCAGAAGCGCTGCCCGGCGTGCTGCTCGTGATGACGCACCAGAACGCGATGCGCCTGCCGAACGGCGGCATCCCCGACGCGCAGCCGCCCGCCGTGCGCAAGCTCACGCTCTTGCAGACCAACGAGGTGCGTTACAGCAACGAGCCGGTCGCGGTGGTCGTCGCCGATTCTCTGGAACATGCGCAGGACGCGGCGCGCCATGTCGATGTGCGCTACGAAGCCGCGATGCCGAATGCCGATTTCGCGCGCGCGAAGGGTTCGGCGTATCAGCCGGAAAAGATGATGGGCCGCGCGATCACGACGAAGCGCGGCGACGTCGATGCCGGCTTGCGGCAGGGCCCGACGCGGCTGAACGCGGTCTATACGACGCCCTACGAGCATCACAATCCGATGGAGCCGCACGCGACGCTCGCCCGCTGGGACGGCCCGACGCTCACGCTCTACGACGCGACGCAGGGCGTCTCCGGCGCGAAGAGCGCGGTCGCGAAGTTCTTCGGCATGTCCGAGAGCGACGTGCGCGTGATCTGCCCGTTCGTCGGCGGCGGCTTCGGCTGCAAGGGCTCGGTGTGGTCGCACGTCGTGCTGGCGGCGATGGCGTCGAAGCAGACCGGACGGCCCGTGAAGCTCGTGCTCGAACGTCCGCAGATGTTCGGCATGATCGGCAACCGGCCGTACACCGAACAGCGCATCCAGGTCAGCGCACGCGATGACGGCATCATGACCGGCATGCGTCACGACGTCATCTCGACGACCTCGACGTTCGAGGACTGGACCGAAAGCTCGGCGATCGTCACGCGCATGATGTACGCGGTGCCGAATCAGTCGACATCGCACAAGCTGGTTGCGCTCGACATCGGCACGCCGACCTTCATGCGCGCGCCCGGCGAAACGAGCGGCTCGTTCGCGCTCGAAACCGCGATGGACGAGATGGCGTATCAGTTGAAGATGGACCCGCTCGCGTTTCGCATCCGGAATCACGCGAACATGGAGCCGCAGGACAAGAAGCCGTGGTCGGAGAAGGCGCTGCTCGAATGCTACAGGCGCGGCGCGGACACGTTCGGCTGGTCGAAGCGCCCCGCCGCGCCACGCTCGATGCGCGAAGGCAATACGTTCGTCGGCTGGGGCGTGGGCACGGCGACTTATCCGGCGAACCGCAGCGAGGCCTCCGCGCTCGCGCGCATCCTGCCCGACGGCACCGCGATGGTCGCCTCCGGCACGCAGGATCTCGGCACCGGCACGTACACGATCATGACGCAGGTCGCCGCCGACGCGCTCGGTTTTCCGCTCGATTACGTGCGCTTCGCGCTCGGCGATTCGTCGCTGCCCAAGGCGCCGGTGTCGGGCGGCTCGCAATCGGCGGCGAGCGTGTCGCCGGCGGTGCGCGCGTGCTGCATGCAGGCGCGCGACCAGTTGATATCGATGGCGCTCGCGGACCGCGGCTCGCCGCTTTTCGGCGTGCCCGGCGACGATGTCATCGTGAGCAACGGCTGGGTCGTGAGCGTGTCGAATCCGGACAAGCGCGATCCGGCCGCGGCGATCATCGCGCGCAACGGCGGCCGCGCCATCGAAACGATCGCGACGGCGAAACCCGGCGACGAGAAAAAGCAGTACGCGTTCCACTCGTTCGGCGCGGTGTTCGCGGAAGTGCATGTCGATGCCGATCTCGGCGTGATTCGCGTGCCGCGCATCGTCGGGGTGTACGACGTCGGCACGCTGCTCAACGCCAAGACCGCGCATAGCCAGTTGATGGGCGGCATCGTCTGGGGCGTCGGCTCGGCGCTCTTCGAGAAGAGCGAGATGGACGCGCGCTACGGCCGCTACACCAACGCGAACCTCGCGGAGTATCACGTGCCGGTCAACGCGGATATCGGCACGCTCGATATCGCTTTCGTCGAAGCGCCCGATCCGCTCATCAATCCGCTCGGGGCGCGCGGGATCGGCGAGATCGGGATTACCGGCGTGGCGGGCGCGCTCGGCAACGCGGTGTATCACGCGACGGGCGTGCGCGTGCGCGACCTGCCGATCACACTCGACAAGGTCTTGCCGCCAACCATGACGTGACGCGCGTCTTATTGTGCTTGCGGCGTGCTTCGATGCGCCGCACAATCGCGATTCGATCACGACAGGAAACGCCGCGATGAGCTATGCGTCGAACGCTACCGGCATCCTGCTGGCGGCGGGTCTGGGCACCCGCTTCGATCCGTCCGGGCACAGCAACAAACTGCTCGCCACGTTGCCCGACGGCACGCCCGTCGTGTTCCAGTCGGCGCGCAGGCTGCTCGCGGTTTCCGCGGAGGTGATCGCAGTCGTGCGTCCCGGCGCCGAAAAGCTCGCGGACGTGCTCAACGAAGCCGGCTGCAAGGTCATCTTCAGCGTCGATGGGGAGCGCGGCATGGGTGCAACGCTCGCCGCCGCCGTGCGCGCCACCGCCGAAGCCGATGGCTGGCTCGTCGCACTGGGCGACATGCCGTGGATCGGGCACGCGACGTATGAAGCCGTGGCGCGCGCGCTCGACGGCGGCGAATCGCTCGTCGCGCCGTTTTATCGCGGCAAGCGGGGGCATCCGGCGGGATTCGGCATCGCGCATCGCGAGGCGCTCGCCGCGCTCGACGGCGATGCGGGCGCGCGCGGCATCTTCTCGACGCACGCACCGTTTATCGTCGAAGTCGACGACGCGAACGTGCTGCGCGATATCGATTTGCCGAGCGATCTCGCGCAGGGGTGAAACCGCTTGGCTTGTCTTCGGTTGGAAAGTCTGAAAAGCGCGCCTGGCCGTTCGGACGAGTTGCTTCGGACGTATAAGTGAATGGTAGGATGAATTTCATCTGCCCAACCTTTCAGCCGGAGCATCACATGAAGACAATCCTGAGCGAAATGCGGCGCGTTGCGAACGCGCTGGCATCCGTTTTTTCGATCCGTCCGCCTACCGATTACCGGTCGGCGTATCCGCGCAGGTCCGCCGAAGAAATGATGGACCGCGCGTGGGCGCGAACCATGTCCGACCTGAACGGCGCGATCGAAGGCTATGGACAGCGCAAGCGAAGCCGTTAAGGACAGCACGGTCCGGTACCTCGCCGAATCCAGTCGGGCCGAGGTCACGGAGCAGACCAAGGCCATGGCGTCCGGCAAGGCATCGATTACCGTGGCAGTGCAGGCGCATTCGTTTCGCGGCCCCATGCCGCTGCCCGACCATCTCGCGCAATACGACAGGATCGTGCCGGGCGCGGGACGGCTGATCGTCGAGGAGTTTCAGATGAACAGCCAGCACGCGCGGCAGATCGAATCCATGAGCGTGCGCGGGTCCATTCGCAAAGACCTGCGCGCGCAGATCATCGCGGGCTCGCTCGTTCTGATCGGCTTTGGGCTCGTCTTCCGGCTCGCCGAAAACGGTCACGATGGCGTCGCCATTGCGGTCGCCGTCACGCTGCTCGTCAGCGTCCTGACCGCATTTCTCACCGGCACCGTCATCCGCGGAAAAGACGACGCGATCAAGGAAACCCTCGCAAGCTGATCAAGCCGCGATCGCCACCGCACCGTCGGAATCGGGGGCGTCCGCGCCAATCGGCAGATAGCGCTTGCTGACTTCCAGCAGCGTCGCGCCGAATCCCTTCTTGGCGCGAAAATCCGTCCGGGCGCTCGTCACCACACGCGGCGACGCACTCCACGCGATGCGCGCGCCGCTCGCGACCAGCGCCTCGACGAGCGCCACATCCTCGCTCGACTCCAGCGGCGGAAATCCGCCCGCCCGCACATACGCTGCCGCGGACACGCCCAGATTCGCGCCATGAATATGCCGATGTCCGTCCGCATCGGTGTAGGTCTGCCCGAAATGCTCGCGCACCGCGCCGATATGCGGCGACCAGTCGTGCACGCCGATCACGCCGCACACCGCGTCCGCGCAACAGTCGAGCTGCCGCGCGAGCCAGTCTTCGGCGACGCTCGTGTCGGCGTCGGTGAACGCGAGCCAGCGTGCGCCCAGCGCCAGTGCTCTTTCCGCCCCATGCGCCCGCGCCATGCCGACATTGCGCGCGTCGACGCACGTCACATCCGCGCCCAGCGCTCGCGCGATCGCACCGGTTTCGTCGGTGCAACTGTCGAGCACGACGATCACGCGCGCCGCTTCCCCCAGCAGTTGATGATGATCCGCGGCGCGGCGCGCAGCCGCCACGCACGCGCCGATCTGCGCGGCTTCGTTGTGGGCAGGGATGACGATGGCAAGCATGTCGGCTCCGTTTCGATGGTGTTCGGCCGCCTTGGCAAAGCAATCGCCGGCGGCGATGGATCGATTTCAGCAATGACCGTTCCCATCTGCCGCCACATCGAAACGCCGCATATAGGGGCACGACCGTCTTTAAATAATTGCCACAAAGCAGCGGACGTCGCTAGAATTACTGTATGGATATACAGTACTTTTCTGATTCCCCTTGCCGATGAAAAGCGTCATCCTCGATCCGTCGTTTGCTGCCTGGCGTACCGAAGCGCGCAACCTGCTCATGGAAGGCGTGCGGCCGGAAGACGTGTTTTGGCGAGAAACCGACGCATCGGCAACGGTGTTCGGCTCCATCGATCCCCCCGCGCCCGGCTCGGTGGACCCGAACGCGAAGAAGCCGGTCAAGATCGCGCGCGAATTCCTCGTCATGCTCGAAACGGCGGCGTGCTATCGCGCGCCGGACCGCTGGCCGTTTCTCTACAGGGCGCTGTGGCGCTGGACGCAGGGCGACCGCGCGATCGCATCGCCGCAAGACGCGGAAGGACTGCGGCTGCATCGCATGATCGAATCGGTCGAGGCCGAGGAGCGCGAAATGCGCAAGGTGCTGCGCTTTCGTCATCGCGACGCGTCGCTCGGGCCGCCCGAGTTCATCAGCTGGTTCGAGCCGGTGCACGACCTGCTGGAGCATGCCGCGATGCACTTCGCCACGCGCATGGGCAACGCCACCTGGATGATCGCCACGCCGCACGGCGCGGCCTTCTGGGACGGCGCGCTCCTGCGCGTGGACCGCACGAGCGAGCCGGAGGAAAAGCCGATGGACTTCGGCGACACCGCAATGAGCGGCGAGGCGGTGAGCGGCGACGCCATCGAGGCTCTCTGGCTCGCTTATTACGAGAGCACCTTCGCGCCCGCGCAGGAAAACGCCGCCGAAATGGCGTCGCACATGCCGGTGCGCTACTGGAAAAGCCCGGAGAACGCGCGCACCGATCCCGCGCTGATTTCTCGCGCCGATCCATATTCGCGGCGCGACCGCCATGCGCGCAACGTGCCGTCCGAGATGGAAGTGGCCATCAACACGGATCTGGAGCCGATCAAGGGCACGCTGCTCACGGAGCCGCCGTCGCTCGACGCGTGCAAGCGCTGCGCGCTCTGGCGCAACGCGACGCAGGCCGTGCCGGGCGTCGGCCCCGCCGATGCGCGCGTGATGCTGGTCGGCGAGCAGCCGGGCGATCAGGAAGACCGCGAGGGCAAGCCGTTCGTCGGCGCGGCGGGCAAGCTGCTCGACGAGGCGCTCGCCGAGGCCGCGCTGCCCCGCGCATCGCTTTATCTGACCAACGCGGTAAAGCACTTCAAATGGGAAGCGCACGGCGAGGAGCGCGCGCATCTCGCGCCCGCGCAGCGCGAGCGCGAGGCCTGCCGCTTCTGGCTCGAGGAAGAACTGAAGCGCATCGCGCCGAAGGTGGTCGTCGCGCTCGGCGCAACGGCGTTGAAGGCGCTCACGGGGCATCGCACGGCGCTGTCCGAGTATCTAGGCAAGACCATCGAGCACAAGGGGCACATCATCGTGCCGACCTATCACCCGTCGTATCTGATGCGCCTCACCGACGACAAAGTGCGCACGGAAGTTTTCGGGACGATCGTCGAGGCGCTCGTGTTCGCGCAGCAGATCGCGGACGGCATCGCGACCATCCGCACGCCGGTTGCGGACCGCACGCGCTAAAGCGAGCGCGTCAAAAAGCGCCCAAATGAAACAGGAAGCAACAGGACGAAACAAGTCGAAAGCGCCGTCAACGTTCCTGTAAGCCGCGCGTTATACCGGTGTCGCGCCGCTTTGGCGCTTACCGATGGTCCCGACTACACCCATATGGCCGCTCTCCCGCTCGAAGAACTCCGTCGTCAACAATCGCTTATTGCGCTCGTGCCGAAATCGGCGGGGCAATTGAAGACCGAACGCGAGCGCATCGTCGCGCGCCTGCAACTGCTGCTCAAAGCAACGATCGCCCTGGCGCTCGCGGGCGCGGCGCTGATCGCGTGGCTGCCGTTCTCGCCGGTGCCGCACGAATTCCGCTTCGGCGTGCAGGAAGTGCTCGGCGTCGCGGTGTTCGCGTCGTGCCTGTTCATCCTGCACGAGCGCGCCGAACTCGAACTCGGCCTTTACGACTACGAGCCGGTCGAGCAGACCACGCAGGGCGAATTGCGCGCGCTGCTACACCGCGTGCCGGAAGGCGTGTCGTATCAGGAAGCGCTCGCCGCCGACCGGCGCACCTTCGTGACCGGCGAAGTCGACGGCATCCGCCGCCGCGCCGAAGCGTTCACGCCGAAGACGCTGCCCGCCGACGACGGCAACGCGGAAACCTGAAACGCCGCGCTGCCCGCAAGCCGCGCACCGAGCCGCCGCCCCGCATCGCGAGGCGGCGGCTTTTTACATCGGCGCGGAAAATCGCCGCGCCTTGACGAGCGCCGCCGCGGCTCCTTCAATACGTGACAGATGCTGTCATCGACGCTCAAACTGTCACGGTCCGGGATGCATTCTGTCTCCGTGGGCGCGCGCCGCCCCATGCGGACGGGCCGTGAACCATGCGGGCACGGCGGGTGCTTGCCAAGCGCCTGGCCCTTCGCGAATCCGCGGACATCGAAACGAGGCCACGCCAATTGCAGGAGCCAGGATGCGAGCCACTTCCCTTTCCAGCTTGAGCGACGAATTCGCGCCCGCGCTCGTCCCGGACGAGCCGAGCGCCATGCCATGCGCGAACGCCGGCGCGCCGTCCGATGCCGATTACGACGCGCTCGCCGCGTTCCACGGTATCGAGCGCGAGCGCCTGGTGCTGATCCATCCGGGCAGTCATCGCGATTCGCCTGCGTGGCCCGCCGAGCGTTACGCCGATGTCGCCGATCAACTCGCCGCGGACGGCTGGCAGATCGCGATCGTCGGCGACGCGCCCGATCCCGAGCGCACCGCCGGCGTCCTCGGCGCGATGCAGACGGCCGCGCTCTTTCTCGCGGGCGCGGTCGCGCCGCGCACCTTGCCGCGCCTCATCGCCAACGCGCGTCTGCTGGTCTCCGACGACGCCGCCGCGTCCTCGCCCATCGGCGCGGCCCGCGCGCTCGGCACGCCGCATATCGCGCTCGACGAGCTTCCGCGCGACACCGGCAGCGACGCGATCGCCGCCCGTGCGCGCGCCGCGCTCTCGAACACCGGCGACGCGCATCCGGGCGAGCCGTTCACGCTGCACATGCCCGCGGCGCACGAGTCCGCATAGCGCCGAATCACCTTTCGGGGGACATCATGAACTTCGACATGCAGACCACGCCCATTCCGGATCCCATCGCGGACCCGAACCGCGACCCGGAATCCGATCCGTTCAGGCCGCCGTCGCCGGGGCATCGGCCGGACGAGCCGCAGCATCCCGACGCGCCGCCGGACAAGGACCCGATCCGGCGCCTTTGATCTGAAGAAACGCCCGCCCGGTCATCCGGGAATTCCCGCCCTACAACCCGCCGCGCCGCCTGCCGTAAAGCGGACATGCGGCGGCATGCGCCGTCGCACAAGGGATAGACAACGCAAAAGGCGACGGGCGCACTATGAACAGAATGACGTTGAACAAAAAGCTTGGCTCGCTGATCGCCGTGCTGTGGATCGGCTTGATCGCGATCGGGATCATCGGGGCGTGGCAGAACCGGACGTCGATGATCGACGACCGCAAGGAGCAGTTGAAGACCCTCGTCAACGAGGCGCACGCGATCACGGCGCATTACGCGGCGCTCGCGGCGAACAAGACGATCACCGAAGAAGAAGCGAAAAAGCGCGCGCTCGAAGTGGTCGGCGCGATCCGCTACGGCACGGACGGCTATCTCTCCATCAACGATTCGCGTCCGAAGATGGTGATGCATCCGATCAAGCCCGGCATGGTCGGGCAGGATCTGTCGACGTACACGGACCCGGCGGGCAATCGCCTGTTCGTCGATATCGTGAAGGCGGGCGATCAGCCCGGCGGCGGCTTCGTCAGCTATCTGTGGCCCAAGCCGGGCAGCGACAAGCCGGTCGGCAAGCTCTCGTATTCCCAGCGCTTCGCGCAGTGGGACTGGTATCTCGTCACCGGCATGTACATGGACGACGTGCAGAGCGCGTTCTACGCGAGCGCGCTGCGCTGGCTCGCGATCACGGCACTGCTCGGCGGCATCGCGACGGCGGCGATGCTGATCGTCCTGCGCAGCATCAAGCGCAATCTCGGCGGCGAACTGGAACTCGCGGTCGGCGCGGCGCATCGCATCGCGCAGGGCGACCTGACCGCCGCCGTCGATGTGCATCCGAACGACACGACCAGCCTGTTGCACGCGCTCAGCGTGATGCAGCGCGGGCTCGTGGAAACGGTCGGGCGCGTGCGCAATGGCACGGAAAACATCAACGTGGGCGCATCGGAAATCGCCGCGGGCAATACCGACCTGTCGCAGCGCACCGAGGAGCAGGCGGCGGCGCTCGTGCAGACCGCGTCGAGCATGGACCAGATGACCGCCAACGTGAAGAACAACGCCGAAAGCGCGGCGCAGGCGGCACGTCTCGCGGAACAGGCGGCGGACGTGGCGACGCGCGGCAGCGGCGTCGTCGATGACGTGATCGACACGATGACGCGCATCACGGCGAGTTCGCAGCAGATCGGCGACATCATCGGCGTGATCGACGGCATCGCCTTCCAGACGAACATTCTTGCTTTGAACGCAGCGGTCGAGGCGGCGCGCGCGGGCGAACAGGGACGCGGCTTCGCGGTCGTCGCGGCGGAAGTGCGCAGCCTCGCGCAGCGCTCGGCGACGGCGGCGAAGGAAATCAAGGCGCTCATCGAGACTTCGACGCAGACGGTGGAGCAAGGCGCATCGCTCGTGTCGAACGCCGGCGCGACGATGACCGAGATCGTGCAGTCGGTGCGCCGCGTCAACGAGATTCTCGACGAGATCAGCCACGCATCGCGCGAGCAAAGCGCGGGCATCGAACAGGTGAACCGCGCGGTCGTGGAGATGGATCAGGTGACGCAGCAGAACGCCGCGCTCGTCGAGGAGGCCGCCGCCGCCGCGCATTCGCTGAAGGATCAGGTGGACGTGCTGCGCGAGGCGATCGGGAGTTTCAGGTTGCCGGCGTGAGGGCTTCGATCACGCGAGGAACCGCTCCACCAGCCGCGCCCAATAAGCGGCGCCCACCGGCAGATTCTTGTCGTTGAAATCGTAATGCGGGTTGTGGACCATGCAGCCGTCCTCACCCGCGCCGTTGCCAATGCGCAGGAACGAGCCCGGCCGTTCCTGCAGCATGAACGCGAAATCCTCGCTGCCCATCAGCAGATCCGCGTGCGCGACGACATTCTCCTCGCCCACCAGTTCGCGCGCCACTTCAATCGCGAACTCCGTTTCGGCGTCGGAATTCACGACGACCGGATAGCCTTCCAGATACGTGACCGTGGCCTTCGCGCCGTAGCTCGCGGCCTGCGCTTCGACCAGTTCCTTGATGCGGCGCTTGAGCAGTTCGCGAGTTTGCGGGCTGAACGAACGCACCGAGAGTTCGAGCGTCGCGCGGTTCGGAATGACGTTGTTGACCGTGCCCGCGTGCATCGAGCCGACAGTGACGACCGCCGGCTGCGCCGGATCGACATTGCGCGCGACGATCGTCTGCAGCGCCATCACGATGCTCGCGGTCACGACCACCGGATCGACGCACAGATGCGGACGCGCCGCGTGCCCGCCGACGCCCTCGATCGCGATCGACACCTGATCGCCCGCCGCCATGAACGGCCCCTTGCGAAACAGGAACGTGCCCGGCTGCGCTCCCGGATGGTTGTGCACGCCGAACACGGCATCGCAATGAAAGCGCTCGAAGAGCCCTTCCTTGATCATCTGCTGCGCGCCGCTCGGCACGCCGTGCTCTTCTGCCGGCTGAAAATACAGATGCACCGTGCCGTTGAAGCGGCGCGTGCGCGCGAGATGGCGCGCGGCGCCGAGCAGCATCGTCGTGTGGCCGTCGTGGCCGCATGCGTGCATCTTGCCGTGCGTCTCGCTCGCCCAGGGCTTGCCGCTCTGCTCGATGATCGGCAACGCGTCCATGTCCGCGCGCAGGCCGATACTTTTCGCACCGCCGCCCGCTTTCAGCGTGCCGACGACGCCCGTGCCGCCGACGCCGCGCGTCACCGTCCAGCCCCATTCCTCCAGCCGTTCGGCGACGAGCGCCGCGGTGCGCGTCTCTTCGTACGAGAGTTCCGGATGGCGGTGAATGTCGTGGCGAATCTCGCGCAACGCGGGCGCGTCGTCGGACAGATCGGCAATGACGGTAAAGGGTCGGTCGGATGAAGCAGTCGTCATGAAAAAGCCCTCGATGCGGTACAGGGAAAACGGCGCACATGATCCTCCACATGCGCGCGCGTTTCCAGTGTTCGCGCGAAATTTCGGTCGAATTGGCAAAATCAGCGCAAAAACCGGTCGATGACACCGGCAAGCTTCTCGAAAGCCGGCGCGATATCCTCATCCGGCACGCAGGCATAGCCAATCAGCAAGCCCGATTCCGCGTCCGGCCGATGCGCGTAATACCCCGACAGCGGCCGCACCACAATGTTCTCTTCGAGCGCGGCGGCGGCGAGCGCGCGATCGTCGACGTGTTGCGGCAGCTTCAGCACGAGATGCAGCCCGGCATCCCCGCCCGCGATGGCGAGCGTGTCGCCGTAGCGCTGCGCGATCGTCGCGAGCATCGTGTCGCGCCGCTGGCTGTAAAGCGCGCGCATGCGCCGGATATGCGACGTGAAATGCCCCTCGCCGATGAATTCCGCGAGCACCGCCTGCTGCAGCAGCTGCCCTTCGCGATAGAGCTCGGCGCTCGCCGTGGCGAAGCTCTCCGCGAGCGCCTCCGGCACGACCACATAGCCGATGCGCAGCCCCGGAAACAGCGTCTTGCCGAAGCTGCCGACATAGATCACCTGGCCGGCCGTGTCCATGCCCTGCAGCGACGCGAGCGGCCGGCTGCCATAGCGAAACTCGCTGTCGTAGTCGTCCTCGACGATCCAGCAGCGATGCTGGCGCGCATATTCGAGCAGCATGCGGCGGCGCGCGAGGCTCATGACCATGCCGAGCGGATACTGATGCGACGGCGTGACGAGCATCAGCCGGGGCGGCGCGGCCAGATCGGCGGGCGCGGGCGCGATGCCTTCGGCGTCGACGGGAATCGCCTTCAGATCGAGCCCCGACACCTGCAGCACGCTGCGCACGCCCCAGTAGCACGGGTCTTCGGTCCAGATCGTGTCGCCGGCATCCGCGAGCAGGCGCGCGGCAAGATCGATCGACTGATGGATGCCGGTCGTCACGACAATCTGTTCCGGCGTGCAGCGCACCGAGCGCGACGTGCGCAGATAGTCCGCGAGCGCGTGGCGCAGGCCCGCGTGGCCGCCGCCGGGCGCGTAGGTCAGAAGCTCCGGGACCGGCTTGCGCCAGTATTTCGCGTGCAGCCGGTTCCATACGCGCGACGGAAACCGCGATACGTCGGGCACGCCCGGCATGAACGCGCCGCCCTGGCGCCTGGACACGCCCGCGCCCGCGATCAACCGCGACCCGCGCGCGGAGAGCGTCGATTGCGCTGCGGCGCGCGTGCTTTCGGCCGTGGGCGCGTCGTCGAAGAGGATGTCGTCGGGCGCGCTGTCCGCGACGAACGTGCCGCGTCCCGTCGCCGACGACACGTAGCCTTCGAGCGCCAGTTGCTCGTACACCTGCGTGACCGTGTTGCGCCCGACGCCGAGTTCCGTCGCAAGCAGCCGCGACGACGGCACCTTCGCGCCCGCCGCCAGCTCGCGCGTGAGGATCGCCTGCTGCAAAAGCCGATGCAGTTGCCGGTAGATCGGCTGGCCGTTCGTGCGGTCGATGCGCTGCGCGAGCCAGTCGGACAGCACACTTGCGCGCGTGGACATCGATTGGCTCCTATAGATTTATTGAAATGGCTCTGAACTTAAGGGCCAAATCTTACTATAGTCGTCACTGTGTTCGATTCGGCCTCGCCGACCCATCCGCTACCGCTTCAAGGAGAATCCCGCCGTGACCAGCAATCTGAAGAACGCCGCCCTGCAAGCCCGCAAGAATGCCGCGACCCCGCGCGGCGTCGGCGTGATGTGCGATTTCTACGCGGCGCGGGCCGAGAACGCGGAACTGTGGGACGTCGAGGGCCGGCGCTTCATCGATTTCGCGGCGGGTATCGCGGTGTGCAACACGGGGCATCGCCATCCGAAGATCGTCGAGGCGATCCGCGCGCAGCTCGACTGCTTCACGCACACCGCGTATCAGATCGTGCCGTACGAATCGTATGTGTCGCTCGCGGAAAAGATTTCCGCGCGCGCGCCGTCCACGTATCCGAACAAGACCGCGTTTTTCACGACCGGCGCGGAAGCCGTCGAGAACGCGGTGAAGATCGCGCGCGTCGCAACGGGCCGTCCGGGCGTGATCGCCTTCACGGGCGGCTTTCACGGCCGCACGCTGATGGGCATGGCGCTGACCGGCAAGGTCGTGCCGTACAAGATCGGCTTCGGGCCGTTCCCGTCGGACGTGTTTCACGCGCCGTTTCCCAATGCGCTGCACGGCGTGTCGGTGGACGATTCGCTGCGCGCGCTCGAGCATCTGTTCAAGGCCGATATCGACCCAACGCGCGTCGCGGCGATCATCTTCGAACCCGTACAGGGCGAAGGCGGCTTTAATCCGGCGCCGGTCGAATTCGTGCGCGGCCTGCGCAGGATTTGCGACGAGCTTGGCATTCTGCTCATCGCCGATGAAGTGCAGACCGGCTTCGCGCGCACCGGCAAGCTTTTCGCGATGGAGCACTACGATGTCGTCCCCGATCTGATGACGATCGCGAAGTCGCTGGCGGGCGGCATGCCGCTGTCGGGCGTCGTCGGGCGCGCGGACATCATGGACGCGGCGGCCCCCGGCGGTCTGGGCGGCACGTATGCGGGCAATCCGCTGGCGGTGGCGGCGGCGCACGCGGTGCTCGACATCATCGACGAGGAAGCACTGTGCGAGCGCGCTGTCGTGCTCGGCGACAAGCTCAAGGCGAAACTCGAATCGCTCAGGCGCGATGTGCCGCAGATCGCGGATGTGCGCGGGCCTGGTGCGATGATCGCGGTCGAGTTCTGCACGCCGGGTTCCAATGATGCGGATGCTGCGTTTGCCAAGCTCGTGCAGACGCGCGCGCTGGAGCGCGGGTTGTTGCTGCTCGTGTGTGGGGTGTATTCGAACGTCGTTCGGTTCTTGTTTCCGCTCACGATTCAGGATCAGGTTTTTGATGAGGCTTTGGGGATTCTTGAAGAGGTTTTGATGGAGAGTGTTGGCGTGGCGGTTTGATTTTTTTTCGCCGGATCCCGTTTTCGCCGGATCCCGATTTCGCGTTGGTTTATTAGCACTGCCCCTGTGCGGGGCGGCACCTACTTTCTTTGCTGCTGCAAAGAAAGTAGGCAAAGAAAGCAGCCTTCTCACCGCCCGCGGTCACACGCACGTTGGCCATTTTTCTCCTCGGAGAACGGCCCTCGCCTAAAGAGTGCCCTCGTAAACCCATCGGGCTTGGATCGCGCACGGTCTGACAAGCCAGTGCGCGAAGCGCGCTGGCTCAGCGCGAAATAGCTTCGGCACAGCGCTACGCGCTGCCGTTGGGTATGCAAGGGAAACCCATCGGCCGCGAAGCGGGCCGGAGCTTGAAATGGCTGTACCCGTTTGTTGGGCGGCGCGACGTGACGGATCGTGCGCGATCCAAGCCCGATTGGGCTTGTGAGGGCACTCTTTAGGCGAGGGCCGTTCCCCGAGGAGAAGAATGGCCAACGTGCGTGTGACCGCGGGCGGTGACAAAGCTGCTTTCTTTGGTGACTTTCTTTGCAGCAGCAAAGAAAGTTACCCCCGCCCCGGGGAGGGGCAGTGCTAATAAACCAACACGAAAACGGGATCCGGCAACAAAGCAAACGCAATCGCAATCGCAATCGCGAACGCGAACGCAAACGCAACCCCCACCGCCCAAAAGGCAAAAAAATGCACCTCCAAGACCCAACCCTCCTGCGCCACGAAGCCTACATCGCCGGCGAATGGCAACAATCCAGCGACGGAAAAACCTTCGCCATCACGAACCCGGCCACCGGCGAATCGCTAGGCACCGTCCCCCTCATGGGCGCAAGCGAAACAAAACGCGCGATCGAAGCCGCCAACGCCGCCTGGCCCGCCTGGCGCAAGAAAACGGCAAAGGAACGCGCCATCATCCTGCGCCGTTGGTTCGACCTGATGACGGAAAACGCCGACGATCTCGCGCTCATCCTCACCACCGAACAAGGCAAGCCGCTCGCCGAAGCAAAGGGCGAAATCGCCTACGCGGCATCGTTCATCGAATGGTTCGCGGAGGAAGGCAAGCGCGTCGCCGGCGATACCCTCGCGTCGCCCGCCGCCGACAAGCGCATCGTCGTGACGAAGGAGCCGATCGGCGTCTGTGCCGCCATCACGCCGTGGAACTTCCCCGCCGCGATGATCACGCGCAAGGTCGGACCCGCGCTCGCGGCCGGCTGCCCGATCGTCGTGAAGCCCGCCGAAGCAACACCCTTTTCCGCGCTCGCGCTCGCCGTGCTCGCGGAACGCGCCGGCATTCCGAAAGGCGTGCTCAGCATCGTAACCGGCGACCCGAAAGCGATCGGCGGCGAAATGACGAGCAATCCGATCGTGCGCAAGCTGTCGTTCACCGGCTCGACCGCGGTCGGCCGCCTGCTGATGGCGCAAAGCGCGCCGACGGTCAAGAAGGTGACGCTGGAACTCGGCGGCAACGCACCGTTCATCGTGTTCGACGACGCCGATCTCGACGCCGCCGTGGAAGGCGCGATCGCGTCGAAATATCGCAACAGCGGCCAGACCTGCGTCTGCACGAACCGCTTCTTCGTGCACGAGCGCGTCTACGATGCTTTCGCGCAAAAGATGGCGGCGGCGGTCAAAGGGCTCAAGGTCGGGCGCGGCACGGAAAGCGGCGTGGCGCTCGGCCCGCTCATCAACGAAGCAGCCGTGCAGAAGGTCGAGTCGCATATCGAGGACGCGCTCGCAAAAGGCGCGTCGCTGGCGTCGGGCGGCAAGCGTCACGCGCTGGGTCACGGCTTCTTCGAGCCGACCGTGCTGACAGGCGTCACGCCCGAAATGAAAGTGGCGAAAGAAGAAACCTTCGGTCCGCTCGCGCCGATCTTCAAGTTCTCGTCCGACGAAGAAGTCGTGCGCCTCGCCAACGACACCGAGTTCGGCCTCGCCGCCTACTTCTATAGCCGCGACATCGGCCGCATCTGGCGCGTGGCCGAAGCGCTCGAATACGGCATGGTCGGCATCAACACCGGACTGATCTCCAATGAAGTGGCGCCGTTCGGCGGCGTGAAGCAATCGGGCCTCGGCCGTGAAGGCTCGCACTACGGCATCGACGATTACGTCGTCATCAAGTATCTGTGCATGGCTGTTTGATCGCCCAACGATGATCGCCCAATGAAAAGGCCTCGGCATTCGTCATGCCGAGGCCTTTCTGCTTTGACAGCGCGCGCGTCTTAGTTCGAAGCGGTCGCCGCGGGCGGCGTCACCTTGACCGCCAGCGCTGCCACGTACACCGCGTGAACCTTGTCGCCGTTCTTCAGCTTGCTCACGTCGACGTCCTTCGCGATATCGAGACTCATGGTGTGGAGCGGGCCGCGCAGCGTGATCGTGCGCTTCGCCGCATCGACCTTCACGACCGTCGCGAGCACTTCGACCTGGCGCACCGCATCGAAACCGGCGACGACGTTCGCGCCCGAAGCCGGCGCAACCACGGTCGTGTCGACGCGAGCGCGGTCGCTCTTATCGGTCGCCGTCGATTTGCTGATGTCCATCAGCAGCGCATTCTTGTAGTACACGTCCACGATGTCGCCGACCTTCAGCTTGTCGAAATTCGTGGCCTGCTTACCCACCGGCAACATGACGTCGCCGTTCTGGTCCTGCAGCATCAGCACACGGTTGGCCGTGTCGATGCCCTTGATGACCGACTGGAGATGAACCGGATTCTCCGACATTGCGACTTGTTCGGCCGTCTTCACGAGCGCATCGCTCTGTGCAAACGCGGAACCGATCGATGCTGCCATCGCGGTTGTCGCCAGGATGGACATTGCGCGCAGTTTCATGTTCATGCTTTCCCTCTTTTTAGATTTGCATTGCTAATTTTTGAGATTGACAATGCGATTACAGAAACCAAAACGGAGGATTTATACCGCCCTACACATGTGAAAGTCCAAATACCGGTCAATTTGTTGCAATCGAGCCGATGCGCCGCATCGGTGCACCGGCGGCGCAGACTTTTCCTACCGGGTAGAATCGGCTCTGACTCTGGCGCAGCCGTCCTTGATGCGCCTTCTTGCCGCTTCTTCGATCCTCTCTGGGGCGCTATGCGACGCTCGGCTTTCTTTCTCCGCTTCATCGGCATCGGCATTCTTTTTCATCTCTACGTCGGCGTGCGGCTCATTCCGGACGCGCCCGTCGGCGTGCCGCTCAAGACGCTGGCGGCGGTGCTGCTTGCAGCGTCGGTCATTCTCATTCCGCTCGGCATGGCGGCGCGTCAGATCGAACCGCCGTCGCTCGCCGATCGCCTCGCCTGGCTCGGGCTCACCGCGCTCGGCTTTTTCTCCTCGCTGCTTCTTCTGACCTTCGCGCGCGACGTGATGCTCTTCTTCGTGCATCTTCTCGACTGGCTGCGTGGCGTGCCCGTCGGCTCGCCGCGGCTCGTGGCGTATAGCGCGCTCGCGGTGCCCGTGCTCGCCGTGCTCTTCTCCGCGATCGGTTTCTACAACGCGCGCCGGCGCGCGCCGGTCGTCAGCGTGGACGTGCCCATCGACGATCTGCCGGCCGCGCTCGACGGCTTCACCATCGTGCAGATCAGCGATATTCACGTCGGGCCGACGATCAAGCGTCACTACGTGGAGCGCATCGTCGCGGCGGTGAACGGGCTCGAACCGGATCTGATCGCCGTGACGGGCGATGTCGTCGATGGCACCGTGCCCAATCTCGCCGACCACACGCGCCCGCTCGCGGGTCTCTCCGCGCGGCACGGCGCGTTTCTCGTCACCGGGAATCACGAGTACTACTCGGGCGCGGACAAATGGATTGCCGAATTTCGCCGCCTGGGTCTGAACGTGCTGCTCAATCAGCATGTGGTGCTGAACCACGACGGCGCGCAAGCCGTGGTGGCGGGCGTCACCGATTACAGCGCGGGCAGCTTCGATCCCGCGCATCGCAGCGATCCGGCGAAGGCGATCAGCGGCGCGCCGGACTCCGCTGCCGTGCGCGTGCTGCTCGCGCATCAGCCGCGCAGCGCCGCCGCGGCGGCCGAAGCGGGTTTCACCTTGCAGCTTTCGGGACACACGCACGGCGGTCAGTTTCTGCCATGGAATTTCTTCGTGCGCCTGCAGCAACCGTTCGTCGCGGGGCTCGAAAAGGTGGGTGGACTGTGGGTCTACACGAGCCGCGGCACCGGCTATTGGGGACCGCCGAAACGTCTGGGCGCGCCGTCCGAAATCACGCGGGTCCGGCTGGTGCCGTCGACGCCGGCATGACGCGGGCGACGGCATAAAAAAAGGACGCGCGCCGCGATTGCGACGCACGTCCTGTGCGCTCGGGGGAAAGCGCTGCGTCCGGACAAGGGGATGAACGGACGCGCTCGACATGACGGGCGGGGCCCCGCCAGTGAGTGATACAAAATTAATTGAGCCGAAAAAGCGGGACCATCAGAATTGTCCTAAAGAGCCGCGCCGATTATTGCTTCTTTTGTGATGGCGTCGGGCGGTTGTTCAAGGTATCGACCCGGACCGTTGCGCCGCTTGCAAGCGTGCTCGCCTGACGCGCATCGCGCGCGCGTACTTCGATCGGCACATTGTCGGCATCCTTCAGCATGACGACGCCCGTGGCGGCGTCGACGCTCGTCACTTGCGCGACGAAACGCTTGTCGCCGGGGATGGCCTGCTGGAGCTGCGCATGCCCGACCGGTGTCAGCGTCACGGGTTGAAGCGCCGAACTCTTGATGCGCGTGCCGAGCGGCAGCTTGTCGAGGTCTTGCATGGCCGGGCTCACGTTCAATTGCGTCGAGACGCCTTGTGCGTTCACGACCGTGACACGATGCGCGCTCGCATCGACCGCCTTCACCTCGCCGATGACCTGCACGACCATCTGCCCTTCGATGGGCGATGAGGCGCGGTCCGCCATCGCATTGGTGCCGTATAGCGCGATCAGTGAAGCCGCAAGCATGCGTCCAAGTGTCTTCGTATTCATGATTTTTTCCTTCGTGCCGTTTGTAATGCAAATCGAAGGATAGGATTGTGCCGACGAATTCGCCATTCGTATGACGCATGGGGCGCGAAATTTTGTGGCAGACGCCGTAATGCTTGCCTACTGGCAAGGTGACGCTACCGCTTCGGCGATACCGCCGCGGGCGTCGTCGCGTAGACGCTCTTATGCGGAGCGGTGCCTTCTCTCGGCCAGTCCGAGCGCGCATCGAAAAACCATTCCGCGCGCTCGCGGCCCTTGCGGATCAGCGCATGCAGCAGCGCGGGATTGCGATCGAGCTTCGACGCATAGTCGAGCGGCCCGGGATAATCCTTCGCGTCGAGTTGCATCTGCACGACGCGAACCTTGATCGGCTTGTAGCGTTGCGCGAGCGATGCATCGGCCTTGAGCCATTCGTTGACGCGCGTCGTGAAGTACAACTCCTGACCGAGCGCGAGATTGCCCGCGAGCTCGTTGCGCCGGTCGATGATCTCGTTCATCGACTCGGGCAATTCCCGGCGATGCTGCGGATTGATCTGCACTACCCATATTTCGTCGGGCCGCATGTCCTTCGCGAAATCGGTGAACTCGCGCACGGGCGGGTTGCTGCTGAAGAGGCCGTCCCAGCACATGCGCCCGTCCGCCTCGACCGCGCGATACAGCGGCGGCACCGCGGCCGATGCCACCAGTTGGTCCTGATCGAGCCTGTCGCCGGGAAAGATCACGCGGTCGCCCGTGCGCACGTCGGTCGCGCCGACCAGCAGCGTGGGTTTCGCGCGCTGCTCCGGCGCCGCGGGCAGCGACGCGAACGGCAAATGCCGGTCGAGCAGCTCGCGCAAACGCTCCTCGGCGACGGGCGGATACAGATAAGGGCTGATCTCGGCATTGACCGGCAGCCGCGCGTACCAGGTGCCGAGCGCGTTGGCGACGATATCCGGCCCCTCGCGCGCCTCCAGATCCTTCCAGAAGGCGGCGAGGCGCCGTCTGGCGTCGGCGGGGCCGCCCAGCAGCAAGCCCGCCCACGCAAGCGCGCTGCACATCGCGCCGCCCGAGGTTCCCGACAGCGCGACGAGCTCGAAGCGGCCGAAGCATGCGTCGCTCAACAGCCGGTCCAGCACGCCCGCTGCGAACGCCGCATGGCTGCCGCCGCCCTGACACGCGATCGCTACTTTGGGAATCGCCGCCATCGCCGCACCTCCCGCGCCCGTCGATATGAGACGTACGCTACAGCATAGGCGACGCGCGCCGCTATGCCAGCGCCGCCAGCACCTGCTGCGTCGAACGGATCCGGCCGATGCGCGGAAAGATGGCGCGGAGCGTGGATTCGTGCGTGTCGGCGCGCAGGTCGCTCATCGCGTCTTCGACGAAGATCTGCTCGTAGCCGCGCTCATGCGCGCCGCGCGCGGTCGTATCGACGCCGATCGCCGTCGCGATGCCGCCCAGCACGATCGTATCGATGCCGCGCCGGCGCAGATGCGAATCGAGGTCCGTACCGTAAAACGCGCCCCACTGCCGCTTGGTGACGACGATATCCGACGCCTCGACGCCGAGTTCCGCGCATAGCTCGCTCCAGCCCGCGGGCGCCGGCGCTTCCTGCGCCTGCCCCGCGTCGGTGATCGGGCGCAGGCCGCCCGGCGCGTTCGGAAACGCCACTTTCACGAGCACGACCGGCGCGCCGAGCGCGCGGAACCGGTCGGCGAGCGCGCGCGCGTTGGCAAGCACGCTCGCGGCGTCGTGAGGCTGCACGGGCAAGGCGGCGATGCCCTTTTGCAAATCGATCAGCACGAGCGCGGTCTTCGCGGCATCGAGCTTGAGTTCAGGTGCGTTCATGGGAAAGCCGGAAGATGAATGGATTATTGCGGGGCGTCGGGCCGGAATTCGAGCGCCGCGCCGTTCATGCAGTAGCGCAGGCCCGTGGGCTTCGGGCCGTCGTCGAAGACATGGCCGAGATGACCGCCGCAACGCCGGCAATGCACCTCGTTGCGCATGTGGCCGGTCGCCTCCGCGTGCATCGCGACGGCGCCGTCGAGCGGTTTCCAAAAACTCGGCCAGCCGGTGCCGCTCTCGAATTTCGTCGCCGATGAAAACATCGCGAGGCCGCATCCGGCGCACGCGTAGACGCCGTCGCGGCCTTCCTTGAGCAGCGGGCTCGCGAACGGCGGCTCGGTGCCGCCGCGCCGGAGCACGCGATATTGCTCGGATGACAGGCGTCGCCGCCAGCCGGCGCTGCCGTGATCGATTTCGTACGGCCGGGCAGGCGCCGCATGAGCCGGGCCGCCGGCGAACGCGGCCGCCATCGCATCGAGGAAATTGCGCTTCGTGCGTTTCATGATTTTCATCCGATGAACGCCCTCATGCCCGGCCGCCGCGCGAGGCGCGCCGCCTTATGATTTGAGCCGGTATCCGGTCCGGAAAATCCACGCGACGATCGCGATGAATACGGCCAGAAACACCAGCGTCATGCCGAAACTCACGCCGACTTCGACATCGGCGAGCCCGTAAAAGCTCCAGCGAAAGCCGCTGATCAGGTACACG
This sequence comes from Caballeronia cordobensis, assembly GCF_001544575.2. GTDB lineage: Bacteria > Pseudomonadota > Gammaproteobacteria > Burkholderiales > Burkholderiaceae > Caballeronia > Caballeronia cordobensis. The sequence goes on from NZ_FCNY02000012.1 coordinate 69,842, forward strand.
ACCGGGTTGAACAGCGCCACGGTCTTCCAGAACGGCGGCAGGATGTTGATCGAATAGAAGCTGCCGCCGAGAAACGTGAGCGGCGTGACGATCAGAAGCGGAATGATCTGCAGCTTCTCGAAACCGTCCGCCCAGATGCCGATGATGAACCCTAGCAGGCTGAACGTCACGGAGGTGAGCAGCAGAAACACGATCATCCAGACGGGGTGATCGATTCTGAGCGGAACGAAAAGTCCTGCCGTCAGAAGAATGATCAGCCCGAGAATGACGGATTTGGTCGCAGCCGCGCCCACGTAGCTCACGACCAGCTCGAAGTACGACACCGGCGCGGACAGCAGCTCGTAGATCGTGCCCGTGAACTTCGGAAAATAGATGCCGAAAGACGCATTCGCGATGCTTTGCGTGAGCAGGGACAGCATGACGAGGCCGGGCACGATGAACGCGCCGTAGCTGATGCCGTCCACTTCCGGAATGCGCGAGCCGATGGCCGCGCCGAACACGACGAAATAAAGCGACGTGGAAATGACCGGCGACACGATGCTCTGCATCAGCGTGCGCCCGGCGCGCGCCATCTCGAAACGGTAGATCGCGCGAACGGCGTATAGATTCATTTGGCTTCCCTGACGAGGCTCACGAAGATGTCTTCGAGCGAGCTTTGCGTCGTTTGCAGATCCTTGAAACGCACGCCGGCTTCGTCCACGTGCCGCAACAGCGCGATGATGCGGCCAGGCTCGTCGTGCGCGTCATACGTATAGGTGAGCTCGTTGCCGTCCGCGGAGCGCGCGAGCCCGTAAGGCGCGAGCGGCGCGGGAATGTCGGCGAGCGGATTCTCGAGCTGCAGCGTGAGCTTTTTCTGCCCGAGCTTGCGCATGAGCTCGCGCTTCTCCTCGACGAGCACGATCTCGCCGCGATTGATCACGCCGATGCGGTCCGCCATCTCCTCGGCTTCCTCGATGTAATGCGTCGTCAGGATGATGGTCACGCCGTTGCTCTGCAGTTCGCGCACGAGGCCCCACATGTCGCGGCGCAACTCGACATCGACGCCCGCAGTGGGCTCGTCGAGAAAGAGAATCTCCGGCTCGTGCGCGAGCGCCTTCGCGATCAGCACGCGCCGCTTCATGCCGCCCGAAAGCGTCATGATCTTGTTATCCTTCTTCGCCCACAGCGACAGCGACTTCAGCACTTTCTCGATGTACGCCGGGTTCTTCGGCCGCCCGAACAGCCCGCGGCTGAACGACACGGTCGCCCAGACGGTCTCGAAGGCGTCGGTGGTCAGTTCCTGCGGCACGAGGCCGATCATCTCGCGCGCGGCGCGATAATCCTTGACGATATCGTGCCCGGCAACGGTGACGGCGCCCTCGCTCGGATTCACGATGCCGCAGACAGTGCTGATGAGCGTGGTCTTGCCCGCCCCGTTCGGGCCGAGCAGCGCGAAAATTTCGCCGCGCCGGATCTCCAGGTTCACGTCCCGAAGCGCGCGGAAGCCCGACCCGTAGGTCTTGGACAGGTTGGAAACGGTGATGATGGTTGGCATGGCGTGGACGATAGCAGATACCGCGCGATCCGGCTTGGTCGGCAGGGGTCGTCCCGGGTCGTCCATTCGGCCGATGTTCGACATGCGCCGCGCTGCCTACAATGCACTGCTGAATGCAAGGAGCCGACATCATGCTGTTCGAACAGATCCACACCACCTGCCTCAACGACGCCGACCTGCCGTGGGTGCCGTTCACGCCATACAGCGAGCGCGTGCTCGTCAAGTATTTCAAGCTCGATCCCATTCGCGGCGAAGTCGTCGCGCTGATCAAGGCGCCGGCCAAAGGCCAGATGCCGCGGCATCGGCATACGGGCACGGTGATCGTCTACACGGTCGCGGGAAGCTGGAAGTATCGCGAGCACGAGTGGGTCGCGAGGCCGGGCAGCGTCGTGTACGAAACGGCGGGATCGAGCCACACGCCGGAGGCCTTACCACCGGATTCGGGTGGCGCGGATATCGTCACGCTCAATATCATTCAGGGCGAACTGCTTTTCGTGGACGACAGCGACCGGGTGCTCGCCGCCGAGAACTGGAAGAGCGGCTGGGACCGTTACGCTGCCTTTTGTCATGCAAACGGCATCGCGCCCAAGGATTTGACGGCTTTCGGGTAACGTCGCGGCCCGCGTCGCTGGGTAGAATCGTCCTTTCGGAATCGCGGTGACGCGCATTCGACCATTTCCGGTTTGCCGGCCGCTCGCGCCGGCGCAGATTGAGGAGGAGCACAGCATGAAGATTCAGACCGTCGGCATCGTCGGTGCGGGAACCATGGGCAACGGCATCGCGCAGGTCGCGGCCGTCGCGGGCTTCAGGGTCGTGCTGATCGACGTCACCGACGCCGCGCTCGCGAAGGGCGTCAAAACGCTGACGGGCAGCCTGGAGCGGCTCGTGTCGAAGGACAAGCTGGAGGCCGCCGCGCGCGACGCCGCATTGAAGCGCATCGAGACCTCGACCGACTACGCGCGCCTCGCGGAGGCCGACATCGTCATCGAAGCCGCGACCGAGAACGCCGAGCTCAAGAACCGCATCCTGAAGCAGATCGAAGAAGCCGCGCGGCCCGATGCGATCATCGCGTCGAACACGTCGTCGATCTCGATCACCGCGCTCGCGGCGACGCTCGCCACGCCGGAGCGCTTTATCGGCATGCACTTCTTCAATCCGGTGCCGCTCCTGCCGCTCGTCGAAGTCATCCGCGGCGTGCAGACGAGCGACGAAACCGCCGCCGCCGTGCGCGAGCTCACCGAAAAGGTCGGCAAATCGCCGATCGGCGTGCGCAACTCGCCGGGCTTCGTCGTCAACCGCATTCTCGTGCCGATGATCAACGAGGCGTTCTACGTGCTCTATGAAGGCGTTGCGAGCGCGGAGGAAATCGACGCGGGCATGAAGCTCGGCGCGAATCATCCGATCGGCCCGCTCGCGCTGGCGGACCTGATCGGCCTCGACGTGTGCCTCTCCGTGATGGACGTATTCCTCAAGGACTTCGGCGATTCGAAGTACCGCGCGTGCCCGCTGTTGCGCGAGCTCGTCGCGGCGGGACGCCTCGGGCGCAAGACGAAGCGCGGCGTGTATCAGTACGACTAGGCCGCGAAATCGAGCACCGGTCCGGCGGGCACGATGCCCGTCGGATTGATCGTGCGGTGGCTCTGGTAGTAGTGCCCCTTGATGTGCTCGAAGTTCACCGTCGCCGCGATGCCCGGCATGCGGTAGATCTCGCGCAGATATCTCGACAGATTCGGATAGTCCGCAATGCGCCGCAGATTGCACTTGAAGTGGCCGACATACACGGCGTCGAAGCGCACGAGCGTCGTGAAAAGCCGGATGTCCGCTTCCGTGAAGCGCTCGCCCGTGAGGTAGCGGCGCGTGTCCAGCCGTTTTTCGAGCATGTCGAGCGTGTCGAAAAGCGGCGTGACCGCTTCCTCGTAGGCGGCTTGCGTCGTCGCGAAGCCCGCCTTGTAGACGCCGTTGTTGACCGTGTCGTAGATGCGCGCGTTGAGCGCGTCGATTTCGTCGCGCAGTTCGGGCGGATAGTAATCGCCCGGTTTCGCGCCAATACCGTCGAACGCCGAATTCAGCATGCGAATGATTTCCGACGACTCGTTGTTGACGATCGTCCCGCGCATCTTGTCCCACAGGATCGGCACGGTCACGCGCCCGCTGTAGCGCGCGTCGGCGGCGGTGTAGACCTCGTGCAGGTAGCGCGCGCCGTTGATCGTATCGGGCGCGACGCCGGGGCCGTCGTCGAAAGTCCAGCCGTTTTCCAGCATCAGCCAGTTGACGACCGATACGTCGATCATCGCGTCGAGCCCTTTCAGCGTGCGCATGATGAGCGTGCGATGCGCCCACGGGCACGCGAGGCTCACGTACAGGTGATAACGTCCCGCCTCCGCCCTGAAGCCGCTTTCGCCCTCCGCCGTGACCCGGTTGCGAAACGCGGCGTCCTTGCGCACGAAGCGCCCGCCCGTGGACGACGTGTCGTACCACTTGTCCTGCCATGTCCCATCGACGAGAAGTCCCATCTTTCTGCTCCCTTGAGTCGCCTTTCGCGCGCGCAATCCGCGCGCCCAAGCGAATGATGGACCATCACATGCCGCTTGCCGTACGATCGTCCCGATGAAACCGTTCGATGGAGCCGAACATGTTGTCGGAGGAAGAACTCTCGCTGCTCGACGCGATCCGCGAAACCGGCAGCCTGTCGCGCGCGGCGGCGCGGCTCGGCAAGGCGCCCTCGACGGTTTCCCATGCCGCGCGGCAGCTCGAAACGCGCTTCGATGCGCTGCTGTTCGACCGGCGGCGCTATCGCCTGCAACTGACGCCCGCCGGCCATCTGCTCGCCGACGAAGCCGCGCGCCTCATGCTCGACGTATCGCGGCTTGCGCAGCGCGTGAAGCAGATCGCGAGCGGCTGGGAAGACCGGCTATGGGTCGTCTGCGATGAAATCCTCGAATTCGAGACGCTGCTGCCGGTCGTGCAGGCGTTCGATACGCTCGATTCCGGCGTGGCGCTGCGCCTCACCCACGAAGTGCTCTCCGGCACCTGGGAAGCCTTGCGCGACGGCCGCGCGGACCTGATCGTCGGCGCGACCAACGAGCCGCCCGCGATTCCCGGCCTGCGCTGGTTCGAGCTCGGCGTGATGCAATGGACGTTCGCGGTCTCGCCGCGCCATCCGCTCGCGAAGTTGAACGAGCCGCTCAGGCGCGAGCAGATCGCGGCGCATCGGGCGGTGGTCGTCGCGGATTCGTCGCGTTCGGCGGGACGCGCCTACGGCGTGCTCGGCGGACAGGCCGCGCTCGCGGTGCCGACGATGCGCGCGAAAATCCTCGCGCAGCGGCAAGGGCTCGGCACGGGCTGGGTGCCGCGGCATCGCGTGCAAACGCTGCTCGCGCGTGGCGAACTCGTCGAAAAGGAAACCGCCGATCCGCGCGAGCCGAACGTGCTGTACGTCGCGTGGCGCGGCGACCACGAAGGCCGCGCGCTGCAATGGTGGATCGAGCAGTTGCGCCAGCCGCGTCTCGCGCAGCGTCTCGTCGAGGGCATCGACGCCTTTGCCCAGGCCTAGCCGCTCGACAGCAACGCAGCGACATGCGTCGAGCCGGTCTGCTCGGCGATGTCCTTCGCCGTCATGCCGCGGTCGTCGCGCAGATCGCGTCGCGCGCCGCGGGCGAGCAGCATCGACGCCGTTTCCTCGCGATCGTAGCCCGCCGCCCACATCAGCGCCGTGAGGTGATTGCGATACGCCGCGTTCACGTCGACGCCCGCATCGAGCAGACGCTGCACGACGGCCGTGTGCCCGCGCCCGGCCGCATACTCGATCGCCGTCTTGCCGACGCGGTCGGTCGCCATCACATCAACGCGATGCGCAATCAGAAGCGCGGCGATTTCGTCGTTGCCCTCGAACGCGGCGGCCATCAGCGGCGTGATGCCTTGCACGTCCGCCTGGCTCACGTTCGCGCCGCGCTCGATCAGCATGCGCGCCATCGGCGTCAAGCCTTTCTTGCATGCGCTGATGAGCGGCGTGTCGCCGATGCGGTTGCGTGAATTGATGGCCGCGCCTTCGTCGAGCAGGCGCGTGACGGCCGCCTGATCGCCTTCCCTCGTGGCGGCGAGCAGGCGTTCGTTGAGCGCGTAGGCGTCCTGCTCGGCGTGGGCGAGCGCGCAAACCAGCATCATCGAGAAGACGAGCGCTCTCATTGCAGATTCGCGATGTAGTTCGCGAGATTCTGGATATCCGCGTCGGTCAGGTTCTTCGATACGCTCGTCATGTTGCCCGCGTCGTTCGTGCGCTTCCTGTCGCGGAAGTCCTGCAACTGCTTGACGATATACGGATACTGCTGCCCCGCGACGCGCGGAATCTCGTTCTGCCCGGTGAAGCCGCCGAGATGGCACATCGTGCAGAGAATCTCCTCCGACTTCTTTCGGCCCGCTTCGACCTTGACCGGGTCCGCCTTGAAATCGGTGGCGATGGGTTTCTGCGCGGCGAAGTAATCCGCGAGCGCGTGCATGTCGTCGGGCGTGAGGTTTTCGACCATCGGCGACATGCGCGGATCGCTGCGGCGGCCCGCCTTGAAGTCGCGCAGTTGCAGATAGAGATAGCGCGAAGTCTGCCCCGCGAGCGACGGATAGTCGCCCGTCGTCGAGTTGCCGCCGAGCCCGTGACACGTCGTGCAGATGGCGGCCTTCGCCGCGACGTCGCCCGCCGCGCGCGAGAACGACGGCAGCGACAGCAGCAGGCACGCGGCGAGCCACAGCGCGTACACCAGCCAGACACGCTTACGTTTCGAACGCGTCATCATCAAGGCAGCGCGAACACGAGCACACTGTTGCCGCGCTTGAAGTCGAGTTGCGTGTTGCCGCCCGCGGCGACCGCGATGTACTGCTTGCCGTTCACGGTGTACGACACCGCCGGCGCATTCACCCCCGCGCCGCACTGGAACTCCCAGAGCTTGCGGCCCGTCGCCGCGTCGAAGGCGCGAAAGAGCCCGTTGCCCTCGCCGTTGAACACGAGCCCGCCCGCGGTCGCGAGCACGCCGCCGATGAGCGGCTGCTCCGTCTTGTAGCCCCACGCGATCTTGCCCGTATCGACATTCACCGCGACGAGCCGGCCCCACTGCTGCTCCGAGGGAATCACCTTGAAGGCGCCGCCAAGCCAGATCTTGCCACCGGGATACGCCGCTTCCTCGACCTGATACGTCATCGGCTGATGCAGGTTCGCCGCGTAAGCGAGGCGCGTCTTCGGGCTGAAGGCCATCGGCGACCATTCGACGCCGCCGTTCGCGCCCGGCAGCATGCGCGCGCCGTTGGGCGTCGGCAGGGTCCATACGCCTTCCTGCGGAATCATCGCTTCGGAGACGCGGATCAGTTTGCCGTCGCGGCGATCGTGTACGTAGACGAAGCCCGTCTTCCCGCCGTGGATGATGCCGGGAATCATCTGCCCGTTCCGGTCTTTCACGTCGATGAGAATCGGCGGGCTGGCCGCGTCGAGATCCCATACGTCGTGCGCGATGTACTGATAGTGCCACTTGTACTTGCCGCTATCGAGATCGACCGCGACGAGCGAATCGGTGTAGAGATTGTCGCCGGGGCGAATCGCGCCATACAGATCGGGCGACGGATTACCCACCACGAAATACACCGTGCGCGTCTGACGATCGATCGCGGGCGCCATCCACACGCCGCCGCCGAGCGTCTTCGTGAACTCCGTGCCCTTGTCCGCGAGCGTCTTTTTCTCCGCGGCGATGTCGCGCTTCATGTTGCGGCCCACGGCGTCGTTCTCGGCCCACACGCCTTCGCTGCCCGTGTCGGGGATCGTGTAGAAGGTCCAGAGCAACTGGCCGGAGTTCGCATCGAACGCCTTCACGAAGCCGCGTATGCCGTACTCGCCGCCGTTCGTGCCGATCAGCACCTTGTCTTCGACGACGACTGGCGCCATCGTTTCCGAATAGCCGAGCTCGGGATCGGCGATCTGCGTCGACCAGAGCTCGCCGCCGGTCTTCGCATCGAGCGCGACGAGCTTCGAATCGAGCGTGCCCATGAAGAGCCGGTTGCCCGCAATCGCCACGCCGCGGTTGTTCGGTCCGCAGCAGAAGGTCGTGACCGGCCCCATCTTGTGCTTGTAATGCCAGAACTCCTTGCCCGTGACCGCGTCGATCGCATAGACGTGGTTGTACGACGTGGTGAGGAACATGACGCCGTTCGAGACGATCGGCGCGGTTTCCATCGACTCCATCACCGCCGTCTGGAAGATGAACGCGGGTTTGAGCTTCGCCACGTTCGACGTGTTGATCTGCGTCGCGGGCGCGAAGCGCGTCTCGGCATACGAGCCGTTCGAATGCAGCCACGATGCGCTGTCGCCCGCGGCGCCGTCGAGTTGCTGCTGCGAGACCGGCCGCAACGCCGATGGAACCGGCGAGGCCTGCGTCGTGTTGGCGTTCTGGATTTCGTCGGCGGCCAGGGCGCCGGGCGATGTCACGATCCCGAAAGCACCGGCGGCGACAATGAAAGGAACGAGCGAAGTGCGGGAAAAACCGGCCATGACAGTCTCCCAAATCGTTCTTGTATCGTCCTCGGGACGCGCGGCGGAACATGCCTGCTCTCTTCTGCGCCCAAAAAAGAATAGGCAATTTAATAACGTATTTCCAGCAGACATCGAAGGCTCGGGTTCGATGCACCACGCGATTTTTAGTAGTATGGATTGCATGCCGTTATGATTGCGCCCTTGCCGGATCGCGGCCTTTCGCTTATCCCTTGTCCATCGCCCGATACGCGCCATCGCTTTGCGTTTTTTCTTCGCGCGGCATCGGCTCTCACTTTCATCCGGACGCATCATGCCAATTCCACCCATCGGGCAGCCGAATCCCAATCCCCCGAGTCCCCGCCAGCCGGTGGATATCGCCCGCATTCTGCTCGTCATCACGATCCTGACCGCGCTCACGGTCGGCAGCCTCTATGTGCTGCGTCCGTTCCTGCCCGGCCTCATCTGGGCGACGACGATCGTCGTGGCGACCTGGCCGCTCATGCTCGCCGTGCAGCGCCGCTGCGGCAACCGCCGCTGGATCGCGACGACCGTGATGCTGCTCGTGCTTCTGGTCGTCATCGTGCTGCCGCTCTATTCGGCGATCTCGACGCTCGCTGAACATGGCGGCGAAATCATGGCCGCCGTGAAAAGCCTGCCGAGCTACGCGCTGCCGCCGCCGCCGGGCTGGGTGCACGACGTGCCGCTCGCCGGCGCGCGCGTTTCGAAAGAATGGCAAATGCTGTCCGATGCGGGCCCCGGCGGCCTGCTCGCGAAGCTGGAGCCGTACGTGACGATCGTCGCGCGCTGGATGCTTTCGCATGCGGCCGTCGTCGGCGTGTTCGTGATGCACATGGTGATCACCGTCATCATTTCCGGCATTCTGTATATGAACGGCGAGGCGGCGGGACGCTTCGTCGTGCGCTTCGCGACGCGCATCGCCACGCTGCGCGGTGCGGAAGCCGTGAAGCTCGCCGGCCTCGCGATTCGCGCGGTGGCGCTCGGCATCGTCGTGACGGCGGTGACGCAGTCGGCGCTCGGCGGCATCGGGCTTGCGCTCGCGGGCGTGCCGGCGGCGGGCATCATCACGGCCGTCATGCTGATGCTGTGTCTCGCGCAGATCGGCCCGCTGCTGCCGCTGCTCGGCGGGGTCGCATGGCTCTTCTGGCACGACCACAACATCGCGGGATCGCTGCTGCTCGTGTGGTCCATCATGATCGCGATGCTCGACAATTTCCTGCGGCCGATTCTCATCAAGCGCGGCGTGAATCTGTCGATGCTCCTGATTCTCTCCGGCGTGCTCGGCGGCATGTTCGCGTTCGGAATAGTCGGATTGTTCATCGGTCCTGTGATTCTCGCGGTGACGTCGACGATCCTGAATGCGTGGATCAACGAGCAGCCGCCGCTGGCGCATGTCGAAGCGATACCGAACGAGGAAGTCGCCAAAGCCGCGTCCGCCGGGGATCTCGCGGATGCATCGCGCAGACGCACCTGATTGATGAATAGATTGTCGTTTTGTCGAAATTGTTTGCAGCAATCAGATTGCACTTAATTGACGGATTAGGATTCTTATTAAATTGAGATTTTGTCCCATTAAACATGGTGTTTCACGATAATCCGGTCGTGAAGATCCATTACAATGCGTCCATTGATATTTGCCCGACTGAGGGCGCAGGGGATTGACCATGTCTGTGCGCGACGTGGACGCGATCGACTACATCGGAGTGAACATTCTCTTCAGGCGCGTTTATGTCGGGCTCTTCGACGAGCTCGACTGGCGCGATGAACGGGAGCATCAGGATTTGCTCACGAAGAAAATCGACCGCTACATTTCTTATGTTCGTTCGGGCAAGTTATTGCTGAATTATCCGAAGGTTCGCGGCTATGAGATCGTGATCGAATATGTGTCGATGCATGCCATGCCTGCGTCCGCGCGCGAATACTGGAAATCGCGTGAACGCTTATTGGCCGATGCCGGTTATACGGTGCATATTCGCGGCGTGGATGTGCGTCACTCCCTTGGCCTGACCGTGGATGAACCCGAGCATGTCGACGCCGAGCCCGTCGAGCCGCCCGCGCTGGAAGTGCTCGATCCGGACCCGAACTCGCAGCTCACCGACATCGCCGATATCTCCTATCTCCCGCCGTTGTCGCCCAAGGCACGCAGGCAGCAGGCGCTGCCCGTGCTGAGGCGTCTCGCGATGCGCCAGGCGACCGGCCGCTAAACGCAACACCCGCACGCAAAAAAGCGGCGTGGCTCAGTTTGAGCCACGCCGCTTTCGTTTTGCGCGCGCGTTCGCCGCGCGGCATCACTTCGTGCCGGTCAACGCCGACGTTGCGATCGACGGAACGGAAATGCCGTTGGTCTTCGCGTATTGCACCGCCTGCGTGAGCGTCTGTACGAGCGACTGCAACTGTCCCGGCGCGGATTGCGCGATATAGGTCGCGGCCTGCGCCGTCGCCGGGTTCGATCCCGCCTGCAGCAGCGACGACATGTTCATCGAATTCGACACCGAGCCGAGGTCCGATTGCAGGCCGGCGTACTGCTTGACGCCTTGCCCGAGCGACGCAAGGCCATCGGTGAAAGTCTTCTTGCTGGTTGCGGTGGCCGGCGCGGTCGAGCCGCCCGCGAACGCCTGCATCAACGATTGCGACACGCTCTGCTGCGTGCCGCCGAGCTGCGACAGCACGCTCGCGCTCGGCACACCGCTTCCGCCCGACGCGCCCTGCAGCAAGCCCGCCGCCGATTGCGCCTGGCTCGCGACGCTCGACATGCCCATCGCGGAGGCAAGGCTCGATTGCCCCGAGAGCACTTGCTGGTTCGCGCCGAGATAGTTCTGCACGAGCGACGACAGCGCCGAAGGCTGCGCCGCGCCGTTCGCGCCGGCGGCGGCTTCGGACTTATCGCTGCCGAAGCCGAATTGCTGAAGATTGATCTGCGCGTAAGATGCGGCCGGTGCGATCAACGCGATGGCGATGCCCGCCGACAAAAGCGCTCGATGTGAATGACGGATCGGCATAGTGGTTCCCCTCTCGAATTGTCCGATGATCGATAAAGCCAGCTTCGACTCATCGGACATTCACGCAGTTCGCCGCGGAAACATTTGCTTGCGAATTGCGTCTGGAGATTATGCGCACAGATCCCCGAGCGGATGCATCTCTTTACGCCACGGCGATGAGAGAAAGTGCTGCACGCGCTCGGCGCGCACCTGCGCGAGCGTCGTCGGCGCGAAACGAGGCCGCCGATCCTTGTCGATGATGAGCGCGCGCACGCCTTCGACGAAATCGCCGTCATCGATCGCGCGATACACCACGCCCAGCTCCATGCGAAAGCAATCCGCAAGGGACATCTGCCGGCCGCGCAGGAGCGCGTGATACGTCACTTCGAGCATGGTCGGCGAGTGGCTTGCGAGCGTGGCGAGCGTCGCGCGCGACCATTCGTTGTCCGCATCGGCAGCGAGCGACGCCGCGATGCGTTCCGCGCCGCCCGTCGGGCACGGCGCGAAGTGCCGCCGGATCTGCGCGCGGATGTCGTCGAGCGGCGCGTGGCGCTCGATATTCGCGCCCGGCACGAACACGCGCTTCAACTGCGTCATTGCATCTTGCGCATCGTTCCAGCGCAGCGTTTCGAGACGCTCGATGAAACCGCGCAGCCAGGTAGACGGCACGCATTCGTCCGCGAGCCCGATGCGCTTCGCATCCGCGCCCGACAACGTCGCGCCGGTCAGGCCGACATACAGCGCGAGATCGCGCGGCAGCACGCGCAGGAAGTGCGTCGCGCCGACATCGGGCAACAGGCCAATACGCGTTTCGGGCATCGCCATGCGCGTGCGCTCGGTCGCGATGCGCAACGCGGCGCCCTGCGCGAGTCCCATGCCGCCGCCCATCACGATGCCATCCATCAGCGCGATGACCGGCTTCGAGAAACGATGAATCGTGTAATCGAGCCGGTATTCGTCGATGAAGAATTTCAGCCACGGCGTGGCGTGATGCGGATCGTTGCGTGCGGCGTGATACAGCTTGCGCACGTCGCCGCCCGCGCAAAATGCTTTGTCGCCGCTGCCGCGTAAAACGACCGCGAGAATGGCATCGTCCTCGGCGCAGGTCGCGAAACGATCGGCGAGCAGCGCGATCATGTCGTGCGACAGCGCGTTCAACGCATGCGGCCGGTCGAGCGTGATGATCGCCACCCGATTGACGATCTCGAACGCAACCTCGGGCGTGTCGCGCAACAGTGCTTGCGTGCTCATGCGCTCAATCCGCCTTGCCGCTCTGACGCAGCTCCGGAAAATCCTCTTCCCAGAACTCGAACTCGCCGCGCGCGCCCGCTTCCGCGCGCGCCGCTTCCTGCCTGCGCAAATCGACGCGGCGGATCTTGCCGGAAATCGTCTTCGGCAGTTCGGCGAATTCCAGCCGGCGGATGCGCTTGTACGGCGCGAGCCGCTCGCGCGAGAACGCGAACACGCTCTTCGCGAGTTCCGGTCCGATGGCATAGCCGTGACGCAGCGTGACGAACGCCTTCGGCACCGACAGGCGCAGCGGATCGGGACTCGGCACGACCGCAGCCTCCGCAATCGCCTCGTGCTCGATCAGCACGCTTTCAAGCTCGAAAGGACTCAGCCGGTAATCCGACGACTTGAACACGTCGTCCGCCCGGCCCACATAGACGAAGTAGCCGTCCGCGCCGCGCGCCGCCACGTCGGACGTGCGATAGAAGCCGCCGCGCATCGCGTTTTCGGTGGCTTTCGCGTTGCCGGCGTAACCGGTCATCAGGCCGAGCGGCGGCGGATTCAGTTCGAGCGCGATCTCGCCTTCCTCGGCGTGCGCGCCGTCCGGATCGAGCAGCGCCACGCGATAACCCGGCAACGGGCGGCCCATCGAGCCCGGCACGAGCCGCTGGCCCGGCGTGTTGGCGATCTGCGCGGTGGTCTCGGTTTGCCCGTAGCCATCGCGGATCGACAAGCCCCACGCGGCCTGCACGCGCTCGATGATCTCCGGATTGAGCGGCTCGCCCGCGCCCACGATCTCGCGCAGCTTCACCGCATACGAAGCGAGCGGCTCCTGCACCAGCATGCGCCACACGGTCGGCGGCGCGCAAAGCGTGGTGACGTCGTGCTTGACGAGCGCATCGAGCGTGCGCGCCGCGTCGAAGCGGCTGAAGTTGTAGATGAACACGCACGCCTGCGCATTCCACGGCGCGAAGAAGCAGCTCCACGCGTGCTTCGCCCAGCCGGGCGAGCTGATGTTCCAGTGCACGTCGCCGGGTTGCAGGCCGATCCAGTACATCGTCGACAAATGGCCGACCGGATAGCTTTGATGCGTATGCGCGACGAGCTTCGGCTTCGACGTCGTGCCCGAGGTGAAGTACAGCAGATACGGATCGTTGGCGTTCGTTTCGGCATCCGGACGAAAATCCGGCGCTGCATCGTAAGCGGCTTCGTAGGCGAGCCAGCCGTCCTTCGCGCCGCCCACCGCAATGCGCAAACCGGGCACGTCGATGCCGTCGAACTTCTTCGTTTCCGCCGCATCGACGATCACATGCTGCACGCCGCCCAGCGCGATGCGGTCGCGCAGGTCCGCGCTCGCGAGCTGCGTCGTGGCGGGCAGGACGATCGCGCCGAGCTTCATCGCGGCGAGCATCGTTTCCCATAGCTCGACGCGGTTCGGCAGCATCAGCAGAATGCGTTCGCCGCGCCCGACGTTCAGGCCGCGCAAATGATTCGCCACGCGCGCGGAACGCTCGCTCATCTGCGCGAACGAAAGACGCGTCTCGCCGCCGCCTTCATTGACGATATGCAGCGCAGGCGCATCGTTGCCGCGCGCCATCGGATCGAAATAATCGAGCGCCCAGTTGAAGCGATCGAGCACGGGCCACTCGAACTCGCGATACGCCGTGTCGTAATCGGTGCGATGCGCAAAGAGAAAATCTCGTGCTTCGATGAATGCCTGTGCTCGATTCATTGCGTCTCCGTTTATAGGTTTTAGACGTTGCGCGCGATCACCATCCGTTGCACTTCGCTCGTGCCCTCGTAAATCTGCGTGATGCGCGCATCCCGATAGTGACGCTCCACCGGATAGTCCTGCAGATAGCCGTAGCCGCCGTGAATCTGGATCGCATCGGAACACACGCGCTCGGCCATTTCGGATGCATACAGCTTCGCCTGCGACGCCTCCGACAGGCACGGCACGCCTTCCGTGCGCATGCGCGCCGCGTGATGAATCAAGAGGCGCGCGGCGTTGATCTGCGTCTGCATGTCGGCGAGCATGTTCGCGACCGACTGATGTTCCCGGATCGCCTTGCCGAACTGCACGCGGTCTTTGGCATACGCGCGTGCCGCGTCGAACGCCGCGCGCGCGATGCCGAGCGCCTGCGCCGCGATGCCGATGCGCCCGCCTTCGAGATTCGACAACGCGATCTTCAGCCCTTCGCCGCGCTGGCCGAGCAGATTCCCGGCGGGAATCGCGCAATCGTCGAAGTTGATCGGGCAGGTATCCGATGCGCGGATGCCCAGCTTGTGCTCCGGCGCGCCGACGTTGAAGCCTGGCGTATCCGTCGGCACGATGAACGCCGAGATGCCGCGCTTGCCCAGTTCGGGATCGGTGACGGCGAAGACGATCGCGACGCCCGCGCGCCTGCCGTTGGTGACGAACTGCTTGCTGCCCGAAAGCACCCACTTGCCGTCTTTCTCGACGGCGCGCACGCGCAGGTTGTTCGCCTCGGAGCCCGCCTGCGGCTCCGTCAGGCAAAACGCGCCGATGATCTCGCCGCTCGCGAGCTTCGGCAGCCATTCCGCCTTCTGCGCGTCGGTGCCGTACGCGAGAATCGGGCCGCAGCCGACGGAGTTGTGCACGCTCATCAGCGTCGCGCAGGACGCGCAGCCGGCGGCGATTTCTTCCATCGCAAGCGCGTAGGCGGTGTAATCGCTGAAGGTGCCGCCGAGTTCCGCGGGCACGATCATGCCGAGCAGGCCGAGTTCGCCGAGCTGCTTCACGACCGCGTCGGGAATGGCGCCGTCCTTGTCCCACTGGCCCGCGTTGGGCGCGAGCACTTCGGTGGCGAACTGGCGAGCCGCGTCGCGGATCATGCGCTGCTCTTCGGTGAGGAAAGCGTCGATCATGTTTCGATTATCGGGTGATGGAATGGTGGCGGCTGTTGCGAGGCATCGATCGGATACACTGGCTCGCCGCCGTCAGACGGGCGGATGGGCCGTCTGCGCACGAGTCTAGGCAATCGCCGGACATTAGCCGATGCCCAAAACGATCACGCTAACTGAGCGCTTTGGCCACCTAGTGACAACCCCAACTCCCGGACGCAACATCGAGCGCGACTCGATCTCGGTCAGCCTCGTCGAAGCGGCGCTGCGCTGCGCCGAGGCGCGCGGCGTCGCGCGCGAAGGTCTGCTGGCCGCTGCGGGCATCGCGCCGGCAACGCTGGATTCGCCGCGGGCCCGCGTGTCGCCGGTGCAATACGGCAGGCTGTGGAACGCCACCGCCGACGCGCTCGACGACGAGTTCTTCGGCCAGGACCCGCATCCGATGCGCCGCGGCAGCTTCGTGCTGCTGTGCCACGCGGCGCTGACCGCGCGCGACGGCGCGCAGGCGCTCGCGCGCATCGCCGGCTTCATGCGCCTCGTGCTCGATGAACTGACCTTCACGCCCGACATCGACGAAACGCGCGTGCGCATCTGGCTCGACGACAAAGCCGCGCCCAAAACGATGTTCGCCTACGCGACGGGCTTCATCCTCGTGTACGGGCTGTTGTGCTGGCTGGTCGGGCGGCGCATTCCGGTGCTCGCGGCGCACTTGCGCTGCCCCGAACCGCAGGCGAGCGACGAATACCGCCTCATGTTCTGCGACGACCTGCGCTTCGACGCGCCGCGCTCGTTCGTCGATCTGCCGGCCGACTGCGCGGCGCTGCCGGTCGTGCAGACAGCCGCGACGCTCAGGCGCTTCCTGCGCGACGCGCCGGCGAATTTCATCGTGAAATACCGCAATCCGGATTCGCTCGCGGCCCGCATCAAGGCGCGCCTGAAGCAGACCGCGCCGACGGACTGGCCCGAAGCCGACAACCTCGCGGCCGCGCTGCATATGGCGGAAGCGACGCTGCGGCGGCGTCTGAAACAGGAAGGGCTGACGTACCAGACGATCAAGGATGCGCTGCGGCGCGACCTCGCGATCGCGCGCCTCGCGCACACGCAGGACACGATCCCGCAAATTTCCGATGCGCTCGGCTTCGCGGAACCGAGCGCGTTCCGGCGGGCCTTCCGAAAGTGGACGGGCGTGCGCCCCGCCGACTACCGCCGCGAGGGCTGACTGCGCGGGTTTCGCGAGGCTGCTATATTGAATTGTCGATGACTTCGCATCGCGGAGCGCACCATGAAGAAAGCCAGCCAGGATCAACGTTTGAAGGAAGACCGGCCGCGC
This sequence comes from Caballeronia cordobensis, assembly GCF_001544575.2. Classification (GTDB taxonomy): domain Bacteria; phylum Pseudomonadota; class Gammaproteobacteria; order Burkholderiales; family Burkholderiaceae; genus Caballeronia; species Caballeronia cordobensis. The sequence continues at coordinate 86,305 of NZ_FCNY02000012.1, forward strand.
GCCGCGAACGAAGAGGATTTGCTCGACGAGGCGCTCGAAGAGACCTTTCCGGCGAGCGATCCGATTGCGGTGCATCCGGAACCGGACACGCCGAAAGACGGCAAGAAGAAATAATCACTCGCCCAGTTCGGGCTCGTCCGGGGTCGAGAGCAGCGCCACCAGCTTCTCGACATGCTGATGTAACAGCTTGACGTGCTTGTCGATCTGTTCGAGTCGGCCGGTCAGATCGGCCTTCGCCGCTTCGCTCATGCGATCAGAGGCGATCAGTTCATCGACCTTCGGCTGCATTCCGTCGACCTGTAACAGCCCGAGCTGGCGCTCCAGACGGCGCAAATCCTGCGAAAGCAGTTCGCGATTCTTGCGGAAAAGCAAGTCGCGACGGTTCGCTTCGGCGTTTTGCTGGGCGATATCGGCGACACGGCGCGTCGCTTCGGTCTGCGAAAGCAACGGCTCCGGGCCGCGCAACACCGGGCGCTTCGGCGCGGGATGCGCGGTGCCGCGGAACACGGCCATCGGCGTTTCTTCGTCGATCGCGCGCTGCACGTCGGGCGGGACTTCTTCGCTCGCACGGCGTTCGTCCATCCAGTGCGGCGGCAGGCCCGTCACGAGTTCGATGCCGCGCACGAACTCCTCATTGAAATCGCGCTGACCCGCGACAATGAGCTTCATGAACGTCGGCGAGAAGTTCATCATGCGCGCGAGGCGCCCAGCGCCTCCCGGCGAGCCGACCAGGACGTTCAGGTTGGCGCGCCAGACAAGGAACAGCGTTTCGTCGAAATCTTCCATGAACAGGCTCCAGGCAGACCGACGCGCCCGAAGGTGCACATCGGCGTTGCGCGCGGCGGCTGCGCGCGCATGCATATCCGGTTCCCGCATTTGCTCGTTATGACCGTGCACCGTCGCCGGCGCGTCGTCTACATACCGCATAAAACACCATACTACCTTCATCGGCAAGCGATGCGGACGACGGCCGTGCCGCCGCCGTTCCGCTCGCCACCGGCCCCTCAGGGCTCGTTGCGCAGATAGCCTTCCTTGCTCGGATCGAGCATCCGCCAGGAAACAATGAGCGAAATCGCGCACATCAGGGTCACGTACCAGAAAAACGTGGATTCGCTGCCGAGCGACTTGAGCTTCAGCGCGACGAATTCCGCCGAGCCGCCGAACACCGCGTTGGCGACCGCATACGACAGGCCGACGCCCAGCGCGCGCACTTCCGGCGGGAACATTTCGGCCTTGATGAGACCGCTGATCGACGTATAGAAGCTCACGATGGCGAGCGCCGCGACCACCAGCACGAAGGCCATGACCGGGCTCGACACGGTGGAAAGCGCATGCAGGAGCGGCACGGTGCAGATCGTCGCCAGGCCGCCGAACCAGAGCATCGACGCACGGCGCCCGATACGGTCCGACAACGCGCCGAAGAGCGGCTGCAGCAGCATGTAGACGAAGAGCGCGGCGGTCATCACGTTGCTGGCGGTCTTCGCGTGCATGCCGGCCGTGTTGACCAGGTACTTCTGCATGTAGGTCGTGAACGTGTAGAAAATCAGCGAGCCGCCCGCCGTGAAGCCGACCACGGTCATGAACGCGCCCTTGTGCTGCAGCAGGCCCTTGAGCGTGCCCGCCTCCTTGCGATGACGCGTTTCGGCGGTCGAGGTTTCGTCGAGCGAACGGCGCAGATACAGCGAAACCAGCGCCGCACACGCGCCGATGAAGAACGGCACGCGCCAGCCCCACGCCTTCAGCTCTTCCGTCGAGAGAAACAGTTGCAGGATCACGAGCACGAGAAGCGCGGCAAGCTGCCCGCCGATCAGCGTCACGTACTGGAACGACGCGAAAAAGCCGCGCCGGCCGCGCAGCGCGACTTCACTCATATAGGTCGCGCTCGTGCCGTATTCGCCGCCCACCGACAAACCCTGGAACAGGCGCGCGATCAACAGCAGAAACGGTGCCCACGCACCGATGCTCGCGTAGGTCGGCAGGAAGGTGATGACGAGGGAACCGCCGCACATCATCAGGACGGAGATCATCATCGCGTTGCGGCGGCCGTGCTTGTCCGCGATGCGGCCGAAGAGCCAGCCGCCGATCGGGCGCATCAGGAAGCCCGCCGCGAACACGCCCGCGGTGTTCAGAAGCTGCACGGTCGGATCGCCGCCCGGGAAGAACGCCGCGGAGAAATACAGCGCGAGGAACGAGTAGATATAGAAGTCGAACCACTCGACGAGGTTGCCCGACGAGGCGCCGACGATCGCGAAAACGCGACGCCGGGTGTCCTCGGGGGTATAAGCGTGAATGTCGGTCATGTTGTTTCTGGCTCTTGGTCACTGTCTGGGTGGCGTTTGCCGGGGCTCGTGACCCCGGCGCGGGCGCTCTTGGCGGCGTTCGGGCGCAAGTTTATACGACGGTTCGGCGAAGGGCGCGCGACCGTGGCGTGCGCAATTTCCTGACCTCTGTTTTCCGCCGATGGCGTGCGGCGCGCGCTCAGGCTTGTCATAAAAGCATTTCGCTGCCGTTTTGCAGGCGTGCGGCCGCTCCGGTTTCGCGTGCATTTAGTAATTACCCTTAGACTAGATTTCACACTATTTATCGATAAAGTCTCGGAATCACGAATCGCATCGACGAGGACCGCATGAATCCGCATCAACCGATCACGCTCGACGCCGCGCTCGCGTCGAAGTTCGCGCAGGTCGCGCTCGGCCACCTGACGCGCGAATATCCGAACAAGCTCGATCACGTCATGGCCGGCGAGGCTGATGTACAAGGCCCGCGCGCGCTGCATCCGATCTTCTACGGCAGCTTCGACTGGCATTCCTGCGTGCATGGCTACTGGCTGATCGCGCGCCTCTACGACCGCTTTCCCGGCTTGCCGGAGGCGCAGCGCATCCGCGCGGTGATCGACGAGCATTTCACCGCCGCGAACGTGGAGGCGGAAGTCGCCTATTTGCGGCGTCCGGCCGCGCGGGGTTTCGAACGGCCGTACGGCTGGGCGTGGCTGCTCGCGCTCGCGGGCCAGCTTCGCTCGATGCAGTCCGACGACGGCGCGCGCTGGGCTCGCACGCTCCAGCCGCTTGCCGATGCATTCGTCGCGCGCTTCGAAGAATTTCTGCCGAAAGCGACGTATCCGCTGCGTGTCGGGACGCACTTCAACATGGCGTTCGCGCTGACGCTGGCGATCGGCTATGCGCGCATCGCTCAGAATGCGGACTTCGAGCGCCTGCTGAGCGGCACGGCCCTGCGCTGGTTCGAACAGGACGAGGCGTGCCAGGCGTGGGAGCCGGCGGGCGACGAATTCCTGTCGCCGTCGCTGATGGAAGCGGTGCTGATGCGCCACATGCTGCCGGGCGACCGCTTCGTCGGCTGGTTCGACCGCTTTCTACCGCGCATCGCGGCGCGCGAGCCTGCGACGCTTTTCACGCCCGCAACCGTCACCGACCGCAGCGACGGCAAGCTCGCGCACCTCGACGGCCTGAACCTGAGCCGCGCATGGTGCCAGCGGACGATCGCACGCGCGCTGCCGCCGGGCGATGCGCGCATCGCCGTGCTCGAAACCAGCGCGGGCGAGCATCTGGCTTCGGGGCTCGCCCACGTCGCGGGCGATTACATGGGCGAGCACTGGCTCGCGACCTTCGCGCTGCTCGCGCTCGAAGCGTGACGCCGGCCGCGCCTCAGACGCGCGGCTGAAACGCAATCACACCCATGCCGACGAGCGCGATCGCCGCGCCCGCGAGATCCCACGCCGTCGGCCGGATGCGGTCGACGGCCCACAGCCAGGCGATCGCCACGCCGATATACACGCCGCCGTACGCCGCGTAGATGCGCCCCGCGGCGGTATCGTGCAGCGTCAGGAGCCACGCGAAGAGCGCGAGCGACAGCGCGCCGGGCACGACGAGCCACGGCGACCCGCCCTCCTTGATCCATCGATAGGGAAAATAGCAGCCCGCGATTTCCGCGATCGCCGTGACGATATAGAGCGCGAATGTTTTCATGACGCGCATTATCGACGCACACGCGATGTTGCGCGCCGCGCGTCCGGTCTGGACAATGACGCGCTTGTCCTGGCCAACCATCCCGCACAATCCGATGAAAGCGGTGCCCCTGCACTGGCACAAGCGCGTGCTGACGCTCGCGTTTCCGATCGTACTCGCCAATCTCACGCAGCCGATTCTCGGCGCGGTCGATACCGCCGTCGCCGGCCATCTCGACGGGCCGCAGTATCTGGGCGGTGTCGCGCTCGGCGGGCTCGTGTTCAGCTTCGTGTTCTGGGGCTTCGGCTTCTTGCGCATGGGCACGACGGGACTCGTCGCGCAGGCGTTCGGCGCGCGCGACGACGACGCATTGCGCGCGAGCGTGCTGCGCGCCTTGCTGCTCGCGCTGGCGATCGGCGCGGCCGTGCTGGCGCTGCAGGTGCCGATCATCCGTTTTGCGCTGCTGGCGCTCGGCGGCAGCGCGGCCGTGCAGGACACCGCGAGCGCGTATTGCCACGCGCGCATCTGGGCCGCGCCGTTTGCGCTCGGCAATTACGTCGTGCTGGGTTATCTGCTGGGCTGCCAGCGCGTGCGGCTCGCGCTCGTCACGCAGATTTTCATCAATCTGGTGAACATCGTCGCGGTGCTGCTCTTCGTGTATCGCTTCGGCTGGGGTATCGGGGGCATCGGCGCGGCGACGGCGTTCGCGGATTTCTGCGGTTTCGCGCTCGGCCTCGCGATTCTCTGGCGGCTGCGTCCGCGCGGCCTCGCGCCGCTCGCACCGCGCGCGCTCTTCGACGCCCACGCGATGCGCCGGCTCGTCGCGATTAACCGCGACATCTTCATCCGCACGATCTGCCTGCTCGGTTCGTACGGCTGGTTCGCGCATCTCGGCGCGCGTCAGGGGGATGCGATCCTCGCCGCGAACGCCCTTCTGCTCAACTTCCAGACCTTCATGTCCTACGGGCTCGACGGCTTCGCGCACGCCGCCGAGGCGCTCGTCGGGGCCGCCGCCGGCGCACGCGACCGCCATGCATTCCGTCAGGCCGTGAAAGTGACGATGCTGTGGTCGGCGATCGGCGCAGCGGGCTTTTCGATCGTCTTCGCCTTGAGCGGCGGGTGGATCATCGGCGCGCTGACGGATCAGGCCGTCGTGCAGCATGAGGCGCTGCGCTTTCTGCCGTGGGCCGCGATTCTGCCTCTTGCATCCGTCGCGGGTTTCCAACTAGACGGCGTGTTCATCGGCGCGACGCGCACGCACGAACTGATGAAGGCGATGGCCGTGTCGCTCACGATCTTTCTGCTTGCGGCGTGGGCGCTCGCCGGATCGCTCGGCAATCACGGGCTGTGGCTCGCGCTCACCGTTTTCATGGTGGCGCGCGGCATCACGCTGGCCGTTCAGTTGCCCGCGATCGAGCGCGTGGTGTGTGCGCGGTCAGTTCGCTAGGGGCTTTGACGCGGCGAGTCCCTCCAGCAACGCCTTATGAAACGCCGCCGGATCCTGCATCTGCGGCGCATGGCCAAGCTCCGGAAACTCGACGAGCTTCGCCCCCTCGATGCGCTCCTTCGCCAGCTTCGCGAGATCGGGATAACGACCGAGCGTCGGACGAATTTCCGGCGGCGCGAAGTCCTTGCCGATCGCGGTCGTGTCCTTGTCGCCGATCAGGAGCAAGGTCGGGGTTCTGAGATGATCGAATTCGTAGACGACGGGCTGCGTGTAAATCATGTCGTAAATCAACGCCGAATTCCACGCGACGATATCCTTGCCCGGCCCGCGATACATGCCCGCGAGCATCTGCACCCACGGTTCGTAATCGGCGCGCCACTGGCCCGAGTAATACGTGTTCGTCTCATAGCGGCGGATGCCGTCGGCGCTGGTCTTCAGCTCGCGCGCATACCAGTCGTCGATGGAAATCGGCGGCACGCCCTTCGCCTTCCAGTCTTCGAGCCCGATCGGATTGACGAGCACGAGCTGCTCGGTCTCGCGCGGATACATCAGCGCGTAACGCACCGCGAGCATGCCGCCAGTCGAATGCGCAATGAGGGTCGCGCGCGAAACGCCGAGCGCCGCGAGCAACGCGTGCGTGTTGCGCGCGAGTTGCTGAAAGCTGTACTGGTAGCGCTCGGGCTTGGTCGATTTGCAAAAACCGATCTGATCCGGCGCGATCACGCGATAGCCCGCGTCGCTCAAGGTTTCGATGGTCTGCTTCCAGGTCGCCGAACAGAAGTTCTTGCCATGCAGGAGCACGGCGGTACGGCCGTTCGGATGCGGCGGATGCACGTCCATATAGGCCATGCGCACCACCTGACGCTGCGACGTGAGCGAAAAGCGCGCGACCGGATATGGATAATCGAAGCCCTGCAACTCGGGGCCGTAGGCGGGGCCGTCGTTGCCTGACTGCGGCGCGGGTTCGTCGGCGTGCGCGTGCAAGGCGAACAGCATCGCGAGACACGACATCGAAAATCGAAAGACGGACTTGCTGCGCGTTGAGTTCATTCGCGTTGTCGAATTGATTTCGGGCCGGGGCATTCTAGCGCGCCTGTATTTCACGCGCGTTCGCGTGCCTCACCCGCCAGGCGCGCCGATGAGCGCTTATACTTTGCGGCCTCCGGCGCCGCGCAAGGTTGCCATGCGGCGCACGGTTTTCATGCATCACATTCAGCCCGGATTCCAACGCATGCAATTTCGCATCAAGGCATTCGCCGCCGCGCTCATCGGTCTTGTGTGTACCGGTGCATTCGCGAGCGATTGTCCGCAGTTCAGCCCGAACGGCCGCGCGCCGGTCGTCGTCAATTCGAAGATGCGCGCGTCGACGCAGGAAATCTGCTATTCCGACTTCGCGCTGCTTCACTCCGGCATCACGAAAGGGCCGCTCTGGTCGGCGGAGCATCTGACCTCGCAGAGCGTCGATGACGCGAAGAACAACACGCGCACCAATCGCTTTTTCGTCGACAAGCGCCTGCCGCCCGACGAAAGCGCGCAGCTTTCCGATTACAAGCGAAGCGGTTACGACCGCGGTCACATGAGTCCCGCGGGCGATCGCGCGAGCAGACAAGGCATGGCCGAATCGTTCTCGCTCGCGAACATCGTGCCGCAAGACCCGTCCAACAACCGGCGCATCTGGTCGCGCATCGAGGAAGCGGTGCGCAGGCTGACGGAAGAATCGGGCGAAGCCTATGTCGTCACCGGGCCGCTTTTTTCGGGACGCGAGTTGCAGACAATCGGCGAATCGCGCGTGTTCGTGCCGACGCAACTTTATAAGGTCGTCTACTTGCCGCAGCGCGGCATCGCGTTCGCGGTCGTCGTCGAAAACACGCCGACGAACACGTACACGATGAAAACCGTGCGCGAACTCGAGACCATGAGCGGGCTCTCGTTTCCGGGCATACCGGACGGACTGAAGGACAAACGAATTGGAGGACTGCGAGGTGTTTAAACCATTTGCCAACGACACGGACGTGATGAACATCGCGGGCGACGCGATCAATATCGAGAATGGCGTGAAGCGCCTGTCGATCAGCGGCGATCTGACGATCACGCGCGACAAGGCCGGTCTCGCGAACGCGCTCGCGCTGCACAAGGCGCTCGGCGCCATCGTCGAAGCCTTGCAAGGCGATGCCTCGCTGCCCGCGAAGCTGCCCGACGAGCCGAGCGCGCCGTCCGGCACCGCCGAGAATCCGTTCATCTGACGCGCCGTACAATGATTGCGTCGTATTGGCCGCGCGGAGCAATGAAGTGATCGAATCCCATGTCGGCCCGAGCCCGCTCGGGCACATTCTCTATCGCGCGGAAGATGGCTGTCTGACGGGGCTGTTTTTCGTCGGCCAGAAGCATTTTCCCGATGGTCTGCCCGAGCCGACGCTGTCCGATGCGCCGCCGCGCTCGCGCGTGATCCTCGAAGCGCGTGAGCAGATCGACGAATACTTCGCGGGCGCGCGCACGGAATTTTCGATCGCGCTGCGGCTCGGCGGCACAGCGTTTCAGCAGCAGGTGTGGAACGCGCTGCGGCAAATCCCTTTCGGCGACGCCTGGACCTACGGCGATCTCGCGCGCCGGCTCGGCTTGCCCGCGGGCGCATCGCGGGCCGTCGGCGGCGCGAACGGGCGGAATCCGGTGGCGATCATCGTGCCGTGTCATCGCGTGATCGGCGTCGATGGAGAACTGACCGGCTATGCCGGCGGCGTGGAGCGCAAGCGGCATTTGCTCACGCTGGAGGGCGGCCCGGGGCGCGAGCAACTCGCGCTTTTCTGAGCGCCGGTCGCACTCGGCCCGGAAACGCAAAAGCCCGCAAACCGTTTGGTTTGCGGGCTTTTCCGTCGATGCGGTGCCGCGAGGGTTACGGCGCGAGCGTCACTTCAACACGGCGATTTTCCGCGCGGCCTTCAGTCGTTGCGTTCGATGCGACCGGATTCGACTTCCCATAGCCTTTCAGCGCAAATCGGTCGGCTTTCAGCCCGCGGTTCTTCAGATAGTCCAGCACAGCCTGCGCGCGGCGCTCGGACAGCGCAACGTTATACGATGCCGAGCCGATCGCATCCGTGAAGCCCTGAACCGAGACCGAAGCGAGCGTCGCGCCCTGCGTTTCCGCGACGAGCGTGTCGAGAATGGCCTTGGCCTTGGGTGTCAATTCCGCGCTGTCGAACGCGAAGTTCGTCTTGTCGTCGAGCACGACCTTGCGCGGTGCAGGCGCGGGCGCCGGCGCGGGTGCGGGGGCCGGTGCGGGGGGCGGCTCTTGCGCCGGAGCGGCCTGCGGCGGCATTCCGCACGTGAAGGTCACGTTGCGCGGATCGCTCGGCGTATTCGTTCCTGCAATGGTCTGGAGGACTGCAACGTTCTTGTCGCCGCACATTTTCTGAGCGGCGGTCATGCACGCGCTTCCCTTCTCGAAAACACCGTAGCATTCGGCGCGATACGCCTTTTGACCATTCGACGTTTGAATCTCCTGGATATTGAAAGCCGGTCCCGTGATAGTGGAACAGCCCGCAAGGACGGCGGCCGCCATAAGACTGACGGCGAAGGTTTTCGTGAGCATCTTGATGTTCATACGGGTCAACTCCAAAGCGCGAAGCCGCTTAATGCGTGCCTCATTTCCAAGCCCGATTGCTCTCTGAAAAGAAGCAGGCAAAGTAGGTGAATCGATCTCGGATAGATGCATCGATCGATGAAGCTATCCAAAAGGCCGCGCGATTGTAGCGCGCGCACTTTCGCGGATTAAGCGGACAACTCCCAAATTAATGCGCCCGCCGAATGCACGACGAAGCGCCTATTTGGCCGGAACGGGAAAATCGCCGTCGGCCTGTTTTTGCAGTTCCTGCACGCGCAACTGCAAAGCGCGAAGCTGCGCCTGCGCGGCCGCCTGCTCTGTGCGCAGTTCACGAACCGCGTTCTGTTGCTCCTGCTGATAATTCGTCACCTGGCCTTGCTGCGCATGGGCGATATCCAGGTCCGCCTGAAGCCGGTTGGCACGCTCCTGCTGAACCGCGATCTGGCGGTCGGCATAGGCTTTTTCGGCTTCGAGTTTGATGCGCCTGATTTCCGCGTCGGCGAGCGTCACCGACATTTTGGCGAAGTCAGAATAAATCGCCTCAGCGCGTGCGTCATTTTGCGTTTTGACCACGCGCCAAATCGCGTTTTGCTGAAACAGCGCGGCATAATAAATCATCTGCTCCGGAAAATACGAAAGACTCGCGCCGAAACTGCCATTCAACGTTTTGCGCAATTCAGTGATTTTCCGGCCCGCTATCAGACGCTCAAGTTCCGCGACATCGCCGTTCTTCGCCGCCGCCCCGTCCGGCATATTCGACGCGGCGTTCGTGGATATTTCGCCAGCCGCGAATACGGATGCGAAAGGTCCGGCAAGACCGGCCGAGATCAACACGATATTCGCAATCAACAGGCGTTTCATTGCGATTTTCCGTAACGATTAAACGCGTCGTCCGGAAAGGATTATGGTGTCGCGAAGCCGCCAATGCCAGCCGATTTATGCGTTATTCGAAAACGCGAAATCGTGCGGAAATCAAATTGTCGACTGGCGCTTCGGCGCCGGTTCGTCCGCGCTGCGCAACGGTTGCGGCGGTCGGAGGATGCCCGCATCGGACGGCGCGGGATTCATGCGCGAGAAAATCTCACGGTCGGCGCGAAAGTCGAACGGCGTGCTCGACAAGATGCGCGCGTCCGGCAGCGGCTCGACGGCGTGGACCGGTCGGGCGCTGACAGCAAAAAAAGACAAAAGGCAGGCGGCGAGCGCGAAAGCGCCCGGAATCGAGTGCGAACGGAACATGGCGAGAAAGATAATCTGATGGCGCGAGCGCCTGGACGGAGCAGCCGGAAGAAGATGCACACGGCTACGGCACAGCTTGTCATTTCACCAGCGTTAGCGCGCCCTGCCCATGAGAAGGTTCTCAAAGATTCCTGCTTTCCGACAAACGTGGTTGAGCGCCGGCGCGATCGGGCGTGAAAAATGCGACTCGGAACTATTCGCTCGTCCGCGCGAGCGCCGTCCGGCCGCGCCCTGCGCGTGTCAAAACGATGGCGCCCGGCAGCGGCACGCAAGACCAGATACGCATGAAACGGCGCGGCGGCGGGGATGACGGGCGCGTCATGCAAGCACATGATTGCCGAGAGTCAGCCATAATGCGCCTTCGCAAAAAGCCGGATCGTCCAGTAAAAACGAAAATGCCATGACTCAAGACGACAATCTCTCCACCGATCGACCCCGGCAGCCCGCCTCCACGGACGACAACGTCACGACCGGCGTCGTGGGCCTCGACAACATTCTGGGCGGCGGTCTGGTCGAAGGCGGCCTGTATCTGATCGAAGGCATGGCGGGCGCCGGCAAGACGATTCTCTCGTCGCAGATCGGCTTTCACCGGGTCGCGCAAGGCGACACGGTGCTGTACATCACGCTCATCGCCGAATCGCATACCAAGCTGCTGTCCCATCTGAAGGCGCTCTCGTTCTACAACGCCGACGCCATCTCCGACCGGATGCTCTTCGTCTCCGGCTATCACGAACTGATGCGCGACGGGCTCTCCGGTTTTCTCTCGCTGATCGCGTCCACGATCAAGTCGAGCCGGCCGCGCTTCATGGTCATCGACGGCTTTCGCAGCGCGCGCGAATTCAGCTCGACGGAGCTCGAACTCTCGCAGTTCATCCACGAACTCTCCGCTTTCGTGAGCGCCGCCCGCTGCACGACCCTGATTCTCGCGCCGCTTTCCGGCAACGAGCCGCATCCGGAACACACGCTCGTCGACGGGCTCATCGAGCTGAACCGCTACAACACGGGCATGCGGCGCGCCCGTGAAATCGAGGTCCACAAGCTGCGCGCCCGCGATCACTTGCTGGGCAAGCACTTTTTCAAGATCACGGAGCAAGGTCTCGTGACCTTCCCGCGCATCGAGGCGTCGCCGGCCAGTCCCGACGGCCTGCCCGACTTCAGCAACAAGCTCGCGTTCGGGTTTCCCGATTTCGATCAGATGCTCGGCGGCGGCGTCGTGCGCGGCTCGACGACCACGCTCATCGGGCCATCGGGCATCGGCAAAACGCTGCTCTCGCTCAAATTTCTGCAGGCGGGCGTCGAACGCGGCGAGCGCTGCGTGTACTTCGGGCTTTACGAGTCGCCCGAGCGGCTGCTCGCCAAGGCGCGCTCGGTCGGCATCGACCTCGCGCCGGCCGTGGCGGACGGCCGTTTGTCGATTCACTGGCACCCGGCCGTCGAACTGGCGATCGACGAACTCGCCGTCGAGCTGTTGAACGCGGTCAGGAACACGAATGCGTCGCGCCTCGTGGTCGACGGCATCGACGGATTTCATCAGTCCGCGAACCGCACGGAGCGTTTCGGACTGTTTCTCAACGCGCTCACGCACCGCCTGCGCGATGCGGGCGTGACGACGATCCTCACCGAAGAACTGCCGCTCTACGGCAATCCGACGCTGCCCGCAACGCTGCGCGCGTCGGCGCTGACCGAGAACATCGTGCTCATGCGCTACGTGGAGGCGAATTCGTCGCTGTATCGCATGGTGTCGATCGTGAAGCAGCGCGAAGGCACGCACGATTCCGCAATCCGCCGCCTGACGATCGACACGCGCGGCCTGCATATCAGCGAAGGTTTCATCGGCACGACGGGTATGCTGTCCGGCAGTCCGTCGGCGGCGCCCGCGCTCTCGGTGGCGGATCCCGGCGCGCGCGCATGAAAAAGATCCTCGTCGTCGACGATGAATTCGACATTCTGACCACCTGGCGGCTCGTGCTCGAAATGGAGGGCTACGAGGTCGTGACCGCCTCCAACGGACGCATGGCGCTCGACGCCGCGCGCTCGAATCCGCCCGCGCTCGTCATCACCGACTGGATGATGCCGCACATGGACGGCGTCCAGCTGATCCGGCAGCTCGCCGCGAGCGACGGGCTCGGCGCGGTACCGGTGATCCTGATGAGCGCGGCGGCCAACGCGCCGGCGCTCGACCATCCGCACGCGCAATTCCGCCGCAAGCCGCTTTCCATCGACGATCTCATCGACGCGGTCAGGGGTCTCATCGGTCCCGCCTGACTAGGCACGCGACGTGCTGTACAGGAGCGTTCCGGCGCAACCGGACTCAGAAGGACACACGAGAAACCGCTCAACCGAAAAGGGAGGCACCTATGGTGCAGGATCAAGTGGAAGGCGCGGCGCAACGCGTCGTCGGCAAGGTGCAGGACGCGGTCGGCGCGCTGACGGGCGACGAAGCCACGCAAGCCGAAGGCAAGGTCCGGCAGGCGTATGGCAACCTGCAGCAAAGCTACGGACAGACCGTCGACAACGTGCGGCTGGCGGTGGCGAACCAGCCGATTCAGGGCGTGCTGATCGCGGCGGCCGTCGGTTTCATGCTCGGCGCGTTGTGGAATCGCGATCGTTGATGCGCGCCGCGCGTCACGTCTGATGTATCGATGACAAAGCCGGCGTGACCATCACGCCGGCTTTGCCGTTTACGGCGCCTCGCGCACGACGCCGACGCGCACCGCCGACTGCGCACATCCGATGGCAAGCGCGGCGGCCATCACCACGAGCGCGCCGTGCGTGCCGGTCATCACGGCCACAATCGCCAGACCGCACGACGCCGCGCCGTTCATCCCATTCGCGAGCGGCACGCCGGCCGCGCCACCCATTGCGAGCGACAAATGCGCGCCAATGAGTGCAAGGAGCGCGAGCGCGGGCAGCACGGCGAACGCGCCCGGTTGCGCGCCGAACACATAGGCGAGCGCCGCGCACGCGCCGGCGCACGCGAGATGCAGCGCCTGCGCATTCGCGCCTTCCCGATCGACCCGCGCGCAAGCCAGATAGCCGAGGGCCGCGATCGCGCCGCCTGCCGCCGCCGCATACGCGCTGTTCGAGGCCGGCAGCAACCACGCGACGAACGCGAGAGTCGCCAGCAACGCGTGCGCCGACGCGCTCGACGGACCGCGGTCGAGCCGATAACCCGCGAATCCGGCGACAGCGGCAAGCGACAGCGCGACGGTGTCCATGCCGCACAGCGCGACGACGGCCGCGCCCGCCACCCAAGACCAGCGTATCGCGCCCGCGCGCATCGACGCACCCGCCGATAGCGCCGCGAGCACGCACAACGCGCCCGACAGCGCGTCGCCGATCATGCTTCGAGCACGTTCGACAGCGTGCCGATGCCCGCAATGGACACATCCACGCGCGAGCCGTCCTTGATCGAGCCGACGCCGATCGACGTGCCGCATGCGATCACATCGCCGGGAACGAGCGTCATGTCCTGCGACAGCAGACTCACCTGTTCGGCGGGCGAGAAGATCATGTCGTCGAGCGGATAGTTCTGACGCTCGACGCCTTCCAGCGTCGTGACGACGCTCGCCGCGCGCCAGTCGAAGCCGTTGCCGGGCGTGACGATCGCGGGCCCGAGACACGTGAACGTGTCGAAGCCCTTCGAGCGGCACCATTGCGCGAAATTGGGATCTTCCTGCAGCAACTCGATAGCAGTGACGTCGTTGACGCAGGTGTAGCCGAAGATCGCGGCTTCCGCCTCTTCGACCGACGCGCCGCTCACCGTCTTGCCGATCACGATGCCCAGTTCGCCTTCGTAGGCGATCTTGCCGTGATAGCTTTTCGGCCGGCGTATCGATGCGTTCGGCCCGATCACCGACATCGGCGGCTTGATGAGAAAAAGCGGATGCGCGGGCGGCGCTTTATCGAGCTTCTGCGACAGCGCGTAGTAGTTGTTCCACAGCGCGATGACCTTGCTCGGCTCGCACGGCGCGAGCAGCGTGAGATCGTCGGCGGCGAAGCTGATGTCGGTCGGGCGCGGGCGGTCGAACATCGCGCCGTCGTGCTGCACGACGCGGCCCGAATGCTGATCGAGCGTGCCGAAGCCGATGCTGCCATCGGCATCGCGAAAACGAATCCAATGCGTCACGTTTGTCTCCTTGTGATGGGGCGCGGACGTTCGTGGTCCGCGCCCTCGTCCCCTCCTCCTTAAATCTGACCCGCGCCGCGCGCCCACTTATATTTCGCACCGAGCACCGCGACGGGCAATTCGGTCGAATACGCGTAGGCCGGCACGCCGTGCTCGTACAGGTATTCGGCCGCTTCCTCCACCTGCACGTCGCCGGCGAGCGAGGCCACGATCGGCTTCTCGATGCCGAGCGCCTTCATCTCCTCCTTCACTTCGACGACGAGCTTCGCGAAGACCATCGGCGGCGTGATGATCGTGTGCCAGTAACCGAGGATGATCGAATGGATGCGATCGTCCTCCAGCCCCAGGCGGATCGTGTTCTTGTACGTGCTCGGCGGCTCGCCGCCCGTGATATCGACCGGATTGCCCGCCGCGCCGAACGGCGGGATGAACTTGCGGAACGCGGCGTCGAGATCGTCGGGCATCGTCATGAGCGAGAGGCCGTTGTCCACGCAGGCATCCGACAGCAGCACGCCCGAGCCGCCCGCGCCCGTGATGATGACGACGTTCTCGCCCTTGGGCGTCGGCAGCTTCGGAATGCCGCGCGCAAATTCGAGCAGATCGCGCAGCGAGCGCGCGCGGATCACGCCGCACTGCTGGAACACGTCTTCGTAGATCTTGTCGTTGCCCGCGAGCGCGCCCGTGTGCGAGCTCGCCGCGCGCGCGCCGAGACTCGTGCGGCCCGCCTTCAGCACGACGACCGGCTTCTTCTTCGACACGCGCTTCGCCGCTTCCGCGAACGCACGGCCGTCCTTCAGATCCTCGCAGTGCTGCGCGATGATCTCCGTGTTGTCGTCCTGCTCGAAAAACGTGAGCAGATCGTCTTCATCGATATCGCTCTTGTTGCCGAGACCCACGATTGCGGACACGCCCATCTTCGCCGAGCGCGAGAAGCCGATGATCGCCATGCCGATGCCGCCCGACTGCGACGAGAGCGCCGCCTTGCCCTTCACGTCGTACGGCGTGCAGAAGGTCGCGCAGAGGTTCTTCGGCGTGTAATAGAAGCCGTAGATGTTCGGACCCATCATGCGGATGTCGTACTGGCGCGCGATCTTGACGATCTCGTCCTGGCCTTCGTGATTGCCCGTTTCCGCGAAACCGGAAGGAATCAGCACCGCGCCCGGAATCTTCTTCTCGCCCACTTCCACGAGCGCGTGAGCCACGAACTTTGCCGGAATCGCGAACACGGCCACGTCGATCACGCCGGGCACGTCCTTCACGCTCTTGTACGCCTTGCGGCCCATGATCTCGTCGGCTTTCGGGTGGATCGGATAGATCGCGCCCTGATAGCCGCCGTTGATGAGGTTCTTCATCACCGAGTTGCCGATCTTGCCATCCTCGTTCGACGCGCCGATCACCGCGACCGCATCGGGCTTCATGATGCGGTTCATCTGCGTGACGATCTGCTCCTGCGTCGGGCGATAACGCGGCTCCGCCGGCGCGAAATCCATCACGATGCGCACGTCCGCGGCCACCGCGCCGCTCGGGCTCGCAAAGACCGGGTTCAGGTCCATCTCGGAGATTTGCGGGAAGTCGTCCACGAGACGCGACACGCGTTCGATCAGCGTGATGAGCGCCTCGCGATGCACCGGTTCCGCGCCGCGCACGCCGCGCAGCACCTCGGCGGCCTGGATGCCGTCGAGCATCGAAGCGGCTTCGTCGCGCGTCACGGGCGCGAGCCTGAAGGTCACGTCCTTCAGCACTTCGACGAGCACGCCGCCGAGACCGAACGCGATCAGCTTGCCGAACGACGGGTCCGTCACCGCGCCGATGATCACTTCCTGGCCCGCGCCGACCATCTGCTGTACCTGCACGCCGACGAGCGTCGCGTTCGGGTCGTACTTCTTCGCGTTCGAGATGATCGTATCGAAGCCCGCGCGGACGTCGTCTTCGCTCTTTACGCCGACGAGCACGCCGCCCGCTTCCGTCTTGTGGAGGATTTCCGGCGAGACGATCTTGAGCACCACCGGATAGCCGATGAACGATGCGAGCTTCGCGGCATCGTCCGCCGATTTCGCGACGCCTTCCTGCGGCACCGCGATGCCGTATGCATCGCAAACCAGCTTGCCTTCGGGCGCGGTGAGCGACGTGCGGCCTTCGGCCTTCACGCGATCGAACACTTCGGCGACGCGGCGTTTCGCGTCGGGCGCATGCAGCGGCACGACTTGCGCCGACTGCGCGGATGAATTGGCGGCTTCGCTGCGTTCCTGGACAACCGTGTTGTTCATTTTGGCGAATCTCCGTGTATTTAGGCGTGCAGGGGCCCGCGCCGCCTCGTTCGAGGCGGCGGCGGTCAAGCGTTCAGAGCGTCAGAGTCAGATCGCGCCGAGACTCTTCAATGTGGCGACCTGGTCGGGCGTGTAGCCGAGTTCGGCCATGACTTCATCGGTGTGTTCGCCGAGCAGCGGCGAGCGCACGACTTCGGTGGGGCTGTCGGACAGCTTGATCGGGTTGCCGACCGTGAGGTACTTGCCGCGCACCGGGTGATCCACTTCCACCACCGTGCCGGTCTTGCGCAGCGACGGCTCTTCGGCGATTTCCTTCATCGAGAGGATCGGGCCGCACGGAATGTCGTGCTTGTTGAGGATTTCCATTGCCTGGAACTTGGTCTTCGACATCGTCCAGCGCTCGATTTCATCGAAAATCTGTTTCAGGTGCGGCAGACGCGCGTTCGGCGTCTTGTAGTCCGGATGGTCGATCCACTCCTCCTTGCCGATCACCTTGCAGATTTCGCCCCACACCGGCGCCTGCGTGATGAAGTAGATGTACGCGTTCGGATCGGTTTCCCAGCCCTTGCACTTGAGAATCCAGCCCGGCTGGCCGCCGCCCGATGCGTTGCCAGCGCGCGGCACCGCCTCGCCGAACGTGCCGTTCGGGTACTGCGGATATTCCTTCATCACGCCGGTGCGTTCGAGCCGCTGCTGATCGCGCAGCTTCACGCGGCACAGATTGAGCACGCCGTCCTGCATTGCGGCGAGCACTTTCTGGCCGCGTCCGCTCGTGTTGCGCTGATACAGCGCCGTGACGATGCCGAGCGCGAGATGCAGGCCGGTGCCCGAATCGCCGATCTGCGCGCCGCTCACGGTCGGCGGACCGTCGTCGAAACCGGTCGTCGAGGCCGCGCCGCCCGCGCATTGCGCGACGTTTTCGTAGACCTTGCAGTCTTCGTACGGTCCCGGCCCGAAGCCTTTCACCGACGCGACAATCATCCGCGGATTCAGCTCCTGGATGCGCTCCCACGTAAAGCCCATGCGATCCAGCGCACCCGGCGCGAAGTTCTCGACGAGCACGTCGCACTTCTTGACGAGCGTTTCGAGCACCTTCTTGCCTTCGGGATTCTTCGTATCGATGGTGATCGAACGCTTGTTGTGGTTGAGCATCGTGAAGTAGAGGCTGTCTGCGTCGGGAATGTCACGCAGTTGTTCCCGCGTGATGTCGCCCGCGCCCGCGCGCTCCACCTTGATCACGTCCGCCCCGAACCACGCGAGCAGCTGCGTGCAGGTCGGGCCGGACTGAACGTGCGTGAAATCCAGGATGCGCACGCCGTCCAGCGCCTTGCCAGATGTGTTTACCGTCATGACTTGTCTCCCAATCTCTTACGACGTTTATAAGTTCACGTTTATTTGTACATCGTCTGCGCCATCGTGCCGGGCGCGTAGACGGTCGGATCGACCCAGATGTTGATGACCGCGCTCTTGCCTGTCTTCGCGATCGTGACGCACGTCGATAATGCGGATGCCTTCGTCCACACAGCCGTCATAGATATCGATGATGTGGCCGCCGCACAGCGTGAAAATAGTATCGACGCCTTCGTTCTTCAAAGCACGAGCGACCAGATGACCGCCCGAGATGACGCCCGCGCCGCGGGTTTTCGCTTTCAGCGTGTCTTCCGCGGTGGTGGTGGCTGGGGCGGCTTCAGGGCGGCGGCCGACGACTTCGGACATTGTTGCCTCCTCCTCGACTGGGTGGTGTGCATCCCGCGGACGTCGCGCTTCGTCGCGGTCGATGTGATATACAATATTCCACACACAGTATTAGTCAACTGTATCCCACTCGGCGAAAACCCTGTGATGCGCCGCACGACTGGCTGATTCGCCCGCCCCGCTTCGATTTCCAATTTTTCGACACTGCAACGCAGCAAAACTGTGTTCCTCCGGCGCATCCACGCGAAATGTATTTGACCGTCTTGAAATCTGATATACAGTATTTCAGCGCGCCACCGAGACGCGTTTTTTTGTGGTCGCGCCCATCCCACTAGAGGAAATAGGAGACGCAATGAACATCCACGAATATCAGGCGAAGGCGCTGCTGCGAAAGTACGGCGTCGCGGTTCCGGAGGGCCGCGTCGCCTTTTCTGCGACGGAGGCCGCCGACGCGGCCAGCGCGCTGGGCGGCCCGGTCTGGGTCGTCAAGTCGCAGATCCACGCGGGCGGCCGCGGCGCGGGGCGCTTCGCCAACGATCCGGACGGTAAAGGCGGCGTGCGCGTCGTGAAATCGGTCGATGACGTGCGCGACAACGCGCAGAAAATGCTCGCATCGGTGCTCGTGACGAAGCAGACCGGACCGGCCGGCAAGGAAGTCAAGCGTCTCTATATCGAGGAAGGCTGCGATATCGCGCGCGAGCTGTATCTCGGCATGCTGGTCGATCGCGCCACGTCGCGCATCACGATCATGGCGTCGACCGAAGGCGGCATGGAAATCGAGGAAGTCGCGCATCACACGCCGGAGAAAATTCTGAAGGTCGCGATCGATCCGGCCACGGGGCTACAGCCCTTTCACACGCGTCAGATCGCGTTCGGACTCGGGCTCACCGGCAATCAGGTGAAGGCGGCGTCGAAGTTCATCACGGCGCTGTATCAGGCCTTCGTCGATCTGGACGCGTCGATCGTCGAGGTGAATCCGCTCGTCGTGACCGGTTCCGGCGACGTGATGGCGCTCGACGCCAAGCTCAATTTCGACGACAACGCGCTCTATCGCCATCCCGATATCGAAAAGCTGCGCGACGAAGACGAGGAAGATCCCGCCGAAATCGAAGCGGCGAAACACGGCCTCAATTATGTGAAGCTCGACGGCAACATCGGCTGCATGGTGAACGGCGCGGGCCTCGCAATGGCCACGATGGACATCATCAAGCTCTATGGCGGCGAACCCGCGAACTTTCTCGACGTCGGCGGCGGCGCAACGCAGGAGCGCGTCGCGACCGCGTTCAAGCTGATCCTGCGCGATCCGAAAGTGCAAGGGATTCTCGTCAACATCTTCGGCGGCATCATGCGCTGCGACGTGATCGCGCAAGGCGTCGTCGCGGCGGCGCGCGAGGTCGATCTGCGCGTGCCGCTCGTCGTGCGCCTCGCCGGCACGAACGTCGATGCGGGCCGCGAGATTCTGCGCGCGTCCGGCCTCGCCATCATCCCCGCCGAAAACCTCGCCGATGCCGCCGACAAGATCGTCACGGCCGTCGCCCAAGGAGGAACCGCCAAATGAGCGTGCTGATCAATCAAGACACGAAAGTGATTTGCCAGGGCTTTACCGGCGCGCAGGGCACGTTTCACTCGGAACAGGCGATCGCGTATGGCACGCGCATGGTCGGCGGCGTGACGCCGGGCAAGGGCGGCACGACGCATCTCGACCTGCCCGTGTTCGACACCGTCGCCGATGCGGTCGCGAAAACCGGCGCGGACGCTTCCGTGATCTACGTGCCGCCGCCCTTCGCCGCCGATGCGATTCTCGAAGCCATCGACGCGGAAGTGCCGTTCATCGTCTGCATCACGGAAGGCATTCCGGTGCTCGACATGCTGCGCGTGAAGCGCGCGTTGAGCGGCTCGCAAAGCCGGCTCGTGGGGCCGAACTGTCCGGGCGTCATCACGCCGGGGCAATGCAAGATCGGCATCATGCCGGGCCACATTCACAAGCCGGGGAAAATCGGCGTCGTATCGCGCTCGGGCACGCTCACGTACGAGGCCGTCGCGCAGACGACCGCGGCCGGGCTCGGGCAGACGACGTGCGTCGGCATCGGCGGCGATCCGGTGAACGGCACGAACTTCATCGACTGCCTCGCGCTTTTCCTGGAGGACGACGCGACCGAAGGCATCATCATGATCGGTGAAATCGGCGGTTCGGCGGAGGAAGACGCGGCGCAGTTCCTGAAGGACGCGAAGACGAAGAAGCCGGTGGTCGGCTTCATCGCGGGAACGACAGCGCCGCCGGGACGCCGCATGGGTCACGCGGGCGCGATCATCTCGGGCGGCTCCGGCACGGCATCGGCGAAGATCGACGCGATGAAGTCGGCGGGGATTCACGTCGCCGATTCGCCGGCCGCGCTCGGCGAAACGATGGTGCGCGCGATGAACCGGTAATCGCGCGATCAGGCGGGGCGGCATGGGCGGCCGCCCCGCGTCACACTTTTCAACAGTTTGCAGAGAGGCATCTCTTAGACTGCGAGGTTCTCAGTCTTATTGAATGTCGCTCATGATGCGTTTCTTCCACCTCGCTATTGCGGCGCTGTCGCTCGCCGTCTGTTTCGAGCAGGCGATGGCCCAGTCGCTTTCTCCGTCCTTCAGCGATCCTTCCGCCCCTTCCCGTTTCGAAGGCAGCGCCGCCGCGAACCTGAAGAATCCGCCTGCGCCGCCCAAGAACGCGGTCCGCTGCCAGACTCACGGCACGCAAGCCCCGCAGAGCTTGTCGGGGGGGACGCTGACGGGCACGACGCCGCAGCGCGGCGCTTCGTTCTCGCTTAAGCCCGACGGCAGCACCTCGCTCACGCAGCAAACCGACGACAAAGGCTCGCAGATGCCGATGCAAACCACGCAGCTCGACTGCGCGCACGACTAACGCCGTGCTCGATCGCCGCATCGAATGCGCCGATCGTCAGCAAGAAAAAAGGGCCGCCCGGCAGTCGCCGCGCGGCCCTTTCGCATTTCTTCCGACGCTTTGGCGCGTCAGCCCAAACTCAATCCAGAAAGTCGCAGTTCGCTTCGACAAACGCGGCGAGATCCAGCGAATGCTGCTTGACGAGCCGCTCGACCAGTTCCGTGTCGCGCTTTTCCAGCGCCTCGATGATGCGCATGTGATCGACGATCGAGCGCGACGCACGGTCGCTCTGCGAGATCGTCATCTTACGAATGGCGCGCACGTGGACGAAGATGTTCTTGATCGTCTCGAAGATGATTTCCGACTTCGCCAGCCGCACGATCGCGGAGTGGAACGCGATATTCGCATCCGAGTACTCGTCGATATGCTCGGCGGGCGTCGAATCGCGGAAATTGTCGAACATGTGGCGCAACTGGGCGATTTCCTCGTCCGATGCGCGCTGCGTCGCGAGCCGCGCCGCCATGCTCTCCAGCGCCGCCCACATGTGGATCATCTCCACGATCTCGCGCTTGGTCTTGCGCAAGATATACACGCCGCGGCGCGGCACGGTGCGCAGGAAACCCTCCTGCTCCAGCAGCGTCATGGCTTCGCGGATCGGCGTACGCGAGACGCCGAGCGCTTCGGTCAGCTCTTTCTCGTCGAGACGGATCTCTTCCCGCGAGCGGTAGATGTCCGCCTCGGCGATTGCCTGCCGCAGCTTCGCGTACGCCTGGTCGCGCAGCGAAACCGTGGCGTTGATCGGTTCCAGCGAAAGCGTGAGCCCCGACGTGCGAACTTCCGGCCGTTCTACGGATTGAGTATCAGATGGCATTGATGGCTTGATTTCCCAAGTGCGGACGGCCTGCGTTGACACGCTTGCCCGAACCGCCGTTCTGATCCTCCGCCGCGAGACCGGCGAAGCGACCGTGATCCTGTGCGCGCTGCAGCATGCTCTGCGGCACCGACGACGCAATCATAAACGTAACACCCACACCAACGGCAACCAGCGCGAATCCGACGACAACCAACAGGGCGATGCTCATTTCAGGCTCCGGTTAAATCACTCAAGAGCCCTCAGTATATGCTGCATCGCAACAGCACGCAAGATATTTTGCATCTTGTATATCAGAAACAACGCTGGTGCCTTCGTCTGCAGTTTAGGCCGCTTTTTGCGATTGCGGGAGCGGCAACGCCTTCGCCGTACCCTGATTCACGCCCTCGCGCAGCTTGATCAATGCGAGAACCGCATCAAGCATGGGCGTTTCAACGTGAACGAGGCGGCCGATTTCCTGCACCACCGTCATCAGCGGATCGATTTCCATCGGGCGTCCGGCTTCGCAGTCCATCAGCATCGACGTCTTGTGAGCACCGACCGCGCCCGCGCCGTTGATGCGCCGCTCCACGTCGACGCGGAAATTCACGCCGATCTTGTCGCCGATGGCCTTCGCCTCCAGCATCATCGCCTTGGACAGAGCGCGCGTGCCCGGATCGCTCGTCAGCACGTCCAGCGTCGCGCCGGTCAGCGCGCTGATCGGGTTGAAGCAGAGGTTGCCCCAGAGCTTGAGCCAGATTTCATCGCGGATGTTGTCGCGCATCGGCGCTTCCATGTCGGCTTTCGCCATCAGGTCGTGCAGCGCCTGGAGACGCGGCGTGATTTCGCCGCTCGGCTCGCCGATGGGGAATTTCTTGCCGTAGTGATGCTCGATGACGCCCGGCTCCGCGATCTCGGCCGCCGGCAGCAGCACGCAGCCGATCGCCCTTTCCGGCCCGAACACGTCCCACTGGCGGCCGCCCGGATCGACGCTCTGCAATTTCGTGTTCTCGAGCTCGCCGCCGTGCTTGTAGAAGTACCAGTACGGCAGGCCGTTGACCGCGGTCACGATCGCGGTTTCCGGCCCGAGCAGCGGCGGAATCAGGTCGACGACGCCCGGAATCGAATGCGCCTTGAGCGCAATGATCACGAAATCCTGCGGACCGAGTTCGGCGGGATTATTCGTGCAGCGCACCTTGACGGTGTGCTCCTCGCCATCGATCCGAAGCTTGACGCCGTTCGCCTGCATCGCCGCCAGATGCGGCCCGCGCGCGACGAAACTGACGTCCGCACCGGCGCGCGCCAGTTGCGCACCCATATAGCCGCCGATCGCGCCGGCGCCGTACACGCAGATTTTCATGGTTCGTCTCCTGAGGGTTGTAGCCTTATAGCCTTCTGATATACAAGATACTACATTCCGTATTGAGCAAGAACAAGGCGAATCGTGCGTTTGCGGACGAGCGAAAACCCGCATGCGCGAATGTGCGCCGCAGGTTGGCAAGGCGAATGGGAAAGCGCGCCGCTCAGGCTTCGACAGCCTGACTCACGATGAGAGTATGCGACGACGACGCGATGAAGTGTGACCAGACGTTCGCCGCGCTCGCGCGCAAGGCGCGGCCCTTGCGGCGCACGAGCACGATGGTGCGCGACGCGTCGGGCGCGAGCGGGATGAAGCGGGTCTGCGCGCTGTCGCAGGCGGCGCGCGCGTGCATCGGCAGGACGCCGACGCCCAGGCCGGCTTCGGCCATGCGCGCCACGGCCGCCGGCTGCGTGAGCCTTTGACGCACCGCGCCGGTCACGCCGTGCAGCGCGAGCGCGGCTTCGATGGCGTTGAGGCTGCCGGTGTCGTCGTCGAGAAGAAGGAGCGGTGTGCCGCGCAATTGCTGCCAGTCGATGCTCGACGCGCCGCTCAGCCGGTGCGACGCGCCGACGACCGCCGCGAGGCCATCGGAGAAAAGAGGTTCGGCGGCGAGTTCGTCGAGATGCTCGGGCACGATGACCACGCCCAGTTCCGCCTCGCCCGAACGCACCAGTTGCAGCACGGCGTTCTGCGGCCGGTCCATCACGACGACGGTGGTATCCGGCAGACGCTCGCGGCAGGAAGCGAGCATCGCGGGCAGCACGCTCGCCGTCAGACCGCAACTGCTCGCGAGATTCACGACGCCCGGCTCGCCGCCCTCCTGCGCGCGCGGCCGCAGCGTCGCCTCCAGTTCCTCGACGAGCGGCGCGATGCGCGCGAGCAGCTTGCGGCCGGTGTCGGTGAGCGCGACCTGGCGCGTGGTGCGATCGAAAAGCCGCAGCGCGATTTCATCTTCGAGTTCGCGGATGCTGCGGCTGACCGCCGATTGCGTGATGCCGAATTCGTCGCCCGCGCGCGTGAAGCTGCGATGCCGCGCGAGCGTGACGAACAACCTCAACTGATGCAGCGATACGCTCGGCGGCTGCGTCATCGCGGATTACTGGACCGTGTTGCGCGATGCGTCCCAGCCCGACTGGAACGACGCGTTCACCGAAGACTCCGCCGACGTTTCCGCGACCGTGTTCTCAATCCAGCGTTTGCGCATCGGCGCGAGGATGAACTTCGCGCACAGGCCCGCCGCGATCGACGTGATCGCGGTAGCGATGAACACCGCGTTCCACGAGCCGATCGACGCCAGCACCGAGGCGAGCGGCACCAGCATCGACGCCGTGCCCTTCGCCGTGTACAGCGTGCCGGCGTTGGCGGCGGCGTACTTGCTGCCGAAGGTGTCGGCGCAGGTCGCGGGGAAGATCGAGAAGATTTCGCCCCAGCAGAGGAACGTCATCGCCGCGAACAGCATGAAGAGATACGGATTGTGGCCGAACTCCATCAGCCCGAGCAGCGCCACGCCTTCGCCGAGAAAGATGATGAACATCGTGTTCTCGCGGCCGATCTTGTCCGAGATGAAGCCGCACAGCGGACGCGTGAAGCCGTTGCACAGGTTGTCGATGGACAGCGTCATGGCGAGCAGCGGCAGCGTCACGCCGAGGATGCTCACCGGCATGCTTGCGAACCCGTATTCCTTGGCGATCGGCCCGAACTGCGCGGTCGCGATCACGCCGCCCGCCGCGACGAACACGAACATCAGATACAGCACCCAGAAGAGCGGCGCCCGTACCATCTGTCCGGTCGTGTAGTCGATCTTGGTCGCGACGATGCGCTTGGCCGGCACGATGCTCGCAGGCGGATTCGGGCGCACCAGCATCAGCGCGAGCACGAAGATGCACACGCCCTGCAGGATGCCGAAGAACATGAATGCATGCTCGTAGCCGGCGCTCTGGATCATCCTCGAGATCGGAATCACGGTGACGGCCGCACCCGCGCCGAAGCCGGCCGCAGTCAGACCGGCCGCGAGACCGCGCTTGTCCGGGAACCACTTGAGCGCCGTGCCCACGCACGTCCCGTACACGCAGCCCGCGCCGATGCCCGCAACGACCGCGCCGATGTAGAGATGGATGAGACTCGTCGCGTGTGCGTCGATGATCCAGCCGAGCGCCGCGCAGATCGAGCCGCCGATGACGACCGGCCGCGGCCCGAACTTGTCGACGAGCCAGCCCTCGACGGGCACGAGCCATGTTTCCGTGACGATGAAAATGGTGAACGCGGTCTGAATCGCCGCTTGACCCCAATGGTGCTTTGCATCCATCGGTACGACGAATAGCGTCCATGCGTACTGCAGGTTGGCGACTAGGCCCATGCATATGATGCCGATCACCAACTGGAACCATCTATTGTGATGACGCCCGTGCGATTGCCCGGACACAATCGTGTCTGCGCTTGCCATGTCTGTCTCCGTTATCTGTCTCAGCGCTCGTTCGGCGCTTGATGTGCTGCGAGAACACCGGCGCTTTTTGCGTCGGCGGCGAGCGGTCGGTCAGGGGAAATGCTCGGTCCAGGCGGCATGGGCGTGAGGCCGCCGGTCGCGGGTATTGCGCAGGTCGCGCATGCCGCGTGAGTGAAGTTGGGCGATCGATTCGCACATCGGGCATACATCCGCGTCAGGCGATCGACGAATCATTTTCAAGCGATTCCCAATGAAGTCCGGATGGTTAGCGGCCTTTGCAGGCTTCGTGCTGCGGGGCGATGCGTCCGCCTTACATAACTGGCCGGACGTGAAAGCATCGTGGGGGAGAAAAACGATTAAGGAAAGTTAGAAAAAGTTATTGTATAAATTAGCTATCGTTAATGGATGAGGGACCGCCGTGCTGCGTAATGCCACCCTGCGTCAGTTGAAGATCTTCGAAACCGTCGCGCGGCGGTTGAGCTTTTCCCGTGCCGCGGAGGAGCTCTACCTCACGCAACCTGCCGTCTCGACCCAGGTGAAGCAGTTGGAGGAGCATGCCGGTTTGCCCTTATTTGAGCAATTAGGGAAAAAAATCTATCTGACGCCTGCTGGGAATGAAATGCTTCATTACAGCCGCGCGATCCTGGAGCAGTTTCGCGAAGCCGACGACGCCATGGCGCGGCTCAAGGGCATTTCGGGCGGCACGCTCAACGTCGCGGTGATCAGCGCGGGCGACTACTTCTTTCCCCGCTTGCTCGCCGCCTTCACGCAGCGCAATACCGATGTGCGGCTCAATCTTGCAGTGCACAATCGTGAAGAACTGCTCCATCAGCTGACCGACAATCTCACCGATCTCGCCGTGATGGTGCGTCCGCCGCGCGACATGGATACGGTCAACGTTTCGTTCGCGCCTCATCCGTACGTGATCGTGGCGCCGCCGGATCATCCGCTCGTCGGGCGCCGGAACATTCCGCTCGAAGCGCTCGCCGACGAGCCGTTCATCGTCCGCGAGCGCGGCTCGGATACCTGGAATTCGATGGAGGAGGGTTTCGCCGGTCGGCTCAGTAATCTGAACGTGGCGATGGAAATCACGAGCACGGAGACGATCAAGCAGGCGGTGATCGCGGGCATGGGCCTGAGCTTTCTATCCGCGCACACGATCAGCATGGAGTTGCAGGTGGGCAAGCTCTCCGTGCTGGACATCGAGGGTTTTCCCGTGATGCTCAACTGGTTCGTCGTGCATCGGCATAACAAACGCCTGCCGCCCGTGGCCCTCGCATTCAAGCAATTCCTTATCGACGAAGGCGCGGCGCAGATCGAAGCGATCACGCAGATCGTCGCGACCACGGGCAAACCGAATGCATAAGCATTAACGAATAGATAAGCGAAAAAAGTTTAACTATCGTATATGGATCGATTTTTCTATCCTGTTTTCATGCCCCACGGCCATACAGGAGACGATCATGATCCATGCAACGTACAACGATGACCGCGAAGTTCAGGCGCAAGTCTGCGCGTTCAATACCGCTTTCGAAGAACTCGACCTGATGTTCCGTTGGGATACGCAGACGTATCGCTCGCTTGCCTCGGCGGACAGCGACTACGGCAAGATCGCGCAGTACATCGAAACGCATTGCGCGCATCTGCTGAAGGCGTACAGCGCCGAGTTTCTGTGCCAGGCGATCGTCGAGCGCAAGAATTCGACGATCGAGGCATGCCGGCAAAACACGGTTCAATACGAAGACAGCACGCAGCGGGCTCGGCTTTGGCGGGCGCGCAACGAGGAAACGGCACGCGCCTAATATTCACTTCGTGTTCTATCAGGGCGGTCCGATCAGTCGGACCGCCCTTTTGCGTTTGTTCGTTCGGTTTGTGGTTCGCCGCGGTTGCCCGCGGCGAACGTGAAACTCAAGGCGCAAGCGCGACCCAGACCGCCTTCGGCTCCGTGAAGTTCTCGATGGCGACATCGCCATGTTCGCGGCCGAATCCCGAATCGCCTCCGCCGCCCCACGGCAGGCGCACGTCCGTGAAGCCGTAGGTGTTCACCCAGACCGTGCCCGCCTTCAGTTCCGCCGCCATGCGATGCACGCGGCCGATATCGGCGCTCCACACGCCCGCCGCGAGGCTGTACGCGGTGCCGTTGGCGATGCGCAGCGCATCGGCTTCGTCATCGAAGGGAATCACGCTGGCGACCGGCCCGAAGATTTCCTCCTGCGAGATGCGCATCTCGTGCTCGACGTTCGCGAACACCGTCGGCTCGACGAAGTAGCCGCGCTCGCCCACCCGACGCCCGCCCGTTACCAGCGACGCGCCCTCTTCCCGGCCGATATCCACGTAGTCGAGCACGCTCTTCATCTGCTTGGCGGAGATGACCGGCCCCATGTTGGTTTCGCGCTTGGACGGATCGCCGAGCTTGATGGTCTGCGCGCGCTCGGCGAGCCGCTCGACGACTTCATCGTAGACGGCGCGCTGCGCGAGAATGCGCGAGCCCGCAGAGCAGACCTGGCCCGCGTTGAAGAAGATACCCGACGCGGCCGCGCGCACCGCGCTATCGATATTCGCGTCCGCGAAAATCACGTTCGCGGACTTGCCGCCGAGCTCCAGCGTGACGCGTTTGAAGTTGCCCGCCGCGCCCTGCAGGATGCCGCGCCCGACGGACGGCGAACCGGTGAACGTCACCTTGTCGACGCCCGGATGCGCAACGAGCGAATCGCCGACGACCGAGCCTTTTCCCGTCACGATGTTGAGCACGCCCGGCGGCACGCCCGCTTCGAGCGCGAGCCGTCCGACCATCAGCGCGGAGAGCGGCGTGATTTCCGCGGGTTTCACGATCAGCGTGCAGCCGCACGCGAGCGCGGGCGCGATCTTCCACATGCCGATCATCAGCGGGAAATTCCACGGCACGATGGCCGCGACCACGCCGACGGGCTCGCGCACGGTATAAGTCAGCGCGTCGGGGCGCGCGGGCACGACCTGGCCGTTGATCTTGTCGCACCAGCCGGCATAGTACGTGAGCGTATCGATGGCAGCGGGCACGTCCTGACGTTGCACGCCGGCGATGGGCTTGCCCGCGTCGAGACTTTCCAGCGCCGCGAGCTCCTCCTGATTTTCGCGCAGCAGTTCGGCCAGCTTCATGAGGATGCGGCCCCGCTCGGCGGCGCGGATCGCATTCCACGGTTTGAGCGCGGCGCGCGCTGCCTGCACGGCGCGATCGACATCGGCCGACGTGCCTTGTGCGACGCGCGCGATGGGGTTTTCCGTCGCAGGATCGAGGTTCGTGGAGTAATCGCCCCCGCTCGGAGGAACGAACTCGCCGTTGATGAGCAACTCGTAGCGCTTCAAATCCGCAGTGCTTTCCATGTCTTGCTCCATGTGCTTTTACGAACCACTTCATGTTGGGGCAGAAAAAGCATCCATGAAAGCAAAACATTCTTATTGTTTGCATAGGGCGGAATGTATGGACGGATATAGCGCCGCTTTTTCCGATATTCGATGCCGACGTAGAAATTGCGGGCGCCTCCCGCCGTTCGACCAATAAAGAGATGGCTTGCCGGCCCGTGCGCCGGGCGGCGCTATACTGCGGGCCTTTCAACGCACCTAAGCATCGACGAATGAGCGCATTGCCTCCCTGCCCGAACTGTCACTCCGAATTCACCTATATGGATCGCAACCTTTTCATATGCCCGGATTGCGCTCATGAATGGTCGGGCGCCGCTGCGACTGCGGAACCGGAGGGCAGGGTTTATCGCGACAGCGCCGGAAACCTTCTTCAGGACGGCGACACGGTCACGGTCATCAAAGACCTAAAACTGAAAGGTTCGGGCGGCGTCATCAAGATGGGCACCAAGGTGAAGAATATCCGCCTGGTCGACAGCGATCACGATATCGACTGCAAGATCGACGGCTTCGGCGCGATGAGCCTGAAGTCGGAGTTCGTCAGGAAAGCGTGAGTGTGCTGGCGTGCATGCACGCCAGCGTGGCGGATGTATTCGGGATCAGCCGGTCCGCGCAACACGGAACCGCATGGGCAGGCACTGCACGATCAGGTGCAACAGAAGCGGCACCAACACGCCGTCGTCCACGATGCCCACCAGCGGAACGGCGATATTGAAAGGCGCGAGCGCATAGAGCGCCAGCAGCACCGTCGCGGGCAGCAACCACCGCGGCCGGTCGGGCCGGCGAAGCGCGCGCCATAGCACGCGTCCATCGTTCTTGACTATCTTCCACAACACGATCAGCCGCTTCACGTCCGGGTATCCTTCATTGGTTCAAACGCCATAACTATCGACATCGTAGTCCTTTCGGCTGGCGCTCCTCGTGCGCATTTCTGTTCGCAGTCCGAATACATGCGCTGCATGCGATCGTAGGATCTTCCATCGACGCCGCGTATAGGGAAAGTCCGAGACACCGAGAAGAATGCCGACTGCGACGCGCACTCATCCCAAATTTATCTGAATTGTCCGATAGGCCCCGATCCGCGGCATCCCTACCATCTCAATAATGGCATTGGTTAGTGGGAGGTAAGGTTGGAATCAGTTCTCTCGCGTTCGAAAAACGATCTGTACATCGTGATGCGTCGTGGCGCGCTGCGCACCATCGTCGGCACAGCTTGCTCGGCAGTCGTGCTTGCGTTGGCCGTCGGAGTTGCGCTGGGGCATCACCGTACGGAGGCGCCGCGTGTTTATCGCGAACCTGCGCGTCCTGCCGTTGCCGCCGCGCCCTACACGGCAGCCGAGTTCGCGCGCCTGCAGGCCGCGAATGCCTCGCTGGATGCGCGCGTCGAGCGTCTCGCCACGCAACTCGACACCCTCAGCGCCTTCGATCAACGGCTGCGCGCACGATTGCCACGCGCCAACGCAACCAGCACGGCGGCGTCAGCGCGCGCGTCCTATGGCGGTGCCATGGGCGGCCCCGAGCTACCGCCCCGCCCCTGCTCGGCGGCCGGCGCGCATTCCACTCCACAAGTCACTCGCGCGGAACTCGACTGCATCTCGACGACCGTTGACGCACTCGAACAAGGTGCGGCCTTGCACGAGGCAGCGTGGAAGGCCTTTCCCGGGCGCCGCCCGATTGCATTCGGGCGCACCAGTTCATTGTTTGGCAATCGTCTCGACCCGTTCACGCACCACCTGAGTTTCCATCCAGGCATCGACATGGCCGCGCCGATGGGCACGCCTATTCTCGCTGCGGCCGGCGGGCGCGTGACTCACGCCGGGCCGATGCCCGGCTATGGCAACGCCGTCGAGATCGATCATGGCAACGGCGTCATCACGCGTTAAAGTCGATTCCAGTTCATTATTTGCCGCCAGCGTTTCGGACATCGTTGATAACCGTTATGCCTTTTGTGTCAACCCCGGAAAGCAGGATGGCTTGCGTCGTACCGTAAGGCGCAGCCTGGCCTGTGACGGGAATCAGCGTGTTGTTGTTAATGCGCGGCACTGTGACATCAAACATTGAACCGGAGCGGTTCAGCCCGTCTGCCGTACCCATTTTCAGCGGGACAGGAGCCTTCAACGCCAATGCGGCCGCTACAAGATTCAAACCGTCGTATGCAGTGTCGCCCCACGTTGGATTGAGCTGATTGAACCCGTTCTTCTGCTTTTCATCCGGTGAAGTTGTCGATCGTACAAGTCAGCCCCCAACGCCCCATTGGCGCCACTCATCGCGCCGCCTGTCCCACCGATCGCGCCACCCGCCGACGCACCCGCAGCGCCCGCCCCAATATTCCCCGCCAGCGTCGCCCCCGCTTTGCCGTCCATCGCCCCATTGACCGCGCCGCTGCCGCTCTACCCGAGGCTCAAGCTCGCTGGGCGATGGCTCGAACAGGCAGGCTTTGAGTCCGTTCAGCAAGTGAGAGAGCAGGTCGAACGCAGCAGGCTCGTCATCACGCCAGCTTGAACCACGCCCGTAAGCAACAAACGCAGATCGTAGGCTGGGATTGCTGTCAGTCGTCTTGGTCCTCGCGCCTTCGCTTTCTCAATGCCATGATTTCTTTTACTAGCTGATACGTGATGCCCACAAAGAGAATTACGTATAGCGGCATCCCGGCCAATGCAGGCCTCCAGCCAGCACCTTGCGCCATCGACACACCCGCAAAAGCGGCAAATATTCCTATCAGAGACAGATATGCCTTAAGGTAACGACGAACGATTAATGACTCTTTTGCGTTCATTTTCCAGAGAACCTATTCTGAACAGCGTTTTGGACAGGTCCGGCAGCACCCTGAATCATCTGATTGAGGATATTTCCCAATGCTCCGGGAAAGATAATCTGTGCACCAGAACCCGCCGCGGCCGCAACCGTGGCGGCTGCAGCTGCCCCGTTTGGATTACTGCCCGTCATTCCAGCCGCACCAAACGCGCCCACACCCGCCACCGCCGCGTTATATCCATTGGCCGCGATTCTTCCAGCGGTTCCCATTCCCGAAATCGCCGAACCGCTGATCGCGAGCGGATAACTCAGGCCGCCGACCACCCCAGCAATATATGAGTTCGTGACACTCGGTTGATCCTTCGACAAACCCGTGTAGTAACTGTACGCGTTACCCGCGTAGTCAAGCCCGCCAGCCAACACCGCAGCAGTAACCGCTTCCGGCCCCATCAGCGCCAACGCCGCCGTTGGCGCTCCATAGGCTCCCATTGTCTGTAAATTCGCTGCTGCTGCGTTCGAGTTTGCGCTTTGTGCCTGAATCGCGGCGTTCAATGTCGCTTCATTGCATGGTCCGGTTCCAGAGCACACCCGCGCCACCAGATCCTTCGACTTCTTATCGCGCTCGGCCGGGTGCGCCTGCTGGTTGTACATATCAGCCCCCAGCGCCCCATTCGCACCACTCATCGCGCCACCGGCCCCACCAATCGCGCCACCCGCTGCCGCACCCGCCGCGCCCGCCGCAATATTCCCCACCAGCGTCGCACCCGCTTTGCCATCCATCGCGCCA
Organism: Caballeronia cordobensis; assembly: GCF_001544575.2. Classification (GTDB taxonomy): domain Bacteria; phylum Pseudomonadota; class Gammaproteobacteria; order Burkholderiales; family Burkholderiaceae; genus Caballeronia; species Caballeronia cordobensis. The sequence goes on from NZ_FCNY02000012.1 coordinate 119,113, forward strand.
TTGACCGCGCTCGATGCCAGATCGCCCGCAACCGTGCCCGCAAGCGCACCCGCCACATTACCGCCGCCCATCGCCGCGCCCGCTGCCGCCACCGCACCGTGCAGCGCCGTGCGACCCGCTCCATCCGGACCCCACAGCGACGGATTGCCCTTCTCCAATTTGTCCGCCACGTCCCCTGCCGCCTGCATGCCGATGCCTTGGGCCGCGCTGGCGTTGATGGAACCACTCGCGTTCGTCTGACCGGCCAGAATCAATTGTCCATTCGACGTGAGCGTCAGATCCCCGGCTTGCGAGGCAAGTATCCCGCGCGTACTGACTCCAACACCGTATTCGCTCGAAGCAAGCCAGATTCGATTCGCGTACATTCCGCCCAATTGACTCACGTCAATGGCGAGCGCTGGCGCTGCGCCATTGCCCGCAATCGGTGTCACACTCAACGAATCGTGGTCCACATTATTTGCGCCGGCGACCACGTTCAGGTTTTTAGCATAAGTTGCCGCGTTGACCTGAATCGCTCTCGACAGCAAATCAACCTGGTCCACTTGGCTCGCGTCCAGCCCCGCACCTTGAACCGCGATGGCGCCGCCATTCACCGTGAACCCTGCGAGACTGCCGTTCGGTCCATAGTTCGGCGTGCCGGTGGTCAAAATCGCACGCGACGTATTGATGAAGCCGCCACCGTTCACGCTCAGCCCGTTGACGTTCGCAATGACGACCTCAGTACGAGGCCCGGCGACCTCAAGAAATCCGTTGAGCTGCGAGGGCGCATTGCTCATCACCTGATTGACGATGATGCGCGCCGAACCATTGGGCTGAAGGTTCGGATTGCCGTTTATGTACCCCGCTTGCTGCGTTTGAACAATGGTTGGCGAATTGTTCAAAATCGCGCCCTGTCGCTGGACGTCAAACTGTGAAAATGTGTTGACTGAAACGCCCGCACTCGACGGCCTTGCCACATTCACCTGATTCAGACCATTCTGAGTCTGAATAACCTGAGCACCCGATCCCGGCGCGGCGACGATCTGTGCATAGCCCACCATCGAAGCCGAACCCAGCAGCAACATCGCCGCCAAGGCGATCAGCCGAAGCTGCGGCACGCGCGCTTCATAGGCCGGTGCGCCAGACGTGGCACGTTCGCCGCCACTGTGCGAGGACGCGAACTCGGCCACTGCACACAGCATTCCCCGAAGCTTGCTCATCACAAGCCGATGACAGTTTTTATTCATTGTTTTGGGTGAAAAATTTGAGATCGGCTAGTGATTAGCAGTGCCGAAACTTCGCGGGATTATCAAACAACAGAAGATTGCGTAATAGTGAGAAATTTCTGAAATCTAATCACTTTGCGTCGATCGCCCTTGGGCGCGAGACGCTGTATCTGTCGTCACCGCCGATGCGCCCGACTATGGTTGCTCGCGCTCTTCTGCGTCACCGCCATCGTCGGTATCACCAAGCTCGCGCAACTCGATGACGCCTTCGCGCGCGCTGTCGAACGCGACGGTCGCGCCCGCTTCGAGCACTGTATCGCTCACCGCGTTGCGATCGACGATGACACGGATCGGCGCGTCGCCGAGAATGTCGATCTTCGCTTTCATGGGACACCTTGGGGTCGTGATGAGTGCTGCGGGGAAAAGAGGTGCGGATGCGGGGTCGCCCAGCTCGCGCGCTCGGGTAGCTGGATGTCGCCGCCATGCCCGCCGATATCGCAGAGGGTATTGCGGCCACCCTCGATATAGACGAAGGTGCAGGCACCCAACGCAAGTAGGGCGAGCAACACGCAGAACAATCGCTTGCGCATAATCAGATTCGCCAGCGCGTGAGTTACGCAACTCTCGTGAGCGCCAGACGCCCGCGCAGCATAAGCGGCGTTTGCGTGGTCGCGCCGAGCAGAAGTCGTTCCAGTTGGCGTGTTCAGCATCGCAAGGTGGGCGACTAGCAGATTGAGCAGGACCGCGCGGATTGCGAGAATGCGCACCGGGCTGCAGCGCGTGTTGTCGCAGAACAGCTGCGCCTCGTCGAAATACGCCTGCACGAGCGGCTCGGACACGTTGGCCGCGAGCGATGGATAGCGTGCGGCCCACCGCGCATAGTCGAAGCTGATGACGCCTTCGTTCGCGGAATCGTTCACGCCTGCCTCATTCTTTTGACAGCGGCAAAAGATCCTTGCCCGGCTTCTTCGGATTCATCGGATCCAGTCCGCTCTTGAGATCGGTGTTGTCTTCGGCCTGCGCCTCGACCGAGGCCTTCCGCTTATGCGCGAAAATCAGGCCGTTCTTCACTGCGGGCGATTCCTGATGATCGGCTAGCCACTGCTCGAAGAACGCCTTCGGCACGTGTTCCGTGATGCCGAAGCCTGCGACCGCATCACGCGAATTTGCGCCGTTCAGCGTCACGCGCTTGCGCAACTCCCCGTGCTTCACGATGTCCAGATGAACGCCCTGCGGAAGGCGGCACGCCACCGTCACGGTCTCGCTGGACTCAAGCGGCGCGATCGGCGGTACCGCCGCCGTGGGTGACACTGACACGCCAGGCGGCGTTTCGGGCGACGCGCCCATGCGTGATGTGCGCGTGGTCATGTCAGTTCCCCCTCAAACGCCCATCATCGAAGCAATCGCGAACGGCTGGAAGATCACCGTCCCCCACGTGCCCTGCGACTTTTTCTGCTTGTAGCTGCTCGTCTCGCGCACGATGCCGTGCGCGCGCATCTTCTCGGTGAACGCGCAATACCCCGTCTTCTGTCCTTCGATGCTCTCGGCGATTAGTTGCAGCAGATTGCCGCCGGTCGCGTTCTGATACTGCACCGCCGTCTCGATCTTCAGGTTCGGGAAGTTCTTCTTCAGCATGTCCGTCACGTTCACGTTGTAGATATTGGTGGTCGTGAGCGCCACGCTCAACGAGGGCGCCATCGCCAGCGTCATGCGCGCATCCATCTCGATCAGGCCGCCGGACTGCAAGACGAGCTCGTTGAAGAGCGTCTGGATGTCCGTGTAGATCTCGTTGGCGGTGGCGGTCACCGCGCCGTTGGTGATCCACGGTCCTGAGGCGTTGGCGTTGAACACCTTCGCGCCCGGCGTGAGCGACGGCGACAGGCGTGGTTCGTTCAACAATCAGTAGTTCTGTAGGCCGGCCACGCCGTAGAGATAGCTGTTGTTCTGGAACTTGTCGAGCACGATCGCCGACGCGATATTCACCCGCGCCACGTAATCGATCTCGGCAAGCGCACTCATTTCGAGTTGCCGCTCGCCCCACTGCGTCACGGTCTGGTAGTGATACGACTGCCGTTGTGCAAAGTCGGCGTTGGCCGAGACAGACCCGTTCTCGTTGTAGTCGCCGTAGCTCGACACCTCGCCCGTGCTTTCGATCACCGGAAAGGTCGCCGTGATAATGGTCCAGTCGCCCTTCTTCGCTTCGCCGAGGATCACCGCCGCCTTGTTGGGCGTGGTCGGGATCTGAACGAATGCCGGGTCGATCTAGTTGGCCAGCCACGCGGGAATGCCCGCGTTGGGCGTGGTCACGAGCGGCGGCTGGGCGTCCATCGCGGCATCAACCGATCAGCGCGGTGGTTTAGTAGCACCTCGGGCATCACGATGCCGAAGGTCCGCTCAAGCTGGTCGAAATCGCTGTGCCGCATGATGGGGCGGCAGCAAGAGAACCGCCGCCTACGACCGAGCTGCGACAGCACTTCGTCCGTTCATCCCGGCGCGAGATACTAGTCGGTCAAACAACGTTCGCCGCGCTGGAAACGCCACAACAACCTCGGCACACAATGAAAGTCAAATCAGAACAGCAAGGCGACCGCGACGGTGGTGCGCGTGCGTCAGGAAGGGCTCGGCATCACCGAAGCGATCTGGCTGCACAGCCACGGCGGGAAGCGATGGCTCGGCACATCTCCGTTCATCACAGCCGTTCACTACGCGTGCAGGAAATTCAACTCGGCGCTGCCCGCCGTGCGCGCGGCAGCACTGTAATTAACACGATATGTCCCGCATGCCGCCTCCCCGTGCCGCGGAATTCAGTCATGCTTGATAGCGATTTCGCTCGATCGGGATAACACAATAGCGCCTGCCTTTGTATGCTACTTGCTCGATCGCTGATGTGATGACCACATTGGCTTAATAGACGCTCACCGTTCAAGGAACGCCAGTGAAGAATAAGATTGTTTCGACTCTGCTCCTGTTCGCGGCGTACCTGATAACAGCATACTCACCAGCAGCGTTCGCCGGCGGCCAGTTCAACGCAAAATGTATCTACTCGCATTCGCTTCCCGACGACTCAATCGTGCATTACGGCCAGCCCGGCCAGGCGATGATGCATGACTTTTTCGGCAACACGAAAACCGATGCATATAGCGATTACAGCACACTGCTCACCAATAAGGTAACAACCTGCGACAGTACGTCGGACATCTCCGCGTACTGGGTGCCGCAACTGAAACGCGCGTCGGGTATTGTGCAGCCCGACTTCGCGAAGACCTACTACAAGAACGATCAACCCGTCGTTTTGCTCTCGCCCATTCCCGCGGGGCTGCAAATGCTGGCGGGAGATCACATGTCGAACAGCCCGAAGCCCCAGATTAACTATCTGTGCCGAGGCGGCGGCTACACGACGATTGCGCCGACAAACTGCCCCGTGGTAACGGACGCAAGCGGCACCTATTCACAACTCGACATCTCCGTGCACTTCCCCGACTGCTGGGACGGCGTGCATCTGAAGCCTGATTTTGCCAATCAGATTATCAACATGGCGTATCGGCAGTCGGATGGTACGTGTCCCGCAAGTTACCCGATCAAAATTCCCGAGTTGCAGGTGAACGTTCAGTATTCGCTTGGACAAAACCCGGATCTTTCGACGGCTCAGCTTTCCATGGACCCGATGCTGACGAATGGTGCATGGACCCCGATGTGGGGTTCGCTGTACACGGCGCACGCCGACTTCATCAATGGATGGAAGATCGATAGCATGCAGTACGCGATCGATAAGTGCTCGAATGCAAACGTCGCCTGCGACAATCAAATTCCGACCTTCTATGCGCCAGCCATTGCAGATGCGTGGATGAACTCCACGGGTGTGACCACTATCACCGGTCCGACGCTTCAGGTGGGCCCTGGTGACATCATCTTCCTGAAGTTTTCGACGCCGTCCAACACGAGCGACTATCTCTGGAGCAAGGCGTTCCTGCAAACGCAGGGGCAAAACGTCACGGACACAAGTGCGATCATGCTCAATCTTTATGCTGCGGCGTCGGGCTGGAACGAAAGCTCGCCGTTGCCACAAGCGGTCGACTGTTCGACGCAGTCGGTTGGCGGTATCTACCTCGACAACGCCAACATTCGCCGACTCAACGACGTGACGAACTATGTCAAGAGCGCCATCGCGTCGGGCGCTCAGACGATCGGCATCTGCGCGCGGAACGCAACAGGGCGTACCGTTGTGTTCTCCTCAAAGGACGGCGTGTTCGCTCCCGCGCTGTTCATGAAGTAATTATTCTCACCCTGCGGGCACCGATGTCTGCGGACTGGCGTCCTGCGTTTTCTCCTGCACCAATCCGGGTTTCTTCGCGCGATCGCACAACCAGTAGATCAGGCTCGCGTGCATCAGGTTGCCCGGCGCGTGAGCCGCCACCGGTACGCCGCCTCAATGCCCTCGTTAGTGCGCACCAGCGCGAGCGTCATCGCTTTCGCGGTCAGGGCGACGATAGTTCAGCGCATCGACTTTTGCTACGCGCGCTGGAACTTCGGCTCCGCCCCGCCCGCCGTGCTCAGTTGTTCCAGCGGCGGCTCGGGCGCGGCTTCGTTCAGATCCAGCGACGCATACGGACCGTCTTCCTGCGCGGCCAGTCGCACACGCGCCTCGTCCGGGCTGATCACGCCCGCGTTGATCAACTCGATGTCGGTGTCCGCCTCGACCTTGCGCATGTTATTTCCTTCGCCAGAACCTCGGCGGGCCGCGGGTATTCGGGGCGCTGGCTGAGTTCGGCGAGGTAAGGATAACCAAGAAAACCGAGCCCTTCGGCAAAAAGCCCGCCAAGCGCCCAGCGAAAATTCGCATCGCACGCCAAATCGCAAGCGAGCTTCGCGTCCTGCGCGATGACGCCGGGCGCGGCCTGAGGCAGCGTGAACGCCTGCACGCACGGCGCCGGCGCACCGAGCACGCCGAGCGCCCCATCGTGAATCTGGCGGATATCAAGGTGTCTTGCTGCTTCCGGCTTGCTCTGGCCACCCGGTGCAGCCGTTTGCGCAGGCATGCGGGTCGAGGTGCGACCGAGCCAGTGCGCGACGAGTTTCAGCACAATCTGATGGGCGGTGATGTAGGCGAGTCGCTACCTTCAAATGACGCCATCGCGGTCAAACGCCGTCAGCAGGCATCCAACAAGATTTGCAGGAGATCTTTGTGTATCTGACCCACGAGCAGCGTCACTCGCTCACGATTGCCGCGTCTACTGCGCGCGCCAACGACAGAATTCAGGCCATCGATGCTGCGGCCGAACAACTGCGCCGAGAAAACCCCGGTGCATTTCATACGGACGATTCGCTGCACGAGCGCGTGTTCGTACATCAGCCAAGCCCCGCGTTACCGTGCAAGGCGTTTCATCACCCCTTTCCTCGAGAGCGCGCAACGAGCGGCGTGTGATCTCGGCGACGCGAAGGCTCGCGCGCGATTCCTGCGGTCGGGCCGCGCCACCTCCCCGCTCTATACCGCCGCGAGCGCCGCATCCGAGATCCGCATCGGCGCCGGGCGAACAGCAACGCGAAGGCGCGCGACAGCGCATCGACCTGATCGTCGTGCGTGCCGAACGGAAAACCGCGTAGCTCGGCCACCAGCGCCGCATTCCAGTCGCCTCGCACCAGTATCACGTTGCCGACGTTGACCTGCACGGCGAAAGGCTCGGCGCGCGTGCCCCCTTGTCGCCCGTTTCCGGGCTGCTCACCACCCGGTATCCGGCCAGTTCGCGCGTCAGATACAGCACCTGCGTCTGACCCGCCCGGCCCGGATCTTGAGGCAATCCCACGCGTGTGCTCACGCCATCCAGCTGGGCCGTGGCAGCGATCACGGCATCGCGCCGATCCAGTCCCCAGCGCCCGCGCGACATGTTGCCGATCACGTAGCGCCCGTCCGCGAGGCGCCCCAGCTTCGCCTCTGCGGTCCAGTCGTTCTCGCCTTCGACGCTGGCCAGATCCCAGCCGCGCACCCAATCGATGTAGGTGCTCGGCACAATATCGACCGTCACCAGCTTCTCGGGCTTGAACGGGTCGCCCTCGGACGGCACCGGCATCTGCTGGTAGCCGACTGAGCCGCCTCGCGTTACGCCCATGATCGAGGGCGAGCCGTGTTGCCCACGCCCGCGAACGATCCGCGACTACATCGAACTCTGGTTCTGGTCGTGACTGCGCCCCTCCGAGATCAACGGACTGAAATGGCGCTGCGTGGATTTCAAGGAAGGCACGATCGCGATCGGGCGTGTGCTGGTGGCGGGGGAAGAAAGGAACCGCACCAAAACGGCCGAAGCCCGCCTAGTGCGCCTGAATAGCCGCTCGCTGGCGGCTCTGCAACGCCAACGCGCCTTCACGCAGGCGGACGGTGTTCAGGACCCCCGATATGAACTGCCGTGACGCAGCGAAGAAGCGTTTCAGCGGGTGTTCTGGCCCAGTCTGCTCAAGCGGCTCAGCATGCGCTACCGTCTCCCTATCAAATTCGACACACGTACGCAACAGCGATGCTGATGGCGGGCATGACAACGATATCGAGATGGCGCGACTTGAGGATGCGTTATTGACCCCGGAAAGGCCCCAGCGGGGATCGGCGGACACACAACCAGTTGATCTAATTAGGAAAACTATGGTGGGCCGGGTGGGACTCGAACCCACTATCGGTCGATTATGAGTCGACAGCTTATACCAATTAAGCTTCCGGCCCTGCGAGGAACAAAAAGAAGAAAAAAAACAAAACGCACAAAAAGAAAGCGCCCCTATCGGCGCTTTCTGTCACATCCGAACATCGCGCGGGCGTCTATCGAAGGGTAGCGAGTTTGCCTCACAACGCCTCTCAAAACAAGTCCCGTCAGTTGCCCTCGAGGAACGACTTCAGCTTGTCCGACCGGCTCGGATGCCGCAGCTTGCGCAACGCCTTCGCCTCGATCTGCCGGATACGCTCGCGCGTCACGTCGAACTGCTTGCCGACCTCTTCCAGCGTGTGATCGGTGCTCATCTCGATGCCGAACCGCATACGCAGCACCTTCGCCTCGCGCGGCGTCAGCGAATCGAGCACGTCCTTCACCACATCGCGCATCGATGCATGCAGCGCGGCATCGGAAGGCGCAACCGTGTTCGTATCCTCGATGAAATCGCCGAGATGCGAATCGTCGTCGTCGCCGATCGGCGTTTCCATGGAGATCGGCTCCTTCGCGATCTTCATGATCTTGCGGATCTTGTCCTCGGGCATCTCCATCTTTTCGGCGAGCGTCGCCGGATCCGGCTCGAGACCGGTTTCCTGCAGAATCTGCCGCGAGATGCGGTTCATCTTGTTGATCGTCTCAATCATGTGAACCGGAATGCGAATGGTGCGTGCCTGGTCCGCGATCGAGCGCGTGATGGCCTGGCGAATCCACCACGTGGCGTAAGTCGAAAACTTGTAGCCGCGACGATATTCGAACTTGTCCACCGCCTTCATCAGGCCGATGTTGCCTTCCTGAATGAGATCGAGGAACTGCAATCCGCGGTTCGTATACTTCTTCGCGATGGAAATCACGAGACGCAGATTCGCCTCGGTCATTTCGCGCTTCGCCTGACGCGCCTTCAGCTCGCCCGCCGCCATCTGACGGTTGGTTTCCTTCAGATCCTTCAGCGGCAACACCACGCGCGCCTGCAAGTCCAGGAGCCGCTGCTGCTGCTCGCGGATCGCCGGAATGTTGCGCTCCAGCACCGCGCTGTACTCATGGCCTTCGGCGACGACCTTGTCGGCCCATTCGAGATCCGTCTCGCTGCCCGGGAAACGCGTGATGAACTCCGCGCGCGGCATGCCACACTTGTCGACGACCGTATGCAGAATCTGACGCTCGACCTGGCGCACTTCGTCCACCTGAGCGCGCAACGTATCGCACAGACGCTCGACGGTGCGCGCCGTGAAGCGGATGTTCATCAGCTCGGTCTGAATGGCTTCCTGCGCCTTCAGATACGCCTTCGACTTGTAGCCTTCCTTCTCGTAGGCACGGCGCATCTTTTCGAACCATTCGCTGATAAGGGCGAATTTCTCGAGCGACTGGAGTTTCAGTGCTTCGAGCTGAGCGGCGTTGGCGCTGGCCTGCGCGCTCCCGTCGTCCTCTTCTTCCTCTTCCTCGTCGCCCTCTTCCTCGGTTTCCTCTTCTTCCGATTCGATAGCCTCGGCTTCCTGCTCGGAGAAACCGTCGGTGTCCTGGGCGTTCGGATCGATCAGGCCGTCGACGAGCTCGTCGACGCGCACTTCCTCGTTCTGCACGCGCTCGGCCATCGCCAGAATGTCGGCGATGGTCGTCGGGCACGCGGAGATCGCCATGACCATGTGCTTCAGGCCATCTTCAATGCGCTTTGCGATCTCGATCTCGCCCTCGCGCGTCAGCAGTTCGACCGTGCCCATCTCGCGCATGTACATGCGCACGGGGTCGGTCGTGCGGCCGAACTCGGAATCGACGGTGGAGAGCGCAACTTCGGCCTCTTCTTCGACTTCGTCGTCGGAAGAAGCGTTGGGCGCGTTGTCGTTCAGAAGGAGCGTTTCGGCATCGGGCGCCTGTTCGTACACCGCCACGCCCATGTCATTGAACGTGCTGATGATGCCTTCGATCGCCTCGGTTTCCGTGAAGTTGTCCGGCAGGTGATCGTTGATCTCGCCATAAGTGAGGAAGCCGCGCTCCTTGCCGAGCTTGATGAGCGCGCGCAACTTGCCGCGCCGCTCCTCGAGTTCCTCGACGGTGCCGGGCGCGCTCGACGAGAACGCGTCCTTCAGCAGCGCTTTTTCTTTCGCGCGGCGATCGCGGGCCCTGGCCTTTTCGACTTTTGCCGCGGGAGCGGCGCCAGACTCTGCGTTTTGCATTGCGTCGTCTTCGACGGATACATCGTTCAGCTTTTTCGTCATGGAGTTCGCCATACCGGCTCTAGTCTCGACTCGCGGCTGCTGGACAACAGCCGATGGAACCGTGAATACCCAATACGCGCACGCTGCATCGTCCTGCGTGCCCTGCCCGGGGCGCCATCGCGGATCGAACGAGTGTGAATCGTCTCTTCGCCCTACCCTCAATAGCAGCCGCTTCCCTTACGCCCGTCTGTTCGTCGGCGTGCCTAGCTGGCCCTTTCGTGTGAGTTATGCGGCGCGCACCACGTAACCGCTCGCACACACCGCGATCTCACCCAGCCGGCAAAGCCACCGCCCTTATCGTTCCGCCTCTCGTTACGCCTACCGCGACACACCCTCGAATGTTCTTTGCGAGCAGCTAGACGCCTGCTCAACATCCACAGCCAAAAGCTAGCAAAAAACACCGAAATAGTTGACAAAAAGCAACTCGTCTTGAACTGCCGATTATAGCATTCTCACCCGGCGGCATCCGCGCTTGCGCCCCGTCCCGCCTTGATCTGCGCGACTTTCGCCGAGAGCTCCGAGAACTCCGCAACCTCTTCCGCGGACAGGCTCGACTGCCGCGCCAGCTGATCGAGCCGCGCCCGGTAACTGTCATGACGCAATTTGACGACCGTCGCCTGCAATTCCTCGGCGAGCAGGCGCTTCTGTTCCTCGACCCGCTGCGCCGCGCCCTCGTCCGACGGGTCGCGCATCAGCAAATCGCGAACGTTTTCATCATAGGCGAGAATTTCCTGGAAGATATCTTCGTACGTGGGCGCATTTGCTGCATTTCTCAAGACGTCCGAGAGCATCTGGAATTCAGCCTCGCCGCCAAGCTCGCGCGCGTGGCCGATCACTTCGCTGAAAAGCTCGCCATGCTCGGTCATCGTCACGAGGGTGCGCTCGCTGTCCTGATCGAGCGAACCCGCGATGCCGGGGTACATCACCAGATTGCGCAGCGCGCGCTGCTCCTGGCCCGTCACGCGGCGGCGCTCGCTCTTCGGCACGTTCGCGCGCGCGACAGCCGCCGCACGGGAATCGATGTCGCACAGCGCGGCGATCTCGGTGAACGGCGTGTCGAGCCGGTCCGCGAGCATATGCAGGATCTGCACCCGCAGCGCGTTCGCGGGCAGCGCCTGAAGCAGCGGTTTCGCGTCGAAAAGCGCCTTCGCGCGCCCTTCGGGCTGATCCAGCTCCTTGTCGTTCAGCACCTCGTTCAACAGGAATTGCGACAGCGGCATGGCGCGATCGACCTGCTCGCCGAATCCGTCGGTGCCGAATTCGCGCACGTAGCTGTCCGGATCGTGCTCCTTCGGCAGGAACAGGAACTTGACCGTGCGATTGTCCGCCGCGTGCGGCAGCGCGGCTTCTAGCGCACGGCGCGCGGCGCGTCGGCCGGCCGAATCGCCGTCGAAGCTGAAAACCACGGTATCCGTCTGACGAAAGAGTTTTTGCACGTGAACCGGCGTGCACGCCGTGCCGAGCGTCGCCACGGCGTTGGCAAAGCCCAGTTGCGCGAGCGCGACGACATCCATATAGCCTTCGACGACGAGCACGTAGCCCAGTTCGCGAATCGCGAGCCGCGCCTCGAACAGCCCGTACAGTTCGCTGCCCTTGCTGAAGAGCGGCGTTTCCGGCGAGTTCAGATATTTGGGCTCGCCGCCGTCGAGCACCCGCCCGCCGAAGCCGATCACGTTGCCCTTCACGTTGCGGATCGGGAACATCACGCGTTCGCGGAAGCGGTCGTAGCGCCGCGCCTGACCTTGCGAATCGGTTTTCTCGCTGACGATCACGAGCCCGGATTCCACGAGATTCTCATCGCGATAATCGGGAAACGCGGCTTCGAGATTCTGCCAGCCGTCCGGTGCGTAACCGAGCCCGAAGCGCGCGGCGACCTCGCCGGTCAGTCCACGCTTTTTCAGGTAAGCGATGGCGTTCGGCGCGCCGCGCAGTTGCTTGCGGTAGAAATCACACGCGGTCTGCATCACGTCCGTGAGCGCGACGCTGACCGCCTTGCTCGGGGCGTAATCGCCGCCGTTGCCGCCGCCGCGATTGAACGATGACGGTTCCTGTGGCACCGTCAGGCCCGCGCCCTGCGCGAGATCCTTCACGGCCTCCGGAAACGTGAGGCCGGTGTGCTCCATCAGGAAGCCGATCGCGGTGCCGTGCGCGCCGCAACCGAAGCAGTGATAGAACTGCTTGGTCGGGCTGACCGTAAACGACGGACTCTTCTCGTTGTGGAACGGGCAAAGCCCCATGAAATTCGCGCCGCCCTTTTTCAACTGGACGTAGCGGCCCACCACGTCGACGATATCGACGCGGTTGAGCAGGTCCTGCAGGAATGCGTGCGGGATCACCGGTCAGTCGGCTGCGGAGGTTACTTGGCGAGCGCGGCCTTCACCTGCGCGGAGACGGCGGTCATGTCGGCCTTGCCGGCGAGCTTCGGCTTGAGCACGCCCATCACCTTGCCCATGTCCTGCGGGCCGGCGGCGCCCGTCGCGGCGACGGCCGCCTGAACCTCGGCGGCGATCGCATCGGCGGAAAGCTGTTCGGGCATGTACGCCGCCAACACCGCCAGTTCCGCTTTTTCCTTGTCGGCGAGATCGGTGCGGCCCGCCGCTTCGAACTGGCTGATCGAATCCTTGCGCTGCTTGATCATCTTGTCGATGACGCCGGTGATGGCCGCGTCGTCGAGCGTGACGCGATCGTCGACTTCACGCTGCTTGATGGCCGCGAGCAGCAGGCGAATCGTGCCGAGGCGCTCGGTTTCCTTCGCGCGCATGGCCGTTTTCATGTCGTCGTTGATCTGGTCTTTGAGGCTCATCGTTCACCCGGTGCAATTGCGAAAGTTTGGATTCCGGCGAGGCGCGCGACCCACCCGCGAAAGCAAAAACCCGCTTGGGAACGCCTCCTCAAGCGGGATTTAGCAGGCCGTTTTCGAGCGCTAGCCGGAAGCGGAGAGAATCCTCCGATGACCGTCCGAGTATAGCAAACGGGTCCGCATTTCGAGACTCGCCAAAACCCCGTGCCGCGCTTACGCGGCCGTCGCCGCGCCGCGCGCGAACTCGGCCGCGGCCTTGCCCGCCGCGACGCCCGACGCCCACGCCCACTGAAAGTTGTAGCCGCCGAGCCAGCCGGTGACATCGACCGCCTCGCCGATGAAATAGAGGCCCGCCACGCGCTCGCTCATCATCGTCGCGGACGAAAGCTCGCGCGTATCCACCCCGCCGCGCGTGACTTCCGCCTTGCGATACCCCTCGGTGCCGCTCGGCGTGAGCGTCCAATCCGACAGCGACGCGCCGATCGCCTTGAGCGTGCGGTCGGGCAGATCGGCGAGGCGCGCATCGACGGATACTTGCCGCGCTTCGAGCCACGCGTGCGCGAGCCGCGCGGGCACGTGCTCGGCCAGGAAATTGCCGATCTGTTTTTTCGAGCCGGCTTTCGCTTCGATGAGCATGCCGGTGGCGTCGAGGTCGGGAAGCAGATCGACGTGAATCGGCTCCGACGTATTCCAGTAGCTCGAAATCTGCAGCACGCCGGGGCCGGAGACGCCGCGATGCGTGAGCAACAGATCCTCGTCGAACTCGCCGCGCGTCTTGCCTTTGCCCGTGCCGATGCGCACCGGCAGCGACAGCCCCGACAACGCCGCGAACGGCGCCCAGTCCGCCGACGTGAACGTGAGCGGCACGAGCGCCGGACGCGTCTCGACGAGCGTGTGGCCGAACTGCTTCGCGACGCGATAGCCGAAGTCCGTCGCGCCGATCTTGGGAATGGAGAGGCCGCCCGTCGCGATCACGAGCGCCGCCGCGCCGATCGCGCCCGCGGTCGTGTCGAGCGCGAAACGCGCGCCGTCGTGACGAATCTCGTGCACGCTCACCGGACGCCGCCACGTGACGCCGCCCGCATCGCACTCGCTTTTCAGCACGTCGATGACGGTCTCGCTGGAGTCGTCGCAAAAAAGCTGGCCCTTGTGCTTCTCGTGCCATTTCACGCGGTATTGCTTGAGCAGCGCGAGAAAATCGCGCGGCGTGTAGCGCGCGAGCGCGGAGCGGCAGAAATGCGGATTCGCCGACAGGAAATTGCCCGGCTGCGCATTGATGTTCGTGAAGTTGCAGCGCCCGCCGCCGGAGATGCGGATTTTCTCGGCGAGCCGCTCGGCGTGGTCGATGAGCACGACGCGGCGGCCGGACTGAGCGGCCACGGCCGCGCACATCATGCCCGCCGCGCCCACGCCGATGACAGCGATATCGAAAGATTCCATGGCGCGCATTTTACCTTCGGCACGCCCATCCCCGCCCGCTGCTATACTTTTTTGTTCCCTCTAACGCATTGAATCCATGCTCGTTCTCGGCATCGAAAGCTCCTGCGACGAAACCGGCCTCGCGCTCTACGACACCGAGCGCGGGCTGCTTTCGCACGCCCTTCACTCGCAGATCGCGATGCATCGCGAATACGGCGGCGTGGTGCCGGAGCTGGCCTCGCGCGATCACATCCGCCGGGCGCTGCCGCTGCTCGAAGAAGTGCTGAAGCACTCCGGAACGCAGCGCGCCGACATCGACGCCATCGCGTTCACGCAGGGACCGGGGCTCGCAGGCGCACTGCTGGTCGGCGCGAGCATCGCCAATGCGCTCGCGATGGCCTGGAACAAGCCCACCGTCGGCATCCATCATCTCGAAGGGCATTTGCTGTCCCCGCTGCTCGTCGATGCGCCGCCGCCGTTTCCGTTCGTCGCGCTCCTCGTGTCGGGCGGACACACGCAACTGATGCGCGTGACCGATGTCGGCGTCTACGAGACGCTGGGCGAAACGCTCGACGACGCCGCCGGCGAAGCCTTCGACAAGACCGCGAAGCTGCTCGGCCTCGGCTATCCGGGCGGGCCGGAAGTCTCGCGGCTCGCGGAATTCGGCACGCCGGGCGCGGTCGCGCTGCCGCGTCCGATGCTGCATTCGGGCGATCTCGATTTCAGCTTCAGCGGCCTCAAGACGGCCGTGCTTACGCAAAGCCGCAAGCTCGGCACCAACGTCTGCGAACAGGCGAAGGCCGATCTCGCGCGCGGTTTCGTCGACGCGGCCGTGGACGTGCTCGTCGCGAAATCGCTGGCCGCGCTGAAGAAGACGGGGCTGAAGCGGCTCGTCGTGGCGGGCGGCGTCGGCGCGAACCGGCAGTTGCGCGAGGCGCTGTCGGCGGCGGCGAAGATGCGCCGCTTCGACGTGCATTACCCCGATCTCTCCCTTTGCACCGACAACGGCGCGATGATCGCGCTCGCGGGCGCGCTGCGGCTCTCGCGCTGGCCGGACCAGGCCGTGCGCGACTACGCGTTCACCGTGAAGCCGCGCTGGGATCTCACATCGCTCGCGCGCGCCTGATTTTTATCTTGGCGGGTTGAGCGGCTGCGCGATCGCCCTGAACACCGGCAGCCCTTCGCACCGGTCGCTATGGCCGATCAGCGTCGGCCAGCGCGTCGGCGAAAAAATCTCCGGATGCGCCTCGCGCGCGAAACGCAACGCGCAGGCCACGGCGATATCCGCGTGACCGATCGCGTCGCCGAACCAGTAAGGCGTCGCGCGCGCCGCGCGGTCCGCCTCCAGCGCGTTGAGCACGCGCTCGACCTGACCCGTGCAGCGATCGAGCCACGACTGCGATTTCTCCTTATGCAGCACGCGTTCGTAGAGGAGCGCGACGGCCTTGTCGGCGAAACCCGTCGCGAGCGCGCACACCTTCAGCGCCTGACGCCGCTCCTGTCCGCCCGATGCGATCATCGCGCGGGCATCGCCGGCTTGTTCGTCGAGGTAATCGAGGATCATCGTGCTCTCGATGAGCGCATCGCCCGAATCGAGGACGAGCGTCGGCACGCGGCAGAGCGGGTTGTAGGGCGCGATCTTGGCGGCGTCGCTGAATGCCGACCACGGGCGATGCTCGTATTGCATGTCGTAGAGCGTCAGCGCGATCGCGACGCGACGCACGAACGGGGAATCGTATTGGCCGATGAGAATCAAGGTGCGCTCCGCGTGGTCGTGTCCCAGACGGCCAGTTTAAGGTCGCGCGGGGCGCGGAAACAACCACCACGCAAACGACGCGCACACGCCCGCACCCAGCCACACGCTCGTCCATGAGCCAGCCGCGAGCGCATGCGGGATGACGAGCGGCGTCACGAAGAAGCCCGCGTACACGGCCGTATTCGCCATGCCGAGCGCGGTGCCGGCGCGTTGCGTGCCCGCGAGCGTCGCCAGTTCCGTGTACGCGACGCCGTGCCATGCCGAGGCGCAGATGCCCGCGAAAACGAGCAGCGCCGCGAGCAGCACCGGCGCATGCGCGACGCCCAGCGCGACCGCCGCCGCCAACACGACGAACGATGCCGACGCCACCCCCACCGACACCCGCAGGTACGCACGCCGGTTGCCACGCCGATCCGTGTGACGGCCGCTCCAGACGCGCATCGCCATCGCGCCGAGCTGGATCGCGCCCATCGTCGCGCTGATGGCCGTCACGCCGAAACGGCCCGCATCGTGCAGGAACACGGTCGCGAAGGTCAGCACCGCGAATTGCGGCACGCACAAAATGCCGATGCCCAGCACGACGCGCCACACCAGCAGGTTCACGAGCGGCGCGGTGTCCCGTTGCGACGCCGCGCGATGCGTGGCATGCGGCGGCTCGTGCAGCCAGCGCCACGCGAACGCGCCGGACACCGCGCACATCGCCGCAAGCGCGCCGAACACCGCCGCGAAACCGTGCGACGACGCGAGCCACGGCAGCAACGCCGCGCCGATGCCGCCGCCGAGCGGCACCGCCGTCTGCCGGATGCTCATTGCGAGGCCGCGCTCGCCTTCGGCGAACCACGCCATCACCGCGCGCCCGCTCGATCCGTTCACGCTGCCGCCGAGCAGCCCCAATACGCACATCGCGAAGACGAGCCAGCCGAGTGTCGCCGACGCCGGCACGGCGAAAAAACTCATCGCGACGAGCACGGCGGCGGTCGAAAGCAGACCGGTCAGCAGCACCGGACGATCGCCCAGGCGATCCGTCAGCACGCCCCACGGCAATTCGGACAACGCGACGCCCAAGCCCAGCGCGCCGAGCACGAGCCCGAGCTCGCCGTTGCTCAGGTGATAGCCGCCGCGCAGCCAGACGGCCGTGGTCGGAATGCCCGCCGCCGCGGCCGAGAAGCTCGCGTTGGCTGCCACGCCGACGCCGAGCACTTTCCAGCGATGCGCGTCACCGAACGCGCGAACATCGTTGACGAGAGAAGTGGCCATCATTCAGTCCGTTTCGAGATTGACTGCGCCAGTTTGCAGGCTTAGCATCGTCCTGAAAATCGCAAAGTTCTGCAGCAACCATTCAGAAAATCCGGACGATTATCATGAGCCAAACAACCTTCGATCTCGCGGTATTGCGCAGCTTCGTGACGGGCATGGATCTGGGGAGTTTCGCGAAGGCCGCCGATCGCGTCGGCCGCTCGACGTCGGCGGTGAGCGCCCAGTTGCGCAAGCTCGAAGAACAGGCGGGCGCGGCGCTTTTTCGCAAATCGGGGCGCGGGCTCGCGCTCACCGACGCGGGCGAGGTGATGCTCGCCTATGCGCGGCGTCTCGTCGATCTGAACGACGAAGCCGCAGCGGCGATCCACGGCGTCGATCTGGAGGGCTGGATTCGCCTCGGCCTGCAGGAGGATTTCGGCGAAGTGGTGTTGCCGGACGTGCTCGGCCGCTTCGCGCGGGCGCATCCGAAAGTGCGCATCGAAGCGCGTGTCGGGCGCAATACGGAGCTTCTGGAGCGCATCGATTCCGGGCAGCTCGATCTGGCGCTCGCCTGGGGCGCCACGAGCGTCACCGGCGAAAGCAACGCCGCGATGATCGCCGAGCCGATCGCCGAGCCGCGCATGCGCTGGATCGCGTCATCGGCGGTGCCGTGGCATTTCGACGCCGACGAGCCTTTGCCGCTCATCGCGTTCGATCGCCCGTGTCTCTTTCACAGCGCGGCCGCGGCGGCGCTGGACCGCGCGGGCATCAAGTGGCGCGTGGCGTTCACGAGCCCGAGCTTGTCGGGATTATGGGCGGCGGCAGCGGCGGGCCTGGGGGTGACGGTGCGCACGAGCTACGGATTGCCCTCGACGGTGCGCGCGATCGACGCCGGCGAATGCGGCTTGCCCACATTGCCTTCGATTCCGCTCGCGTTGCATCGCGCCGCGGGGAACGCGTCGCCGCCGGTCGAGCGGCTGGCGTCGCTGGTCGTCGCTTCGGTGAGGGAAGCGCACGTTTCGTCGGAAATGGCGCTCGCCTGAAAAGACTTACGCGTCGCGGCGCTTGTCCCGTTCGATCACCGCATACGCGCTGTGATTGTGGATCGACTCGAAGTTCTCCGCTTCGAGCACATACGCGACGATGCGCTCGTCCGCGTTCAGGCGCGTCGCGACATCGCGCACGAGGTCTTCGACGAACTTCGGATTCTCATACGCGCGCTCGGTGACGAACTTTTCGTCGGGGCGCTTCAGCAGGCCCCACAGCTCGCACGACGCCTCTTCTTCCGCGATGCGAATCAGGTCCTCGACCGCGATCTCGTCCGAGACTTCGGCCCTGATCGTCACGTGCGAGCGCTGGTTATGCGCGCCATACTGCGAGATTTTCTTCGAGCACGGGCACAGGCTCGTCACCGGCACGAGCACTTGCATCGACATGCGCGTTTCGCCGTCGCGCCGCTCCGCGATGAACGTCACTTCGTAGTCCAGCAGACTTTGCACGCCGGACACGGGCGCCGTCTTCATCACGAAATACGGCAGCGTGACTTCGATTCTCCCCGAATGCGCTTCGAGCTTCGAGAGCATCACGGCGAGCAATCCGCGCAGCGCGTGCTGGTCGAGCGGATGGCGATTCTCCTCCAGCAGCGCGACGAAGCGCGACATGTGCGTGCCCTTCTGATCGGCGGGCAGATGCACATCGAGATTCCATACGCCGACGCTCGGCTTCACGCCGCTTTGCGTCACCACCGACAACGGATGCCGCACGCCTTTCACGCCAACGCGCTGAATCGCGATCTGGCGCGTGTCGGGCGTGCTCTGAACGTCGGGCATCACGAAGGCGGGATTCATCTGATTCATTTGTTTTGTCCTTATGCGCCGCGCGTCCAAGGATGAGAAGACGCGAGCGGATCGAAACGTTGAAGCGCACACGGCGCGGAGGGAAGTCCGCGCCGTGTGCCAAAGCGTTGATGCACGGCGCGCCCCGAGCGCGCCGTTCGAAGCGATGCGTCAGGCGACGCGCTTCGTCAGCTTGCCTGCGTGCGCGCTTTCGACGGCGTCGATAAAGCGCTCGCGAATCGAACGGACGATGCCGGCCGCGTCGAGCCCGACGCTCGCGAGCAGCTTGCCGGGGTCGCCGTGATCGATGAAGACGTCGGGCAAGCCGAGTTGCAGCACGGGCTTGATGACGCCGCTCGCGAGCAGCGCCTCGACGCACGCGGAGCCCGCGCCGCCCATGATCGAGCCTTCTTCGATCGTCACGATGGCGTCGTGCGTCGCGGCGAGTTCGCGCAGCAGGTCGGCGTCGACCGGCTTCACGAAGCGCATGTTGGCGACGGTCAGATCCAGCTCGCCCGCGGCTGCGAGCGACGGCGCGACCATCGTGCCGAATGCGCAAATGGCGATGCGCTTGCCCGAGCCGAGTTTCTGCGACGACTCGCGGCGGATTTCGCCCTTGCCGACGGGAATCGCGGTCATCTGCTTGACGGTCGCGACGCCCGTGCCCGCGCCGCGCGGATAGCGCACGGCCGTCGGATTCGACTGCTGCAGCGCCGTGTAGAGCATCTGGCGGCACTCGTTTTCGTCCGACGCGGCCATCACCGTCATGTTCGGAATGCAGCGCAGGAACGCGAGATCGTAATTGCCCGCGTGCGTCGCGCCGTCCGCGCCGACGAGACCGGCGCGGTCGATCGCGAACACGACCGGCAGGTTCTGCAACGCGACATCGTGGATCAACTGGTCATACGCGCGTTGCAGGAAGGTCGAATAAATGGCGACGACGGGCTTCATGCCATCCGCCGCCAGCCCGCCCGCGAAGGTCACGGCGTGCTGCTCGGCGATGCCGACATCGAAGTAACGATCCGGGAAGCGCTTTTCGAACTCCACCATGCCGGAGCCTTCGCGCATCGCCGGCGTGATGCCGACCACGCGCGAGTCGAGCGCCGCGGCGTCGCACAGCCATTCGCCGAACACTTGCGTGTAGGTTTTCTTCGACGGCGTCGCCGCAGGCTTGATGCCTTCGGCCGGATTGAACTTGCCGGGACCGTGATAAAGCACCGGATCGGCTTCGGCGAGCTTGTAGCCCTGGCCCTTCTTCGTGACGACGTGCAGGAATTGCGGGCCACGCAGTTCCTTGATGTTTTGCAGCGTCGGGATCAGCGAGTCGAGATCGTGACCGTCGATCGGCCCGATGTAGTTGAAGCCGAATTCTTCGAACAGCGTGGCCGGCACGATCATGCCCTTCGCGTGCTCTTCGAGCTTGCGGGCGAGGTCGAGCACCGGCGGCGCATGGCGCAGCACGCGCTCGACGCCCGCGCGCGCGGCGGCGTAGAAACGGCCCGACATCAGGCGTGCGAGATGGCGATTCAGCGCGCCCACCGGCGGCGAGATCGACATGTCGTTGTCGTTCAGGATCACGAGCAGCGGCACGTCGTCGGCGACGCCCGCGTTGTTCATCGCCTCGAAGGCCATGCCCGCGGTCATCGCGCCGTCGCCGATCACGGCGATCGAGAAGCGGTTGTCTCCCTGCAGCTTGTTGGCGATCGCCATGCCGAGCGCCGCCGAAATCGACGTGCTCGAATGCGCGGTGCCGAAGGTGTCGTATTCGGATTCCGTGCGGCGCGGGAAGCCGGAAATACCGCCTAGCTGGCGCAGGCCCGGCATCTGTTCGCGTCGGCCCGTGAGGATCTTGTGCGGATACGTCTGATGGCCGACATCCCAGACGATGCGGTCATTAGGCGTATCGAACACATAGTGCAACGCGATCGTCAGTTCCACCGTGCCCAGATTGGACGACAGATGGCCACCCGTCTGCGACACGCTGTCGAGCACGTAGGCTCGCAGCTCGTCGGCCAGCGGTTGCAGTTGGCGGCGATCGAGGGCGCGCAAATCGGCCGGATCGTCGATGGTTTTCAGCAAGTCGTACATCGTCGTCCCATTTTAGGAAAACTGGCGTGATTCGTTCGGCGCAATTGTTTCGATTCGTACTTTCGCGCCGTGGGCTTCGTCACGCGTTCAACAATCAATTCACCCGGTTCACGACCAGGTCGGCAAGCTCGGCGAGACGCTGGCCGCGCGCGCCGAACGGCTCGATCGCGGCGTGGGCGTCGCGGCCGAGCTGCGCGGCGAGTTCGCGCGATGCATCGAGCCCGATGATCGACACGTAAGTGGGCTTGTCGTGCTGCGCATCCTTGCCGGCCGTCTTGCCGAGCGTGGCGGAATCGGCGGTGACGTCCAGAATGTCGTCGACGACCTGAAACGCGAGCCCGACTGCGGCGGCGTACTGGTCCAGCGACGCCAGCGCGTCCGCGCCCGGATGCGCGCCCGCCAGCGCGCCCATGCGCACCGACGCGCGCAGGAGCGCGCCCGTTTTCTTGCGATGCATCGTTTCGAGCTCGGGCCGCGACAGCTTGCGCCCGACGCTTTCCAGATCGATGGCCTGCCCGCCCGCCATGCCGAGCGAACCGCTCGCAACGGCCAGTTCGCGCACGAGCGCGGCTTGCTGGGCATCGTTCAGACCATTGCCTTCGGCCGTCAGCGCGACGAACGCCTGCGACTGCAGCGCGTCGCCGACGAGCAGTGCCGTCGCTTCGTCATATTGGATGTGTACCGTGGGCTTACCCCGGCGCAGTGCGTCGTCGTCCATGGCGGGCATGTCGTCATGCACCAGCGAATAGACGTGAATCATCTCGAGCGCCGCGCTCGCCGCTTCCACGGCCTGCGCGCTCGCGCCGGTCAGTTCGCCCGCCGCGTGGACCAGCAGCGGTCTCACCCGCTTGCCGCCACCCAAGACGGCATAGCGCATCGCTTCGTGCAGCCGTGCGGGCGCGATGTCCGTGCCCGGAAGCGCGTGTTCGAGTGCGGTTTCGACGCGGTCGAGCGTCGCGCGCATCCATTGTTCAAAGGTCATAGGTCGTCGTTGTCGTTTCCGGTTCCGGCACTCTGGGTCGCACGCTTTACCTCGGCGGGCAGCGGCTTGAGCGTCTCGCCGTCGAGAACGCGCACCTGCTGCTCGACTTGTTCGAGCTGCTGTTGGCAAAAGCCCACAAGCGCCGCCCCGCGGCGATAAGCCGCAAGCGATTCCTCGAGACTCAGCGCACCCTCTTCCATGCGCGCAACGAGCGATTCGAGTTCCGCCAGCGCCGCCTCATAGTTCGCCGGAAGCTGCGCGGCGTCTGCGCTTTCTGCGTCGGCGCCGGATTTCTCGCCTGTTTCCTGGACAGCGGTCTTCGCCATGAATCGTGGATGTGCAATTGAATTTTTGGAACCAAGTCGCACATTCTACGGCAAAAGCCAAATTTTCGACCCGCATCCGGTCGATCCGGAAATACTGACGCCTCGTGACGGCATTGTCCTTGAATCCTTGCCGGAACGCGTGATTCGCGCTCGCAAGCGAAGGCCGCGTGAGGAACTCTCGCGACAATTTATACCCAAATCAAGACCTTAAGCGCCCCTTGGCGATCAATTTGGGTATAATCGCGGGCTCCCTAAATCGAATCTTCGATGGTTGGGTTGTTCACTGCTTTCACGTCTTCATCGGGAGTGGGAATGTCCAATCTGAGCAATGCATTGCAGCTGAACGCCATTCACAGCCAGCTGCCAGTCACGGCTTACTTTGACGAAGCGCTTCTAACGCGCGAACTCGACACACTTTTCAAGCAAGGTCCACGCTACGTCGGCCACGAACTCATGGTGCCCGAAGCGGGGAACTATTTCGCGCTTCCCGGCGAGGGCGAAGGGCGCGTGCTCGTTCGCAACCGGCAGGACGATATCGAACTGCTGTCCAACGTGTGCCGCCATCGCCAGGCGATCATGCTCAACGGCCGCGGCAGCGCCGACAACATCGTCTGCCCGCTGCATCGCTGGACCTACGATCTCAACGGTCAGTTGCTCGGCGCGCCGCATTTCGCGGACAAGCCCTGTCTGAACCTCGGCAAGACGCCACTGCAAAATTGGCAAGGTCTGCTGTTCGAATCGGAGGGCCGCAACGTCGCCGCGGATCTCGCGAGGCTCGGCACCGCGCGTCACTTCGATTTTTCGGGCTTCATGTTCGATCACGTCGAGGTGCACGAGTGCAACTACAACTGGAAGACCTTCATCGAGGTCTATCTGGAGGATTACCACGTCGCGCCGTTCCATCCGGGTCTCGGCAGCTTCGTGTCGTGCGACAACCTTGAATGGGAATTCGGCGACTGGTACAGCGTGCAGACGGTCGGCGTCCACAAGAATCTGGAAAAGCCCGGCAGCCCGACGTATCGCAAATGGCACGACGAAGTCCTGCGCTTTCGCAACGGCAAGCCGCCCGAGTTCGGCGCGATCTGGATGGTCTACTACCCCGGTCTCATGATCGAGTGGTATCCGCACGTGCTGGTCGTGTCGTGGCTCATTCCGCAGGGCACGCAGAAGACGACGAATATCGTCGAGTTCTATTATCCCGAGGAAATCGCGCTGTTCGAGCGTGAGTTCATCGAGGCGGAACGCGCGGCGTACATGGAGACCGCGCGCGAGGACGACGAAATCGCCGAGCGCATGGATGCGGGCCGCCGTGCGCTGATGTCGCGTGGCGAAAACCAGGTCGGGCCGTATCAGAGCCCGATGGAATCCGGCATGCAGCACTTCCACGAGTTTCTGCGGCATCGACTCGGCACGATCTGATCGGGCCTCGTGGCATGTGTTACGAAAAGGCGGGCTTTCGGGCTCGCCTTTTTGTTTAGACTTACGGTTAAAGACCCCGCAATCGCGCGTCGCTCAGGAGCCGTTCATGCCGCACACTCACTACACCACGCTCATCTCGGCGACCAATCTCGCCGAACGGCTCGCCGCCGCGCCCGGCAGCATCGTCGTGTTCGATTGCCGCTTCGATCTCGCCGCGCCCGATTCGGGCGAAGCAGCTTACGCGCAAGGCCACATTCCCGGCGCGCATTATCTTCATCTGGATCGCGATCTGTCCGGCGCCAAGACGGGCACGAACGGCCGGCACCCGCTGCCGGAGCGTGCGGCACTCGTCGCGAAGCTCGCGAGTTTCGGTCTGAACGAAGGTCAGCAAGTGGTCGCCTACGACGCGCACGGCGGCATGTACGCGGCGCGCCTGTGGTGGCTATTGCGCTGGCTCGGGCACGATTCCGTCGCGCTGCTCGACGGCGGCCTGCAGGCGTGGGAAGCCGCGGGCAATGCGCTCGACACGGCCGTGCCGCCGAAGACGCAAGGCACGTTCAAGGCGGGCGCGCCGCTGCAAGTGACCATCGACGCTCAGGCGATCGAGCGCAGCATCGGCACGCGGGATCATCTGCTGATCGATGCGCGCGCCGCCGATCGCTATCGCGGCGAGAACGAAACGATCGACCCCGTAGGCGGCCATATTCCCGGCGCGCTCAATCACTTCTTCAAGAACAATCTCACGCAGGAAGGCCGCTTCAAGACCGCACACGAGTTGCGCGAAGCGTTCGGCGCGCTGGTCGGCGCGACGCCGGCCGACCGCATCGTGCTGCAATGCGGCTCGGGCGTGACGGCCTGCCACAACGTGCTCGCGATGGAGATCGCCGGCCTGCACGGCGCGGCGCTTTATCCGGGATCGTGGAGCGAGTGGAGCGCCGATCCGGGCCGCCCTGTCGCGACCGGCCCGAATCCCTGAGGTTGAGGACGCGTTACTTGACGCCGTGCTCGCGGAACCACGCGAGCGCGCGCTTCCAGCCGTCCTCGGCGTCCGCCTTCCGATAGCTCGGACGATAATCCGCGAAGAACGCATGCCCCGCGTCGTCGTACACGACGAACTGCGAGTTTTTCGCGGGCGGCGGATCGTTCGCGAGCGCCTGTTTCATCTGCTCGATGGTGTCCTGCGGGATGCTCTGATCCTGCCGGCCGTACAGCCCGAGCACCGGCACTTTGAGCTGGCTGGCGAGATCGAGCGGATTGTTCGGCGTCATCTCCGTCTTGTTGCCGACGAGCCGCCCGTAGAACGCGACTGCCGCCTTGAGATTCGGGTTGCGCTCGGCATAGAGCCACGAAATGCGCCCGCCCCAGCAAAATCCGACGATGCCCGCGCGCTTCGTGTCGCCGCCGTGCTCGCCCGCCCATTTGACGGCCTGATCGATGTCGGAGAGCACCTGCGCATCCGGCACTTTCGACACGACCTGCTCGTTGAGCTGCTGAATCGACGAATACGCCTTCGGATCGCCCTGGCGCGTGAAGAATTCCGGCGCGATCGCCAGATAGCCTTGTTTCGCGAAGCGCCGGCACACGTCGGCGATATGCTCGTGGACCCCGAAAATCTCGTGCACCACGATGACGACCGGCAAATGCGTCTTGCCCTTCGGTTGCGCGCGATACGCCGGCACGAGCGTGCCGTCCGCGCCGCGAAAGCCGATCTGGCCGGCTTCGAGGCCGTTCGTATCGGTGGTGATGGTCTGCGCCGACACCGGCAGCACGGCGGCCGCGAAGCCGGTGCCGAGGCTTGCCTTGATGAAGGTGCGCCGATCGAACGGAACATGCGGAATGAGACGGTCGACTTCAGGGTCTAGCATGGATGGCTCCCGCGGCAGGGCCGTCGCGTCATTTTTGCTGTGAGGTGCGGCGGCGTGGGTCCGTGAAACCGCGCGGCGAGCTCAAGGCTGCACGCAGCGCGGCGCTGCACGACGATGAACAACAATGAACGCGCGCCACGAATCGAGCGCGCCGCCCATTCTAAACAGCTTTGAACGAACGGCGCAGCCGCTCTATTCCATCAATGCAGCTTGACGCGGGGCGCGGTGGAGCGGCGCAGCCAATGCGCGACGGTGTCGAGCACCATGCGCGCGTAGCCGTGCAGCGCGGCAATGTGCAGCCGGTACAGCGACATGTACATGAAGCGCGCAAAGAGCCCTTCGATCAGCATGTTCCCGCCGATCAGCCCGCCCATCAGATTGCCGACCGCGCTGTAATGCCCGAGCGACACGAGCGAGCCGAAATCGCGATAGGTGTATTCGGGCAGCGGCTTGCCCTGCAAAAGCCGCTCCAGCGACTTGAACAGAAAGCTTGCTTGCTGATGCGCCGCCTGCGCGCGCGGCGGCACGTTGCGCTCGTTGCCCGGCCATGGACACGCGGCGCAATCGCCGAGCGCGAAGACGTTGTCGTCGATTTCTGTCTGCAGCGTGCGGCGCACGACGAGCTGGCCGAGGCGATTGGTCGGCAGGCCGTCGAGGTTGGCGAGGATCGCCGGCGCCTTGATGCCGGCTGCCCACACCGTCAGATCCGCGCGGATCGTCTTGCCGCTCGCCGTGCGGATCGAATCGCTCGACACCTCCGCGACCGTCTCGCCCGTGAAAAGCTTCACGCCGAGCTTGGTCAGCAACTCCGCGGTCGCGCTGGACACGCGCTCCTGCAGCGCCGGCAGGATGCGCGGTCCCGCCTCGATCAGCACGATGCCGATATCGTGCTTCGGATCGAGCTTGTGCAAGCCGTAGGCCGACAGCACCTGCGCGGTGTTGCGCAGTTCCGCCGACAACTCGACGCCTGTTGCGCCCGCGCCGACGATCGCCACCTGAATGCGCGGCGCCGGAGCGACGCCCGGCTCCTCCTCGGCCTCCTCCACGCCCGCCGCGACCGGCTCGGGCGCGAAGTGCTCGGCGCGCATGCACGCCGCGATCAGACGCTTGCGGAAGAGCTCCGCCTGACCGACGGTGTCGAGCGCGATCGAATTTTGCTGCGCGCCTTCGACGCCGAAAAAGTGCGTCGTGCTGCCGATCGCGACGACCAGCGTGTCGTATTCCAGCTCGCGCTCGGGCAAGAGTTCGCCCGCATGCTCGTCGCGCAGCGGTCCGATCGTGATGGTTTTCTTCGCGCGATTCAGCCCGACGAGCTCGCCCTGCTGGAATTCGAAGCCATGCCACAAGGCCTGCGCCGCGTATTCGAGTTCCTGCGTGAACGGGTCCATGCTGCCGGCCGCGACTTCATGCAGCAGCGGCTTCCAGATGTGCGTCGGGTTGCGGTCGACGAGCGTGACTTGTGCTTTGGGCGGCGTCTTCTCGTCCGGCGATCCGAACCGGTCGCCCAGACGCGTCGCCAGTTCGAGACCGCCTGCCCCTCCGCCCACGATGATGAAGCGATGCATGGAACTCTCCCTGTGCTTTTATATTCGATCGGCTGTCTTGCTTCCCTTCCTCATTGACCCATTGTGCGTAGCTTCGGTGACAGTCACAAGCGCGTCACCGACATGTAGGGCATACGCGACATGAGCCGCCTATGCCTTGCGCAAACAATTTCAGTGCGCTCTCAGTGTGCGCTCAGTGCGCCTCTTCCCAGTTGTTGCCGACGCCCACTTCCGCGACGAGCGGCACCTTCAGCTTCGCGACGCCGCACATCAGTTCAGGTAAGCGCTTCCTGACCTCGGGAAGCGCTTCCTCGGGCACTTCGAGCACGAGTTCGTCGTGCACCTGCATGATCATCTTCGCGCCGGTGCCCGATGCTTCGAGCCAGTCCTGCACCGCGATCATCGACAGCTTGATGAGATCCGCCGCGGTGCCCTGCATCGGCGCGTTGATCGCGGCGCGCTCGGCGGCCTGACGGCGTGGCCCGCTGCCGCCGTTGATCTCGGGCAGCCACAGACGCCGGCCGAACACGGTTTCGACGAAGCCATTCATCTTCGCGGTCGTGCGCGTGTTTTCCATATAAGCGGCGACGCCCGGATAGCGCGCGAAGTACCGGTCGATATAGAGCTTCGCCGCATCGCGAGTGATGCCGAGATTCGACGCGAGCCCGAACGAACTCATGCCGTAGATCAGGCCGAAATTGATGACCTTCGCGATGCGCCGCTGGTCGTTGTCGACTTCGAGCGGCGTGACGCTGAAGACTTCCGAAGCGGTCGCGCGATGCACGTCCTCGCCTTGCGTGAACGCGCGCATCAGCGATGCGTCGCCGGAGATATGCGCCATGATCCGCAGTTCGATCTGCGAGTAATCCGCCGATACGATCTTGCTTCCCGGCGACGCGATGAACGCTTCGCGAATGCGCCGCCCTTCGCCCGTGCGCACCGGGATATTCTGCAGGTTCGGCTCGTTCGACGATAAACGCCCCGTCACCGCCACGGCTTGCGCGTAATTAGTATGCACGCGTCCCGTCGACGCATTCACCATGCGCGGCAGCTTGTCCGTGTAGGTGGATTTGAGCTTCGACAGTCCGCGATGTTCGAGCAGCACCTTCGGCAGCGGATAGTCCTCGGCGAGCTTTTGCAGGACTTCTTCATCGGTGGAAGGCGCGCCGCTCGGCGTCTTCTTCACGACCGGCAATTCGAGCTTCTCGAAGAAGATCTGGCCGATCTGCTTCGGCGATCCGAGATTGAATTCGCCGCCCGCGAGTTCGTACGCCTGTGCCTGCAAATCGATAAGACGCTTGGCGATCTCGTTGCTTTGCGTATCGAGTCTTTCGCGATCGATCAGGACTCCGTTGCGTTCCATCTTGCGCAGCACGCGCGAAGTAGGCATTTCGATGTCGCGATACACGCGCAGCAAGCCTTCTTCCTGTGCGACTTGCGGATAGAGCGCGTGATGCAGGCGCAGCGTGATATCCGCATCTTCCGCCGCGTAGGCCGCGGCTTTATCGAGCGGCACTTCATCGAAACCGATCTGCGATGCGCCCTTGCCCGCGACATCCTCGTACTTGATCGTCTTCACGCCGAGATGACGCAACGCGAGGTTGTCCATGTCGTGCGGACGATGCGATTCCAGCACATACGATTGCAGCAGCGTGTCGTGCTCGACGCCGCGCATTTCGATGCCGTAGTTCGCCAGCACCTGCTCGTCGTATTTCAGATGCTGGCCGACCTTCTTTTTCGATGCATCTTCGAGCCAGGGCTTGAGCTTCGCGAGCACTTCGTCGCGCGGCAATTGATCGGGCGCATCCGGCCCGCGATGCGCGACGGGAATATAAGCCGCATGCCCCGGTTCCGTTGCGATCGACACGCCGACGATCTGCGCGGTCATCGGATCGAGCGACGTGGTCTCGCTATCGAACGACGTGATCTCCGCTGCGTCGATGCGCGCGAGCCACGCGTCGAACTGCTCCCACGTCTGCACGGTTTCGTAGTGATGCTCGATTTCGGTGACAACGGCTGGCGGCGTGTCGGTCGGACCTTCCACGGCATCCGCGATTTCGACTTCGCGCAGCCAGGTCTTGAAGCCGTGACGCAGGAAAACGTCGCGCAGCTCCTCGCGCGCTTCGGGACGGCTCGCAAGCGTGCCCTCGATCGACTCGATCTGCGAAGCGAGATCGCATTCCGTGTGCACGGTGACGAGCTTTTTCGCCATCGGCAGGAAGTCCAGAGCCTTGCGCAGATTGTCTCCTACCGCACCCTTGATCTCGCCGGCATGTTCTACGATGCCATCAAGGGTTTCGAATTGTGTGAGCCATTTGATTGCGGTCTTGGGTCCGCACTTCTCGACGCCCGGCACGTTGTCGACCGTATCGCCGATGAGCGACAGATAGTCGACGATGCGCTCCGGCGGCACACCGAACTTCGTGAGCACGCCGGCGCGGTCGAGCGTTTCGTTGGTCATCGTATTGATGAGGGTGACATGATCCGTCACGAGCTGAGCCAGATCCTTGTCGCCCGTCGACACGATCACCTTCATGCCGCGCTTTTCGGCCTGCACCGCGAGCGTGCCGATGACATCGTCCGCCTCGACGCGTTCGATCATCACGAGGGGCCAGCCGAGCGCGCGCACGGCGACGTGAATGGGTTCGATCTGTTTGGAGAGATCTTCCGGCATCGAGGGCCGGTTAGCTTTGTACTCCGCGTACCAGTCGTCGCGGAAAGTCTTGCCTTTGGCGTCGAAAACGCACGCGCTATACTCTGCATTGACTTCGCGCCTCAAGCGGCGAAGCATGTTGATCATGCCGTACAGCGCGCCGGTAGGGCCGCCGTCGGGGCCTCGCAGGTCGGGCATCGCATGGTAGGCCCGGTACAAGTAACTAGAACCGTCGACCAATAGCAGGGTCTTACCTTCAAGACTTAGTTCTTCAGGCATTATGAACAAGAGAAAAGTGATTCCGAGTCTGCGATCGCTCGCAGATCAAGAGCGCGCGACGGCCAAGAAGGCTCGCGCATCGTGGCAGATGTTCACGATTATGGCAGAGTTTATCGAGGCGACCGAGTACCTCTCGGAGATCCGCCCTGCCATCAGCATCTATGGTTCGGCGCGTCTGAAACCGGAGTCGCCGTACTATCAGCGCACGATCGAAATCGCGCAGAAATTCTCCGATGCGGGCTTCGCCGTCATCTCGGGCGGCGGTCCGGGCATCATGGAGGCGGCGAACAAGGGCGCGCACGCGGGCAAGTCGCCTTCGGTCGGGCTGAACATCGAATTGCCGCACGAGCAGTCGGGCAACCAGTGGCAGGACATCTCGCTGCGCTTCCGTCACTTCTTCACGCGCAAGGTCACGTTCGTGAAGAATTCGGACGCGGTCGTGGTGATGCCGGGCGGTTTCGGCACGCTGGACGAGCTCGCCGAAGTGCTGACGCTCATCCAGACCAAGAAATCACGCCATGTGCCGATCGTGCTCGTCGGCGCGGATTTCTGGGCCGGACTGCTGGACTGGTTCAAGAATACGCTCTTGACCAACGGCGTGATCAGCCCGAAGGATCTGGATCTGATGCAGGTTATCGACGACCCGGATCAGGTGCTCGATGCCGTGCTGCGGTTTTATGAAGATCGTGAAGAAGCGGTCGAGCAGCCGGCGGAAAGCAAGTCGGATGAGGATCGGATGTTTTATTTGTAACGCATCAACGTCTCGGAAGGGCCGTGCCGCGCACGGCTCTTTGCTTCACTGCGCACTCGCGCCCCCTCTTTCCCGGCTGAATTGCCGCGGCACCACACTTTTCCACAGAACATTTTCACCCGAAACGTAAGCTAAGGCTCCTCATGGGCAGCCTATGCCCGGAGCGGGGCGCTAGCTGCGAAACGCGAAGACGCGATGGACGCACGATCTCTTCTGCGATTCGATAGCTCCTTTAAATCACCGGACCTTTCGAGACCGCGCCTCTATCGATGGCCCACGGCCGCCATTCGCGGCAGATAAGAATTCAAGAATGAAATCAATATTCGAGCAAACATTGCGACTCGCTCTCGCAGGAGCAATGTCCGTTTCCCTTCTCTCCGGTTGCGATAAACCTTCGAGCCCGGCGAGTAGCCCTTCGCCGTCGGCGAGCACCCCCGCCGCACCAAACTCCGCGATTCAGGAAAGAAAAATCGCACTTCTACGCGAGATTTCAGGCGTCTGGAATTCGTCCGCCCCTGTTGGGCTGACGACAATCCATTTTGCGGATAACCGGTTGCAGATCCTTCAAGGCGACACACCGCTAGCAGTGACTTTAGGCGATGTTGACCCCGACGCTGAAACCGTCAACATCAACACCCGAAGCGGCGGTAAAGATGAAATTCTGACACTGCGCAAGGTATGGAATTCGGATCACACTGCCTATAACCTTTCGCTGATCGGCAGCGACGGTATGCAAGAGTCGTTGGGGTTCGTCCGCCGCATCAGCAACGATGATCTCAACCGGATTGCCCGCCTCAGCGTCGTCAAGACGCCGGCGCCCCCACCGTCGCAACCCGTCGAAAGTACGCCTGTTGCGACTTCTGCTAACCGCGGCGTCATCGACATGTGGCTCAGCGGGATCGACATGAACATGCGTTCATGTCCCGGCTCGACTTGTTCGGCGGTGGTGATCGTGCCGAAGGATTCGAAGATCAGCGCAGACACCTCGACGATTCGAAACGTCACTGAATCCTCTGGCACCAACACACCCTGGGTTCGTGTCACGTATGAAGGCGCCTACTGCATGCCGGCCGAGCTCGATCAGCAGATTGGCTGCATGCCATCTCATAACACCGAGGCCCCCGTCACCGGCTGGATGAATTACACGAGGCTTCTGTCCGCGCCACGCGTTCAGCAATAAGAGGCGCGGCGGACTTCATAAAGCGGGCAACGCGGTCAAGCGCGGCCCGCCCATCGTGCAGGCTCACTGAAACGCCACCTCCGCAAAGCTCCGCAACTTCCGCGAATGCAGCTTCGACAAGCCATTCTCGCGTAGCAACTCCATCGCTTTCACGCCGATCTGCAAGTGCTGATCCACTTGCGCCCGATAGAACTGATCGGCCATTCCCGGCAGCTTCAGCTCGCCATGCAAGGGCTTGTCGGACACACATAGCAACGTCCCATACGGCACGCGAAAACGGAAGCCGTTCGCCGCGATCGTCGCGCTCTCCATATCCAGCGCCACCGCGCGGCTCTGCGACAGACGCCGCACCGGCTCGCGATGATCGCGCAATTCCCAGTTGCGGTTATCGACGCTCGCGACGGTGCCCGTGCGCATCACGCGCTTCAACTCGACGCCTTCGAGCTGCGTCACCTGCGCGACCGCGCGCTCCAGCGCGACCTGCACTTCCGCGAGCGCCGGCACCGGCACCCACAGCGGCAGATCGTCGTCGAGCACGTGATCCTCGCGCACATAGCCGTGCGCCAGCACGTAATCGCCCAGACGCTGCGTATTGCGCAAGCCCGCGCAGTGCCCGAGCATGATCCACGCGTGCGGACGCAGCACCGCGATGTGATCCGTGATCGTCTTCGCGTTCGATGGCCCCACGCCGATATTCACCATCGTGATGCCGCTGCCATCCGCGCGCTTCAGGTGATACGCGGGCATTTGCGGCAGGCGCGCGGGCGACGTGCCTTCTTCCGGCTGCTCGCCGAGATTGGCGTTGTACGTGACGACATCGCCCGGTTCGACGAACGACGAATACTCGCATCGATACGCGCGCGTCTCCTCGTCGTCGGCACGCGACATCATCTTGCGGCCGAGCTTCACGAACTCGTCGATGTAGAACTGATAGTTCGTATACAGCACGTAGTTCTGAAAATGCGTCGGCGAGGTCGCCGTGTAATGCCGCAGCCGATGCAGCGAGAAATCCACGCGCGCCGCCGTGAACAGCGCAAGCGGATGAGGCTCGCCCGGGCCCGGCTCATACGTGCCGTTGACGATGCGATCGTCGAGCAGCGCGAGATCGGGGGTATCGAAGATATTGCGCATCGCGAGCAGGCGGTCGCGATCGAGATCGCCTTCGAGATGAATGCCTTCGGCGAACGCGAAGTGAATCGGAATGGGATGCGCGGAGACGCCCACTTCGAGACCGACGTGATGATTCTTCGTGAGCAGCCGCAATTGCTCGCGATAGTAATCGCCGAAAAGATCGGGACGCGTGAGCGTCGTTTCGTAAATGCCGGGACCCGCGACGAAACCATACGAACGCCGCGAATCGATCTGCGTGTTCAACTCGGTGCGCACGCGCACGAACGGATAGCACGCGCGCACGCGATGCGTGAACCGCTCGTTGCGGCGATAGCGCGCGAAAGCATCGCGCAGAAACGCGGTATTCGCTTCATAGATCGCCGAAAGGCGCGTGACGGCGGCGGCCGGGTCTTCGAAGGATTCGGTCGGAAAATCGTTGGCGGGCGTGCCTTGCGTGCTTTGAGTCCGGTCGTTTGTCATGATCTTGTGTATTTCTAAAGCCCTCGTAATGAATCGACATTAACACGGAAGAATGCGCGAACCATGAAGTCCCTCGTGGCCTGAGTGCGTGCGATCACACCTCGCAACACCTTTTTGGCGTTTCGATTCGCAATTCCCGAAAGCGGCGCAAAATAAGGCTTTGGCGCGCGTGCATCGCTCAGCCTGCAACCGTTTTGTTAGAATCCGGCCATCGCCTGGAGAAAGATCATGAAGCCGCACCTTTGCGCCGCCGCCGCGGCAGTCCTCGCCGCCGCAAGCTTCGGCGCATTTGCGCAGCCGGCACAGCAAGCCGCCCGGCCGCAACCGCAACCGGCGGCCCAGCAAATGTCGCCGGAAGAAGCCGCGGGCCTGCCCGACCTGAAGGCCATCAACCGCCCGCCCGCCAACGTCAGCTCGAAAGTCGAGATCTCGCCGCCGCGTACGCCGAGCTTTCACGAACTGAGCACCAACGGCACCGAAATCACCGAATTCCGCGACAAAGGCAAGCCCGTCGAAATCGACGTGCGTTCGAATTTCGGCACGCGCTATCAGATGAGCGCGCCCGCCGATACCTCGCCGCAAGTGCGCGACAACGGCAAGGCGAGCACGCGCCTTCCGTCCATCAACCTGCATTACTGATCCCGTAAGATTGCTCCGGGCCCGCTCCCGCCGAGCGGGCCGCGGCACCGTGGCTCTTTACCGGGGGCCACCTGTCCCAGGCCCGCTCCCGGCCGTCCAACCTGACCGACGTTTTCCCGCATGGCCGTCTTCACCCCCGTCACCAACGCCGAACTCGGCGACTGGCTGCAAGACTACGATCTCGGCGATGTCGTCGAATTTCGCGGTATCCAGTCGGGCATCGAGAACAGCAACTTTTTTCTCACGACGACGCACGGCGAGTACGTGCTCACGATCTTCGAAAATCTGAGCGCCACGCAGTTGCCGTTCTACCTCGATCTGATGCGCCATCTGGCATCGCATCGCGTGCCGGTGCCCGATCCGATGCCGCGCCGCGACGGCTCGCTCTTCGGCATGCTGCACGGCAAGCCCGCGTCCATTGTGACGAAGCTCGAAGGCGCGCCCGAACTTGCGCCCACTCCGGCGCATTGCATCGAAGTCGGGCAGATGCTCGCGCGCCTGCATCTCGCGGGCCGCGACTTCACGCAGCATCAGCCGAATTTGCGCAGCCTCGCCTGGTGGCAGGAGAAAGCGCCGTCGATCGTCGAATTTCTGAGCCGCGAGCAGCGCGAACTCTTCGAAAGCGAGCTCGCGCATCAGGCCGCGTTCTTTGCCTCGGCGGATTACGCGTCGCTGCCCGACGGCCCCTGCCACTGCGATCTGTTCCGCGACAACGTGCTGTTCGCGCACGGCCGCGAGCATGCGCGTCTGGGCGGCTTCTTCGACTTCTACTTCGCGGGCGTCGACAAGTGGCTCTTCGATGTTGCCGTGACCGTGAACGACTGGTGCATCGATCTCGCGACCGGCGTGCTCGACCCCGCGCGCCTCGATGCAATGCTGCGCGCGTATCAGACCGTCCGGCCGTTCACGCCCGCCGAGGAGCGTCACTGGAACGACATGCTGCGCGCCGGCGCGATGCGCTTCTGGGTGTCGCGTCTGTACGACTTTCATCGGCCGCGTGAAGCGCAAATGCTCAAAGCGCACGATCCCGGCCATTTCGAACGCATTCTGCGCGAACGCGTCGAATCTGCTTCCTCCGCCAACCAATAACCTGCGACATGCGACTGATCGAAGTTCCCGCCAAAACCGGCTACGTGTGGTTCCGCCAAGGCATCTGGCTGTTCCGCCGCAACCCGTTTGCGTTCCTCACGGTGTTCTTCGCCTATCTGTTCGTGATGACGCTGATCTCGCGCGTGCCGCTCGTCGGCCCGGTTCTGCCGCTGCTGTTCATTCCGGGCGTCGCGGTCGGCTTCATGGCGGCGTGCCGCAACACGATCGCGGGCAAGCCGGTCTGGCCGACCGTGCTCGTCGACGGATTCCGTTCGTACGGCAGCGTCGTCGCGCGCAGGCTGCTTGCGCTTGGCGCGCTCTACGTCATCGCGATGGCGGTGATCTTCGCGGCCTCGGCGCTCGTGGACGGCGGCACGCTGCTCAGCATGATGATGGGCGCGGGCCCAAGCGGCGATCCGGAAACCGTCGCGGCGAGCTTCAGCCCGCTCGCGGTGCTCGTCGCCATGGCGTGCTACATCCCGTTCGCGATGCTTTTCTGGTTCGCGCCGATTCTCGTCGCGTGGCACGACGTGCCGCCCGCGAAGGCGTTGTTCTTCAGCCTCGTGTCGTGCTGGCGCAACCGTGGCGCGTTCATCTATTACGGCGTGCTGTGGATCGCCATTGCGCTCGCGGTGTCGTTCGGGCTGACGGCGCTCATGCAGGCGCTCGGCGCCGGTCAGGAAATGGCGCTCGCGGTGCTGATGCCCGCCTCCATCATCGTGACGACGGCGCTCTATTGCTCGTTCTACGCGACTTACCGCGGCTGCTTCGGCGTGCAGTCGCCCGACACGCCGGACATTCCCGAAGCGCCCGGCACACCCAACGCCTGAGCACCGGGCGCGGCGATCGTTCGTGCGCGAAGCGTTGCACGTACACTAACGGCATCGGCCGCCCCCGGCCTTTTCGCCGCGCTTTGCCATGACTTCGCCCGACGCTTCGCCCGACTTCCCGCTCGAACTCGATCAGCAATTGTGCTTTGCGCTCTACTCGACATCGCTCGCGATGACGAAAGCGTACAAGCCGCTGCTGGAGAAGCTCGGCCTCACGTATCCGCAATATCTGGCGATGCTCGTGCTCTGGGAAGCGGACGATCTGACTGTCAAGGAAATCGCCGCGCGCCTCGCGCTCGATTCGGCGACGATGACGCCGCTCCTGAAGCGTCTCGAAGCCCAGGGCTACGTCGAGCGCGTGCGTGGTGTGGCGGACGAGCGTCAGGTCTACATCCGGCTGACCCATGCGGGCCGCGCGCTCAAGCAATCCGCGCGCGGTGTTCCGAGCGAAATCTACTGCGCGTCCGGCTCCGATATCGACGCTATGCTGCGCTTGCGCAGCGATCTCGTGCGCCTGCGCACGGCGCTGAACGCTTACGGCGATAACTGATTGCTTACCGATAGTCTTTCTC
Source organism: Caballeronia cordobensis (assembly GCF_001544575.2). Taxonomy (GTDB): domain Bacteria; phylum Pseudomonadota; class Gammaproteobacteria; order Burkholderiales; family Burkholderiaceae; genus Caballeronia; species Caballeronia cordobensis. Next base: position 156,067 of record NZ_FCNY02000012.1, read on the forward strand.
TAACGCCCACATCGCAACAATTTACTTTGTACACTAATTATTAACGCGCTATATTCTCGCCGTGGTCAACGCAAACTAACGGAGAAAACTGATGAGCATTCTGTACAAGGCAACGGCGACGAGCACCGGTGGGCGTGATGGCCGCGCGATTTCCTCGGACGAGCAACTGAACGTCAAATTGAGCGCGCCGAAGGAACTCGGCGGTTCGGGCGCAGCGGGGACGAACCCGGAGCAACTGTTCGCGGCGGGCTATTCCGCGTGCTTTCTTTCGGCGATGAAGTTCGTCGCTGGCCAGCAAAGGCGCGCCATTCCGGCTGATACCACCGTGACCGCCGATGTCGGCGTCGGGCCGAACGATGCGGGCGGCTTCAAGCTGGACATCGAGTTGCGCATCGCACTGCCGGGCCTGGACGGAGCCGAAGCGCAGGCGCTGGTCGATGCCGCGCACAAGGTCTGTCCGTACTCGAATGCGACGCGCAATAACGTCGACGTGCGCGTGAACGTAATCTGACGCGACGCGCGTAGAAACAGAAATGCCGGCTCGAAGGCCGGCATTTCAACATCTGCACTGCTGAGCCGCGTCGAAAACAGCGGCCCCGATGCGCGAGCGATAAATCAGTTCGACATCCACGCCGGATGACGAGTCGCCACGCGCTGATCCAGCTTCTTCATACGATATTCGAGATCGTAGATATCCGTGGCTTCGGCGAGATAGGCGTCGTCGCGCTCGCGATCGCGCTGGTCGGCGGACTTGGTCAAAAACAGGAAAATGCGGCTGAGCAGGAACATGGTGGGCCTCGCTTGAATACTGGGGTTATTACCTATGAAACGGATTATAGGGTAATCCCCTGATTCGACGCCAGCCCCAAATGCTAGAACGCTGATACTAAAGACTTATTTGCAACACTCGAAACACTGCCAAGTTGCTCAGGCGACGTAGGCATCGCGCGCCGCGACGTTCGGGCGGCGCTGGAACTTGAAAAACTCCCACATCATCGCCGATGAATCCGGCCCCTTCGACGAGTGGAAAGCCACCGTATCGTCGCCGCCGGCCCATGAATGGCCGAGCCCCCGCACGACCGACGTCTTTACGACGCGGCGGCCGTTCTTGACGTAGTCCGTCACGACGCCATCCGCATGCGATTCCTCGCGCGCCTCGCCCGCGCGGCGATTGCCGGCCGCATCGATGAAGCCGTTGAGCCGTAGGAACTGCTTCGTCAGTTGCTCGGCGTTGGCGGCGGTGACGACCGAATCCAGTTCGCCATGCACGATGATGGCCGGCATGCCCGGATAGTCGCGAACATCGACGGCCGCGTCGATCAGTGCGACCGGATCGCTGCGGCTGCCGCGCCGCATCACGTCCATCGCGCCGATGGCCGAGCGCGCCTCGCCGAACACCACGCCCGAATGCAGGCCGACCGCGGCGAACATATGCGGATAACGCACGGCGAGCAGCGCCGCGAGCCCCGCCCCCGCCGACATGCCCGCGAGGTACACGCGCTCGCCGTCGAGGTCATGCTGCTCGACCATCGCGTTGACCAGCGAGACGACCGACGCGGCCTCCCCGCCGCCTCCGCCGCCTGAATCGTCATACCAGCGCCAGCAGCGATGCGCGTGATCGTGCTTCGACTGCTCCGGGTACAGCACGGCGAATCCATACTTGTCGGCGAGCAGGTTGATGCGGGTGCCTTGCGCGAACTCGTCGGCGTTCTGCTTGCAACCGTGCAGCATCACGACGAGCGGCATCGGCTCGATATCCGTCTTCGGCGGCAGATACAGCGCGTACGACATGTGATTCACGAAGCGGCCCGACGTAGGCGGCGCCGAGTGATACGACCGCGCCCACTTCCCCCGCGCCCAGGCGGAGGCGCGCGGACGCACGCGCGATTCGCGCATCGCCGGGCGGGCACTCGCCGCCGGGCGCGGCGCGCCCGCCACCTTGGCGGCTGCGTTCGACTTCAGTTTCGACTTGACCGTTTTTGCGCGCGCGGGCTTGGCCGCTGTACGGGGCTTCGGCGCACGCACCGCTTCCACTTGGCCGGCGACGAGGCGTCTCAAGCCGCGCAACCAGAGCTTGGTAAGGCTTTTCGACATCGGCTGGATCCTTTTCAAACGTGCATCGGATGGCGCGACAAAAAATCGCGCCGGGTTGTGCATTGCACAATAGCACCAAACGGGCGGCGCGGCGCGTGTGGTCGAGTCAACGCGCGGCGTCAATTACCGTAAGATCACTGGAAAAGACCGAACTAAGCGCGAGTTATGCGACATAAAGAAACGGATTCTTTCGGGACTCTCGCATAAATCAGCCCGTTCCGACACGCTATACTGTGCCGAACCCTCTGCACTATGTCTTGAACGCTTCAGACAACGCCCGTCGCGTTCGATACTGCGGCGCTGCAGCAACCCTTATTCCCAAGAATGCCCATGAATGTGGATTTGCCCCTATCTGTCTGGATCTCCATTACCGCGCTCGGTAGCGTCGGCGTCATGGGGCCGGCGGCGCTCATCGTCGCCGCATGGCTCGCAGTTGGCTATCGCTGGAAGTACGCAGGCGCGTGGCTCGCGCTGCTCGGTGCGGCGAGCGGCCTGGTCGCGTTGAGCAAGATTGCGTTCATCGGCTGGGGCATCGGCATGCGTCATCTGGATTTCACCGGCATCAGCGGACATGCGCTGATGTCCACGGCGGTGCTGCCCGTCGCGATCTTCGTCGCGCTTCTGCCCGCACGCGGCGCGTTACGTGCAGCCGGCGTCGCGGCGGGTCTGTTGCTGGGCGTCTGGGTCGGGGTGTCGCGCGTCGTGCTGAACGCGCATTCGGTGTCCGAAGTCGTCGCGGGCTGCATGCTGGGCGCGATCGTCGCGCTCGCGTTCGTGCGCATCGCGTGGCGCGCCGAGGCCGGCAAACTCTCGCCGGCGCCCGTCGCCGCGAGTCTCGCCGTCGTCGTCGTGGCCTTGCACGGCGTGCCAGTGCCGACGCAGCACTGGATCACCGAAATCGCGCTCGGGCTGTCCGGGCACGAGCGCCCCTACGTGCGGGCGAGCTGGAAGGCGAAGCGCGACCGCGCGCCGGATCGCCGCACCGAACTTCCACGGCAACTGCACGCGGCCGCCTGAGCGCCGCGTCTTTAGTCGTTCACGCCGATGATCACGCTCGATGCCTTGATCACCGCCACGGCCTTCTGACCCTGCGCGATCGCGAGCGTATCGGCGCTCTGATTCGTGATGATCGCGGTGACGGTCGTGCCGCCGTCGAGCGACAGCGTGACTTCGGCGTTCACCGCGCCCTTCGTCACGCTCGCGACCGTGCCGCGCAACTGATTGCGCGCGGACAGCTTCGCGTTCGTGTCTTCCATCAGCATGACCCACGACGCCTTGATGAGCGCGAAGGCGTCGCTGCCTTCCTTCAGGCCGAGCGACTGAGTGCTTTCGTGCGTGACGACCGCGACGATCGTCTGGCCGCCCGGCAAGCCGAGCTCGATTTCGTCGTTGACCGCCCCGCGCGTGATTTTCGTGACTTTGCCAGCGAGTTGATTGCGTGCGCTTGTTTTCATGCCTAGTCTCCCGATCAATTGCCAATCGTGGGCGAAGCCTTCGATAGCCGCGCCCGCCCGTTCCAGAAACTTTCTGTGTTCACGTTCTACCGCGCGATACGTGTCGATGAGACGCAACGCCGCGGGCGTGAGCGTCGTGCCGCCGCCGCCCCTGCCGCCGGTTGCGCTCGTGACGAGCGGCTGGCCGGCGAGGTTGTTCATCGTGTCGACCGCGTCCCACGCGGCCTTGTAGCTCATGCCGACGGCCTTCGCCGCGGCGGTGATCGATCCCGAATCGCGAATCGCGGCCAGAAGTGCAATGCGCGCCGCGCCGCCGAGCGTCTCCGTGCCGCTTTTCAGCCACACGGAGCCGCCGAGTTCCAGCGTCTCGCGCACCTCGTGCGGTGCTGTTTTGGTCATTGATTGCCCTCGGGGACTGGCTGAAACTTTGTGTCGCATTATATCGACGACCTGACGCGCGGACGAGGCATCGAACGAAGCAGCCGTTCGCCTTCCACCGCATCCTTTTGCGCCGACGCCGCGCCCCAGGCCCGCGCGAAACCGCGCTGATAATCGCTGGCTTCGGGCATGGACGCGAGCCGGTCCGCGGCGACGGCCGCATCGTTCGCTTCGCCGAGCACGCCTTGCAGTTCGCCTAGCCGTTTCGCCGTGTCCTCGCGCGTGCGCCGCGACGTCACCGAGCGGAAGAATTCGAGCGCGTAACGCAGGCGCTTCGCGTGAATGCGCACGCGATGCCGCTCGTGCGCTTCGAGCGCCGCGAGGTCGGGCACGCGCGCGATGCGCCGGTAATCCTTGCGAATGCGCTTCTCGGCGTAGGTGACGAAGCGTACCGGCTCCGCGTCTTCCTGCGACGCAAAGCGCGCGAGCCATTCGACGAACGCGAGCGCGAGGCGCGCGTAGCGCTTCGACGCGAGCGCGTCGCGCACCCGCTCCCGCGCGACGCCGCGCTTGGCGTCGGCGGCGGCGATCAGCGTCTGCCAGCGCTCGGCGCTGTCGTCGGACGCGGCGTAGGCGGGCAGCGTCTTGTCGGTGAAGACGTCCCAGTCGCGCGCATCGGCGAGCCGGTCGCCGAACCATGTCAGATCGGGCGCGAGACGCGTGTTCCAGGCTTCATCGACGTAGCCGGGAAAGAGTTTCAGCAGCGTCTTCAGCCGCCGCTGCGCGACGCGCAACTGATGCACGTGCTCATCGCCGAGACTCGCGCGCGCCGCGGCCGCGTTGCCGAACCACTGTTCGGCCACCGATGCGGCGATCGCCGCGAACGCCTCGCGCTGCGTCGCCTTGCGCGGCAGATCGAGCTTCGCGGCATACACGGGCTCGGTCTGCGTCTCATGCGTTTCATCGGGCGCGATAAAAAACGGCGCGGCGTCGATCACTTCGCCCGCGAGCCTGAACACCGCGTCGAGTGCGCCGTTCACCGCCGGCGAAGCGAGCCGCAGCGCCGGCGGCGCATCCGCCGACGTTTCGAGCGTCGCGAGAATATCCGCGCCGCCCGCGTCGATGCGCCACTCGATGCGTTCGATCTCGCGCTCGAGTTGATCTTCCGCATTCGGCTCGCTTTGCCGATGCGCTTTCGCAAGCGGCGCGCGCAACGCGTCGTCGGCTTGCGCGAACTCGATCAGCGACGCCGCCAGATCGTCGCCCGCCGGACGCGCGAAGGTTCGATATCGCGCGAAGCCGGGCATCGGCGTGCTGTCGTCCTGCACGGCGCACAGCGTGCGAGCGCCTTCGAGCGTATCGACGAAGAGCCGCCAGCCCGGCGTCTTCAGCGCAATGGCGCGCGTCGCCAGGCGCGTGCTGACCGGCGTCACGTTCAAGAAAGCTGCGGTGCCCTGCAACACGGCTGCAAGTGCGCCGATCGATCCGTCGTCCGAACGATGCGCCTGCAGCGCCACCTCGACCCACACCGTCATGAAGTCTCCTCGCGCGGTCTCGCGCCGCCCGTCAATTCATACGAAAAGCCTCTCGTCATCCGATTCATGAAATCGACACACGCGGCGGGAAACATGGCCAGTTGTGTTTGCGAAACGCTTCTCGTCTGCTTTTTCAACCTCCCAACTTCCGCTACGCCCCGCGCTGGAACAGCCCCAAGGACGCGACATGAACCAAGTTGTCTTTCCCCAATCTCAAGGCCGCTCGCCCGGACAGCGCTATGCGCTGCTGGTGTTTCTGCTCGTCATCGCGGCGGGCGCGGTGTACTGCGTCACGCATTTGCTCGACGACCTCGCGCCCGTGCGCGAGTCGTCGGCGTTTCCGTACATCCTGCTCGGCATCGCGCTCCTGATCGCGCTCGGCTTCGAATTCGTCAACGGATTTCACGACACGGCCAACGCCGTCGCAACCGTAATTTACACGCACTCTTTGACACCCAATCTCGCGGTCGTCTGGTCGGGCGCATGGAACTTCATCGGCGTGCTGATTTCGAGCGGCGCGGTCGCGTTCGGCATCCTGCAACTGCTGCCGGTGGAACTGATCATCGGCGTCGGTAGTTCGCAGGGCTTCGCGATGGTCTTCGCGCTGCTGATCGCGGCGATCATCTGGAATCTGGGCACGTGGGCGCTCGGCCTTCCTTCTTCGAGTTCGCATACGCTGATCGGTTCGGTAATCGGCGTCGGTCTCATGAACCAGATGCTGCACGGCACGAACGGCACGTCGGGCGTCGACTGGAGCCAGGCGGTGTCGGTCGGCAAGTCGCTGCTGTTTTCGCCGCTCGTCGGCTTTATCGCCGCGGCGTTCCTGCTGTATGTGCTGAAGCTCGTCGTGCGCGTGCCGGCGCTCTACAAGGAACCCGAAAAGAACACGCCGCCGCCGTTCTGGATTCGCTGCCTGCTGATCCTCACGTGCACGGGCGTGTCCTTCGCGCACGGCTCCAACGATGGCCAGAAGGGCATGGGCCTCATCATGCTGATTCTGATCGGCACGGTGCCGACCGCCTACGCGCTCAACAAGGCCGTGACGCCGGGCGAAACGCAGACTTTCCTTGCCGTGAGCCACAGCGCCTCCGAGGTGCTCCAGCGCTACAGCAACGGCGCGCAGCCCGCGCCCGATGCGCGCGCGCAAGTCGAGAAATACGTGCAGACGAAGACGCTCGCGCCGGACACGGTCGCGTCGCTGAAGAGTCTCGTCGATTCGATCGATACGGAGATTCGCCCGCACGACACGATTTCCGCCGTGCCGCAGGGCACGGTGAAGAACGTGCGCAACGAGATGTACATCGCGTCGGAAGCGCTGCGCATCATGGAAAAGCAGAAAGCGCCCGCGTTTTCGGCGGATGACGGCGCGGTCATCGACAACTACAAGAAGCAGCTCGATCACGCGACCAAGTTCATTCCGACGTGGGTGAAAGTGGCCGTCGCGGTTGCGCTCGGCCTCGGCACGATGGTCGGCTGGAAGCGTATCGTCGTGACGGTCGGCGAGCGCATCGGCAAAACGCATCTCACGTATGGACAAGGCGCGTCGGCGGAACTCGTCGCGATGCTGACCATCGGCGCGGCCGATGCCTACGGCCTGCCGGTCTCGACGACGCACGTGCTGTCGTCGGGCGTCGCGGGCACGATGGCCGCGAATGGCTCCGGCCTGCAATGGCGCACGGTGCGCAGCCTCGCGCTCGCCTGGATCCTGACGCTGCCGGTGTCGATCGCGCTGGCCGGTCTGCTGTTCTGGGTGTTCCGCAGCATCTTCTGAGCGGCGTTTTGCGTCACGGCACGGCGCGGGGAAAGTGATCCGCGCCGTGCAACTTTTGCCCGCCTCCCCTCGTTTCGCCTCTCCTTTTCGACAATCGGCCGCTGGCCCTTGCGCGTCGCGATGACGCGGCGAGCCTTGTCGCGTGGACTTTCAGGCCGATTGGCACAGCCTTTGCTCGATGCATGCCGTCGATTGCACGACTGATCGTGCCGGCGGCCATGAGCCGCCGTCCCCCGGCGTATGACTGCCGATGGCAGTTGGGAGGCCGCGCCGGGCGCCGATCCTTCACGCGATCATTTGAATAAGGAGAAGTCGAATGACGATCGGAACCATACTGCTGATCATCCTGATCCTGCTCTTGATCGGCGCTATTCCTTCGTGGCCTCACAGCCGCAGCTGGGGTTACGGGCCGAGCGGAATCGTCGGCATCGTGCTGGTCGTGGTGATCGTGCTGCTGCTGATGGGTCGGTTATGACATCGCGCGGCTGCGTTCGGCCGCAATGAAAAAGGGGCGCTCCAGTCGGGCGCCCCTTTTTGTCGTGCATGCTTTGCTTTGCGGATCAGACGCGCATCACCTGCCCGTTCGGTTCGATCTTGCGCGGAATGACCGGCTCCGTCTGCTTGCGCGACGACGACGCCTTGGGACGCGCCGAAGCCGGCGGCTGCTCGATGGCGGCCTTGTCGGCGACCTGCTTGACGGGCGGCGCGCTCTTGCGCTTTTTCTTGGCCGCGGCCGGCGTGGAGGCGTGCGGCTTGGTCTTGCCCTTGACGGCCTGGGCTTCGGGAGGATTCCAGACTTCGGAGTAACGCTCGGCCGCAAAAAGCGACGACGAGCCGATCAGAAGAACGGCGATCAGGAAAACGCGCTTCAAGAGATTCGCTCCAACGGTTAATGGCCCGCTCTGCGCGAGAGAATGGCGTCGAGCGACTGCTCGGAAGTTTCCAGCTCGCGCAGCGCCGCGTCGAGACGCTCCAGCGAGCGTGCGACGGATTGCCCGTCCTGCTCCAGTCCCGGCTCGCCTCGCGTGGCGTCGAACGCGGCATTGACCGCGCGCGTCGCACGCATGAAACGTTCGAGTGCGGCGGCTTCGGGCGCGCGTGGGAGCGGATCGTTGCGTGGGTTCATCGGCAAGCTCCTGTTGCGGACAAGCTGTACGAATATACAGTAAGCCGCCGCCGTGGCAAACAGGCGTCGAGCGGCGTGGTGAAAATGCCGAAGCGCCTCTTGACCTGGTCGATCGAGGCCGCCACAGCGGCATTTCGCCGCGCCGCGCGCGACGGCCCGGCCATTAAGTCGCGCTTAATTCTCCGGGGACACACTCGCCTTGCGATCCGGCTCTCTTTGCCGCCGTCCACACCGGACGGCCGAGCCCCCACCGTGAGGAATGCGCCATGTCCGCCAACACCGCCGCGCGTCGACGCTCCGCGAATCTCGCCCCGACGCTGCGAAAACAATACGCGCTCACCCTGCGCGAATGCCGCCTGTCCCTGCCGGTCGAGCCGCCGTGGGGACCGGCGTATCGCATGGTCGAATGGGTGATGAAAAACGATGCGCGTGTGCAGCGCCGCGTGTTTCCCGCCAATTGCACGGCGTCCCAGATCGCCGATGCCTTGCGTTCCCACGTGCCGGGCCGCCGCTACGGCCCCTCCGACGACGACGATTGATCCGGCGCTGCGAGCACGAAAGCGCATGACATGCTTGCATTAATCCAGTTGTGGACTAATATACAAAATTAGTTCCTTTGGAGACTTAACGACATGTCTAACGCCGCACGCGCCGTGCATGTGCCGGCTGGCCATCCGGCGCCGCATCCGGCGCTGGACTCCAGCGATTTATCCGCCGCCGGCCTGCGCGCGTTCTTCAATATCGCCCGCGACTGGGCGCTCTCCGCCGAAGACCAGATCAGGCTGCTCGGCTCGCCCGGCCGCTCCACCTACTTCAAGTGGAAGCAGGAACCCGCGTCCGCGCGGCTCACGCGCGACACGCTGGAGCGTCTCTCGCTGATTCTCGGCATCTACAAGGCGCTGCAGATTCTCCTGCCCGACCCGCGGGCCGCCGATACCTGGATTCGCCGCCCCAACGCCGCGCCGCCCTTCGGCGGACGTCCGGCGCTCGATCGCCTGCTGGCGGGCAATATCAGCGACCTCGTCGCCGTGCGCCAGTATCTCGACGCGATGCGAGGCGGCTGGGCGTGATGGGAGTGACATTCAGCAAGGACACATCGAACTGGCGCGAACGGTGGCCCCACGGTCTGCTCGACTGGTCGCCCGCCTATCGCGTGATTCCCACGCGTTTTCCCGCGGTCAACTTGTTCGACCGCGTGGCGTCGCCGCAGGATTTCGAAGCGCTCTACGCGCTCGAAGCGATGACCAACGACCGCCTGCGCACCGAAGTCGGCGAACTCGATCTCGTGCCGCCCGACGAGCGCTGCTTCGGGCCGGGCTGCGGGCCGATCATGGCGGCCTTCACGCATCTGAACCCGAACGGCAGCCGTTTCTCCGACGGCAGCTACGGCGTGTTCTATTGCGGCCGCGAGCGGCAAACGGCCATCGCGGAGACGCGCTATCACGCCAGCCTCTTTCTCGCCGCGACGAACGAAGCGCCGCTGCGTCAGCAGATGCGTCTCTACACGGTGATGGCGCACGGCGAAGTCATCGATCTGCGCGGCGACGCGATCGCGCAGGCGGCGCTCGACCCGCGCATTCTCGCGCCGGACGACTATGGCCCGGGCAAGGCGCTCGGCCGCGCGGTGCGGGCGGCGGGCGCGCCGGGCATCGTGTATCCGTCGGTGCGCGATCCGGAAGGCGAATGCCTTGCCGCGCTGCGCACGACGATGCTGCGCGACTGCCGTCACGCCGCGTATCTCGAATACAACTGGAACGGCGAGTCGATCGATTATGTGTTCGAGCTGAATCAGGTCGGCTGAGCAGGCAAACGTTTGGCGCATCTCAGTTGCGCTTTTAGCTGATCGCCACCGCCGTCTCCGTGCGCGTGCGCCCGAGCCTCTTCGACGCCGGGCGCGCGGCCTTGCCCGCCGGCTTCTTGACGGCGTGATCGAGCGCCTGGGCCGCCGCGCTCTTGCCGCTGCCCTTCAACGCGCCCGCGCGCGCCTTGCGGCTCGATTCCGCCAGCATCCGGGTGAGGCGTGTATCGCTTGGCGCGGCGCCCTTGCGGTTCTTGCGCGCGGCCTCGCGCGTGCGCCGCTTCGCGTCCTTTTCGAGGAAGATCGCGAGCGCGGCTTCGTCGGTCTTGAGGCCGTTGCGGCGCGATGCAGGCATGGCCTGCGCGAGTTCGCCCGCCTCGAATGCCTCGATCACGGCGGGATGCACATAGCATTTGCGGCATACGGCGGGCGTATTGCGCAGCAGTTGCGCGACGTCCTTGATCGTGCCGACGACATGCTTGCGCGCCTCCGTCACCGTCTCCCATTCGAGCTTTCGCAGCGCCGCGAGCGCGAACACGCTGCCCGCCCACGTCCGGTAGTCCTTCGCCGTGAAGTCCGCGCCGGTGATCTCGCGCAAATAATCGTTGATGTCCGACGAACTCACCGCATGCCGCTCGCCGTCTTCATCGAGATACTGGAAAAGATCCTGCCCCGGCAGATCCAGGCAGCGCTTGACGATGCGCGCGACCCGCGCGTCGCTCACGGCGACATCGTGCTCGATCCCGCTCTTGCCGCGGAACCTGAACCGCAGCGTTCCCGCCGATACCTTGAGATGGCGCTTTCGCAACGTCGTCAGGCCGTAGGAGCGATTTTCGCGTGCGTACTCTTCGCTGCCGACGCGGATCAGCGTCGTGTCGAGCAGACGCACGACCGTGGCGAGCACCTTGTCGCGCGGCATGCCTTCCAGCGAAAGATCGCGCGCGACGCGGGCGCGCAGCCTCGGCAGCACGGCGGAGAAGGCCAGCATGCGCTCGTACTTGTTGGCGTCGCGCGTTTCGCGCCACTGCGGGTGATAGCGATACTGCTTGCGTCCGCGCGCATCGCGCCCCGTGGCCTGGAGATGGCCGCGCGCGTCGGGACAAATCCATACGGCGGTGTACGCGGGCGGAATCGCGAGCGCGTTGATGCGGCGAATCTCGGCTTCGTCGTCGATGCGCCTGCCCTGCGTGTTGAAGTACGCGAAGGCGCCGTCGATCCACTCGCGCGTGTAGCCGCGCCGCGCATCGTCCATGTAGCGCAGGCCCGGCGGCAAGTCCTCGGGGCAGCCTTGCGGGCCGCCTGCGTCGCTGTTTTTGTCGATCGTCGCCACCGTGTGCCTCGCCTGGTCTGCTTTCGTTGTCATGGCGAAGCATCAAGCAACGTGCGTGCCGGGCTATCCGGGCACGCGTGGCCGCCGTCGCGAGATCAGGGCAGCGCGAGCGCCGCCGCGCCTTCGGACGCAGCCCAGCGCTCCTTCACGGACCAGCGCTCGTCGGTGCCCGGCTGGACGATCGTGAGCCGCCCTTCCGATGCGAACGCCGCCGTATCGATGAAAACCTGCGAGCCGATCTGCCTCACGGCGCGCATCGGCGTGTGACCGCAATACGTCGTCGACAAACCGATTTGCCGCGACGGGTCCGCGTGGCCGAGCGCGAGACCGCGGCCCCACAAGATCTGATTGCGCGCATCGTCGGAGAATTCGGCGGCGTCGAGTTCGGCGTCGCTGCCGAAGAATTCCGCGTGCAGCACGTTGAAGCGCTGCGTCCCCTCGCCCACGATACGCACGAGCGGCAGTTTTTCGAGCCGCACGGCGAGCGCGGCGAGTTCGTCGTCCGTGAGCGTTTCGGCCCACGCGCCGCCAATCGCGTACCACGACTGACGCCGCATCGTGCCGGCCGCGACCGACATCAGCGCATCTTCGTGATTGCCGCGCACGGCATAGAACCACGGCTTGTCGATGAGATCGACCGCCGCGAGCGAATCCGCGCCACGATCGACGAGATCGCCGACGGAAAACAAACGATCCCGCTCCGCATCGAAGCCGATTTCGTGCAGCAGATAGCGCAGCGCATCGACGCAGCCATGCAGATCGCCGACCACGAAGTCGCGGCCGACGTCATTGGCAGGATGTCTGCATACGATAGGAAAGGTAGGATCGTTCATGCGCCGATGATAGCGCGGCTCAATTGCGCCGTGTGCGGGCTAAATCGCTTTTGCCCCTGCTCGGCAAGCGGCGCGAACACTCGTTACAGGCGCGTTACGCGCGTGAGCATGCGGCATGTAAAAGCTGCTGATCGCGCGACTGAGAGCACGTAGTTATTGCGCGATGGAAGATCAGCTTGCTGAAAGACTAAACAGCAATAATCGCGGGCATCGAGCCACCCTGCTTCTCATGCGGACAACCACGACATGAAGCATTTCCTTCCGCCCGTCCTGCGCAACCGGCCGCGCGCCTTGATCGGCCTGCTGGCCGGTTGCGTGGTCGCGGCTCTGGTTCCGGCGCACATCCGGCCGACGGCGCGCGCGCTGATCGGCTGGGATTCGGCGGTATGGCTCTATCTCGCGCTCATCTGGCTGCAGATGGCGACGGCGCGCCAGACCGACGTGCAGGCGCTCGCCGAGCGCGAAGACGAGAACGCCGCGACCGTGCTGATGGTCGTGAGCATCGCGGCGATCGCGAGCATCGTCGCGATCGTCGTCGAGCTCGCGGCGGCGAAGAGCCTCGGCGCCAGAGCCTTGCCGCACTATCTGCTGACCGCCGCGACGATGCTCGGCGCGTGGTTCCTCATCCCGACGATGTTCACGCTGCACTATGCGCGGCACTACTATCAGTCGCCGGCAGGAGACCCCGCGCTGCGCTTTCCCGACAAGCATCTGAAGCCCGATTACTGGGACTTCCTTTACTTCTCCTTCACGATCGCGGTCGCATCGCAAACGGCCGATATCGCGCTCGGCTCGACGTCCGCGCGCCGCGCCGCGCTCGCGCAATCGGTGATGTCGTTCTTCTTCAATCTCGCCGTGCTCGGCTTGTCGATCAACATCGCCGCGAGCATGGTCGGCGGCTGAAACGCCGCTGTCACGCGCGCTCCATAAGCTCATGATTTGCGCCGTGTAAAAACGCGGCGCGCGCCGCTGTCAGTTTTACACGCGGCACGCCCGTGCCATTTCACGTCTGCCGGATTGCAGCGCCGCCCGTCCTTTTACGCCATGAGCGGAATTGGACGTGCTGCAACGCACACGCACACCCCGCGCGTGGCACACCGATTGCTGCAATGCGCCAGCCCATTCAGACGAATTCCCGATCAGCATCCGCATGCGCGGCGTGACGCCCGCGCGATTCCGCTTCAACAGGAGCCCAACTTTGCCTCTGAACGTTCTGCTGGTCGCCTCCGAAGCCGTCCCGCTCGCCAAGACCGGCGGACTCGGCGACATGGTCAGCGCCTATGCCGCCGCGCTGCGCCAAGCCGGCATCGATGCAATGATTCTGCTCCCCGCGTATCCGAACGCCATCGCTCAGGCGCAAGGCTTGACCAAGGTCGCCACGCTCACGGGCCTGCCCGGCGGCGATGCGTCGCTGCTGCGGGGCCGCATGCCCGACACCGGCGTGCCCGTCCTGCTGCTGCGCTGCGACACGCTGTTTGCACGCACCGGCCTGTATCAGGACGCACAGGGCCGCGACTACACGGACAACGCGATCCGCTTCGCGACGCTCTCGGCCGCCGCGGTCAGAATCGCGCAAGGCGTTCGCGGCGTGAAGAAGCCGGACATCGTGCACGCGCACGACTGGCACACCGGCCTCACGCCGCTTCTGATGAAGCACGCCGGCGTGCACGCGAAGAGCGTTTTCACGATCCACAATCTGGCATTCCAGGGCAATTACGCGCTCTCGCTTGGTGCGTCGCTCGGCGTCCCGCCGGAGTGGCTCGTGCATGCGTTCAACGACCCGAAGAGCATCGAGTTCTACGGCGCGTTGAGTCTGATGAAAGCGGGCATCGTCCACGCCGACCGCATCACGACCGTCTCCGAAACCTATGCGCGCGAAATCCTCACGCCGCGTTTCGGCCATCTGATGGAAGGCGTGCTGCAAAGCTGCGCGGACAAGCTGTCGGGCGTCGTGAACGGCATCGACGAAACGACGTGGAACCCCGCGAGCGATACGCTCATCGAACGCAATTATTCCTTCGACGATATGCGCGGCAAGCACGCCTGCAAGCGCGCGCTGCAACGCCGCTTCGGGCTGCCCGTCGATCCCTTCGCGCCGCTGATGGCGATCGGCAGCCGCATGACCGGGCAAAAGCTCGCCGATGTCGTGCTCGATGCGCTGCCGCGTCTCCTGCAGAAACATCCGCGCCTGCAACTGGCGGTCATCGGCAAGGGCGAGGCGTATATCGAGGCGGGCTTCAGAAAGCTCGCGCGCGAGTGGCCGGATCGTGTCGGCGTGCATATCGGCTATGACGAGCGCCGCGCCCACGCGCTGCACGCGGGCGCGGATATCCTGCTGCACGCGAGCCGTTTCGAGCCATGCGGCCTCACGCAGATGTACGCGATGCGCTACGGCACGCTGCCGGTCGCCTCGCGCGTGGGCGGTCTGGCCGACACGATCGTCGATGCGGCGCAAAACGCGGCGCGCATCGCGCATGCCGTCTATCGTGCGCCGATGATGCTGCGCGACGGAACGCATGACATGCCGATCCCGTCGAGCCCCGCGCCGCGCGACATGAGCGCGCCCACCGGCTTTCTTTTCGATGGCGAGCAGGCCGGCGATATCGTCGGCGCCGCGAGCCGCGCGATCGATGCGTACATGCGTCCGCAGGCATGGCGCGCGCTGCAGCGCAACGCGATGTCGTGCGACTTCGGATGGAACGAAGCCGTGACGACGATGGTCGCACTGTACGTCGGCCTGACCGACGCGCGTCCGAGCCGCACCGCATTGCGCGCGCGCCGCGTCCCCGACGTCATGCAAACGCCCGTGCCCGCGCACGGCCGGGAGGCGCATGCGCTCGTGCGCACTGCCTGAGCATGACGGCTTCAGTTGCTCCATAGTATTGCCTTGATGAAAGCGAGAGAGCCGGGCACGCGCCGGGCGCGGCACGCAACATGCTGCCTCGCCCCGTGCGAGCCCGAAGGAAATCACTTGGGGACCGCGGCGCCACCGGAGCGCGACCCGCGCTCGATGCACGGTGCATCGCGAAACGCGGCAGGCAGGCGCCGATGATTCGAGCGGCGCCCGGGTGTAGTCTGAGTTCCGCCTGAAGTCCGCCCGCGATCGCCCACGTGCGGACCGGCTCTTCAGCCAGTTTGGCCCGTGAGCGTGATCGCGACCGATGCCCGCATCCCCGCCACCGCAGGACGACTCTGGAAAAGACGAACGATGGAAAACCATCAAGCTCATCATGCGTACGCGCCTCGTATCTACTTCATCGATCCCCTGCTCGTCGGCCCGCTCGCGAACTGGCCCGCCCAGTTCGAGCATGCAGCCGGCCTCGGCTTCGATCATGTCCTGATCGGCTCGCCGTTCGTGCCCGGCAGCAACGGGCATCGCGAGGCCGTCGCGGATCATCATCGGCTGCATCCCGTTTTCGAGTCCGATGCGAGCGCATCCGACGGCTTGCGCCAGCTCGCCGACGCCGCGAAGAAGCACAAGCTCACGCTGCTCGTCGATATCGTGATCGACCGCGTGAGCGCCGAAGGCGGGCTTTACGGCGAGAACAAGCACTGGTTCCAGCCGTTCGAAAGCGCCGATGCACGGCTCGATCCGCGCAAGCCGCCGCGTCAGCGCGATGTCGCGTGGGCGAATTTCGCCGATGGCGAAGCCGCGCATCATCTGACCGAATGGTGGGCGCGCGAGTTGAGCCTGCTCGCCGATGCGGGCGTCGGCGGCTTTCGCTTCGATGCGCCGCATGCCGTGCCCGCGCATGTGTGGCGCAGGCTCGGCGCGGCGGTGCGCGAGAAGCATCCCGAGACGCGCTGGCTCGCGTGGACCGTTGGCGTCACGCGTCACGACCTGCATGGTCTTGCCGACGCCGCGTTCGACGCCGTGTTTTCATCGACGCGCTGGTGGGACTTCAAGAGCGCATGGCTCTTCGATGAACACGCGGCCCTCGCGCGCATCGCAGCGCCGATCGCGTTTCCGGAAGATCCGTTCGGCGCACGTCTTATCGGCGATCTGTCGGACACGAGCGATACCGCGCTCGTCGAACGCGCCTACGCGCGCGCGCTCGACACGGCCGCCGCGCTCGGCACCGGCATCATGGTGCCGATGGGCTTCGAATACGGCGTCGGCCTGCCGATGTCGCCGCAATACGGCATCGCCGCGGAATACGAGCGCGCGAAGAACGAGAAGCGCATCGATCTCACGGCGCGCATCCGCCGCGCGAACGATCTGCAACGCAATATCGGCACGCTCTCGAGCGTCGGCGAACTGCGCTCGCTGACGGGCGCGGGCACGCCGTACGCCGCGGTCATCCGCGCGGACGGCGGCGATCTGCGTCACAGCGAGAACGCGGTGCTCGCGATCGTCAATCCCGATCTCGTCGCGCCGGTGCATGTCGATACGCTGCATCTGCTCGAATCGGTGCCGGGCAATTACACGCGCTTCGCGCTCATCGACGACGCGATGGGCCGTGCCGAGCGGCTCGCGCCCTTCTCGCTCAAGGCGGGCGAAGTGCGCCTGTTCCGCGCGGAAGCCGAGCCGTACATTCTGCTCGCGCAGCCGCAGGTCAAGCGCGGCGCGAAGGCCGCCGACAAGAAGGCCGTCGCCGATGCGATCACGGCGCCGCGCGTGTCGATCGAAAGCGTGACGCCTTCGGTCGATCACGGGCGCTTTCCGGCCAAGCGCATCGTCGGCGAGGCGGTGGAGATTCAGGCGGCGATCTTCGCCGAAGGTCATGACAAGATCGCGGCTTCCGTGCAGTGGCGCGCCGCCGACGAAACCGTCTGGCACGAAGCGCCGATGCACGCCGTGCAGCCGGCCGGCCTCGATCTGTGGAGCACGCGCATTCCGCTCGAACGCGTGGGCCGTCACGAGTTCGTCGTGATGGCATGGCGCGACGATTACGCGTCGCTCGTCGATCACATGCAGAAGAAGCTGAAGGCGAATCAGACGGTCGAACTCGAAGTCGAGGAAGCGAAGCATCTGTTCGCGCTGATCCTCGCCGAAGTCAAGACCGCCGACGATCCCGACGCCGACAGCAAGCCGCTCGAAAAAATCGTCCAGGAATTCACGAAGGCCGAAGACGCGCGCAAGCTCGAACTCGTGCTCGCGCCCGCGACCGCGAAGGCCGTCGCGGCGGCAAGGCATCGGCCGTTCCTGTCGCGCGACCCGGTGGTGTATCGCATCGATTCGGAACGCGCGGCCGCGCGCTTTGCGTCGTGGTACGAAATCTTCCCGCGTTCGATGAGCGACGACGTGAATCGCCACGGCACGTTCATCGACGTGATTGGCAAGATGCCGCGCATCCGCGAAATGGGCTTCGACGTGCTGTACTTTCCGCCGATCCATCCGATCGGCGTGGCGAACCGCAAGGGCAAGAACAACACGCTGACCGCGCAGCCCGGCGATGTGGGCAGTCCGTATGCGATCGGCGGCAAGGAAGGCGGTCACGATGCGCTGCATCCCGAGCTCGGCAATTTCGACGACTTCAAGCGCATGCTCGAAGCCGCACATGAACACGGCCTCGAGATCGCGCTCGACTTCGCGGTGCAATGCTCGCCGGACCATCCGTGGCTGAAGGCGCATCCGACATGGTTCGCGTGGCGTCCCGACGGCACGCTGCGCTACGCGGAGAATCCGCCGAAGAAGTATCAGGACATCGTGAATCCGGACTTCTATGCGCAGGATGCCAAGCCCGATCTGTGGATCGCGTTGCGCGATGTCTTCCTGCACTGGATCGCGGCGGGCGTGCGCATCTTCCGCGTCGACAATCCGCATACGAAGCCGTTTCCATTCTGGGAATGGGCGATCGGCGACGTGCGCGCGCGCCATCCCGATGTGATCTTCCTCTCCGAAGCGTTCACGCGGCCGCGCGTGATGAACCGTCTCGCGAAGCTCGGCTTCTCGCAGTCGTACACGTATTTCACGTGGCGCGAAAGCAAGCGCGACTTCATCGACTACATGCACGATCTCACGCAGACCGACGCGAAGGATTACTTCCGCCCGAACTTCTTCGTCAATACGCCGGACATCAATCCGCGCTTCCTGCAAAGCTCGGGGCGGCCGGGCTTCGTGATTCGCGCGGCGCTGGCGGCGACCTTGTCGGGACTCTGGGGCGTCTATAGCGGTTTCGAACTTTGCGAATCCGCCGCGCTGCCGAACAGCGAGGAATATCTGGACTCCGAGAAGTACGAGCTGAAGGCGTGGGACTGGAACCGGCCCGGCAACATCGTGACCGAGATCACGGCGTTGAATCGCATTCGCCGTGCGAATCCCGCCTTGCAGACGCATCTCGGCGTGAACTTCCTGCCCGCGCATAACGATCACATCCTGTTCTTCGAGAAGGCGAACGCATCGCGCGACAACGTCGTGCTCGTCGCGATCAATCTCGATCCGTTCAACGAGCAAGGCGCGGATATCGACTTGCCGTGGCAGACGCTCGAACGCTGGGGCGTACGTGAATGGGACGCGCTCGCGGTCGAAGATCAGGTGACGGGCGAACGATTCGAATGGCGCGGACGGCGTCAGCACGTGCGGCTCGACCCGCACTCGCTGCCGTTCGCGATCTGGCGCATTGCTCCGACATGGGGCTTGCCGAAGCCGCAGCCCGAAGAGTGACGGATGCACGAGGCGTGATTCATCGACGTACGAAAGCACACCAAGAACATTGGAGCGAAACCGTGGATACAAGGGTGAAGCGCAACAAGAAGGCGTCGGTTCTCAGCGACGATCCGCTCTGGTACAAGGACGCGATCATCTATCAGGTTCACATCAAGTCATTCTTCGATGCGAACAACGACGGCATCGGCGATTTTCCCGGCCTGCTCGCGAAACTCGACTACATCGCGGAACTGGGCGTCGATGCGATCTGGCTGCTGCCGTTCTATCCATCGCCGCGCCGCGACGACGGCTACGACATTGCCGATTACCGCAACGTGCATCCGGACTACGGCACGATCGCGGACGTGAAACGCTTCATCCAGGAAGCGCACGCGCGCGGCATACGCGTGATCACCGAGCTCGTCATCAATCACACGTCGGATCAGCATCCGTGGTTTCAGCGCGCGCGGCATGCAAAGCCGGGCTCGGCGCATCGCAACTATTACGTGTGGTCCGACACGGACAAGAAGTACGAAGAGACGCGCATCATCTTCATCGACACGGAGCCGTCCAACTGGACGCACGATCCGGTCGCGGGCCAGTACTACTGGCATCGTTTCTATTCGCACCAGCCCGATCTGAACTTCGACAATCCCGCCGTGCTCAAGGAAGTGCTTTCGGTGATGCGCTTCTGGCTCGACATGGGTATCGACGGGCTGCGGCTGGATGCGGTGCCGTATCTCGTCGAGCGCGAAGGCACGAATAACGAGAATCTGCCCGAAACGCATGACATTCTGAAGAAGATTCGCGCGACGATCGACGCGGAGTATCCGAACCGCATGCTGCTCGCGGAAGCGAATCAGTGGCCGGAAGACGTGAAGGAGTATTTCGGCGACGAAGACGAATGCCACATGGCGTTCCACTTCCCGCTGATGCCGCGCATCTACATGTCGATCGCGAGCGAAGACCGCTTTCCGATCACCGACATCATGCGGCAGACGCCGGATCTCGGCACCACGAATCAATGGGCGATCTTCCTGCGCAACCACGACGAGCTCACGCTCGAAATGGTCACGGACTCCGAGCGCGATTACCTGTGGAACACGTATGCGAGCGATCGCCGCGCGCGTCTGAACCTGGGCATTCGCCGCCGTCTCGCACCGCTGATGGAGCGCGACAGAAGGCGCATCGAACTGATCAACTCGCTCCTGCTGTCGATGCCGGGCACGCCGGTCATCTATTACGGCGACGAGCTCGGCATGGGCGACAACATTCACCTCGGCGACCGCGATGGCGTGCGCACGCCGATGCAATGGTCGTCCGACCGCAACGGCGGCTTCTCGCGCGCCGACCCGGAACAGCTCGTGTTGCCGCCCGTGATGGGCTCGCTCTACGGCTATGACGCGGTGAACGTCGAATCGCAGAGCCGCGATCCGCATTCGCTGCTCAACTGGACGCGCAGGATGCTCGCGGTGCGCCGCTCGACGCACGCATTCGGACGCGGCACGATCCGTTTCCTGCGGCCCGCGAATCGCAAGATCCTGGCTTACGTGCGCGAGCTCGAAGGCCATCCGCCCATTCTGTGCGTTGCGAATCTTTCGCGCGCGCCGCAGGCGGTGGAACTCGACCTGTCGGAATTCGAGAACTCGGTGCCGCTCGAAATGACCGCCGATTCGCCCTTCCCGGCCATCGGCAAGCTCACGTATCTGCTGACCTTCCCGCCCTACGGCTTTCTGTGGTTCCAGCTTTGCCCCGGCAACCTGCGGCCCGCGTGGGCGCAGGCGCCTTCCGAACAGTTGCCCGAATTCGTGACGATGGTGATTCGCGCGGGCCAGACCGGACCGACGCCGGAGAACGTGCGGCTGCTCGAATCGGAAGTGCTGCCGAATTACCTGAGCAAGCGCCGCTGGTTCGCATCGAAGGATCAGAAGCTGCACGCGGTGCGCCTCGCCGCATTGACGACGATCGAAGGCGCGGGCTTCGCGTTCACCGAGATCGAAGCGGACGTCGGCGATCATTGCGAGCGCTATGTGCTGCCGCTTTCCATCGCGTGGGGCACGGAAACGACTTCGCCGCTCTACATGCAGCTTGCCCTGGCGCGCGTGCGGCGCAACCGCAACATCGGCCATCTCACCGATGCCTTCGCTGTGCCGCAATTCACCTACGGCGTGCTGCGCGGACTGAAGTCGCGCGCCGTCGTGCCGACCGTGCAGAAGAGCGAGATCCGCTTTATTCCGACCGCGCGTCTCGACGAACTCAACTTCTATCCCGCCGATCCGCCCGAAATCCGCTGGCTCGCGGCCGAGCAAAGCAATAGCTCCCTCGTGATCGCGGACAAGATCGTGCTCAAGCTCGTGCGGCGCGTCGTCGGCGGCATTCATCCGGAAGCGGAGATGAGCCGCTATCTGACGCAGCTCGGCTATGCGAACACCGGGCCGCTGTATGGCGAAGTGGTGCGCGTCGATCCGCAGGGCGTGCCGCATACGCTCGTCATCCTGCAGGGCTACATCGACAATCAGGGCGATGCGTGGAACTACGCGCTCGACTATCTGCGCCGCACCGTCGATGAACTCGCCGTCGCGGTCGAGCCCGACGAGCATCAGCATGAACGCGACGTGCAAGCCGAAGGTTTCCAGGGCTACGGCAATATCGCGGGCATCATCGGCAAGCGGCTGGGTGAACTGCACGTGGCGCTCGCATCGCCGACGGAAGACGAAGCGTTTTCGCCGCAACGCGCATCGCACGACGACGTGAAGGGCTGGATCGACGGCACGCTCGCGCTGCTCAACTCCGCGCTCGATATCCTCGCCAACAAGATGAGCGAATTCGGCGAGCACGAGCGCTTCCTCGCGCAAAGCCTGCTCGATCGTCGCGACATGCTCGTCGATGCCGTGAAGAAGCTCGTCGCGCCCGGCGCGGATGCGCTGTGCATTCGCATTCATGGCGATTTCCATCTCGGCCAGGTGTTGATGGCGCAGGGCGACGCGTATCTGATCGACTTCGAAGGCGAGCCCGCGCGCGCCCTCGACGAGCGCCGCAGAAAGACGAGCCCCCTGCGCGATGTGGCAGGCCTCTTGCGTTCGCTGTCGTATGCGAGCGCGGCGGCGCAATCGACCACGGAGAACGCGCCCGCGCAGACGGCGGACCGCAAGCGCGCATTGTTCGAGCGGCTGCGCGCGTTCGCCGAGGAGAGCTTCTTGCGGGAGTACATGGCGGCGATCGCATCGTCGCCGGAAATCATCGCGGCCGAAGACGTGCTTCAACCGTTGCTCGATCTCTTCCTGATCGAAAAGGCCGCTTACGAAATCCGCTACGAAGCAGCGAACCGGCCGACCTGGATCGGCCTTCCGTTGCGGGGTCTCGCGTCGCTCGCGAGCCGCTTGCTCGGCGACACGGGCGAGCCGCCCGCGCCCGGCACGCGGCCCGTGTTCGGAGCAACCAAGGACAATCCGGATGGAACCCACCATGAACAATCGTAGCGATCCGGCGGATACCAGGAATCCGGCGCACGGTCTTAATCCGCTCGACATCGACGCACTCGTCGAGGCCCGGCATCCCGATCCGTTCGCGATGCTCGGTCTGCATCAAACCGATCTCGGCCATGTCGTGCGCGTGTTTCTGCCCGGCGCATCGTCGGTGAGCGTCGCGGACGCGGGCAATGGCGAGCATCTCGGCTCGCTCGCACGCATTCACGATGCGGGGCTGTATGCGGGCTTCGTCGAAAGGCCGGCGGCGTATCGCTTGCAGGTCGACTGGCACGGCACGCCGCAGGAGACGCACGACACGTATTCGTTCGGCCCCGTGCTCAGCGATGAATGGCTCACACGCCTCTCGCAAGCGGACCCCTACGCGGTGCTCGAATGCCTGGGCTCGCGTCCGGTCACGCACGGCAACGTTGCGGGCGTGCGCTTCGCGGTATGGGCGCCGAACGCGCGGCGCGTGTCGGTGGTGGGCGACTTCAACACCTGGGATGGCCGGCGTCATCCGATGCGCATGCGGCACAACGCGGGCGTATGGGAGCTGTTCATTCCGGGCATCGGCGCGGGCACGCGTTACAAGTACGAGATCGTCACGCGCGACGGCCACACGCTGCCGTTGAAAGCCGATCCGTGCGCGATGCAGAGCGAGAAGCCGCCGTCGACGGCATCGGTCGTCGCGGATGCCGATGCGATCGATCACTACGCGTGGACCGATGCGGAATGGATGGCCACGCGCGGCGGCAAGCAAACGCCGCAATCGCCGATTACGATTTACGAGGCGCATGCGGAATCGTGGCTGCGTGTGCCCGAAGAGGGCAATCGTGGCATGAACTGGCACGAGCTCGCGGAGCGTTTGATTCCGTATGCGAAGGGCATGGGCTTCACGCACCTCGAATTCATGCCGATCGCCGAGCATCCGTTCGGCGGCTCGTGGGGTTATCAGCCGCTCGGGCAGTTCTCCCCTTCCGCGCGCTTCGGCACGCCGGAGCAGTTCGCGGAGTTCGTGAACCGCGCGCACGAAGCGGGGCTGGGCGTCATCATCGACTGGGTGCCGGCGCACTTTCCGAACGACGCGCACGGACTCGTGGAGTTCGACGGCACGCCTTTGTACGAGCATGCGGACCCGCGCGAGGGCTATCACCAGGACTGGAACACGATGATCTACAACCTCGGCCGCAACGAGGTGAGCGCGTTCCTGATCGCGTCGGGGCTGGCGTGGCTGAAGCGTTATCACATCGATGGATTGCGCGTCGATGCGGTCGCTTCGATGCTGTATCGCGACTATTCGCGCAAGGCGGGCGAGTGGGTGCCGAACATTTACGGCGGGCGCGAGAACCTCGAATCCATCGCCTTCCTGAAGCGTCTGAATCATGAAGTGCGGCAGATTCCGGGCGCGATTACGGTGGCCGAAGAATCCACTGCGTGGCCGGGCGTGACCGCGAATGTCGAGAGCGGCGGCCTCGGCTTCGACTTCAAGTGGAACATGGGCTGGATGCACGACACGCTGCATTACATGCAGGAAGATCCGGTTTATCGGCAGTATCACCATCATCTGTATACGTTCGGGATGGTGTATGCGTATTCCGAGCGTTTCGTGCTGCCGCTTTCGCACGATGAAGTCGTGCACGGAAAGGGGTCGCTGATCAACAAGATGCCGGGCGATCGCTGGCAGAAGTTCGCCAATCTGCGGGCGTATTTCGGCTTCATGTGGACGCATCCGGGCAAGAAGCTGTTGTTCATGGGCGGCGAATTCGGCCAGTTCGCGGAATTCAATCACGATGAATCGCCGCACTGGCATTTGCTCGACGATGCCTTGCATGGCGGCTTGCAGAGACTCGTGCGAGATTTGAATGTGCTCTATACGAGCGAGCCGGCGTTGCACAAGCTCGACAGCGATTCGCGCGGCTTCGAGTGGATCGTGGGGGACGACAACGCGAATAGCGTGTATGCGTATCGGCGCACGGATGCGGAAGGCCGCGAGCTGGTTGTGGTGTGCAACATGACGCCGGTGCCGCGGCAGGCTTATCGGATTGGGTTGCCGCAGCGCGGGCGATGGTCTGAGATCTTTAACTCCGATGCCTCGGTGTATGGCGGGTCGAATACTGGGAACGGTGGGGTTATTCATACGGATGACTATCCGAGTCATGGGAAGGGGCAGTCAGCTGCGTTGACTCTGCCGCCTTTGTCTACCATTGTGTTGCGGGCTGATTGATGGGTTTGGTTTTTTTGTCGCTGGTCCCGTTTTGGTGTCGGTCTATTAGCACTGCCCCTGTGCGGGGCGGCACCTACTTTCTTTGCTGCTGCAAAGAAAGTAGGCAAAGAAAGCAGCTTTTCAGGCCCGCGGTCACACGCAGTTTGGCCATGCTTGCCAGCCCGCGGTGGCACTCGCCTAAAGAGTGCCCCCAAAGGCCCTATCGGACTTGGATCGCGCACGGTCCGACGAGCTAGTACGCAAAGGACGCTGGGGCAGCACGAAAGAGTTCCGGCACAGCGCTACGCGCTGCCGTGGGGCATGCAGGGGAAACCCACGCATACCCGATTGACCCATCGGCCGCGAAGCGGGCTGGAACTCGAAATGGCTGTACCAATGCATTGAGTGGCGCGATGTGACCGACCGTGCGCGATCCAAGCCCGATGGGTCCTTCGAGGGCACTCTTTAGGCGAGGGCCGTTCCCCGAGGAGAATAGTGGCCAAACTGCGTGTGACCGCGGGCGGTGACAAAGCTGCTTTCTTTGGTGACTTTCTTTGCAGCAGCAAAGAAAGTTACCCCCGCCCCGGGGAGGGGCAGTGCTAATAAACCAACAACAAAGCAAGTTCCACGAACCGAACCGAACCGAACCGAAACGAAAACCAAAACACCCGAAGCCAAAAGGCAAAAAAAATGGCAAATGCACTTCCGGAAAAGTTGCTCCCGGGCGCCCCCTACCCGCTCGGAGCCAACTGGGACGGTCTGGGCGTCAACTTCGCCGTGTTCTCCTCGAATGCCCACCGCATCGAGGTATGCCTCTTCGACAGCACCGGCCGCAAGGAGCTGATGCGCTTCGACCTGCCGGAATGCACCGACGAAATCTGGCACGGCTACCTGCCAGGCGCGCACCCCGGC
Source organism: Caballeronia cordobensis (assembly GCF_001544575.2). Classification (GTDB taxonomy): domain Bacteria; phylum Pseudomonadota; class Gammaproteobacteria; order Burkholderiales; family Burkholderiaceae; genus Caballeronia; species Caballeronia cordobensis. Next base: position 181,557 of record NZ_FCNY02000012.1, read on the forward strand.
ACGGTCTACGGCTTCCGCGCCCACGGCCCCTATCAGCCGCAATACGGGCATCGCTTCAATCCGCACAAACTGCTCCTCGATCCCTACGCGAAAAAGCTCGTCGGCCCCTGGCGATGGTCCGACGCCCTCTTCGGCTATCGCGTGCATTCGAACCGGCTCGACATGTCGATGGATCGCCGCGACTCCGCACCCGCGATGCCAAAATGTATCGTCACCGACGACGCCTTCGACTGGTCCCGCGACGTGCGCCCCGATACGCCCTGGGGCGAAACCATCGTCTACGAAACGCACGTGCGCGGCACATCGATGATGCGCGACGACATTCGCCAGCACGAACGCGGCTCCTTCGCCGCGCTCTCGTCGCCGTGGTTCATCGAGCATCTGCAAAAGCTCGGCATCACCGCCGTCGAATTCCTGCCGGTGCACGCGTTTCTCAACGACCGCTTTCTCGTCGAACGCAGCCTGCGCAATTACTGGGGCTATAACACCGCGGCCTTCTTCGCGCCGGAACCCACGTATCTGTCGACGCACCGGCTCAACGAAATGCGCATCGCCGTGCGCCAGCTTCACGCAGCCGGCATCGAAGTATTCCTCGATGTCGTCTATAACCATACGTGCGAAGGCAATGAACTCGGGCCCACGGTCTCGTGGCGCGGCCTCGACAACGCGAGCTATTACCGCCTGATCCCCGGCGACGAACGCCACTACATCAACGAGACCGGTTGCGGCAATACGCTCAACCTGTCGCATCCGCGCGTGCTGCAAATGGTGATGGACTCGCTGCGTTACTGGTGCACCGCGTTCAATATCGACGGCTTTCGTTTCGATCTCGGCGTGACGCTCGGCCGCGAAGGCCACGGCTTCGATCCCGGCTCCGGCTTCTTCGACGCCGTCCGGCAAGATCCGGTCCTCTCCACGCGCAAGCTCATCTCCGAGCCGTGGGACATCGGACCGGATGGCTATCAGGTCGGCAATCATCCGCCGGGCTTCGCCGAATGGAACGACAAGTATCGCGATGGCGTGCGGCGCTTCTGGCGCGGCGACTCCGGCATGCGGCCCGATCTCGCCGCGCGTCTCACCGGCTCCGCCGAGCTCTTCAACCGGCGCTTCCGGAAACCGTGGGCGTCGGTGAACTTCGTCGCGTCACATGACGGCTTCACACTCGCCGATGTCACCGCGTACACGCACAAGCACAACGAAGCGAACCAGGAAGGCAACAACGACGGCCACAACGAGAATTGCAGCGCGAACTGGGGCGTGGAAGGCCCGACCGACGACCCCGCGATCCTCGAATTGCGCGCGCGTCTCGCCCGCTCGATGATCGCGACGACGCTGCTGTCGCTCGGCACGCCGATGCTGCTCGCCGGCGACGAATTCGGCCGCACGCAACACGGCAACAACAACGCCTATTGCCAGGACAACGAGATATCCTGGCTCGACTGGGACATCGCAAAGAGCCCGCAAGGCGTCGTGATGACCGAGTTCGTCGCGAGAGTTATTGCGCTGCGCAAAAAATACCCGGTGCTGCGCGAAACGCGCTTTCTCTACGGCGACCGCGAAGTGCTGCCGGGACTCTACGATGTGAGCTGGTTCGATGAACGCGGCGAAGCGCTCGCGATCGAAGCATGGCAGGACCCCGAGGGCCGCGCGCTCACGCTGCGGCGCGCCGGCCCCGGCGTCGACGGTGAAATCGATGTGCTGCTGCTCATGTTCAACGCATCGTCGCAAACGCTCGTGTTCATGCCGCCCGCGCCGCACTTGGAATGGAATGTGCTCCTGGATAGCGCGGAGCCCGATTCGGTGACGCGCCCGCTCGTCGGAAGCGAGCTCGAGCTGGCCGCGCACAGCATCGTCGTGCTGCTGGCCGAGCCCACCGGCGAGGCCGACTGGCAGGCAGTCTGGATGGCGGGCGCGCATCAGGGGCCGCGTCTTCTGACGGCGCTGCCGCCCGATCCCGGCACGATGACCTCGCATCGTCCGCACGAAACCGATTCACCACACTGACGCACACCAGCGAGTTCGCCGAAACCGCAGCATTGAGGCAGGAAATCATGTCCGAACGTCCGATCGATCCGCACAAGCATCATCATGCGTATTGCCTTCCTTTCGGCGCTCATCTGACGGGCGCCGTGCGCGAGAATCCGCGCACGCGCTTCCGCTTCTGGGCGCCATCGCGCGAATCCGTGCAAGTGGAGATCGAGCGCGCGGGCGGCGCGCCCGAACTCATCGACATGGAAGCGACCGGCGACGGCTGGTTCGAAGCCGAAGCCGACGGCGGCGCGGGCACGCTCTACCGTTACCGCCTCGACGAACATCTCGCGGTGCCCGACCCGGCCTCGCGCTTTCAGCCGCAGGACGTGCACGGCCCGAGCGAAGTCATCGACCCGCGCGCGTATCGCTGGACGCATACCAACTGGCACGGCCGGCCGTGGGAAGAAACCGTGCTGTACGAACTGCACGTCGGCGCGATGGGCGGCTATGCAGGCGTGACCGCGCGCCTCGCCGAACTCGCGCAACTCGGCGTGACCGCCATCGAGCTGATGCCGCTCAACGATTTTTCCGGCACGCGCAACTGGGGCTACGACGGCGTGCTGCCCTACGCGCCCGACTCGTCGTATGGCCGTCCCGAAGAACTGAAACAGCTCGTCGATACCGCGCACGGTCTCGGCCTGATGGTGTTTCTCGATGTCGTCTACAACCATTTCGGGCCGGACGGCAACTATCTGCATGCTTACGCGAAGCCGTTTTTCCGCGAAGGCGTGCATACGCCGTGGGGTCCGGCGATCGATTTCGAGCGTCCGCAAGTACGCGATTTGTTCTTCGACAATGCGCTTTACTGGCTCAACGAATATCGTTTCGATGGCCTGCGCCTCGACGCGGTGCACGCGATCAACGACGACGAATGGCTGCGCGAACTCGCGCATCGCGTGCGTAGCTCCGTCGAGGCGAGCCGTCACGTGCACCTCGTGCTGGAGAACGAGCACAACACCGCGAATCTGCTGGAAACCCATTTCGACGCGCAATGGAACGACGACGCGCACAACACGCTGCACGTCCTCCTGACGGGCGAAAACGAGAGCTACTACGGCGCGTATTGCGACAAGCCCATCGAGAAGCTCGCGCGCATTCTGAAGGAAGGCTTCGCCTATCAGGGCGATCCGTCGCCGATCCACGAGGGCAAGCCGCGCGGCGAGAAAAGCGCGCATCTGCCGCCGACGCGCTTCGTGATGTTTCTGCAGAATCACGATCAGATCGGCAACCGCGCGATGGGCGATCGCCTGCGCTCGCTGACCGACGACGAAGCGCTCTACGCCGCGACCGGTCTGCTGCTTCTCTCGCCGCAGATTCCGCTGCTTTTCATGGAAGAACAATACGGCTCGAAGCAGCCGTTTCTCTTCTTCACCGACTATCACGATCAGCTCGCCGATGCGGTGCGCGAAGGCCGTCGCAAGGAGTTCGCGAAGTTCTCCGCGTTCACCGACGAAAAGCGCCGCGCGCACATTCCCGACCCGAACGACAAGAAGACGTTCGAGATGTCCTCGCCCAAAATCAGCGACACGCAGGACGCGGATCGGCTCGCATGGCTGCACTTCTACCGGTCGGCGCTGACGGTGCGCGCGAAACTCATCACGCCGCGTTTGAAGGGCGCGAAATCGCTCGGCACGCGCGTGCTCGGCGACAAGGCGCTCATCGCGCGCTGGAAGCTCGGCGACGGCGAAACGCTCTCCATCGCGCTCAATCTCGGCGATGCGGCCCTCGCGCTCGACGACACGCCGCCGGGCAAGATCATCTTCGAGACGCCGGCGCGCGCACAGGACACGGCAAGCCGCGGCGAACTCGGCGGCCGCACCTTGCTCGCGTGGCTCACCGGCGACGTGAACGACTATGCGCTCGCGCACGACGCGCGCCGCTTCGAACCGGCATCGGCCGAAGGGAAAGCCTCGTGAGCGCCGCCGCCAGCAAGAAGGGCGACGCTCACGCCGCGCGGCCCGTCAGCAGCATCGAGGCGCTCGCGGCGCGCGCGGGCTTCGAGATCGAATGGCAGGACGCGCACAAGATCATGCAGCGCGTGCCGGAAACGACGCTGCGCATTCTGCTCGACAAGCTCGGCCTGCCGTGCGCCAACGCCACGCAGATCAGGCAGAGCATGTCCGCCGTCGATGCCGAAATGAGCGGCCGCAAGCTGCCGCCGCTCATCACCGCGGAAGTGGATCGCGGCATCGCGCTGCCGGTGTCGGCGGCGAAGCAAGGCGCGCGCTATCGCATCGAACTTGAAAGCGGCGAGGTGATCGACGGGCGCTTCACGTCGCCGAAAGGCGAGATCGCGCTGCTCTCGCCGATCGCGGAGCCGGGTTATCACACGCTCGTCATCAACGACCATCGCACGACGCTCGCGGTCGCGCCCGCGCGCTGCTTCACCATCGACGATGCATGGCGCTCCCTGAGCGAAGACAACGTCGATGCCGACGCCCCGCCGCTCTGGGGCATCGCGGCGCAGGTCTACGGTCTGCGTCGCAACGGCGATGGCGGCATCGGCGATTTCACCGCGCTCGCCACGCTCGCGACGCAGACGGCGAAGCGCGGCGGGCATGCCGTCGCCATCAGCCCGATGCACGCGATGTTCAGCGCCGAGCCGAACAAGTTCAGCCCGTATTCGCCGTCGTCGCGGCTGTTCCTGAACATCGCGCATGTCGATCCCGCCGCCGTGCTCGGCGCGCCGGCCGCGCGCGCGGCGATCGAGAAGACCGGGGTCGCCGCCGATCTCGCCGAACTCGAAGGCCTGACGCTGATCGACTGGCCGCGCGCGTCGAAAGCGCGACTCGCGGTGCTGCGCGCGCTCTTCGAACCGTTCTCGCAAGACCGCGCTTCGCCCTTCGCGAAGGATTTCGCCGCGTTCGTCGAAGAAGGCGGACGTCCGCTCGAAGACCACGCGCGTTTCGAGGCGCTGCAGGCCGCGCAGCTCGCGGAAAACGGCGAAGGCCACTGGCGCAACTGGCCCGACGCCTTGCGGGATCCGCGCAGCGACGCGGTTACCGAATTCGCCGCCGCGAACCGCCGCGAGGTCGATTTCTATCTCTTCACGCAATGGCTCGCCGCCAAGGGGCTCATGCACGCGCAGCACGTCGCGCGCGACGCGGGCATGGCGGTCGGGCTCGTCGCGGATCTCGCGGTCGGGTGCGACAGCGCGGGCAGTCATGCATGGTCGTATCGCGATGAGATGCTGACGGGCGTGTCCGTCGGCGCGCCGCCCGATCTCTTCAATCAGGCCGGGCAATCGTGGGGCCTCACCACGTTCTCGCCGCGCGCGATGCGCACGCAAGGCTTCGCGGCTTTCATCGACATGCTGCGCTGCGCGTTCAAGTGCGCGGGCGGCATTCGCATCGATCACATTCTCGGCTTGCGGCGTCTGTGGCTCGTGCCCGAAGGCGAAAGCGCGAAAGACGGTGCGTATCTGCGTTATCCGCTCGACGACATGTTGCGGCTGATCGCGCTCGAATCGTGGCGGCATCGGGCGATCGTGGTCGGCGAAGATCTCGGCACCGTGCCGCCGGGCTTTACGGAGCGCTTGCAGGAGCACGGCTTGCTGGGCATTCGGGTGCTCTGGTTCGAACGCGAAGTGGACGGGCCGGGTTTCAAGCCGCCGCGCGAATGGGACACCGGCGTCACGGCGACGACCACCACGCACGACCTGCCGACCGTCACCGGATGGTGGCGCGGCGAGGACATCGTGTGGCGCTCGAAGATCGGCCAGACGATGGCGCGCGCCGATGGCCGCGATGCCGTGGAGGCGGCGCTGGAAGAACGCGGCGAGGATCGCGAACACTTGTGGCGCGCGTTCCAGGACGCGGGCGTGGCGCCCGACGACGTGAGTGCGCCCGATACCGGCAACGCGCCCGTCGATGAAGCGCTGGCGTTCGTCGCCGCTACGCCCGCGCCGCTCGTCACGTATCCGCTCGAAGACCTGCTTGCGCTTGCGGAGCAGCCGAATCTGCCCGGCTCGATCGACGAGCATCCGAACTGGCGAAGGCGCCTGGCCCGGCCGGTCGACGAACTGTTCCTCGATGACGCCTTCGCCGACCGCCTGCTTGCCGTCGATACCGCACGCAGGCGCGCCGGGCAACCGAACGAACCTACATCGAACTCCGAAACACCATGACCGTACCGCGTTCAACGCTCAGGCTGCAGCTTCACAAAGACTTCACGTTCGACGATGCCGCCGCGCGCGTGGACTACTTCGCGCGGCTCGGCGTGAGCCACGCGTATGTGTCGCCGATCACGACCGCGACCGCCGGCTCCACGCACGGCTACGACGTCGTCGATCACACGCGGGTCAATCCGGAGCTGGGCGGCGAGGACGGCCTGCGGCGCTTCGTCGAGAAGCTGCGCGCGCACGAGATGGGCCTGATCGTCGATATCGTGCCGAATCACATGGGCGTGGGCGGCGCCGAGAACGCGTGGTGGCAGGACATCCTCGAATGGGGACGTCACGCCGCGCATGCGCGTTTCTTCGACGTGGACTGGCATTCGCCCGATCCCGCGCTGCGCGGCAAGGTGCTCGCGCCGTTTCTCGGCGCGTCTTACGGCGACGAGTTGCAAGGCGGCAAGATCCGGCTCGCCTATCGTGCGGACGAAGGGCGCTTCGTGATCGAGTATTACTCGAACGTGTTTCCGGTCTGCCCGGTCGATTACCCGGCCGTGTTTCAGGAAGCGCCCGAGCTTGCGCAGCGCTTCGTCGGCCTGACGACGCAGCCCGCCGATCAACCGCGCGCCGCCGATGCCCGCACCGCGCTCGTCACGATCGCGAAGACCGAAGGCGGCCAGGCGGCGATCGAAGCCATACTCGCCGCGCATTCGCCGCAGACGCCGGCCGGCCGCGACCGGCTGCATCGCCTGCTGGAACGGCAGCATTACCGGCTTGCGTGGTGGCGCACGGCCGCGGACGAAGTGAACTGGCGGCGCTTCTTCGACGTGAGCACGCTGGGCGGCGTGCGCGTCGAGCGGCCCGAGGTGTTCGAGGCATCGCATGCGCTCATCTTCAGGCTTTTCACCGAAGGACTGGTCGATGGCGTGCGCGTCGATCACGTCGATGGTCTCGCCGAGCCGCGCGAATATTGCCAGCGTCTGCGCGCGCGGCTCGAAGAGCTGTCGGCGGAGCGGCCCGAAGCGTTGCGGCACGGCAATGGGCACACGTATTTCGTCGTCGAAAAGATACTCGCCCGAGGCGAGCCCTTGCGTCGCGACTGGCAGGTGGACGGCACGACCGGCTACGACTTCATGAACGACGTCGGCGCGCTGCTGCACGATCCGGCGGGCGCAGCGCCCCTCGCCGCGCTGTGGGCGGAGATAACGGGCAGGAGCGCCTCGTTCGCCGACGAAGCGCTCGCCGCGCGCCGCAAGATACTCGCAGAGAACCTCGCGGCGGAACTGGATCGCGTGACACGCGCGCTGCATCGCATCGCCCGCGACGCGCAGAGCACGCGTGATTTCACGTTCACGTCGATCCGTCGCGTGGTCGCGGAGCTCGTCGTGCAGTTTCCGGTGTATCGCATCTATCCGGTAGGCGGCGTGCGCAGCCCCGAGGACGAGCGCTTCTTTTCGCAGGCGCTCGAAGGCGCGCGGGCGGCGCTCGCGCGCGCGGATCATCTCGTGCTCGATCAGGTCGCGCAGTGGCTCGGCGGCAAGCTGCCCGACGAAGCGCCGCAACCCGAACGCGGCGAGCGCACCGAACGAAACGAACGAAACGAGCGTGGCGAGCGGGGCCGCGATCGCGCGGCGGAGCGCAACCGGGAGCGCGACCGCAATCAGGCGCAGGCGGGCCAGAACCCGGCGGCGTCGAGCGGTTCGCAGCGCCGCGCGGCGCAGACGTTGTTTTCGCAACTGACGTCGCCGGTGGCGGCGAAGGCCGTCGAGGATACGGCGTGTTATCGCTATGGACGGCTTGTGTCGCGCAACGAAGTCGGTGCGGACCCGGGCGAGTTCTCCTTATCCGTCGATGCATTTCACCAGTGCAATCGCGAGCGCTTCGAGACCTTCCCGCACGCGATGCTCTGCACGGCGACGCACGATCACAAGCGCGGTGAAGACGTGCGCGCGCGCATCGCGGCGTTGAGTGAAATTCCGGACGAATGGTCGGCGACGCTCAAACACTGGTCCACGTTGAACACGCCCTTGCGACGTGGCCCGGGCGGCGGCCACGACGAGACGAGCGACAGCAGCGCATGGGCGCCGGGTCCGGCTGCTGAAGCGATGCTTTATCAGATGCTCGTCGGATGCTGGCCGACGACCCTCGCCCCCGACGACGAAGCGGGCGTTCACGCGCTCGCCGAACGCGTGGCGCAGTGGCAGTTAAAAGCGCTGCGCGAGGCGAAACAGCGCACGAGCTGGTTTGCGCCCGATGAAGCGTATGAGAACGCGTGCAAGGACTTCCTGTTCGATATCGTCGCGCCGCAGCGGCGCAATGGCTTTCTGCAGGCGTTATCGGATTTCGTGACGCGTATCGGGCCGCTCGGCGCGATCAATTCGTTTCAGCAGACGCTCTTGCGGCTCACGTCGCCGGGCGTGCCGGATCTTTATCAGGGCACCGAGTTGTGGGACTTCAGTCTCGTCGATCCGGACAATCGCAGGCCTGTCGATTATGAATTGCGCAGTGCGTGGCTGGCGGAGATCGAAGAGAAGGGGCCGCCTTCGGAGCAGCTATCCAACTGGCGCGATGGGCGCGTGAAGCTCGCGATCGTGCGGCGCGCTCTGGCTTTGCGCAAGCATTGCGAGTCGTTGTTCGCGCAGGGCGAGTATGTGCCGCTGGAGGTGCGCGGCGAGCACGCGGGGCATGTGATTGCTTTTGCGCGGCATGCGGGGAGTGCGTTTGCTATTGTTATCGCTACGCGGCTTGCGGGGGGGTTGTTGGTCGATGGGCGCGACCTTCCGCTTGTCGAGGCTGAGCGGTGGGGGGATACGGCTGTTGTTCTGCCTGAGGCGCTGCACTCGCGGGCGTTGTTTGATTGGCTTAGCCCTAATGCGCCTAAGGCGGAAGGGGAAAAGTTGTTCTTGCGGGATGCTTTGGGGGTTATGCCGGTGGCGGTGTTGGTGGAGGAAGGGGTTCCTCGGCCTTGATTGTTTTTTTGGTTTTTGTTTTTTGTGGAACTTGCTTTGGTGTCGGTTTATTAGCACTGCCCCTCCCCGGGGCGGGGGTAACTTTCTTTGCTGCTGCAAAGAAAGTCACCAAAGAAAGCAGCTTTCTCACCGCCCGCGGTCACACGCACGTTGACCACTTTTCTCCTCGGGGAACGGCCCTCGCCTAAAGAGTGCCCTCACAAGACCAATCGGGCTTGGATCGCACACGATCCGTCACATCGCGCCACTTAATGTGTTGGTACAGCCATTTCAAGCTCCAGCCCGCTTCGCGGCCGACGGGTAAATCGGGTTTGCGAGCCCATTTGTGTTCCACTGGTTTCCCTCGCATACCCCACGGCAGCGCGTAGCGCTGTGCCGAAGCTATTTCGTGCTGAACCGGCGCGCTTAATGTTATGGCGAGTCAGACCGTGCGCGATCCAAGCCCGATTAGTCCTTCGAGGGCACTCTTTAGGCGAGGGCCGTTCCCCGAGGAGAAAAATGGCCAAACTGCGTGTGACCGCGGGCGGTGACAAAGCTGCTTTCTTTGGTGACTTTCTTTGCAGCAGCAAAGAAAGTTACCCCCGCCCCGGGGAGGGGCAGTGCTAATAAACCAACAACAAAGCAAGTTCCACAAACGAAAACGAAAACGAAAACCAAAAAAGGTCACTCAGCTTCCTCAAGCGCCTCTTCCCGCGGATAAACCCGCACCAAAACAATCCTAGGCCCCTTCATCTTCTTAACCACAATATCGAACCGATCAAACTCAACCCGCTGCCCTTCGGTGGGCAAATCACCGAGCGCATTGATCACGAGCCCCCCGACCGATTCCGCGCGTCCTTCATCGATATCGATGCCCAGCGCCCGCTCCAGCGACACCACCGGCAAGCTGCCCTTGCCCATCAACGTGCCATCGTCCATGCGCGACCAGTCCGCATCGCCTTGACGGAATTCGTCATGGATCTGCCCGACCAGCGCGCCAAGCAGATTATCGAGCGTAATGAAGCCAATCGGCTTCGCCCCCTTGCGCCCGACGATCGCCAGATGCGGCGCGCCCTTGCGGAAACGTCGAAACAGTTCGAGCGCCGAAAGATTCGGCGCCACGTATTGCACCGGCCGGACATGGCGCGACAGCTTGTCGAGCTTCTCGGCAGCCGCATCCTTCGAGAAGCTGAAGTTGAAACCGCGTCCGCCGCCATCGCCCGCGAGCAGCAAGTCCTTCAAATGGATCATGCCGATGACGCGCTCGCCCGACGCATCGGCGAAAAGTGGATAGCGCGAGAAACGATGCCGCGAAATCACGGCGAGGTTATCGCGCATCGGAAGATCGTTGCGCAGGCCGACCAACTCATGCGCCGGACGCATTAAATCCGACACCGTCATGCGGCTGAAGTCGAGCGAATGCGCAATCGTGTTCCACTCGTCCTCGTTATACGACGACGCGCCGCCATGACGACGCCCGCGCAAAATGAGCTTGAGCTCGTCGGTGGAGTAATGCGCGTCGTGACCGTGATCCCCCGACATGCCGAAAAGACGCAGCACGAAATTCGCGCTCGAGTTCAGCACCCAGATGAACGGATACATCAGCCAGTAAAAGCCATAAAGCGGCATCGCGAGCCAGAGCCCGACCTGCTCCGAACGGCGGATGGCCCACGACTTCGGCGCCAGTTCGCCGACGACGATATGCAGAAACGAAATAACCGAGAAGGCAAAGAACAGCGAGATCGAATCGATGAGCTTTTCCGACTCGACGCCGAGCAGCGCAAACAGCGGATGCAGCAGCGTGGCGAAAGCCGGCTCGCCGATCCAGCCCAGCCCCAGCGAAGCCAGCGTGATGCCGAGCTGACAAGCGGACAAATAAGCATCGAGCTGCCCGTGCACCTTCGCAAGCAGACGGCCCGGCAGGCCGTTGGTGCGCGCGATCGCCTTGACGCGCGTGGGCCGCAGCTTGACGAGCCCGAACTCCGCCGCGACGAAAAAACCATTCAACGCGACAAGCAACAATGCGCCGATCAGCGCGACGACCTGAGCCAAAGCAACTCTCTTCGGATATGGAAAGCGTCAGTATATGGGCGACAGGTCTTCGAAAGTCAATTTACATCCCCGCGACCGGTACGCGCACCGACAACGTGACCTCCGCATTGTCCGCAATATCGCTGTGCTCGAACGCGCCGCCGTGCGCCTCGGACACGCGTTTCGCCAGCGCGAGGCCCCACGCGATGCGCCCGCCTTCGCGCGGCTCCAGCGCCTGACGCCGCGCGAAGGCTTCGAGCACATGCGGCGACGACGCGTCGTTCAACGCTTGCGCCGATGCCGTGAAACGCACGTCCGTGCGCCACATGCTGCCTTCGATATTGCTCGCCGCATGCACCGTCGCGCCGGCCGGGCTCGCTTCGGCGGCGAACGCGAGCATGAGCCAGAGCGCCTGCAAGAGACGCTCGGCATCGCCTTCGAGCTGTTCTTCCGCCAGCGGCGAATCGATCTCGATGGTCACGCCGCGCGCGCTCGCGACACCGGCGCGCGCGAGCGCCGCCGCTTTCTCCAGTAGCGGCCGCAGCGCGACCGGCGCAATCGCGACCGACAACGCCTTCGTTTCCGCGCGCGTCGTATCGACGGATTGCTCGATCAGCTTCACCTGCTGCTCGACGCCCGAGCGGATGCCCACGAGCGCGCGCTGCGCGGCGGGATCGTTGGCGTCGACCTTGCGTTCGAGCACGTAGCCCCAACTGTGGATCGCGTTCAACGGACCGCGCAAATCGTGCGATACGACCGACAACACGTGATCGCGCATGAAGAGCGCGGCCTCGGCACGCAGATGCGCGATGCGGTCCGCGACGCCGTTCTGCCCGTCCGGCGCGCCCGCGGAAGGCGAGACGATCAGCGTGACGCAATCGGGGCCCGGCAGCGCGATGATCGAGAAGGCGCGTGTCGCTTCGCCAGCGCCGATCGTCACGTGCGCGCGGCGCGTGCCGTTGCCCGCGAGCGCGGCATCCGCAGCCTCGGCGAGCACGGCGGTGAGCGGTTTGGGCAAGGGCGTTTCGGCGAGCGCGCGGCCATCGAGGGCGGCGGGATCGAGATCGAAGAGATGAGCGAGAACGGCGTCGGCCGAGAGGCAGCGCTGAGCGCTGTCGAGCACCAGCACGCCGTCGTTTCCTGCGACGGCCGCATCGAAGGACTTGTCGCCTTCGGGCTCGACCGTACTGGAAAAAGACGTTGTCACGGTCATGGATCCTTGCGTATAACGGTGTTGAGTTTCGATGTCACGGGAAGCCGGACGCACTGGACTGAACGGCGCGTATGCCCTGAAGAATACGCCTCGCGAAGGAACCTTTGCAGCTCATTATATGTGAGCGCCTACGACGCATGCGGCAACGGCACGGCACGCTCTGCCCCACGACCGCCAAGCAATTCACGTGCACGAGCGGCCCAGGATTCGCGACTTCGCCAGGAAAGGATCGGATTACTATTAATTCGGTTTAAGGAATTGCGGTCGCAAACAAAATAAATTCAGTTACCTTTTTTACACGACAGGTAGAGACGCGGGAATTCGATTTGCTATTAAATAGATGGGGCACGCGCGGCCTCATTCGTCGCAATGAGAATTTTCAACCCGAAGCGCGCCGCCGATTTTATTTTTCTGTTGACAACGACTTCCTCGGCGCGATCTCCCAGAATAGCGCCGCGATCCGACATTCATGCGCCGAGCCGAACCTTTCCGGCTCGACGCTGCCTATAGCTTTCTCGATTCGCTTTTTCGATTCGGGCATTCCAATTCGGAGTTAGCGCATTGGACGGCCGGCGCGCGCTTTGAGCCGGTCTCGGCCACGGTGGCTTTCAAATCAAACTCTACGGTTGACATCAGCTCTATGACTCATGCCCATCATGGCAACCCTGAAACCTTGCTCTCGGTAATCATTCCTGCCTACAACGTCGAGCATTTCATCGCCGCATCGCTTGAATCCGCGCTCTCGCAGCCGCGCGCCGATGAAATCGAGTTGATCGTCATCGACGACGGCTCGACCGATCTCACGCTCGAACGCATACTCGAGGTTCAGCGCAGCGGGCGCGCGCCGAATATGCGCGTGATCCATCAGGAAAACCGCGGTGTCTCCGCCGCGCGCAATCGCGCGATCGCCGAAGCAACGTCGCCGTATATCGGCTTTCTCGACTCGGACGACGTCTGGTCCGCGGACTTCACCGCGAAGATCATGCCGCTTCTCGACGCCGCCACGGCGGACATCATCGAGTTCAACGTAGGCATCATCGATTCGGACGGCAAGGTAATCGACAAGGTCACGTTGATCGATCCGGCGACGGTCGGTCATCGCGCATGCGACCTCGACGCGCTGCTCGACTTCGCGCGCGTGTACCAGGTGTTTCCCGTCGCACGCGTCTACAAGCGGGAGCTATGGAACGGCATCGAGTTTCCGACGGGCCGCGTCTACGAAGACGCCGCCGCGATTCCGCTCGTCTACGCGCGGGCGACATCGCTCTTCCGTCTTGCCGACGATCTCTATTTCTATCGGCGCCGCGCGGGCAGCATCACGACCAGGGCCACGCCGAACACGGTGACATCGCTTGCCACCTGCGCGGAAGAAACGATGGAGCGCTGCAACGGCGACGCGCTGGACCCCTTCTGGCTCGCGATGTTTCACAAGGTTTTCTCATATGCGTGTCATCAGGCCGCGCGCGTGGATACGCCCGCATTCGCTCAATCGATGCGCACGATCGAAGCCACTGCCGCGCGCTATCGCCGCTTCGCCGCGGGCCGCAACGATACGCCGAAGGAACTGCGCTTTCACCGGAAGATTGTCGTCGATCGCCGCTGGTTTCAGGCGAAGCGCATGGTCAAGCGCGCGCTTGGAATGGAGTTGCGCCCGCCCTCGACAGCGCGCGCGCATGCATCCGGCAAAGCGAGCACGCGTTCACACGCAAGCGTTAGCCGCGACTAAGAAATGCTTGAGCGCGGCAAGGACTGCGCTTAAGGACGACCGCTAAAGAATGCTCAAAGATGGCGCCGCTGTCAGCTTCACGATATGTGGATGCCTAGCATCACTTCGAGTCGTTTTCAATCGAACGATCATGTCTCTCTTGAGACCTTGCGTGGGCCAACCCACTGACGAATACCCTTTTCTTTTGTTAAATAACGTTTGCTATAGTGCTTGCGCATTCTCCGGATGGACGTCGATGGTCCGGAACCGGCGCATTCCGTTCAACTCAAGCGCACCCGAGGCCAGGCCAAGGCATGGGCGCGCAGACCTCTTTGGCCGCGTGCCGCACCGACCGCGAAACGCACGAGCGAAACTATCCGCTCCATGCGCTGTCAGGCAAAGGCCCACTCGAATCGGCGGACCTGCAGGGTTCGCAATCTTGCGTCATAGTCATAAAGATCACGCTGCGCGAAAGCGGGGAAAACCGTTCAATGGCTTCATTCCGAAAGAACTTCACGATACTGATGACGTTGCAGGTATCCACGTACCTTGCACCGCTCCTGACGGTGCCGTGGCTTGCGCGCGTACTCGGGCCGGGCGAATATGGACGCCTGGCATTCGGCCTGGCCTTCACCGCGTATTTCATCTCCCTCACGAACTACAGCTTTTCGCTCACGGCCACGCCGAAGATTTCGATCAATCGCGAGAACCGCGAGCTGCGCTCCAAGGTGTTCTGGGAAACCATCCTCACGCAAGCCATGCTCGCGCTTGCGGGATTCCTCGTGGTGATCGTGCTCACGTCCGTGGTGCCCTATCTCGAAGAGAACCGTACTCTGCTGTTGATCGGCTATGGTCAGGCGGTCGGTGCAATGCTGATTCCGACATGGTATTTTCAGGGCGTCGAAGATCTTGGCGTATTGAGCCTGCTCGTATTCATCGGACGCGCGCTCAGCATTCCTGCGATGTATCTCTTCGTGCGCGAGCATGACGACCTCTATATGGCAATGGCTGTCAACGCGCTGGTGCCGTTGCTATCGGGTATCGCAATTTGCACGTACTTGTACTTTCGGCGCGAGCTCGACTTCGTGCGCGTGTCGTTCAAGACCATCGTCGGTCGTCTGAAGGACGGCTGGAGCGTCTTCATCGCGACATCCATCGTCGATATCTATGCATCGAGCAATATCGTGCTGCTGACATTCATGGCGGGTAACGTTGCGGCAGGTTACTTCGCGGCGGCGGACAAGCTGATCCGCGCGGCACTGAATATGCTGCAACCGTTGAAGACGGCGGCCTATCCACGCGTGAGCTTCCTCATGCATCACGCCAAGGACGACGCCTTTGCATTCCTGCGCAAGATGTTCGTCGTGCAGGGCTTGATCGTGTCGCTGATCTCGCTATGCATCTTCTTTGGCGCACCGCTTGCTGTAAAACTCTTGTATGGACCGAAGTTCTTGCCTACCGTAGAGGTGTTGCGATGGATGGCGTTCGTGCCGTTGATGGCGGGGCTCTCCGATCTCTTCGGTGTTCAGACCATGCTTCCGCTCGGCATGCGGTCGCAATTCAGCCGCGTGCTGATGGCATCCGCTGTCGTGAACTTCGCCACGCTCGCCGTGCTTGTGAAGCTCTTCGGCGAACAGGGCGCGGCGGCCACGGTGCTGATCGTAGAGACATTCATTGCCGCGGCGATGGCCTTCACGCTGTATCTGCAAGGCGTGCCGCTTTTGAAGCGCCCGATTGCGGAAGGCGCGGGTTCAGAAACGACGACTTAAGCCTCAAGCGGCCTCTGCACCACGAAGTCGCATTTGGCGCATTCGACTTGCGCGCTACTACAAAGTTGCATTTAAGTATGTGACTGACCGAACCGACCCATGCAGTTCGAGCCGATATCGTATTGGTACGAACAGTGTTTAATTAAGAGAGCCCGTGTGATGGAAACAGAAGAAACATCGATTGAACACGTACAGAAGCTAGTGGATCAGGCCGAGAGCCTGCGCATGCAATCCGTGGCGGTCCCGCTCAAGGATCTGCAAATACTTCTGGAGATTTGCGAAGCCGCCATTGCTCAGCAGAATGCCGCGGAATTGATCGCGGAACATCCGTATTCGCCTGCCCAGTAACGATCCTTCTTTCGAGCGCGCGGCGGGAAAACTGCCCCAAGGCGCGGCCTTGGGAACGCTCGAAACCGATTGACCGACCCACTTTACGTCGTGCCGCAGAGAGGCCGTTTTTACCGGGCCCGAGCACATTAGCATCGGCGCGACGCAGAACAATCTTCACAAAGACCAGCCTTGCCGGGCCTGTATCGGTCAAATCGACTCGTTCAGGCGTACGCATGAGGTAAATCCAGGCTTGTTTCTCGAGCTTGTCGGGGCCGTTCGTTGCGCTCGTCGCAAGGAACGCGCATTGCTATGCCGGATCCCGTGAGTACGCCCGAGCGCCCATGAGCGCTCGATTAGTACTGCGACACGCACATCCCGGCCCGTATGCGGTTTCCTCAAGGGCAGCCGCGCTGCTCCAAATCCTATACGTACGCCGTACTTAAAAGTGTCACGCCAATTACTTGATAACGACCAGACCATCCCTTCCATTGCGTATTGCCGCGGGCGCTCGGCACGACGCTATTCGAAGAGTCCAATATGAAAGAGATCGTCCATATCACCGAAGCCTTTGGCGGCGGTGTGCTCTCCATGCTGACCCAGCTATCGAACCGCGCAGCGGCCGCTGGCGTCGGCGTAACGATCCTTCATTCGATTCGGCAGGAAACGCCCAACGACTTCTCGAAGCTCTTTCATCCGGCGGTCAAGCTGACCTATGTGAACATGGTTCGTGAAGTCAGCGTGAAGCACGACCTGTCGGGTCTTCGGGATCTGGTCCGCAAGCTCAGGGAGTGCGATCCTTCGGTGATCCATCTCCATTCGTCGAAAGCCGGCGTGCTGGGGCGCGCCGCCGCGCGCATCGCAGCGCCGCGTGCTCGCGTGTTCTATTCGCCGCATGGCCTGGCCTTTCTGCGCCGCGACGTGTCGGCTGCCAAGCAGTTCGCTTATCTGAGCTTCGAGCGTATCGCGGCGCGCCTTGGCGGCACCATCGTGGCGTGCTCGAAAAGCGAGCTTGCCGAGATCGAAACGAAGATGCACGCGCGGCAGGCCCGCATGATCGAGAACGGCGTGAACGTGGCGGAGATCCCGCCGCGCATCGAAAAGCGCGACGGCGAACTCGTCATCGGCATGAGCGGACGCGCAATGTTCCAGAAGAATCATGAGGCCTTCGTGAAGCTCGCCACCGCGTTGCACGGCCCTTCCGTTCGCTTCGTGTGGATCGGCGGCAGCGAGGACGAGTTGCCGGCCGGAACGCCGAAAGGCGCGGTGTCGTGCAGCGGCTGGGTCACGCGCGAACGCGCGCTCGAATTGACCTCTGAACTCGATATCTATGTGCAGACATCGCGTTGGGAAGGCATGCCCATCGCACTGATCGAAGCGCAGGTCGCGGGCATTCCCGCGGTCGTCACGGATGTCGTCGGCAATCGCGACGTCGTTCAGCACGGGCTGACGGGCTTCGTCGCATCGAGCGCGGAAGAAATGGAGAAGTGCATCGCGATCCTGCGCGACGAGCCGGCATTGCGCGCGCGCATGGGCGCGGCGGCGCGGGCATCGGCGAGCAAGCGCTTTTCGATGGACGCGATCTTCCGCCAGTGGCTCCTGATGTACCAGTTCGGCTCCGACAAGCCCGCGCGCGAACTCGGCGCAAACCAGGCCGCCTCGTATGAAACCAGCTCCGATTCACAGTTCTGACGCCCTGCACATGGATACTTCCATCGCCACCAGCAAGTTTGTTTATAACGGCCGCTTCACGAGCCAGAAGACCACGGGCGTGCAGCGCGTCGCGAGAGAGCTCGTCGCCGCGCTCGTGAAGTTGCCGCAAGGCGCGCACGTGACGCTCGCGGTGCCGCCGCAAGACGGGCTCGATCCCGTGCAAGGCGTCGATACCGTGAAGCTCGGCTTCGGCAAGGGTGTCTTCTGGGAGCAGATCGTGTTGCCGCTCTTCGCCGGCCGCTCGCGCATCGTGAATCTCTCGAACTCGGGTTCCATCTTCCGGCCGAACCAGATCATCTATATGCACGATGCCGCGGTGTTCGATACGCCCGCGCATTTTTCGTGGAAGTTCCGCACGTGGTATCACGTGATGTTCTGGATTCTCGCGCGCACGTCGAGTTGCGTGCTGACCAACTCCGTGTTTTCGCGCGACCGGCTCGCGCATCATGTCGGCGTGCCTGCGGAGCGCATCGGCGTGGTGCCGCTCGCCGCCGACCATCTCGATCCCATCGCGCCGGATACCACGGTGATCGATGAACTCGGTCTCACGAAGAACCGCTACGTGCTCGCCGTGAGCAGCATGAATCCGACGAAAAACTTCAAGCGCCTCGTGGAAGCATTCATGCGCCTGAACGATCCGTCGATCGATCTCGTGATCGTCGGTATGAAGAATGCCGCCATCTTCGGCAAGGCGCACGATCTGTCGAACGCGCCTAACATCAAGCAGGCGGGCTACGTCAGTGATGAAAAACTGAAAGCGCTCTATCAACATGCCGCGTGCTTCCTCTATCCTTCGATTTACGAAGGTTTCGGCATTCCGCCGCTGGAGGCGATGCGCAACGGCTGTCCGACGCTCGTCGGCCGCGCGGCGGCGTTGCCCGAGACGTGCGGGGATGCATCGATCTATTGCGACCCGTTTTCGGTGGAAGATATCTCGGGCAAGTTGCGCCAGCTGCTCGATTCGCCGGAGCTGAGCGAGGATCTCAAACGGCGTGGCCTCGCGCACGCCGAGCGTTTCCGCTGGACGGAGAGCGCGCGCCTGCTCATGCAATTCATCGACAAGGCGTGATTGCGTCGTGGCGATTTGAGCCGCGCCCGGCGCAGAAAGGGGGAAATTGGTGAAGTTGGGAATCTACTGCGACTCGGGTATCAACGGCGGTCACGAAGAAATGCTTAAGCGCTTCATGCTCGCGCTCGTCGAGTGCGCGCATGTCGAGGCTTTGCATATCCTCGTGCCGACGGCGAACGAGCCGCTGTATCGTTATGTGAGCGATCTGGCGCGCGCGCATCCGAAAGTCGGCACGATCGGTCTTTCCTACACGGCCGAATCGATACACGGCAATGTCTTTACGCTGCTGCGCAAGGCCCGCGCGACCGCGGCGACATTGCGCGGGTTGCGCCTGAACAAGCTGCTGATCGCGCAAGGCACGATCGTCTCGGGCATCGCGGGCCTGCTCGCCGGACGTCAAGCGCGCACGCGCACGGTGAGCTACCTGCCGCTCGTCGATGAAGCGCCGGTGAACGCAAGCCGTGGCGCAAGAATCAAATGGCTCGTCAAGCGCGCGCTGTATCGCGTGCCGCATGAATACGTGACGCTCAACGATCATCTGTGCGGCAAGCTGAGCCAGCTCGCGCCCAACGCGCGCGCGATGATCCTCGAGAATTACGTCGACGATCGCTTCAGCCGCTCGACGCTCACGAAGGACGCGGCGCGCGCCGCGCTCGGCCTGCCCGACGACGGCACCACGATCGTCGCGCATATCGGGCGGCTAAACTTTCAGCAGAAGCGTCAGGATTTCCTGATGCACGCGATCGAACGTCACGCGGATGCATTCGCACGTACGCTCGTGCTGATCGTCGGCGAAGGTCCGGATGAAGCGCGCCTGCAAGCGATGATCGACGCGAGCCCGACGCTATCAGCGTGCGTGCGCATGGTCGGTCCGAAGAAGGACGTGCTGCCCTATATCGTCGCGAGCGACGCGCTCGTGCTGCCTTCCGCGTACGAAGGCGTGCCGCTCGTCATGATCGAAGCCGTGCTCGCGCAACGGCCCATCGTGGTGTCGCGTGTGTCGGGGCTCGATTCGTATCTGCCCGACGCCCTGCTGTTTCCGGCAAACGACCACGATGCATTCGTCGAGCGCATCTTCGCGGCGCGCAATCTTCCGCTCGCCGGGCTGGCGGGCGAGTTCAGAAGGCGTTTCTCGCGCGAAGTCTTCGACGCGCAGGCGCAAAACGTTCTGCTGCATCCGGGCGGCGCAGGCGGAGCGCGCGGCGCGGGTGCGGGCGCGACACATCAACATTCAGACGTGCTGGCCAAATAGCCGCGCGCATCATCATCACGAGGCCGAACATCGATGCGAACCATGTTGGCCGCGGTATCAGTCTTTGGTGCGCTGCTGTGCGCATCTGTCCTGATCTTCGCGCGCAGCGGCACGCCCGACGCGTATCACAGCAGCCGTTCGTCCGCTTCATCGAAAGCGGATGCGGCGCCGAAGATCGCCTGCGACAAAGGATCGACCGGCGTCTTCTACGGGATTGCGGGGCATC
Source organism: Caballeronia cordobensis (assembly GCF_001544575.2). Classification (GTDB taxonomy): domain Bacteria; phylum Pseudomonadota; class Gammaproteobacteria; order Burkholderiales; family Burkholderiaceae; genus Caballeronia; species Caballeronia cordobensis. Next base: position 201,952 of record NZ_FCNY02000012.1, read on the forward strand.
TGGAGCATCGCGGCGCGTATCGCATGAGCGACTACGACTTGCAGATTTCACAACTGCGAGACCTCGGTGTCACGATGTACGCGCAGGATGTATCGAATGAGGAAAGCGCGCACATGGTCGCGGATTTCGCGCGCGCGGCGGCCAGGCAATGTATTGGCGTGCTGGCGCTCGTCACGCCCTTCGAGCCGCAGAAGCGCGCGAGCGAACAGGAAACCTTCGAGCGCGGCTATGCGCTCGGCAAGACCGCGGGGCGCGTTCTCAAAGGCCTCGTTACGTACTATCAGGTGGGCAACGAATACGACAACTGGACGATACTCGGCTCGGACCGCAGCGGCGAGCATCCGAAGGACTACGACAACGCGATGTTCATGAAAGCGCGCGGCTCGATCCTCGGCCTCATCAAGGGCATACGCGAAGCGAATCCCGACGCGAAGATCCTGCTGACGTCGTTCAGCTGGCTTCATTACGGTTTCACGGACATGCTGTACGCCGGTACGCAGCCCGATGGCACGAAGGGCCATCCGATACCGCAATGGGACATCACCGCGTGGCACTGGTATTCGAACATGGGCCCGATCACCGCGGCGGGCGACAAGAAGGTCAACGTGCTCGAACGCCTGCGCGACAGCTATGGCAAGCCCATCTGGATCACGGAATACGGCGTGCGGCCGAATCATGCGGACCCGGCGGGCTATCTCGTGGGCAAGGAAGCGTTGAAGGGATTCGTCTCGCTGGCGAAGACTTACAACATTCAGAACGTGACGTTGTACGAGCTCTACGACGACCAGCGCTATGGCGGCGACGGTAACTACGGCGTGATTCACGACGACGGCAAAACGCGCAAGTCACGCTTCAACACGGTGCGCGATTTCATCAAGGCGAACCCGATGCCCTAAAAACACCAATGAATTGGTACGACGAAAACAACGGCTGCGAAACCGATGATTATCGCGCGAAAAGAGGGCCGCGCAAGTGGTATGCCCGCGCCTTTCGGTCGTTGAACGTTCGGTACTTAACAGACGCGAGCACTTCGCGACCGGAAGATAGGTTTGACGCTATTTTTTCCAGGCGTATCGTATCGTTTGATGACAAGCGACTCGAACGGGATTCGCGAGTTTCATCCGCCGAATCCAATAGACGCGGTTCCGAGGCACGGAGTGTGCTTCAGGCAAGGATCGCACTCCGACGAGCCGACGCGCTCCGTCTTGCGACCTCGAAGCATCGTACGCTTCGCTCGTTTTTCGAAAGCCTCTCGCGTCTTTAGTCTGGAAGCTCCGCCGGCCATGCGCCGCATCAACAACACGTGAGACGTAGCGCGGACATGCCGCGCGGGCACTCTGCTTTTATCGCAGCCCGGACACAACGCTCAATTTATCGAACTGAGGACGGCGCCTTTGAACACCCTCTATGTGAACAACGGATCTTCGCGCCCAGGCAAGGACGACGGTGAATTCACCGCGAGCGACATGCTCAGGCTCCTGCGCGATCACCTTGGCATGCTCTTCCTGTTCATAGGAATCGCGGCCGCGCTCGCGACCGCCTATGCATTTCTTGCCAAGCCCATTTATTCGTCGGACGTGGTCGTGCGCGTGGATCCACCCGATCCGAACGCGCTCGGCATCGCGCCGCAAAACCAGATGCAGATGCAGCAGTCGCTACCCACGGTCAATCAGCTCGCGCCTGCGGAAATCTCCGTGATGCAAAGCCGCTCGGTGCTCGAACCCGTGGTCAAGCAGTTTCATTTCGACATCAAGTCCAAGCCCAAGACCTTCCCCGTGCTCGGCCAGATCGCCGAACTGTTCGCGAAGAAGGGGCATCTCGCGCCCGCGTGGTTCGGCCTCGATTCGTATGGATGGGGCGGCGAGGAACTGCAGATCGGCCGGCTCGACGTGCCGCCCGCGCTCGAAGACCAGAAGCTCGATCTCGTGCTGCTGGAGAACCATCAGTACGAGTTGCGCGATCCCGACGGCGAGACCATTCTGCGCGGCACGATCGGCCGCCCTGCGACGGCGAACGGCGTATCGATTCTCGTGAATAGCGCGATCGGCCATCCGGGCGTGCGTTTCGACGTGACGCGCCTCAACACGCTCGACGCCATCGCGCTCATGAAGAAGACGATGAAGGTGGCCGAGTCCGCGAAAGACACGGGCGTCGTGCAGATCACCTTCAACGCCGACGACCCCGCGCTCACCGCCGATGTCGCGAACGCGCTGGGCCAGGCGTACCTGAGCGCCGCGGTGCAGGCGCGCCAGGCGAACGACACGAAGACGCTCGAATTCATTCGCGGAGAATTGCCGCGCCTCGAACACGACCTGAAGGTGGCCGAAGGCAACCTGAGCACGTTCCGCGCGAAGTCGCAGTCGGTGCAGCCGATTCCGGAAGCGCAGGCTTATCTGCAAGGCAGCATCGTGTCGATGCAGCAACTCGCGACGCTCAAGCTGCAACGCACGCAAGCCCTGCAGCGCTTCCAGCCGAGCAGCCCGCAAGTGGTCAATCTCGACCAGCAGATCGCCGAACTCGAAGCGTCGAACAAGCAGATTCAGCAGCGTTTCGACAGCATGCCGCAATCCGAACGTCAGAACGCGACGCTCACCCGTGACGCGCGCGTCGCGGAAACCATCTACATGGGCATGGTGAACAAGGCGCAGGAACTCTCCGTGCGCCGTGCGAGCACGAGCGGCGGCGCGCATATCGTCGATAACGCGCTGCGCCCGTATCGCCCGGTGAAGCCGAACAAGTCGCTCGTGATCGTCGCGGGCACGGGCCTCGGCTTTTTCATCGGCACGTTCTTCATTTTCCTGCGCCGTCACGCGATGATCGGCGTCACCGATCCGATGTTCGTCGAGCGCCGTCTCTCGGTGCCCGTGCTTGGCGAGGTGCTGTATAGCCGCCAGCAGGCGATGCTCGATCACGAGATCGCCGTGTCGCCGGTGGAGCATGCGCCGCTCACCTACTCCGGCACGCAGGACGGTGGACCGCCAAGAGCGCTGCCTCACATCGAGTTGCCGGAGCACGATGCCTTCGCGATGCCGCACGTCGCCGACACCGACCGCAATGCCCGTGTGCTCGCGACCCGCTACCCGCACGATCCGGCGATCGAAGCGCTGCGCGCGGTGCGCACGGAGCTGTATCGCGATCTCGCCAATGCGCCGAACAATATCGTGATGCTGACGGGCCCGATTCCGTCGGCGGGCAAGAGCTTCGTCGCGGCGAATCTGTCGGTGCTGCTCGCCGAAATCGGCCTGCGCGTGCTGCTGATCGATGGCGACATGCGGCGCGGCCACATCGCATCGTTTTTCAAGCAGTCGAATCCGGGCGGTCTCTCGGAAGTGCTGAAGGGCGAAATGGCGCTCGGCGACGCGATCCGCTATGTCGGCGTGCCGGGGCTCTCGTTCATCTCGTGCGGCGCGTATCCGGAGAATCCGTCCGAGCTGCTGATGATGCCGGGCTTTCGCAACATGCTCGCGCGCATGAGCGACCAGTTCGATCTGGTCCTGCTCGACACGCCGCCGTTCCTCGTCGTGACCGACGCGGCGATCGTCGCGAGCGATGCCGGCTCGACGGTGCTCGTGCTGCGTTCGGGCATTCAGAGCGAGGAAGAGATCGAGGAAACCGTGAAGAAGGTGCAGCGCGCGGGCGGCAGGCTCGTCGGCTCGGTCTTCAACGCGATTCCGCGACGCCCGAGCAATCGCCGCAGTTATGGCTATGCCGCGGCCTATACGAGCACGTTCAAGTCGATGAGCTGAGATCGCGCGCGCGGCAACGCGCGGCATTGTTTCGATGAATCGCGCCGCGTGCCTGTCACGCGGCGCTCAACGTTGTAACGGCGGTATCGGTCGCCATGCATCCATCCGCTGCGGGAAACGTCCGCGCGATCCGGATGTCAAACGACTTCAGGAACACGAGCCATCCTCCGGAACGTCTCGTTCGCCAGGATGGACACGGGGCTTCGGCGCGCTGCGCGCCGCAACCGGATCGGGAAAGAGACGCATATGAGCGGACGTTTTTCCTACAGGCATCGGCTCGTGCAATGCCCGCGCTGTCGCAGACAGCTTGCGGCGGACTGCTCCGTGTGTCCGCACTGTGCCCATCGGCGCGCGAGGAAGCTGGCGCGCACGCCCGTGCGGGCGGTCGTGGTCGTCGTGCTCGCGTTGCTCGCGATCGGCGGCTACGTCTATCTCGGCGAGCCGGGATTCGACGCGCGCACGTTCATTTCGCGCTGAACCCGCGATGCAGCGGTGAAGCACGATAAGCGCCGACGTCCTGGCTCCGGCCCATACCGATTACAACAGCTAGCCTGGTTCGAACCAGGCGCATTCCACCTTCGACGATGAAAGAAAAAGCGGCGCTGACCGACCTCTACTTCAGAATCTGGGCCTTCGCGATGCCGGTGACGTCGTTTCTCGTCATGCCATCGATTCAGGGCACGACGATCGGCTATCTGATGTGCTTTCTCTCCGTGCCGCTCGTGCTGCTGTTCGGCGGCCGCGCGCGCAAGAACTGGATGCATTTCCTGCTCGCGGCGATCGTCGTGTGGCTGATCATGTTCTGCACCTCGCAGATCGCCGACATCATGGCGCCCTTCGAGCCGGACTTCAGCAAGATCGTGCTCGTCGACGATAAGGATCCGTTCACCTTCATCCTGCGCAGGACGCTGTTTACGCAGTCGCTCTACGTCGCGGCGGTCGTGCTCTATGTGGCTTACGTCTACCAGTATTACAAGCCGACGTGGGACCAATGGCTGCTCGCGGCCGTCACGCTGTTCGCGCTGTACGGCATGTACGAAGTGGTCTTCTATATCGTGACGGGACAGCCCGGCGACTTCATCTCGAACCGCGCGTTCGGCGATCAGTTCGGCAAGGGCATCGTGCGCTCGGACGGCACGGTGAACGGCAGCTCGTTCCAGCAGATCGACATCAAGGGCTTTCCGATCCAGCGCCTGAAAGCGCTCACGGGCGAGCCCTCCATGTACGCGATGTCCATCTTCCCGTTCTGGATTTACTTCAACGCGACTTCGCGCCTGCGCTGGCCCGTGTGGGTCATCGGGATCTCGCTCATCATGAGCACGTCTTCGACCGTGCTGATCGGCTATGCGGTGTACTCGCTCATCCGCATGCGCAAGCTCGGCATCAACCCGGTCAAGGCGCTGATCGGTCTCTTCGTGCTGTGCGTGCTCGCGTATCTGCTGCAGGATTACATCGCCGATCTCTTCAAGCAGATGGTGATGGACAAGCTCGAACAGAAGACCGAGTCGGGCTCCGACCGCATGCTGCTGTTCGTCGAATCGATGCGGCTATGGTTCAATGCCGCGCCGCTCAACCAGCTCTTCGGCATCGGCTTCGGCTATGTCCGCTCGACCGATCTCTTCTCGACACTGCTCGTCAATGTCGGCGTGGTCGGCACGGTGTTCATCAGCGCATTGATGCTCTTTCCCGCGTTCAAGCTCGACTGGGACCCGCGTGGCATGGCGCTGCGCCAGTGCTGCGTCGCGACCTGGACGATGATGATGGTCTCCGTGCCCGAGTTCGCGTATCTCGCGCCGTGGACGCTCGTCGCGATGGCCTACGTGCGCGTGCGCGCGCTGAAGCTCGCGAAAGTGCAGGTCGGCGACAAGGCCGCCGCCGCCGCGATGCAGGAATCGCAGGACGGCGCATCGATCGGCACGGCGATCGGCAGGCACGTGCGGCCGGAAATCGGAGCGCGCATCGGCTCGCGCTTCGGTCCGCGCGGGCGTCATCTGTAAGCCGCTCGCGCCGCCCGCTTCCCTGCATCGTTCTACAATGTCGGTTTCGATCAACCAGGGAGCAACCATGTCGATTGTCACGACCGATTCCGGTCTCAAATACGAAGACGTCACCGTTGGCGAGGGCGCCGAAGCCGTCGCGGGCAAGACCGTCAGCGTGCATTACACGGGCTGGCTCACGGACGGCCAGAAGTTCGATTCGAGCAAGGACCGCAACGACCCGTTCGCGTTCGTGCTCGGCGGCGGCATGGTCATCAAGGGCTGGGATGAAGGCGTCCAGGGCATGAAGGTGGGCGGCGTGCGCCGTCTCACGATTCCGCCGCAACTCGGCTATGGCGCGCGCGGCGCGGGCGGCGTGATCCCGCCGAACGCCACGCTCGTGTTCGAAGTGGAACTGCTCGACGTCTGAGCCCTGCCTGCATGGACGCGCCGCTTCATCGTCCCGCCGTGTCGCTGCGCCGTTATGAACGGTGCGAGGCGTCGGACGTGCACGACTTCCATCAGATCGTGCTCGGCCTCGACGGGTCGATGGAGATGGCCGTCGAAGGCCACGGCGCGCGCATCGATTGCCGCGGCGCGTGGATCATTCCGGCGGGCGCGCGTCACGACTACTGGGCCGATGGCGACAATCGCCAGCTCGTGCTCGATCTGCCCGCGGCGTCCGTCGCGGTGCCGCTGCGGTACTTCGAGCGCGCGCGGGCCATCGATATCGATCCGCGTGTCACGCAGCTCGTCGCCGACGTCGCGCGGCGCGCGCATGCCGAAGACCCGCGCCTCGTCCATCGTTTCGCATGGCAGGCCGCCGCGCATCTATGCGGCGTGCTGATGCACGACACGGACGATGCCGTCGACGCGATGCGCGGTCTCGACTTCGCGCGCATCGACCGATGGCTGCGTCTGCATTTATCGGAACCGCTGCGTATCGCCGATCTCGCCGCGCATTGCGGCTTCGGCATGCGGCGCTTTCATCAGCTTTTCAACGAGGCGTTCGGCGAGACGCCGCATCGCTATCTGCATCGCTTGCGGCTCGATGCCGCGCTCACCCTGCTCGCCGATCCGCGCGCAACCCTCACCGATATCGCGCTCGATGTCGGCTTCGCCGATCAAAGCGCATTCACTCACGCGTTCTCGAAGCGCTTTGGCATCTCGCCGGGGCAATGGCGCAACGGCGGCGTTAGCCGTTAAGTCCGCGCGCAAGATCGTCGCGAATGTCCGCGGGATCTTCCAGGCCAACGGCAAGACGGATCAAGCCTTCGCGTATGCCCGCCGCTTCGCGCACTTCAGGCGTGAGGCGGCCATGGGTCGTCGTCGCGGGATGCGTGATCGTCGTTCGCGTGTCGCCGAGATTGCCGGTGATCGAGCAGAGCTTCGTGCCGTCGATCACGCGCCACGCATTCGCGCGCTGCGCGTCCTGCGTCTCGCCCTTCAGCTCGAACGATACGATCGCGCCGCCCGCCTTCTGCTGCTTCATCGCGATGGCGTGCTGCGGATGCGATTCGAGTCCCGGATAGAACACGCGATTCACCGCGGGATGCGCTTCCAGCCAGCGCGCAATCTCGAGCGCATTCGCCGACTGCTTCTCGACGCGCAGCGCGAGCGTCTCCATGCCCTTCAACAGCACCCAGGCATTGAACGCGGACATCGTCGGTCCGGCGCTGCGCACGAACGGAAACACCGTCTCCATGATGAAGCGCTTCGTGCCGACGAGCGCGCCGCCGAGCACACGGCCCTGACCATCGAGAAACTTCGTCGCCGAATGCATCACGACATCCGCGCCGAGTTTCAAAGGCTGCTGCAACGCGGGACTGCAGAAACAGTTATCGACCACGAACAGCGCGCCGTTCTGCTTCGCGATGCGGCCGATCGCTTCGATATCGGCGATCTCCGTCAGCGGGTTCGACGGCGTTTCCAGGAAGAACATCTTCGTCTCGGGCTTCACGGCAGCCTGCCATTCGTCGGGCCGGGCCGGATCGACGAATGTCGCGGTGATGCCGAACTTCGGGAAGATCTGCGTGAACATGCCGATGGTCGAACCGAACAGGCTTTTCGAACTGACGATGTGATCGCCCTGCTGCATCGACGCCATCACGACCGAGAGGATCGCCGACATGCCCGATGCCGTCGCCATGCAGGCCTCGCCGCCTTCGAGCGCGGCAAGACGGTTCTGGAACATCGTGACGGTCGGATTGGTGAAGCGCGAATACGTGTACGCTTCCTCCGCGTTCTTGAAGCGCTCGGCGGCTTCGGCCGCGCTCGAGAAGCAGAAGCTCGACGTCAGAAACAATGCTTCGGCGTGCTCATTGAATTCGCTGCGCAAGGTGCCGGCGCGCACGGCAAGCGTATCGAAGTTGAAGTTATCGTTCATGTCATCTCCCCTCTTCGCGGATACAAAAAAGCCCGCTTGGTCCTTGCAGACGAAGCGGGCCTGTAGCGATATCGGCGCTTTACTCGACCGATAGCTGCAAATGCAACTGCGAGCGCGAGACACCGCCTTCCAGCGCTTCGCTCGCCGCATCGCGATCCGATTGCGATTGCGGCGCGAGGCGCGCGGACTCGATGCGATCGAGATAATCGGTCGTCACGTCGCCGGTGATGTAGTTGCCGTCGAAGCACGAAGCCTCGAATCCGCGCAGGTTCGGATTGATGTCGCGGATGGCGCTCTTCAGGTCTTCCACGTCCTGATAGACGAGATAGTCCGCGCCGATCATGCGCGCCACTTCGTCGTCGCTGCGGCCATGCGCGACGAGTTCGCCGCGCGTCGGCATGTCGATGCCGTACACGTTCGGGAACTTCACCGGCGGCGCGGCGGACGCGAAAATCACCTTGCTCGCGCCGGCATCGCGGGCCATCTGCACGATTTCATGCGAGGTCGTACCGCGCACGATGGAGTCGTCGACGATCAGCACGTTCTTGCCCTTGAACTCGATGCCCATCGCGTTCAGCTTCTGGCGCACCGATTTCTTGCGCACCGCCTGGCCCGGCATGATGAAGGTCCGGCCCACGTAACGGTTCTTGAAGAAGCCTTCGCGATACTCCACGCCGAGCTTCGCGGCCACCTGCATCGCGGCGGGGCGCGACGAATCGGGAATCGGCATCACGACGTCGATCGGCACGTCCGGCAGCACGCGCTTGATCTTCTCGGCAAGATAGTCGCCCATGCGCAGACGCGCGTTGTAGACCGGCACGCCGTCGAGGCACGAATCCGGGCGCGCGAGATACACGAGCTCGAAAATGCACGGATTGAGTTCCGGCTTCTCGGCGCATTGATGGCTGTGCAGATTGCCTTCGGCGTCGATGAAGATCGCTTCGCCCGGCTCGACATCGCGCACGAATTCGAAGCCGATACCTTCGATCGCCACCGATTCCGACGCCACCATCCACTCGACGCCCGTCGCCGTTTCCAGCTTGCCGAGCACCAGCGGGCGAATGCCGAACGGGTCGCGGAACGCGACGAGCCCGTAGCCCGCGATCAGCGAAACGATCGCGTACGAGCCCTTCACGCGGCGGTGCACGCCCGCGACCGCCTTCCACAGCGCGGCGGCGTCGAGCTGCAGGCCCGAGCTCGCGAGCTGCAGTTCGTGCGCGAACACGTTGAGCAGCACTTCCGTGTCGGACGCGGTGTTGATGTGCCGGCGGTCGATGCGGAACATCTCGTCCTTCAGCTGCATCCAGTTCGTGAGGTTGCCGTTATGCGCCAGGATGATGCCGAACGGCGCGTTCACGTAGAACGGCTGCGCTTCTTCCTCGCTCGACGCCGAACCGGCGGTCGGATAACGCACCTGGCCGATGCCGACGTTGCCCGGCAGGCTGCGCATGTTGCGCGTGCGGAACACGTCCCGCACCATGCCGTTGGCCTTGTGCATGTGGAAGTTGTTGCCGTCCGCCGTGGCGATGCCCGCCGCGTCCTGTCCGCGATGCTGGAGCAGAAGGAGGCTGTCATAGATCAGCTGATTGACGGGACTTTGGGAAACTACACCTACGATGCCGCACATGGCATGGTCCTTCAAAGAGTCGAAACGGGTAGACAAGGCGTTGCCCGGCTCCGGAGGGCGCTTTCTCGAAAATCGGCCGTAAGGCGGCCGGGTCGAAACGCTTTCGAGCCGTCGCGGGTTCCTCGTGTAGCCGGCCGTTCGTCTATTGTGCGGCGTCTGGCGCCAGGACGCTCGATTGAGGAGCGACGTGCACGTACGCGGCGAGCGTATCGGGGAGCAGCGATTTCAGTTCGCGCACGCCTTGCTCGGCCATCGGCCGCAGCAGCGCATTGCGCCAAAAATCCTTTTCCGGCAGTTCGGTCAAGCCAGCCAGGGCGACCAGTATCACTACCAATATAGCGCCTCTCACGAGGCCGAACAGCAAGCCCAGCGAACGGTCCACGCCGCGCAGGCCGGTTACTTCCGTGATGCGCGTCAAAAGCGACGACAGCACGCTCGACACCAGCAGCACCGCCGCGACCACCAGCAGAAACGCCACCAGCCACTGCGTGAGCGCCCCGCCCGGCCACGTCGCCGGAATATAGGGCACGACGAGCCCGACGAAGCGCCCGGCGATCAGAATCGCGGCGACCCAGCCGACGAGACCGAACGCTTCGGCCAGCAGGCCGCGCCACATGCCGCGCAGCGCGGACAAGCCGATCACGGCCATCACGGCATAGTCGAAAGCGGTGAACATCGAGTCTGCTTAGTTCGATGCTCGTGTGCCGCCGCCGAGACCGGCCTGGCGCACCTTCGCGAGCGCCGCCTGCGCCGACGCACGATCCGGGAACGGACCTGCGCGCAACAGCGATTTGGTGCCGCCGTCGGACTGCTTGCGATGTTCGAGATATGCGGGCACACCCGCGGACTTCAACTTGTTGACCCAATTCTGCGCGGCGGTTTCGTCGTCGAACTGCCCGATTTGCAGCACGAAGCGGCTGCCGGCCGGCGACGACGGCGTGTTCGCCGCGCCCGCGGCCGCATTCGCCGCGGCGTTCGCGTTCGCGCTGGACTCGTCCGCAGGCGGCTGCGCGGCCTGTGGCTTCGCGTTCTGGCTCGCGACGGCGGCGGGCTTCGACGCTTGAGGCTTCGCCTCGGGCTTAGGCGGTTCGCTGGCTTCCGGCTTGGCCTGCGCCGTGGCGGCGGGCGCCGCGGGCTGCGGTTGCGTCACGCCTGCGGCGACGCTGCCGGAAGTGGCGGCGGGCGCTTCGTGCGCGACGCCGGCCTGCGAGTCCGCGTCGGTCGCGTCGCGCGACTGCTTCGCGGCGGGCGCCGGACGATTGGGGATGTCGATGGAAATGTCGTCGGTGACGGGCTTCGGGCGCGAATCCAGCACCATCGGCAAGACGATGACGGCGGCCAGCACCAGCGCGATAGCGCCGACGAGCCTGCGCCGCGCGCGCTGTTTCTCGGGAAGCGTGGGATCGAGCATCATGGCGTCGGCGGAGGTGCGCTCGCTACGGTCCGTCCTGCGCGTGCGCCGTTCCGTGCGGACGGTATGACGCGAGCCGCGCGGGGAATCGGATTGTGCGTCGCGACCGGAGTCGTCTTTGTTGCCGAACGAAAAGAGTCCCATGTATCGCTTGATGCTGACGGACGACCGTCTTGGTGATGCTGCCTAGTTATGCTGCATGCGACGGTACGCCATGACGCCGGCTACCGTGTAGAAACTGCCGAAAACCAAAATTCTATCATTTTCGGAGGCCCGGCTCAGCGCATCTTGAAATGCCGCCGCGGGCGTCTCAAAGCGGGAAACGCTGCTGTCGGGGCCGTCGTTGACACCGGCTTCGCGCAAAGCGTGTTCGAGTTGCTCCGCGGACGCCGCGCGCGGCGTCGGCAGCGCGGTGACGTTCCAGTGGTCGATCTCGCTCTTCAGATGCGCGACGACGCCTTCGATATCCTTGTCGCCCATCGCGCCGAACACCGCGTAAGTGTACGGAAAATAGCCCATGTTGCCGAGATTTTGCGCTAACACGGCGGCAGCGTGCGGATTGTGCGCGACGTCGAGAATGATCTGCGGCTTGCCCGGAAGCACCTGAAAACGCCCGGCCAGCTCGACGTTCGCCAACCCGAGGCGAATGTCCTGCGCCGAAACCGGCAGCCGATCGCGCAGCGCTTCGAGCGCCGCCAGCGCCGCCGACGTGTTGATGAGCTGATTCGCGCCGCGCAGCGCCGGATACGCCAACGCCGAGCGCCGCTGTTCACGCCCGATATAGCTCCATTGCTGGCGTTCGTTGCCCGGCTGCGCCTCGTAGCGGAAGTCGCGCCCGACGAGCCACAGATCCGCGCCAATCGCCCCGGCATGATCGATCAGGCTCTGCGGCGCGGACGGATCGCCGCAAACCGCGGGCTTGCCCGCCCGGAAGATGCCCGCCTTCTCGAAGCCGATCTTCTCGCGCGTGTCGCCGAGATAGTCCGTATGGTCGATATCGATGCTCGTGATCACCGCGCAATCCGTATCGACAATGTTCACGGCGTCGAGCCGGCCGCCGAGCCCCACTTCGAGAATGACCGCATCGAGTCCGCGCGAGGCGAAAAGATGCAGGATCGCGAGCGTGGTGAACTCGAAATACGTCAGCGACACCGGCTCCGCGAGGCTCGCGCGCGCCTTCTCCACGGCCTCGAAATGTTCGAGCAGTTCGGCGTCGCTGGCCTCGGCGCCGTCGATGCGCGCGCGCTCGTTGAACGCGAGCAAATGCGGCGACGTATGGCAGCCGACGCGATAACCCGCGCGCAGCAGGATCGTTTCGATGATCGCGCAGGTCGAGCCCTTGCCGTTCGTGCCGCCGACCGTGATAACCGGGCAATCGAAGCGCAGCCCCAGCGCGTCCTTCACGCGGCCGATGCGCGTCAGACCCATGTCGATGCCGACCGGGTGCGCCGCTTCCAGATGGGCAAGCCAGGCGTCGAGAGTGGGGAAAGTGTTCATTTTCGAGATCGAGAAAGCAAAAACGCCGCGCGGAACCCAGGGTTCACGCGCGGCGCGGCGCTGGCGTACCGGCGGCTCAGGCGACGGAATCGGCCGGCTGCCGCGTCATCAGGGCCATCAACTGGGCAAGTTCTTCGCGCATCTTGCGGCGATCCACGATCATGTCGATCGCGCCCTTCGTCATGAGGAATTCGGCGCGCTGGAAACCTTCGGGGAGCTTTTCGCGCACGGTCTGCTCGATCACGCGCGGACCCGCAAAGCCGATCAGCGCTTTCGGCTCGGCGATCACGACGTCGCCCAGGAAAGCGAAGCTCGCGGAAACGCCGCCCATCGTGGGATCGGTGAGAACAGAGATGAACGGCAGCTTGGCATCCGACAGCTTGGTCAGAAGCGCCGTGGTCTTGGCCATCTGCATCAGCGAAAGCAGGCTTTCCTGCATGCGCGCGCCGCCGGAAGCCGTGAAGCAGATGAACGGCACGTTCTGCTCCAGCGCATTGCGCGCGCCGCGCACGAAGCGCTCGCCGACGACCGAGCCCATCGAGCCGCCCATGAACGCGAATTCGAAGCACGCGACCACGCACGGAAGGGTGTGAATCGCACCGCCCATGACGACCATGGCGTCGGTCTCGTCGGTGTCCTCCATCGCTTCCTTGATGCGATCGGGATACTTGCGGCTGTCCTTGAACTTGAGCGCATCGACCGGCACGACTTCCTGGCCGATTTCATAGCGGCCTTCCGGATCGAGCAGGCGGTCGAGCCGCTCGCGCGCGCCGATGCGCATGTGATGGCTGCACTTCGGGCAAACGTGCAGGTTCGCCTCGACGTCGTTGCGATACAGCACCGCCTCGCACGACGGGCACTTCACCCACAGCCCTTCGGGAATGCCCTTGCGGCTTTTGGGATCCGTTTGCTTGATCTTGGGCGGCAGCAGTTTGTCGAGCCAGCTCATCGTTTTTCCTTGACTGATCGGGGCGCCGCGCGGCGCTCGAGTTCGAGCGGGCCGCGGCGGCGCGTATTTTACTGTGCGGCGTCGAGCGCCTGCCGAATTTCGGCGATGAAGCTCGTCAGCGACGCGGCTGCGGCGTCCGGCTTCGCCTCTTCGAGCAGTTGCACGAGACGGCTGCCGATGACGACGGCGTCCGCGACATCGGCGACAGCGCGTGCGGTTTGCGCATCGCGAATGCCGAAACCGACGCCGACCGGCAGGGGCACATGCGACTTGATGGCCGGGATTTTACTCGCGATGCTGGAAACGTCCAGATTTGCCGCGCCGGTCACGCCTTTGAGCGAAACGTAGTAGACATAGCCACTCGCGATCTTGCCGACCGCCGCGACACGCTCGTCGGTGGAAGTCGGCGCGAGCAGAAAGATCGGATCGATGCCGGCGGCGCGCATCGCGGCGCCGAAGTCTTCCGCTTCCTCGGGCGGGTAATCGACCACCAGCACGCCATCGACGCCCGCCTGCTTCGCGGCTTGCGCGAAGGCCTCGGCGCCCATCCGCTCGATCGGATTCGCGTAGCCCATCAGCACGACGGGCGTCTTGTCGTCGGTTTCGCGAAAGCGCGCGACATCGGCCAGCACGCTCTTGAGCGTCACGCCGCGCGCGAGCGCGCGTTCCGACGAACGCTGGATAACAGGGCCGTCGGCCATCGGGTCGGAGAACGGCACCCCCAGTTCGATGACGTCCGCGCCGCCCTTCGCCAGCGCGTGCATGAACTCGACGGTCTGTTCCGGATTAGGATCGCCCGCCGTGATGAACGGGATCAATCCTTTCTTGCCCTGCGCGGCGAGCGCCGCAAAAGTGTTCTTGATACGGGACATGAGAATTCTCGCTTCGTATTCGTTGGCGTCGATGCTTTGTGCGCATCTGACGCGATCAGCGGCGAAAAAGACGCTATTCGGCGGCTTGCGTGGCGGCGTCGGTGGTCATGAGCGGCTTGCGGCGCGTGCGCTCCGGCGTGGGCGGCGCGAGCTTCGCGGCGCGTGCCTCGGCCATGCGGGCCTCCGCGATCGCGCAGTAATCCGCGTTGATCTCGTAGCCCGTGAACTGCCGGCCGTGACGCGCGCACGCGACGCCTGTCGTGCCGCTGCCCATGAACGGATCGAGCACGCGGCCGCCCGGCGGACAGCTTGCCAGCACCATGCGCTCGACGATCTCCAGCGGCTTTTGCGTCGGATGATCGACCCGCTCCGCGTGCTGCCTGTGCAACCGCGAAACCGACCAAACATCCTTCGGGTTGTAGCCGAGCTCCAGCCACTTGCTGCCTTCGAAGATCTTGCGCGAGCGCGCCTTTTTCGTCTCTGCGTCGTAGGGTATGCGCACCGGATCGAGATCGAAGTAGTAATCCTTCGATACCGCGAAATAACCGATGTTGTCGTGCACTGACGTAAATTTACGCGTCGTTCCGCCCATGCTCGGCACGCGCCGGTCCCAGACGATCTCATTGATCATCAAAAGCCGGCGCTTCAGGAACACGAACAGTTCGGGCGAATATTGCCAGGTGCAGAAGATGTACAGCGAGCCGCTGGGTTTCAGCTTCGGAATCGCCAGGTCGAGCCAGCGATACGTCCACTCCAGAAAGGCGTCGCCGGACAGCATGTCCGAGTCGTTCCCGTAATCCTTGCCCAGACCATAGGGCGGGTCCGCGACGATCAGATCGATCGACGCGTCGGGAATGTTTTCGGCATCGGCCAGAAAATCGCGGTTGCGGATGTCGCCGCCGGTGCTCTGGAGAGCGCCGGCAGACAACGGCTCGTCAATGACGGTGCGCATCGGCTAGTGGCTTAGAACTGGATGCCCGATCGCTCGGCGACCGTGTGCATGTCCTTGTCGCCGCGGCCCGACAGATTGACGAGCAGCACCTTGTCGCGCGGCAGCGTCTTCGCGAGCTTCGCCCCGTACGCCAGCGCGTGGCTCGACTCCAGCGCCGGAATGATGCCCTCGATGCGGCAGCAGTCGTGGAACGCCTTGAGCGCTTCTTCGTCCGTGATGCCGACGTACTCCGCGCGGCCCGCGTCCTTCAGCCACGCGTGCTCGGGACCGACGCCCGGATAATCCAGACCCGCCGATACCGAATGCGTCTCGATGATCTGGCCGTCCGCGTCCTGCAGCAGATACGTGCGGTTGCCGTGCAGCACGCCAGGGCTTCCGCCCATCAGCGATGCCGCGTGGCGACCCGTATCGATCCCGTCGCCCGCCGCTTCCACGCCGATCAATCTGACGTCTTTATCGTCGATATACGGGTAAAAGATGCCCATCGCGTTCGATCCACCGCCTACGCAAGCGATCACCGCATCCGGCTGACGGCCCGCCATTTCGGGCATCTGCACGCGGCATTCGTCGCCGATCACGCGCTGGAAGTCACGCACCATCATCGGATAAGGATGCGGGCCCGCCACCGTGCCGATGATATAGAACGTGTTTTCGACGTTCGTCACCCAGTCGCGCATGGCTTCGTTGAGGGCATCCTTGAGCGTCTTCGAGCCGGATTCGACCGGCACGACCGTCGCGCCCAGCAGCTTCATGCGGTAGACGTTCGCCGCCTGACGCCGCACGTCCTCCGCGCCCATGTAGACGACGCATTCCATGCCGAAGCGCGCCGCGATGGTCGCGGTCGCCACGCCATGCTGCCCCGCGCCCGTTTCGGCGATCACGCGCGGCTTGCCCATCTTGCGGGCGAGCAGCGCCTGGCCGATCACGTTGTTGACCTTGTGCGCGCCCGTGTGATTCAGATCTTCGCGCTTCAAGTAAAGCTGCGCGCCGCCGAGCATCTCGCTCCAGCGCTTCGCGTGATAAATGGGCGAAGGACGGCCGACATAATGCTTCAGCTCGTAATCGTATTCTTTCTGAAACTCGGGATCTTTCTGAGCCGCGTCATACGCGTCGCGCAATTCATCGAGCGCGTGGATGAGCGTTTCGGAGACGAACACGCCTCCATATTGGCCGAAGTGGCCTCTTTCGTCTGGCAAGTTGTACATTGCGTCACTCTCTCGGTTACGCGAGCCGCTGGCGCGGCTCACGTTCGAATCACCCGGCGTCCGCCGCGCGCACCGCGCGCACGAACGCCGCCATTCGGGCGGGATCTTTCACGCCCTTGGCGCCCGGCACTTCGATGCCGCTCGAGACATCGACCGCGTACGGGCGCACACGCCGAATGGCGTCACTGACGTTTTGCGCGTTCAACCCACCACTCAAAACGGCCCGATGCCCGAGATCTGTTGGGATAAGTGACCAATCGAATACCTTTCCACCGCCGCCGAAGCCCTCGACGAGTGCGTCGAGCAGAATGCCGCCTGCGGCCTTGAATTCAAGAGACGATTCTATCAAATGGCTTGTGGACGCATCAGCCCCAATTCGCAATGCGCGCCAATAGGATAAACCCGCAATTGCCGCGAGTTCTTCGCATCGTTCAGGCGTCTCATCGCCGTGAAATTGCAGCAGCGAAAGCGGCACGTTCGACGTGACTTCCCGGATCCACTCGGGCGTCGCGTTCACGAAAAGGCCGACCGCGGAGACGAGCGGCGGCACATGGCGCGCGAGTTCGACGGCCTGCGCGACGCTTACCGAGCGCGGACTCGGCGGATAGAACACGAAGCCCACGGCGTCCGCGCCGAGCGCGACGGCGTGTTGCACGTCTTCGGCGCGCGACAGGCCGCACAGTTTGATGCGGGTTCGATGCAAATCTTGTTCGGTCATTTCGGCTCTGCCCAGATTGCGCTCCAGGGCATGCTGGCGATATGCGGCGGCGGCACCGCGAAGTGTTCAGGATAACCGACCCCGGCCAGATACAGCCCGTCGGGCATGAAGGTCGGCGCGGCGGCGCGGCGGTCGCGGGCGGCGAGCACCTCGGCCATCCACGACGCGGGATGACGGCCCCGCCCGATCGCGACGAAGCAGCCCATCAGGTTGCGCACCATGTGATGCAAAAACGCATTGGCGCGAAAGCGAAAGTGGATGAAATCGCCCTGCTCGCGAATGTCGATCTGATAGACGTGTTTCACCGGCGTCTTCGACTGGCAATCGGCGGCGCGGAACGACGAAAAATCATGCTCGCCGACGAGGCATGCGACGGAATCGCGCATCGCTTCGACGTCGAGCGGCGTATGCACCCAGCCCGCGCGTTTCGCGAGCATGGGTGAACGCACCGGATTAACGTACAACACGTAAAAATAGGTCCGCTCGAAGGCGGCGAAGCGCGCGTGGAAGTCGTCCGGCATCGGCTTTGCCCACTGCACCGCGACCGTGTCCGGCAGGAACGCGTTCGTGCCGCGTACCCACGAGAATTCGGCGCGGTCGAGATCGGTATCGAAATGGACGACCTGACCGATGCCGTGCACGCCCGTATCCGTTCTCCCCGCGACAACGGTCGCGAGCGGCGTCTGGGCGAACTTCGCCAACGCACGCTCAAGCTCGTTCTGCACCGTCTTGCCGTGCGGCTGCGATTGCCAGCCGCAAAACGCCGCGCCGTCGTACTGAATGCCAAGAGCAATGCGCATCAGGAATGCGGGGCGAGCGTCGACAGGAGCGTGGCGGCCTGATGGCGCGTCGCCGGATCGTTCGATTCGATCACTTCCTGCAGCAAGGTGCGCGCGCCGGAAAGATCGCCCAATTCGATGTATTCGGCGGCCAGTTCGAGCTTATTGCGCGCGATCGTCGCCAGTTGCGCGGGCGTCAGGGCAGGCAGAGGCTCGCTCGCGCTCGACGCCCGTCCGAGATCGAAATCGAGGCTGAGCGGCCCGAAACGCGTCGCGCCGAGACCGGCAACCGACGCCGCGCCAGCGGTGCCCGCTTCGATCTGCGCCGCGACGGACTGGCTCTGCGACTGCGTGTGCGGCACGGCTTCGAGGGGGGTAAAGGGCTGGGGAACGAAGGGCGCATGCTCGATCGGCGTAGCCCCGGTCGGCGGCGGCGGCACCTGCGCGAGACGCGGCTCCCGCGGCGTCTCGGCGGCGGGCGGCGTCGCCGCTTCCGGCTCCGCAACGACCGGCGGCTTGATCGTCAAATCCATACGCGGCGGCAACTCCATGTCGAGCGAGCCCAGCGCCTGAATCGCGTCCTGCGGAAACTTGGGCATCGGAAAACGATGCGCGGCGACAGGTTCGTCGTCCAGCGCGACGCCCGACTTCTCGGCTTCGCGCGCGGCTTGCTCTTCGATGTCGCGCTGCTCGGCGGCGCGCTGTTCGGCGGCCTGTTCTTCGGCGGCGCGCGCCTGGAGTTCGCGCAGTTCGGCCTCGCGCGCGATGATTTCGCGTGCCGCCGCCTCACGCGCCGACTCCTCGCGCTCGGTCACCTGACGCATTTCAGCTTCGCGCAACTGGGCTTCGCGCGCGGCCGTGTCGCGCTCGAGCGCCTCTCGCGCGGCGGCTTCGCGCGCGCGAATCTCGCGCTCTTCGGCTTCCCGCGCCGCAGCCTGGCGGGCGGCGGCTTCCCGCTCCTCACTCTCCCATTTTTCGGCTTCGCGCCGGGCCGCGTCGCGCGCCGCGATTTCGCGAGCGTGCTGCTCATGCTGTTCGTGCGCGTCCGCCTCGCTGACGAGGGCATCGGGCAACGGCGGAACGAAGTCGGGATGCCGCGCCGCGGGCGCAGCGGGGGAGAACGGTTCGTCGTGCGACGGCTGAGCGGGCTTCGCTTCGGTTGCAGGGGGCAGTTCGTCGCCGGACGAGGTCGCGGGCGGCTGCGGCGCGTCCGCGTTTTCGATACTCGCCGCCGCTGAATTCAACTCTGGCTGATCGCGCGCATCGGATTCAAGTGCGAGACCGGCCGCGCCGCCGGCGGCCGCGGCTGCGCGTGCCTTGCGCATCGCTTCGTTGCGCCTGTCGGCGTCGGCCTGGGCTTCCTCGAGGCTCGAAAAAGTCCGCGGGGTGCGATCGGCGTCGTCGAGTTGGGCCGCGCGGCGCTTGTTGCGCCTCGTCCGGAGCAGCAGGACACCGATCACCACGATCACGATGGCGACGATGAACGGCGTGAGCCCGATCACGGCCGGCGTCACGCCGGTCGGCTTGACCGGCGCGGGAGCGGGCGCGGGCGCGCTCGCCGGTGCGACCTCGGGCTGCGGTTCCGGCGCGGGCGCGGCGTTCGCCGGCGTGCTCGCTTGCGGCTCGACGGCCGGCGCCGCCGGCGGCGTCGCCGTGGCGTTCTCAGACGCGGGCGCTGGCGCGGCAGGCGCTGGCGTCTCGGCCGGCGCGGACGCGACCGGTTGCACGGGAGCGGCCGAAGGCGCTGCCGGGGCAGCAGCCGCGCCACTCAGATCGGCGGGCACATTGAGCACCGCGCCGAGCCTCAGCTTGTTGATATCGTGATTGCCGAACGCGTTGGGATTCGCGTCGAAGAGGGCACGCGCGGCACGGGCGCGAACATCGCGGTCCTTGGATCCGGTGAGTTCGCCGGCAATGTCGCTCAGCGACTGCCCCGGTTTGACCGCGTAGGTTTGCCCGGTCGCGGCGGCGGCCGCCGCATCGCTTGCCTGGGCGAGCGCATCGCCGGGATTCGCCCAGAACGCCGCGCATAGAGCAAAGCCTGTCGCGGCGAGCGCCGCACGCGATGACGAAAGGAAAGACCGGCGAGGTCGTTGGATCATTGAGGCTCCGGGTGCGACAAAAGTTGAAACATACGGCGAAAATCGTCCTGTGAGCAGTGCTTTGCAACAAAACAGCACAAAAACAAAAAGCGCCGCGGGAAACGCGGCGCTTTTTGAGATGGGCACGCGCATCCAGGCGCGTAGTTTACTTTACTTGTCGAGCAGAATGCGCAGCATGCGGCGCAGCGGTTCGGCCGCGCCCCACAAGAGCTGATCGCCGACCGTGAACGCCGACAGATACTCGCCGCCCATTGCCAGCTTGCGCAGACGGCCGACCGGCACCGTGAGCGTGCCCGTGACGACCGCGGGCGACAGATCGCGGATCGACGCGTCGCGCTCGTTCGGCACGACCTTCACCCAGTCGTTCGCCGAGGCGAGGATGCCGTGCACTTCGTCCAGCGGCACGTCCTTCGTGAGCTTGATGGTGAGCGCCTGCGAGTGGCAGCGCATCGCGCCGATACGCACGCACAAACCGTCGACGGGAACCGAGCCCGGCGTGCCCATTGCCGGCTTGCCGAGAATCTTGTTGGTTTCCGCGCCGCCCTTCCACTCTTCCTTCGACATGCCGTTGCCGAGATCCTTGTCGATCCACGGAATCAGCGAGCCCGCGAGCGGCACGCCGAAATTGTCGACGGGCATGCGCTCGCCGTTCATCGCCGCGAGCACGCGGCGGTCGATGTCGAGAATCGCCGACGACGGATCGGCCAGATCTTCCTTTGCGGAACCGTACAGCACGCCCATCTGCTGCAGCAGTTCGCGCATGTTCTGCGCGCCCGCGCCCGATGCCGCCTGATACGTCATCGCGGTCGTCCATTCGACGAGGTTCTCGCGGAACAGGCCGCCCAGCGCCATGAGCATGAGGCTGACCGTGCAGTTGCCGCCGATGAAGTCGCGCCCGCCCTTCACGAGCGAATCCTTGATGACGTTCAGGTTCACCGGATCGAGAATGATGACCGCGTCGTCCTTCATGCGCAGCGCCGACGCCGCGTCGATCCAGTAGCCCTTCCAGCCCGCCGCGCGAAGCTTCGGATACACCTCGTTGGTGTAATCGCCGCCCTGACAGGTGATGATGGCGTCGCACTTTTTCAGGTCGTCGATGCTCGTTGCGTCCTTGAGCTTCGTCTCGTTTTTGGCGAACGACGGCGCGTTGCCGCCCGCATTGCTGGTGCTGAAAAACACCGGTTCGATCAAGTCGAAATCGCCTTCCTGCTGCATGCGTTGCATCAGGACGCTGCCGACCATACCGCGCCAACCAACGAGACCTACATTCATGACTAACCTTTGACTGTGGACGCTTCCCCGCATCTTTACCCGGCGTGGCCGCGCGGGGAAGACGCTCGGACACGAGGGACGATCAGCGAATCGTGATCGCTTTGGGGGAAATTTTCGTAATGCGCGTTTTGACGCCGCCGATGATGGCGGCCATGCGCGTGCCGATGGCGAGTTCCGTCGCTACGGCATTTGAGCCGCGTCCGATGGAAACCAGAGAGAATTGAGAGTTCTTCGCCATAGCAAAGCAATATACACGATTACCCGATGTTTTCGTCGCCGCGATTTTGCGAACGCGTGAAAATCGTTGGGATCGTGCGCGAACATCGGCAAAAAGAGACGATCGGCCGCTCTATTGCAGCGAAGCGCCGATCGTCGTTTCGCGTACTTACAGCGCCTTCAGCACCGCGTCGCCCATTTCCTTCGTGCCGACGATCTTGCCGTCCGCCGTGGCAATGTCGCCGGTGCGATAGCCCTGCTCCAGCACCTTCTTCACCGCGCTTTCGATACGGTCGGCCTGTTCCGCCTTGCCGAGCGAGTAGCGCAGCATCATCGCGGCGGAGAGGATGGTCGCGAGCGGATTGGCGACGCCCTTGCCCGCGATATCCGGCGCGGAACCGTGCGACGGCTCGTACAGGCCTTTGTTGTTCTTGTCGAGCGACGCCGACGGCAGCATGCCGATGGAGCCGGTGAGCATCGCGGCTTCATCCGACAGAATGTCGCCGAACATGTTGCCCGTGACGACGACATCGAACGCTTTCGGCGCTTTCACGAGTTGCATCGCCGCGTTGTCGACGTACATGTGCGACAGCTCGACCTCCGGATATTCCTTCGCGACGTCAATCATCGTGTCGCGCCACAGTTGCGACGTTTCGAGCACGTTGGCCTTGTCCACGCTCGTCAGCTTCTTCTGGCGCTTTTGCGCTGCGGCGAACGCGACGTGCGCGATGCGGCGCACTTCCGGCTCGGAATAGCGCATCGTGTCGAAGCCTTCCTTCGCGCCTTCGAACGGGCCGTCCGGCGCATCGCGCAGGCCGCGCGGCGCACCGAAATAGATGTCGCCGTTGAGTTCACGGACGATGAGAATGTCGAGGCCCGACACGATTTCGGCTTTAAGCGACGACGCGCCCGTCAATTGCGGATAACAGATCGCCGGACGGAAGTTCGCGAAGAGTTGCAGATGCTTGCGCAGGCCGAGAATCGCCTGCTCGGGACGCAGCGCGCGTTCGAGCTTGTCGTACTTCCAGTCGCCGACCGCGCCGAAGAGAATCGCGTCGGCGTCCTTCGCGAGCTTCAGCGTGGATTCCGGCAGCGGATGACCTTGCGCCTCGTAGCCCGCGCCGCCGACGGGCGCTTCTTCCAGTTCGAACTTCTCGCCGAGCGCGTTGAGCACCTTGACCGCTTCGGCCGTGATTTCCGGACCGATCCCGTCGCCGGGCAGCACTGCAATTTTCATCGTCTCTTCCTTTCGTTGCGTGGTTCGATTTATCCGACGAGCCGGTTGTTCAGCCACGGCTGCTTCGCCAGACGCTCTGCCTCGTACGCCTTGATCTTGTCCGCGTGACGCAGCGTGAGACCGATATCGTCGAACCCGTTCAGCAGGCAGTATTTGCGGAAACCAGGCACTTCGAACGCGTACTCGGTGCCGTCGCCGGTGCGCACGACTTGCGCTTCGAGATCGATCGTCAGCTTGAAACCGACGAACGCGTAGGTCTCGTTGAAGAGCTTGTCGACTTGCTGTTCGGTCAGCACGACCGGCAACAGGCCGTTCTTGAAGCAATTGTTATAGAAAATATCCGCGAAGCTCGGCGCGATGATTGCGCGAAAGCCGTACTGATCCAGCGCCCAGGGTGCGTGCTCGCGCGAGCTGCCGCAGCCGAAATTCTTGCGCGTCAGCAGCACGGACGCGCCCTGATAGCGCGCCTGGTTGAGCACGAAATCCGGATTCAGCGGACGCTTGCTGTTGTCCTGGCCGGGCTGGCCGACATCAAGGTAACGCCATTCGTCGAACGCGTTCGGGCCGAAGCCCGTGCGCTGGATCGATTTCAGGAACTGCTTCGGGATGATCGCGTCGGTATCGACGTTTTCGCGATCGAGCGGCGCCACGAGGCCGCTATGTACGATGAACTTTTCCATGGTCTTTCTCAGTGTCCGGGTTGATCAGGCACGATCACGCGAGCTTGCGCACGTCGACGAAATGGCCTTCGATGGCGGCCGCGGCGGCCATCGCGGGGCTCACGAGGTGCGTGCGTCCGCCCGCGCCCTGACGGCCTTCGAAGTTGCGGTTCGAGGTCGATGCGCAGCGCTCGCCCGGCTCCAGGCGGTCGGCGTTCATCGCGAGGCACATCGAGCAGCCCGGCTCACGCCATTCGAAGCCCGCGTTCGTGAAGATCTTGTCGAGACCTTCGCGCTCGGCCTGCGCCTTGACGAGCCCCGAGCCGGGCACGACCATCGCGAGACGGATGTTCGACGCAACGCGCTTGCCGAGCGACTTCACGACATACGCCGCCGCGCGCAGGTCTTCGATGCGCGCATTCGTGCACGAGCCGATGAAAATCTTGTCCGGCTGGATCGATTCGATCGGCGTATTCGGCGTGAGCGCCATGTAGCTCAGCGCGCGCTCGATCGCGTCGCGCTTGACGGGATCTTTTTCCTTCTCGGGATCGGGCACGCGGCCATCGATGGACGTGACCATTTCCGGCGACGTGCCCCACGTCACCTGCGGCACGATCTCGGCCGCGTTGATTTCGACGACGCGGTCGAACTGCGCGCCGTCATCCGTTTTGAACTGGCGCCAGTACTCGACCGCCTGATTCCACTCGACGCCCTGCGGCGAGTACGGACGATCCTTCAGATAGTTGATGGTGATGTCGTCGACCGCGACCATGCCGGCGCGCGCGCCCGCTTCGATCGCCATGTTGCAGACGGTCATGCGGCCTTCCATCGACAGCGCGCGGATGGTCGAGCCGCCGAATTCGATTGCGTAGCCCGTGCCGCCCGCCGTGCCGATCTTGCCGATGATCGCGAGCACGATGTCCTTCGCCGTGCAACCGCGCGGCAACGCGCCTTCGACCTTCACCAGCATGTTCTTGCTCTTTTTCTGCAAGAGCGTTTGCGTGGCGAGGACGTGCTCCACTTCCGACGTGCCGATGCCGTGCGCGAGCGCGCCGAACGCGCCGTGCGTGGACGTGTGCGAGTCGCCGCAGACGATGGTCATGCCGGGCAGCGTGGCGCCCTGCTCCGGCCCGATGATGTGCACGATGCCCTGGCGCAGGTCGTTCATCTTGAACTGCGTGATGCCGAAGCTATCGCAGTTGGAATCGAGCGTATCGACTTGCAGCTTCGACACCGGATCGGCAATGCCGTGCGAACGGTCGGTGGTCGGCACGTTGTGGTCGGACACCGCGAGATTCGCGCTGATGCGCCACACCGGGCGGTTGGCCAGCTTCAGGCCTTCGAAGGCTTGCGGGCTGGTCACTTCATGCAGCAGGTGACGGTCGATGTAGAGGATCGAGGTACCGTCCTCTTCCGTGTGGATCACGTGGGTGTTCCACAATTTGTCGTAGAGAGTCTGAGCCATGATGTGCGCTTTCGTGGGTGACTGCGGGGTTTTTGTCGGTGTCTAGCTTGTTCGACGATTATGCCACTGCCAGACGCGCGGCGGGTACTAGGGTGTGAGAAAAAACCGTGTAAAAACAGTGGGTTATGGGGGTGGTGGCAATACCTGGATGGGGAGTACCCGGCTTAGTGGCGGTCGGGACAAAAATTGATGGTCTGGAGCTCGCACTTTCGTGGAAAGCGTTGGTCAATCGAACGTTGCAGCAGAAGCGACGCAAAAAGGCCCGTGAAGGCTGAAAAGCAAAAAGCCCCGGCGATCACTCACCGGGGCTCTTCCACACCTTACCCGCCTGACGTATTCAGCTTAGCGCTTCGCGAGCGGCTTCACTTCACGCGGCGTCTGGCCAATGAACAACTGACGCGGACGGCCAATCTTCTGCTCGGGATCCGCAATCATCTCGTTCCACTGCGCGATCCAGCCAACCGTACGTGCCATCGCGAAGATACACGTGAACATCGACGTGGGGATGCCCAGCGCGCGCTGCACGATGCCCGAGTAGAAATCGACGTTCGGATACAGCTTGCGCGACACGAAGTATTCGTCTTCCAGCGCAATCTTCTCGAGTTCCATCGCGAGCTTGAAGAGCGGGTCGTCGTGCAGGCCGAGTTCGTTCAGCACTTCGTAGCACGTCTCGCGCATCAGCTTCGCGCGCGGGTCGTAGTTCTTGTACACGCGATGACCGAAGCCCATCAGCTTCACGCCCGAATTCTTGTCCTTCACCTGCTTGATGAACTCGGGGATGTTGTCGACCGAGCCGATCTCTTCCAGCATGTTCAGCGCGGCTTCGTTCGCGCCGCCGTGCGCCGGGCCCCACAGACATGCGATGCCGGCCGCGATACACGCGAACGGATTCGCGCCCGACGAACCGGCGAGACGCACGGTCGAGGTCGATGCGTTCTGCTCGTGGTCCGCGTGCAGGATCAGAATACGGTCGAGCGCGCGCACCAGCACGTCGTTGACCTTGTACTCTTCGCACGGGTTCGAGAACATCATGTGCATGAAGTTCGCGCTGTACGACAGCTCGTTCTTCGGATACACGAACGGCTGGCCGATGCTGAACTTGTACGCCATCGCCACCAGCGTCGGCAGCTTCGCGATCATGCGAATGGCCGAGACTTCACGGTGACGCGGATCGTTGATGTTCAGCGAATCGTGATAGAACGCCGACAGCGCGCCGACCGCGGCCGTCAGCACGGCCATCGGATGCGCGTCGCGACGGAAGCCGCGGAAGAAGAAGTGCATCTGCTCGTGCACCATCGTGTGACGCGTAACCGTGTCCACGAATTCCTTGTTCTGCGCTTCGTTCGGCAGTTCGCCCTTCAGCAGCAGGTAGCACGTTTCGAGGAAGTCCGCGTTCACGGCGAGTTGCTCGATCGGGTATCCGCGATACAGCAGTTCGCCCTTGTCGCCGTCGATATACGTGATCGCCGAATTGCACGCCGCCGTCGACATGAAGCCCGGGTCATACGTGAACTTGCCGGTCTGACCGTACAACTTGCGGATGTCGATCACGTCCGGGCCCATCGTGCCCTTGTAGATCGGCATTTCGACGCTCGGCGAGTTGTCGCTGAACGATAGCGTGGCTTTAACATCTGACGGGGTCATAGCACATCCTCAATCGAAGTATGAATACAGGTTCTCGATAATTTGCACGACGGAAGCTGCGCGGCAAAACTGTCTTATCGGCCTGTGTGCACTGCAGCAGGCCTATTTTGCAAAACTCCGCGATTTCCTGCAGAAGTCACGCGGTACGCAGCATGTCCAGCAGGCGGATCACATCCGGCGTCGCCAGGTCGCCCTCGGGCTCCGTGCGCGCCAGCAGCAAGTCCATCAGTTCGTTGTCGCTCAGTTCCAGCAGGCGGGTCAAGGCGGCCACGTCGGCGTCACTGAGGTCATGCTCATATCGGCTGAAGAAACGCTCGAAGATCAGATCGTTTTCCAGCAGGCCGCGCCGTGCGCGCCAGCGAAGGCGCGCGCGGCGAAGGGGATCGGACTGGTGAGATTCGTCCATTTTCAAACCGCCCGGCGCACCATCAATTCCTTGATCTTGCCGATCGCCTTGGTCGGATTGAGCCCCTTGGGGCACACGT
>NZ_FCNY02000056.1 GCF_001544575.2 Caballeronia cordobensis
TGTTCGAGCGTGTAGTTCTTCTCCATCTTCACTTCGCCTTCGAGCACTTTCGCGCGGCACGTGCAGCACACGCCACCCTTGCACGCATACGGCAACGCGAGGCCCGCTTTCAGGCCCACATCGAGCACGCTCACGCCTTCATACGGCAGACGCAGCTTGCGCTTCTTGCCATCGATGATCAGTTCCAGATCCGCCGCCGGCGTGTTCTCCGTGATCTCGACCGTCGGCGCGCCCGCTTGCGGCAGCGGCGAGCCAAAGCGCTCGACATGAATCTGCTTAGGCGCCACGCCCGAGTCCTTCAATGCCGCTTCGGCCGCATCCATCATCGGGCCGGGGCCGCAGATGAACGCTTCGTCGATTTCCTCGGGCGAGAGCAAGGTCTCCAGAAACGCCTTGCACTTCGCCTGATCCAGCACGCCGTTGAACAGCTCGACGTCCTGCAAATCGTCGGACAACACGTGATACAGCGAGAACCGGTCCATATACCGGTTCTTCAGATCTTCGAGCTCCTCGGCAAACATGATCGCGTCCACGCTGCGATTGCCGTACACGAGCGTGAAGCGGCTCGTCGGCTCCATGTCGAGCGTCGTCTTGATGATCGCCAGCACCGGCGTGATGCCCGAGCCGCCCGAGAACGCCACGTAATGCTTCGCGTGATCCGCGTTCAGATGCGTGAAGAAACGTCCGTCGGGCGTCATCACGTCGATTTCGTGGCCCGGCTGCAAGGTGTCGAATGCGAAGTTCGAGAAGCGCCCGCCGCGCACGCGCTTGATGCCGATGCGCAATTCGCCGTCGCGATCGTAGTCGGTCACGCCCACGCAGATCGAATACGAACGGCGCGTTTCTTCGCCGTCGATATGCGTCTTGAGCGTCACGAACTGCCCTTGCGTGAAGCGAAATGCGTCGCGCAGCGCGGGCGGCACGTCGAACGAAACAGTGACCGCATCGGCGGTTTCGGGACGCACGTCGCGGATACGCAGCGGATGGAATTGCGGAGTCGCCATGATGTCGATGATGTGAAGTCGGTTCAGTACGGCTTGAAGTAATCGAACGGCTCGCGGCAGTCGATGCAGCGATACAGCGCCTTGCACGCCGTCGAGCCGAATTGCGCCAGCGTCTCGGTGTGCGTCGAGCCGCAATGCGGGCAGGCGACGACTTCTCGCTTGCGCGGCACGAAGCGGATCGGTTTCTCCGCTGGCACGTTCGCGTTGCCACACGCACCCGCGGGCGGCGCGATGCCATAGCGGCGCAGCTTCTCGCGCGCTTCGTCCGTGATCCAGTCGGTGGTCCACGCCGGCGCCAGCACCGTCTCGATGCGATGCGCGCCGAGCGCGGCGCTGTCGATTGCCTGCGCGATGTCCTCCGCGATCTGCGACATCGCCGGACACCCCGAGTACGTCGGCGTGATCACCACTTCGAGCACGCCATCGGCGCCGTGACGCACGTCGCGCAGAATGCCCAGCTCGCGAATCGAGACCACCGGAATCTCCGGATCGGGCACCGCTTCGAGCACCGACCACGCGCGCTCGATCGTCGTGTTTGCGTGTGCCGTATTCATTTACCAGCTCGCGCCCGGATGCTGACGCGCAAGACTCTGCATCTCCGCCAGCAGATACCCCATGTGCTCCGAGTGCTCGCCGAGCTTGCCCGTGCTCACGTGCTTGACTGCGGCGGGCGCGGTGAGCGTCGCCTCATCGAGCGCGGCTTGCACCTGCTCGCGCCACGCCGCTTCGAAGTCGCTCGCGAGCGGCGCGATGCCGGCTTCGGCCACCGCGCGCTCGATGTCATCGGTCGCGAAGAATTCATGCGTGTACGGCATCAGATAATCGAGCGCCGCCTGCGTGCGCCGATGCGATTCCTCCGTGCCATCGCCCAGGCGCACCAGCCAGTCGTGCGCGTGATGCAGGTGATAGCGCGTCTCCTTGATCGACTTCGCCGCGATCGCCGCGAGCTGCGCATCGCTCGACGTTTGCAGCGCCGTCCATACTTGCGCCATCAGCGCGGAGTACAGGAAGTTGCGCACGATCGTCACCGCGTAATCGCGCCCGGTGCGCGCCGTGCCCGCGAGCGGGCCGAAGTGCGGCAGTTCCGTGATCGTGTAGTTGCCGAACTCGCGCTCGGTGCGAAAGTATGCGTAATCGTCTTCGGTTTTATTCGAACCTTCGAGCGTCGCTGCATGCGTGTAGAGCAGCCGCGCCTGACCGATCAGATCGAGACTGATGTTCGCCAGCGCGATGTCCTCTTCCAGCGCCGGGCCGTGGCTGCACCATTCGGCATTGCGCTGGCCGAGGATCAGCGCGTTGTCGGCCAGTCGCAGGACGTAAGCGAGATGTTGATGCGCGTGTGTCATGAATCGCGCCTCACATATGATTGATTTCATCGGGCAGCACGAAGAACGTCGGATGCCGGTAGATCTTGTCGACCGACGGCTCGAACAGTTCGCCCTTGTCCGCCGGGTCCGATGCGGTGATCGCCGCCGACGGCACCACCCAGATGCTCACGCCTTCCTGACGGCGCGTGTACACGTCGCGCGCCATGCGCAACGCCGCGCCCGCATCCGGTGCGTGCAGGCTGCCGCAATGCTTGTGATCCAGTCCCTGCTTGCTGCGCACGAACACTTCCCAGATCGGCCATTCCTTGTTCATCTCTCTCGTCTCCTGAATTACGCCGCTTCGCGATGTGCGCGCGCCTTCTGTTTCTCGGCATAGGCAAGCGCGGCTTCGCGCACCCATGCGCCCTCGTCGTGCGCCTTGACGCGCGTGGCGAGGCGCTCCTTGTTGCAGGGGCCGTCGCCGTTGACCACGCGCCAGAATTCTTCCCAGTCGATCTCGCCGTAGTCGTGCGCGTTGCGCGCCGCGTTCCACTTCAGATCCGGATCGGGTAGCGTGACGCCCAGAATCTTCGCCTGCTCGACGGTGGCATCGACGAATTTCTGGCGCAGATCGTCGTTCGAAATGCGCTTGATGCCCCACGCGAAGGACTGGCCGCTGTGGATCGAGTCCTTGTCGCTCGGGCCGAACATCATCAGCACCGGCCACCACCAGCGGTTCACCGCCTGCTGCACCAGATCCTTTTGCGCCTGCGTGCCTTTCATCATCGCGAGCAAGGCGTCGAAGCCCTGGCGCTGATGGAACGACTCTTCCTTGCAGATGCGGATCATGGCGCGCGCATACGGACCGTAGGTGCAGCGGCACAGCGGGATCTGATTCATGATCGCCGCGCCATCGACCAGCCAGCCGATCACGCCGACGTCGGCCCAGGTAGGCGTCGGATAATTGAAGATGCTCGAATACTTGGCCTTGCCCGCGTGCAGCGCCGCGACCAGTTGATCGCGCGAGACGCCGAGCGTTTCGGCCGCGCTGTAGAGATACAGGCCGTGGCCGCCTTCGTCTTGCACCTTAGCGAGCAGAATCGCCTTGCGCTTGAGGCTGGGCGCGCGGCTGATCCAGTTGCCCTCGGGCTGCATGCCGATGATCTCCGAATGCGCATGCTGCGAAATCTGGCGCACCAGCGTCTTGCGATACGCCTCGGGCATCCAGTCCTGCGCTTCGATCTTGCCGTCGGCCTGCATGAC
>NZ_FCNY02000038.1 GCF_001544575.2 Caballeronia cordobensis
GCGTCGAGCGGCTCGTCGTAGATCGCCATGCAGGCGGCCGCGACGCCCGGCGAATACGCGAGCGAGAGATCGAGCTGATTGGAAAGGGGCTTCGTCGGCGTGACCGAAATCTTGCCGGGACGGGGATTTTGGTGATACGCGAGGGCGCTTTGCTTCAGTTGTTCGTCCATGATTGACCTGAGACGTTTGGGAATTTTTTAACAGGGTTCACACTGCCGTCGACCGTGCTGCATGAATGCGGAAATGTGAATCGATGGACCATGTTTCGGTTGCTCGGAGCGTCGGATAAACGCGGCGTGCCGCTCGCACGGATGTCGCGAGCGGACGGAGCTTGGTTTTTTTGGGACGTCCAGTGTACACCGGGCACGAGAAATGACGCGATGCAACGTTTCAGCGCAATTTCGTCCGATGACTGAGCGGTCAGTCGAGCTCGGCGCCGCGTTTTTCGGGGATGAGAAATAGCGTCGCGACGACGTCGAGCAGATAGATCGACGCGAGAAACGCCAGCGCGACCGCGAACGAATAACGTGCCGCCAGCGCCCCGACCGCGACCGGCCCGAGACCGCCCACGGCGCGCCCGATATTGAACAGCACGTTTTGAGCGGTCGCGCGCGCTTCGGTCGGGTAGATTTCGGAGATCAGCGCGCCGTAGCCGCCGAGCATGCCGTTCACGAACACGCCCATTACCGCGCCGCCGACGAGAAGCGCCGCCGGGCTCGTCAGATTCGAATAGACGAAGACCATCGCGACCGCGCCGAACTGATAGACGAGAAACGCCGGTTTGCGCCCGAAGCGATCGGCGGCGAGACCGAACAGCCAGATGCCGAGCGCCATGCCGAGCACGGTCACGGCGGTCCAGAGCCCGGATTTCGTGAGCGAATAGCCGAAGGTTTTCGAGAGATAGGTCGGCAGCCAGATCATCAAGCCGTAGTAGCCGAAGTTCTGCACCGAGCACAGGATGATGACGCCGAGGCTCGCGCGCGCGGTGCGGGCGTCGTCGAAGAGCCGTTTCAGCGGGATGTCGCGTCGTCCCGCGGCCGCCCGGCGCTGCGTGAAGAGCGCGGGTTCGGCCACGCGTCGCCGCACGAAAAACGATGCGACCGCCGGCAGCAGGCCGACCGCGAACATCCCGCGCCAGCCGATGAGCGGCAGCAGCAGCGGCGTGATCAGCGCGGCGGCGAGCACGCCCAGTTGCCAGCCGAGACCCACGTACGACGACACGCGCGCCCGCATCCGCGCGGGCCACGCCTCCGCGACGAGCGCCATGCCAATGCCGAATTCCCCGCCCAGCCCGATTCCGGCGATGGTGCGGTAGATCAGCAGATCGCCGTAGCCTTGCGCGAGCGCGCACATGCCCGTGAAGACGGCGAACACGAGGATCGTCCAGGTGAGCACGCGCACGCGGCCGAAAGCGTCCGACAGCATGCCGAACACGACGCCGCCCGCAACCGCGCCGGCGAGCGTCCACGTGACGAGCGCGCCGGACTGCGCGGGCGTGAGATGCAGGTCGGCGGCAATCGCCGGCAGCATGAAACCGAGGATGAGCAGATCGAAACCGTCCATCGCGTAGCCGAGCACCGACGCGAGAAGCGCTTGCAGCGCGTGACGGGACGGAGGCGCGGAATCGGCGGCGGCAGAGCGGGAAACGGATGTCATCGGAAAGAGACGGCGGGTTCGCGGGCAACGCGCGAGTTTACGCGCTTTCACGACATCGAAACAAAACCGTCTCGGCGTCGGGTAAAATGTCGGGCTGCGCTGCGCAGGAAACACCAGAACGCCGTCAAAACGCGGCTCGTTTTGCATCGAACCCTGCGCCAAAGGCCCTCGCGGCCGCCTCCCGCTTTTGCAAGCGCCACACAAGTCCAAGGATTCGCCCATGACAGGCTTCGATCGCCAGACGATCTCCGACACCACCGCCAAGATGCTGCTCGAAGTGCAGGCGGTGCACTTCAACGCGGAAAAACCGTACATCTTCACGTCCGGCTGGGCGAGCCCGGTGTATATCGACTGCCGCAAGCTGATCTCCTACCCGCGCGTGCGTCGCGGCCTGATGGAGATGGCCGAAGCCACGATTCTGCGCGACGTCGGCTACGAGCAGATCGACGCAGTCGCGGGCGGCGAGACGGCGGGCATTCCGTTCGCGGCGTGGATCGCCGACCGTCTGATGGTGCCGATGCAATACGTGCGCAAGAAGCCGAAGGGTTTCGGGCGCAACGCGCAGATCGAAGGCCTCCTGACCGAAGGCCAGCGCGTACTGCTGGTGGAAGACCTGACCACCGACAGCCGCAGCAAGATCAACTTCATCAACGCGCTGCGCACGGCGGGCGCGACGGTGAACCACTGCTTCGTGCTCTTCCACTACAACATCTTCAAGGAAAGCGTGTCGGTGCTGAAGGACATCGATGTCGATCTGCACGCGCTCGCCACGTGGTGGGACGTGCTGCGCGTCGCCAAGGAGCAGGGCTATTTCGAGACGAAGACGCTCGACGAAGTCGAGAAATTCCTGCACGCGCCGGCCGAATGGTCCGCTGCGCACGGCGGCGCGACTGCCGCACCGCAATAAGCATTTACGCCTCGAAGCAATAAAAAGAAAAGAGCCGCTGTTTCAAAACAGCGGCTCTTTTTTATTTGGCGCGTCAAAATGCGGCTACAGTGAATTCGGATTGGGAAGCGAACCGTCGAGTGAACCGTCGCCCGAATAAGCCGAGAGATTCATCAAGCCGTTGCTCTGCGCATATTGAAACAGTTCGGAATCGCGTTCAATTCCGAGTTTTCTCATTGCCGTGTTTTTTTGCGTGCTGATTGTTTTGATACTGCGCCGCAATTGCCCCGCAATTTCCGTGATGGTCATGCCCGAGACGAAGAGCCGCACGACTTCGAGTTCCCGCTTGGACAGGATCACGCTGCGCTGCTGCCCGTTCGCGCCGAGGCCCATGCTGTCGAGCGCGCCTTTCACGGACGGGCCGAGATACTCCTGCCCGCGCATGACATGCTGGATCGCCCAACCGATATGGTTCATGTCGTCGGCCTTGTTGATGATGGACATCACGCCGACTTCCCGCAAACGTTTGAGCAATGCCGGATTTTCGAGCATGGTCAGCACGACGAGCTTTACCCGCGGAAACTGCCGGCCGATATAGCCCAGCAAGGGCATGCCGTCGCCGTAGGAACCGCCGGGCATGGCGAGATCGGTGACGAGGACGTCGCAAGCCTCTTTCTGAAGCAGCTGGATCAGTTCGGTCGACTGGCGCGCCTGACCGACCACGTCGACCTCCGGAAACTTGCTGAGCGCCTGTGTCGCGCCGAAGAGAATCACCGGGTGGTCGTCGGCGATGATGACTTTTATTCGCTGGCTCATTACTTCCTCCTGAATATCGGTCGATTAGTTGCCGCGCGAATCTGCGTCGAATTACTCATTTTTACATTCAATAAAGTCAGAAGTCATCGCCGTCAAGGCGCTGCGTTACGTCCGAACCGAAGCGGGGATGAAGCGCCATCGGTTAAGTCTCAAGGAATTGAAGCTTTAATGCTTTGTTGCAATGTTAAACTGCATCCCGACGCGAAGCGCATCACTGAGACAAAAAACATCGTTGCAGCCAGCGAAACACTGCTATATCGCGCGACGATACTGACAGGAGTTCAGCCCATGCGCCTCACCGGTCGACGCGTGAGTTCGAGTGGTCAAGTCGCAGCAGTACTGTTCATCGCCGTCGCGGCGGCAGTTTTCTCCCCTCCGCGCGAGGCCGTGGCCGATCCGGCCTTCGCCGTTTCCAGCGCGGATCTCGCGCCGGGCAAGATCGTCGGGCGCGATCTGCTCTACGACCAGTCCGACTGCAAGGGCGGCAACCGCTCGCCGCAGATTTCATGGCGCGGCGCGCCCGCGAACACCCGCAGCTTCGCCGTGACGATCTTCGACCCCGACGCGCCCGGACGCGGCTGGTGGCATTGGGCCGTCGCCGGCATCCCCGTGAGCACGGATCATCTGCCGAACAACGCGAGCGCCTCGGGCGCACTGCGCAAGCTCGGTGCGATCGAGGCGCGCAACGACTGGGACACGGACGGCTACGCCGGCCCGTGCCCGCCGCCAGGCAAGCCGCATCGCTATATCGTGACCGTCTACGCGCTCAACAGCGCCGACCTGCGGCTGCGTCAGGGTACGCCCGCGCTGATGTTCGAGCACGAAATCCGCACTTTGACGATCGCCAGCGCGCAAATGACCTTCACGTACGGCCGGTAAGGTCTCTTCGGCGAGCGGCCCGGAGCGTGCGGTCGCGCCGGTTAGTCAAAAATTGTCTTTGCTAGACTGACCGGACCGTCCGCAAGGCGCGCCTCGGGCGTGTGCCGCGCGCGCACGGAAGACTCGGGGACACCATGCCGAACATCATCATCGTTTATCACAGCGGCTACGGCCATACGAAGAAGGTCGCGGAAGCCGTGCTCGGCGGCGCCGTCGAGGCGGGCGCGAGCGTCAGATTGATCGCCGTCGCCGATATCGACGACAACGCCTGGGCCGATCTCGACGCCGCCGACGCCATCGTTTTCGGCGCGCCGACCTACATGGGCGGCCCGTCGGCCGACTTCAAAAAGTTCGCCGATGCGAGCTCGAAGCCCTGGTTCGCGCAGAAATGGAAAGACAAGATCGCCGCCGGATTCACCAACTCCGCGCACATGAACGGCGACAAATTCCTGACGATCTCGTATTTCGTCACGCTGGCGATGCAGCACGGCATGGTCTGGGTCGGGACGGGCATGATGCCGTCGAACACGAAGGCGGCCACGCGCAACGACCTGAACTTCGTCGGCGGCTTTACTGGCCTGCTCACGCAGTCGCCCGCGGATGCCTCGCCGGACGAAGCGCCGCCGCCGGGCGACCTGGAAACGGCCAAGGTATTCGGCGCGCGCATCGCCGAGGTGACGGCGCGCTGGGTCGGCGCTTCAGCGGGCGGCGCAAACGGCGGACATGATCCCGTCCCGGAATCGCCTTAAAATAGCGGTTTTGCGGCGAGCGCCCGCACGAACCAGCGAGATCGAGATGACCACGAAAGTATTCGTCGACGGACAGGAAGGCACCACCGGCCTGAAGATTTTTGAATATCTGTCGCAGCGCCGTGACATCGAAGTGCTGCGCATCGAGGAAGCGAAGCGCAAGGACATCGAGGAGCGCCGCCGGCTCATCAACGCGTCGGACGTGACGTTCCTGTGCCTGCCGGATGTCGCCTCGCGCGAATCCGTTTCGCTCGTCGATCCCGGCAACACGCGCACGGTGATGATCGACGCCAGCACCGCGTTCCGCACGCAGGACGACTGGGCGTACGGCCTGCCCGAACTGTCGCGCGCGCAACGCGAGCGCCTGCGCACGGCGAAGCGCATCGCGGTGCCGGGCTGCCATGCGTCGGCGTTCGTGCTGTCGGTGCAGCCGCTCGTCGCGGGCGGTCTCGTTCCCGCCGATTTCCACGCGCATGCTTATTCGATCACCGGCTACAGCGGCGGCGGCAAGAAGATGATCGCGGAGTACGAAGCGGGCGGCGACGAAAAGCTCATGAGTCCGCGCCCGTACGCGCTCGGCCTGACCCACAAGCATCTGCCGGAAATGTCGGTGCGCACCGGCCTCGCGCGCGCGCCGATCTTCACGCCGATCGTCGGTCCGTTCCTGAAGGGCCTCGCGGTCACGACCTACTTCTCGCCCGACCAGCTCAAGCGCCCGGCCAAGCCGCAGGACGCGCGCGACATGCTCGCCGAGTTCTACAACAACGAGCCGTTCGTTCGCGTAATGCCCTTCGACGCAGAAAGCAATCTCGACGCCGGCTTCTTCGACGTTCAGGCGTGCAACGACACGAATCGTGTCGATATCTTCGTGTTCGGCAATGAAGAGCGCTTCGTGACGGTCGCGCGTCTGGACAATCTCGGCAAGGGTGCGTCGGGTGCGGCGATTCAGTGCATGAACCTCGCGATCGGCGCGGACGAAGACGCGGGTCTCGCGCGCTAAGGCGCGGCAGCAACCTCAGAATGGCCGGCCTGCTTCAATGCGGGCCGGCTTTTTTTATGTCCGTCGCTGCACCGCGGAATCGAAACGTATAGACGAAAAAAAGCCCGCCAATGCTGGCGGGCTGAATCCATATCAGTGGAGACATGGAGGAGACAGGAGTAAATATACCAATAATTTTGGTGCGTTGCAACATCGAGCGTTGCGGCAGGCTGACGCACGGCGTGCGCGAAGAAATCAGGGCTGCATCATCGACAGAATGAAGTGCAACTGATCCGCCGAGATCGGCTTGACCAGATGGACATCGAATCCGGCGGCCTGCGTCATGTCGCGATGTTGCGGCTGGCCCCATCCCGTGAGCGCGACCAGCATCATCGCGTGGCCGTTCGGCAGGCGGCGCAGCTCGCGGGCTGCCGCCAGACCATCGACGATCGGCATGCCGAGATCGAGGATCACCACGTCGGGATCGAACTGCCCGGCGACTTCGACCGCCTGCGCGCCGTTCGCCGCGAGCGCCACTTCGTGGCCCATGCCGTTCAGCAGATTCGCTAGGCCGGCGAGCGCATCGTCGTCGTCGGCTATGAGGATGCGCTTGGTCACGATAGCCTCACCGGGAACCGTAAATCTCGAGCGTCAGCTTGTTCGATCCCGCCTGCGCCGCGGTGATCTCCGTGCGCGCGCCACGTGCGCCCAGATAGAAATGCTGTCGCGCGGGCGAGTTCTGGTCGTGAGTCGCGTCCGGCAAACACGACGCGATGTCGGCCGCGACGCCTTGCAGCGCTTCGGCGCCGGAACCGCCGCGCGGCGTCCAGGTGCATCGATAGTTCGTCTGCGAAGCGGCGCATTTCACGTCGTCGCCGTGGGACAGTGCGATGGCGCGGCCATCGATCGCCGCGAGCGACGCGAAATTCGGCGCGGCAGCCACGATGCGCTTCAACGCGTCGCAAGGGTTCGGGGTGTCGTCGGCGTGCGCGGGCGTCGTCGCCAGCGCGCCGGAAAGGGACGCGAGACACACCGCAAGCACGGCGCGTCGGCCAGTCATCTGCATGGAGCGCCTCCTTTTAGCTGTTCTTTTTGATCTTGCGGCGAACCTCGGACGAGCGTTACTTTCCGCCCGCCGCTCGGGCCTGTCTGTTCGAAAGCGAATGAAGCGCTGCAAACGCAGCAAATCATGCGCCCGTTCATGCAGACGTTTAGACGGACGCGTTCAGTGCCGCACGAGCGCCATCATCGCGCCGAAGCCGACGAACACGCCGCCCGTCAGCCGGTTGAACGCCTGCGCGACGCTCGCGCTCTTGAGCTTGTCGCCGATGCGCGCGCCCAGTCCCGCATAGACCGCGTACCAGCTCACTTCGATGACGGCGAACGTCGATACGAGCACCGCGAACTGCGGCAACACCGGGCGGCTCGCGTCGATGAACTGCGGCAGCAGCGCCGCCGCGAAGAGAATCGCCTTCGGATTGCTGCTCGCGACGAGAAATCCGTTGCGAAAGAGCGTCGCGCGCTTCACCGACGGCGCGCCCGCGCTTTCATCGCGGACATCGATTGCGCTCGCCTTCGCGCGCCAGCTTTTCACGCCGAGCCAGACGAGATACGCCGCGCCGGTCAGACGCAGCGTGTCGAAGAGACGCGGCCACGCTTCGAGAAACACGCCAAGCCCCGCCGCCGATACCGACAGCATCACGATAAGCGCCGTGAGACAGCCGGCCATCGTGGCCGTCGAACGTTGGATGCCGTGCCGCGCGCCATGCGTCATCACGAGCAGCATGTTGGGACCGGGAATGGCGGACACGACGAAAACGGTGGCGACGAACAGCCACCAGAGATGCAGGCTCATTGCGGCGTGGCGGGGAGAATGGAGGGACTCGCATTATGCCGTCCGTCCGCGCCGATTCGGGCGGAACGGCGCTTTCGCCACGACGCCAATATGGAATCAGCGGCCCGCGCGGCGCGCCGCCACTTATGCAGGCTCATTGCGGCGTGGCGGGGAGAATGGAGGGACTCGGATTATGCCGTCCGCCCGTGCCGATTCGGGCGGAACGGCGCTTTCGCCACGACGCCAATATGGAATCAGCGGCCCGCGCGGCGCGCCGCCACTTGTCCGAGGACGGCGAAATCCTTGTCGCCGTCGCCGTGAGCGAGGGCATCGACGAGGTTGTCGCGCACGACGCTCGCCACGGGTAGCGGCACGTTCACGGCATCGCCCGCGGCGATCGCGAGCCGCACGTCCTTGAGGCCCAGCCGCGCCTTGAACAGCGCGGGCTCATAGCGGCGCTCGGCGATCATCTTTCCATAGCCCTGATACACCGGGCCCGGAAACAGCGAATTCGTGATGACATCGAGCAAGGTCTGCGTCTCGATGCCGTGACCGCTCACGAGCGCCGCCGCTTCGCCGAAGCTTTCTATCGCCGACGCCAGCATGAAATTCGCCGCGAGCTTGAGCACGTTTGCATGCTGCGGCTCGCTGCCGACGCGCCAGGTTTTCTGGCCGAGGACGTCGAGCACGGGCTGCACGCGGTCGATCGCCTCGCTCGCGCCCGCCGCGAGAATGTTGAGCTTGCCCGCCGCCGCGACGTCCGGCCGCCCGAGCACCGGCGCGGCCACATACGCCACGCCATGTTGCGCATGCAGTTCCGTCAGTTCGACGGCGAGCGCCGCCGAAATCGTCGCCATGTTGACGTGCACGAGGCCCTTCGGCGCATGCTTGACGAGGCCGCCATCCACGAGCACGGCGCGCAGCGCGGCGTCGTCGGCGAGCATGGAGAACGCGGCGTCGCCGGCGAAGGCCTGCTCGGGCGTATCGACCACGGACGCGCCCTGATCCGCGAGCGCGCGCGTCTTGTCGCGCGAGCGGTTCCAGACGCGCACCGTATGTCCCGCCTTCAGCGCGTTGCTCGCCATCGCGCCGCCCATTTCGCCCAATCCGATGAAACCGATATCCATGCTCGCGTGCTCCTGTGCCGTGTCCGCCCGCCGCGCCGCCCTGGCCGCGCGGCCCGAGCGCCAGTAGAGCACATCGCGACGAAGCGCGCAGGACCGCGCGATGCGATACTGCTTGCATGGTCAAGGCGCGCTTTCACTTTCATCGCGAACTGAACGATTTCCTCGCTCGATCCCAGCGCGGGCACACGTTCGCGTGCGCGTGCGCGAAGTCTTCATCGACCAAGCACATGATCGAAGCGCTCGGCGTGCCGCACACGGAAGTCGAGGTGATCGTGCGCAACGGCGCTGCCACCGGCTTCGACACGCTGATCGAAGCGAACGATCTCATCGAGGTTTATCCCACAGGTCACGCGCCCGAAGGCATGGCGAACGGTGCGCTGCTACTGCGCCCGCCGCTTCCCGCCGGCGGACTGCGCTTTATCGCGGATGCGCATCTCGGCGGGCTTGCGCAACTGCTGCGCCTGGCGGGCTTCGACACGCGTTACGACAACAATTTTCCCGACGAGGAAATCGAGCAGCTCGCGCAGGACGAAGCGCGCATCGTGCTCACGCGCGATCGCGAGTTGCTCAAACGCCGCAGCGTGCTGCGCGGCTGCTATGTGCGCGCGCTGCAGCCGGACGAACAGTTCCGCGAGGTGTCGGCGCGCTTCGATCTCGCGCCACACGTCCGCGCGTTCCGTCTCTGCCTGATGTGCAACGCGCCCTTGCGCCCGGCCGGACCCGGCGATATCGACGGCCGCGTGCCCGAAGGCGTGCGCGAGAGGCACTCGCGCTTCGTCACCTGCGATGTGTGTCGCCGCGTGTTCTGGGAAGGCTCGCACTGGCGGCGCATGCGCGCGCACATCGACGCGCTAGCGGTTCCGTACAATACGGGCCTTCCCAATTGATCGTCGCCCCGGAGCATCGCGTGAACAAATTCCAACTGGAACAGAACAAGGCCTTCAAACTCGCCAACGATTTGAAGCAAGGCGGCCGCGCGCGCGCAGGCGCGGCGGATGAGCAGAAAATCGACCGGCGCGAGCAGCGCAAGCTGGATCAGGCGAAAGGGCTCGTGCCGTTCGCCTGCAAGCTCGATGAAAAGCTCGTGAAGCAGTTGAAGGATCGCGCTGACGCGCACGAAGGCGGGATGACGGAAGCGCTGGCGGAGTTGCTGGTGAAGGCGGGATTGGAGCGGTAGGCGTTATTTGTCGCCGTAGTGGCCGCGACAATGGACGATGACTAGAGTCTCATCCGAAACCTCGTAGACGAGCTGATTCTCTTCGTCGATCCAGCGCGACCACAGCGCCCCGGTGCGTGGCTGCGGCTTGCCCGTGCCGGTGAACGGGCTTCTGCTGCATTCTGTAACGAGGCGCGTTATTTTCTTGAAGGTTTTCGGATTTGACGCGCGCACAAGATGGTATTCGTCCCAGGCGGTCGGTGAGAACCGAATTTCGCGCACAATCATTCCGCCTGCTTCGTTCGCTTCACAAGATATGCCGCGTGCGCGGCACTCGCGAAGACTTCTCGCCGAGCGACGCGTTCAACCGCCCCGCCTCCCGCGCCTCATCATAATCACGCTCTATTAATTCAACCATCCTAACCATTTTCCGCCCTCGCACTCGCACAACGACGGGCGAATTATCGCCGCCCCCGCCCGCGCTGCGCCACCTGTCCGAACGGAATAGGAATAACCGCCCTCACACGCTCCCCTCCTTCTCGATCACCAGAATCCGCGCCTCGCCGACCGGCTCCGCGAAATGCTCGTCGCCCGCCTGCGCATGGAAAATGTCGCCCGCGCGCAGCGTCAGCGTGCGCTCGCCGCCCTCGCCGCGCACATGCATGCGCACTTCGCCCTGCATCACGGCAAACACCTCCTCGCCGTCGTTCACGTGCCATTTGTACGGCTGGTCGGTCCAGTGCAGACGGCACGACGTGCCGTTCATCACGCAGATATCGAGCGCGCCCCATGCGCGCTCGGCCGTGAACTTGCCGCTTTCGATCACTTTCATTGGATTGCCGCCTATCGGATGAAATCGCGCGCTTCGTCGACGTCCACGTGACGGGTCGAGGGAATCCACGCCACCGCGATCAACGAAAGCACGATGCCGCCCATCACGTAAAAGGTGGGCGCGAGTTGCGATTCCGTGACGCGGATCAGCCACGTCACGATAAATTGCCCGAAGCCGCCGAAGATCATCACCGCGATGTTGTACGCGAGCGAGAGCCCCGTCGAGCGCACATGCGCCGGAAACAGCTCGGCGATGAGCGCGCCGAACGGCCCATAGTAGCCCGAGAGCGCGATTGACAGCAGCGCCTGCACGATGACGAGCCGCATCACGCTCGGCTCCGCCGCGAGCCACGCGAAAAGCGGATAAATGATGACGAGCGTGATCGCGAGCGACCACATCGTCAGCCCCTTGCGCCCGATGCGATCCGACCACGCGCCCGTGATCGGCGAAAGCACCGTCAACAAGAGATTGCCGACGATCAGCGCCGTGAACGACTGCCCGAACGGCAGCTTCAGTTGCTTGACGGCGAACGTCGGCAGATAGGCGATCAGCACGTACACCGTGACCGTCAGCGCGATCACCGAGCCGAGGCCGCACAGCACTTCGCGGCTATGCGTGCCGAACACTTCGCCGAGCGTCGCGCGGCGCGCGGTTTTCTTCGCGTGCAGGAACGCTTCGGTATCGGCCATGTTGCGGCGGATATACAACCCGATCGGCCCGATGACCAGCCCGAGGATGAAAGGCACGCGCCAGCCCCACGAATCGAGCGCCTCGGGCGAGAGGCCGCGCGAAATCGCCGCGCCGACGATCGCGCCGAGCAACAGCGAGGCCGCCTGGCTCGCCATCTGGAAGCTGCCGTAAAAACCGCGCTTCGAGAACGGCGCGGCTTCGATCAGGAGCGCCGTCGAACTGCCAAACTCGCCGCCCGCAGAGAAGCCCTGCAGAAGACGAGCAAACACGATGACGAGCGGCGCGCCGATGCCGATGGCGGAATACGGCGGCGCGATCGCCAGCAGGAGAATGCCGAGCGTCATCAGTCCGATGACGAGCGTGAGCGCCGCCTTGCGCCCCGCGCGATCCGCATAGAGACCGAGCACGATGCCGCCGACCGGCCGCATCACGAAGGCGACGCCGAAGGTCGCCGTGGTCAGAAGAACCGATGAGTAGTCGCTGTCGCTCGGAAAGAACAGCCGGGCGATGACCACCGTCATGAAGCCGAACACCGTGAAGTCGTACCACTCAAGCGCGTTGCCGATGACCGCCGCCGTCACGGCGCGCGGATTCAATGGTCTTCCTGGCATGCGTTCCCCTAAGTCATGGGTGTCGTGCTGGGCCGGCGACGTGATGTGTGCGAGCCCGCTCGTCTCCTCGTCCGCGCTTGGCGTAAAGATTCACGCGCGCGGCTCTTTTTGCCTTGGCGAGTGTAAAGACGGATTTTCTCCTGAGCAAGCTAATTACAAGCGAAGGAACACACGCGAAGAAAAGCGCGCCGGGCCTTTCGGCCGGGCGCGCTTCCCGGATCATGCGGATGTTGCCGGCCTTGCCGGTCTTACGTCATGCCTTCTTCACATAGGCGCTGCACCAGCCCTTCGATGCGACCTGCTTGCCGGGGAACATCGGGCACGGCGCATAGGCGTCGGTGGCCTTGCCTTGATAGAACTGACAGTTGCCGCAATCCTGGCCGGCGGCGTACTTCGCGAACTTGGCCTTGTCGACCTTGCTCGCGTCTTCCTTGTAGCCGAGCGCTTGCGCGGTGGGATCGCTTTCGGGGACTTTGGGGGCGTCGGCAGCCAGCGCGACGCGCGATCCGAGCGCGAACGTCGAGGCGACGCCCACGCTGGTAATGAGAAACGTGCGACGTGATGTCTTCATGGTGACTCACTCCATGTTGTATTGGGGGATATGCGCCGTTCTTGGCGACGGCGATGTCCGAGCATATCAACCTGGAAGCGTGTCGACGACGTCAAATGTTAGAGATAAGCGGCGTTAGAAAGTCGCACGTAAGTTAGCGCGCCATGTCGGCGACGCGCTCCGCGATCGCCAGCGACGCGGTCAGTCCCGGCGACTCGATGCCGAACAGATTCACGAGTCCCGGCACGCCGTGCGCCGACTTGCCCTGAATCATGAAATCGGCGGCCGCC
The DNA here is from genome assembly GCF_001544575.2 of Caballeronia cordobensis. Lineage (GTDB taxonomy): Bacteria > Pseudomonadota > Gammaproteobacteria > Burkholderiales > Burkholderiaceae > Caballeronia > Caballeronia cordobensis. The sequence goes on from NZ_FCNY02000038.1 coordinate 13,056, forward strand.
TGCCCCGGCCCGGACAGCTTCGGACGGATGCCCGCGTAGGCGGGCTGCAACGCGTCCTCGGGCAGGCCCGGCCAGTACGCGCGAATCGCGGCGTAGAAGGAATCCGCACGGCGCGGATCGACGTCATAGTTGAGCGCGGGCACCCATTCGACGTCCGGGCCGAACTTCGCCTGCCCGCCGAGATCGATCGTCAGATGCACGCCGAGGCCCGCTTCATTGGGCATCGGATAGATGAGCCGCTCGAATGGCGCGCGCCCGCTCACGCTGAAATAGTTGCCCTTCGCGAAGTAGAGCGGCGGCACGTGCCGGTCGTCGAGACCGCGAATGCTGCGCGCGATTTCGTTCGCATGCAGCCCCGCGCTGTTGATGAGATACGACGCGCGAAAGCGCGCCGGCGACTCACCGCCCGTCTCGACGATGAAGCAGCCCTCGCGCGCGTCGATGGACGCGACCGGCGTATGGAACACGATGTTCGCGCCGTGCTTCTCGGCTTCGCCCTGCAGCGCGAGCATGTACTGATGACTATCGACGATGCCCGTCAGCGGCGAATACACCGCCTCGACGCATTGCAGTTGCGGCTCCATCTCCGCCGCCTCCGCGCCGCTGATGCGCACGAGCCCCTTCACGCGATTCTCGGTGCCCTTCTGCTCCAGCGCCGCGAGTTGCGGCACCTGATTGCGCGCCGTGGCGACGAGCAGCTTGCCGCACTGCCGGTGCGGCACGTTATGCGCCTGACAGAACGCGTACAGCATGTCGCGCCCGCGCACGCACAGTTCCGCCTTCAGCGAGCCGCGCGGGTAATAGATGCCCGCGTGGATCACCTCGCTGTTGCGCGAACTCGTACCGATGCCGATGCCCTCGCCCGACTCCAGCACGATGACTTCGCGTCCGCGCATCGCAAGCGCCCGCGCGATCGCCAGTCCGATGACGCCCGCTCCGATTACCACACACTCGATCCGATCCATGTCTCTTCCCGCCGCAGATTTCTTCCCAATTATTTTACGTTCGGGACTGTTGCGAGATACACAACAAACGCACGCCGATTCCCTCGTTTTCCGGTGTAATTCAGAAAAAGGCAAGAATCTGGCCGCCAGATGTCAAAAATGACAGGTTTTGGCGGCTTTTTTGGCAATTTCGAAAACACGGCTTTTCAAAAACCGATGGCCTTTTTTCGCGAATTCCGGTCGAGTTGAATGTCGCGGGCCTCAACGTGATGCCTGCCGTCGATGCGCGCGTTGCCGAACGCGTTCAGCATCGCACGCCGCATGCCGCGCGGCGACGCCCGCGTGAGCGCGTCGAGCGGCGCATCGCCGAGCGTTTCCGGAAAGCGCGCGCCCCACGCGTGCGCATCGCGAATTTCGGCGTAAATCGCCTGCGCGATGCGGCGCGCGCCCTCGCGGTCCGGCGCCGGAATCTCATAGACGTTCATGCGGTTCAGCAGCGGCTCGGGAATCGCGCGCGCGTCGTTGGCGGTGGCGATCCACACGACGTTGCCCGCGTTGATCGGCACTTCGGCGAATTCGTCGATGAACGTCTGCGCCGTGTCGTGCTCCAGCAGCGCGTAAAGCGCGCCGAGCGGATCGTATTGCGCGTCGCCGGTGGCCTTGTCGATTTCATCGACGGTCATCACGGGGTTGGCGTAGCTGCCGTTCACGAGCGCATCGAATACCTTTCCCGGCTTGGCATTGCGCCATTGCGACGACGCCCCCGACAGAATCCAGCCCGCCGTCAGCGAACTCATCGCGACGTAATGACAGCTCGTGCCAAGCAGCCGCGCCAGTTGCTTCGCGAAGTGCGTCTTGCCGATGCCCGGCTCGCCGAGCAGCAGCATCGGCATGAGTTCCAGGCGGTCGTCGGTTTCGAGACACAGCGCAATCTGCTTGCGGATATCGTCGAGCGGCTCCTCGAAATTCGGCAGCGTGGCCGCGAGGTCGTCGATCGACGGCATGCGGTTCGGCTTCACGCAAAAGCGCAGATTGCCTACCTTGAGCATCTTTTCGTAAGTCGCGCGCAAGGCGTCGCTGGCGCCTTCGGACAGATCGTTGAGCGCGGTTTCCACGTCGTCGAGACTGTAAACCTTGCTGAACGATGCCACCGCGAGTTCCTGTTTGATCACGGCCGTCGTCATGTCACACCCCGTCATTTTTTATGTCGACGAGTCCAGTGTATCGACGCCAAAAGGCCACGCAAGCGAGCAGTCGAACGCGTGTGCTGCTAACCGCACCAAGCCTTTCGCCGATAAAGTCGCGATCCGCGCGGGCCGGGTATGATCGTCGTGACCGATGCGGCGAGCAGGTTCGAAACATGCTGTTTCTTCTGCCGTGCTGAACCGGATGCGCGCCGCCGTGTCACACGAATTCGCCGGGAACGCCGATCCCGCGGCCGCTCGACAACGCGTGCCGCCATCCGAACAGTCCGCGCGCAGGAGTCGCCTTCAATGCACAACACGATACGAACCGCTTTTCTGAACGCCGCGCTCATCGCGGCCGCCTGCTTCGCCGCCGGCGCGCAGGCGCAAATCGCGCCGCCGCAACCCGTGAACTGGGAGTTGCAGGTCGTGCGCGACGGCCAGCAGATCGACTCGTTCGCCGCCACGACCAACGTCGGCCAGGCGCGCACCGATACGCACCACAACAAGGTCAAGAATCGGGTCGGCTGCGCCGATCAGCCCGCGGGGGACATCGACCTGCAACGCACGCTCACGGTCTCGCCGACGCACGCGAGCGCCGACGACATCACGCTCGCCATCGACGCGCAGGAAACCCTGCAGGACGACAGCACGCGCGTGTCGCCATCCGGCTGCAAGCTGCCGCCGGTGCCGCGCCAGGTGAGCGCGTCGCACCCGGGCATGGTGCTCAAGCCGGGCGAATGGCAGCAATGGCAGATCATCGAAAGCAATCCGTCGCTCGCCTACCGCGTGCGCGCGAGCCTCGGTGCGGCCACGGCGGCGCAATGATCATCGCGGTGGCATAGACTCAAAGTCCGCCGCTCGACACGAACAACGCATGCGAAACCCAGAACATCTTCCGCCCGGCCCGTCTTCCCGCTCGGCCACGCCCGATTTCACGGCGGTCAGCTGGAATCTGCACAAGGGCCGCTCGCCCCTCGGCCTGCGCGCCTGGAACGCGATGCAGCGGTGGGTCCAGACCACCAACGCCGACGTCTATTTCCTGCAGGAAGCGATGGCGCGGCGCATGCCGCAGCCCGTCCTCGCGAGCGGCTTCGGCAATCCGCTCAACGCGCCGCTCGACGACGTCTGGCATTGTCAGGCAACCGAAATCGCCACCGCGCTGGAACTGCAGATCGCGCTCGGGCCGAACGTATTCAAGCCCTCGTGGCGGCACGGCAACGCGATCCTGTCGCCGCATCCGCTCGACCTGTCCGGGCGCTGGGACATCTCGGCGCATCGTTTCGAAAAGCGCGGTTTGCTGGTGGCGCGCGCGACGTTTTCCGGCCAGGCGATCACGCTTTTGTGCGCGCATCTCGCGCTCACGCGTCAGGCGCGGCTGCGTCAGATGAACTGGATCGCGCACTGGATCGCGAAGGAAGCGCCGGAAGGCCCGCTCGTGCTCGCAGGCGATTTCAACGACTGGCGCAACGATTCCGTGCCGCTGTTCGGCGAACTCGGCATGAGCGAAGTCGCAACGATGCTCGGCGAATCGGGCCGCACGTTTCCGGCGTTCTCGCCGGCGCTCGCGCTCGACAAGATGTTCGTGCGCGGCCTTCGGCCCGTCGAATGGCTCGTGCCGACGCAGGACACCGCCTGGCTGTCCGATCACCTGCCGTACATGGCGCGGCTGCGCGTGGAGTGAAGGCGCGCTTCAGGCGCGCGGTGCGGCGAGCAGCGCTTCCAGATCCGCAATGGAAACCGGCTTCGTCAGATGATGATCGAAGCCCGCGTCGAGCGTCTGCTGTCTGTCGGCGTCGCCGCCCCAGCCGGTCAGCGCCAGCAGCAGCGCGTGTCGGGACGCGTCGCGCTTTCTCACCTCGCGCGCGACCTCGAGGCCGCTCATACCGGGCATGCCGATATCGAGCACGATCACATCGGGATTGAATTCGTCGATCGATGCGAGGGCGCGCGGCCCGTCGTGCTCCGTGCGCACTTCGTGACCGAGCGCTTCCAACAGCATCGAGAGCGCCAGCGCCGCATCGACGCTGTCGTCGACGAGCAGGACGCGCCGGCCTCGCGCCTCGCCGCCGCTGGCAACGGCTGTGGTGTTCATGCGATTCCCCGAATCGTCGCCGCGCAGGTGCGGGACGAAACGGTGTTCCGGCCCTTGCGCGATTTTATTGAGATGACTCGGGAAATGTAGCACAGCGTCCGCGCATGCCAGAAAATGAGCCGGCAATCACGGCGCGCGAGGCTCTGCTATCGTGAATACTTCATTTGCCGTTCGCGCCTCACCGCCATGTTCGATCTCTTCGACGACATTCCCAAGCCCGACATCGTGTGGCATCCGGACTGGATCGACGCCGACCAAGCGTCCGATCTGATGGGCGCGCTCATCGACGAAGTGCGCTGGCAACAGGACACGATGACCACGCCCGGCGGCCGCGTACCGCTACCGCGCCTGACCGCGTGGCAAGGCGAGCCGGACGCGGTGTATGTGTATTCCGGCATCCGCAACGTGCCGCAGCCGTGGACGCCCGCCGTCGCGCAACTTCGCGAGCGCGCGCAAACCGCCTGCGACGCGCGCTTCAACAGCGTGCTGCTGAACCGCTATCGCGGCGGCCTCGACAGCATGGGCTGGCACGCCGACAAGGAGCGCGAACTCGGCCCCGAGCCGGTGATCGCATCGGTGAGTCTCGGCACGACGCGCACTTTCGAGTTCCGTCACGCGCGCACGCACGCCACGCACGCGCTCGCCCTCACACACGGCAGCCTGCTCGTGATGCGCGGACGCACGCAGCAGGAATGGGTGCATCGCGTGCCGAAGGAGCCGGGCATGACCGGCGAGCGCATCAATCTCACGTTTCGCTGGGTCGATGCGTTCAAGCGCAAATAGAACCGCTCAAGGCCGCCGGGCGACGAAATCGATCTCCACGAGCGCATCGCGCGCGAGTCCCGTCACGCCGACGCAGGTGCGCGCAGGCAGCGGCTTCGGCAGAAAGTACGATCGATACACCGCGTTCATCGCATCGTAATCGCGCTTGAATTCCGTCAGGAAGATGCGCACGCTGACCACGTTGTCGAGCGTCAGTCCGACGCCGTTCAGCACGAGAATCAGGTTGTCCATCACGCGGCGTGTCTGCGCTGCGACGCCTTCGGGCAGCGGCGCGCCGTCGTCGTTCGGATCGGTGGGCATCTGGCCGGTCAGGAACACCCAGCCGTCGGCTTCGGCCGCGTGCGAGAAAGGGCCGACGGGCGTCGGCGCGGCATCGACCATCGTGAATTTGGGCAACTGGCTCACTTCGTCTCCTCGTTGTGCGTTGGTAAGAATGGCACCGGCACGTTAGCGCGCCAAAATTGCGCGCGTGTTTCGGCTTCGTGCGAAGACGGCGGGCTTTTAGATGACCGCGTCGGCGGCAGGCGCCTTCACGCGGTTGCGGCCCGCGACCTTCGCGGCATAGAGCAGGCCGTCGGCGCGCGCCATCAGCGCAGCGAGCGGCTCGCGTCCGTCCCATGCCGCAATCCCTGCGCTGAAGGTGTAATGCAGCACGCCGCCGGGCACGCCGCACGGCGTCGCTTCGACCGTGCGGCGCAAGCGCTCGACGAGCGCCGTGACGTCCTCGATGCGCGCCGCCGCGCAGAACAGACAGAACTCTTCGCCGCCGATTCGCCCGAACGCATCGTCATCGCGGATGCGCGCCTGCACGATCGAGGCGAAATGGCGCAGCACCTCGTCGCCCGCCGCGTGGCCGTAGCGGTCGTTCACGCGCTTGAAATGATCGACGTCGACGACCGCGACGTACTCGCGCGCGCCCGTCTGCGAAGCGCGCGAGAGACGTTGCGCCGCCGCCGCGAGCAGCGCCTTGCGCGACAGCGCGCCGGTGAGATCGTCGAAGCGCGCGAGGCGTTCGAGACGCTGCGCGAGCCGGTCGTGCGCCATCATCACGAGCCCGATGCACAGCGAGGGCAGCACGAGAATGCCGAGCGCGAGAAACGTGATCTGCATCGGCCCCGGCTGCAGCAGCGCGGCCTGCGCGGGCGGCTGCACGACATAGATCGCACCGCGGATCGTATGGCCGAGCGCGCCGAGCGCGGCGGCGCCGGCGACGAACAGATAGTTGTAGCGCGGCCGCTCCTTCGGACGCTCGATCAGCACGCGCCCGGCGATCGCGAGATCGCACGCCGCATGAAACGCCGACACGACCACCACGCGCACGTGTGCATCGGGCACGGCGTAGGTGAAATAGACGATGCCCGCCATCACGCCGAGCCACATGATCCAGCCGGTCCAGCGCTGCGCGGGACGCATGCGGACATCGAAGAAATCGTTGCAGCCTTCGTAGATGAGCAGGATCGTCGCGGCAAGCAACTGGTTCGCGGCGACAACGCCGAGCCACGCGGGCACGATGTTCTGCACCGCGAAGAGCACGAGCGAGACGATCGCGAGCACGTTCGCCCAGAGCCAGCGCGGCACGCCGTCGATCGCGTGCGAAAGCAGCGAAATCAGCACCAGTATCGAGAGAATGCTCGATAGCGCGGTGACGACGAGAATGCTGACTGGACTGAACATCGCTGAAAGTGAAGGGGATGCCGTTCGTGCGGCACGCGTATCCACGCCGCCAGCGTATTTACGGCACGAACGGCCGCACCTTGAACGCGCCCTGTGCGACACGCGATCGCATCGCCTGCGCAATACAGGCGTCCAAAAACAAAAAACGCGGCGCAGCCCGCCGGCTCGCCGCGTTTTCCAGCAATGCGCAGTCCAGATGAACCGCAGTTGAAGCGTTACCAGCCGTGACGGTCGCGCCAGCGTTCCTCGCGGCGCATCTCGTGGCGCCAGCGACGCTCGCGCCACTCGTGACGCCGCCATTCGCGCTCGCGCCAGCCGTCGTGACGATAGCCGTAGCCGCGATAGCCGCCGCCGTCGCCGTAACCGCCGCCATAACCGTAATAGCCAACCGGCGCGGGTTGCGCATAGACCGGCACGCCGACGCCCACCGCCACATCGACGTGGGCATTCGCCGATGCCGATATCGCCAGCGCGGCCAATCCCGCCATCCCGATGAACGTGCCCAGCAGTTTCTTTTTCATGCCGCTTCTCCCTGCACGCGAGTGCTCCGTGAGTCAGGTGAAGTCTAAAAAGCGGCGCCGGATACAGGTGCAACGGGTCTGCCAGAAAGGTAACGTCAGGTAACGGTCAGGTCGGTCGAATGCGCGTCACCGCACACGCTTGCCCGTTTCGTCGATGACGACCTCGCCGTCTTCCTTCGTGAACGGTCCTTTCTGCGCTTCGGGCAGAAGATCGAGCACGAGCTCCGACGGGCGGCACAGCCGCGCGCCCTTCGGCGCATCGACGAACGGCCGGTTGATGAGAATCGGATGCGCGAGCATCGCGTCGATGAGCTGATCGTCGGTCAGGCCTGGATCGTCGAGGCCGAGTTCGGCGTACGGCGTGCCCTTTTCGCGCAGCGCTTCGCGCACCGAGAGACCCGCGCGCGCGATCAATGCGACGAGCGCTTCGCGGCTCGGCGGATGCGTCAGATATTCGATCACGGTCGGCTCGATGCCGGCGTTGCGAATCAGCGCGAGCGTGTTGCGCGAGGTTCCGCACTTCGGGTTGTGGTAGATGGTGACGGTCATGGTCGCGAGGTCCTTGCGGTCTGAAACGGAAAATACACGCCTCGCATTCTAGAACCGAAGCGCCGATGACGTGGCCGCCAGCCTCGCGCCACGCCCTCGCCCCCTTGCATGGCGCGGGTTGAAATGACCTGTTCATTCGCGCGCCGGCGGCCTATAACGAAGTGTGCAGCGCGGCATGCGTCTTCTGCGGACCGCGGGTCCGAAACGGTCTTTCCGCCGGCAAGCGCACCGGCGCTCCGTCTGCATCGCATCGGCGAGATGCCGTGCGCGAAACGCATACGAACGAGTTCGGGACACCGGCAGCTCAACGCAGCGAAGCCGGAAACCGGCGCCGATGTCCATCCGGACGGCGCGCCACGCATGGCGAACGAAGCAGACGTGGCACGTTCCGTGCGGATCGACGATCCGAATCAGCGAACAGCGTTACGCGGTGTTCACGCGAGCGCGCCTTCCGATCAAGGAGTCGACATGAAATCACGTATCGCCGTGGCGGCGCTCGCCGCTTCGTTGCTCACCGCCGCAGGCCTCGCCTCGGCGCAGCAAACCTACTATCGAACCGCGCAGGTACCGGGTCAGACAACCGCCGATACCTGGACCGATCCGAGCGCGCCTCAGCAAAGCGCCATGCAGGGCCAGCCAGGCGACGCCTCCTATGGTGGCGCCCCGATGACCCGCGGCGAAACCGGCATGACCATGGGCAGCATGGACAGCGCATCGTCCAAGCCCTGCGTGCGCGGGCCGCAATGCAATATCTTCTTCGGCAACTGAGCGCGGCGAACGAAGCTTCCAAAGCTGCGCTAGCATAGGTGCACGACACGGCGCGTCCGCTCGAAACGAGCGGCGCGCCTTCCCTTTTTTACGGAACCGCCGACATGCACCGCGACGAATTTCTCGCACTTCTTTCGAGCGAAGGTTTCCACGAAGTCGCCACGGTCACGCGCGATCCGAACGGTTCGCTCGATGTCCATGCGCATCCGTTCGAAGCCAAGGCGCTGATTCTGGAAGGCGACGTCACGATCCGCACCGGCGACAACGCGAGCACGTATCGCACGGGCGATATCTTCCATCTCGCGACGAACATCGAACATTCGGAGCAGTACGGGCCGCAAGGCGTCAGCTATCTGGTCGGCCGCAAGTAGATGGCGACCGCCAAGAGCAAAACCGGCCGCATACGCGTCGGCATCGGCGGATGGACGTTCGAGCCGTGGCGCGGCACGTTCTATCCGGAAGGCCTTGCGCAGAAGCGCGAGCTCGAATACGCAAGCCGCGCGCTCACCAGCATCGAAGTGAATGGGACGTTTTACGGCTCGCAAAAGCCCGAGACGTTCGTCAAATGGCGCGACGAGGCCCCCGATGACTTCGTGTTCTCGCTGAAGGCGCCGCGCTACGCCACCAATCGCCGCGTGCTAGCCGACGCGGGCGATACGATCGAGCGTTTTTTCGGCAGCGGCGTGCTCGAACTGAAAGACAAGCTCGGCCCGATCAACTGGCAATTCGCGGCGACGAAGAAGTTCGATCCGGAAGACTTCGAGCGCTTTCTCGAACTGCTGCCCGCGAAAGTCGAAGGACGCGCGATCCGGCACGCCGTCGAAGTGCGGCACGAGAGTTTCTGCGATCCGGCGTTCATCGCGCTGGCGCGCAAGTATCGCGTAGCAATCGTGATGGCGGGCGATTCGAAATATCCGCAGATCGCGGATGTGACCGCGCCGTTCGTCTATGCGCGCATCATGGGCACGACGGACAAGCAGGCGAAAGGCTATGCGAAGACGGCGCTCGACCGCTGGGCCGAGCGCGCGCAAACCTGGGCCGCGGGCGGCTTGCCCGACGACGTGCAGACGTTCGGCAAGGCCGCGCCGAAAGCGGCATCGCGCGATGTGTTCGTCTACGTGATCAGCGGCTTCAAGGAGCGCAATCCGGCTGCTGCGATCGCGCTCATCGAGCGATTGAAGGATTAACGCACCAGACACGGCTTCTTGTTGTCGAACTTCCAGTTCGGGATCAGGTATTGCATCGCGACGCCGTCATCGCGCGCGCCGAGGCCGTGCTTCTGATACAGCGCGTGCGCCTTCTCGACTTCGTCCATATCCAGCTCGACGCCCAGGCCCGGCACTTCCGGCACCTTCACCTTGCCGCCGACGATCTGCAACGGATCGCGAGTGAGACGCTGGCCGTCCTGCCAGATCCAGTGCGTGTCGATCGCCGTGATCTTGCCCGGCGCGGCGGCGGCGACATGCGTGAACATCGCGAGCGAAATATCGAAGTGATTGTTCGAGTGCGAGCCCCACGTGAGACCCCAGTCGTTGCACATCTGCGCGACGCGCACCGAGCCTTGCATCGTCCAGAAATGCGGATCGGCGAGCGGAATATCGACCGATTGCAACTGGATCGCGTGACCCATCTGGCGCCAGTCGGTCGCGATCATGTTGGTCGCCGTCGGCAGGCCCGTCGCGCGGCGGAATTCGGCCATCACTTCGCGGCCCGAATAGCCGTTTTCCGCGCCGCACGGATCTTCCGCGTAGGCGAGCACGTCGTGCTTGTCGCGGCACAGGCGGATCGCTTCGGCGAGCGACCACGCGCCGTTCGGATCGAGCGTCACGCGCGCTTGCGGGAAGCGTTCAGCCAATGCCGTCACCGCCTCGATTTCCGCGTCGCCTGCGAGCACGCCGCCTTTCAGCTTGAAGTCGTTGAAGCCGTAGCGCGCCTGCGCCGCTTCGGCGAGACGCACGACCGCTTCGGGCGTCAGCGCGACTTCCGTACGCACGCGCTCCCAGTCGTCGCGGCCATCCGTGCCGGATGCGTAAGGCAGATCCGTCTTGTTGCGATCGCCGACGTAGAACAGATAGCCGAGCATTTCCACTTCATCGCGCTGCTGGCCTTCGCCGAGCAATGCCGCGACGGGCACGCCGAGATGCTGGCCGAGCAGATCGAGCAGCGCCGCTTCGAGCGCGGTCACGGCGTGGATCGTCGTGCGCAGATCGAAGGTTTGCAGGCCGCGGCCGCCCGCGTCGCGGTCGGCGAACGCGGTGCGCACGCGGTTCAGGATCGCCTGCAGATTGCCGATGCTTTGCCCGACGACATACGCGCGCGCATCGTCGATCGTCTTGCGGATATTCTCCCCGCCCGGCACTTCGCCGACGCCCGTGTTGCCCGCGCTGTCCTTCAGGATCACGATGTTGCGCGTGAAGAACGGGCCGTGCGCGCCCGAGAGATTCATGAGCATGCTGTCGCGGCCGGCGACCGGCACGACGCGCAATTCGGTGACTTTCGGAGTGGCGTTCGGTTTGACTGCGTTCGTGGACATGAGCGTGATCCTTGACCTTGAGAGAGGGAAGCGTATTAGTGCGCGCTTTGATGCGCGGCGTGACCGTTCGGCGTGCGGTCCGAGCGGCGATTGCGCGTGAAGAAGACCGCGCCCGCCGCGATCAGCGAGGCGACGCCGAGACCGTACAAGCCACCCGACACCGAGCCCGTGTGTTGTTGAAGATAGCCGAAAGTGGCGGGCGCGAAGAAGCCGCCCAGATTTCCGACCGAGTTGATCAGCGCGATGACGCCGGCCGCGACGCGGGCATCGAGATAGCCTTGCGGAATCGGCCAGAACAGCGACGACGCCGCCTTGAAGCCGATCGCCGAGAAACAGATGGCGACGAACGAAAGCACGGGATTGCCGGTCGTCGACGCGAACAGGCCGCATGCCGCGATCACCAGCGCCACGGCGACCCACGCCTGCTGGAAGCGCCAGCGCGCGGAGAGCACCGCGAAGCAGTACATCGCGACGATCGCGATCATCCACGGAATCGTGTTGTAGAGGCCGACCTGGAAATCGGTGAGGCCGCCCATCTTGCGGATGATCGTCGGCAGCCAGAACGTCGCCGCGTAGATCGTGAGCTGGATCGCGAAGTACATGAAGCAGAACAGCAGGATCTGCGGATCCTTCAGCAGTTTGACCGCAGGCACATGGCGGCCGGTCGCCGCCTCGCGCTCGGCCTGCTCCGATGCAATCGCGTTTTGCAGCGCGCGCTGCTCGCCCGCTGAAAGCCAGTGCGCGTCGCTGATGCGCGATTTCAGCAGCATCCAGCTCACGCCGCACAGGAACACCGAGAACGCGCCTTCGATCAGGAACATCCACTGCCAGCCGTGCAGGCCGAGACCGCGAATCGAGAGCAGCGCGCCCGTGATCGGGCCGGAAAGGATCGATGCGAACGCCGAGCCGCCGAGGAAAATCGCGATCGCCTTGCCGCGCTCCTTCTGCGGCAGCCATTGCGTGAAGTAATAGACCACGCCCGGAAAGAAGCCCGCTTCCGCGATGCCGAGCAAAAAGCGCAGCACGTAGAACGAGGTTTCGTTCTGCACGAACGCCATCATCGCCGCGACGATGCCCCACGTCCCCATGATCCGCGTGAGCCACGCGCGCGCGCCGTACTTCTGCATCAATACGTTCGACGGCACTTCGAACAGCGCATAGCCGATGAAGAACAGGCCGCTGCCCAGACCGTACGCCGCGGCGCCGATGCCCAGATCGGTCTGCAGATGCGAACTCACGAAACCGACGTTCACGCGATCGATGTAGTTCGCGATGAACATGATGAGGAACAAGGGCAGCACATGGCGCTTGACCTTGGCGCTGGCCGATTCGAGCAGATCGCCGGCTGGGCTCGTGGAAGCTGTATTCAAGGGATGTCTCCGGTTCGTACGACGTGGTACGTTGTCTGATGACATTGTATTGCGATGTGCCGATCTGGCCAATCACGTGTTTACCCTTTAACGCTCAAACGCTTATCAGGCGGCGCTTCACGCTGATTTCTTCGTTTTCTGAGTCGTATCGTGACGACTCGAACTAAGACGTCCGATGACTAGAACGAGCGTGCATTCCGGAAGCGACAAAGCCGGCTCGCGCCGGCTTTGTCGGTCCTGCCTGCACTGCCCTCGGAAATCAGCTTTTCAAATGGATGCGCTTGAACGGCCCGGCGAGCAGCCCGTAGGCGAGCATCGCCGCAATGCCGTGCGCGCCGACGAACCACAACGCACGATCGAACGAACCGGTGCTCGCGACCACGAAGCCGATGACCATCGGCGTCACGATGCCCGCCGTATTGCCGATGCCGTTGAACACGCCGCCCGACAGCCCCGTCATTTCTCGCGGCGCGACATCCGACAGCACGGCCCAGCCGATCGCGGCGAGCCCCTTGCCGAAAAACGCGAGCGACATGATGACGACGATCGCCGTATTGGTCGACGCGAGCGGCGCGGCCATGATCGCGGTTGCGAGCAGCATGCCGATCATGAACGGCGTCTTGCGCGCGAGCGAGACCGACACGCCGCGCCGGATCAGAAAGTCCGACAGCAAGCCTCCGAGTATGCCGCCCGAGAATCCGCAGATCGCGGGCAGCGCGGCGACGAGGCCCACCGTCATCACGTTCATGCCGCGTTCCTTGATCAGATAGATCGGGAACCACGTGATGAAAAAGTACGTGAGCGCCGTGATGCAGTACTGGCCGATGTAAATCGCCCAGAGCATGCGGCTCGTGAAGAGCGTCGAAAGCTCGCGGCGCGTGAAGCGGCGGCGGCTCGTCGCGACCGTCGCGTCGAGACTGACGAGCGCGCCGTTGCTCGCGATGTAGTCGTACTCCGCCCGGCTCATGCGCTTGTGCGACTTCGGATCGTCCATCACGGCGAACCACACGACCGCGACGACGAGACCGAGCCCGCCCATGAAGAAGAACACGTGATGCCAGCCGAGCGCATGCGTGAGCCACGCCATCAGCGGCGTGAAGACCACGACCGCCAGATATTGCGCCGAGTTGAAGAGCGCGCTCGCGGTGCCGCGTTCGTTGGTCGGAAACCAGGTCGCGACGACGCGCGCGTTCGCGGGAAAGGCCGGCGATTCGACCAGCCCGAGCATGAAGCGCATCACGAAGAGCGCGGCGGTGGCGGACGCGGCCGTCGAAAAGAGCGACACCGTGCCCTGGCTCAGCGTGAAGATCGACCACAACGCGATGCTCGCGCCATACACGCGTTTCGCGCCGTAGCGGTCGAGCAGCCAGCCGCCGGGAATCTGGCCGAGCGCGTAAGCCCAGCCGAACGCGGAAAACACGATGCCGAGCGCGGACGCGGACAATCCGAGATCCTTCGAAACGAACGTGCCCGCAATGGACAAGGTCGCGCGGTCCGCGTAGTTCAGCACGGTCACGAAGAAGATCAGCGCGAGGATCGCGTAGCGGAAATGTCCGACTTTCGCGAGACTGGCGCTCGCGGCGGACGTGGCGATATCGAGGTTCTTCAAGTGTCTCCTCCCAGATCTCGGCGGGATGGTTGTGATGTCGGGCGACGCCGTTTTGTCAGGGCGTCACGCTGGTTTCGGGCCGCTCGCCCGCAAAGCTCGATGCGAGGCTCGCGAGCACGATGTCGCCCATCGCGGCGCGGGTCTGCACGGTCGCGCTCGCGCGATGCGGCTGCAGCACGACGTTTTTCAGCGCGAACAATTCCGCGGGCACATTCGGCTCGTCGACGAACACGTCGAGGCCCGCGCCCGCAATGCGCTTCTCTTCGAGCGCGCGCACCAGATCCGCTTCGTTGACGAGCTTGCCGCGCGCGACATTGATGAGATAACCGTCGGGACCGAGCGCATCGAGCACGGCGGCATCGACGATGCCTTCCGCGTTGTCCGCCGACGCCGCGAGAATCAGCGCATCGGAATCGCGCGCGAGTTCGCGCAGATCGGCGACGAAGCGGTAGCGCACGTCCGGCATCTCGCGCAAATCGGTGTACGCGACGGGACAGCCGAACGCCGCCGCGCGCGACGCGATCGCGCGCCCCACGCGTCCCAAACCGACGATGCCCACCTTCATGCCGCTGAACTTGCGCGCGAGCGGCAGGCCGCTTTTGCCCCATTCGCCGTCGCGCACATAGGCGTCGCCGACGCACAGGCCGCGGCACGCGGAAATCAGCAGGCCGATGGCGAGATCGGCGACGTCGTCGGTGAGCACGCCGGGCGTCGTCGACACGTGGATGCCGCGCGCGCGGGCGTGTTCCAGATCGACCGCATCGGTGCCGATGCCGTTGACCGCGACGATCTTCAGCGCAGCAAGCGCATCGATCAGTTCATTCGTGATGCCGGTCGCGCCGCCCGTCACCACGCCGCCGATGCGCTCGGCGTGTTCGCGCAGGAAAGCGGCTTTGTCGGCGTGCTCGTACCAGCGATGCACGGTGTAGCGGGCGCTCAGCTCGCGATCGAGCGACGGGAGCACGGGATTGATCAGTAGCACATCGAACATTCGGATTTCCTGGAGGTGATCGGCTTATCTCGGAAATCAGTATATTCACGCGATCGATTGAGGTCTAAGCTATATTCCGCATCGATCAATACCTAAATTGACATGATCATCGAGCTGAATCATCTGCGTTGTTTCGTGGCCGTGGCAGAGGAATTGCACTTTGGGCGCGCCGCCGCGCGGCTTTTCATGACGCAGCCGCCGCTGTCGCGGCAGATCCAGTTGCTCGAGCAGGCGCTCGACGCCGTGCTCTTCGAGCGCAACAGCCGCAGCGTGAAGCTGACCGCCGCGGGCCGCGCTTACTACGCGGACGCCGTGCGCATCTTGCGGCTTTCGGCGCAGGCGGCGGATTCGGCACGGCGCGTCGCGCGCGGCGACGCCGGCCAGGTGACGATGGGATTTACCGCCGTGTCGGGCTATCACCTCGTGCCGGGCTTCATCGCCGCCGCGCGCGACGCGTTGCCGGGCATCAGGATCGTGTTGAAGGAGATGGTGTCGCTTCAGCAGATGAAAGCGCTGGAGTCGCGCGAGATCGACCTCGGCATCATGCGGGCGCAGTTCTTCATGCATGGCATCGAGTTTCAGCGCATCGCGCGCGAGCCGCTGCAGTTGGCGGTTCCGTCGGTGCATCCGCTTGCGAAGCGCCGGGCCATTGCCGCGAAGGATCTCGACGGCCAGCCCTTCGTCATGTATTCGCACGACGGCGGCAAGTACTTTCACGACCGCATCGCCGGCCTGCTCGCGGCAAGCGGCGTGCAGGCGGATTACGTGCAGAGCATCGACCAGACGCACACGATCGTCGCGCTGGTGCGCGCGGGCATCGGCGTGGCGATCGTGCCGGCGTCGGCGCGGGAATTGTGCTTCGAGGAAGTCGTGTTCCGGCCGCTATGGACACAGGACGCGCACGCGGACATCGATCTCGCGTGGAGCGTGGAGCAGACGGACCCGGCGGTGGAGAACGTGCGGCGCTTCGCGATCGAGCATTTCGCGCGGATCGCGAAGCCTGCGCCGCAGACGGGTTGATACGACGCTGCCGGCATGGCGCCGGCCGCGCTTACTTCGTCTCCTGCCCGATCTCGTGGTTCGCCATGATTTCGAGCGCGCGCACCATGCCCGAGTGATCCCACGCCTTGCCGCCATTCGCCGCGCACGCATTGAACAACTGCATGCAGGTCGCGGTGTTCGGCAGCGCGACGCCGAGCGATTGCGCCGTCGCGAGCGCCAGATTCAAATCCTTCTGATGCAGCTCGATGCGAAAGCCCGGGTTGAACGTGCGCTTGGTCATGCGCTCGCCGTGCACTTCGAGAATGCGCGACGACGCGAAGCCGCCCATCAACGCGGTGCGGACTTTTTCCGCATCGACGCCGGCCTTCGACGCGAGCAGCAGCGCTTCGCCGACCGCTTCGATGGTCGCCGCGACGATCACCTGATTCGCGACCTTGCAGACCTGTCCCGCGCCGACTTCGCCGATCAGCGAGATGTTCTTGCCCATCATGTCGAAGAGCGGCTTGACCTTGTCGAACGTGGCTTGCGCGCCGCCGACCATGATCGTGAGCGATGCGGCTTTCGCGCCGACTTCGCCGCCGGACACCGGCGCATCGAGATAATCTGCGCCCTTTTCGCGCACCTTCGCCGCGAACTCGCGCGTGGCGATCGGCGAAATCGAGCTCATGTCGACGACGATCTGCCCGCTCTTCAGCTTGCTCGCGACGCCGTTCTCGCCGAACAGCACGCGTTCGACGTCCGGCGTGTCCGGCACCATGATGAAGATCACGTCGGCCTTTTCGGCGACGGCGGCGGGCGAATCGCACGCCGTGGCGCCCGCGCCCGTGAGCTCGGCGGACACGCCGCTGCGCGTGAACGCCGCGAGCTGGATGCCGTTCTTGAGAAGATTGGCCGCCATGGGATTGCCCATGATGCCCAGTCCGATAAAGCCTGCCTTTTGCATGTATCGCTCCTTGATGTCGATTTTCGATGTCGGCCCGGTGAGCGTGGCGCTCACGCCGGGATGAAATGTTTCTTCACGGCCTGCGCGGCGTTTCTCAGCATGCCGAGATCGGCGCACACCGCGACCATCGTGCTGCCGAGCGCGAGATAGCGTTCCGCGTCGTCCTGAACCGGCGCGAGAATGCCGCTTGCCTTGCCCGCTGCGTGCGCGCGCTCGAACACATGCGCGATGGCCGCCTGCACCTCCGGATGATTCGCGTTACCGAGATGACCGTACCCGGCGGCGAGATCCGAAGGGCCGACGAACAGCGCATCCACGCCTTCTACCGCGATGATCTCGTCGATGGCTTCGACCGCCGCGCGGCTTTCGATCTGCACCGCGACGCTGATATTGTCGTTCGCCACCTGGAAGTAGTCCGCCACCGTGCCGTAGCGGTTCCCGCGATGCCCGACCGATACGCCGCGAATACCCTGAGGAGGATAGCGCGTTGCGGCGACTGCGCGCTCGGCGTCGGCGGCGCTGTCGACGAACGGAATCAGGAAATTCACAAAGCCGCCGTCGAGCAGTTTTTTGATCGCGATGGGATCGTTCGACTGCGGGCGCACGACGGGCGCGCTCGGGCTGTCTTTCAGCGCCATCAGTTGCGGAATGAGCGTGAGCGCGTCGTTGGGCGCGTGCTCGGCGTCGAGCAGCATCCAGTCGAAGCCGACCACGCCGACGAGCTCCGTCACGATCGGGCTCGCCAGCGACATCCAGCAGCCGATCAGCCTCTTGCGCTCGCGCAGCGACGTTCGGAAAGAATTGGGCAGCGGTTGATACGGTGACGATGACGGCATGAAGCCTCCCTGTGACGACGGCGATCTGAGTGAAAGCGGTACGTCCGGTGGCTCATGTCATCGGACGTCTTAACACAGAGTACTTCGAATTTAGGCGTATACGACAGCGGAGTATACCCGTACTTTCTTTATTTTCAGCTACTTCGCCCTTGATTGATGTCGTCGTACTTATACGATGTCTTATTTCTTGGCTTGCATCATGCGCCGGGAATGGGCGAATTGACGAAAGTCGCCGCCGACAGGAAGATGCGTTGTCGGACATCCGTAGTCGCCTTCGATCGTAGGCGATGCGAAGACGTCCGACAACATAACCACAATCAGAAGAGATCGAGATGGCCAGCCTCACCGATAAAGTCGTCGCCACCCTGTTCGAGGATATCGAACGCGGCGTTTTGCGTCCCGGCGACAAGATTCCGACCGAAGTCGCGCTGATGAAGCAGTTGTCGGTGAGCCGCTCGGTCGTGCGCGAGGCCGTGTCGCGGCTGCAGGCGGCGAACGTGGTCGAGACGCGGCACGGTGTGGGCACCTTCATTCGCGCGCCGGAAGACCGCGAGGCGATGCGTCTGCCGGATGCCGATTTGTCGAGTCTGCTCGACATCATGGCGATCATCGAGTTTCGCATCGACCTGGAAGGCGCGGCTGCTGCGCTGGCCGCCGGACGGCGCACGGACGCGCATCTCAAGCAGATCGCGGCGGCGCTGGAACGCTTCGAGCAGCAAGTGGAAAGCGGCAGCACCGACGTGCTTCAGCATGACGTCGAATTCCATTTGCAGATTGCGCGGGCGAGCGGCAACCGATATTTCTACGACGTGCTGAGCCAGATGGGACGCGGCGTCAGTCCGCGGACGCGGCTCGGCAAAGCGGAGATTGCGGAACTGGATCAGATCGGGCGGTTACGCAACGTGCTCGCGGAACACAAGGCGATCTATCAGGCGATCGTGCGGCAAGATCCCGACGACGCGCGCGCCGCGATGCGCATGCATCTGAGCAACAGCCGTGAACGATTGAGGCAGGTGCATGGCGCTGCCTGAATCTTGAACACTGCACCCACGTTGCTTGAGTAAACAAAAGAGTTCGTATGTATACGTGGTAGTAGTTAACAAGCTTGCCGCAAATCAGTGGATAACCGGCGATGCGCGTTTTACGTCAGAGGTTTACCGATCGAACAAGTCCGGTATGGCGCGACCCGTTTCGAATTGAGTCTGGGACAACTTTGGCGTCGCTGAGGGAAACGTTGAGTTGTTCAGAAAACGCCAACAGTTAACGCAGAGACGTGCCAACAAGGTTGTCCACAGGCGTCAGGTCATTCGCGATTGATTGGTGAGCACGGCTTTCGTCATGGCGTCGAGCGTTGATGGGTCGATGGGGAAGTCGATTAATCGGCAAATTCATTCCGATAGAGTCTAGATTTGAGCTGCAATACGCAAATCCATGCCGGTTAAATCGGCCGCTCCGCCGCGCACACCCCAAAACAAAAAGCGCCTCCGAAGAGGCGCTTTCCTAGAAGACCTGCGATCCCCGCCAGCCCTCACTCCACCGTCACCGACTTCGCCAGATTCCGCGGCTTATCGACGTCCGTTCCACGCGCGCACGCCGTGTGATACGCGAGCAATTGCAGCGGCACCACGTGCAGGATCGGCGACAACGCACCATAGTGCTCCGGCATGCGGATCACATGAATGCCGTCTTCGCTGACGATACGCGTATCCGCATCGGCGAACACATACAGCTCGCCGCCGCGGGCGCGCACTTCCTGCATGTTCGACTTCAGCTTTTCGAGCAGCGTGTCGTTCGGCGCGACGGTCACGACCGGCATCGCTTCGGTCACGAGCGCGAGCGGCCCATGCTTCAGTTCGCCCGCCGGATACGCTTCGGCGTGGATGTACGAGATTTCCTTCAGCTTCAACGCGCCTTCCAGCGCGATCGGATAATGCAGCCCGCGGCCGAGGAACAGCGCGTTTTCCTTGCGCGCGAACTCCTCCGACCACGCGATGATCTGCGGCTCCAGCGCGAGCACGCTGTTCAGCGCCGCCGGCAAGTGCCGCAGTTGCGTGAAGTACGCGGCTTCCTGCTTGGCATTCACATGACCGCGCATCTTCGCGAGCGTCACCGCGAGCACGAACAGGCCGACGAGCTGCGTCGTGAACGCCTTCGTCGATGCCACGCCGATCTCCGTGCCCGCGTGCGTGAGAAACGCGAACTCGGTCTGGCGCACCATCGCGCTCGTCGCGACGTTGCACACGGCGAGCGTGTGCTTGTGGCCGAGCGATTGCGCGTGCTTCAGCGCGGCGAGCGTGTCGGCGGTTTCGCCCGATTGCGAGATCGTGACGACGAGCGCCTTCGGATTCGGCACCGACTCGCGATAGCGATACTCGCTCGCGATCTCGACCTGCGTCGGAATCTTCGCGATGGATTCGAGCCAGTATTTCGCCGTCAAGCCCGAGTAATAGCTCGTGCCGCACGCGAGGATCAGGATGCTGTCGATGTTCGCGAACGCGTCGCGCGCGTTGTCGCCGAAAAGGCTCGGATCGAATTGATCGGCCTGCGGGATCGTGTCGGTGATCGCGCGCGGCTGCTCGAAAATTTCCTTCTGCATGAAGTGACGATACGGCCCGAGCTCGACCGCGCCGCCGTATGCCGTCACCACGCGCACTTCGCGCTCGGCGGGCAGGCCTTCGCGATCGACGATCTTCACGCCGTCCAGCGCGATCTCGACCACATCGCCTTCTTCGAGGAACGCGAAGCGGTCGGTGCTGCCCGCGAGCGCGAGCGCATCGGACGCGAGGAAGTTCTCGCCCTCGCCCACGCCGACGACGAGCGGCGAACCCTGACGCGCGCCCACCACCGTATGCGGCTGGTTGCGGTGCATCACCGCGATCGCATAGGCGCCGTGCAACTGCTTCACCGCCTCGCGCACGGTCTGGAACAGGTCGCCGCGATACATGCTGTGAATCAGATGCGCGATGACTTCCGTGTCCGTCTGCGACACGAACTCGTAGCCTTTGTCCTTCAGCATCGCGCGCAACGACTCGTAGTTCTCGATGATGCCGTTATGCACGAGCGCCACCGTATCGCGCGAGAAGATCGGGTGCGCGTTGTCCGTGACGGGCGCGCCGTGCGTCGCCCAGCGCGTATGCGCGATGCCGGTCATGCCGCCGAGGTTCGAATCGCGCACTTGCGCGTCGAGATCGGACACGCGCGCGACACTGCGCGCGCGGCGCGGCTCGCCGTTGCTCAGAACGGCCACGCCGCACGAGTCGTAGCCGCGATACTCGAGGCGGCGCAGACCTTCGACCAGCACCGAGACGATGTTACGTTGCGCTACCGCGCCGACAATTCCGCACATGGCGTTTATCCTTTGAAACTTGCTTTCGAAAGCGCGGCGCTAAACGCCGCGCGCGTTGGGCTGAATCTATCCGACAGCCTTACGACTTCTTCTTCACCGGGCGCTTGTAGCCCGTCTTGCTCACCTGGGTCTTTTCGTTGAGCACCAGTTCGTCTTCCTCGACATCCTTCCATACCGTCGTGCCCGCCGCGATCGTCACGCCGCGCCCGACGCGCACAGGCGCCACGAGCTGCGTATCCGAGCCGATGAACACGTCGTCGCCGATGACCGTGCGATGCTTGTTCGCGCCGTCGTAGTTGCAGGTGATCGTGCCGGCGCCCACGTTCACGCGCGCGCCGATATCGGAGTCGCCGATATACGTGAGATGGTTCGCCTTCGAGCCGTGTCCGAGCACCGCGTTCTTCACTTCGACGAAGTTGCCGACATGCGCTTCGTCGGAGAGCTTCGTGCCGGGGCGCAGCCGCGCGTACGGGCCGAGCACGACATTCGCGCCCGCCGATGCGCCTTCGATATGCGTATAGGCGTCGATACGCGTGCCCGCGCCGATCGTGGCGTCGCGGATCACGCAGTTCGGGCCGATCGTCACGTTGTCGGCGAGGGTCACGCGTCCTTCGAACACGCAATTCACGTCGATCGAGACGTCCGCGCCGCATTCGAGCGTGCCGCGCACATCGATGCGCGCCGGGTCCATCAGCGTGACGCCGGCGTCGAGCAGCGCATTCGCCACGTTGCGTTGATGGATGCGCTCCAGTTCCGCGAGCTGAATCTTGCTGTTCACGCCGAGCGTTTCCCATTCGGCGTCCGGCTGCGCGGTCACGACTTCCACGCCCGAATCGATGGCGCGCTCGACCACGTCGGTCAGATAGAACTCGCCTTGCGCGTTATCGTTCTTCAGCGACGCGAGCCACGTTTCGAGCGTGCGCGTCGGCGTGATCACGATGCCGGTGTTGATTTCCGCGATGCGCCGCTCTTCTTCGCTCGCATCCTTCTGCTCGACGATCTTCTTCACCTTGCCGGCGGCGTCGCGCACGATGCGCCCGTAGCCGGTCGGATCGCCGACCGTGACCGTCAGCACGCCGTAACGCTCCGGGCCCGCGGCATCGATCAGGCGCTTGAGCGAGCTCGCGCGCGTGAGCGGCACGTCGCCGTAGAGCACGAGCGTCGGAACCGAAGGATCCAGAAGCGGCAGCGCCTGCTGCACGGCGTGTCCCGTGCCGAGCTGCCGGTCCTGCAGCGCGAACTGCACGTCGGGCGCGCCGACCGACTCGCGCACCTTGTCCGCGCCGTGCCCGACGACGACGACGAGCCGCGTCGGCGACAGCGAGCGCGCCGTATCGAGGACGTGCGCGAGCAGCGGCTTGCCCGCCAGTGGATGAAGCACTTTCGGCAGAGCGGAGCGCATGCGCTTGCCCATGCCGGCAGCCAGAATCACGATGTTCATCGCAGGAAGCCTTGCTGGTATGACGAGCCGCCAATATAACAAACGGCTCCGTGACGCAGTGCGGCGTAAACCACGCTGCGCCTTAGTGAATAAAGGTCACAGATCGTCGAACTGCACAATTGAAACCGTGCCGGCCGAACCTGACGGTTCGCTTGCACACGGTTCCTCGTCGAAGGCGATGTCGCCCTGCGGGTCCGCTTCGCCCGTGGCGCGCAGGCCGGCGAACGGAAACAGCTTGCTGTCCATCAGATGCGACGGCACCACGTTCGACAGCGCGTTGAACATGTTCTCGATGCGTCCGGGAAAACGCTTGTCCCATTCGCGGATCAACGCCTTCATCTCCGCGCGCTTCAGGTTCGGCTGGCTGCCGCACAGGTTGCACGGAATGATCGGGAATTCGCGCAGTTCGGCGTACTTTTCCAGATCCGTCTCTTTTACGTAGGCGAGCGGACGAATTACTACATTTTTGCCGTCGTCGGACTGGAGCTTGGGCGGCATGCCCTTCAGCTTGCCGCCGTAGAACATGTTGAGCAAAAGCGTTTGCAGAATGTCGTCGCGATGATGCCCGAGCGCGATCTTGGTCGCGCCGAGCTCGCCCGCCACGCGATAGAGAATGCCGCGGCGCAGGCGCGAGCACAGCGAACACGTGGTCTTGCCTTCGGGCACGAGCCGCTTGACGATGCTGTACGTGTCCTGATTTTCGATGTGAAACGGAATATCGAGCTTGCTCAGATAATCGGGCAGCACGTGTTCCGGAAAGCCCGGCTGCTTCTGATCGAGATTCACGGCGACGATATCGAAATCGATCGGCGCGCGCTCGCGCAGGCGCATCAGGATCTCGAGCATCGCGTAACTGTCTTTGCCGCCCGACAGGCACACCATGACCTTGTCGCCGTGCTCGATCATGTTGAAGTCGCCGATCGCCTCGCCGACCTGCCGCGCGATGCGCTTGAACAGCTTGTTGTTCTCGTACGCTTCCTTCTGCTGGCGGCGGGTCAATGCCTCGCGCGCGGGCTTCTCGTCCGCTACGGCTTCCACTGCGTCACGCGCGTTCATGCTCGTTCCTCTTTGATGCGAAAGACTTCGACGCCCACCGCGTCGCAGTCGGGATAAACGTCGGGCTTTTCAGTCGATACGGCCACCGCGCGCACGTTCGGATGCGCAAGCAGCGCGGCGGCGACGTCGTCGCACAGCGTTTCCTGCAAATGGATGTGGCCCTGCTTCACGCGCGCGGCGATGGTCGAGCGCATGAAGTCGTAATCGACGACTTCGGACAACTTGTCCTCGACGGGCGTCGACAGCGCGAGCGGCACGAACAGCTCGACATTGATCACGACGCGTTGCTCGCCGCGCTTTTCGAAGTCATGCACACCGATGTTGATGCGCACTTCGTAGTTGCGCAGAAAAAGCCGCCGGCAATCGGTCAGCCGGGGATGCGAAAGAGCGGCAAGCATGTTGGTTTCCGTATTCAGTAAGCGCGTTTCAAGGCTTTTGCGCGCCGATCATGTACATCACGTCGCGCGGGCTCGGCACGAGATGCTGGCCGCCATCGACGACGAGCGTCGTGCCCGTCACGCCGTGCGCGTTCGCGAGATAGCACGCGGCCTGCGCGACGTCATCGACCGTCGATGCGCGGTTGAGCGGCGTCACGCGATGCGCCGACTCGAACGACGCGGGCGTCTGCCCCGTGGATATCAGCGTCAAACCCGGCGCGAGCCCGGCCACGCGCAGCTTCGGCCCGAGCGCCTGCGCGAGCGCGACGGTGGCGTTTTCGAGCGCGGCCTTCGTCAGCGTGTACGACAGGTAATCCGGATTCATGTTGTACAGCTTCTGATCCAGCACGTTGATGACGACGCCGCGCAATGCGTCGTCTTCGGCGGCGGCCTCGGGCGTGATTTCGTGCAGCATGCGCGCGAGCGTGAGCGGCGCGGCGACGTTGACGGCGGTCATTTCCAGCAGCTTCGCATAACCGAAATCGCTGGCCGTGTCTTCGTCGAAGCGCGACGCGCAGTTCACGACGCAGTTCAGCCCGCCGAACGCCTCGACGCACGCCGGCACGAGCCGCGCGACTTCCGCTTCGACGGCGAGATCGGCCTTCAGCGCAACCGCGCGCCGTCCGAGCGACTCGATATCCGCGACGGTGGCGTGCGCCTCGTGTTCCGACTCGCCGTAGTGCACTGCCACATCCCAGCCCTGTCGCGCGAATTCCAGCGCGACGCCGCGCCCGATGCGCTTCGCCGCGCCCGTCACCAGCACGGCGCGGCGGTGCGAAACGGAAGCGGAAGACGGCGAGTTAGCGGAAGAAAACGGCTTGGAGACGCTCATTTACAATACTGGGATGAATTCGAATGCCAGACAAACCGATAGTTTACCTGTTCCCGGCGCCGACGCCCTTGCGCAGTCGGAAGCGCTGACAGACCTGATTCGCGGGCGCATCGCCGCGGCGGGCGGCTGGCTGCCGTTCGACCGCTACATGGACCTCGCGCTCTACGCGCCCGGCCTCGGCTACTACAGCGGCGGAGCGATGAAATTCGGCCGCCGCGCCGAAGACGGCAGCGATTTCGTCACCGCGCCCGAACTGTCCCCGCTTTTCGCGAAAACGCTCGCGCGCCCTGTCGCGCAGGCCTTGCAGCAAAGCGGCACGCGGCAGCTGATGGAATTCGGCGCGGGCACCGGCAAGCTGGCGGCGGCCCTGTTGACCGCGCTCGCCGATCTCGACGTGGCTTTCGACAGCTATGCGATCGTCGATCTTTCCGGCGAATTGCGCGCGCGCCAGCGCGAAACCATCGAAAAGCACGCGCCTGCGCTTGCCGCGAAGGTGAAATGGCTCGACGCGCTGCCCGATGCCTTCGACGGCGTCGTGATCGGCAACGAGGTGCTCGACGCGATGCCGGTGCGCCTCGTCGTGCGCAAGCTCGGCGCGTGGCACGAGCGCGGCGTCGTGGCGCTGAACGACCGCTTTGCCTTCGACGACCGGCCGATCGCGCCCGATGCGCAGGTCGAAGTGATCGATGCCGCCATCGACGAAGCCAATGACGAGCCGTTCGCGGAATACGTCACCGAGACGCACGAGGCGGCGCTCGCTTTTACGAAGACGGTGTGCACGATGCTGACGCGCGGTGCGGCGTTTTTCATCGACTATGGTTTTCCGCGCCGCGAGTTCTATCATGCGCAGCGCGCAACGGGGACGCTGATGTGTCACTACCGGCATCGCGCGCATGCCGACCCGTTTATGTATCCGGGATTGCAGGACATCACGGCGCACGTCGAATTTACGGGGATCGCGGAAGCGGGCGTGGAAACGGGCGCCGATTTGCTCGGCTTTACGTCTCAGGCGCGCTTTCTGATGAATGCCGGCATCACCGATGTGTTGAGCGATCTCGATCCTGCCGATGTGAAGCGCTTTTTGCCGGCGGCGAATGCGGTGCAGAAGCTGCTTTCCGAAGCGGAGATGGGCGAGTTGTTCAAGGTGATCGCGTTTTCGCGTGGTATTCCGGGTACTCTTGATGCGTTCGCCATCGGCGACCGTTCTCATACTTTGTGATTTTCTTCGATCATGATTCGCTGGCTGTTGACTACTTTCATCGCGCTCGCGATTCTTTCCGGGTCGATGCCCTGGCTTAGGAAGATTGGGATCGGGCGGTTGCCTGGCGACTTCACTCTGCGGATATTTGGGAAGGAATATTCGTTTCCTTTTATGTCGACGTTGTTGTTGTCGGTTTTGCTTTCTTTGATTGCTCGGGTGTTTTGACTGGGTTTTTTTTGTTTCGCCGGATCCCGTATTCGTGTTGGTCTATTAGCACTGCCCCTCCCCGGGGCGGGGGTAACTTTCTTTGCTGCTGCAAAGAAAGTCACCAAAGAAAGCAGCTCTCTCACCGCCCGCGGTCACACGCACGTTGGCCATTTTTCTCCTCCTAGGCGGCACTCGCCTAAAGAGTGCCCCCATAGGCCCAATCGGGCTTGGATCGCGCACGGTCCGTCACATCGCACCACACAACAAAC
>NZ_FCNY02000044.1 GCF_001544575.2 Caballeronia cordobensis
ATCTGGCGCACCAGCGTCTTGCGATACGCCTCGGGCATCCAGTCCTGCGCTTCGATCTTGCCGTCGGCCTGCATGACTGCGTCGAAACGGGCTTGCTCGGGCGAAGTCGCGGATGGGGGTGCCTCGGCTGCGGGTGTGGGACTCGGGAGGTCGAGGGATTGGGTGTACATGGGGCTCCGCCGTCTTTTTTGAGATGCGATGGAGCGAGTATAACTATTAACCGACCGGACGGTTGATTAATTTTATAGCGAACAATTCCGAGACAAATAGCGTCGCGTTAACCCGGAAACGATGCGTCCGATGGACGCAAAAAAGCCCAGCCGCTATGCACGGCTGGGCAAACCACCGGAATCCGGCGGCGGAGGTTGCTTCACGACCGCGTCACCCGCGCCAGAAGTGCCTTTCGAATTTTGTATGCAATGAACCGAGCTTCTATTTACGTTATTGCCCGAAGAACACGCCTTGAGGGTCGACACGCTTAGCGACGTGACCCGACTGCGACGCCGATCCCGTCGACGAGCCGTAACCTTCGGCTTGCGTCTGAGCGAGACGCACATCGGCGACGCGCGCTTCGGCTGCCTGCAGCTTCGCCGGATAGGAGGCGTCCTCCGCGACCGGCGAGTATCCCGCCTTTTCGACCTGAACGAGTTCCGCGCGCACTTCGGCACGGCTCACCGGCGCGCTCGATTGCGCGAACGATGCCAGCGGTGCGGACAGGACGGCGGCTACGGCGATTACGTTGACCCACGATTTCATGATCGGCTCTCCCAGTTTTAGATGAAGCTCGGCGACTTCAGAACGTCAAGCACGCCGAGCAGATGACCGAAGTGTAGGGAGATGTCCGCAAATGATCATTCGCCGGTCCAAGGAAGCATCGTTGCGAAATTTGCAAAGATGCCGCGTTGTGTTGTTGCGGCGCAAGATGGTGACAGGAGCCGATCACAGATTCCAATTGCCCGCCACGGGTCGCGTTTCATGCGCCGCAACGAGGCCTCTTCGCGATTATTCGCAATCCGACAAAGATCATTCAACAGAAACGAGAATGATCTTCTATGAAGTCGTCTCTACACTCCCTTCACAAGCTGCTCAACACGAAACCGGCAGCACGATCAGAAATCCGAATCGGAGGTAGTTCATCATGAAAACGCTCATTTCCGCAGTCGTCGTTGCCGCCGCGCTTGCCGCGCCCGCCCTGTCGTTCGCGCAACAGTCCGACGCGCCGCTGACCCGCGCCCAAGTGCGTGCGGATCTGGTTCAGCTGGAAAAGGCCGGCTACAACCCGAACATCAGCGATCCGTCGTTTCCGTCGAACATCCAGGCCGCCGAAGCGCGCGTGAGCGCCCAGACGGTCGCACAAGCGCCGGTGCAGTCGAGCGACTACGGTTCGGTCGCGAACGGCTCGTCGCAGTCGGGCCGCACGGTCGGCGCACAGCCGCGCGCGCTCAACACGTACTTCGGCCAGTAAGCGTCGAAGTCTCGGCCGATCCCGCGATCGGCCGAAAAGCCGAAGGGCGATATCTCGCGATATCGCCCTTTGGCTTTTTGCATGCGAAATGCGAAATGCGGAATGCGTAATGCGTAATGCCCGATTGCCGATGGCATTTCGCATTCCGCGCGCCAACCGCGCCGCGCCCGCCGCGTCTAGTTCGCCGGAATCGTCACGACGGGCGATTTCGCGGTGTCCGTCACTTCGGCGAGCGCCATCAGATTCTGCACGACCGTGAAGGCGTATTTCGAATCGAAGTCGCCGCGATCGATCCAGTAGTTGGACTTGTCGTAGAGCACGCTCACGTAAGCGTCCTGCGGCGCTTTTTCTCCCGTCTTCACGACGATCGTCGGACGCGTTTCGCCGCCGATGAGACCAATCGTCGGTTTGGTCGCGCCGCTGCCTATCTGATCCGAGGGCACCGAAATCTGCGCGCCGAGGTCGGTCAGAATGCCGAGCACCGAGCGTGTGACCATCGGGATGCGGCTCTGATCCGCCGACTGTCCATAGACGAACTCATACGTCTTCATTTTCGGCGAGAGATGAAGAAGCCTTCGCACGAGCGCGAGATCATCCGTGACTTGCTTCGAGGTGCCGCTGCGCGTCGCGCCGAGCGTGATGAACACGCCGCCCTTGTCGCCGCTATTGCCGCCCTTCACGCTCGACTCGGTCTTGACGGGCTTGTTGCCGTCCGTATTGCGCGTTTCGATGTTCAATTCGCCCGCCAGTTGCAGCCTGCGCAACGCCTGCAGCAGCAGGAAGAAATCCGACGACCCGGCTGCGTTCGGCCCGCCCAGCGCCGTGCCGTTCTGCAGGCCGCTGATCGATTGCACCGTGATGCGCAACAACAGATCGATCGGAATGCCGCTTTCGGCAAGCGGCATCACGAGCGTCGGCGAGAGCGGCCGGATATAGGCGCTCGCGTAGGCATCGCCCGTGGTCGGCGTGAACGTGAAGGTCGGATGATTCGAATAGGAGACGCTGCCCGTCGCCTGCGCGTAATTCGGCTGCGCGCCGGAGCCGGCATTCAGAATGACGCCGCCGGACGTATCGAACGAATACGCGGCGATGATGCTGCTCACCGTAAGGAACGACGGCGCGTCCGCGAAGCGCAATCCGACAATCGCTGCAAGAATTTCACGCTTCTTCGCATCGCCGAGCGCGCGGGCGTAATCGACCTGATCGGCTTTCAGACGGCCCGGGCCGATGCCCGCGCAGCCCGCTGCGAGAAAGGAGACAGAGAGAACGGCGATCGATAGGGCTTTCCTTGTCATGGCGCTCATTGAAGGTGGAGGGAGGATCGTCGGCGCTTGGCCGCGGAACACCCGGGCCGCGGTCGCAAATTTCGTACCTTTCGCATTGGCGCGAGGTGCGAACGATCCCCTCCGGCGCGTTGCACGCCGGTTCCTTCAAGCGTCGCGGCCGATGCTAACGGCCGTACCGCAACTGACTTCCGGTCACGAAGCCCCGTGCTGCGCTTCCGACTGCGCGCGCTGCGCCTGCGCCTGCGCATGCCCCTGCGCGATGTGACGGCTCGCTTCCTTGTGCTGCGCGACGAGCGTATCGAGCCGGTCCTGCGCGAAGCGCGGACCGTCGTCGCGTGCGAAGACAGGCGTAGCGAGCGTCGCCGTGAGAACGGCGACTATGGCGAAAGGCGTTCTTTTCATGATTCACCCCGCGTTTTTCCATGCGCGGCATTCCCCATTGCAGCCGCCCGACTAGCATCGCACATCGACGCCGAAGCTGCCCGACGCGCGTCGCGTCGACCCTTCGCATCCCTCGTCTTTCCGCCAAAATCCAGCGCGGCCCGCATGCGCCGCGCTTTGCACCGTGCGCGTGCTTGCGGTCCGCGCCCGGATTGCCTATTCCTTAGTTCGAGGCACGGCGTTGCGTACCCCGCGCCGACGCGCCTGCAAGACCACGGAGACCCGCGCTCATGAACCTCGCCATCTTCTTCGACGGCACGTGGAACGAGCCCAACGACCGCACCAACGCCTATCTGCTCTACAAGCTCGCACCCGAGACCGACCAGCAGGAAACCTTCTACGTGGCCGGCGTCGGCACGCAAGGCAAAGGGCTGTTTGCGCTTGCCAACAAATTTCTGGGCGGCGCATTCGGCGACGGCCTGAGCGAGAACATCAAAAGCGGTTATGCGTGGCTGTGTCAGCGCTACCAGCCCGATGCGAAGATCTTCATCTTCGGCTTCAGCCGCGGCGCGTACTCCGCGCGCAGTCTCGCCGGGCTGATCCGCAAATGCGGACTCGCCAAAGACTGGAGCGCGCAGTCGATCGATCAGGCTTACGGCATCTATCGCGACAAGGACGTCGGACCGTCGGATCAACCGGTCGTGGACTTTCGTAAGCAGTTCACGCGCGAAGTGGATGTGGAGTTCATCGGCGTGTGGGATACGGTCGGCGATCTCGGCATTCCGCTCGATGGCCTGCCCGTGCCCGGATTTTCGAGCTACTACAAATTCCACGACACGACGCTCTCGAACAGCACGAAGGCGGCTTATCACGCGGTCGCGGCGAATGAATTCCGCTCGCTCTACAAGCCGACGTTGTGGACGCCCGGCGCCGACGTGCGCGGCAGCCATCTGCCGCTCGAACAGCGCTGGTTCGCGGGCGCGCATGCGAACGTGGGCGGCGGCTATGTGACGCCGCCGCGCACGCCCGAAGATCTGTTGCCGCTCATTCCCGCCGAGTGGCTTCGTCAAAAGGCGGCGGACACGGGACTGTCGATCGACGGGCCGATCACGATTCCGCCGCAGGCGTTCCAGTCGCAGCCGATCGACTCGTACGCCGAATTCACCGCGCATCATCCTTTCCTGCAGATGGTGTGCGAGAAAAAACCGCGCGTGGCGGGCACGGCGATCAACGAGACGATCGACCCGAGCCTGCTTGCGCGCCTCGAAGCGCCGGGCTTTCTCGACATGTATCCGGAACTCGTCGCGCAGTTGAAGGCGCTGCCGGTTGGAAAATAACTCAGGTATCCGAATCATTTGCCGGATTGTGTGCGCATGCGCGCACACGCTGTGCGATCGCGACGCCTAGAATTCAGGTACAAACGTTTGCGCTGCAAACGCATCGCGTCGTGAGACGCATAGTTTTTCGATAACCGGCCGCGAACAACGACAACACGACGCGCGCGGCCGGCAAGCACGTCCGCCCGCAGCCTGCGCTTCGCCCGGACATGGGAGACCGGCATGAGCGTACCTACGACCCCGGAATTCGCCGGGCATCCGAGCGGCGACATCGATGACCCTACGAACGCCGACGACTTGAGCGACGGTCAGCCCGGCCCGCGCGCGGAAGCGGACATTGCCAAGTGCGAAGCGCTCATCTCGCATGCGGCCGAGACCGGCGCGCGCCTCGACAAGGCCGATGTCGATGCGGTGCGCGGCGCGCGATCCGCCTTCGATCAGGGCATCTGGAGCCGCGCGATCGGCAGCGCGTTTTACGGCGCGATGAGCCGCATCGCGGCATCGGTGCAATATCCTGGACGACGCATCGTCGACGATCTCGATCACTGCCGCGACATGGTTTCCTATGGCGCGCAAAACGGCAAGCCGCTCGACGAGCGCGACGTCGAAGCGATGTCGAAAGCGCGCGCCGCACAGCAGGACCATACGTGGAACCCGGAAATCGAGAGCGCGTTTTACGCGGCGATGAGCCGCATCGCGCTTGCCGTGACGCCGGTCGTCGCGGAAACGGCGGGAGACGAAGCGCGACGCGGCGCACGACGTGCGATCCGCATCTACACGCATTCGGCGATCGCGCTGACGCTGCTCGTCGTGTCGCTTTCGTGTCTGCTCTTCGTCGCCAATCAGGTATCGACCGATATCGCCGCGGTCGTCAAGGCGAACGACGCGGCCGCGCTCACGCTGCACAATCAGTTGCAGGCCCACGCGGTCGCTATCGCCGATGCGGACAAAAAGAAGGACGCGCTCGCCATCATCGCGCTGCAGAACTCGCAGCCCGCGTTGCAGATCAAGGAAGCGTTGCAGAGCTTCGCAACCAACAACCGGCAGCTTTTCGCCGATGTGTCGCGCATCAGCGCATTCACGACGAGTCTCGGTCTGGGAGCGATTCGCAGTCCGTATAAAGCACCCTGCGATGCCGAAGAAAACGTGCTCAATTTCCAGGGCGCGTATCGCACGTCGCACTCGCCGAAATACTACAGCGGCAAAGTGGAAAGCGGCGACTGGCAGTGCAATCCGGATGTGGCGCGCAAAGTGCTGGAGATCACGCTGCCGCTGCTCGCCAAGCCCAACGCCGAACCGGGCGCCGCCAATCCGCCGACCGATCTCGACGCGGTCGCGCAAGGCTTTCAGAAGATCGCCGTGTATCAGGACATCCGTGCGATGGCGCTTTATGCCAATGACATCATCCTGTCGATCGTCGGCGCGGTGACGGGCTTTCTGTTGCCCGTGCTCTATGCGTGGCTCGGCGCGTGCGCGGCAATCCTGCGTCAGCTTTCCGCCGATTCGGCGGCGAACACGTTCCATCCCGAGCATTCGAAGGTCGCGAATCGCGCGCATGTGACGAGCGCGATCATCGTCGGCATTTCGATCGGGCTCTTCAGCAAGCTGCTCGAAGGCGGCAAGGATGTGTCGCCGCTGGCGATCGCGTTCGTCGCGGGCTATGCGTCGGACAAGTTCTTCTTTTTCGTCGACCGGCTCGTCGGGGCGATGTTTCCGCCACGCGGCGATCCGCCCGTGCATATCACACGCAACGACGGCGGCGCCCCGCGCGCGTCTCGTGCCGTCGCGCCCGCTGCGAAGACCGCGCTGCCCGGCACTCCGCCGCCGGGCGTCTGAGCGCCTTTAAAAGGGGCGGCGTGCGCTGGGGCGTGTCGCGCGGCTAGCTTTCGTCGAGCTCGAATTCGACGCTCGG
The DNA here is from genome assembly GCF_001544575.2 of Caballeronia cordobensis. GTDB lineage: Bacteria > Pseudomonadota > Gammaproteobacteria > Burkholderiales > Burkholderiaceae > Caballeronia > Caballeronia cordobensis. The sequence goes on from NZ_FCNY02000044.1 coordinate 6,382, forward strand.
ATAATCCTGCAGCCGGCCGCTCACTTCGGCTTCGCGCTCGCTCGTGAAAAGGCCATCGAGATAGTCGAACGACAACTTGCCGACGAGCGCCTTCAGCGCAAGTTCGGGGCTGCGCCGGGGCTCGGTCGCGAGGTCCCCTGAATCCAGGCGCGCGCAGAATTGCCCGTTCTTCGATTCCATCGCGCCGATGTCGATCACTTTGCCATCGACGTTCTGCGCGAGCACGCGGTCTTCGACCGCAAACAGCCTGAACGGTCGTTCGAAGCTTTCCTGACTGCTCTCATCGCTCATGGTGCGGTTCTCCGCGCATTTAGATGGGTGAAACGGTTGAGCAAGGCCCGCGCCCGGCGCGTGTGCAATGCAGCATCGACATGCCTTTCCTGCGCGCGCCGCGCCGTCCTACAGTGACCATCATCGTCCCAACGACAGGAGCAGTCATCGTGAATGGAAACTTGAGCGGCAAAGTCGCGGTCATCACGGGCGCGAGCCGCGGACTCGGACGCAACGCCGCGCTGAAACTCGCACAGCAAGGCGCGGGCGTGATCGGCACTTACCAGCACAACGCGCAGGCCGCGCAATCGCTCGTCGACGATATCGCCCAGGCCGGCGGCAAGGCGGCCGTGCTGCAACTCGACGTCGCGCGATGCGACACCTTCGCGGCGTTCGGCGACGCGCTCTGCAAGACGCTCGAAACGACCTTCGAGCGCGAGAATTTCGATTTTCTGGTGAACAACGCGGGCATCGGCATTCACGCGCTTTTCGCCGAAACGACGCCCGAGCAGTTCGACGAACTCGTGAACATCCAGTTGAAGGGACCGTTCTTCCTGACGCAGACGCTGCTGCCGTATCTGCACGAGGAAGGCGCGATCCTGAACGTCTCGAGCGGACTCACGCGTTTCGCGCTGCCGGGCTTCGCGGCCTATGCCGTGATGAAAGGCGGAATCGAAGTGCTCACGCGCTATCTCGCGAAGGAACTCGGGCCGCACGGCATCACGGTCAACACCATTGCGCCGGGCGCGATCGAAACGGATTTCGGCGGCGGCGTGGTGCGCGACGATCACGACACGAACCGCTTCATCGCGGATAACACGGCGCTCGGGCGCGCGGGCGTGCCGGACGATATCGGCGGCGCGATCGCGGCGATGCTTTCGGACGGCCATCGATGGATGACGGCGCAGCGCGTCGAGGTGTCGGGCGGCATGTTCATCTGACGCGCCCTTTTCGCCCCGCGCGGGCAAAAAAAACCGGACGCCGCGGCGTCCGGTTTTTTGCATGCAGCATGCGTAATGCTTGATGCATTACGCAGCGTCGCTTACACGTCGCTTAGAAGCGGTGGATGATACCCACGCCCGCCGCGAACATGCTGCGCGATGCCGACGGCGCGCTCTGGAAGCCGTCGCCGATCGTCGCGATCGCAGCACCCTGAACCGGGCGCGTCGTCGCGCCGTTGCTCGGGTAGAACAGCGTATTGCCGTTCGCGCGCTGGAACGCTTCCAGTGCGTACAGACCCGTGCGCTTCGAGAGCGAGTAGTACTGGGACAGGTTGAACTGATGGTACGAAGCCGCGTCGTTGATGCCGTTCGCCTTGCTTGCCCACGTGTAGCTGTAGCCCGCCGCGAAGTCCCATGCCGACGTCGCCTTCCAGTGCAGCACCGTGCCGGCCGTGTTGAACACGGCTTCGTCGGTGAAGCCCGAGTTGATGCCCGGGATGTACTGAACGTTCGTGTACGTGACCGAGATATCCCACGCGCTGTTGAACTGGTAGCCGCCCGCGACTGCGAAGCGTTGCTGAGCCTGTGCGCGCTGATAACCCGCGGTCACCGCCGACACGCCCGGTTGGCCCGAGCCGTCCGTCGCCGCCGTGTTGTTGACCGTCGTCGACTGGCCGCTGTAGATGCCGCCGCCGTTAGCCGCGTTGTTGATGCGCGAGAACGCCACCGCACCGCCGATCGGGCCTTGCTGATACTGGAGCGCAGCCGACCACGTCGAGCCCTGGTACACGCTGTCGGGCACGCCCGCGAACGAGTACGAGCCGCTCACCGTGAAGCCGTAGAGCTTCGGCGAGGTATAGACCACCGAGTTGTTCGCGCGGTAGATCGTGTCCAGGCCGTCCAGATCGCCCGGGTGCGCGCCGAAGTAGCCGGTCAGCCAGTTCGTCGGGCTATACGGCGAGAGCAGCGTGTAGTACGAGGTGTACTGGCGGCCCAGGGTCAGCGTACCGTAGCCGGGGTTCGTGAGACCGACCCATGCCTGGCGGCCGAACATCGCGTTGGAGAACTGCTGGCCGCCGCTGTTGATGTCGAAGCCCGATTCCAACTGGAAGATCGCCTTGTTGCCACCGCCCAGGTCCTCAGCGCCCTTCAGGCCGAAACGGCTGCCCGCCCAGATGCCCGACGCCATCTTGACGTTCGAGCGGCCCGGCTGCGTGCGGTTCAGGTTCGTCTGGCTGTTCTGATAGACGATCGAATCGTCGACGATACCGTACAGCGTGACGCTGCTTTGCGCGAACGCCGGCGCCGCGGCTGCGAACGCCGTGGCTGCGACGATGGCGACCTTGGTCATCGTGAAACCCTTCATTTTTTCTCCTCAAGCGGTGGGCAATTACTTCCGGGCGAGTCTTGGAACCGGTGCCGCCGTGGCGACTTCGTATTGTTTCAACTCGTAACTTTTGTCGCTCGCAAGTGTATGGCTTACAGCCGCAATGGGAAAGAAAGACGCATCTTTGTGTCGTTTTTTTTCACTGTCTGGTTAACCAGTATTTTCCGGCATGCAGATATTGGGCAATCCGTCACGAAACTGACGGTGAGCTGACAAGAACGGGGCGTGAGAGCGGCTGAAAAAGCCGGCGCGGAATCGCCCGCAGGCTTATCGCGCAAGGGTTACGCGATGATTGCCCTGCCTGGCGCGGCGTGAGAAAACGAGGATGATGGCTGGAATCCGCCAGAACCGGCGGCAGCTTTTCAGAACGATGAAAAACGCCGGCGCATCGAAAGGTTTTCGCAAGAAAACCCGCGATGCGCCGACGTCAAAACAGGCTGCGCCCGGACGCGGCGCGAAGCGTCAATGCTCGATCTTCGAGCGCAGTTCGCGCGCGGTTTCGAGCAGCCCTTCGTAGCCCGAGCGGGCATGCGAAGGCAGATCCGGGTCGCCGACGAGCGTGCCGAGCGTCTCGATGATGCTGTAGAGAATGCCCTTCGCCGCGCCCGCGGCCATCTTGCCCGCGGCATAGGATTCGTCGACGTGGGAGATGGCCGCATCGAACTGTTCGACCTCGGGATGCGCGTCTCCGATCTCCGGTGCGTCGTCGCGCGGGTCGGTCGGGTCGCTGTTCATGATGAGGGTCCTCCTTACGTGGTGTCTGCCTTCTGTATAACGCGACGGCGCGACGGGCGCAAATAGCGGTTTGCCGCAGTCGTCAGGACGCGGGCAGGTCCTGCACCGGCTGGATGAAATGCACGCGCCGCGTCTCGCCCGCGCCCTTCCCCGCGCCATGCGGCACGCCGCGCTCCATCAGCAGCGCGCGCAATTCGTTGATGACCGGAAAGACCTCGTGGTTGTGGTCCGCGCCCTGCCTGTCGTGCGCTTCCTGCTCGCGCTCCACGATCCAGCGATCCTCCTTGAAGATGCGCTCGGTAAACCAGACGAGCAGCGGCCACGCGGCGTCGAGCAGGCCCGGAATCTTCGGGCGCTTGATCGACAAGAGACCGAACGTGCGGTTCGTGCGCTGTTCGGCGTCGAGCGGCACGTAGGCGATCCACAGGTCCATCACCATCGTGTCGTCTTTCGTGCGGATCTTGAGTGTCTGATACGGATATTCGGTGCGGATCGTCATCACGTCCTTGTGGCCGTCGTCGGGCTTCGAGCCGCGCTTCTGGCCAAAGACGAGCGCCTCGCCGATCGGTTGCTTGCCCGCCTCGCGCGCGAACGTGTAATCGACCTCGATCCAGTCGTCGCCGCGCCGTCTGCCGAGCGAGCGCGCGCGCATGTTGCCCATCTGCCGCCGATGCAGGAACTGATGGTTCATGTCCATCAGATTCTCGTGCATGAAGGTGTAATGGCACTTCACTTCCTGGCCGAAGCGGCGCGTCTTGTACGCGGGATCGCTGGCGGAGACGAGGTCGGGGAATTTCGCGGTCGCGGCGAGCGCCGGGTCGCCCGTGAAGACGAAGACGAGCCCGCCCGCCTCGCGGCACGGATAGGCGCGCACGCCGTTGGGCAGCCGTTCGCGGCCGAGATAGGGAATGTCGGTGCAGCGGCCGGTGCAGTCGTAAGTCCAGCCGTGATAGCAGCAGCGGATCGATTCGCCGTCGACGACGCCCGCCGAGAGCGGCACCTGCCGATGCGCGCAGCGGTCTTCCAGCGCGAACACGCTGCCCGATGCGGTGCGCACGAGCACGATCGGGTCGCCCGCGAAGCGCACGGCGTGCGCGTGCCCGGTCTTCACCTCGCGCGACCACGCGAGCGGATACCAATGATCCGGATGAATGTCGATGCGGCGCAGATCGCGCGGCGGCCTCGTCGGGGTATCGATGGAACCGGCTTCCTGCTCGCCCTGCGGCAACGCTGCGTGCATGTACGACGCCTCCGCTAAAAAGGAGATCGGATGGAGCGCCGCGTTCACCTGCGGCGCAATGAACGACCATTCGCAGTCTACACGGCGTCGAACAATTCGGCGCGCGGCGAATTGCCGGGGAATGTGCGCATCCACGCGGGCGTCATGCTGGCTCCCCGAGATGCGCGTGCAGATGATCGATCAGCGCGCGCACTTTCGGCGGCAGAAAGCGGTTGGGCGGATACAGCAGCCAGACCGGCCCCCGATACGCGCGCGCCTGCAATTCCCAGTCCGCGAGCACCGGCTGCACGCGGCCCGCGGCGAGCGCGTCGCGGGCCGCGAAATCCGGCAGCGTGGCGATGCCGAGCCCGCCTTCGGCCGCCTCCAGCCGCGCGCCCGCGTGATTGGCGAGATAGCGCCCGCGCACGGCGACCGTCACCGTCTCGCCGTCGCGCACGAAGCGCCAGCGGTTGTCGTCGGCGGTTTCGCCCAGCGGGATGCAGGCGTGCTGCGCGAGCTCGCGCGGATGCGCCGGCGCGCCATGCTCGCGCAGATAGTCCGCCGATGCGCACAGCAGCCAGCGCACGCGTCCGAGCTGCCGCGCGGCGAGCCCCTGCGGCGGGTCGCTCGTCGCGCGAATGACGAGATCGACATCGCTGTCGAGCGGATCGATGTCGTGATCGGCGAAGACGAGCTGCAGATCGACATCCGGATACGCCGCGAGAAACCCCGGCACGAGCGGATGAATCACCGATTTCGCATAGGCGGTCGGCGCCGAGAGCGCGACGCGGCCCTGCGGCTTGCCCGACGACTGCCCGGCGGCATCGACCGCGCCGGATGCGGCGGCCGCCATGTCGCGGCAATGCCGATACACCTGATAACCCGATTCGGTGACGCGGACCTTGCGCGTCGAGCGTTCGAGCAGCCGCGTGGCGAGCGCCTCCTCGAGACGCTTGATGCGCCGGCTGACGGTCGATGGCGTGCTGCCGAGCTGGCGCGCCGCGACCGAAAAATTGCCCGTGTCGACGACGCGCGCGAACACGGCCATGTCGGGCATCAGGTCGAAGAGATCGGCGGAATTCATGCGGGCGTTTTGTGCGTTATCGACAACAAGGCTGTGCGTCGCGACCCGATTATCGCGCCGGCTGCATCATTCGACAATGGCGGCTTCCCGCTTCCCGGAGCCGCACAATGACCGCCCGACGCCTCCTTCCTCTCTCCGATCTGCTGCTCTTCGCCGTCGCGATGGTGTGGGGCAGCAGCTACGGCATCGTCAAGAGCGCGCTCGCGTTCTATCCGGTGCTGGCGCTGCTCGCGCTGCGCTTCGGCATCACGTTCTGTCTGCTGGCCGTGAATCTGCGGCACCTGCGGCACGCCAATGCAGCGGCGCTGCGCGGCGTGCTCGTCCTGGGTTGTCTGCTGTTGTCGATCTTTCTCGCCGAGACCTTCGGCGTGCTCCACACGCGCGCCGCGAACGCCGCGTTTCTCATCAGCCTGTGCGTGGTGCTGACGCCGCTCGTCGAATGGGCGCTGCTCAAGCGCCGCCCGGCCGCGGCCGAGTGGCTCGCGGTCGGCGTGTCGCTGGCGGGCGCGTGGCTGCTCGCCGGCGACGGCGCCCTGTCCTTCGACTTCAATCTCGGCGATGGCCTGATTCTCGCCGCCGCCGTGCTGCGCGCATTCGCGGTCTGCGTGACCAAGCGCGTGCTGCGCGCGACGCCCCTGCCCGCGCTCACCGTGACGGCCGTGCAGGCGGGCGTCGTGGCGTCGGGCAGCGCGGCGCTCGCCTTGCTGTTCGCGCCGTCGCAATGGCAGCCCTTGCCCGCGCTCGCCGGACACGGCGTCTTCTGGGCTTCGGTGCTGTATCTCGTCGGCGCATGCACGCTCTTCGCCTTCTTCGCGCAAAACTATGCGATCGGACGCAGCAGTCCCACGCGCGTCTCGCTTCTGATGGGCAGCGAGCCGGCGTTCGGCGCGCTCTTCGCGAGCGTATGGCTCGGCGAGCATGTGTCGATGACGGGCTGGATCGGCGGCGGCATGATCGTCGCGGCCTCGCTGATGGCGACCGCGCCCTGGCGCAGCCTCTTCGCGGCGCGTCCGAGCGAAGCCTGAGCCCGCGCCGGCTTACGCGTTCTTCTCGAACACGACGCTGAAGTTATTCGCAGGCATCGCGACCGTTTCGACGAGCGTGAAGCCGGCCTTCTTTGCCAGCGCTTCGACGGCTTCCATGTCGCGCACGCCCCAGCGCGGATCGTTCGCGCGCAATTGCTGATCGAACGCTTCGTTGCTCGGTGCGGTATGCGCCCCGTTGCGCCGGTACGGCCCGTACAGGAACAGCACGCCCCCCGCGCTGAGGCGTGCGCCCGCGCCGCGAAAGAGCGCTTCGGCCGCTTCCCACGGCGCGATGTGGATCATATTGATGCACACGATGGCCGCTGCTTCGGCGATGCCCCAATCCTCGTCCGTCACGTCGAGCGCGAGCGGCGCGTTCAGATTGGCGAGCCCCGAGTGCGCGCGCCATGCGGCGATGGAATCGCGCGCGCCGGCATCCGGATCGCTCGGCTGCCACACGATGCCCGGCCACGCCTGCGCGCAGTGAACGGCGTGCTGCCCGGTGCCGCTCGCGATTTCCAGCACGACGCCGCCGGGCGGCAGCACGCGCGTGAGGACCGACAGGATCGCATCGCGATTGCGCTCGGCCGCGGGCGCGCGGCGGCGCACGGCGGCATCGGGATGCGGCGTGTCGCCGTCGGAGTTGGATGCAACGGGAGGCACTCGATTCATAAAGCGATGGCGCGTGCGCGCGGTAACAAAGTCGTATCGAGCCTAAAGGCACCCGCAGCGAAGCGTCAAGCGCGCTTTCCCGACGATGGCGACCGCGCGGAAGGCGTGGCGCGATTCGTGCTGCATTGCCGCGCTTAAAAGCGCGGCCCGCGAGCAAACCTGTGTATGCTCCGGGTTGATCCCGCGTCCGCATTCGCATTTTGCATGCACGCACGATGCATTCTGAATGCCAAATCGAATGCCAGCCGAATGCGTCCCGCACGCATGCATCGCGATCGACATGGAGTAAACGAATATGCAGCACGACTCGAACCAGAATCCACCGAAGCAATCGAACGACGGCCCCGACGACGACATGATCGCCTTCGCGAGCCAGGTGTTCGATGTCGCGCGCCGCGGCGACGCCGCGATGCTCGAAGCGCTACTCGCCAAGGGCTTGCCGCCCAACCTGCGCAACGACAAGGGCGACAGTCTCGTGATGCTCGCGAGCTACCACGGCCACGCGGACGCCGTGCGCGTGCTGCTCGAACACGAAGCCGATCCGAACCTGCGCAACGACAATGGCCAGACGCCGATCGCGGGTGCCGCGTTCAAGGGTTTCGCGGAGGTGATCCGGACGCTGCTCGATCACGGCGCGGATGTCGAAGGCGCATCGCCCGACGGCCGCACGGCACTGATGATCGCAGCAATGTTCAATCGCGTCGAGATCGTCGACTTGCTGATTGCGCGCGGCGCCGATCCCGATGCGCGCGATGCCGGCGGCTTTTCCGCGCGCGACGCCGCCGCGAAAATGGGCGCGGCGGATACGCCCGCGCAACTCGCGAAAGCGTCGGATGCGCGCACGCCGAAGGCGTGATAAGGACGCACGCCCATGACGCGATGTTCATTGCATGCATGATTCAATCCGCTTCGCGCGCACGCAAAATACAAACCAAAGCGAACGAATGCCCCCGCGCGCGCGTCGAAGCGATCCGACAACGAACAAAACAAGCAGGTGACTTGGAACCATGGAGCTTTTGCGATGACAGGCGGTTTCCCGCATCGGGGTGATGCGTCGTCGATCGGCCTTCAGGTGCTTATGCGAGCGTGTCGGACGGCGGGCGCCTTCAATGCCGCCGCGCGCCTGATCGTGCGGATGGCCGCGCTCATCGTCGCGACCGTGCGCAGCGTGCGTGCGCTGCGCCTGACGACGAGCCTGTCCATCGCCGCCACGTTCGCGCTTTCCGCGTGCGGACTGATGCCGCAGCAGACGCCCGCGCCGATCGTCGAGCACTCCTATATCCCGACGCCGGACGAGGCCGGCTCAGGCGAGCCCGAGGAACCGCTGCCCGCCGTGCAGGCCCCGGAGCCCGCCTCCGCCGTGAAACCCGCGCCCGCGCCGAAGCCCAGGCGCCGCGTCGTCAAGCCGAGGCCGCCTGAGCCGGTCGTGGTCCCGCCGCCCGAGCCGCCGGAGCCGCCACCGCCGCCGCAGATCATTTCGACGCGCATCATGCAGCACGACCAGTTGCACGGCCTGCTCGATGCCGAGGTGCAGCGGCCGGACGGCAAGGTCGTCGGCCGCGCGGTGGACATGTATGTCGATGCGGCCGCGAAGCCGAAGCTCCTGATGGTCAATCTGGCGGGCTTCATGGGCGTCGGCGACCGCAAGGTCAATTTTCCGTGGAACGCGTTCAAGTTCACGCCGAATTCGAAGACCGCGCCGATCACCTTCGTGCCGCCCGCGCCGGCCGCCAAGGGCAAGCCCGCCGAACCGGTGGTCAAGCCGCAGCCTGTCAACGAGGCGCCCGCGAACCTCATGCAGCTCGTCGACTCGACGGTGGCGCAAAAGAGCGGCGCGCGCATCGGGCGCGTGGTGGATGTGCTCGTCGATTCGCAGGCGCAGCCGCAGGCGCTCGTGGTCGATCTTTCCAGTTCGCTCGCGGGCGACAAGCGGCATGTCGCGGCCAACTGGAGCGACCTGCACGTGCTCACGCGCAATAAACAGTGGTTTTTGCAGATGGATTTCAACGACGCGCAACTGAAGGCCGCGCCGACCTACTCGCCCGAGCAGCCGATCAAGATCGTGTCGCCCGTGGTGCCCGCGCCGGCTTCGACGGCAAGCGCCGCATCGGCACCGGGTGCATCGGGTGCATCGGGGACAGCGGGCGCGACGGCTTCCGGCGCCGTCTCGACGCCCGCGCAGGCTTCCGGCGCGCGTCTCGCCAGATAACGGATAACGACATCGGAAACAGATTCACAACATGGTAATTGCACGCAGTCTGCGCGCGCTCGACTGGCTGAACTTCTTCGTCGCCAACGTGCAGACCGGCTTCGGCCCTTTCATTGCTTCGTACCTCGCGGCCAACAAATGGACGCAGGGCGAGATCGGCCTGATGCTTTCCGTCGGCACGATCAGCGCGATGGCGAGCCAGTTGCCGGCAGGCGCGCTCGTCGACGCGATGCGCAACAAGAAGTTCGCCGCGCTTTCCGCGATCGTCGCGATCATCGTGAGCGCGCTGTTGCTCGCCGCGAGCCCGACCTTCGTCCCCGTTTTCGCCGCCGAAGTGCTGCACGGCTTCGCGAGCTGCATGCTCGTCCCGGCGATGGCGGCGATCTCGCTCGCCCTCGTCTCGCGCGCCGATCTCGGCGACCGGCTCGGGCGCAATGCGCGCTGGGCGTCGATCGGCAGCGCGTTGACCGCGGCGTTGATGGGCGCGTTCGGCGAGTATCTGTCGCTGCGCTCGGTGTTCTTCCTGACGGCGGCGCTCGCGTTGCCTGCGATCGTCGCGCTGCGCATGATTCACTATGACATCCCGCCCGCCGTCCCGCGCGTGCCCAAGGGCACGCCGAAGAGGACGCCCGAAGGTGAAGAGCGCGAATCCTTGCGCGAGTTGCTGAAGGACCGGCGCCTTTTGATTTTCGCGGCGTGCGTGGTGCTCTTTCACCTGTCGAACGCGGCGATGCTCAATCTCGCGGCCGGCGAAGTTACTGCGCACATGGGCGACAACGTTCAACTCGTGATCGCGGCATGCATTATCGTGCCGCAGTTCATCGTTGCGGCGTTGTCGCCGTGGGTGGGGCGGCAGGCCCAGAAATGGGGGCGCAGGCCGGTGCTGATTCTCGGGTTCTGCGCGCTTCCCGTTCGCGCGATTCTGTTCGCGGGGGTGTCGAGTCCGTATCTGCTCGTGCCGGTGCAGATGCTCGATGGCATCAGCGCTGCCGTGTTCGGGGTGATGCTGCCTCTCATTGCCGCGGATGTCGCCGGTGGGCGGGGGCATTACAACCTGACGATCGGGTTCTTCGGGTTGGCTGCTGGTGTTGGGGCGACGCTTTCGACGGCTGCGGCTGGGTTTGCTGCTGATCGGTTCGGCACTGCGATGAGCTTCTTCGGGCTCGCCGGGGCGGGGGCGCTTGCGGTGGCGATGGTTTGGCTTGCTATGCCGGAGACGCGGGGGGCGGATGTTGTTAAGGATGAGGCTGAGCCTCGGGTGGGGGTTTGAGGGGTTGGTTTTGGTTTTGGTTTTCGTGGAACTTGCTTTGGTGTTGGTTTATTAGCACTGCCCCTCCCCGGGGCGGGGGTAACTTTCTTTGCTGCTGCAAAGAAAGTCACCAAAGAAAGCAGCCTTCTCACCGCCCGCGGTCACACGCACGTTGGCCACTCTTCTCCTCGGGGAACGGTCCTCGCCTAAAGAGTGCCCTCGAAGGACCCATCGGGCTTGGATCGCGCACGGTCCGTCACATCGCGCCGCTTAACCAACTGGTACAGCCATTTCAAGCTCCAGCCCGCTTCGCGGCCGACGGGTTAATCGGGTATGCGAGTGCATTCGTGCTCGCTGGTTTCCCTCGCATACCCAACGGCAGCGCGTAGCGCTGTGCCGAAGCTATTTCGTGCTGAACCAGCGCGCTTCGCGCACTGGCTTGTCAGACCGTGCGCGATCCAAGC
>NZ_FCNY02000072.1 GCF_001544575.2 Caballeronia cordobensis
TGCACGAGACTCGAAAGCGTCTGCTCCATATAGCCACACAACAGTTCGGGCGACAACGGTGCGACCGTCTGCGCGGTCAGTCCGAGACTCTCGCCGTTGTCTTCGACCGCGAGCATCAGCGGATAGTTGGTGCGCTCCTCCGCACCGAGCAGTTCGATGCCTTCGAAGGGCTGCTGTTCATCGGCCACGGCCTGATTATGGCGATAGTTCAGCAGTGCGCTAAAGAGCGGTGCGGGTGCGGCAACGCCGCTGCATCGCTGAGCGAGCGCGAGCGGCGCATGCTGATGCTGCAACAACGCAGCCAGTCGTTCATGTGTAAGACGCACGCTGTCGGTCACAGAGGCATCATTGACGTCGAGGCGAATCGGCAGGGTGTTGATCAACAACCCCAAAGCCTGATCGACGCCTGCCTGCATGCGCCCGAGCAACACGGTGCCGAACACGATGCGTCCATCGGCATCGACCGAACTGGCCGCGCCGAGCACGCGCGCCCAGGCGAGATGACACAGGCTTGCAAGGCTCACGCCGAGTTGACGCGCCTGCGTGCGCAGCCGCGTGTTGAGCGACGCGGGCAGCGTCACGCGCGCTTCGGCCACAGACGAGCCGTCATGATGAACGTCGGTCAAGCCGAAGGGCAGCGTCGGTTCGGTGACATCGGCGAGCATGCCGCGGAAGAACGCTTCGTGCTCTTGCTGACTTGCGCCGAGCCGGGCTTGCGCGACCAGATCGCGGAAGTGTTGAGCCGTGCCGAGCGCGTGCGC
>NZ_FCNY02000019.1 GCF_001544575.2 Caballeronia cordobensis
GAGTCGTGCGCTGTACTTGCTCATGAAAAAACACCCCAAATCGTTGAACGGGTGTCCAACTTTTGGGGTGCAGTTCAAATCCGGGGCTTTTTTCTTGGCGCTTACTGTCGCTTAACGACGGTTACTTACGCGTCTTCAGCTTTTCAATCACGTTGTCGACGATCTGCTCCGGCGTGAGCTCGATGCTCTCCGTGATCGCCTCGTCCTCGCCCGGCTCTTCGAGCGTGTCCAGCTGACTCTGCAGCAGCGACGGATCGAAGAAATGGCCCGTGCGCGAGCCCAGCCGTTCGCGCAGGATCTCCATGGTGCCGTGCAGATAGACGAAGCACACGTCCCGGTCGCCGTCGCGCAGGATGTCGCGATACGAGCGCTTGAGCGACGAACACGTGAACACCGCCGTCTCCCCCGCCCGCTGCTTCTCCTCGATCGCCGCGCGGATCGTCTTCAGCCACGGCCAGCGGTCTTCGTCGGTCAGCGGAATGCCCTTGTGCATCTTCTCCTTGTTCGCGGCGCTGTGAAACGCGTCGCCATCGGTGAACGCGCAGTGCAGGCGTTCCGCCAGCATCTCGCCGATGAGCGATTTGCCGGCGCCCGACACACCCATTGCGATCAGAATCATCGATTTCTCCTTACACGAACGCCGCAAGCACGAACGTCAGACCGAGGCCCATCAAGGAAATGATGGTTTCGAGCAACGACCACGTCTTGAACGTCTGGCCGACCGTCATCCCGAAATACTCTTTGATCAGCCAGAAGCCGCCATCGTTCACGTGCGAGAAGATGAGCGAGCCCGAGCCGGTGGCGAGCACCAGCAATTCGGGGCTCGTATGGCCGCCCGCCGCCGCGGCGATCGGGGCGACGATGCCGCACGCGGTCGTCATCGCGACGGTCGCGGAACCGGTCGCCAGACGAATCAGGGCGGCGACGAACCAGCCGAGCAACAGCGGCGACAGATGCGCCTGCGAAGCAGTGGCGACGATCTGCTGGGAAATGCCGCTGTCGCGCAGCACCTGCCCGAAACCGCCGCCCGCACCGACGATCAGCGTAATGCCCGCGATCGGCGCGAGACATTCGCCGCAGAACTTCTGAATCTGATCGCGGTTGAAGCCGCGCGCCGCGCCGAAGGTCCAAAAGCTGACCAGCACGGCGATAAGCAGCGCCATGTCCGATTGGCCGATGAAGCGCAGCAAGTCGTTCGGCAGGGTTTTCGGCGTGAAGACCAGATCCGCCCAGCTTCCGACGAGCATCAGAATGACCGGCAGCAGAATCGTGAACAACGTGATGCCGAAACTCGGCAATTCGCGTTTGACCGAGGTATCGCCGTGCTTTTCGGTGAACTGGTCGGCGAGCGCGTTGGCATCCGGCAGTTTGATGTACTTGTGGATCAGGAGCGCAAACAGCGGGCCCGCGACGATCGCGGTCGGCACGCCGACAATCAGACCGTAAGCGATCGTCTTGCCGATATCCGCGTGATATTGCTGCACCGCAAGCAACGCGGCCGGGTGCGGCGGGATCAGACCGTGCACGACCGAAAGGCCGGCGACCATCGGCAGACCGATCAGCAGCAGCGACTTGCCCGTGCGCTTGGCTACGTTGAACGCGATCGGAATCAGCAGCACGAAGCCGACCTCGAAGAACACCGGCAAGCCGACGATGATCGCGACGACCATCATCGCCCAGTGGATGTTCTTCTCGCCGAACAGATGGATCAGCGTATTGGCGATGCGCTCGGCGCCGCCCGATTCGGCCATCATCTTGCCGAGCATCGTGCCGAGGCCGACGACCACGGCGATATGGCCGAGCGTGTTGCCGTTGCCGGTTTCGAACGACTTCACGATTTTGTCCATCGGCATGCCGACCGCGAGCGCGAGCAGCACGGACACGATCATGAGGACGAGGAACGGGTAAACCTTATAGCGCGCGATCATCAGGATCAGAACCGCGATCGCGATCACCGCGTAGAGCAAAAGCATGCTCCCGTGGACGGCTGGCATAACGCCTCCTTTGATTTTGTTGAGGTTTTTGCGCTATGTATGCGTTTGCCGTCGCTGCACTGCACACCGCGGCAATGTCCGGCAAGCGCAAACACGGCGCTGGGCAACGGAATTTTACTTGTAAGCTGGGAAAGCGGCGGAAAAACGCGACAACTCGCCGGCGACGGGAATCGCGCCCGTTATCTCTCGGCGATCCGGTTTTCCAGATGCACAAAGAAAAATACCGACGCGCGGGCGTCGGTATTCAGAAAAGGCAAGTCGGGTCGACTCGCGTTGTACTCAGGAGCTGTCTTTCTCCCGAAGGTGACTTGGCTTAGCAACCGCCTGGATGATCACTTTTCAGTCGACCATCCAGGCTCTCCCGAACCGAGGCTCGGGATAAGTCGCCTTACCACCGGTACGACGCGTTTGCTCCGTACACCGTACCGTTGCGGCTCGTACCTGCCCCCGCCTTCAGCACCAGGTTTTGAGTAACGCGCAGGTTCAAAGCAACGGCGGCGGCCGCGTAGCCCTGATAAGACGCCCCACCCACACCAACCGACATGGCCTTGTCTTGGTCGATATTCGGAATCATCGCCATTGCAGCTGCCGCAGCGATACCCGAGTAGGCGGTACGCGCAACATTGGACACGTTGCTTTGCAGTGCGCCAACTTGCTGGTCAGTGTAGCTGTTGGACTCAGCCACTGCCTGGTTCAATTGGCCCACGTTGATAGCATCCATGGCCTGCGTACCGGCAGCCACGTTGGTGATTTGACGCTCGCTTCCCGCCGCGCCAACCGACACCGTGTTTGCACGATCCGCCACCGAGTTTGCACCCAGCGCCACGGAGTCGTCCGCCGCCGCCTTGCTACCCGCACCGATGGCCGTCCACCAGCATCAGTTCCATGTCGACCTCGATGTCGTCGTTGTCCGTTGCCTGGACCTCCGCGTCATCGAGCATGTCGACCGGCGTGTCATCGATCTCCTCTTCGTGGGGCTCGGCTTCGACCAGTCTCTCCACCGGCTACAGCTCGTTGTCGACCACATGGGCTTCGACTTCGTCGAGCATGTCGTCGAGCGTGAGTTCGATGTCCACGTCGGTCTCCTCGCTATCCACGGCGACAAACTCGCTGTCGTCGAGCGTCAGCACCGTTGGAAGCCGCGTGAACAGCTTGTCGACGGGGCTGAGTTCCCTGTCCGTTTCGGCGTCGACCGTTTACAGTTCGTTGTCGACCGGGCTTTCCACGACCAATAGCGCGGTAAGCAGTCTGTCCACCGGACTCGATACGACCAATAGTTCAGTAAGCAGCTTGTCCAGCGGGCTGAGCACCGCCAATAGCGCGGTCAGCAGTCTCTCGACCGGCCTGAGCACGACCAATAGTTCGGTCAGCAGTCTGTCCACGGGCCTGAGCACCGCCAACAGCGGCATTTCCAGCCTTTCGTCCGGCCTCAGCACCACGAACAGCTCGGTCAGCAGTCTCTCTACGGGCCTCAGTTCGACCAATAGCGCGGTCAGCAGCCTTTCTACGGGTTTGAGCACGACCAATAGTTCGGTGAGCAGCTTGTCGACGGGTTTGAGCACGACCAGCAGCCGTGTCGACAGTCTTTCCACGGGCCTGTCCACAACGAACACCGCGGTAAGCAGCGTTTCGACGGGTCTTTCGACCACCAATAGCGCGGTGAGCAGTCTCTCGACGGGTCTGTCCACCACCAACAGCGCGGTGAGCAGCCTCTCGACCGGTCTTTCCACAACGACCAGTTCGGTGAGCAGCCTTTCTACGGGCCTCTCCACGACCAACAGCTCGGTAACGAGCCTCTCGACGGGCCTGTCCACCACCAATAGTTCGGTGACGAGCCTCTCGACGGGCCTGATCTCGTTGTCGATAGCCTGTCGGCATCGACCTCCACGGGCATGAGCAGCTTGTCCACGGGCGTGAGCTCGCTATCGAGCAGCGTGAATTCGCTCTCGACGGGCATTAACTCCTTGTCCACGGGCGTGCGTTCGCTGTCGGTGTCGACCTCCACGGGTGTCAGCAGCTTGTCGACGGGCGTGAATTCGCTGTCGACGGGCATGAGCTCGCTGTCGGTTTCGACTTCCACGGGCATCAGCAGTCTGTCGACGGGCGTGGATTCGCTGTCGACGGGGCTGAACAGCCTGTCGGTTTCGACCGCCACGGGTATCAGCAGCCTGTCCACGGGTGTGAGTTCGCTGTCGGCGTCGACTTCTACGGGCATCAGCAGCTTGTCCACGGGCGTAAGCTCGCTGTCGACGGGCGTGAGTTCGCTGTCGGTGTCGGCCTCCACGGGCATCAGCAGCTTGTCGAGCAGTGTGTCGTCGCTGTCGACGGGCGTGAGTTCGCTGTCGGTGTCGACTTCCACGAGCATCAGCAGCCTGTCCACGGGCGTGAGCTCGCTGTCCACGGGCGTAAGCTCGCTCTCGACGGGCTTGAACAGCTTGTCGGCATCCGCCTCCACGGGTCTGAACAGCTTGTCGACGGGTGTGAACTCGCTGTCAGTGTCGACCTCCACGGGTCTGAGCAGCTTGTCGACGGGCGTGAGTTCGCTGTCGACGGGGCTGAACAGCCTGTCGGTTTCGACCTCCACGGGTATCAGCAGCCTGTCCACGGGCGTGAGTTCGCTGTCGAGCAGCGTGGATTCGCTCTCGACGGGCGTGAATTCGCTGTCCACGGGTGTGAGTTCGCTGTCGGTGTCGACCTCCACGGGCATCAGCAGCCTGTCGAGCGGTGTGTCGTCGCTGTCGACCGGCGTCAGCAGCTTGTCGGTGTCGACTTCCACGGGTATCAGCAGTCTGTCGACGGGCGTGAATTCGCTGTCGACTGGCATGAGCAGCCTGTCGGTTTCGACCTCCACGGGCATCAGCAGCCTGTCCACGGGCGTAAGTTCGCTGTCCACAGGCGTAAGCTCGCTCTCGACGAGCGTGAGCAGCTTGTCGGTGTCGACTTCCACGGGCATCAGCAGTCTGTCCACGGGCGTGAGTTCGCTGTCGACGGGCCTGAACAGCCTGTCGGCGTCGACCTCCACGGGCATCAACAGCCTGTCGACCGGTATGAGCAGCCTGTCGGTGTCGACCTCCACGGGCATCAGCAGCCTGTCCACCGGTGTGAATTCGCTGTCGACTGGCGTGAACAGCCTGTCGGTGTCGACCTCCACGGGCGTGAATTCGCTGTCGACTGGCGTGAACAGCCTGTCGGTGTCGACTTCCACGGGCATCAGCAATCTGTCGACGGGTATGAACAGCCTGTCGGTGTCGACCTCTAGCCGCCGGAACCCGACGAGGTACACGTCTGTACATACTGAGCCCAAGAAGGCGTTGCACCGAGAAGAAGCGCTACAGCGGCTCCGAATCCAGCCACAGCCTTGAAGGGAACGCTGGATGCCCTCTGCTCTTCCCGACCTCCGCCGATGCAATCCACTACTGCGCCAGAGTTTTTCTTGCCACACGCCATCGCGGTCTCCGCGACCGCGACGAACGTCCCTACCTTTTCATTCCAAATACTGCGGTATGACTTATTCATAAACCGAATTGACCCACTGAAAACGAGCGTCTCTTACAAACAAAAGGAAAACACCTTTGACCACTGCGCAGGATATTCGCGACGAATACGCACTTGAAGCGGACTCGTCCTAAAACGTCCAGCGCAGAAGCCGTCGGCAATAAAAAATATTTGATTCGGATTCTTTTCAGAAAAAACTGATTCGCATGGACGGCCACCATGCGTTTAACGTGGGCGTCTCGCGCTCTGTCGAACCAACGGCTCTGCGTCCCGCTACCGGTCCGCAGACGAATGGCGATGAGAATAAGAAGCGTGTTCGAGGTAAGGGCGGCCCGCCGATCGGGGCCGCAGGCCATCAACGCGAAAACGCTCCGGACGGATGGAAATCCGCTTCGGAGCGCTTGCCGGTTCTACCGGTGTGTCGCGTTAGCGCGCAGGTTTGCGCTGGAGCGCGTCGAGCAGCCGCGCGTAGGCTTCCGTCATCTCAGCCGCACCCGGAACGAAGCGGGAGATCGCTCGACGTTGCTCTGACTTGTAGTGGTCGGCATTCCGATCGTGTTGATCGATCGCTTCGACGACCCGCTGAGCACCGTGGCTGACTTTGTTGGCTTCGTAGTAATAGCCGAGATCCGTACACAACGTTGCGTTATGCACGAGCGGATACCCCTGCCAACAGACTTCGAGGTAAAAATAGTTCAACGGATTTTCCCATTGATGGGAAATCACGATATCCGTGCTTTCGGCCAGAAAGGCCGGCGTTTCATGCCTGCCAAGGAAAACCGCCTTGTGCTCACGGACGATATCCAACTGGTTCATCAGCGAAATAAATTCTTTGCAATTTATTGCAAGATGCTCGGCGTTCGTCACTTGCAGTCGCGCAATCGAATCCGGCCGCTCGCGATATGCCAATTCCGCAATCATCGCCGGATACAGACAGAATTTGACAACATTGATGTTCGGCTCCATGACGCTCAAACGCCTTGGGCCATCATGCGGCTGATATTCGCCTGACTGCGGGAACCGCTCCGTGCGCGCGTTCAGAAAGACCGGGCTCCAGATGAACGGCACGACCTGGGCGGTTTGCCGCCGCAACACTTCGAAATACGCCTGACTGATGTTGGCGACCTGGGGAATCATCCAGATATCGTCGTAACGCTGGTTGACGAACAGATGTTCACCAAAGCTCGGCTTGTTGAACAACACCGATTCCATTGCGTGAACGTACTCGAAGCCGCAACAGTACGATATGAGCCGGGCGCCGCGCCGCTTGAGATAGTCGGTAGCGGCTGGATCGATCTGCCCTCCGAGTTCGATCAGGACATCGACGTTGTCTTTTGCATCTTCGAACGTGACGGTGGGCCAGCGCTTCAGGTCCCAGGGCAGTTGATCGGTGATCGGCACGTTCGTCGTGTTGACGAGCACCGCGCTTTCGACATTCGGGCAATGACGCAGCGCTTCGGCCAGAAACACGGCGTTTTGTTTGATGCCATTGTTCCAGAGCGTCTCGGCCGCATGATGCAGGCCGATGGTGATTCCTATACGCAGTTTCTTCATTGCCCGTTACTCCAAGTACATCAATGCGAATTTGCTGAATTTGAAGGTCATGTTCTTGCGAAAACGGCTTCGATCGCTTCTGTGTAAATGCGTACGTTCTCTTCGCTCTCAGGATCGAGTTTGCGCAGGAACGCTTTCGCCGTTGCACGATAGTCGTCAAGGTTCGCGTCGTGCACTTCAAACGCGCGCCTGAGCGCCTGGCCACCCTCTTCGCAGTCGAAATCGTGATAGCGGTAGCCGCAATCGCCGATCAGGTGCGAGTTGTGGATCAACGGGTAGCCGCCGTACAGCGCCTCGTAGTACACGTAATTCTGGGCGTTTTCCCAATGATGGCTGACGACCGCATCCACCGACCGCGGCACGATCTGCGCAAACGGAAACCGCCCCTCGAAAGACGCGAGGCCGTGCTTGTTGATGTCCAGGCTTTGCGCGAATCCGACAAACGCCGCCTGATCCTTGAGCTTGAACGTGTTGTAGGCCCACACGCGCTCGATCATGTCCGGATTGGCCCGATGCGCCGCCTCGCACGCCAGCAACGGGATATAGCTCGTCTTGACCATGCAGACATTCGGCTCGAAGATGCCGACGCGCCAGCGGGAACGCCCCGGTTGATAGCCAAAGCTGAATTCCTGCGGCAGCTTTGCCGCTTCCCGTTCGAGCACGACCGGACTCCACAGGTGCGGCATGAGCTTCACCGGCGCGCGGAACAGCGTCTCGAAATAGGGCGCGCAGCTCGATTCATATTCGGGCAGGGTCCACACTTCGTCGTACGGAGCACCCGAGATCAGGAGCGCATGCTGAAGGTTGAAAACCATGCGCTCGATATCGATGACGTAGTCGTTGCCAACACGCATCGTGATGACCTTGCCGCCGCGCTCACGGAACTTCACCGACCATTCGCGGTTGAGCTGCGCGCTCATTTCGATCATCACGTCGAGCTTCGACATGGCCGTTTCCATATCGATGAGCGGCACCGGCGCATCGGAGAGGAAGCGCTTCGCATCCTCGGGACCGCCATCGCCGCCGCCCGCCACCAGGTAGGTGTTCTTGATCCGCGGCGAACGCATCAGAAGCATGACGAGGTAGAGGCAGTTCTGGAAGATGCCGTTTTCCCACAGCGATTGCTCGCCCTTGCGGATAAAAATCGACACGCCGACGTTGACCCGTTCGGGCATGCGGGATTTGCTTTGCTTTTTCATACGGCCAGCTTCGCCTCGCTACGGTTACAGAGGTGCAACAACCGGTCCGCGAAGGCATCCAGGTTGGCTTGATTGAACGGGTTCACGGAATCGATCACACGTTGCGCCCGTACGCGATATTCGCCGAGCGTCGCATCGTGCTCGCGCGCGGCTTTCAACAATTGATGCGAGCCCTTCTGGGCATCGAACGCGGGGTAGTAGTAGCCGGCGTCGAGCCACGGCGAGTTGTGGACCAGCGGATAGCCGCCGTAGAGCGCATCCAGATAGAGATAGTTCTGATCGTTGCCCCACTGGTGCGACACGATTGCATCGGCGAACTGCGACATGAAACCGACGATATCGTTGCGTCCGTGGAACGTAGCCTTGCCATCCTTCACGATATCCAGCGAATTGGCCATGTGCGTGAGCGTCGGATGGTCCTTCATGTGCATGGAGTTAAGAACGTGCATGTGCGAAACGCTCGAGCGATCGGCACGATACGCTTCCTCGCAGATCAGCATGGGGATGCTCGACGTCTTGACGACGGAAATGTTCGGTTCGAACATGGCGACGCGGAATTCCTGCGCGCTTGCGACTTCCGCGCGCGGCCGATAACCGTACTGCAACCCGTGCTCGTTCACTTCGGCGATGCGCCGCTCGAGAAATTGCGGATGCCAGATGAACGGCACGAGATGGACGTCGCACCGGTGCAGCGTGCGCATCATGGGGACCGAAAGGCGGTCTTTCGGCATGAGCCAGATTTCGTCATAACGATCCGGGCGCATGACATGAACCGGCTTCTCGAACACCGGCGCCTCGATGAGCCCCACGTACGGCTGGCCGCAGCAGTAATACACGACCTTCTTGCCACGGGCGCGCATCAGGTCGAGCCACGGCGTGTCGAGCGCGCCGCCCATTTCGAAAATCACGTCCACCGCATCGGTCGCGTCGTGGGTGCGCATGATGCGCAGGTTCTTCGATAAGGTGTCCACCTGCGGCGGCATGGCGTTCTGATCGCCAACGTCGATTAACGAAATGGTTTCGACGAAGGGCAGCTTTTGCAACGCTTCCGCCAGAAAAATCACATTCTGGCCCAAACCGTTTTGCCAGATGTTTTGCCCTTGATGAGTAACAACTGAAATTCCAATACGGATTTTCATCGAATCAGTATCCAATGACACAGCTTACGCGATTAGAAAATGGGAATTCGCCTAGTCGTTCGCTTAGGCACGGCGTCCGGCACGGAGCGCGAGGCTTTTCCAGAGAGACCAGAGTTCTTAACGAACCGTCTTTCGTATCAAATATATCGAAAAATTTTGAAAATTCCCAGCAAACGCGGGATTAATGAGACTTCTCTTATCAGAATCTCAAATCAGTCCGAGCCGCTTAATGACTCGTTTATTGCGCGTTTTTTTATTTTCTATTGCGCAGTTTGAATTTGAAATCGACAGCCGACTCGCAGCGGAAGGATCGAGACGAAAACAACGAGGTGGGGGCGCCGGCGACGAGTGGCCGGCAGGCATGAAAGCGGCGCGCACGCCCGCGATGGGGCAAGTGCGCGCCGTAGGTGATGCGCTTACTGATGCGGCGCGAGTTCGCTTGCCGCCCGTGCGAGCCGCGTGACTTCCGCCCAGTCCTGCGCGGCGAGCGCCGCTTTCGGCGTCAGCCACGATCCGCCGACGCACACCACGTTCGGTTGCGCGAGGAAGCTCGTCGCGGTTTCGGCCGTGATGCCGCCCGTCGGACAGATTTTCAGATTCGGAAACGGACCGTAGAAGGCTTGCAGCATCGGAATGCCGCCCGCCTGCTGCGCCGGGAAGAACTTGACGATCTCGTAGCCCAGTTCCATCGCCGTGATGATGTCGCTCGGCGTCATGACGCCCGGCAGCAGCGGCAATCCGGCGTCCTGCGCGGCCTTGTGCATGTCCTTCGTCAGGCCGGGCGACACGCCGAATTGCGCGCCCGCTTTCTTCGCCTGCGCGCAGTGCTCCGGCTTCGTGATGGTGCCCACGCCAACGACGATATCGTCCGCCAGTTGACTCGCGCGCTCGATCGCGGCGATGCCCGCCGCCGTGCGCAGCGTAATCTCCAGCACTTTCACGCCGCCCGCATGCAACGCGCGCGACACGTTTTCGCCCTGCTCGACCGAATCGAAAGCCAGAACCGGAATGACCGGCCCGAGACGCACGATTTCACTTACCGTTTTCATTGATGCTCCTTGTCTGTGCCTGATGGATGCCGCTCAGTGACGCGTGGCGTGCGCCTTGTTCAACGCCGATGCCGCCGCGCGCGCGTTTTCGCGCAGCGGATTGCGTTCGTGCCCGGGCGCCGTGGCATGGGCGTGGCCGTCGTGCGGCGACATCGCGCCGATCAGCGCGCCGAATACCGACGCACCCTCTTCCGCCGGCAACGCCGCGCTACGGAACACGCCGAACAGCTCGCGCCCGAAGCCCACTTCGTTCTCCGCCTGATGCAGCGGCGCCTGCACGTCGCGCGCGTCCCATTCCTTCGCGTCGATCTCGATGTCGAGCACGCCCGCGGGCGCGTCGATCACGAGCATGTCGCCCGTGCGCACCTTGCCGAGCGGTCCCTGCAACAACGCCTCGGGCGATACGTGAATGACCGCCGGCACCTTGCCCGATGCGCCCGACATGCGCCCGTCGGTAACGAGCGCGACGTGGAAGCCCTGATCCTGCAACACGCCGAGCAGCGGCGTCAAACGATGCAGCTCCGGCATGCCGTTCGCGCGCGCGCCCTGGAAGCGCACGACGGCGACGAAATCCCGCTTCAGCTCGCCCTTGTCGAAAGCCTCCTGCACTTGCTCCTGCGAATCGAACACGATGGCCGGCGCCTTCACCACGCGATGCTCCGGCGCGACCGCCGAAATCTTGATGACGCCCCGGCCGAGCTTGCCCTGCATCAGACGCAGGCCGCCGTCCGGCTGGAACGGCTCGCCGATGTGGCGCAGCACTTTCGTGTCGTGACTTTCCGGCGCGCCATCGACCCATTGCAGCTTGCCGTCGATGAGCTTCGGCTCCTTCGTATAGTGCGAAAGTCCGCGGCCTGCGACCGTCTGCACGTCTTCGTGCAGCAGCCCGCCTTCGAGCAGATTGCGCACGAGAAACGCGACGCCGCCCGCTGCGTGAAAATGATTCACGTCGGCCTTGCCGTTCGGATAGATCTTCGCGAGCAGCGGCACCACTTGCGAGAGTTCGTCGAAATCGTTCCAGTCGATCACGATGCCCGCCGCGCGCGCAATCGCGACCAGATGCAGCGTGTGATTGGTCGAGCCGCCCGTTGCCAGCAGCGCAACGATGCCGTTCACGATCGCTTTTTCATCGACGACATGGCCGATCGGCGTGTAGTTGCCGCGCTCCATCGTCAGGTCGAGCACGCGGCGCGCCGCCTCCGCGGTGAGCGCATCGCGCAGCGGCGTGTGCGGATGCACGAACGCCGCGCTCGGCAGGTGCAGGCCCATCACTTCCATCAGCATCTGATTGCTGTTGGCCGTGCCGTAGAACGTGCAGGTGCCGTGACTGTGATAAGCCGCCGCTTCCGCTTCGAGCAGCGCGCCGCGGTCGCACTTGCCGGTCGCGAATTCCTGGCGGACCTTGGCTTTTTCGTCGTTCGTGAGGCCGCTCGTCATCGGGCCTGCGGGCACGAAGATCGTCGGCAGATGGCCGAACTGCAGCGCGCCGATTGCCAGCCCCGGCACGATCTTGTCGCACACGCCGAGGCATAGCGCCGCGTCGAACATATTGTGCGTGAGCGCGACGGCCGTGCTCATCGCGATGACTTCCCGCGAGAACAGCGACAGTTCCATGCCCGCGTTGCCCTGCGTGATGCCGTCGCACATGGCGGGCACGCCGCCCGCGAACTGCGCGATGCCGCCGTGCTCGCGCGCCGCCTGCTTGATGATGTCCGGAAAACTCTTGTAGGGCGCGTGGGCCGAAAGCATCTCGTTATAAGACGAAACGATGCCGATGTTCGGCTCGCGCACCGCCTTGATCGCGAACTTTTCCTTGTCTTCGAGTCCGGCAAAGCCGTGCGCAAGGTTCGCGCACGACAATGCGCCGCGCGCGGGGAACATGCCGTGCGCGGCGTCGATGCGCGCAAGATAGGCCGCGCGCGTCGGCTTGCTGCGCTCGATGATGCGATCGGTGACTTTTTTGAGTTGCGAATGCGGGGAAACCATCGAAGCTCCTTCGTCTCACTCCCGGCGCGCCTGCCGTCGAGGTTGGTTGATCATTGCGAGGGACGGCGCTTGGTCTTCTATTTCGCCGTGTACGGGCATATTAGTAGAAAAACTACACGATGACAACGACGCTGCGATGCTATCTCGTTAAGCGACCGCATAGCCTGAGAACCTTGCGCATGCGAGAATCAGGGAAATCCCTGAGGCTTTGACGCGTTTGAAAATGTAGTATTTGTACAAGCTCGGTCATCGGCTATAGTCCCAAGCAATTTTCAGCATAGGCGAGATTTCCGATGTTGCTGTCCCAAGTCGAAGCGATGCGCGAACAACTGCGGCCGTCCGAGCGCAAGCTGGCGGACTATGTGCTGGAGGCGCCGCGCGAAGTGCTCGACCTTTCCATGACGGATTTCGCCGCGCGCGCGGGCGTGAGCCAACCGACCATCGCGCGGTTCTGCCAGGCGCTTGGCTTTTCCGGCTTCCGCGAATTCAAGATTCGCCTGGCGCAAGGCGTAGCAGCGGACGTTCCCACCGTGTATCGCGATGTGCGCGCGGACGAACCGCCCGCCGGCGTCGCCGCAAAAGTGCTCGACCGGACCATCGGCGCGCTGATTGCGGTGCGCAACAGCCTGTCGTCGGACAGCGTCGCTGCGGCCATCGCGATCCTCGCTGAGGCGCGGCGTATCGAGTTCTATGGCGCAGGCGGCTCGGGCATCGCCGCGCTCGACATGCAGCACAAGTTCTTCAAGCTCGGTGTGCCCTCGGTCGCCTACGCCGATCCGCACACCTACACCACCTCGGCTGCGCTGCTCGGCCCGGGCGATACCGTTATCGCGATCTCGAACACGGGCCGCACGAAAGACATACTCGACGCATGCAAATCCGCACTGAGCGGCGGCGCGAAAGTGATCGCGATCACCCACGGCAATTCTCCGCTCGCACGCTTGGCCACCGTAGGGCTATTTGCGAATGTCGATGAAGATACGGACATCTTTTCGCCCATGACCTCGCGCGTCTCGCATCTCGCGATCGGCGATATTCTGGTGGTCGGGCTGGCCCTCGCGCGTGGGCCGGCGCTGGCGGAGAAGCTCGCGGAAGCGAAGGACGTGCTGGAACGGCGGCGGGTCGACGCGTAGAGGCTCGACCGTTGGGAATGCGAGCGATTGCCGGTGGCGTTTCCACCTGTTTCGATCACTAGCGGCGTTTTCCGCGGTTTTCTCGGCATCACGAAACATGCAAGTCTTTTCTCTCGAACGTTTCGAATCCTGCATCGACGATGGCGCTTATGACGAAGCCATAGCGATGCTTTTTCGTCTCGATCAATTGCTGGGGCGCTGGCCTTATTACGATCTGGGCCGACTCCTATCCGAATCTCCCGCGGAACTGGCGGAGCGTGCTGACATGCAGCGCGAGCGCTTCACGATGAGCGCGTCCGCCGCCCTTGCACGCATGCTGTCCGGCGCTCGCTTCGAGATCACGGACACGCGAATGCTCCAATTGCTGGCTTTACGCCCGCGAATCTGGCAACTGTTCGGCGCGAGTGCAACGCGCAACGCTGACGCGGCCGCTGCGCGATTCCTCCCCGTCATCTCGCCGGATGGCACGGCATCGCTGCCCACCGACGACGCCGCAAAGCGACTCTGTTTGCTGCTCAGCCCGGAGTCGCGTCTGAGCATCGACATGCGCACGCTGTGGCAGTTGGATCGAAACGCGGCGGCCAATCTGTGCATCGGCATTGCTGGCGAGTTGTTTCCCGGCAGTGCAACGGCGCACGCAAGACGTGAGGAATGGCTGGACTGGATTGCCCTCCACATCGAGGAAATCGGCGACCTGAGCCGCGTGGAGGCAAGTGGCTTGTTCGCCCTCTACATGCATTGCACTTACGCCTCGACTGCCCGGCGCCATGCGGTCAAGCGCGGCATCAATGCGCTCGTACGGGCGAAACTCGACCAGTTTGGATTTACGGATCTCGCAGTCTCTGGCGGCGAACGCCCGATCGAAAAAGCCCGGCCGCTCATGCTCGTCGTGGCGGAGCGTTTCGTCCGCGGGCATTCGATTATGCGAACGCATTCCCGAACGCTTGCGGCCGCCCGCGAGCACTTCGAACTGGTGGCGCTCTGCCCGCCCGATTCCATCGGCGACGATGGACGCAGTCTGTTCGATCGAACCTACGATCTGCCTTCGCTCGCCGACCTTCCCGGTTGCGTCCGGCAGGTCCGGGAGTTCGCGGAGAAAGAGCGTCCGGATGTCCTCTACATGCCGAGCGTGGGCATGTCGCCGTTGACGCTCTTCTTGTCGAATCTTCGCGTTGCGCCGCTTCAGATCGCCGGACTGGGCCATCCTGCGACGACGCATGCTCAAAGGATCGACTACATCAGCGTCGAGGATGACTTCGTGGGCGATCCCGAGTGCTTCAGCGAGAAGCTCTTGCGATTACCGAAGGACGGACAGCCCTATCAGCCGTCCGCTCTGCTCGAAATGTTCACGCCGGGCGTTCCCCCGCAACGCCAGCGCACGCATATCGCCGTGGCAGCCAGCATGATGAAGCTCAATCCCCGCTTCCTGGACGCATGCAGGGCCATCGTCGAGCGATGCGCGAATATCCATCTGCATTTCCTCACGAGCGGCAGTGCGGTTTTCACCCTCATGCACTTGAGCTGGCTGCTCGATCAGACGCTGCCCGCCGGAAGTTTCACGATCCACGGCTTCGAGCCTTATCCCGAGTACATACGCAGCCTGAACCAGATGGACATGTTTCTGAGTCCGTTTCCATTCGGCAATACCAACGGAATCGTCGATGCGTTCACCGTCGGGTTGCCCGGTGTCTGCAAAACCGGAGCGGAGGTGTTCGAACGCATCGACGGCGCATTGTTCGCGCGGGCGTGGATGCCGGGATGGCTAGTGGCGGATACGGTGGAAGAATATGTCGATGCGGCCGTGCGCCTCGCCACGAATCGCAGGGAACGCGAATCGCTGCGATCGAGCATGCTCGAACGAAATGTCGTTCAACGTCTGTTCGAAGGCCGTCCGGAGGTTTTCGGAGAAATGGTGCTGGACCTCGTGAACCCGCCTATCCCGGGAGAAACGCCGCCGGTTTGAAGCCGCTGCTCAAAACGGCTTGATCACCACCAGCAGCGTCGCGCCGAGCAAACCGAGCACGGGCAGTTCGTTGTACATCCGGTACCACTTGTCCGAGCGCGTGTTCTCGCCGCGCTGAAACGTACGCAACAAGCGGCCGCAGTACGCGTGGTAAGCGATCAAAAGCACGACGATGCCGAGCTTCGCATGCAGCCACCCCTGCCCCGCGCCGATTCCGACGACGAGCCACAGCCACAGTCCGCACGCGAGCGCGGGCACCGCGATGAACGTCATGAAGCGAAAGAGTTTCTTCGCCATCAGCAGCAGACGCGCGGTGGCCGCCGGATCGGTTTCCATCGCCAGATTCACGAAGATTCGCGGCAGATAAAAGAGCCCCGCGAACCACGAGGCGATCAGCACGATATGCAGCGATTTAATCCAGAGCATCGTTCTCGATTGTTATTGGTGGCTTACTGGCGACTCACTGACGAATCTCGCCGCGTCCCAGCACCACGTATTTGAGCGATGTCAGGCCTTCCAGCCCAACCGGCCCACGCGCGTGCAGCTTGTCGTTCGAAATGCCGATTTCCGCGCCCAGGCCGAATTCGAAGCCGTCCGCAAAGCGCGTCGACGCGTTGACCATCACGCTCGCCGAATCGACTTCGCGCAGGAAACGCATGGCGCGGTCGTGATCTTCGGTGACGATCGCGTCCGTGTGATGCGAGCCGTAAGTGTTGATGTGCTCGATCGCCTCGTCGAGGCCGCCGACGATCTTGATCGACAACACCGGTGCAAGATATTCCGTGCTCCAGTCTTCCTCAGTCGCGTCGACGAGCGAGCCGACGTTCGCCGCTTCCAGCACCGCGCGCGCCTCGGCATCGACGCGCAATTCGACGTCTTTCGCCTGAAATGCCTGCGCGAGTTGCGGCAAGGCCTGCTGCGCGATCCCGCGCGCGACCAGCAGCGTTTCCATCGTGTTGCAGGTGCCGTAGCGATGCGTCTTCGCGTTGTCGCAAATAGCTGCGGCCTTCGCGAGATCCGCGCGGTCGTCGACGTAGACGTGACAGATGCCGTCGAGGTGCTTGATCATCGGCACGCGCGATTCTTCCATCAGACGCGCGATCAGGCTCTTGCCGCCGCGCGGCACGATCACGTCGACGAATTCGGTCATGGTGATGAGCTTGCCGACCGCCGCGCGATCCGCCGTCTCCACGACCTGCACCGCGTCCTGCGGCAACCCGGCCGCGCTCAGCCCGACGCCGATCAGCTTCGCGAGCGCGGTGTTGCATTCGAGCGCCTCGGAGCCGCCGCGCAAAATCGTGGCGTTGCCGGACTTGAGACACAGCGCGGCAGCATCGATCGTCACGTTCGGACGCGATTCGTAAATGATGCCGATGACTCCAAGCGGCACGCGCATCTGCCCGACCTGGATGCCGCTCGGACGGAACTTGAGCCCGCTGATCTCGCCGATCGGATCTGCGAGCGCGGCAACCTGGCGCAAGCCTTCGATCATCGTGTTCAGCGCCTTGTCGGAGAGCGTCAGGCGGTCGATGAAGGCTGCGTCGTGGCCCTTTTCTCGGGCGCGGGCGAGATCGCGCGCGTTCGCCTGCTTGAGGGCCTCACGCTCACGTTCGATCGCCTCGGCGACCGCCAGCAGCG
This sequence comes from Caballeronia cordobensis, assembly GCF_001544575.2. Lineage (GTDB taxonomy): Bacteria > Pseudomonadota > Gammaproteobacteria > Burkholderiales > Burkholderiaceae > Caballeronia > Caballeronia cordobensis. The sequence goes on from NZ_FCNY02000019.1 coordinate 17,151, forward strand.
CGGCGTTCTTCGCGGCCGTCGACGCACGCGCCATCGCGCGCGACGCCGCACGTGCGCGGCGGCCGAGGTCGGTCATGTATTGATCGATGTTCATCGTGGGGTTCTCAGCGCGTTTCGGGCGGCATCCGTTTCGATGCGAATACAGACACCCAGGAGGATGATTCTAAGCCGTTGCGCGAATTGCAACAGCCTGCAACAAAGCGTCCTAGCGACGCGGTCGCGGCGCGGGCGCCGCCTGCGCTGGCTTGCCGCCCGCGACGGCCATCGCCAGTTCGAACATGCCGGCCCACGGATCGGGCGGCGGCTCGCTGCCGCGCTTGCCCGTGCTGCCCGACAGGCCTTTCACCTGCCGATCCAGCCGCGCCGCGAGCGACAGCGCCTTTTCCAGCGCGTCATCGGTCACACGCGAGAGCGCCGGACCGATCAGCCGTTCGCGCGGCCCCCAGACGCGGTTCTCGCGCAGAAGCGTGGCAAGCGGCTTGCCCGCCGCGACGCCGCGCTTGATGCGCAAGAGCGTGCGCACTTCCTCGACGAGCGCCCACAACACGAGCACCGCGGCCTCGCCCTCGCCCTTCAGGCCATCGAGCATGCGCGCGAGCCGGCCGACATCGCCGGTCAGCATGGCCTCGTTGAGCTTGAAGACGTCGTAGCGCGCGACGTTCAGCACGGCGTCGTGGATCTGCTCGAAGGTGAGCACGCCTTCGGGATACAGCAGCCCGAGCTTCTGAATTTCCTGATGCGCGGCAAGCAGATTGCCTTCCACCCGTTCCGCGATGAACGACAGCGCGCGCCGCCCTTCCTCGCCGGGCGCGACGCGCTGACCTTGCTGCGCGAGGCGCTGGCCGACCCACATCGGCAATTGCGCACGTTCGATCGGATCGATCTTCAGCGCGACGCCCGCGCCGGTCAACGCCGTGAACCACGCGGTTTTCTGCGTCGCGCCGTCCACGCGCGGCAGGGTGACGAGCGTGACCACGTCGGGGTTGTCGGCGGCGGCGAGCGTCTTCAGCGCTTCGCCGCCTTCCTTGCCCGGCTTGCCCGTCGGAATGCGCAGTTCGATGAGTTGCCGGTCGCCGAAAAGCGACATCGACTGCGTCGCGCCGATGAGCGCGCTCCAGTCGAAACCGCGCTCGACGGTGAACACCGCGCGGTCGGTGAAGCCGCCCGCGCGCGCCGCCGCCCGAATGCGGTCGCACGCTTCCTGCGCGAGCAGATGCTCGTCGCCGTAGACGACATACAGACCCTTCAGGCCTTTCGCGAGGTGCGCTTCGAGCGCGTCGAGCTTCAGTTGCATGTGCCGGTCGATTGCGGTCGATCAGAGCGGCGGCACCGGCAGCGGCGCCCGCGGCGCGATGCCCGGCGTCTGCTCGCCCGGCGCCGGATGCAGCGAGCGCACCGTGGCGAGCCGGCGCGTCAACTGATCGACGGCGTCGTTGCGCATGTCGTTGTAGAGCAGCGTCGCCTCCTGCGATTTCGCGAGCGTGTACTGATCGCTATATGTCATCGAGCGATTCAGCGCGATGGCGCTCGGCGGAATCAGCACCGTGCCGTCGGCGCCGGTCAGGAAATAGTTCAGGTTGTAGACCAGTTCGTATTCCTGCACCACGCCTTGCGCGTTCAGGCTGAGCGTGCGCAGGCCCTGGCCTTCCGACAGATTGAGGGTCGCCTCGGGCTTCTCGGACGGCCGGACGATCACCGTGTCGCTGCCGCCCTGAACCATGCGTTCGAGGCGCGCGACCATCTGCGGCGTGCCGCCCGCGATCGCGAGCCGCTTGAACGCGTAATCCTGCTGGCCGCGCAACTGGAAGCCGCACGCGGACAGCGCCGCCGCGCCGCCCAGCAGCGCCAGAAACGAGCGTCTGCTCATGCCGGCTTCACGATTCACATCGACTCCCCTGATCTTGCGCATCAGACGACCACGTTCACGAGACGTCCCGGCACCACGACGACCTTTTTCGGCGCGCGGCCTTCCGAGAACTTTTCGAACATTTCATGCGCGATGGCGGCCTGTTCGATGCTCTCGCGCGACGCATCCTTCGCGACCGTCAGCGCGCCGCGCACCTTGCCGTTGACCTGCAGCACGAGCTCGATCTCCGATTGCTCCAGCGCGGCTTCGTCGACTTTCGGCCAGGGCGCGTCGAGCAGCGGACCGAATTCCTTCTCGTAGCCGAGTTCGGACCACAACTGGAACGTCAGATGCGGCACGACCGGATACAGCACGCGCAGCAGCACGCCGAAGGTTTCATTCAGCAGGCCTTCGCCCGCGCTCTTCGCGCCTTCGAGCGCGTTGAGCATCTTCATCGCCGCGGAGACGACCGTGTTGTACTGCAGGCGGCCGTAGTCGAAATCGGCCTGTTTGAGCACGGTGTAGATTTCGCGGCGCAGCGCACGGCCGGCGTCGTCGAGCTTCGAGGCGTCGAGCTTCGCGTGATGGCGCAGCGCCTCGGCATTGCCGTGAGCGAAGTGCCACACGCGGCGCAGGAAACGGCTCGCGCCTTCCACGCCCGCGCCCGACCATTCGAGCGACTGCTCGGGCGGGGCCGCGAACATCACGAACAGGCGCGCGGTGTCCGCGCCGTATTGATCGATCAGCGTCTGCGGATCGACCCCGTTGTTCTTCGACTTCGACATCTTCTCGACGCCGCCGAGCACGACCGGCTGACCATCCGCGTTCAGCGTCGCGCCGGTCGGACGGCCCTTGTCGTCGTGCGTGACGGTGACATCGAGCGGGTTGTACCAGGTCTTCTTGCCCGACGCGTCTTCACGATAGAACGTTTCGTTCAGCACCATGCCCTGCGTGAGCAGGTTCTTCGCCGGTTCGCCGAACTTGACGAGGCCCATGTCGCGCATGACCTTGGTCCAGAAGCGCGAGTACAGCAAGTGCAGAATCGCGTGCTCGATGCCACCGATGTACTGATCCATCGGCATCCAGTAGTCGGTGCGCTCGTCGACCATCGTCTTGGCATCCGGCGCGCTGTAGCGCGAGAAGTACCACGACGAATCGACGAACGTGTCCATCGTGTCGGTTTCGCGCTTGGCCGCCGCGCCGCACTTCGGGCACGCGCAGTTCAGGAACGCTTCGGATTTCGCGAGCGGATTGCCCGTGCCGTCCGGCACGAGATCTTCCGGCAGCACGACGGGCAAATCCTTCTCCGGCACCGGCACGTCGCCGCAGCTCGGGCAGTGGATGATCGGAATCGGCGTGCCCCAGTAACGCTGGCGCGAGATGCCCCAGTCACGCAGACGCCACGTGACCTGCTTGTCGCCGAGATCCTTCGCTTTCAGGTCCGCGGCGATCGCGTTGATCGCTTCTTCCGTGGTCATGCCGTCGTACTTGCCGCTATTGATCAGCCTGCCCGCGGTCTTGTCGCCGTACCATTCTTCCCAGGCGTCGGTCGAATACGTCTTGCCTTCGATCTCGATGACCTGATTGATCGGCAAGCCGTACTTCTTCGCGAACGCGAAGTCGCGCTCGTCGTGCGACGGCACGCCCATGACCGCGCCTTCGCCGTAGGACATCAGCACGTAATTGCCGATCCACACCTCGACCTGAGCGCCCGTCAGCGGATGCGTAACGAAGAAGCCGGTCGGCACGCCCTTCTTTTCCATCGTCGCGACGTCGGCTTCCGCGACGCCGCCGCGCTTGCATTCGTCGATGAACGCCTGCAAGTCGGCGTTATCGCGCGCGAGGCGCGTGGCGAGCGGATGCTCTGCCGCGACCGCCGCGAAGGTGACGCCCATGATCGTGTCGGCGCGCGTAGTAAAGACGCGCAGCAGTTTCGCTTCGCCGTCGATTTCATACGGGAAGCCGAAGTTCACGCCGAAACTCTTGCCGATCCAGTTCTGCTGCATGATCTTGACGCGCTCGGGCCAGCCGAGGCCTTCGAGATCGTCGAGCAGTTGATCCGCGTAATCGGTGATGCGCAGGTAGTACATCGGGATTTCGCGCTTTTCGACGAGCGCGCCCGAGCGCCAGCCGCGCCCGTCGATGACCTGTTCGTTCGCGAGCACGGTCTGATCGACCGGGTCCCAGTTCACCGTGCCCGTTTTCTTGTACGCGATGCCCTTTTCGAGCATCTTGAGGAACAGCCACTGGTTCCACTTGTAGTAATCCGGCGAGCAGGTGGCGACTTCGCGCGACCAGTCGATGGCGAGACCCATCGACTGCATCTGCTTCTTCATGTACGCGATGTTCTCGTACGTCCACTTCGCCGGCGGCACGTGGTTGGCCATCGCCGCGTTTTCCGCGGGCATGCCGAACGCGTCCCAGCCCATCGGCATCAGCGTGTTGTAACCGTTCATGCGCAGATAGCGGTACATCACGTCGTTGATGGTGTAGTTGCGCACGTGCCCCATATGCAGCTTGCCCGACGGATACGGCAGCATCGAGACGCAGTAGAACTTGGGCTTGGCCGACGTCTCGGTCGTCCGGTAGACGTCGTTCGCGCGCCAGTTGCTCTGCGCGGCGGATTCGACGTCGGCGGGTACGTATTTATCGTGCATGGTGTGGTTTGGCTTTCGGCAAATGCTGGGAACGGACCTCGGGACCGGCCGCTTTCGCTTCAGTGCGTCGGGCGGCGAGTCCAAGCGCTGCGGCATTGCTGACACGGCGCGGCGTCGGAATTCGGGCCTGCTGGCCGTAGCCAAGCCCGCCGAACGGGGAAATCGCGATTATACCGTTCGATGCGCGGCAACTCGCGCGCTTATTGCGCCGGGGCCTGCGCCTGGCTTTTTGCCGGCGGCCGCACTGGCTGCGTGACGAAACCGATGCGTTCCAGCCCCGCCCCCTGCGCCGCGCCCATCACCTGAGCGATGACGTCATAACGCGTCGCGCCCGACGCGCGCACATGCAGCTCCGGCTTCTGCGCCGCCTTCCCCGCCTCGGCGAAGCGCGCGCGCATCTGATCGAAACTGACCGGCGTATCGTTCCAGAAAAGCTTGCCGGCGTCGTCGATGGAAAGTGTGATGGTCTGCGGCGTCTCGCGCACGGGCTGCGACGCGACCTTGGGCAAATCCAGCCGGATCGCGTGCGTAAAGAGCGGCGCGGTGATGATGAAGATGACGAGCAGAACGAGCATGACGTCGATGAGCGGCGTCATGTTGATATCCGCCATCGGCTGGCCGTTGGATTGCTTGTCGAGTCCGCCGAACGCCATCGCCGCGCGCTCCTACTCCGCCGGGCCGCAGACGAACGCGTGCAGATCGTGCGCGAAGCCGTCGAGCTCCTCGGAAATCTGCCGCACGTAGCGGCCAAGCACGTTGTACGCGAGCACGGCGGGGATTGCGACCACGAGCCCGAACGCCGTCATGATGAGCGCCTCGCCGACCGGCCCGGCGACGTTTTCGATCATCGCCTGCCCGCTCGACGCGATGCTGCCGAGCGCGTGATAGATGCCCCACACGGTGCCGAGCAAGCCGACGAACGGCGCCGTGCTGCCCACCGATGCGAGCAGAACCTGGCCGAATTCGAGCCTTCGTTGCGAACGCAGCAAAGCGTGGCGCAGTGCGCGCAGCACGCGCTCGCTACGCTCGACGCGCGCGAGCATGGCGCCGGGCATCTCGGCTTCGGACGCGCGCCACGCGGCTTCGGCGAGCGGCAGGAACACGCGCTCGCGATCCGCGCGCTGCAAGGCGCCGATGCCGTCTTTCAGGTTCGCCGCCTGCCAGAAGCGTTGCAAGGCGCGCGGGCCCTGCCACTTCGCGCGCGCGAGAATCCACGCTTTCACGAGCAGGAAGCACCAGCTCGCGAGCGACATGGCGAGCAGCAGGCCGGCGACCGCGTGCGTGACGGCATCGCCGGATTGCAGATAGTGGATAACGCCCGTTGCGGCCATCGTCGAAAGCAGCGATCAGCGCAGGCCGAGCACGTCCTGCATGTCGAAGAAGCCCTTGTCGTGCCCTTGCAGGAAACGCGCGGCGCGCAGCGCGCCCTGTGCGTACGACAGGCGGTTCGCCGACTTGTGCGTGATCTCGACACGCTCGCCGATGCCCGCGAAGAGCACCGTGTGATCGCCGACGATATCGCCGCCGCGAATCGCGGAGAAGCCGATGGTCGACGGATCGCGCTCGCCCGTCACGCCTTCGCGCGCGTACACGGCGCAGTCCTTCAGATCGCGGCCGAGCGCATGGGCGATGACTTCGCCCATCGCGAGCGCCGTGCCCGACGGGGCATCGACCTTGTGCCGGTGATGCGCCTCGATCACCTCGATGTCGTAACCCTGCGCGAAATGCTTCGCGGCGAATTCGAGCAGCTTGAGCGTGACGTTCACGCCGACGCTCATGTTCGGCGCGAACACGACGCCGATCTTCTCGCCCGCCTTGTGGAGTTGCGCCTTCTGCTCATCGGAGAAACCGGTCGTACCGACGATCATCTTCACGCCGTGGCGCAGCGCCGCTTCGAGATGCGCGATCGTGCCTTCGGGGCGCGTGAAGTCGATCAGATAATCGGCATCGGCAAAGACGCGCTCGATGTCGTCGGTCAGCAGCACGCCCGTGGTCTTGCCGAGGAACGCGCCCGCATCTTGCCCGAGCTGCGGCACGCCCGGCCGGTCGAGTGCGCCGGCGAGTTGCGCGTCCGGATCGTTGAGAACGGTTTCGATCAGCATCCGGCCCATGCGGCCCGATGCGCCGGCGATGGCGATCTTCATGGCTGTCTCTCGATGAGTCGCGCGACGAACGCGCGGCGAATGATGCGGCTGTGCCCTTCCGGCGCGAAGCGCGCCGTGAGGGACGCGCTTCGCGGCCAGAGAGCCGTGTTTATTGCGGCATGGTGAACTGCGTCTGGCCGCTTGCGTTGGCCGGTGTCGGCGACGTGCTCGCCGGCCCCACCGCGCTGCTGTCCGGAATGTTGATCGTCTGCGGCCGGCGCTGCAATTGAATCTGCGAATTGCTGCCGGAACTGCTGTTCGATCCGGGCGCGCCGCCCGAGGTCGTCGGCGCATTGCTGAACGCGGACGAACGCTGACGGCCGGTAGGCATGTCCACTTGCGCCGTCGCGCGGTTGGCGGCCTGGGCGGCTTCCTGATTGGCGTCGCCTGCGAAGGCCGCGGAAGCGTTCGGCTGCGTGGACGGCTCGCCGACCGGCGCAGTCACGGCCACCGACGACGACGCGGGCGACGCCGCGGGAACCGGCTTCGCGACCTTGACGCCCTTGTCGCCGTCGATTTCCGCGAGCAGCTCCAGGTTCGACGGAAGGTTCTCGCCGCCCGACCAGCTCACGACCCGGTCGCTCGCGAAGTTCACGACGAAATCACGCTGCTGCACGATGGACGTCGATCCGCGCTTGAAGTAGAACACGTAGTCCCAGCGGTCCGCGTGAAACATGTCGGTCAAAAGCGGCGTGCCGAGCAGTTGCTTCACCTGGTCGCGCGACATGCCGACCTGCATCTGACTAGCCGCTTCCTGCGAAACGAAGTTGCCCTGCACGACCGTGATCCGATACGGTGTGATGCTTTGCGCGATCTTCTGCGTAACGCTGTCGTACGCCGAACAGCCGACGAGCAATGCGGCCAAGGTTGCTGCAATCACGGTTCCCCGCATGCGACGGCTCTCCCTGCAATTCGATAAAGATTTTGAAAACATTTGACCTTTCACGCGAGACGCGCCGAGGCCGCGCCCCTTTCGTCCGATTCGCCTTGACTCCTCACGGGATGTCAGGAATTGGAAAAACGCATTACTATGAGAACCTTGAATTGTACTCTAGGGATGCCTAGCCATGACCAATCCCGCCGATCTCAAAAATATCGGGCTCAAGGCGACCCTGCCCCGCCTCAAGATTCTCGAAATTTTTCAGCATAGTCCGGTGCGCCATCTGACCGCCGAAGACGTGTATCGAAGCCTGCTCAACGAAGAGCTGGATATCGGTCTCGCCACGGTTTATCGCGTGCTTACGCAGTTCGAGCAAGCCGGCCTGCTTTCGCGAAGCAATTTCGAATCGGGCAAGGCCGTATTCGAGCTCAACGAGGGATCGCATCATGATCACCTCGTGTGCATCGACTGCGGCCGTGTCGAAGAGTTCTTCGACGCCGAGATCGAACGCCGTCAGCAATCGATCGCGAAGGAACGCGGCTTCAAGCTCCACGAGCATGCGCTCGCGCTGTACGGCACGTGCACGAAGGAAAACTGCCCGCACCGCAAGCACTGAGCGTCGCGCGCCGGTTTTATCGGCGTCGAAAAGAAAACCGCCGTCCATCTCGCGATGGACGGCGGTTTCGTTTCGCCCGTACGTTCTTGCGTCTGCGACCGATTCGCAGTCGCATTTCTATTCGCGTATTACGCCGCGCGCACCGCCGACGAGTCGATCAGCGTATAGCGTTCGGGCAAGTCGATCTCGTCGCAATTCGGCAGATCGCCGCCGCGATCCACGACGATGAAATCGCCCGCCGTATCGAGCACGATGAGCGGGTGATGCCACACGCCGCGCGCATAGTTCACGCCCTGCCAGCCGTGCGCCTCGAAAGCGCGCAGGCCGGCCGCATCGAACTCGCCCGCCGGCGCCACGACGATCAGATAGCGCACGTCGCCGAGCGGCACGAAAGCCTGGCTGCCGAGCGGATGCCGCTCCATCATCGAGATCGCGACCGGCTGCGCGCGCGGCTGTCCTCGAAACACGTTGATGAGCGGCCGCCCGCCGCTTTCGAAGCCGACATCCACGTTCGCGAGATCGTGAAAGCGTTCGGTCGTGCCCGCGTTGATCGGAAAATGGCGCGCGCCTTCGAGTTCGATGACATCGCCGAACGGGGCGAAGGCTTCGCGCGTGAGCGGTTCCAATCTGAGCGATTTCATTCGAGTTCCCCGAAAATGCGCAGCCGCGATACGCCGCCGTCCGGATAGATGTTGAAGCGCACGTGCGTGACGGGCCCGAGCGCGGCAATCTCTTTTTCGAAGCGATGCACGTTGTCCATCGTGAGCTTCTGTTCGTCGAGCAGGACGGGCCAGAACATCGCCTGCGTGACGAGCGATTCGTCCGTGCCGCCCTCGACGCGCGCCGCCTGCAGCGAGCAGCGGTCCGGATAATTGCCCTTGAAGTGCGCGGTATCGACTTCGATGGCGCGGATCACGCCGGGATTCGCCAGCGCGACGATCGCCCAGTCGTTGCCGGGCTCGCGGCGCCGGCGCGTTTCCCAGCCGTCGCCCATGTTCACGCCGCGTCCGGGCATCAGCATTTGCGAAGCGGGGCCGAAGTGCTGATTGTTCGCCGCGACGAGATACGCGCCGTTTTCGATCGCCGCGAGATCGAGCAGCGTGCCGCGTTCGACGCGCGAGAAATCCGTCTTCGGCTGGCCGTAGACGCGCAGCCGCGCGATGCCGCCATCGGGATAGATGTTCACGCGCAGATGCGTGTAGGCGCGCGTATCGGCGATCTCGAGATAGTGATGATGATTGCCCTGCAGGGTCGTCGAGGGCACGATCTCGCGCCAGTCGCCGTCTTCCTGAGGATTCGCGCTTTCGCTATAGCACGCGTCGATCGACGCCGCCGGCGGGAAGTTGCCGGTGAAGTGGCTCGTATCGACATCGATGCCGTGAATCACGCCCGCGCGCGCCAGTTTGACGATGCAGTAGTCGTAGCCCGTCGTGCGCTTGCGACGCGTTTCCCAGCCGTCCATCCACTTGCCGTGCTCGTCGTACTTGCCGGGGATGAACACGGCGGGCTGCGGCTCCAGCATGCGGTCTTTCGGCGCGAAGAATTCGTCGGTGGCGAAAAGCGCCTGCGCGCCGAGCCGCGGGTCCGCGAGATTCATGTAGCGGCGGGCGAAAGCGGGAGCGTCTGCGTCGAGAATCGGGTTGGCCATTTTGCGTGTCTCTCAGTGATTGAAGGGTTATCAGATTGCGTGTGCATGTTCGTTGCCGTGCGCGGGTTCCGGCGCGGCGGGCACGAAGCGGTAATCGGCGTCCTGGTCGAGCACGCGTTGGGCGCGCGCCCGGTCGATGTCGTTCTCCCACACGGCGACGACCACCGTCGCCACGCAGTTGCCGATCAGATTGGTGACGGCCCGCGCAATGCCGACGAACCAGTCGACCGGCAGGATCAGCACGAGGCCGAGCACGGGGATCGCGGGAATCGCCGAAAGCGTTGCGGCAAGAATGACGATCGCCGAGCCGGGAATGCCGTGCGCGCCCTTCGACGTCACCAGCGAAACGAGCACGACGACGATCAGGTCATGCATCGACAACGGCGTGTTGGTCGCCTGCGCGATGAAGATCACGGCGAGCGTGAGATAGATCGAAAAGCCGTCGAGGTTGAACGAGTAGCCGGTCGGAATCACGAGGCCGACGGTGGAATCCTTCACGCCCATCCATTCGAGCTTGCGCATGATCTGCGGCAGCACCGCATCCGACGAAGCCGTGCCGAGCACGATCGACAGTTCCTCGCGCAGATAGCGCACGAGCTTGAAGATCGAGAAGCCAGCCAGGCGCATCACGATCGCCAGCACGACGAACACGAACAGGAAGCAGCTCGCGTAGAACACCATCACGAGCAGGCCCAGTTGCTTGAGCGACGCCACGCCGTACTGGCCGGTGGTGAACGCAATCGCGCCGAGCACGCCGAGCGGCGCGAGCTTGATGATGAACGCCATGATGCGAAAGAACACGTTCGACAGTTCGTCGATGAAAACCGTCACGCGCTGGGCCTTCTCGCCGAGCATCGAGAGCGCCGCGCCGAACAAGATCGCGAACACGAGCACCTGAAGAATGTCGCCTTTCGCGAAGGCATCGATCGCGGTGTCCGGAATGATCTTCAGCAGGAAGCCCGCCGTGTCCTTCAGGCTCTTCGCGTGCTCCGTGTAGGTCGTGAGCGACGCCGCATTGAGCGTATGCAGATCGATGTTCATGCCGACGCCCGGCCGCGTGACCCACGCGAGAATCGCGCCGATGACGAGCGCGAGCGTGGTCATGATCTCGAAGTAGATCACGGCCTTCAGCCCGACGCGCCCGACCTTCTTGAGATCGCCCGCGCTCGCCATGCCGCTCACGACGACGCAGAACACGATCGGTGCGATCACCATCTTGATGAGCTTCAGAAAACCGTCGCCCAATGGCCGCAACGACTGGCCGAAATGCGGAAACAACGCGCCTACCACCACGCCGATGACCAGCGCGATCATCACTCTGCCGAACAGCGAATTCAGAAATCTCAACACGACCGTCTCCTCGTGTAATGTCCCAGGATCAGAGCAACTGTTCCGACTGGTCGGACCAGTGCTGTGATGGGGAATATTAGAAAGCCGATATAACCCAGTCAAGGAAGTCCTCGTAACGGTTTACCCTGTCTAAAGCAGGCACGGAAATGCACGCCAGACGGTCGTTCACACGGGCGCGCGGGACGCGCATACAATGGCGGTCAGACCGGCCAATACAGTTTTCTTCTTATGAAAAACGTTCCTCACACCGTGACCGACGCCGCGATCGCCACGATTCGCGAGCGCATCGAATCGAGCGTGTATCCGGTCGGGAGCCTGCTGCCGGCGCAGCGGCAACTATCGGAGGAACTGGCGATCAGCCGGGCGTCGCTGCGCGAGGCGCTTTCCACGCTCGAAGCGCTCGGCATGCTGCATATCCGTCCGGGCAAAGGCGTGTACGTGAGCAGCGCGCAGGCAAGCAACGCGCACCCGTGGCGTTTCGCGGATCAGGCGTCGTTGCCCGATACGTATCAGATGCGGTTTGCGCTCGAAGGATTCGTCGCGCGGCTGGCGGCGCATTCCATCGGCGATGCGGATATCGACTGGCTCGACGACAATCTCGATTCGCTGCATGGCGCGTTGACGGAATCCGCGCTCGAAGAAGCCGCGCAACTGGATTTCGCGTTCCACATGCGTATCGTGAGTCTCGCGGGCAATGCGGCGATCGAATCGATTCTGCGCGGCAGCGCCGACATCATGAAGGAAAGCCAGCGCCTGCCGTTCTATCGGCGTGAGCTGGTGCTCTCGACGTACCACGAACACGCGGTAATCATCGAGGCATTGAAGGCGCGCGACGGCGAAAAGGCGGGACGCGCGATCGAAGGCCATATCGTGAATGCCGCGCAGCGCGCGGGCGTCCACTTTCCCGTTCCGAACAAGGCATAAAAAAAGCCGCTCCGAAGAGCGGCTCCATGCACGGCTTGAACGCAGCGAAACTTACTTCGCGTTCGCGAGCGCCACGGCCGTATCCAGCATGCGGTTCGAGAAACCCCACTCGTTGTCGTACCAGCTCGACACCTTCACGAGACGGCCCGACACCTTCGTGAGCGTCGAATCGAACGTCGACGAAGCCGGGTTGTGGTTGTAGTCGATCGAGACCAGCGGCGCGTCGTTGTAGCCGAGGACGCCCTTCAGTTCGCCTTCCGACGCTTCCTTCATGATCTTGTTGATTTCTTCGACCGACGTGTCGCGCGCGGCGATGAACGACAGATCGACAACCGACACGTTGATCGTCGGGACGCGGATTGCGTAACCGTCCAGCTTGCCGTTCAGTTCCGGCAGCACGAGGCCGACCGCCGAAGCCGCGCCCGTCTTCGTCGGGATCTGGCTGTGCGTGGCCGAGCGCGCGCGGCGCAGGTCTTCGTGATACACGTCCGTCAGAACCTGGTCGTTCGTGTAGGCGTGGATCGTGGTCATCAGACCGTTCACGAGGCCGATCTTGTCGTTCAGCGGCTTGACGAGCGGCGCGAGGCAGTTCGTCGTGCACGATGCGTTCGAGATCACCGTGTCCGATGCCTTCAGCACGTTGTGGTTCACGCCGTACACGATGGTCGCGTCCACGTCCTTGCCGCCCGGCGCCGAGATGATGACCTTCTTGGCGCCGCCCTTGATGTGCGCGCTGGCCTTTTCCTTCGTCGTGAAAAAGCCCGTGCACTCCAGCACCACGTCGACCTTCAGCTCGCCCCACGGCAGCTCGGCCGGGTTGCGGTTCGCCAGCACGCGGATCTTGTCGCCGTTGACGACGAGGTAATCGCCGTCCACCGACACTTCGCCCGGGAACTTGCCGTGCGCCGTGTCGTACTGCGTCAGGTGCGCGTTGGTCTTGGCGTCGCCGAGGTCGTTGATGGCGACGATCTCGATGTCATGCTTCTTGCCGTTCTCGTAGAAGGCGCGCAGCGTGTTGCGGCCGATCCGGCCGTAGCCGTTGATTGCAACGCGAATCGTCATGGTCTATCTCCTTGGCTTAAAAAAACCTGCTTCGCTGACCGCGGATTTTACGCCGCGGCGAGGACGGACTTGGCCGTCGCGACAACATGTTCCACCGTGAATCCGAAGTGCTTGAACAGCGCGCCCGCCGGGGCCGACTCGCCGAACGTGTCGATGCCGACCACGCCGCCTTCCAGGCCCACGTACTTGCGCCAGAAATCGGTCACGCCCGCCTCGATCGCCACGCGCGCCACCCCCTTCGGCAGCACGCGCTCGCGGTATTCGGCGTCCTGCTTGTCGAAGACATTCGTGCAGGGCATCGACACGACGCGTGCGCCGATGCCTTCCTTCGCGAGCGCCTCCACGGCTTCCATCGCGAGCTGCACTTCCGAGCCGGTCGCGAGGAGGATGATCTTGCGCGCGGGGATGTCGTCGTTCCAGTCGCGCAGCACGTAGCCGCCCTTCGCGATGTTGGCGATCTGCACGTCGTTGCGCGCCGAGAATTGCAGATTCTGGCGGCTGAAGATCAGCGTCGACGGACCCTGATGCGCGATCGCATGCGTCCACGCGACGGCCGTTTCGACCGTATCGGCCGGGCGCCACGTCTGCAGATTCGGAATCAGGCGCAGGCTCGAAACATGTTCGACCGACTGGTGCGTCGGGCCGTCTTCACCGAGGCCGATGGAATCGTGCGTGAACACGAAGATCGAGCGCGACTTCATCAGCGCGGCCACGCGCAGCGCATTGCGGCTGTAGTCGGAGAACGTCAGGAACGTGCCGCCGAACGGACGATAGCCGCCATGCAGCGCGATACCGTTGATGGCCGCGCTCATGCCGAATTCGCGCACGCCGTAATTGATGTGATTGCCCCACTGGATGCCCGCGTGCGCCGGGTTCGCGTTTTCCGCGTCGCCCGCCGCGCGAACGGCCTTCGATGCCTTCCAGTTGGTGAGGTTCGAACCGGTCAGGTCGGCCGAACCGCCGAGCAGTTCCGGCAACGCGGCCGCGAGACCTTCGATCGTGTTCTGCGATGCCTTGCGCGTCGCGACGGTCTCGGCCTTCTGGTTCGCGTCCTCGATGATCTTGGCGGCGGCCTGCGCCCAGTCAGCGGGCAATTCGCCCTTCATGCGGCGCGTGAATTCGGCGGCTTCGGCCGCGTACTTCGCGCGATAGGCGTCGAACGCCGCGTTCCACTCGGTTTCGACGTGCTTGCCTTGTTCCTTCGCGTCCCACGCCGCGTACACTTCCTGCGGAATCTCGAACGGACCAAAGTTCCAGCCGATCGCCGCGCGCGTCGCCGCGATTTCCTTGTCGCCGAGCGGCGCGCCGTGCGCGTCGTGACCGCCCGCCTTGGTCGGCGCGCCCTTGCCGATGACCGTGCGGCAGCAAATCAGCGTCGGCTTGTCCGACTTCTTCGCTTGCGCGATCGCCGCATCCACCGCTTCGACGCTATGGCCGTCCACCGCGCGGATCACGTTCCAGCCATACGCTTCGAAGCGCTTCGGCGTGTCGTCGTGGAACCAGTGCTCGACGTGGCCGTCGATCGAAATACCGTTGTCGTCGTAGAGCGCGATCAGTTTGTTCAGCTTCAGCGTGCCCGCGAGCGAACAGGCTTCGTGCGAGATGCCTTCCATCAGGCAGCCGTCGCCGAGGAACACGTACGTGTGGTGATCGACGATCTTCGCGTCCGCCTTGTTGAACTCGGCGGCGAGCAGCGCTTCGGCGAGCGCCATGCCGACCGCATTGCCCACGCCCTGGCCGAGCGGGCCGGTGGTGGTTTCGACGCCCGGCGTCATGCCGACTTCCGGATGCCCCGGCGTCTTCGAATGCAACTGGCGGAAATTCTTCAGTTCGCTCATCGGCAGGTCATAGCCGGTGAGGTGCAGCAGCGAATACAGCAACATGGAACCATGACCGTTCGACAGAACGAAACGGTCGCGATCGAACCAGTGCGGATTCGTCGGATTGTGCTTCAGATGACGCGACCACAGCGCGACGCCGATTTCCGCCATGCCCATGGGCATGCCTGGGTGTCCGGAATTGGCTTGTTGAACGGCGTCCATGGCGAGCGCGCGGATTGCGTTGGCCATGAGGGCGGTTTGGCTGGAAGTCGGGGTCGTCATGTCGTATCGAGTGCTTCGGGCTGGAACTGGAATGATGCGTGGTGAATCCGAGCGTCGTAACTGACCGTCGTAAGTAAGGCGCCGGACCCGCGGCACACAACGCTTTCAGGACCGGAACGACGAGAAACGACGAGGATCGTGAGCCCGTCATTCTAGCAGACCAGTCCGATTGACACCCGCCGGCGGGCAGCCCCCGAACGCATCGGCGCGCCTCGCGCGGGCACGTTCCGTGCAGCGAAAGCCGGCAAAACGCCACCTTACACGATCCTGTACGCCGCCAGCGGACGTACATTCGGCGAAATCCGTCCTCGACGTGGCGGCGAATGTTCGTACGGCTTCGTGGCAAAATGTTTGTCAACGTGCAGCAAGGCTTCAAGGAGTGTTTTCGATGACCGACCCTCGCCCCGCCGACGTGCCCTGGCTCACTCCGTACCTCACCGTGCGCGACGCGCGCGTGAGCATCGCGTTCTATGAGAAGGCGCTAGGCTTCGCGGTGCGCGACAGCGTGAACGACGACGGCACGATCATCCACGTCGAGATGACCTATCGCGGGCAGTTGATCGTGATGTTCGCGCCCGAAGGCGCATACGGCTCGCAGGCGCGCACGCCGAAAAGCGCGGGGCAGATGGCGCCGCAGTCGTTCTATCTTTACGTGGACGACGTCGATGCGATCTTCCACAAGGCGCTCGCGGTCGGCGCGAAGGCGCTCATCGAGCCGCAGGACCAGTTCTGGGGCGACCGCTTCGCGCAGATTGAAGATCCGGACGGTTATCGCTGGGCGATCGCGCGGCATCTACGCTGAGTTTCAGGCAATTTCACTATCCGCGGACAACCGGTCCGCGATCGAACCTACATGCCACGATTTCATGTCGACGGCCCGCTTTCCGTGGGTCAAACCTTAGCCCTTCCCGACGACGTCGTGCGCCACGTGCACGTCCTGCGCCTGCAAACGGGCGATCCGATCACGCTCTTCGATGGCGCTGGCGGCGAATATCGCGGCACGCTCGTCGATATCGCGAAACGCGCGGCGACGGCGCGCCTCGACGAGCACAGCGATCGCGAGGCGGAGCCGCCCTATCGCGTGACGCTCGCGCAAGGCGTGGCGGGCGGCGACAAGATGGACTGGCTGATCGAGAAGGCGGTGGAACTCGGCGTCGCCGGCATTGCGCCGATCACGGCGGAGCGCGGCGTCGTGCGGCTCGCAGGGGAGCGCGCGCTGCGGCGTCAGGCGCACTGGCAGGCGCTCACGCGAGCGGCCTGCGAGCAATGCGGACGCAACCGCGTGCCCGACGTCGCGCCGCCGCGCGATCTCGACGCCTGGCTCGCCGACCTGCCCGCCGCGACCGATGGCGAATGGCGGCTTTTGCTGTCGCCGCGCGCCGAAGTGAATTTCGCGTCCTTGCCCGCCGATGCGCCGCGCGGCCCGGTGACGTTGCTCATCGGCCCCGAAGCCGGTTTTTCGCCTGCGGAAGAAAGCGCGATCGTCGAGGCGGGTTTCGCCGCGCTCGGACTCGGCCCGCGCGTGCTGCGCACCGAGACGGCGGGCATTGCAGTGCTCGCCGCATTGGCCGCGCGCTGGGGCGGCTGGTAAATTTCGCGACGCCCAAAACGAAAAAGCCCGATGGACCGCGCCATCGGGCTTTTTTGAGCGTTGCCGCCGTCAGACGAACGAATAGAACACGCGGAAAGCCACTTTCCGTTCGGCCCAGAACTCCGCGGCGTCTCGAAATACGTCGAGCAGGACTTCGCGGCCTTCCTTATCGAACTTCTGCGCGATCGGCAGTTGTTCGAGCACGATCACGAAGCCCGGCTGCGAGCCCGCCTGCTGAACGAGATCGGTGAGCGAATCGTACAGCGCGTCGTAGTTCTTGCCGAAATGCTTGGGAAAGAGAAAGGAGAGTGCGATGGTCTCGAGCACTTCCTGCTTGCTCTGCGCCTGGCCGAGATACGCGTAGAGAAAATGCTGGCCGAGGCGGCTGGCTTCGTCCGCGAGCTCCTGCACGCGGAACGCGCGTATCGACTGCACGATGTTCGGCCGCACCGTCGCGAACAGCGCTTCCGGATCGCCCTCTTGCAGATGGGACTCCTCAGGCCTGGTCTCGTCGTCGGGTCTGTTGTCGTGTTCTGTCATGCGTAGCCGCAATACTCGCTGGAACAGGTTGCCATCGCCGGTGGCGAAAAGATCACTCGCGACGCTGTGGTCGTGCGCGTAGATGTTGTCGCTCATGCCGTTAATCCCGTAATTAATCCGCAATACGTTTGAAACTGGAGTAGTGGTCGTCCGAGTAGTAGCAATCGCCGGTCTGTCTCTTCGGGCCGCCGCACACGATCCGGCGCGCGCCGCGATCCCTCGCGCGAGGCGTGGGAACGGTGTATTCGTGGTAGTAGCCGCGTGGATGCCGCGGAAGCAAACGCTCGCGATTGCCGAACACGACGCCGTCCTTCTCGTAAGGGAAAGGGCCGCCCGCTTCGATCAGCCGCAATGTCGCGACCGCCTGCCTGGGCAACTGCGCAATGTGGACGGTGGCCAGCCCGTCAACCGGCCCGCCGGTCGCTCCCGGCTGCCGCACCTGCGGCTCCTGGACCGACTCCGCCTGCGAAACCGGCAACGGACTCGCCGAAGCAACCGGCTCCCCGACGCTTCGAGGCTCGTCCTTGCCGCACGCGCCCAGAAAGACGCTCAGGGCGACGATAGAGGCGAGTGCCCTCGCGCGTATCACCAAGCGGTTGTCCTCGCGTTACACCAGAATCCGGCGACCATGAAAGATGTAAGGGTATCGCTAATGACAGAGCGAAGCAACGTTGCGCGGAAAATCGGAATTTTTTTCTCAATTTTGGTCTGTTGTGCAATTCCGAACGGAGTTTGCTTTAACGATTTAGCCCAAATCTGAGAGATTTTTATCTTGCCCGAGATAATAATTTCGCTGTGGAATCTTGAGGCCTCTGGGCGGGTTGCCTCACCCGTCGCCAGCTTCACGGCAGCGCGCTCTGCCGCCGGTTCTGCCTTTATGCGGTTATTAGCAGACAAGTTCCTGCTTCTCGCAAGCGTGCCGTGGTCACACGGCACGCTCTTTTTTTGCCCGGACAAAGAAAAAAGCGGCGAGAGAACCCGCCGCTTTCGTCGGACCAACTCCGCGATCAGCGTGCCGCCGATGCATCCGCCACCAGCAACGCCGTCATATTGACGATGCGCCGCACCGTCGCCGACGACGTCAGCACGTGCACCGGCTGCGCCGCACCAAGCAGGATCGGCCCGATGGCGATGTTGTTGCCCGCCGCCGTCTTGAGCAGGTTGTACGAGATGTTCGCCGCATCGATGTTCGGCAGGATCAGCAGGTTCGCATCGCCTTCGAGCGTCGATTCAGGCAGCACGTCCTTGCGCAGACGCGCGTCGAGCGCGACGTCGCCGTGCATTTCGCCGTCCACGTCGAGATCCGGCGCGCGTTCCTTCAGGATCGCGAGCACGTCGCGCATCTTCTGCGCCGTCGGCGCGTTGCTCGTGCCGAAGTTCGAATGCGACAGGAGCGCGATCTTCGGCATGATGCCGAAGCGCTTCACTTCTTCCGCCGCCATGATCGTGATCTCGGCGAGCTGCTCGGGCGTCGGATCGACGTTCACGTGCGTATCGACGATAAAAATCTGACGGCCCGGCAGCACCAGCGCGTTCATCGCCGCGTACACCTTCGCGCCTTCCTTCTTGCCGATCACCTGATCGATGAAGTGCAGATGGCGGTGCGTCGTGCTCACCGTGCCGCAGATCATGCCGTCCGCTTCGCCCTTCTTGACGAGCATCGAGCCGATCAGCGTCGTGCGGCGGCGCATTTCGAGCTTGGCCATCTGCTCGCTGATGCCCTTTCGCGCCATCATCTTGTAATAGGTCTGCCAGAAGTCGCGGTAGCGCTCGTCGTGATCCGTATCGACGACCGTGAAATCCGTGCCCGCATTCAGACGCAGGCCGAACTTCTGGATGCGCTGCTCGATGACCGCCGGACGGCCGATGAGAATCGGCTTGGCGATTTTTTCATCGACGGCGATCTGCACCGCGCGCAGCACGCGCTCTTCCTCGCCTTCCGCGAACACGATGCGCTTTTTCTCCGGCTCGACGCTGCGCGCGAGCTGGAACACGGGCTTCATCGTCGTGCCGCTGTGGTAGACGAACTGCTGCAAATGCTGCTCGTACGCTTCCATGTCCTCGATCGGACGCGTCGCGACGCCGCATTCCATCGCGGCCTTCGCCACCGCCGGCGCGATCTTGACGATGAGACGCGGATCGAACGGCTTCGGAATCAGATATTCCGGCCCGAACGACAGATCCTGAATGCCGTAAGCCGTCGCGACGATATCGCTTTGCTCCTGACGCGCCAGTTCCGCGATCGCGTTCACCGCCGCGATTTCCATTTCCTTCGTGATGACGGTCGCGCCGACATCGAGCGCGCCGCGGAAGATGAACGGGAAGCACAGAACGTTGTTGACCTGATTCGGATAGTCCGTGCGGCCGGTGGCGAGCACCGCGTCCGGGCGCACTTCGAGTGCGAGTTCCGGCAGAATTTCCGGCGTCGGGTTCGCGAGCGCGAGAATCAGCGGCTTCGCGGCCATGCCCTTGACCATGTCCTGCTTGAGCACGCCGCCGGCCGAGAGGCCGAGGAACACGTCCGCGCCGTCGATCACTTCGGCGAGCGTGCGCGCGCTGGTTTCGCGGGCGAACAGTTCCTTGTCCGGGTCCATCAGTTCCGTGCGGCCCTTGTAGACCACGCCGGCCAGGTCCGTCACGAAAATGTTCTCGCGCTTCATGCCGAGATCGACGAGCAGGTTCAGGCAGGCGAGCGCCGCCGCACCCGCGCCCGATGCGACCAGTTTCACTTCGCCGATATTCTTGCCAACGACCTTCAGACCATTGGTGATCGCCGCCGCGACGACGATGGCCGTGCCGTGCTGGTCATCGTGGAAAACCGGAATCTTCATGCGCTTGCGGCATTCGCGCTCGACGATGAAGCAATCCGGCGCCTTGATGTCTTCCAGATTGATGCCGCCGAAGGTCGGCTCCAGCGCGGCGATCACGTCGACGAGCTTGTGCGGATCGGTTTCGTTCAGCTCGATATCGAACACGTCGATGCCGGCGAACTTCTTGAACAGCACGGCCTTGCCTTCCATGACCGGCTTCGACGCGAGCGGCCCGATATTGCCGAGGCCCAGCACGGCCGTGCCATTGCTCACGACGCCCACGAGGTTGCTGCGCGCGGTGAAACGCGCGGCGTTGAGCGGATCTTCGACGATCGCCTCGCACGCGAATGCGACGCCCGGCGAATAGGCGAGCGCGAGGTCGCGCTGGTTGATCATCTGCTTAGTCGGCGCGATCGCGATCTTTCCGGGGACGGGAAATTCGTGATAGTCGAGCGCGGCTTCGCGCAACTTGGTATTGGCGTCAGTCGTCATAAGGCGGGCTAGCGGTGCGGGAATTAGAATGGAAGTTCGAACGCATTGTAGCGCCAATCCAAGGCAGTTTCGGGCCGCGGCCCATGCATTTCGGCTACAAGTGCCGTGACTGGAAAAGGTCTGATCGGTCCGTGCGGCAAGCCTTCGCGGGCAAGAGGCGCTTATTTTTGGGACGTCGCGCGGGTTTTTCTGCGCGCCGTTTTCATCGTGCATCGCAACAATCCAACTTCATTCGCCGACGCATGCTCTCCGAGTTTTCATTGATCGACCGTTTCTTCGCCCGCCGCGCGTCGGCGCCCGCGCCGCGCCATGAGGACGAGGCCGCGAAGCCGCTCGGCATCGGCGACGACTGCGCGCTCATTGCGCCGCCCGCCGGCCATCAGCTCGCCATTTCGACGGACATGCTGGTCGAAGGCCGCCATTTCTTCCCCGATGTCGATCCTTACGCGCTCGGCCACAAGGCGCTGGCGGTGAATTTGTCCGATCTCGCGGCGATGGGCGCGAAGCCGCACGCGTTCACGCTCGCGCTCGCCTTGCCGCGCGCCGACGAAACGTGGCTCGAAGCGTTCAGCGACGGCCTCTTCGCGCTCGCCGAACGTCACGATTGCGCGCTCGTCGGCGGCGACACGACGAGCGGGCCGCTGAATATCTGCATCACCGTGTTCGGCGACGTGCCCAACGGCGCGGCCTTGCGCCGCGACGCCGCGCAGCCCGGCGACGACATTTACGTGTCCGGCGCGTTGGGCGATGCGCGCGCGGGTCTCGGCGCGATCCGCGGCGAGTGGCCCGCGCCGGAAGGTTCGGACTGGCGGCGCGCGCTCGAGCGCCCGGAACCGCGCGTGGCGCTGGGGCTCGCGTTGCGCGGCGTCGCGCACGCGGCGCTCGATATCTCCGATGGCCTCGCGGGTGACCTCATGCACATCCTGAAGCGCTCGGGCATGCGCGCGATCGTCGACGCCGACGCCGTGCCGTGCTCGAACGCCGTGCGCGCGTTGCCCGAGGCCGCGCGCCGCCAGTGCACGCTCGCGGGCGGCGACGACTACGAACTGTGCTTCACCGCGCCCGTCGCGGCGCGAAAAACGCTCGCGAATATCGCGACGAGCGTGAATGTGCCGCTCACGCGCATCGGTACAATCGAATCATCCGGTGCGCCGGCCATTGCCTGGCGCGATGCCGCGGGCGCTCCGCTCTCTCTGACGTTGCAAGGCTTCGATCATTTTCATGCAGACTGACCCCACGCTTGCGGGTAACGCTTCGCCGCAAACTCCCAGGCCGCGCAAGGCGAGCGCGCGCTTCATGCTCGACCATCCGCTGCACATTCTGTCGCTCGGCTTCGGCAGCGGGCTTTCGCCCATCGCGCCCGGCACCGTCGGCACCCTCTTCGCCTGGGTGTCGTTCGTCGTGTTCAATCCGCATCTGACGGTCGCGGAATGGGGCGCGCTGATCGTGGCCGGCTTCATCGCCGGATGCTGGTTCACCGGCTTCACCGCGAAGAAAATGGGCATCTCCGATCCGTCGCCGGTCGTGTGGGACGAGATCGTCGCGTTCTGGCTCGTGCTGCTGCTCGTCACGCCCGCGACCTTCACCGGCCAGTTGTGGGCGTTCATCGTGTTCCGCTTCTTCGATATGGTGAAACCGCCGCCGATCCGCTATTTCGATCGCCGTTTGAAAGGCGGCTTCGGCATCATGTTCGATGATCTCGTCGCGGCGTTCTTCACGCTGCTCGTAATCGCGCTCTGGCGCATGACCGTCTGATTTCTTCCTTCCCTTCGAGAACACCGCCATGCCAACCGACACTGTCGTTCACCAACTCGCGATTCGCGTCGGCAACAAGCTGCGCGACGAACGGCTGATGCTCGCGACCGCCGAATCGTGCACGGGCGGCATGGTCGCGACCGCCATCACGGATATTTCGGGCAGCAGCGCGTGGTTCGAGCGCGGCTTCGTCACCTATTCGAATCTGGCGAAAATCGAGATGATCGGCGTGCCGGCCGCGCTCATCGAGCAGCACGGCGCGGTGAGCGAACCCGTCGCGAAAGCGATGGCCGAAGGCGCGCTGCGCAACAGCCGCGCGCAGGTGTCGGTGGCGATCACGGGCGTCGCGGGCCCGGCGGGCGGCAGCGAGGCGAAGCCGGTCGGCACGGTGTCGTTCGCGTGGAGCAACCGGCTGCATACCGGCGTGGAAACGCAGCACTTCAAGGGCGACCGCGAGCAGGTGCGCTCGCAGGCCGCGGCGCATGCGCTCAGGGCATTGCTGGAGTTTCTGGATCAGCGCGAGCGGTGAGCCCGCGCCTGTCTTTCACCGGTACGCGTTGATCGCGTCACGCGTCTTCTTCGCCGCTTCCGCCGCGGCCGGCGCGTAATCATCGCCCTTGCTTGCGTAGATGATCGCGCGCGACGAGTTGATCAGCATGCCCGTGCCGTTCGCGGTGCGGCCCGCGCGCACGGTCGCTTCGACATCGCCGCCCTGCGCGCCGATGCCCGGAATCAGCAACGGCATCTCGCCGACGATGCCGCGCACCGTTTCGATTTCCTTCGGGAACGTCGCGCCGACGACCAGCCCGAGCTGGCCCTTGTCGTTCCACTTCTGCGCCGCGAGCCGCGCGACGACCTGATACAGCGGCGTGCCATCGGACGTCGTCAGAAATTGCAGGTCCGAGCCGCCCGCGTTCGACGTGCGGCACAGCACGATCACGCCTTTGCCTTCGTGCGCGAGATACGGCTCGATCGAATCGAAACCCATGTACGGATTCACCGTGACGGCGTCCGCCTTGTAGCGCTCGAACGCTTCCTTCGCGTATTGCTCGGCCGTGCTGCCGATATCGCCGCGCTTGGCATCGAGAATCACCGGAATGCCGGGATGCTTCTCGTGGATATGCGCGATCAGCGCTTCGAGCTGATCTTCCGCGCGATGCGCCGCGAAATACGCGATCTGCGGCTTGAACGACGACGCAAAGGGCGCGGTCGCATCCGCGATGGTCTTGCAGAACTCGAAGATCGCATCGGCGCGGCCGTTGAGCGCGCCGGGAAATTTCGACGGCTCGGGATCGAGGCCGACGCACAAAAGCGATTGAGTCCGCGACCACGCGGCGTTGAGCGATTCGATGAAGGACATGGCGGGATTTCGTTGAACGTCGATGCCACGCATTTTAACGTGCGGGCGTCGGGTTTCCCGTGGCGTCAGCGCGCCGCCGCCCTCGCCCTTGCCTTGGGCCTCGCGCGCCGCGCCGCTTCGCCGGTGCGCTCGACAGTGAAACGGAACTGGCGCGACAGCCGCTCGCCGGGCGCGAGCACCGTCATGCCGTGCGCTTCGCCGCCACCCGGCAGGTTCACCGCGTTGATCGGGTGATCGACCGGCTCGAAGCAAAAGAAGCTCTCGCCGGGCGGCACGTACAGCACGTAATAGTCGGTATCGGCGGCGATCGTCAGCGACAGCCGGCGTTTCGGCCACAGCACGCTCGTGCGGCCGCTCCATCCGGTGAACGCGTTGTTCACCATCTCGGACGGCATCGGATACGCGACGCCGAACTGCCACGCCGGCGGCGTCGGCACATGCCGCACGGGCAGCCAGTCGTCGCCGCATAGCCACACGCCGCCCGCCGCCGCGGAAAGCTCCGTGTCCGCCTCGCGCATCAGAAAGGGATGCAGCCCGAGGCCGAACGGCAGCGCGTCGATGCCGGTGTTCTGCACGTCGAGCGTCACGACGAGCGTGGCGTCGTCGAGCGCGTAAGTCTGCGCGGCGCGAAACGCGTACGGCTCGCCGTCGCTGCGATCCAGCGTGAACCGCGCGCGCCCCGCCGTTTCCTCTTCGACCTCCCACGCACCGAGCCAGCCGTCGCCGTGCAGCGGCAGCGGTTCGCAGGCGCGGTTGCGCGGCACGTCGATGGAGCGTCCCGAAAACTGAAAATGCCCGTTGCCGATGCGGTTCGAATACGGCAAAAGCGGATAGCACGCGAGTTGATTCGGATCGGTGTCCGGACCGGGCGCGACGCAGGGCCGGAAGATCGGCACCAGCGCGCCTTCGTCCCGCCAGTCGAACCGCGTGATGCCGCCGCCGAGCGACGGCGCGAGTTCGAGCCGCAGATGCGCGTTCGAGAGCGTGATGCAGCCTTCGGTATGCGCCCCGCCGATCGCCACGGCCGCCGTGCCCGGGCCGGGGCGTATCGGCGGTTCGGCCGCGGCGGCCAGCCGCGAACGGCGGGCGTTCGCCTGCGCCGTGGACGTCGATGCAGGATTCGGTCTTTGCTCTGTGCGCGCAACAGTCATGACTCGTGCTCCATCGAGAGGCGAATAACCCGGCGCGGCCGGTGTCGGTCGGACGGCGCGTCGTTGCGCGCCGCCTCGTGTTGTCAGGCTTTTCCGGCGAATACGGCTTCGGCGATGCCGCGCGCGCCCGGCGTCGCGACGAACACGCCGCCCGCGTGCGCATCGGTTTCATCGAGGCCGATGCGCGCCGTCGTGACGTACAAGGTGCTCAGATCCTCTCCGCCGAACGCGGCGCAACTCGGCTGCGCGGTGGGCATCCCGATACGCGCCGTCTCGCGGCCGTCGGGTGCGTAGCGCACCACGCGCGCGCCGCCCCACTGCGCATTCCACAGGCCGCCGTCCGCATCGACGATGGAACCGTCGGGCACGCCCGTCGCATCGGCCAGTTCGACGAACACGCGATCGTTCGCGAACGTCGCGTAATCGCAGACGCGAATCTGGCGCGTCGGCGAATCGCAGTAGTACATCGTCTTGCCGTCCGGGCTGAAGCCGATGCTGTTCGAAATCGCGCAATTGCCCAGCGGCAGGCGTTCGAGCGACAAATCGCGGTTCAGCCGATAGAACCCGCCGATGGCTTGCGCGTCGTCCACGTCATGCTTGGTGCCGAACACGAAGCGCCCTTCGCGGTCGCAGCGGCCGTCGTTCAGGCGCGTCGGCAGATCGGCTTCGACTTCCATGATGGTCTCGATCGCGCCCGTCGCGATTTCATAAAACGCGAGCCGCGACGCGAGCCCGAGCAGCAGGAAGCGCGCATCGGCGCAGGGCGTGAAGCACGCGAGGCGTTCGGGCATGGCGAACGAATCGGTCGAGCCGTCGCGCGGATCGTGGCGCCACAGCTTTTTGCCTTCGATATCGGTCCACCAGAACTGGCCGCTCGCGGCGCACCACGTCGCGCCTTCGCCGAGCGAGCACTGGCTGTCGATCAACAACGTGGCGCCTGGCGTGTTCATCAGACCCATCCTCCATCGACGATCATGTCCTGCGCGGTGATCATGCTGCTGTCGTCCGATGCCAGAAAGAGCGCGGCGCGCGCGAGATGCGCGGGCATCAGTTCCGCGTCGATGCACTGGCCTTGCTTGATGGCTTCGCGGCCGGCGTCGTCGAGCCAGAGACGCTTTTGCTTCTCGGTCATGACCCAGCCCGGCACGAGCGTATTCACGCGGATGCCGAACTTGCCGAGATCGCGCGCGAGGCCGCGCGTCATGCCTTGCACTGCGGATTTCGACGTCGTGTAGACGGGAAAGTTGCCTTGCTTGAGCATCCAGCTGATCGAGCCGAGATTGATGATCGAGCCGCCGCCCGCGCGCTTCATGTCGTCGATCACGGCCTGCGCCGCGAAGAACTGATGCCGGATGTTGACCGCGATGCCCGCATCGTAGGACTCGGGCGTGACGTCTTCGATCGCGTGGCGCTTGTCGTTGGCGGCATTGTTGACGAGCACGGTGATCGCGCCTAGCGCGGCTCGTACGTCTTCGATGCCTTTTCTCAATGCGTCGATATCCGTGAGGTCGACGTTGAGGAACATCGGTCGCGATCTGCCTGGCGGGAGGTTTGCGCCCAGGCGGTCGGCGAGCGCTTCGCCCGCGTTAGTGTCGATGTCGAAGAAGGCGACTTTCGCGTTCTGGTCGAAGAAGTGTTCGACGAAGGCCTCGCCGATGCCGGTGGCGCCGCCGGTTATCAGTACGGTTTTGCCTTCCAGGCTGGGGTAGCTTGCTAGTGACTTGCTTATGGGTGCCATGGGTCTCTTTTCTCTCTTTGTCTCTTTCTCTTTGCTTGCGTTTTTTGTGGTGGAATCCTGATTTCTTGTCGGTCTATTGGCTCTGCCCCTCCCCGGGGCGGGGGTAACTTTCTTTGCTGCTGCAAAGAAAGTCACCAAAGAAAGCAGCTTTGTCACCGCCCGCGGTCACACGCACGTTGGCCACTCTTCTCCTCGGGGAACGGCCCTCGCCTAAAGAGTGCCCCCACAGGCCCAACCGGGCTTGGATCGCGCACGATCCGTCACATCGCACCGCACAACAAACCGGTACAGCCATTTCAAGTTCCGGCCCGCTTCGCGGCCGACCGGTGAATCAGGTGCGCGGGCGCCCGCGCTTCCTTTCCTGCCGGTTTCCCTCGCAGACCCGGCGGCAGCGCGTAGCGCTGTGCCGGAGCCATTTCGTGCTGAACCAGCGTCCGTTGGGCACTAGCTCGTCAGACCGTGCGCGATCCACGCCCGGTTGGTCCTTCGAGGGCGACACTTAGGCGAGTGCCACCTTGGAGGAGAAAATTGGCCAAACTGCGTGTGACCGCGGGCCTGAAAAGCTGCTTTCTTTGGTGACTTTCTTTGCAGCAGCAAAGAAAGTTACCCCCGCCCCGGGGAGGGGCAGAGCCAATAGACCGACAAGAAAACAGGATTCCACGAAGACCCAAGAAGACCCCCGAACAGCCCGAGCACAACGATAAAACCCTCAATCCCGCGCCCCACGATTCTTCAACTGATCGAGCAACACAGCAGCCAGCAGAATCGCCCCTCTGACAAGGTACTGATAAAACGCATCGATATTGAGAAGATTCATGACGTTCTCGACAGTACCCATGATGAGCACGCCAATCACGACACCCGAAATCGTAGCCCTACCGCCCAGCAAGGAAACCCCACCGAGCACACAAGCTGAAATCACATTGAGCTCAAACCCCTGAGCAGCATTCGGCTGCCCCGAAGTAATCCGCGAGGCGAGAATCACACCCGCCAGCGCGGTGACAGCGCCCTGAATCAAAAAGATCCACACCCGCGTGCGCTCGACATTGATACCCGCCAGCCGCGAGGCTTCAGGATTCCCGCCGATCGCCAATGTATTACGTCCATACACCGTCTGGTTGAGCAATACGCCAAAAACGATGAAACACGCAAGCGTCACCCAGATAGGCAGGGAAATCCCCAGCATCGACAAACCGCCAAGCGCAATGAAGGTATCCGACGACACGCCCACCGCCTGTCCATGCGACACGATGAAGCCAAGCCCGCGCACGATTTCCATCGTGGCCAGCGTAGTAATCAACGCATTGATGCGCAGATAAGCGATCACCGCGCCGTTCACGAAACCGATCACCGCGCCCGCCGCCACCGCCGCGATGATCGCAATGAACGTGTTGTCCGTGGCGTTGAGCACCATCGCGCAGAGCACGCCGGCAAAGGCGATCGTCGAGCCCACCGACAAGTCGAAGTCGCGCGACGCGAGACAGAACATCATCGTGCACGCGACCATGCCGATCTGCGAGATCGACAGCGCGAGACCCAGCATGTTCTCGATCGAGAAGAAGTGATCGACGGACAACGACATCGTCACGAACATCACGACGAAGATCACGATCAGGCTGTACTCCGTGATCTGCTGCCACCACTTCTGTTTGTCGCTCTTTTGCGGGATCAGCGCGTTCGCGACGGTTTCCGTCGCCTGACCCACGATGTTTTCTCTTGCTTCCATGATTCGCTCCTCTTGTCTTTATGCCGCCTGCGCGACGCTCTCGCTCTGCGGCAGCGCGAGACTCAGCACCGCCTGTTCGCTCGCATTCTCGCGCGGCAACTCGCCCGCGATCCGCCCCTGCCGCATCACGACGATGCGATCGGATACGCCGAGCACTTCAGGCAATTCCGACGAAATCATCACGATCGCGCAGCCGCGCTCCGCAAGCTGATAGATCACGTTATAGATCTCGTGTTTGGCGCCGACGTCGATGCCGCGTGTCGGTTCGTCGAGAATCACGACCTTCAGATCCGGCTCCGCAAGCCAGCGCGACAGAATCGCTTTCTGCTGATTGCCGCCCGACAAAAAACGGATGCGCTGCTTGCGGCTCGGCGTCTTGATCTTCAGCAACTGGATGAAGCGGTCGGCCGTCTGCGCTTCCTTTTTGCGGTCGAGAAACAGGCCGCCGCGCAAATAATGACGGCGGCACGAGATGTTGATGTTCTCCGCAACCGTCGCCATCGCGACGATGCCCTCTTCCTTGCGATCCTCCGGGCACAGCACGATGCCGTGACGTATCGCTTCGCCCGTGCTGCGCACCTTGATCGGCTGGCCGTCGAGCACAATCTCGCCGTGCTTCTTCTTGTCCGCGCCGTAGACGAGATGCATCAGCTCGCTGCGGCCCGCGCCCACCAGACCGAAAAATCCGACGATCTCGCCGCGCTTTACATCGAAGCTCGCGGGCGCGCTCAAGGCATCGCCTTCGACGTTCTTCACCGAGAACCGCGTTTCGCCCAGCGGACGCGCGCGATAGTCGTAAATGTCGCTAATTTCGCGGCCGACCATCTCCTGCACGAGCGTGTCGCGCGGCACTTCGGCGAGCGCCAGATGCGACGCGATCTTGCGGCCGTCACGGAAAATCGTGCAGGCGTCGCACAGTTCGTAAATCTCGTCCATGCGGTGCGAGATGTAGATCAGCGCGCGGTTGTCCGCCTTCAGATCGCGCACGAGCTTGAAGAGCACTTCCGTCTCGCGATGCGACAGCGACGAAGTCGGCTCGTCGAGCGCGATCACGCGCGCGTTGCGCAGCAGCGCCTTGCAGATTTCGACCATCTGACGTTGCGCGATCGAGAGCTTGCGCAGCTTGGCGTTCGGATCGAGATCGACGCCCATTGCCGCGAGCCGCTCGCGCACGTGCGCTTTCGCCGCGCGCTTGTTGACCCAGCCGAGCCGGTTCGGCAGCGCGCCGAGCAGCAGATTCTCGGACACGGTCAGATCCGGCACGTACTGCAATTCCTGATGAATCACCGCGATGCCCGACGCGATCGAAGCCGCCGCGCTCGCGAAATGCACTTCTTTTTCATCGATGAGCACGCGCCCCGAATCGGGCTGGTACTCGCCGCCGAGAATCTTGAGCAAGGTCGATTTACCCGCGCCGTTCTCGCCCATCAGGCCGTGAACTTCGCCGGCGTTGACGTCGAACGACACGCCGTCGAGCGCGCGCACGCCTGGAAACACCTTGCCGATATTGTCAAAACGCAGCGTCGCTGACACATCGCCTCCTTTTCATGCGCGGGCCGCGCGCTTGCGAGCGGCCCGCCATTGCACCTTAGTTCGACGCCAGGCCCATCTGCTGACGCACCGACGCGACGTTCTCGCGCGTCGCCAGCATGCCGGTCGTGAGCGTGAGCGGCGGCGGCGCCTTGCCGTCCTTGATCCACGCGTACATCAGCTCGGACGTCTCTTCGCCGTGGCGCTTCGGGCTGATGATGACGGTGCCGAAGAAGCCCGTCGGATTCGGCTTCTTGAATTCGTTCAGCGCCGAGTCCGAACCGCCGATGCCGATGCCGATCATGTTGTCCGCCTTGAAGCCACGGCCTTCCGCCGCGCGCACCGCGCCGAGCACGCCTTCGTCGTTGAGCGCATAGGCGACCCAGTGCTTGAATTGCGGATTCTTCGTGAGCGCGATGTTCGCGGCGTTGAACGCGTTTTCCGTATCGGTCTTCGCTTGCGGCGCGGCGATGATGTTCGCCTTCGGGAAGCCCGCCGCGACGAGCGCGTCGGTCGCGCCGGCCGTGCGGTCATGCGCGGTCGGCAACTGTTCGTAGGTCACGTCGATCGCGCCGACATCCTTCATGTCCCAGCCGCGCTTCTTGATCTCGGCGGCGATGCCGTCGCCTACCTGCTTGCCGATGTTGTAGGCGGAAATGCCCATGTGCGGCACGGATTCGATCGGCTTGCCGGAACCGTCGACGAGGCGGTCGTCGACCGTCATCATCTTGAGCTTGTCGGCCTTCGCCTTGGCGACGATGCCCGGTCCGAGCTTCACGTCCGGCGTGCAGATGATGAAGCCCTGCGCCTTCTGCGCGGCGAGGTTGTCGATGGCGCTCATCACCTTTTCACCCGACGGCGCGCCGATCTTCACGAGCGTGAAGCCCTTGTTCTTGGCCGCGATTTCGGCGAACTTCCATTCGTCCTGGAACCACGGTTCTTCCGGCTGCTTCACGAGGAAGCCGATCTTGACTTCGTCGGCCGCCTGCGCGACGGGCGCCGCGATCATGGAGGCGCTCGTTGCCGTGGCGGCGGCGATCAGCGTGAGGAACAGTCTGCGTTTCATTTTTTGTCTCCCGACTTTTTCCGATGTCGAAAAATGCCCGCGCGCGGGCGCTACGAAGGTGGTGGCCGTGTCTTGTATTTATGAGGCGCACCGCGGCCAGTGCGTCGTCATTCTTTTGCTGGTTCTCGTTCAAGTCTTTCAGTCGTGGTACAGCGCCGAGCGCCCGCCATCGACCGTGATGCAACTCGCATTGATGAACGGCGCCTCGTCCGATGCGAGAAACACCGCCGTCATCGCCACTTCCTGCGGCTGACCGATGCGCTTCATCGGCTGCAGATCGAGCGTCGCCTGGCGCGCGGCTTTCGGGTCCGCTTGCGCATCCCACCAGTCGAGCGTCAATTGCGTTTCGATGTAACCCGGCGCGATTGCATTCACCCGCACGTTGTTCGGCGCGTATTCGATGCCGAGCGCGCGCGTCAGGCCGATCACGCCGTGCTTGGCCACCGGATACGGAAAGCAGCCCGCAATGATCTTGAAGCTGTGCGTCGACGCGATATTCACGATGCTGCCGCGCCCGCGTTCGACCATGCCGGGCAGCACCGCGCGGCAGCCGTTCCACACGCCGTCGAGATCGACGGCGAAGCAGCGGCGCCAGTCCTCGTCGGTCATCGTGAGCGGGTCGCAGAACACGTTGATGCCTGCGTTGTTCACGAGCACGTCGAGCGGGCCGAAGCGCGCTTCGGTCTGCGTCACCGCTGCTTGCACCGATGCGCTCTGCGTGACGTCGGTTTCGAGCGCGATCACGTTCGTCGTGCCGGTTTCGTGTCCGATGCGTTCCGCCGTTTCACGCGCCGTGGCGATGTCCAGCTCCGCCAGCACGACGCACGCGCCCTCGCGCGCGAACGCCAGCGCGATCGCCGCGCCGATGCCGCGTCCCGCGCCCGTGATCATCGCGACTTTGCCGGCCAGGCGGTTCATTTCGCCTCGCCTCGCGCAAGCGCCAGCCCGTCGATGAACGCCTTCGCGTGCGACGCCGTGACATCCGCGCTCTGGCCCGGCTTGTACAGCGCGGAACCGAGGCCGAAACCGTTCGCGCCGGCGGCGAGAAACGGTCCCATGTTGTCCGGCGCGATGCCGCCGACCGGCACGAGCGGCACGTCCTTCGCGATCACCGCGCGCCATGCCTTCGCGATCGCCGGGCCGAGCTGCTCGGCGGGAAACATCTTCAGCACGTCCGCGCCGTTCTTCAGTGCGAGAAACGCCTCGTTCGGCGTCGCGACGCCCGGCGCGCACGCAAGACCTTGCGCTTTCGCGGCGCGCACGACATCGGCATCGCTGTGCGGCATGACGATAAGCTCGCCGCCCGCGGCCTTCACGCTATCGACGTAACTCGGATGCAGCACCGTTCCCGCGCCGACGATCGCGTCGCGCGGCAACGCCTGGCGGATGGCCGCGATGCTGTCGAACGGCTGCGGCGAATTGAGCGGCACCTCGACGATGCGAAAGCCCGCTTCGTACAGCGCGCGGCCATGACCGGCGGCTTCGGCCGGCGTGACGCCGCGCAGGATCGCGATCAGCGGGCACGCGTCGAACGCCTTCGCGAGACCGTCGTGCATGCCGTACGGCGCGGGCAGATTGATGGGGGGCTGCATCGTGTTGACTCCTTGTCAGGCTGCGCGGGCGGGCGCGGCGATCAGGCCCGCCCGTGCGGCGATTCGGTGAAGGCCGTGCTCGGTGGCGTGCGCGACCGTCGGGGCATCGTGGCAGCCGAAGCGCGCGAGCGCCGCGCGATAGCGGTTGCACAGCGCGTCGTTGCCGATCAGGCGCAGCGTCCTGCCGGAAAGCGACGACTGCTGGCGCGCGAGCACTTCGTTCAGTCCGCGCAACTCGTGGCCGATCAGAAGTCCGGACAGATAATCCGGCTGCTGTTCCGCCGAAAGCTGGCCGGTGAGGCCAAGCGTGCGCGTGCTGAAGATCGTCGCGAGCAGGCCGGGATGACCGGCATCGCGCGCCGTATCGACGCCGCGCAGAAACGCCGGCTCGTCGTGCGTCGCGCTCGGATGCATCGTGCGGCCGAGAATCGTGTGATCGCGCAGCGCGCCGAAGGTCTCGCCCGTCATGAAGGTGTAGAAACGTTCGATGCGCGCATCGGCGACGAATGCCCATTTCGCATGCGTGCCCGGCAAGCCGATCAACGCGCCATCGGCTGCGGTCAGCGACGCATCGCTCGACAGCGCACCGAAGATCTGCGTTTCCTCGCCGCGCATCACATTGGGCAGCGCGCCTTGCTGCAGCACGCCCGGCACGACGTGCAAAGTCACGCCGCGCGCCGTTTTCACCGTGACGATGCCGGCGACGAGCGCATCGGCATCGGCGGGCGTCTCGACATACGGCGCCTCGACCCAGCCCTGCGCGCTGCCGACCATGCCCGCCGCGATGACGGGCAAGCGCGCATGCGCATCGAGCCACATGCCGCAGGTGTCCTCGAACGCCTGATCGAAGCCGCCCGCGGGCAGATTCATGATGCCCGCCGCCGACGTGCGCGTATCGAGCGCGAGGCCGTCGCTGCCGAGCAGATAGGCGCGCAGGGACGTCGTGCCCCAGTCGAGCGCGATGAGTGCGGGGTTCGATCCGGATGAAGTCATCGCTTGATCCTGCGGGCGGGCTGCGGGGCCCGCCAGCCGAGTTCCTCGGAAATCGCGCGCGCCTCGCGCTGCACGACCGGGATCAGTTCTTCCATGCGCTCGTGGGGCATATACGGAATCGTGCTCGCCACCGACAGCGCCGCGACGATCGCACCCGACGCATCGCGCACGGGCGCGGCGACGCAGCGGATCGACGCTTCGTTCTCTTCGAGGTCGAAGGTGAAGCCGCCCTGCGCATAGCGCGTCATGCGCTGGTTGAACGTGTCGAAGTCGGGGCGGTTATCGGGCTTGAAACTCGTCTTCGCGAGCGCGCGATGCGACGCTTCGAGCAGCCGCTTCCACGCGACCGATTCGAGATCGAGCATCATCGCCTTGCCGATGCCCGTCGACGCGAGCGGCATGCGATGCCCGACGCGCGAGCGCATTTCCAGCCCGCGCGTGCCGGGAATCTTGTCGATATAGAGGACGTCGTCGCCATCGCGCACGCCGAGGTGAATCGTGTCGTGCGTGTGATCGGCGAGCGCCTGGAGATGCGGGCGCGCTACGGCGGTGAGCGGCATTTGTTCGAGCGCGATCGTGCCCAGTTCGATCAGCTTCGGCCCGAGCAGATAGCCGCCCTGCACTTGCCGCAGATAGCGCGCCTGCACGAGCGAGCTGACGAGCCGGTGCGTCGTGCTGCGCGTCGTACCGAGCGCCGCGCCGAACGAGCGCAGATCGCGCGCGCCGTTCGCGGCGGCTTCGAGAATCGCGAGACCGCGCAGGAGCGTCTGGGTGCCGGCCTGCTGCGGCGTGATATCGACGAGCGCGCTCGGCAGTGCGATTGCGTCGGGATCGGGCGCGTGCTTCGGCGCGCTCGTGCCGACGGGCTTCACGCGAGGACCGCTCGTATGCGCGGCTTGCGCTTCGGCGGCGTCGGTTTCCGGGTTCTGGAACTTGGTCATGGCGCAGGTCTCCCGGCTGTCACGATGCGCATCGATCCGCGCACGCGGGCGCGGACCGGACGTGCAAGTCGAGCGAAGTGGCCCGCGCGTGCGGGCAGGCAATCGGATGCATGACGGTGTCTCCATTGTTCTGGTCGTGCGCGCCGGTGGGTTTCGGGTCGTCGCACGCCTATGCCGTTCAGGCTTTGGTCGGATTGTAGTTCCGGCTCTTTGATTTATTCAATATGTGACCGCACCGCTCACATAATGGGAAGAAAGCTGACGGTCGACAGCCTTTGTAAAACAAAAAAGCCCTGAAAAATCAGGGCTTTATATTGTTTAGCGCGGCGAACTAAATTTCATTGAGGCAGCTCCGCCGCGCCCATCCGGCGCGCGATCACCCCTGCGCGCTGCGACAGATACGGCGCGTTCCGGTGATCGTCGAAATACTTCGGGCGCGGCAGCATCACGGCGAGGCGCGCGCTTTGCCACGCGGTAAGTTTCGCCGCCGATGTCTTGTAGTAATAGCGCGCCGCCGCCTCCGCGCCGTACACGCCGTTGCCCCACTCGACCGAATTCAGATAGATCTCGAAGATCCGTTCCTTGTCCATCCAGAATTCGAGCATCCATGTGATGGCGAGCTCCTGCGCCTTGCGCACGTAGCTCTTTTCGCGCGAGAGGAAGAGATTGCGCGCGAGCTGCTGCGAAATCGTCGAACCGCCCGCGACGATCTTCCCGCGCGCCTTGTTCTTCTCCCACGCCTGCAGAATCGCGTCGGTCTCGTAGCCGTTGTTGTTGACGAAGTTGGCGTCTTCCGATGCGATGATCGCGCGCTTCAGATTGCGCGAAATCTGGTCGTACGGCACCCACGTGCGCTGCAGCGCAACGCCGGGATGCGTCTTCGCGAGCGTCCAGGCGTCGGCGCGCATGAACGCGGTCGGACCGGGATTCACGACCGTCCATACGCCGATCTGCGCGAAGAAATAAAGCTGCGTGGCAATGAACGCGATACCCAGCACCGACACGCCATACGCGATCCAGCGCGCCGGCCCGAGCCGCACCGCCTTGTGCGCGCGCGGCGTGCGGTGGTCGCGACTGCCGATAGGCGCGGTGGTCATGTCAGGCTTTGGCTGCGAGCATCTGGCGCAATTCGCGCAACACGGCGCCGCCGTCCGGGCGCACGCCGCGCCAGATGAAAAACGATTCGGCCGCCTGCTCGACGAGCATGCCGAGACCGTCCGACGCGCGCGCGCCGAGCTTGGTTGCGTGCTGCATGAAAACCGTGGGCTGCGCGCCGTACATCATGTCGTAGGCGAGCGTGTTCGCGCCGAACGCGCCGTCGTCGCAATCGGGCAAGGCGGCGTCGAGGCTGCCGGCGGTCGCGTTGACGATCACGTCGTAGCACCCGCTATCGACGATTCCCCCGCTGTCCGCGCCGCCGCCCGAGAAGCGCACGCCGCAGTCGGCCGCGTTCTGCGCGAACTGATCGACGAGCTGATGCGCTTTCGCCGCCGTCCGGTTGACGATGGTGAGCGCCGCCGGCGCACGATCGAAGATCGGCAGCACGACGCCGCGGGCAGCGCCGCCCGCGCCGAGCAGCAGAATGCGCGCGCCCTTCAGACTCACGCCCAGATTCACTTCGATGTCGCGCACGAGCCCGACGCCGTCGGTGTTGTCGCCGCGCACGCCATCGGGACCGAACGCCAGCGTGTTCACCGCGCCCGCCGCCGCCGCGCGCGGCGACAGCGAATCCGCGAACGCGTGCGCGTCGAGCTTGAACGGCACGGTGACGTTCATGCCGCGCCCGCCCGACGCGATGAATTGCCTGACTTCACGCTCGAAGCCGCCGAGCGGTCCGAGAATGCGCCCGTATTCGACCGGCTCGCCGGTCTGCGCGGCGAATTTCGCGTGAATCCAAGGCGACTTGCTGTGCTCGATCGGATTGCCGATCACCGCGTATTGATCTTTCATGGCGTCGGTTCCTGCGCGTTGCCGGGCGTTTCGGAGGGTTGGGCCGTCGATGCTTCCGCCTGCGCTTCGGCTTCGCTCTCGGCGGAGAGATCGTCGGCCTCGATGATTTCTTCTTCCGCTTCGTCTTCCTCGACCGCCGCGCCCGGCGCATCGATCACGTTCAGCAGACGGCACGACGCTTCGACCGTGAGTTCATCGATGGATACGACTTCGAGCATCACACGCGTGCCCCGCGCATGCACGCCCAAGCCGGGCACGTGCAGGATCAGCGGAATCTCTTCGAGGCGCACGAGATCGTCCTTGATGACGGATGCCGGAACGTGCCGCTTGTTTTCCTGCTTCAGCCAGCGCAGGCACCAGAAATACTCCATGCGGCGCTGATGATCGGCGTACGCGGTGTAGGTATCGTCGAAGCCTTGCACGACGGCGAAGAGATCGGCGTCCTTCGGCTTGAACGGCGCGGCGAGCTTCGCGGTCACGCCGTGCTGCACGCACGCGATCAGTTGCCATTGATTGACGAGATCGACATAGCGGCGCAGCGGCGACGTGCTCCACGCATATTGCGCGACGCCGAGCCCTTCGTGCGGCGCGGGCGTCGTCTGCATGCGCGTGCGCTTCGGGCCCGGACCGCCGAAACCGCGCTGCGAACGGTAGATGCCCGGCACGCCGTGATCGTTGAGGAACGCGCCCCACGACGAGTTCGCGAGAATCGCCAGTTCCGCGACGATCAGATCGAGCGGCGAACCGCGGCGGCGCGGCGTGATGGTGATGTGCTCGCCATCCACGTAAAAATTGAAGTCGTTGTTGCGCTGCACTTCGCGCTTCAGGCCATACGTGGCACGCGCCTGCTGGCGCTTTTCGAAGAGCGCCTGCGCGAGCGGCCACAGCACGGCAATGTCTTCCTTGTGCGGATAATCGCCTGTGCCGGCGGCGAGGCTTTCCTCGGTGACGTGCTCGTCGAGATGGTTGTGGCGCAGGTTGCTTTTCACGAACACGCGTTCGGCGCGCGTTTCGGTCGCGACGATATCCTGCGTCTCCCGATTCACAATGATGTAGAGCGACAGCGCCGGGCGCAATCCGCCTTCGCCGAGCGTGAATACATCGACGACGTTATCGGGCAGCATCGTGATCTTGTCGCCGGGCATGTAGACGGTCGACAGACGCCCGCGCGCGATCGCGTCGATGGCGTCGCCGCGCGCGATGCCGAGCGCCGGCGCCGCGATGTGAATGCCGATTCGCACGCGGCCATCGGAAAGATCCTCGACGGAGAAGGCGTCGTCGATTTCGGTCGTGGTGACGTCGTCGATGGAGAACGCCTGGACGTTCGCTTCGGGCAGATCTTCGGGCAACGGCCCCGGCTGCACCGACGGAAAGCCGATGCCGTGCGGAAAGTACTCCGACAGAAAGCGCGCTTCGTGCAGCGCCCGCGGCGACGCGATGCCGCCGCATTCGAGCATCAGCCGCGCCTGCGAAATGCCGCGCGCGGCGGCCGCCGCTTCGAGCGCCTTGTATTCGATGGAATTCTTGTCGGGCTTCGTGAGCAGGCCGAGCGCCTTGCCCTTGAGCGCCTCGGGCAGTTTGCCCGCCTTCAGCTCGTCTTCGTAGCCTTGCTGCACGAGCGCCTGCTGACGCTTGCGTTCGAGGCCGGCGAGCGCCATCTGCAATTGCTCCTGCGGCGCGCGCTGATACTGCCCGCGCCCCTTGCGGCGGAAATACACCGGCGCGCCGTGCATGCGCAACACCAGCGCGGCGCGTTCGGCGGGGCCGAACTTGTCGCCGAAATAGTCCGCGCCGAGCGCGGCGAACGGAAACTCGTCGTCGGGCGCGCATTCCCACAGAAAGTCGAGATCGATCTCCTGCGCGATGGCGTCGGCTTCCTGCATCAGGTCGCCGGCGGCGGGTTTCTCGAATTCGATCAGCACGTCTTTCGCGCGCACCTTCGCGCGCCGCCCGCCCGGCAACTCGACCTGGAATGCGTCGCCCTGTTTGGACAGCACCGATCCGGCCTTGAAACTACCCGATTCCTCGAAGAAAACGTTCACTCAATACTCTCGTAAGACGGTGGACCGGGTCGCGTCGTTCGCGCCGGTGGTTGAATGGTGTCAGGCTGCCGCGGGTGTCGCGAGCGGCGGCGGCGTCTGATCGCAGAACGCGATGACATCGGCGAGATAGGCCGGAAAGTCGCTGATCGCGTGATCGCCGCCCTGAATCAGCGTGGTCCGCACGCCGGGATAGTGGGCGAGCATGGTGCGGTAATCGAGCACTTCGTCGCCGCTTGCCGCGATCAGATAGTAGCGCTCGGGCCGCGTGATCGTTTCGACCGCGAGCGCGCGCAGTTCGTCGAGATGACGCGGCAATACGGTGATGCTGCCGTCGCCATGCCAGAGCGGCTGCTCGCCGAGATAGTGGCTCAGATCGCGATCCGGCACCACGGCGGGGTTGAGCAGCACGGCGCGCCAGCCGTGCTTTTCCGCGAGATGCGTGGCGTAGTAGCCGCCGAGCGAACTGCCGACGACGGTGACGTCGCCCGCCGCGGTGCCCGCCGCGAGCGATTCCGCCAGCGCGACGGCCTCGAACGGCGACACCGGCAGCGTCGGGCACTGCCATTCGCCAAGCCGCCCGAGTTCCGCGAGCCGCGCATGCATCACGCGCGCCTTGAACGACTGGGGAGACGAGCGAAAGCCGTGCAGATAGAGAATCACGAATGTCCTCCTGCGCCACGCGCCGAAAGCGCGTCGAGCAGTTTCTGATGCACGCCGCCAAAGCCGCCGTTGCTCATCACGAGCACGTGGTCGCCAGGGCGCGCGGCGGCCGTGACCGCCTTCACCAGAGGTTCGATTTCGTTGAACGCCCGCGCCTTGTCGCCGAGCGGGGACAGCGCTTCGGCCAGATCCCAGCCGAGCTTGTCGCGGCCTTCGCGCGCGCCATAGCCGAATACCAGATCGGCCTCGGCGAGACTCGCGGGCAACTGCGCTTTCATCGTGCCGAGCTTCATCGTGTTCGAGCGCGGTTCGAGCACGGCGAGAATGCGCGTGTTGTCCGATTTGCCGATGCGCGTGCGCAAACCGGCGACCGTCGTTTCGATGGCGGTCGGATGATGCGCGAAGTCGTCGTAGACCGTGACGCCGTCGACGCCGCCTTTCACTTCCATGCGCCGCTTGACGTTGCGAAACGCGGCGAGCGATTTCACCGACTGCGCCGCCGGCACGCCGACCGAGCGCGCCGCCGCGATCGCCGCGAGCGCGTTCATGCGATTGTGCTCACCCTGCACCTGCCAGTCGACGACGCCCTGCCGCACGCCTTCCCAGTACACGGCGAACTGCTCGTCGGCGCGCGCGCCTTCTTCCGCGGGCAACGCCTGCCAGCCGCCCTCGACGCCGAAGCGCTCCACGCCCGACCAGCAGCCCCGCGTCAGCACGCGTTCGAGCGCGGCCTCGCGCCCGTTCGTAACGATGCGGCCGATGCCCGGCACCGTGCGCACGAGATGATGGAATTGCGTTTCGATCGACGCGAGATCGGGGAAGATGTCGGCGTGATCGAATTCAAGATTGTTGAGCACGGCCGTGCGCGGACGATAGTGGACGAACTTCGAGCGCTTGTCGAAGAACGCGGTGTCGTATTCGTCGGCCTCGATGACGAAGAAGCTTGAATCGGTCAGGCGCGCGGAAATGCCGAAGTTGAGCGGCACCCCGCCGATGAGAAAGCCCGGATTCATGCCGGCGTCTTCGAGCAGCCACGCCAGCATGGAGCTCGTCGTGGTCTTGCCGTGCGTGCCCGCGACCGCGAGC
This sequence comes from Caballeronia cordobensis, assembly GCF_001544575.2. Classification (GTDB taxonomy): domain Bacteria; phylum Pseudomonadota; class Gammaproteobacteria; order Burkholderiales; family Burkholderiaceae; genus Caballeronia; species Caballeronia cordobensis. The sequence goes on from NZ_FCNY02000019.1 coordinate 57,403, forward strand.
ACCCACTTGCCGTTCAGCACATGTTCGCCGAGCCACTGCGGGCCGGACGTGTACGGCAGCCCGCGATCGAGAATGGCCTCCATCAGCGGATTGCCACGCGTCACCACATTGCCGATGACGAACAGATCCGGTTCGAGCGAAAGCTGCTCGACGCCATAGCCTTCGATCAACTCGATGCCCTGCGCTTCGAGCTGCGTGCTCATCGGCGGGTAGACGCCCGCGTCGCAGCCAGTGACCTTGTGGCCCGCTTCGCGCGCCAGAACCGCGAGTCCGCCCATGAAGGTGCCGCAGATGCCGAGGATGTGGATATGCATAAAACGTGTCGCGCCGCGCGGGCGATTGAGATGCGAAACAGGGACGGCGCCGTTGCGTGAAGCTAAGAGCAACCTAAGGGCAAACCCGTGCAGAAAGGCGCCTGAAGGCGCATATTGTAACCGAGCGGGCTAAGCCTTCCGCCGCCTGCGCAAGCCCGCCGCACCCGGTCCGCAAAAGGGCCGCCCGAGGTTATCTAGTATCATTCCGGCATGGTTCGCAAATCACATTTCGATCCGCAACGCGTGCGCGAGGAAATCGCGATCGCGGCTGCGCGGATGATCGCCGAAGACGGCCTCGACTACTCCACCGCCAAGCGCAAGGCCGCGAAGCTCGTGGTCGGCGAGACGAAGATCGGCGGCGAATTCCTGCCGGACAACGATCAGATCGAAGAGGAAATCCGCGAATATCAGGCGATCTTCCAGAGCGACAGTCAGCCGGCCGTGCTGCGCCGCATGCGCGAGATCGCGCTCGACTGGATGGAGCGTCTCAAGCCCTTCGATCCGTACCTGACGGGCGCGGTGCTCAACGGCACGGCGGGCGAGCATTCCGACATCCATTTGCAATGCTTCTGCGACAATCCCAAGGAAGTCGCGATTTACCTGCTGAACGCGAACATACAGTACGACGTGTCGGAGACTCGGCATTTCGCCGGGCGCGGCTACGTAGAGACGCTGAGTTTTCTGCATCGGACGCGCGGCGAGGAGCCGGTCGGCGTGCATATCGCGCTCTATGGCCCCGATGACCTGCGCGGCGCCGTACGCGCGGACGGCCGCGGACGCCTCGCGCGCGCGAATACGGCGGCGGTGCGCGCGCTGCTCGACCATCCCGACGCCCCGCCGCTCGAAATCGGCGGCTGATCTATCTTCCGGACGCTCATGAAAAGCACACGCATTCTTGCGGCTCTCGTGGTCGCGGTCGCCGCGACCGTCGGCGGCTTCTACGCGGGCCACGTGTTCACCGGCAGCGACACCGTCGCCGCGACAACCCAGCCGGGCGGCAACGCCGTGGATCAACTCTGGAAGGCCACGCCGCCCGGCGCGTCCGGCACGGCCCAGCCGCTTGCCTCGTTCAAAGGCAAGCCGGTCGTCGTCAACTTCTGGGCGTCGTGGTGCGGTCCGTGCGTGAAGGAAATGCCCACGCTCTCCGCGATGCAGCGCGAATACGAGAAGAAAGGGATCACGTTCATCGGACTTGGCGTCGATAGCGAGAAGAACGTCAACGACTTCCTGCACAAAGTGCCCGTCGCCTACCCCGTCTACGTGACGGGTTTCGGCGGCGCGGACCTTGCGCGCAGCTTCGGCAATAATGCCGGTGGCCTGCCCTTCACGGTGGTGATCGATTCGAAGGGCGAGGTCCGCTCGACGAAACTCGGCGAAGTCGATCCGGCCGAGTTGCGCCACACGCTCGACAACCTGTAAAAATTCGCAGCCGATAGACAGCGAGTTGCGTGAAGTAAGCTGTGAGTTAGCGGGCTTTACACGGAACTTGCGGAAAATTCGCCGTATCGGGCGGAACCGCGCGGTAATTTGTCCCGCCGTTTCAGACGGGACCGCAGAGTAAAACTAGACAAAATTCTCTAAACGGCGCTAAAGTGCGCCCAATTCCGCACAACCCGAAGCGACTATGACTACACCGCTGGCGCCAGAAGGCAAGCTCGCCGTCGAGTCCGGCTACCGTGAAACCGGTGCCGGCCGTCGCGAGGCGTCGCCAGCAGTCATGCGCGTGCGGTTCGGGCGCGCGCTTCAAAGCGACCATGCCGATGCGTTCGATACGAACGTGTGCGGCGTGTCGATCGATTCTGCCGTCGATTTTCCCGGCGGCGCATGCACGGGCGCGACACTGCGCCACGCGTCTGCGCGCGCTGAACGGCTGGCCGCGCTGGCTCGCCGCTGAAGTTAGAACACCCACAAATCAAGTCAAGTGCCGGGCCGATTCCCGGTCTCCAAGTATTGAAAGGGGATTTTTCGATGGACCTTCGTAAACTCAAAACGCTGATCGACCTCGTCTCGGAATCCGGCATCTCGGAGCTGGAAGTGACGGAAGGCGAAGGCAAGGTTCGCATCGTCAAGAACGCCGCGCCCGTCTACATGCAGGCGCCGCAGCAGTACGCGCCGCAAGTGCAGGCATCGGCAGCGCCGCAATTTGCCGCCACGGGCGAAGCGGGCGCGCCGGCAGCGGCCACGCCCGCGGCATCCGCGCCGCAGGGCCATATCGTGACCTCGCCGATGGTCGGCTCGTTCTACCGCGCGCCGTCGCCGGGCGCGGACCCGTTCATCCAGGTCGGCGATACGGTGAAGGAAGGCCAGACGATCTGCATCATCGAAGCGATGAAGCTCTTGAACGAGATCGAAGCGGACAAGGCTGGCGTCGTGAAGGAAATCCTCGTCGAGAACGGCCAGGCGGTCGAGTACGGCCAGCCGCTCTTCGTGATCGGCGACTAAAGGCGCGCCGGGCCGTGCCGCGGATGCTTCGCGCAGCCGCCGCCGGCTTCACCGCGCCGGCGCCGGAACGACCTCGATTCGTCGAGAAATTCGTCGAGAAATGTGTCGAGAAGCGCGCCGCCGATTCGATCCCCGAGGGCCGCTCGCGCGAGCCCGTTGATGAGCCGACCCACTATGTTTGAAAAAATTCTCATTGCGAACCGCGGCGAAATCGCGCTTCGCATCCAGCGCGCGTGCCGCGAACTGGGCGTCAAGACAGTCGTCGTCTATTCCGAAGCCGACAAGGAAGCGAAGTACGTCAAACTGGCCGACGAAGCCGTGTGTATCGGCCCGGCGCCTTCGAATCTCTCCTATCTGAACATGCCGGCGCTCATCAGCGCGGCCGAAGTCACCGACGCCGAAGCCATCCACCCTGGCTACGGCTTCCTCTCCGAGAACGCCGATTTCGCCGAACGCGTCGAGCAATCGGGTTTCACCTTCATCGGCCCGCGTCCCGAAACCATCCGGCTGATGGGCGATAAAGTCACCGCCAAGCAGACGATGATCAAGACCGGCGTGCCTTGCGTGCCGGGTTCGGAAGGCGCGTTGCCGGACGATCCGCGCGAGATCGTGAAGATTGCGCGCACGATCGGCTACCCCGTCATCATCAAGGCGGCGGGCGGCGGCGGCGGGCGCGGCATGCGCGTGGTGCATACGGAAGCGGCGCTCGTGAACGCGGTCAACATGACGCGCGAGGAAGCGGGCCGCGCCTTCGGCAACCCGCAGGTGTACATGGAGAAGTTTCTCGAGAACCCGCGCCACATCGAGATTCAGGTGTTGTCGGACTCGTTTCGCAACGCGATCTGGCTCGGCGAGCGCGACTGCTCGATGCAGCGCCGTCACCAGAAGGTGATCGAGGAAGCGCCGGCGCCGGGCATCGCGCGCCGTCTGATCGAACGTATCGGCGACCGCTGCGCGGACGCGTGCAAGAAGATGGGCTATCTCGGCGCGGGCACGTTCGAGTTCCTGTACGAGAACAACGAGTTCTACTTCATCGAGATGAACACGCGCGTGCAGGTGGAGCATCCGGTGACGGAACTCATCACGGGCGTCGATATCGTGCAGGAACAGATTCGCATCGCGGCGGGCGAGAAGCTCGCGATCCGCCAGAAGGACATCCAGTTCAAGGGACACGCGATCGAATGCCGGATCAACGCGGAAGATCCGTTCAAGTTCACGCCGTCGCCGGGGCGCATCACGTCGTGGCACACGGCGGGCGGTCCGGGCATTCGCGTCGATTCGCACGCTTACGCCAATTACTTCGTCCCGCCGAACTACGATTCGATGATCGGCAAGCTGATTGCCTACGGCGCGACGCGCGAGCAGGCGATCAACCGCATGCGCATCGCGTTGTCGGAAATGGTCGTGGAAGGCATCTCGACCAACATTCCGCTGCATCGCGAGATGATGATCGATGCGAAGTTCGTCGAGGGTGGAACGAGCATCCACTATCTCGAGAACAAGCTGGCCGCGCGCCAGGCCGCGGTGGCGGAAGAGTCGTAAGCAAGGACGAGAGACACGAGCATGAGTTACCGGGAACTGATCGCCGAGCTGGATCGCGAGCACGCCGAAGCGCTGTCGGATGCGCTGCTTGAAGTCGGCGCGCTCTCGGTGTCCGTCGAAGACGCCGACGCCGACACGCCCGACGAGCAGCCGCTCTTCGGCGAACCGGGACTCGTGCCCGAAAAGAGCGCGTGGAAGCATTCGCGCGTGGTCGCCTTGCTCGCCGAAGACGCCGATCCGGCCGTGCTGCTCACGGCCGCCGCGAACGAAATCGGCTTGCAGCACGCGCCCGCGTTCACCGTGCGCGACGTCGAGGAGCAGGACTGGGTGCGTCTCACGCAGGCGCAGTTCGATCCGATTTCCATTGGCGAGCGCATCTGGGTCGTGCCCTCGTGGCACGACGCGCCGGATCCGGACGCACTCGTGCTCGAACTCGATCCGGGCCTGGCCTTCGGCACCGGCAGCCATCCGACCACGCGTCTTTGCATGGAGTGGCTGGAGCAGTCGGTGAAGCCGGGGCAATCGCTGCTCGATTACGGCTGCGGCTCCGGCATCCTCGCCATTCTCGCGAAGAAGTGCGGCGCGAATCCCGTGGTCGGCATCGACATCGACCCGCAGGCGGTTGAGTCGGCGCGCCAGAACAGCGAACGCAATCGCGCGGACGTGACCTACGGCTTGCCGGATGCCTGTCCCGATGGCGAGTTCGATATCGTCGTCGCGAATATTCTTTCGAATCCCCTCAAGCTGATGGCGTCGATGCTCGCCGCGAAGGTGAAGCCGGGCGGCAGGATCGCGCTGTCGGGCGTGCTCGCGCGGCAGGCCGACGAAGTCGCGGCGGTCTACGCGCAGTGGATCGATATCGGCGTCTGGCGCGAGTACGAAGGCTGGGTGTGCCTCGCGGGAACGCGGCGCGAAAGCCTTTAAAATAGCGCCATCTTCCACGATCAGGCCGTCAGGCCTACGGCACTTCTTATATGGCGCTGGCAACCCGCTGCCCCCACTGCGAAACCGTATTCAAGCTGGACCCGCATCTGCTCGCGCCGCATGACGGCCGCGTGCGCTGCGGACATTGCCAGGAAGTATTCGATGCCGCGCATCATCGCTTCGAGCTTCCCGACGAGCCGGCTGCGGCAGGCGCCGCGCAACATGCCGCGATCATCGACGACGACGTCGCCGTCGGTCCCGCGACGAGTTCGGGCGCCGGTCCCGTTCGCGCGCCGGACCTGCCCGCGCATGCTCCGACCGTCCCCGAACCGCCGCTGAAGCCGAAGCCCTTCGCACCGCGCAACCTCGAACTCGGCGCGGCAAAGCACACTGATACGCCAACTCCGTCAGCCAGCGCCGCTCCCGGCGAGCAGGACGAGCGCACGGTCTACGCGAACGCGCCCTCCTTCGCGGGCGCGCCCGGGCAAACGCGGACCGCGCCGCCGCGCGCCGAGGCGTCGCACGGCGCGGCGAACGAGCCTTCCGCGCTGCCCGCCGAACCGGGGCCGATCAAACAATTCGTGCGCGTGGGCGCAGCCCATCCCGAAGCGGCCAATTCGGCCCGAACCGGCGCCGATGCGCCGCCGCCCGGCGAGTTGCCCGCTCCGCCGTTCGATCCGTTGAAGGATCGCGCGGAGCCGTTCATCGGACCCGCGCCCCGAGTGGATGCGCCGCCTCCCCGCCCTGCGCCGGAGCCGCCCGCGTCATCCGCGTGGCGCGACGACGCCGAGCCCGCCTTCGCCGACGAGCCGCCCGCCGCGCCGCGCCGCTCGAGTGCGAACGAGAAGTTTCCGGTCATTCGCGAACCGCGCGCGGCCAGCCAGCCGCGCGAATTCCACCCGCCGGCGCGCGCGACCGCGAGCAAGGCAAGCGCATCGCGGGCATCATCGCCGCGGTGCTGCTGGCGCTGCTGCTCCTCGTGCAACTGGCATGGTGGCAGCGCGAAAGCGTGATGGTGCTCGTGCCCGGCTCGCACATGCTCTACTCGAATGTCTGCGATCAGATCGGCTGCACGATCTCGCCGCCGCGCGATATCGATGGCTTGCAAATCGAGAGCTCGGGGCTGCGTCAGGTGGACGGCCCGCACAAGCTCGAACTGAAGCTGTCGCTGCGCAACCGGCTGGACGTGGCGCTCGCGTATCCGGCGCTCGAACTCACGCTGCTCGACGACAAGAACAACGTCGCCATCCGGCGCGTGCTCTGGCCGCAGGATTACGCGCGACCGGGTACGATATTCGCCGTCGGCCTCGCGCCGCAAAGTGCGCAACCGGTCATCGTCCGGCTCGATACGGGCGATGCGGTTGCCGCGAATTACCGGGTTCAGGTCTTTTATCCCTGATATCGCGAAGGCAGCGCGGCTTCGATGCCGCGTTGTCCGTCGCGCAAAGGGCTGAATCCCGTGCCGCACGACGCGCGTCGCTGCCTCAAGGCTTCGCACGCGCGATTTTCCCGTCAGCATCTGACAATTCTCTGGAGCGCAACATGAGTCAAGTTACCCTCGGCGGCAATCCCATCGACGTCGGCGGCACGTTTCCGGGCGCGGGCCAGCAGGCGCCCGAATTCACGCTCGTCGGCACGGATCTCGGCGACATCAAGCTCGCGAACTTCGCGGGCAAGCGCAAGGTGCTGAACATCGTGCCGAGCCTCGACACGCCGACCTGCGCCACCTCGACGCGCAAATTCAACGAAGCGGCAACGAAGCTCGACAACACGGTCGTCCTCGTGGTCTCGGGCGATCTGCCGTTCGCGGCGAAGCGCTTCTGCACCACGGAAGGCATCGAAAACTGCGTGACGGCCTCGACCTTCCGCGGCCACGAATTCGCGCAGGCCTATGGCGTCGACGTGACGAGCGGCCCGCTCAAAGGCCTGACGGCGCGCGCGGTCGTCGTGCTGGACGAGAACAACAAGGTTCTGCATTCGGAGCTCGTGACCGAAATCAAGCAGGAACCGAACTACGACGCCGCGCTCGCTGCACTGAAGTAAGTTTTGCGATGGACCGCCCGCATGCGGAGCGGTCCGCGCATACGAGGCGCGGTGAACCCTTCGCCGCGCGCCGTCTGCGCCTCTTCCATTCATAAAGGACGTTCGCCTTGGCTACGCTCATCTGCGGCTCGCTCGCCTACGACAACATCATGACTTTCCAGGGCCGCTTCGGCGACCACATCCTGCCGGACCAGGTGCATATGCTGAACATCAGCTTCCTGGTGCCGACGATGCGGCGCAACTTCGGCGGCTGCGCGGGCAACATCGCGTATGCGCTCAAGCTGCTCGGCGGCGAACCGAAGATCATGGCGACGCTCGGCGCGGCCGATTCGCAGCTCTATATCGACCGGCTCGACGCGCTCGGTCTGTCGAAGGACTACGTGCGCGTGCTGGCCGATCAGCACTCGGCGCAGTGCTTCATCACGACCGATCTCGCCAACAATCAGATCACCGCGTTCCACCCCGGCGCGATGATGGAATCGCACCTCAACCGTGCCGACGAAGCGCAAGGCATCTCGCTCGGCATCGTCGCGCCCGACGGGGCACAAGGCATGCGTGAGCACGCCGAAGGCCTGGCGCGCGCGGGCGTGCCGTTCGTGTTCGACCCGGGCCAGGGATTGCCGATTCTCGAAGGCGTGGAACTTTGTCGCATGATTGAACTCGCCACCTACGTGGCGGTCAACGATTACGAAGCCAAGTTGCTGAGCAACAAGACCGGCTGGTCGATCGAAGACATCAAAAGCCGCGTCGAAGCCCTCGTGATCACACGTGGCGAACACGGCGCGCAGATCTATCATGAAGGTGGCGTGCTCGAGATTCCCGTCGTGAAGGCGGCTCAGGTGGTCGATCCGACCGGTTGCGGCGACGCATTTCGCGGCGGCCTGCTGTACGGCATCGAAAACAAGCTTGGCTGGGAGAAAACGGGTCGTCTCGCGAGTCTGATGGGTTCGCTGAAAATCGAACATCAGGGGCCGCAAACCTACGCGCCGACGCGCGCCGAAATCGAAGAGCGTTTCAAGCAGGCCTTCGGAAGCAGCCTGTTCTGAATGATTGGAGTAAGGGAATGAAAACGATAAGTCGTATCGCGCTGGCAATGGCGCTCGTCGGCTCGGTGGCGCTGACCGGCTGCGCCTACAACAGCAGCTCTTCGGACGTCTACACGGCGTCCCAGGCGCAGCGCGAGGAAACGGTGCGCATGGCGACCGTCGAAAGCGTGCGCGGCGTGAAGATCAGCTCGAACAACGGCCAGCCGACCGGTCTCGGCACCATCGGCGGCGGCGCGCTTGGCGGCGTCGCGGCGGCGAGCGCGATCGGCGGCGGCAATGGCTCGATCATCGCAGGCATCATCGGCGGCCTGGCGGGCGCCGTGGCGGGCAACGCGGTCGAGAACAGTGTCGCGATGAAGAACGGTCTGGAGATCACCGTACGCCTCGATAACGGCGATCTTCGCGCAATCACGCAGACGGCGAACGGCGAAGTCTTTCAGGCGGGCGAGCGGGTGCGTCTGCTGTCGAGCGGCGGCGTCACGCGCGTGACTCACTGAGGCATTCCACTGAGGCATTCAACCGAGGAATAGGCGCCGCCGCCGGCGAGCGCCTCGCTCAACAAAGCGCATGTATCGAAAGATGCATGCGCTTTTTGTTTGCCGCGCAAAAGCGCGCGGCCGAAGCTCGATGTGATTCGTTGGCCGAAGTGAAAAACCCGCCGCCGGATTTCTCCAGCGACGGGTTCAGGCCGGGTAGGCCTACCCGGCTAAGGGCACAGCGAAGTGTGCCTGGGTGTCGCGTACCGCGAGACGTTACGGACGGCTGCCCGTCGGGAACGGCCATGCCGCTGCCGGGTTCAACGCCGTCTTGACCGCAGCGGCCGGAGCCGGAGCAGGCGCCGATACGGTCGTTGCCGTCGTTGCAGGAGCGGCAGCCGTGGTCTTCTTCGCAGCAGCGGCCTTCTTGGCCGGAGCTTTCTTCGCGGGGGCTTTCTTCGCAGCAGGAGCAGGCGCAGGCGCAGCGGCTGCGGTCTTCGCAGCAGCCTTTTTCGCGGGGGCTTTTTTCGCAGCGGCCTTCTTCGCTGCGGCCTTCTTCGCGGGCGCCTTCTTCGCCGCGGCCTTCTTCGCAGGCGCTTTCTTCGCTGCAGCCTTCTTCGCCGCTACCTTCTTGGTCGCGACTTTCTTTGCTGCGGCCTTTTTCGCCGGCGCCTTCTTGGCTGCGACCTTCTTCGCCGCGACCTTCTTAGCGGCAACCTTCTTCGCCGCTACCTTCTTTGCTGCGACTTTCTTGGTTGCCACTTTCTTCGCTGCGACCTTCTTGGCCGCGACCTTCTTCGCTGCTACTTTCTTCGCTGCAACCTTCTTCACAGCGACCTTCTTAGCGGCAACCTTCTTCGCCGGAGCGGCCTTCTTGGCGGTGACTTTCTTTGCTGCAGCCTTTTTCGCGGCGGGTTTTTTCTTGGCAACTGCCATGATTTTCTCCTTCAGGTTTTCAGATGAGAGTCAGTTCAAACAACACCCTTCGTCAAAACCCGCTTCCCACGTGTCGCCTTCTCGATAACGCACGCTACGAAGCGGATTATTCATCGGCGTACGCTGATCCCACCTGCTTACGCTAATGAATACGGCAAGGCGCGCCGTGCCCCGAGGCACCGCGCGCCAAATTAAGTCAGCACCGCTTCTTCGCGGCGCCGGCCATCGCTTGATCGAGCCAGCGAGCTTGCCGCTGGCATTTTCCGGGGGGAAGTTTGCCCATCCCTTTGCAGGGAACGCAAAACGCCTGTCTTCTATTCGAGCCACTTGGCCCGCTAAGTCAGTAGGCGCACTTTGCATCAGGCGACCGTTCTCCTAAACCTTGTCGGCCGGGCGCGCGTGAGCGACACGCTGCTGCCCGTCCATCCCATCGATTTCGTCTGCAACACGTCCTGGATTTTTATTATTCCCAGGTCAGCGCGCCGCCGGTTTGATACTCAATCACGCGTGTCTCGAAGAAGTTGCGTTCCTTCTTCAAGTCGATCATTTCGCTCATCCATGGGAACGGGTTTTCCTCGTTCGGGAAGAGCGGGTCAAGCCCGATCTGCTGGCAACGCCGGTTGCAGATGAAGCGCAAGTAGCTCTTGAACATCGACGCATTCAGGCCGAGCACCCCGCGCGGCATGGTGTCTTCAGCGTAGCGATATTCGAGATCGACAGCCTGCTTGAAGAGCTCGCGGATCTCCGCCTTGAATTCGGCGGTCCACAGTTGCGGCTCTTCCAGCTTGATCTGGTTGATGAGGTCGATGCCGAAGTTGCAGTGCATCGACTCGTCGCGGAGGATGTACTGATACTGCTCCGCCGCGCCCGTCATCTTGTTCTGGCGACCCAGCGCCAGAATCTGCGTGAACCCCACATAGAAGAACAGCCCTTCCATGATGCAGGCGAACACGATCAACGACTTCAGCAATTTCTGGTCCGCTTCCAGCGTGCCGGTGGTGAAGGCCGGGTCTGTCAGCGTATTGATGAACGGAATGAGGAACTCGTCCTTGTCGCGGATCGACTTCACTTCGTGATACGCGTTGAAGATCTCGCTCTCGTCGAGGCCCAGCGATTCGACGATGTACTGGTACGCGTGCGTGTGGATCGCCTCTTCGAACGCCTGGCGCAGCAGGAACTGGCGGCACTCCGGAGCGGTGATGTGACGGTACGTGCCGAGCACGATGTTGTTCGCGGCGAGCGAGTCCGCCGTGACGAAGAAGCCGAGATTGCGCTTGACGATGCGGCGCTCGTCGTCCGAGAGACCGTTCGGGTCTTTCCACAGGGCGATGTCGCGCGACATGTTCACTTCCTGCGGCATCCAGTGGTTCGCGCAGCCGGCGAGGTACTTCTCCCACGCCCACTTGTACTTGAACGGAACGAGCTGATTGACGTCGGTCTGGCCGTTGATGATGCGCTTGTCGGCGACATTGACGCGCGCTTCGCTCTGCGCGGCGATCGCGCCGGCGGATGGAATTGCGGCTGCGGGCGGAACGAAGCCATCGGAAAAGATGTTGTTCGCTTGAGCAGTGTGATGGGCAGCTTGATGAGCCGCAGCTTGCGCTGCCTGCGTACCGAAAGTCGTGCCTTGAGCGTGACGCAACGCGTTCGGTTGCGAAGCGCTCGAGGGAGCTACGGCAGTGGTCTCGTCATCCCAGTTGAGCATAAATTCTCACCATCAATTTAGATCGGTTTGTACCATCTTTTCATGAGCGATAAAAGAGTTTGCTCATGAAAATTCTCGTTTTCATGCGATTTAGATTCGGCGTTGCTACCTGCATACAACACTTGGCTCTTCGCTTCATGTTCGAAGCTCGATGCCGTACGTCTCGAATCGTGTGTGAAGCGGTCCTGATCGAGTGATGTCGAAGGCTTCGCGATGTGCTTCGAGCGCTTCGTATCGATGCCCTGAAAGCCGCGCCGCGCAAGGCGTTGCGGCCGGTGCTCCGTGCGAGCGCGCAACGCATGCCGTCCTTCGCTGCGCACATCGGCGCGTTGATGCGTTCGATAACGAACGCTTCGCAAGCTCGCTCACTTTGCTCATCGACGGATGTCTTCGCGACCACACTCGATGCGATGCGAAACATCTCTCAACGAGCGATCGATTTGCCCGCGCTTCGATGCGCTTCGATGCATGCCGTCGAACGCGCTTTGCTTCACTTCAAACATGCTTGCGCGGGCGTCTCGCATCACGCTCCGTTGCCTGCCCCGCGCCTCGAAAACCGTTGCCGAAGTCTAGCATTCTGCGTCTCTAATTTCCACAATATCTTGTGCTTGCAAATACCATCTCTACAACCTATAGCGTGTTTACGCGGCGCTGCTTTTCACAGCCAAAGCGCTCATCTGCCACGCAGAGGATCGAGCAGCGAGCGCAGATTGTTATGGTCGATCTCGTGCATCAACGCGAGCAGCGCACCGAGCTTGCCCTGTGGAAAACCCTCACGCGCGAACCACGCGAGATAGTGGCCGGGCAGATCGGCGAGCACGCGATCCTTGTACTTGCCGTAAGGCATCGTCTGCGTGACGAGCCGTTGCAGATCCTGCGGGTCCATCGCTTCTTCACTCCTCGTTCAATGTTCATCGCAGCACGTATCGCGCTTCGATCGCTCAGCGACCGCTCCATATCGGTGCCATAATCGCCGCTCTTGCCGCCAAGTGTCGATCGCGATTCACCATGCCGCTCGCCGTCAAAGCTTTCATCGCCCCTCTCATCGTCGCGTGCGCGATGTTCATGGAAAGCGTCGACGCGAATGTGATCGTCACCGCGATTCCCGAAATGGCGCGCGCCTTCGGACGCGATCCCGTTACGTTGAAGGTTGCGGTCACGAGCTACGTGCTCGGGCTCGGCGTCTTCATTCCGATCTGCGGCTGGGTCGCCGACCGTTTCGGCGCACGCGCCGTATTCCGCGCGGCCATCGGCGTGTTCGTCGTCGGCTCGCTGCTCTGCGCGGCATCGACATCGCTCGGACCGTTCACCGTCGCGCGCTTCATTCAGGGTGTCGGCGGCGCGATGATGGTGCCCGTCGGCCGCATCATCATCTTTCGCTCGGTGCGCCGCTCGGAGTTCATTCGCGCGATGAACTATCTCTCCGTGCCCGCAATGCTCGGACCCGCGGTCGGGCCGCTGCTCGGCGGCTTCATCACGACCTATCTGCACTGGCGCCTGATCTTCTTCATCAACATCCCGATCGGCATCATCGGCATCTATCTGACCAACCGCTACATCGCCAACTCGCACGAGGAACATCCGGGCCGGCTCGACTGGTTCGGCTTTTTCCTCTCGGCGGGCGCGGGCGTGCTGCTCTTGCTCGGGCTCTCGCTCGTCGGCGGCGAACTGATTCCGCAAGGCACCGCCTACGCGATGTGCGCCGCCGGCGCGCTGATGGTCGTGCTGTACTGCGTGCACGCGCGGCGCGCGGAAAAGCCGCTGCTCGATTTGCGCTTCTTCCGTGTGCCGACCTTCCAGGCGAGCGTGCTGGGCGGCTCGATGTTTCGCATCGGGCTCGGCGCGGTGCCGTTTCTTCTGCCGCTCGCGCTGCAGGAAGGCCTCGGCATGACCGCGTTCAAGTCCGGCGCGATTACCTGCGCGTCCGCGTTCGGCGGCATGTTCATGCGCTCGCTCGCATCGCGCGTGCTGCATCGCTTCGGCTTCCGGCAGACGCTCTTCTACAACGCGGCGCTGTCGGGCATCGCCATCGCGGCGTGCGGCGCGTTCTTTCCCGGCACGCCGACGTGGGTGATCTGGGCTGTCGTGCTGCTCGGCGGCTTCTTTCCCGCGTTGCAGTTCACGAGCCTCAATTCGCTCGCGTATGCGGAGATCGAAACACGCGATGTTGGCCGTGCGACCAGTCTCGCGAGCTTTGTGCAGCAGGTGTCGCTGGGGCTTGGCGTGACCGTCGCGGGGATCACGCTCGAACTCTCGCAATATCTGAACGGTCATGCGAGTGTGCAATGGTCGGATTTCTGGCCTGCGTTTGTTGTTGTTGGGTTTTTCTCGTTTCTTTCCATGCCGATTACGGCGCGGCTGGCGCATGATGCGGGGACTGAGATTTCGCGTGGCACGCGGGGGTGAGGATTGTTCGCTGCCTTCTTGCTTCTGCTGGCTTCTTGCCCCTTGCTCAGTAACCGCCTCCCCGGCGGAGGGGTAACTTTCTTTGCTGCTGCAAAGAAAGTCACCAAAGAAAGCAGCTTTGTCACCGCCCGCGGTCACACGCACGTTGGCCACTCTTCTCCTCGGGGAACGGCCCTCGCCTAAAGAGTGCCCCCATAGGCCCAATCGGGCCTGGATCGCGCACGGTCCGTCACATCGCACCACACCACAAACTGGTACAGCCATTTCAAGCTCCGGCCCGCTTCGCGGCCGACCGGCTTATCGGGTTTGCGAGTGCACTCGTGCTCGTTGGTTTCCCTCGCATACCCAGCGGCAGCGCGTAGCGCTGTGCCGAAGCTATTTCGTGCTGAACCAGCGTGTTCGAAGTTATGGCGAGTCAGACCGTGCGCGGTCCAAGCCCGGCTGATTCTTGAGGGCGACACTTAGACGAGTGCCGTTCCCCGAGGAGAAGAGTGGCCAAACTGCGTGTGACCGCCGGCGGTGAGAAGCTGCTTTCTTTGGTGACTTTCTTTGCAGCAGCAAAGAAAGTTACCCCCGCCCCGGGGAGGGGCAGCGCCAATAGACCACCAAGAAAACGGGATCCAGCGAAAAAAAAAGCAAAACGGACCGACACCGAAAGCAAGCACAACCCTGCCCCGATACCGGCCCGCTCCGACTAACTCAGTCGAACCTTACTGACAAGCCTCGCACTCGTCGAACCCCGGATCCCCCGGACGCATCATGCACACGGGACCGTCGGCCTCGGGAGCCGCTTCGGCCGCCGGTGCGCTCGCCGCCGCGTTAAAGCCGCCATTGCCAGCTGCCGCAGCACCACCGCCTACGCCACCACCAAAGCCGCCAGCCGCGCCAGAACCGCCATCACCCGAAGGCACCGCATTCAACGCACCATGCGCCACCGTCGACTTCTCGACGTGCGTCGCCGCCATCGTGCGGAGGTAGTACGTCGTCTTGAGGCCGCGAATCCACGCGAGCTTGTAGACCTCGTCGAGCTTCTTGCCCGACGCGCCCGCCATGTAGATGTTCAGCGACTGCGCCTGGTCGATCCACTTCTGACGGCGCGACGCCGCCTCGACGAGCCACTTCGGATCGACTTCGAACGCGGTCGCGTAGATCGCGCGCAGATCGGCCGGAATGCGGTCGATGCGCGAGAGCGTGCCGTCGAAGTACTTCAGATCCGACACCATCACTTCGTCCCACAGGCCGCGCGCCTTCAGGTCACGCACGAGGTAATCGTTCACGACCGTGAATTCGCCCGACAGATTCGACTTCACGTACAGGTTCTGGAACGTCGGCTCGATACACGCCGACACGCCGATGATGTTCGAAATCGTCGCCGTCGGTGCGATCGCCACGCAGTTCGAGTTGCGCATGCCGTACTGCGAGATGCGCGAACGCAGCGCGGGCCAATCCATCGATTCGGACGAATCCACTTCCACGTAACCGCCGCGCGCGTCAGCCAGCAGCTTGAGCGAATCCTGCGGAAGAATGCCGCGATCCCACAGCGAGCCGCGATACGTCGCGTAACGGCCGCGCTCTTCCGCCAGCTCCGTCGATGCGTAGTAGGCGTAGTAGCAGACGGCTTCCATCGAGCGATCCGCGAACTCGACCGCGTCGCCCGACGCGTACGGCGTGCGCAGCAGATGCAGGCAGTCCTGGAAGCCCATGATGCCCATGCCCACCGGACGATGCTTCAGGTTCGAGTTACGCGCCTTCGGCACCGCGTAGTAGTTGATGTCGATGACGTTGTCGAGCATGCGCATCGCCACGCTGATGGTGCGCTTGAGCTTCGCGTGATCCAGCGCGTACGTGCCATCGGCCTGCTTGACCATGTGCGCGACGAGGTTCACCGAGCCGAGGTTACACACGGCGATTTCCGTCTCGCTCGTGTTCAGCGTGATTTCCGTGCACAGGTTCGACGAATGCACGACGCCCACGTGCTGCTGCGGCGAACGCACGTTGCACGGGTCCTTGAACGTGATCCACGGATGGCCCGTTTCGAACAGCATGCCCAGCATCTTGCGCCACAGTTGCGCCGCCGGCAGCTTCTTGAACAGCTTGATCTCGCCGCGCGCGGCTTTCTCTTCGTAAGCGACGTAGGCCTTCTCGAAGTCCGCGCCGAACAGATCGTGCAGGTCCGGGCAGGTCGACGGCGAGAACAGCGTCCAGTCGCCGCCTTCGACGACGCGCTTCATGAACAGGTCGGGAATCCAGTTCGCCGTGTTCATGTCGTGCGTGCGGCGACGGTCATCGCCCGTGTTCTTGCGCAGTTCGAGGAATTCCTCGATGTCGAGGTGCCACGACTCCAGGTACGCGCACACCGCGCCCTTGCGCTTGCCGCCCTGGTTCACCGCGACGGCCGTGTCGTTCACGACCTTCAGGAACGGCACCACGCCTTGCGATTTGCCGTTCGTGCCCTTGATGTGCGAGCCGAGGGCGCGCACGCGCGTCCAGTCGTTGCCGAGACCGCCCGCGAACTTCGAGAGCAGCGCGTTTTCCTTGAGCGCCTCGTAGATGCCGTCGAGGTCGTCGGACACCGTCGTCAGATAGCACGACGACAATTGCGAGCGATGCGTGCCCGAGTTGAACAGCGTCGGCGTCGATGACATGAAGTCGAACGACGACAGCACGTTGTAGAACTCGATGGCGCGCGCTTCGCGGTCGATTTCGTTGAGCGACAGGCCCATCGCGACACGCATGAAGAATGCCTGCGGCAACTCGATGCGCGTGCCTTCGACGTGCAGGAAGTAGCGGTCGTACAGCGTTTGCAGGCCGAGGTAGCCGAATTGCAGATCGCGGTTCGCGTCGAGCGCGGCGCCGAGGCGCTTCAGGTCGAACTGTTGCAGCTTGTCGTCGAGCAGGCCGGCTTCCACGCCGCGCTTGATGAACAGCGGGAAGTACTCGGCGTAGCGCTCGCCCATTTCGGCTTGCGTCACTTCGCCTTCGAGAATTTCGCGGCGGATCGTGTGCAGCAGGATGCGCGACGTGACCTGGCTGTACGCCGGGTCCTTCTCGATCATCGTGCGCGCGGCGAGGATCGCCGAGTCGTAGACCTGCGACATCGGCACGCCGTCGTACAGGTTCTTCACCGTTTCCGCGACGATCGGATCGGCGGACACCGCATCGCCCAGATTGGCGCAGGCGGAGACGATCAGCGCCTTCAGCGCGTCCATGTCGAGCGGATGCGTGACGCCGTTGTCCGTCACGTTGATGACGCCGCCTTCGTGCGCCTGCGCGTGCTCTCCGGCCGAGCGCTCTTGCGTGCGCTGCTGCGAGCGCTTCTCGCGATACAGCACGTAGGCGCGCGCGACGTTGTGCTCGCCGCCGCGCATCAGCGCGAGCTCGACCTGATCCTGAATGTCTTCGATATGGAACGTGCCGCCGTGCGGACGGCTGCGCACGAGCGCGCGCACGACCGCTTGCGTCAGTTGCTCGACGAGTTCGCGCACGCGCGCGGAGGCTGCGCCCTGGCCACCGTTCACGGCGATGAATGCCTTCGTCACGGCGATCGCGATTTTCGTCGGCTCGAACGACACCACGCTTCCGTTGCGACGGATGACCTTGTAGTCGGCAAACGTCGTGTTCGGCGCGAGCGCCTCTGCGCCCACGGCTTGCGCGCCGCCCATCGGCTGTGCGGAGGCGCCTTCGAAGGAAGTCGTGGCGTTCTCGGTGGTTTGCATGTGCAAAACTCCTGGTGTTCGAATGGTGCGGATGGTCCGCGGATTTATCACTTATGCCGCGCTTCGCGAGAACTTCACGACGCTCGCGCGGTGTTTTGGCGGTATAGCCGGGCTGTGAATGCAGCAGGCCAGATAACACGAATCGCGGCGCTTACGGCCCGCATTGTTCTTGGCGTCTCATGCGGTGCCCGCGTTGGCGCGCGGTGTCGGTCGACGCAACTCGCGCTCGCTTGCTTGCCTTTTCACGGTGCTGCTCGCTGGCGCCCGATGCGCCCGGCGCCCCTCCCTCGCTGAGAGAACCGCCTCGCGCATCGCCCCGGGCCAGCCAAACTTCTTCTACGCCGGAAAGCCGACGGCGCCGGCTCTACTGAGCGGGCGCCGCCACAACAACACAAGATCTAGTGCCAAGTACGTCTTTCGGCACCAAGTATAGTGGACATCCGCGCAGTCTCAAAAAGTTTTATTTGCCTTCGACATGCCGCTGCGGGGTTGACTTTTGCTATGGCGAAGCACGACAAGGCCTCCCGCGCGACCCTGTTGCGCCGCAGCGAGAAAGACCTTACGCGGCGTCAGATGTTGGACAGAAAGGGGAAGAACGACGGCGGCAACGCGCTGTCATGACGCAGGCGCTGCCAGTCGAAGTGGGGGCCCGGATCGGTCTTGCGGCCGGGCGCGATATCGGAATGACCGGCCACCGCATCGATCGGATAGCGCTTCACGATGATGCGCGCCAGCCGCGTGAGCGCTGCGTATTGCGCGTCCTCGAACGGCAGGCGGTCGCTGCCTTCGAGCTCGATGCCGATCGAGAAATCGTTGCAGCGCTCGCGTCCGCAGAACGACGAGACGCCCGCGTGCCACGCGCGTTCGTCGCAGGAAACGAATTGCCGGATTTCGCCGTCGCGGCGGATCACGAAGTGCGCCGACACACGCATGCCGCGCAACTGATCGAAGTACGGATGCGCGTCGTGATCGAGCGTGTTGAGGAAGAACTCGGCGATCGCGTCGGTCGTGAAATCGTCGGGCGGCAGGCTGATGTTGTGCACGACGATGAGCGTCGGCACCGCGCCGTCCGGACGCGCCTCGAAGTTCGGCGACGGCAGGCGCGTCGCGTCCGTGAGCCAGCCTTGCGCGTCGATGTGCGGATCGCGCTTCGATGCGGCGTGAGCGTTCATCGCGCGTCGCGGCCAGTCGGACGGGCCGCGTAATGGCGCGCGTGATCGGCGCAACAGAAGCGCTCGCCCGCGACGACGATCGATTCGCTGCGCGGCGTATGCACGCCGCATTGCGCGCAGCGGATGAGCGGATCGGTGAGTTGCGGTGCATCGTGCGGCGCGGCGCCGTTGCCGTTGCCGTTTCTCGTCCGGCGCGCGCCGAACGCGCCGCCGGCACTCGCCCCGCCCGCTTGGGCGTCGCCTTGCTGCGCGCGTTCGTTCGCGCGGCGCAGTTTCTTCAGGAGCCATTGGCACACGAAGAAGAGGACGATCAGGAAGATGAAATTTCGCATCGATTCAAATGCCGGTAAAGAGTGCGCGCTTCCTGCGCTCAGACGACCGCGCGATGCAGCAGCACTTCGAACACGAAGCGGCTGCCGACATACGCGAGCAGCAGCGCGGCGAACGAAGCGAGCACCCAGCGCAACGCGGCGCGTCCGCGCCATCCGGAAATGCGGCGGGCGGTGAGCAACGCGCCGAACATCAGCCAGGAGACGAAGGCGAACACGGTTTTGTGATCGAGACGCAACGCGCGATCGACCAGTTGTTCGTTGAACGCGATGCCCGACACGAGCGTGAGCGTGAGCAGCACGAAGCCCGCCGCGATCAGACGGAACAGCAGTTTTTCGAGTGTCAGGAGCGGCGGCAGCGTGTCGAGCCAGCTCGCGAGCCAGCCGTTGCCGGCGTGACGCGTCGCCATGCCGCGCATGCGCTGCAGGCGGCGTTCGAGCATCAACATGAGCACCGCGTGCAGCGCGGCGATCGCGAAGAGCCCGTACGCGATGTTCGCGATCAGGAAATGCAGCTTGAACATCGGCGCGGCGGAATACGACAGCACGCGCACGCCGCCGAAAAGAAGCGGCAGGAGCGACGCGATGCACGCGAGCGGCAGCACGAGCAGGCGCAAGCCGTCGAGCGGGAAGAAGAAGCTCTCGATCCAGTAGATGCCCGCGCCGAGCCAGAACATCGCGGAGAGCGCGAACGCGAAGCCGAAGACCATCGCGTTCTGGGGAAAGATCGTGGCGTGCAGCAGCAGGCCGTGCACGAGCAGCGCTACTAATAATAGAGCGCGGCCCAGGTTGCCCATGTCGGCCGGTTTCCTGGGCGCGGCGGCCGGCGCGATGCCCGTGGGCACGCCGGCCAGCGCCGGCTCCACGGCCGTGTGGCGATGCGCGCGCCAGCCCGCCACGGCGAGTCCGCCGTAGAGAAGCGCAGTGAGGGCATACAGTACAATATCCATGTTCGAAGTTTACACTAGGCCCTTGATCCACGACGTTTTCCCCCTTGCGCCAGCGCGGGGCGGCAGGACGTTTCGCGTCGAAAAAGGGCCGCATTCTCTACCGTTTCCCCATGCTCGATAACCTGACTCAACGGATGGCGCGCGTCGTCAAGACGCTGCGCGGCGAGGCTCGGCTCACCGAGGCCAACACGCAAGAGATGTTGCGGGAAGTGCGCCTCGCGCTGCTCGAAGCGGACGTGGCGCTGCCCGTCGTGCGCGAGTTCATCGCGAAGGTGAAGGAAAAGGCGCTCGGCGAGGAAGTGCTGTCGAGCCTCTCGCCGGGTCAGGCGCTCGTCGGCGTCGTGCAGAAAGAACTGACGGCCGTGATCGGCGGCGATTACGAAGGCAAGGCCGCGGAACTGAATCTCGCCGTCGCGCCGCCCGCCGTCATCCTGATGGCCGGCCTGCAGGGCGCGGGTAAAACCACGACCACCGGCAAGCTCGCCAAGCTGCTGCGCGAGAAGAGCAAGAAGAAGGTGCTCACGGTTTCCGTCGACGTGTATCGCCCCGCCGCGATCCGCCAGTTGCAGACGGTGACGGAGCAGGTCGGCGCGGACTTCTTCCCGTCCGAGCCGAACCAGAAGCCCGCCGACATCGCCCGCGCGGCGATCGACTGGGCCAAGCGCCACTATCACGACGTCGTGATCGTCGATACGGCCGGCCGCCTCGGTATCGACGAAGCGATGATGAAGGAAATCAGCGAGCTGCACGGCTTGCTGAAGCCCGCCGAAACGCTCTTCGTCGTCGATGCCATGCTGGGTCAGGACGCGGTCAACACGGCCAAGGCGTTCAACGACGCGCTGCCGCTCACCGGCGTCGTGCTCACCAAGCTCGACGGCGATTCGCGCGGCGGTGCGGCGCTCTCCGTGCGTCACGTCACGGGCAAGCCGATCAAGTTCGTCGGCGTCGCCGAAAAGCTGGACGGCCTCGAAGTGTTCCATCCGGACCGCATGGCGAACCGGATTCTCGGCATGGGCGACATTCTCGCGCTCGTCGAGGAAGCGCAGCGCGGCGTGGATACCGCGGCCGCGCAAAAGCTCGCCGACAAGGTCAAGAAAGGCGGCGACTTCGACCTGAACGACTTCAAGGCACAGCTCGCGCAGATGAAGAACATGGGCGGATTGTCGTCGCTCATGGATAAATTGCCGGCACAGTTCCAGCAGGCGGCGCAAGGCGCGGACATGAACAACGCCGAGAAGCAGATGCGCCGCATGGAAGGCATCATCAACTCCATGACCATCAAGGAGCGCGCGAAGCCCGAACTCATCAAGGCGGCGCGCAAACGCCGCATCGCCGCGGGCGCGGGCGTGCACGTTCAGGAAGTGAACCGCATGCTCAATCAATACGAGCAGATGCGCGGCATGATGAAGAAGCTGAAGGGCGGCAACCTTCAGAAAATGATGCGCGGCATGAAGGGCATGCTGCCCGGCATGCGCTGAACCGCATTTTTATTGAACCCGCGTTCTCTTCGGGCGTCCGACTCGAACGAAGCGCGGGTTTATCATATGGCGCACGCCGCCGTTTTTTTCCACACTAAGTAGTCTGCCTTTCCCCGCTTTCCCTATGAATCGCGAAGAAGCCCTCCATATTTTCAGCCACTCGGAAGAGATCGTGACGGCTGACGAAGTCAACGCATCGATCGGCAAGATGGCCTCGTCCATCAAGGCGGCGACGCAGGACGACTTCCCGCTCGTACTTTCGGTGATGGGGGGCGCGGCCGTGTTCACGGGCATGCTGCTGCCGCATCTGGATTTCCCGCTGGAGTTTGATTACATCCACCTGACACGCTATCGCAACGCCATCAAGGGCGGCAGCGAGATGCAGTGGCGCGTGGCGCCGGCGGAATCGGTGAAGGATCGCGTGGTGCTCGTGCTCGACGACATTCTCGACGAAGGCGAAACGATGGCCGCCATCCGCGACCGCATCATGGCGATGGGCGCGAAGACGTTCCTGTCGGCGGTGCTGTGCGAGAAGATCATTCCGAAGGCGAAGCCGCTGCGTCCGGATTTCTGTGGATTCGAGGTGCCGGACCGGTATGTTTTCGGATGCGGGATGGATGCCAAAGGGTATTGGCGGAATTTGCCGACGATTCGGGCGTTGACCGAAGGGGCGTAAGTCAAAAAAAAGCGGCCAACCGGCCGCTTTTTCATTGAAGCTGATGCACGAAGGTGCGTATCCCCGTCAAGATCATCTCGACGGAAATCGCGACGAGCACCAAACCCATCAAGCGCTCGAACGCTGTGACGACACGCTCGCCGAGCCACTGCTGAATCTTTTCCGCAAGAATCAGCACGGTCGCGCAGACGATCATCGTGACCGTGAGCGCGCCGACCCACTCCAGCATCTTGCCGGGCGCTTGCGAGGTCAGCAGCATCACGGTTGCGAGCGCCGAGGGCCCGGCCAGCGCCGGAATCGCGAGCGGCACGATGAGCGGCTCGCCGCCGCGTGAGTCGCCGCCCATCGCGCCGTCCGGATGCGGGAAGATCATGCGCAGCGCGATCAGAAACAACACGATCCCGCCAGCGATGCGCAACGACAAATCCGTGAGGTTCATCGCGCGCAAAAAGCGCTCGCCCGCCATCATGAACACCAGCAGGATTCCGAACGCGATCGCGACTTCCCGAAGGATCACGACGCGGCGCCGCTCCTTCGCGACGCCGCGCAACGCATTGATGAAGATCGGGATATTGCCGAGCGGATCGGTGATCAGCAGCAGCAGGATCGTCGCCGACAGAAAGTTGTACTGCATTACTTCCCGAGCGCGGTCCGCACTTTTTCGATCACAACGTTAGCGGCTTCATCGACCGGCAGCAGCGTGGCTTCGGCATCGCGGCGGCCCTGATATTCGAGCTTGCCTTCCTTCAGCCCGCGATCGCCGATCACGATGCGATGCGGCACGCCGATCAGTTCCCAGTCCGCGAACATCACGCCCGGGCGCTCGCCGCGATCGTCGAGAATCACGTCGATGCCCTGCTGCTGCAGCGTGGCGTACAGCTTGTCGGCCTGCTCGCGCACGGCGTCGCTGCGGTCGTAGCCCATCGGGCAGATCACGACTTCGAACGGCGCGATGGCTTCCGGCCAGATGATGCCGCGGTCATCGAAGTTCTGTTCGATCGCCGCGCCCAGCACGCGCGTGACGCCGATGCCGTAGCAGCCCATCTGCATCGGCGCGGGCTTGCCGTTCTCGTCGAGGAACGTCGCGCCCATCGAATCGGAATACTTCGTGCCCAGTTGGAACACGTGGCCCACTTCGATGCCGCGGCAGATTTCGAGCGCACCCTTGCCGTCCGGCGACGGATCGCCCGCGACGACATTGCGGATATCCGCCACGTCCGGTTCCGGCAGATCGCGGCCCCAGTTCACGCCGGTCGTGTGGTAATCGACCTCGTTCGTGCCCACCACGAAATCGCTCATGTTCG
This sequence comes from Caballeronia cordobensis, assembly GCF_001544575.2. GTDB lineage: Bacteria > Pseudomonadota > Gammaproteobacteria > Burkholderiales > Burkholderiaceae > Caballeronia > Caballeronia cordobensis. The sequence continues at coordinate 80,862 of NZ_FCNY02000019.1, forward strand.
CGACCGTGCGGTCCGCGATCACGCGCACCGGCTTCTTCGTGCCGATCGGGCCGAGATAGCCCGGCGGCGTGCCGAACCATTCGATGATCTCGGCTTCCGTCGCGAAGCGATAGCCCGCAAGACCCGGCAGCTTGCCCGTCTTGATGTCGTTGAGCGAATGATCGCCGCGCAGCATCAGCAACCAGATGGTCGGCTCGGCGCCTTCGTTCTCCGTGGCGAGCACGATCGACTTGATGGTCTTTTCGAGCGGAATGTTCAGAAGCTGCGCGACCGCCTCGCATTTCGCCGCGCCGGGCGTCGGCGTCTTCTTCAGTTCTTCCGTGGGCGCGGCGCGTTCTGCGATGAGCGGCAGCGCATCCGCCGCCTCGACGTTCGCCGCGAAGTCCGATGTCGGGCAATACGCGATGTCGTCCTCGCCCGTATCGGCGATCACGTGGAACTCGTGCGAGCCGCTGCCGCCGATCGAGCCGTTGTCCGCCGCGACCGCGCGGAACTCCAGGCCGATGCGCGTGAAGATGCGCACGTACGCCTCGTACATCTTGCGATACGACTCGGCGAGGCCGTCGAGGTCCTTATCGAAGGAATAGGCGTCCTTCATGATGAACTCGCGGCCGCGCATCACACCGAAGCGCGGACGGATTTCGTCGCGGAACTTCGTCTGGATCTGGTAGAAGTTCACCGGCAACTGGCGATAGCTCTTGATGTCGCGCCGCGCGATGTCCGTCACGACTTCCTCGTGCGTCGGGCCGACGACGAAATCGCGCTCGTGACGATCCTTGAAGCGCAGCAGTTCCGGGCCGTACTGCTCCCAGCGGCCCGATTCCTGCCACAGTTCGGCGGGCTGCACGGCGGGCATCAGCAATTCGAGCGCGCCCGCGCGGTTCATCTCTTCACGCACGATGGCTTCGACCTTGCGCACCGAGCGCAGGCCGATCGGCATGTAATCGTAGATGCCGCCCGCGACGCGGCGGATCATGCCGGCGCGCATCATCAGCCTGTGGCTGACGATTTCGGCGTCGGCGGGAGCTTCTTTCAGGGTGCCGATGAAGAAACGGGATGCTTTCATTCAAATTTTCCAAAAGCGGCGCGCGCTGCGGAGCCTGTGTGGCGCCGGAGCTGGCGTATCAAGGTGAACGACTGAAACGGTCGACGGCTTTGCATGAAGAAGAAGATTTTGCCGTCTTCCGGAAACCCTGGCAAAGAGCCGCAAACCCGGCGCGGAAATTCATGCCCCGCCGCCGGGGTGCGCGCCGCGGGTTCGAACCGATGCGCGGGGTCCGTTATCTGTTTATAATCAAAGCAATTTTAAAGGATTTGAAGGTGGCTGTATGCTGGATCGTGAAGGCTTTCGCCCGAACGTCGGCATCATCCTCTTGAACGCGCGCAACGAAGTGTTTTGGGGCAAACGACTGCGTGAACATTCCTGGCAGTTTCCGCAAGGGGGCATCAAATACGGCGAGACCCCCGTGCAAGCCATGTATCGGGAGTTACACGAAGAAACCGGTCTGCTTCCGGAGCACGTGAAAGTTGTCGGTCGCACACGCGACTGGCTGCGTTATGAGGTGCCGGACAAGTTCATCAAGCGCGAGGTGCGCGGTCATTATCGCGGTCAGAAACAGATCTGGTTTCTGCTGCGCATGGTAGGCCGCGATTGCGACATCTGTCTGCGCGCGACGGACCATCCGGAGTTCGATGCCTGGCGCTGGAACGAGTATTGGGTGCCGCTGGACGCGGTTATCGAGTTCAAGCGCGACGTTTATCAAATGGCTCTCACCGAGCTGTCCCGCTTCCTGCGGCGCACCAACTCCCGCGGAGAACGCGGCGAGCGCGCCGCGCATCATGGGCCGCGCTACCCGCGCGTGCTCCAGACGATGACGATCGAAGCACCTGCCGTAACTGCCTCCGGCGCGGCGGTTCAGGCAGAATGCACGGTCAGCGAAGAAGTGCATGTGATCGTCCACCGCTCATCGTGAGACCGGTCGCGGCGGTTCCTCGCACACTTTGACACTCAACTCGATTGCGATCGATGGCACGGCGAACTTCTCGCCGTGCCATCTCGCTTTGTTTCGCGGGCCGGCTTTTCGAGGGCCGCGCGTATGTTTCCGGGAAGACCCAATTGAAAGTGAACGCCACACTCGCGGTAATCGCGGCATCCGCGGCAGCGCTGGCCGTGCTCGCCGGCTGCTCCAGCAACAAAGCGCCGTCCACGCAAGACGACGGCGTGTTCACCTATCTGCTCGATCGCAAGCCGAACTGGACCGAGGAAAAAGTCGAGACGCTGCCGCCTTTGCCGCAAGCGTCGAATCTGCTTGCGTTCAACGTTTCGCAGAACACGCCGCTCACCTTCTCCGTCGACAAGACTTCGCTCACGGTCGGCAAGGACGGCGTCGTGCGCTACGTGGTCGTCGTGACGAGTCCGGCGGGCGCGCGCAACGTCAACTATGAAGGCATTCGTTGCGATACCTACGAATGGCGCCGCTACGCGAGCATCAACGACGATCAGAACGGCTGGGATCAGGGCGTCGCCTTCGATTTCAAGCGCATCGAGAATGGCGAGCTGAACGCGTATCAGGCCGCGCTCTATCAGGATTATTTCTGCGCGAGCAAGCTGCCGGTCGGCACGGCGAAACAGATCGTCAACAACATTCAGTACAAGCGCACGCAGAGTTCGATCAACTCGCGCTGATTTTCACCGCGCCCAAAGTACAACGCCCGCTGGACTTCAGCGGGCGTTTTCGTTTTTCGGCTCAGACGAGCACGAGATTGTCTCGATGGATCAGCTCGGGCTCCAGCATGTAGCCGAGCACGGTTTCGATCTCCCCGCTCGGCCGCCGATGAATCAGCCGCGCTTCCGAACTGCTGTAGTTCGTGATGCCGCGCGCGACCTCGCGCCCCTGATTGTCGACGCAGGCGATCACCTCGCCGCGATCGAACGCGCCCTTCACGTCGATCACGCCGATCGGCAGCAAGCTCTTGCCGTCTGCGGTGAGCTTGTTGACCGCGCCTGCGTCGATCACGACGTGCCCGCGCACCTGCAAGTGATCCGCCATCCACTGCTTGCGTGCGGCCATGCGCGCCATGCGTGCGATGAGCTGCGTGCCGATCAATTCGCCCGACGCGAGCCGCGTCAGCACGTCGGCTTCGCGGCCGCTCGCGATCACCGTGTTCGCGCCGCTATGCGCCGCGCGCTTCGCCGCGAGAATCTTGGTCAGCATGCCGCCGCGCCCGAGGCTCGAACCCGCGCCGCCGGCCATCTGCTCCAGTTCCGGCGTGCCGGCGTCGGCCTGCTCGACGAGTGTCGCGTTCGGGTCCTTGCGCGGATCGGCGGTGAACAGGCCGCGCTGATCGGTGAGGATGACAAGCGCATCGCCTTCGATCAGATTCGCGACCAGCGCGCCGAGCGTGTCGTTGTCGCCGAACTTGATTTCATCGGTGATTACGGTGTCGTTTTCGTTGATGATCGGCACCGCGCCCAGGCGCAACAGCGTGAGCAGCGTCGAGCGCGCGTTCAGATAACGTTCGCGATCGGCGAGATCCGCGTGGGTCAGCAGAATCTGCGCGGTGCGGATGCCGTGCGCGCCGAAGCTGCTTTCATACACCTGCGCGAGCCCCATCTGACCGACCGCGGCGGCGGCCTGCAATTCGTCGATCTCGCGCGGACGCTTGGTCCAGCCGAGCCGGTGAATGCCTTCCGCAATCGCGCCCGAACTCACGAGCACGACTTCCTTGCCTTGCTCGCGCAGCGCCGCGATCTGCGCCGCCCAGCGAGAAATGGCTGCATGGTCGAGCCCGCGCCCGTCGTTGGTGACGAGGCTGGACCCAACTTTCACTACGATTCGCTTCGCAGCGGCGATGACCGAACGCATCGTGCGCTTTCTCCTCGTGGTTGCTCTTATTCCTTCGTTGCGTCGCCGCGCGCTTCGTCCCGAAAGCGCACATCGGCGGCCAGATCTTCCGCTTCCGCCGCGCGCGACGCGTCCGAATGCTGGGAAATATAGTCGTAGATCGCGTAGGTCAGCGCTTCGCAGCCCTGGCCCGTCAGCGCGGAAATCTCGAAGACCAGGCCGTCCCACTCGAAGCGTTCGACGAAATCGGCGATGCGCGCTGCGCGCTCGTCTTCCGGCACCATGTCGAGCTTGTTCAGCACGAGCCAGCGCGGCTTCTCGTAGAGCGTCTCGTCGTACTTGCGCAGTTCGTTGACGATCGCCTTCGCTTCCGCGACCGGATCGACATTTTCATCGAACGGCGCCATGTCGACGAGATGCAGCAGGACGCCCGTGCGCTGCAAGTGCCGAAGGAAACGATGCCCGAGTCCCGCGCCTTCCGCCGCGCCTTCGATCAGACCCGGAATATCGGCGATGACGAAGCTCTTGCTCGGCCCGACACGCACCACGCCGAGATTCGGCGCGAGCGTCGTGAACGGATAATCCGCAATCTTCGGCCGCGCGTTCGACACCGACGAGATGAAGGTGGACTTGCCCGCGTTCGGCATGCCCAGCAGGCCGACATCGGCGAGCACTTTCAGTTCGAGCTTGAGCATGCGGCGCTCGCCCGGCTTGCCGTCGGTTTTCTGACGCGGCGCGCGATTCGTGCTCGACTTGAAGTGCAGGTTGCCGAGGCCGCCCGCGCCGCCTTGCGCAATCTGCACCTGCTGATTGTGCTCGGTCAGGTCCGCGATAATCTCGCCGGTTTCCTGATCCGAAATGATCGTGCCGACCGGCATGCGCAGCGTGATGTCGTCGCCGCCCTTGCCGTAGCAATCCGCGCCGCGGCCGTTTTCGCCGTTGCGCGCCTGATGCTTCTTGGAAAACCGGTAGTCGATCAGCGTGTTGATATTGCGATCGCCGATGGCATAGACGCTGCCGCCGCGGCCGCCGTCACCGCCGTCCGGTCCGCCGAACGGGACGAACTTTTCGCGGCGCATCGACGCGCTGCCATCTCCCCCGTCGCCGGCGATGACTTCAATCCTCGCTTCGTCAATGAACTTCATGCGTTGCTCCGTCCCGTGTTTGCTGTATTTTGCCGTGACCGACATTCCCGGTCACTCATGATTCGATTTGACCGCACCAAATAAAAATGGCCCCGCAAACTTCGCGGGGCCATTTTCCGGTCCTGAAGCCCGTGCGTAAGAACTTACGCTGCCGGGACGACGACGACCGTATGCTTGCGTGCTGCGCCCTTGGTCACGAACTTGACGTGGCCGTCAGCCAGCGCGAACAAGGTGTGATCCTTGCCGATGCCGACGTTCTCGCCCGGGTGCATGCGCGTGCCGCGCTGGCGAACGATGATGCCGCCTGCATTGATTGCCTGGCCGCCGTACACCTTCACGCCGAGTCGTTTGCTCTCGGAGTCGCGGCCGTTGCGGGAAGACCCGCCTGCTTTTTTGTGTGCCATTTGCTTAGCTCCTTACCGGTGCGCTTACGCGTTGATCGCGTCGATGCGCAGTTCGGTGTAGTTCTGGCGATGGCCAGCGTGCTTTTGGTAGTGCTTCCGGCGACGCATCTTGAAGATGGTCACTTTCTTGTGACGACCTTGCGACACGACGGTAGCCTTGACGGAAGCCCCACTGACCAGCGGCGTACCGAACTTAATCGATTCGCCTTCGCCTACTGCGAGAACCTGGTCGAGCGTGATTTCAGCGTCAATGTCTGCCGGTATCTGTTCTACTTTCAATTTTTCGCCAACGGCAACTTTGTACTGCTTGCCGCCGGTTTTTATGACCGCGTACATTGAGAACCTCACTCAGAATTCTTCCCGCTCGCGCGGGAAACTTCAAATTTCCCACGCACCACGCGGGGGAAAACACGCGATTATACATAGAGTTACGCTCGACGTCAAAGCGCGATAGCCCACCCGGCGCGGGCAGGCGGCCGGCGCGATCCTCGGCGAAAACCCGTCGAACCACGCGCGATTTTCAGCGACACAGCGCGATTCGACACCCCAAACACCCGTCGGCTGTCGGATTCGCCTTATAATCCGCCGGATTACCCTTAATGCCGATCATGTCGTCCACCGCCACTTCCTCTCCCAACGCCGCCGCGCTGCTTGCCCCGATCGCCGAGGACATGCAGCAGGTCAATCGCGTCATCCGGCAGCGCCTGGCATCAGAAGTGATGCTGATCAACCAGATTTCGGAGTACATCATCGGCGCGGGCGGCAAGCGGCTGCGTCCGGCGCTCCTGCTGCTGGTGTCGGGCGCGCTCGGCGACACGACCGGACATCGGCACGAACTCGCGGCGGTGGTGGAATTCATCCACACGGCGACGCTCCTGCATGACGACGTCGTCGACGAATCCGACCTGCGCCGTGGCCGCAAGACCGCGAACGCGCTCTTCGGCAATGCGGCGAGCGTGCTGGTCGGCGACTTCCTCTATTCGCGCTCGTTCGAAATGATGGTGAGCGTCGGCAAGATGCGCGTGATGGAGATTCTCTCGGTCGCGACCAACATCATTTCCGAAGGCGAAGTGCTGCAGTTGCTCAACATGCACGACCCGGACGTCGACGAAGCGCGTTACATGCAGGTGATCCGCTACAAGACGGCGAAGCTGTTTGAGGCGGCGGCGCAACTGGGCGCGGTGCTCTCGGGCGCGGATGCGCGCACCGAAGCGGCGGCGGCGGAGTTCGGCCGGCGCATCGGCACGGCGTTCCAGATCATGGACGACTGGCTCGACTACACCGGCACGCCGGAATCGATGGGCAAGAACGCCGGCGACGATCTGCGCGAAGGCAAGCCCACGCTGCCGCTCATCTATTTGATGGAGCACGGCACCGCCGAGCAGGCGGCGCTCGCACGCGAAGCGATCGAGCAAGGCGGCACGGATCGTTTCGATACGATCTTCCACGCGATCACGACTTCTGGCGCGCTCGATCACACGCTGAAGTGTGCGCGGAAAGAAGCCGAAGCAGCGGCGAAAGCAATTTCTTCGTTTCCTGATTCCATTTTCAAAGAAAGCCTGTTAGAATTATGTTCTTACTCGACGTCGAGACAGTCTTAAACGAGACTGAAACGGCGTAGCAGTACAGATCGAGTACAAGTTGGTCGAATTCGGGGTGTAGCTTAGCCTGGTAGAGCGCTACGTTCGGGACGTAGAGGCCGGAGGTTCGAATCCTCTCACCCCGACCAGAATTGCAAAAACCCGCATGGTCCGCCATGCGGGTTTTTTATTTTTGCGCACGAAAGCGCGTCCGCTGGCCGAAAGGCCTAGGGCAAGCGCCGCGCCCCGTCTGCTATATTGCCTCCCATCTCCGCCCCTATCCGACCATCGCGTGGACACCCTTCCCTTATGGGCGCAAATTTGCGCCATCTTTCTGCTGCTTTTCCTTTCCGGCTTCTTCTCGATCTCCGAAACGTCGATGATGGCGCTCAATCGCCATCGGCTGAAATATCTGGCTAGCCAGGGATCGCTGCGCGCCCGCACCACGCAAGGACTGCTCGCGAAGACCGACCAGCTTCTTTCCGTGATCCTGATCGGCAACAACCTGATCAACACGATCATCCCGGTGCTCACCACGTCGATCGCGCTGCGCACGTTCGGCCATAACAATCTGGTCCTGTCGATCACCACGGGCGTCATCGCGTTTCTGATCATCGTGTTCGCGGAAATCGCGCCGAAGATCGTCGGCGCGACGTATCCGGAGAAAGTCGCGCTGCCCGCGAGTCTCGTGCTCGCGCCGCTCATGCGCATCGGGCGGCCGCTCATCTGGTTCGTCAATCTGTTCGCCAATGCGATTCTGGCGGCGCTGCACATCAACACCCGAACCAAGAGCGATCAGCGCCTCTCGCCCGAAGAACTGCGCACCATCGTGCTGGAAACCGGCAGCTTCATGCCGACCAAGCACCGCAGCATCCTGCTCAATCTGTTCGATCTGGAGAACATCACCGTCGATGACGTGATGATTCCGCGCCGCCGCATCGAAGCGCTCGATTTCGACGCGCCTTTCGAACAAATCCTGCATCAGCTCGAAACCTGCTATCACAACAAGCTGGTGGTGTTTCAGGGCGACATCGACCGCGTGCTCGGCGTCCTGCACGTGCGCAAGACGCTTTCCGCGCTGCATAACCAGGAACTGGAGCGCGACACGCTGCGCGAGTTGCTCGCGGAACCGTATTTCGTGCCGGCCGGGACGCCCGTCTTCCAGCAATTGCAGTTCTTCCAGGAAAGCGGCCACCGCATCGCGATCGTGGTCGACGAGTACGGCGAGCTGCAGGGGCTCGTCACGCCGGAAGACATCATCGAAGAACTGATCGGCGAATTCACGACGACGATTCCGCGCGGCGCGGGCTCGCGCGGCGGCTGGGACGAGAACGGCGAGTGCATCGTCGCGGGCAGCATGCCTCTGCGCGAACTCAACCGCTGGCTGCATCTGACGTTGCCGACGGACGGACCGAAAACGCTCAACGGCCTGATTCTCGAAACGCTCGAAGACATTCCGGACGGAGATATTTCGATGCGCATCGCCAACGTGACCTTCGAAGTCATGCGCAGCGACGACCAGGCGATTCGCACGGTGAAGATCTTTCATCCGGACGGACCGCCGAAACGCGCGCTGCGTTAGCCATTCGGACGACTGGGCGAAGGCCTTCGCGGACGGGATGATCGGATCATCTCGACCCCGACCGCACGACGCCCATGATCTCCCCTTCCCGCGACGCCTTCGATACTTTCACGCGCCCCGCTCGCCCGCCCGGCGCCGCGGCGGAAGCCGTGTCCGATCACGATACGCCCGCCGTCTCGCTGCTCGCCGAAACGCTGCGCGAAGCCGCGGAGCGCGGCGCCTCCGACATTCACGTCGAACCGGCCGAACACGACTGGCGCATCCGGCTGCGCGTCGATGGCGCATTGCATGTGCTCAGGCGCCCGCCGCCGCACTTGCGCGACGCGTTCGTCACGCGCATCAAGGTGCTGTCGCGCATGGATATCGCGGAGCGGCGCGTGCCGCAAGACGGCCGGCTGCGTCTGAGTCTGCCGGGTGGGCGCACCGGCGACTATCGCGTGAATTCGTTGCCGACACTCTTCGGCGAAAAGCTCGTCCTGCGCCGGCTCGACACGCTGCCGCCAGACCTGTCGCTCGGCGCGCTCGGCCTCGATGACGCGCAAAGCCGCACGGTCGAATCGGCGATTCGCGCGCCGCACGGTCTGGTGCTCGTGACAGGTCCGACCGGCAGCGGCAAGACCCTGTCGCTCTACTGCTTCCTGCAAATGCTCAACGCCGAAGCGCGCAACGTGTGCTCGGTCGAAGATCCGGTCGAAATCCAGCTTGCGGGCATCAATCAGGTGAGCGTGCGTGAAAAGGCCGGGCTGACGTTCGCCGTGGCGCTGCGCGCGTTCATGCGCCAGGACCCGGACGTCATCATGGTCGGCGAGATCCGCGACGCCCAAACCGCCGACGTCGCGGTGAAGGCCGCGCAGACCGGACACCTCGTGCTTTCGACCCTGCACACGAACGATGCGCCCGCCGCGATCGCACGTCTCATCGACATCGGCGTGGCGCCGTATAACCTCGCCTCCGCGCTGCGGCTGGTCACGGCGCAGCGACTCGTGCGCAAGCTGTGCGAAGTTTGCCGCGCGCCCTCCGCGCTGCCGCTCGCCGACGGCTTTCATCCGTTCGAGCCACGCGGCTGTCCGGCGTGTCACGGCATTGGGTATCGCGGACGTGTCGGCGTGCATCAGGTGATGCCGGTTTCGGATGACATACGCGAGCTGATCGTGTCGCGCGCGGCGACTCATGCAATCGCGCGCACGGCGCAGACACAAGGCATGCCCGCGTTGCGCGACGCGGCCTTTGCACGCGTGCGCGAGGGCGTGACGAGCGTCGCTGAAGCTGCGGAAGCGACGGAGATCGAATGATGCGCGAGGTTTCGTCGGAGACTCGCTTTGCGTGGCGCGGCATGGACGCCGAAGGCCGGGAGAAACGCGGAAAGATCATCGCCGCCGATGCGCCCGCGGCACGCGCGACGCTACGGCGTGAAGGCGTCATCGTGGTCGCGCTCGAGACGCTCGGCATCGCGCCGCCGCCCAAGACGAAGGCTGCCGAAGTCACGCTTTTCACGCGCCAGCTCGCGGGATTGCTGCACGCGGGACTGCCGCTCGCGGGCGCGCTCGAACTGCTTTCGGGCAGCGCAACGGGCGGCGGACTGCCGCGCGTCGTCGGCACCGTAGGCCGCGATATCACGCGCGGCGTGCCCTTCTCGGCGGCGCTTGCGCAACATCCTGCGGCGTTCGGCGCGCTCTACTGCCAGCTAGTCTCGGTCGGAGAAACGGCGGGCGCGTTGCCGGCCGTGCTCACCCGTCTAGCGGACGATCGCGAGCGCGCCGCCTCGCAGCGCGCCCGGCTACGCGCGGCCCTCACCTATCCGGTCATGGTGCTGCTGCTGTCGCTCGCGATCACGGCGGGTTTGCTGATCGGCGTCGTGCCGACCTTCAAGACCATCTTCGACGGTTTCGGCGCGGCGCTACCCGCGCCGACGCGTTTCGTGCTCGCGCTTTCGGATGGCGTCGGCAGCGTCGGCGTGCCGCTGGTCATCGCGTGCTCGGCCGTGGGTGTCGTCCTGCTGCGCTGGATGAAGCGCTCTCCCGACGCACGCGAATCCGCCGATCGCGCCGCGCTGCGCCTGCCGCTCGCGGGCAAACTGCTGCGCTCGCTCGCCGTCGCCCGATGGAGCCGTGCGCTCGGCACCCTGCTCGCTGCCGGCACGCCGCTCGCCGACGCCTTCGACTCGCTCGCGCAGGCCACGGGAAACCGCGTATTCGACCGCGCGACCGTGGAGATCGCCGCGCGCCTGCGCAGCGGCGAGCGCCTCGCCGCCGCGATGCGTGCCGCCGGATGCTTCCCGCAAGACGTGGTGCAGCCGATCGCGGTCGCGGAGGAATCGGGCTCGCTCGATTCGATGCTGCTCGATCTCGCCACGCTCGCCGACCGGCAAGTGGACGAGCGCATCGGCGGCTTCGCGAGCCTGTGCGAGCCGGTCGTCATCACGATGCTGGGCGCACTCGTGGGCGGACTCGTCATCGCGATGTATCTTCCTATCATTCAGCTCGGCAACGTGGTGTAGCATCGCGGGCCAGAGCCATCGTTCGTTCATCATGCAGCCTTCGTTTGATCCATCCGCCGCGCACTTCGCGAGCCGCTACGTGTCGGCGTTCGCGGCGCTTCCCTTCGCCATGCAATATGGCTTCGCCGTGGTGTTCGGTCTCGTGATCGGCAGTTTTCTCACGGTCGTCGTGCATCGTCTGCCCGTGCTGCTCGAACGCGCCTGGCGCGCCGAAGTCGAAGCGGCGATGCCGGACGCGGCCGATCTGCCCAAACCCGCCGCCGACCCGTACCCCGAGCGCTTCAATCTCGCCGTGCCCCGCAGCGCATGTCCGCATTGCAAGCACGTGCTGCGCGCGTGGGAGAACATTCCCGTCATCAGCTATCTCGCGCTGCGCGGCCGCTGCTCGACATGCGGTGCACGCGTGAGCCCGCGCTATCCGCTGATCGAACTGGCGACCGGCGCGCTTGCGGCGCTCTCGCTCTATGCATTCGGCCCGTCCTGGCCCGCTGTTGCGGCGTTCGGCCTGTGCGCGACCCTGCTCGCGGCAGGGCTCATCGACTACGACACGCGCTATCTTCCGGATGTGCTGACGCTGCCGCTCTTGTGGGCCGGGCTCATCGTCAATTTCGGCGAGGGCGGCTTCGCGACGCTGCACGATGCGGTCACGGGCGCGATCGCGGGCTATCTGTTCCTGTGGTGCGTCTACTGGCTTTTCAAACTCGTGCGCGGCGTGGAAGGCATGGGATACGGCGACTTCAAGCTGCTCGCCGCAATCGGCGCGTGGCTCGGCTGGGCGTCGCTCGCGCAAGTCCTCCTGATCGCGGCGGTCGCGGGCGCGGCGTTCGGCATCGTCGCCACATGGAAGAAGCGCATGCGTTTCGAAGAGCCCTTGCCTTTCGGGCCGTTTCTCGCGGCGGGCGGCGCCATCACGCTTTTCGTCGGCACGCCGCTTTACGCATTGTTCGGATGAAGGAGCGCGACGGATGTTCAGCATTGGTCTCACCGGCGGAATCGGCAGCGGCAAGAGCACGGTCGCGGATCTTTTCGCGACGCGCGGCGTCACGCTCGTCGACACCGATCTGATCGCGCATCGGATCACGGCGACGGGCGGCGTCGCGATGCCGCTCATCGCGAGCGAGTTCGGCGACGATTTCATCGCCGCGGACGGTTCGCTCGACCGCGCGAAGATGCGCGCGCTCGTCTTCGCCGACGACACCGCGAAAGCGCGTCTCGAAGCCATCGTGCATCCGCTGATTCGCGCCGAAACGGAGCGTCAGCGCAATGCGGCGCCGGGGCCGTATCACATCGTCGTCGTGCCGCTGCTCGTCGAATCGGGCGAATGGGCGGCGCGGGTGTCGCGCGTGCTGGTCGTGGATTGTCCGGTCGAGACACAGATCACGCGCGTCATGCGGCGCAACGCCTTCACACGCGAACAGGTGCTCGCGATCGTCGCAAAACAGGCAACGCGCGAAGCCCGCCTCGCCGCGGCGGACGACATCGTCGTCAACGACGAAAGCGCCACGCTCGACGCGCTCGCGCAGCAAGTCGACACGTTGCACGCGCGCTATCTGTCTTTGGCGACCGCCTGAGAAAACGCGTCGGCCTGAGTTGGCGAAATGCCAGAAAAGTTCCCAGTTCGGCACCGAAACACGCGGTTTGTCGCACAAACAGGCCCCGATTTGCTAGGGTGAGGATGCGGCATTAGAATGTGCTCACTTCCGCTCATGGAAGCAACCGACCCACGCCGAGGCGAGCGCTTGATCCTTTACGAGTATCCCTTCAACGAGCGTATCCGGACGCTGCTGCGGCTCGAAGATCTGTTCGAGCGCTTCACGTTCTTTCTGACTCAGGAAGACGCGCGAGAACATCACGTCGCGCTCACGACGCTCTTCGAGATCGCCGAAGTCGCAGGCCGCACGGATCTCAAGGCCGATCTCATGAAGGAACTGGAGCGGCAGCGGCAAACGCTCGCGCCATTCCGCGGCAATCCGGGGATCGAGCAGGAAGCGCTGGAAGCCGTGCTGGGCGAAATCGAGCAGACGCTCGCCGGACTCACCGACATGCACGGCAAGACCGGCCAGCATCTCGCCGACAACGAATGGCTCGCGAGTATCCGCAGCCGCACGATCATTCCCGGCGGCACCTGCAAGTTCGATTTGCCGTCGTACTACGCGTGGCAGCAGTTGCCGGTGGAAGAACGCCGGCAGGACATCGCGCAATGGGTCACGCCGATGCTCGCACTGCGCGACGCGGCCACCATCGTGCTGCGTCTCGCGCGCGAATCGGGTCAGGCATCGAAAGTCATGGCGATGCAGGGCAGCTATCAGCAGATGTTGTCCGGCCGCACCTATCAGTTGATGCAGGTGCGCGTTTCGCCGGACACGCGCGTGATTCCCGAGGCCAGCGCGAACAAGTACATGCTGTGGGTACGTTTCACGGTGCAGGACGGCGACCTGAAACCGCGCGCCGTCGATGTCGACGTGCCCTTTCATCTGACGCTTTGCAGCCTTTGAACCGGGAACGGTTTGGCCTCATATGGTCAAATACCGTCCGTTAGTCCGTTCCAGGCTCGATTCGCAACTGTCATGATCACTGTCGTCAAATGCCCGACCTGCAGCAAGGAAGTCCGCTGGGTCCCTGAAAACCGTTTTCGGCCGTTCTGCTCGGAACGCTGCAAGCAGATCGATCTCGGCGCGTGGGCGGCCGAAAAGTACAAGATATCGGGAAATTCGCAGGAAACGCCGCCGGACGACGACTCGCACGGCGGCCTGAACTAAGCGCGAATCTTCATTCGCGCTCTTCCTCTTCGAGCCATTCGAGAATCGGAAGGGCGGCGGGCAGCAGGGGCGCGACTTCCACCGGAAGTGTCTGCCATGCGATCGCCTGACCTTCGCGCCCGCGCGGCGTGCCCTTCCAGTCCGTCACCTTGCAGAAGAACAGACGCACGTAGGCGTGCGGATAGTCGTGTTCGAGCGTGCGCCAGAGCTGGCACGCGGTGACGTCGATGCCCAGTTCCTCATGCAGTTCGCGTCCGAGCGCCGCCTCGACGCTTTCGCCCGCTTCCAGCTTGCCGCCGGGAAATTCCCAGTAACCTTCGTACGGTTTGCCTTCGGGCCGCTGCGCGAGCAGATAGCGTCCGTCGTGCTGCACCATCACGCCGACGGCCACTTCCGTCACCTTGCGACCATCGGGTGCGATGTCGCTCGTCGAATCGGTCATTGCTTGCGTCCCGACCAGTCGCGCGCGAATTGCCACGCGACGCGGCCCGAGCGCGATCCGCGTTCGAGCGCCCAGACGAGCGCATCGCCGCGCGCGCTTTCGATTTCCGTGGCATCGCAGCCGAAATGCTTCAGCCAGTGGCCGACGATCGACAGATAGTCGTCCTGCTTGAACGGATAGAAGCTGACCCACAGCCCGAAGCGCTCGGAGAGCGAAATCTTCTCCTCGACCACTTCGCCGGGGTGAATTTCGCCATCGGACGTATGCTTGTACGTCTCGTTGTCGCTCATGTATTCGGGCAGCAAATGGCGGCGGTTCGACGTTGCGTAGATCAGCACATTGTCCGATTGCGCCGTAACGGACCCGTCGAGCGCGACCTTCAGCGCCTTGTAGCCCGACTCGCCTTCCTCGAAGGAAAGATCGTCGCAGAACACGATGAAGCGCTCGGGCCGCGCCGAAATCAAATCGACGATATCGCCGAGATCGTGCAGATCGTCCTTATCGACTTCGATCAGGCGCAGGCCGTCCTTCGACCACGCGTTCAGGCACGCCTTGATGAGCGAGGACTTGCCGGTGCCGCGCGCGCCCGTCAGCAAGACGTTGTTCGCGGGCAGCTTCTTCACGAATTGCATCGTGTTCTGCTGGATCAGGCCTTTTTGTCGATCGATGTTCTGAAGGTCATCGAGCGAGATGTTCGAAATGGCCGCGACGGGTTGCAGAAAACCGCGCCCCTGACGCTTGCGCCAGCGGAATGCCACCGCGGATTGCCAGTCGATATCGGGCGTCGCCGGCGGCAACATCCCTTCGATACGCGCCAGCACCGCCTCGGCGCGCGTGAGAAATTGTTCGAGTTTGTCCATTGTCTCTTCGGTGCGCGCCCGCGTTACGAACGGTAGTCGGCGTTGATGCTCACGTAATCGTGCGAAAAATCGCACGTCCAGACGGTCGCCGTCGCGTTGCCTCGTCCGAGCACGACGCGGATCAGAATCTCGCTCTTCTTCATCACGCGCTGGCCGTCCTCTTCCTTGTAGGCCGGATTGCGGCCGCCCGCTTTCGCGACGAGCACGTCATCGAGATACAGATCGATCTTGCCGACGTCGAGATCCGTCACGCCCGCGTAGCCGATGGCCGCGAGAATGCGGCCCAGGTTCGGGTCCGACGCGTAAAACGCGGTCTTCACGAGCGGCGAATGGCCGATTGCGTACGCAATCTGGCGGCACTCCGCCGCGTCCTTACCGCCTTCGATCGTCACCGTCATGAACTTGGTCGCGCCCTCGCCATCGCGCACGATGAGTTGTGCGAGTTCCTGCGCGACTTCCGTCACGGCATCGCGCAATGCGGCGTAGGCGGGCGAATCCGTCGACGTGATCGCCGGCAGGCTCGATTTGCCCGATGCGATCAGGATGAAGGAATCGTTCGTCGACGTATCGCCGTCGATCGTGATGCAGTTGAACGAGCGATCGGCGACGTGCTTCACGAGCTGATCGAGCACCGGTTGCGCGACGTTCGCGTCGAAGGCGAGGAAGCCGAGCATCGTCGCCATGTTCGGCTTGATCATGCCCGCGCCCTTGCTGATGCCCGACAGCGTGACCACATGCCCGTCGATCGTGACCTGGCGCGATGACGCCTTCGGCAGCGTGTCCGTCGTCATGATGGCTTGCGCCGCGTCGAACCAGTGCGCGGCCTTCTGATTCGCGAGCGCGGCGGGCAAACCGGCCTTCAGGCGGTCGATCGGCAGCGGTTCGAGGATCACGCCGGTCGAGAACGGCAGAATCTGTTGCGCATCGACGCCCGCGAGACGCGCGAGCTCCGCGCAGGTTTCGCGCGCGTGCGCCATGCCCGGCTCGCCCGTGCCCGCATTCGCGTTGCCGGTATTGACGACCAGCGCGCGAATGCCCTTGCCTCCTTCGCTCACGGCGGCGAGATGCTCGCGGCAGACCGTCACCGGCGCGGCGCAGAAGCGGTTTTGCGTGAACACGCCCGCGACGCTCGCGCCTTCGTCGACCCGAATGACGAGCACGTCCTTGCGATTGGGCTTGCGAATGTTCGCCTCGGCCCAGCCTAGCGTGACGCCGGCGACGGGATGAAGCGCTGCGGGATCGATCGAGGGGAAATTGACGGCCATGTTCGCGTCTCGCTGATGGTGGCGAGTGCCGGCAAGAACCACCGGCACGCTATGAAAGACTGACGCCGCTTCGCGGAACGAAGCCGGCGCCGTGAAGGATGGGTCCTGCAAAGACAAACGACGCATCGCTGCGTCGCTCGGTTCTGGTCAGCAGCCGATTACGCCAGCTTGCCGTGACAGTTTTTGTACTTCTTGCCGCTGCCGCACGGGCAGGGATCGTTGCGGCCGACCTTCGGCACTTCGTCGGAAGGGCGCGTCGCCACGCTGATGTCGTCGCCGGAGGCCATCGCCTGGCTGACCATCTGCGCGGTGGCGCTCGCCGCAGCCGCCGCCGGGGTCGGGTCCGCCGCCGGTGCGTTGAAGTCCGCGTGCGTGAACGACACGTTCTCCAAGTGGCTGCCCTTCTCTTCGTACTGCTCGGCGGCCTCTTCGAGTTGCTCGGGCGACTGGATCTGCACGTTCATCACGACGCGCGTGACTTCCTGCTTCACGGCATCGAGCATGGCGGCGAACAGTTCGAACGCCTCGCGCTTGTATTCCTGCTTCGGATTCTTCTGCGCGTAACCACGCAGATGGATGCCCTGACGCAGATGATCGAGCGCGGCGAGATGCTCGCGCCAGCGGCTGTCGAGCGTCTGCAGCATGATCGAGCGCTCGAACGCGCTGAACGATTCGCGGCCCACCATTGCGACCTTCGCCTCGTAGGCTTCGTCGGCGGCGGCGAGCACGGCTTCGCAGATTTCCTCTGCGTCGATCGAGTTCGACTCGTTGATCATTTCCTGCACGGCGAGATCGAGCGACCAGTCGTTGCGCAGCACTTCTTCAAGTTCCGGCGCTTCCCACTGCTCTTCGATGCTGCCCGCCGGCACGAAGGTGCGCACCACGTCGCCGATCACGCTCTGGCGCATCGCCGCGATGGTTTCCTGCACGTCGTTCGCTTCGAGCAGTTCGTTGCGCTGCTGGTAGATCACCTTGCGCTGATCGTTCGAGACGTCGTCGTATTCGAGCAGTTGCTTGCGGATGTCGAAGTTGCGCGCTTCCACCTTGCGCTGCGCGCCTTCGATCGAGCGCGTGACCATGCCCGCCTCGATCGGCTCGCCTTCCGGCATCTTCAGGCGATCCATGATGGAGCGCACGCGGTCGCCCGCGAAGATGCGCAGCAAAGGATCGTCGAGCGACAGATAGAAACGCGACGAGCCCGGATCGCCCTGCCGGCCCGCGCGGCCGCGCAGCTGATTGTCGATACGGCGCGACTCGTGACGCTCGGTGCCGATGATATGCAGACCGCCCGCCGCCTTCACGTGATCGTGCAGTGCCTGCCATTCGTCGTGCAGCTTCTGGATGCGCGTGGCCTTTTCGTTCTCGGGAATCGACAGATCCGCTTCGATGAACGACGCCTGCTTCTCGACATTGCCGCCAAGCACGATGTCGGTGCCGCGGCCGGCCATGTTGGTCGCGATCGTGACGACGCCCGGACGGCCCGCTTCGGCGACGATCGCCGCTTCGCGCGCGTGCTGCTTTGCGTTGAGCACTTCATGCTTCACGCCCTGCTGGCCCAGCAGGCTGGAGAGCAGCTCGGACGCTTCGATCGACGTCGTGCCGACGAGCGTCGGCTGGCCACGTTCGACGCAATCGCGGATGTCGCGAATCACCGCGTCGTAACGCTCTTTCGAGGTCTTGTAGATCTGATCCTGCTTGTCGACGCGCTTCGGCGGACGGTTAGTCGGAATCACGACCGTTTCGAGGCCGTAGATTTCCTGGAATTCGTAGGCTTCCGTGTCCGCCGTGCCGGTCATGCCGGACAGCTTGGCGTACATGCGGAAATAGTTCTGAAGCGTGATGGAGGCGAGCGTCTGGTTCTCGGCCTGAATCTGGACGTGCTCCTTCGCTTCCACGGCCTGATGCAGACCGTCCGACCAGCGGCGGCCCGTCATCATGCGGCCCGTGAATTCGTCGACGATCACGACTTCGCCGTTCTGCACCACGTAATGCTGATCGCGCAGGAAGAGCGTATGCGCGCGCAACGCGGCATAGATGTGGTGCATCAGCGTGATGTTCTGCGGCGCATAGAGGCTTTCGCCCTCGCCGATCAAACCCCACTCGGCGAGCAGGCGCTCGGCCTTTTCGTGCCCCGATTCGGTCAGGAACACCTGGCGCGCTTTTTCATCGAGCGTGTAGTCGCCCGGCTTCTCGACGCCGGTGCCGTCCGCTTTTTCCTCGCCGATCTGCTGTTCGAGCAGCGGCGGCAGTGCGTTCATGCGCACGTAGAGGTCGGTGTGATCTTCCGCCTGACCGGAGATGATGAGCGGCGTGCGCGCCTCGTCGATGAGGATCGAGTCCACTTCGTCGACGATCGCGAAATTGAGCGGCCGCTGCACGCGCGAGTTGGTCTCGTAGACCATGTTGTCGCGCAGATAGTCGAAGCCGAACTCGTTGTTCGTGCCGTAGGTGATGTCCGCCGCGTACGCTTCCTGTTTCTGGCCGTGCTCCATCTGCGAGAGGTTCACGCCGCACGACAGGCCGAGGAAGTTGTAGAGGCGCGCCATCCATTCGGCGTCGCGCTGGGCGAGGTAGTCGTTCACCGTGACGACATGCACGCCGCGGCCGGACAGCGCGTTGAGATACGCCGCGAGCGTCGCAACGAGCGTCTTGCCCTCGCCGGTGCGCATTTCGGCGATCTTGCCGTAGTGCAGGACCATGCCGCCGATGAGCTGAACGTCGAAGTGGCGCATCTTCAGGATGCGCTTGCTCGCCTCGCGGCAAACCGCGAAAGCCTCCGGCAGGATCACGTCGAGCGATTCGCCGCCCGCGACGCGCTGGCGGAACTCGTCGGTCTTGGCGCGCAGCTGGTCGTCCGAATACTTCTCGACGGTCGGCTCGAGGGCATTGATCGCCGCAACGGTCTTTTGATACTGCTTGACCAGCCGCTGATTGCGGCTGCCAAAAATCTTCTGAAGGAAACCGGTCGTCATCGGATCAGTGTCTGCGTCGCGGCTTCGGACGGGCGGCAGCGCCAGGCTGCGTCCGGCCTCGGAGAACCTCGGCGACTTAAGTCCATAGGGTGAAATCGAATCGGGAATTTTAGCACGCGAGTTTGTCAGACCTTGTGTCGGCGTGCCCGCCCGGGCGTCAGCGCGGCGCGACAGTCAACGGGTTGAAAGCTTGGCTGGAAGCAGCCTCCGGAAAGACCGCCGGCCACCGGACAATGACCCGCCTCGCGTACAATCAAACGTTCCATCGGGCGTTCGCCTCAACCAAAATGAGCCGCTTTTCTACAAATTCAAGGTCACGCTTCGATCCGCGCCGGCCGCAGGCCGTCTCCGACGTGCTCGATCGCACGGATGCCTTTCTCGCGCTGCGTGCGGGCGTCGAGCAGGTGGCGGCGCTGCAGCGAGACCTGAGCGCGCTGTTGCCGGATTATCTGGCGTCGAACGTGGAGCCGGGTTTCATCAAAGATGGCGTGCTCGCGCTTTTTGCCGCTCACAATGCGCTCGCGGCGCGATTGCGGCATCTGGAGCCGCGCCTGCTCGCCGATCTCCAGCAGCGCGGCTGGGCCGTCGATGCGCTGAGAATCCGCGTGCGCCCGCAGCCGATGAAAGAAGCCGCCCCGCCGAAGCAGGCGCGGATGTCGCCCGCCGGCGCCTCGGCGCTTCAGGAACTGGCCGAAACACTCGAACCTTCGCCGCTGCAGGAAGCGCTCGCGCGCATGGCCGCGCGTCATCAGGCGGGGAAAGACAAGAAGTGACATCGCCCGGATTCGGGCGTGGACGCATCGATATTTCTGTAAATCCCGCCGCCGTCAATCGCGAATATCGATCCGCAAAAATGCAAAAAATAATTGCGCGAAGATAATCCCGGTATTCGTTGATAATCGTTTAGGCGCGCACAATTTTTATCACATCGCATTTATTCTCATTGCTAGAATCCAGCGAACTCTCGCTCTTCTAGCCCCGCCGCTCGCTATCCGCATCATTCAACCGTAATAAACCTCTCGGCATGAAATCCGGCCATTCTCAAACGGCTGGAGGCTTACGCACGCTTGAACGCTGCGATAGGGCATTTGCTTCTCGGATTTTCCCGCCGAGCAATGACTGGCTTCGCAATGTTAAGTATTGTCTCTATCGACGCCCTTATCTCCTGTCTCGTATTTGTCGCGGCGGCTTATTCGATCGTCGCCGCATTGGCGATGCCGCGATTCGAACGGCGTATTGCGAAGAAATCCGAAAATGCAGTCGACGACCACGGCGTGAGCGTGCTCAAACCGCTTTGCGGCGCGGAGCCGCGCTTGTTCGAAAACCTCGCGACATTTTGCGAGCAATCGCATCGCGAGTTCGAACTGATTTGCAGCGTTGCTTCACCGAACGACGCAGCCATCGAAACCGTTCGCCGTCTGCAGGCCGCTTATCCGAATTGCGCGATTCGCCTCGTGGTCGATTCGCGCGTATATGGCCGCAATCTCAAGGTCTGCAATCTCATCAATGCGGCGCAGCACGCGCGCCACGACATCTTCGTCGTGGCAGACAGCGATATCGCCGTGACGCCGCACTATCTGCGCACCGTCACCGCGCCCCTTGCCGATCCGACAGCCGGCGTCGTCACGTGTCTCTATCGCGCAGGCCCGGTTGCGGGCTTCTGGTCGCGCGTCGGCTCGCTTTTCGTCAACGAGTGGTTCGCCCCTTCCGTGCGCATCGCGCATGGCGGCGGCTCGCGGCGCTATGGCTTCGGCGCGACGCTCGCGCTCACCCGCGCGACGCTCGACGCAATCGGCGGATTCCATGCGCTCAAAGACTGCCTCGCGGACGACTATTACCTGGCCGAATATCCGCGCCGCCTCGGACTGCGCACGGTGCTCGCGCCGATGATCGTCGGCACCGACGTGGCCGAGTCGAGCCTGTCCGCGTTGTGGCAGCGTGAAACGCGCTGGCTGCGCACGATCCGCTCGATCAATCGCGCGGGCTTCGCGTTTCTGTTCATCACGTTCACCTTTCCGTGGATGGTCGCCGGCGCGGCGCTCGCGCTGGCGGACTCGACGTCGCCCGTGGCCATGCCGCTGCTCGTTGCGTCATGCGCCGGCAGCGCCGCGCGGCTCGCGCTTCACGCGCGCGAGTCGCGCCACGCGCGTTCGTTCTGGCGCGACCTGGCGCTCGTGCCGCTGCGCGACGGCCTGCTGGCGCTCGAATGGCTCGCGGCCGCGTTCGGTTCGAGCGTCGTCTGGCGGGGCGTGCAGTTGCCCGTTGAAGGCGGCGTGCTGCCCGAAGCCTCGGCCTCGATGCCGTCGCGACGTTAGACCCGCGATTTCCCGCGCGGGGGCGTCGGCCAGGCGCGCGCATTTCATTCCATTTTTCATCGCAACATACTTTGCCGGAGCTTTCATGAAGACGCTCTTTCTCCAGGCGCCGTCGTTCGACGGCTTCGACGGCGGCGCCGGTTCGCGTTATCAGGCGAAGCGCGAGATCCGCTCGTTCTGGTACCCGACGTGGCTCGCGCAGCCCGCCGCGCTCATCGCCGATAGCCGCGTGCTCGACGCCCCCGCCGATAGCCTGACCGTCGAAGCGACGCTCGATATCGCCGCGCAATACGAACTCGTCGTCATCCACACGAGCACGCCCTCGTTTCCGTCCGATGCGCTCTTCGCCGAGCATCTGAAACAGCGCGCGCCTTCGATTCTGATCGGCATGGTCGGCGCGAAAGTGGCGGTCGATCCGCACAATTCGCTCACGGCGAGCGAAGCGATCGACTTCGTGTGCCGCGAGGAATTCGACTACACGTGCAAGGAGATTGCCGAGGGCCGGCCGTTTGCCGAAATCCAGGGCCTGAGCTATCGCGCAAAAGACGGCTCGATCGAGCACAACGCAGCGCGTCCGATCCTCGAGAACATGGACGAGCTGCCGTTCGTCGCGCCGGTCTACCAGCGCGATCTGAACGTGAAGAACTATTTCATCGGCTATCTGAACTATCCGTATGTGTCGATCTACACGGGACGCGGCTGCCGTTCGCGCTGCACGTTTTGCCTGTGGCCACAGACGGTGGGTGGGCATCGCTATCGCGTGCGTTCGGTCGAGAATGTGCTCGAAGAAGTGAAGTGGATTCGCGACAACATGCCTGAAGTCAAGGAAATCATGTTCGACGACGACACCTTCACCGACTTCAAGCCGCGCGTCGAGGAAATCGCGCGCGGGCTCGGCAAGCTCGGCGTCACGTGGTCGTGCAACGCGAAGGCCAACGTGCCGTACTCGACGCTCAAGATCATGAAGGAAAACGGGCTGCGTCTTTTGCTGGTCGGCTACGAATCCGGCGACGATCAGATCCTGCTGAACATCAAGAAAGGTTTGCGCACGGATATCGCGCGACGCTTCGCCGACGATTGCCGCAAACTCGGCATCAAGGTGCATGGCACGTTCATTCTCGGCTTGCCGGGTGAGACGAAAGAGACCATCGAAAAGACGGTTCGTTACGCCAAGGAAATCAATCCGCACACGATTCAGGTTTCGCTGGCCGCGCCGTATCCCGGCACGACGCTCTATAACCAGGCCGTCGAGAACGGCTGGCTCGAAGAGAACAAGACCATCAATCTCGTCAGCAAGGAAGGCGTGCAACTGGCCGCGATCGGCTATCCGCATCTGTCGCGCGACGAGATTTATCACGAGCTCGAAAGCTTCTATAAGCGCTTCTATTTCCGCCCGTCGAAGATCTGGGAGATCGTGCGCGAGATGCTCACGAGCTGGGACATGATGAAGCGGCGCCTGCGCGAAGGCGTCGAATTCTTCCGTTTCCTGCGCGCGCACGAGGCGTGATGCCGTGCGCGGCCTGATCGTCACCGCAGATGACTTCGGCCTGCACGAGCGCGTGAATGACGCGGTCGCGCGCGCGCATCGCGAAGGTGTGCTCACGTGCGCGAGCCTGATGGTCGGCGCGCCCGCCGCCCGCGATGCCGTCGAGGTCGCGCGGGCGCGTCCGCGTTTGCGCGTCGGCCTGCATATCGTGCTCGCGGACGGTCATGCGGTCTTGCCGCCCGCCCGCATTCCCGCACTCGTCGATGAAAACGGCCGCTTCGCGGATCGCATGGTGCGCGATGGCTTTCGCTTCTTCTTTCTGCCCGACGTGCGCCGCCAACTGGCGCGGGAGATCCGCGCGCAATTCGAGGCATTCGCCGCGACCGGGCTCGCGCTCGATCACGTCAATACGCACAAGCATTTCCATTTGCATCCGACGGTGCTGTCGCTGATTCTCGACATCGGGCGGGACTTCGGCATGCGCGCGATGCGCCTGCCGTTCGACAGCGGCGCGCCGCTCGCACTTCGTCCGTGGATCGCGCTGATGCGTGCACGGCTTGCGCGCGCGGGCATTGCGCATAACGATCGCGTGTTCGGCATGATGGCGAGCGGCGCGATGGACACCGCCGCGATACTGCGCGCGCTTGCGCATCTGCCGCCCGGCGTCACGGAAATCTACTGCCATCCCGCGACGCACGCCGATGCGCCGATCACCGCATCGATGCGCGACTATCGTCACGCCGACGAACTCGACGCGTTGCTGTCGCCGCGCGTCGCGTCGGCTATCGCTTCATCGGGTGCGATTTGCGGCGGGTTCGCAGACCTCTTTCCTTCCGAGACATGAAACGCCTGCTCCGCTGGGCGATGCTGCCCGTCGGCATCGTCGCGTTGATTGCATTCGTCCTGCATCAGGGCGTGCACGACGTCGCCGCGGCCATCGACAAGGCCGGATGGACGCTGCTGTGGCTCGTGCCCTTTCATGCGCTGCCGCTGCTGCTCGACGCGCAAGGCTGGCGCGTGCTACTGGGCGGCCGCGCGTCGCTCGGTTTTCTGTGGTGGGTCGCGGCCGTGCGCGAAGCGGTGAGCCGGCTGCTGCCCGTTGCGAGCATCGGCGGCGAAGTGGTCGGCATGCGGCTCGCGCGATGGCGCGTGCGGGACGCGACGGCCGTAAGCGCGTCGGTGATCGTGGAAGTGCTGGTGACGATCGGCGTTCAGTACGCGTTTTCAGCGCTCGGCATTGTGTTTGCGCTGACATCACGGCGCGGCGCGGGCATCGAGTCAATCGGGCTCGGCCTGATGTTGTCGCTGCCACTGCCCGTGCTCGCCTTCGCCCTCGTCAGAAAAGGCGGATGGTTCCAGGCAATCGAGCGTTTCGCGGCGCGGATGTTCGGCGCATCGCATCCTTTGACGCAAGGCATCGGCGGCGCGCATCTCGATGCCGCGCTCGATGCGCTCATGCGTCGCCCCTGCATGCTGCTAAGCGCGTTCGGATGGCAACTCGCCGGTTATATGCTCGGCGCGCTCGAAGTCTATTGGGCGCTGGCTCTGCTCGGCGCGCCGGTAAGCGCCGGCGAGGCGCTCGCGATCGAAGCGCTGACGCAGGCGGTTCGGCACGCCGCGTTCATGGTGCCCGCCGGGCTCGTCGTGCAGGAAGCGGCCGTGCTGGCGTTCGCGACCCTGTTCGGCGTGCCGATGGACGTGGCGATTGCGTTGCCGCTCATCAAGCGCATGCGGGAAACGATCTTCGGCTGCGTTGCGCTGGCTAGCTGGCAGGTCGCGGAAATGACGCGGCGCCGGCGAACGCGCGACGCTTCGGCGATCGGCGCAAACGGCCGCTGATACGTCGCGCGCAAAAAAAAATGAGCGGCGCTTTCGCTGCCGCTCATTCCTCACTGCTCCGTTGACGCCTGCTATCAAGCAAACGCCGTTTGCGTATCGAATCCGAAACCGCGCGGCGCCTTCTGCGTGTCCTCGAACGTGACGATCTCGTACGCGTCTTCGTTCGCGAGCAATTCGCGCAGCAGCATGTTGTTCATCGCATGACCGCCCTTGTACGCGTTGTACGACGCCAGCAACGGATGACCCACCACGTACAGATCGCCGATTGCGTCGAGCATCTTGTGCTTCACGAACTCGTCGTCGTACCGCAGGCCGTCGTTGTTCAGGATGCGGTATTCGTCCAGCACGATCGCGTTATCCATGCTGCCGCCGCGCGCAAGACCGAGCTCACGCATCATTTCGACTTCGTGAGCGAAACCGAAGGTGCGCGCGCGCGCGATTTCACGCACATACGACGTCGTGGCGAAATCCACTTCCAGCGCCTGACCGGTCTTGTCGACAGCCGGATGGCGAAAATCGATGGTAAAGCTCAGTTTGAAGCCGAAATACGGTTCGAGACGCGCGAATTTGTCGCCGTCGCGCACTTCGACCGGCTTCGTCACCTTGATGAACTTCTTCGGCGCGTTCTGTTCCTCGATACCCGCGGACTGAATCAGGAACACGAACGAAGCCGCGCTACCGTCCATGATCGGGATTTCTTCGGCGGTGACATCGACATACAGATTGTCGATGCCGAGGCCCGCGCACGCCGACATCAAGTGCTCGATGGTGGACACGCGCGCGCCGTCTTTCTGCAGCACGGACGCGAGACGGGTGTCGCCGATCGACATCGCGGACGCGGGAATATCGACCGGCTCGGCCAGATCGACACGCGAAAACACGATGCCCGTGCCAATAGGCGCGGGGCGCAGGGTCAAGTCGACCTTGCGGCCGGAATGGAGCCCGATACCCACGGTCTTGACGACGGTCTTGATTGTTCGCTGCTTCAACATGATGTTCTTCCGATGTGTTTTTCCTATAAAGGAAATCAATCGCTCATTAAACACTAATAGCTCGAATTATACTCCATTCATCGCGCGCCGTCCTGATCCGGGGAGTATCAACTGTTTCCCTGTGTTACGCGGAATCGGCGTCAAAGTGAAGTAGAACGGGCCGATGCCCGGAATGGAGGCATTTCCGGTCATCGGCCCCAAGTTGCGGCCTGGTACGAGGGCGCTTCGAGCGTTGCGCGCGGGCAACGCAGCGCCGCTGCACTCAGCGCAACGTCGCCAGGATGCTTTGAGCGTCGCTGACTTCGAACTTGCCGGGCGCTTCGACGGACAGCGTCTTGACCACGCCGTCGTCGACCACCATTGCGTAGCGCTGGGAACGGATTCCCATGCCACGCGCGGACAAATCCTGATCCAGTCCGAGTGCCTGGGTGAAACGCGCACTGCCATCCGCGATCATCCTCACCTTGCCCGAGGTTTGGAGATCGCGTCCCCACGCGCTCATCACGAACGCGTCGTTGACGGAAACGCACCAGACTTCGTCGATGCCGGCCGCGGACAGGTCCGCCGCCGCTTCGACATAGCCGGGCACGTGTCTGGCGGAGCACGTCGGCGTGAACGCGCCCGGCAATCCGAAGATCACCACGCGTTTGCCTGCGCACCGCTCGCGTACCGGGAACGCATTCGGTCCCACGGCGCAGCCTTCGGTCGCCTCTTCGATGAACTCGAAAATGCTGACATCCGGCAACGTTTCACCCACTTTGATCATGCTCGGTCCTTCCCTCATCAGTGCTCGCGACATCCTCGCGATCGCATCGTCCCGCGGCGTTGCCGAACTGCGTTGCGGCGATCCCGGCTTCAACCTGCCTTCCTTGACGTCAGGGGCAAATTCGTGGGGGTCGGCTGGCCACGGCCCGGCGTCCATTTAAATCAGGACGCGGCCTTGGACAGTCGCCCCACGCGAAGCCAGCATCATCCGCGCCGGTCGTTCAGCGCGTGCACGCGGTGGGCTGCGTCGTCATGACGAACTCAGCAGCAAATACCGTGCGTGCGCTTAGTCCGCTTGCTTGCGCAGGAACGCCGGAATGTCGTACGTATCGACGCCCTTTTCCTGCAGCGCCTGAACGTGCGATGCCGCCGTCTCACGCGTCGAACGCCACACGGCCGGCGTGTCGAGCTGACCGTAGTCCGTCGTGCCCTGGCCGTGCTGCGTGCCGTACGAATTGTGCGGAGCGTGATGCGCATGCGCGACCGGCTGGTTGTCGGTGCCCGTGCGCAGCAGGGTCATCGGCGCTTGCTGCTGCTTCTTCGCCGCGCGGCCCAGGCCCGTTGCGACCACCGTCACGCGCAGCGCGTCGCCCATCGCGTCGTCGTACACCGCGCCGAAGATCACCGTGGCGTCGTCGGCTGCATACGACTTGATGGTGTTCATCACTTCACGCGTTTCCGACAAACGCAGCGAACGGCTCGACGTGATGTTCACCAGCACGCCACGCGCACCCGACAGATCCACGCCTTCGAGCAGCGGGCTCGCCACCGCCTGTTCCGCAGCGAGACGCGCGCGATCGACGCCGGCAACCGTCGCCGTGCCCATCATCGCCTTGCCCTGCTCGCCCATCACCGTTTTCACGTCTTCGAAGTCGACGTTCACGAGTCCATCGACGTTGATGATTTCCGCGATACCGGCCACAGCGTTGTTCAGCACGTCGTCCGCGCACTGGAAGCACTTGTCCATCTCGGCGTCATCGCCCATCACCTCGAACAGCTTGTCGTTCAGCACGACGATCAGCGAGTCGACGTGATCCTCCAGTTGTTGCGAGCCAGCTTCGGCCACGCGCATGCGGCGGCCGCCTTCGAACTCGAACGGCTTGCTCACGACGCCAACGGTCAGAATGCCCATTTCCTTCGCGATCTGCGCCACGACCGGCGCCGCGCCCGTGCCCGTGCCACCGCCCATGCCCGCGGTGATGAACACCATGTGCGCGCCGCGCAGTGCGTCGGCGATACGCTCGCGTGCGTCTTCCGCCGCTTCCTTGCCCTTGTCCGGCTTCGCGCCCGCGCCGAGACCGGTCATGCCGAGCTGCAGCACCGTCGGGGCGCGCGAACGAGCGAGCGCTTGCGCGTCGGTGTTCATCACGATGAAGTCCACGCCCTGCACGCCGCGCGTGATCATGTGCTGCACCGCGTTGCCACCCGCACCACCAACACCGACGACCTTGATGATCGTTCCGTTGGTTTCCGTTTCCAGCATTTCGAAATCCATGTTGCCTCCGTCAAGAATGAAGATCGGCGTTATTCGATGAGAGATCGGGCAACCTCACATCGCGCGCCAGCCGCCGGTACCAGCGCGAAGTTCTTTTGATGCTTCTTCTTAGAAATTCCCGAGGAACCAGTCCTTCATCCTCGTGAACACTTGTCCCATCGATCCGTTCTGCACCGCGACCTTGCGGCCGCGCATGCGTTGCGAGCGTCCTTCGGCAAGCAGGCCCATTGCAGTGGAGTAGCGCGGATTGCGCACCACGTCCGCGAGGCCGCCCGCGTATTCCGGCACGCCGATGCGCACCGGCTTCAGGAAGATGTCTTCACCGAGCTCGACCATGCCGGGCATCATCGCCGCGCCGCCGGTCAGCACGACGCCGCTCGACAACAACTCTTCGTAGCCCGACTCGCGCACGACTTGCTGCACGAGTGAGAACAACTCTTCGACGCGCGGTTCCACGACCGCCGCCAGCGCCTGGCGCGACAGCGTGCGCGGACCGCGCTCGCCGAGGCCCGGCACTTCGATCATTTCGTCCGGATCGGCGAGCGCCTGCTTCGCGATGCCGTAGCTCACCTTGATGTCTTCCGCGTCGGGCGTCGGCGTGCGCAGCGCCATCGCGACGTCGCTCGTGATCTGATCGCCGGCGATGGGGATCACGGCCGTATGGCGGATCGCGCCTTCGCTGAAGATGGCGATGTCGGTCGTGCCGCCGCCGATATCGACCAGCACCACGCCCAGTTCCTTCTCGTCCTCGGTCAGCACCGCGAGCGACGACGCGAGCGGTTGCAGAATGAGGTCGTTCACTTCGAGCCCGCAGCGGCGCACGCACTTGACGATGTTCTGCGCCGCGCTCACCGCGCCCGTCACGATATGCACCTTCACTTCGAGGCGGATGCCGCTCATGCCGATCGGCTCGCGCACGTCTTCCTGCCCGTCGATGATGAATTCCTGCGTCAGGATGTGCAGCACCTGCTGATCGGTCGGAATGTTGATCGCCTTGGCCGTTTCGATCACGCGCGCGACATCCGCCTGCGTGACTTCCTTGTCCTTGATCGCGACCATGCCGCTCGAATTGAAGCTGCGGATATGGCTGCCCGCGATGCCCGTGAAGACGTTCGTGATCTTGCAGTCCGCCATCAGCTCGGCTTCTTCGAGCGCGCGCTGGATGGATTGCACCGTGGCCTCGATATTGACCACGACGCCCTTCTTCAACCCCTTCGAGTCGCTCTGACCGAGTCCGATCACCTCGTAGTGGCCTTCGCCCTTCAGTTCGGCGACGATCGCGACCACCTTCGACGTTCCGATGTCGAGGGAAACCAGCAGGTCTTTGTAGTCTTTGCTCATAGCGTGCTCATTGCCCGTGATGTCTGCTTACTTCTTGGCCTTGTCGGTGTCGTTGATGAAACGCATGTTCGCTGCGCGTATCGCGAAGCCGTTCGGGTAACGCAAATCCGCATATTCGATGTCCTTCCCCCATCTTCCCGTCACGGACGGCCACGACGCGACGAAACGCTTGCAGCGCTCGTTCAGCGTGTCCTGATTGCGCTCGCGGCCGAGCTCGATCTGCGTGCCGTTCGAGAGCTTGACCGTCCACGCGAAGCGCGGCGACAGCGTCACTTCGTCCGGCTGCGCGTCGAGCGGCGCGAACCACTTCTGGAAATCGTGATACCGCGCGACCACTTCCTTCGCCGTGCCTTCGGGACCGTCGAACGCGGGCAGGTCGTCGTCGAGCTCGCCCTGATTCGCGGTGAAGAGTTCGCCGTCGACGCTCACCAACTGATCGTTGCCCCAGGTGCCGAGCGGCTTGTACTCCTCCAGCGTCACCGCGAGCGCGTTCGGCCATACGCGCCGCACGCTCGCATGACGCACCCACGGCACCTGCTCGAACGCAGTGCGCGCCGCGTCCAGATCCACCGTGAAAAAATTGCCCTTCAAATGACCGACCACGCTCGCGCGCACGACCGGCGAACTGATGTGCGTCGTATCGCCGTCGATCTGAAGTTCGCGCAGACGAAACTCGGGACGCTGGATCGCCCAGTAACCCGCGGCGGCCAGCAGCAGCAGCACGAGCACGACGTGCAGCGCATTGGCGGCGAGGTTGAGTTGGCGAACGTTGTTCCACATGGTTTCGCTTGTTCGTGTCCGGTGTGTGTTCGACCTAATTCTTCAGCGTGAGCGAGAGCACTTTCACGACGAGATCCTTGTAGCTGATGCCGACCGCGCGCGCGGCCTTCGGCGGCAGCGAGTGGTCCGTCATGCCGGGCGCCGTGTTCACTTCGAGGAAGTACGGGTTGCCGTTTGCATCGAGCATGAAATCCGCGCGGCCCCAGTCGGTGCAGCCGAGAATCTCGAACGAGCGCTTGGTCAGCGCCTTCATGCGCGTTTCTTCAGCTTCTGTGAGACCGCACGGAATCAGGTATTGCGTGTCGTTGGCGACGTACTTCGCGTGATAGTCGTAGAACTCGCCCGCCGGCACGATCTTGATGACCGGCAAGTCGAGATCGCCCGCGATGCAGCACGTGTACTCGCCGCCGCCTTCGATGCTCTTCTCGACGATCACGATCTTGTCGTACTTGACGGCTTCTTCGAGCGCCGGCACGAGCGTTTCCGCGCTCTTCACCTTGATGACGGCGACGCTCGACCCTTCGCTCGCCGGCTTCACGAAGAGCGGCAGCCCGAGCTTCGCGACGATGTCCTGCGCGCGCGCCGCGTAGTCTTCGCCGCGGAAGACGGTTTCGAACGGCGGCGTGGGAATGCCGGTCTGCTGCCACACGAGCTTCGTGCGCAGCTTGTCCATGCCGAGCGCCGAACCGAGCACGCCGCTGCCCGTGTAACGGATGCCGTAGAAGTCGAGCGCGCCTTGCAGCTGGCCGTTCTCGCCATAGCCGCCATGCAGCGCGATGAACGCGCGCACGAAGCCTTCGGCCTTCAGATCCGAAAGCGGGCGCCGCGCCGGATCGAACGCGTGCGCGTCGATGCCTGCTTCGCGCAGGCCTTCGAGCACGAGACGCCCCGAATTGAGCGAGACCTCGCGCTCGGCGGAATTCCCGCCCAGCAGCACCGCGACTTTGCCGAATACGGCCGGATCGATTTGATTCACTTGGTTGCTCATTGTCTTGCTCTTACTGAGGCTGGGGGTTAGCCAGCTTTCCGCACACGCCGCCGATGGAGCCCGCGCCCATCGCGATCACCACGTCGCCGTTGCGCGCGATGGTCGTGACCGCGTCGGGCACTTCGTCCACCGTTTCGACGAACACCGGCTCGACCTTGCCCGCGACGCGGATCGCACGCGCGAGCGCGCGGCCGTCCGCCGCGACGATGGGCGCTTCGCCAGCCGCATAGACATCGGTGAGGACGAGGGCATCGACCGTCGACAGCACTCTCACGAAATCTTCGAAGCAGTCACGGGTGCGCGTATAGCGATGCGGCTGGAACGCGAGCACGAGACGCCGATCGGGGAACGCACCGCGCGCCGCCGCGATCGTCGCGGCCATTTCGACCGGGTGATGACCGTAATCGTCGATCAGCGTGTACGCACCTTCGCCGCCCGTCGTGTTCACTTCGCCGTAACGCTGGAAACGCCGGCCCACGCCGTTGAATTCCGCGAGCGCACGCTGGATATCGGCATCGGCGACTTCGAGTTCGGTCGCGATGGCGATGGCCGCCAGCGCGTTCTGCACGTTGTGCGTGCCCGGCAGGTTCAGCACGATGTCGAGCGCCGGCGCGTCTTCGCGCAGGGTCGTGAAATGCATGCGGCCGTCGCGCGCCTCGACATTCACCGCGCGCACCTGCGCTTCCGCGCCGAGACCGTAGCGGATGATCGGCTTCGACACGAACGGCAGGATTTCGCGCACGTTCGGATCGTCGACGCACAGCACCGCGATGCCATAGAACGGCAGCCGGTGCGTGAACTCGATGAACGCCTGCTTCAGCCGCGCGAAGTCGTGGCCGTAGGTGTCCATGTGATCGGCGTCGATGTTCGTGATGACTTCGATCACCGGGAAAAGATTGAGGAACGACGCATCGGATTCGTCCGCTTCCGCGACAATGAAATCGCCCGTGCCGAGCCGCGCGTTCGCGCCCGCGCTGTTCAGCCGTCCGCCGATGACGAAGGTCGGATCGAGCCCGCCCGCGGCCAGCACGCTCGCGACGAGCGAGGTCGTCGTGGTCTTGCCGTGCGTGCCCGCGATGGCGATGCCCTGTTTGAGCCGCATGAGTTCGGCGAGCATGACGGCGCGCGGCACGATCGGCACGCGGCGATGGCGCGCGGCCAGCACTTCGGGATTGTCCGGACGCACGGCCGTCGATACGACGACCGCATTCGCGCCTTCGATGTTCTGCTCGTGATGGCCGATCTCGACGCGTGCGCCGAGCGCCCGCAAGCGCTCGGTGACGGCGCCGTTGGAGAGATCCGAGCCGCTCACGTGATAGCCGAGATTCAGCAGCACTTCGGCGATGCCGCTCATGCCCGCGCCGCCGATCCCGACGAAATGAATATGTTTGACGATGTGCTTCATTTAATGTGCCTCCCGAGCTTGCGCGTCGAAACGCGCGCCGGCCACGTCGGCGCAAATGCTCGCGACTTTTTCGGTCGCATCCGGTTTCGCCAGCGCGCGCGAGCGTTCGGCCATGGCCGCGAGCGTGTCGCGCGTCTGCGCACGTAACCAGTCGGCGAGCTTTTGCGCCGACAAATCGCGTTGTTGTATCAGTTCGGCCGCGCCGTTCTTCGCGAGGAACGCGCCGTTGGTCGTCTGGTGATCGTCGACCGCGAACGGGAACGGCACGAAGAGCGCGGCCACGCCGACCGCCGCGATTTCCGAGACGGTCATCGCGCCCGAGCGGCAAATCACGAGATCCGCCGACGCGTACGCGTTCGCCATGTCCTCGATGAACGGAACGAGCTGCACATCCGCGCCCGGCGCAAAACCCGCCGCCGCGTAATTCGCTTCGAGTGCTTCGATATGCTTCGCGCCCGCCTGATGCACGATGCGCGGACGCTCTTGCGGCGACAGCATCGCGAGCGCTTTCGGCACCGTTTCGTTCAACGCGGCAGCGCCCAGACTTCCACCAACGACGAGCACGTTCAGGCGTCCCGAACGCGCGGCGTAGCGTTCTTTGGGTGGCAATGCGCGCGTTAGTTCCGCGCGAATCGGATTACCGGTCCATTCGGCATTCGGCAGCGCATTGGGAAACGCGACCAGCACCCGCTTCGCGAGGCGCGCGAGCACCTTGTTCGCGAGACCCGCGATCGAATTTTGTTCGTGCAGCACGAGCGGGCAGCCGGCGAGCTTCGTCATGATGCCCGCCGGAAACGTGATATAGCCGCCCATGCCGAGCACGACGTCCGGCTTCACGCGCCGCAGCGCGGCGAGGCTTTGCGAGCACGCGCGCAAGAGATTGACCGGCAACATCAGCTTGGTCTTGATGCCCTTGCCGCGCACGCCGCCGAAGCGCACGCATTCCATCGGAATGCCGTGCTTCGGCACCAGCGTCGCTTCCATGCCGCTCGCGTTGCCGAGCCACACCACGCGCCAGCCGTGCGCCTGCATCCAGTGCGCGACCGCGAGCCCCGGAAACACATGGCCTCCGGTGCCGCCCGCCATCACCATCAAGGTGCGGTCGCGTTGCGCGGTCATACTTTTCCTCCGCGCATCAAGACACGATTCTCGTAATCGACGCGCAGCAAAATGGCCAGCGCGACGCAGTTCTGCAAGATGCCCGATCCGCCGTAGGAAACGAGCGGCAACGTAAGACCCTTGGTCGGCAGAAGGCCGAGATTCACGCCCATGTTGATGAACGTCTGCGCGCCGAACCAGATGCCGACGCCCTTCGCCATCAGACCGGCGAACGTGCGATCGAGCGCGAGCGCCTGACGGCCGATTTCGAACGCGCGGCGCACGATCCAGTAGAACAGCAGAATCACGCAGATCACGCCGACGAAACCGAGCTCCTCGCCGATCACCGCGAGAATGAAGTCGGTGTGCGCTTCCGGCAGATAGTTGAGCTTTTCGACGCTGCCGCCCAGGCCCACGCCGAACCATTCACCGCGCCCGAACGCGATCAGCGAGTGCGTCAACTGGTACGCCTTGCCTTGCGCATAGCGGTCGTCCCACGGATCGAGGTACGCGAAGATCCGCTCACGGCGCCACGGCGACGCCCACACGAGCAGCGCGAACGTGCCGACCGCCGTGGCGACCAGGCCGCCGAACAGCTTGCCGTTCACGCCGCCGAGGAACAGCACGCCCATGGCGATCGCGGCGATCACCATGAACGCGCCCATGTCGGGTTCGAGCAGCAGCAGCGCGCCGACCGCGCCCACCACGACCGCCATCGGCAGGAAGCCCTTGCCGAAGCTGTGCATGAATTCCTGCTTGCGCACGGTGTAGTTCGCCGCGTAGATCGTCACCGCGAGCTTCATGATTTCCGACGGCTGCATGTTCGTGATGCCGAGCGAAATCCAGCGGCGCGCGCCGTTCACGCCTTTGCCGACGTGCGGAATCAGCACGATGACGAGCAGCACCAGCGCGACGAGAAAGAACTTCGGCGCATACTTTTCCCACATCTTGATGGGAATCTTGAACGCGATGGTCGCGCCGACGAGCGCCGTCGTGATCGAGATCAGATGGCGCACGAGGAAGTGATAGTCGCGGTAGCTCGCGTACTTCGGCGAATCGGGCATGGCGATCGACGCCGAGTACACCATCACGATGCCCAGACCGAGCAGCGCGATCATCACCCATAGCAGCGAATAGTCGTAGTCGAGCATGCGCGAGCGCGCGGGACGCACGCCGTTCACCGCGCTCGAAATGCCGCCTCGCGCGCCGCCTTGGCCGCGCCCGGCGAGCGTGTCGTTCGGAACCGCGTTGCGCTGTCCGGTCAGTTTGGATCCGAAGCGTTCCGACCAGCTCATAGCATCACTCCCCGCGCGGCGGCGATATCTTCGACCGCGCCGCGAAACACGTCGGCGCGATGTGCGTAGTTTCTGAACATGTCGAGGCTCGCGCACGCGGGCGAGAGCAGCACGGCGTCGCCGGCTTCCGCGATGCGCGCGGCGGCGTTCGTCGCGGCTTCGAGCGTCGCGTGATCTTCGAGCGGCACGTTCGTCGCTGCGAGCGTCTCGCGAATGCGCGGCGCATCCCGGCCGATCAGCATCACCGCACGCGCCCAGCGCGCGACCGGCGCTTCGAGCGGCGAAAAGTCCTGGCCCTTGCCGTCGCCGCCAGCGATCAGCACGACGCGTTGCGCGAGGCCGTCGAGCGCGGCGACGGTTGCGCCGACGTTCGTGCCTTTGCTGTCATCGACATAATCGACGCCGTCGATCTGCGCGATCACTTCCACGCGATGCGGCTCGCCGCGATACTCGCGCAAGCCATGCAAGAGCGCCGCGAGCGGCAGATCGATCGCGCGTGTGAGCGCGAGCGCGGCCAGCGCGTTCGCGGCGTTGTGCAGGCCGCGGATGCGCAGCGCGTCCGACGGCATCAGTCGCTTCGACACGACGGTCGGCGCGGATTCGTCCTTCTTGCGACGGCGCGACGGCGCTTCGTCCGACGCGTCCTGATCGATGCCCGCGGCCAGCCACGACATGCCGTTATCGCGCAACAGACCGTAATCGCCGACGTGCAGCGGTTCATTCAGGCCGAACGTCACCACGCGGTCTTGCGCGACGTTCGCCGCGAGCTTCATCGTGCGGTTGTCGTCGCGGTTCAGCACGCGCGTCGTGCGCGGGCCGAAGATGCGGCCTTTCGCGGCGGCGTAGGCGTCGAGGCCGCCGTGCCAGTCGAGATGATCCTGCGTGATGTTGAGCACCGCGGCGGCATCGGGCGCGAAAGTGTGCGCGGTTTCGAGCTGGAAGCTCGACAGTTCGAGCACCCAGACATCGGGCAGCGCGGTTTGATCGATGGCCTCGGTCAGCTTGTCGAGCATGGCCGGGCTGATGTTGCCCGCGACCGCCACCGTCTTGCCCGCGCGCTCGCACAGAAGCCCGGTGAGCGCGGTCGTCGTGGTCTTGCCGTTCGTGCCGGTGATCGCGATGACCTTCGGCGCGTAGCCGTTCGCGCCGAGCCCGGCGAGCGCCTGCGCGAACAGTTCGAGTTCGCCCCAGACGGGAATACCGCGCTCCTTCGCCGCGGCAATCAGCGGCGCGAGGTCGTCGGCGAGCGGAGACAGTCCCGGGCTGATCGCGACGAGTTCGATTCCGCCATCGAGCAACGCCGGCGTGAATGCGCCGCCGACGAAGTCCGCATCGATCTTGTGAATGGCGAGTTCGGACAGATTCGGCGGCGCTTCGCGCGTGTCGGCGATCCGCAGGCGGCAACCGTGCCTGGCGCACCAGCGCGCCATCGCCAGACCGGATTCACCCAGTCCCAGCACGAGCACCATCGGACTTTGCCGACCGACAAACTTCTCGCCAAACATCGCTTTACCTTTCCCGAAAACCTGAAGAACCGCACGAATGCAAAAAGATCAACGCAGCTTGAGCGTCGACAAACCGAAGAGGCACAACATCAGCGTGATGATCCAGAAGCGCACGACCACTTGCGTCTCGGTCCAGCCCGACAATTCGTAGTGGTGATGCAGCGGCGCCATCTTGAAGAAGCGGCGGCCTTCGCCGTAACGGCGCTTCGTGAACTTGAACCAGAAGACCTGCAGCATCACCGAGAGCGTTTCCGCCACGAACACGCCGCCCATGATGAACAGCACGACTTCCTGACGGACGATCACCGCGATCGTGCCGAGCGCGCCGCCGAGCGCGAGCGCGCCCACATCGCCCATGAAGACCTGCGCGGGGTGCGTGTTGTACCAGAGAAACGCGAGTCCCGCGCCACCCATCGCGGAGCAAAAGATCAGCAGTTCGCCCGCGCCGGGAATGTGCGGGAACAGCAGATACTTCGAATAGACCGACGAACCCATGACATACGCGAACGCGCCGAGCGACGCGCCCACGAGCACCACGGGCATGATGACGAGACCGTCGAGACCGTCGGTGAGATTGACCGCGTTGCTCGACCCGACGATCACGAAGTACGTCATCGCGATGAAGCCCCACACGCCGAGCGGATACGTGATCGATTTGAGAAACGGCAGCATGAGGTCGGCGCGCGCGGGCAGGCCCATCGACAGACCGCTGCGCACCCACGCCATGAAGAGATCGAACACGCGCGCGTTGTTCGCTTCGGAGACGGAAAACGCGAGATACACCGCCGCGAAAATGCCGATGACCGACTGCCAGAAATACTTCTCGCGCGAGGACATGCCGCGCGGATCCTTGTGCACGACCTTGCGATAGTCGTCCACCCAGCCGATCACGCCATAGCCGAAGGTGACGAGCATCACGATCCACACGAAGCGGTTCGTGAGATCGGCCCACAGCAACGTGGACACCGCAATGCCGATGAGAATCAGCACGCCGCCCATGGTGGGCGTGCCGGACTTGACGAGGTGCGTCTGCGGGCCGTCCTTGCGCACGGCCTGGCCGACCTTGAGCAAGGTCAGCTTGCGGATGACCCACGGCCCGCAGACGAGGCCGATCAGCATCGCCGTTGCCGTTGCGCCGACCGCGCGAAACGTGATGTAGGTGAACACGCGCATGAAACTGGCGTCATTCTGGAGCCATTGCGCGAGTGCGAGTAGCATACCGGTCCTTCTCTTCAGTGAATCAATGAGCCGCGGGCGTGCTGCCCGCGGCGGGTTGTTGTGGGCTCGTCAAGGCGTCCACCACGCGCTCCATCTTCATGAAGCGCGAGCCTTTCGCGAGATACGTGGCTTTGTTGCCGTAGCCGGAACTTTGAAGCGCTGCGACCATTTTGATGAAGTCATCAAAATGGTTCGCGGTCTGCTTCGATGCCTTCGCATTGAATGCGTTCACCGAATCGCGGCTTGCGTCGCCGAGCGCGAAGAGCGCTTCGATGCCGCGCTCGGCCGCATACGCGCCGACTTCGCGATGAAACGCCGGACCTTCCTCGCCGACTTCGCCCATGTCGCCCATCACGAGCACGCGCGGCGCGGGCTGCGAGGCGAGCACGTCGATAGCGGCGCGCATCGAATCGGGATTCGAGTTGTAGGTGTCGTCGATGACGGTCGCGCCCGCGAGCGCGCCGAGCACGGCGCGCTTCACTTGCAGGCGTCCCTTCACCGGCTGGAACGCTTCGAGACCGCGCCTGACCACGTCGAGCGACATGCCCGCCGCCAGCGCCGCCGATGCCGCCGCGAGTGCGTTGCGCGCGTTGTGCTCGCCGAGCACGTTGAGCGCGACATCGGTCTCGCCCTGCGGCGTGCGCATCGTGACCGTCGTGCCCTTCAGCGTGCCGGTGACGGCGGCTTCCGAGGCGTCGTCGGTCAGTGCGAAGTCGACGATCGGGTTGCCCGTCGCGGCCGTGCGCCAGAAGACGGCGTATTGATCGTCCGCGGGAAACACGGCGGTGCCCGTTTCGCCCAGCGCATGAATGACCGACGCATGTTCGAGCGCAACGGCTTCGACCGTCGCCATGAATTCCTGATGCTCGCGCTGCGCGTTGTTGACCACGGCGACGTCCGGCGCGGCGATCTTGCCGAGCACTTCCGTCTCGCCCGGATGGTTCATGCCGAGCTCGACGACAGCGAGCTTGTGCGACGCGTTCAGACGGAACAGCGTGAGCGGCAAGCCGATGTCGTTGTTGAAGTTGCCCGCGGTCGCGAGCCGCGCGTCTTCGCCCACCGCGGCCGTGAAAATCGACGCGATCATCTCCTTGACCGTCGTCTTGCCGTTGCTGCCCGTTACGGCGACGAGCGGCATCGTGAAGCGCTCGCGCCAGCCGTGCGCCAGCGCACCGAGCGCGGCGCGCGTGTCCTTTACCTTGATGACAGGAAGAGGCCAGGCACCGGAGTTGCTCGGTTCGCGTGACACGAGCGCCGCAGCCGCGCCGCTCTTCGCAACCTGCTCAAGGAAGTCATGCGCATCGAAGCGATCGCCCTTCACCGCGACGAAAAGATCGCCGGCCTGAACGCCGCGGCTGTCCGTCACGACGCGCTCGATCGCCACGTTTTCATCGCCCTTCAGGACGGCGCCGGGAATCAACGCGGCGGCTTCGCGAAGCGTGAACATCGTCATTCGCCGCCTCCGCGCTGTTGCGTGGCGCGCGCGGCAAGCGCGAGGCGCGCGTGATCCTGATCCGAGAACGCGCGCTTCTTGCCCATGATTTCCTGCGTGGCTTCGTGCCCTTTTCCGGCGAGCACGACGACATCCTCACGCGCGGCGCTTCGGATTGCTTGCAAAATCGCGCTCGCGCGGTCTTCGATGCGGCGCGCCTTCGCGGCGTCGCTCATGCCGGCCGCGATCTGGTCGATGATGGATTGCGGCTCTTCGCTGCGCGGGTTGTCGCTCGTGATGACGACCTGGTCCGCGAGACGTTCGGCGATCGCGCCCATCAGCGGACGCTTGGTCGCGTCGCGGTCGCCACCGCATCCGAACATGCAGACGAGATCGCCGCCGCGCGCCTCGGCGATCGGGCGCAGCGCGGTGAGCGTCTTGTCGAGCGCATCGGGCGTGTGGGCGTAATCGATCACGACGAGCGGCTCGTCGCTCTGGATGCGCCCGCCCAGGCGCTCCATGCGGCCATTGACCGATTCGAGCTTGGCGATATGCCCGATCGCGGTACTGAACGGCACGCCGACTTCGAGCAGCACGGCGAGCACGGACAGCAGATTGCTCACGTTGAACGTGCCGAGCGTGCCGACTTCGACATCGGCTTCGCCCCAGTCGGACGACAGATGGAACGCGGTGCCGGTCGCCGTGGCGCGGACCTGGCTTGCGAGCAGCATGGCGTCGGCGCTCGGGGCGGCATCGGCGCGCATTTCGACGCCGTACGCAATCGTGCGCACCTTGCCGCGCAGCGATTCGATCAGCCGCTCGCCGGCCGCGTCGTCGCGATTGACGATCGCCGTTTTCAGCGACGGCCACGCGAAGAGGCGCGCCTTCGCCGCTTCGTACGCGTCGAACGTGCCGTGGTAGTCGAGATGATCCTGCGTGAGATTCGTGAAAATGGCGATGTCGAAATCGACGCCATTCACGCGCCCCTGATGCAGCGCGTGCGACGACACTTCCATCGCCACGCCTTCCGCGCCCTTGGCCTTCAGTTGCGCGAGATTGCGTTGAAGCTGCGCCGCGTCGGGCGTGGTGAAACCGCTATGCACGAGCTTGCCCGGCATGCCGATGCCGAGCGTGCCGACGATGGCGCACGGACGGCCGAGCGAGGTCAGCGCGGTCGCGATCCACTGGCTGCACGAGGTCTTGCCGTTCGTGCCCGTCACGCCGACCGTGAGCATCGATGCCGTCGGCTCGCCGTACCATGCGGACGCGATCGGGCCGGCGAGTTCGTCGAGCGCCTTTACGGCGAGCGCCTTCGATGCATCCGGCTTGCCCGCGAAATGCTCCGGCTGATAGAGCGCCGCAGCCGCGCCCGCCGCAAGCGCGGCGTCGAGATACGGACGGTTGTCCGCACCCTCGACCGCATAGGCGAGGAACACGTCGCCGCTTTTGAGCGAGCGCGTGTCGGCGTGCAATTGCGCGTCGGGCTGCGCGTGCGCGCGCAGCCATTGAATGGCGTGTGATACGTCCTTTTGCATCTTGCTCTGACGGGCTTGCGCGCTCATCGCACGACTCCCGGGTGCGTCTTCATATTGCTCGACACTGCGACTTTCTTCGCGGTGTTCGCGTTGTTTCTGTTCACCGGCGGCTGCGCGGCGGCTTGCGCGGCGGAGTTCGAATCGTCCGTCACGACCATCTGCTTGACCGGCATGTCGGGCGGCACGTTGAGCGCGCGCAGCGTGTCGCCGACGATGCCCGAAAACACCGGCCCCGACACCTGGCCGCCGAAGTGGCTGCCGACCGTCGGCTCGTCGACCGATACCGCCACGACGATGCGCGGATTCGGCATCGGCGCCATGCCGACGAACGAGGCGCGGTACTTCGAGTGGTCGTAGCCGCGCCCCGCGTGCTTGTACGCCGTGCCCGACTTGCCGCCGACGCGATACCCCGGCACCGCCGCATCCGGCGACGTCCCGCCCTTAGCCGTCACGGTTTCGAGCATCGCGCGCACTTGACGCGCAGTGGTCGGCGAGAAAACCTGCTGACCGACGACCGGCTGATCGCCCGGCGTGCGGAAAATGGACACCGGCATGACCTCGCCGTCGTGCGCGATCGCGGTATACGCGCGCGCAAGCTGGAACAGCGACGCGGACAGGCCGTAGCCGTACGACATCGTTGCCTGCTCGATGCGCCGCCAGCTCTTCCACGGCCGCAAACGCCCCGTTACCGCGCCCGGAAAGCCGACTTTCGGCGCCTGCCCGAGTCCGAGGCTCGTGTACATGTTCCACATTTCTTCGGCCCGCAATTGCATCGCAATTTTGGTCGCGCCGATATTGCTCGACTTCTGAATCACGCCGCCGACGGTGAGCGTGCCGAAGCCGGCGTCGTCCGTGATGCGCGCGCCGTCGAGCACGAATACGCCGCCGCCGGTTTCCACGAGCGTGTTCGGCGTCACGCGATGCAGATCGAGCGCGAGCGAAACGGTGAACGGCTTCATGATCGAGCCGGGCTCGAAAGTGTCCGTGAGAATGCGGTTGCGCAACTGTTCGCCGGTCATGCGCGAACGGTCGTTCGGGTTGTACGTGGGATAGTTGACGAGCGCGAGCACCTCGCCCGTCTTCGTGTCGATCACGATCGCCGCGCCTGCCTTCGCCTTCGATTTCTCGACGGCGGCCTTCAGGTTCGTGTACGCGATGTACTGAATCTTGCTGTCGATCGAGAGTTCGACGTCCGTACCATTGTGCGGCACGATTTGCTCGTCGACGTCCTCGACGAT
Organism: Caballeronia cordobensis; assembly: GCF_001544575.2. Lineage (GTDB taxonomy): Bacteria > Pseudomonadota > Gammaproteobacteria > Burkholderiales > Burkholderiaceae > Caballeronia > Caballeronia cordobensis. The sequence continues at coordinate 122,940 of NZ_FCNY02000019.1, forward strand.
ATTGCCCATGCGGTCCCTGATGACGCGACGCATGCCCGGCGTGCCAGCGAGGACATGCTGGTCGCCGAGCTCGACGCCTTCCTGTCCCTTGTCTTCAATATTAGTAAAGCCGATCAGGTGCGCGGTGATTTCGCCTTCCGGATAGAAACGCTTGTATTCGCCGCGCGAATAAATGCCGGGAATGTCGAGCGCGGCGACTTTCTGCGCCGTTTCGAGCGAGACCTGACGCTTCACGTAGACGAAGGTCTTGTCCATCGAGAGCTTGGCGCGGAGCTCTTTCTCCGGCATCTCGAGCAGCTTGGACAATTGCGCGAACTTCTCCGCGCCGAGATCGTTCGGCACGGCTTCGGGAATGGCCCAGATGGCCTTCACCGGCAGGCTGGTCGCAAGCACGAGGCCGTTGCGGTCGCGAATCTGGCCGCGCGTGGCCGGCAGTTCGAGCGTGCGCTGATAGCGGCTTTCGCCCTGCTTCTTAAAGAAGGCGTTGCCCGGTCCCTGAATCCAGAATGCGCGTGCAGCGAGCGCGACGAACGCCATGAACAGCAGGAACACGACGAACTTCGAGCGCCACATCGGCAGGCGCACGGCGAGGAGCGGATTGGGCGTATGAGCGATGTCTTTCTGCTTCGCGGATTTTTTCATCGCTTGGCTCCGCGTGCAGGCGGCGCCGACGCGGGCAGCGGCGGCGGCATGGGTGCGTCGGCGGCCTTGTTGGCGGCCGTGTCGTAGGTGAGATATTGCGTGCGGCCGGTCGTCACGGGCTGCATCTTCAGCGAGTTGGTGGCCAACTGCTCGATGCGCGAGGTCTTCGACAGCGCGCTCTGCTGGTACTGCAACTGCGCGTAATCCTGTTGAAGCTGGCGCTCCTGCGATTGCGCCCGCTGCAACTCGATAAAGATTTCCCGCTGCTGGTTGGTCGAACTGACGACCGACAGCGCGCACCCGAGCACGATGATCAGCAGGAAAATATTGAGGCGGTTCATGGCGCGATCCGCTCCGCGATACGCATCACCGCGGATCGGGCGCGCGGGTTGGCGGCCACTTCGGCTTCACTCGGAAACACGCGACCGACCACGCGCAGCGGCGGGCTGGGCAGGTCGACCGCGCGGATCGGCAAGCGACGGTCCACCGCCGGCGCGCTCGCGTGCGCCTGCATGAACCGCTTGACGATCCGGTCTTCGAGTGAATGAAAGCTGATCACGACCAGCCGCCCCCCTTGCTCCAACAATGCCAATGCCGACTCGAGTACTACTTGCAGCTCCGCAAGCTCTTGATTGACGTGAATCCGTATAGCCTGAAAGGTGCGAGTTGCCGGGTCCTTGCCCTTTTCACGGGTTTTGACGACGTTACCCACGATTTCGGCAAGCTCGCGCGTGCTGTCGAGAGGCCCAAGACGGTCGGACTCTGCCCTGCGAGCAACAAGCGCCTTTGCAATCTGAAAAGCAAACCGTTCTTCCCCATAATCTCTGATGACCTCCGTCAGTTCCTGCACCGTGGCTCGCGCGAGCCACTCTGCTGCCGACTCGCCGCGAGTCGGGTCCATCCTCATGTCGAGCGGACCTTGCGCGCGGAAGCTGAAGCCGCGCTCCGGGTCGTCCACTTGCGGCGACGACACGCCAAGGTCGAGCAATACGCCCGACACCCGCCCTACCCCACGCTCGCTCGCCGCATCGCGCAACGCCGCGAAGCTGTCATGCACGATCGAAAAGCGCGAGTCCTGAATCTGTTGCGCCGTGGCGATGGCAAGAGGATCCTTGTCGAAGGCGATGAGTTGCCCCGCATCCCCCAAGCGCTGCAATATCGCCCGGCTATGACCGCCGCGCCCGAACGTGCCGTCTATATAGACGCCGTCCGTGCGCGTGATCAGTCCATCCACCGCTTCCTGCAGCAGCACCGTGCGATGCTGCAGTTCGTTTCCCGACGAATTCGCCATGCTCTTCAGCGCCGCGTCAGAAAGTGAAGTTCTTCAGCGCTTCGGGCATGCCCTGCGCCATCGCCGCGGCTTCCTTCGCCGCGTACGTCTGCGAATCCCACAACTCGAAATGCGCGCCCATGCCGAGCAGCGTCACGTCTTTTTCCAGCGACGCGGCTGCGCGCAGTTCGGGCGAAACCAGTACGCGCCCGGCGCTGTCGAGGTCGAGATCCATTGCATTGCCGAGAAAGATGCGCCGCCACCACATGGCGTCCATAGGAAGCGCCGCAACCTTGGCGCGAAAGACTTCCCACTCTGGGCGGGGAAACAGCAACAGGCATCCATCCGGGCTCTTCGTGAGCGTCACCCGGCCTTCCGCCTGCCCTTGCAGCGCCTCCCGATAGCGCGACGGAATCGACATCCGTCCTTTCGCATCGAGCGTCAGCGCCGACGCCCCTTGGAACACTTGTGCCCTCCCCGTTCCAGACGCCCACCATGACGCCTGCCCCCACTCCGTTTTGATCGAAAATGGCCTGTGAATCACACAAAAGACCACTTTCTCACACTGTCTCCCACTTTAGAGGAACGCATTTCCTCGGTCAAGACGCGCGCCTTTTTTTCGAGTGCTTTTTATTTGCTAGAACAAGGACTTAGCGCAGGAGCTTGAAGTGGCGACAAAAGAGAAAAGCGTTATGAATTAGAGAGCTACTGAGGGATGTGAAGGTAGTACGTGAAATCTGCTGCTGAAATGAGGGAAATGTAACGGTCTTTTTGCCCGATTTGTGGGCCGCAGGTGGGATGCGGCCGCGAGTTACCGGCCGTATCGCTATGGATCCGGCCGGGCGATCGGTGCGCTATATGTAATAGGCGGTGCGCGTCATGACTTTCGAGGCCGCGCGCATCAATGCCCGAACCGGAAACGGCACTTCAGTTCCTCCCGCGCCGATGGCGGCGGCGGCGTGCGCGCTCTCATCGAGACGCATTTGCTCGACGATCGCGCGCGATGCGTGATCGTTGGCGGGCAAAGTTTTCATGTGACCGTCGAGGTGCTGTTCGACCTGACGCTCGGTTTCCGCCATGAAGCCCAGACTCGCGCGATCGCCGAAACGTCCCGCGACGAAACCGATGGCGAGCGCGCCCGCGTACCAGAGCGGATTGAGCAGGCTCGGCCGCGCATCCAGATCGTTCAGGCGTTTCGACGTCCACGCCAGATGATCTTCTTCTTCGCGAGCCGCCTGTTCGAAGCTCGCCTTCAGCTCGGGCGAATTCGTGGCGAGCTTTTGCGCCTGATAAAGCGCCTGCGCGCAGACTTCGCCGACATGATTCACGCGCATCAACCCGGCCGAGTGGGCGCGCTCTTTTTCCGTGAGCTGCGACTCGTCGGAGAGGGCATCGTTCTGGAGATCGGAACCGGATATCGCCGATTCGGGCATGGGGCGCGACATGCGGCTTATCCCGGTCATGGAGCGCAAACCCCGATCGAACTCGCTGATGACTTCATCGAGCGTCATGGTGTCACCTCTCTTCATGGTCGCCGGCACAACGCGGGCTATTGCAGCAATTCATATTCTCCGCCTGTCGACGCCTGCCGGTACCGGAACAATGAGCAAGCCGGCGTTTCGCGCAAAACGCGGATTCTAGCGCACATCGACGCGAGCGACGCCCGCGCCCTCAGTCCCGAATACGGCCTCGACAAGGCCAACGACGGGGCACGAAACGACAGTTACTAAGCATCCGTTTTGATAATTAGGGCAAATACGGGTCGCAAAAATCCAGCAAAACCAACATCTTAGCGCCTGTTGCGTAAACGTCACATGTGTCGGGCGGACCGCCCCCTTTTCCTTTGTCCGTCAAAGGCTCTTTGTTACATTACGTCTCAACTTCGTTAAGAAGCCCGGCAGGGACCGTCAACACACTGGCGCTAGAACAGTGGCCTTGCCAACCAAGTCGCAAACACTCCCTGGAGATCTAATCAATGAAAAAGTCGCTTCTCGCTCTCGCTGCATTGGGCGCTTTCGCTGGCGCCGCACATGCGCAGAGCAGCGTGACGCTGTACGGCATCATCGACGCAGGCTTCGCGTACAACAACAACAGCAACGGCCAAAAGCTGTATGCAATGAACAGCGGCAACCTGCAGGGCAGTCGTTGGGGCCTGCGTGGCACGGAAGACCTCGGTGGCGGTCTGAAGGCCATCTTCGTGTTGGAAAACGGCTTCAACGTGTTCAATGGCCAGCTTGGCCAGGGCGGCGCTGAATTCGGCCGTCAGGCGTATGTCGGTCTCGGTTCGCAGTTCGGCACGGTCACGCTGGGTCGCCAGTACGACTCCGTGGTCGACTTCACGGGCGCATTCGAAGTCGGTAGCCAGTGGGCTTCGTACTTCGGCGCACACCCGGGCGACCTGGACAACATGAACAACTCGAATCGCGTGAACAACGCGATCAAGTTCACGAGCGCGAACTACGCTGGCTTCACGTTCGGCGGCTTGTACAGCCTGGGCGGCAACGCTGGCCAGTTCAACCGCAACCAGATCTGGTCGGTTGGTCTCGGCTACTCGCAAGGCCCCCTGCAGTTGGGCGCGGGCTACTTGAACGTCAAGGACCCGAACTACTCGTTCTTCGGCAACACCCCGAACAGCCGCACGGCGACGACCGCGGGCTCGACGTCGAACTTCGGTTCGAGCCGCGTGATCAACGGTTACGCTTCGGCCAAGACGCAGCAAGTGATCTCGGCTGGCGGTGCTTACACGTTCGGCGCGGCGACTGTCGGCGCAACGTATAGCAACACGCAGTTCAAGGATCTGGGTTCGGAGCCGGGCACGGGCCTGACGCCGACGGGCGGCTTCACGGGCGGCACGGGCAAGTTCCACAACGCCGAAATCAACTTCAAGTATCAGTTGACCCCGGCTCTGCTGCTGGGCGTGGCGTACGACTACACGAAGGGCTACGGCCTGGGCGATGCCAAGTACCATCAGGCGATGCTCGGCGCGGACTACTTCCTGTCGAAGCGCACGGACGTGTACATCGACGGCGTGTACCAGCACGCAAGCGGCACGGATTCGACGAACCGTACGGCTGTGGCGAACATCAACGGTCTGTCGCCGTCGTCGACGTCGAACCAGGTTGCTGCTGTCGTCGGCATCCGTCACAAGTTCTAATAAGGTCGTAACAAAGCAGTACGCTCTGAAAGGCGCCTTCGGGCGCCTTTTTTTCGTCCTGACGGCGAAAGGCGCGTTACGTCTGGCCAACAAAAAGCCGTCGCGTCTCACGACGCGACGGCTTTCTATCTGCGGGCGGCGGCCTGACGGCTACGCGCGGCCGTCGCGCAGTTCGCGCCGCAGGATCTTGCCGACATTGCTCTTCGGCAGATCGTTGCGGAACTCGATCGTCCGCGGACGCTTGTAGCCCGTGAGCCGCTCCTTGCAATAGGCCATGACGTCGGCTTCGGTCAGGCTCTGATCCTTGCGCACGATAAAAAGCTTCACCGCCTCGCCGGACGTCTGATCCTTCACGCCGACCGCCGCGACTTCGAACACGCCCGGCAACATGGCCACAACGTCCTCGATCTCGTTCGGATACACGTTGAAACCCGACACGAGGATCATGTCCTTCTTGCGATCGACGATCTTCACGAACCCGCGATCGTCCAGCACGCCAACATCGCCCGAGCGGAAAAAGCCGTCGTCGGTCATCACCTTTGCGGTTTCATCGGGCCGGTTCCAGTAGCCCGCCATGACTTGAGGACCGCGAATGCAGATCTCACCGGGCTGGCCGAGCGGCACCTCGTTGTCGTCATCGTCGCGGATGGAGATTTCTGTCGACGGAAGCGGCAAGCCGATGGTGCCCGTGTATTCGGTCGCCGTGACCGGATTGCAGGTCACGCAGGGCGAGGTCTCGGACAGGCCGTAGCCTTCCACGATCGGCACGCCGGTCGCGGCAAACCACCGTTTGGCCACGGCCTCCTGGACCGCCATGCCGCCGCCGTTCGCCGCGATGAGCTTGGAGAAATCGAGCTTGCCGAAATCCGGGTGATTCAACAGCGCGTTATAGAGCGTGTTGACGGCCGGGAACGTGTTGATCGGAATGCCCTTCAGTTCCTTGATCGTTCCCGCGATATCGCGCGGATTCGGAATCAGCACGCCGAGGCCGCCTGTGCGGATCGTCAGCATGCCGCACACCGTCAGCGCGAAGATGTGATAAAGCGGCAGCGCGACCACGCAGACGAACTGGTCGATATCCGGGCGGCGCTTGCGGGCCGGATCGAGCCAGACTTCGGATTGCAGCGTGTTCGCGATCACATTGCGATGCGTGAGCGTCGCGCCCTTGGCCACACCCGTCGTACCGCCCGTGTATTGCAGGAACGCGATGTCGTCGGGCGTCTGCGCGACCGGCTGCAGCGTGATGCGGGCGCCTTCCGCGAGCGCGTCATTGAAACGAACGCTGCCGGGTATGGTCCATTCGGGCACCATTTTCTTCACGTGGCGCACGACCAGGTTCACCAGGAGCCCCTTCAGGCCCATGAAATCGCCCATCGACGCGACAACCACATGCTTGATCGCCGTATTCTTGACGACGGCCTGGAGCGTGACCGCGAAATTCTCGAGGATGACGATCGCTTCCGCGCCGCAGTCCTTGAGCTGATGCTCGAGTTCGCGCGGCGTATAAAGCGGATTCACGTTGACGACGATGTAGCCGGCGCGCAGCACCGCCGCGATCGCAACGGGATACTGCAGCACGTTCGGCATCATCAGCGCGACGCGTGCGCCCGGCTTCATGCCTCGCCGCTGGAACCACGCGGCCAGCTTCTTCGACATCGCGTCGAGCTCGCCGTAGGTGATCGACTGGCCCATGCACACGAACGCGCGACGGTCGCGGTTCGTGCGGAAACTGTCTTCGAGCAACTCGGAAACCGACCGGTACGCGGATGCGTCGATCTCGGCAGGCACGCCGGCCGGATAGGACTTCAGCCAGGGTTTCTCCATACGGCGTCTCCTTTATAAGATTTTAGAATGGTCGTGCGGAAACGAGATCCTAGCTTTTCGACACGTCTCCGACAACTGGGTTAGACGCCATGCCTCAGACTCGTCCGAGCCTGCCGTTCCGATACCGGTCAATGCATCCGCTCCACTTCGACCAGGCAGTCGTAGAAGGTTGCCGACCTGCCGAGGTCGGTCAATGCCTGGCTCGTGACTTGATTGGCGTTGCAGCCGTCCGGCGATAACTTCTTCCACCAGATCGACAGACCGACGACCACGCCTTCTCGCGCGCGCGGCGTCAGGCGAGCGCGTGCCTGCATCGAGCCGCGATCGTTGAAAATTCGCACGAACGCGCCGTCCGAAATACCGCGCGCCTCGGCATCGTCGGGATGGATGTCCAGATGCGGTTCGCGCTCCGCGGCGCGCAAACTCTCAATGTTCACGAAGCTGCTGTTTAGAAAATTGCGCGCGGGCGGCGAGATCATCGCGAGCGGATAGCGGGCCGCCAGTTCCGGCGAGCCATCTGCGGATTCGTACGGCGGCAAATAATCCGGCAGCGGATCGAGACGTTCGCGCGCCAGACGCTCGCTATAGAACTCGCATTTGCCCGACGGCGTGCGAAACGCGCCGTCGGCGAGCGGTGCGTCGGCGATATCGAGCTTCAGCCAGCCGGAGGCCTTCAGCGTTTCCCAGCTCTGCCCTTGCAGCGTGCGGTCGTCCCAGCGGAAGGCTTGCGATGCGATCTGCTCGTCGGTCTCGAAAAGCGCCGGCTCGGTGAGCCGCATCGCGCGCGCGAGACCGCGGAAGATTTCCGTGTTCGGGCGCGCTTCGCCGACGGGCTCGATCGCCGGCAGATTCGCCATGACGTGCGTGTGCCCGTATGACTTGTGTACGTCGAGGTGTTCGAGCTGCGTGGTCGCGGGGAAGATCAGATCGGCATAGTCAGCGGTGTCTGTCTGGAAGTGTTCGAGCACGATCGTGAACAGATCCTCGCGCGCGAAACCCGCCGCGACCTTCGCCGAATCGGGCGCAACCGCGACCGGGTTCGAGTTGTAGACGATCAGCGCTTCGATTTTCGGCCCGAAGGTTTCGTCGCCCGGATGCAGCAGCGCGTCGCCGATCGCATTCATGTTGATCGCCCGGGGCATCTTTGACAGCCCGCCGGGTAGTAGATCCGGGCGCTCGAGCGCGCTGCCGTCGATGGGCGCCCAACCCGACGACGAAAGCAACAAACCGCCGGCACGCTCGCGCCACGCGCCCGTCAACGATGGCAGGCAGGCGATCGCGCGGACGGCATTGCCGCCGCCGCGCACGCGCTGCATGCCGTAGTTGAGGCGGATCGCGGCCTTTTGTGTTGCCCCGAAAGCGCGCGCGAGCTCGACGATCACGCTTTCCTCAATGCCGCAGATCTGCGCCGCGCGCGCGGGCGGGTACTGCGCGGCACGCGCCGCGAGTTCGTCGAAACCTACGGAATGTGCGCGCACATAGTCATGGTCGATCAGATTCTCACGGATGAGCACTTCGATCATGCCGAGCGCGAGCGCGGCATCCGTGCCCGGGCGCAGCGCGATGTGCTGATGGCATTTCTCCGCCGTCAACGATCTATACGGGTCGATCGCGATCAGCTTCGCACCGCGTCGCTTGGCCTCCTGCGCACGCGTCCAGAAGTGCAGGCTCGATGCGATCGGGTTCGAGCCCCAAATCAGAATCAGCTCGCTTTCTTCGTAAAACTCGCTATGCATTCCGATGCTCGCGCCATACGTGTAGCGCAGGCCGGCCGCGCCCGCAGCAGCACAAATGGTGCGCTCAAGGCGCGATGCACCCAAGACGTTGAAGAACCGCGCAGCGATGCTCTCGCCTTGCACCAGACCCATCGTGCCGGCGTAGCTATACGGAACGATGGCTTCCGGCGCTCGACGGGCCACCGTTTCCAGACGTTCGGCGGCAAGCTGCAATGCCTCGTCCCAGCCGATCGGTTCGAATCGGCCCTCGCCCTTTTTTCCGACGCGCCGCAGTGGCGTCAGCAGCCGATCCTTGTGATGCGTGCGCTCGGCGTAGCGTGTGACCTTGGTGCACAACACGCCTTGCGTCGGTGGGTGATCGGGATCACCGCTGATCTTGACCGCTTTGCCCTCCTTGACCGTTACGCGCATCGCGCATGTGTCGGGGCAATCGTGCGGGCAAACGGCTCGGGCAAACTCGGCTGGAGCGTTCATCGAAAAGTCCGGTAAATCAGAATAATGGGCGGCAAATGATGGAATTCTATTACGCGAACTATGCGATCGACCGTCCGGTACGGGAAATAGTGGCGACGTAGAATGAAGAACCAGGCGCGGTCCATACGCGCAATCCGAATTCAATCGAGAGAGCAGTTCAAATGAATCTGATCCCGGAAATCGAAGCATCGCACGAGGAAATCAAAACGCTCCGACGAACGATCCACGCCCACCCGGAATTGCGTTATGAGGAGGTTGGCACGGCGAAGCTGGTCGCCGATAACCTCGAACGATGGGGAATCGAAGTCCATCGGGGAGTGGGCAAAACGGGAGTCGTCGGCGTGCTGAAACGCGGCTCTGGCGCAAAGTCGATCGGACTTCGCGCGGATATGGACGCACTGCCCATTCAGGAGTTGAACACGTTCGGGCATCGATCGACGAACGACGGTCGCATGCACGCGTGTGGCCACGACGGGCATACGGCAATGCTGCTCGGCGCTGCGAAGCATCTGGCCGAGCACGGTACGTTCGACGGGACTGTCGTTTTCATCTTTCAGCCCGCCGAAGAAGGCGGCGCGGGCGCGAAGGCCATGATCGAAGATGGTCTTTTCGATCGCTTTCCGGTGGAGGCGGTGTTTGGCATTCACAATTGGCCCGGCATCCCCGCCGGTCATTTCGGTGTGACCGAAGGGCCGATCATGGCGTCGAGTAACGAGTTTCGCATCACGATCTGCGGAACCGGTTCGCACGCGGCCCTGCCTCACAACGGGCGCGATCCTGTGTTCACAGCGGTTCAAATTGCCAACGGGCTTCAGAGCATCATTACGCGAAACAAGAAGCCGATCGATACAGCGGTCCTCTCAATCACCCAGATCCACGCTGGCGAGGCTGCGAACGTCGTTCCGGATCGAGCCTGGCTTGGCGGAACCGTGCGCACCTTCACTGTGCAAACGCTCGATCTGATCGAAGAACGAATGCGCAAAATTGTCGAAGCGACGGCTGCCGCCTATGACTGCGACGTAGAAGTGCACTTCAACAGGAATTATCCACCGACGATCAACGCGCCTGACGAAGCGAGATTCGCGGCGGAAGTCATGGCAGAGGTCGTAGGGAAGGAAAGAGTCGATGACGCCGTCGAGCCGACGATGGGCGCGGAGGACTTCTCGTTCATGCTTCTTGAAAAGCCCGGATGCTATGCCTTTCTGGGCAATGGCGATGGCGGACATCGCGAGCACGGCCATGGTGCCGGGCCATGCATGTTGCATAACGCCAGCTATGACTTCAACGATGATCTGCTGTCGATCGGATCGACTTATTGGGTACGTTTGGCTGAACGCTTTATGGCGCGCTGAAAGCGTAGCGGCGTGGATGGCTGCTGCGGCTTCTGATGGTCACGCGTAGCGTTTTGAGTTGCTAGGCGCGCCCAAAACGCAAAAACCCCACCTTTGCGGGGTGGGGTTTTTGTTTTCGGCATGAGGAGCCTGACGATTACCTACTTTCACACGGGTGATCCGCACTATCATCGGCGTGGAGTCGTTTCACGGT
>NZ_FCNY02000026.1 GCF_001544575.2 Caballeronia cordobensis
CACGAAATGCAGAAGCGCGACGCGAAGAAGGGCCTGGCGTCGCTGTGCATCGGCGGCGGCATGGGTGTCGCGCTGGCACTCGAGCGTCCGTAACGAAAGCAGTACGCCGGCGCGGCGCAAATACGGCTCGACGCGACATCAAAACATAACGAGCGTCGAGGCAACATGGCAGCGCCGGTGGCATTCCGAGCTTCATTAACCTGAGAGAAACAACGAGGAGTATCAGCATGACTAAGCGAATCGCAGTGGTGACGGGCGGCATGGGCGGACTGGGCGAAGCGATCAGCATGAAGCTGCACGACGCCGGTTACGCGGTCGTCGTGACGCATTCGCCGGGCAACGCGAAAGCCGGCGAATGGCTCGCGGAACTGGACCGCAAGGGCTACAACTTCCGCGCGTATGCCGTGGACGTCGCCGATTACGATTCCGCACAGCACTGCGTGGCGAAAATTCGCGCCGAAGTCGGCCCGATTGATATCCTCGTGAACAACGCCGGCATCACGCAGGACACGACCTTCAAGAAGATGACCAAGGTGAACTGGGACGCCGTGCTGCGCACGAATCTCGACTCGGTCTTCAACATGACGAAGCCCGTGTGCGAAGAAATGGTGTCGCGCGGCTGGGGCCGCATCATCAACATTTCGTCGGTGAACGGCTCGAAAGGTCAGATCGGCCAGACGAACTACGCGGCGGCAAAGGCCGGCATGCACGGTTTCACGAAATCGCTCGCGCTCGAAGTGGCGAAGAAGGGGGTGACGGTGAACACGATCTCGCCGGGATACCTCGCGACCAAGATGGTGACGGCGATTCCGCAGGAGATCCTCGACACGAAGATCATTCCGCAGATTCCGGCAGGCCGTCTCGGCAAGCCCGAGGAAGTCGCGGCGCTCGTCGCGTTCCTGTGCTCCGAAGATGCGGGCTTCGTCACCGGCTCGAACATCGCGATCAACGGCGGCCAGCACATGTGCTGACGCTGGCGTAACGTCGCGCGGGCGCGGGTGAACCGTCGCCCGCGTGCGCCGAGCCTGACGCGCGGGACATCGCGCTCCCGCGTATCGATCCAATCCTCATTCGACATATCGCTTTCCAGACGGACCGTGCCATGAACAACCTCGGCGCAGGCACACATTTCTATAGCATCCGCCACCTCGACTCGGCGATCGAACATTTCGAACAAGTGCTGAGCCTCGAAGGCGCGAATTCGCTCTTCTCCAAGACCTACTGGCGCGGACGCGTCGTGCAGGCACTCTCCACGCCCGGCCTCGCACCGGCGCAGCATTCGCGCTTGCAGCGCCTCCTGGACCGCATCGCGCAGGCCTGAGCGGGAACACCGGAACACCCATGCGGTCGATCGTGACATGGCGCGCAGCATAGCCTCGCCGCCGCCCGAAACGGACCCGAAACACAGCGCCTTTCCTCTGATCCGTGAAGGATTTTGCTGGCGCTTGTACTATTCGGCCGTATCTCGAAATATTCACGGTTCACACGCATGTTCGAATTCCTACGATCATTCTTTTCCCTGCGGCGCGCGCCCGTTGCGTTCGCGTTCGCATCGTCCGTGTTGCTTGCAGCGTGCGGCACGACCAATGGCGTCACGGCCGGCGCGCAGCCCGACACCTACACCGTCACCGGCAAGGCGACCGGCACACGCATGTCGTGGGTGACTGCGCGCAACGCGGCGATGGACGCCGCCAACGACTACTGCAAGCAGCGCTCGCAACGTGTCGCGGTCCGGTCCGAAGCGACGCGCGGCGTGCGCTCGCTCGAAGAACAGACGTCGACGGTGTCCTTCAGTTGCGTGTCGGAGAACGACGCGCGCGGCTGAGCACTTCATCCGACGGAATCACTGCGGCGTACTTCTGCGCCATATCGAAGAGGCTCGCGTCGTGCGGTCCGAGCGCGCGATCGCCGACGCAATCGGACGCCACGACAGGCCGGAAACCGTACTGCATCGCATCGACGACACTCGCGCGCACACATCCGCTCGTCACCGCGCCCGCGACGACGAGCGTCTGCACGCCGCGCATCGCGAGCCACGCCGCGAGCGGTGTGCCGAAGAACGCCGATGGCACGTTCTTGCGCACGACGAGCTCGCCCTGTTCCGGCGCGAGCTGCGGCACGGTCGCGCTGCTGTGCGCGTGTTCCTTCAGCGTGAGCATGCCCGGAACTTTCAGCGAGAAGATGTTCGCGTCGGCGTCGTCGTCGGCATAGACGATGCGGCTGTGCGCGACCGGCCACCTCGACGCGCGCGCGGCGCGCAGCAGCGGCACCGTGCATTCGATCGCCTCCGCGATATTGCCGCCGCCGAACACGTCCGGATCGGCGAAACCGTTCACGAAATCGACGATGAGAAGTCCGATCCGGCCTTCGATATCGAGCGCGTTGCCAAAGCCCTGGCGCGTGTAGATTGCTTCGTTCATGGTGTGGCCTCGATGGTTTTGCCTTCGCGCACGACGTCCACGCCGTCGAGCGAAACGGTGCAGCGACGCAAGGGAATGTCGATGTGGCATGCCGTCGTGCGCGTGCCGCCGCCTTCGTTGTTCGGTCCGAGCGAGAACAGGAAGTTGCCGTCGAAGGCGCGCGCGTCCATGCCGAGCGTGGCTTCGCGATCGTAGAGACCGAGCGTCGACCAGTGCGCGCGCTTTTGCAGACCCCAGCCGATATGCGAGATCGCGAACGCTTCGGGATCGTCGAAGGACAGCATGTATTCGCGCAGCAGATCGGCATCGACGCCGCCTTCGATCTCGCGCGCATAGCCGCTTTCGACGCGCAGCACGATCGGCTCCGCGCAATAGCTTTTCTGCGGCAAAAGGATGTCGCCGCGATCGATCACGATGCGGCCGTTCGCGCCGCCTTCGTTCGGGAACGTGAGGGCGAACCCGCTTGGCCAGTGATCCCAGCGGCCGGGTTCATCGACGAAACCGTATTCGGAAATCGCGGGAAACTCGCCGAGCGGGCAACGCAGATCCGTGCCGGCGCGCGATGTCACGCGCATCTCGCGCGCGCCCTGAACACGCTGGGCGGCGGCGAGCACGCGCGCTTTATCGTCGAGTGTCGGTGTCATGCGCACGAGCACTTCGGGCGGCTCGACGGCGAGCAGGATCTTTGTGCCCGAGGCCAGGATCTCGTGCTGCTCGGGCGAGAAGAGCAGGGTCATCAGATCGAGCACGAGATCGCTCGCCTTCAACGCGGCGATGGCCGCGCGGTTGCCGGTGAGCGGCGTTTCGCCGAGATAGGCGAGGGCGTCGCGGGAGAGCGCGCGTTCGCCGTTGACGGGCGGCAGGTCGAGCCGGTTGACGATCGCGCCCATCGACTGCGTCGCGATCAGCGCGCACGCGAGCGTCTGCGGATGCGTGGCCGCGCCCGTGAGTACGGTGACGGTCTGGCCGGGTTCGAGGCGCGAGAGCGTGAGCACCGTTTTCCAGGCTTCGACCAGTTGATAGTCGCTGATAGGCATGTTGGTTCGCGTCGGTAATCAGTTGAGCGGTGCGCCGAAGAACGAACCGAGCGCGCGATAGAAGCCTGCTTCGTCGTCCCACGGAATCATGTGGCCTGCGCCGGGCACTTTGACGACTTCGAGTTGCGGCATCAGATCGCGCATTTCGGCGATATCTTCATCGCGGATCACGTCGCCGCGGCCTGCTGCCATCAGCAACGCGGGTTGCCGGACGTGCGGCATGTCGGCGTGAATGTCGTCGGTATGGAAGCCTTCGAAGCTCGTGCGGATCGCGCGTTCGTCGCAGGTGTGCAGCCATTGCGCGCGCAGTTGCAATTGCGCGTCGGTCCAGGTGGGGCAGAAGCGGCGCATGCCTTCCTTGTCGATGCCTTTGCGCGCGAGCGCGATCGAATCGATGTACCACGCGAGTTGCGCGGGATAGGCGCGGCGGTTTGGACCCGACATGGGCGGGTCGATGAGCGCGATTCGCGCGATGGATTGCGTTTGCCGCGCGGCGCGGATGGCGATGCGGGCGCCCATCGAGTGGCCCAGGATGCTGGCTTTCTTTATGCCGATGGCTTCGATGAATGCGATGACATCGGCGGCTTGTGCGTCGAGGCTGTAGTCGAGGGTGTCCGATGCTTCGGATAGGCCGCGGCCGCGGACATCGAGTACGTAAGTGTCGAATTGCTGGCTCAGGGTTTGGGCTACAAAGCCCCAGGTTATGGCTGGGCTGGTTATGCCCGGGATTAGCACGATGGGATCGTGGAGGCGGTTGTTTTCTCCATAGCGGAGGTAGTGGTGGCGGATGCCGTTGGCGTTGATGTTTGCTGCGTAGGGTTGGTGGGGTGATTGCATCGGCCTTCCTTTTGTTTGTGTGGAATCCTGAATTGTTGTCGGTTTATTAGCACTGCCCCTCCCCGGGGCGGGGGTAACTTTCTTTGCTGCTGCAAAGAAAGTCACCAAAGAAAGCAGCTTTCTCACCGCCCGCGGTCACACGCAGTTTGGCCACTCTTCTCCTCGGGGAACGGTCCTCGCCTAAAGAGTGCCCTCATAGGCCCAATCGGGCTTGGATCGCGCACGGTCCGTCACATCGCGCCGCTTAATGTACGGGTACAGCCATTTCAAGTTCCAGCCCGCTTCGCGGCCGATGGGTTAATCGGGTATGCGGGTGCATTCGTGTTCGCTGGTTTCCCTTGCATACCCCACGGCAGCGCGTAGCGCTGTGCCGAAGCTATTTCGTGCTGAACCAGCTCCCTTTGAGTACTAGCTTGTCAGACCGTGCGCGATCCAAGTCCAGTGCGGCAATGAGAACACTCGCTACTCTGGGTTCCATTCAGCCAATCGCCTGTGCCGCGGCCGGCGTGAAGTGCTTAGGCTGGGGATAGCTGCTTTCTTTGCCTACTTTCTTTGCAGCAGCAAAGAAAGTAGGTGCCGCCCCGCACAGGGGCAGTGCTAATAGACCGACGCGAAACCAAGCTCCACAAAAAAAACCTAAAAAACCCCCGACAACAACGCCCCCGCCCCCGGCACAACACACCGAAGATCCAACTCCCGCAACATCGCAAACGTAGTAGCAACAGCAGCAGTCAAAACCGGCTTCCCGGTCAAAGCCTCGACCATCGCCACAACGGGCAAGGAGGGCATCTGCACGCAGGCAGAAAGCACGATCACATCCGCCTCGTGATACTTGAGCGACCGCACGATCGCAGGCAACAACCGCGGATCATGCCGCGCAACATCGAGATTATCGGGAATCTCCAACGCACGAAAATCGACAACCTCAAACCCTTCACTAGAAATGTAATCAACGACAAGCTCAGTCAGCGGCTTCATATAAGGCGCCACCACCACGACGCGCTTCGCGTTCATCACTTTCAGCGCATCGATCAAAGCGCCCGCACTGGTCACGACCGGCGCAGCGCCGCCATTCGCCGCGGTATGCCGCGTCAATCGCTCCTGCGACACACGGTGATAACCACGCCCCATCGCCATGATCGCAACGAGGCACGCGTAACCGAGCACATCGACGCGCGCATCGGAAAGCTCGAGCGCGCATCGGTCGGACTCGGCATCCATCGCCGCAAGCTCCTCCTTCACGACCTTCTTCATGCGCATGCGGCTCGAATGAAACGTGAAACGCTCCGGCTCGATGGCTTGCCGCGCCATCAACATCGCGGGAATCTCGGTTTCCATCGTCGTGTTCGAACTCGGGACGATCTGCCCGATGCGATAAATCCTGCCCGTCATATCAAACCTCCAGGGAAACGTTGGACACCGCCGCGCGCGGCGCGAAATCGGTCGCGTTGTACGCATAGACCCAGTTGGCCTGGATGCCCGAAGCCTGCGGATTCAGATACGACTTGAACTTGTAGATGAGATCGCGCTTTCTCTGCGCGAACGCGCTCGGCAAGTGATACGTCTTGCCACGCTCGCGCGATTCGAGCTGCACACGGCTCGTGCGCGGCAAGCGCTCGGCTTCGTAATCGCGCAACGCACTCGCGATATCTCCGCCATGCGCGCCCAGCGAACGCGCGAGCACGTAGCCATCCTCGATCGCCATCGCCGCGCCTTGCGAGAGAAACGGCAACATCGGATGCGCGGCATCGCCGAGCAGCGTGACGTTGCCGCGCGACCAGGTGCGCATGGGATCGCGGTCGAACAAGCCCCATTTGAAGACCGAATCCGCGCGCTCGAACAGTCGCTGCAGATTCGGATGCCAGCCCTCGAACGTCGCGAGCAGTTCATCGCGGCTGCTTTTCGCATTCCACGATTCCTCGACCCAGCTTTGCGTCTCCGCCACCGCGACGATATTCACCGCCGCGCCGCCGCGCACGTAATACGTGACGACATGCGCATGCGGCCCGAGCCAGAACGACGAATCCGGACTGACGAACGCCGGCATCTCGTCGAAGGGCACGACCGCGCGAAAGCACATGTTGCCGGTGAAGCGCGGCGCCTCCTCGCCGAACAACGTCGTGCGCACGATGGAGCGCACGCCGTCCGCACCGACGATCAGATCCGCCTCGAACTCGCTGCCGTCGTCGAACACGGCGACAGCCGAGCCCGCTTCCTGCCGCACGTCGATGCAGCTCGTCGAAAGACGCGCGGCGCCGGCGGGGACGAGCGTCGTCAGAATGCGATGCAGGTCCGCGCGATGCACGTGATAAAACGGCGCGCCATACAGCGCCTGGCATTCCGATGCGAGCGGGATGCGGAAGTTCTCGCGCGCCGTCTCCCAGTTGCGCCCGACGATCGCCTGCGGCACGAACGCGGCTTCGCGCAATGCCTCGCCGGCGCCCAGGGCGTTCAGCACCTTCACCGCATTGGGCGTCATCTGAATGCCCGCGCCGACATCGCCGAACACGCTCGCGCGCTCGAAAAGACGCACCTCGATGCCTTGCCGCGCAAGCGCGCCCGTCAATGCCACGCCGCCGATTCCGCCGCCGATCACGCCGACGCGAAGTGTTCTGCTCATGATCTCGTCCCTTCCGAAAGTAAAGCCGTGTGGATTCGGAACATATATTATATGGCCGTATAAATAAATGCAACGGCGGATCGCGGCGCGGGCATTCCGGCTTACCATATCGAGACGCAGTTCGGACGAGCGGAAGCAAGGAGCGGCCATGATGCGGATACGAAGTGCAAGCCCGGGACGGCGCGATTTTCTCCGCAAGTCCTGCGCGGTGCCGTCGACGTTGCTGCTGCTGGCCTTCGGGCGCGCGAATGGCGCGGAGGCCAACGCCATGCCGCCGACACCCGCGTGCATCGACGGACACGAACCGACGCGGCGTCAGACGGCTGGCCCGTTCTTTCTGCCGAACTCGCCGCAGCGCGTATCGCTGCTGGAGCCGGGCATTGGCGGAACGAAGATTGTCCTGAGCGGACGCGTGTGGTCGTCAGGATGCAAGGCGGTGGCGGGCGCCATGCTCGATTTCTGGCACGCCGACGACGCCGGCGACTACGACGTCGACGGGTTCCGGCTGCGCGGGCATCAATTCGCGGACAGCGAGGGACGCTATCGGCTGGAAACCATCGTGCCGGGGCCTTATCCGGGCCGCACGCGCCACTTTCATGTCACGGTGCAGCCGCCCAACGGGGCGGTCCTGACCACGCAACTGTATTTTCCCGGCGAGCAGCGCAATGCGCGCGACGGGCTGTTCGATCGCCGCTTGCTGATGACGATCGACGAGGGCGGCGACCTGAAGGCCGCGCGCTTCGATTTCGTGCTCGCGCGGGCTTAGCGCGGGCGGCGTTGCGGCTTCAGTGCCGGTTGGCATCGCACCATTTGAGCGCCCATTGCCGGGCGGCTTCGACTGCATCGGCGTCGCTGCGATAGTCGCCGATGTCGCCGGACCATTTCACTTCGCTGGGCGTGTCGTCCTCCGAAAGTCGCCGGAAGATTTTCGCGCGGGCGTAGTAATGCCCGCCTTCCTCGAGACAGGATGCGTCGATGCGAAACTGCTGGTACTCGAATTCCATGATCCTCTCCAGTTTCATCCGCGAGTCGTAGTCTGCGTAGAATCGAATGGTCCTGCCCTTTGCGGAGCCCGACGATCATGACGACACGCGCGCGGTGGCTCTTCGTGGTCCTGGCGGCGGGGATTGTCGTCGTGGCCGTGCTCTTCGTTCCGTTGCCGCGCGGCACGTTGCCGGATACGCGAATCGTGAGCGTCGTCGTGATCCAGCGCGCGCCCGCGGCCGTGTTCGAATTCGTCACGACGCCGGCGCACTGGCCGCAATGGCATCCCTCGTCATTATCGGTTCAAGGAGAGACCGGTCATTCGCTCGGCGTGGGCGAGCAGGTCGTCGAAGAGTTCCGCGTGGCGAGCCGACGCGGGCGCGTCGTATGGACGGTCAGCGCCAGAACCTATCCCGCGAGATGGTCGATCGACGGCGTGATCGACGGGCGCCCCGCCGGCACCGTCACGTACACGCTCGCGCCGGAAGCGAACGGAACACGCTTCGTCCGCGAATTCACCTATCGCGCGTCTTCGCTGTGGTTCGCGCTCTTGAACCAGATTGCGCTGAAGGGCGCGATCCAGTCCGAATCGGACGAGGCGGTGACGCGCTTGAAGCGTCTGCTCGAGACCGGACCCTAATGCTCCTGCGCGTACGGATCGGATCGTTGAAACGGCGCGGCGGGGAGGGGGCGATCGTCGACGAAGGCCATCCCTGAGCGGATCGCGAACTGCACGGCCGCGGCCCGGCTCGCGAAGATGCCAAGGTTGCCCAGCGAGTTGACCTCGCCCTCTTTCCGCCGAACGATCACGCGCGCGACAAACGCGTTCCCGATCCGCACCGCGGACGGATGCACAGCGGCTCCATGATGGTAGAAAAGCATGACGGTATCGGATGCATCTCGGACACTTACGACTTTAGTCCGACGCAGGCGAGTCGCAAGGCCTTTTACGATTTGCACGTAACTGCTTCGTCGCGCGTGCCGGGAGGCTCGCGCAAGGCTCTCGTGTCAGGAGTTGCGTGAAGAACGCGCACGCGCGTTCGCTCTCGCCAGCTCACGTGCGCGCAGGTGTTCCGGCGAGCGCTTCGCGCCCAGGATCTTCGCCGGGCGCGGCAGGAAGATATCCAGCACCGCCACCAAAGCGAGCGATACGACAGCGACAAATACCAGCGTGCCGATGAATTCGAGGAAAGACATGTGCGTGGTCCGGTCGGAGAGGCGTTGCGTGGAACAATCTGCCGGACTTGAGTATGCGCAGCGCGCGCCAGAATCAATGCCGCAAGAAGCCGCCGAAACAGCCGTCTGTTCGACGCTTGAGCGCAGCGGCGGATCGAGAAACGCTATCGGTCGGCGAATTCCACGCGGTTGCGTCCGCCTCGCTTGGCGCGATACAGCGCCGCATCGGCCAGGCCATACGCCGCGTCGAAGCCGGTTCCGGCTACGTTGTTGCTGACGCCGAAGCTGGCCGTGATGCTTCGATCGACCGGCGGCACGACCAGCGATTCGGCGATGGCTTCCCGCATGCGTTCGGCGAGCAGTGCTGCGCTCGCCGGATCATGGCCCGGCAGCATCACCGTGAACTCCTCGCCGCCCACGCGCCCGATGAAGCCCCGTTCGCCGACGATGCGCCGCAGGCAATCGACGACGCCGAGAATGACCGCATCCCCCGTCGGATGGCCGAAGTCGTCGTTGATGCGCTTGAACTCGTCGATGTCGAGGACAATCATCGCCGCGTTCGTGCTGCGCAGCGTCTTGCTGGCCCGCTCGATGACCGCGCTGCGGTTCAGCACGCCCGTCAGCGCATCGTGCGACGCCCGATGCGCCAGTTGATGCGCAAGCGCCTGCATCTCGCGTTCGGCCCGGTCGCTGCGGCCGATCAGCCGCCGTGTTTCGCGCATGAGACGCTCGAAATGATCGATGAGCTCCCCCAGCGAATGACGATAGTGCGCGGCGTTCGCGTCGGCGCTCGCGTGCATGGCGCGCGCCTTGCGCAGCGCCGCGCTCTCGTTCTCGAACAGATCCGGCGCGGCGTCCGGCCCTACGTCTCGGGAGAATGTCGAAGGCACTTTACCGTCCCTGATGAGCGACAGGACGATCCGTGAACTCGATGGCGTCGAAATCGGCTTTCAGTTCCTCGCCGAATTCCGCGATGGTCTCGTCTTCCTCGTCGTGATACCAGTTCAAGAGCACGCGGCTGCCCGACTGCGCCGCCTCGTCGAGCGCGTCGAAGATGCTGAAGAGCATCTTGGTGCTGGAGCTGTTGAAGTACGTCAAAGCGACGTCGATGGTGATGACCGCGCCCGCGCTGCCTTCGAGATACTTGCGCAACTGCTCGATGACGGGCGCGTAAAACGCCGCCGCATTCTCGGGATACGACTCGCCCTTGATCAGCAGCGCATGTTCGTCGAAGCGAAAATCGACCTCAGGCGATGTCGTCGTGGCGGCAATGTGAAGGTTATCCATGATTCGTGCCTTCCTGCTTAGATGATGGCCATGAGGCAAAACAGCGTGGTGGCGGGTTCGTCCGCACGCGGATGAAAAGCGAATTCGAGCGGCGCGCTCGCATCGCGCGCCATCGTCAGAAAGCCGAGGCCCGCGCCCTTGCTGTCCTCCGGCGCGTCGGCGCGCAACGAGTGCTTGTACGCCTGCCTGATTTCTTCGAGCGACATGTTGCGCAGCGGTTCGAGCTTGTTGCGCAGGCTCTCGACTTCGGAAGTCGCCATGGGATTGACGCACAGCATGACGTGACGCTCGCCATCCTTCGAGATGCACACGGCGCCTTCGCGTATGGCGCCGGACCCCTCGCCGCCGGGCTGTAACGCATTCGACGAGTAATGAACGATGTTCTGCGACAGTTCGACGAACGACGAAAAGAGCTTGCGCCGCGTGGGGCCGCTCACGCCGGCGACTTCGAGTTGCAGTTTCACGACCTCGCCCATCGCCGCGACGATGTTGTTCGAGAAATAGCCCTTGTGATAGAAGAGCACGTTGCGTCGCTGCGCCAGATCGAAAAAGGCGCTGTCTTGATCGAGTAGTTGAGGCATGTGAGGTGACTAGATACGGGCACAAAAGAACGTGACGTCATCGCGGCGCGGCTGCACGCTTTGCCACTCGGCGAGCGTCAGCCGGAGCCGCTCGCAGATCGTCGAGGCGGCTTCCGCGCGATGCTCGCGAATCACGTCGAGCGCGCGGCGGCGGCCGAAGGAAATGCTGCGCGGGCCGCCGATCTGATCGGTCAGCCCGTCGGTGCAAATGAAGATCAGGCTGCCCGGCGGCAGCGCCACCGTGTGCAGGTTCCACGTGTAGTCCGCGCGGCTGTCGATATAACCCACGCCCATGCGATCGGCCGCGATGGTGTCGAACTGCTCCGCGCCGGGCAAAAGGACATGCAGCGCGATTCGTGCGCCGGCGAAATGCAACGCATTCTCCGACGCATCGAACCAGAAGAACGCGGTGTCCAGACCGTCGTTGGACTGAGGGCCGCCCGCCGCATTGTTCACCTGGCCCAGCAGGCCCTTGACGTTGCGATTGACGGCCGCAAGCAGCGCGGCCGGATCGCGCGGACCCATCTGTTCGAGCGCCTTCGAGAGCGACGCCGAAGCAAGCAAGGTCATGAACGCGCCGGGCACGCCGTGGCCCGTGCAATCGGCGAGCGCGCCGAACCAGCCCTGTGCGAAAGCGGCGAAATGATAGAAGTCGCCGCCGACCACGTCGCGCGGCTCCCAGACCATCGCGGCGCCCTGCAGCCGCGCCGAGAGGGTTTCGTCGGAAGCGCGCAGCATTGCACGCTGAATCACGCTGGCGTACTCGATGCTCTGCATGATCTGGCGGTTCTTCTCCGCCTGCATCTCGGCCACGGCGCCCACGAGTTCGAGGCCGCTGCCTACGCCGGAGAAGCGTCCGTCGCGCGTCACGATGAAACCATCGACGAGCGCCTTCTCGCCCGCCTCCACCGTTCTGAATGCGAGCGATTCGATGCTCACGTCCGCATCCACGATCAGCGGCTCCTTGTCCATGAATGCGATGCAGCTTTTCTTGTCGTAGAGTTCGCGATGAAACGGCTTGCTCATTTCCGACATGAAGATATCGCGATTGATGAGACCGATGGGTCGAAGTCCTTCGATGACCGCGAGGCTGCCCATGTCGCGACGCGCCGAGAAGAGCTCCATCACCAACGAGTTGGAATCTTCCGCATCGACGAACGGCACCTCCTGGCACAGGTCTGCCGCGGTACGTAGATCTCTTTGACCGGGGGAACGGCGGAAACGCGAAAAAGCTGGCTGCATGGCGACGCGGGTCGAGGTATGAAGAAACAGAGGAAGCTAAGGTTTCTGTATGTACCTTTTGTGACAACGCGCACTTCACTTCGCTATCCGATGCGAAAACGACGAACACATAGGATCGCAAACGTTTGCTCGTTTCCAGGCGACGTCGGTGGCTATTCGACCGACATGCCGTGAAATGAATTGAATCTCGACTCGTTCCTGGTTTCGCCTATCCTTAGTTTGGCTTTCGCGACAGGCCTTCCAATAAAAAAAACGACCGGTCGATGGTTTTGACCGGCTCAACCGCCGATGTCGAAAAAGCCGCAATTTAAAAAGAGTCCCCCACTCAATTTACTTAGGATAGCAAATCATGGACAGACGAGCGTTCATCAAGAAGACATCGGCGGTCGGCGCGGCGCTGGCAGCACCTCATGTCACGGCGCAAGGCGCCGAGAGCGGCAAACCCAATATCCTTTTCATCCTTCTCGACGAAATGCGGTTTCCCCGGGTCTTTCCGGACGGCATCACCGATGTGCGCGGTTTTCTCAAGACGTATATGCCGAACACGTTCGACCTCTGGCGCAAGGGCGTCAAGTTCTCGGGGCACTACACTGCAGCCTCCGCATGCAGCCCGGCGCGCGCGACGCTCGTCACGGGTCTTTATACGCATCAGAACTGGCTGCTCACGACGATCCTCGATTCGCCCGATACACGCGTCTCGATACAGCCTGTGCTCAACCGTGCTTTTCCGACTTACGGCAAGATCCTTCAGTCGCTCGGTTATGTCACGCCATACATCGGCAAATGGCATTTGTCGATCGTGCATAAAGGCCAGCGCCCGCTGTCGCTCTATGGCTTCGAGGGCATGACGTATCCCGACCCGACCGGCAGCAACCTGCAAGGCACGATCGGCGATCCGGGCGACGGTTATCTCAGCGACACGAATATCGCGGCGCAGGCGGTCCATTACCTTCAGCAACGCAAGCCGGGCGATACGCCCTGGTGCCTCACGGTGGGCTTCATCAATCCGCACGACAAGGAGTTCTTTCCCGCGGGCACGGAGTTCAAGCGTTTTACCGCGCTGTTCGGCTCGAATCGATACAACCCGAACGGCTATAGCCAGTGGATCGATTACACCGCCGGGCCGCCAGCCTATAACTGGGAATTCAATCCGCTGCGCAATCCGCCGCCGCTCAGCTATCCGTCGACTGCGCCGAACTGGGAATCCGGTTCGACACTCGCCGCGAACAAGCCGCCGATGCAAACCTTCAACCGCACGATTCAGGAAGCCGTATGGGGCGGCGTGCAGGACACGCGCGACGCGGGCTTCGAAATCTCGGCCTATCCGGCTACGCCGGGCTATCCGCCGCCGGCCGAGACGAAAGGCATCGCCAAGGCGCCGTTTCACTACTGGAAGCGCGGTCTCGATTCCTATACGCAGATCATGTCGATCGTGGACGAGAAAATCGGCGAGGTCGTCGGGGCGTTGCCGCCTGCCGTCGCGAAGAAGACCATCGTCGTGCTCACGTCGGATCATGGCGACTACGCGGGCGCTCACGGGCTGATTTCGGGCAAGACCGGAACGTGTTACGAGGAGGCGTTCAACGTGCCCCTGATCGTGGTCGATCCGACAGGGCAGTACAACGGCGATATCGACACCGTTCGCAGCGGGCTGACTTCATCGGTCGATCTCTTGCCGATGTTCGCCACCATCGGCAATGGCGGCGATCGAAGCTGGCTGACCGGAGACTATGCGCAGCTCTACGGCAGCCGCCACGATCTGATGCCGATGTTGAAGAGCGCCGCCGCGCCGGGCCGCCCGTATGTGGTGTTCGCGTCGGATGAAACCGTGCCGGAGTCGCTGAACTTCAATCAGTCGGCCTCGCACATCATCGGCGTGAGAACCGATCAGGGCAAGCTCGGCACGTATTCGCACTGGGCGCCGCAGACCACGACGATCACCGGCAAAAGCGATCTCGAATACTACGATTACGCGACCGAGCGCGGTCAGCTCGAACTCGATAACCGCGAACAGGCTCCGGCGGCGCGCGCGCTGTACCGGCAACTCATGCAGGACATTCTGCCGAACGAACTGCAGGCGCCATTGCCGGGCAATCTGGTGGCCGTGCAGAACCTCGCGCAGTCGCGGTATCTCGAGTACGTGGAGTTGATCAACAGCGGCGGCAACTTCGAACTGCCGTTCAGGATCGGGGATATCTGAGCGTCCGTCCGGGCCGCGTGACGGCCCGGACGTTCACGCCGTTACCGCATCAGTGCTTGTTGGTCGCGCGCGCCGCGCCGATGCCGGTCATCGAGCGGATGAACTGGCCGACGTAAAGCTGCTGCTCGCGCTGACCGCGTGCCGACGTGTCGAGCACCGAGAACAGCCACGCGGATGCGAACGCCAGCGTCATCGAGAAGAGGGCGGGGTTCGCATACGGGAAGATCGCGTGATCGTGCTTGAGGATCTGCACCCAGACGGTCGGGCCGAGCACGAGCAGCACGATCGCCGACAGCAAGCCGGTGAGACTGCCCGCCACCGCGCCGCGCGTCGTGAGTCCCTTCCAGAACATCGAGAGGAACAAGACCGGGAAGTTCGCCGATGCCGCGATCGCCAGCACGAGGCCGGACAGGAACGCGATGTTCTGATGCTCGAAGATGAGGCCGAGCAGAATCGCCAGCACGCCGATGACGAGCGTGGCGATCTTCGAGACGCGAATTTCCTTCGCTTCGCTGACGTCGCCCTTGCGGAAGGCATTCGCGTACAGATCGTGAGACACCGCGGACGCACCCGAGAGCGCGAGGCCCGCGACCACCGCGAGCACGGTTGCGAACGCCACCGCCGAGATGAAGCCGAGGAACAGGTTGCCGCCCACCGCGCCCGCGAGGTGCACGGCGACCATGTTGCTGCCGCCGATGATCTTGCCCGCCGTGTCGTGGAAATCACCGTTCGTGCCGACGATCACGATTGCGCCGAAGCCGAGCAGCAGAATCAGCAGATAGAAGTAGCCGATGAAACCCGTCGCGTAGAGCACCGACTTGCGCGCCTCTTTCGCGTTGGCGACGGTGAAGAAGCGCATCAGGATGTGCGGCAGACCGGCCGTGCCGAACATCATGCCGACGGCGAGCGAGACCGCATCCACTGGATTCGACACGAGCCCGCCCGGCGCCATGATCGACTGGCCTTTCGCGTGCGCATTGACCGCGCCCGAGAACAGCGCTTCGAGATTGAAGCCGAAATAGGCGAGCACCATGAAGGCCATGAAGGTCGCACCGCCGAGCAGCAGCGCCGCCTTGATGATCTGCACCCACGTCGTGGCCAGCATGCCGCCGAACATCACGTACAGCACCATCAGGCAGCCCACCAGCATGACTGCCGACAGATAGCTCGTCCCGAAGAGAAGCTGGATGAGCTTGCCCGCGCCCACCATCTGTGCGACGAGGTACATGATCGCCACCGTCAGCGTGCCGCACGCGGCGACGATGCGCACTGGGCGTTGCGCGAGCCGGTACGAAACGACATCGGCGAAGGTGTACTTGCCGAGATTGCGCAGCCGTTCGGCAATGAGAAAGAGGATGATCGGCCAGCCCGCGACGACGCCGAGCGCGTAGATCATGCCGTCGTAGCCCTTGTCGAAGATCATCGCGGAGATGCCGAGAAACGACGCCGCCGAAACCATGTCGCCCGCGATCGCGAGTCCGTTCTGAAAGCCCGTGAGCCCGCCGCCGGCCGCGTAGAAATCGGAGGCGGAGCGGGTGCGCTTCGCGGCCCAGCGCGTGATGCCGAGCGTCAGGAGCACGAAGACGAAGAACATCGAGATCGCGCTCCAGTTGAGCGGGCGCGCGCTGACCGGGCCTTGCAGCGCTTCGGCGGCGAAGGCGGGCTGGACCGTCAGGGCGAACGTCGCGAGCGCGGCGGAAATCGTCGGAAATGACTTCTTCATGCGTGCTGCTCCTTCAGGGATTCGTTCAGCGCGTCGACCGAGCCGTTGGCCTTCAGGACGTAGACGGCGGTCAGTGCAATGGCGAGCAGGATGAACGCGACGGCCACGGGAATGCCCAGCGTCACGGTGCCCGCGCCGATGCGCAGCGCGAGCGTCGAAGGAGAAAACGCGAGGAGGAGTACGAAGCTGAAATAGGCCGTCAACATGACGGCGGTGAGCGTCCAGGCGAGCCGCGTCTTGGTCGCGACGAGGCGTCTGAAGTCGGGATGTAGGCGAATCTGCTCCAACTGCTGCTCGTCCATGCATTTGTCTCCGAAAAAGATGGATGGTCGCGACGAATGTCTCGTCCGGTCGCCAGGGCTCGCGGGCGCTGGTCTTGTCGACGAGCAGCCATTCTATTAATAAACCGACCGGGCGGTATGTTTATTTTGAGATGAGTCTGAGCGGAATTTGATTCCAAAACGCGCCTTCGTGAGCGTTCTGTTTTTAAGCAATCGCCAAAAAGAGCGCTTTCGACGCCGGGTTTATCGGCGGGACGATATGACTGATATGCGGCATCGGTCCTTGCCCGCGATTTCCGTCCACCCTAATCTCGACCCATGCCCAACGCCGATTCGTTCATCGAATCATCTTTCGATTGCACAAGAGGCTCGATTCATCGGAGAAGACATGCGCGACAACCTGAATCCCAACACGCTATTCACCACGCTGAACAGCACGCGGGCGATGTCCGATCGCAGCGCGCGCGCCATTCTTTTCGCGGGCGGGACGGGCGCGGCGTCGATCGTCGGAATTGCGAGGCGGCTTGCGTTGGCGGGACAACGATTCGAACTGCATAACTTCGCGCGATCCGGCGAGCATGCGCCGTTGCACGATGAAATCGACGCGCTTCGCAGTCACGGAGCGGTCTATCACTACTTCGACCTGCCGCACGAGCTTTACGCCGAGAAAAGCGCGCATGCCATGAGTCCGGCGCGCGCGAATACGCAGGTTTATTGCAGCGGTCCGCCCGCGTTCACCGATCTCATCGCGCGTCAGGCGCGCGAATGGGTCTATGCATCGAACGTGCACACGATAGCGCAGGGCGACCGCGCCGCCTGATCAGCGCGAGTGCGTGAGGTATAGGCACATGTTCAGATCGTCGTCGGGCGCGTCGTCCGCGAAGATCGAACTGGCTTCGCGGTCTATCTCCTCGAAGCCGAATGACCGATAAAGCCGGATGGCGACGTCGTTGGCCGCCGCGACCGCCAGATGCACCTGCGTCACATCCGGCATGTTCTTAGCGAAGCCGATGGCATTTTCGAGCAGCATCCTGCTCACGCCCATGCCACGATGGCCCGGCGCGACATACATGCCCCACACGTACGCCTTGTGCCGTTGCTGCGGGAAAGGATCGCGCCGCACGCCCACGATGCCGGCCAGCCGGTCTTCCGCGAACGCGCCGAAGACCGCCTGATTCCCCGTGTGCGCTATCCGTGCGGCGACGTCATCGAGCGAGCGGTTCTTTTCGTCCTCGTAAGTCGACGCGAACGAAGCGGGCGATAGCGTCAGCGCCGAAAGCCTCAACGATTGGAACGACCACGCGTCTTCAGGGGTTAGCGCACGAACGAGCATGAAAGAAGGGGCGACGGGCACGAGACCTCATTATATGAGCCCGTTCAGCGCGCGCCGTGCGCAGCGATGAAAGCGACGACATCGGCGACCACCGGCGCGGCGGCGGACTGCTTCGCCGAAAACGCTTCGACGATCGTGTCGTGCCCGTAACCCGCATAGCTTTTCAGTTCGACGGTGTCGTGATGCGCGCGCAACGCGTCCGCGAAACGCACGCTGTTGCGCGGATCGACATCGGTATCCGCGGTGCCGGCGGCGAGCAGCATCGGCGGTTCGTCGCCGGTAATGCACGCGATCGGCAACGCACGCGGGCGCAACGCCGCCGGAAAGATCTCGTCCATGTGCGGGTCGGTGGTCTGAAAGGCGGCGTAGGGGCCCGCGAGGCCGATCATGCCCGCCAGCGCCTGCTTCGACATGCCCTGCGCGGCCAGATAGCGCGGATCGGTCGCGAGCATCGCGGCGATGTGCGCGCCGGACGAATGCCCCATCACGAAGATGCGCCGCGGATCGCCGCCGAATTCTTGCGCATGAAGGCGCGCCCAGCGCACGGCGGCGGCGGGGTCATCGAGAAAGCCGGGGAAAACGGTGTCCGGATAGATGCGGTAATCCGGCGCGATGGTCACGATGCCACGCGCCGCGAGCGCCTGCGCGACGCCGCGCGCATCCGAGCGATGACCGCTTTGCCAGCCGCCGCCATAGAAATACACGACGACCGGACGATTCGCCGCGCCATGCGAGGCGGGCGCGTAGACGTCGAGCCGTTGACGGCGCAACGCGCCATAGGCGACGCCATCGGCGAGTTCGCCTTCGTGCTCTTCCTCGCGCTTGCGCTCGCGCGATGCGAACACGCCTGCCGTTCCGACGAGGCACGCGGCCGCCGTCAGGTAAATGAATCGTCTTCTTGCCATCACACGCATGTTGCTATCGGCCAATTCTTTTTGCCAAATGATTAGACGACACGCTAATGTCGATGTCCGTACGGAAGCCATCGTTACGGGCGATCCGCCGTCATCCATACGAAAACGAATACGAACGACAGGAAAACGTAATGTCGCCCACGCCGACGCCCCGGCTGCTCGTCGAAACGCTGCGCGCCGTCGCGCGACGCTATCGGCTGCCGCCGCTCGATGCGATCGTATCCCGGATGCAGGACGCGAATCCATCGACGGCGCTCGCGCTCGCGATCGAAGAGGCTCGCAAGGCAATCGAAAGCGGCGTCGCGCCCGATGCGGCCGCGAAGCGCCGCTTCATCGAAGCGCTCGCGCACATGATTCGCGACGCGATGCGCCCGGATGCAGGCGATCCGGCGTTTCAGGCTGTGGTGCTTCGCCAACAGGCAGCGCAGGTGCGCGAGTATGCGGCGTTGTCGGAGCAGGCCGCGCAGGATCGTCGAGCGGTTCGCGCGGCCATCGTCGCGATCGCGCATCCGCGCAAACAGACGCGCATGCAGTCGGGCGCGCGACGCGAAGCGCTTGCGCGCCTCTTCGATGCGCCATCCACTGTATCGGCATCCGAACTTCGCGACACGATCCATTGCATCTCGGCCATGCCAGAAATTGCAAGCGATGTGTCATTGCTGCACGCTTTGACGCAGTTGCGCGACAGCGCTGCGCTGGGACGCCTGCTGCATGCCGAGAAACTGGAGTCGGATGAAGACGTGCGGCGGTATCGGTCGTTGCGGGATCGAAACGGGCCTCGCTCTGGCAGCGCGGCAGCCGTGGCGGATGGCGTCACGGCGCAGCGGCGCGGCGCAGACTCTGAGGCATCGGCTGAACGCGCCTTGAAAGCGCTGGCGCAATGCCTCGACGAAGCGGACGGAAAACCGGCCGCATACCGTGTCGTGACGTCGATGCGCGTGCCCGCTTCGCTCGCCGCCGGCCACGCGCGCGCGAAAACCGAATGGGATGCGGTGCTTCTACGCCGCGCGGGCACGCACGACGCGAAACCTTCCTGGGATGTGTGCCTGCTGGTCGAAGCCAAGGCTTCCGCCGATGCCGCAACGACCGACTTCGCACGCTTGCTGCGCGGACTGCGCCTGTTGTCTCGCGCCAACGAAAACGCCTGTTACGCATTCGAGACGCGCGAAGGCACGGTGCAGGTTCGCGGCGCGTCGCTGAGCGCGCTACGCACCGACGAAGCCGCGCTGGAACAGACAGTGCTCTACTGCTGCGACGCCTCCGACGCCGCCGCTTTGCGTCTGCTCGGCGCGGCGGGCCGCATGCGTCTCATGACCGCGCCGGCAAGCCTGGACTATGCCAGCAGACTCGCGGACCCGCAGGATCTCGAACCGGTGTGGGACGCATTGCTGGCGTCGCCTCAATGGGCGGCGACACTCGGCCAATACCCGGCGCTACGCCTGGTGCGCGAGTTGATGGTTCATCCAGACGACTTGCTGGAAGCCGTGAATGACGCTGCAAAAAGAATTGGTCATACAGAATAAAGCACCGCGCCCCGAAGCATTGTGCGCTAACCAACACACAGAACTTATTTGAAGTTATCGCACGTTTGACTCCATTTTTGACCGATACAAGCGATACGCTTGTTTCAATTTTCAGTGTCGCCATAACATCGCTGAACGTGGTTCAATCAACTGTGCGATGAAAAGTGCAGTACTTAAATAGTTAGTCGCTCAGACGGTCGTCAAGTATGAGGATTGCTTCCATCGCTCTGGCTTTCCAAGGCTATCGTAGCGTTCTAGACTGATAAGCGATCAACGCACATCGCTGGAGCGCGTACCTTCATGCGTTTTTTCAACGAGCCGTCGTAGCAGCCGACTGTCACGCCCCAGTCGCGCCGCTTTGGAGACAATAGCAAGGGGCGCGGCATCAAACGGGGAATTCGTGAAGATACTCATAGCGAACACACTCTACTTTCCGGATGAACCCGGAGGGGCCGAGGTATCGACGCGATTGCTCGCGGAAGGGCTGGTCAAGGCGGGCATGGACGTGTGCGTGGTCTGCGCGACCGGCACCGGAGTCGATCGCGTGGAGGAAATGAATGGCGTGAAGATTCACCGTCTGCGTTCGGTGAATCTGTATTGGCCGCATCAGCGGCAGAAGCGCGGTCGCGTCGCGAAGCTCATCTGGCATGCCATCGACGTGCATAACGTGATGATGTCGCGCAAGCTCCATAGCATCATCGAGAGCGAAAAGCCGGACGTCATCAGCACGAGCAATCTGTCGTGCCTGTCCATCGATATCTGGCGTCTCGCGAACCAGGCCGGCGTGCCGATCGTGCATACCGTGCGCGACTATTATCTGATGTGCCCCAACGCGCTCATGTACACGCGCGGCAAACCGTGCACGCGTCAGTGCGGCGTCTGTTCGGTGTATGCGATTCCGAAGCGGGCGGCGTCTTCGCGCGTGTCGGTCGCCGTCGGCGTGAGCCGTTTCGCGCTGCAGAAGCATCTGGATAGCGGCTACTTCCAGCAGGCGGCGCACACGGCCGTCATCCATAACTGCGCCGAGCCATACGAAGGCTCCGCGGTGTCGCCGCGCACGCGCCGGTACGAAGGCGGTCCCGTGCGGCTCGGCGTGCTCGGGCGCGTGTCGCAGGAGAAAGGTCTCGAACTCCTGCTCGAACAACTGCTCGCCGACAATACGCTGCAGTGGACGCTCGCCGTCGGCGGCGCGGGCGATGCGGCTTATCTGCGCGCCCTCAAGGCGAAATACGACGATCCGCGCGTCGAGTATCTGGGCCGGGTCAAGTCCGACGAGTTCTACGGCATGATCGACGTGCTCGTGGTGCCGTCGATCTGGAACGAGCCGTTCGGACGCGTGACGGTGGAAGCCTATTCGCACGGCGTGCCTGTCGTGGCCGCGGACACCGGCGGCATTCCCGAAGTCATCGAGCCGCGCACGAATCTCGTGTTCGAGATGGCGCGGCCCGAGACGATCATCGGCAAGCTGCATGAAGCGGTGGCGCTGCTCGGCGATCCGGGCGTGCATCAGCGCTTGCGCGACTACGCCGCGCGCTTCAATCGCGATGCGATGGTCGCGTCCTATCTCGCGTTGTATGAGAGCGTGCTCAACGATCGGCAATCGAGCGTCCTGTATGCTAGATCGCGCGGTTATACGGTCTGATGCCGCGACGCCCCTCTCACGCAACCGGAGTCCGTGACGCATGACGAGAACCAACGAATATCAGCAGGCCGTCGGGGAACCGGTGGCCGATTGGACCGCGCGCGAGCGGCCCGCGCGCATCGGCATCGACGGCACGCATTGCCGCCTCGAACCGCTCGACGCAGCGCGTCACGCGGCCGATCTCTTCGATGCCTATGGCAAGGCGTCCGACGGCAGCGACTGGACTTATCTCTTCGTCGGGCCCTTCACCGATTTCGACGCCTTTCGCGACTATCTGACGAAGGCCGCGGCGTCCGCCGATCCGCTGCATTACACCGTCATCGATACGAAGAGCGGCAAGGCGGTCGGCACGCTTGCGCTGATGCGCATCGAGCCGGCGCATGGCGTCATCGAAGTGGGAAGCGTCACGTTCTCGCCCTTGCTCAAGCAAACGCGCATCTCGACGGAAGCGCAGTATCTGCTGATGCGCTACGCGTTCGACCAGCTCGGCTACCGGCGCTACGAATGGAAGTGCGATAGCCTGAATGCGCCCTCGCGCAAGACGGCGCTGCGGCTCGGCTTCGAATTCGAAGGCATCTTCAGGCAAGCGATCGTCTACAAGGGACGCAATCGCGATACGGCGTGGTACGCGATCATCGATAAAGACTGGCCGCGCATCCGGAGCGCATTCGAGCGCTGGCTCGCCGACGATAACTTCGATACGAACGGCAAGCAGCGCGCGTCGCTCGCGGCGTTGCGCAATAAGATCGGCAATTGAAATGCTTTTTACTTTTCAGCGCGTCAGCTAAGCACTTTTCCTTCGTTTGATCGCCCCAAAGCTGGCGTGAGAATGATGAGCGCATGGCGCTGCCCGCACGGCAGCGCCGGATCAATCAACGTTCCGCTCATCATTCGATCTCATGAAGGCGTCTACCGCATATCGTTTCTACGCCGCCTGCGCGGCCGCCGCAACGCTCGTTCTGCTGGGCGGCTGCAAGCCGCATGAAGCGCCGGCCGAGACTTCCGCGACGCAAGCCTCGCCTCGCGCGCAGCAGGAAGTGACGTACTTCAAGTATCCCGACAACCCCGCGTTCGATCTCGTCTATCTCGCCGACAAGCTCGGCTATTTCGAAGGCACGAGCACGCGGCCGAAGTACGTCGGCAAGATCTCCGCGCCGCAGATCATTCCGCTCGTCGGCACCGGCGAGATCGATTTCGGCACGCGCATGGTGCCGCTCGTCATCTCGGCCATCGCGAGCGGCGCGGATATCAAGGTGATCTCGGCGGGCGGCGAGACCCTGCCCGACGCGCCGCATATGAAGTACTTCACACGCAAGGACTCGGGCATTCGCGCGCCGAAGGACTTCGAAGGCAAGACGGTTGCGTTCAACAGCTTCGGTGCGTGCGCGGAGTTCGTCACGAAGAAGTATCTGTCGCAGCATGGCGTCGATGTGTCGAAGGTCAACTGGCTCGTCGTGCCGGATAACCAGTCGCAGCAGGCGCTCGTCACGAAGAACGTGGATATCGCCATCATTCATCCGCCGTTTTCCGGCGCGGCCGAAGCCGATGCGCAACTGCACAAGCTCTGGAGCGACTGGGACGAAGACCACGGGCTCGGCGGCATGGCGCCGTACAGCGTGAACGGCGCGTTCGCGCGCGCGCATCCGCAGGCGGTCAAGGATTTCGTCACGGCTATCGCGCGCGCGGGCAACTGGGTCAACGCGCATCCGGACGAAGCGCGCCAGTTGACGGCGGAGCGGCTTGGCATCGACGTGAAGCTGGTCGAGCGGTATGCCTACGTGAAGGATCTCGTCGTGACCGAGCCGCCGATCCAGTACTACATCGACATACTGGAACAGGCGGGCAAGATTCCGAAGGGCAAGGTCGCGGTTCAGGACGTCTACACGAACGACTACAACGTGTTTGCCGCGAAGCAGGCGACGGCGAGCGCCGCCGCGCCCGCGAAGGCGAATCCGTCATGAGCGTGCGAGAGAAGATCGTCGCGCGGGATCTGTCGCTCACCTATGTCAACGAATCGACGGAATCGAGCCAGACGGTGCTCGAAGGCTTCGATCTGAGCGTGCGCGAAGGCGAATTTCTCGCGGTGCTCGGCCCGAGCGGCTGCGGCAAGTCGACCTTTCTCAATCTGCTCGCGGGCCTGACGCCGCCGACATCCGGCACGCTCACGGTCGATGGCGAACCGGTGAGCGCCGCGCGCCGCAAGCTCGGCTTCGTGTTTCAGGGCTATGCGCTGTTTCCGTGGCGCACGGTGCGCAAGAACGTCGAGACCGGTCTCGAAATTCGCGGCGTGAAGCGCGCGCAGCGGCGCAGCGAGGCCGAACGTTTCCTGCGTCTCGTCGGCCTGCTCGATTTCGCCGATCACTATCCGCATCAGTTGTCGGGCGGCATGCGCCAGCGCGTGGCCATCGCGCGCGTGCTCGCCTACGGTCCCGAAATCCTGCTGATGGACGAGCCTTTCGGCGCACTCGATGCGCAAACGCGCGAGTTGCTGCAGCAGGAATTGCTCGGCATCTGGGAGCAGAGCGCGAAGACGGTCGTGTTCGTCACCCATAGCATCGACGAGGCGATCTTTCTCGCGGATCGCGTCGCGGTCGTGGGGCGCAGGCCGGGCCGCGTGAAGGAGATCATCGAGGTCGATCTGCCGCGTCCGCGTCCCGCATCGATACGGCACGACGCCGCGTTCGTCGCCTTGCGGCAGCGCGCGTGGGCGAGCCTGAGCTCGGAGCTGGGCGCATCGCGCGAAGACATCGCCGAATCACTGACAGGAGCGTGACGTGGCAGAGCAAGAAAGCATTCGCAGTCTTCCGATGTTCGCGGCGGCGGCAAAACGCGACGACGCACTCAGACGCCGCCTGCGATGGTCGATCGCCTTCGAGCGTTCCATCGCGCTGATCGCGTTCGCGGCGCTGTGGGAGTTGTTGCCGCGTCTTGGCATCGTGAGCACGGCGTATCTCAGTCCGCCGTCGCAAGTCGCGCTCGCCATCGCCCGGCTGGTCGACGGCGGCGACGTGTGGAAGCACCTCGGCGCAAGCGCGCTGCGCTCGATCAGCGGCCTGCTGCTGGCCGTCGCGGGCGGCGTCGTCTGCGGTTTCGCGCTCGGCTGGTTCCGGCGCGCCGAACGCATCGTCGATCCGCTTTACCAGTTGTTGCGGCAAGTCTCCGCGTTCGCGCTGTTTCCCGTGTTCATGCTGTTTCTCGGCATCGGCGAATCGTCGAAGATCGCCATCATCGTCTGGGCCGCGTTCTGGCCGGTGCTGCTCAATACGATCTCGGGCGTGAAGCAGGTCGAGCGCGTGTTCATCGATTGCGCGCGTTCGATGGGCGCGTCGCAAGGATTCATCTTCGCGAAGGTCGTGCTGCCCGCCGCGCTGCCCGAAATACTGACCGGCATCCGTCTCGCGGGCGCCTACAGCATCACGGCGCTGGTCGCGGCTGAGATGATCGGCGCGCGCTCGGGGCTCGGCTTCTACACGCTCAACTCACAGGAGACGTTCCAGATTCCCGACATGTACGCGGGCATCGTGCTGCTTGCGCTCTTCGGGCTGCTGATCAACAAGAGCCTGTCGCTGCTGGAGCGGCGTCTTTTGCGCTGGCGCGTCGGGCTTGCGCAGAATGGCTAGGAGCGCACTCGCGGCGGCGCGCTCATCCGGCGGGCGACTGCGCGGGCTCGCAGCGCTTTCGATGCTATGCGTGGCGCTCTCGTCGCTGTCGATCCGGGATCGTGAGGATGACCGCCCGTTCGCCGCCGCGGTCGCGCGCGGCGCGTTGATCGTCGCGGTGCCGTCGCGTCCCGCGCCGACGCTCAACGTCGGCAAGGTCGATCGTTTCGCGCGCGTGCCGGATGGCTTCGCGGCGGCGCTCGCGCAAGACATCGGGCGGCGCGTGGGTTTGCCGGTCACGTTTGTGCTCGCCGGATCGCGAGACGCACCGAACGCAACCAAGGCGGACATCGCGATCACGGGACACGGTTTCGCCGACGACCGCGCGCTCGCCTATGCGCCGACGGCGTACACGTCCGGCCACGGCATGGCGCTCGTGCTGCGCCATGGCACGGTGCGCGCGTGGCGTAATCTCGCGGGCAGCACGGTGTGCGCATCGCGCGGCAGTCCGTTCGCGCGGGACGCCGCGCGCCGGGCGCGGGCGAATGTGCGCGAGTACGACCGTCCGCTCGATGCGTTGCTCGCGTTCCAGGCAGGCGAGTGCGCCGCGCTTGTCGACGACGAGCTTGCCATCCGCAAACTGCTGAAGCAGCCGGACTGGGCGTATTACCGCAGCTTGCCGGGCACGCTCGATGCGGCGCCCGCCTACATCGCGGCGCGCGGCGGCGATATCGAAGGCGCGGCGTTCATCGAACGCACCGTGCAGGACTGGCGGCGGCAACGCTGGCTGTCGACCGTGCGCGAAGATCAGGCGACACAACTCGCGTTCGACATGTTCAACGCGCAAAACGATCTGTATTGCCACTGACATCGCCTGGGGTCAGCGGCCCTTCCAAGGCACGAGTTTTTTCTCCAGCGCGCGCATGCCGAAATCGAAGATCCACGCGATCGCGCCGATCAGCACGATGCCCATCACGACGACATCGGTGCGCAGGAAGCTCGACGCGTTGAGCACCATCTGGCCGAGGCCCGCGGTGGCCGCGACCATTTCCGCGGCGACGAGCGTCGTCCAGCCGAAACCGACGGCGATACGCAGCCCCGTCAGAATTTCCGGCAGCGCGGCGGGCAGCACGACGTGCCACACGACCTGGCGGAAATTCGCGCCGAGCGACCACGCCGCGTTCACCTGCTCAGCCGTCGCGCTTTTCACGCCCGCGCGGGCGGCCATCGCGATCGGGGCGAAGCAGGCGAGCCAGATGACGACGAGTTTGGCCGTCTCGTCGATGCCGAACCAGATCACCACGAGCGGCAAATAGGCGAGCGGCGGCAGCGGCCGGTAGAACTCCAGCGGCGGATCGAGCACGCCGCGCGCGATACGGCTCACGCCCATCGCGATGCCGACCGGCACCGCCGTCACGACCGCGAGCGCGAACGCGCCGAACACGCGGATCGCGCTCCACAGCAGATGTTCGGACAGCGGCAGCCCGCCTTGCAGACGTCCATGAACGGCGTCGAGAAACGCGCGCCACACCGCGCCGGGCGAGGGCAGAAAGAGCGGGGCGATCCAGTGAAAGTGCGTCGAGGCCCACCACGCCGCGCCGATCACGGCCACGCACAGCGCGCTCGGCAACGCGGTCGATCCCGCGCCGGGCATGCCGCGATAGCGCCGCTTCGTGCGTTTCGACCCGGCGGCGCGCGGCGCCTCGGTCATCGCGTGCGCGCGCTGGTTCATGCGGCCTCCGTTTCGGTGCGATGCAAACGGCGCGTCAGCCGCTCGCGCCATTCGATGAAAGCAGGCGACGACTTCACCGCGCGCGCATCGCGGCCGCGGATGTATTCGCGCGAGAACGGCAGCTCGTGCACGTCCTCGATGCGTCCGGGACCGGGCGTCATCAGCACGAGACGCGTCGCCAGAAAGAGCGCCTCCTCGACGCTGTGCGTGATGAAGAACACTGTCTTGCGCGTGCGCGACCAGACATCGAGCACGAGTTCCTGCACGTTTTCGCGCGTGAGGGCGTCGAGCGCGCCCATCGGTTCGTCCATCAGCAGCACTTCGGGGTCGCTCGCGAGCGCCCGCGCGATGCCCACGCGCTGCTGCATGCCGCCCGACAGCGCGTAGATTTTCGCGTGCTCGTGCTGCGCGAGACCGACGAGCGCGAGCGTGCGGCGCGCGATCTCGCGGCGCGCGTCGCGCTTCATGCCGCGAAAGCGCAGGCCGAGCGCGACGTTGTCGAGCACGTCGAGCCACGGCATCAGCGCGTGCTTCTGGAACACGACGCCGCGTTCCGCGCCGGGACCGGCGATCGGCTCGCCGTTGAGCGTCGCCGTGCCTTCGGTCGGATCGATGAAACCGGCGAGGCAGTTGAGCAGCGTGGTCTTGCCGCAGCCCGACGCGCCCAGCGCGACGACGAACTCGCCGCTGCCGATGTGCAGATCGACGCCTTTTAACGCAGGCGTGCTCGCGCCTTCATACGTCACGCCCAGATTGCGGATCGACAGCGAGGTCATTTCGCGGCCTGCTGCACGAAGCGCGGATCGACGCCCGCGGAATAATCGGCGAGCACGTTCTGGATCGTGCCCTGCTGCTTCAGGAATTGCGCGGTGGCGGTGAGCGACTTGGCCGCGCCAGACTGCTTGCCGCCGCCGAGCCACGTCGCCGACGCCTGTTCGCCCGCCGACGGAAACGCGTAGAGCGCGAGGCTCGCGGGCACATCGGCGGCGGCGGCGCCCGATTCCTGCGCGACCGCGCGCACCTCTTTCGAATCGACGGTCCAGGCGGCCTTGTTGTCGCGGTATTGCGCGTCGGTGTCCGCGAGCACTTTGACGAGACCGGCGAGGAACGCGGCATTGTCCTGGGCGAACTTGCGCGACGCGACGAGGCCGTCGAAGGTCGCCGTGCCGCTTTCCTTCGCGACTTCGCCGGACGTGATCAGCACGCGGCCGTTCTGCTTGGCCTTCGCGAGCACCGGGTCCCAGATGTAGGTCGCGTCGATGTTGCCGCGCTCCCACGCCGCCGCCACTTCCGGCGGACGCAGGTTGACGATCTTCACCGAGGAAGGATCGATGCCCGCCTGCTTCAACGCGACGAGCGCATGAAAGTGCGACGTCGATACATACGGCACGCCGAGCGTCTTGCCCTTGAGATCGGCGAGCTTGTTCACGCCCGAGCCGTTGCGCGCGACGAGCGCTTCGGCGTCGTTGATGTTGTCGAGAATCCAGAAGAGCGACAGATCGACACCCTGCGACAAACCGGCCGCGATTGGGCTGGAGCCGGCTTCGCCCACCTGTATCGAGCCGGATGCGAGTGCGCGGATCACATCGGCGCCGCTGCCGAGCTTGCGGTACGTGACCTTGTAGCCGGTCGCCTTTTCGACCGCGCCGCTCGCCTGCGCATAGCGCCACGGCACGACCATGTCCTGATAGCCGATGACGACCTCGCGCGTTTCCGCCTGCGCGTGAAGCGGCGCGAGCGCCGTGGCGGCGAATGCGAAGGAGGCGAGACCGGCAATCAGACGACGGCGGCGAATGGATGATTTCATGGCGCGAAGAGAAGAGGTTTCGAAGCCTCCGACTATAGGCACTTCGCATGCCGCGCCTACCAATCTTTTGTGCGTAGCAAATGAACCGGCGATCGCTTTCTTATTCAGCGCGATGGCCCCGATTTCGCGAGCGCCGCGTCAAACGCCCGTAAAATAGACGCGGCATCTCACTTCACCGGCAGCATCGCCCAGGCATGACGAAAGACGACACCACTCACGTCCGCGCGCATGGCGCATCGGGCAAGCGCAAGCGGCTCGGCCGCCCGGCGGGCAACATCAATCAGCGCGAGAACATCCTCGATGCCGCCGAGGTCGATTTCTCGCAGCGCGGCTACGCGGGCACGTCGCTCAAGGAAGTGGCCGCGTCGTGCGGCGTCACGCAGGCGCTCATCACGTATTACTTCGGCACGAAGCAACTGCTTTTCGAGCAGGTGTTCCTGCGCCGCGCGCTGCTCGTTTCCGAAGAGCGCGTGACGCTGCTGCGCGAACTGACCGATGCGAAAAGCGCGAATGTGCGCGATATCGTGCGCGCGTTTCTGCTGCCGCTCGTCGCGCTGCGCGGCACCGATGGCGGGCGCGCGTTCATTCGCCTGCAGGCGCGGCTGCACACCGAGCCGCCCGAGATTTCGTACAACCTGCGCAGCACCGCATACGGCGATTCGACCGATGCCTACGTCGAAGCGCTGCGCGCGGCGCTGCCCGGCCTGCCCGCGAAAGACCTCTACTGGCGCGTGACGATGATGATCGGCGCGTATCTCTACGCCTTCTCCGACACGCATCGTCTCGACGTGCTCGCCAAGGGCGCGTGCGATCCGTGGGACGCGAACGAAACGCTGGAGCAGTTGACGAGCTTCATCGTCGGCGGGCTGGAAGCGCAGGCGTGCGCGCAGCCGGCCGCCGCGAAGAAAGCGAAGCCGAAGGCGGCGCGCACCGCCCGCGCGGCGTGAAGGGATTCAGCGCCGCAAGCCGATTTCCATCGACTCGATGACCTGCGCGATGGTCGAGTGCATCGACGCGAGCGTGGCTGCGGCGAGGTCCGACGCCGCCGTTTCGCCGATCATGTCGCGCAGCGTTTCCTGCACATCCGCCGATGCCTGGGGCGGCAGCGCCGCCGCGATCACGCTGAGCGCGGCGGTGAGGCCGTGCAGCTTGCCCGTCAATACTTCCAGTTCCTGACTCATCTTGGCTTCCTGTCGTTGCGGTGAAATGAAGCGCGCGGGCCGCGTGCGCGACGCGGCCCGCGCGCGGAAAATCAGCGGCGTTGCGGCTCGGGATGCGCCTTCAGCTTCACGAACAACGCGATGCCCGCAATCACGGACGGCACCGCGAGCAGCGCGAACACGGCCGGCAGGCCGAGCTTCCACGCCGAGAACAACCCGCCGAGCGCGACGCCCGCGATGCCGCCGAAACGCCCGACGCCGTACATCCACGAGACGCCGGTCGCGCGGCTTTGCGTCGGGTAGAACATGGCGGCGAGCGAGGGCATCGAGGATTGCGCGCCGTTCATCGTCGTGCCGGCGAGAAAGATCAGCGCGCTCACGAGTCCGATGCTGCCGATCGCCTGCCCGACCACGAAAATGAACGCGGCGGTCAGCAGATAGCCGAGCATCACGACCACGTTCGCGTTCCAGCGATCCATGAGCCAGCCGGACGCGATCGTGCCGATGCCGCCGCCGAGCGGGAACAGCGCAGTAAGCAGCGCGGCGCGCTCCGGCGTGAAACCGGCTTCGTTCATGAGCAGCGGCATCCAGCTCATCAGCAGATAGAAGATGACGAGGCCCATGAAGTACACGAGCCACAGCATCAGCGTGCCGACGAGATAGTTGCGCGACAGGATCGCGCCGACCGAGGTTTTTGCCTGCGTCGCGGTGCGCTCCGACAGGCGGAAGGAGTCGATGCGCCGTAGATCGAGCGGCGCGATCTTCGAGAGCGGTGCCCAGATCTTTTCCTTCGGCGCGTTTCGTTTGACGAGATAGCGCACCGATTCCGGCACGAGCATCGCGACGAGCAGCGCGAGCACGAGCGGGATCACGCCGCCGACGAGGAAGAGGCTGTGCCAGCCGAACGCCGGGATCAGCCACGACGAAATGAAGCCGCCGAGCGCCGCGCCGAC
Organism: Caballeronia cordobensis; assembly: GCF_001544575.2. GTDB lineage: Bacteria > Pseudomonadota > Gammaproteobacteria > Burkholderiales > Burkholderiaceae > Caballeronia > Caballeronia cordobensis. Next base: position 31,052 of record NZ_FCNY02000026.1, read on the forward strand.
CGTGAAGCCGCAATACGTCGTGTTGACGATGATCGAGCGGTTGCGCGCGGGCGCGTACTCGGAGACGAGCGTGATGGCGTTCGGAATCGCCGCGCCGAGACCGATGCCGGTCAGAAAGCGCAGCGCGACGAGCGATTCGAGCGAGCCGCTGAACGCGGTCGCGAGACTCATCGCGCCGAAGAACGCCGTCGCCGCGATCAGCACGGCGCGCCGCCCGAAGCGGTCGGCGGCGGGGCCGGAGATGACCGCGCCCGCCGCGAGCCCGAAGAGCGCGGCGCTCAGTACCGGCCCGAGCGCGGCCTTCGTGATGCCCCAGCCCTTGACGAGCGACGGCGCGATATAACCGATGGCCGCGGTATCCATGCCGTCGATCAGCACGATCAGAAAGCACACGCCCATCAGCGTCCATTGAAAGCGCGAGAAGCGGTGTTCGTCGATGAACTCCTCGACGGGCACGCTCCCGGTCCACGCATCGCCACGGTCCGAAGCCGTCGAATGCCCGGCGCGCGGCTCGAACGCCGGGCCGGTGTGAAGCTCTGCTTGCGACATGTACAACTCCTCGTTGTCGACGGCTCCCGCCGTCCATCAATGCCACTCGGCCGGCGACATGCCGGTGTTCACGCGAAGCGGGGGCCCGCCGTTTTCGACGCTGGTTTATTATATGTACCTATAATTAATAAACGCAACGCGGAAAAAAATAGTTGGGTCGGCGGGTGAGTGGTCGCGAGGAGGAGGTGTGCAGCCGCAAAAAGGAAGCCGGACATCGACGTGGTGTCGATGTCCGGCCTGGAGGGGGTAAAGCGATGCGGCGCATCCGCGAGGATGCGCGCTTCAGGACGCGTTCAGATATTCAACGCGCGTTTGTCGACAGCCAGCGCCGCTTCGCGCATGACCTCGGAAAGCGAAGGATGCGGATGGCAGATGCGCCCGATATCCTCGCTCGCCGCCTTGAACTCCATCGCGACCACGGCTTCCGCGATCAGATCCGAGGCGTCCGCCGAGATGATGTGCACGCCGAGAATCTCGTCGGTTTTCGCATCGGCGATGACCTTGATGAAGCCGTCCGTCTCGCCGATGCCCATCGCGCGGCCGTTCGCGAGCATCGGAAACTGGCCGGCCTTGATGTCGCGGCCTTCGGCTTTCAGCGCCTGCTCGGTTTGTCCGACCCACGCGATTTCCGGATGCGTGTAGATCACCCACGGAATGCAGTTGTAGTCGATATGCGGCTTCTGCCCGTCGATGATCTCCGCCACCAGCACGCCTTCGTCCTCCGCCTTGTGCGCGAGCATCGGACCGCGCACGACATCGCCGATTGCGTAGACATTCGGCACTTTCGTCGCGCAATGTCCGTCGACGGGAATGAATCCGCGTTCATCGGCCGACAGACCGATGGCATCGAGCCCGAGATTGTCCGTGTTCGGCACGCGGCCGATCGACACGATCAGGCGGTCCGCATCCAGGGTTTGCGCGTTGCCGTCCTTGTCCTTGTAGGAAATGGAGACGTTCGAATCGGTCGTCTTCACGCCGTCGATCTTCACGCCGAGATGAATCGTGAGACCTTGCTTCTTGAAGAGTTTCGCGGCTTCCTTTTGCAGCGCCGTGTCCGTGGTGCCGAGAAATTCGGGCAGCGCTTCGAGAATCGTCACTTCCGCGCCGAGCCTGCGCCACACGGAGCCGAGCTCCAGCCCGATCACGCCCGCGCCGATCACGGCGAGCTTTCTTGGCACGGCGTCGAAGGCGAGCGCGCCTTCGTTGTCGGAGACGATCTTGTTGTCCACGGGCACGCCCGGCAGATGCCGCGCCTTCGAGCCCGTCGCGATGATCACATGTTGCGCCGTGTGCGTTTCGCTTTTGCCGTCGCCGCTCACTTCGATCCTGAAGTTGCCGCCGTCCTTGCCCGCGAACTTGCCGTGCCCTTTGAGCCAGGTGATCTTGTTCTTGCGGAATAGGAATTCGACGCCGCCCGTGATCTTCTCGACGATCGCTTCCTTGCGCCCGACCATCTTGCCGACATCGACGGAAAGGTTGTCGATGCCGCCGATGCCGTGATCGGCGAAATGCAGCTTCGCGTTCTCGAATTTTTCCGACGACGCGAGCAGCGCCTTCGACGGAATGCAACCGACGTTCAGACAGGTGCCGCCGAGCTTCGGCTTGCCCGCATGATTGATCCATTCCTCGACGCACGCCACCTTGCGCCCGAGCTGCGCCGCGCGAATCGCGGCGATATAGCCGCCCGGCCCGGAACCGATCACGATGACATCGAAATCGGCCTTCTGACTTGGCGCCGCGGCGGGCGAGGGCGCAGGCGATGGCGATGGCGCAGGCGCGGCGGCCTGAACCGGCGCAGGCGCAGCAGCAGGAGCGGGCGCGGGAGCAGGCGCGGCGGCCGACGCTTTCGCTTCCGTATCGACGATCGCGAGCACTTCGTCCGCGTGGACGATATCGCCTTCCTTCTTCACCACTTCCACGAGCGTGCCGGCGGAGGGCGCGGGCACTTCGAGTACCACCTTGTCCGTTTCCAGTTCGACAAGGATTTCGTCTTGCGTCACCGCGTCGCCCGCTTTCTTCTTCCACGGCAGCATCGTCGCCTCGGTGACGGATTCGGAAAGCTGCGGAACCTTGACTTCAATCCTGGCCATTCAGATTCTCCTTGTGAGCGATCTCTCGCGATTGGAAACGTCCGGCGACCCGCGCCCCGTGGACGGACAGCCTTGGAGGACGGGCCCGGCGCGCCGAAGTCGTAGGATACGCCCTGTCCGGACCGTGCGCGCGCAAAGGCGCGTGCACATCGGCCCGCCGTTTCGTCGTCGTTATATTCAGTGGTATATTACGAACCAGCCGACCGAGCACGAGGTGAACATGCAGAGCCCTCCGTTTCAACTCGCCCGCACGAGCGCGCATGTGCGCCCCGACGCGTGCTGCCAGCCGACCGAGGCGAGCTTGCGCGCGTCGCAGCGCCGTTCGCGTCTCGCCGAACTGGACCCGCATCTGCACTGCTCGATCATCGGCACCTGCCTTTCGACGGGCGAATTGCGCAAGCTCGTGCCGAAGTTCACCGATCTCGACCGTCATCACGCGAGCGATCTGGAGATCCATCACGCGGCGGTGGAACTGGCGATCGCGGGCGGCGCGGGCGCGAAAGCGCTCAACAAGGCGCTCGACGAACGTTACGCGGGCGCGATCCGCCGCTTCGACACCGCGCGCGATCCCGCCGCGCTGCTCGATCTGTGGAACGAGGCGCTGAAGTCCGGCGATATTCCACCCGCGTACTGGGCGGTGATGTCGCATCCGCACGCGACCATCGACGTGCGCCAGTCCGCATTCGGCGAGTTGCACATGCTGTCGCATCTGGTCGGCGCGGCGAATCGCGCGGATATTCGCCGGCTGGTCGCGCTCGAAGCGGAGAATCAGGCACTGCGTGAGAAGATCGACCGTCAGCAGGCGCGTCTTCTCGAAGTGAGCGCCGAGCGCGATGCGTCCGCCCGGCAGTTGCACGAGCAGGCGCTGCATATCGACCGCAAACCCGGCGCGACGCCCGCGCAACTCGAAGCCGAAGTCGAGCGTCTGCGTGAAAAAGTCGAGGACGGCGAGCGCCGCCTCGCGCTGCATACGAGCCGCCGCGAAGCCGCCGAGCAGCGGGCGCAGCAGGAAGAGAACGAGACGCGCGTGTTGCGCAACAGGCTCGGCGAGGCCCACGCGCTGCTGAAGGTCGTCCAGGCCGAATGCGCGGCCTTGGAACGCGCCACGCTCGATGCCGCCGATCGGCCCGACGCGCGCCAACGCGCCGTGCAATGGGTGAGCGGCAAGCGTGTGGTCTATGTCGGCGGCAGGCCGAATTCGAATGCGGTGCTGAAGTCGCTGGTGGCGGCGGCGGGCGGCGAGCTGATCGTTCACGACGGCGGTATCGAAGATCGCAAGGGCTTGCTCGCCGCCGCGCTGCCGAACGCGGATGTCGTGCTCTTTCCCGTCGACTGCATCGATCACGATTCGATGAGCATGCTCAAGCGCGTCTGCGAGCGGCACGGCGTCGAGTATGCGCCGCTGCGCACCGCGAGCGTCGCGAGCTTCGTGGAGTTCGTCGCGCGGCTCACCGCGAGCGCGCAAGCCACGCCCGCGAGCGGTCCGCCGCGGTCCGCGTTCTGCTTGCGGCACGGTTAGCGATTCAGGGTTTCAGCAGCTTAGTAAGCGCTTCGATCTGCGTGGCGCACGCGGCTTGCGCCTGCGTTTCGACCTCGCGATAAAGCTGGACGATGCGCTCGCCGACCGGCGTCAGCACGCAGCCGCCGCCGCTTTGGCCGCCTTGCTCGGAAATCGTCGCGGGCGATTCGAGCGCGCGATTGAGCTCGTCGATGAGCAGCCACGCGCGCCGGTACGACATGTCGAGGCTGCGCGCCGCCGCCGATATCGAGCCGTGCCTGCGCACCGCTTCGAGCAGCGACACCTTGCCCGGACCGATCGCGATGGTCTCGCCTTTCGTGACGCGCATGCGAAAGCGCACTTCGGCCGGCGCGCTTGCCGCGTCCGCCGTGTTCGCCGCGTTCCGCTCGTTCGCGCCTGCCGTCGTTTTGTGGGTCGTCGCCATGCCCGAGAGAATACACGAACGAAAGCGGCCCGCGCGCACGTCACCGGTTGTCGGGATAGCAGAAAGCGTAATCCTCGCAACCCGGACAGCCCGGCGCGCACGTCGGCGCTTCGCCGCGTGCGTGCGCCACCTCCTGCGCGAGAAATTTCTTCCAGCGCAGGTTGGCCACGTTGCGCGCAACGAGCGCCGGATAGTGTCGATCGAGCATGTCGGTGACGTCTTCGCGGCCGGAGAGACCGAGATCGCGCCACAAATGGTCCGGGCGCAGCGACGCCGCGCAAATAATGGCCGCGAGACACCGCGCGTCGTCGCGATGCCGCGTCGCCGTGCGGTCGTGCCACATCAAAAGCGCGTGCAGGTCGCGCGTGAAGGCGGTGCGCGGCGCGAGATGCAGAAAATGCCCGAACGTCGCGCCGGGAAAATGCCGGCCGATGAGTTTCGCAAGCTCGCCGGCGTCGAGCCCGAGCACAGGCAAATCGCCTCCTTCGATGCGCGCGCCCACGAGCCGCGCGAACAGCACGGTATCGGGCGCATACGGATCGATCGCGCGGCCGAGCAACGCGCGCGCTGCCGGATTCATCGATGCGGCTGTGCGAGCACGTGCGCATCGACGCGCACGAAGCGCTTCATGTGGCGCGGCGCATGCACGTTGTCCGCGCCCGAAACGAGCACCGGCAAGCCGTCCGCGATGCCGAGTTCGCGATCCTCGCATTCATACGCGACGATCACCCGCTCGCCGACCGGCGTATTGAAAAGCTCGTGCCACGAGTAGGTGACGGCGTAACCGTCGTGCGCCTGCGCGAGGAATACGGTGCGCTTGAAATCCGTGCTGTCGGGACGCCGCACGCCGGCGGCGTCGAGCAGCACGCGCAACTGCACGCCGCGATAGCTTCCCATCGGGCGAATGTAGCGGCCCGTGGAAAAACACACCAGATCGAAGGGCGCGATGCTCACGCGCGCGTACTCGCGCAATGCGGCGACGTCGAGCGTGAGCGGCGTCTGCACCGCGCCGCCGATCTCGATGGCGACCTGCGGGCTCTCGATGTCCTGGCCGAATACCGGCATCGTTTCATGACTGAATGACATGGGGCGATCTGGGTGACGGGTTATATCCGCGACTATATTACGCTTGCGCGGATATGACATGCCCATTCGCGCATGTCGGTCATCGTCTAACGAAGCTGCTCGTCGCGCTTTTGCTTGCATAGCTCGATGAAGCGCTGCACCGGCGCGGTCGCGGTGGCGCCGCGCCGCGTCGCGATGCCGTACGGCGCGCCGCGGCGTTCGATCTGAATCGGCAGCACCGCCATCATGCCGTGCGCCTGGAAGTACTGCGCGACTTTCAGCGGCATCAGCGCGACGGTGCCGTCGCTCGCCCGCAGCAGCGACAAGGTCGCGAACGTCGACGACGTTTCGATGGCGTAGCGCGGGAACGGAATCTCGGCGTCGTCGAAAAGCTGTTCGAGCAGCGAGCGCATCGGCAGGGCGGCTTGCGGCACGATCCACGGATTGTCGGCAAGATCCGCGAGCGACAGGTGCTGCACGTTCGCCAGCGGATCGGCGCCGTCCGTCACCAGACAGACTTCCTCCACTTCGAGCGGAATGAAATCGTAAGCCTCCGGATGGACGCTGATGCTCGGACGCCCAATGACGAGATCGAGCAGGCGCTGATCGAGCATCGACAAAAGCCGCGCGCTGTTGTCCTCCCAGACTTCGACGGACACATCCGGCTGAACCTGCCGCAACGAGCGCAGGATGGGCGCGAGCCATTCGGGCATCGAGCCCATGACCGCGCCAATGGCGAGCATGCCGCCGCCGCCGCGCATGATGGCCGCGAGCTCGTCGCGCAGCGCGCCGATCTCGGAACGCACCGCGCGCGCGTGACGGATCACGCAGCGTCCGAGCTCGTTCGGCACGATGCCGCGCGGCGAGCGCGCGAACAGTTCCGTGCCGAACATCGCCTCGATTTCGCGCAGCGATTTGGTCGTGGCGGGCTGCGAGAGCGACACCTGCTGCGCTGCCTTGCGCAGCGAGCCGTGGTCGTCTAGCGCAATCAGGAGCGCGACGTGATTGCCGCGCAGCCGCCTCAATATCGCATCGATACTGGTTATCACCGATATAACTCCAGGGTCTCACCTGATCGGAAGGTTTCATTATCTGGCCGCGTCGATGCCTCTTTAAACTGGCTCGGTCGAAGTTCGTCACGGCCCGGCGCTCGACGGCGCGGCTCGATCATGCCGGAACACACGCGGCGTGGGCAAGCGAACCGGAAATCAGGCATCCACATGGAGAGAAGCAAATTGAAAAGAATCGGACTCGATGTCGGCGGCACCTTCACCGATGTCGTGATGGTGGACGATGAGACAGGGCGCATCTGGTCGACCAAGGTGCCGACGACGCCGAAGGATCGCGTCATCGGCACCATCGAAGGCTTTCGCAAGATTCTCGAACTGTCGGGAGCCGATAGCGCGGAGGTCGCGTTCCTCGGCCACGGCACGACGATGGCGACCAACATGGTCGTCGAAGGCACGGGCGCGAAGACCGCGCTCGTCACGACGCGCGGCTTTCGCGACATCCTCGAACTGCGGCGCGTCTCGCGTCACGATCGCGCCGATCTCTACGATCTGCTGTTCGACAATCCGCGTCCGCTCGTCGAGCGGCGCTGGCGGCTCGAAGTGAACGAGCGCCTGCGCTACGACGGCAGCGTCGAAACGCCGCTCGATCACGCGCAGCTCGAAGCGCTCGCCGATCAGATCCGCGCGTCGGATGTCGAAGCCGTCGCCGTGTGCTTTCTGCACGCGCATGTGAATCCGGCGCACGAACGCGAAGCCGTCGATACGCTGCGCCGCCTGTTGCCGGACCACTTCATCTGCGCTTCGCACGAAGTGAATCCGGAGTCGATGGAATACGAGCGCGCGAGCTCGACCGTCATCAACGCGATGCTCGGCCCCGTGTGCGGGCGCTACATCGGCCGCCTCATTGGCGCGCTGGCGCAACATGGCTTCGCGGGCAAGTTCCTTTTCATGCAGTCGAACGGCGGTCTCGCAAGCCCGGCGATGGTCGCGGACAAACCCATCGTGCTGCTCGAATCGGGGCCGGCGGGCGGCGTGTCGGCGGCGATCCGCAACTGCGAGAAGAGCGAACTGAAGAACGCGATTCTCGGCGACATGGGCGGCACGACGTTCGACGTCTCGCTGATCCGCGACTTCCGCCCCGAACTGCGCAACAAGAGTCTGCTGCATACCTATACGGTACGCTCGCCCAGCATCGACATCGATTCGGTCGGCGCGGGCGGCGGCTCGATCGTGTGGATCGACGCGGGCGGCGGCGTGCGCATCGGACCGGAAAGCGCGGGCGCGGACCCCGGCCCCGCGTGCTACGGACGCGGCGGCACGCGGCCGACCGTCACCGACTGCAATCTCGTGCTCGGCTATATCGATCCCGACAGCTTCCTCGGCGGCGAATTCAAGCTCGACGCGCAAGCCGCATGGCGCGTCGTCGACGAAGTCATCGCCCAGCCGCTCGGCGTCTCCGTGCCGGAAGCCGCGCAAGTCGTGCGCTCCGTCGCCAACGCGCTGATGGCGCAGGCCATCCGCATCATGACGGTCGAGCGCGGCTACGATCCGCGCGAGTTCTCCTATATCTGCTACGGCGGCGCGGGGCCGGTGCACGCGGTCGATCTGGCGCACGAAATGGGTATCCGCCGCGTGGTGATTCCGCCGCTGCCGGGCCTTTTCAGCGCATTCGGCATGACGGTCGCGGACCAGCAATACGACTATCAGCGCCCGCTCGAAAGCGATCTCGCGATGATCGACGACGCCGCGCTGCACGCCGCGCTCGACGAACTGACCACGCAAGGCATGGACGAACTGCAGCGTCACGGCGTGGACGCGGAGGGCGTGAAGGTCGTGCGCCTCGCCGATTGCCGCTACGCGGGCCAGCCCGACGTCATCACGGTCGAAGTGCAGGGCGAGGCGCAAGGCATTCGCGAAGCGCTCGCGCAGGCTTTCGAGGACGCGCATCTGCGGCAATGGAACTTCGTCAGCAAGGACAAGCCGGTGGTGGTCGCCAACGTGCGCCTGCAACTCGTGACGACGACCGGCTGGCGCGGCGGCGTCGCGAGCGCGGACGGCGGCGAGTTGCCCAAGCCGGTGCGCACCCGCGAAGTGTATTTCGACGGCGGCGTGCGCACCTTGCCCGTATTCGCCCGCATGCAGATTCCGGTCGGCGCGACGATCGAAGGGCCGGCGGTCATCGAGGAACACAGCAGTTGCGCCGTGCTGAAGGCGTCGCACGTCGCGCGCGTCGATTCCGATCTCAATCTCGTCATCGAACTGGCAGCCTGAATATATGGACATCGTCACTTACGAAATTATCCGCAGCAGTCTCTTCGCGGTCGCGCGTGAAATGAAGATCGCGATGATGCGCACCGCCGGCAGCCCGCTCATGCACGCGAGCGGCGATTCGTCGGCCGCCATCTTCGACGCCGACATGCAACTCGTCGCGCAAGGCAACGACATTCCGACGATGCTCGGCTCAGCCGTCATCTCGACGCGCGTGTCGGTCGAAGCGGTCGGGCGCGAGAACCTGCGCCCCGGCGACGTGATCGTCAGCAACGACGCCTATGTGGGCGGCGGCAATCATCAGCCGGACGTGCAGTTCACGCGGCCCGTGTTCGCGGGCGGCGAGATCGTCGCGTTCGTGATGACGCGCGGCCACTGGACGGATATCGGCGGGCAGTCGCCGGGCAGCTATACCGTCACGACGTGGGACGTGTTCGCCGAAGGCATCCGCATTCCGCCGGTGTTTCTGTATCGCAACGACGAGCCGGTGCAGGACATGCTCAACCTGCTCACGCGAAACAGCCGCAACGCGCACGAACTGCGGCTCGACATTCAGGCGCAGTACGCGGGCACGTATGTGGGCGACCGCCGCATCGGCGAACTCGTCGCGAAGTACGGCGCCGAAGCGCTGCGCGACGTGATGAGCCAGAGCCTCGATCATTCCGAAAAGCTGATTCGCGCGGAGATCGCGCGCATTCCCGATGGCATCTACGAAGCGGAGGAGTATCTCGATCCGATCGAAGCGCCGGGCTGGAAGCAGGAGCGGCCGCTGCTCAAGGTGAAGATCACCAAGACGGGCGATCAGATTACCTTCGACTACACCGGCACCGGCCCGCAGGCGCGCGGCGGCATCAACTGTCCGCTTTCGGTGACGTGCAACAGCACCTGGTTCACCGTGAAGGCGCTGACCGATCCCGGCATTCCGATCAATCAGGGCTGCTATCGGCCGGTGACGATCATCGCGCCCGAAGGCAGTGTGCTGAACTGCCGCTATCCGGCGTCGGTCGTCTCGGGCAATACGGAGACCTCGCCGCGCGTGATCGATCTGTTGCTGAAGGCGCTCGCGCCGGCGGTGCCGGAGCGCATCACCGGGCAGAGCAACTGCGCGTCGTGCGCGGGGATTTTCAGCGGACGCGATACCGATCCGGCGCGCATCGCCCGCACCGGCCAGGAATTCGTCACCATGCACGACGTCCACGCGGGCGGCATGGGGGCGCGCGCGGGCAAGGACGGCGTGAGCGGCGTGCGCGTCTATGTGGGCAACGCGGGCAGCCAGTCGGTCGAGATGATCGAAGCGACCTCGCCGCTGATGGTCGAGGAATGGTCGCTCGTCACCGACAGTGGCGGCGCGGGCCGCCGGCGCGGCGGGCTGACATCGCGGCGCGTGTATCGCGTCGAGTATGACGAAGCCACCTTCACCGTTTCGGGCGAACGCGGACGGTCGGCGCCCGAAGGCCACTTCGGCGGCGAGCCCGGCACGCGCTTTCACTGCGTCGTGGCGCGCGCGGACGGCAGCGAGCACAAGGTGGCGGCGAAGGGCGGGCAGACGGTCGTGTATCGCGGCGATCGCGTGACCGTGCAGCCCGCGGGCAGCGGCGGCTATGGCGACCCGCGCGAGCGCGAGCAGGCGCGCATCGACGCCGATATCGCCGATGGCTACGTCAGCGCCGAAGCCGCCGCGCAACGCTACGGTCAGGCGCAGCAAAACGTCGATGCACCGCTCGAAGTCACCGCCGAATGAGCATGAACGAAACCATGAGCCAGTCCCTGCCGCTCGCGGGCGTGTGCGTGATCGAGATCGGCCACAGTCTCGCCGCGCCGTATGCGGGCATGATCCTGGGTTCGCTGGGCGCGGAGGTCATCAAGATCGAGAGCGCGGAGCACGGCGACTATGCGCGCGACTGGGGCCCGCCCTTCGTCGATGGCGCGGCCGCGCTGTTTCATGCGGTTAATCACGGCAAGCAGAGCATCGCGATGTCGCTGTCGAATCCCGATGAAGCGCAGGCGTTGCGCGAGCTGATTGCGCGCCGCGCCGATGTCGTGCTGCAGAACCTGAAGGCGGGCGGCACCGAGAAGTACGGTCTCGGCGGCGAACAGATGCTGCGCATGAAGCCGTCGCTCGTCTACTGCAATCTCGGCGCGTTCGGCACGGCGGGGCCGTTGCGCGACAAGCCCGGCTACGACCCGCTCGTGCAGGCGCTGTCCGGCCTGATGAGCTTTCTCGGCCAGCCGGGCGAGCCGCTGTCGCGCATTCCGGTGTCGGTGAACGATATGGGCACGGGGCTCTGGGCGGCTATCGGCGTGCTCGCCGCGCTCTTCCGGCGGCAGGCGACAGGCGCGGGCGAAGTCGTGTCGGTATCGCTGTACGAGACCGCGATCAGCTGGGCGGGCATCCAGATCGCCGACTATCTCGCGTCTGGCGTGCTGCCGGGGCGCTGGGGATCGGGAACGGCCGCGATCGTGCCGCATCAGGCCTTCGAATGCGCGGACGGCACCATCATGGTCGCGGCGGGCAACGACCGCCTGTTCCGCCGCCTGTGCGACGTGCTCGCGGTCCCCGCGCTCGCCGACGACGCGCGCTTCGTCACGAACGGCGCGCGCGTGAGCAACCGGGTCGAGCTGATCGACCTGCTGCACGCCGAGTTCGGCAAGCAGAGCAGCGCGCACTGGCTCGATGCGCTCGACCAGGCCGGCATTCCCTGCGGGCCGATCCAGACCATCGATCAGGTCGTGGAGCACGAGCAGACCCGCGCGCTCGACCTGTTGCGTACCACCGACGACGGCGCGGCCACGGTGGTCGGCGTGCCGATCTCGTTCGGCGGCGCGCGGCCCGCGCACACCGGCGTCACGCCCAAGCTCGGCGAACACAACCATCTGCTGACGAAGAAACCCCTGGAGACATCTTGAAACTTGCATCGCAACTGGTCGGCGCGCTCGGCACGCTGACGCTCGAAGAGATCGACGAGCAGATTCTCGTCGTCAAGCTGAACCGCCCGGAAGTCTCGAACGCGATCAGCACGACGATGGGCGAGGAAATCATCCGCGTATTCGGCGCGCTCGAAGCGGACCCGGCGCTGTATCGCTGCGTGATCCTGACGGGCGCGGGCGAGCGCGCGTTTTGCGGCGGCGCGGACCTCAAGCAGCGCGAAGGGATGACCGACGAGCAATTCGGCGTGCAGCACTATCTGTTCGAGCGCATGAACCGCGCGCTCACGTATTGCCCAGTGCCGGTCATCTGCGCGGCGAACGGCGCGGCGGTGGCGGGCGGACTGGAACTGCTGCTCGCCTGCGACTTCGCGTATGCCGCGGCGAACGCGGTGTTCGGCTTCACCGAAGTCAAGCGCGGCATCATGCCGGGCGGCGGCGGCACGCAGCAACTGCCGCGCACCATCGGCACGCGGCGCGCGAAGGAACTGATTTTCCGCGGCGCGAAGTTCACGGCGCAGGAGGCGCTCGCGTGGGGCGTCGTCAACCGGCTGTGCGAGCCGGGGCGCGTGCTCGCCGACGCCATCGAAGCGGCGCGCGATATCTGCACGAGCGCGCCGCTTTCGGTCGCGCAGGCGAAGAAGGCAATCGACCTCGGCATGCAGGGCGATTTGCGCACCGGGCTGTATCTGGAAATCGAAGCGTACAACCGGCTGATTCCGACCGAGGACCGTCTCGAAGGCATCAGCGCCTACAACGAGAAGCGCTCGCCCCGATTCAAAGGCCGCTAGACCAAGACCCGGATTCACCGGAGGAGACACATACATGACACCCGAAATCGGCAGCTTCGACAGGCCAAAGGCCGAAGCGACCTACGGCAAGATCACGCGCAGGCTCATACCGTTCCTGTTCCTGTGCTACGTGTTCGCGTTTCTCGATCGCATCAACATCGGCATCGCGCAGCTCGACATGAAGCACGACGTGGGCTTCAGCGACCTCACGTACAGCATCGGCGCGGGCATCTTCTTTCTCGGCTACGTGCTGATGGAAGTGCCGAGCAATCTGCTGCTCGCGCGCATCGGCGTGAAGCGCACCTTCTCGCGCATCATGATCCTGTGGGGCTTGATCGCGGCGGGCACGGCGTTCGTCACGCTGCCTTCGCATCTCTACACCGTGCGCTTCTTTCTCGGGCTCGCGGAGGCGGGGCTTTATCCCGGCGTGATCTTCTATCTCACGCGCTGGTATCCGGTCGAGCGGCGCGCCAAGGTGATCGCCATCTTCACCTGCGCGACGGGCATCGCGGGCCTGTTCGGCGGGCCGCTGTCGGGCGCGCTGATGACCTACTTCAACGGCTACGGCGGCCTGCACGGCTGGCAGTGGATGTTCATCGTGCAGGGCTTGCCGGCGAGCGTGCTCGGCGTGATTGCGTTCTTCTTTCTCGACGACGGCCCGCAGCAGGCGAAGTGGCTCACCGAAAGCGAAAAGGCCGTCGTGCTCGCCGATATTCGCAAGAGTTCGAGCGTCTCGGCCAAGCACGCGGAGCACACGTTCGGCCGTGCGCTGAAGGACTTTCGCGTCTACGTGATGGGCTTCGTCTGGTTCACGCAGATCGCCGGCGTGTTCGCGATCGGCTTCTGGCTGCCGACGCTCATCAAGAGCGCGGGCGTGTCGAGCGCGCTGCAGATCGGCTGCTATTCGGCGATTCCGTATTTCGTGAGCTGGATCGCGCTCATCATGCTGAACCGTCATTCGGACCGCACCATGGAGCGGCGCTGGCATTGCGCCGTCGCGATGGTGTTCGGCGCGGCGGGTCTCGTCGTCGCGGCGTTCACGACGGGCAATCTCGCGCTCTCGCTGGTAGCGCTTTCAGTGGCGACGGCGGGCATTCTCGCGCCCAATCCGCTGATCTGGGCGATCTCGACCGACTACATCCGCGGCAGCGGCGCGGCGGGCGGCGTCGCGGTGATCAACTGCGTGGGCCTGCTCGGCGGCTTCGTCAGCCCGATGATCATCGGCTCGATCAAGACCATGACCAACAGCATGGCGGGCGGTCTCGGCGCGATCGCGTTTCTGATGGTGCTCGGCGCCATCGCCGCCGTGGTGCTCGCGCCTTCGACGTCGGGCGTCGCGGCTGCCGTCGGGCATGCGGACGAAGGCAGCGATGCCGTCGCGGACCCGACCATCTGAACTGGAGAGCACATGAAAGACAACGAAAGAGACGTGGAGATTCGCGAAGTCGGCCTGCGCGATGGCTTGCAGATGGTGCGCACCATCCTCACGAGCGCGCAGAAGCTGGAATGGTGCGCGCGGCTGGTCGATGCAGGCGTGACCGATATCGAAGTGACTTCGTTCGTGCCGCCGAAAGTCGTGCCGCAATTCGCGGACGCGGTCGAAGTCGCCGCGGGCGCGCTCGCCATCGAGGGCCTTCACGCCGCGGCGCTGGTGCCGAACCTGAAGGGCGCGCAACGCGCCTTCGACGTGGGCCTGAACAAGGTGCATTACGTGCTGTCGGCGAGCAACGAGCACAACCTGAAGAACGTGCGGCGCAGCACGGCGGAGTCGGTCGAGGACTTCGTGCGCATCGCGGGGGCGCGCGACGAACTGGGCCGCCATATCGTGCTCGGCGCGGGCGTGGCGACCGCGTTCGGCTGCACGATCGCGGGCAAGGTCGAGGAAAGCATCGTGCTCGGCCTCGTCGAAACGCTGATCGAGGCGGGTGCGCGCGAAATCACCATCGCCGATACGGTGGGCTACGCCAATCCCGCGCAGGTGTATGCGCTCATGCGGCAGGTGCTGACGCTTGCCGGGCCGGTGCCCGTCGCCTGTCACTTTCACGATACGCGCGGTCTGGGCCTCGCCAACGTCATGGCCGCGCTCGATGCGGGCGTGCGCGCGTTCGATGCCTCGCTCGGCGGGCTTGGCGGCTGTCCGTTCGCGCCCAACGCGACGGGCAACATCAATACCGAAGACACGGTGTTCATGCTCGAAGCGCAAGGGCTCAGCACCGGCATCGATATCGACAGGCTGCTGGCGATTCGCGAGACGATCGCCGCATGGCTGCCGGGCGAGCCGTTCACGGGCGCGATCGCCCGCGCGGGGCTGCCGAAGACTTTCGTGCATCCTGAGGCGATCGCCGCTTAGGTTCGCCGATGGCTCAGGTCGCCGCGGCGAGCCGTTCGAGCAGATTGGCGAGCAGGCCGGGCGCGAGCACCATCGCGTCATGGCCTGTGTCGATGCTTTCCCAGCCCCAGTCCGGATAGTGCGAGCGCACATGCTCGCGCACGGGCGCGAGCGTCTCGTACGAAGGATTGGCGCAATGCACGTAGGTGCAGGGCAGCCCGTTGCCGAGCGGATGGTCGAGCCGAAGCGGCGTAGCATACGTTGCAAGCGGATGCGGCGTGAGCCGCCGATGCACCCACGCCGCACGCGGATGATCGTCCGGAATGCCGGTGCCCTTCAACCCATTGACGGGCATCCCGAGCGGCTGGCCGCTCGCCCTGACCGATTCCTTGCGCTCCTCGACGACGCTCGCGGGCAGCACATCGAACGCGCATTGCCCGCTTTCGACGAGCAGGCTGTCGAGAAACACGACCGTGCGCAGCGCGTGCGCAATGCGGTCGGCGACGCCCGACGCAACCAGTCCGCCGTAGCTGTGGCCCACCAGCACGACATCGCGCAATTCCTCCGCCTCGATGACGTTGACGATATCGGCGATATTCACATCGAGCGACGTCGCCGATGCCACCAGATGATGGCGCTCGCCGAGTCCGGTCATGGTCGGCGCGACGACGCGATGGCCGCGCGCGCTCAGTTCGTCCATGACGGATCGCCAGACCCAGCCGCCGTGCCACGCGCCGTGAATCAGAACGAAGTTGAGCGAGTTGTTCGGTGCACTGCTGTTCAAGTCGGTCTCCTGATCGATGTGGGCGCGAGAGATGAGGCGGACAAATCGTCTCAGAGATGGAGCCGCTGCGCAACGGCGCCAATTACTGGTTATCACCGATATAACCCGCGCGTCTCACCTGATCGGTACTTTTCATTATCGTCGCGCATCGATGTTTCTTAGACTGGCGGCATTGCTGGAACCTCGCGTTGTCGCTTCCGGCGAAGCATGTAGGGATGGAGCAGAAGTGAATCGATCACATTAATCCAAGCCGCAAAAACATGGAGACAGCGAGTGAACCAGTCCGTTCTAGATTCCGATCCGACGTCAGCCGATACGCTGACGTCCGGCCCGATAGCGAGCGCCGAAGAGCGCGCGCTCTACCTGCGGGTCACGCTTCGCATCGTGCCCCTGCTGTTCGTGTGTTATGTCGTCGCGTTTCTGGATCGCATCAATGTCGGCTATGCGAAGTTGCAGATGCAGGACGCGCTCGGCTTCAGCGATAGCGTGTACGGCCTCGGCGCGGGCATCTTCTTTCTATCGTACTGTCTGCTGGAAGTGCCGAGCGCCATGCTGCTGAGGCGCATGGGCGCGAAGAAAACCATCGCGCGCATCATGATCTGCTGGGGCATCGTCGGGGCGTGCTCGGCTTTCGTCACGAACGTCACGCAGTTCTATATCGTCCGCCTGCTTCTGGGCGTGTTCGAAGCGGGCTTCTTTCCTGGCGTGATTTTCTATCTGAGCTCGTGGTTTCCGGAAAGACGGCGCGGCGTGATCATCGCCTGCTTCATGGTCGGGTTTCCGGTTGCGGGTATCGTCGGCGGCCCGGTGTCGGGATGGGCGATGACGAGTCTCGCTCACGTCGCCAATCTCGCCGGTTGGCAATGGCTTTATATCGTCGAGGCATTGCCGGCGGTCGTGCTCGGCCTCGTCACCTTGCTGCTGCTGGACGACAACATCGACAAGGCGAAATGGCTGACCGATGCCGAGAAGGGCGTGCTTCGGCAGGGCTTCGAAATCGAGATGGAGCGCAAGCGCAAGATCGGGCAGCACGGCCATGCGAAACTCGCCGAGGCGCTCGCGGACCCGAAAGTCTATATGCTCGCCTTCATCGATTTCGCGTTTGTCTGCGGAACCTATTCGGTGACGTTCTGGCTTCCGACTGTCATGAAAGACTCGGGCATCTCGAATCTTTCCCTGCTCGGGTGGCTCTCCGTCATTCCTTACGGCATGGGCGCAATCGGCATGGTCGCGATCAGCCGAAGCTCGGATCGCATGCTCGAACGCCGGTGGCATGCGGCCATCGCGGGTTTCATCGGCGCGGCCGCCTTGCTGCTGGTCTCGCATCCGACCAATTCTCCCGCCTTGACCGTCGCGCTGTTGACGGTGGCCTGCGTCGGCATCTTCGCGACCAATGTGCTCATCTGGTCGCTCGCGGCGGATTATCTGAACGGCGCGCCGGCGGCTGCGACGAGCATCGCTTTCGTCAACTGCATCGGCTTGCTCAGCGGCTTTTGCAGCCCCTTCGTGATCGGATGGCTCAAGACCATGACGGGCTCGCTCAACAGCGGCCTTTACGTGATGACGGCCATACTCGTGTCGGGGATCTTCGTCATGCTGTTTGGCTTTCGGCGCCATACAGAAGCGCGGGCCTGATCCGCATTGAACGGACTGAAAACACATGCACAACATTGCCATTCTCGATGATTTCCAGAACACCGCGCTGCGGTTCGGCGACTGGAACGGCTTGCGCGAGCGCGCCAATATCACCGTTTTCACGAACACCATCGGCGACGAGGACGCGCTGGTCGAGCGTCTGCAACCCTTCGACATTCTTTGCGTGATGCGTGAGCGCACCTGGTTCACGCGCAGCGTCCTGTCGCGGCTGCCGAATCTGAAGCTGCTGGCGAGCACGGGACCGTGGAACGCGGCCATCGATATCGAAGCGGCCCATGAACTCGGCATCACGGTGTGCGGAACGGCATCGTCGCCAACGGCCGCGGCGGAACTTGCGTGGGCGCTCATTCTCGCCGCGACGCGGCATATTCCGGAGGAAGTCGCGTCGTTCAGGAAGGGCGGCTGGCAAGTCTCGGTGGGCGGCGACCTGCATGGCAAAACCATCGGCCTGCTGGGTCTGGGCTACACCGGCGGCGCGACCGCGCGGGTGGCGCAGGCTTTCGGCATGCGCACGATCGCATGGAGCCAGAACATGACGCAGGAGTCGGCGGCGCAGCATGGCGCGCTGTACGTGTCGAAGGAAGAACTGCTTGCGACAAGCGATATTCTTTCGGTTCACGTGCGCTTGTCGGAGCGCACGCGAGACCTGATCGGCCGCGCGGAACTGGCGTCGATGCCGCGGCACGCGCTGCTGGTGAACACGGCACGCGGACCGATCGTCAACGAGCAAGCGTTGATCGAGGCTTTGCGTGAGAAGCGGATTGCAGGCGCGGCGCTCGATGTTTTCGATCAGGAGCCGTTGCCCGCGGAGCACCCGTTCCGGACGCTGGACAACGTGATCGCGACGTCGCATATCGGTTACGTGACCGATGAGTCTTATCGCTTTTACTACGGCGAATCGGTCGAAAACATCCGGGCCTGGATCAGCGGCGCGCCGGTGCGCGTACTGACGCCCACGAAACGCGAGATCAGTTATTTCGCCGCGAGTCCGGCTTAAAGCGTCGCACAAATGAAAAGGGCCTCCGGAAGGAGGCCCCATGAACCGGGTTCGCGATCGGAACCCGTGTCCTGCGACGATCAGAGCGGCTTGATGTTCGCAGCTTGCAGTCCCTTGGGACCGCGCTTCGTCTCGTAGCTCACCTTCTGGTTTTCAGCCAGGGTCTTGAAGCCATCGGCGCGAATTTCGGAAAAGTGAGCGAAAAGATCTTCGCCGCCGTTGTCGGGCGTAATGAAGCCAAAGCCCTTCGTGTCATTGAACCATTTGACGATACCGGTATCCATCTGGAATCCTTAGATAATTTTGATGTTAAACATGCGTTCCGCAAGGGAACTGGAGAAGCAGCAAGGAGGGAGTGGACAACGAATACCGCCAGGGAAAAAACGGACATTGATGAGCAGCAATCGAACTTCTTGGGCACTTCTGGGCCAGCAGTGTACCAATTCTGACAAAATCGGTCAAGCGCGCGGCAGCGCCGCGCGCTTCATTCAATGGCGACGAGGGTGTTGCAGGAAGAATCGCACCATCTCGGCGCTGGCGTCGGGCCCGGCGGGGTCGGTATAGCTGCCGCTCGAAGAGCCGCCGGACCACGCGTGGGGCGCGCCGTGGATTGTCCAGAGTTCGGCGTCCACGCCGGACCGTGACTTCATGTGCCGAACCGTGTGTTTTCGTGCGCTGCCATGACCGGCCGATGCCCCTTCCGCTATTACTTCATTCGCGGAGAATTCGCGTAATAGTTCGGTCGCGTTGGCGGGATGAACCGTCGCATCCGCATCGCCGTGAAACACGATGAGCGGGGCTCGGGAAGTCCGGCTATCGTCGGTGTCCGCGCGCCCGGCCTTGCGCGCCTTGGAATGCGCCTTGCCGCCGCGCATCGCCGCCAGCGCGGACGGCAAGTCGTGCGCGCACCCGACCGGCAGGCCCGAATGAACGCCTGCCGCCGCATACAAATCGGGATACGTCTGCGCGAGGATCGCCGCCATGGCGCCGCCCGCCGACAGGCCCGCCACGTAGACCCGTTCCGGATCGGCGTTGCAATTCGCCATCACCTCGCGCGTGATGCCCGCGATCAGCGCAGGCTCGCCGTGGTCGCGCTGCTGATCGGCGCGTCTGAACCAGTTCCAGCACTTCGACGCGTTCGCGCCCTGCGGCTGGATCGGATAGACGACGATAAACCCGTGTTTCTCGGCAAGCGCGTTCATCCGCGTGCCGGCTGCGAAGTCGTCCGCGTCCTGTGTGCAGCCATGCAGCATGACGATGAGCGGCAGAGGCTCGCCGCCGGAATGGGCGGGCACGTAGAGCTTGTAATCGCGCTGGCCAGCGGCGCTCGCATAGCGCCGCATGCTGAAATGCCCGCGTTCCTCCACGTCGGGCGCGGTGTGCGTCGAACGCGCGTGGGGGCGGGGTGACAGGACGTCGGCGAAGGGTGTCGCGACTGCGTCCGTCTGTTCGCCGCGCATGGCGCGCTTCACGATCTCCGCCGCCGCGGCGGGGTCGTTGCTGCGAAAGCGGGCGAACGCCGCTTTCATCGAGTCCAAAAAGCCTTCGTTGAGTTTCATGTCGGTTCCGTTGTCGGGCAATGAGTCGGGCGCGCTACCGGATTCGATCCGCGAGCGCCGCCTTGAGTGCCGGTGATGCATGGAGCGCGCCGCGAACGACGATCGAATCGATCGTCGCCAGCGCGAGTTCGGGCGAGACGTCAGTGGCGATGCTGGCGAGTCCCAGCACCTGAATCCTGAGCCGCTGATGGGCCGCGAGCGCCGCTTCGAGGTCGTGTTTCGAGAAATGCTGAAGGCCCAGCACGAATTCGCGGCGCGTCACCGTCTCCTTGACGGCCGGCGCGTGAATCGACAACTGATTGCGAATCGCCGTACGAATCAGGTCCGTGCGATTCGAGTAAAAGCCTTCTTCCACGAGCAGATCGATCTGGCCCAGATCGACCGGACCGAGATTGATCGTGATTTTTTCGGTTTCGCTGCCTCGCGAGCGATCCAACGCCTCTTTCTTCATTCAAACCTCCCGTTACCATCCATATGGATGGTTTTAGGCTGGTTTCAAGAGGGTGTCAATTTTTTTCGCCCGGACCGCGATTGCGCGGAACATTCGCCGCTGGATTACGATGTTTCGTCCCTCACGGCATGTTTTCGGGAGAATTCGCATGAATCGGCGGGCGATGGCGGCGGCGGCAATGTCCATGTTTCTTGCGGCGTGCGGCTCGGTCGCGCCGGGCACGAGCGCGCAGCAAGTGCCGCTTTCCGGCACGCCGAACGGCGTCGCGGTGCGCGATGCGGACGGCGCGGTATTCGTCACCGACGATAAATCGAACGGCATCGTGATGACATCGGATATCGGCGGGGGCGACTTTTCGCTGTACGCGCGCATTCCGGCCGCCGAGGGCGAGCGCACGGGCCTGAGCCAGATCGCGTTCGCGCCGAACGGGCATCTGCTGGTCGAGCGCTTCGGATTCGGCGCGGCGAGCGCGGTGTTCGATGTCGCGCCGAGCGGGCAGGTCGCGCTCGCATCGGACACGAACGCGGCGCGGCGGCGGCTGGGTCTGCTCGTGCTCGACGGCGGCACGTTCCTGTCGAGCTGGTTCGTGAAGGAAGGCGATGCGCCCGCGAGGGGCGGCGTGAGCGTCATTACGCGCGGCACGGCGCCGCGGCAGGTGATCGAGCGCGATATCGTCACCGGCCTGGCGAAGCCCGTGGGTCTCGCCGCGATCGCCGACGCGCTTTATATCAGCGATCAGGCCGCGAACCGCATCTATCAGGTGGATTTGCAGGCGGCGCGCGCCGCAAGCGCGCCGGTTCCCGCGAGCGATGTCTTCGCGACCGTCGATGCGCCCGACCTGCTGGCCGCGTCGCCCGACGGCACGCTCTACACGAAATGCGGCGCGCACGCCGTATGCAGCATTTCGAAGCGCGGCCGTCCGGCGGTCATCGCGGACGGCATCGGCGCGCCGCGCGGCGTCGCGGTGGATGTCGCGCGCAAACGGCTCATCGTGGTGGACCGGTCGAGCGCGCCGGACAAAACCGGCGCGCTGCGCATCGTGCCGCTCAGATAGCTGCTCAGCGAGTCTTTAGCGCGGCGACGACCAGCCCTTGTAGCTGCCGACGTTCTCGCGCGTGACGAGCGTGGACGGCAGCAGGATCGTCGTGTTGCCCGGCTTCTTGCCGTTCATCAGGTCATAGCCCACGCTCACCGCTTGCTGCGCCATGGCCCACGGGTCCTGACTCGCCGACGCCTGCACGAGCGTGTCGCTTTTCAGCGCCGTTTCGATATCCGGCGCGCCATCCACCGACGTAATCACGATATTCCCGCGATGCAGCTGCTTCGCCGCGAGGTCGGTGCCGATCGCCTGCGGATCGTTGATCGCGAACACGCCGTCGAGCTTCGGGAAACGCGTGAGATAGCCCTGCATCGCGTTCATGCCGCCTTCGCGCGAGCCTTTCGCGTCCTGATCGTCGGACAGGATCTTGATGCCGGGATTCTTCGCGAGGACCGACTTGCAGCCCTTCACGCGGTCGATCACCGCCGACACCTGCGGCCCGTTTTCGATCACCACGTTGCCCTTGCCGTTCAGCTTCTTCGCCAGAAAGTCGCAGGAAATCTCGCCGGCCTGCACGTTGTTGGTCTGCACGGTCGCGTCCGCGCCCGCCGCCGCGACATCCACCGCGACCACGACGATGCCCGCCTTCTGCGCCTTCTTCACCGCCGGCTCGATCGCCTTCGGATCGACGGCGTTCAGCAGAATCATGTCGACGTGCGCCGAGATGAAGTTGTCGATCTGCGTGAACTGCTTGTTCATGTCGTAATCCGACGATACCGCCGTCACCTTGGCGTTCGGATTGATCGACTTGGCCTTGGCTTCCGCGCCCTTCGAGATGGTCACGAAATACGGATTGCCCAGCGATCCGACCGTGATGCCGATGGACTTCAGCTGCTTGTCGGCGGCTTGCGCGGATAGCGACATCGTGAATCCGAGCGCGAGTGCGACGCTGGCGAAAAGCTTATTGTGCTTGCGCATGTTGTTGTCTCCAGTTGGTCCGTTTTTTGGGGCGGGCGCACGCGGACCCGAATGCGCCCGAATAGTGAATCAGGTACGAGCCGAGCCGCGCTGGCGATACCGGTCGAGCGCCACCGCGCCGATGATCACGAGGCCCTTGATGATGTACTGCCAGATATCCGACACGCCGAGCAGCACGAGGCCGTTGGAGAGCACCGCGATGATCAGCGCGCCGACCAGCGTGCCGACGATCGAGCCCACGCCGCCCACGAAGCTCGTGCCGCCGAGAATCACCGCCGCGATGGCGTCGAGTTCATAGGACTGGCCGAGTTGCAAACCGTTCGCCGCATAAAGACGCGCCGCCGACATCACCGCGCCGAGACCCGCGAGCAGGCCGGACATCGCGTAGACGAAGAGCTGAATGCCCCACACCTTGATGCCCGACAGGCGCGCCGCTTCCGGATTGCCGCCGACCGAATAGATGCGCAGGCCGAGCACGGTGCGGCGCAGGATGAACCACGACACGAGCACAACGAGCAGCGCGATGATCACGAGCCAGGGCACGCCGAAGAGCGTGTCGTTGCCGATGAACGCGAACGGCAGTTGCGGATTGAAGATCGTCGTGTCGTTGCCGATCAGCCGCGCGATGCCGCGCACGGCGGTGAGCGAGCCGAGCGTCACGATGAAGGGCGGCAGTTTCAGCAGCGCGATCAACAGGCCGTTGATGACGCCGAAACCCAGGCCGACCGCGAGCGCCGCCGGAATGCCGAGCCATCCCCAGCCCGGAATGTTCGATGCGAGCAGCGCGGCGACCGCGCCCGCCGACAGAATCGAGCCGACCGACAAGTCGATGCCGCCCGTCAGAATGACGAAGGTCATGCCCGCCGCGAGCACGATGTTGATCGAAGCCTGCTGCGTGACGATCGACAGATTCTGGAAGCTGAAGAAGCCGTCCGTCACGACGCCGAAGCCGATGCACAGCAGAATCAGCACCGGCAGCATGCCCGCCGTGCGCATCAGCACCTGCATGCGTTCCTTGTGTTCGATGCGCGTCTGCCGCTGCGCCGTGCTTTCCGCCTTTGCAACCGGCGCCGTGTCGTGGTGTTTCGTCGTGTTAGCCATGTCTCTCTCCAGATTGCCTGACTCAAGCCGCCAGCGCGGCCTTCGAGCCCGTCGCCAGTTCGATGATTCCTTCCTGCGAAATCGGCTTGCCCGAATGGCCGCCGAGTTCGCCCGCGATTTCTCCTTCGCGCATCACGAGCACGCGATCCGCCACGCCGATCACTTCCGGCAGCTCGCTCGAGATGACGATCACGCCGACGCCCGAGCGCGCCAGATCGTTGATGATTCGATAGATTTCCGACTTCGCGCCGATATCGACGCCGCGCGTCGGCTCGTCGAGGATCAGCACTTCGGGTTGGGTTTCGAGCAAACGCGAGAGCAGCACCTTCTGCTGATTGCCGCCCGACAGCGCCCCCACGTTCACGCGCATGTTCGGCACGCGAATCGTGAGCGCGGCGATCGCGTCTTTGGCGCGCGTGTTGCCGCGCGCGAGGTCCATGACGCCCGCTTTCGCATCGCGGCCCGCAATCGTGATGTTGATGTTGTCGCGCACGCTCATGTCGAGGAACAGGCCTTGGCCCTTGCGGTCTTCGGTCAGATAGACGAGGCCCGCGTCGATGGCGTCGCGCGGCGTGCGCAGCCGCAAGGGCTTGCCGTGCATCGACACTTCGCCGCGCGTTTTCTCCTCCGCGCCGAAAATGAGACGCGCAAGCTCCGTGCGCCCCGCGCCGACCAGGCCCGCGATGCCCAGCACTTCGCCCTTGTGCAGATCGAGGCTGCAGCCTTTCACGCGGTTGCCGTCGGCGATATCGCGCACCGAGAGCACGACGTTGCCCGGATCGTAGGGCGCGTGCTCCTTCTTGTAGAAGCCGGAAATGTCGCGGCCGACCATCATCTTCACGAGGCTTTCGGCGGAGAGTTCGTCGCGCATCAGCGTGCCGACATACGAGCCGTCGCGCAGCACGGACACGCGGTCGCTGAGTTCGTAAATCTCCGCCATGCGATGGCTGATGTAGATGATCGCGATGCCTTCCTCGCGCAACTGGCGCACGAGTTCGAAGAGGCGGTCGGTTTCGCGCGACGACAGCGGCGTCGTCGGCTCGTCCATCACGAGGATGCGCGCCTTCGCGTGCACGGCGCGCGCGATTTCGACGAGTTGCCGCTCCGCGATCGACAGATCGCCGACGAGCGTATGCGGCTTGAACGAGGCCCCGAGGCGTTTGAGCACCTCCTCGCAGCCGCGCTCCATGCCCGCGCGATCCACCAGCCTGCCGCGGCGCAATTCGCGCCCCGCATAGATGTTTTCCGCAACCGAGAGATTCGGCGCGAGACTCAGTTCCTGATAGATCACGGCGACGCCGAGCGCGCGCGCAGCCAGCGGCCCGTCGATGGTGACGGCGCGTCCATCGATGAGAATCTCGCCGCCCGCGTCGGCCTGATACGCGCCGGAGAGGATTTTCATCAGCGTGGACTTGCCCGCGCCGTTTTCGCCCATCAGCGAATGCACTTCGCCGGGATAGACCGAGAGACGCACGTCGTTCAACGCGCGCACGCCCGGAAAGGTCTTGCTGATGCCGCGCATTTCCAGCAATGGCGGTCGAGTCGAAACATCATGCGGCATGGTTCACCTCCTGCGATTTGATGCCGGCGTGGCGAAGACCGGCCGCGCGCGGTGAAAAGTTGAAGAACATCGGCAGCGTGGCGGCCCCGATCGCGCCCGCATCCGGGCCGAAGGTGCCGCGCACCAGCGTTGGCGTGCCGCGCGCTTCAGGCGCGTTCGCGGCGAGCGTCGTCGAAAGACGCTTGACGAGCTTGTCCAGCAGGCCGCCGTCGATGTCGGAATCGATCACGACCATCGGCACGTCGAGCACGCAGAGCGTCGCGCGCAAGGCGGGCGCGAGCGCCTCGATGCAGTCGTCGATCCATTCGTCGACGGCCGGCAGACGCCGTTCGATGCACGCCTGCAAATCGACGCGGTTGTCCGCCGCCGCGCCGCTGTAGTTGAGATGCCGCACGAGCGCGTTGAGCGACGCGCGCGACAGCAGAATGTCCCACTGGCCCGCGGGCTGCGGCGCGGAGGGCAGGCGGCTCGGCGGCACCGGAATCACGCCGATATCACCCGCGTTGCCCGACGCGCCGCGCAGGCAGTCGCCGTGGATCGCGATGCCGCCGCCGATCGCCGAGCCGAGAAAGAGATAGACGAAGTCGTCGCAGCGGCGGCCGTGGCCGTAGAAGAGTTCGGCGGTGGCAGCGGCGTTGCCGTCGTTTTCGCTGAAAACCGGCAACGACAGCGCGCGGCCGAGCGTATCGGCGAAATCGGTTTCGTCCCAGGCGCGGAAGGTTTCGGCGGGCAGGCCGAGTTCGCGCAGCCAGCTGCCGAGATTGAAGGGCTGCGCGATGCCGACGCCCGTCAGCCGTTCGCGCTCCGCCGCCGACAGCAGGCCGAGCATGCTTTCGATATCGCGGCGCACGATCCTCAGCACTTCGGACGGATGCGGCAGCACGGCGTCGAGCGCGCTGCGGGCGAGCACGTCGCCGGCGAAGTTGACGAGCACCGTCTCGATGCCCGTGCGATCCAGCCGCACGCCGATGCCGAACGCGCCGCGCGGATCGAGCCGGATGAGCGACGCGGGCTGGCCGCGCTGGCCGTCCAGACGCCGTCCGGTGTATTCGATCAGGCCCGCATTTTCCAGCGACTCGACGATGCTGCCGACCGCCGTGCTCGTCAGATTCGCGTGACGCGCAAGCTCGGCTTTCGAAGCCGGCTCGGTGCGCCGCAACGCCTGCAGCAGCAGGCGCTCGTTGTACCGGCGCACGCTCGCAGAGTTGCTTCCTCGGCCGCTTAGGGGTTTCACGCGCTGTCTCCGTTTTCGAGCGGTCTTGCTGCCGCGTATTAATTAAATCAAGTTGATTTATTTAAGAACGAAGACGGCGCGAAGTAAAGCAGGGAATTCCCGAAGCTGCTTTTAAGCAACCGATGCAGACAACCACGACCGGTGCGCCTTTCACACTAGGCGATGGTTCTTACAAATGCTCGGCGACGCGAAAAACGCGTGGCGAATCGTTGTGCTATCGTCGGCGAAACTTTTTGACGCTTTTTGCCATGTTCTCGATCTCTCAAGCCACGCACGCCAGCAAGGCCGCGCAGTACGACGACCTGTTGCAGCAAGCCCGCGCGCTGATTGCCGACGAAGCCGACTTCATCGCCAATGCCGCGAATTTTTCGTCGCTCGTCTATCACACGCTGCCCGATCTCAACTGGGCGGGCTTTTACCTGTTCGATGGAACCGAACTCGTCGTCGGGCCGTTTCAGGGCAAGCCCGCGTGCGTGCGCATCGCGATCGGGCGCGGCGTGTGCGGCACGGCGGCGCGCGAGCGGCGCACGCAGGTCGTGCCGGATGTCGAAGCGTTTCCCGGCCATATCGCGTGCGATTCGGCGTCGCGCTCGGAGATCGTCGTGCCGCTCGTCGCGAGCGACGGCACGCTGATCGGCGTATGGGACGTCGACAGCCCCGTGCCCAACCGCTTCGATGATGAAGACGCGCTCGGCATGGAAGCGCTGTGCACGGCGTTTGTCGCGCTGGCGTGGAGCAGGAAATGAGCATCGATCCCGCGGACAACGGCGTCGTCACGATTGCGAGCGCGCAGGGCGCCATCGCGAGCGCCGACAAGCTCGAAGCGCTGATCCGCGCGCGCGGTCTGATGCTGTTCGCGCGCATCGACTTCAGCGGCGACGCGGCGCGCGCCGGTCTCGCCATGCCGCCGAGCCAGTTGCTCGTGTTCGGCAATCCGCAGGCGGGCACGCCGCTGATGCAGGCCGTGCCGACCGCCGCGCTCGACTTGCCGCTCAAGGTGCTGGCGTGGGAAGACGCTGGCGGCCGCGCGTGGCTCTCCTATAACGCGACGGAGTATCTGCGCGCGCGCCACGGCCTGGATGCCGATCTGATGAAGCCGGTAAGCGGCGTGGCCGCGCTCGTGGAAGCGGCGGCGCGCTGAAACGGGAAGCCTTACCGGCGACCGGGCTGCCTTCGGCGCGCGAACCCGTGCGTCTACAATGAGACGTCTTCGACCGTCTCAACCATCAGTTTCCATGACGAGCCTTGCCCGCCGCCGCCTGCTTGCCGCGTGCGCCCTGAGCGCGTGCGGGTTCGCGCGCATGCGCGAGGCGCGCGCGGCCTCGGACAAGGCGACGGTCGCGCTCGTGCTGAAGTCGCTGAACGATCCGTTCGTCGCATCGATGATCGATGGCGCGCGCAACTATCAGCGGCATTACGCGTCGCAGCTCGATCTCACGACGCACGGCACGAACACCGACAACGATATCGCCGGGCAGATTCACATCGTCGAAACCTTGATCGAGGCGAAGACCAACGCAATCGTGATCGCGCCCGCGGATTCCAAGGCGCTGCTGCCGGTGGCCGCGAAAGCGATCGCGGCGGGCGTCATCGTCATTGCGATCGACAATCCGTTCGACGAAGCCGCGCAGGAAGCCGCGAACCTCACGATTCCGTTCGTCGGGCCGGACAGCCGGCGCGGGGCGAAGCTCGTCGGCGGCTATCTCGCGTCGAAGCTCGCCGCGGGCGATGAAGTCGGCATCATCGAAGGGCCGCCGAACGATCGCAATTCGCAGCAGCGCACGCTCGGTTTCAAGGACGCGATGAACGCGGCGGGCTTGCGCATCGCGCCGCCGGACGGCGGCGACTGGACCGTGATGGGCGGCAAGTCGGCGGCGCTGCAGATGCTCTATACGCATCCGACGCTGCGCGGCTTGCTCTGCGCGAACGACAACATCGCAATCGGCGCGATCGATGCGGTGCGCATCGCGGGCAAGAGCGGCCGCGTGCTGGTGACGGGTTACAACAATATCGACGCCGTGCAGCCGATGCTCGACGACGGACGCCTGCTCGCGACCGTCGAGCAGTTCGGCGCGCGGCAGGCGGTGTTCGGGCTGGATGTGGCGGTGAAGGCGCTCGTGGAAAAACGGCGGCAAAGGGATTTGTCG
This sequence comes from Caballeronia cordobensis, assembly GCF_001544575.2. Lineage (GTDB taxonomy): Bacteria > Pseudomonadota > Gammaproteobacteria > Burkholderiales > Burkholderiaceae > Caballeronia > Caballeronia cordobensis. The sequence goes on from NZ_FCNY02000026.1 coordinate 59,529, forward strand.
CCGTACATGGAGACGCCGGTTCAGCTCGTCACGAAAGGACAGGCGAAGGGATTCGGCTTCGGCGCGTCGTGATCGTCACTGCGCGGACGCGCCGAGCAATCCCCGCGCCGCGAGACTCTGATACAGCGCACGCACGCCGAACGTCCACGGCTCGATCTCCGTCGACAGCCGCACGGTATTGACGAGCGCGCCGAGCGAAGGCGTGGAAATCGTCACGACGTCGCCGAGATGATGCGTGAAGCCGCCGCCTTGCGTATCGCGATCCTTGATCGGCGAGAACATGGTGCCGAGAAAGAGCATGAAGCCGTCCGGATACTGATGATGCGCGCCGTGCGTCTGCGTCACGAGATCGGCCGGATCGCGGCTGATTTCGCTCATGTGGCTCACGCCTTCGAGCACGAAGTCGTCATCCGCGCCTTCGATCTTCAGCGAGACGCTCGTGGCGCGCACCGAATCCAGCGTGAAGCGCTCATCGAAGAGACGCACGAACGGACCGATCGCGCACGACGCGTTGTTGTCCTTGGCCTTGCCGAGCAGCAGCGCGCTGCGGCCTTCGATATCGCGCAGATTCACGTCGTTGCCGAGCGTAGCGCCCACGATCTCGCCGCGCGCATTCACCGCGAGCACGATCTCCGGCTCCGGGTTGTTCCATTGCGATGTCGGATACAGGCCGACGTCCGCGCCGAAACCCACCGACGACATCGGCTGCGACTTCGAGAACACTTCCGCATCCGGCCCGATGCCGACTTCCATGTATTGCGACCACGCGCCGCGCCGCTCCAGTTCGGCCTTCAGCTTCATCGCGGCTTCCGAGCCGGGCTTGATCTTCGAGAGATCCGCGCCGATCAGCTTGTTGATGGTCTCGCGCACTTCTTGCGCACGGCTTGCGTCGCCGCCCGCCTGCTCTTCGATCACGCGCTCGAGCAGGCTCACCGCGAACGTCACGCCGCACGCTTTCACCGCTTGCACGTCGCAGGGCGCGAGCAGGCGCAGGCCATCGGCGGAGGCGTCGAGCGTCGCCTGCAGCACGTCCTGAACGTTGCCGAGATGCTCGCCTTCGGCGTTGCGGGCGATGTCGAGCGCATCGGGGCGATCGAAGAGATCGGCGGTCGTCGGCGCGGCCCGCGTGATGTCGAACACTTCGCCCTTGCGCACCGCGACGACCGACGGACCGTTCACCGGCGCGGGACGCCACACGCGGCCGACGAGCACGGCATCGGCGAAATCTTCGGGCAGGCAGGAGGACACGTTGACGGTTTGCATGAGCTGGAATGGGCTGGCGAAAAAGGAAAGCCGATGCTAGCCCGCGCGTCCGGCAGTGTCCATCAGGTTGATTAAATATCCAACCTGTTGGAATATGACGGCCATGGAAAAAACCTACGATGTGCCCGCGCTGCGCCGCGCGAACGACATTCTCGAAGCGCTCGCCAGCGCCGCGAAACCGGTGCGCGCGGCGGCGCTCGCCGAGCAGACAGGCCTTTCGCGCAGCACGCTGTATCTGATGCTCGAAACGCTCGCGCGCATGCAGTGGATCGAAAAGCGCGACGACGGCTACATGGTCGGCGTCGGCCTGTTCGAGCTCGGCAACGCGTATGTGCGCCACGACAAGCTGCAGGCGGCGTTTCGCGAAGGCGCGGGCGCCTTCATCAACAAGCACAACGAGGTCGTGCAGCTTGCCGTGCTCGACGGCGTGGAGGTGGTGTATGTCGCGCGCGAGGACGCGCATCGGCCGGTGCGGCTCGTCTCCGATCTCGGTTCGCGCCTGCCCGCGCATTGCTGCGCGCTCGGCAAGGCGCTCTTCGCCGGCATGACCGACGAGGATGTCATCGAGCGTCTTCCCGAGCGGCTCGAAGCGGTGACGCCGCGCACCATCACGCGGCGCGCGGCGCTGCTACGCGAACTCGCCGCGATCCGCGCGAGCGGTCTCGCGGTCGAGCGCGAGGAAGTGGCCGAAGGGCTCGCGTGCTTCGCCGCCTATGTCGGCAGGACGCCGGCGGGCAAGCGCGTCGCGGTATCGACGAGCGTGCCGATCGGCCGGTTGGATGCGAAACGCGAGAAACAGATTTCGATGGGCATCGTGCAGCTTGCGGCTCACTTGCGCGGCGCGCTCTGACGATGCGCCGGGCGCGCATTCACCCGACCTTGCGATCCGGCGATGCGCGCTTCGATCGATTCCATTTCGTTTTCCGCATGCGACGCCACGGGCGCGTGTGCCGCGATCAGCACGTCGCAACGCGCGTGCAGGCACACCACGTCGCGCAGACGCGCCTCGCCATGCCGCCAGCCGGTGTCCGATTCGCCGCCGAGCACGATGAGATCCGCGCCCGCCTGCTTCGCCTCCTGCGCGATCAGCTCGCCCACACTCATGCCGTTGAGCGGCTGCGTCACGCTGCGCGCAAGGCCGTCGATGCCCGCGCTTTCGATCAGCCGTGCGGCATAGCGCGTGACGGCGCGCGCATGATCGTCGATGACATCGAGCGTATCGTCCGGATCGCTTTCCGCCGTCGGCACCGCCCACCACGGCGCCTGATCGACGATATGCAGCGCCGTGAGCCGCGCATTGCAGTCGCGCGCGCGGGTGATGGCGGTAGTCAGGGCGCTTTCGCTGAGGCTCGTACCCACGGCCACGAGAATGTGCTTGTACATGGTGCGTCTCCGGTCTGAATCGATGAGACGGATGATCGCCGCGCAGACTTAGCCGCGAATGAGCGCGCGTCTGCACCGGCCCGCACACACGTTCGTGCTAACGGCGGCGTTTCTTCCATTCGTAGTCGCCGGGCGGATCGGCGACGCCGGGCTGGCCGACCGAATGCGGGTTTTCACTGCACAGCGTCACGAAGCCGATGTCTTCGCCGCCGGCCTGGCGGCGTCGAAGCGCTTCCGCAAAGCGCAGCGCGTCCGCGAGCGCGTTCGCATCGAAGCGTTTGAAGTGCGCCGCGCCTTCGATATCAGGGTTGGCGCCGAGCCAATACACGACGAACATCGATTAGCCTCTCGATTGGAGATGGAGCATCGTCGCCGTCGCTCGCGCCACGGCGATGCAAAACCTGCACGGCGCTCGTGCATCGACGCGCCGCGACAGCCATCGGGTATTCCCGAAGTGTAGCGTCGGCGGGCCGCATGCCGCCTGAGGACGCGCGTTTCGGAGCCCGCAGAGGAATGATCGTTGCTGCACTCTCCGTCCATTCCGAGGCCCATACGATGCAACGCTACGACCCTGTTCCTTCGCAAGCGCTATGGCAGATTCCGTCGCCGGCGACACGCCACCACGAGCCGCGCGTGCTCATCGCCGATGACGATATCGATGCCACGCGCGCCATCTGTCTCGCGCTCGAAGACGCCGATTTCACCGTGCGCGCCGTGCATACCGGGCTCGACGCGGTGTCCCTGGCGCGCAAATGGCGTCCGGGCGTCGTGCTGCTCGACTTGATGATGCCGCTCGGCGACGGCTGGGAGGCCGCCGAAGCGATACGCGCGATCGATCTTTCCATGTTGCTGATCGCGCATACGAGCCGCACGGACCCGGAGGACCTGACGCGCGCGCAGCGCACCGGCTTCAACGGTTACTTCGTCAAGCCGACGGAACTCGACGGCATGATCGCGGTGTTTCGCGATTATTTCTCGACGCACAAAGGCGAAGGCGATCAGGCCTCGGCGAGTTCGGGCTGACGGGCGTCGAAGTGCATGTCGGGATGGACGTGCTCCTTGAGCATGTCCTCCCAGTACTGGCAATAGCCGGCCCAGAACGGCATCTGGGAATACGCGGACGCGGCGGTGGGCAACGGGTCGGGCAGCATGCGGGAGAGCCGCCGGATTTCCTTGTGCTTCCATTGCAGCAGCGCCCGGCGATGTCCGCGCCGCGGCGGGCACATTTCGTTCATTCTCGCGACGGCGATCGAGAAGCCCTCGGCGGGGCGCGACGCCATCTTGGTGAGCACCGCGGTCTGCGGGCGCGGCCCGCGTTCGTGACAGATGATCGCGCCGATCTGGCCGAGGATATACATCGCCTTGGCCATCGGCCGCTCGGAAGGGTGTTGCATGGTGCCTCTCGGATTATCGTTATGGGTCTTCGTGCACGAACGCTCGATGCGGCCTCAATCTCGTTATTGATACGTTGTAGCGTCCGGCATTAATAAGATACCGCATTACGACTATTCCGAAATATGCATGCACAAAAAGATACAGTGATGAGGTTTGTTTTGGACTGCGTAAAAGCGAAGCGCCCCTGCATTCGCATGCAGAGGCGCTTCGCTTCGATGATTCTCGTGCCGGATCAGTGCTGCGTGTATTCGATCGGCTGTTGAATTTCGCTGACTTCAGGCAGATGCTTTTGCCGATAGTGCTCCGCCGACGCATTCGCGCCGCGCTCGTAATACGACTGCGCCGTGTGCTGTTCGAGCGCGTCGATGACCGGCAACTGCTCTTCGGCAATCGAATGCATGAGGCTCAGGATGTCGCGCTTCATCGCATCGGGAAACGCCGAGAAGTGCTCGAACCCGCCCGGCGCGGCGACCATGTTCACGAGCGACGACAGCAGGCGCGCGCGGCTCTTGCAGTGTTCGCTGATCGACGTGGAGTGAGAGATGACCGTATGGCCTTGCGCATCGACTGTAATCTGGAGGGGTTTCATGTGCCACCTGGGCTCGTCTGTGATGTCGACATTAAAGCCGAGTGCGACATAAGAATCAGTGAGACACATCTTAAACGGCCGTCGCCGGCGGGAAACGGATCGAATCGAAAAGTGAAACGCGGCGGCGGGATTTCACGGGCGTGCGTGCTCGGCGCAATCGGTTTAAATTGTGCAATCGGCGCCATGCTCGCGGGCATCGCGGTCTTTCAGCGGTTTCAACTCACTTTCAGCGAGCCTGAATTTGTCTGTCCGACGACTCGCAACGCTCTGGCGGCTTGGCCGGGCGTTCGTCCATGAAAGCCATCTGACCGATGACGGCGCCGCGATGACGCGCGTCGCGCGCTTTTTCGCGTCACATGGCGCGCGTGCCGCGCCGCTCGCGGCTGGCGTGCCCGCGCTGTCGCAACTGTCGCGCGTGCTGGAAAGCGCGTCGGGCGCGCTCGCGGCGCATCCGGCGCTCGCGGAAACGGCGGTGCGCGTCGCGCTGCACGAACTCGACGGACTCTTCACGGCCTACGACGCCGCCCGTTTTCGCGACGCCTGCATCGCGGCGTTTCCGCCTGCGCTTGCCTTCGAGCTCACGGATCTGAGCGATGTGCCGTTGCGCGCGGGCGTCGCGGAGCAGACGCACCGGGCACGCGTCGGCGATATTCCCGTGCGCATCACGCTCTTGCGCCCGGATGCGCATGCCGAACTCGTGGACGATCTCGATCTCGCGCTGGCGGCGGCGCGTTTCGCGGAACGGCGTTCGGCGAAGGCGCGCGCGTTGCATCCGGTGGAATGGGTGCGCCGCGCGTGCGAGAGCGTCGATGCGATGATCGACTTGCGCCAGCGCGCCGCCGATCAGAGCTACCTGCGTTTTCGCCTGCGCGACGACGCGCGCCTCGCCGTACCCGAAGTCCTCTGGGACTATTGCAACGATGCCGTGCTGACCACGCGCGCGATCGAAACGGCCTCGCTCACCGATACGGAAACGCTCGCCTCCTGCGGACTCGATCAGGCCGATGTGCTCGCGACCTTCATCGAAGCGTTCTTCGAAATGGCGCTCGGCGTCGGCGTGTATCACGCGGGGCTGGATGCGGCGGGCGCGCGCGTGAGCATCGAGCCCGGCACGCGCGGTCAGATCGTCCTCGAAGCCGACAACCCGATGATGATCTTCGCGGCGCACGAAAAGGACTTCATCGCCGGCGTGTCGCATGCGCTCATGGAAGGCGATCACAAGGCGGCGGCGCGCATGCATCTCGAACACGGCCGGCCCGCGGTTCACGCGACGCATCACGAAGTGCGGGTCGAGGCGACGTACCGGCGCGAGGCGGAGCGTTTCGCGTCGGCGCAATCGAAGCGCGGCGCCGGCGTCGCGCATCTGTTCGGCGCGATCGGCAAGGCGCCTGCCGAGCACATGTTCAGCGCGTCGCACGGGCGCATCGCGTCGCGCGCGGTGCTGCTGGCGAGAGCGGCCGAGAGAATCGAGCGCGTCGCGCACGAGATCGCGCCCGATGTCGATGTCTGGAAGATCGCGCGCCGCGTCATCGTGCGGATCGCCGCCGATCAGTTCAGCCTGCGCAGCATGGCGGCGCGTTTCGCGCACGAAGCGACGCATTGGCCGCATACGCTGCCGCGCTTGCCGAGGCTCATCGCGCTTCGCGCCGCAGCGACGCAACGCACGCGCGGCACGATCTTTCGCTAGCGCGTGCCGGGGCTCATGCGTTGCGCAATCGCGCGGCACGCTTCCCTGAGCGGCGCAACGTAGGTTTCGAGCGGCGTCGCGCTCTTTCTGAACAGCGGAATGCTCACGCTCACGCAACCGAGCGTGGCGCCGTTCGCGCCAACGATCGCGCTGCCATAGCAGAAAATCTGCGCCTCGTTTTCCTCGCGGTCTTCCGAATAGCCGCGTGCGTGCGTCTCGTCGAGTTCGGCGTCGAGCGCGGCGCGATCGACGATCGTGTTGGGCGTGAAGCGCTCGAACGCGATGCCTTGCAGAAGCACATCGCGTTCGGCGGGCGCGAGCGTCGACAGATACGCCTTGCCGACCGAACTCGAATAAAGCGTGACCCGCGTGCCGATGCGCGACGCCATGCGCACCGCATGCGGGCTTTCCAGCTTTTCGATGTACACCATCTCCGACGCGCTGCGAACCGCGAGGTGCACGGTTTCCTGCGTCGCGTCGCGCAGCGTCTGCAACGCGTCCGTGGCGGCGATGCGCAAGTCCGAGCGCTCCCAGCTTCGGCTCGCGAGGGACATCAGACGCGGCCCGAGCGCGTAACAGCCGCCGCGCGCGCTCTCGACAACGAGTCCCTCCGCGATCAGCGCGCCGACGATGCGATACACCGTCGGGCGCGGATAGCCGCTCGCCGCCGTGAGACGCGCGATGGTCGGCGGCTCGTTCGCGTCGGCGACGAGTTGCAGCACCGCCATGAACTTCGAGAAGGCGGCGGTGCCGGTGGCCTTGGCGGCGTCGAGAGAAGAGGAATCGGTCAGCATGATGCTGCGAATCATGCCACCAAATAGCCGCCATCGACAGGCACGATCGTGCCCGTCATGAACGATGCCGCCGGCGACGCGAGAAACGCCGTCACGCGCGCGACGTCTTCCGGCAGGCCCCAGCGCTTCATCGGCGTGCGGTCGAGAATGGCTTGCGAGCGGCCGTCGTCGTCCTGCAGCGCTTGCGTCAGCGGCGTCGCGATCCAGCCCGGCGCGACCGCATTCACGCGGATGCCATCGGCGGCGTAGGCGATCGCGAGCGACTTCGTCAGTTGCGCCACGCCGCCCTTGCTCGCGCTGTACGCGGGCACGAGGCCGCCGCCGAAGAACGTCAGCATCGACGCGGTATTGACGATCGAGCCTTGCGTGGCGGCGAGCAGCGGGCGAGCGGCGGCGCACATGCGCATCGTGCCGCTCAGGTTCACCGCGATCACGCGCTCGAAGGTTTCGATGTCGTGCTCGTCGCCGCGGCGGATCATGCCCGCGCAGTTGACGAGCACGTCGAGCGTGTCGAGCGACGCGAAGAGGGCGGCGGCGCTGTCGGCATCGGCGACATCGAGTGGTGCGACTTCGATGCCGCCGCCTAGTGCTTCGCGCTGCGCTTCGGTGGGCGCGAGGCCCGCCGCGACGACGCGCGCGCCGAGCGCCGCGAATTGCTGCGCGATGCCCGCGCCGATGCCCTGCGTGCCGCCCGTGACGACGACGGTCTTGTCCTTGAAGAGATCAGCTTGAAAAGTCATGACGATGTGAGTTAGACGGCGGGAACGGGCTCGGTTTGCTGCTCGACGTCCTCGATCGGCGAGCGCACGACGAACATGTAGACGAGCGCGGCGGCGAACGCGACGCCCGCGCTGATCAGAAACGCGTTCACGAACGAATGCGTCTTGTCGACGACGAGACCGGTGATGAACGGCGCAAACGATCCGCCGAAGTAGCCGCCGAAGTTCTGAATGCTGCCGAGCGACGCGACCATGTGGCGCGGCGCGGCAACCGAGACAAGCGCCCATGCCGCGCCGCTCGCCATGTTGACGAAGAACATCGCGGCGGAGAGATACACGATCGCGAGCGTGAGGTTCGGCGTGAAGGCGGCCGGCACGGTGAAAAGCGCACCGCCGATGAGGCCCGAGCAGATCGGCCACTTGCGGCTCTTGATCGGTGCGACGCCGCGTGCCATCAGTCCATCGGCGATGAAGCCCGACGACAGCATGCCGAGCGTGCCCGCCAGATAGGGAATCGTCACGACCCAGCCGGTCTTCGCGATCGTCAGATGACGCTCGTGTTCGAGATACGCGGGCAGCCATGTCAGGTACAGCCACACCATGTAGATCACGCCCATGAAGCCGAAAATCATGCCCCACGTCGTGGCTTTGCCGAACAGGCCGCGCCATTCCGCGAACGTCATGTTGCGTTCCTTGCGCTGCGCGGGTTCGCCTTCGGTCAGATGCGCGATCTCGTGCGATTCGAGCTTCATGTCGCGCCGGTTGCGATAGACGATGTACCAGCCGATCGACACTGCAATCCCGAGTGCGCCCATGATGACGAACATGTTGCGCCACCCGAAAGACAGCAGCAGCACGGTGAGAATGGGCGGCGCGAGCGCCGGTCCGATCGTCGACGACGTGACGAAGATGCCTGTCGGCTTGCCGCGCTCGCGTTGCGCGAACCATTCGGAGACCACTTTCGCGCCTGCCGGAAACTGCGGCGCCTCGCCGATGCCGAGCGCGATGCGCGCCGCGAGGAACTGATGCAGGTTCGTGACGAGGCCGCCGAACAGCTGCGCCACCGACCACACGAACATGCCGAGGCCGAGCATGATGCGCGCGCCGAAGCGGTCGAGCATCACGCCGACCGGCAACTGCGAGAACGCGTAGGCGAACGAGAAGGCGGAGAGCAGCAGGCCCATTTGCGACGCGGACAGGCCGAGTTCCTGCGTGACGGAATGATTCGCGATCGAAAGCGTGCTGCGATCGAGATAGTTCACGATGCCCGCGAGCATGAGAAACGTGATCGCGACGATCTGAATGCGCTTGAGGCGCGGTGATTTTTCCAGCATGTTCGTCTCCTCCGAATGCGCTTCTTCGAGGCTTCGGGGTTGGATGGTTTCGGTTGGTCGAGGGTGATCTAGCGGATGAACTGGTCGACGAAATCGGCGCCGAGCCCGACGGCTTCGTAATGCTTGCGGCACATGTCGACCTTGGTGAACACGTCTTCGTAGCCGGTGTAGTTGCCGTACGGATCGCAATAGAACATCACGCCGTTCACCTGGAAGTACGTGATCATTTCTTCGACGTCTTCAGGCACGTAGAGCGTGTGCGTCTCGCCGGGCGGCTCGAACACGTAGCTGCCTTCGGTCGCTTCCCAGTCGTGCTCCAGATAACGCCAGCGGCCTTTCAGCACCATGCCGTGCACCGCTTGCGGATGACGATGCCGCGACAGCACGCCGGATTTGCGCACGCGCAGGAGGTTCATCCAGTAGCCCGTCGACACGTTCAGGCACAGCGGCCGGAACCACACGTTTTCGGCTTGCGGAACCCACTCACGTTCGTCGGCTGGAATCGCGCTGCCAACGACGATTTCCTTTTGCGCTTCCTTGGGGAAGGGAAGTTGATACGGCGTCATGGCGTCCGCCGACGGTTTTGGCGCGGTCATCGCGTCTCCTTGTCCATATTGTGGATGATGAAATCAAATTATGGACAAATGGTGTGCCTCGTCACAAGAATTGTCAAGATTCTTTAGCGGGTGATGAATTCGCGCGGGGCAAAAAAAAGCGGACCCCGAAGGGCCCGCTTCTGCGATGCGCTCAAACCCCGGACGGGTTATCGCGCCATCATCAGCATGTGCACGTTATGCATCACCCAGACCGTGCCGACGATGAGAATCAGCGACATGAGAATGGTGTAGGCGAACGACAGCGCATGCCAGCGCTGGCCCTTCGACGCGTTGACGTGCAGGAAGAAAATCACATGCACGATCATCTGAACCGCCGCGAGGACCGCGAGCGCGACGATCGCGTTTTCGCCCTTGAACGCGCCCGAAGTCGCGGCCCAGAACGATGCCACCGTCAGCACCACGGCGAGCACGAAGCCGATGAGATAACCGCGCACGCTGACGTGCGGGAAATCGCCGGAATTGGTATGCGTATGAGCCATCAGACGACGCTCCCGAGATAGACGAAGGAAAATACGCAGATCCAGACGATGTCGAGGAAGTGCCAGAAAAGGCTTAGGCACGCGAGGCGGCGCAGTTCGCGCTCGTTCATTTCCGGATTGCTCACGATCTGCACGGCCAGCACGACGAGCCACACGAGACCGATGGTGACGTGCAGACCGTGCGTGCCGACGAGCGTGAAGAACGCCGACCAGAACGCGCTGCGCTGCGGACCGGCGCCTTCGGCGATCAGATGCGCGAACTCGTGCATTTCGAGCCAGAGGAAGCCCGCGCCCAGCACGAACGTGACGAACAGCCACGCGAGCACCGCGCCCGACTTGCGGCGATACGCCGAGATCATCGCGAAACCGAACGTGAGGCTGCTCGTGAGAAGCAGGGCCGTTTCGTACGCGACGTCCGGCAGCTTGAACAGATCCTTGCCCGTGGGGCCGCCGGCGGTCTGCATCGCGAACATCGCGAAGGTCGCGAAGAGCGAGGCGAACAGCACGCAGTCGGTCATCAGGTAGGCCCAGAAGCCGAACACCGAATGCGACTGGTGTTCATGCTCATGGCCGTGCGCATGCTGCGCGGAAAGTGTCGATTGCGACATTACATTGCCTCCAGTTCGGGTTCGCGCACCGTGCCGGCCTTGACGGGCATCTTCGGCGGCCGATTGCGCTCTTCGGTCGACTTCACGGTCGCGGCCGGAATGATGAAGCCGGCGTTCTCGCGGAAGCTATAGCCGATGACCGTCGCCGCCACGCCGATCAGACCGGCGCCGGCGAGCCACCAGATATGCCAGATCGCGGCAAAGCCGAACGCCAGCGCGAACAGGCCGATCACGAGACCCGCGCTCGTATTCGACGGCATGTGGATGTCGCGGTACGGACGCGTATCGATGCGGCCGTGCTCCTTCGCATCCGCGAAATCGTCCAGCTCGCGCACGGCCGGCAGATTCGCGAAGTTATAGACGGGCGGCGGCGAGCTCATGGTCCATTCCAGCGTGCGGCCGTTCCACGGATCGCCCGAGAGGTCGCGGTACGCAGGCTGATTGCGGCGGATGATGCTCACGACGATCTGCAGGACCTGGAACACCACGCCAACCGCGATGATGCCCACGCCGATAGCGGCGACGGTGAAGTACGGCTGCCATGCCGGATTGTCGTAGTGATTCAGGCGGCGCGTCGCGCCCATGAAGCCGAGAATGTAGATCGGCACGAACGCCACGAAGAAGCCCACGAACCAGCACCAGAACGCCTTCTTGCCGAGCTTGTCGTCGAGCTTGAAGCCGAACACCTTCGGCCACCAGTACGACACGCCCGCGAAGTAGCCGAACACCACACCGCCGATGATCGCGTTATGGAAGTGCGCGATCAGAAAGAGGCTGTTATGCAGCACGAAATCCGCGCCGGGAATGGCGAGCATCACGCCCGTCATGCCGCCCAGCGTGAACGTGACGATGAAGCCGATGGTCCACAGAACCTGCGACGTCATCTCCACGCGGCCGCGGTACATCGTGAAGATCCAGTTGAAGATTTTCACGCCGGTCGGTATGGAGATGATCATCGTCATAATGCCGAAGAAGGCATTGACGTTCGCGCCCGAACCCATCGTGAAGAAGTGATGCAGCCACACAAGGAACGACAGCACCATGATGCAGCAGGTGGCCCAGACCATCGTCTTGTAGCCGAAGAGCGGCTTCTTCGAGAACGTGGCGACCACTTCCGAATAAATGCCGAACGCGGGCAGAACCAGGATGTAGACCTCGGGGTGACCCCAGGCCCAGATCAGGTTCAGGTAGACCATCGGGTTGCCGCCGCCGTCGTTCGTGAAGAAGTGCATGCCCATGTAGCGGTCCAGCGCCAGCAGCGCGAGCGCGACGGTCAGGATCGGGAAGGTCGCCATGATCAGCACGTTGGAGCAGAACGCCGTCCACGTGAACACCGGCATCTTCATCCAGGTCATGCCGGGCGCGCGCATCTTGACGATGGTCACGAAGAAGTTCACGGCGGTCAGCAGCGTGCCGATGCCGGACAATTCGAGGGCCCAGATGTAGTAGTCGACCCCGACGCCCGGACTGAACTGCGTTTCCGACAGCGGCGGATACGCGAGCCAGCCCGTCTTCGAAAACTCGCCGACGAACAGCGACAGGTTGATCAGGATGGCGGAGATGGCCGTCATCCAGAACGAAAGCGAGTTGATGAACGGGAACGCCACGTCACGTGCGCCGATCTGCAGGGGCACGACGAGGTTGAAGAACGCGACCAGCAGCGCCATGGCCATGAAGAAAATCATGATGGTGCCGTGCGCCGTGAAAATCTGGTCGTAGTGATGCGGCGGCAGATAACCGGGCGAATCGAGCGCGATAGCCTGCTGAATGCGCATCATGACGGCGTCGGCGAAGCCGCGCACGAGCATCAGCCCGGCAACGACGAGATACATGACGCCAATGCGCTTGTGATCGACCGAAGTCAGATACTCGCGCCAGAGCCAGCCCCATTTGCCGAGTTTGGTGATAAGGCCAGCCGTACCGATTGCGAGGATCGCCATGAAGACGGTCGCCCCCATGATGATGGGTTCGTGGTACGGGATGGCCTCGAGCGTTAGTTTGCCGAACATGGCTTACCCCTTGGTTACACAATTTGCGCCATTCACATCGAAGCGGCCGTTGTTGTATTTGGCGACGATGTTGTTGAAGAGCTTCGGATCGACGGTCGAGAAGTAGCGCACGGCAACCTTCTCGCTCGGACGCGCGACGCCCGAGTAGACATCCATGCTCAGCGATTCGGGCGCGGTCCTGACCTTCTTGAGCCATGCGTCGAATTCGGCGCCGGACATGGCCAGGGCGCGGAACTTCATGTCGGAAAAGCCTGCCCCGCTGTAGTTGGCCGAGATGCCGGCGTAGTCGCCCGCGTGGTCGGCGAGGAGGTGCAGACGCGTCTGCATGCCGGCCATCGCGTAGATCTGGCTGCCGAGCTGCGGGATGAAGAACGAGTTCATCACCGAATCCGACGTGATGCGGAAGTTCACCGGCGTGCCGACCGGGAACGCGAGCTGGTTCACCGACGCGACGCCCAGGTCCGGATAGATGAACAGCCACTTCCAGTCGAGCGCGACGACTTCGACGTTGATCGGCTTGACGTTCGATTCGAGCGGCTTGTACGGATCGAGCTCGTGCGTGGTCTTCCACGTCAGGATGCCGAGATACAGGATGATGACCGCGGGAATCGCCCAGACGACGATTTCGATGGCCGTGGAGTGCGCCCACTTCGGCGCGTAGGTGGCGTGCTTGTTGGACGCCCGATAGCGCCATGCGACGAACAGGGTCAACAGAATCACCGGCACTACGACGAGAAGCATGACGTAGGTCGCGGTGGCGATCAGCGAGGATTCCGCTGTGCCAATCACGCCTTTCGAGTCCAGAACCTCAAGCTTGCATCCCGAAAGAGAGAGACTGGCTATCAACCCCGATAACAATGGCACTGCTAAACGTTGGCTATTCTCATTCATTGCATTCGCTGGTTTCTATGATCGGAGCGTCCCGTAAGGGCGCTGCTGCACGGCGTTGCGCCGCGTCAGGATCATGCCACGCGCGATTTTTCGCGATGGCGCGAATGGTTGAAATTTTGTTTCAGATCAAGCTGATGCGACAGGGTGTCGCGCAGGGGGCAAGCCCTTCCGGGTTCGTCCGGAAGGGGTAGCGAAGTCTACAACGAAGGGATGGGGTCGCGCGTGTAATAAAGCATGCTCACAGCGCGCGTTCGAGCCGCGACGCGAGACGTTGCAGGACCGGCAGGAAGTCGCGCTTCATCGCGTCCACGCTCACGCGCGCCGACGACACGCTCACGCTCACCGCGGCCTCGATGCCGCCCTGGCGATTTTTCACCGGCACGGCCATCGCGCGCATGCCGAGTTCCAGTTCCTCGTCGCTGATCGCGTAGCCATCGGTTTGCACGCGATGGATCGCCGCGATGACTTCATCGGGCGCATGGATGGTGCGCGCCGTGAGTTTCCTGAGCGGCACCGCCGAAATGTGCCGGACGATCTCCCCTTCCGATTTCTGCGAGAGCAGCACGCGGCCCGTTGCCGAGCAGTACGCGGGGAACCGGCCGCCGAGCTTCGCGCCCGTCGACACGATGCGAACCGCCTCCGCGCGCCCGACGAACACCGAATGACCTTCGTCCAGGACGGCGAGCGATACCGATTCCTGCAACTCGTCGCGCGCGGCGGCGAGCAGCGGCTGCGCGATCTGCGCGAGCGACGAGGTCGAGAGATACGCGCCGCCGAGCCGCAGCATGCGCGGCAGCGGCGTGAAGAACTTGCCGTCGTGCGACAGATAACCGAGATCGACGAGCGTGAGCAGGCAGCGGCGCGCGGCGGGCCGCGTGACGTCCGCGAGACGCGCGGCCTCGGCGACGGTCATGCGCACGGTGGTCGTGCTGAACGCCTCGATGATCGCGAGGCCTTTGGCGAGACCGCCCATGCCCTCCCGCGCACGCGGTTCGGATGCTTCTTCGGTGGCGGCTTCGATGTCGGCGGCGGACGCAAACGCGCCGTCCTCGCCGTTGACAGGCAATTTGACGGATGTCATGATGGTTCTATATTCGAACAATGTACGATATTCGAACACAACGAAAGCGCAGTGTCAAGCGCCCGCCGCGAACGAAAACGAAGACGAAGGAGAACGACTTGAACATCATCCCCATCCAACCGGCGCCGCGCGCCGAGATCGCCTGGCCCGAAGAAGGGCTGACGCGCGTGCCGTACACCGTCTTCCAGAGCCGGGACGTCTATGCGGACGAGCAGGACAACATCTTTCGCGGCGCGAACTGGAATTTCCTGTGCCTCGAAGTCGAAGTGCCGAATCCGGGGGATTTCCGCGCGACTTTCGTGGGCGACACGCCCGTGGTCGTCACGCGCGATGAAGACGGCGAGCTTTACGCATTCGAAAACCGCTGCGCGCACCGCGGCGCGCTCGTGTGTCTCGAAGATCAGGGCAACGCGAAAGACTTCAGTTGCGTGTATCACGCGTGGACCTACAACCTGCAGGGCGATCTGCAGGGCGTCGCGTTCAAGGACGGCATCAACGGCAAGGGCGGCATGAAGCCGGACTTCTGCCTGGAAGATCACGGCCTGCGCAAGCTGCGCGTCGAGACGCTGCACGGCCTCGTGTTCGGCAGCTATTCCGACGACGTCGCTCCGCTCGACGAATACCTCGGCGAAGAAATCGTCGCGCGCATCGCTCGCGTGCTCGAAGGCCGCACGCCCGTCGTGCTCGGCCGCTTCACGCAGATGCTGCCGAACAACTGGAAGCTTTATATGGAGAACGTGAAGGACTCCTATCACGCGAGCATCCTGCATCTGTTTTTCACGACGTTTCAGTTGAACCGTCTGTCGCAGCGTGGCGGGATCATCGTCGATCCGAGCGGCGCGCATCACGTCAGCTACTCGGCGGTCGATCACGCTCAGGAAACGTCGTCGAAAGATTATTCGCAGCAGAACATCCGCTCCGAAAGCGGGCACCGGCTGGAAGACACATCCGTGCTCAAAGGCGCGGATGAATTCGGCGACGGCGTCACGCTGCAAATCCTCTCCGTGTTTCCCGGCTTCGTGCTGCAGCAGATTCAGAACGCGATCGCCGTGCGTCAGATCCTGCCGCGCGGCACGGAGGAAACCGAGCTCAACTGGATTTATCTGGGCTTCGACGACGACACGCCCGAGCTGCGCGAAATGCGTCTGCGGCAGGCGAATCTCGTCGGCCCGGCGGGCTATGTGTCGATGGAAGACGGCTGCGTCGGCGGCTTCGTGCAGCGCGGCATCGAAGGCGCGGAGAACGCGTGCTCGGTCATCGAAATGGGCGGCGACACCGCCGAAAGCAGCGAAAGCCGCGTGACGGAAGCCTCGATTCGCGGCTTCTGGAAGGCGTATCGCCACGCAATGAACTATTGAGCACGACGGGGACCGCATCATGCAAGACACTTTCCAGTTGATCGCGCGGGCGCAGGCGGAATACGCGCGCTGCATCGACGACGGCGATCTCGCGCAATGGCCGGACTTTTTCGTCGGCGAATGCGTGTACAAGGTGACGACCGCCGAGAACCACAAGCGCGGGCTCGAAGCGGGGCTAATTTACGCGGCGTCGCGCGGCATGCTGATCGACCGCATCGCGTCGCTGCGCGATGCGAACATCTACGAGCGGCACGCGTATCGGCATCTGGTCGGGCAGCCGTACATCGTGTCGGAAGAGGGCGATGAAGTGCGCAGCGAGACCTCGTTCATCGTCGCGCGCATCATGCGCGATGGAAGCACGAGCCTCTTCGTGACCGGCCGATATCTCGACGTCTACGTGCGCCACGAAAACAGCGTGAAGCTGCGCGAGCGCATCGCGGTGTGCGACAGCTCGCGCATCGATACGCTGCTCGCGTTGCCGCTATGACGCGCGCCGCTTCCGTCATCGCGCTGGCCATCGGCGACCCGAACGGCATCGGGCCGGAGATCGCCGTCAAGGCGGCGGCGCGGCTGGCGACGCAGGATGCGCCGCGCATCGTGCTCGTCGGCGATGCGCATGTGATCCGCTGGTACGCGCAGCGTTGCGCGTTGCCCTTCGATGCGCTCCACGTGCTCGACGTGAAAGCGCTGCCCGCCGATTCCTTCAGGCCCGGCGAAGTGAGCGCGGCGGCCGGCGCGGCGACGCTCGCCTACGTTCGCGCCGCGCTCGATCTCGCGCGCGCCGGAGAGGCCGATGCCGTGATCGCGTGCCCGCATTCGGAAACGGCGATCAATGCGTCCGGCACGGCGTTCGCGGGCTATCCCGGCTACGTCGCGCAGCATCTCGGACTCGCCGCCGACGATGTGTATCTGCTGCTCATCGGCGGCGGCCTGCGCATCGTGCATGCGACGCTGCACGAAGGGCTCGCGGGCGCGCTCGCGCGTCTCACGTCGAAGCAGGTCGAAGGCGCGGCGCGCGCGGCGGTTCGCGCCATGAACGCGATGGGCATCGACAAGCCGCGCATCGGCGTGATGGGCATCAACCCGCATGCGGGCGAAGGCGGATTGTTCGGCCGCGAGGACATCGACGTGACCGAGCCCGCCGTCGCCACGTTGCGCGATGAAGGCATCGACGTGGTCGGCCCGCAAGGCGCGGACTTGCTGCTGACGCGCGAGGACATCGACGTGTTCGTCGCGATGTATCACGATCAGGGCCACATTCCGGTGAAGCTGCGCGCGGGACGCCATTCCGCGGCGATGTCGATTGGCGGCGATGTGGTGTTTTCGAGTGTCGGACATGGCAGCGGCTTCGATATCGCCGGCCGGCTCGTGGCGGACCCGGCGCCTTTGCTCGGCGCGATCGGGCTCGTGACGCGCGGCGAATCGCCTGCCTGAAAGGAGCATAAGTGTCTTACCAGATCAAGGTCGCGGCAAGCGACATCACCTTCGATTGCAACGATGGCGAGAGCGTGCTCGATGCGGCCGAACGCGCGGGCTTCGCGCTGCCTTATTCGTGCCGCAAGGGCGTGTGCTCGGAGTGCCAGGGCGGCGTGGTGAACGCGCAGGGCATCACGGAAAAAGCGCTGCTGTGCTGCGTGCGCCCGTCGGCGAACGTCACGATTGCGCCGCGCAAGATCGAGAAGCGCGAACGTGTCGTGCGCAAGAAGCTCGATGCGTCCGTGTTCCGCATCGCGCAGGCCGCGCCCGACGTCACCGTGCTGCAACTGCGCCTGCCGACCGGCGTGCGTGCGAAGTTCCGCGCGGGCCAATACCTGCAGATTCATCTCGACGATGAAACCGTGCGCAATTATTCGATGGCCAATCCGCCGCATCAGAGCGACAGCGTTCATCTGCACGTGCGTCACGTTGCGGGCGGCCGCTTCTCCGATGGCGTGCTGAAGGAGCTCGCGGTCGGCAGGAAGCTGCGCATCGAATTGCCTTACGGCGAGTTCTTCTTTCGCGACGAATCGGCGAAACCGGTGATTCTCGTCGCGACGGGCACGGGCTTCGCGCCGGTGAAATCGATCGTCGAGGATGCGATCAAACGCAAGCTCGCGCGGCCGATGAAGCTGTATTGGGGCGCGCGCCGCGAGCAGGACCTGTATCTCGCGGATCTCGCGCGGAAATGGCACGACGAGGGACACGTCGAGTTCATTCCGGTGCTCTCCGACCCCGATGGCGACTGGGCGGGCCGCACGGGATTCGTGCATCGCGCGGTGCTGGCGGATCATCCGTCGCTCGCGGCGCATCAGGTCTACGCATGCGGCAATCCGTCGATGACGAGCGCCGCGCGCGATGCGTTCACGAGCGCGGGCCTGCCGGAAGACGAATTCTTCTGCGACGCCTTCGTGCAGACCGGCACGCTCGAACCGGCGGCCTAGCCTCAGGCAACAGATAACAAGCGAACGGAGACAAAAAAGTGGCATCCCCAAGCATCGACGTTTCAGAACTCATCGAGCGGCAGCGCATCAACGGACGGCAATATCTGATCGTGCTGCTGTGCGCGCTGCTCATGTTCCTCGACGGCTTCGACACGCAAGCCGTCAGTTATATCGTGCCGGTGCTCGCGAAGACCTGGCACTTGCCGCGCGAGATTCTCGGCTCGATCTTCTCGGCGGCGCTCGTCGGCCTGATGGTCGGCTATCTGGCGATTTCGCCGATGTCCGGCCGCTTTGGCCATAAGCGCATGATGGTGTTCAGCACCGTGTTCTTCGCGATCTTCACGCTGCTCACCGTGTTCGCGACGAACGTGACCCAGCTTATCGGCCTGCGTTTTCTGACGGGCATCGGCCTGGGCGCCGCAGCGCCGAGCGCGGTCGCGCTGACCTGCGAATTCGCGCCGAAGCGCGTGCGCTCGACCTTCGTGCTGCTCGTGTATTGCGGCTTCTCGCTGGGCTTCGTGGTGGCGGGCTTCACATCCGGCGCGCTGCTTCCGGCATTCGGCTGGCAATCGCTGATGCTGGCGGGCGCGGTCGCTCCGCTTCTGCTCGCGTTGCCGCTTGCGCTTCTGCTGCCCGAATCGCTCGCGTATCTCAGGAAACGCCCGCACGGCGATGACCGCATCCGCGCGCTGGTGCTGAAAGTGTTTCCGGCCGCGCACATCGCGCGGGGCAGCCGCTTCGTTCTCGAAGACGAAGAGGAGTCGCGCGCGAGCGTCGCGGCGCTGTTTCGCGGCCGCACGTCCGTCGGCACGCTGCTGCTGTGGGGCGTGTTCTTCCTGAATCTCGCCGAGTTCTACTTCCTGCAAAGCTGGCTGCCGACGATGCTCACCGGTCTCGCCTATCCCGCCGCGACGGTCGTCTGGGTGACGGCGTTGCCGACGATCGCGGGCGTGATATCGGCCGTGCCGCTCGGACTCGCGATGGATCGCGTCGGCCCCTATGTCACGCTGACGGTGATGTACGTCGCCGGCTGCCTCTTCATGTTCATGGTTGCGTCGACGTTTGCCGCGCCCGTGTGGCTGCTGATGGTCGCGGTGTTCTGCGCGGGCTTTTGCATCAGCGGCGGGCAGAAGAGCGTGATCGCGCTCGCGGCGATCTACTATCCGTCGAATCTGCGTTCGACCGGCGTGGGCTGGGCGCTCGGCATCGGGCGGCTGGGCGGAATCGCCGGGCCGCTGATCGTCGGCGTGATGTATTCCGCGCACTGGACGCCGGCCGAGGTGTTTCGCATTGCCGCGTTGCCGGTGCTCGTGGCGGGGTTTGCGGTGTTTTTGATGGGGCGGTTGTCGGGGGCGCATGAATCGGTCACGGGGGCGCGCGTGACGAGTTGAACGCTCGGCTTCCGACTTCGAAGACGCGGTGCGGCCTCCAAGCCCACCGCGTTTTTTATTCCACTTGACAGAACGCCCGCCGTGCCAGCGGTCCCTCAGTACTTTCCGCAGGTTTATTTGCTTAGATACCTAAGCTTATGATGCGCTTCATCCGATGAGACTCAGTCGATCACTTCGAGGAGGAGCCGCGCTTGGAACAGACATTCGATGCGATGAAGGCAGCCCTGTCGCGTTCCACGCGGCTCGACGCGAAGTGGCTCGTGATCGGCGGCGCGGTGATCGTCGTGGGCGTGCTGGCGCTGATCCCGCTCGTGTTTCTCTTCTGGCAAAGCTTCTTCACGCCGCAAGTCGCCGATAACCCGGCGGTCTTCACCTTCGGCAACTACAAGCTCGCCTACGGCAGCCCCGAAACGCTGCGCACGCTCTTCAACTCGCTCAAGTTCGCGCTCGGCGCGTCGTGCGTGTCGTTCTCGATCGGCACCGTGCTCGCATGGATCATCGAGCGCACCAACACGCCGTTGCGCAAGTTCTTCTACGCGATCACCATCGTGCCGCTGATCGTGCCGAGCATCCTCTTCACGATTGCATGGATCTTTCTCGCGAGCCCGAAGATCGGCGTGCTGAACGTGGCGCTCGGCTCGCTCTTCGGCGTGACCCGGCCCGTCTTCAACATCTACAGCATGAGCGGCATGATCTGGGTCGACGGTCTGCATTATTCGACGATGGCCTTTCTCCTCATGTCCGCCGCCTTTCGCGGCATGGACCCTTCGCTGGAGGAATCGTCGTTGATGAGCGGCGCGGGCGTCGCGCGGACAATGTGGCGCATCACGCTGCGCCTCGCGTTTCCGGCCATCGTCTCGACGCTGCTGATTCTCTTCGTGCGCGCGCTCGAATCGTTCGAAGTGCCCGCGCTGATCGGCTTGCCGGTGAAGCTGCAGGTGTTCACGTCGTCGATCTACGAAGCGATCGAGCAGTATCCGAGCCAGATCGGTCTCGCATCGTCGTATTCGATGCTGCTGCTCATCATCACATCCGTCGGGCTGTATCTGCAATCGCGCGTGTCGTCCGGCGGCGGCAAGTATTCGACGATGAGCGGCAAAGGCTTTCGCCCGCGCGTCGTGGATATCGGCAAGTGGCGCTATCTCACCGTCGGCGTGTTCGTCGTCTACTTTCTGCTGATCGTCGCGTTGCCGTTCGCGGTGCTGCTGTGGTCGTCGCTGCAGAAGTATTACCGCACGCCGTCGCTCTCGGCGCTGGATCATCTTTCGTTCGACGCGTACCGCTACATCCTGCATCTGTCCACCCTGCGTCATGCCGTGATCAACAGCCTCGCGCTGTCGTTCGGCTGCGCGACCGCCGTCATGCTGCTGTCGGCCGTGATTTGCTGGATCGTCGTCAAGACGAAGCTGCCGGGCCGCTGGCTGCTCGACAACCTCGCGTCGCTGCCGCTGGTGTTTCCGGGGCTCGTGCTCGGCCTGTCGTTCATGATCGTGTCGCTGAAGGTGGATATCGGCATCTACGGCACGCTGTGGATTCTGCTGATCGCCTACATCACGCGTTTCATGCCCTACGGCATGCGCTATACGACGACATCGATGGTGCAGATTCACAAGGAGCTGGAAGAGTCCGCCGCGATGAGTTGCGCAAGCTGGAGCGCGACGTTCTTTCGCATCGTGCTGCCGCTTCTCAAGCCCGGTCTGCTGGCGGGCTGGATCTACGTGATGATCGTGTCGATCCGAGAACTGTCGAGCTCGATCCTGCTGTACAGCCCCGGCTCGGAGACGGTGTCCATCGTGATCTGGGAGTTGTGGCAGAACGGGCAATACGTGGAACTGTCGGCGCTGTCGGTGATGCTCGTACTGGCGCTGCTCGCGCTCGTCATGCTGCTGCAATGGATCGGCGGAAAGTTCGGCGTGAAAGCGAACCACGCCTGAAAAGAACACATCGGAGACGAACGTGCTGAACGTACAAGGCCTCAACACCGAATATGTCGATGGCAACAACGTGCGCGTGCGCGCCGCCCGCGACGTTTCGTTCGATGTCCCCGAGGGCAAGCTCTTCACGCTGCTCGGGCCGAGCGGCTGCGGCAAGACGACGACGCTGCGCTCCATCGCGGGCCTCGAACGGCCTGTCGGCGGGGCGATCTCGGTGAACGGCGTGACCGTGTTTTCCGCGCGCGAGGACACCTTCGTGCCGCCGAACCGGCGCAAGTTCGGCATGGTGTTTCAGTCTTACGCGATCTGGCCGCACATGACGGTCTTTCGCAACGCGAGTTTTCCGCTCGAAGTCGGCGAAAAGAAATATTCGAAGCGCGAGATCGAAGAGAAGGTGATGCGCGTGCTGACGGCCGTCGGCCTCGATCACGTCGCGGACCGCGATGCCACGCGCATGTCTGGCGGCCAGCAGCAACGCCTCGCGCTCGCGCGCGCGCTCGTGATGGAGCCGAAGCTGCTGCTGCTCGACGAACCGCTCTCGAACCTCGATGCAAAGCTGCGCGACAAGATGCGCTTCGAGCTGAAGCGCATGCAGCGCGAACTGCGGATCACGACGATCTACGTGACGCACGATCAGGAGGAAGCGCTCGCGCTGTCGCACGAAATCGCCGTGATGAAAGACGGGCAAATCGTGCAGAAAGCGGCGCCGCGCGCGATCTACGACTTGCCGAACTGCAAGTTCGTCGCGGACTTCGTGGGCACGACCAATTTCATCGACGGCCGCGTGCGCGACTGCCATGACGAGGACGGCAACGTGCTGATCGAATCCGCGCTCGGCACGATCGCGGTGGCGAACGCGGTTTCGTGCCGCCCCGGCGACGCAGCCGTGATCGCCGTGCGCCCGGAAAACGTGATGGTGCACGAGACGCTCGATGGCTTGAGCGCGCGCAACGTCTACACCGGCACGGTCGCGGCGAAAGTGTTCCTCGGCGAGACGCTCGATTTCCAGATTCGCGTCGGCGAACAGATCGTGCTGGCGCGCGTGCATCCGTCGCACAAGACGCCGGTCGGCGAGACGATTCACTTTTCGATCGATCCGGGAAGTTGTATCGCATTGTCATCGCAGAAGGACTGAAGAGGCAGGCGCATCATCCAGTCGGACTACGCCGCAATGACTAGCGGCAAATCAACGCTGCATCCGTCCGGCGAATAGGCGTTTCGCGCGGCGCTCCGTACCCTTGTCGAGCAAGCTACACACGACAAGGAACGGACGATGAGCGTCGTCAACACACCCGCCACTACCTCGGTCTCCGCCGACGCGCGCGCATGGCGCGTGCTCGGCGCGAGCACTTTCGCCTTCACCATCTGCTTCGCCGTATGGATGATGTTCGCCATCCTCGGCATTCCTCTCAAGAAGCAGCTCCATCTCTCCGATACCGAATTCGGCCTGATCGCCGCGATGCCCGTCCTGACAGGCTCGCTCGCGCGCGTGCCGCTCGGCATCTGGACCGACCGCCTGGGCGGACGCGCCGTCTTCTTCTTCACGATGGCCGTCACCATCGTGCCGATCTGGCTGATCAGCTACGCCACCGAATTGTGGCAATTCCTCGTGCTCGGGCTGTTCGTCGGCGTCGCGGGCGCGTCGTTTTCGGTGGGCACGCCGTATGTCGCGCGCTGGTTTCCGAAGTCCCGTCAGGGTCTCGCCATGGGCATTTTCGGCGCGGGCAATTCGGGCGCCGCGCTGACCAAATTCGTCGCGCCGGTGCTGATTCTCACCGCGGGGACGTGGACCATCGTGCCGAAGGTCTATTCGGTGGCGATGCTCGTCACCGCGCTCCTGTTCTGGCTTTTTTCCGCTTCCGACCCGGCGCACCGCAGCGCCGGCACGCAGCGTTTCGGCGCGCAGATGGCCGTGCTCAAAGACCGGCGGGTGTTGCGGTACGCGCAGTACTACTCGGTCGTGTTCGGCGGCTATGTTGGCCTCGCGTTGTGGATGCCGCAGTACTACGTGAATCAACACGGCTTCGGCATCGAACAGGCCGCGTTCCTCGCCGCGTGCTTTTCGCTGCCTGGCGGCGTGCTGCGCGCGCTCGGCGGATGGATGTCGGACCGCTTCGGCGCGTATCGCACGACATGGATCGTCATGTGGGTCGCGCTCGCGTGTTTTTTCCTGCTGAGCTACCCCGTGACCGATTTCGTGGTCCACGCGAAAGACGGCCCGCTCACGTTCCACATCGCCATGGGACCGCTCGGCTACACCGTGCTGATGTTCGTCGTCGGCGTGGCAATGGCGGTCGGCAAGGCGTCGGTCTTCAAGTTCGTATCGGATGAATTCGCGTCGAACATCGGCGCGGTCTCGGGCGTCGTCGGCCTCGCTGGCGGGCTTGCGGGTTTCCTTTTGCCGATTCTCTTTGGACTGCTCGTCGATCTCACCGGCGTGCGCACCACCTGTTTCATGCTGATGTTCGGCGCGACCGCGGTCAGCCTGATCTGCATGCACTTCACATTTCAATCGAAAGCGTAATCATGTCAACACCATCACGTTACTTGCTCACCAAATGGGAGCCGGAAAACGCGGCGTTCTGGCGCGCGAGCGGCCAGTCGGTCGCCCGCCGCAATCTCTGGATCTCGATTCCCGCGCTGGCGCTCGCGTTCACGGTGTGGTCGTTGTGGAGCGTCGTCGTGGTCAGTCTCGATAAGGGCGGCTTCCATTTCACGAAAGACCAGTTGTTCTGGCTGACGGCGCTGCCCGCGCTCTCGGGCGCGACGTTGCGCATTTTCTACTCGTTCCTCGTGCCGATCTTCGGCGGACGGCGTTTTACCGCGCTGTCCACCGCGAGCCTGCTGATTCCGGCAATCGGCATGGGAATCGCGCTGCGCGACCCCTCGACCACCTATCCGACGCTGCTCGTGCTCGCGTTGCTGTGCGGTCTGGGCGGCGCGAACTTCAGTTCGTCGATGGCCAACATCAGCTTCTTCTTCCCGAAAGCGGAGAAGGGCTTCGCGACCGGCATGAACGCCGGCATCGGCAACCTGGGCGTGTCCGTCGTGCAGTTCGTCACGCCGCTCGTAATCTCGGCGGGCGTGTTCGGCGCGCTCGCGGGCGAGGGGCAGTCGTACACCGTCAACGGCGTCGGGCACAGCATCTGGCTGCAGAACGCGGGCTTCATCTGGGTGCCGTTCATCGCCGTCGCCTCGCTCGCGGCGTGGTTCGGCATGAACGACATCGCGGATGCGAAGGCATCGTTCGCCGAGCAGGCCGTCATCTTCAGGCGCAAGCACAACTGGCTGATGTGCTTGCTGTATATCGGCACGTTCGGCTCGTTCATCGGCTTTTCGGCCGGTCTCGCGCTGCTGACGAAGGCGGAATTTCCGTCCGTGAATCCGACCGCCTACGCATTCCTCGGGCCGCTCGCGGGCGCACTCACGCGTCCGGTCGGCGGCTGGATCTCGGACCGTCTCGGCGGCGCGCGCGTGACGCTGTTCACCTTCATCGCGATGATCGCAGCCGTGTTCGGCGTGATGGCGTCTTTGCCGCACGACGGCGCGGGCGGCAGCTTCGGCGGCTTCCTCGCGATGTTCATCGCCTTGTTCGCGCTGACGGGCATCGGCAACGGATCGACGTTCCGCATGATCCCGGTGATCTTCCTCACGCAGAAGCAACGCGAATCCGCAAACCAGTCCGATGCGGCGAAAAAGCAGGCGCAGCACGATGCGGGCAAGGAATCGGCGGCGGTGCTCGGTTTCGCCGGTGCGATCGGCGCGTATGGCGGCTTCTTCATCCCGCGCGGGTTCGGCACTTCGATGAGCATGACCGGATCGCCCGACGCCGCGCTCTGGTGCTTCATCGGCTTCTACGCCGTGTGCGCGGTGGTCACCTGGGTCTGCTATGCGCGCCGCAACGCGGACATGCCGTGCTGAACTAGTTCGAAAGGACTAAGCAAAGTAATCCGCATGACGCGCAACGAGCGCTCCTTTCGGGGAATGGGCGCGTGGTCATCGCGCCCCTACACTCGAATCAACGTATTCATGGCGGCTCGCGGCCGCCTCGCCCGGAGAAACGGATGAGTCACTTTCTGGATCGGCTGAAGTTCATGTCGCGCATCAAGTCCACGTTCTCGAATGGACATGGCGCGGTCGTGAACGAAGACCGCAAATGGGAAAACGGCTATCGCAGCCGATGGCAGCACGACAAGATCGTGCGCTCCACGCACGGCGTGAACTGCACGGGCTCCTGCTCATGGAAGGTCTATGTCAAGAATGGCCTGATCACGTGGGAGACGCAGCAGACTGACTATCCGCGCACGCGTCCCGATCTGCCGAATCACGAACCGCGCGGCTGTCCGCGGGGCGCGTCGTATAGCTGGTATGTGTATTCCGCGCAGCGCGTGAAACATCCGATGATCCGCGGACGTCTCATCGAGATGTGGCGCGAGGCGCGCAAGACGCTCGACCCGGTGGCGGCGTGGGCGTCGATCTGTGAAGACCCCGTCAAGGCGAAGCGCTACAAGAGCGTGCGCGGTCTCGGCGGTTTCGTGCGTGCGGACTGGGACACGGCAAGCGAGATCATCGCGGCGGCGAATGCGTACACCGTTGGCAAGTACGGGCCCGACCGCGTGATCGGTTTCTCGCCGATCCCCGCCATGTCGATGGTCTCCTACGCCGCCGGCGCGCGCTATCTGAGCCTGATCGGCGGCGCGTGCCTGTCGTTCTACGACTGGTATTGCGACCTTCCGCCCGCGTCGCCCCAGGTCTGGGGCGAGCAGACGGACGTGCCCGAATCCGCGGACTGGTACAACTCCACGTATCTGATGGTGTGGGGTTCCAACGTGCCGCAAACGCGCACGCCGGACGCGCACTTCTACACGGAAGTGCGCTACAAGGGCACGAAGACGGTCGCGGTCTCGTCCGACTACGGCGAGATGGTGAAGTTCGGCGACATCTGGCTCGCGCCGAAGCAAGGCACGGACGCCGCGCTCGCCATGGCGATGGGTCATGTCGTGCTGAAGGAGTTCCACGCAAGCGGCAAGTCAGCGTACTTCCGCGATTACGTGAAGCGCTACACCGACATGCCGATGTTGGTCGTGTTGCGCGAGAACCCGAACGGCGACGGCACGCTCGTGCCCGACCATTTCCTGCGCGCATCGCAACTGCAGAACGATCTGGACGAAGCGAACAATCCGCAATGGAAGACGCTCGTCATCGACGAGACGAGCGGCAGGATCGTCGCGCCGAACGGCACGATCGGCTTTCGCTGGGGCGAGGCGAATCATGACAGCGGCGCGAAGGTCGGCCGCTGGAATCTCGAGCAGAAGGACGGCGGCTCGGGCCGCGATATCGATCCGCGTCTGACGCAGATCGGCGCGCACGACGAAGTGGCGGAAGCGAGCTTCCCGTACTTCGGCGCGGAGCACGACGCGCTGCTCGCGCGCCGCGTGCCGGTCAAGCGCATCACGCTGGCGGACGGCACGAGCGCATGCGTCGCGACCGTCTATGACTTGCAGATGGCGAACTATGGCGTCGATCGGGGTCTCGGCGGCGCAAACGTCGCATCGTCCTACGATGACGACATGCCCTACACGCCCGCATGGCAGGAAAAGCACACCACCGTGCCGCGCCATCTCGTCATCCAGGTGGCGCGCGAATTCGCGGACAACGCGGACCGCACGCAGGGCAAGAGCATGGTGATCGTCGGCGCGGCGCTGAATCACTGGTATCACAACGACATGATCTATCGCGGCATCATCAATTTGTTGATGATGTGCGGCTGCATCGGCAAGAGCGGCGGAGGCTGGGCGCACTATGTCGGTCAGGAAAAACTACGTCCGCAGTTTGGCTGGGCGCCGCTCGCATTCGCGCTCGACTGGTCGCGCCCGCCGCGCCAGATGAACGGCACGTCGTTCTTCTATAACCACACGAGCCAGTGGCGTCACGAAAAAGTCGCGCTCGATGAAATTCTCGGGCCCACCGCCGACAAGTCGCGCTACGAACGTCTCTCGATGCTCGACATGAACGCGAAGTCCGAGCGCATGGGCTGGCTGCCGTCGGCGCCGCAACTGGGCGCGAATCCGCTCGATATCGTCGATGCCGCGAAGCGCGCGGGACGCGATCCGATCGAATACACGGTCGATCAACTGAAGTCCGGCGCGCTGAACTTCGCGTGCGACGACCCGGACAATCCCGTCAATTTCCCGCGCAACATGTTCGTGTGGCGCTCGAATATTCTCGGCAGTTCCGGCAAGGGTCACGAGTACTTCCTGAAGTATCTGCTCGGCACGCAGAACGCGCTTTTCGGCGACGAAGCCGACGCGATCAAGCCGTCCGAAGTGAACGTGCGGGAAGCCGCTGAAGGCAAGCTCGATCTCCTGACCGTGCTCGATTTCCGCATGAGCACGACATGCCTCTACGGCGACATCGTGCTGCCGAGCGCGACGTTCTATGAGAAGAACGATCTCAACACGTCGGACATGCATCCGTTCATCCATCCGTTGTCGGAAGCGGTGCAGCCGTTGTGGGAAAGCAAGAGCGACTGGGAAATCTACAAGGCGATCGCGAAGAAGTTCGCGGAAATCGGCGGAAAGCATCTGGGCACGCGCACGGATCTCGTCTGCGCGCCGCTCATGCACGACACGCCGGGCGAACTCGGCCAGGCGTTCGAGCCCAAGGACTGGCGTCATGGCGAATGCGACCTGATCCCCGGCAAGACCGCACCGTCGATGACGCTCGTCGAGCGCGACTACAACGCGATCTACGACAAGTTCACGTCGGTCGGACCGTTGCTCGCGAAGCTCGGCAATGGCGGCAAGGGCATCAACTGGAACACGGCGCACGAAGTGGACGAACTCGCGTCGTTGTCCGGCGAGAGCAACGGCCGTCCGCGTCTCGATACCGCCATCGACGCCGCCGAGATGATCCTCACCTTCGCGCCCGAGACGAACGGCCATGTCGCCGTGAAGGCCTGGGAAGCGCTTTCGAAGATCACGGGACGCGATCACTCGCATCTCGCGCTCGGCCGCGAGCACGACAAGATCCGCTTTCGCGACGTGCAGGCGCAACCGCGCAAGATCATTTCCGCACCGACATGGTCGGGACTCGAATCGGAGGAAGTCAGCTACAACGCGGGCTACACGAACGTGCACGAGCTGATTCCCTGGCGCACGCTCACCGGGCGGCAGCAGTTCTATCAGGATCACCGCTGGATGCTGGACTTCGGTGAGGGTTCGTGCGTCTACAAGCCCGCGATCGACACGAAGACCGTTTCGCCGATGCTCGGCGCGAAGCCCAACGGTGAGCACGAACTCGTTTTGAACTGGATCACCCCGCACCAGAAGTGGGGCATCCATTCCACCTACACGGACAACCTGCGCATGCTCACGCTGTCGCGCGGCGGCCCGCACGTGTGGGTGTCGGAATCGGAAGCGAAAGAGGCTGGCCTCGCGGACAACGACTGGGTCGAGGTCTTCAACGTGAACGGCACGCTGACCGCGCGCGTCGTCGTGAGTCAGCGCGTGCCGCGCGGCATGTGTCTCATGTATCACGCGCAGGAGAAGATCATCAACGTGCCGGGCGCGGAGACGAGCGGCATGCGCGGCGGTATCCACAACTCGGTCACGCGCACGGTGCTCAAACCCACGCACATGATCGGCGGATACGCGCAACAGGCTTATGGCTTCAATTACTACGGCACCGTGGGCAGCAATCGAGATGAATACGTCATCGTACGCAAGATGAAGAAAGTCGACTGGCTCGAAGGCCCGCTCAAGGAAGGAGCAGCATCATGAAGATCCGCGCCCAGGTGGCGATGGTCCTGAATCTGGACAAATGCATCGGCTGCCATACCTGCTCGGTCACATGCAAGAACGTGTGGACGTCGCGCGACGGCGTCGAGTACGCGTGGTTCAACAACGTCGAGACGAAGCCGGGCATCGGCTATCCGAAACAATGGGAGAACCAGGAGAAGTGGAACGGCGGCTGG
Source organism: Caballeronia cordobensis (assembly GCF_001544575.2). Lineage (GTDB taxonomy): Bacteria > Pseudomonadota > Gammaproteobacteria > Burkholderiales > Burkholderiaceae > Caballeronia > Caballeronia cordobensis. The sequence continues at coordinate 89,456 of NZ_FCNY02000026.1, forward strand.
ATTCGCAAGAGCGACGGGCGCATCGAGCTGCGTCAGGGGCCGAAGCTGAAAGTGCTCGCGAACCTGTTCGCGAACCCGAATCTGCCGGGCATCGACGATTACTACGAGCCGTTCACCTACGACTACGCTCGCCTGCAGAATGCGCCGCTTTCGGAGACGCCGCCCACCGCGCGACCGGTCTCGGCGATCACCGGCAAGAAGATGGACAAGATCCATTGGGGGCCGAACTGGGAAGACGACCTGGGCGGCGAATTCGCATCGCGCGGCCGTGACGCGCTCTTCGAGAACGTGCAGAAGGAGATGTACTCGACCTTCGAGAACACGTTCATGATGTATCTGCCGCGCCTGTGCGAACACTGCCTGAATCCGGCATGCGTGGCGTCGTGCCCGTCGGGTTCCGTGTACAAGCGCGAGGACGACGGCATCGTGCTCGTCGATCAGGACAAGTGCCGCGGCTGGCGCATGTGCGTGTCCGGTTGCCCGTACAAGAAGATGTACTTCAACTGGAAGTCGGGCAAGGCGGAAAAGTGCGTGTTCTGCTATCCGCGTATCGAAGCGGGCGAGCCGACCGTTTGCTCGGAAACGTGCGTGGGCCGCATCCGTTATCTCGGCGTGATGCTGTACGACGCGGACCGCATTGCCGAAGCGGCGTCGGTCGAGGCGACCTCCGATCTTTATCAGTCGCAGCTCGATCTGTTTCTGGACCCGCATGATCCGCAGGTCCAGGCCGAAGCGCTGCGTCAGGGCATCACGCAAAGCTGGCTCGATGCGGCAAAGCGTTCGCCGGTCTATCGCATGGCGTGTGAGTGGAAGGTCGCGTTTCCGCTGCATCCCGAATACCGCACGTTGCCGATGGTCTGGTACGTGCCGCCGCTCTCGCCGATTCAATCGGCGGCGGACGCGGGGCATATGGGCATGAACGGCGTGATCCCCGATGTGAAGAGCCTGCGCATCCCGATGCGCTATCTCGCAAACCTGCTGACGGCGGGCGATGAAGCGCCGATCGTCGCCGCGCTCGATCGCATGCTCGCGATGCGCGCCTACAAGCGCGCGCAGAACGTTAACCGCGTGAACGATGAGGCGGTGTTGAACGACGTCGGTCTTACCGCATCGCAAGTGGAAGAGATGTATCAGTTGATGGCGATCGCCAACTACGAAGACCGCTTCGTCGTGCCTTCGTCGCACAAGGAAATGGTGCAGGACAGCTTCGACGAAAAGGGCAGTTGCGGTTTCTCGTTCGGCAATTGCGGCTCGCCCGGCGAGTCGGAGGGATCGCTCTTCGGGTCGCGGACCCACGGTGAAGTGAGTTACGCGGCGTTGCCGAAGTCGCGCAAGAACGCCTTGTCGGAAAGTTGATCGAGGAACGAACGATGTCGCTTTATCCCATTCTTTCCGCGCTGCTCGATTATCCCGAGCCCGCGCTGCTGGACGCGCTGCCGGAGATCGAAACCGCGTTGCATGACTGGCCGCACGCGCAAAAGCGCCTTGCGCCGCTCGTTGCATCGCTGAAGCGTCCGCTGATCGACTCGCAACTGACCTACGTGTCGACCTTCGACCGCAATCCGTCGCATTCGCTGCATCTTTTCGAGCACGTCCACGGCGAAAGCCGCGACCGCGGCCAGGCGATGGTCGATCTGCTCGACGAGTATCGCGGTCTTGGGCTCGATATCGAGACGAACGAGTTGCCGGACTATGTGCCGCTCTTTCTCGAAGTCCTCGGCGCGATCGATCCTGACCGTGCGCAAGCCTTGCTGAACGACGCCATTCACGTGCTCGACGCGATCGGCGGGCGTCTCGCGCGCGACGAAAGCCCGTATGCGGCCGTGTTCGCGGTCTTGCGCGAGCTCGCCACCGTCGAGCCGCGCCCGCTCGTGCAACCGCCCGTGCGAGACATGGACGAGATGCTCGAAACCTTCGGGCCGGGGCCGGACGGCGTCGAGCCCTTGCTCGCGCCGCACATGCGGCAGGACACGCAGACCATTCGCTTTCATCAGCGCGGCGCATCGTCTGGCGCGGGCGCACCCATCGCAAAGGACGCACGATGAACATGTTCAACTCGTTCCTGTTCGGCATCTATCCGTACATCGCCGCGAGCATCTTCCTGTTCGGCAGCCTCGTGCGCTTCGAACGTGAGCAGTACACCTGGAAGGCCGACAGCACGCAACTCATCGACCGTGGCAATCTCAGGCTCGGCAATATCTTGTTTCACATCGGGATTCTCGGGCTGTTCTTCGGGCATCTCGTCGGCTTGCTGACGCCGGTCGCCGTGTGGGACGCGCTCGGCGTCGAGCACAGCGTCAAACAGGCGCTGGCGATGATCGCGGGCGGCATCATGGGCTCGATGTGCCTCGCGGGTCTTCTGATCCTGCTGCATCGCCGCCTGACGAGCGCGCGGCTCTCCGCCGTGACGAAAATGGGCGACCGCGTACTGCTGGTCTGGATCCTCATCACGCTGCTGCTCGGCTTGTCGACCATCGGCCTCTCCGCAGGTCATATGGATGGCGCGATGATGGTGAGCCTCATGACCTGGGCGCAACACATCGTTACGTTCCGCGCCGATGCGGCCACTTATGTCGCAGATGCGCCGCTGCTCTTCCGTGTACATTTGTTCATGGGCATGAGTCTTTTCGTCATCTTCCCGTTCACGCGGCTGGTACATGTCTGGAGTGGCTTCGCTTCGCTCGGATATCTCACACGGGCGTGGCAGCTGGTCCGCAGCCGCTGATTTCGAAGATCGAACATGTCCCTGCCGTCGTATCGAGAACGTCTGACCACACGCATCGTCACGCTGTCGGTGGTGTCGCTGGTTCTCGTTCTCGCGATGATCGGCGGGACGCTCTGGCTGTCGTGGCAACTGCAAGGCGCGGGCGCGGCCATCAACGACGCGGGTAGCCTGCGCATGCGCGCGCACGCGGTCGCGCTCGCGCTCATCAAGCGGCAGGACATGCCGGGATCGGCACTGCAATCGCAGATCGATCAGATGAGCGCGACGATCGACCGCTTGCGCCGGGGCGACCCCGCGCGTCCGCTCTTCCTTCCCGACGACGCCAACGTGCGCAGCCAGTTCGACAAGGTCGCGAATGAGTGGCACGCGCGACTCGAACCGGATGCGCAAAAGGGCGTTGCAGCGGCCGATCCGAAAGCCGTGTCGCGTTACGTGGACGCTTTGCCGGGTTTCGTCGCCGGGGCGGACGAGCTGGTCGTGCTGATCGAGGAAGAGAACGCGCGCAAGACCGGCTGGCTGCGCACGTCGCAGATGGCCTTGGGCGCCATGGCGTGTATCGGAACGCTGGCTATCGTGTATCTGCTCTTTCTGTGGATCGTCGTGCCGGTGCAGCGCTTGCAGGACGGCCTCAAGCGCATCCGGCGGCGTCAGTTCGACACGCGCCTGCAGGTCATGACGCACGACGAGTTCGGGCACCTGACGGCGGGCTTCAACCGTATGGCCGCCGAGCTTCAGACGCTGTACAGCCATCTCGAAGGCTGCGTCGAAGCGAAGACGGCCGAGCTTGCCGCGCAGAACCGCGAGCTTACGGCGCTCTATCAGATGGCGGCTTTTCTCAATCAGCCGAATGACGTCGATGCGCTATGCCAAGGCTTTCTCGCACGTCTCACGCGTCAATTCGACGCGGACGCCGCGGCGGTTCGTCTCGCCACGGAGGACGGCCAGATACGGCTGATCGAATCGGAAGGATTGCCCGCCGCGCTGCTTCAGGACGAGCGCTGCTTTGCCGCCACTGACTGCGCCTGCGACGCGCGGCCCTGTGAGCGCGTGGGCTTCGCGGCCGTGGCCGCGTTCGATATTGTCTCGCAAGGGGAGAAGCTGGGTACGTTCTCGCTGCACTTCAGGGAGAAACGCGCCATTCCCGCTTCGGAGGCGCAGTTGCTCGACACGCTCGGCGGGCATTTCGGCACGGCGCTCAAGAGCAGGCGGCTCGCAGCGCTCGCGCGGCAACTCGCCGTCTCGGAGGAGCGCAACCTCGTGGCGCAAGGCTTGCACGACAGCATCGCGCAGAGTCTCAATTTTCTGAAGATGCAAGTGCATCTCCTCGATGGCGCGACGCGCGAAGACCGCATGGATGAGGTTCGCGAGATCGTGCCGCTGCTGGCGGGCGGCGTGGCCGAGAGTTATGACGACGTTCGTGAATTACTCATCAATTTCCGCACGAGACTCGGCACCGGCGAATTCAGGCGTGCGGTGGACGAGTCGATCGAACGATTCACCGTTCAGTCAGGCGTCGCGCCCCGCGTCGACTACCGTGACGAAGGCGGGCTGCCATTGTCGCCGGATCAGCAATTGCAGGTGCTGTTCATTTTGCAGGAAGCGCTCTCGAACATTCGAAAGCACGCCGACGCGCAGTGCGTCCACGTGACGATTGTCAATGGACGTGATTTCAGCCTCCTTGTTGAGGACGACGGACAAGGCTACGATCCAGATGAAATGGCCGCACTCGGCGAGACGCACGTCGGCTTGCATATCATGCGCGAGCGCGCGCAACGTCTGGGCGCCTCGCTTCGGCTGACGGGAACACCCGGAGGCGGCGCACGTGTCGAGCTCGTCTTGCCGGCCCCGGCGCGCCAGGCTGCCTGAAAATGGTCCGTGGCGCGCGTTTCACGCTGCTTCGAGTTGTGTCATGACCATCCGCATTCTGTTGATCGACGATCACGCGCTGTTTCGCTCCGGCGTGCATGCCCTTTTGCAACGGCAGTCCGATTTCGAAGTCGTCGGCGAGGCGGCCGATGGGCTCGAAGGCCTCAAGCGCGCGAAGCAATTTCGCCCGGACGTCATTTTGCTGGACCTCAACATGCCGGGGCTGTCCGGGCTTGAGACCTTGAAGCTGCTCGTGCAGGACGTGCCGCAAACCGTGGTCGTCATGCTGACGGTTTCCGAGGATCTCGACGAACTTTCTCTCGCGCTGCGCGAAGGCGCATGCGGCTATCTGCTGAAAAGCATCGAGGCGGAGACGCTCGCAAGCGCGATCCGCAAGGCGGCGGCAGGGCATCCGGTCATTGCCGACGACATGACCGCGAAGCTTGTCATGAGCATGCGCACGCCGAAGCCCGCACCGGCTCCGGCCCCCGCAGCCGATCCGCTCACGACGCGCGAGCGCGACATCATGCGCGAACTGGCGCATGGCGCGAGCAACAAGGAAATCGCACGTTCGCTGATGCTCGCGGAGAGCACGGTGAAGATCCACGTGCGCAACATCCTGCGCAAGCTCAATCTCACGAGCCGTGTGCAGGTCGCGATTTACGCGGTCGGTCATGACACGGCCAGGACGACGGAAACTACGTAAGCGACCCGCGTCAGGCACCGAAGCGCACATCACATCGAGCAGTTCAATATGAATTCACACCAAACCGATTCGCACATGAAGCCTCACGATCATTCCTTCACGCCGCTCACGATTCGTGGGCGCAGCCTGCTGCCGATCGTGCAGGGCGGCATGGGCGTCGGCATTTCGGCGCATCGGCTCGCGGGCAGCGTGGCGCGGGAAGGCGCGGTCGGCACCATCGCGAGCATCGACTTGCGTCATCATCATGACGATCTGCTCGAGATGTGCCGCGAAGACCACACGCGCCCGACGCTCGAACGCGCCAACCTGATCGCGCTCAGCCGGGAAATCGCGGCGGCGCGCAAGTTGTCGGAAGGGCGCGGCATGATCGCCGTCAACGTGATGAAAGCGGTGAGCGCGCATGCGGATTACGTGCGCGTCGCGTGCGAGGAAGGCGCGGACGCCATCGTGATGGGCGCGGGCTTGCCGCTCGATTTGCCCGATCTTACGCAAGGCCGCGATATAGCGCTGATCCCCATTCTCTCCGACAGCCGCGGCGTCACGCTCGTGCTCAAGAAGTGGATGAAGAAAGGCCGCTTGCCCGACGCCATCGTGATCGAGCATCCCGCGCATGCGGGCGGCCATCTCGGCGTCAACGACGTCGCGGACATGCACAATGAACGCTTCGGTTTCGAGCGCGTGCTGGCGGAACTGGATGCGTCGTTCGAAGCGCTCGGACTGAAGCGTTCGGACGTGCCGGTGATCGTCGCGGGCGGCATCAACAGCCACGAAGCGGTGCGCACATGGCTCGCGGCGGGCGCGAACGGCGTGCAGATCGGCACACCGTTCGCCGTCACCGAAGAGGGCGACGCGCATCCCAACTTCAAGCGCGTGCTCGCCGAGGCAACGCCGGACGATATCGTCGAATTCATCAGCGTGACGGGCCTGCCCGCGCGCGCCGTCAAGACGCCGTGGCTCATGCGCTACCTGCGCAACGAAGAACGCATCCGCACGAAGATCGGCGCGCGCAAGCAGACGTGCCCGTCGGCGCTCGAATGTCTGAGCGCGTGCGGCTTGCGCGACGGCATCGAGAAATTCGGCCATTTCTGCATCGACACGCGGCTGGCTGCGGCACTGCGCGGCGATGTCGGCAATGGCCTGTTTTTCCGCGGACGCGAGAAGCTGCCGTTCGGCGCGGCGATCCGCAGCGTGCGCGATCTGATCGAACTGCTGCTGACGGGGGCGACGAAAGCCGTGCCGTCGGGCTGTTGAAAAATGCGAAATGGTCTGCTTCGCCGCGTGCGTGCTCGGATCGCCGGGTTCCTATTGGCGGAAGCCAGCGCCGGCGCTAATCTCGATGCCGATGTCTCGCACGCCGTAATCGAAGGAGTCTCGCCATGTCGAAGCGCTTTCCGCTGAACCCCACGCATCCCGAACGCAATTGCTGGGGTTGCGATCACTACTGTTCGACCGACGCCATGCGCTGCGGCAACGGCTCCAGCCGCACGCAGCATCCCGCCGAGCTGCTCGGCGAAGACTGGTATGAACAAGGCGAGTGGGATCTCGACATCGCCGAGAATGCGAAGTCGGTTCAGCCCGGCGCGGGCAAGCCGCGCTGAGCGCAGTATTCAGCGGACGACATCGGAGATCGTCACGTCGATGACGCCCGCGTCCTTAGACGACACCAGTCCGCTCGATCCTGTGAAATCGCCCGCCGCGGGCCGTGCCTGACCCGAGGCCGACACGCGCGCATCGATACTGATGTGCGAGAAATCGGAGAGACGGCGGTTCGGCGTCATCGCCATCGAATCGTCCAGGCGCACGGTCGCGGGCAACTGGCTCGCGCTCAGGCGTTGCACCGCGAGCGGCATGCGCGAGCCGTCGTCCGCGAGCGCGTAGACGAAGAGCGTATCCGTCGGGCGAACGCGCTTTTCCAGCGCCGCACTCAAGTGCACGCGGACTTCGATCGATGCCGCCTTCGGAGCCACGTTCGAAGCCACGATTGAAGCCGCGCTTCCCTTCGCCGCGAGCGCGCGCGTCTCGTCGATATTCTTTTGCGCCTGCTCTGCGATCTGCGGCGCGAGATCCGGCACCTTGCTCAAGCGCTCCCAGAACTGGATCGCGCTCGCGTAATCGCGACGGTCGAATGCGGCCGATGCCGCCAGCGCGAGCGCCTTCGGCTCCTGCGCATCGAGCGCGAGCGCCGCGCCGATCACTTTCAGCGCCGCGTCGTTGAGCCCGCCGCCGTTGGCGCTCGCCAAGGCATCGGCGTAATCGGCGAGCAACTCGGCGTCGCGCGGATTCAGCGCGACGGCACGGCGATACGCCTCGGCGGCATCGCCCGGACGGTCGAGCACCACGTACGAGCGCGCGAGCATCGCCCAGCCGGGCGCGTCGTCGGGGCTATCGCGTAGCCGCGCGGCGAGGCGGCTGACCGCGGCTTCCATCGAAGCGGGCGCGTCGGCATGTTCGCCGGATACTGCGGGCGGCGCGGTCTGGATCGCCAGCGCGGCCGGATCGCCGATGCGCATGTAAAGCGTCAGCGCCGACGCGGGAATCAGCGCAATCATCAGTCCAGCCAACGCCGCGTGCGCTTGTCCACGCTCGTGCGCAAACGTCAGCAAGAGCGGCGTCACGACGCAGGCCAGCGCGCCGAGCAGCATCGCGGCAATGATCAGCCAGAACGCGATCATCGGTGCATGCTCCTGTGTTTGCGGGCGCGGCGGATATGCAGCGCCATCGCCAGCGCGCCCGCCGCGAGCACGGCGAACGGCCCGAACCACAGCGCCCATGTGACGGGCTTCACCGGTGGCCGATACAGCACGAAGTCGCCGTACCTCCGCACCATGTAGGCCTGAATCTGCTCGTCGCTCGCGCCTTGCCCGACCTGCTCGCGAATGCGCGCGCGCAGATCGGCGGCGAGATCGGCGTTCGAATCGGCCAGACTCTGGTTCTGGCACACCACACAGCGAAAGCGCTCCGCGAGATGGCGGGCGCGTTCGTCGTCGGGCGATGCCTGGGCGTGAGCGCACGCCATGCACGCGAGAAGGATCCACGCGTATCGGCTAGTCACGCGTCGTCTCCTTTTGGAGCTTGCCGACGAGCGGCAGAATCACGCGCTCCAGCGACGCCGTCGTGAGCGGCCCCGCCTGCCGGTATCGCACGACGCCCGCGCGGTCGATCACGAACGTTTCCGGCACGCCGTACACGCCATAGTCGATGCCCGTGCGCCCGTCGCGATCGACGAACGACGTCACGTAAGGATTGCCCGCGATCTCCAGCCATTGCAGCGCGGGTTCGCGCTCGTCCCGGTAGTTCAGGCCGTAGACCGGCGCCGCGCCGCTCGCCGCGAAGTTCATCAGCACGGGGTGCTCGTCGCGGCACGCCTCGCACCACGACGCCCACACGTTCAATATCCACACCTGACCGCGCAGCGCGTCGGACGACATCGTGCGGCCGGCGGCGTCGAGACGCGGCAGATCGAACGCGGGCGCGGGCTTGCCGATCAGCGCCGAAGGCAGCCGGCGCGGATCGTGCCGCAACCCGGCCCCGAGCAGCGCGACGAGCACCCCCAACACGGCGAGCGGAATGAGAAAGCGCTTCATCGTCCGGTCTCTGCGATGGGTTCCGGAGCGACCGTCGTCACGCGCGGCTGCGTCGCTCTGATCCGCGCGTAACGCCGGTCCGCCGCGGCGAGCAGCCCGCCCAGCGCCATCAAGATGCAGCCGCCCCAGATCCAGCGCACGAACGGCTTGATCTGGATGCGCACGGTCCATGCGTTCGCGCCCGCCGGCTGATCCAGCGCGACGTAGAGATCGCGCAGCACGCCGCGGTCGATCGCCGCTTCCGTCGTCGGCATGTTCGAGACGAGGAACTCGCGCTTTTCGGGATTGAGCGTCGCGATGGCGCGGCCGTCGCGCGTGACGGTGATCGTCGCCCGCGTCGCGCGATAGTTCGGGCCGTCGATCGCGCGCACGTCGTCGAGACGGAAGCGATAGCCGCCCGCATCCACGCTGCCGCCGGGCACGATCCGCGCATCGCGCTCGACGGGAAAGCCCTTCACCATCGTCACCCCGACGATGAACACGCCGACGCCCGCATGCGCGAGCCACATGCCGAGCGTCGCGAGCCGCACGCGCTGTCTCGCCCTCACGACGCGCTCGAACACGCTCGTTGCGATGGTCGCAAAGGTCCATGCGGCGAGCAGAAAGCCGAGGCTCACGAGCGGGCGCGACACGCCGGGCAGGAATGCGCTCGCCACGCTCACGAGCGCGGCCCAGCGCAGACGCACGGCGATTTCCGGCAGACGCGCGGCTTTCCAGCGCGCGAGCGGGCCGACGCCCATCAGGAAGACGGCGGGCGTCATCAGCGGGACGAACACGCTGTCGAAGTACGGCGCGCCGACCGAAATCTTGTCGAGATCGAGGGCGTCGAGCGCCATCGGATAAAGCGTGCCGAGCATCACCGAAGCGGCCGCGACGAGCATCAGCAGATTGTTCGACAAGAGCAGCGCCTCGCGCGATACCGGCTCGAAGCCCACCGCCGCCGCCGCACGCGGCGCGCGCCACGCGAACAGCGCGAGCCCGCCGCCCGAGAACAGCGCGAGCAGCGCGAGAATGAAGACGCCGCGCGTGGGATCGGACGCGAAACCGTGCACCGATGTCACGACGCCCGAGCGCACGAGAAACGTGCCGAGCAGCGACAGCGAAAACGCGCAGATTGCGAGCAGCGCGCTCCATGCGCGGAACGCGCCGCGCTTCGCCGTCGCCGCGAGCGAATGAATCAGCGCCGTGCCGACGAGCCACGGCATGAACGACGCATTCTCGACCGGATCCCAGAACCACCATCCGCCCCAGCCGAGTTCGTAGTACGCCCACGCGCTGCCGAGCATGATGCCGAGCGTCAGGAACATCCACGCGGCGAGCGTCCATGCCCGCGACGCGCGCGCCCACGCAGCGTCGAGCCTGCCTTCGAGCAGCGCGGCGATCGCGAACGCGAACGCCACCGAAAAGCCGACATAGCCCATGTACAGCAACGGCGGATGGATCACCATGCCGGGGTCTTGCAGAAGCGGGTTGAGATCGCGGCCGTTCATGGCGGGCGGCATGATGCGCGTGAACGGATTCGACGTCAGCAGCATGAAAAGCAGAAAGCCCGTATTGATCCAGCTCATCACGCCGAGCACGCGCGCGGCGAAGGGCAAGGGCAGGCGGCGGCCGAATCCCGCGACGGCGATCATCCACAGCGTCAGCAGCAGCGCCCAGAGCAGCAGCGAGCCTTCGTGCCCGCCCCAGACGGCTGTGAAGCGATAAATCGCCGGCAGCGCCGAATTCGAATTGCCGACGACGTAGACGACGGAGAAATCGTCGCCGAGAAACGACGCCGCGAGACACGCGAACGCGATCGCCACGAACACGAATTGCCCGCACGCGGCGGGCGCGGCGACGCGCATCCAGCGCTCGACGGAAAGGCGCGCGCCGAGCATCGGCACGACGCCCGCCACGAGCGCGAGCAGCATCGCGAGAATCAGCGCGAAATGGCCGATTTCCGGAATCATCGGCGCGGCCCCGCGTTCGCGTTCGCATCCGTCGATGCGCGCACTTCGTGCAGCGCGCGTTCGAGCTGCGGCGGCGTGTACTTTTCGTCGTGCTTCGCGAGCACTTCGTCGGCGTGAAAGCGTCCGTTCGCGTCGAGCCTGCCTTGCGCGACGACGCCGCTGCCTTCGCGGAACAGGTCGGGCAGCGCGCCCGTGTAGGTGACGGGAACCGACGCCCGCGCGTCGGCGACGACGAAGCGCACCGTGCGGCCGTCGCCGTCGCGCACGAGCGAGCCGCGTTCGACGAGCCCGCCGAGCCGGAAGCGCTGCGTGCGCGTCGCTTCCTGTGTCGCAATCTGGCTCGGGCTCACGAAGAACATGACATTGGCTCGAAACGCGTTGAGCACGAACGCGCACGCGAGCCCCGCGCTCGCCATGCCCAGCGCGATGAAGGCGAAGCGGCGATGGCGCGCCTTCATCGGCGCATCTCCGGCTCGCGCAGCGCGCGATATACGAGCCACGCTTCGGCGGCCATCAGCAGGAACGTGATCGCGAGCGCGGCGGCGAGGATCGGATTGGCGGCGAGCATCGACAGGACGTTCATGCGGCGCGCTCCTCGATTCGCGATGGACGCTCGTCCGTCGAGACGCGTTGCGCCGCGCGCAGGATGACGCGCACGCGCGCCAGCGACACCGCGATCGCGTAACACCAGAAGCCGGCCGTCATCACGAGGATGCCGCATGCCATTGACGTCGTCATCGACACGCCGCTGCCGAAACCGAGCGACGGCCCCTGATGCAGCGTGTACCACCATTGCACGGAAAAATAGATGATCGGAATATTCACGACGCCGATCAGCGCGAGCACCGAGCACGCGCGATCGGCGCGGCGCGTGCCGTCGATCGCGGCATGCAGCGCGAGAAAGCCGACATACAGGAAGAAGAGGATCAGCTCGGAAGTCAGGCGCGCGTCCCAGACCCACCACGTGCCCCATGTCGGCTTGCCCCACAGCGCGCCGGAAACGAGCGCGATTGCCGTGAAAAGCGCGCCGGTCGGGGCGAGCGCGCGGGCCATCATCGCGGAGAGGCGGGTGTTCATCGCGAGATGCAGCGCGCAGTACGCGGCCATCACGAGGTAGATGAACATCGACATCCACGCCGCCGGAACGTGCACGAACATGATGCGGTAGATGTCGCGTTGCAGCGCATCGGCGGGTGCGATGG
>NZ_FCNY02000053.1 GCF_001544575.2 Caballeronia cordobensis
CAACGATCCGTCGGCGCTGATTCTGGGCGACAACATCTTCTACGGGCACGATCTGGCGAAGCAACTCGATGCCGCCAGCAGCCGCACCGATGGCGCGACGGTGTTCGCCTATCACGTGCACGATCCGGAGCGTTACGGCGTGGTCGAGTTCGACCAGAAGTTCTGCGCGCTGTCGATCGAAGAGAAGCCTGCAAAGCCGCGTTCGAATTACGCGGTGACGGGTCTGTATTTCTACGACAATGAAGTGTGCGACATCGCTGCGGACATCAAGCCGTCGGCGCGCGGCGAGCTGGAGATCACGGATGTGAATTCGCGTTATCTGGAGCGCAAGCGGCTCGATGTGGAGATCATGGGACGTGGCTATGCGTGGCTGGACACGGGCACGCACGATTCGCTGATCGAGGCGGCGACGTTCATCGCGACCTTGCAGAAACGTCAGGGGCTGGTGGTGGCGTGTCCCGAAGAGATTGCGTATCGCAAGAACTGGATCGGCGAGGAACAACTGCTCGAACTCGCGCGACCGCTTGCGAAGAACGCTTACGGTCAGTATTTGCTCAACCTTCCGAAGGACCAGGTCGCATGGCCCTCGGTATAGCGCACCTGCTTCGCGGATGACGCTGATAGAAACCAGCGTCATCCTGCCAACCTTCATCGCCTCAGTGTCGTGTGAACTTCCGAATCAAGCGGTGTCCCGCAAAGGCAATACGTCTTATGTAGCGCGCCAGCGTCCGGTTCGCGGCGGCGAATTCACGCAACTTTCGCGTCGCGCGCCAGGTAGTGCTCATTTCTATTGCTGAAAGGCGCGCGAGTTCGGCGTGCGTCGCCTGCATCGACAGTTCCAATTGACTGATCCGATTTCTTAATGCATCTCGTTCGCCAAGGAATTGGGCATTGGGCGTCAGCGCCGCGCGCATGGTTGTGAAGCGTTGATTGCTCGGCAGACCTGGCAGAGCATGTGAAAGGCGAAGCCACCCCGGAAACGTGGGATAGGTTCGCAGCATGGACGCCTTTCGAACGCGATAAAGGAATCCGATCTTGGGCATTACCCAGACTTCCTTGCCCAATCCGGCCATTCGGGTGAATAGCTGCCAGTCTTCCCACGTTCCTTTACTGGTCTCATCCCATCCGCCGAGTTCTTTCAGGATGTTCGTCCTGAAGACTGCCAGCGAGGGGCCGTAGGGATTCTCCGAAAGTCCTAATCCGAAATCCATGCCCATTGGCCGGTAGAAGTAATCGTTCGTGTTCGATTCTTCACTGAGCCAATCATCGCCATCATTAAAACCTCTGTCGTAGCACGTTATGGCGGCGACATGCGGATTTTCATCGAGCATGCGGCAAGCATTGGCGAGAAAATTGTTCAACATGATGTCGTCGTTATCATGCGTGCAAACATATTCGGCGCTTACGTGCCGTAATCCGGCATTGCGCGCACCCGCAAGACCGACATTATTCTCGTTCCGAACGATCACACTTTCACTGTGAGCCACGCGCTTGGCTACGTCGATCATCGTTTCGAAATTTTCTTCGGTACTCTTGTCGTCGACGAAAATCACCTTCGCAGGGCGGTGGAAGGAATTATTGATTCCGAATACTGCGTCAGACAGGTACGTACGACTTCCATTGAAATTGGCAACGATCAGGTCGACCTTTCCGCGCGGCTGTTGCTCCAGTTCCGGTGCTTGCTTGAATGATTCGAGCATTGCGAGGTAATTGTCGCTGTGCACCCTATACATCGAGGCCATGGAGTGCCGTGTGCGGGCAATGAGCGATTGGCGCTCGTTCAATGGCATGGCCACGCTGTGAGCCAGCGCGTTGGCGAGCGCCACCGAATTCGGTTCACACATCACGTCTGGGTGCACGGCGGCCGGAATCTGTTCGGGGAGGCCGCCAGCCTTGAAAGCAATGAACTGGCAATTCGAACCGACTACTTCAAAGATAGAGAGCGGATGGTTATCTCCCTTATAAGGGAGAATTGCCAGAGAATCAACGGAGAACTCTTCCAACTTGGCTACTACGGCATTTCGGCTATACTTGCCGCAGCTTATTTTGATATTCGGAATCGCGTACAATCGCTCATCGGCGCGTTCGGTTCCGAGTACGACAACCTCTTCGATCTGCCGCGCAATCTCGGTAAACTGCGGATCGGAAAAGAATTGCAGCACGGCATTACAGAATTCGGGATAGCCCTTTTGCAAATTAGGCTTACCGTAAAATACGATCTTCGAAATCGGCTTGAACCTCTTTTCGAGAAGATCTGCATCCGCGAGTTCCACAGGATAGGGCTGGAGCCTGTGTTGACGCGGCATGAAACCGAGTTTGTTCAGGTAAAGATCTTCCATGAACCGTGTCGGAAACACGAGGCAATCGGCTAATTCGGCACCGAGGCGCTCCATCGCGTCGAATTTGACGGGACGCTCCTTCGAAATCTCTCCCGCCGCGTTATCGAGGTATCCGTGGTTGCCATGCGCGTAAGCCATGACGAACGTCTCCGGCGGAAGCATTGCCGCTCGTTTCGCCTGCGCTACTCGAAAACCGATCCCCACATAATCTTGAAATTCAACGATCTTGACATCGTCATAAATAAACAAGGCGATCTGCAGCGCCACGAGAACTTCCTCGGGGTCGATGCTAATTTGATCCCGATGCACTCCAGAGCGGCCACATAGCGCGGCCGCATGCAACCAGCCTGCGTCTCGGGAAAACGAAGCCCAATTTTCAGGCAGCCCCGTGGCACCTGAGAAAAGGACCAATCTCCTATGTCCAGAATGCTCTTCGGCTACCTGGTAATAGGTGCCGATTCCACCCGTGGTAAGCGCATGAGAATGCTCTGACGTAATTACAAGATGATCCGAATGGTGGGGCAGGCCGTGCGCCTCGAGAAACGAGGAATAGAAGTCATCGTCGCACGAAACCTCCGCCAGGATTTGCTGTGAGGAGTCGCCGGTTTCTTCCTGCGGAATGAGCGCGAGTTCCTTGATTTCGAAGGCGGAAGTACGCAGAAACGCACCAAACTCGCGAACGTTCCATCGACGCACGTGAGACGTGTTGTCGGGAATCTTTTTTGAACCGATGCTATCAATATTATCTCGATTCTGCGTGGAGATGACTAACCGGTTCGACGGGTTTTTCCTTAGGATTTTCCTGAGGACGCGTAGAATCGGGCGAATATCATTCAGTTGTTCGATGACGCCGGAAAGGATAATTACCGTCGAAAGGTCATCGTCGACCGATCTCCGAAAGATTTCCAGGTCCCGAAAATCTTCAAGATTCGCCTGTAGAAAAGGTGCGAGAGATTGGCCTTCGGCACGTTCCCGGTTATCGGCCCAGTCAACTTGAAGGAATTCGGCATCATAACCGGCGAAAGCCAGGAGAAGCTCACGACCGCGTCCAGCTCCCACAACGATGATCCGCCTCGCAAATTGCATCTCGGCCACTGCCCGCGCGTGCTTGAAGACAGAAAGCTGTCCAGTGGCAGATGGGTCGGAGCAGGAGCGATTTATATCTACGACTGTTCTGCGATCACTACCAGCACCGAAATTGCGTTCGGGTGAGAGCATCTCCAGGTCGAGAACAGCTTGCGAATTTTGTTTCATTGTGCTTGAAATTATCTTTATCAGAGATCCAGCGCGAGAGACTCGCTTGCCGACGAATCACATCGGAGAGACGGATTGAGCGAAGCAGTCGGAGCGTGCCTTTCATGATGCATCTTGGCGTCGTTCGAGCGTGTCCTGGTGGTCGAGTCGAACCATATTTTCGCCAGATGTCGACTTTTCGGAAGGGCTTCAGTTTAGCGTAAACACTTGATTCGACGGGCCGCGGCGCAGCGGGGGCGTCGAGCGTGCGGGCTCGTGCAGCCCCAAGCCTCAATCGGACGGCTGACGTGCCACCGGCAGGATGTCCCTTCGCCATCGCCTTGAAGCTCGTCCCGAGGCAGTACCCGCTCGCGCAGCGTCTGCTGATTGAAGCGGGCGCCTGCAACGCCCCATGCCGATCAGGCGCTTACGGCTCCCTCAGGGGCCGTCACGATTGCCGACCCTTCGTAAATTTGCAATCATTATGCTTTCGCGTCCGGAAAACGCGTCGATCCTGATCGATTTCGTTGCTCATGGCCCGATCGAACCGGGCACAATGGGTGCCGCTTGGCACGTCGATTTGCTGCGTTGAGTGAAATTATATCGAGATCACGCGCGGCACTTCGGATTTGGCAACAAAAGTAACTTTTTCGTTATCGAACATATTTCTGCGTCGCAATTTTAATCTCACTTTCATGTCCAGACCAGGTTGCGATTTTGAGGTCGTTAATGCAAACAGCGTGCGTTCCATACGCTCATTTGCAAATTGAATTCATCTAAGCAATATGAAGGTGGAGTTTTTGACAAAGGTTCAGAATGCTCCGGCTGGCGCGAGGACAATGTTGAAAAGCAAAACATATTTGATTACTGGCGCTTCGGGATTCATCGGACGCGCGCTCGTCAGGCGCCTGCAATCCGATGGGCATGCGGTGCGCCGGGCTCTGAGAATCGAGCCCGATAATCCGGCTGACGTTCGGTGCCCACTCGACGCTTCAGTCGATGAATGGGCTCGCGCGCTGGATGGCGTAGACGGCGTGTTCCATCTTGCGTGGTCCACGGTGCCGCGTAGCGCGAACATGGCGCCTCTAAACGATTTGTCAACCAATTTGGGCGGGACGGTCGCGCTACTGGAGGCCATGAGGCGATATCCTGGCGTACCGATGACCTTCGTTTCTTCGGGTGGAACGGTTTATGGCGAGCCCATTGAAACGCCGATCAGCGAATCGCACCCGCTGAAACCGATGAGCGTATATGGAGCATCGAAAGCTTCGGCAGAAACATACGCCCTGGTTTATCGCCGTCAGTTTTCCGTGGATGCGCGCATCGTACGGTTGAGCAATCCATTTGGACCCGGGCAGAACGCAGAGGCTCAGTTCGGCGCGGCTTCGGTTTTTGCATGGCGTGCGCTTGCAGGGCGCCCTATCGACATCTGGGGTGATGGGTCGATCGTTCGAGACTATATTTATATCGACGATACAATCGATGCGTTGCAGCGAATGATGGACGCACCCGCCAGCACTTTTGCGAATGTTGAACCGGTGATGAATGTGGGATCGGGAACGGGAACATCGTTGCTCGATATTATCCGAGTGATCGAAAATTTGCTCGGAGTTCACCTCGATGTCAACTTTCAACCCGCGCGCGGATTCGATGTTCCCATCAATGTACTCGACATTACGTTGGCGAAACGCCTTCTTGGCTGGGCGCCGGCAACAAGCTTTGCTGAAGGAATGCGAACAACTTTAGCGCAGTTTGCTGAAAATGTCGCAGACGTTTCGGTCTATTGCAAGCAGCGGTGACATTATGATCGTGCGATATTGCGTTCTCCGGATAATCCGGCATTTTGCTCTTTAGAGCAGCGGCGACGAAAGATGGTTTTTCTAATTGTTCGATCTTTAAATCATAAAAGCTGCGCTTGAGGAGAGATTCACATGATTCTCGTGACGGGTGGTGCCGGTTTTATCGGCGCCAATTTTGTTCTGGATTGGCTCGAAGGTTCGGATGAACCGGTTTTGAACGTCGACAA
>NZ_FCNY02000015.1 GCF_001544575.2 Caballeronia cordobensis
TTTCTTTGGTGACTTTCTTTGCAGCAGCAAAGAAAGTTACCCCCGCCCCGGGGAGGGGCAGTGCTAATAGACCGACATGAAAGCAAGTTCCACGGAAACCAAAACCAAAAAACAAAACCGGCATTAACCTTGCTAACAAGCCCAACACCATGCCAACGCTCCCCAAAACACCACCAGCGCCAGCAAAAACCCCCCTCTGGACGTGTCCATTCTGCCCCCTGCTATGCGACGACATCCCGCTCGCGCGTACCCCCGACGAACGCCTAACCGCCCCGCACACCGCCTGCCCGCGGCTAGCCGAATCGCTTGCAAGCTTCACTCAGCACGACGCAAGTCGAAAGCCAGCCATCAACGGGCAGCCCACCGATCCAACCTCGGCGCTCTCGCAAGCCGCATCGATCCTGTCGCACGCACGGCGGCCGCTCTTCGGCGGACTCGCGACCGACGTAGCCGGCGCACGCGCGCTCTATGAACTGGCGGCGCAGTGCGGCGCGATCCTCGATCATCTGCACGGCGACGCGCTCGCCGACAGCAACCGCGTACTGCAAGACCGCGGCGCGTTCTTCACCACGCTCTCCGAAGTGCGCTCGCGCGCCGATCTCATCGTCGTGTTCGCGTGCGAACCCGCGCGACGCTATCCGCGCTTCTATGAACGCGTCATCGCCGAAGATCGCGGCGTGAACATCGTATTCGTCGGATGCGATGTCGATCAGGCCGCGCCCGCCCACGCCGAATCGATCCTGCCCGGCACCGATCCCTTCGATACGCTCGCGCTCTGGTCCGCGCATGTCGAAGGCGGCCGGCCGATTCCCCTCGCTGAACTCGTCGCGCTGACAGAGCGCATCATGAAGGCGCAGTACACGGCGTTCGTCTACGAGCCGTCCGCACTGCCGACACAACACGCCGCGCTCGCGATCGAAGCGCTGCAGCGCATCGTGAAGGCGATCAACCGCACCGCGCGTGCGGGCGCGCTCGCGCTGACCGGCGACGATGGCGCCGCGTCCGTCAATCAGGCCATCACATGGCTGTCGGGTTTCCCGGTGCGCACGCGTGTCGCCTACGGCTTGCCGCTCGATCACGATGCGCATCGCTATCGCACGGAAACGCTTCTGCAGCGCGGCGAAATCGACGCGCTGCTATGGATCTCGAGCTTCGCGCCCGAGCCGCTGCCCGCCTCGCTCGCCGATGACGTGCCGGTCATCGTCCTCGGCCATCCATCGACGACACTGCCCGCGCGCAACGCCCCGACCGTGTTCATTCCCGTCGCGGCGCCGGGAATCGACAGCGGCGGGCATTTGTTCCGCGTCGATACGTCGGTGGTCGCGCCGCTCGCCGCCGCACGCGACAGCGCGTTGCCCACGGTCGCATCGATCGCTTCGCAACTCGCGCAGGCAAGGAGGCCGCAATGAGCGTCACGCGCCTGCGAGGCGGCACGCTCTACGACCCGGCGAACGGCATCGACGGCGAAAAGCGCGATCTCTTCTTTCGCGATGGCCGCATCGTCGGCGATGCGTCGAACGAGCGCATCGAACACGATTACGACGCGAGCGGCATGGTCGTGATGGCGGGCGGCATCGACCTGCATTCGCATATCGGCGGCGGCAAGACGAATCTGTCGCGCCTCCTGCTGCCCGAAGATCATCGCGACGATCCGCGCGCCGTGCCCGATCGCCCAAACGAAGGCCGCTATATGCGCCTGCCTTCGTGCGGCGTGTGCGCGCCGGGCACGCTCGCGGCGGGCTATCGCTATGCGGAAATGGGCTACACGGCCGCGTTCGAACCCGCGATGATCGCCTCCAACGCACGCCACGCGCATCTGGAAATGGGCGACACGCCGATCATCGATCACGGCGCGTATGTGATGATGGGCAACGACGAGCTCTTCCTGCAAATGCTCGCCGCGAAAGAAGACTTCGAGCGCCTGCGCGATTACGTCGGCTGGACCATCGATTCGAGCAAAGCGCTTGGCGTGAAGGTCGTGAATCCGGGCGGCATCTCGGCGTTCAAGTTCAATCAGCGTTCGCTGGATGTCGATGAAAAGCACGTGCATTACGGCATCACGCCGCGCGACGTGCTCATGACGCTCACGCGCGCGCTCACCGATCTGCGCGTGCCGCATCCGCTGCATGTGCACGCGAGCAATCTGGGCGTGCCCGGCAACATCGATTCGACCATCAGGACGATGGACGCAGCCATTGGCCTGCCCATTCATCTGACGCATATCCAGTTCCACAGCTACGGCACGGAAGGCCCGCGCAAGTTCTCGTCGGGCGCGCGCGCGATCGCCGAAGCCGTGAACGCGCGGCCCAACGTGACCATCGACGTCGGCCAGATCATCTTCGGTCAGACCGTGACCGCATCCGGCGACACGATGATGCAGTTCAAGAACGCGCCGATGGCCAAGCCGCGCAAGTGGGTGCTCGGCGATATCGAATGCGATGCGGGCTGCGGCGTCGTGCCGTTCAAGTATCGCGAGCAAAGCTATGTGAATGCGCTGCAATGGATCATCGGGCTGGAGATCTTTTTGCTCGTCGACGATCCGTGGCGCGTCTCGATGACCACCGATCATCCGAACGGCGCGCCGTTCACGAGCTATCCGCATCTGATCCGCCTCTTGATGGACAAATCGTTTCGCGACGAACAACTCGACAAGCTGCACGCCGACGCGAAAACCGCGAGCGCTCTGGCCAGCATCACGCGTGAGTTCTCGCTATACGACATCGCGATCATCACGCGCGCCGGTCCGGCGAAGCTGCTCGGCCTGAAAGACCGCGGCCATCTCGGCGCGGGCGCGGCGGCGGATATCGCCGTGTATCGCAACGACGCCGACCGCGAGCGCATGTTCACATCGCCCGCGTTCGTGTTCAAGGACGGCGAGCTGATCGCGCGCGACGGCACACTGCTCGCAACGCCGACGGGCGGCATCCATTACGTGCGGCCCGAGTACGATCGCGCGATCGAAAAGCGCGTGCGCGACTATGCGCAAGCGAATCTCGCGACGCGCTTTGAAAACATCGCCATCGGCGACGACGAAATCTGCGCGTGCTGCAACGGCGGCAGGCTGCTGCCGGTTGCGTGCTTCGCGGCGAGCGGAGTCTGACGCATGGTCATCAACGACACGCAGATCGACGACACCTTCGCCGAAGCCTTCCCGATGAAGGCGACTCGCCTCGTCATTACCGCGCATACGCCGGTGTGGGCGCGGCACGCCGCGAATTCGCTGACGGGATTCGCCACCTCCGTGATCGATTGCGGCTGCGAGGCGGGCATCGAACGCGATCTCGCAGGCGACGAAACGCCTGACGGAAGACCGGGCGTTTCCGTGCTGATCTTCGCGATCTCCTCGAAAGAACTGGCCAAGCAGATCGCGCGGCGCGTCGGGCAATGCGTGCTCACGTGCCCGACCACCGCCGTGTATGGCGGCATCGATCCGTCGAGCGTGCGCGCGCCGCTTTCGGATAACGCGCCGCTCGGCGCGGGCCTGCGCTTTTTCGGCGACGGCTATCAGATATCGAAAGTGCTCGGCGGCACGCGATACTGGCGCGTGCCGGTGATGGACGGCGAATTCGTCTGCGAGGAATTCACCGCGACGGTGAAGGCGGTCGGCGGCGGCAACCTGCTCTTCCTCGCGCGCGATATCGACAGCGCCCTGCATGCGGCCGAATCCGCCGTCGCCGCGATGCATCGCTTGCCGAACGTCATCACGCCATTTCCGGGCGGCGTCGTGCGTTCGGGCTCGAAGATCGGCTCCAAATATGCGGGCGCGAGCGCATCCACCAACGATGCGTTCTGCCCGACGCTCGTCGGCTTGTCGAAGAAAAGCGAACTGACGCCGGATGTCGCGTGCGTGCTCGAAATCGTGATCGACGGCCTGACCGATGCGGACGTCGGCGCCGCGATGACGGCGGGCATCGCGGCCGCGACGAAGATCGGGCGCACGGGCGGCGTGCTGCGAATTTCGGCGGGCAATTATGGCGGCAAGCTCGGACCGTATCACTTCAAGCTGCATGAACTGTCGAAGGATATCGACGGGAGCCGCGCATGAACGCCATCGAACTGCGCGTAAAAAATACGCCGAGCTTTCGCGTCGATGCGTCGAATTTACTGCCCGCGGTGCTCGCGTCGGCCGAATCGAACGAGTTGCCGCGCATCGTGCTGCAAGGCGCGGGCGAAACGTGCGCGCTCGGCGATCTTTTCGATATCGCGCGCACGCAAGCCGAAACGCCGAGTCTTACCATCGAGGGCGACGTGCGATGGCTCGATCGCATCGGCGCGAACATGACCGAAGGCACGCTCACGGTGCATGGCCACGCGGGCGATCATGCGGGCGCGAAAATGCTCGGCGGCGCGTTGCACATTCATGGCGATGCCGGCGCGTTCGCCGCGTGCGAAATGCAGGGCGGACGGCTCACGATTCACGGCGATGCGGGCGATTTCGCGGCAGGCGCGCTGCCCGGCGACATGGAAGGCATGACAGGCGGCACGCTCACGATCCACGGCAACGCCGGCGCGCGCCTCGCGGACCGCATGCGGCGCGGCACCGTGCTCGTCGCGGGCCATGCGGGCGATTTCGCCGCGTCGCGGCTCGTTGCGGGCACGGTCTGCATCGGCGGCGAAGTGGGCGCACACTTGGGATACGGTATGCGGCGCGGCACGCTGTTTCTGACGCACGCGCCCTCTCGCCTTCCGCCGACTTTCACGGAAGGCGGCCACGGCTTCGACACGTTCTGGCTGCTGTTCACGCGCATGCTTGCGAAAGAGATCGCACCGTTTTCACATCTCGCGGGCACGATGTTGCCGCGACGCTACGCCGGCGATCTCGCCGTCGACGGACGCGGGGAATTGCTGATCGCCAATTCATAGGCAGGAGATGAACAATGGAATGTTGGCACTTCAAAGGAGAGAGGCGATGAGCACCGCGCGGACATCCGCGGCGTCGCGCGACGGCAGGCTGCCCGGCCCGAGCGAGCGTTTCGCAGGCCCATTGATCGCGCTGCACTGGCTGATCGCCGTCGCAATCATCGCGATGCTGTGCATCGGCTTCTATATGGTCGGCCTGCCGCGCGGGCTGCCGTTCAAGTCCGATCTCATCAACTTCCATAAATCGCTTGGAATCACCGTTTTCCTGCTGGTGCTGATGCGCATCCTGGTACGCCTGGCTTATGGCCGTCCGCCTCTGCCGCCGATGCCAACGTGGCAACGCGCCGCCGCGAGCATTACGCAGGCTCTTTTATACGTAGGGATGGTGGCGATGCCGCTCACCGGCTATCTCGGCTCGTCGTTCAACAAGTTCGGCACGAAGTTCTGGGGTCTCACGCTGCCGCAATGGGGCTGGGACGACAAGCACTTGCGCGGCATCTTTTTCGGCATTCACGAGACGATCGCGTGGATCATGGCGGCACTGGTCATCGTGCATTTTCTGGGCGCGATGAAGCATCAACTGATCGATCGCGACGGTCTCTTGCGGAGGATGTGGCCTTGAAGATTCGCGTGCTGGGTTCATCGGCGGGCGGCGGTTTCCCGCAATGGAACTGCAACTGCCGCAATTGCGACGGCGTGCGGCGCGGCACGATCGCGGCGCGCGCGCGCACGCAATCGTCCATTGCCGTGAGCGATAACGGCGAGGACTGGCTGCTCGTCAATGCATCGCCGGACATTCTTGCGCAGATTGCGGCGAATCCGGAATTGCAGCCCGCGCGCAAGGTGCGCGACACGGGCATCGCGGCGGTCGTCACGATGGATGCGCAGATCGACCACGTCACGGGTCTTCTGATGCTGCGCGAACGCGGCTCGCCCTTGCCGCTCTATACGACCGACGCCGTGTGGCAAGACCTCTCGACGGGCTTTCCGATCACGTCGATCCTTTCGCATTACTGCGGCGTGGAGCATCGTCGCATCGCGCTCGATGGCAACGCGTTTGCGGCGCCCGAACTACCGCGCGTCAGGATCGACGCCTTGCCTCTGTCGAGCAAGGCGCCGCCTTATTCGCCGCATCGCGATGCGCCGGAAACGGGCGACAACATCGGGCTCATGTTCACGAATACCGCTACGAACAAGCGCGCGTTCTATGCGCCGGGGCTCGGCGCGCTGGAGCCGCATGTGCTCGACGCGATGCGCGAGGCAGACCTTTTGCTCGTCGACGGCACCGTATGGACCGACGATGAAATGATTCGCCTCGGACTCACGAAGAAGACCGGCAAGGACATGGGTCACCTGGCGCAAAGCGGCGCGGGCGGCATGATCGAGGTGCTCGATTCGATCGGTCGCGACGGTGTACGCAAGGTGCTCATCCACATCAACAACACGAATCCGATTCTCATCGAAGACGGACCCGAAAGACGCATGCTCTCGGAGCACGGCATCGAAGTCGCGCACGACGGCATGACATTCGAGCTGTGACCTCGCTGTGACCTATACGCCATGGAGAACGACCCGATGCTGAACCCCACCACAGGCCCGATCTTCACGAAGGTGAACGACGACGGCCCCGCGTGGACGCGCGATGAATTCGAGGCGCAGTTGCGCGCGAAGGGCACGGCGTATCACATTCATCATCCGTTCAACGTGAAGATGAATAGCGGCGGCTGTTCGAAGGAGCAGATACGCGGCTGGGTCGCGAACCGCTTCTACTATCAGATCAACATTCCGCTGAAGGATGCGGCGGTGATGTCCAATTGCCCCGATCGCGAAACGCGCCGCCGCTGGGTGCTGCGCATTCTCGATCACGACGGTCACGGCGATCAGCCCGGCGGCATCGAAGCATGGGCGCGGCTCGGCGATGCGGTCGGTCTCTCGCGCGACGATCTCTGGTCGCTCAAGCTCGTGACGCCGGGCGTGCGCTTCGCCGTCGATGCTTATGTGAACTTCGCGCGCCGCGCGCCGTGGCAGGAGTCGGTCTGCTCGTCGCTCACCGAGATGTTCGCGCCGCAGATTCACAAGGACCGTCTCGCGACATGGCCCGAGCACTACACGTGGATCGAGCCGGACGGGCTGCATTATTTCCGCTCGCGCGTGTCGCTCGCGCAGCGCGATGTCGAACACGGCCTCGAAGTGACGCTCGCGCATTTCACGACGCGTCTGGCGCAGCAGCGCGCGCTCGACATTCTGCAATTCAAGCTCGACATCCTCTGGACCATGCTCGATTCGATCGAAAAGGCCTTCCCGCAATGAGCGATATCCCTCCGACTCAACGAAAGCAGGAAGCCGTCGAGGCGCCGGACGATTCGCTGCATCCGAAGCTCAAGCGCCTCTTTCGCCTGCAATGGGAACCGGCGCAGGACGCGCATGTGCTGCTGTATCCGGAAGGCATGGTGAAGCTCAATCAGAGCGCCGCGCAAATTCTTCTGCGATGCGACGGCACGCGCGATATTCCCGCGCTCGTCGCCGATCTCGAAGCGGCGTTCAATGCAAGCGGCCTCGGCGACGACGTGCGGGCGTTCATCGCCGGCGCGCGTGCGCGGGGCTGGCTGGAGTAGCGTCATGACTGACTTGTCCGAACCCATCGCGAAGCCGGCGCACGAAGACGCGCCGAATACACCGATTGCGCCGCCTTTGTGGCTGCTTGCGGAATTGACGTATCGCTGTCCGCTGCATTGCGTGTTCTGCTACAACCCGGTGAACTACGCCGACCACACGCGCGAACTCGATACCGATCAATGGCTCGACGTCTTGCGTCAGGCGCGCGCTTTGGGCGCGGCGCAGCTCGGCTTTTCCGGCGGCGAGCCGCTCCTGCGCGACGATCTGGAAACGCTCGTGGCCGAAGCGCGCAAGCTCGGCTTCTATACGAACCTCATCACGTCGGGCATCGGTCTCACGGAGAAGCGCATCGGCGCGTTGCAGGACGCGGGCCTCGATCACATCCAGCTCTCGTTTCAGGACTCGTCGCAAGAGCTCAACGATTTTCTCTCCAGCACGAAGACCTTCGACTACAAGAAGCGCGTCGCGAATCTCATCAAGGCGCACGGCTTTCCGATGGTGCTCAACTGCGTGCTGCATCGCTATAACCTGCCGCATATCGGACGCATCATCGACATGGCGCTCGAGATGGGCGCGGAATATCTCGAACTCGCAAACACGCAGTATTACGGCTGGGCGCATGCGAACCGCGCGCAACTCATGCCGACGAAAGAACAGCTCGACGAAGCGGAAGCCGTGGTCGAGCG
The DNA here is from genome assembly GCF_001544575.2 of Caballeronia cordobensis. Lineage (GTDB taxonomy): Bacteria > Pseudomonadota > Gammaproteobacteria > Burkholderiales > Burkholderiaceae > Caballeronia > Caballeronia cordobensis. Next base: position 8,163 of record NZ_FCNY02000015.1, read on the forward strand.
CTATCGCAACGAGATCGGCGACGCGTGCAAGATCTTCTTCGTGGTGCCCGATTACTACGAGCGCAGGCCGAAGCGCTGCATGAACGGCTGGGGCTCGGTGTTTCTCGGCATCGCGCCCGACGGCGCCGCCTTGCCGTGCCATACCGCGCGCTCGCTGCCGGGCCTCACGTTTCCGAACGTCACCGACATGCCGCTCAAGGACATCTGGTACGAGAGCGACGCGTTCAATCGCTTTCGCGGTTTCGGCTGGATGAAGGAGCCGTGCCGCAGTTGCGATGAAAAGGCCATCGACATGGGCGGCTGCCGCTGTCAGGCGTATCTGCTCACGCAAGATCCCGCGAATGCCGATCCCGTGTGCGACAAGTCGCCCCATCACGAGCGCGTGATCGAAGTGGTGCGCGCGGCATCGGCGAGACAGGAACCGCAGGAACAGCCGATCATCTTCCGCAACGATGCGAACTCGAAACGCATCGCGGCGCTCGATCGCGAGAATGGTGCAGAAAAAGGAGAAGACAAACCATGATTGCCGACATCTCCGTGCTGCTCGTGGACGATCACGCCGTTGTGCGTGAAGGCTACAAGCGTCTGCTCGAACTGAGTCCCGACGTGAATGTCGCGGGCGAAGCGGCGAATGCGGCCGAGGCTTACCAGAAGTTTTGCGCGTTGCAGCCGGATGTCGTCGTGATGGATCTCGCCTTGCCCGGCGCGAGCGGCATCGAGGCGATGCGGCGCATGCTCGCGCGCGAGCCGCATGCGCACGTGCTGATCTTCAGCGTGCACGAGGAAGCCATCTTCGTGCGCCGCGCGCTCGATGCCGGCGCCCGCGGCTATGTGACGAAGGCCAGCGCGCCCGATGTGCTCGTGGAAGCGGTGCGCGCCGTCGCGCGGCGCATTTCGTATCTGAGCCCGGACGTTTCGCAGGCGCTCGCGTTGCGCGCGAGCATTCAGGAAGGACGCCAGCTATCGGCGCGCGAGTTCGAAGTGCTGCGCCTGCTGGTGCAGGGTTATACGCTGCCGAGCATCGCGGAGAAGCTGGGGTTGAGCCAGAAGACCGTCGCGAATCATCAGTCCGTGATCCGCCAGAAGTTCGGCGCGGACAACGGCGTGCAACTCGCGCAGATCGCGAATCGCCTGGGGCTTCACTTCGCCGATTTCGCTTCGTCGGCGGCGGCTTCGTTCGGGACCGAAGTCGGCAACGGCAGTCCCGCCTGAGCCGGCACGCGCGCGCAAAACAGAAAGCCCGAACCCGGCTCGCTCGCGATCTGAAACTCGCCGCCGAGCGCTTCGACGCGCTCGCGCATGCCGATCAGCCCAAGCCCCTTGCGCGGCTTCGCGAGATCGACGCCCGGCCCGTCATCGGCCATCGTCACGACGATTTCTTCCGGCGCACGCGCCAGATAGATCTCGACGCGCGACGTCCGCGCGAACTTCGACACGTTCGTCAGCCCCTCCTGCACGAGCCGGTACAAGGTGATGTTGAGCGTATCGCTGAGATCGTCGAAATCGCCATCGACGGCGAGCGTGAAGGTCGCATCGGGCAAACGCTCGCGCCAGCCATCCACGCAATGTTCCAGCGCGGTCGGCAGGCCGAATTCGTCGAGGCCGATGGGGCGCAGCTTGCGAATCATCCCGCCGATCTCGCGATACACATGCGTCCCGCTTTGCATCAGCGCGAGCGACAGCCGATGGATCTCCGCCTCGCGCCCGGCCGACAGATCGCGGATACGCCCCGCATCGAGCGACATCGCATTGAGGTATTGACCGAGCTCGTCGTGCAGTTCGCGCGCGAGATGGCGGCGCTCGGTTTCCTGCGCGGCTAGCGCCTGATTCGCGAGGCGCCGGTTCTCCGCCAGCAGATGAGCCGCTTCCTCTTCGAGCGTGCGGCGTCTTTGCACTTCCGATTGCGCCTCGCGATATCTGCGCCAGGCGAACCATGCGAGACCGAGCGCGAGCACGACGAGCGTGGGCGGCAATTCGTCGAGCTGAAAGCGCTCGGCGCTGCGCGTCCAGTGATACGCGAACTCGCTGAAATCGAAGCGCGCGAAGAGCGCGCCGGCCACGATGGTCACGCCGAACACGCACGCAAGATCGCGCCACACAGGCGCGCGGCGCTCTGCGTTTTTCGTGTCTTGCGCGGTAGAGGGCAAGGATTCGGTCGGCATCACGGAATCCATTCTACGCACGGCTTCATCGCACAGTGCGGTGCCTGAAACGCAATTGGGAACGCTTCCCTGCGCGATCGGGAAAAGCTCCCGGTCCACGCGGCCGTTCTTATGCGACGCTTTCATTGAAAGAAATATTCCTTTCGCGTGGATCAAAAATAGAAGAGGAGACGATGATGAAGAGCATGCCGCGCAAGCCCGCGCACGCGCATCCGTTCAAACCCCGAGCAGGACTGCGGCTCGTCTTCGGCAGCGCGTTCGCGAGCATCACCGTGGCCGCGTGGGCGCAGACGCCGCCGGCCGATACCGCCGAAGCGCCCGCGCCGGCCTCCGCCACCGTGGCGCAAGCCGATGCGCCGCCGAATACGGAACTGCCTTCGATCATCGTCGTCGGGACCACGCCGCTCGTGGGCGTGGGCACGCCGCTCGAGAAAGTGCCCGCCAACGTGCAGACCATCAAGGGCGCGGAGATCGAGGCGCAGCACTCGCCGACCATCACCAATTACCTGGAGAAGAACGTCGTCAGCGTCGATACGAACGACGCGCAGGGCAATCCGTGGCAGACCGACATCAACTATCGCGGCTTCACCGCTTCGCCGCTGCTCGGCACGCCGCAGGGTCTTTCCGTGTTCATGGACGGCGTGCGCATCAACGAGCCGTTCGGCGATGTCGTCAACTGGGATCTGATTCCGCAAGCCGCGATCCAGACGATGCAGATCATTCCCGGCTCGAATCCGACCTTCGGCCTCAACACGCTCGGCGGCGCGGTCGCGGTGCAGACCAAGAACGGCCGCAGCAATCCCGGCGGCAACGTGGACGTGAGCTTCGGCTCGTGGGGACGCAAGAGCGCGCAGATCGAGCAAGGCGGCGTGATCGGCGATCACCTCGATTACTACTTCACCGCCAATATCCTGAACGACAACGGCTGGGCCGATCACAATTCGAGCAAGCTGCGCCAGGCGTTCGGCAAGATCCGCTATACCGACGCCGATACCACCATTTCCGTTTCGATGGGCGGCGCGGACAACACGCTGAACGGCTCGCAGACGATCCCGCGCTCGTTCATGGACAACTTCCGCCAGGCCTACACGTTCCCCGACACCAACGAGAACCAGGTCGGCTATCTGACGATCAACGCGGAGCATTACTTCACGCCGAACGTGCAGTTGAGCGGCAACGTGTATTACCGCCACTATCGCAACAAGAACGTGAGTTCGAACGTCAACGACGACTTCGATCCGGACGGCGACGACGAAGACGAACTCTCGCAGGCCTTCAACGATCAGTCGGTGATCGTGACCGACAGCTACGGCGCGAGCCTCCAGCTCACGCTGCTCAACAAGCTGTTCGGCAAAGACAATCAGTTGATCCTCGGCGCGGCGGGCGACTTCGCGAATTCGCACTTCACGCAGGCCTCGCAGCCGGCGGCATTCGAAGAGAACCGCGCGACCATCGGCACGGGTCCGTTCGCGCCGACCACGGATGCGAAGACGCGCAACCAGAACTGGGGCATCTACTTCGAGAACACCTTCTCCTTCAACGAACAATGGTCGATGACGCTCGCGGGCCGCTATAACTGGGCGAAGGCGGTCATCGGCGACGAAAGCGGCGTGCAGCCGCTGCTCGACGGGAATCACACGTTCTCGCGCTTCAATCCGGCCGTGGGCTTCAACTGGAATCCGACGCCTGGTTTCACCGCTTACGCCACGTATAACGAAGGCATGCGTTCGCCGACGGCCATCGAACTCGCGTGCGCGGACCCGGCCGCGCCCTGCTCGCTGCCCAACGATTTCATCGCGGACCCGGACTTGAAGCCTGTTATTTCGAAGACCTTCGAAATCGGCGCGCGCGGCCGTATCGGCAACCATACGTCGTGGAGCGCGGCGGCCTATAGCACCACGCTCACCGACGACATTCAGTTCGTCAGCGCCCAGGGCGCGGGAAGCACGCTCGGCTATTTTCAGAACGTGGGCAAGACGCGGCGGCAGGGTTTCGAGCTCGCGGGCCGCACGCAATGGGGGCCGGTGGGCGTCGCGGCGAGCTATAGCTATGTGAATGCGACGTATCGATCGACGTGGTCGGAAAGCAGCTCCAGCAATTCGAGCGCCGACGACGATGGCAACATCACCGTGCATTCGGGCGACCGCATTCCGGGCATTCCGGCCAATACGGTGAAGATGCGCATCGACTACAACCCGATTTCGCGCTGGAATATCGGCACGAATCTCACGTATCGCAGCAATATCTTCGCGCGCGGCGACGAGAACAATCAGGACGTGAACGGCAGCATCGCGGGCTATTTCATCATCGATCTCGACACGACCTACAACGTGACCAAGCAGTTGCAGGTCTATGCGACGGTGAAGAACCTGCTGAACAAGCGCTATGCGAACTTCGCGATTCTCGGCGAGAACTTCTTCGACGGGCCGAATCACACGTTCAACAACGGGGCGACGGTGAACGAGCAGTTTCTCGGCGTGGGCGCGCCGCGCGGCGTGTGGGTGGGGATGCGGTATGCGTGGAAGTGAGGGCGTTCGAACGCGCGCCGTCTAGTCCTGCCAGGACTTCCACGGAATGCCGCGTGCGTTGATCCCGTCCCACATCGCCACGTTGCATTCGTGCTTGTCCGGATCGCTGCGCGGATGCACTTCGTCGAACAGAGTCAGCGTCTGGTGCAGCAAGCCCAGTAGGCCGCCTTCGAGTACGGCGGGGCTCGCGCCCCAGCGCAGATCGATTTCCGATATCGCGACGCCCACCGAACGATGCAGCGCCAGAAGTTCGCTCATGTTCCAGTCGCACTTCGGTGGATGCGCGTACAGCTTGCACAGGTTGGCGATGTCATGTCCCGTCACGCGCGGGTAGAACGCCGGCAGGATACGCGCATACAGGCGAGCCTTGGCTTCATACAACGCGCACAAGTTCAGATTCAGCGATGTCATGCCGCGATGAATCCGGTAACGGGTCAGCGCTTCAGGCAGATTCGCGAAGCGCGCGCCGCGCAACATGCAATCGAACCAGAAGCCGAGATCGTCGACGATATCGAGATTGGGATCGTAGCGAATGCCGTGCCGCTGAACGAACGCGCGGCGGAACATCGTGCTCGGATTGGCGATATACGCCTGACCTGCGACGAAGCGCGCCTTGATGTGCGCGTCGTCGAGCGGGAAATCGCTCACGAAATCGTCTTCGCCGAAATGCCGGATTTGCGAGCCGACGACCGTAATGTTCGGATGCGCATCGAGAAACGCGGCCTGCTTGCTCAGCCGCTCCGGCTCCGCGATATCGTCGTGATCGATACGCGCGATGTAATCGCCGCGGCACAGATCGAAACCCCGATTCGCGTTGGCCGGGCGGCCCAGATTGTGTTCGAGCGGAAAAACGCGGATGCGCGCATCGTTCAGGCTGCGCGCAAGATCGAGCGTGGCGTCGGTGCTCGCGTCGTCGAGCACGAGAATCTCGAAGTCCGCGTCCTGATGCAGCAGCGACTGCAACGTTTCGACGATGTGTTTCCCGGCGTTATACGTCGGGATAACTACAGATATCTTCGGCATGATTCGGTGAGAGCGCGAGCGGGCAATCCTCGATTATCCGCGCCTCGTGAATCCGAAGTGTGAAACAAGGTATGGCCGCACGCGGCGGCCATCGTCAGACTCTCGTCCTTCCCCCTCACCGCCCTTCAATCGACCCCGCGCTCGCCGGATACGTCACGATGCCCCACGCGAGCGGTAAGTCGCCGATCTGCTTGACCTCTTTATAGTCGGCGCCGTCGAGCACATAGACCGCGTTCGAGCGGCCGCACGCGAGCAGCAGCTTCGAGCCGTCCGGCGTGAAGCTGAAGTGCCAGCAGCGCTGCCCGACAGGCACGTCCTGCATGTGCGCGAACGTGGTGCCGTCGAACACCTGAAGCGTCTTGTCGCGCGATGCCGCCACGAGAAGCCGCTTGCCCGATGGATCGAACGAGACGCCATACGGACCGGTCTTCGTATCGACCGTCTTCAGCGTCTTCAGACTCGTGCCATCGAGCACGACGAACTTGTTCGCGTTCTCCAGCGTCACGACGTATTGCTTGCCGCTCGGCGATACCTTGATGCCGCGCGGACGCGAGCCCTTCGCGAGCTTCACCGTGCGCACCGGCTTGCCCGTGCCGACGCGATACACCGACACGGTATCGTCGCCCTCGTTGGTCACGAGAATCAGCTTGCCGTCCGGCGAAAACTCGACGCCCTCGGTCTCGTGCCCGCTCTTCACCGAATGCGTGACCTTCAAGGTCTTCAGATCGACGATGGCGATCTCGGCGGGCGGCGAGTTGGGGCCGTCATCGTCCTTTTCGGGTTCGCCCGGCTTCGGCGGGCCGCCGCTTTCTCCCGGTTCGTAGGTCACATACGCATAGCCGCCGAACACGCGCACGAACTCCGGATTCTGGCCGATCTTCACGCGCCGCGTAACCTTGCCCGTCGACGTATCGATTTCCGAAAGATCGCCCGTCGCCTTGTTGGCCACGTAGAGCCGCGTGCCGTCCTTGTTCAGCGAGAGGCCGCGCGGGCCGTCCTTGCCGAAGTCCCAGGTCTTCGTGAGCGAAAGATTTTCGAGGTCGATGACGCCGATGCCCGCCTTCTCGGTCGTCACGTAGGCGGTGGGCGCGGCGGCGTGCGCGACGTTCGCGGCGAATGCAACGGCAAGCGCGAGCGATGGCGCGATTCTGACTTGCATGGTCGTCTCCAGCGGTTTCGTGTGGCTTATTCGAGTTCGTTCGGACGCACGCGCGCGGCGCACCGCACAGCGCGCGTGCCTGCAAGCCCAACTTAGCCCAATCGAAGGCGCGCTGGCAACGGCATCGGCCGGGAGAAATTCCCGAAATCGCCGCAGATGCGGCGTCGCGGCATTCAGCGCGTCGCGTCCGGATCGCTCGCGAGCAGATCGACGAGCGCCTTCGCGCCGCGCCGCCACGAGAGATCGGTGTTGCCGCGAATATCCACCGAACGCTGAAAAAGCGTCGCGCCAGTGCCGGCATCCTCGACGCGCAGGTTCATGTTGAGAATGAGGTTGCTGATCTTCTGCACCCAGCACACGCCGACGCGCGATGCATCGAGTTGCTTGGCCACGCGCAGCTCGCAGCCGTTGCATGCGCTCATATCCTGCGCGCCTTGCAGCGAAGCGATGAGCTCGCCCGCCTGCGCGTTGTCGGCGACGCGAAAGAGCGCGCGTTCGCGCACGTCGTCGCGCAATGCGCCGCTCACCATCTTCAGGCGCTGCGACTGAATGCGGTCGATATCGGCGTCGTTGTAGGCGGCGTTGTCGTCGATCAGGGTGCAGTCGAGCATGGCGATCGACTGCGCCGCGCCTTGCGCCAGCGCACCGCTCATGAAGATAGCGAGTGTCATCGCGAGCATCGCGCGAAGTGTGGGGATCATGGTCATGGCCTCGATTGTGCGGCTGTCTGCGCCAACAGCAGACCGCATACCTGTTCGCGCCCATCCAACATACCGGCGGCGAGCGCCGCGATCAAGCGGCGCGACGCATGAAGCGACCACCCCCGCGAACCCGCTCCGGCAAGGCTCGCGCGCCGTCATGCGCGGGCGCGCACTTCGATCGCGGCAAATGGCATGGGGCTTGCAAAAAACCTCGCGAGCATGTGCCGTGCTCGACACGCCGAATCCACTCAAGCCAGGAGAACCATCATGAAACGCATGCTGATCGTCGAAGACCTGAAGGCCGGTCCCGATGACGCCATCGAAGCGTCGCTCACGCCAGCGCAGATGAAGCGCATCGTCGGCGGCCGCGCGGTGCTCGCGACCGTCGACGGCAGAGGCTATGCAACCATCGACGACTGGGACGCCAACCTCGCGATCTTCGAAGGCCGCATCAAGGGCAGCGAACGCGACAACTAAACGCACGCGCCGGGCACGCATCCGATCCGCGATGCGTGCTCACGACGCCGCGCGCAGCGCTTCATCCGCGACGGCGAGCCGCGAAGCCATCATCTTCACGACGAAGCGATGCCATTCCTGCGCGGTCAGCGGATCCTCGAGTTCGAGCTTGCGCAATGCCGCGAGCGTGAGACGACGCAAGCGCGCGGGCTCGTCGGCGACGACATCCGCGCTGCGCGGCGCATGCGTATACACCGCCATCTCGCCGATGATCGTGCCCGGCCCGAACGAGCGCAGCCGCACCGAGCGCCCGTCCGCGAGCGGCAGCGAGACGGTCACGCGCCCTTCCTCGACGATATAGAGCGCATCGCCCGCATCGCCGCGCCGGAAGAGCGCTTCGCCCGCGCCGACGTCGCAGACATCGAGCCAGTGCGCGAGGCCATCGAGCGCGCGCGCCGTGAAATGCGGCGCGAGCATCGCGCGGAAATCGCCGGACGGCGCGCACGGCTCGAACGCGCGCGTCAACGCGGCGAGCTGGCGCCCCTCGATCCATTCGAGCCCGGCATCGAGCGTCTCGAACTCGTGAATGCCGAGCGCGAGCGCGCCCGTGCGCATGAGCCGCGCGCGCGAGTTGCGCGGCAGCGCGGTCAGCACGAGTTCCGCGCCGATCGCCGCGCATGCCTGACGCAGCTTCACGAACGCGAGCGACACCGACGCATCCATGCCGTTGGTCCACGCAAAATCGAGCACGACATAGCGCACGGGACGCGGGCCATGCGAGCGGATGCGCTCGCGGATACGCTGCAGCATCGAGTTCGCCGAGCCGAAGAACAGAAAGCCTTGCAGGCAGACGCCGCAGATTTCATCGCCGCGGTCGATCAGAAAGCGCGTCTCCTCGATGCTGCGCTCGACATTCGACGTGCGCGTGCGGCCATCGAACTCCATGCGCACGCAACCCGCGCGGCCATACAGCAAGGCGAACGTGACGCATGCCGCGACCACGCCCGCGACGACGCCCGCAATCACGCCATAGAAGGCAATCACCGCGAGAATCAGCGGCACGAGCACATACTCGTGCCACGCGAGCTTGCGGTATGCGCCGACGAGCCAGTCCATCATGAGCCGCAAGCCCATGTAGATCTGCATGCCGACGAGCACGGGCACCGGAAAGAGCGAGACGAGATCGGGCGAAGCGATCAGCACGAAGAGGCACGCGAGCGCGGCGAACACGCCCGCCGCGCGGCTCGTCGCGCCGGCGCGCGCGTTGAGCATCGAGCGGTTGTACGACTGGTAGCCGACCATGCCGCCGAAAAGCCCGCTTGCGATATTCGCGAGGCCCGCGGCCCGCATCTCGCGATTCAGGTCGATGTCCTGACCGGTCGCCGCGCCCATCGCGGTCGAGTTCATGATGATGGTGATCGCCGACACTGACGTCACGATGAGCGTCTCCGGCATGTGCGCGACGATCGCGCGCCAGTCGATCTCGCCGCGCGCAAGCGATGACGGCAGATGCAGCTCGGGAATATGCAGCGCGTGCATCGGCACATGCTGAAGCAGAAGGCCCAGATCGCGCGCTTCGTCAGGCGAGATGCCCGAGGCGTGCAGCAGCGCATAGAAGAGCGCGATACCGATAGCGAGCGTGATCGGCAACGCGGCCGAATGACGCCAGGTGCGCGCGAGGATCGTCGCGAGCGCGCCGACGAACAGCGCGGGCGCCCATGCGAGCCAGTGCAGGTGCACGAGCCGCGGCAGCGCATGCCAGTCGAGCGCGACGCCCGTCAGCACGCGAAACGCGCCCGCGATCAGCAGATAGCCCGTGCCGGCGAGAAAGCCGCCCATCACGGGATACGGCAGGAATTGCAGCGAGCGGCTGCGCTTGGACGAGCCGATCGCGAAGAGAATGAGCCCCGTCACGAGCGAGCACAGCGCGATGGCGACGAGCACCGTCAGCAGGATCACCGTGGGCGTGCCCCCGTTCGCGCGCACGCTGCTCGCGACGCCCGCCGCGACGCCGACGAGGAACGCCGTCGCGTTGCTGTCCGGCCCGCCGATGTTCATGCGCATCGAGCTCGTCAGCGCGATCACGAACGCGGTGACGATGCAGCTCACGAGCGCGGTCGGCACGCCGAGCTCCGCATAGCGCGCGAGATCGGCGCTGAAGATGAGCGTGCCGAGACTCATCGCATAGCACAGCATGACGAGCGTGGAGACCGTGCCCGCGGTGATGTCGCCGACGAGCGCGGTCGCGCGCGGCATGGCGCGCTCAAGGACCGTGCGATATGTCGTGGCTGGCTTCACGGCGCCTCCCGGAGGCGGGAAAACGGCTGACAGATGCGCTGAAGGTGCGCGGAAAAGTATCCGCCGCGCGCGAGAACGCTGTCAATTTCCGCGCAACGCGTCTTTCGTCTGACGTGAACGATCAGCCGTGCATCGCGGTGGATTCATCGCGTCAACAAGAGTAACGTTGACTCGTGAGCGAACACTACAAAGGAGGCGATCATGCCCGACGATCCCGCTCAATGGCGCGTCTTCGATTACGAAGGATTCGAGATCCACGTGCTGCCGCAAGCGAAGCCGACGCCCGAGCACGCGCCGCCCAGCAAGATGGAGCGCTACGTGTATATCGGTCATGTGTGCAGGCCCGGCGCCCACGCCGACACGCCCGGCGAAGCCGTGCATTTTCATGCCGACGGCGACGACGCGTACAAGACCGCGGAAGATGCCGTGGACGATGCGCGGCATATCGGCAAGAGCATCATCGACGGCACGCATCCGGATCTGTCGGTGTTGCCGCTCGTATCGCATCAGCATCACTCCGGATGAGCGGCGATCAGCAGCCGGACGAGCGCGAAGCGCGCATCGAAAGCCTGAGCGCGATCACGCTCGCGACGCGCGACATGGACCGCGCGGTGCGCTTCTATGAAGCGCTGGGCTTTCGCATGTTGTATGGCGGCGTGAACGAGGCATTCACGTCGTTCGCCCTCGGCAGTTCCGGCAGTTCATACCTCAATCTCACCAGCGAGACGCATAGCCCGATCCAGTTCTGGGGCCGCGTCATCATCTACGTGTCCGATGTGGACGCGTTCTATCGGAAGGCGTTGGCGCAGGGCATCGAGCCGCAATTCGCGCCACGCGATGCGCCCTGGAACGAGCGCTACTTCCATCTCACCGACCCCGACGGTCACGAACTGAGCTTCGCGCGCCCGCTCTGATCCGACGCGCGCAGGCACGACGTTCGCTTCATACCCAGTGACGGGTAGCGTACGCATTCGCCCTTTCATATGACCGATCGCGCACATACCCTCGCATCGCGTTGCACGAGGATGACTCCATGGCGTGACGCATCTTGCAGAAACAAGGCATCGCCGAAGATGCGTGAAAGCTCGCTGTTGCTATTTCGCAAAAACGGGCACGGGCCTGGAATCCAGGCGTAGAGTTCAAGTGCTTTGTCAAGAACGTGGTGCGTCGCGGCAGGGGATTCATCGGACGGGGCTTCAAACAACGGCGGGTTCTGCCGTTATCCCGAACATGAATGCCGCGTGCTGGAGACTGAAATGAAATGCGCGAACGAGCGGTCCCTGCGTTACCAGGTCGAGAAATGGCTGGCGCCCGGCTGTGTGCCGGTGCATGTGCGACAGTTCAGCCGCACGCGTTCCGATGGACGCCGGTATGTCTGTGTCGAGGCATTGCACGGCGCGGTATCGAGAGCGCTGTTCTTCTTTCGTCACGACGATGGACACTGGTGCGTCTACCCGCCCGCGCCTAGCCGAAACAACATGCGCGGCGAACGGCTCGCCGCGTGATTCGATGCTTCTTTTGCGTGTTTTGCAGGTCTGATTAGATTGTCCGGTTTCAGCCGCCCCGCTCGAAGACAGAGCGTTCCTCGCGACAGCAGCACATAACTAGAAACGCATATTGTTGAGGAACTGAAACCACATCGCGCCGAGCGGATTCGCAGCGCCGGCGGTGGCGGCTTCCTTCTCATCCTTTTTCGGCTCCGGCTTCGCTTCCGCCTTTTCCTCGGGCTTCTTCTGTTCCTTATCGAGCGCTTCCGCCTTCGCCTGCCGCGATTCATGCAGCGCGATCGCGCTGTCGGCTATCTGCCGCGCCGTGGATTCATCGCATTGCGCGCCGAGCAGCACGCCGAACACGACATCGCGGTTATGGCCTTGCGACGCGAAACGCATCGCGAGCGATATGCGCTTTGCATAGAGCGCCTCGCGCGCCTCGCGCTCTTTCGCTTCACGCGCCTCGCGTGCCTTGCGCGCCTTCGCTTCGCGCGCCTCGCGTTCCGCTTCTTCCCGGCGCGTGCGCTCTTCCCAGCGACGCATCTCTTCCGCATAGATGCGATCGTAGACCTCACGCTGCGCGGGGTCGGACAGGATGGCGTAGGCTTCCTTGATTTCCTGGAACTTCGCGCGGGCGGCGTCTTCGTTGCCCGCGTTGCGGTCGGGGTGGCAGCGCATCGCGGCTTTGCGATACGCGCGTTTGATTTCTGCTTCGTTGGCGTGCTCGTTCACGCCGAGCGTTTCGTATAGCGTTGCCATCTTGCGTTCGGTGGATACGGGTGCCGGTCATCGTAACACGCGAAAAACGGGGCCCCTTCGCGCGATGCGGCGTTGCAACACAAGCCCTTATCGACCGACGACCGCGCGTGCGCCGGCACTGCCGAGCGCATCGAAGAGGGCGCGCGCCGGCCTCAGATAGCGCGCGATATGCAGCCGGATATTGACCACCGCCAGCACGAAAATGACGAGCGTGACGAGCAGATAGTCGCGCCGCTCCGGCATGACGTGATAGCGCGTATGCAGCAGCACGAACACGATCCACACGAACGCGGGCGCGTGCAAGGTCCAGTGCCTTTGCGCGAAATGCCACGCGATGCGGCGCACGTCGCGGCGTGACGCACGATCGAGCCCGGCGAGCGCCGGATGGCGGCTGAACGAGAAGGGCATCGTATCGGTCCTTGCGCACGATGCGGCGAACGCAGCCATCGTCGCGTCATGAAAGCCTGCGAAAATCGCGCGCTTCCCGCTTTCAGCATAACCGCTCGACGGTTTCCTTACGATGGCCCTTTCACTCGACGACATCCGGCAGCTTTTCGACAGGCACGGCTCGATCGCCTACAGCGGCGAGCCGGTCACGCAGTTGCAGCACGCGTTGCAGAGCGCGACGCTCGCCGAAGCGGCGGGCGCGAGCCGCGAGCTCGTCGTCGCCGCGTTGCTGCACGATCTCGGGCACTTGCTGAACCTGCAGGGCGCGACGCCGAGCGAACGCGGCATCGACGATCTGCATCAGTACTACGCGCTGCCGTTCCTGCGCCCGCTCTTTTCCGATGCCGTGCTCGAACCGATTCGCCTGCACGTCGATGCGAAGCGTTGCCTGTGCGCGATCGATCCGTCGTATTACGCGCGTTTATCGGCGGATTCGGTGCGCAGCCTGCAATTGCAGGGCGGCATCTTCGGCGACGACGCCGCGCAAGCGTTTCTCTCGAAGCCCTACGCGCAAGACGCGATTGCGTTGCGCCGCTGGGACGACGAGGCGAAAGAGGCGCATCGCGTCACGCCGGACCTGCCGTATTTCCTGGCGATGGCGGCGAGCGTCGCGCGTTCGTCGAGCTAGCCCGCGCACGAAAACGTCCGTTCGTGTATCGCGCTAGACTGTGCGCCATGCATCGAATCCCATTCCAATACGTCTCGCGTCACGCGAGCACCGCATCGTGAAAGGCGGCAACTTCCGCGTCACCGCCGCCGTTGTCGCCAGCGCCCTGTTCATGCAGAACATGGACGGCACGATCGTCGCGACGGCCATCCCGACGATGGCCCGCGATCTCAACGTCGATCCGGTTCATCTCTCCAGCGCGATCACCGCGTATCTCGTCGCCTTGACCGTCTTCATTCCCGCGAGCGGATGGGTCGCCGACCGCTTCGGCGCGCGGCGCGTGTTCATGTGGGCGATCGCGACCTTCACGCTCGCGTCCATCGCCTGCGCCGCCGCGACGACGTTGCCGCAACTGCTCGCCGCGCGCGTCGTGCAAGGCCTCGGCGGCGCGATGATGGTGCCCGTCGGCCGGCTGATCCTGTTTCGCGGCGTCAAGCGCGAAGAGCTTCTGCTGGCGACCACATGGCTCACGATGCCCGCGCTCGTCGGCCCGTTGCTCGGCCCGCCGCTCGGCGGCTTTCTCACCGACGCGCTCTCATGGCGCAGCATCTTCTGGGTCAACGTGCCGGTCGGCGCGATCGGGCTCTATCTCACATGGAAACTGCTGCCGCCATCGACGCCCGAAGACCGCACGCCGCCCGATCTGCGCGGCATGCTGCTGGCGGGCGTATCGCTGAGTCTCTTCATGATCGGCATCGAAAGCGCGGGGCGCGGCGTGCTGCCGGCGGGCGTGCCGTGGATCTGCGCCGCGTCCGGTCTGCTGCTGTTTCGCGTGACGGTGCTGCATTGCCGCCGCGTGGCCAATCCGGCGATCGATTTTTCGCTGCTGTCGATTCCCACGTTTCACGCCGCGACGATCGCGGGCAGCCTGTTTCGCGCTGGCGCGGGCGCGCTGCCGTTTCTCGTGCCGCTGACGCTGCAGACCGGCTTCGGCTATAGCGCGACGGCAAGCGGCCTCGTCACCTTCGCGAGCGCGCTCGGCTCGTTCTGCATGCGCCCGATGACTGCGCTCGCCCTGCGGCGCTTTTCGGTGCGCACGGTCTTATGCGCGGGCAGCGTGATTTTCGCGGCGGTGCTGCTCGTCTGCTCGACGATGTCGCAGGCGTGGCCCGCCGCCGCCATCTTCCTGCTCCTGCTGGTGGGCGGACTCGGCCGCTCGCTCAGTTTCGCGACGATGGGCGCGCTCGCTTTCGCCGATATCCCCAAGCCGCGGCTCGCCGCCGCGACGTCCTTCCAGGGCACCGCGCAGCAGTTGATGAAGGCGGTTGGCGTAACGGTCGCGGCCGGCACGATTCAGGCGACGATGCTCGTTTCCGGCAGCGTGCATACCGAGCGCTGGCAACTGGCGTGCGGTTTCATCGTCACGGCGATCGTCGTGCTGGCTTCGCTGCCGATGTTCGCGCGCCTCTCGGCGGACGCTGGCGAGGGCATTTCGGCACCGTCATCGGCCAAACGGGCCGAGCGCACGTAAATCATGCCGAATTGTCAAAATAAACATCATATTTAAGACAAGTACCTGATCCACATAGGTTTTTTATGTGGCTATAATGCGGTTCCGCTTTGATCTCTCCCGTCCGATGCGTCGTATCCTCGTCTTCTTTGCCGCGCTTGCCTTCTCGTTGAGTTCCGCGCACACCGCGCTCGCCCAGGAAGCGCCGACGAGCGCCGCCGCCAGCGACGCCGCCGCGCAAGACCCGAAGGCACAGGAAGCCGGTCACAAGATTTCGAACATGCTCACCCGGAAGTTCGGCGTGGCGCGCGAAAAGGCGCAAACCATCGCGTCGGCGGTCATGGCATCGGCGGCGAAATATTCGCTCCCGCCCGCGCTGCTGCTCGCCATCATTTCGATCGAATCGCGCTTCAAGGAAACGGCGAAGGGGCCGAACAACGCCACGGGGCTGATGCAGGTGGTGCCGTCGGCGCACAAGAAGCTCGTGCGTAACGTGGATCTGACGGACCCGGAAGACAACATCGAAACCGGGTCGGCCATCCTCTACGGCTATATGAAGTCCGCGCAGGGCGACATGGACGCCGCGCTGAAAAACTACGGCGGCTCGCGCGCCTATGCCGAAAAGGTCAGCTTGCGCGCGAAGACCTTCGAGCCGGCTGCATCGGTGGATGCGGCATCAGCGGCCGGTCAGTAAGTCTCACGCTGTTTCTCGCGCGCCGCCGTCCGCATCAATACGCCTTGTGCGTGCCGGTTCCGTTCGACTTCATGCCGCCCGAGTTCATGTCGCCGTTATTCGGCACGCTGCGTTGCACCGTGCCCTTGTCCTGGCCCATGCCATTGGTGGCGTCGTTGCTCATGCCGCTCTTCGCGCCGGTGCCCGTGGTGCTGTCCGCCGCGCCGCCCATGCCGGTGGCGCCGCCCTTGCCACCCGCAGCCGACCCCGCCCCCGACGACCCATTGCCGCCCGCGCCCATCGAGCCGCCCGCCTGCGCATAGGCGCCGCCCGACAAGCCCAACACCAGCGCCGAAATCACCAGCTTCTTCGTAGTCGCGTTCATCGCACGTCTCCAGAGTTTGCCTGCCGGTCGCGGCAACGTATCGGATGCGACGACCGTGTGCGCATCAGCGCAAGCGACGTGCCGCATCCGGCATCGAATCAATAACCGCAAGGCACATAGGCGCGGCGATAGTTGTCGTAGCAGTAGCCAGGCGGCTGCGCCGGTTGGGCGTACACCGGTTGCGCGTACTCGGGCTGTTCATAGACGGGTTGCGCATAGGCCGGTTGCGCGTACACCGGCTGTGCGTTCGCGACCGACGTCACCAGCGCACCCAGCACCGCGCCGCCGATCAATGCACCGACAATCGCGCCGCCATCGCCGCCGCCACCGTGATGGCCGCCGCCGCCGTGTCCATGCGCCGATGCCTGGCCGGCCATCGTCAGACTGCCGATCATCGTCAAGACAATTGCTGCGCGTTTCATGAGCTTCTCCATTTCCCGTTTGGCCGGGTTCGTGGAAGTCATCTTAAGCAACCGGCTAAGAAATAACTGCTGCAGTTGGTAACTGTGCATTTCAACGATTACAAATACGGCGTTGGAAATCTGCTAAAAGAAAATTCGATTCGGATACCGAATTACCCTAAGGCTAGTTACAAATGGATGCGAATTCGCGAAATCGTAACAAGCTTTTTGCTGCGGCCGGTAATGCGGATCGCCTTACGCAAACGGCTCAGCCGCTTTTACCGTACGCCGTTTCATTTGCTCGCCACTGGTTACGCTTTGTCACCAGAAGAACGTCAACTATATCGACGGACACGGCGTTTTCATCCTCAGCGCGGCGCACTGCGCCTCGTGTCCTTATTAAAAGATCCAAGGGAGTTTCAAACCATGAAGAAGATCGTCGCTGCTCTCGCATCCGCCATGCTTGTCTCCACCGCATTCGCGCAAACCGCCACCACCGATGCCGGCAAAGCGCAACTGAAGGCCAATAACGAAAAGGCCGAAGCCCAGGCGACCGCCAACAAGAAGAAGGCGGAAGCGCAGCACGATGCCGCGAAGGCGCAGGCATCGGCGAACGAGGACAAGGCATCGGCGCAAGCCGACGCCAACAAGGAAGCCGCGAAGGTAGCGCAGGCGACCACGCCGGAACAAGCTTCCGACGCCCGCGGTGATGCCGCCAAGGCACAGGCGAAAGCCGACAAAAAGAAGCACGCTGCGCAGACGAAGGCCGACAAGAAGAAGCACGAGGCATCGAAGGATGCCAACGTGGCGCAAGCGAAGGCCGATAAGGAGAAAGTCGAGGCACAAAGCGACGCTAACAAGGCGGCGGCCGATGCGAAGGTAGACGCGGCGAAGAAGTAAGGGAGGCCGGCGTCATCGCATCGCGCACCGGGCACGCTGGATAATCAACCGGTGCGTTCCACAAGGCGAGTCTTCGGGCTCGCCTTTTTGCTTTCGACTAAAGGAAATGCTCTAGTTGCGTGATCGGCGCGCGGCTTATCATGGGTGAAACATAAAAAGAAGGAGACGCCCCGCCATGCGCACGCTGACCGATCAGTTGTCGCAGTACGCCGCTTATCATCGCGACAGGCGCAATATCGCGACGCACTTCGTCGGCATTCCTCTGATCGTGCTCGCCATTGCCGCGTTGCTGAGCCGGCCCGCGTGGCCCGTGCTCTCGGGCGCGTTCATGCTCACGCCGGCCTGCGTGCTGTTCGCGCTCGCCACGCTCTATTATCTCTGGCTCGATGTGCCGCTCGGCATCGCGATGGGTATCGTGTCCGCTGCGAGCGCGGCGTTCGGGCGGTGGGCCGCGTCGCAGGTCACATCGACATGGCTTGCCATCGGCATCGGCTTTTTCGTGATCGGCTGGGTGTTTCAGTTCGTCGGACATGTGCGCTACGAGCATCGCAAGCCCGCGTTCGTCGACGACATCATCGGGCTATTGATCGGGCCGCTTTTCATTCTCATCGAGTTGCTGTTCGGGCTCGGTCTCATGCGCGGCCTGCGCGATGCGATCGACGCGCGCGCCGTGCGTTAATCGACGCGCTCAATCTCCTCCGCCACCGTTTCGTGTTCGACGCTCGCGTGATGCTCGCTCATTGGCAAGGCCTGCCTGCGCGAACGTTCGCGCATCAGGAGCCGCGCGCTGTGCACGCCCGTCAGCAGGACGGCGATCCAGATCGGCACATACGTGCCCAGTTCACGCGATGAAAACGGCTCGCCGAGCAAGAGCACGGCCACGCCGACGAGCAGCACCGGCTCCACATAACCGAGAATGCCGAACAGCGCGATCGGCAGATGACGGCTCGCGCGCAGATACGAGGCGAGCGCGATCGTGCTCAGCGCGCCCAGCCCCGGCAACAGCAGCAGCCAGAGATGCGGCTCGCCCGCGATCTCCGCGAACGAGCCGCGCACGAACAGCATGATGGCCGCGACGGGCGCCATCAACATGATTTCCACCGCGAACGACACGAGCGGATCGGCATTGAGCTTGCGCCGCAGCATGAAATACGGCGGATAGCCGAGCATCACGACGAGCGTCGGCCATGCGAACGCATGCGTGACGATGAGTTCGTGCGCCACGCCGACGGACGCGGCGGCGACGCCCGCCCACTGGAAAGCATCGAGCCGCTCGCCGTAATGGAAGCGCCCAAGCAGCACCATCGCGAGCGGCAAGAGAAAATAGCCCAGCGAGACTTCGAGCGCACGCCCGTGCAGCGGCGCCCAGAGAAAAATCCACAACTGCACGCCGAGCAACGCGGCGGCGGCGGCGAACGCAAGCAGCAGATGCGGCGTTTTGGCGAGCTTCGCGACGAGCGCGCATAATTGCGGCCAGCGTTTTCGCACGGCGACGAGCGCAAGCGCGCCGGGCAGCGTCCACAAGATGCGCCAGGCGAAGATGTCGAGGCCATCGAGCGGCGCGAGCCATTTCGTATAGCCGGACATGAGCGCGAAAAGCGTGGAAGCCGCCACGGACAGCGCGATGCCGCGCCCCAGATCATGCTGATTCATCGAAAAAGAAGCGCCCTCGCGCGAAAGTGAATGCACGCCGATCGAAACGGCGAGAGCGCATTCTAATCGCAGCGCGAGCGTCTTTTTCAAAACCCGCTTCATACACGATTCGCCGGCGTGCGCGCTTCTTGCTTGTCAGACGCGTCGCATTTCGACGTGAACTTCATCGCGTGAACGCCGTCTCACGCGACTGTCTTCAGCCGGTCACGATGATCGGCGACCCTTGCCGGTCCGGCGCGCGATTGGCCGGTCCGGTCCCGAAGTCCGAGCGGCAGCTCGCGCGTTTCCTCCGCCGCTCACGTCATTGCATCCGCAGCAACACGCGCCGTGCCCTCGTTTTTCGCTGAAGGCACGCGAAGAAAACGCCGCATCGATGGAGACGTCATGACTCAACCTGCCTTGTCGCCCCGCTTCGCCAACGCCTTCGCGGAGGCCGTGTACGTAGGACTCAGCAAGCGCCCGCAAAAAGAACTGCCCTCGATGTATCTGTATGACGAAGTCGGCTCGGCCCTCTTCGAAGTCATCACTGCGCTGCCCGAATACGGGGTGACGCGCGCCGAAGAACGCGTGCTGAAGGATCATGCGACGGACATCGTCGCGGCCTTGTCAGGCGAAATACAAGTGGCGGAACTGGGCAGCGGCAGCGGCCGCAAGACGCGCCGCATTCTGGAAGCGCTGTGTAAAAAGCAGCCCACCGCTTACCATCCGATTGAAATTTCTCGCACCGCGCTGCAGTTGTGCCGGCGCGAACTGAGCGACATCGAACGCGTGTCGATCGTCGGACATGAGCGCGACTATCTCGCCGGCCTGTCGGAAGTGAGCGCAAGGCGCAAGGATGGCGAAAGGCTGCTCGTGCTGTTTCTCGGCAGCACCATCGGCAATTTCGCGCGGCTCGCCGCGACCCGGTTTCTGCGCTCGATTCGCGGCATGCTCAAGCCCGGCGATGCGCTTCTGCTCGGCACCGATCTCATCAAGCCGCTGCCGGTGCTGATCGCCGCGTATGACGATCCGATCGGCGTCACGGCCGCGTTCAACCTGAACATGCTCGCGCGCATCAATCGCGAGCTGGGCGGCGATTTTCCGCTCGATGCGTTCGAGCACGTCGCGCGTTTCAATCCGGATGCGCGCAGCATCGAAATGCACCTGCGCGCGAAGCGTGCGCTTTCCGTGCGCGTGCGCGAGGCGGACTTGCGCGTGGAATTCCGCGAAGGCGAGACGATCTGGACGGAAAGCAGCCACAAGTACGCCGCCGAGGAAGTCGCGCCGATCGCCGCCGACGCGGGCTTCGAATGCACGCACCAGTGGCGCGATGAGGAATGGCAGTTCGCGGAGAGCTTGCTGGTCGCGCGTTAGTGCTGCTCGAAGCGCTCGTAGCGTTTTTCGACGTGGCGCTCTTCGCTGTGAAAGTCGGTGACGCGGGCATGCGGCGGCCCGCGTCGCAGCCATTCGAGCATCAGATCGACCTGATTGGCCGCGCCCTGCACGACCGCTTCGACCGAGCCGTCATCGAGATTGGCGACCCAGCCGCGCACGCCGAGCGCATGCGCCTTCCTGACCGTGTGATGGCGAAAGCCCACGCCCTGCACGACGCCGCGCACGCGCACGTAATAGGTTTCGATTCTCGTATCCAGATCCGGGCCTGGCATTGCGGACTCCCTTCGTTCGTCGTTCATAGGCCGCATTGTAGATTCAGCTCAGCCTGAACGGCTGCGCCCCGTCCGCGCGCTCGCCCGGACGCGGGTGAAACACGCGCGGCAGCGTCACCTCGAAGGTCGTGCCGGCTTCGGCTGTGGATCGCACCCTGACGTCGCCGCCGTGCATCTGCGCGATCTCGCGCGTGATGTAGAGCCCGAGCCCGAGGCCGCTCGATTCATGCTGACGCCGGCCCGAACGATACGGCGCGAAGATCGTCGGCACCACGTCGGCGGGTATTTCGCCGGCGTTCTGCACGCTGATGGTCACATCGTCGGCATCGCCCTGAAGGCGCACCTGAATCGCCGATCCTTCGAGCCCGTGCTGCAGCGCGTTGCCGATGAGATTCGAGAAGACCTGCGAAAGCAGATCGCCGTCGCCTTGCAGGAGCGTGTCGCCCTGACGCAGCACGAACACGCGCCCCTTGCCGACGCGCGCCTCGTATTCGTCGACGATATTCTTCGCCAGCGTCATCAGTTCCACCGCGCGCGGCTGCAGCGTGACGCGCCCGCCACGCAGGCGCGCAAGGTTCAGCAACTGATCGACCATGCGCACCATGCGCATGCCGCTCGACTTGATGCGCTCGCCGATATTCGCGACGTTCTCGTCCTTCACGAAGCGCGACAGATATTCCGCCGACGCGATCACCGCCGAAAGCGGCGTGCGCAGATCGTGTCCGAGCACGGCCATGAGCATTTCGTTCGCATCGAGGAGTTGCTGCACGGTCGCGAGTTGCGTCGCGAGCTGTTGCTTCTGCCGCTCCATCTGGATGAAGACATCGACCTTCGAATTGAGGATGCGCGAATCGAACGGCTTGTAGAGAAAGTCCACCGCGCCCGCTTCGTAGCCGCGAAACGTGCGGTTCGTGTCCTGCGCCGTGGCCGTGAGAAAGATGATCGGCACGTGCGCCGTGCGCGGGCTGCCGCGCATCAGTTCGGCGAGCTCGAAGCCGTCCATGCCGGGCATGTTGACATCGAGAATCGCCAGCGCGACTTCGTGCTTGAGCAGCAGTTCGAGCGCGGCCGGCCCCGATTCGGCTTTCAGCACCGACAGATCCGGCCGCGCGAGCGATGCTTCGAGCGCGGTGATGTTATTGCGGATGTCGTCGACGATCAGCACGTGGATGGGTTGCGTCATCTGGTGACTCCTTGCCTTCTTTTCATGGCTGGCGGCGGATGCATTGCGAAAGCCGCATCGTCATTGCGTCCAGCGTCAGTACTTCGTGCACCGCGCCTTCCGCGATGGCCGCGAGCGGCATGGCGGGCGACGGGGCCGTCGTCGGGTCCTGCGCCCAGCACGCGCCGCCCGCATCGCGGATCGCACGCGCGCCGCGCGCGCCGTCGTCGTTCGCGCCCGAGAGCACGATGCCGAGCAGCCGCTCGCCGTAGGCATGCGCGGCGGATTCGAACAGCACGTCCACCGAAGGCCGCGAGAAGCGCACCGGCGGATCGACCGAAAGCGCGATCGACGGCGCCTCGCCGCCTTCCGCCTCCACGAGCATGTGATAGCCCGCCGGCGCGAAATAGACGGTGCCGTGCGCGATCTCGTCCTTGTCGAAAGGCTCTTCGATGGGCAGGACGCAGCGCGTCGCGAAGAGTGCCGGCAAGAGGCTCGGCTGGCCCTGCCGCACATGCACCACGATGAGCACCGGCGGCGCGAACGCCTTCGGCAGTGCGGGCAACAAGTGGCTCAACGCATCGACGCCGCCCGCCGATGCGCCGATCACGACCGCTCCGATGTGCTGCATGCCGATAGTGTCGAACATCGTCACACCTTCTGATAAAGGCGCTCGCGCGGATTGAAGTCCGCGAAGCGGTCCGCGTACTTCGAAAAGCGCAGGCTCTCCTTGCTGCCGAGACCGAGAAAGCCGCGCCGCACGAGCGAATCGCTGAACAGGCCGAGCGCACGGTCCTGCAGCGCGCGATCGAAATAGATCAGCACGTTGCGGCACGACACCAGATGCGCTTCCAGAAACACGCTGTCGGTGGCGAGCGAGTGATCGGCGAACACCACGCGCGACTTGAGCGTCTGCGAGAACTTCGCCGCGCCGTAGGCCGCGTGATAGTAGTCGGACAGCGAGCGCTTGCCGCCCGCCGCGAGATAGTTCTGGCTGAAGCCCGCCATGCGATCGAGCGGATAGATGCCGCCCTCGGCCTGACGCAAGGCTTCGGCGTTGATGTCGGTGGCATAGAAGACGGTGCGATCCGCGATCTTCTCCTCCGCGAACAGCACCGCGAGCGACCACAGTTCTTCGCCGCTGCTGCATCCCGCGACCCATACCTTGATCGACGGATAGGTCTGCAGAATCGGCACGACCTGCTCGCGGATCGCGCGAAAGTACTGCGGGTCGCGAAACATCTCGCTCACCTGCACCGTCAGGTACTGAAAGAGCCGCGCGAAGAGCGCCGGATCGCGCAGGATGCGCTCCTGCAAATGCGAGAGCGTCGGCAGGCTGAAATCGTGCACGGCCTGCGCGAGCCTGCGTCTGAGCGAACTCACGGAGTAATGCCTGAAGTCGTGCTGATAGCGCAGATAGATCGCTTCCAGAATCAGCTTCAGTTCGATGTCGAACGTGTCGTCTTCGTCGTGCCGTGTGTCGTTCATCTTAGGATCTATTCATCGCTGCCGCAGCCACACGCGGCACAGCGACACGAGCTTATCCACGTCGATGGGCTTCGATATGTAATCGTCCGCACCCGCCTCGAGACATTTCTCGCGGTCGCTCGGCATCGCTTTCGCCGTCAGCGCGATGATCGGCAGGCGCGCATGCTCCGACTGCTTGCGGATTTCGGTCATCGCGGTCAGGCCGTCCATCTCGGGCATCATCACGTCCATCAGCACGAGGTCGATGTCGTTGCGGCGCGCCAGCGCTTCGAGCGCCTCGCGGCCGTTGCGCGCGATCTCGAGCGTCGCACCCAGCGGCTCGATCACGCGCGACAACGCGAAGATGTTGCGCACGTCGTCTTCCGCGAGAAGAATCGTGCGCCCTTCGAACACGTCGTCGCGCTGGCGGGCCGCGCGCAGCATGCGCTGCTGTTCGGGCGGCAGCGCGCTTTCGACGCTGTGCAGGAAGAGCGTGACTTCATCGAGCAGGCGCTCCGGCGATTTCGCTCCCTTGATGATGATCGATTTCGAGTAGCGGCGCAGGCGCTGCTCTTCTTCCTGCGACAGCAGCCGTCCCGTGTAGACGATCACCGGCGGCGACGCATGCCCGCCGCTCGTCGATACGCGTTCGAGCAGTTCGTAGCCGGAGCCGTCGGGCAGCGCGAGATCCATCACGACGCAATCGAACACGCCGCGCTGCATTTCCTCGATGGCCTGCGCGATCGATCCCGCGCCGACGATCGCCACGGTGTCGCTCGCGAGCAGCGCGTGAATGCTCTGGCGCAGCGCCGGGTCGTCCTCGACGACGAGCACGCGCCGCATGCCCTGCGCCGAGCGCGCTTCGAGCTTGCGGATCGCGAGGGCGAGTTCGTCGCGCGCGCTCGGTTTCAGCGTATAGCCGATCGCGCCGAGATGCAGCGCGACATCGGCGTGATCCGTCGCGGAGACGATGTGGATCGGAATGTGGCGCGTGAGCGGATCGTGCTTGAGCCATTCGAGCACCGTGAGGCCCGACTGGTCCGGCAAGCCGATATCGAGCAGGATGCCGTTCGGCTGCAGCGAGCGCGCAAGCTCGACGCCCTGCGTCGCGGTGGCCGCGTGCACGCAGTCGAAATCGAGCTCGTGCGCGAGATCGTAGAGGATGCGCGCGAACGGCTGATCGTCCTCGATGACGAGAATCACGCGATCAGGCCGCTTGCGCTCGGCGCGGTCGTCGGCGATGGCCACGGGCTCCGGCAACACGACAGGCGGCGCAACGGGAAGCGGCTGCGGCTTGACCGCGGCCGGCTCCGGCTCGCTCGTCTGGCCGATCGCTTCGAGTTTCGCGGTGACGACGCCTTCGCGCGCGGCCACCGGCAGCGTCACGGAGAACACGCTGCCGTGCCCCAGTTCGCTCGACACCGCCACCGAACCGCCGAGCAGACGCGAGAACTCGCGCGAAATCGACAGGCCGAGCCCGCTGCCGCCGTATTTGCGGCTCGTGGTGCCGTCGGCCTGCTGGAACGCCTGGAAGATCATGTCCTGCTTCTCGCGCGCGATGCCGATGCCCGTATCGCGCACTTCGAAGCGCAGCGCGTTGTCGCCCGCGCGGTGCGCCGCGACCGTCACGCGGCCGCGCTCGGTGAACTTGAACGCGTTCGAGAGCAGATTGCGCAACACCTGCAAAAGCCGCTGGCTGTCCGTGACGAAATAGTCCGGCACGTTCTCGCCGTGCTCGGTGACGAATTCGAGCCCCTTGCTTTCGGCGACGGGCGCGAACGACTGCCTGAGCGCCTGCAAGATCGAATCGACGGACGTGGGCGCGAACTGCACGTCCATCTGTCCCGCCTCGACCTTGGACAAATCCAGAATGTCGTTGATGAGCGCGAGCAGGTCGCTGTTCGACGAATGGATCGTCGCGGCGAAACGCACCTGCTCGTCGGTGAGATTGCCTTGCTTGTTGTCCTGCAAGAGCTTGGCGAGAATCAGCGAACTGTTGAGCGGCGTGCGCAACTCGTGCGACATGTTCGCGAGGAACTCCGACTTGTACTGGCTCGCGCGCTCCATTTCCAGCGCATTCGCGGTCAGTTCCTGCTGCACCTGCAGAAGCTCGGACTTTTGCCGTTCGAGATGCTGCGTGTGCTCTTCCAGTTGCACGTTGGTCTGTTCGAGCTCGGCCTGCTGCTGTTCGAGCCGCGCCTGCGAGTCCTGCAACGCGCGGCCGCGCTCTTCGAGCTCCTCGTTCGAGACCCGCAGCTCTTCCTGCTGAACCTGCAATTCCTCGCTCTGGCGCTGCGTCTCTTCGAGCAGTTCCACGAGACGCGCGCGATAGCGCGCGGAGCGCATCGCCATGCCGATCGGTTCCGCGGCCATGTCGAGCAGCGCGCGGGCGTCGTCGAACCGGCCTTCGTCGCCGACAAAGCCGAGTTCGATCGCGCCCGCGGCTTCGCCATCGGCAAAAAGCGGCGCGATGACGACGCGTGAAGCCTTCGCGGAGCCGAGCGCGGAACCGGTTCGCAGATAATGCGCGGAGGCATCGCGCAGTTCGAGCACGCGTTCGTCGGCGAGCGCCTGGCCGACGAGCCCCTCGCCGCGCGCGATCGTGCGCGGCGCGCTGTTTTCGTCCGGCAGGGCCCACGCCGCGACACGCGCGAGCGCATCGCCTTCGAGCGCGTAGACCACGCCGACTTTCGCCTCCAGGTACGGCACGATCGAACGCAGGATGCTCACGCCGATCGAAGCCGGAGACTGTTCGCCGCGCAGCTTCACGCTCAATTGCACGATGCCTTGCTGAAGCCAGGTCGTGCGTTGTACGGCGAGCCGCGATTTGATATATAGATGCGCCACCGCCGCGAGCGTGAGCAGCACGACGATGCCCATCGCGCGATTCACCTGGAGCACTTCGCGGCTTGCGTCCGGATCGAGAGGCGACAATGCGTAACCCGCGACCATCAGCACCGCGGAAGCGCCCGCGGTGACGATCGGCACGGCGGGACGGTCCACCCAGACGCACAGCACGACCGGCAGCAGATAGAAGACCCAGATCGCGACGCGCATCGGCGTGAGCACGTCGACGGCGAACACGACGGCGAGCGCGATAGCAATGGCGAAGTAGATCCAGGAGATGAGGTTTCGAGTGTCTTGAGGCATCGTTGACCGGTTATGTTCATGTTTTGCGCGCCCGCGCGCGACGGCAGGCAGCGACCTTAGCATGAGCCGCAAGTCCTTGTCACATCGGGCTTTGCAGCCGATCGGCGCATGCGTTTTCGCGCGGCAGTTGTTACGAAAGACCGCCGCGCCAGCGTTTTCATCGAGGTAAGAATGACTGATTTTTCCGGCTCTCGCGTGCTCGTCACGGGCGCCTCGGGGTTCGTCGGGTCCGCGGTCGCGCGGCTCGCCATCGAACGCGGTTTCGACGTGCGCGTGCTCGTGCGCAAGACCAGCCCGCGCAAGAACGTCGAATCGCTGAACGCGGAGATCGTGGTCGGCGACATGCGCGACGAAGCGTCGATGCGCGCCGCGCTCAAGGGCTGCCGCTTCCTGTTTCACGTCGCCGCCGATTACCGCATCTGGGCGCCCGATCCGTCCGAGATCGAGCGCGCCAATCTCGAAGGCACCGAAGCGACGATGCGCGCGGCGCTGGCGGAAGGCGTCGAGCGTATCGTCTATACCAGCAGCGTCGCGACGCTGAAGGTGACGAGTTCCGGCGCGATCGTCGACGAAACGAAGCCGTCCGATCCGCAGAGCACGATCGGCGCGTACAAGCGCAGCAAGGTGCTCGCCGAGCGCGCGGTCGAGCGCATGGTCGCGCAGAACGCATTGCCGGCGGTGATCGTCAATCCGTCGACGCCGATCGGCCCGCGCGACGTGCGCCCGACGCCGACTGGGCGCATCATCGTCGAGGCGGCGACGGGCAAGATTCCCGCGTTCGTCGATACGGGCCTGAACCTCGTGCACGTCGATGACGTCGCGAACGGGCATTTTCTCGCGCTGGAACGCGGCAGGATCGGCGAACGCTATATCCTCGGCGGCGAGAACCTGCCCTTGCAGCAGATGCTCGCGGATATCGCCGGATTCGTCGGGCGCAAGCCGCCGACCGTCAAACTGCCGCGCGGGCCGCTCTACCCCGTCGCGATCGGCGCGGAACTGTTCGCGAAATTCAGCGGCAAGGAGCCGATGGTGACGGTCGACGCGCTGCGCATGTCGAAGAACAAGATGTGGTTCACGTCGGCAAAGGCGGAGCGCGAGCTCGGCTACGCCGCGCGGCCGTATCGGGAAGGGTTGCGCGACGCGCTCGAATGGTTCCGCGCGAACGGTTATCTCGCCTAGTGAATCGCGAAATCGGTGCGTGAAACGTTCCGGCTGCCGCAACGAGGGCAAAACGTCGCAACTCTTCTATAAGACTTGAAAAATCTTAAGTCGTTGATATAGCAAGATAAACGCCTGTTTTCGCCGTCCGCGCGAGCCGAAATTCACACGCGCGCGTCGCAAAATCAGGCAGAATAGCGGTTTGTTGCCGGAGGGGTGACGCAGCCGGCGGTTTTTTCCAACCTGTTTTCGGATGTCGAGACAAGCGATGAGTAACCAGCAACCCACCATCATCTACACCCTGACCGACGAAGCTCCGCTGCTCGCGACCAGCGCCTTTCTGCCGATCATCCGTACCTTCACCGCGCCGGCGGGTGTCAACGTCGCGACGAGCGACATTTCGGTGGCCGCGCGCATCCTGGGCGAATTCCCCGAATACCTGACCGACGCGCAAAAGGTCCCCGACAACCTGGCGAAGCTCGGCGAGCTCACGCAGGACGCCGACACCAACATCATCAAGCTGCCGAACATCAGCGCGTCGCTGCATCAGTTGACGAGCGCGATCAAGGAATTGCAGTCGAAGGGCTACAAGCTGCCCGACTACCCCGAAGAGCCGAAGAACGACGAAGAGAAGGCCATCCGCGCGCGCTATGGCAAGTGTCTCGGCTCGGCGGTGAATCCGGTGCTGCGCGAAGGCAATTCGGACCGCCGCGCGCCGCTCGCCGTCAAGAACTACGCGAAGAAGCATCCGCACAGCATGGGCGAGTGGAGCATGGCCTCGCGCACGCACGTCGCGCACATGAAGCACGGCGACTTCTATCACGGCGAAAAGTCGGTCACGAACGATAAAGCGCGCGAAGTGCGCATGGAACTCGTCACGAAGCGCGGCGAAACCATCGTGCTCAAGCCGAAGGTCAAGCTGCAGGACGGCGAGATCGTCGACAGCATGTTCATGAGCAAGAAGGCGCTCGTCGAGTTCTACGAAGACCAGATGCAGGACGCGTTCGACACGGGCGTCATGCTGTCGCTGCACGTCAAGGCGACCATGATGAAGGTCTCGCACCCGATCGTCTTCGGCCACGCCGTGAAGGTCTTCTATAAGGACGCGTTCGCGAAGCACGCGAAGCTCTTCGAAGAACTCGGCATCAACGTCAACAACGGCCTCGTCGATCTGTACACGAAGATCGAGGCATTGCCGGAATCGCAACGCGACGAAGTCATCCGCGACATGCACGCGTGCCACGAAAAGCGCCCGGCGCTGGCGATGGTCGATTCCGCCAAGGGCATCTCGAACCTGCACGCGCCGAACGACGTGATCGTCGACGCATCGATGCCCGCGATGATCCGCGCCGGCGGCAAGATGTGGGGCGCCGACGGCCGTCCGCAAGACACCAAGTGCCTGATTCCGGAAAGCACGTTCGCGCGCATCTATCAGGAAATCATCAACTTCTGCAAGACCAACGGCGCGTTCGACCCGAAGACCATGGGCACGGTGCCGAACGTCGGCCTGATGGCGCAGAAGGCCGAAGAGTACGGCTCGCACGACAAGACCTTCGAGATCGCCGAAGACGGCACGGCGCGCATCGTCGACAACGCGACGGGCGAAGTCATCGAAGGGCTGACGCAGGAAGTCGAGAAGGGCGACATCTGGCGCATGTGCCTCGTGAAGGACGCGCCGATCCGCGACTGGGTCAAGCTCGCCGTGACGCGCGTGAAGAACTCGGGCACGCCGGCCGTGTTCTGGCTCGACCCGTACCGTCCGCACGAAGCCGAACTGATCAAGAAGGTCGAGACGTACCTGAAGGATTACGACACCACCGGCCTCGACATCCAGATCATGTCGCAAGTGCGCGCGATGCGTTACACGCTCGAACGCGTGATTCGCGGCATGGACACGATCTCGGCCACGGGCAACATCCTGCGCGACTACCTCACCGACCTGTTCCCGATCATGGAACTCGGCACCAGCGCGAAGATGCTGTCGATCGTTCCGCTGATGGCGGGCGGCGGCCTGTATGAAACGGGCGCGGGCGGTTCGGCGCCGAAGCACGTCCAGCAGCTCGTGCAGGAAAACCACCTGCGCTGGGACTCGCTCGGCGAATTCCTCGCGCTGGCTGTCTCGCTGGAAGAGCTCGGCATCAAGAACGACAACGCGCGCGCGAAGCTTGTTGCGAAGGCGCTGGATTCGGCCACTGGCAAGCTGCTCGACAATAACAAGAGCCCGTCGCCGAAGACTGGTCAGCTCGACAATCGCGGCAGCCAGTTCTATCTCGCGATGTACTGGGCGCAGGAACTCGCGTCGCAGACGGAAGACAAGGCGCTCGCCGAGCAGTTCGCGCCGCTCGCCAAGACGCTGGCTGCGAACGAGCAAAAGATCGTCGACGAACTCGCCGCCGTGCAAGGCAATGCGGCGGATATCGGCGGCTACTACAAGCCGGACGAGGCCAAGCTCGAAGCGGTGATGCGCCCGAGCAAGACGCTCAACGACGCACTCGCGCAAGCTCAGGCGAAGTAAGGCCGAAGCGGACGCGCGTCATGCGCGTTCCGGCAAACCGGCATCTCTTTTCGAGATGCCGGTTTTGTTTTTGAGCCGACGATTTCTTCCGCGTAATCCGTGCCTTCGGTGCAATTGGTTACAACCTGTGCCAGCCTCGCCAAAGTCGAGCGGGTAAAATCGTTGCCTCGCCGCACGGCTGCAAGACACCGACACAGACACATTCGCATGAATCTACAAGACCAGCTCGGCGCGCTGGAGTCGAGCCTCGACACGCTCCTCAGGACCGCCGCCGCATCTGACCTGACATCGGCTGAACCGGCTGAACAGGCTTCGCCGACGAACGTTGCTTCGCCCGGCGAACCGCCCGCATTGCGCGATGCCCGCGAACCCGCCGATTCCACCGATTCCGCCGCGCCCGCCGAACCGCCCGCGCTGAACGAGCCGCCGACGCTCGTCGTGTCGCGCCCGGAGCGCGACGCCATCGAAATGACCATCGCGGGCAAGACCGTGAAGCTGAGCCCGGAAGGCGTGTCCGAGCTGATCGAGGAGTTGTCGAACGTGCGCGCGTCGATGTCGGCGGAGCAGCCGATGGGCGTCGCACCGGGATGGCGCTTCGCGGCTACCAAGAATCCGCTCATGGCGACGCAGAAGTACCCCAACGGCGACCGCCTGCTGCTCATGCGTCACGGCGGGCACGGCTGGGTGCCGTTCACGTTGTCGCCGAACATGGTCATCGAGCTGTACGCCATGTTGACGAAAAAATAAGGCGGCTTCGTTGCCGAAGCCGCCCGCGCGGTCACGCAATCACGAACCTTCCTGAGTCGGCGCCTGCACGCGCGCCTTCCATTGCCCGCCCTTCCCGCTCCAGTAACGCACGGCTGAACCGATCGTCGCGCTGACATAGAACAACGCGACGAGCGGCAGGAGCGGCGCCCACAAGAGCGATCTGCGGTAATAGCGCAGCATCGGCCCATAGGCGATGCACATGAACGCCCACGCCGCGCACGCGGGCCACGCGCGCGGGCCGAACGCCAGCGCGAAGACCGGCGGCACGAGATAGATGAGCACCATGCCGAGCAGCGTGCCGGCAAGCAGCAGCGGCGAATAGCGCAACTGCGTGAACGCGGTGCGCGCGATCATGTTCCAGATTTCGCGCCAGTTGTCGTACGGACGCAGCGATTCGCTGCGCTCGGCGAGGTCGAGGCGGATCGGACGCGCGTCGTTGCGGCCCGCGCGGTGCTTGATGCGCTCGGCGAGACTGCAATCGTCGATCAGTTCCTGACGGATCGATTCGATGCCGCCCGCTTCCACCAGCGCCGAACGGCGCACGAGCATGCATCCGCCCGCCGCGCCCGCGGTGGACTTCTTCACGTCGTTGACCCACGCGAACGGATACAGCTTCGCGAAGAAGAAGACGAACGCGGGAATCAGCGCTTTTTCCCAGAGCGAATCGCAGCGCAGGCGGACCATCAGCGAGACCAGATCGCGGTCTTCGAGAATCGTGCGCGCGACGAGTTGCGTGGCGGCGTCGGCGGGATGGTAGATGTCGGCATCGGTCAGCAACAGGAACTCGGCGGGCAGGCCGAGCGAATCGATCGCGCCGATGCCCTGCGACTGCGCCCACACCTTGCCCGACCAGCCCGGCGGCAACGGCTGGGCGGTCAGCACGGTCAGGCGGTCTTCGAGCCCGAGATCGCGTGCGGCGGCGAGCGCGACGCTGGCGGTGCCGTCGGTGCTGTGGTCATCGACGACGATCACATGGAATGCGCCCGCGTAGTCCTGCTTGAGCAGCGAGCCGACCGCGCGCCCGATCACATCGGCTTCATTGCGCGCGGGCACGACCGCGACCAGCGCGGGCCACGCGCCGCGCCGCGCGATCTCAGCGTTGCCGAGGGCGTGGATCGTCGTATCGGACAGCGCCGGCGCAGCCTGCGCGCGCCAGAAGCCGCCGCGGGCGAAAAGCAGCACGATCCATATCAGGAATGAGAGCCAGGCGATCAATAGCATGAAATTAATGATTCACTTGTAAACAGTTTTGCGGCCGGACTGCGATCCGGCCGCTTCTGGACCCGCATTCGACCTGCGTCCATACCGTAACGTTGCGCGAAAAATACACCGCGCGAGAAGGTAGGAAGCCCAGTCCGGTCACCTGCGGCACGGGCCCGCGACGCGCGAGTCGCGCAGCGCGGGGCCCGAAGCGTCCGACAGTTTACTGGCTTCTGCGAACCGCCGTATTTACACGCCTCGCGCCAGCGCCGGCATTGAAACAGGCATTGAGCACCCAAAAAGGGAACGCGTTAGAATACGCGGTCATCTTCGGCGCGCAGACCGACATCACCGTGTCTTTTTTTCCGATCTGCTTTCCCGGGCCTTCCGAACGTCTCCGAGTGTCGTTCAGGGCCGCGTCTTTGGGAAAGCGCGAGCTTCGCGCCGGCTAACCCGAGACCCGCGTCAGTCGGAGTTCGTTCGAATATGCGTATTATCCTTGCTCAACCCCGCGGCTTTTGTGCGGGCGTGGTCCGCGCGATCGAGATCGTCGATCGGGCGCTCGAACGGCATGGCGCACCGGTCTACGTGCGTCACGAAATCGTTCATAACCGTCATGTCGTCGACAATCTGCGCAGCAAGGGCGCACGTTTCGTCGAAGAACTGGATGAAGTGCCGCACGGCGCGGTCGCGATTTTCAGCGCGCACGGCGTCGCGCGAAGCGTCGAGAAAGACGCGCAGACACGCGGTCTCGATGTGCTGGACGCCACCTGCCCGCTCGTCACCAAGGTTCACGTGCAAGGCCGCCAGTATGTCGCGCAGGGACGCACGCTGATTCTGATCGGCCACGCGGGCCATCCGGAAGTCGAAGGCACGATCGGGCAGATTCCGGGCGTCGTCGTGCTGGTGCAAAGCGAAGCCGAGGTCGCGAAGATGACGCTCGCGCCCGACACGCCCGTCGCGTATGTCACGCAGACCACGCTGTCCGTCGATGACACGCGCGGCATCATCGACGCCTTGCAGCGCCGCTTCACGGATATCGTCGGGCCTGACACGCGCGACATCTGCTACGCGACGCAAAACCGGCAGGCCGCGGTGCGCGAGCTGTCGAAGCAGGTGGACGTGCTGCTCGTGGTCGGCGCGACCAATAGCTCCAATTCGAATCGTCTGCGGGAGATCGGCGCCGAAAGCGGCGTGCCGAGCTACCTCGTCGCGGACGGTTCAGAGATCAGGCCGGAATGGTTTGCCAACGTGCAGACGGTCGGCCTCACCGCGGGCGCTTCGGCGCCCGAGGAAATGGTCAAACATGTGATCGATGCCCTGCGCGCATTCGGCAACGTCGAAGTCACGACGATGAACGGCCGCGAGGAAAAGGTCGAATTCAAACTCCCCGCGAAACTTATCCAGCCGGTCGCCGCCGTTGCGGCAACCGCGATTCGCGAAGAATAAGGAGAGGACGCAATTGTCTATCCCGATGCTCCAGAAGGCCCGCGTTGGCGCCTACATTTTCAAGCAGCACTTCACGGGCACGAAGCGCTATCCGCTCGCGCTGATGCTGGAACCGCTGTTCCGCTGCAATCTCGCGTGTAACGGCTGCGGCAAGATCGATTATCCGGACCCGATCCTGAACCAGCGTCTGTCGCTCGAGGAATGCCTCGAAGCAGTCGACGAGTGCGGCGCGCCGGTCGTGTCCATTGCGGGCGGCGAGCCGCTCCTGCACAAGGAAATGCCGCAGATCGTAAAGGGCATCATGGCGCGCAAGAAGTTCGTGTATCTCTGCACGAACGCGCTTCTGATGGAAAAGAAAATGGACGATTACGAGCCGAGCCCGTACTTCGTCTGGTCCGTGCACCTGGACGGCGACCGCGAGGCGCACGATCACTCGGTCTCGCAACCGGGCACGTACGACAAGGCTGTCGCGGCCATCAAGGAAGCGAAGCGCCGCGGCTTTCGCGTGAACATCAACTGCACGCTGTTCAACGACGCGGAACCGGAGCGCGTGGCGAAGTTCTTCGATACGCTCGGTCCCATCGGCGTCGATGGCATTACCGTGTCGCCGGGCTACGCGTACGAGCGCGCGCCGGACCAGCAGCACTTCCTGAACCGCGACAAGACCAAGAATCTGTTCCGCGAGATCTTCAAGCGCGGCAACAACGGCAAGAACTGGTCGTTCAGCCAGTCGACGCTGTTCCTCGACTTTCTCGCGGGCAATCAGACGTATCAGTGCACGCCGTGGGGCAACCCGGCGCGCACGGTGTTCGGCTGGCAGAAGCCGTGCTATCTGGTCGGCGAAGGTTATGTGAAGACCTTCAAGGAACTGATGGAAACGACCGACTGGGACAAGTACGGCACCGGCAAGTACGAGAAGTGCGCGGACTGCATGGTGCACTGCGGCTTCGAAGCGACTGCCGTGATGGATACGGTGGCGCATCCGCTCAAGGCGGCGAAAATCGCGCTGTCGGGCCCGCGCACGACCGGCGCGTTCGCGAAGGATCTGCCGATCGACAAGCAGCGTCCGGCGGAATTCGTGTTCTCGAAGCATGTCGAGATCAAGCTGGAAGAGATCGGACGCAAGCAGAAGAACAAGGGCGCGAAGGCGGCGGCGGCGGTGAATTGATTCGCGTGTCGCGTTGATCGATGAAAGGGCGGACGGCTGGTGAGCGTCCGCCTTTTTTCTTGCTGCTTACCAGATCGTCTTGACGTGCTCGTACTTGCGAATCAATCGATCCTTCGTGACGATGGGCGCCGACAGCGAACGCGCCGTCGCCACGATCAAGCGGTCTGCCGGGTCATTGTGAAACTCACCAGGCAGATCGATCGACCTGATGGCGATATTGTTGTCCACAGGTACGAAACTCACCCCGTCGATTCGATTCACTTTCTCGATCCAGTCCCCGACGTCCATCGAAAGGCGTATCTTGCCTCGTCGCACGAGCAGCGCGATTTCCCAGGCTGTGATCGTGGAGACGATGATCTCGCCGTCGTCGCCTGATTCCTTTCTTATAGCCGAGAGCGCTTGCTTGCTGAGCGCGCCTCCGCCGACCCACCACAGCAGGGTATGCGTGTCCAGCAGGATCATCGATACGCCTCCCAATCGCCCTCGCCAATCGGCTCGAACGCGTCTTCGCAAAACAGCACGCTGCCGCGCAATTCTTCTAGCGGCGTAAGTGTCGAACTCTCATACCGGCGCACTTCCAGCACCGGCTTGCCATGGTCTGTCACGATCATGCTTTCTCCCGTGGATTCGACGAGCCGGAAATACTCAAGCGCCTTGGCCTTGAACTCCGATTTAGAAACTCGTTTGACAGTCATGATAGCGACCCTGGTCATGTGACGATAGTCATTTTACCCTCGTCCGGATGGAATAGGCAAAAGCGACAGTCCGCCCGCACCAAAAAAAACGCGACGGCTCATCACCGTCGCGTTCTCATCTGCAAGTCAGCAGCGCTGCCTCAATAGCGCTGAGTCAACAGCACTTCCCCGCCCCGCTGCCATACCTCGCCTCCTGCCGCTCGCGAAAGAACTCCGCGTACGACATGACAGGCTTGTCGGGGTGCGTCGTCTGCATGTGCGTGACGTAGGCGTCGTAATCGGGCATGCCGACCATCAGGCGCATCGTCTGGCCGAGATACCGTCCTGCTTGCCGAAGATCGCTGAACATTGCTCGACTCCTCAATGACCCGCACGCACGGTGCTGGAAGCGCCCGCAGGCATCGCCTCGAACGGCGTCTCGCGCACCGTCGGCTTCGATTCGCGGCGGGCGCGCAGCACCGCCAGCACGCCATACACCGCGATGCTCAGCACCACGAAGATGAACAGACCGGCCAGCGCCGCATCGACATAATCATTGAAGATGATGCGCTGCATCTCCGGCAGCGACTTCGCCGGGGCCATGACCTTGCCCGCGTCGAACGCTTCTTTCAGTTTGGCCGCGTGCGCGAGGAAACCGACCTTCGGATTGGCGTCGAAAATCTTCTGCCAGCCAGCCGTCAACGTGCAGATGAGCAGCCACACGGTCGGCACGAGCGTCACCCACGCATAGCGTTCGCGCTTCATCTTGAAGAGCACGACGGTGCCGAGCATCAGCGCGATGCCCGCGAGCATCTGGTTCGAGATGCCGAAGAGCGGCCACAGCGTGTTGATGCCGCCGAACGGATCGACCACGCCCTGATACAGGAAGTAGCCCCACGCGGCGACGCACAGCGCGGTCGCGGTCAAGTTCGCCGGCAGCGATTCCGTGCGGCGCAGCGCCGGATGGAACGTGCCGAGCAAGTCCTGCAGCATGAAGCGGCCGGCGCGCGTGCCCGCATCGACGGCGGTCAGGATGAAGAGCGCCTCGAAGAGAATCGCGAAGTGATACCAGAAGGCCATCATCGCCGGGCCGCCGATCACCTGATGCAGGATCTCGGCCATGCCGACCGCGAGCGTCGGCGCGCCGCCCGCACGCGCGACGATCGTCGTTTCACCCACCGCCTTCGCCGTCGATGTCAGCATGTCCGGCGTCAGCGCGAAACCCCAGCTCGACACGGTCTGCGCGACCGCTTCCGGCGTCGTGCCGAGCAGCGCGGCGGGGCTGTTCATCGCGAAGTACACGCCGGGTTCGATCACGCAGGCGGCGACGAGCGCCATGATCGCGACGAACGATTCCATCAGCATCGCGCCATAGCCGATGAAGCGCATGTTGACTTCGTTATCGATCATCTTGGGCGTCGTGCCCGACGAGATCAGCGCATGGAAGCCCGACACCGCGCCGCACGCGATCGTGATGAAAAGGAACGGGAAGAGGTTGCCCGCCCAGACCGGACCGGAACCATCGACGAACTTCGTGAACGCCGGCATCTTCAGCTCCGGCGCGACGATCAGGATGCCGATCGCGAGGCCGAGAATCGTGCCGATCTTGAGGAACGTCGAGAGATAATCGCGCGGCGCGAGCAAGAGCCACACCGGCAGCACCGACGCAACGAAGCCGTAGCCGATCAGAATCCACACGAGCTGCGTGCCGGTGAACGTGAAGTACGGCGCGAGCGCTGCCGATTCGGCCACCTGGCCGCCGTAGATGATCGCGAGCATCAGCCCGATAAAGCCGATGATCGACACCTCGCCGATCTTCCCCGGACGAATGTAGCGCGTATAGACGCCCATGAAGAGCGCGATCGGAATGGTCGCGGCGACGGTGAACGTGCCCCACGGCGAATTCGTCAGCGCCTTCACGACGATGAGCGCGAGCACCGCGAGAATGATCACCATGATGAGGAACGCGCCGAACAGCGCGATCACGCCCGGCACGGTGCCGAGCTCCATCTTGATGAGATCGCCGAGCGAGCGGCCGTCGCGGCGCGTCGAGATGAACAGCACGACGAAGTCCTGCACCGCGCCCGCGAACACCACGCCCGCGAGAATCCACAGCATGCCGGGCGTGTAGCCCATCTGCGCCGCGAGCACCGGGCCGACGAGCGGACCCGCGCCCGCGATCGCCGCGAAGTGGTGGCCGAACAGCACGTATCGGTTGGTCGGCACGTAGTCGAGGCCGTCGTTGTGGCGCACGGCGGGCGTCATGCGCAGGCCGTCGAGTTGCAGCACCTTGCCCGCGATGAAGCGCGAGTAGAACCGGTAAGCGATGAGATACACGCAGACCGCCGCGATGACGATCCAGAGTGCGCTGATACGCTCGCCGTGTGCGAGCGCGATGGTGCCGAATGCGAACGCGCCCAATAGCGCGAGCGCGATCCAGACCAGGAATCCGGAAGCCCGATTCATGGCGTCTCCTTAGTTATTGACCGTGTCGGCCGATGGTTGCGCCGTGATAGCGCATTGGGCGGTAGTATTCGCTTTCGCCCGGGCGCTTACAAGCGCATAACTACGTATGCGCGCTACGTGGCTTCACGTAGCGGAAAACCCTGTATCGATGAAACTGAAGTCGAAGATTTTTTTGCTCGCAGTGGTGCCGTTCGCACTGGCGATCGCCGGAATCACCTATGGCGTGCGCCAGCAGGCCGAATCGCTCGCACAGGCGCAGCACGAAACCACGCAGGCCGCGTATATGTCGAGCAAGGAAATCGAGCTTCGGCATTACGTCGAGTTGGCGATGAGCGCGGTCGCGCCTTATTACGACGCAGCCGCCGACGATCCGCGCAGCGACGACGAGCGCCGCCGCCTCGCGCTCGACGCGCTGCAACGGCTGGATTTCGGCCAGGACGGCTACTTTTTCGTCTACACGATGCGCGGCACGTCGCTGATGCATCCGCGCCAGCCCGATCTCGTCGGCCGCGATCTCTGGCTCATGCGCGATCCGAACGGCGCGCTGACCATCCAGCAGCTCATCGAGGAAGCGTCGAAAGGCGGCGGCTACGTGCGCTATGTGTGGCGGCGGCCGTCCACCGGCCTGCTCGCGCCGAAGCTCGGCTATGTCGTGCCGCTGCCGCGCTGGGGCTGGATGATCGGCACCGGCATTTATCTGGAGGATGTCGAAACGACGCTCGCGCGCATCGATTCGCAGGCGGCCGCGAACATCGAACGCACGCTCAAATGGATCGGCGCGATCGCGCTTGCGGCGCTCGCGATCATCGCGGTGTGCGGCGCGGTGCTCAACATCAGCGAACATCGCAGCGCGGACGCGAAGCTCAAGCGCCTCGCCCGGCAGGTCGTGGATTCGCAGGAGCAGGAACGCGCAAGACTTTCGCGCGAACTGCACGACGGCATCAGCCAGATGCTCGTCTCCGTGAAGCTGCTGCTCGAATCGGCGCTCGCGCGGTTCGAGCGCGGCGCCGCGCGCGAGCCGACCGCCGAAGCCGCGCTGGCAACGAGCCTGGGCCGTCTCTCCGGCACCTTGCGCGAAGTGCGCCGCATCTCGCACGCGCTGCGGCCCGCGATGCTCGACGATCTCGGGCTCGCCGCCGCGCTCGAACAGCTTGCGCGCGAGCTCGACGGTCAGGACGGCATCGAAGTGCGCTTCGAATCGATGACGGAAGGCAAACCTTGTGCGGCGCAGCGCGCGATCTTGCCCGATCCCGTCAATACCGTCCTGTTTCGCATCGCGCAGGAAGCGCTGACCAACATCGCGCGGCATGCGCAGGCATCGCGCGCGGCGATCGCGCTCGATATCGCGCCGCACGCCGTCACACTCGACATCACCGACAACGGCCGCGGCTTCGATGCGCACGACGCGTTTTCCAGCCCGTCGAGCGGCGTCGGCCTGCGCAACATGCGAGAACGGCTCGATACGCTCGGCGGCGCACTCGCGATCAGTTCGCAGCTCGGCCGCACGTCGATCACCGCGACGGTGCCGTTGCCGCTCGCCGCACCGAATTTTCAGGGATATACCGATGAGCGTTGAATCCGCCCGCATCATTCTCGTGGACGATCACCCGCTCGTGCGCGATGGCTTGCGCGCACGGCTCGACTCCGTGCCGCATTTACGCGTGATCGGCGAGGCAGGCAATGCGAAGGAAGCGCTCGCGCTCGCCGCCGACGAGTCGAATCCGCCCGATCTCGCGCTGATGGACGTCGGCATGGCGGGCATGAGCGGCATCGAGCTGGCGGCGCTGTTTCACGAGCGTTTTCCGGGCATACGCGTGCTGATGTTGTCGATGCACGACAACGTCGAGTATGTGAAGCAGGCGGTGCGCGCGGGCGCGAGCGGCTACGTGCTCAAGGACTCGCCCTCGGCCGAGATCATTCAGGCGATCGACGCCGTGCTCGCCGGCAAGACGTTCTTCAGCGCGGGGCTCGCCGCGCGCATGATCCAGGCACAGTCGATGCAGACGCCGCACGAACGCCTGACGCCGCGCGAACTCGACATTCTCGATGCGCTTGCCGAAGGTTTGTCCAGCAAGCAGATCGCGCAGCAGCACGGACTTTCAGTGCGCACGGTGGAGACGCACCGTTTGAATCTCAAGCGCAAACTGGATATCGACGGGCAGGCCGAGCTGATCAAGTACGCGGTGGAGCACCGCAGAACGTGAAGCCCGGC
This sequence comes from Caballeronia cordobensis, assembly GCF_001544575.2. GTDB lineage: Bacteria > Pseudomonadota > Gammaproteobacteria > Burkholderiales > Burkholderiaceae > Caballeronia > Caballeronia cordobensis. The sequence continues at coordinate 48,350 of NZ_FCNY02000015.1, forward strand.
CGCGCCGGAGAGAAGCGCGTGATCAACCCGCCGAACGGGCGTTATGCTCCGAGAGGAACTTGATGAGAGCGTCCACGCCGCCCTTTTGCAACTGACCGGCGAACTGTTGCTGATAGACCTGGATAAGCCATGCGCCCATCATGTCGATGTCGTAGATTTTCCAGCCCTGCGGCGTCTTTTGCAGACGGTAACGCACCGGATTGTCGCCGCCCGTGGAGATGACGTGGGATTCGACGACCGTGTCCTTCGCGTTGGCGTCGAGGCTGGGCGCGTCGAACTTGAACTTCACGTCCTGGTCGCGCAATTGCGACAGGGACGCCGCATAGGTACGGACCAGCAACGTCTGAAACTGGTCGTAAAGCTGCTTCTGCTGCTCGGGCGTGGCGCTCGCCCAGGCCTTGCCGACCGCGATGCGCGTCGTGCGCTGGAAGTCGGTGGCGGGCAGAAAGCGCGTTTCGACGAGCTGCGTGATCTTCGCCATGTCGCCGCCGCGCGCCTGCGGGTCGGCCTTCATGGCGTTGACGGTGCCCTCGACGGCGTTCTTCACGACGGCATCGGGACTCGTTTGTGCAAGCGCCTCGCCGGTGAAAGACATCGAGGCAAGGAGAAAAGCGAAGCAAATGGACAGATAGCGTTTCATGGCACCCGTTCTCTGATCAGGTTTGTTGGCGCGCGGCGTGGCTGATTCTGCGGCCTTCGGACGTTGCAAAAGCGGCCATATGGCTGCGGGGTCAGTATACCGACACCGCAGCGCCGCAACAGTTCAAGCACGGAGTGTCCCGACGCGCCCGCTATACTGGCGCGGCACACCGCGTGTCTTAACGGCACGGTTCGGAATCCGGCGGTCGGCATCATGCAATCCGCGCGTTCGCACGCGCAAAAATAACAGGACACACAGGTAGCGTCTTCATGCTGACGTCCAACATTACCCGCTTCGTCACACTCGCCATCCGCCGCCCGGCGTGGATTATCGCCGTTTCGATCCTGCTCGGCGTCTTGTCCACGATTTATGTCGTTCACAATTTCCGCATCAGCACCGATGTCAGCCAGTTGATCGAAACCGAGCCCGAATGGGCCGCCCGCAGCAAGGCCATCGACGAGGCGTTTCCGCAGCGCGGCGCAACGCTTCTGATCGTCGTGGAAGCGCCCGGCCAGGAATTCGCCGATGCCGCCGCGAACGAGCTCGCCGCCGCGCTCGCCAAGGAGCCGGAGCGCTTCAAGTCGGTGTCGCAGCCGCAGGGCGGCGCGTTCTTCGAGCACAACGGCCTGCTCTATCTGCCGGCCGCGAAGGTCGAAGAAACCACGAAGCAGCTCGTGCAGGCGCGCCCGCTCATCAACACGCTCGCGCACGACCCGACGCTCACGGGTCTCGCGCAGACGCTCAACACCACGCTCAATCTGCCGTTGACGCTCGGGCAGGTCAGTCTCGGCCAGATGGCCGGTCTGCTCGACAAGAGCGCTACCGTGCTCGACCGCGTGCTGGAACAGAAGCCCGCCGCGTTCTCGTGGCGCGATCTGGCCGATTCGTCGAAGACCGATACGGCCGGGCGCGCCTTCGTCACCGTGCTGCCCGAGCTCAACTTCAATGCGCTGAAGGCGGCGGCGGGCGCGTCGGACGAGATACGCGCGAAGGCGGCGGAACTCGGCATCGACAAGAAGTACGGCGCGACGCTGCATCTGACCGGCGCGCAGCCGCTCGCCGACGAGGAATTCGCCTCCGTGCAGGACGGCGCCGAGCTCAACGGCGCGCTGACTTTCCTCGTCGTGCTGATCATTCTGTGGGTCGCGCTGCGCTCGAAGCGCATGATTCTCGCGGTCCTCATCACGCTTTTCGTCGGGCTCGCGATCACCGCCGCGCTCGGCCTCATGATGGTCCACGCGCTCAACATGATCTCGGTCGCGTTCATGGTGCTGTTCGTGGGCCTGGGCGTGGACTTCGGCATTCAGTTCGGCGTGAAGTATCGCGAAGAGCGTTTCAGGCACAAGCGGCTCGACGTATCGCTCGCGGAAACCGCGCGCCATGTCGCGGTGCCGCTTACGCTCGCTGCGGCCGCGACCGCCGCGAGCTTCTTCTCGTTCCTGCCGACCGCGTATCGCGGCGTGTCGGAGTTGGGGCTGATCGCAGGCGTCGGCATGTTCGTCGCGTACGCCACCAACATGACGCTGCTGCCCGCGCTCATCAAGGTCTTCGCGCCGCCGGGCGAAGCGCATTCGCCGGGCTTTCCGGTGCTCGCGCCCGTCGACGAATTCCTCGACCGGCATCGCAAGCCCGTGCTGATCGGCACGCTCGTCGTGGTGATCGGCGCGCTGCCGCTGCTCTTCGATCTGCGCTTCGACTTCAACCCGCTGCATCTGAAGGACCCGCATACCGAGTCGATGGCGACGCTCACCTCGCTCAAGGATTCGCCCGAAGGCGCGGTCAACGATGTCGCGGTTCTTGCGCCGTCGCTCGCCGAAGCCGACCGTATCGCCGCGAAGCTGGAAAAGCTGCTCGAAGTCGAGCGCGCGACCACGCTCTCGTCGCTCATTCCCGACGATCAGCCGAAGAAGCTCGCGCTCATCAAAGCCGCCGCCGATCAGCTTTTGCCCGCGCTCGATCAGAAGACCGCCGCGCCGGTGACGGACGAAGTGCGCGTCGCGGCATTGAAGCGCCTGTCGAACCAGTTGTCGCTCGCCGCCGACGAGCATCCCGGACCCGGCGACAAACAGGCGAAACATCTGTCGCAGACGCTCGCAAAGCTCGCACAGGCCGACGCCGCTGCGCGCGACCGCGCCGAGCACGCGATGGCCGAGCCGCTGCGCCTCGCGCTCGCGCATTTGCGCGCGCTGCTCACGCCGACGGAAATCACGCGCGCGACGCTGCCGCCGCAAATGGTCGCGTCGTTCGTGACGCCGAACGGCGAGGCGCTCGTCGATGTATCGCCGAAAATTCCGGCGGGCGTCGATCCCAACGACGACGCGCTGCTCGCCCGCTTCGCCGATGCCGTGCAGAAGGCCGAGCCGGACGCGATCGGCGGGCCGATTTCCGTGCGCCATTCGGCGGACACCATCATCAAGGCGTTCCAGCAGGCGGCGCTCTACTCGCTCATTGCGATCGCGGTGCTGCTGTGGATCGCGCTACGTCGTTTTGGCGATGTTTTGCGAACTTTGGTACCGTTGCTGGTTTCTGCGATCGTCACGCTGGAACTGTGCGTCGTCTTCCGGATGCCGCTCAATTTCGCGAACATCATCGCGCTGCCGCTGATGCTGGGCGTCGGCGTCGCGTTCAAGATCTATTTCGTGATGGCGTGGCGCTCGGGCCAGACGCGGCTGCTACAGTCGAGCCTCACCCATGCCGTTATGTTCAGTGCGGCCACGACCGCGACGGCATTCGGCAGCCTGTGGTTCTCCCATCATCCGGGCACGTCCAGCATGGGACGGCTGCTTGCGCTGTCGCTCCTGTGCACGCTGATCGGCGCGGTGGTGTTCCAGCCCGTGCTGATGGGCAAGCCGCGCAAAGTGCGTGCGGCCGATCGCGCGAAGCTGCGGGCGGCGCGACGCCATGACAACCTAAGAGGAATTGAAGAATGAAGTCGGGATCGGCGGCATTGTCCGCTCGTGCAATGCGTAAGTTGGGATTGAGTCTGATGATCGCGGGCGCGCTCGCGACCGCGGGCTGCGCGACCGGTCCGGATCGGAATCCGAAAGACCCGCTCGAACCGATGAACCGCAAGATCTTCACGTTCAACGACACGCTCGACACCTACGTTGCAAAGCCCGTCGCGCAGTTCTATGTGGATTACACGCCGAGCCCCTTCCGCACGGCCGTCAGCAACTTCTTCTCGAATCTCGGCGATTTCTCCAACTTCGCGAACAATCTGCTGCAATTGAAGATCACCGATGCGACGCAGGATCTGATGCGTATCGCGATGAACTCGGTGTTCGGTATCGGCGGCCTGATCGATATCGCGTCGCCCGCGGGTCTGCCGAAGCATCATCAGGACTTCGGCCTGACGCTCGGGCACTATGGCATGCCGGCGGGGCCGTATCTGGTGTTGCCGCTGCTGGGGCCGAGTTCGGTGCGCGATTCCACGACGTGGCTCGTCGACTGGCGCGTGAACCCGCTTAGCTACTCGGAAGCGGAGATTCGCTGGCCGCTCTTCGGCGTGAACTTCGTGAGCGCGCGTGCCGATTTGATCGGCGCGACCGACCTTCTTTCGGCGGCGGCGCTCGACAAATACGCGTTCGTGCGCGACGCGTACACGCAGCGTCGGCAGTATCTGCTGACGGGCGGCGGCGCTTCCACGCTGCCCGATTACGGCGACGAGGGTGTGTCGGCGCCCGAAGGCGCGAGCGCGCCGGGCGAAACCGGCGGCGGCAGCAAGGAGCAGGGATTGCCGGCGTATGACGATCCGGGCGCGGCGGCGTCGCCCGCGGGCGGGATGGGCGGCAAATCGCCCGCGCCGGTGGAGAATGCGCCGAAGGCGCAGCCGTCGCCGAGTTCCAGTCAGGGACAGGGCTTGCCGCAGTATGACGATCCGGCGGCGCAGCCGGCGAAGTGATGAGTTGACGGGCGAGACAACGGGCGCTGCGGCGCCCGTTTGTTTTTAGTGGGCTGCTTCTTCGGCCTGTTCCTCGATCAGATCGTCGCCTGAAACTTTCGGTGCTTCCACCGCGCGCTGATCGCGACGATACGCTTCGAAAAGCTCGTCGGCATAACGGATCTGCGTGCGGCCATGCGGCTCCGGTTCACCCTGCTCGCTGAGATTCACGAACACCATCCTCTCGACGGTCAGAATGCTCTTGCGCGTGATCTTGTTGCGCACTTCCGCACGCAACGTGATCGACGAGCGGCCGAAATGCGTCGCGGTGATACCCAGTTCGATGATGTCGCCCTGGCGCGCGGAACTCACGAAGTTGATCTCCGACATGAACTTGGTCACGACGCGCTGATTGCCGAGTTGCGAGATCGCGTAGATGGCGGCTTCCTCGTCGATCCAGCGCAGAAGGCTGCCGCCGAAGAGGGTGCCGTTCGGGTTCAAGTCTTCGGGCTTGACCCATTTGCGGGTGTGAAAATTCATTTGCAGTGCCTCGCTTGCTTGCTGCGCGCGCCGTGAAACGAAGGCTCACGACGCACGCTGACTAGGGTTTTCCCTGATTATACAAATCTAGGGGTTAACCCGCAGAAAGCAAGGGCTGCGTAACCGTTTATCCCAACGCCAACGCCCGCGCCGATTCCATCGCATGCCGCGCCTGCACGAGCGTCGCGCGGGCTTCCCGCGCATCGGACGCGAGACGCAGCAGCGCGCCGAGTTGCGACGGCTCGCGCAGCAACTCCCGCAGAATCGGCCCAATCGCCGTGGTGCCGTCGTCGCGTAGACCGGCGGTCGCGGCGGGCGGCAGCGTGCGCCAGGCCGGATCGACCACCGCGCGGCACACCGCGAACGGCAGCCCGCGCGCGGTTGCGATCGCGCCGGCGATATGCGATTCCATATCGACGGCAAGCGCGCCCGTCGACGAATGCAGCGAGCGCTTTTCCGCCTCGCTCTTGACGGGCGCCGTCACGCCCGACATCTTGCCGCGCCGCATGACGCGCTCCACGGGCGTGCCCGCGAACGCATCGACGATGCGCGCCGACCATGCCGCGTCGGTGCGCAACTCGCCGAACGGCCCGCACACGCTTTCCGCGACGATCAGCGCGCCCGGCGCGAGATCCGGCGCCAGCCCGCCCGCCGTACCGAAGCTGATCACGCCCGAGCAGCCGCGCGCGATCGCATCGGACAACGCGCGTTCGAGCCAGTCGGCGCGCGCCGCGAACACGACATCGACGCCCCGCCCGCGCACGATCTTCGCCTCGAACGCCATGCCGGTCACGGCGACGACGGGCGCGCTCACATCGCCGCCGTCACGCGCGTGAGGCCTTCGCGCGTCAGATTGCGGTAACGCGCGAGCGCCCACAGCGGGAAGAACTTGCGATAGCCGTGGTAGCGCAGATAGAACACGCGCGGGAAACCCGTCGCGGTGAAGCGCGTTTCGTCCCACAGCCCGTCGGTCCGCTGCGTCTTCATCAGATAGCCGATGCCGCGCGCGACCGCCGGATGCTCGACCCGTCCCCCCGCCATCAGCCCGAGCAGCGCCCAAGCGGTCTGCGACGAGGTGCTCGCGGCCTGTTCGTAGCCGCGGTAGTCGAGCTTGTAGCTGTCGCCGTCCTCGCCCCAGCCGCCGTCCGCGTTCTGGATGCCGATGAGCCAGTCCGCCGCGCGCGTCATGCGCGGATCCGTCGGCGCGACGCCCGCCGCGTTCAGCGCGGACATCGCCGACCAGGTGCCGTAGACGTAGTTCAGGCCCCAGCGGCCATACCAGCTTCCGTCGCGTTCCTGATCGTTCACGATGTACTCGAACGCGCGCCGCGCCGGCTCGCTGTTGAGCGACGTCTCGCCGAGCTGGGCGAGCATCGAGAGACACCGCGCGGAGACATCGACCGTCGGTGGATCGAGCAGCGCGCCGTGATCGGAGAACGGAATGTTGTTCAGGTAGTACTGCGTGTTTTCGGGTTCGAACGCGCCCCAGCCGCCGTCGCTGCTCTGCATGCCGACGACCCACTCGCGCGCCCGCGCGATCGATTCGCCGTACAGCGCCGTGCCGTTCTCGCGGTCGGCCCGCTCCATCGCCATCGCGACGACGGCGGTGTCGTCGACGTCCGGATAATGCGGGTTCGCGAACTGGAACGCCCAGCCGCCCGGCCGCACGTTCGGGCGGCGCGAAACCCAGTCGCCGCGTACGTCGAGAATCTGCAGCGGCACCAGCCATTCGAGGCCGCGCGTGACCGCCGCGCGCGCCTTCGGCTCGCCCGTCTCGAGCAGCGCATGCGCCGCGAGCGACGTGTCCCACACCGGCGAGAGGCACGGCTGGCAATACGCCTCGCCGTCGTCGGCTTCATCGACGATCAGCAGCTTGTCGAGCGACTTGCGCGCGATCGCGCGATTCGGGTGCTCGGGCGGATAGCCCAGCACGTCGTACATCATCACCGAGTTGGCCATCGCCGGGAAAATCGCGCCGAGGCCGTCTTCGCCGTTCAGGCGCTCGTCGACGAAACGCACCGCTTCATCGACCGCGCGCTCGCGGCCCGCTTTCGGCAAGAGCGGATCGGCTAGGCGCAGAATCGAATCGACGACGCGGAAGAACGCGAACCAGCCGCGGCTCTGATGCCCCGAGCGCGACGGCATGCCGGTATTGACCGGCGGATTCGTGAACACTTCGTCGATGCGCACGCCGCGCGGATTGCGCGCGCGCGGGCGCTTGGCGTTGAGCACGAGCATCGGCACGATCACCGTGCGCGCCCAGTACGACACCTTCGAGAGATGGAACGGGAACCACATCGGCAGCCGCATGATCTCGACGGGCATCATCGGCACCGCGCGCCACGACACCACGCCGAACAGCGCGAGCAGGATGCGCGTGAACACGTTCACCTTTTCCGCGCCGCCCGCGGCGAGAATCGCGGCGCGCGCGCGTTGCATGTGCTCGGCGTCGGGCGAATCGCCGATCATCTTCAGCGCGAAGTACGCCTTGACGGTCGCGGAGACATCCATGGCGCCGTCGGTGAAAAGCGGCCAGCCGCCGTCCTCACGTTGAATGCGCCGTAGATAGCGACCGATTTTCGCTTCGAGCTTCTCGTCGGCGGTCTCGCCGAGATAGTGGACGAGCAGCACGTATTCGGCCGGAATGGTTGCGTCGGCTTCGAGTTCGTACAGCCAGTAGCCGTCGGGATGCTGCGCCGCGAGCAGCGCATCGGTCGCCTGGTGGATAGCGGCGTCGAGCGGGGCGCCCGACACGCGCGCACCCACGGCCGACAGGGATAAATCGTTCATCAGCGTTCCATCGATGGGTTCAACAGCGCGTCCGCGGCCTTCTGGCCAGAGCGGATCGCGCCTTCGATCGTCGCGGGCAGGCCGGTCGCCGTCCAGTCGCCCGCGAGGGTGAAATTGTGCCAGCGCGTGCGCGTGGCGGGCCGCAAGCCTTCCTGCGCGGGCACGGCGGCAAACGTGGCGCGCGGCTCCGCGACGACCTGCCAGGGCGGCGTCGGCGCGGCGGGCATGCGCAGCGCTTTCGACGTTTCCTGCCAGACACGCCGCGCGAGTTCGTCGTGCGGCGTCGCGAGCCAGCGGTCGGCGCACGCGAGCGTGACCGAAAGCCGCCCGCCGGCCGCGAAAATCCGGTCCGACATGCCGTTGACGACACACGTCAGCGGCTGAAGTCCGGCGGGCGCATCGACGGCGAAATGCACCGTGACAATCGCCCGCCAGGCATCCGGCGCACTCAGCCCCGGCGCCACGCGGCGCGCCGCATCGGGCGGCACGGCGAGCACCACGCCATCGTCCGCGCCGAGCATGACCGGCTCCGCCGCGCCTTCGAAAGCGAGCGAGCTTACACGCTCTCTCGAATCCGTGCCCGATATGCCGATGCTCGCCACGCGCGAGCCGAGCCGGATATCCGCGCCGCCGTATTGCAAAAGGCGCAGCGCCGGCTCGACGAACGCATGCGACAGCCCGCTTCTCGCGACGAGCGGACGGCACGCCTGACCGCCCTGCCCGACCGTCTCGCGCAGCAGGCCGGCGGCAAGCTCGGCGCTCGCCTCGGAGGGATCGGCGTTGAGCATCGTGCGCAGCAGCGGCCGCACGAGCAGATTCCAGACGCGATCCTTGCGGCGCACGGATGCCTCGACCGTGCGTCCGGGCTTCGCGAAAAAGAGCGGCAGGACGGCGAGGTAGTCGGCGGGCTGCGTGCCGGGCACGCGCGCATCGGCGTCGAAAAGCCAGCGCGGCAGGCGGCCGGGCGACATGCGAATGGTCCAGGCCTGGCCGCTCGCCGCGTCGAAGAACGGATACTCGGGCTGCGCCGGGCCGATCAGCGTGTCCGTCGCGCCGATCGCGCGCAGATACGCCATCGTCGATTGATTGCCTGACAGCAGCAAATGATTGCCGTTGTCGAGCGTCACGCCGAGCTTCGGATCGAAGGACGAGCGGCAACGACCGCCCGCGTGAGGCGCCGCCTCGTGCAGTACGACGCGCGCGCCGCGCCGCTGGGCCTCGACCGCGGCGGCGAGACCGGCTACGCCCGCTCCGACGACGACAACCCGCCGGAACATCAGATCGAATGGCGCGCCACGATCCACAGCAGGCGCGCACGCGGCGTGCGCACGCGCGTGCGCGGCAGGTCGAAGCCGCGTTTCAGATTGGCGTCGAGCACCGTGCGATACGCCGCCGACATGATGCGCGGCGCGCGCACCTGCGAGCGCGGCGAAGCGGCCATGATCGCGTCGGACTGGGCGTAGTGGCCCTTCGCGCGCTCGGCAAGCACGGCGCACACGCGCGGCAGACGCGCATCGCCGACGATGGTCGCCGGATCGCTCGTCGAAATGCCTTCGCGCGCGAGCAGCTCGCGCGGCAGGTAGACACGGCCGATTTCCGCGTCTTCGTCGATGTCGCGCAGGATGTTGGTCAGTTGCAGCGCGCGCCCGAGATGATGCGCGAGGCGTCGCCCGGCGTCCTCGTGCATCCCGAAGATCCTCACCGATAGCCGCCCGACCGCGCTCGCCACGCGATCGCAATACAGGTCGAGCGTGGCTTCGTCGGGCGCGACGATATCGCCGGCGGCGTCCATCGCCATGCCGTCGATCACGGCGTGGAAGTCGTCGCGGGAAAGCTGGAAAGCCTGGATGTGACGCGTGAGCGCTTCGAGCGCCGGCTTCGGCGTGCCGGCGTAGCACGCGTCGATATCCGCGCGCCACTGGTCGAGCGCGAGCGCGCGCTCGCGGCGCGGCAGCGTGCCTTCGTCGGCGATGTCGTCGACCGCGCGGCAGAACGCGTAAATCTGGTACATCGCGTCGCGCTGCGCAGCGGGAAGGATGCGCATCGCGAGATAGAACGAGCTGCCCGACGACGTTTTCGCGGCGTCCGGAGCAGATTCGTCAGCGATGATGTTGGAAACGGCCAAGACGAACTCCGCTGTGGCGCCCCCAAGGGCAAATTAAGTGATCGGGCGCCGGTCTCGATGCAACCCGGCGCGCGCGGAACCACCTGGCGCTGTGAGGGAGGACTCGAAGAGAAAGCCGGCGCAAGCCGGCTGCGACTGCGCCGGAAGCGGCAAAGAGTATATCAATACTTTGCCCGATTGCGCCTGATCGCGCCGGGCCGCGCGGCGCGTCAGGCGAAGCCCACCGCCCGGTTGCGCCCTTCGCGCTTGGCCGTATAAAGCGCGGCGTCGGCCTCGTTGATGAGCGCCTCGTACGACGACGTCACGCCGGTTCTCGCCCGCGCCGCGCCGACGCTCGCCGTCACCGGCACGCGCGCGCCCTGCACGTCGATGGGCGTCTCGCCGATCTCGCGGCGCACCTTCTCCGCGACGATCATCGCATCGTCGAAGTTCGTGCAGGGCAGGAGCAGCGCGAATTCCTCGCCGCCGAAGCGCCCGAACACGTCCTGAACGCGCACGCTTTTCGCGACGCGCTCGGCCATCACGCGCAACACCGTATCGCCGACGAGGTGGCCGAGATCGTCGTTGATGCGCTTGAAGTGGTCGAGATCGAACAGCAGCATCGAAAGCTCGCCGCCGTAGCGCTGCCAGCGCGAAAACTCGTCCGCGAGGCGCAGTTCGAAATAGCGCCGGTTCGCGATGCCGGTCAGCCCGTCGCGGTCGGCGAATTCCTGCAGCTTCGCCACGGCTTCGTCGCGGGCGCGCTGCATCATGCTCGCGTGCGTCGCGTCGGAAATCGTGACGCACACGGCGCGCACCTCCCGTTCGAGCGTGAGCGGCATGAACGTGCAGTCCTGCTGCATGAAATCGACGCCGCCCGTGATCGGACGGTCATGGTCGAACTTGAAGAGATACGGCCGCTGCTCCCACGAACTGAACGCGAAACTGCCGAGCTGGAACACGCTTTCCACCTTGCGCGTGAACCACACGCGCGGCAGTTCCGGAAAGCTCGCGAAAATCGATTTGCCGATGACCTGATCCGCCGTCTTGCCGCTGTGGTCCTGCATGAAGCGGTTCCACATCAGCACGTTCAGGTCGCGATCGAGCACGAAAATGCCGAAGCCCACGCGCTCGATCACGAGTTCGGAAAGCGCGTGCCGCAGTTCGTCCATGCTCACGATAACGCCCCGTTCAGATGCTCGACAGCAGCGTGTCGAGCGCGTCGCTCAAGTGCACGATGGCGTCTTCGGCCATCAGCATCACGAGATGCGCGCGGAAACTGTGGTCTTCGAGCGCGAAGTTCACTTCGAGCAAGAGCGCGGTCTTCCACGCGAGCATCGCGGGCTGGAAGACGTCGTCGAGGCCGATTTCCTGGCCGAGCATGCCCGGCGGCGAAAAAATCGGCGAGCGGCCGAGGCGGTCGAGAATGCACGACACGCACGCGCCCATCAAGACGGTAGCGACATCGAAGACGAGTTCGGTGCGCGTCGTCGCTTCGTAGGTGGACTTGGTGTACGGATCGTCGACGAGCGCGCACAACTGATCGACGCTGCCGCTCTTGCACAGCACGATCGCCTCGCCCTTGATGTCCGAGCGGAAACCCTGCCGCACGGCCGTGACGGTATCGGTGATGCCGGTCATCTCGGCGAGCGCGGCGGACGCCTCGGCCACGCTCACGACCCGCACGCGCGGCACCGAGAGCTCGATGAACGTGCCGAGCAGCGCCGACAGACGCGTCGCGGCCTGGCCCATCGCCATGTTGGCGACTTCCTGCAGCGCGTCGCGCTGATCTTCGTTCAGGGCGGCATCAACCATGAAGTCCGTACTCCTTCAAAACGGGACGCAGCGCTTCGGGCGTCACCGGCTTCGGCAGGAACGCGATCGCGCCGAGCGCACGCACGCGCTCCTGGGCCATCGGCTGCACGTCGGCGGACACGACGATCACGAACGTGTTCAGGTCTTCGTGCTGTAAGGCGTCGAGCACCTGATAGCCGGTCATGTCGGGCATCGTCAGATCGAGGAACATCACCGAGGCGCGGCCGGCGCGGTAATGCTCCAGCGCCTCGCGTCCGTTGGTCGCGTAGGAGATCTCGACATCCCAGTCCGGCGGCAGCGCGCGCGTCAGCACCTTGCGCGCGAGCAGGGAATCATCGGCAATGACAATCGGCAACGGCATGGCTGGCTGGATCTCTTGTGCGTTTTCGGGCTGAAGCGGCCGTCTCGGCTTACACGGCATGCTCTCGCAAGTAATTACGGCATCCGCGCGGCGAACTTTATGGCGATGTTCACGGCGCGACCGGCGCGAACCCCTTGACGCGGCGATTGTGCGGACGCTGTCGGACGTGCGGGTCGGCGGCAATGAGCCACGCGCGGCGCCCGTGGATATAGGCGCGCCATGCGGCGGGCGTGCGTTGGACGATCAGCGCGCGCAAGGCACGCGATGCGTGTTGAGTCCCGATCGGCGTCATATCGACTGCCCCGTGCGTGATCCGGACGTTGCCGGACCGTGGCCTTTTCTCCTCGCCCGGTCGCGCTGCTGGCCGGCGTCATCGACGGACTCAGCGGTACTGCTCCCCGGCGCGCGCCGCGAGGCTGCTTGTATTTCCGGCGCCCGCTCTGGCGGCGTATACGTCGGATGATTGCATTGTGTGCTTATGAGAATGTCAAGGCAACTCGCCAAAGTGCTTCACGCGAAATAATCTGATGAAAATATCCGATGATCGGGCCATTTTCACTCGACGAACCGCAATGTGATACGTTCTCATACTTTTGTGTACGTTTGCGCTTCCGGGAATCTCGCTAACTGCGCGGCGCGTTCGAGTCTTTCCTCGACCGTTGCGCGCGCTACGAAAGATTGCCCGGCATGTTTCGTGCGTTCTTTTTGCGGTTCCACCGCTCACGTCGGACGGACCGTGCCCGCGTACGCGCCCAGCGTGTACGGAAGGGTTGGGCGCCGAGTAAGTTTTCCAATTCGCTGCCAAAAATGACGCTGCAACGTGAGGAGTCCGAGGCCGGGCCTGCTGCGGAATCATGGCAGGACGATCCGCCATTTCCGGTGGTGCCGGAGCGCAATTTCGCCGCGCAACGCATGACGCTGTATGCGCTGCTCGTCGCGGCGATCGTGCTGCCCTGCGTGTACGTCGTGGCGACCGCGTTCACCGATTACCACGCGCGCGTCGCCGACGCCTCCGAGCAGGTCGCGCGCAACGCGCGGGTCGCCGAAGAGCACGCGCTCAAGGTCTTCGATCTCAACGTGACGCTCAACGAGCGCATCGTCGATCTGCTCGACGGGCTCGACGCCGACGCGATCCGCCGCGAGAGCGCCACCATTCATCAGCGGTTGAGAGCCGTCAGCAATAGTTATCAGCAGGTCGCGGCCGCGTCGGTGTTCGGACCGGGCGGCAAACTGCTCGCGACGAGCCGCACGTTCCCCACGCCCGACATCTCGGTTGCGAATCGCGAAGACTTCGGCGGACTGCGCACGGGCCAGCAAATCGAGCAGATTTCGCGCGTGATGACCGGCCGCGTCGCCGGGGAGCAGGTGTTCAACACGGCCGTCGCGCGCCTGACGCCCTCGGGCAAGTTCGACGGCATGGTTTCGATCGCGCTGAGGCCCGCCTATTTCGCGGCGTTTTATCGCGAGCTGATCGGCGACAACCCGAGCGTGTCGCTCGGCCTGTCGCGCTCCGACGGCGAAGTGCTCGCGTGGTATCCGCCGCGCCCGCCCGACCGCATGACGCTCGCGGCCAGTTCGCCGCTGCGCGACGCATATCGCGGCGGCGTGCGCAGCGGCGTCGTCAAGATGGTGTCGGGGCTCGACAATCAGTTGAAGATCGTCGCGTTCCGGCGCGTCGGCGCGTATCCGGTCTACGTGTCGAGCGGCTATCCGATCGCGACGATCTGGTCCGCATGGTGGAAGCATCTGAGCGTGCTCGCGCTGTCGATCTTCGCGCCGTGCGTGGTGCTGTGGGGCGTGATCGGCCAGTCGCTGCGGCGGCTCGCGACGGAAGAAGAAGCGTGGGAGCGCTGGCAGGCGGAAGCGTCGATGCGCCGCTCGATCGAATCCGCGTACCGGCAGGCGCGCAAGATGGAAGCGCTCGGCAATCTCGTCGGCAGCGTCGCGCACGACTTCAACAATCTGCTGATGATCGTCTCGACCAACGTGCAGATCGCGCGGCGGCGCGGCGCGCCCGGCCTCGATCGCGAGCTGACGGCGATGGAGCGCGCGCTGAAAAGCGGCCAGTCGCTCACGCGCCAGTTGCTCGGCGTCGCGCGCAAGCAGCCGTTGCGCAGCGAGATCATCGCCATCGGCAAATGGGTGCCGGCCGGGCGCGAGTTGCTGCGCGCGTCGCTCGGGGCGAAAGTGGCGCTCAACGTCGAGGTCGCGCCCGACCTGTGGGCGATCCGCGTCGATCCGGCGGAACTGGAACTCGCGCTCATCAATGTGGCGGTGAACGCGCGCGACGCGATGCCCAATGGCGGCACCTTCACCGTGCGCGCGGACAACGTGCGCTTTCGTCATCAGGACGGCTTTCCGATCACCGGCGAATTCGTGCAGATCACGCTGGAGGACAACGGTTTCGGCATGAGTTCCGACGTGCTCGGGCGCGCGTTCGAGCCGCTTTTCACGACCAAGCCCAAAGGCATGGGCACAGGGCTCGGCCTGCCGCAGGTGTTCGCGTTCTGCGAGCGCGCGGGCGGGCTCGCGACCATCGACAGCGCGGTCGGCGCGGGCACGGCCGTGCGCCTGTATCTGCCGCGCGCGCCGGCGGCGGGCGCGACGGAGGCGACGGCGGCCGAAGAACAGGCCACCGAGAAGGAAGCCGACGGCTTGCGCGTGCTGCTCGTCGAAGATAACGAAGAGGTGGCCGCCGGCACTGAGGCACTGCTCACGATGATGGGCCACCACGTCACCTACGTCTTCAACGCCGATACCGCCGCGACGGTGCTCGAAGCCGCGCGCGCCGACGCATCGACGGAATTCCCGTTCGACGTGGTGCTGTCCGACATCCACATGCCGGGGCAGATGAACGGCATCGATCTCGCGGAAATGCTCCAGCGCGCCGAGCCGCATCTTCCGGTGATTCTCGTGACCGGCTACGCCGAGGAGCTCGACCGCGCGCGGCAGGTCGGCGCGCGCGTGCTGTCCAAACCGTTCGATATCGCGTTGCTCGACTCGCTGTTGCGCGCGATTCGCGAGCGCGTGCACACGCCGGGCGTGGACAGCCGCACCGCGCGTTCCGCCGACCGCTGATCCGAGCGCTTTTTCTACGCGCGCTTGTAAAAGCGCGTCCGCGTTTGATCCCCGATGACAGGCGCGCGCCGCCCGCGCCGATCCGGCACGCGAGTTGCGTGAATCCCCTCATGCACGGCGACACCACGTTGCCGATCCCAAGGAATTCCGCCCATCGCCGGAGGAGACTATGCGACACACCGTCATCGGAGTTTTCGACACATTCGCGCAAGCCGAGGACGCGCGCTCGGCCCTGATCGCGGCCGGCTTCCCGCGCGCGGATATCGAGTTGCAGGCCAATCCGAAACGCGACGACGCCGCCGCGCCCTCCGACATGCCCGACGCGCAAACGCACGCCGAGCCGGGTTTTCTGGCGAACATCGAGCGCTTTTTCAGCATGCTCTTCGGCGGACGCGATCAGCCGCCCGAAGTCGCGCATTATTCCGAGGCCGTGCGGCGCGGCGCGGTGCTCGTTGCGGTCGATACGCCGAGCGTCGAGCAGGCGGACGTCGCCCGCGCGACGCTGAGCGACCAGGGCGCGATCGATATCGACGAGCGCGCGGCAAGCTGGACGACGCTGGAACACGGCACGCCCGCTTCCACGGCGGCGGCTGACGACCGCGATCATTCGGTGCTCGACGAACTCGGGCTCGGACGCGGCAGCGCCGTGCCCGGCCGCGAGCCGATCAACGACCCGGACGCCACGCCGGCGATGCGTGCGCGGGCATATCCGCGCGCCGATGTCGGCGATCCGGCCGCACTCGCGCCGCGCGATTACGTCAGCGACCCGGCCGACGATCCGCTGATGCCGCGCCAGGGCATGCAGTCGCAATCGCAGTCGATGCAGTCGCAGTCCCAATCGACGCAATCGATGATGAGCAAAGACCCGCTTGCAGGACGCGATCCGCTGACAGGCCGCGATCCGTACGCGACGACCGGCATCGATCCGCTTGCCGATCCGCTCGCCGGCACGCCCGCCGATCCGCTCGCGGCGCGCACCGAACTCACGGGCGAATCGCTATCGGAGCGCGATGCGCTCGCGGGCCGCGATCCGCTGCGCACGACGGGCGCCGTTCCGCCCGAGCGCGCCGCGATGGACGATCCGCTGAAGGCGCGCGACCCGCTGCCGGGCGTGCGCACCGACACGGCGTCGGAATGGCGCTCGGTCGAACCGCTCAGCCCGCTCGACGAACCGGCGGCGCCGTATCAGCCGGGCGCGGCGCGCGCAGTGGGATCGTCGCCGGATCCGGTCGTGACATCGGCGGGCACGCAGGCATCGGGGCCGGTCGGTCCGTCGCCCACGATGTATCCGCAAACCACGCCCAACGAGTTCATGGAGTACGAGGAGGACTTCCGCGCCGACTATGAATCCAAATATTCGGCGACGGGCGAGCCGTACGAGGACTATCAGGGCGCGTATCGCTATGGCGCGACGCTCGGCAACGACGATCGCTACCGCAGCCGCGCGTGGGACGATCAGATGGAGTACGAGACGAAACGCGACTGGGAAAGCAAGCATCCCGAAGGCGATACGTGGGAGCGCTTCAAGGCCGCGATTCGCCACGGCTGGGATCGCGTGACGGGGCATCATCACGTTTGACGCGCGGGAATTTTCGCGCTGATGGAAGAACGGCCCGCGCTTGCGGGCCGTTTGCTTGTCAAAGGTGAGCGCTTACACTGTGCGGTCGCGCACCCATGCGGCGTACTTGTCCATGAACGTCTGCAGGTACTTGCGCGTGTCCTCGCTCACGATGTTGCCGTTCGCGTCGATACGGCTTTCGTCGTGCTTGATGTACATCTCCGGCTGATTCATCAACACGATATCGAGATACGCGCACACGCCGCGCAGATGCGATTGCGCGATGGCCGTGCCGATCGCCCCGACCGACGTGCCGATGATCGCGCCCGGCTTGCCGCCCCACACGCTCTGCCCCCACGGACGCGAGGCCCAGTCGAGCGCGTTCTTCAGCACACCGGGCATCGAGCGGTTGTATTCGGGCGTGACGATCAGAAGGCCGTCGGCATCGGCGATCTGTTGCTTGAATGCGCGCGCGACTTCGGGAAAGTCGCTGTCGTAGTCCTGGCTATACAGCGGCAGGCCGCCGATATCGACGAAGTCGAAGGAAAAATCACTCGGCGCGAGCGATGCAAGCGCGTGCGCGAGTTGCTTGTTGAACGAATCCCGCCGCAGGCTTCCAACGACCACCGCGATCTTCAAGGCCATGACATTTCCCTCGTGAATGGTTGAAAAGATGAATGACCGGACGATGCTCCCGACCGGAAAACGCCGCCCTCATGACGACGTGCGAGCACATGATAGGCGCAACGCAAGGAAACCGTCTTCGATACCCGCCGATGCATTCCGCCTATTTTTGCGATGAATCGTGCAATCTACCTCGCGCCGCGACGCCACGCGGTTCGCGGCGAGCTATCCCCACGGTTATCCACAGTTTCTGTGGATAAGTTTGGGGTAAGTGTTCCGGCTTTCATTTTTTGATACGCAGACGAAACACGGTGCACCCGAATGGGCGGCGCGCCTGCTCAGGTAGACGAATTTCGCGCGTGGATAGAGGCGAATTGCGCGCCAGCATTCCACCACTCCTGACAACAATGTATTGGTTCAATCGGTATTTTTGTCCAATAGCTTTACTCGTAGACTTCCTCTCAAGCGTCATCCGACGCAAAGCCATCCTGGAGGTTACGATGAAAAAGATGCTGATCAGCGGTCTCGTCATGTCCGCGATTCTGGCCGCAGCGCCCGCGTTCGCTCAATCGACGTCCGCAGGAAAAACGCGCGCCGAAGTCAAGGCGGAACTCGCCAGCGCGCGGAGCGCCGGTGATCTCGACGCCATCAATTCGCTGAGCTACCCGCAACTGCGTCCGTACCAGGAGCGGCATGCGCAACTCCGTGCCGACATGCGCGACGGCGGCAGTTCGCGTTAATTCGTAACCGGTTTGAAAATCAGAGCGGCAATCTGAACTGGCCCTCCTCCACCGTCGAACAGAAGGTGGTTTCGCCCGATGCGCTCGCATCGGGCGTTTTTTTGTCTGCTACAGCAGGACGGTCAGACAGAACGTGACCGTGACGAGCGAAATCACGGTCGAGAAGAGAATCGTGCTCGACGTCACGCCACCGTCCCGCCGATAAAACTCCGCCAGCATGAACGGTCCGGTGCCGGTCGGCAGCGCGCTGAGTATGACCGCCGACTTCGCCCAAAGCGGCGGCAAGCCGAACAGATGCAATGCCAGCCACCACGTCAGCAAGGGCTGAGCGAGCAGTTTGAGCGCGACGAGCGCGCTCGTCGTCTTGACGTTGTGCGCCTCGCCTTTCGCGCCGAGAAAGAGCCCGAGCGCGACGAGCGCACAGGGGCTCGCCGCGCCGCCCAGCAGCTTGAGCAATGCTTCAGCGCCTTCCGGCACGCGCGCGCCCGAGCCGCTCAGCAACGCGCCCGCGACCGGCGCGACCAGCAACGGATTCTTTGCGAGCGACTTTCCGACTTGCAAGAGCGTCGCGCCGATGTGCTTCTCCGTCTGAAGCCCGAGCTCGATCAGCACGATCGCCACCGCGAACAACACGCACACGGTGAGGATCGTCGCGATCACGGCGGGCGCGAGACTCTCCTTGCCGAACGCGAGCAGACAAAGCGGTATGCCGACAAAGCCGGTGTTCGGGTAAGCGGCGTTCAAACCGTCGATGCTCGCATCCGCGAGATGACGCGACTGCATGAGGCGCACGGCGAGCGTGAGCAGAAAGATCACCGCCGAGCCGATGCCGAAAGCGGCGATGAACGCAGGCTGATCGAGCATGCTCCACGGCGTTTTCGCCATGATGTCGAAGAGCAGCGCGGGCAGCGCGAGATAGACGACGAAGCGATTGAGTTCGGATGCCGCGCTCGGGCCGAGCTTGTTCAGCTTGCGGCATGCGTAGCCCGCGAAGATGAGGCCGAAGACCGGCAGGATGATCGTGAAGAGTGGCGTGAGCAGCGAAGGCAGTGATGCGAATGCTTGAAGCGACGGAACCGGCGAAGGCATGAGGCAGCTGCTTTGAGTGCGGAATGGAGAGAGCGTGAGGATACTCCTCATCGAAAAGGTGAGGCATTTCGGGAGTATCGCGACGGTGAGCCGCCTGCTTGGCGCGAGGCTCACTCTTTGACGAATCATCGGGATCGCGAAGCAAAGCCATCATCTCAGTCACATTGTTAGCTGGATGATGCAAGCCGTTGTTCCATAACGTATTAGATTTGCACGCCGATCAGGCTTGCAGCACATCGCGCGGCGCGCACCGTCTCGCTCCGCATCCATCTCATTCGAGGCGACGAAGGCCGATTCGGCTTTGAGGTGAGGCAATTCGGGAGCGGCACCGCGGGCGCGAAGTTTGCATTCCGCCACGTCCTCGGCGCGAGGCAAATCCCCGCGAAGACAAGCACTTACGGGCTCACGCGGTTGCGGCGGCACGCGGGCGGACGCCATCGCTGAAGGGGAAAGGTGAGGCAATGCGGGAGCCGCCCCGGACGGAACGAAGCTTGCTGCTCCGTCTTCCCTGAATCACTTCAACGACGCGGGAAACATGAACATCCGAAGATCCTGGGCATACGGCGCCGCCGCGCTTGCGTTGATCGGCGGCATCGCGACGCTGCTCGCGTGCTCATCGAACGGGGCGCGCAAGAGCGGCAACGACCATGTGCCGGAACCGTCGAAGGCGGTCGATCTCGATCGCTATCTCGGCCAGTGGCACGAGTTCGCGCGCTATGAGAACCGCTTCGAGCGCAACTGCGAAGCCGTCACGGCGAACTACGCGCGGCGTGACGACGGACTCGTGTCCATCGTGAATGCATGCAGGCAAGGCGGGCTCACCGGTCCGTACCGCTCGGCGGAAGGCCGCGCGAAGGTCGTGCCGGGATCGAATGGAACGAAGCTGAAGGTGTCGTTCTTCGGCCCGTTCTACGTCGGCGACTACTGGATTCTCGATCACGCCGACGACTACACGTGGTCCATCGTCGGCGAGCCGACCGGCCGCTATCTGTGGATCTTGACGCGCGAGGCGAAACCCTCGGCGGAGTTGCGCCGCACGCTGATCGAGCGCGCGCGGGCGCTGGGTTACGACGTCACGATGCTGCGCGAGACGCAGCAGGCTTGAGCGGCACGCGCGCCTAGCTTCCCTTGCACGCGACGAGCAACGAGTTCTGATTGTTCTCGGTGGTCTGGCCGAGCACGTCGTAACCGCTCGGACAGAGCACTTTGGCGTTATCGGTGCAATTGCGCCAGCCGCCATACGCGGGGCATTGGATCTGCTGCGTCGGGCGTCCATCGGCGGAAAAGAGCGGCGGCGCGCTGCTGCATCCGGCGAGCGCCCACGCGCTGCCCGCAAGCATGACTGAAAGGCCGATGGCACGGCCGGTTTTCATCCCGCGTTTCATCTCATACCCCTTTGATTCTTGGTCGTTATTTTCGATTTCGGGAGTATGCCACGCGAAGCTTTCGCGTCGATTTGCCTGTTCGCGAAAGCGCTTCAGACCGCGATGCCCAGCGCGGCGATCTTCTTGTACAAGGTTGCCCGCCCGATGCCGATTTTCTCCGCCGCATCCGCGACACGCCCGCCGCTTGCGCGCAACGCATCGGAGAGAAAGCGCCGTTCGAAGTCGGCCATCGCGTCGGCGTAAGACGGCATCGGAGGCTCATCGTCCAGCGGCGCGTCCGCCGGCGGCGCGAGCGCGAGACGCCCCGCATCGATGAACGCGCTCAGCATGCGCGCGTCGATGTGCTCGGTCTCCGACAGCATCAGCGCGCGTTCCAGCGTATTGCGCAGTTCGCGCACGTTGCCCGGCCACGAATACGCTTCGAGCAGGCGCAATGCGTCCTGGTGCAGCACGAAATGGCCGACCTGCCCAGGGCGCGTATCCGCCGACAGATCTTCGAGCGTCGCGTAGGCGAGCGCCTCGATATCGCCGGGCCGCTCGCGCAACGGCGGCGCGTGAATCGTCAGCACGTTCAGCCGATAAAACAGGTCCGCGCGAAAACGCCCCGCCGCGACGAGCGCAGGCAACTCCGCCGATGTCGCCGCGATGATCCGCACATCCGCGCGCACGATGCGATTCGAGCCGAGCGGTTCGAACTCCTTGTCCTGCAAAACGCGCAGCAGCTTGCCCTGAAGCGGCAGCGGCATGTCGCCGATTTCGTCGAGAAAGAGCGTGCCGCCGTCCGCGAGTTCGAACTTGCCCACGCGGCCCTTGCGCTCCGCGCCGGTGTACGCGCCCGCCGCCGCGCCGAAGAATTCGACTTCGAGCAGCGTGTCCGGAATCGCGGCCACGTTCACGGTGACGAGCGGCTTGCCCGCGCGCGTCGATGCGCCGTGGATCGCGTGCGCGAGCAGTTCCTTGCCGGTGCCGGTTTCGCCGAGCAGCAGGACGGGCGAATCGACGAGCGCCGCGCGCCGCGCCTGGCGCTTCACTTCGAGACTCGCCGGACTCGTGCCGACGAAGCTCGAAAACGTGTACTTCGCGCGCCGCGCCTGAGCCAGCGACTGACGCGTCGCGATCAGTTCCTGCTGCACGCGCGAGTAATGCGCGAAGAGCGGCGTGAGCGCCTTCATCTCGTCGAAAAGCGCAAAGCCGATTCCGCCGATGGTCGCGCCCGCTTCATCCTTCAGCGGCAGCCGCGTGACGACGAGCGGTTCGCGGTCGGTTTCCAGCACGTCGAGCAAAATCGGCTTGCCGGTCGCGACGACTTCGCGCATGAGGCTGTTCGGAATGACCGCTTCACAGTCGAGGCCGATCGCGTCGAGCGGGTCCGCAAAGCCGAAACGCGCCGCGTAGCGCTTGTTGATCCACACGACGCGCGCGTCCGCATCGACGATGAAAGTGCCTTCGCTCAGATTCTCGAAGGTCTTGAAAAGCGACTCCATCGCGCGGCGCATCACGTCGCTGTAGTCCGCGGGGACGTTGATCCAGTCGTTGCGCATGGCGCCTGAAAGCTCCTCTTTCTCTTTATGGAGACGAAGGATCTCAATTTCGAGACGAGCCGGCAATCCGCATCTGTACTAATCTCTTGACTGCGCCGGTGCCCGCGCGCGGCTTTTCAGGCGTCTCCATTTGGAGACATGTGGCTGAAACGTGGCGATGTCATCCTCACCGGATGCCCGCCACGCCTTGTCTCGCGGCGCTGGCACGAAATCTGCATTTGGCCCGCGCGGTGCGTATCCTCGCGCCGCAGGCGCTTCCACGAGAAGCGCGGACCCGTTTCAAAGAACAAACCACCAGGAGACTCAATGTCGTTCATCATCGTGCTCGCCGCTCTGGCGTTCCTGATGCTTGCCGCCTATCGCGGCTACAGCGTCATTCTCTTCGCGCCGATCGCAGCACTCGCGGCCGTGCTCCTCACCGATCCGGCCGCCGTTGCGCCGGTGTTTTCCGGCATCTTCATGGAGAAGATGGTCGGCTTCGTGAAGCTGTATTTCCCGGTGTTTCTGCTCGGCGCGGTGTTCGGCAAGGTCATCGAGCTGTCCGGCTTCTCCGAGTCGATCGTGGCCGCGGCCATCCGCTATATCGGCAAGGCGCGCGTCAATGCGGTGATCGTCGCGGTGTGCGCGCTGCTCACCTATGGCGGCGTGTCGCTGTTCGTCGTGGTGTTCGCGGTGTATCCGTTCGCGGCGGAGATGTACCGCCAGAGCAATATTCCGAAGCGCCTGATGCCGGGCGCGATCGCGCTGGGCGCATTCTCGTTCACGATGGATTCGTTGCCGGGCACGCCGCAGATCCAGAACATCATCCCGACGACGTTCTTCAAGACGACCGGCTGGGCTGCGCCGTGGCTCGGCGTGATCGGCTCGCTGTTCATCATCGTCGTGGGCCTGACGTTTCTCGAATGGCGCCGCCGTTCCGCGATGGCGAAGGGCGAAGGCTACGGCACGTCGCTCGTGAACGAGCCGGAGCGCGTCGAATCGACGTCGCTGCCGAATCCCGTTCTCGCGATCGCGCCGCTGATTCTGGTGGGCGTGGCGAACTTCGCGCTGACCAAGTGGATTCCGACGTGGTACGGCGCGAGCTATTCGGTTCCGCCGGAGGTGCTCCCGGGCGTGCATGCGCCTGTCACCACGGCGATCAAGACCGTCGTCGCGATCTGGGCCGTTGAAGGTGCGTTGCTGCTCGGCATCGTGCTCGTGCTGCTGACGGCGTTCTCGCGCGTGAAGGAGCGGTTTGCGGTGGGCACGCGGGCGGCGGTCGCGGGCGCCTTGCTCGCTGCGATGAATACGGCTTCCGAGTATGGCTTCGGCGGCGTGATCGCGGCGTTGCCGGGGTTTATCGTCGTGTCCGATGCGCTCAAGAGCATTCCGAATCCGCTCGTGAATGCGGCGATTTCCGTTTCGGCGCTTGCGGGGATTACCGGGTCGGCTTCCGGCGGGATGAGCATCGCGCTTGCTGCCATGTCGGATACGTTTATTGCCGGGGCGCAGGCGGCGCATATTCCTCTGGAAGTGCTGCATCGGGTTGTGGCGATGGCCTCGGGGGGGATGGATACGCTGCCGCATAACGGGGCGGTCATTACGTTGCTGGCAGTGACCGGGCTTACGCATCGGGAGTCGTATCGGGATATTTTTGCTGTTACTGTGATTAAGACTTTGGCGGTGTTTTTTGTTATTGGGGTGTATTACTTGACTGGCGTTGTTTGATTTTTTTGTGTCGGGGAATCCTGATTTCGTGTCGGTCTATTTGCACTGCCCCTCCCCGGGGCGGGGGTAACTTTCTTTGCTGCTGCAAAGAAAGTCACCAAAGAAAGCAGCTTCTCACCGCCCGCGGTCACACGCAGTTTGGCCACTCTTCTCCTCCAAGGCGGCACTCGCCTAAGTGTCGCCCCCAAAGGACTAATCGGGCTTGGATCGCGCACGGTCCGACAAGCCAGTGCGCAAAGCGCGCTGGTTCAGCACGAAATAGCTTCGGCACAGCGCTACGCGCTGCCGCTGGGTATGCCGGGGAAACCCACGCATACCCGATTGACCCGTCGGCCGCGAAGCGGGCCGGAACTTGATATGGCTGTACCAATACATCAGTGGCGCGATGTGACGGATCGTGCGCGATCCAAGCCCGATTGGGCCTATGGGGGCACTCTTTAGGCGAGGGCCGTTCCCGAAGGAGAAAAGTGGCCAAACTGCGTGTGACCGCGGGCGGTGACAAAGCTGCTTTCTTTGGTGACTTTCTTTGCAGCAGCAAAGAAAGTTACCCCCGCCCCGGGGAGGGGCAGTGCTAATAGACCAACAACAAAGCAAGTTCCCCGAAACCAAAACAAAAAAACAAAAACCAAAAAGCCAAAACAAACCCCAATTCCCCGCACCCCCACAGCAATCCAAACTCCCGCAGTAAGAAAAAACCAAACCCAAAGGAAACAACCCATGACCTCAAACAAATCCCTCGCAGGCAAGACGGCGCTAGTCACCGGCTCCACGAGCGGCATCGGCCTCGCCATCGCCACCGCGCTGGCGCAAAACGGCGCGAACCTCGTCCTCAACGGCTTCGGCGACATCGACGGCGCCCTGAAGCAAATCGAGGCAACCGGCGTGAAAGCCGTGCATCACCCCGCCGACATGACGAAGCCGCAAGAAATCGAAGCGATGATCGCCTTCGCGAACGAGCAGTTCGGTGGCGTCGATATCCTCGTGAACAACGCCGGCATCCAGCATGTCGCAACCATCGAGGAATTCCCCGTCGATCGCTGGGACGCGATCATCGCGATCAATCTGAGCTCCGCCTTCCACACGATGCGCGTCGCGCTGCCGCAAATGCGCGCGCGCAACTGGGGCCGCGTGATCAATATCGCGTCGGTGCACGGGCTCGTCGGCTCCGCGGGCAAGTCGGCTTACGTCGCCGCGAAGCACGGCATTCTCGGCCTCACCAAAGTCGCCGCGCTCGAAAACGCGCGCAGCGGCGTCACCATCAACGCAATCTGCCCGGGCTTCGTGCTCACGCCGCTCGTGCAGAAGCAAATCGACGATCTCGCAGCACGCGACTCGCTCTCGCCCGACGCGGCGCGCACGAAGCTGCTCGGCGACAAGCAGCCCTCCGCGCAATTCGTGACGGCGCAGCAGATCGGCGACATGGCCGTGTTCCTGTGCTCCGACGCCGCAAGCGAAATGCGCGGCTCGGCGCTGCAGATCGACGGCGGCTGGAGCGCGCAGTAACAAGGGCCCCGCTTTATCGGCGACAAACCGTCGCACTTGAGCGTTTCACTCGGATTCCCTTAAAGAACGTGGGGCCTTTAGCCGTTATGTCCTTGTAATCAGACGCGCGCCGCCTCGCCAAGCGGCGCGCGAATCGAAGAAGAAAAGGACATCATGCGCAACAACCAGCCCGTCACCCAGCAAGAGTTCGATTACCCCGCCTCGGAGATGCTCGTCTCCGCCACCGATCTCTCCGGCAACATCCAGTACTGCAACCCGGCCTTCGTGTCGGTGTCCGGCTTCTCGCGCGACGAGCTCATCGGGCAGCCGCACAACGTCATCCGCCATCCCGACATGCCGCGCGAAGCCTTCGCCGATCTATGGGCGACCGTGCGCGCCGGCCGCTCGTGGACCGCGCTCGTCAAGAACCGCCGCAAGAACGGCGACCACTACTGGGTGCGCGCGAACGTGACGCCGGTCATGGAACACGGCAAGGCGGTCGGTTATCTGTCGGTGCGCGTGAAGCCGACGCGCGATGAAGTGCGCGACGCCACCGCGCTCTACGCACGGATGAACGCGGGCGATGCCTCGCACAAGCTCGTGCGCGGCGCGCTGGTGAAAGATGGCATCGCGGGCAAATTCGCCGCGCTCGCGCATCTGCCGGTGAGCGCGCGTCTTGGCATGGCCTTCGCCGCCGTGCCCGCCGCCATGCTGATCGCGGCGCTCGCCGGCTGGCGCGGCGCGCCGCCGCTGCCCTTCTGGTGCGCGCTCGGCGCGGGCGCGGCCGTAAGCGTCGCGGGGTGGCTCGCGCTGTCGCGTCAGGTCGATGCGCCCGTGCGCTCGATGTCCGGCTTCGCCGCGCGCATGGCGGCCGGCGATCTGACCGTCGATATGCCCGCCATCGTCCGTCGCGACGATCTCGGCGACGTGCAGCGCGCGCTCGCCCAACTGAAGGCGAATCTCGCGGCGATCGTCTTCGACGTGCGCGGCCAGATCGGCGGCATGCTCGACGCCGCCAACGAAATTTCGAGCGGCAACACGGATCTGTCGCGCCGCACCGAGATGCAGGCGGCATCGCTCGAACAGACCGCCGCGACGATGGACCAGCTCACCACGACCGTGCAAGGCAACGCCGACGCCACCGTGCGCGCGCTCGAACTCGTGAAGGAAGCGCAGGCCGCGGCCGACGACGGCGGGCGCATCGCGAGCCAGGTCGAGCAGACGATGGCGGGCATCACGGCGGCGTCGCGGCGCATCGCGGATATCACCGACGTCATCGACGGCATCGCGTTCCAGACCAACATCCTCGCGTTGAATGCCGCCGTCGAAGCGGCGCGCGCGGGCGAGGCGGGCCGCTCGTTCGCCGTGGTCGCGACCGAAGTGCGCAACCTCGCGCAGCGCTGCGCGGCATCGGCGAAGGAAATCGAAGGCGTCGTGGCGACGAGCGTCGCGCAGATCGCGGAAGGCACGAGCCTCGTCTCGCGCACGACCAGCCAGATGCGCGCGATCGACGAAGCCGTGCACCGCGTATCGGCAATCATCATGGAAGTCGCGAAGGCGAGCGGCGAGCAGGCCGACGGCATCGCGCAGGTGAACCAGGCCGTCGCGCATCTGGACGACTCGACCCAGCAGAATGCCGCGCTCGTCGAGCAGGCCGCCGCCACCGCCAAGCGTCTCGCGGAACGCGCCGAGGTGCTTGACGAGGCCGTGCGGCTTTTCACGGTGGCGAAGGCTTAAGGATCGGCGCAGCGCTTGGTACTATCGGAGCATTCACAACGAGGAGTGTCTCCGATGACCGCTGAGAACAATCGCACGGAAGAAGCGCGAGCGATGGAACGTATCGTCAACGCGACGCGCCAGGTTCAGTCCGCCTTTCTCGCGCTGCAGACGCACTTTCCGCCCGAAGGCGACGGCCGCCCGTCGCAGATGGCGCTGCAAACCTTCGACGCCGCGCTGCAGGAACTCGAAGACGCCCAGGCCGCCTTCGACACCATGCTCAACGATCTGTTCGACGGCAACCGCTGAACGCGGCTCAGGCGAAGGGCCGCTCGGCGGCGACATCCTCGCCCGGGCCGCTCAGCGCCGCCGAGCCGTCCTTGTCGTTCAGACCCGCCCACGGCACGCCGTCGGTGGACTGCCGGCGCGCGGCGGCCACGCATGCTTCGACCAGTTCCCGGAACGACACCGCCGCCGAACTCGTGCGCACGAGCGCTTCGCCTTGCAGCGGGCTTTCCGGAAATACCAGCCCGACGATCAGTTCCGCCGACGGCGCCCGCTGATGCAGCCGCCGCAGCAGATTGCGCAGATACGGCGGCGACTCGGCCGCATCGAACGACACGACGCAGATGATCGACACGCCCGCGAGGTCCACCTCGCCGAAGCGTCCGCGCGAGAAGCGCTCGTAGCCCGCGAGATCCGCGTGCAGGCCATGCTTGCGGAATAGCTGCACGGCGATGGTCGCGGCCAGATCGTCCAGTTCGCTGCGGCCCGCGATGCACAGCACCGACGCCGTGTGCCCTTCCTTTTCAGCGTCGAAGCGCGCGGGCGGCAGCTCGTGCGCCACGCCTCGCCCTTCGTCCGGCGACTCGAAGCTCGCGGGCAATTCCTCCTTCGGCGCGATCGTGACAACCGTGTCTTCGGCGTCCTCCAGCCCTTCGATGATATCGAGCGCGGACTCGTTGATGCGCCGCAACTGATCCGCCGTCACGACGCCGCGCAGCACGTCGTTATGGGCGTAGCGCAAGCCTTCGAGCGCGACTTCGTCGTAATAGGCGATGAGCGAGCGCTCTTTCAACAGCGTCTCCGCCTGCACGAGCGCCTCGTCGGGATCGTTCGCGAGCAGGCGCTGATAGAAGTTTTCCGCGGGTGTGAGCGCGGGCCGGTCGCCGAACAGCACATCGAGAAATTCGAGCCGATCGACGTGACGGCCGAGGATCACGAGGCACAGCGTGAGCGGCGTCGACAGCACGAGGCCGATCGGCCCCCAGATCCAGCTCCAGAAGATCGCCGCGACGATCACCGCGAACGGCGATAGTCCCGTGCTGTGCCCATACAGCAGCGGCTCGACGACCTGTCCCGCGATGATGTCGGTCGCGCCGAAGAGCACGATGGTCCACACGAACATCGCCCAGCCGGGTCCGACGGCCGCCGCGAACACTACCGCGACGATCGCCGCGATCCATGTCCCGACATACGGCACGAAGCGCAGGAGCGCGGTCATCACGCCGAACAGCAGCGCGCCCGGCACGCCGATGATCGCGAGACCGACCGCGATCACGATGCCCACGCCCACGTTGATGCCGAGCTGTGCGAGGAAATAGCGCGACAGGCGGCGCGCGGCTTCGTCCATCGCGGTGGTCGCGCGATGCAGGTCGCGCGAGCCGAACAGCCGGATCAGCCGGTCGCGCAGATCCTCGCGCTGCAAAAGAATGAACACCGCGACCACGAGCACGATGCCCGTCGTTTCCAGCGGGCTGATGACCGGCGACAGGAAGCGTTGCGCGAGTTCGAGCGGCGTCGGCGTCGGTTCGTGCACTTCGACGGGCATCGGCTGATCGATCGGCGACGCGGCCGGGTTGTCCTCGTTCTTCGGCTCCTGCTCGCGCGCCGGCGACAGGCGTTTGAGCGCGCGCGAGGCGCGGCCGAGAAACTCGTCGGCGCGGCCGACCGTCATCTTCTGCACGGTGTCGATCTTGCGCTCGACCGCGACCTGATATTTCGGCAGATCGCCGGCGAGTTGCGCGACCTGCGCGCCGATCAGCGCGCCGACCGCGGTCAGCACCGACAGCGCGACGACCACCGCGACGATCACCGACGGCACCTGGCCGAAGCGCAGACGCCGCAGGAAATCGACGAACGGCGCGAGCAGAAAGCTCAGCAGAATCGCAAGGATGATCGGAATCATCACCGCGCGGCCGAAGTACAGCGCGCAGATGACGACGACGCCCGTCACCAGCGACGCCAGCGCGCGCACGTTGGGCGCGTCGGGCGGCAGGATCTTCGCGGGTGGCCGGCGCGGCCCGGGTGCTTGCGGCATGAGTGACGGCTCGCTTGTTGGAGTGACGGCTGCGGCGCCCGGCGGGTGCGGAGGCAACACGCATCAAGCAAGGCGCGTGCCGCCGGGCGCGCGCCGGCGCCGCAAAGGTGAGTCGGTTCGGGAGCCGAATTCTACTGCAACTGGTGCAATGGTGAGGCAATACGGGAGTGGCGCGGGACTTGCGCCGCGCTCTATCGAAATGATCGAAACAATCAGTTGGATGCGCACACAAAGCGCGTGCGACATTGACGCAACCGCAACGCACGGAACCCATCATGGCAGTCGATTCGCCCTGCATCAGCATCTGCAAGTTCGACGAGAAGACCGGCTTTTGCATCGGCTGTCTGCGCACTAAAGACGAATGCAAGCAGTGGAAGAAGATGAAGGACAAACATCGCGTGCGCATCATCGACGACCGGTCCGCGCGCAAGGCGAAGCTCAAGAAGCACAAGAAGTAAGCGCGGCGAAAGGACAAACGCTGGACTGGTCGGCAACAGGGTGATAGCGCCTCGAACGGCGCGCGCGCACTACACTGAACGCCTCATCGGCTTTCCACGGAGTCAGCCATGAAACTGACGACCGCCGCCCTCTTCCTCGCCGCTTCCTTCGCCGCCTCTGCCGCTTTCGCGCAACTGCATCCGAGCGCGGAAACCGACATGTACGCGCCGCAAAACAGCACGAAGCTCATGCCGAACGCACCGCTCGGCAGTCAGTATCCGACCCACGGCAACGCGCAGGCCGGCGAGCTCAATCTGAATCCGAGCGATCCGCGCGCGCAACTCGTCAATGGCCTGCCGAACAACGCGAACAGCGGCGGATACGGCTCGCCGCTCGCGGGCAACAAGGCGAACGTCCCTCGCGGCGAATAAGCCGAAACGTAAGCTGAAGCGTGAGTCAAAGCGGCAAAGTGCCCTCACCGTTCTCGTTACGAGAACAGTGATTTGAATTTCTCTGGTATTCCGCTTCCCCAGGCAAAAACCCATACTGGTTTCACGGCGCGGGACTTCCCCGCCCGACACGACCAACCAAGGGAACTTGCCATGAAGCTCTACTACCATCCGCTGTCCGGGCATGCGCACCGCGCGCGTCTTTTCCTCAACCTGCTGTCGATCGATCATGAAGACGTCTTCGTCGATCTCGCCGCCGCCGCGCACAAGACGCCCGAGTATCTCAAGCTGAACAGCTTCGGCCAGGTTCCCGTACTCGTGGATGGCGACACCGTGATCGCCGATTCGAACGCGATCCTCGTCTATATCGCGAAGAAAGCAGGCGCTTCGCAATGGCTGCCCGAGGCGCCCGCGCAAGCCGCGGCCGTGCAGCGCTGGCTCTCCGTCGCGGCGGGGCAGATCGCGTTCGGCCCGGGCGCCGCGCGGCTCATCACCGTGTTCGGCGCGAAGTTCAACGCGGATGAAGTCATCGCCCGCGCGCACGCCGTGCTCAAGGTGATCGACGCGGAACTCGCGAACCGCGCATGGATCGCCGATACCGGCAACGCCCATCCGACCATCGCCGATATCGCGCTCTACAGCTATATCTCGAGCGCTCCCGAAGGCAACGTCGATCTCGCCGCCTACGCGAACGTGAACGCGTGGCTCGCGCGCGTCGAAGCGCTGCCCGGCTTCGTTCCGTTCCAAAAGACGGCCGCGGGTCTCGCGGCGTAAAGTGAGCGCGGCGGCGGCGCGTTAGTGTCCCCGTTCGCCCGAGCCGCGCCCGAACCGAAGAGGCATACGATCATGTCCGCTTCAGCGCTTCCCCATGCCGCCACGGCCACCGCGCCTTCGCCGTGGCATCGCGGTGAAATCGAAATTCAGAAGGCCTTTGGCGCATTCGAGCGCATGGACGGCGCCGGGCGGCGCTTCGTGCGGGATCACATGCCGGACCAGCATCGGCAGTTCTTCGCGCAGTTGCCGTTCATCGTGGCCGGTTCCGTCGACGAGCACGGCGATGCGTGGGCGACGCTGCTCGCAGGACATCCCGGCTTCATGCAGACGCCCGACGCCAGGACACTGTCGATGACCCTCACGCGCGATCCGCTCGATCCCGCCGACGAGGGCATGCACGACGGCGCACCGATCGGGCTGCTCGGCATCGAACTGCACACGCGCCGTCGCAACCGCATGAACGGCGTGATTCGCCGCGACGGCGCGAACGCCGCATTCCACGTGGCTGTCGAGCAGAGTTTCGGCAACTGCCCGCAGTACATTCAATTGCGCGATTTCGAGTTCGTGCGCGATCCGGCCACGCCCTCGCCCGTTGCGCCGCTCGCGCTCGACGCGCTCACTTCCCGCGCAAAGGCGATGATCGCCGGCGCGGATGCGTTTTTCGTCGCATCGTATTTCGATCGCGAGGACGGGCATCGGCAAGTGGACGTGTCGCATCGCGGCGGCAAGCCGGGATTCGTGCGCCTTTCCGACGACGGCTCGCTCACCATTCCCGATTTCGCGGGCAATCTCTTCTTCAACACGCTCGGCAATATTCTGGTCAATGGCCGCGCGGGACTGGTGTTCACGGACTTCGAAACGGGCGATCTCCTGCAACTCGCGGGCGACGCCGAAGTGCTGCTCGATTCGCCCGAAATCGCCGCGTTTCAGGGCGCGGAAAGGCTGTGGCGCTTCACGCCACGCCGCATCGTGTATCGCGCTCAGGCGTTGCCGTTGCGATGGAAGGCGCGTGCGGAAGGCGCGTCGCCGAATTCGCTGATGACGGGCGACTGGCAGCAGGTCGCCGAACGCCTGAAGGCCGCCGCGCTCGCCAACGCGTGGCGCGCGTTTCGCGTGAGCAAGACCGTCGACGAGAGCGACGCGATTCGCTCGTTTTATCTCGAACCGGCCGACGGCGCGGGCATCGTGCCGCACCAGGCGGGGCAACATCTGCCGATCCGCGTGATGCTGCCGGGCGAGACGAAGCCGGCCATACGCACCTACACGCTGTCGGTGGCGCCATCGGACGGCGTGTACCGGATCAGCGTGAAGCGCGAGGGCCGAGTGTCCGCGTATCTGCACGACACGCTGAAAGCGGGCGACGTCATCGAGGCGCGCGCGCCCGCGGGCGACTTCACGATCGATCCACGGGAGCCGCGTCCCGCCGTGCTGATGGCGGCGGGCGTCGGCATCACGCCGATGCTGGCGATGCTGCGGCACATCGTCTACGAAGGGCTGAGGAAGCGGCGCGTACGGCCGGTGTGGATGATCGTGTCGGCGCATTCGCTCGCGAGCCGCGCGTTCGCACAGGAAATCGATGCGCTTGCGCAAAGCGCGGGCGGCGCCGTGAACGTGATTCGCGTGCTCAGCGACACGAACGGCGCGCAGCTCGACCGCGATTACGACGTTTCAGGGCGCATCGATATCGACCTGTTGACGAGCCGCCTGCCGTTCAACGACTACGACTTTTATCTGTGCGGGCCGGGCGCGTTCATGCAGACGATCTACGACGGCCTGCGCGGGCTCAATGTCGCCGATACGCGCATTCATGCCGAAGCGTTCGGGCCATCGGCGCTCAAGCGCACAGCGGATCGCGGCGCGGACGTGAAGCCCATGCGTCCCGCCGCCACGGCGCCCGTGAAGGTCGAATTCCTGAAGTCGCGCACGGATGCGCAATGGAAGCCGGGCGGCGGCACGCTGCTGGAACTGGCCGAGGAAAGCGGCCTGTCGCCGGAGTTCAACTGCCGTGGGGGCACGTGCGGAACTTGCAGGACGCGCATCGTCGAGGGCGCGGTGTCGTATGAGAGCGAGCCCGCTTTCCATGTGGACGACGGCGAAGCGCTGATCTGCTGCGCGGTGCCTGCCGCCGACTCGGAAGGAGCCTTGCGACTCGATCTCTAGATTGTGTCGGGCGCGCCGATCCCCGACAATGCACGGCATCTTTTCAGCGGATGCCCGGCGCGCTCACATGGACCGATTACAGGCAATGACGACCTTCGTCACGGTGGTCGAAACGGGCGGCTTCGCCTCGGCCGCGCGCAAGCTCGACGTGTCGCCGTCGGTCGTGAGCCGCGTCGTGACGGAGCTCGAAGAGCATCTCGGCGTGCGCCTGCTCACGCGCACCACGCGCGTCGTACGCCTCACCGACGCCGGCAGCGGCTATTTCGAGGATTGCCGCCGCATTCTCGGTGAAGTCGATATCGCCGAATTGTCCGCGACGGGCACGCACTCGTCGCCGCGCGGCCTGCTCTCGATCACCGCGCCGGTGATGTTCGGCCGCCTGCACGTCACGCCGATCGTGCTGGACTATCTCAAACGCTATCCGGAAACCGATGCGAACTGCTGGTTCGTCGATCGCGTCGTGAATCTCGTCGATGAAGGCATCGACGTTGCGGTGCGCATCGCGCAACTGCCGGATTCATCGTTGCAGGCGATCAATGTCGGGCGCGTGCGGCGCGTGCTGTGCGCATCGCCCGCGTATCTGGAGAAGCACGGCACGCCGCGCCATCCGGATGACCTCGCGAACCATGCCGTGATCGCGTCCACGGGTTCTTCGACGCCGACGGAGTGGCGTCTTCACGACGGCGAGCGGCAAATCCCCGTGCGCGCGCATGCGCGTTTCACGACGACCACCAACGATTCGGCCATCGCCGCCGCGCTCGCCGATTTCGGCATCGCGCGGCTGATGTCGTATCAGGTCGCGCAGGACGTGTGCGAAGGGCGTCTCGTCATCGTGCTGCCGGAGTTCGAGCCGCCGCCCTTGCCGATTCATCTCGTGCATCGCGAAGGACGCCACGTTGCGCAGAAGGTGCGCGCGTTCCTCGATCTCGC
Source organism: Caballeronia cordobensis (assembly GCF_001544575.2). Lineage (GTDB taxonomy): Bacteria > Pseudomonadota > Gammaproteobacteria > Burkholderiales > Burkholderiaceae > Caballeronia > Caballeronia cordobensis. Next base: position 82,471 of record NZ_FCNY02000015.1, read on the forward strand.
CGTGGCCACGCTGCGCGCGGACGCGTCGCTGCGCTGATGCCTGCACCTCGCGCGTGACAATTCGTCTGTCATCGGCGAATCGAACGCCCGTTAGCACGCCCGCCGTGCAAAATGCGGCCAAAACATGCAACATAGCTGTCTCGAACGATCGCACCGATCGGCGCGCTTTCGGCTTTCCCGAACCCTAACCGGCTCACGCACCATGACGAAACCAACCTCTCCCTCGAACGAACGCCCGCTCGACATGATCATCTTCGGCGGCGGCGGAGACCTGGCCGCGCGCAAGCTGCTGCCGGCGCTCTACATGGCGCACACCCACTGCAACCTGCCCGCCGACACGCGCATTCTCGCGATCGGCCGCAAGGACTGGTCGCGCGAGGACTACCTGAAGAACTTCATGGAAGAGCAGGCGCGTCCGTTCATCGAAGGCAAGGTCTTCGATGCGCAGTCGTGGGACAAATTCCTCGCCCTCTTCGACTACGTGCGCATCGACGTCGAGAATCCGTCGGACTTCCAGCGTCTCGCGCAGGCCGTGCGGCCGGGCTCGCAGCGCGTGCTGTATCTGTCGACGTCGCCGGAACTGTTCGTGACCATCTGCGACAACCTCGACAACGCGGGCATTCTCGATGAACACGCGCGCGTCGTGCTGGAAAAGCCGCTCGGTCACGATCTGGCTTCCGCGGTCGCGATCAACGACGCGGTCGGCAAGCACTTCAAGGAAGAGCAGATTTATCGCATCGACCATTATCTCGGCAAGGAAACGGTGCAGAACCTGATGGTGCTGCGCTTCGGCAACGCGATCTTCGGGCCGCTGTGGCAGGCGCCGTATATCAAGAGCGTGCAGATCACGGTGTCGGAGACGGTCGGCGTGGGCAGCCGCGCGGGTTTCTACGATCACACCGGCGCATTGCGCGACATGGTGCAGAACCACTTGCTGCAACTGCTGTGCATCGTCGCGATGGAGCCGCCCGTTTCGCTCGATCCGGACGCCGTGCGCGACGAAAAGCTCAAGGTGCTGAAGTCGCTGCGTCCGATGTCCGTTGCCGATATCGCGCGCGACACCGTGCGCGGCCAGTACACGGCGGGCGCGGTGGGCGGCGAGGCGGTGAAGGGTTATCTGGAGGAGCCGAACGTGCCCGCGGACAGCCGCGCGGAAACCTTCGTCGCGTTGCGCGCGCATATCAACAACTGGCGCTGGGCCAACGTGCCGTTCTTCCTGCGCACCGGCAAGCGCATGCAGAATCGCCGCTCGGAGATCGTCATCGACTTCGCGGATCTGCCGTTCTCGATCATCCCCGATGGTCCGCGTCACTACGGCAACCGGCTCACGATCACGTTGCAGCCGGAAGAATCGATCCAGTTGCAGATGATGGCGAAGGAACCGGGCAGCGGCATGCACATGCAGCCCGTGACGCTCAATCTCGACCTGCAGCAAGCCATGACGCAGCGGCGTGCCGAGGCGTACGAGCGTTTGCTGATCGATGTGATTCGCGGCCGCCTCACGCACTTCATGCGGCGCGACGAACTGGAAGCGGCCTGGACGTGGGTCGAACCGATTCTCAATGGCTGGAAGGAACTGGGCGACCGGCCGCGCGGTTATACGGCGGGAACGTTCGGGCCGGCGGCGTCGAGCGCGTTGATGGCGCGGGAAAATCAGGCCTGGGCGGAAGAGGCCTGACGCGCCGACGTTATTTCACCGCATGACGGCGTGCGGCGCGCGTTTCGACGCCCACGCCGCACCCAGCGCCATCACCGCCGAGAGCACCACAATCCCGCCGAGAATGCCGCCAAGCCGCATCAGCGCGGGCGCAGGATCGGACGACCAGTGATGGTCCTGCACGAACACCATGATGAAGGCGATGCCGAACTGCCGCCCGACATAGCTCGCGCCTTGCGTGCCCGTCTGCACATGGCAGCCGATCCACACGCCCGCGCATAGCGCGATCATGCAGGCGAGCGCGTGATCGCCGAGCAAGGGCAGCAGCGCGAGACTCACCGCGCCCGCGAGCAAACAGCCGACGAAGCGCTGGATCATGCGCTCCGCGATCGGCTTGTGCGTCGGCTTGCCGAGCGCCGACGCGGGCAGGATCAGCACGGCGATCGCCGTCACCATCGCCTGCGCGAAGCCGGGCAGGTCCCACACGTAGGCAAGCGACGCAAGGATCATCACCGACCACGCGCTCTGCCAGCCGAGGCGCTTGCGCATGGCGAGCGCGATGTGCTCGTCGCGCGCCACGTGCGTCGCATCGAGTGCCTGCACGGCGCGGGCCGCATCGGACGGCATGACGGTGACGAGCTGCGCATTGGCGCCATCGACGCGATCGATCGTCGATGCCGCCTGCGCGCGCGGCACCGGCGGCGCCCCGCGCGACTTGCGATAGTGCTGCACGCCCGCGTGAAAAACCGCCGACACCGCCACGCACGCAACCGTCCCGACGACCACTTCCGCGACACGCAAGAGCGCGAACGACGCCGTCGCCGCCGCGGACGCGAGCCGATGCGCCTCGAACGTCACCATCAGCGACGTGACCGCGCCGAGTACCCACGCGTAGCCTGCATCAGAAATGAGCGCGCGATAGACCGCGACGCCCGTGATCACGCCGAGCAGCGGCACGAAGAGCCATGGCGCATCGCCGATGACGGGCCCGGCCACCGCGCCGATCAGCGCGCCCGCGACCGTGCCGATCACGCGCTGCACGCCGCGCTGGGCGCACGCGGAGAACTTCGTCTGCATCACCGCGAAGCCGCTGATCGCGGCCCACCAGATGTTGCTCAGGTGAAACGCATAGGCGAGCGCCACCGCGAGCCCGACCGAAAGCATGGCCTGCGTGGCGAAAAGCGCGCGCGCGGGCGTCGGCCGGATCGCGATCAGCTCGCGCCCGAGCGACGCGAAGGCATCCCGGACGATGTGGGCAAGCGCGCCCAGTGCCGCGGCGCTTTCATGGAGGATGGGCTGGGCGCTTCGGGGAGAATCGTCGGTTGGCATCGTTCTGGCGAAAGAGCGGCGTTTGCTTGAGCGTAGCCGCCTGTCGTCCAGATGCAAAGCCGAACTGCGCGCGGTGCGGCAAATCCGCTACACGCGCGAGGTCAGCAGCCGGATGCCCGCCGCGCCGAACACGAGCGCGAGGCACGCGTCCAGTCCGCGCTGGATGCGCCGGTAGACACGCCGCGCCGATGCCATCGAAAAGAGCGCGGCATAGCCGCCGAACACGCACACCCCGATGCACAGACAGCCCGCGACGACGACGAGCATGTGCCCCGCCCCCTCGCCCGACGACGATCCGAGCGCCGCGACGGACATCCACACGAGAATCGCTTTCGGGTTGGTGAGATGCAGGAGCGCGCCACGCGCGTAGAGCTTGCGGCCGCTCTGTCCGGACGCGTCCGTGGACGATGCGCGCACCGGCGGCCTGAGCGCCGCGCGCCCCGACTTGAAGGCGAGCCACAGCAGATACAGCCCGCCGCAGATCTTCACGCCGATGAGAAAGCCCGAATACGCCGTGAGCGCGGCGGACAGGCCGAGCGCCGCGAGCATCGCCCAGAAGAACGAGCCGGACATCACGCCCGCCGCGAATGCGAACGCCGCGCGCCGGCCCGAGGTGCTCGCGATCGACATGATCGCGAGATTGCTCGGCCCCGGGCTCGCGGTGCCGACGAAGTACGCGGAATACGCGATGAGCAGGTTTGCGCTGAACAGGGCGTGGTCGGTCATGGCCGTCGCATCTCCATCGGGCTGGAATGTACGGCATTGTCGGCGAGCCACGCCGGGCGCGTCCATGAACGATTTGGGTTCGAGCGGGCGGGCCAGTTGCGGCGTCGCGGACGCCCGGCGCTCAAGCCTCCACGTCGAGCTTCACCTCGTAAAGCGACTTGCCGTTCAGATCATGCAGGGAAACCGTCATCGCGCGGCTCGCCGGATCGATCTTCGCGCGGCCATAGAACTGTTGCAGCGCGGCGGGCGAGCGGTTCTGCGGATTGTCCTTCGGCACGCTCACATAACGCAGTTCGGGACCGAAGGTCATGTCGAGATCGTTCGGGCCGAACGTGCCCGCGTTGATCGGCCCGCCGACGAACTCCCAGAACGGCTTGAACTCCGTGAACCGCGCGCGCGACGGATCGTAATGCGTCGCCTGCGCGTAGTGCACGTCGGCCGTGATCCACACGACATTTTTGATGTCTTCCCGCTTGATGAAGGCGAGGATGTCCCGCAGCTCCAGCTCGCGGCCGAGCGGCGCGCCGTCGTCCGCGTTGGCCCAGGCTTCGAAGGTGCCCTTCGGCACGTCGGGGTTCGCATCGGGCACGACGAGCGAAATCGGCATGTCGCTCGCGATCACTTTCCACGTCGCGCGCGATGCCTTCAGCGACGCCTTCAGCCATTCGCTCTGCTGCGAGCCGAGAAAGGCCGAGTCGGCGTCGAGGCGCGTCTGCCTGTTCGGCGAATTCGCGCCGCGATACGAACGCTCGTCGAGCATGAACACATCGAGCAGCGGGCCGAACTGAAAGCCGCGATAGACCTGCTCCGGATCGAGCTGATTGATGCGATACGGGTTGTATTCGAACATCGCCTGTTTCGCGCGCGCTTCGAGCAGATTGATCGAACGCGTCTGATAACGCTTCTCCGCCTCGCCGATCTGCTCGCCCGGATACCAGTTGTTGCGCACTTCGTGATCGTCCCATTGCACGAGGAACGGCACTTCGGCGGCGAAGCGGCGTTTGCTTTTATCGAGCTGGTTGTAGGCGAACGCGGCGCGGTAATCGTCGAGCGTCTGCGCGACATGCGACTTGCCCTCGGTGACGATGTTGGTCCACATCGTGCCGTCGGGCAGCTTCACTTCCGGTTCGATCACGCTGTCCGCATAAATCTGATCGCCCTGATGGATGAAAAAATCCGGCGACTCGCGGCGCATCGCTTCATAGATGCGATAGCCGCCGAAGCGCTCGTTGATACCCCAGCCCTGCCCCGCTTCGTCGCCGGAGAAGACGAAGGTGATCGGCTTGGCCGCATCGGGCGATGCGGTGCGCAGGCGTCCCGTCACCGGCTCGCTATAGGCCTTGCCATCGACGAGATCGGCGAAGCGCACGCGATAGAACACGTCCGCGCCGGGCGGCAGAGCGGTCAGATCGACGCGCGCCGTGAAGCCGCTGCCTTCGAGCGCCGCCGGTCCGATGCGCCGCTGAAACGTGGCGAAGTTTTCGCTCGTCGAGTATTCGACGATCATGCGCGCGGGCCGGTCCGTGCGGCTCCAGACGATGCCGCTCGTCGCGGTCACGTCGCCGCTCATCACGCCGCCGGGCAGTTGCGGACGCAGCCTGTCCGCCGTGACGACGGCGGGCGCCACGCCTTGCGCGAGCGCATCGGCGAGACCCGCGCCCGTGAGCGCGAGCCCCGTGCCGGACACGAGGCCCTTCAGCAAGGTGCGTCGGGACGGTTTGACGATGCGATCCGGCATGGGCGTTCCTCTCGAACTCTATGATGGGGCAGCGTTGCGCTGCGACGAATCGACGATGGTAAAACGTAACGGTGTCGCTTTTGTTTCAGCGAGCGCTTCATCGTCGTCGCCCGCACGGTTCGAGGCGATCAGCACGCGGCGGTTGCTGTGACGGCTCACCGCGTCGGACACGCGCTCTTCCCAGAAGCGCCAGTGCGCGCCCTTCGCGCGGCCAATCACGATGAGATCCGCATCGAACTCGCGCGCCGCCTGGGCGATCACGCGCCCGAGCGTCGCGCGCATCGGCAGATCCATCGTGACGCAGACGCCGTCCACGTCCGATGCGCGCATCGTCTGCAAGGTGTGGCGCTCGACTTCGCGCGCCAGCCGGTCGACATGCGCGAGCGCCGCGCCCAGGTCGTACTGTGCCGACGATACCGCCCAGAACGGCATGCGGTCCACGATATGCAGCGCCGTGAGACGCGCGTTGAATTCGCGGGCCCGGGCAATGCCGAGCGTGAGCGCGGCATGGCTCAAGCCCGGCCCCACCGCGACGAGGATATGTTTTTGCATGATGTCGTCTCCAGTCGATCGCGTTTCACTGCATGCGCCATGTGCGCTTCACGGCATCGATCACGTCGGCTTCGGCGCACGTCATGAAGCCGTCCGCGACGACCGCCGATTCGCATAACGTGAGCACGTCGCGTCGCATGCGCTCGTCGCGCACTTCTTCGGCCAGTTGCTGCACGATGTGAGGATCGACGCGGCATGCGTCGTCCCATGTGAGCGGTGAATGGCGCATGAGGTCCTCGCACACTTCGCGCACGATCTCGTGAAGATCGCCGGGTGCAAGGCCTAGGCGCGCATAGAATCCGCACCGTTCGAGCTCTTCGATTTCCGCTCGCCCGATATGCCCGTCCGCGATCAGCGACATCACGACGATGCGCGCCGCCGCGCGGGGACTGTCCGATGGATAGTGACGCATGGCTTATCTCCTCGATGAAACATCGTCAACTGAAGGCAGTGCGTGCTGCTTCGTCGAAATCGCGCCGCCTGATGCCTTGCATCGTAGGAACGGAGAATGAGCCTCGAATGAGCATGCAACGCTGTTCGCGCCGCCCGAACAAATGCGGTGAAAAGCGTCGGCCAACGCACGACAGTTCGCTTCCGCTTTGTTCACGCTGAATGCCGCGAAGCCTTGCAGCAGAAGCCTTCCGCACGACTGGCACGGCCGATGCATAAGGCCTAGCCGTCGCGTCATGACTGCCTGCCACTGTTTGATGCGACCGGGCCGGCCGCCTCGCGCGCCGGCCCGTTTCATCCGGCGCCGCGCCTTCAGCTTGCGGCGGCGCGCGCAGGCGACAAGGAGAATCGACCATGAACAACTTCGACGACGCCTTCGAAGCGCTCATCGGCAGCGAAGGCGGCTACTCGTTCCACCCGGCGGACCCGGGCGGCGAAACGATGTGGGGTGTGACGGCGCGCGTCGCGCGAGGCTACGGCTATGCGGGCGCGATGAAGGACCTGCCGCTCGACCTCGCCAGGCGTATCGCCAAGCAGAAGTATTGGGACCCGCTGCATCTCGATGAATTCGATCCGCGCGTCGCCTTCCAGATCTTCGACGCCAACTACAACGGCGGACTCGTCGTGCTGTGGATGCAGAAGGCATCGGGCGCGAAGGAAGACGGCAAGTTCGGCCCCGATACGGTCGATGCCGTCAAAGCCGCCGATCCGATGCGTTTCGTACTCCGATTCATTGCTTATCGATTGCGTTATCTGAAGGGCCTGCACGCATGGCCGACGTTCAGCCGCGGCTGGACCGAGCGCATGGCCGTGAATCTTCTTTTGGGAGCAGCATGATGGACTGGTCGAAAGTGGCGGCAACGATCGGCGCGAAGGCGCCTCTTCTGGCGGGTCTCATCGGCGGGCCGGTGGGTCTCGGCGTGACGACGGCGGCCGCGATCATCTCGCATGCGCTCGGCACGCCGAGCGATCCGGATGTCGTCGAGACCGCGCTCAACGATCCCGACGCGCTCGACAAGATCGGCAAAGCGGAAAACGCGAACTCGCTTCAGTTGCAGCAGCTTGTGGTGGCAGCGGCGCAGGCGCGCCTGTCGTTCGAAGCGGACATGGCGCGCATCGCGGCGGGCGACCGCGCCGATGCGCGCGCAATGGGCATCGCCAACAAGGACTGGGTGCCGAAGGTGCTCGCGATGAGCGTGACCGCCGGCTTCTTCGGCATCCTGCTCTTGATGGCGTTGCGCGCCTTGCCCGAGGCGAATCGCGATCTCGTCAACGTCGTGGTCGGCGCGCTCGGGACGGCGTGGATCAGCATCATCGGCTATTACTTCGGGACGTCGGCGGGCTCGATGCGCAAGACGGAGCTGCTCGCGCAACCCAGCGTGCCGATCACGCCGGAGACGGCCGTGACGTTGCGCGATCCTGCGCCGGCGGCATCGGCTTCGGCTGCCCGCGATGCGTCGGGCGCGCATGCGGATCATGCACCGCGCGCGTTTGTGCCGGGCGGGCAAGGTCCGATCTTTACGGGTGGGTCGTGAGCGGGAATCGCCGGTGAGCGCCGGGACCGGCCTGAATATCGCTGATCCCGAAAACCCTCACCTTTCCCGCTCCCCGCCGCGCCGAAACCCCTTAAAACAAAGGCCTCAAACGCGCTCCAAACCCACGTTCCCGAAAACCCTCACCTCAGATCACGTTCAGCATCGACAACGCCGTCTCCTGCAACGGCTGCAGCACGCGAAGCAGCGCGGCCTCGCTCGTCTCTTTTCCGATCGGCATGTTCACCGACAGCGCGGCCACCACTTCGCCATGCCGGTTCTTCATCGGCACCGCGACGCCGCGCACGCCCATCTGCAATTGCTGCTCGATCGCGACGTAACCATCCACACGCGACTGGCGGATCTTCTCGTAGAGCTTTTCCTTGTTGGTGATCGTGAGCGGCGTGAAGGGCTTGAACTCGGTCGCGTCGAGCCACTGGCGCACGGAGGCTTCGTCCTTGTAGGCGAGCATCGCGATGCCGCCCGACATCAACGCCGCCGGCACGCGCGCGCCGAGCACGAAGCCCGTCGTCATCACGCGCGTGGAGCCGTTGCGCGCGATGATGACGAGATCCCAGTCGTCCAGCACGCTCACGTACACCGACTCGTGTATCGACGCGCTCAACTGCTGCAGATAAGGCTGCACGATGCGCGGCAGCCGCGCCGACTCGAAATACGACCAGCCCATGCGCAACACGCGCGGCGTGAGATTGAAGAGCTTGCCGTCGGTCTGCACGTAGCCGAGATGCGCGAGCGTCAGCAGATAGCGGCGCGCGGCGGTGCGCGTCAAGCCCGTGCGCATGGCGGCTTGCGTCGGCGTCATGCGGGCGTGCTGATCGTCGAAGGCTTCGAGAATCGCCAGGCCCTTTTCCAGGCCGGCGATCCAGTCGCGTTTGTCGAGTGCCGGTTTAGTCATGCTGACATGCTTGTTTAGTTATGGATCACGGGATGTTTCGGCCTCCCACAATAGCCAATGGCTAGTGCTAACCCCCAAAGTGATCGATTATCGGACACGCGCGTGCGATAATCGCGCAAAATTTATCATAAAACGTTGATCGAAAGGGGTTGCGCTCTTATTCTCCAATCACTTTCAGAGCGACGCGTATTCAGACCTTCCGAATGCCCTGCCGCTCGCCCAGGTTCTCAGGCTCAACTCCATAAACCCATTGTTCGGAGACATCTCTATGGCTAGCCTCAAGGAAGACGCGCACGGCGGCCGCCAGGCGAAAAAAGCGACCGCGAGCGGCTGGATCGGCTCGGCGCTGGAGTATTACGACTTCTTCATCTACGCCCAGGCAGCAGCGCTCATTTTCCCGCAGTTGTTCTTCCCGTCGGGCAATCCGAAGGTGGCGATCATCGCGTCGCTCGCGACGTATGGCGTGGGCTACGTGGCTCGTCCGATCGGCGCGTTCGTGCTCGGCCATCTCGGCGACACGCACGGCCGCAAGAACGTGCTGCTCATCTGCATGTTCCTGATGGGTCTCTCGACGATGGCGGTCGGTCTCCTGCCGACTTATCACCAGATCGGCATGCTCGCGCCGGCGCTGCTCGTCGTGCTGCGTCTGGTTCAGGGCTTTGCGGTGGCGGGTGAAATCTCCGGCGCAAGCTCGATGATTCTCGAACACGCGCCGTTCGGACGCCGCGGTTACTACGCGAGCTTCACGCTGCAGGGCGTGCAGGCCGGCCAGATTCTCGCCGCCGCCGTGTTCCTGCCGCTCGCCACGTTCATGCCGGAAGACATGTTCAATTCGTGGGGCTGGCGCGTTCCGTTCCTGCTGTCGGCCTTCGTGCTGGTCGCGGGCTACATCATCCGGAAGGAAGTGCATGAAACGCCGGCGTTCACGTCCGAAGAATCGCACGGCGATCTGCCGAAGTCGCCGATCAAGGAAGCGTTCGCCAACAGCACGCCCGACATGATCCGCGTCGTCTGCATGGCGCTGATGAACGTGATTCCCGTCGTCGCTACGATCTTCGGTGCGGCGTATGCGGTGCAGTCGTCGTATGGCATCGGCTTCCACAAGAGCGTGTATCTGTGGATTCCGGTGGTCGGCAATATCGTCGCGGTGCTGGTGATTCCGTTCGTCGGCAATCTGTCGGACAAGATCGGCCGCCGCCCGATGATGATCGGCGGTTCGCTGATCTCCGGCGTGCTGGCCTTCGGCTATCTGTATGCGATCAGCATCCACAGCGTGACGCTCGCGTTCCTGATGTCGCTGCTGATGTGGGGCGTGGTGTACCAGGGCTACAACGCGATCTTCCCGAGCTTCTACCCGGAACTCTTCCCGACCCGCTCGCGTGTCTCGGCCATGGCGATTGCGCAGAACGTCGGCACGACCATCACCGCGCTCCTGCCCGCGCTGTTCGCAGCGGTGGCGCCCCCGGGATCGGACAACATCCCGCTGACGGTCGGCGCCATTGCCTTCGGCGTGACGATCATCGCGGCAATCGCGGCTTACTCGGCACGTGAGACGTATCGCATCCGCCTGAACGATCTCGGCAAGAAGGACGCCGTGCCGATGAGCGAGCAAGAGTACGAGCGCCTGCGCGCCGACTCGATGAACGTGGACAAGGTCGCGAAGGCGCGCCACGCATAAATCGACCGTGCTGGAGTGTTTGACGGGCCCTTCGGGGCCCGTTTTTTTTGCGCCCGGCGTTTCGAGTCGGCGTGAGCGTTTAACATGAATGCCAATTCATCGATGACGCGGAGTTATGAATGGCGGGCTTCAACGAACGCATCCTCAACGGCATCAGCGTGTTCGCGGCGATCGTCGACGCGGGCACATTCGCCGCGGCGGGCGATCGTCTCGGCATGTCGCAGCCCGGCGTGAGCCGCGCCATCGCGCGTCTCGAAGCGCGCCTGAAGATTCGGCTTTTCGACCGCACGACACGCAGCGTCGCGCTCACCGACGACGGCCGGCGCTTCTTCGCCCAGGTCATGCCGCATCTCGCGGGGCTCGAAGAGGCGGCGGCCACCGCATCGGGCAGTTCGACGTCCGTGCGCGGACGCTTGCGCGTGAATGTCGATCCGATTTTTTCGCGGCTTTTGCTCGGCCCGAAGCTCGATGCGTTTCTCAAGGCGCACGCCGATCTGCAACTGGAACTCATCACGAGCGACCGGCTGGGCGACATGATCGCGGACGGCTTCGATCTCGCCGTGCGCTTCGGCGAGCCGCGCGAATCGAGTCTCATCGCGCGCAAGCTGCTCGATACGCCGGTGCACACCGTCGCCGCGCCGTCCTATATCAAACGATGCGGCAAGCCCGCGACGCCGCAGTCGCTCGCCGACGACGCGCACACGTGCATCGAGTTTCGCGACCCTGAAACGGGGCGGCCGTTCGTGTGGGAGTTTCATCGGAAGAAGAAGCGCATCGCGGTTCAGACACACGGCCGTCTGACATTGAACGATCCCGGCACGATGCTGAGCACGCTGCTGTCGGGCTATGGCATCGCGCAGATTCTCGCGCTCGGTCACGAGCATCTGCTCGCGGACGGCAAGCTGATCGACCTCTTCCCCGACTGGCCCGACGAGCGCTTTCCGCTCTATGCGTTTTATCCGTCGCGGCATCATCCGCCGGCAAAGACGCGGGCGTTTCTCGATCTCGTCATCGCGCTCACCGGCAATCGCTGACGGCGCGCATCAACGCAACGCTTTCTCGAACCAGTGATCGGCATACGCTTCATCGCTGAACGGCGCGACTTCGACATAACCCGCCTGGCGATACAGCTTGATCGCCTCCTTCAGCGTCTTGTTGGTCTCGAGACGCACGGCTTTCGCTCCGCTTCGGCGCGCGTGCTGCTCGGCTTCTCCCAGCAAGCGCCGTCCGACGCCGAGGCCGCGCGCGGACGCGCTCACCCACATGCGTTTCAGTTCGGCCGCGGACTTGCCATGAAACTTGAGCGCCACGCAGCCGAGCGCCGCGCCGCGCAGTCTCGCGACGATCAGCGCGCCCCGCGGTGCGACGAGTTCGCGCGCATCGGCTGACAGGCTGCGCGACGGATCGAAACCCGCATCGAAGCGCGCATTCAATTCGGTGAAGTATTGATCGATGCACCATCGCGCATCGTCGCTCGCCGGGTCTTCGATCGCGAAGCGCATCAGCGAAGGTTGCAGCAAGCGCTCGACTTCCGCCATTGCCGCGACGAGCCGCTCGCGCTGCGATTCGTTCAACGGTTCCAGCATGCTGCCCGCGACGGTGTCCGACAGCCGTTCGAGTTCGTCGCGTTCGCCGCGGCCCGCTTCGGTCAATACGGCGCGGCGCACCCTGCGGTCGTCGGGACGGGATTCCACCGCGACGAGCCTTTGCCGTTCGAGCGATGCCAGCGTGCGGCTCAGATAGCCCGAGTCGAGCCCGAGACGCTCGCGCAGCACGCGAAGATCGACGCCTTGCGCGCCGATCTCCCAGAGCAGCCGCGACTCGCCCATGGGCCGGCCGCGTCCGAGAAAATGATCGTTGAGCGCGCCGATGCCCTCGGCAACGGTGCGATTGAAGCTGCGAATCTGATTGATGTCGGCCGGATTCATGGCGATGCCCAAGGCGAGTTCAATTCTCTGACCTTAGTCAGAGAATACGCCAGCGTCAAGCTCAATGCGTTTGCGCCACGGCTTCCACGCGCGTTTTCTCGCGGCGCCACGTCGCGGGCGGCTTACCGACGAGGCGTTTGAACGCGCGGATGAACGCCGCTTCGGACGCGTAGCCCACGTCCTGCGCAACCGACGCGATCGTCGAGTTGGTGTTGCGCAAGAGACCCGATGCGACCTGCATGCGCCAGTTGACGAGATATTGCATCGGCGGCAGTCCGATCATGTCGACGAAGCGCTCGTGCAACGCCGAACGCGAGAGACCCACGCGCTCGCCGAGTTCCTCGACGGTCCATTCGTGCGACGGTTCGTCGTGCATGACGGCAAGCGCGCGGCCCACGAACCGGTCGCGCAATCCCGCGAGCCAGCCGCGGCTTTGATCAGGCAGCACTTCGACGTAACGGCGCACCGCATCGACGAACATCATTTCGCTCATGCGTTCGAGCATCGCCTCGCCGCCGGGCCGCTTATGGCGCGATTCGACCACGGCCTGCTGCATGAAGTGATTAATCCAGCCTTGCGTGCCGGTCTCGCTCAGATGAAGCAGGCGCGGCAACGTGGCGATCAGCGGATTGAACGGCCGCAGATCGCAGCCGAGAAAGCCGCACACGAGCATTGTTTCGTATGAATCCGCGGGGCGCGGATTGTTGCGCGCTTCGACCGCGTCATAGGTCAGCGTAAAGGGCAACTGATCGATCTTCATCGAGAGCGGATCGATATCGGCCTCCGCGCGAATGCCGGGCGCGCTCGAAATCACATGCGCATCGCCATGCGGAAACACGATGATGTCGCCGCTCGCGAGACGCACCGGCGCTTCGCCGACGAGCGCGCCCCAGCAGTTGCCATGCGTCACGACGTGATACTCCATCACGTGCTCGCAATCCGGCATGACGATGCTGGCGATGTCGCGCGCGGGCGGCGCCTCGGCCGCCCAGCTACGGTTTCCGCTCACATGAAAGAAGAGCGCGCCGCGCAGGCGCACCGTGCGCAGCACATCGGACAGGATGTCGTGACTCATGTGGGCTCCCGGTGAGCGAAAGCATCGGCGCGTCGCAAAGCGGACGATCGGGCAATTCGCGGCGACTCGCGGACAGGCATCGAAGCGATGGTAACGGGATACTGCCTGTGCCCGCCATCAGGGCGATGCTCGACACCTCATCTGGAAACTGGGAACCTGGAGAAGGAACCATGCATGCGTTGAATACATCCGCGATCTGCGACGAGCCGATCAAGGCACAACCCGACTTCGCCGCGATCAAGGCCAAGCAGCAAGCCACATGGGCGAGCGGCGACTTTGCCGTGATCGGCACGACCTTGCAGATCGTGGGCGAAATGCTCGCTGAATCGATCGACGTGCGCGCAGGCGAACGTGTTCTCGATATCGCCGCGGGCAACGGCAACGCGACGCTCGCCGCCGCTCGCCGTTTCGCTCACGTGACATCGACCGATTACGTGCCCGCGCTGCTCGAAAAGGGCCGTGCGCGCGCGCAGGCCGAAGGCCTTGCCGTCGATTTCAAGGAAGCCGATGCCGAAGCGCTGCCCTTCGACGACGGCAGCTTCGATGTCGTGCTGTCCACCTTCGGCGCGATGTTCACGCCCGATCACAAGCGCCCGGCGAGCGAAATGCTGCGCGTTGCGAAGAGCGGCGGGCGCATCGGCATGGCGAACTGGACGCCCGAAGGTTTCATCGGACAACTATTCAAGCTGATCGGCGGATATGTGCCGCCGCCCGCGGGCCTGCAATCGCCGGCGCTGTGGGGCACCGAGCCGCATCTGGTCGCGTTGTTCGGCTCGGAAGCGCTGGATATCCGTTGCGTTCGCAAGCACTTCAACATGCGCTATGAATCGAGCGCGCACTGGATTCAGGTGTTCCGCGATTTCTACGGGCCGGTGCATCGTGCGTTCGCCGCGCTCGATGCCGCGAAACAGGCGGATCTCGAACGCGATATCACGGCCTTGCTCGAACGCTGCAACGTGGCGGGCGCGGCGTCGCTCGTGGTGCCGAGCGAGTATCTCGAAGTGGTGATCGTCAGGCGCTGAAGTCGTGAGCGGCTCGCGCGCCCGCACGGCGCATGAGCCGCCCGGCGAACTCAGAGCATCACAGGCTTTTCGCTGCGCGCGCTTTCGATGATGGCCGCAAGCGTCGCGGCATTGTCGAGGCTCACTTGCGCGTAATACTCGATTGCGGCGGCATCGTGCGTCGCGATCATGCGCGCGAAGCTTTCGGCCGCGAAGAAGAAACCGCTGCCCGCTTCGGATGCGACCGTCTCGAACGGCACCGAATTCGGAATGCCGCGCCGCACGCGCAACTGGCTCGGCAAATAGCCGAACTGATCGCCGGCAGTCTGCGCGCTCGTGTGATTCAGATATTCGGTGTCGATCGTGCCCTGCGTGCCGATGAGCGTCGCATGACGATGATTGGCCGCGTCCATCGAGCACGAGACTTGCGCGCGGCGGCCATCGGCATAGACGAGCGTCGCCATGAGGCTGATATCGACCTTGCTATCGGCCCACGTCGCGACGGCATCGACCCGTTGCGGCGCGCTGCCCATCACGAGGCGAATGAGGCTCAGCGGATAGCTGCCCGCATCGAGCAGCGCGCCGCCGCCGAGTTCCGGCTTCATGCGGATGTTCGCGCCGGGATTGCCCACCGTGAAGCCGAAGCTGGCCTGGATCGCGCGCACGTCGCCGATCGCGCCTTCGCCGATCAGCGTCATCATCGCGGTCGTTTGCGGCTGGAAGTAATACGGAAACGCTTCGAGCAGCATCACGCCATTGCGATCGGCGGCTTCGAACATGCGCACGGCTTCGTCGCGATCGAGCGCGAGCGGCTTTTCGCACAGGATGTGCTTGCCGTGGTCCGCGGCCTTGATCGCCCATTCGGCATGCAGGCTGTTCGGCAGCGGGATATAGACCGCGTCGATGTCCGGGGAGGCGAGCAGCGCGTCATAGCTGCCGAACCACGTTTCGATGCCGTTCGCTTCGGCGAACGCCTTCGCGCTTTCATCGCTGCGGCTCGCGACCGCGACGACGCGCACGGTCTCGCTCGGGCGGACGTCACGCGTGAATTGTCTTGCGATGTTCGCGCCGCCGAGAATGCCGAGGCGCAGGACGGAAGAGGCTTGAGTGGACGACAAGGCGGCTCCTTGAATTTGTACCAAACGGTTCACTCACGAAAGGTACCACAATCGTGCGCCGTTCGGCTTTCAGTGCACGCACGAATCCGGACGATGCTTCGCGCCGCGCCGTTCGGGGGGCACCTTGCAATCGTCCACGCGTTGCTCGTCGCTGGCTTTGTCGCCGAGGCGCTCTTTCAGGGTTTTCGGTTCGGACGCGGCCTCGGATGCGGCTGCCTCCACGGCATGCGCCGCGCCGCTCCACGCAATGCATGCACAGATGAGCACGAGCTTCTTCATGACGGGCCCGCCGGCAAGGATGGAAACAACCAGCATCGTCGCGCGCGAAAATAGCGACGCCCCGCTTCTTGCGCTTTCATTCACGCATTCATTCCGCTGACGATATCGCTCTCGCGCAAGGACGACGCCGCCACGCGCAAGCCGCGCACCGAGACGGCGAGGCCGCTCGCGTCCGCGCGGTTCTTCACATCGAGCGTCGCATGGTGCCGTTGCGCGACCCGCAGCGCGATGGCGAGCCCGAGCCCGCTGCCGTGCCCCGACGTGCCGCTGCAACGATAGAAGCGGTCGCACACGCGGTCGATCTCGCTCTCCGGAATGCCCGTGCCGGAATCGAGCACGGTCAACGTAATGCCTTGCGTTTCGCGCCGCAAGGTCACGTCGACGCGACCGCCGGGCGGCGTATGGCGAATCGCGTTGTCGAGCAGATTGTTGACGAGCGCGGCGAACGCGTGCGTGTCGCCCAGGATGGTGAAGGCGTCGTCATCGCTCAGCGCGTGTTCGAGTTCCAGACCGAGATCGATGTGTCGCGCTTCCGCCAGCAGCGAGAAATCGGCGACGCGCATTTCGCAGAGCGCGCGCAGGCTCATCGGCGCGATAGCGGCTTCGGGCGCGGCATCTTCGCGCGCCATGCTGAGCAACTGCTGCGCGAGGTGGATGAGACGATTCAGGCGGCCGTCGATTTTCGCGATCGTCCCGTGATCGACCTGTAGCGAGCCGTCGCCGATAGCGCCCTGGATTTGCAGCTTCAGCGCGGTGAGCGGCGTGCGCAGCTCGTGCGCCGCATCCGCGACGAAGGTTCGTTGCGCCTGCGACGCGTCGTTCAGGCGCGCGAGCAGGCCGTTCAATGCGTCGACGAGCGGGCGCAGTTCGTCCGGCATCGGCTTGGTCAATGCAATCGGTTCGAGCGATTCCGGCGAGCGCGCGGCGAGCGACTGCGACAGCCAGCGCACCGGCGAAAGCCCGCGCGCGACGACGACAAGCACGATCACGACGATCGCCGGAATGAGCAGCGCAAGCGGCCAGATGGTGCGCAGCGCGAGCGTCACGGCCATGTCGTCGCGAATGAAGTAGGGCTGCGAGACTTGCACGAAACGATCCGGCTGCGTGACGCCGAACGCGCGCCAGCGATAGCCTTCACGATCGGCGGATTGAAAGCCCTCGCCGAAGCGCGGCAACGCCGGCTCACGCGGCGAGTGATAAATGAGGCGGCCCGAGCGGTCCCATATGTCGATGACGAGGCTGTCGTCCGCGATGCCGTGCAGTTCGGGATCGCGTCCCTCTGCGATGCCGTCGGCGGTGATGTTGTGCGGCAGCGAAAGCGCGACGGTGCGCAGTTCGTAATCGAAGAGCTCGCCCGCCTCCAGCCGCGCAGCGCTGAAAATGCCGATTCCCGCGATCAGACACGCGATGCCGAGGCCGCAGAAGAGCCAGCCGAGCAGCCATCGGCGAATCGATGTCATCCGATCCTCTTCAATCGATAGCCGACGCCGCGCACGGTCACGATCTCGTCCGCGCCGATCTTGCGCCGCAGGCTGTGCACGTGGACTTCGATCGCATTGCTGCCGACTTCCTCGCCCCAGCCGTACAGCTTTTCTTCGAGCTCGTTGCGGCGGAACACGCGCGACGGCTCTTCGATCAGCGCCTGCAGCAGCGAGAATTCGCGCGGCACGAGATTGAGCACGACGCCGCCCTTGGCCGCTTCGTGCGCGGCGGGGTCGAGCGTCAGTTCGCCGTGCGTATAGACGGGATGCTTGTGGCCGGTGCGCCGCCGCAGCAGCGCGCGCACGCGGGCGGCAAGCTCGTCCAGATCGAAGGGCTTCATCAGATAGTCGTCCGCGCCGGTATCGAGGCCGCGGATACGGTCGTCGATGGCATCGCGCGCGGTCAGGATCATCACGGGCGCGGCGCCGCCCTTCTTGCGATAGTCCGCGAGCACATCGATGCCGTCACGCTTGGGCAGCGTCAGGTCCAGCAACACGAGGTCGTACACGTCGTTGCCGAGCGAAAGCTCCGCGGCCCGGCCGTCCTGCGCCCAGTCCACGGTGTAGCTCGCGCGGCGCAGCGCCGCGAGCACGCTTTCCGCGATCATCTCGTCGTCCTCCACCAGTAACAGGCGCATGCGATTCTCCAGGCTCTAACGCGTCGCCGCCGATTCTCCCGCCCGCATGCTTAACCGCCACTTAAGTCACGCGCGCGAACGCACATTGTCGCCCGGCAACGGCCAAGTGAAGCGCAGGCTTTAAGCATCGCATAAGGTTGGGCCACGCACTATACGTCGAACGCGCCGGCTCGCCGGCGAATCACCGCGCAGCAGCGTGCCACGCGATCGGGCGTGACTCGGAACTCGCCCGATCTCCTTCACCCGGCCTTGAGCCGGGTTCTTTTTTGCCTGTCCATTTTTGCCGGTTTGCCGCAAGGTGAGATTTTGCGGGAGCACGATTTACCGCATCGTTTCGCTTGCAAAAGTTGCGGGGCGCAACTAGTCTACGAGAACATCGTTGCGCTTCGCAACCAATGGAACCGTCATGGACTTCGTCGATACCCCCGTTCAATCCCGCGACAAAACCATCCTCGAATTACGCGAGTTTTCGCGCAAGCTCGTGCGCGAACTGGGCTTCATGCGCAACACGCTCGCGGACAGCGGCCTCGCGCCTTCCGCGGTGCACGCGATCATCGAGATCGGCGCGACGCCCGGCATCCAGGCGCGCGATATCGCCGCGATTCTGCGGCTCGACAAGTCGAACGCGAGCCGTCAGATCGCGCGGCTGGAGGCGGCGGGGCTGCTCACGCGCCAGACTTCGAGCGACGACGCGCGCTCGTCGGAACTTTATCTCACGTCGGCCGGGCAGAAGTTGCGCCGAAAGATCGACAAGTTCGCCACCGACCAGGTTTCCGACGCGCTGCGCCGCATGGTGCCCGAAGATCAGCAGACGCTCGTGCGCTCGCTCGCGCTTTACGCCGATGCACTCGCGCACGGTCACGATCACCAGCACGAAAAGGCGCGCGCCGCGCATACCGAAAGCGCCTGTATCGTCGAAGGTTATCGGCCGGGATGCATCGGCGATATCGCGAGTCTGCACGCGCGCTTCTATGCGCATCATGCGGGCTTCGGCGTGTTCTTCGAGCGCAAGGTGGCAACGGAACTGGCCGCGTTCGCCGAGAATCTGCCGGCGCAAGGCAAGGCCTTGTGGCTCGTCATGGAAGGCGAGCGCACGCTCGGCTCGCTCGCAATCGATGGCGATGCCGCGACGCGCGTCGCGCATCTGCGCTGGTTCATCATCGACGATGCATTGCGCGGCAGCGGCGTGGGCCGGCAATTGATGGCGCGCGCAATGGACTTCGCCGACGCGCATTACGACGAGACGTATTTGTGGACCTTCAAGAGTCTCGACGCCGCGCGTCACTTGTACGAGTCGTTCGGCTTCACGCTGACGGACGAAGCCGAAGGCCAGCAATGGGGCAAGGCGGTGACCGAGCAGCGCTTCACGCGCCGCCCGGCCTGACGGTTCAGCGGCGCAAGACGCGTGAGGTTGGACCGAGATGTTGCGCGAACCGCCGCGCGCATTCGAGGCCGAATGACGTAGGGCGCGCGCCGCGATCGTGCGCGACATCGAAGCCCATGCGCCACGCCGCGATGCGCTTGCCGTAACAGGTGAGCGTTTCCAGCGACTGCATCACGAAGACGATCTCAGGCAACACTTCGGCGTAGAGCGATTCGGCGTCATGCTCGTGGCCTTCGGCGAACGCTTCGTGGATCGCCACCTGACGATCGAACGCATCCGGCGCAACGATCAGGCCATCGCAGCCCGCGCGCAGGTTATCGATGAGTTCCTGGCCGCCGCGCCCGTTGAACACGGCGAGCGTCTGTTCGAGCGCGCGCAGGCGCTCGATGGTCGCGCGTATCGTCACGGCCGGGCCTTCGCCCTTGAGCAGGCGAAAGTTGGGCCGCTCGGCGGCGAGCGCGGCGATCGATTCCGCCGACAAACCCACGCCCAGATATTCGGGCGCGTTCTGCAGGCCTGCGCTCGCGCCGGTTCGTTCGAGCACCGAGGCGAAGAAGTCGTAGTAGAACGCCTCGGGCTCGCCGCGTCTTGAAGGCGGCTGAAGAATGAGCCACGACGCGCCGCGCTCGAGCGCGTAATCGGCAAGCGCGACCTGACGCTCCACGCTATCGCCCGTGATGGTGACCGCGAGCGGCACGCGTCCTGCGATATGCGCGGCGCAATCGTCGATCATCGTGCGCTTTTCGTCTTCCGACAGGCGATTCACTTCCGTCGCAAGCCCGAGCGTGACGATGGCGGGCGCGCCCGCCGCGATGGTCGCGTCAATCTGCTTGCGCGTGGCGTCGCTGTCGATGCGGTTCAGCGCGTCGAAGAACGCATAGAGAACCGGCCACATGCCCGGCGGCGGCGCTTGATGCTGGTCTGTCATGAATCGCCTCCGATCAATGCGAGTCGCGCGGCACCGGCGCGCCGCTCGATCCGACGAGGAAGTCCAGATCCGCGCCCTGATCCGCCTGCAAGACGTGCTCGACATACAGGCGGTAGTAGCCGCGCTTCGGCAACTCCGGCGCTTGCCACGCGGCGCGGCGTCGTTCGAGTTCTTCGTCCGATACGTCGAGATGCAGGCGACGCGCCTCGACGTCGAGCTCGATCATGTCGCCTGTCTGCACGAGCGCGAGCGGGCCGCCCGCCGCCGCTTCCGGCGACACATGCAGCACGACCGCGCCGTATGCCGTGCCGCTCATGCGGCCATCGGAGATGCGGACCATGTCCGTGATGCCCTTCTGAAGCACTTTTTTCGGCAGCGGCATGTTGCCGACTTCCGCGAAACCCGGATAGCCCTTCGGCCCCGCGCCCTTCAACACCATGATGCAGTGCTCGTCGATATCGAGCGAATCGTCGTCGACCTTGGCGTGCAGGTCTTCGACGTTCTCGAACACGACCGCGCGCCCGCGATGCTTCAAAAGCGAAGCCGTCGCCGCCGATGGCTTGATGACCGCGCCGTTCGGCGCGAGATTGCCCTTCAGCACCGCGATGCCCGCATGCGGCTTGAATGGCTGCGCGAAGGTGGTGATGACTTTCTCGTCGTAGTTCGGCGCGTCGCTCACGTTCTCCCAGATCGAGCGGCCGTTCACCGTGAGCGCATCGCGATGCAAAAGCCCTTGCTCGCCGAGCTGACGCAACACCGCGGGCAGCCCGCCCGCGTAATAGAAGTCTTCCATCAGGTACTCGCCCGATGGTTGCAGATTGACGAGGCATGGCACGTTGCTGCCGAGTTCCCAGTCCTCCAACGTCAGTTCCACGCCGATGCGTTTGGCGAGCGCGATCAGATGCACGACCGCATTCGTCGATCCGCCGATAGCCGCGTTCGTGCGAATCGCGTTTTCGAAGGCCTCGCGCGTGAGGATCTTGTCCATCGTGACATCGTCTTTGACCATATCGACGATGCGCCTCCCCGCCATATGCGCAAGCACCTGACGGCGCGCATCGACGGCGGGAATCGCGGCGTTCTGCGGCAAACCCATGCCGAGCGATTCGACCATCGAGGCCATCGTGGAGGCGGTGCCCATCGTCATGCAATGGCCGCGCGAGCGGTTCATGCACGACTCGGCCTCGACGAATTCTTCCTGCGTCATCGTGCCCGCGCGCACTTCCTCCGACATCTGCCACACGCCCGTGCCCGAGCCAAGCGTGCCGCCGCGAAAGCGGCCGTTCAGCATCGCGCCGCCCGATACGGCGAGCGCGGGCAGATTGCACGATGCCGCGCCCATCAGCAACGCGGGCGTGGTCTTGTCGCAGCCGACGAGAAGAATGACGCCATCGATAGGATTGCCGCGTATCGACTCTTCGACATCCATCGACGCGAGATTGCGGAACAACATGGCGGTGGGCCGCAGATTGGATTCGCCGAGCGACATCACCGGGAATTCGAGCGGCAGGCCGCCCGCTTCGCGCACGCCGCGCTTCACGTATTCCGCGAGCTCGCGGAAATGCGCGTTGCACGGCGTGAGTTCGGACCATGTATTGCAGATGCCGATGACCGGGCGGCCATCGAAGTTATCGTGAGGAATGCCCTGGTTTTTCATCCACGAGCGATGAATGAAGGCGTCTTTGTCCTTGCCGCCGAACCAGCTTTGAGAGCGTAGCTTGCGCATGAATGTCCCCTTTTTGATGCGCGTTCGTCATATTGTGGGATCCAGAGAAAAAGGCCGCGAGCGCGGCCTTGTTTCGATACCGGACCTGTCGAGTTATACACCCCGCTCGCAGGCCCGGCGCGCTTTCTATCGCAAGATTTGACGATCAGTCGAGTGATTCCCTCGACCGTTCACGCATGCACGCGACCGCGATCACCGAGAGCGTGCCGCAGCCGATCACGTACCACGCGGGCGCCATCGCGCTCTTCGTGATGACGATGAGCGAGGTCACGAAAAACTGCGCGAAGCCGCCGAAGATCGCAACGCCCAGGCTGTAGACAATGGCCGCGCCCGTCGCGCGCACCGATCGCGGAAAAAGCTCGCCGAGCATCGCGCCGGTCGGCCCGACATTGAGCGAATGCACGATCGACAACGCCGTGACCACCGCGAGCAACGTTCCCGTGGTCGGCGACTGGTTCAGCAGCGCGAAGGCCGGCCAGATCGCGAGCATGAGCAGAACGCGCGTCGTCTGCGCGAGCTTGTTGCGGCCGATGCGATCCGACAGATAGCCGCCGATCGGCGCGACGATGAAGAGGATCGCGCCCGACACGCAGCCCGAGAGCATCGCGGTCCAGCTCGGCAAGCCAAGCTGCTTCACGCCATAGATCGACAGATAGAACACGATGATGAAATGCGCCGACGTGCCGCCGATCGTCAGTCCGAGCCCGTTGAGCACGGCGCGGCCATGCTCGCGCAGCACCGTGACGAGCGGAATCTTCGGGGCTTTCGGTTGCGCCGCGACGCTTTCGCGCGGCGCTTCTTCCATCGTGCGCCGCAGCCACCAGCCGACCGGCACGATTGCGGTGCCAATGATGAACGGCACGCGCCATCCCCAGCTTTCGAGTTGCGACGCGCTCAGCGATGCGGTGAGCGCGACGCCCGTCAATGCGCCCGCGAGCGCTGACAAGCCCTGGCTCGCGAACTGCCACGAGGCGTAGAAGCCGCGCCGGTTCGCGGGCGCCTGTTCGAGCAGCAGCGTCGTCGATGCGCCGACTTCGCCGCCCGCCGAAAAGCCCTGGATCAAACGCGCGATCACGAGGATGACGGGACCCGCGACGCCCGCCTGCGCGTAGGTCGGCGCGACGGCGATCATCGCGGTGCCGAGCGCCATCAGGCCGAGCGTGAGCAGCATCGCCTTCTTGCGGCCGGCGCGGTCGGCGTACATGCCGATCAGCAGGCCGCCGATGGGACGCGTGAAGAATCCGACGCCGAAGCTCGCCACCGCGAGCAGCAACTGGCCAACCGGATCGTGCACCGGAAAGAACAGCTTGCCGATGACGAGCGCGAAGAACGCATAGACCGTGAAGTCGTAGAACTCCAGCGCGTTGCCGACCGCCGCCGCCATCACGAGCCGCGTGCGCGCTGCGCGGCTGGTCTGCGTCGATGCATTCGCCGGCGCGCTGGCGAAGGTGGGTGCGTTCATGATGTGCTCCGAGGGAATCAGTCGGCGAGCCAGGCTTCGGCCAGGCGCACCCAGTAGCTCGCGCCGATGGCGAGGATGTCGTCGTTGAAGTCGTAACCGGGGTTGTGAACCATGCAGCCGCCCTTCGAGCCGACGCCGTTGCCGATCCACGCATACGTGCCCGGACACGCTTCGAGCATGAACGCGAAGTCCTCGCTGCCCATCAGTGGCTTGGCGGCCGGCTCGACGCGTTGCGAGCCGAGCATCTTCACGGCGACATCGGTGGCGAAGGCCGTCGGTTCGGCGTGATTCACGAGCACGGGATAGCCGAGTTCGTAATCGATCTCGGCCGTGCAGCCGTAAGCGAGCGCCTGCGCGTTCGCGAGCACGGTGATGCGCGCCTGCAAGAGTTCGCGCACGCCCGCGTCGAGGGCGCGCACGGAGAGCTTCATCAGCGCGGTTTCGGGAATCACGTTGCACGCCTCGCCCGCCTGCACGCTGCCGACGGTGACGACCGCGGGTTTTTGCGCATCCACTTCGCGCGCGACGATGCTGTTGAGGCCGAGCATGATCGATGCGACCGCGGGCATCGGATCGCGTGCGACGTGCGGCATCGCGCCGTGACCGCCGACGCCGCGCACCGTGATGTTCACGCGGTCCGACGACGCCATGCCCGGCCCCGGCGTGAAGAACATGTCGCCCGCGGGCAGGCCGGGCATGTTGTGCAGGCCGAACACGGCGTCGCACGGGAATTGCTCGAAGAGGCCGTCTTCGATCATCGCGCGCGCGCCCGCCTCGCCTTCCTCGGCGGGCTGGAAGATCACGATGAGCGTGCCCGAAAACTGCCGGCTTTCAGCGAGATAACGCGCGGCGCACAGCAGCATCGCGGTGTGGCCGTCGTGGCCGCATGCGTGCATCGTGCGGGCGTGGGTGCTCGCATACGGCAGACCGGTGGTTTCCTCGATCGGCAACGCATCCATGTCCGCGCGCAGGCCGATGCGCTTGCCGCCCTCGCCCGCTTTCAGCACGCCGACGACGCCCGTCTTGCCGAGCCCGCGATGCACTTCGTAGCCCCACTGCGCGAGCGATTGCGCGACCAGATCGCTCGTCTGCGTTTCTTCGAACGCCATTTCGGGATGCGCGTGAATGCGCCGCCGGACATCGACGAATTCGGCCGCGATGGCGGCAATGCCTGGAACGACGGGCTCGACTGACAACATGTGACACTCCTTGCTCGATGCGTTTTTCAAGTGTCCCAAGCATATAAAGCCGAAACGCAAACCAAAAGACTGTAAATTTATTGCGTGATGACCGATGGTTGTCGGAAATAACCCTAGGATGTCCCTCATGAGCATGAAGTATCACCAGCTCCGTGCGTTTCTCACGACCGCCGAGCAAGGCAGCATCCGCGCGGCCGCGCGCAGCCTGCACCTGTCGCAGGCCGCGCTGACGAAAGCGATCAAGGAGCTGGAGCAGGATCTCGGCGTGCCGCTGGTTCTGCGCACCGCGCGCGGGGTGCAACTGACCGCGTTCGGGCAGCAGTTGCGCGTGCGGGCGCATTTGATCGTGAGCGAGATGCGGCGCGCCGAGGACGACATCGCGCAGATGAAAGGCGCGGGCGCGGGCAGTGTGAGCGCGGCCGTTACGCCGACCGCGGCGTTATCGATATTGCCGCAGGCGTACCGCGCGTTTCGCCGGCAGATGCCGAATGCGCGCGTGAGTTTCATCGAAGGCTTTCCGGGCGTGGCGATGCCGCGCCTGCGCGATGGCTCGCTCGATTTCGTGGTCGCGGTCGTCGTGCCCGAGCATCTCGCGCCGGAGTTCGATCACATCGAGTTGTACGAAAGCCGCTCGGCGATCGTTGGGCGCGCGGATCATCCGCTGAGGCATTGCACGTCGCTCGCGGAGTTATCGGAGGCGGAATGGCTGTTGAATCCGTCGCCGGAAAGCTCGACGCAGGCGCTGCTGGATTCGTATGCGGAGCGCGGGCTCACGGTGCCGGGGCGCGTGATCGAGTGTCCGAGCTTCATCATCGCGCATGGGTTGCTGCGTGGCTCGGATGCGCTGGCTGCGATGCCGGCCGCGCTGCTCGACCATCCGTGGGTCGGCGAGGGACTCGCGATTTTCCCCATTGCCGATCCGTTGCCGGCGGTGTCGGTTCGCGTCGTGACGCGGCGGGACAGTCCGTTGACGCCCGCCGCCGCGTTGTTGCTGGAGTGTCTGCAGCATGCGGCGCGGATGTTGGATCCGCGGTGAACTGATTGCGGTCGTTCACACAGCCAATCGCAGGAGAGCAACGACGCGTCAAAAGATGAGGAGTGTGCGACCGGACTAGCGATTGGATCGCAGTGAATCTTCCGGCTTCGGATCTCGCGGATAGGCCGCCTGGCACATCTCCAGCACCTCGGCGCGAAGCCACCGATGGCCCGGATCCTGGTCCAGGCGGGGATGCCAAATCGCCGAGACATTGAAAGCGGGTGTGAGCACAGGCAGCTCGAAGTATTGAAGCCCGTTGGCCGCGGCGTGGTCGGGTGTGAACGGGTTGCCGAGACAGGAATGCGGGATGGTGGAAAGCAAGTCTGAGTAACGGGCTAGTTGCATGGCGCTGGTATAGGACGGAACCACCATCACCACCTTCCGCCGCAGGCCCAGTGCTTCGAGGGCCGCGTCCACCGTGCTAACCGCATCCTTGACCCGCGAAGTCGCCACATGGCCGCACGAAGTCCAGTGCTCGATGCTGAAACCGGTGCCGCCCATAAGCGGATGCCCGAGTCGGCACACGCCCACGTAGCGGTCGCGAAAGAGCAGGCGCGTACGGATCTCGGGGGCCTTGGTCCCGACGATGCCGATCTCGAGATCAATCATGCCTTCGCGCAGTGGCTGGGCGTCCCAGTCAGGCTTGGGCGTGAAGCAAAGCTTCACGCCGGGGGCCGCGCGCTGGATCCTGTTCATCAAAGGCACACCGAGCAGGTCGATAAAGCCTTCTCCCGCTCGCAGGGTGAAGCGTTGCTCGAGGGTGGCGGCGTCGAACACGTGGTCTGCAGGGCTCAGTAACGCCTGCGCTTCGCGCGTCAGCGAAGGGAGGCGCTGGCTCAACTGCTCCGCGTAGGGCGTGAGAACCAGCGTGCGGCCGGCCTGCAGCAGTAGGCGATCGCCAGTGGCCGTACGCAGACGCGTGAGCGTGCGACTCATGGCCGAGACGCTGAGGTTCAGGCGCCGGGCCGCTCCCGTAATGCTGCGTTCGGTCAGCAGCACATCCAGGGCCGTCAGGAGGTTGAGGTCGACGCGTGACATCGCGCCAGCATAGCGGAAAGGCGGTCAGGTGTGGCGTTTGGTGCAATCATGGATTGCAGGCAGAGCGTCTGGTGCAAAGCTGGAGTGGTCCCCAGAATAACCAACATCACGCCGACGAAGAAGGAACGCTCATGCCCCAAGCGCTAAACCCCACTCACACGCCCACGATTCTGCTCATCGGCGCCTCGCGCGGACTTGGCCATGCCATGGCGGCTGAGTTTCTGAAGAAGGGATGGCGCGTCGTGGGTACCGTGCGCGCCGGCAGCGGCCGGACCCCGCTGCATGCGCTTGCCGATGAGCATCGGGACAAGGTCGAAATTGAGACTCTGGACATCACCCGCCCTAATGAGATCCGGGCCCTGCACGAGCGCTTGTCCGACCGGACGTTCGACATTCTGTTCGTCAATGCTGGTACCACCAATCCGGATCCATCCCAAACTATCGGCGAGGTGTCGACCGACGATTACGTGAGCCTCATGATCACCAATGCACTCAGCCCCATGCGGGTGGTGGAACGCCTGTGCGATCTTGTTCCGCCCACAGGGCTGATCGGGGTCATGTCGTCCGGACAGGGCAGCATTGCCGACAACGAGTCCGGCCAGCGAGAGGTCTACCGTGGCAGCAAGGCGGCACTGAATCAGTTCATGCGCTGCTTTGCCGCGCGCCAGGCTCAAACGCCCCGCGCCATGTTGCTAATGGCACCGGGTTGGGTGCGCACCGAACTGGGCGGGCCAGATGGGACACTGTCGATCGAGGAGAGCGTTCCTGGGGTCGTGAATGTGCTGCTGGCCAAGCAAGGGCGACCGGGCTTGGAATACCTCGATTACCGCGGACTGACCGTGCGGTGGTGACCGGGATGCGCCGGTGTGCGTGGGCGAATCCTCGGCGGGCGGCGACATCGGCCAGCGCTCGCTCGCGGTTGCCTCAATGAAGCGCTCGCTTTTCCTGCGCCGCCTGCCTAAGCAGACCGAGCAGATCCGGATCGATGCCGTCCGTGAGCGGCAAGCCACGCTGCGTCTGGAATGCGTTCAGCGCGGAGCGGGTGAACCTGCCCATCACGCCATCGATGGCGCCGGGCGCGAGCCCGAGATACGTCAGATACACCTGTGCCGCGCGCAGCACGAGGTCCGGCGTGCCGCCCGAGGCGAACTTGCTGTAGGCGCCAGCAAGCCGCACGTCGTAATTGTTGGCGCGATAGCTCGGGCCGTTGTAGCTTCTCGCGAACGTGGCCCAGTCGTGTTGACGCAGCGCTTTGTGCCATCCGTTCCCTGCCATCGTATGCGCCGTCGCGAGCAACTGGTCGTCTTCCGACCGCGTCATCGCGGCGATCATGGCCTGCACGCTGGCGTATCCCGCCGTGGAGAAGTTGAACCCCATCACCTGCCCGAGGCCCCATGACGCGCTCTTGAGCGCAGCCGTCTCGTCGAGCGCCTGGGCCTCCGCGAGACGCAGGTACTGATGCGCGCCGCCTTCCCCATAGCCGCCCGACGAAGGCGCACTGATCTCGGGATGCGTCGCGTCGAAGCGGCCGTTCGTCTGATCGTGAAACTTGTGACGCTCGAACAGGATCGCGGGCCGTCCGTCCGGCAGAAAGCCGCACGCGCGGGTCTCGACCGCCAGTACGGCCCACAGTTCCGGCGCCTTGAGCCCGAGCGTGTCCAGCGCGGTCCCGACACCTTCTTCGTCCAGGGGTGCGGCGTCGCCGCTGAATGGGATCGTCATCGTGGTCACCTTCGTATCGGTTGATGGACGTGGCGCCTGCCAGCGCGCTATCCGGATGTCACGCGTCCACGCGTGGCGATGCAAGTCGGGTAGATCGTCCCGGACGCATTGAGAGGACGAACGGGGGTGGCTTCGTTTGAAGACATCGTGTTCTGTCAATCGCTTATGAAACGGCGTGGAAGCGAGCGCGGGAGCGGCAGACGGGCGGACCGTCGTCATTGAGCCGAACGATACGTTTGAAGAATGCGCTTCACTCGTGAGTGCTGCGCTGCTGAGGAAATTGATGAGTCCGCGACGGTTGTGGCGGATGTCGCGCAGCGTCAAGCTGCGCGTAGAGAGGGAATCGGGCAGACGTCGGCGATGGGCCAACAGGCTTGAGCAGATCGGCACAAGACAGATATGCGGCACGATCGACGTGAACTGGTCGATGCCGCCGCTCGCGGACGAAGCTGGCGCGGCCTGAAACGCAAGGCCTTCACACGCGGTTCTTCGACATCAGTTCGCGGTCGCGTTCGTTCGGCGCCCTGTACGTGCCAAACAGCAGGTCGGCGAGCGGAAAGACGAGGTTGTAGTTCACTTGTCGATACCGGTGATGCATCCAGTGATTGCGCGCGAGCCACCGATACGGATACCACTTTCTGAAGAATGCATCGCTCGGAATGTGCATTTGTCTATGAGCGGCGAACCAGATGATGTGATGAAGCGCCAGCACCACTGAAAAAACCAAGGCCAGGATGTGATCCAGTTGAAAAAGCGCCGCGACGAATGGCACCGCGAGCACCACGGTAAAGATGAAGTCGGGATCTACGCTGATATAGCGGCCTTGCGGATCGGGTTCGTGATCGAATTGCTGGTAATAGAGGTTGTGATGCAGGACGGCATGTTTGTAGTGTGTCGATTTGATAAAGCCGCTCCACGCCGTGACGCGGTTTCTCCTGTGCATGAAATACCTATGGAGAAACCATTCGAGCACGGAGAGAAACACGTAGCTGAACGCGGTGGAAAGCGCGATATCGATAGACGTCGGGATCATTTTGTTCAGGCGAACACATGGCGAATGAGGAAAGGGAACGTCGCTCATCGATTGTTTCCGGAGCGGGCAATCGTCAACTCTCTGCAGTCAATCCAAATAAATACGATAGGCGAGCCAATTGCAAGCGCGAGTAGGGACTACGCCACGTAGCACGAATTCAGGGACGTCCGGCTCCTCGCTCATTTCCGCTGCCGCGGCTTGGCCGGAAAATTCTCGCGCGCTGCCAGACCGGCGCAGAAGCAGAACTTCCTGTAGCTTTCGAACGGACTTTCATCGAAGCACTGATCGATGGTCAATTGTTGTTGCGGAAAGGACAGATAGCGGCTCGCATACGACGCGTATCGATTGGCCCTGATGACAACAGATCGGCCATCGAGCCGTCGCGGTCCACCACCGCTCCCGTCCGGAAGGTCGACCCAGGCAATATGCATGACGGTTGCGCGCGCATCTTATTGAGATCGATTCGGCATTTGCGCACGGCTGCGCCGAGATCAATCGACAATTTTATTTTGTTTTCCTAATGATATGTCAGGAGACAAAGTAGGTTTCGTCGGATTTTGTTCCCCTCTTCGCTTTTCGGAAGATCTTACGTGCCCGCCGTGACAAAGCGCCAGGCATCCATTTCATGCAGTGAAACGAGACGTAGCTAAATCATTGTCGTTGGAGCGAGCTTCTCGAAAAGTCGACACTCTATCGTCTCGCCACAAATCGCTTAGAACTTCACTTTAAGCATGAAACCGAGCGTGAACGGCAGATCGCTTGAAGGAATCGGCGGGATCAGGATGATGTTCGCGCCCACGCGCTTGTAATCGAGCATGATGAGCGGCGCGGCCACGGGCCCGACCGTATGGTTATGACCGATGCCGTAACTGCCGTAGTCGTAACCGGAAATGAGACCGGCCATCACGGCGAGCCTGATGTGATTCCAGTGCAGGAAGTCCGGCCCCCAGACGCCGCCGCCATAAAAGGAAGGCTTCGACAGCGAGTTGCGAAAGTAGCCGCCCGTTACCGCCCATTGCGGCGCGACCCAGCACTCCAGCCCGATACCGGGATTGAACTCCTCGAAGTCCTTCTCCGGATGAACGTGATGCGAGGCGATCATCGCGTCGACCCAAAGACCATCGTCGCACCAGCCCGCGTGCGCGGCAGGCGTCCACGCCGATGCGGCCAGCGCGACAGCCGTCAGAAAGCCGGCACGAGAGGTTCGGAAGCGGAGCGGCCAGATGCGCATGTGTTCTCCGCCATCGCACATGAGCGACGACGCCTTATTTTTGAGATGGTGGTCGAGGCGAACTCTACCTGATCGCGCCATTTTCGGGTGAGCAGGCGAAAAGCGCGTGACGGTCTGGGCACGTTTGTCCGTTCTCGGCGAAACTTGTCGAAGTTCTAATTTTTATTTCGAGGCAACGCGCGATGAAGTTTTATAAGCGTCTGATTGCGTTTCTGACGGCGACCGCGTTGATGGCATGTACGCCGTTGCAGGTGGTGACGCATCGCGTATCGCCGAACGAAGCGAGCGTGCCGCCGGGGCATTATCAACTCGATCCGCATCACTGGAACGTGAGCTTCGACGTCGATCATTTTCACTACTCGCGCTTCGTCATCCGATTCGACAAGGTGACGGCGCAACTCGACTGGAATGCGGACGGCATGTCCGGCAGTTCGGTGCGCGCCGACATCGATGCGTCGAGCGTCAACACTAACGTGCCGCTGCTCGATCGCATGCTGAAAGGGCCGGACATGTTCGATGTCGCGCGCTATCCGGGCATTGTCTTCACGAGCACGGGTTTTCAACGCACCGGCGACGACAAAGGCGTACTGACCGGCGATCTGACGATACGCGGGACGACGAAACCGGTCACGCTGAACGTGACGTTCAACGGCCACGCAGTCAATCCGCTCACGAAGCAGGAAACGCTGGGCTTCTCAGCCGACGGACATTTCAGCCGTGCCCAATTCGGATTGACGACGTGGTATCCGGCCGTGGGCGACGATGTGCACGTCGCCATTCAAGCGGAGTTTTCGAAGGCGCCCGCGCAGCCGGCGCAATGATGCGCGTGTCGCCTGTCGGGCGCGTCTTTCAGGCCTCTGTCCAGTCGAGCACGACCTTGCCGCTGTTGCCGGAGAGCATCGTATCGAACGCGCGCTGATAGTCGTCGACGGGAAAGGTGTGCGTGAGGATCGGCGACAAATCGAGGCCGCTTTGCAGCATCGCGACCATCTTGTACCAGGTTTCGAACATCTCGCGCCCGTAGATACCTTTGATCTCGAGCCCCTTGAAGATGACCTTGTTCCAGTCGATCGCGGTTTGCGCCGGCGGAATGCCGAGCAGCGCGACCTTGCCGCCGTGGTTCATCGACTCCAGCATGGCCGTGAATGCGCTCGGGACGCCGGACATTTCCAGCCCCACGTCGAAGCCCTCGGTCATGCCGAGTTCGCTCATGACGTCGCGCAGTTCCTCCCGGGCGACGTTGACGGCACGCGTCGCGCCCATCTTGCGGGCGAGTTCGAGGCGATACTCGTTGACATCGGTGATGACGACATTGCGCGCGCCGACATGCCTTGCGATCGCCGCGGCCATCACGCCGATCGGGCCCGCGCCGGTGATCAGCACGTCCTCGCCGACGAGATTGAACGACAGCGCGGTATGCGTCGCGTTACCGAACGGATCGAAGATCGCGGCCAGATCGTCGGAGATATCGGGAGGAATCTTGAAAGCGTTGAACGCCGGAATCACGAGATATTCGGCGAACGCGCCTTCGCGGTCCACGCCGACGCCGACCGTATTGCGGCACAAATGACGGCGACCGGCGCGGCAGTTGCGACAGAATCCGCAGGTGATGTGCCCTTCGCCCGACACGCGATCGCCGATGGCAAATCCGCGAACTTCCTGGCCCATCTCGACGATCTCGCCGACATATTCGTGACCGACATGCATCGGCACGGGAATCGTCTTTTGCGCCCACTCGTCCCACTTCCAGATGTGGATGTCGGTGCCGCAAATGGCAGTCTTCCGGATACGGATGAGCACGTCGTTGTGGCCGACATCGGGCCGCTTCACGCGCGTCAAGGTAAGGCCGGGCGCGCGTTCGAGTTTGGCGAGGGCTTTCATTGCGTTTGGATCCTGACGTATGGTCTTCGTAGTGATTCTGAGAAGAGCGCGGGCTCGTGGCCCGGCCTTCCTTTATGCGCATAAAGTCCGGAGACGGTGCTCAACGGATGACGCCGAGCGACCGGCCGACACGAGCGAACGCATCGACCGCGCGATCGATCTGTTCCGGCGTATGCGCGGCACTCATCTGCGTGCGGATGCGCGCGCGTCCCTTCGGCACGACGGGGTACGAAAAGCCGATCACATAGACGCCTTCGTCGAGCAGCGCATCGGCCATCTTCGATGCGAGTTGAGCGTCGCCAAGCATGACCGGAATGATCGGATGCTCGCCGGGAACGAGGTCGAAACCGAGAGCGGACATCGCGCGGCGGAAGTGCGCACCATTCTCGCGGACGCGTTGACGCAAGCTTGCGCCTTCGCTGCTGGCGAGCAGTTCGAGCACTTTGAGCGAAGCGGCCGCGATACTCGGCGCGAGCGTGTTCGAAAAGAGATACGGCCGGCTTCGCTGACGCAGCAGTTCGATGACTTCCTTGCGGGCAGCGACATATCCGCCCGATGCGCCGCCGAGCGCCTTGCCGAGCGTGCCCGTGATGATGTCCACGCGATCCAGCACACCGCAGTGTTCCGGCGTGCCGCGCCCGTTTTCTCCGATGAAACCGACGGCGTGCGAGTCATCGACCATCACGAGTGCGCCGTAGCGGTCCGCAAGATCGCAGATCCCGGCAAGGTCGGCGATGATCCCGTCCATCGAAAACACGCCGTCTGTCGCGATCAGCTTGAAGCGCGCTCCGGCTGCGTCCGCTTCCTGAAGGCGCGCTTCGAGATCCGCGAGATCGTTGTTCTTGTAGCGCAGACGCCGCGCTTTGGAGAGACGCACGCCATCGATGATGCTGGCGTGATTCAATTCGTCACTGATGATCGCGTCTTCTTCGGTCAGCAGCGTTTCGAAAAGGCCGCCGTTCGCGTCGAAACAGCTCGAATAAAGAATCGAGTCCTCGGTTCCGAGAAATTGTGCGATTGCCTGTTCGAGTTCCTTGTGCACGGTCTGCGTCCCGCAGATGAAGCGCACCGATGCCATGCCGAATCCGTCGGCATCGAGTCCGGCTTTCGCGGCGTCGATAAGACGGCGATCGTCCGCAAGTCCGAGGTAATTGTTTGCGCAGAAGTTGAGGACGTCGCTCCCGTTCGCCAGCCGGATATCCGAGGACTGCGGGCTCGCAATCACGCGCTCCGTTTTGTAGAACCCTGCGGCGCGTATCTCGTCGAGCGTCGAGCGCAAATGGGAAAGGTATCTGTCTTTCATCGCAATCCTTGTTCTTGACGTGCCCATGCATCCACGTGCTTTGCTGCTCGCGCCGCGGCCCATAGCCCTGTTATAGTGCATTCATCGCATCGGACATGTTCGATATTTCGAACGAATTTCCAATATGCCGAACACTCTAAGGGATTAGTCGAGTCATGGCAAGCACGGGTTCACAGGAAAAAGCAGGCGAATTCAGCGGGGGCGGTGCGGCGCCGCCGCGCGTCGGGGAAATCATTCAGCGATTGCGCAGCGAACGGAAACTTACGCTCGATGATTTGTCACGGGCCGCGGGGGTGTCGAAATCGATGCTGTCGGAAATCGAACGCGACAAAGCCAATCCGACGATCGCGGTCGCCTGGAGATTGACCAACGCGCTCGGTATCAGCCTCGATCAGCTCTTCACGCAGCAGAGGCCGGCTGAAGCGATACGCGTCGCCGGTCCGCACGAGATACCGACGTTGAGCGGCGACAACGGCGGTTATCAGTTGCGCGTATGGGGCCCGATAGAACTCGCCGGCAAGTTCGAGTGGTACGAACTCACATTACAGTCGGGTGCGGCGCTCGCGTCGAATGCGCATGAGCCGGGCACGCGCGAGCATCTCACGGTGTTGAACGGGTCCATCGAAGTGGAAACCTCGGGCACGACGCGTCGGCTCAAAAGTGGAGAGACCGCGCGATACGCGGCAGACGAAGCGCACGCGATCCGCAATGTGGGGCGCGCTGAGGCGAAGGCGCTGCTGGTGGTGATCCACGGCTGACTTTATGCGCATCAAGTTCTGGCATGGGCACCGCCGGCCCAAAGAAAAACGGGACACGCAAAGAGCGTATCCCGTCTCAAATGCGACGCCTAAACTCCTGCGCCGCCGTGCCCGTCCTTACGGGTTCTTCTTGATGCTGTCCTTCAGATCTTCTTTCGCATCGCCGACGCCCTTCTGGACTTTGCCCGCCGCCTGCTGCATATCACCCTTGGCTTCCTGAGCCTTGTCGCCCGTCATCTTGCCGACGCCTTCGTTGATCTTGCCCTTGACCTGCTTGCCAACGCCTTCGACTTGATCCTTGTTCATTGCAGTTCTCCCGTGGTTTGCAGTGCGATCGGCCGCGCTGTGCCGTCGAACGAATGCAGAAAAGCGTCTGCGCGTTCCGCTCAGGAGATGTCCCAAGCATGGCTCTAAGATGCGCTTCGTTCGCCAACGCGCATAGTCGTACGCGTCTGAAACGCACGTAGGCGGAATCGCACATACACCCAGGTCGACTAGCGAGACGCTATTTTCATTGCAACAAGTACTGTATATTTGTACAGTACAATAAGACCAGTTGGAAGGGGTGGATCATGGAGTCGAATGGCGAAAATCTGAGCAAGAGGCAATTTGCCCGTGCTGTGCGCGACCTCGAACGCATCACGCGCCAGATCGCGGGACGTTACATCGACAAAGGCGTGCCGTTGACCTGGCGGCTGCTGCACGCAATCGAAGCGGAGGCCGTGGCCGACCTCGGCTTTGCCGGACGGCATGAAGCGACATTGCGCGAACTGTTCGCGCGTCCCGACGACTTTCATTTCCCTGAAACCGACGACGTAGTCGACGTCGCGTCCTCCGACGCCTTGCCCGCCGTATTCGCCTTCGCCGTGGACGCCTACGAGCGCGCCGCGCGACACGGTCGACCGCAACTCGCCATCGCCGCGCACTGACGCGCATCCCGGGCACGCGGGCAAATCCGCGTGCCGAGCCCAGGTCATTTCATCTCGCAACGGACATCGTCAGGGCGCGAAATCGGCAGACATGTCGGCGTCGGACCGCGCTTCGAGCCTGCCATCCCGGCATGCGGCACGAAACACCTCGTAGTCCTTTTCCACCTGCTCCGCGTAGTTGCGTCCGTAGCGCACGAGCACTTCCGCCATGCGATCGCTGTTGCCGAGATAGCCCGAAATCTCCGGCGCGCGTCCGCCCGATTTAGCGTGCGCGCGGGCGAGCGCCCAGCCGCACATCGCGGCATATTCGCGAAAAACGTCATCGGTGAAGGTCTCGAATTCGGCGGAGATTTTCATGTCGCGCAACTGGCGGATGTACAGCGAGCGTCCGAGCGGGCCCGTCGCCCAGCCAAGAAACGGGTCGGTCGCCGCCTGCATCAGGCGCTGTCCGTGAACGACGCGATGACCGTCGTGTTCGGGATTGATAGTGTCGTTGTCTTTATCCTTGGCGTGCTTCGCGTATCGCGCGACCACCGATGTCGACGCCTCCTTCATCTGCAGGAAGAGCGGCTGGTCGTGGGCATCGGTGAGCAGCAAAACGAGGCAGCGCGTGCCGACGCTGCCTACACCGACCACCTTGAAAGCGACGTCCTGCAAAGTGAACTGCGATAAGAGCCGTGCGCGCTCGGGCGTCAGCGTCTCGACATACTGCCGCACGAGCGCCGCAAAAATCTCCTCACGGCTGCCTTTGAGCTTCATCCATTCGTCGTTCTTGTCGATCAGCGTGCTTTTGCCGCGAACGTGAAACACAGCGGGCGGTGCATCGCGGATACGCCACGTGCCGCCCGTTCGATCAGCCACCTTCGGCAGCATCGTCTCGTGGGTGCGGCGCGAGGCGCGCTCGATGCCGCGCTTGATGCGCCGCCGCGCGTCATCGCTCTGCACGGCGGCGTACATGCGATCGAACGTGATGCGCTCGTACCAGAGATCGAGCACGCTCATTTCAGCGTACTCGCGCATATGCATCTGATAGCTGCGCGCGGCGAGAAAAGCGAAGTCGTCGGCCGCAAGATCGCCGTGACCAAGTTGACGCCCGGCGATCGTGAAACTCGCGACCAGGCGCTTCACGTCCCATTCCCAAGGGCCATGCGCGGTTTCGTCGAAGTCGTTGAGATCGAAGATCAGCGCGCGCTCCGGCGTCGCGAACCCGCCGAAATTCGACAGATGGCAGTCGCCGCAAATCTGAATTGCGATGCCGCTGTCCGGCGTCGCGGCCAGATCGTGCGCTTGCAGGATCGCGCTGCCGCGATAAAACGTGAACGGCGACACGAGCATGCGGCCATAGCGCAGCGGAACGAGCGCTTCGACGCGCCCTTTGCTGCTCGATCGCAGCAGTTCGATGGGATCGCGGTCGATATCGCCAATCGCCTCGTGCGCGCCCCGTGGTGTGCGCTCGCGTGCGGCGCGTCCGATCGCGCGGCGTTCCTGCCAGGATTGCTGGGCCATCGTTCACTCCAGTATGCGCATGAGCGCGAAGGTGGCAGGAAGCCGCATAGACGACAGTAGTCGACAAACCCTACGCCCAGCAAGACGGTTATCGACACTTCGATGAACACCGTCGCTTGACGTGAGTCGCACGAAGCCCGACCCTGTGCGCAGTGCCATACAGTAGGCGATGCGCCTTCCGACACCATGCCGAACACTTCCGATCTCTTCGACCAACAGCGCGCCGACTGGCAAGCCGATCCGCACGCCGCTTTCGACGCGTGGCTCGCGCAGCAGGCGTTCCGCGCGTCATCGGCCAATGTGTATCGTGCACAGTGGGGCAACTTTCTCGAATGGCTGAGCGCGAAGCGTGCGACGCTGCATACGGTGCAGCGTCCCGTCATCGAGCAGTTCGTCGCGCAACTGGATATCCGGCGCCCGCAGCGCATGCGCTATCTGAGGTTGATCGAGCGCGTGCTGGATCACGTGCGCGAAGTGGAATCGGCGGCGACGAATCCGGCGCGCTTCATCGCTCAGGACGGCAACGCCGCGTGGCGCAAGGCGCGCGACAACGAACCGACCGGCTTTCTGACGCACGACGAACGCGCGCTGCTCGTCGCGCATTTGTTCTCGCCGATCGGCGCGTTACCGGCCGGACAGCGCTGGCGCGAACGGCGCGATCGGGCGTTGGTCGCCGTCTTTCTCGGCGGGGGCGTGAAAACGGGCGAAGCGGCCCAGTTGGCGATCGATTGCTACGCGCCGGGCGCACCGTACATCACGGTGGATGCATCGAATCCGTTGCTGATCCGGCAGGCGCGGCTCGCGCCGTTCGCCGTCGAGTTGCTCGAGAACTGGATCAGCGAACGCAAGACGGCCGGTATCGCTGGCGAACTGCTGTTTCCAGCCGCGCCTTCGGGTCGCTCCATGCACAAGGCGACGATGCTGCGCGCGATCGATGCGGTCGTGGCGGCGTCGGGCATGGCCGCGTCGCGTGTTGCGCGCGCGAGCCCGCAGACCTTGCGCAACACGTACGCCGCGGAACTGTTCGAAGACGGAACGGACCCCGATCGCGTCGGGCAATGGCTCGGTTTCCAGCAGACGATCTCGGTTCACCGTCTGCATCGCGCATGGCAGGACTGGATGGGTGAGCAAATACGGGAGCGGGAACTTGCGCAAGCGCGCGCCGGTGCGGCTGCAGATGCCGGCTCGCCGAGCCCGATCGACGGTCCCGAAAACACTCACCTTTGATGCGCTGCGATCCGATCAAAGGGCGTCGGCACGCGCGGATCGATTGAACCCGTCGACAGCCGCGAGCTTCGACGACACCGCGCCCGAGGTTCGCTCGCAATTCGGGCAGGACAGTTCATACTCGTCTTCGTGACGCTGCAACTCGGGTTCTGCGAGTTCGCAGGCAGGGCAAACGGCGGGCGCGGCGACATGCGCATCGAGCTGCGTCCCCAGAGCGGCGATTTCGGCGGCGCTCAGGCGTCCCTCTGCGGCCATCGACGCGATCAACGCGCCGACTTCGGCGCTCGCGCCGGACTGCACCCGTTGCGCATCACGTTCGCGGATGAGTGCATCGATCTCGTCCGACTGCTCCCGAACTTGCGATTCGAGCCGGTCAGCGCGACTTCTTGCTGCGCTAAGTTGTTGAATGAAATCGAATTCTTTCTGACTCGCGTCGCGAGCGCCCGCCTGATAGGTAGCGGCCATGCCGCGCAGAGAATCGAGCTCCACCAGCATCGGCCGTACGCGCCGCTCGGCTTCCTTGACGGCATCCTTGATCTGCTGGGCGTAGTGTTCCGTGTTCTGACGCAAATCGCTCTGCAGCTCATCGACACGGTCGCGAAGCCGCGCCGTCGAAGCCTGTTCTTCGCGAAGGCGCACGGACAGCGCCTCGCTTTCCTTTTCCCAGCGTTCGATGACCTCGCGCAGGCCCGCGTGAGCCTCCGATCCCTGATCGCGCAGCGCCTTCAGCTCCGCTTCGAGTGCCGCGATCCGGGCCGCGCCGGCTTCGGCACGCGCCTCTGCGCGTTGATGAGCCTGCTCGATAGCCTCGCGACGAATATCGGCCTCGTGGATCTGGGCCTGCGCCGATGCGAGCGTGGCGTCAAGACGGGTTTTGTCGTCGGTTAGGGAAGCGCGCGCCTGGCGTTGTGCCTCGTTGTATAGCTCACCCAATAGTTCGCCGGCGCGCTCTTGCAATGACGCCGGGATGGCACCCGTGTCGATTCGCTGGCGCAACGATGAACGTAAGCCGGCCCAGAATGCTTCGATGTCTTTGGGAATGTCGCTCGCGCTGCCTGTTTGCGTGAATTCGCGGACGATCGTTACCGAAGGGCGGATGCCCAAATCGAAGAAAAGGCGCTTACATGTGTGCTGCGAAAGCTCTTGCCGCCGTGCGCCGGCGGACCGCATTGCGTCGAGTTCTTGGCGCAAGGCATCGCGAATATCATGTTCCATGCTGAGGCTGCGGCAGTTTTAACGTGACAATCATAACGTTTTACGTGTCGTACGTTACGAATAACATCGGGCTAGCTCGTCGGACATTTCCATGACCGCATTTGACGCGTCTAGAAGCCATTTGCTTACACGCCGAAGGGATTTCCGTGAAACATCCTTAGCTTGCCTTAGCAAACGCTTGATTTCGCTAAGATTTTATTCTGATTCGAGCTAAATGCGCGTGTTTCACGAGCTCGCTGTTTGATGGTGTCTTATCGGAGGACACATCGTCAGTTGAGAGTATTAGAAGTAAACACCCTTGAATCCCTTTAAAAACAGTTAACGCCAGGCGGAAGCCTTGTCCCACAAGGGTTTGCGGGATGCTAGGTGAGATTGTCCGGGATCTATGGTGAAGCTCTCCGGGAGACATCGGTGATGAGCTTCGGGGTGCTTGGTGAGGATTCGCGGGAAGCATCGTGAGCGGATTCGGGGACAGTCCGTAACGCTCAGGTGAGCGTTTTCGGGACGTCTGTTTGCTGATCGCGTTGACTGATGGGGATGGACCGGACCGCCTCTGGCTCTTGAAGGTGAGATCATTCGGGATCACAGCGAAAGGGTCTTTTAGCAAACATTTTCGGTTGTTTTTACCGATCGGTGAGACTCTCCGGGGCAGAATCGGTCCGTAGGGTGAGGCTTTTCGGGCGCTGTGAGAGTGATTTTCCGAAAGCGATGTCTTCCGCACGGCCAAAGGTGAGCTTTTTCGGGTCGCCATAGCCGTCGACGGACGTTTGGTGTCGGCCAGTTCGGCGCTTCGCCCCGGATTTATTGCCCGTCTTAACCCTGAGGTGAGGTTTTTCGGGACCAAAAGAGTGCCATTTTCTCGTTCCGCCGAATCGAACGAGTTATGGAAAGGTGAGCTTCTTCAGGAACATCGTCTGCGAGCAGATCACGCGGCGCCAAATGTCCGAAAGTACCTCGCCACAAAATCCTCGATAAAACAGTCAGTTAGTCAGTCTTTACTCTCGGCGCCTCCGCCATCGGTGAGTAAATTCGGGAGCAGCCAATAAGCGCGGGCGCCGGGCCCTGGAGTCGCACGGTGAGCATTTACGGGAACCCGCTTACTCCGAACGGCGCTAAGAAAGCGAGATAAGTGCCTGATAGACTGATACTTCCCCGCAGCAACGCGGAAAGGTGAGCATTTGCGGGAGGTGTGGGTAAGGCGTATCAGGGCCGAAAAGTAGCGCTGAAAGCCGTACCGGTGAGGTTTTACGGGAATAGCATGCCTCATGAAGGCTTGAGTTCAGGCGGCACGCAGCTTGACTGAACAGCCTCGATGGCCCGAAAGGTGAGGCTTTTCGGGGAGTCGCGCATGTCTCCAACGTGCGAGTGATTCGTTCAATCGCTGAAAGGGCAGCGGTGGCGTCTCAACGCGACTAGGCTGGGCTCGCTATCGCGTTGTCTCTCATGTGCAACACGCCACGCCGTAGGCCAAAAAAATTTTGCGGTGAGGGTTTTCGGGACGCTCTCAAAGCGTCGTGGAAAGCACAAAAACATCCCGCAATCCGTTTACCCGCGCGGATACTGCAAATATGAGATGGCCTCGATCGGTGAGCGGTGAGGGTTTACGGGAGCGCACCGCAGTGAGCCCGTGCGATGAGTTCCATATCACCGCACGACGGTGAAGACACCCCTATAGACGAGCTTCACCCCAATCGGTATCCTTCGTCGCAATATCGATCCCGACCATCGCATGGCCACCAAGCGCGCAAAGAAAACCGACGTTGTCAGCCCGAGCTCGGCGGAATTGCGCAAGGCGGTCGAGGCCATCGCGATTCAGCCCAAAAGCGGCAAAATCACGCTGCTGACCCGAAAGCTCTTCAATGTGCTGCTCGCGGTCGCTCAGCAAGCCGATGAATCCGGTGACACGTACCGTGCGCTGCTTTCGGACATCGTCGCGAATTCGGCGTTCGACTCGAACGATACTGCGCTTGTCAAAGAACATCTCCGCCGTATGGTGTCGGTGCAGGTCGAGTGGAGTACGGGCACATCGAGTCAGAAGCCAGGCCGCAAGTGGGGTATTTCGACGTTGATCGCCGATGCGGAAATTCTGGAAGACCCGACGACCCGCCGGGTATGGGTCGAATTTTCCTTCGCGCCGAAAATCAAAAAGAAGCTGCTCGACCCGGTCCAATACGCGCGTCTGAGCCTGCAGTTTCAGAGCCAGTTGCGCAGCAGCGCGGGCCTTGCGCTCTACGAAATCTGCGTTCGCTATCTCACCAATCCCAGTCATCTGACGATGCGCGAAACCTGGGAATGGTGGCGGCCAATCCTTTCCGGCACGCCCGACACCGAAGCCGGCGACGAAGCCAAGCGCGAATACAAATACTTCAAGCGTGATTATCTGCGTCCCGCGATCGCCGAAGTGAACGCGGTGACGAACATTTTCGTCGAGCTGGTGGAGCATCGCGAGGGAAGGCGCGTCGCGGAGATCCAGTTCCGCGTGACCGAGCGCAAGCAGCCGATGCTCGCGCTCGACGAGCATCCGAACGTGTTCGACAGCACGCTCGTCGATCGGATGGTCAAGATCGGCATTCCCCTCAAGGACGCTCAGACGCTGTATGCGGACAGCGAAGAGAACCGCATTCGCGCAGCGTTGCAAATGACTGAGCAACGGATGCGGAGCACGTCCTTACCGCCGGTCCGAAGCGCCGCGGCGCTTTTCAAGGACGCGCTCAAGAAGGGCTATGCGCCGCCGGTGGAAGCGTTGCCGCCTGCGACAACGGGCGCGCCGGCACGTGCGCCGGGCGCTACCGCCGCAGCGGCTGACGATCTCAAGGCTCGCTTGCTGAGCGAATTTTCCGCCTATCGTCGCAAGGAAGCGCGCGTGCTGTACGACGAGCAAGGTGAGGAAGAACGGGAGATCGCACGTCAGTCGTTCGAGGATGACGTGCTCCCGGGGCTGGGCACGCACATGCGCGACGATTGGCGCAAGCGCGGCCTGGATTCGAAGCTCGCCGAAACGTCGTTCTTCGACTGGCTTGCTCGAAAGACGTGGGGCGAGCCCACGGACGGCGACTTGCTGGCATTCACATTGAATCAGTCGCGCGCGGGTTGATGCCGCAGACGTCGTGACCACCGCAAGAAAGCACGGTGGTCGCCGATCACTTCACTTCTTCGACTCGACAGGCTGAAGCATCGACTCGATCTGATGCAGTAGTTCGTCACGCTTTTCGCGCGACAAGCCGCGCAAGCGCAGTTCGAGACGGTCCTCGCCATACGATTTGAGGTCGCCGACCGCGACGCCGTCGAGTTTGATCTCGAGGCGCTGCGCATAGCGCTGGCGACTCGGCGTCTTCGGAGTGTCCTGCGCGCTTGCGCGTCCCTTGACGATGTCGGCGACCTGGCGCGTGCTGAGATCGTCCGACGTGATCTTGTTGATGAGACGCAGCGTGGAGTCGCTGCCGCGAGCGGCGTGGTATCGGGCGATCTGATAGGCCATGTTCGAGCCGAAGCGGTCCGGACGCGCGACCATCTCATGCATGACGTTCTCAGGCAGCTTGGCGATGGACAACGCCACGGCGATCGTCGATTCGTCGAGGCCCAGGTGATCCGCGAGTTCACGTTGACTCTGAAAGTGCTGCTCGTCGAGGAAGCGGCGCCAGACCACGGCATTGTCGAATACGGTCTGCGAGTCGCGCTGAACGTTCAGATCGTAACCTAGCTTGTAGCTTTGAATACCAATAGGCAGGTCGACGACCACCGCCTTGACGGTTTCCTTGTTCGCCTCTTTCAGCGCTCGGACGCGACGCCCCCCGTCACTGACGAAGAACGTTCCCGGATTCTCGTAGTCGGGAATGACGTGAATGGCCTGCTGCTGGCCTTGCTTTGCCAGATTGACGGCCAGTTCCGCAATCGACGACTTCAGATAGAAATGGCGCGGGTTGAACGGGCTGGTCTTGATCGATTTCAGTGGAAGCTCGATCACTTGCCCCGCTGCATAGCGATTCGCGCGTCGCCACGCCCGATATTCGTCGGACTCGAGATCGGTCGCGCTATCGTTTTGCTCGTCGGCGACAAATGCGCTCGACCGGCCGTTCGCCGCGATCTGTCCCACGTGCTGAAGATCCACGATGCCATCGATCGCGTTGAGACGATCGAGTGCCGTGCGCTTTTCGCTGCTCGTCGAATCGGGGCGGGCCTTGAAGCCCTTTGCAAACTGGGACGGTTTCATTCAGGGTCCTTTATGCGCATAAAGTCAGGAGAGGATGTCGAGGATTTCGCCAGCCACGGCGCGGATCTCCGTCGCAGCGAGGCGCGACCCGCGATCACTCATCTGCAGTACGGTCTGCCCGAGCGCCATCGCCTGCTTGTAGCACTCGCGTGTGGGAATCTGCGTTTTAAGCAAAGGAAAGCCAAGCTCCTCAAGCGCGACCTTGAGTTCACGCGTGAGCATGCGCTTCTCTTCGGTCTTGTTCAGAAGGAAGACGGCGCGCAAGTCTTCGTTCATCACCTGCGCTTGCTGAACGAGCTTGACCAAGCCGACACTCGACCAATAGTCCGCCGGTGACGATGAAGTCGGAATCACTGCGATACTTGCCGCGAGCAATACGACGCCCGATACCTTCTCGGTAATCGACGGCGGGCAATCGACCACGATGAACTCATAGTCGTTGACGAACTTCTTGATCTCGCGATGGATCTGCCCGCCCGCTTCAGAAAGATTGACGACGGGAAAAGGAATTCCGCTAGCGCCATCCGATCCAGCGCTCGACCAATGGATCAACGTGTTCTGTCCATCCGCGTCGACGACGAGCACGCGCTTCTTTTTTTCGTGAAGGGCCGCACCGAGATGCATTGCGATCGTGCTTTTGCCGACGCCGCCCTTTTGCTGCGTGATCGCTATGATTTCCGCCGCCACGTTTTACTCCGAAATTAAAGTTTGTTGAATTCTACATTGGCATTTCTATTTTTCCAGTGAAAATAACAACAAATCACGCGCGTTAGCCATTCGGCCTAGTTTTATGCGCATAAAGTCGGTGCGTCGCACGAGTTTTCGATTAGACCCAGTTCGACGGACGTGGCCCGTGCGACTTTATGCGCATAAAGTCAGCGG
Organism: Caballeronia cordobensis; assembly: GCF_001544575.2. Taxonomy (GTDB): domain Bacteria; phylum Pseudomonadota; class Gammaproteobacteria; order Burkholderiales; family Burkholderiaceae; genus Caballeronia; species Caballeronia cordobensis. Next base: position 127,239 of record NZ_FCNY02000015.1, read on the forward strand.
CGATTTCGCTAGCAGAAAGGCCCCCGTTGAAAACCCGATTTGCAACAGCGCGCGCCCTTTGCCCGATGCCACGAACCTTTGCCGTTGACGTCATCACCTGCAAAACAAAATCGCCTATGCTAAGCGCTGTCTAATCGCCGCCTGTGCCGGAGCCGTCATGACCGTTCGCAACCTGGACATTCTGTTCGCCCCGAAATCGATTGCGGTCGTCGGCGCCTCATCGCGCGCAGGGAGCATCGGCGAGATGGTGTGGGCGCGTGCTTCATGCGCCGGCTTCGAAGGATCGCTTTGGCCCGTCAATCCAAAATACGCGTCGCTGGGCGGCGAGAAGGTTTATGCCGATATCGATGACCTGCCCGATGCACCTAACATCGCGGTGCTCTGCACGCGACCGCATACGTGGCCGGATCTCGTCGAACGATTGGGTCGCCGTGGGACGAAGGCCGTCGTGATCGTCGGCGAGGCGACGCAGCGCGGTGGACTATCTGCATCGCGACAGGACGATCCGCAAGGCGCGGATGAATGGACCGCTCGCACACTTGCCGCCGCCCGCCCTTTCCTCGTGCGCGTTGTCGGCCCTGCTAGTCTTGGCATAGTGACGCCCGCCATCGGTGCATGCCCCGGCGCGCCCGCGTGCAACGTCAAATCGGGCGGCGTCGCTTGGGTATCCGGATCGAATGCTTTGACGAACGGCGTGCTCGGCTGGGCGCGTGCACGTGGGCTCGGCTTTTCGCGAATCGTCGCCCTCGGCGATGAAGCCGATGTCGATTCCGGCGACATCCTCGATTTTCTCGCCAGCGATGCGTCGACGCGCGCAATCCTGCTAGCAATCGAAACCGTGCGATCGGCGCGCAAGTTCATGTCCGCCGCGCGGGCTGCTGCGCGGAACAAGCCGGTGCTCGTGCTTCGAACCGGTCGCGACGATCCGTTCGATCGACTCTACGGCGCCGCTTTCCGTCGCGCCGGCCTCGTGCGCGTCGATTCACTCGACGACTTGCTCGACGAAATCGAAACGCTCGGCATCGGTCGCGTCGCAGCGAGCGATGTCGCGACTGTCGTCACGAGCGATCGCGGCGTCGCAGCACTCGCGCAGGATGCGTTCGGCGCAGCGGGCGATGACCTAGCGCAATGGCCCACCGCGGCGCGCGATGCAATTGCGTCCGCGCTGCCCCGCGCGCGTGCGGGAAACCCGCTTCTGCTCGGCGATGCGGCCACGCCCGCCGATTTCGGCGCAGCGCTCGAAGCACTAGCGTCCCACCGCGAGACCGGAACCGTGTTCGTCGTACATGCGCCGACTCACAGTGCGCCCGTCGCTGACGTTGCGCGAACCTTGATTGCCGAGCGGCGCCATGCCTACCGAGGATTGCTGGCGTGCTTCTTCGGCTGCGTCGATGCCGCGACGCGCGATGAACTGCACGCGAACGGCATTCCCGTGCATACGACACCGCATCGGCTCGCACGCGGATTCGCGCGTCTCGTCGATTTTCGGCAAGGGCGCGAGTTATTAATGCAAACACCCGACGGTCTTCCCGCCGACATACCCGAAGACATCGATGCCGCGCAACGCGACATTCGAGATGCGCTCGAAAACGGCGTTACGGAATTGAACCGTGAACGTGCGGCGCGTGTGCTTGCCCGCTTCGGCATCACGGTGAAGCCAGGACCGCCGGACTCGCTGACAAGCGATGCCGTCGAGATTCAGACTCGCCTGCTCAACCATCGCGTATTCGGTCCGGTGTTCGAGTTCAAAGCCGAAGGCGCGCTCGGGCTCGCCGACGCCCTTCACGAGTTCGCTTTGCCGCCGCTTAATCCGACGCTGGCGCGCGATCTCGTCATGCGGTCGCCGCGCTCACGCGAATTGCCCGCCGACTCGCTGCTCAATTCGCTGACGGCGCTGTCGCAACTCGTTTGTTATATCGAAGAAATCGTTGCCTTGCGCCTCATCCTGCGCGTGACTCGCGACTCGGTTGCCGTTCACGAACCGCAACTTACGCTCGGCGCGCATCGCAAGCCTCTCGCGATCGTGCCGTATCCGCGCTGCCTCGAAGAGACGCTCGACTGGCACGGCATGCGCATCACCGTGCGTCCGATTCGTCCCGAAGACGAAGAAGCGCATGCGGCGTTCGTTGCGGCGAATACCGCCGAGGACTTGCGTCTTCGCTTCTTCGGCGCAGTGCGCAGCTTCGATCATTCTCAACTCGCGCGCATGACGCAGATCGACTACGACCGCGAGATGGCGCTGATCGTGACGCGGGCGAACGGCGACGGCATGAACGAAACGCTGGGTGTAGCCCGCGCGATTGCCGATCCCGACAATGAGACCGCCGAATTCGCCGTGGCCGCGCGTTCGGATATGAAGGGAAAAGGATTGGGAGCACTTCTGCTATCGCGCATCATCGAATACGCGACGAAGCGCGGCACGCGCTGGATGATTGGCGAAGCGCTGCGTGAGAACGCCGGCATGATCGCGCTGGCGCGCAGCAAGGGTTTCGAGCTGACGAAGACCGAAGACCCGGGCGTCGTCGGCTTCAGATTGCGACTGTGCGAGACGCCGTCGCCTTCGACTTTACGCGCATAAAGTCACAGGCGGCGGAGCCGTCCGGCTTTATGCGCATAAAGCCCCGGCGAACCCCTCGCGTCACGCTGCCAGCTTACCCATCGCTTCATCGACGTGAGCACGCGACAACGCAAGCTCGTCGAGCAACGCTTCGGTGTACGTAGCGCCCGTCTCCTTCTCGAGCCTCGCAATGGTCAACGCGCAGCGCGACGTGTCCTTCAACGTCGCGATGAACGGCTTCACCGATTGCCCCGATGTGAACGCTTCGAACAGCGGCACACGAATCTCATCGGGCAGCGCACGCGAAGTCCATTGATAGGGCTTTCCGTTGTGCGTCAGTTGCGGCGGCAGCGTGCGTTCTTTCTTCGCTGCGGGAATCAAGCCAAAGGTACGCGCCGCGTCGCCGATCTGCTCGGCCGAAAAAAGTTCGTCCGGCGTGATATCGAACTGCGCGATATAGGCTTCGATTGCCTGCATCGCAGCCGCGCGATCGTCGCGCTTTTTTTGCGCGTGCGCGACGATCTCGCGCAGTTCATCGGCTTCGTCGGACGTGATCGTGAAGTTCGCCTGCTTTTGCTGAAGTTCGCTGAAGCGGAGGAATTCGGAATCGGAAAGGAGTTTCGCCATCGGAGAATGCGTCGGATTGAATGCGGCAACGCGGGATTACGGCGCGCCGCCATTTTGAGAGGGCCGCCATTCTAACGCGCGCAACGCACGGCGGTCAGTCGTGCATCATCGAAAGCGACGCGGCGGCGTCCTTCAGCAGCGCAGTGACGTCGTCGATGGACGGCGCAACGTATTCATCGATGCGGCGCATGTAAGGACAGGTGAGGGCGGCGATCGCCTGCCCCGACGGTCCGAGCAGCGGAAACGTCACGTCCGTCACGCCGAAGGTCTGCTGACTGTCTTTCTTCGAATAGCCGATTTCGCAGATCTGCCGGTAGTCGGCATCCAGCACCGCGCGATCGAGCGCAAGTTCGCCTTTGACCTTCGTATGCTCGGCGAGCATGTGCTCGCGCTGTTCGCCGGTTTGAAAAGCGAGCATCACACGGCCTGAGCCAGTGTCGATCAATCCGACGCGCGAACCGAGCCGCACCGAAATGCCCCAGGTTCCGGGCCCGTCCACTTGAGCGATGACGAGCAGATTGCCGCGATCGTAGACGGCGAGATGCACCGATTGTTCGGCAGCATCGGCGAAACGCTGCATGACGGGCAGCGCCTCGGCAATCAGGCGATTCATCGGCGGATGTCGATGCGCGAGCGCATAGAGCTTGAGGCTCAGCGAATAACGATCGCCCTCCGGCGAACGCACCACATATTGGCGCGCGACGAGCCGCTCCAGCATCCGATACATCTCGCTCGCATTGCGCCCGAGCATTTTCGTGATTTCCGCACGCGTCAGCCCCGATTTCTGCTCGGACAGCAATTCGAGGATATCGAGTCCCTTGTCGAGCGCGGGCGCGCGATAGCGATCGGCATCGTTGTCTTCAACATCCATGTGCAGTCTGGGTCGATTCATGAGTTGGCGCCGAGTTTAAGCCTTTTGTCAGTGAACGCCGATGCCGTCGGCGAAAACCAGGCTAGGGAAATTACCGATCGCCTCGTCGTCGGTCGTTCTTGACTTCGAATTGTGCGTATATGAATAATACGTTCACTGATGAATAGATGCATCGAAAGTTTCCCGCAGCACCCACGTTGCAGTCACGAAGAACAGCACGTATTCAGGAGACACCGCATGAAGTTCACCAAGACGCTCGCCGTCGCCATCGCCACGGTCAGCACGATGGGCCTCGCCAACGCCGCCGATAGCGGCAAAGTCGGCCTGGGTCTGCCGCTGCTGACTTCGCCGTTCTGGCAGTCGTACAACAACTACCTGCCGAAATACGCGAAGGACATGGGCCTCGACATCCTCGCGCCGGTCAATTCGAACGGCGATCCCGCGCAGCAGATCACCGACATGAACAACCTGCTGAACCTGGGCGCGAAGGGCATCGTCGTCGGGCCGCTGGATTCGGCGGCGATCAGCCGCGCGCTCGATGCGTCGTCGGCGAAGAGCGTGCCGGTCGTTGCAGTCGATGTCGCGCCGACGCAGGGCAAGGTCGCGATGGTCGTGCGCGCCGACAACCGCGCGTACGGCACGAAGTCGTGCGAATACATCGGCGCGCATGTGAAGTCGGGCAAGGTCGTTCAGATCATGGGCGATCTGGCGTCGGTGAACGGCCGCGACCGGTCGGAGGCGTTCCGTGAGTGCCTGAAGAAATATCCGTCGCTGAGCCTGCTGGAGATTCCCGCCGCGTGGAAGGGCGACGCCGCCGCGACGGCGCTCGACAGTCTTCTGACCGCGAATCCCGATGTGAAGGCGATCTACATGCAGGCAGGCGGCGTCTATCTGTCGCCGACGCTTCAGACGCTGCGCCGCAAGCAAATGCTCTTCAAGGCGGGCGATCCGAAGCACATCGTGATCGTGAGCAACGACGGCATTCCGCAGGAATATGACGCGATCCGCCGCGGCGAAATCGACGCGACCATTTCCCAGCCCGCCGATCTTTACGCGAAGTACGGCCTCTTCTATATCAAGGCGGCGCTCGCCGGACAGACCTTCAAGCCCGGTCCCACCGATCACGGCAGCACCATCGTTCAGCGCGCGCCCGGCATTCTCGAAGATCAGTTGCCCGCGCCGCTCGTGACGAAGTCCAACGTCGACGACAAGTCCCTCTGGGGCAATACCGTCAAATGAGCGCGCCCGTCGTTGAAGCGCTCGGCCTGACCAAGCGTTACGGCTCGACCGCCGCGCTCGCCGACGTCACGATGCGCGTGCTGCCCGGCGAGTCCCACGCGCTCGTCGGGCGCAACGGCGCGGGTAAATCGACGCTCGTGTCGATGCTCACCGGCCTGCGCAAACCCGACGCCGGCGAGATCCGGTTTGGCGGCCAGCCCGCGCCGCCGCTCGCGGACCGCGATGCGTGGCGCGAGCGCGTCGCGTGCGTCTACCAGCATTCGACGATCATCCGCGAGTTGTCGGTGGCCGAGAACCTCTTCATCAACCGGCAACATCGGCGCGGCGGCGTGATCGACTGGCGCGCGATGCGCCGCGACGCCCGCGCGCTGCTCGATCACTGGAAGATTGACGTGCGCGAGGACGCACGCGCCGGCGATCTGACCGTCGAGGCACGGCAACTCGTCGAGATCGCGCGGGCGCTGTCGTACGGCGCGCGTTTCATCATTCTCGACGAACCGACTGCACAGCTGGACGGCGAAGAGATCAAGCGTCTCTTCAGGCGTATCGAAGAGTTGCAGACAGAAGGCGTCACTTTTCTGTTCATTTCCCATCACTTGCAGGAAGTGTACGAAATCTGTCAGGCAGTGACCGTCCTGCGCGATGCGCGTCATATCGTCAGCGCGCCGGTCTCGGTTTTGCCGCGCGACAAGCTGATCGAAGCGATGACGGGCGAGCAGGGCGGTCTCGCCGTCGCCGATGCCGCCGCGCGTGCGCCTTTGCCCGCCGATGCGGCGATCGCGCTGTCCGTGTCCGACCTTTGCGGCGACGACTACGCCAGAGTCGGCTTCCAGGTGCGGCGCGGCGAAGTCATCGGCCTCACGGGCGCGACAACGAGCGGCCGCACGAGCGTGGCGGAAGCGATCGCCGGTTTGAAGGCGCAGAAGAGTGGCGCAATCCGCGTCGATGGCCGCACGCTGCCGCCCGGCGATGTGCCCGCCGCGCTCGCGAACGGCGTCGGTTGTGTGCCGAAGGACCGTCATCGCGAGGGTCTGGTGCTGTCGCAATCCGTCGCGGAAAACGCCTCGATGACCATCGCCCGCACGCTCGGCCGTTTCGGAATCGCCACGCCCGCGAAGAAAAACGCCTTCGGACGCCGCATGATCGCCGCGCTCGGCATCAAGACACCTGGACCCGACCACGAAGTGTCAGGCCTGTCGGGCGGCAATCAGCAGAAGGTCGTGATGGCCCGCGCGCTCGCCACCGATCCGAACGTGCTCGTGCTCATCGATCCGACCGCGGGCGTCGACGTGAAATCGAAGGAAGCGCTGCTCGGCGTCGTCGAACGCGTGCGCGAGGAAGGCAAGGCGGTGCTCGTCGTGTCCGGCGAGCTCGACGACCTGCGCACCTGCGACCGCGTGCTCGTCATGTTCCGAGGCGCGATCGCCGCCGAATTCCCTGCCGGATGGCAGGACCATGAACTCATCGCATCCGTCGAAGGAGTGAGTCTCCATGAAGCATGACGTTTCCAGTCCCGCGATGGCCGGCGTGCCGATGCAAAGGCAGCGCCCGCGCATCGAGCTCGCGCGCTTTCGCGATCTCGCGCTCGTGCCCGCGCTTGCGTTGCTGCTTGCGATCGGCGCGTTCGTCAGTCCGAGCTTTCTGACGCAGGCCAACCTCATCAGCATTCTCGGCGCGTCGGCGGCGCTCGCGCTCGTCGTGCTCGCCGAATCGCTGATCGTGCTGACGGGCAAATTCGACTTGTCGCTCGAATCGACGGTCGGCATCGCGCCCGCCGTCGGCGCGATGCTCGTGATGCCCGCGGCCTCATCGGGCTTCGGACTCGAATGGCCCGCGGTGGCCGGGCTTGCGGCGATCGTCGTCGTGGGCGCGCTGGTCGGTTTCGTCAACGGCTTTCTGGTCGTGCGGCTGCGGCTGAACGCGTTCATCGTCACGCTCGCCATGCTGATCGTGCTGCGCGGCATGCTCGTCGGCGCGACCAAAGGCGGCACGCTGTTCGACATGCCGCCGTCCTTCTTCACGCTCGCAACGACGCTCGTGCTCGGCCTGCCGCTCTCGGTCTGGCTCGCGGCGGTGGCGTTCGCGGTCGCGGCGCTCATGCTGCGCTATCACCGCCTCGGCCGCGCGCTCTATGCGATCGGCGGCAATCCGGAAGCGGCGCGCGCGGCGGGCATTCGCGTCGAACGCATCACATGGGGCGTGTTCGTGCTGGGCAGCGTGCTCGCGTCGATCGGCGGCTTGATCGTCACGGGCTACGTCGGCGCAATCAACGCGAATCAGGGCAACGGCATGATCTTCACGGTGTTCGCCGCGGCGGTCATCGGCGGCATTTCGCTCGACGGCGGCAAGGGCACGATGCTCGGCGCACTGTCAGGCGTTTTGCTGTTGGGCGTCGTGCAAAACCTGCTGACACTTGCGCAAGTTCCGTCGTTCTGGATTCAGGCGATCTATGGCGCGATCATCCTCGGCTCGTTGATGGTGGCGCGGCTCGCGGGTGGCGAAGCGCAAAACTGAGAGACACACATGCAAGGAAACACCGATCCGCGCCTCATTCTGCTGAGCCCGGAAGACAACTGCCTGATCGCCGCCGCGCGTTTGCCGGCGGGCGAAACGCTGATGATCGAAGGCGCGCCGGTCACGCTCGCGACGACCATCGAACTTGCGCACAAGATCGCGCGGCGCGCGTTGTCGAAGGACGACAAGGTGCTGCGCTACGGCGCGATCATCGGTCACGTCAATGTCGATGTGGCGTGCGGGGAGCATCTGCATACGCACAATCTGGACAGCGACTACATTCCCACTTACACGCACGACGCCGGACACGCCTACGTGCAGCACTGAACACTTCCATGAACACTTCCGTACTGCAAGGCTATCTCCGCGCGGATGGCCGCAAAGGAATCCGCAATGTCGTCGCGGTGGCGTATCTCGTCGAATGCGCGCATCACGTTGCGCGCGAGATCGTCGCGCAGTTTCGTCCTTCGTTCGACGATTTCGATGCCGCCGCGCACGATGACGCACCGCCCGTGCATCTGATCGGCTTTCCGGGTTGCTATCCGAACAGTTACGCGGAAAAGATGCTGGAGCGCATCTGCACGCATCCGAATGTCGGCGCGGTGCTGTTCGTGTCGCTCGGCTGCGAAAGCATGAACAAGCACTATCTCGCCGATGTCGTGCGCGCGAGCGGCCGCCCCGCCGCCGTGCTGACGATTCAGGAGAAAGGCGGCACGCGCAGCACGATCCAGAACGGGCTCGACTGGGTGCGCGAGGCGCGCGCGACGCTCGCCGCGCAACCCAAAGTGCCGATGGCGCTCGATGAACTGATCGTCGGCACGATCTGCGGCGGCTCCGACGGCACGAGCGGCATCACGGCGAATCCGGCGGTGGGCCGCGCCTTCGATGCGTTCATCGATGCGGGCGCGTCGTGCATCTTCGAGGAAACGGGCGAGCTCGTCGGCTGCGAGTTCCATATGAAGCGGCGCGCGGCGCGGCCCGAACTCGGCGACGCGATCGTCGAATGCGTGCAAAAAGCCGCGCGCTATTACACGACGATGGGCCACGGCTCGTTCTCGGTCGGCAACGCGGACGGCGGGCTGACGACGCAGGAAGAGAAATCGCTCGGCGCGTACTCGAAGAGCGGGGCATCGCCGATTGTCGGCATCATCAAGCCGGGCGACGTGCCGCCGACCGGCGGGCTTTATCTGCTCGATGTCGTTCCGGACGGCGAACCGCGCTTCGGCTTTCCGAACATCAGCGACAACGCGGAGATCGGCGAGCTGATCGCGTGCGGCTGTCACGTGATCCTGTTCACGACCGGGCGCGGCTCGGTGGTCGGCTCGGCGATCTCGCCGGTCATCAAGGTCTGCGCGAATCCGAACACCTATCGCAACCTGTCCGGCGACATGGACGTCGACGCCGGCCGCATCCTCGAAGGCCGCGCGACGCTCGACGAAGTGGGCCGCGAGATCGTCGACGTCACGCTCGCGGTGGCGGCGGGCGCGGCGTCGAAATCCGAGTCGCTCGGGCATCAGGAATTCATCCTGACTTACAAAACCTTCGAGCCGGTCGGCCCGGCGTGTTTGCCGGTCAGCGCACGACGCGTTACTGTGGCGGCTTGAGTTTCGCCATCTAAAAATCATTCGAGGTTTGCAGATGACCACAGGAACGCAGCAGGCAGTTTCCCGCCGGCGCACGGTGGGCCGCACGGCGCTGGAGGTCACGGCGCTCTCGCTCGGCACCGCGCCGCTCGGCGGGCTGTATCACGAACTGACGGAAGACGAGGCGCGCGCGACCGTCGATGCCGCGTGGCAGGCCGGCATCCGCTTTTTCGATACCGCGCCGCATTACGGCCACACGAAGGCGGAACATCGTCTCGGCGATGCGATGCGGCACCATCCGCGCGGCGACTTCGTGCTCTCGACCAAAGTGGGCCGGCGCTTCGTTCCGCGCACGACGCCCTACGACGGCAGCGAAGGCTGGGCGGCGCCGCTGCCGTTCCAGGCGATCTACGACTACAGCTACGACGGCATTCTGCGTTCTTTCGAGGACAGCCAGATGCGGCTCGGCATGATCGATATCGATATCGTGCTGATTCACGATATCGGCCGCGTCACGCACGGCGACGCGAACTCGCATTACTGGAAGCAACTGGTCGATGAAGGCGGATTTCGCGCACTCGAAGAGTTGAAGCAATCGCGCGGCGTGAAAGCGGTCGGCCTCGGCGTGAACGAAGGCGCAGCGGTGCAGGAGGCGATGGCGGAATTCGATATCGACTGCGCGCTGCTCGCGGGCCGCTACACGCTGCTCGAACAAAATACCCTCGACGATCTATTGCCCGAATGCGAGAAGCGCGGCGTGAGCATCTTGCTCGGCGGCGCGTTCAACTCGGGCATTCTCGCGCGCGGTCTCGATACGAACGCGCACGGCGACCTCAAGTTCAATTACGGCGACGCGCCGAAAGAGATCGTCGAACGCGTCGGCAAGCTGGAGCGCGTGTGCCGCGAACATGGCGTCGCGCTTTCGACGGCGGCTATCCAGTTTCCTTATGCGCATAAAGTCGTGGCCACGGTGCTGATGGGCGCGCGCACGCCCGGCGAAGTGCGCGAGAACGCGGCATCGTTCGCGACGCCGGTTCCGTCCGCTTTGTGGGACGCGTTGCGCGCCGAGGGCCTGCTTCATGCGAGCGCGCCGGTGCCGCGATGAACACGCAAACGCAGACGCAAACACACATCGATGCGCACCAGCACTACTGGGACCCGGCACGCGGCGATTATGGCTGGCTCACGCCGGAGATGAAGCCGCTGTATCGCGTTTTCGACCCGGACGATCTCGCACCGCTGCGCAAGGCAACAGGCATAGCACGCACAGTCGTCGTGCAAGCCGCGCCGACCGTCGATGAAACGCGTTACTTGCTCGATCTCGCCCGCGCCGACGATTCGATCGCGGGCGTCGTCGGCTGGGTGCCGCTCGATTCGATCGATGCGGCATCGATCATCGACGAATTCGCCCGCGAGCCGAAGTTCAAGGCCGTGCGCCCGATGCTGCAGGATTTGCCCGACGATGCGTGGATCGAACACGCCCCGCGCGCGGATGCCGTCGAACGGCTGATCGATCTCGATCTCGCCTTCGACGCATTGATTTTCGCGCGGCATGTTCCGTCGATCGTGACGTTCGCGGGGCGCTATCCGAAGCTCAGGATCGTCGTCGATCATGGCGCGAAACCGCCGATCCGCGATGGCGCCGAAGGCTGGCAACCCTGGGCCGACGGCATCGCGCAACTCGCCGCATTACCGCAAAATCTTCGCTGCAAACTTTCCGGCCTGGCGACGGAATCGAAGGAAAACTGGCGCGACGAAACCTTAAGACCTTACGTCGCGCATCTTCTCGAACATTTCGGACCGCAACGTCTGATGTGGGGCAGCGACTGGCCGGTGTTGAACCTGAACGGAAACTACCGCGACTGGCACGCCACCGTCCAAAACCTCACGTCGCATCTCGAAAAAGCCGATCAGGACGCGATTTTCGGCGGAAACGCCCGCGCGTTCTATCGTATTTGATCGGCTGCTATACCCGGCATGTCTCAAAAACACATTCGACTGGAGCAGTAGATGGTACAAAGACTGGCAGGCAAGACGGCGCTCATCACGGCGGCGGGACAAGGCATCGGCCTCGCGACGGCCGAGCTTTTCGCGAAGGAGGGCGCGCGCGTCATCGCAACCGACATTCGCACGGAATCGCTCGAAGGCAAGCCTTTCGAGGTGAAGCGGCTCGACGTGCGCGACGCGCAGGCGATCAACGCGCTCGCCGACGAAATCGGCCCGATCGACGTGCTGTTCAACTGCGCGGGCTTCGTGCACGCCGGCTCGATTCTCGAGGCGAGCGAGGACGACTGGGATTTCGCCTTCGACCTGAACGCAAAGGCGATGTACCGGACGATCCGCGCGTTTCTGCCGAAAATGCTGGAGAAGGGCGGCGGCTCGATCATCAACATGTCGTCGGCGGCGTCGAGCGTGAAGGGCGTGGCGAACCGCTTCGTATATGGCGCGTCGAAGGCGGCCGTGATCGGTCTCACCAAGTCCGTCGCCGCGGATTTCGTCACGCGCGGCGTGCGTTGCAACGCGATCTGCCCCGGCACGGTGGAATCGCCGTCGCTCAAGGACCGCATCGCCGAGCAGGCGAAAGCGCAGGGCGCGAGCGTGGAGCAGATTCAGGCCGCGTTCGTTGCGCGTCAGCCGATGGGCCGCGTCGGCCGCGCCGAGGAAATCGCCGCGCTGGCGCTTTATCTCGGCTCGGACGAATCGTCGTTCACGACGGGCCAGATTCATATAATCGATGGCGGCTGGTCCAACTGACCGATCGCTCAATCTTTTCGAAACAGGAGATCAAATCAGATGAAGCTGCTTCGTTACGGCCCCAAGGGTCAGGAAAAACCGGGTCTGCTCGACGCCGAGGGCCAGATTCGCGACCTGTCGAAGGTCGTGGATGACATCGCCGGCGCGACGCTGACCGAAGCGGGCCTGGCGAAACTGCGCGGTGTGGATGTTGCGACGCTGCCCGTGGTCGATGGCAATCCGCGCATCGGGCCGTGTGTCGGGCGCGTCGGCAAGATGGTGTGCATCGGGCTGAACTACGCGGACCACGCGGCGGAATCGAATCTGCCCGTGCCGACCGAGCCGGTCATCTTCAACAAATGGACGAGCGCGATCTGCGGTCCGAACGACAACGTCGAAATTCCGCGCAACTCGGTCAAGACCGACTGGGAAGTCGAATTGGGCGTGGTGATCGGCCGGTCAGCGAAGTACATCGATGAAGCGAACGCACTCGATTACGTCGCGGGCTATTGCGTGATCAACGACGTTTCCGAGCGCGAGTGGCAGCTCGAACACGGCACGCAATGGGACAAGGGCAAGGGCTTCGACACGTTCGGCCCGATCGGTCCCTGGCTCGTCACGAAGGACGAAATCGCCGATCCGCAGAAGCTCGATCTGTGGCTCGAAGTCGACGGCAAGCGCTATCAGAACGGCAACACGAAGACCATGGTCTTCACGGTCGCGCAACTGGTCGCGTATCTGTCGAAGGTGATGAGCCTGCAGCCGGGCGATGTCATTTCGACGGGCACGCCGCCGGGCGTGGGCATGGGCGTGAAGCCGAACGCCGTCTACCTGAAAGCGGGACAGACGGTGCGCCTCGGCATTCAGGGCCTCGGCGAGCAGCAACAGAAGACCGTCGCGGCGCAATAAACCGCGTCATTCCTGCTTCAAAGGCCCGCCGCTGCAAAGCGCGCGGGCTTCTCTATCTCTCTAGCGTTCAGCGCGAAAACTGAACCGCATCACATTGTTCGGCCACACCGGCAACTCTGTTCAAGTCGCGGCGCTTTTTCCGAAGCGCAACGCGGCCTAGAGTGTCAGGCCTGAATCCAGCATCAATTCATCATGCATATCGATACACCAGCAACGCCAGCGTCGTCGGCGGGCATGTCAACGTCCGTGCGGCAGTGGCTTTCGGTCATCGCGGTGGCGGTGAGCGCGTTCGCGTTCGTGACAGCCGAGTTCCTGCCCGTCGGATTACTGCCGCAAATCGCGCACGACCTCGACGTGTCGAACGGCGTCGCGGGCCTCATGGTCACGATTCCGGGCGTCATGGCCGCGATCTTCGCGCCGACGCTCATCGTCAGCGCCGGGCGCATGGACCGTCGATACGTCTTCCTGATGCTGACCGCGGTGCTGCTGATCGCGAACATCGTGTGCGCGATCGCGACGAACCTTCCGGTCATGCTCGTCGGACGCGCCTTGCTCGGCGCCGCGCTGGGCGGCTTCTGGACGCTCGCCACCGCGGCCGCGCCACGACTCGTGCAGGCCAGGGACGCGGCCAAGGCGACCGCCACCATCCTCACCGGCGTGACCTTCGCCACCGTCATCGGCGTGCCGCTCGGGACGTTCATCGCGTCGTTCGCATCATGGCGCGCGTCGTTCGCGGCCACGGCGGGACTGGTCGCGGTGGCGTTCGTCGCACAGGTGCTGCTCGTGCCGTCGCTGCCGTCGGCATCGGCTTTGCGCCTGGCCAGTTTCAGGACGCTGCTCGGCCGGTCTCATACGCGCCTGAGCCTGCTGATGGTCGCGCTCGTCTTCGGCGCGCATTTCTCGACGTACACCTACATCGCACCGTTGCTCGAACAGGACTTTTCGCTGAGCGCGATCACCTTCCTGCTCTTCGGGTTCGGCCTCATCGGCTTCTTCTCCAACGCGCTGATGTCGATGATCGTCTCGGACCATCTCAAGAAATCCGTCGCCGCGATGGTCCTGCTGCTGCTCGCGGCCCTGTCGTCGATGCTGCTGCTCGAACATTCGGGCATCGGCGAAACGGCCGGAATGCTGCTGTGGGGCGTCGCGTTCGGCGCGCTGCCGCTGTGCTTCAGCGTCTGGATTCAGCGCGGGACGGCGGATGCGCCGGAAGCCGGCTCCGCCATGTTCGTGAGCATCATTCAGGTGGCGATCGCCGCCGGCTCGGCGGTGGGCGGCACGATCGTCGATCGCGCGGGCGTGCGCGCGGACTTCATGCTCGGACTCGCGCTCGCCCTGCTGGGCCTCGTGACATTGCAACGGCTCGCGGCCCTGGAGCGCGCCGTCAAGGTACGTTCATTCGACCGGACCTGCGACGCGTCGATCGAATGACGCATCGGCCGTGATGGCGCTCAGGCGTGATAAACCGGCTCCGCGGCCGCGCTGTCGACGATCCGCGTGATCGTGCCCTGCGCGACCGCGACGAGCCGCTCGGCGCCGCCGTCGGTGACGAATACATCGCACTGGCAGGTGGCCTGCGTGAGGCCCGCATGGACGACGCGCGCCCGCGCCATCAGCGTGCCGGAGACGGCCGGACGCAGATAGTTGATCTTGTATTCCCCGGTGACGACCTTCGGCCCGAGCCGCAGCGCGCCCGCGAAAGTCAGCGCGTTGTCCACGAGATAGCTCACCACCCCGCCGTGCACGAAACCGTGTTGCTGCCTCAGCTCGTCCCTGATCGGCAGGCACAGCGTGAGACTTGCTGAATCGACCTGCATCAGTTTGGTTCCAAGCAAGGCGCTGAACGGTTGCGCATTCAGCGCACCGCGCGCGATATCGACGATTTCGGCCATTCGGACACTCCTTGGGTGGGTTCGGTGCCGTCCTGCAAAGACAATAGGAAGCGTTCGCGCCCACTGCAAGGAAGTCACGCAAAAATTGTGCAATGGTGCGTTTCGAGCGGCATGCGTGCCCTCCGGCGACGCTTCGCCGGGACCGCGCATTCCCCTCATTCGCGTAGACACGCCATGGCGGCAAACGATTCAAGCTTTCCTGCGTGATTGCCGTAAACCCGCACTGTCCCCGCATCGCGCGGGCCTCAATTTCGGAAAGTGTGGGTGTTTGTGATGTTCGGAAAGATCAAGGTTTCATCCGGTTTGCTGGCCGTTCTGGTGGTGTTTTGTCTCTTTCAGCTCGTGACCGAAGGGCTCGGGTTCTGGTCGCTCTCGCGCACGCACGACGATGTCGGCAGTCTCTCGGACATCGCGCTCAAGCAGGTGAACGCGGTCAACAAGACCACCCAGCATCTGATGGACGCGCGCATCAACCTCTCCCGCGCGGGCACCCGCATGGTGCGCGGCGGCACGGAGCCGACGGAAATCGTCCAGCACGCGCGCGAGGAGATCGCGGCGGCGGACAAGTCGTTCACCGCCTTTCTGAACGCGCCGAAGACCGGCGACGAGAACCTGGCGCGCATGACCGCGCTGAAGGCGAAGTACGCCGAGTATTCGAAGGCGCTTTCCGAGCTCGTCCAGTATCTCGACGCGGGCAATATTCAGGCGTTTCTGGACCAGCCGACGCAAGGCTTCCAGGACCGCTATCTCGCCGAGCAGCAGAAGTTCGTCGATTTCGGCGATGAAGCCGGCCGCGGCTATCTGTCGTCGATCGATACGCGTTACGCGTGGTTCCGCGCCGTGGGCATCGTGATTTTCGTGGCGCTCGTCGCGGGCGTCGCGCTGACGCACGTCGCGCTGCGCCGTGGCGTGATCGCGCCGCTGGAGGAAGCGGGCCGTCATTTCGAGCGCATCGCGAAGGGGCGTCTCGACGAGCGCATCGAGGATCGCGGCACGAACGAGATCGGCCGTCTGTTCGCGGGACTCGCGACGATGCAGGCGAGCGTCGCGGGCACCGTGAAGACCGTGCGCGAGACGTCGGATTCGATCAACTTCGGCGCCGACGAAATCGCGAGCGGCAACGCCGATCTTTCCGCGCGCACGGAAAATCAGGCGGCGTCGCTGGAAGAAACCGCATCGAGCATGGAAGAGCTGACCGCGACCGTGCGTCAGAACGCCGAGCACGCCCGCGAGGCGAACACGCTCGCAGGCCAGGCGCTCGACGCGACCTCGCGCGGCTCCAGCGTGGTCGATGATGTCGTCGAGAAGATGCGCGGCATCGCGGCGAGCTCGGACAAGATCGCGGAAATCATTTCGGTCATCGACGGCATCGCGTTCCAGACCAACATTCTGGCGCTGAACGCGGCGGTCGAGGCGGCGCGCGCGGGCGAGCAAGGGCGCGGCTTCGCGGTTGTGGCGGGCGAAGTGCGCGGGCTCGCGCAGCGCTCGGCGCAATCGGCCAAGGAAATCAAGGAGCTGATCGGCGAATCGGTCGCGCAGGTCAGCGACGGCTCCGTGCTCGTCGAGCGCGCGGGCGCGGCGATGCGCGATGTGTCGGCGTCGATCTCGCGCGTCACGCAGATGATGGCGGAAATCAGCGCGTCGTCGCTTGAGCAGAGCGTGGGCATCGAGCAGGTGAATCAGGCCGTCACGCAGATGGACGAGATGACGCAGCAGAACGCGGCGCTCGTCGAAGAGGCCGCGGCGGCCGCGTCGTCGCTGCACGAGCAGACGCGGCAACTGAAGGCGGCGGTGTCGGTGTTTCAGCTCGCCTGAGTCCGTTCCCGCTCAGGCAGGCAACGCCGCGTACGACGTCGCGAGGTGATACGGCGTCGTCGACGGCATCTCGGCGCGGATGATCTCGCCCTGCGCCGAGCGGCATTCGACCCAGCCGGTTGCATGCAGGAAGCGCGCGCGGAAGCGCTCGATCTGCTCGCCGACGGGGTCGCCGCGCGTGGCCAGCGCGCGCAGATATTCCGTCTGCGCCCAGATGCGCTCCGTGCCGTCGATCACGTGGCCGGCTTCGTCGAGCGCGGCGCACACGCCGCCAGTTTTCGCGTCCACGCCGTGCCGTTGCGCGAAATCGAAGGCGCGCGCGAGCTTTTCGTTGAGGCCCGCCGCTTCGAACGCGGCGTGACCACTGCCCTGCGCCAGAAAATACCACTCGAACTGATGGCCCGGCTCCAGCCGGTTGCCTGGCGCGCCCATCGGCAATTCGGCGATCGCACCGCTCGGCTGATGCACGAACGCATCCGCGACGGATCTTGCGAGCTGCGCGAGACGCTTGTCGTAGGCGGGGTCGGCGGTCGCCTCGCGCGCGGCGAGCCACGCTTCCGCGAGATGCATCAGCGGATTTTGCAGCGGCGTTTCGAGCGTCGCGCCGAAGTCCTCGGCGAGCGCGGCGTTCAGCAGATCGCCGCCGCTCGAAAAGCGCGCCTCGACGAGCCGCGAGGTCTCGTCGAGCAGCGCGAGCGCGTCAGCGGAGCCGCTTTTTTTCGCGTAATGCGCGCACGCGAACACCACGAACGCATGCGTGTACAGATCCTTCTGGCGCTCGAGCGGCGCACCGCTCGCATCCACGCTATAGAACCATCCCCCGTTTTTTCTGTCCTGAAAATAGTGCCGCAGCGATTCGAAGAGCGTTGCGGCATGGGCGAGGTCGCCGGCTTCGGAGAACACGAACAGTTGCCGCGCGCAGGCCATGGCGCGATACCGCTTCGGCGGTAACGGTGCATGATCGCCGGGAGCGACGGCTTCGTACGCCAGCCCGAGTGACGCATTGAACCCCGAACCGCGCCAGACGGGCAGCACGACGTTCGCATAATGGGCGCGCAACTGCGCGGCGGAATCCGGGCTCGTCGATTGCATCGGCGATGAAGCGGTGAGTTGTTGATCCTGCATACGAAGACTCTGATTGGGTCCGAAAAGCGCATGGCCGTGCCAGGGTCACGCAACAGGAAAGAATAGCAAAACCGGCCCGGCGCGCACCGCGTTTTCAGGTGCGGCAACGGGCTTTTCAAACGAGGAGGGCGCACAACATGTTGGGAAATGTGGAACTCGTTTCGCGGCTCGTGATGGCCGCGGCGCTCGGCAGCGTCATCGGTTTCGAGCGCGAGCGGCTCGCGTGGGCGGCGGGGCTGCGCACGCACATGCTCGTGTGCGTCGGCTCGGCGCTTTTCATGATCGTGTCGGCGTTCGGTTTCGCGGATGCGCTGACGGCCGATCACGTCGTGCTCGATCCGTCGCGGGTCGCGGCGCAGGTGGTGTCGGGCATCGGCTTTCTCGGCGCGGGATCGATTCTGCTGCGCGGCGAGATCGTGCGCGGGCTGACGACGGCCGCGAGCCTGTGGTCCGTCGCCGCGATCGGGCTTGCGGTCGGCGGCGGGCTGTACACGGCGTCGATCGCGGCGACGGCGATCATTCTCGTCATCCTCGCGGGGATCAAGCCGCTCGAACGCCGCTTCATCAACGTGAAGCAGCGCCGCCAGCTGACGATGCTCGTCGATCGCGGCTCGCTCAGCTTTCACGCGCTGCACGAGGCGCTCGGGCCCGGCAGCGTGCGCGTGAAGCAGTTCATCGTGCAGCAGAGTGACGATTCGGCCGATCTGGACGAGGTGCGCGTGGAGTTGTCGCGCGCATCGGCGCTCGAATATCAGGCGATCCGCGAGCGTTTGCGGCAACTCGACGTGGTGCGCGAGTTTCGCGAGGAAGACGTGAGCTGAATTTGCCTCGCGATGGCTGGATTGCCCGTGCAGCCGTGCGACAATGCCGCCTCTCGAAAATATCCGCTGAAACGCCGGTGTGCCTTCCGCGCCGGCCGTGGAAGCTGCCGTCTTGCGAACTTATGCCAGATTCCGCAGTAAAAAGAGATCCTGACACGCTTCGAGCCGAATCCGCCGCCCAAACCCGCCGCCGACGCGCGCAAGCGATGCAGGCCGGCGCCGACGCCGAGAAGAAGCTCGCCCGCGCCGCGCGCTCGGCGCAGCGTCTCGCGCAACTGAGCGAAGGCGCGCGCGGCGGCGAAACGCTCGACCTGTTCGCGGAAGACGCGGAGCGCGCGCAACTCCAGGCGCTGAATACCGATATCCGTCAGGGCACGTTCGAGGGATTCGAATTGCCGGACGTGTTTCTCGCGGCGGTGCAGTCGAGTTGCGGCACGCCGCCCGCGGGCGTCAATGCGGCTGAATCCGCGGCCGCGAAACGCCTGGCGCGGGGCACGGCGGCATCGTCCGCGCCGGAGCAGGGCTTGTTTCAGGACGAACCGCCCGAAATCGACGCATCGCAGCCGGATCAGCGCGAGTCCGCGGACAAGACCGGCGCGATCGCCGCTGCCGCGCCGCGCTCGGCGAGCATCAGCACGTCCGTCGCGCCGGAAAGCGCGGCGCGCGCGCTGATCGCGCAGGATCGCGGCGAGCCGAGCGTGCGTCCGGCGCGCGGCGAAGCCGAGCCGTTCGCGAAATCCAGCGCGCCCGAACTCGACCGCGCCCGCGCCACCGCGTTCGCGGACACCATCGACGCGCTCCACGCCGTGATGGCCGAGCAGCGCACGTCCGCCACGGCCCACGCGCGCCGCATGAAGACGATGCTGACGGTCATAGTCTGCGTGATGCTCGTCACGGTCGCGACCGGCATCGCGCAAACGGCGGTGCTGCTGCGCATGAGTCACGACGCCAAGCTGCAGCAGGATCGCACGGAGCAATTGATGCTCAACCAGCAGGCGACGCTCGCCTCGCTGTTCGATACCGATTCGGCGACCTTCAGCCTGCGCCCGCCATCCGACACGCCGCGCAACGCCTCGCCGGTGCAGGCCACGCCGCAAACGCAAGCGCGCCACACACACCATCGCGCCGGTTCCGCTGCTCGCTGATCCCGCCCTTATGTCACATTCCTGCGACACACCGCAGTGCGGCGGCGTGCCGCACATGCGTTCCATTTGACGGTGGAACGCCGCTGCTCGGGCGCTTGCGTCCCGTCCCTGTATTCAGCTTCGAGTAAGGACCGGTCGAGAGGTAGAAAAACTACGGGAAAATTTCTTAGAAATGCTGCATTGCACTAGAAATCGGGCAGGGCTATCCCTATAATTCGAACTAAGGGAAAACCCTCAATCGTCAAACGGAGTCAGTCATGAGCTACCTCTTCGCCCTGCTGCAAAAATTTGCTTCGCTGTTCGAATCGCCGCACCTTCCGATGGACAAGGACTACTCGTATCAAGCGCGTTTCCGTGAATCGGAGCGTCAGCGCAAGTCGCGCGGCACCGCTTTCGGCATCCGCCTGTAATGCGCGGCTGATGGCGGCGCGGGAAACACAACACCAGCAACACACGACGGCCAACGCCGTACGACCCGCCCGCCGCTTCATCGCTTTCATGTAGTTTTTCTAGCAATTCTCAGCTGTCCCGGTATCTTTACCGGCGCATCTTTTCTCCGCGCATGTCCGCGCGCGACGCAGTTTTCCTTCCTTTCGCCTTTCTGACGGCGCTTAAAAGACTGTTTGCATCGCAAAAACGCGCCTCGACTTGTCTTCCGGCGACACGCCGAAATCTCCGCGTCATTGCCCTTCGACGGCCGCAAAGCCTTATCCAGCATGGCGTTCGCCGCACATGCGGAAAGCGGCCTATATTCAAGTGTCGTATTTCCACATGTGGTTGTCGCAAATAGTCGGCTGATGCGACTTTTTTCTAGCAACTATGTATGCACAGCGCGGACGCACGTCCGCCCTCGCCAGGAGATATTCGATGAATTCCCCCAAGGTAGTAGTCGAAGGACTGTGCAAAGTATTCGGCAACAGTCCCAAGCAGGCGCTCGACATGCTGGCCGGCGGCGCGACGAAGGAAGAAGTCTTCAAGCGCACCGGACAGATTGTTGGCGTCCATAACGTCTCCTTCGACGTCAAGGAAGGCGAGATTTTCGTGCTCATGGGCCTGTCAGGCTCAGGCAAATCCACGCTGATCCGGCTCATCAACCGTCTGGTCGAGCCGACCGCCGGAAAAGTGCTGATCGATGGCCGCGATGTGGCCGCCGTCAAGCGCTCGGAACTCACGGAACTGCGCCGCAAGGACATGAGCATGGTGTTTCAGTCCTTCGCGCTGATGCCGCAGCGCACCGTCATCTCCAACGCCGCGTTCGGCCTGGAAGTCGCGGGCGTCGGCAAGAAGGAGCGCGAAGCCCGCGCGATGACCGTGCTCGAACAAGTCGGTCTCGCGCCGTTCGCGCAGAAGCTGCCGTCGCAGCTATCGGGCGGCATGCAGCAGCGCGTGGGCCTTGCTCGCGCGCTCGCCGTCAATCCTTCGCTGATGATCATGGACGAAGCGTTTTCCGCGCTCGATCCGCTCAAGCGCAAGGAAATGCAGAACGTGCTGCTCGATCTGCAACGCGAGCAGCGCCGCACCATTCTTTTCGTGTCGCACGATCTCGAAGAAGCGATGCGCATCGGCACGCGCATCGCGATCATGGAAGGTGGGCGCGTGGTGCAGATCGGCACGCCGCAGGAAATCATCACGAATCCAGCCGATGACTACGTGGAGGCCTTCTTCGAAGGCATCGACACGAGCCGCTATCTCACCGCCGGCGATCTGATGCAGACCGATGAAGTGCCGCTCATCCGGCACAACATCCAGATCGACGCGTCGAGCGTGGCGCAAACCCTGAACGGCAGCGCCGACTATGCGTTCGTGCTCGATGCGCAGCGCCGCATCCGTGGCTTCGTCGGGCGCGAGAGCGCCAATGTTCAGCATATCGATTGCATCGAGCGGCACATGGCGTTGGACGACGTCGTGAACCGCGTGGTCGCGAGCCCCGCGCCGCTGCCCGTCGTCGAGGCGGACGGCTCGTACTGCGGGTCGATCAACAAGACCAATGTCCTGAAGGTCCTTACGCACCATCGAGGTTCCCATGTCTGAAATCATCCCGCTTGGCAGTTGGGTGGACCACGGCGTCCACTATCTCCTCGATCACGACGCGAAGACGTTCGATTCCATCGGCAAGGTCATCGAGACATTCGCCGCCGCGGTCGAGCACGGCCTGCAGGCCGTTCCGATGTGGGCGCTCATCGCGATCTTCGTCGGCATTGGTTTATGGCGCGTGGGCTGGCGCTTCGCCACCTTCGTGCTTGCCGCGCTATTGCTGATCTACGCGACGAACTTCTGGGATCAGATGGTCATCACGCTCGGCCTCACGTTGTCGTCCACGTTCATCAGCCTGTTGCTCGGCATTCCGCTCGGCATCTGGACCTCGAAGAGCAAGTATGTCGAAATGGCCGTGCGCCCCGTGCTCGACCTGATGCAGACGATGCCCGCCTTCGTCTACCTGATTCCGGCCGCGATGCTGTTCGGCCTGGGCCGCGTGCCGGGGATTCTCGCGACCGTCATCTTCGCGATGCCGCCCGCCGTGCGTCTCACCGCACTCGGCATCAAGCAGGTGAACCGCGAGATCGTGGAAGCGGGACAGGCATTCGGCTGCACGCCGTTCCAGTTGCTCTACAAGGTGCAGATTCCAAACGCACTGCCTTCGATCATGACCGGCGTGAACCAGACGATCATGATGGCGCTGTCGATGGTCATCATCGCGTCGATGGTCGGCGCGGGCGGTCTCGGCAACGACGTGCTCGCCTCGATTCAGCGTCTGGATATTGGCCTGGGCTTCGAGAGCGGCTTGTCGGTGGTGTTGCTGGCGATCATTCTCGACCGTATCACCGAGAGCTTCGGCCGTTCCCCCGGCATGGCGCGCGCCCCGCTGTTCGCGGGTCTCAAGAGCGTGATGAAAGTGCGCCGCGCACCGGCGACGCAACAAGGCTAAACGAGGTCCATGCATGAAGCGCGACGCGATCGTCCCAGCGGGTACCGAATCACCGTTGTCCAATCTCGCGCACTTCGGCTTCCTCACCCTGCCGAACTTTTCGATGATCGCGTTCACGAGCGCGGTCGAGGTGCTGCGCATGGCCAATTACATCGGCCGCACGCAGCACTATCGATGGTCGATCATCACGCCGGATGGGGAGCCAGCGCGCGCGAGCAACGGCATCACCGTGAAGCCGACGGTGACGCTCGACGAAGCCGGCATGCCGGACGTGCTGATCGTGTGCGCGGGCTGGCATGTCGCGGATTATGTCGATGATAAGGTCATCGAACTATTGCAGCGTGCGCACGAAGCGGGCATTCCGCTCGGCGGCATTTGCACGGGACCGTATGCGCTGCTTGCGGCGAAGCTGCTCGACGGTTATCGCTGCACGCTGCACTGGGAAGACATGTCGCCGGTCAACAAGCGCTTTCCGCATGTGCGGTTCGCGGACGAGCTCTTCGTGATCGATCGCGATCGCATGACGTGCACGGGCGGCACCGCGCCGCTCGACCTGATGCTCAATCTCGTGGGCATGCGGCTCGGGCAGGCGCATGCGGCACAGGTGTCGGAGCAGTTCATCGTCGAGCGGATTCGCGGATCGACGGATTACCAGCACATTCCCGTCGATGCGCGCGTGGGATTCTCGCGCGCCGAGCTCGTCGAAGTCGTGCGGCTGATGGAAGCGAACATCGAAGAGCCTTTATCGCTCGAAGAACTCGCGCGGCTCGTGCATCTGTCGCAGCGCCACTTGCAACGCATGTTCAAGATGTTCCTCAACGTGTCGCCGACGCATTACTACCTGACGCTGCGTCTGCGCCGCGCGCGAGAACTGCTGCGCAACACGGACGCGTCGATTGCGCGCGTGACGAGCATTTGCGGGTTTCATTCGCCTTGTCATTTCAGCAAGGCGTATCGCGCGCAGTTCGGCCATGCGCCGAGCGTCGAGCGGCGATTGTCGGCCTGACGCTTTTCTTTTTATATCTTCGGTCCGCGCGGGCTTTTTATCGAAGCCTCGCGCGCGGGCCGGGTCGTGCCTTTAAAAAACTCGGAGAGAGAACGATGAAGCGCTTGTGGATTGCGTCGATAGCTTCGCTGGCAACGGCAATGTTGACAGGCGCGTATGCCGCCGAGCCGGCCGCGTGCAGGAACGTGCGCTTCGCGGATGTCGGCTGGACGGATATCGCGGCGACGACCGGCCTTGCATCGACGGTTCTGCAGGGCCTCGGTTACAACCCGACCAAGACGATCGCTTCGGTGCCGATCACTTTCGCGGGTGTGAAGAGCAAGCAGATTGACGTGTTCCTCGGCTACTGGTCGCCGACCATGGACCCGATGATCGATTCGTTCAAGAAGGCGAATCAGGTCAAGATTCTGGCGACGCCGAATCTGACCGGCGCGAAGTACACGCTCGCGGTGCCGGACTACGCGTATCAGGCGGGCATCAAGAACTTCAGCGATATCGCGAAGAACTACGACAAGCTCGACGGCAAGATCTACGGCATCGAGCCGGGCAACGACGGCAATGCGCTCATCAAGAAGATGATCGACAGTAACATGTACGGGCTCGGCAAGTTCAAGCTCGTGGAGTCGAGCGAGGCGGGCATGCTCGTCGAAGTGAATCGCGCGATTCGCGAGAAGAAGCCGATCGTGTTCCTCGGCTGGGAGCCGCATCCGATGAACGTGCAGATGAAGATCGATTATCTGGCTGGCGGCGATGACGTCTTCGGGCCGAACTACGGCGAAGCGAAGGTGCTGACCGTCACGCCGACCGATTACGACACGCGTTGCCCGAATGTCGCGAAGCTCGTGTCGAACCTGCAGTTCACGACGGATATCGAGAACCACGTGATGCTGCCGATCATGAACAAGACCGACGCGAACAAGGCCGCGCGGGCGTGGCTGAAGGCGAATCCCGCGGTGCTCGACAAGTGGCTCGCGGGCGTGAAGACGTTTGATGGGAAGGAGGGGTTGCCGGCGGTGAAGGCGTATGTGGCCGCGGGCAACTGACCTCGAAACGCTCCAGGGGCGCGTCAACTCCGATAATCCGTCCTCGCGCCCCCTTCGATCATCCTCAACGCTGCATCCCACTGCAGCGCCATGATCCCATCGGACTCATCCCTGCGATACTGCTCTGCCGTCAGTTCACAAACTTTCTGCGAAGGCAGATTCAATTCCGCATTGCCCGCGAGCGCCCGGATCTGAATCTCGCATGCCCTTTCCAGAAAATACATTTCCTGGAACGCCTCGGGAATCGACTTACCGCATGTCAGTAACCCGTGATTTTTCAAGATCATCGCGTTATGCGGCCCGAGATCATTGACGAGCCGGTCCCGCTCCGCGAGATCCAGCGCGATGCCTTCATAATCGTGATAAGCGATATGCCCGTAATATTTCAGCGCGTGCTGGCTGATGGGCAACAAGCCTTGTTTCTGCGCCGACACCGCCGCGCCCGCCGCCGTATGCGTATGCACGACGCACAGCACATCGGGACGCGCCATGTGGATCGCGGAATGAATCGTGAAGCCCGCCGGATTCACGCGATACCGCTCGGGATCGTCGCTCGCACGCGCCTCGACGGGACGCCCTTCCTGATCGATGCGCACGAGGTCCGACGCGCGCATCTCATCGAACAGCACGCCATAGCGATTGATCAGAAAGTGATGATCTTCTCCCGGCACACGCGCGCTGATGTGCGTGAAGATCATGTCGGTCCAGCGGAAGTGTCCGATCACGCGATAAAGCGCCGCGAGATCGCAGCGCACCTGCCATTCTTCCTGCGAATACCCGTGAGTCTCCATGCCGTTCCTCCTTGGTGTGTCGAGCCGCGGAAAACGTGAAGCGGATAAAGCCTAGATCGCCTGAGCGCGGCCCGGAAAAACTTCGTCGTAGTCCATTGCGTGAGCGGCTTCCTGCGCGTCCTGCGTCCCGCCACCCTGCTCGCGATACATCATCGGCGGCACGCCGAATTGCTTGCGGAACTCGCGGCCGAGATGCGATGCGTCCGAAAAGCCGCAACTCGACGCGATATCCGCGACGGTCTTGTCCGAGCTCGTCAGAAGCCATGCAGCCGTGCGCAACCGCACCTGCTTCGCGTAGGCCTGCGGCGCCTTGCCCGTCTCCGCCTTGAAAAGCCGTTCGAGCTGGCGCGTCGAAAGATCGAGCTTGTGCGCGAGTTCATCCAGCGAGAGCGAACGCCCGACGTGCTGCTCCATCAGCAGGATCGCACGTTTCACTTTGGGATGCGTGGCGGGCGCGAGACCCGGCGGATGCGGCTGCGGCGCGTTGCCCTTCTGCATGTCGTCGACGAGCAGGATGCGCAGTGCCTTTTGCACCGTCGCCGTTTCGAAGTGACGAAGCAGGATGGCGGCGGCGACATCGATCGAGGCGCGCCCGCCCGAACACGTAATGCGCCTTCTGTCGATCACGAAGAGACGATCGGCGACGAGCGCCTGCTCGTCCGCATGCGGAAAGCGCTCGACGAAATCCCAGTAATGAAACCAGCTTACGCAGATGCGATGCCCTTCGAGCACGCCCGCGCGCATCAGCGAGAACACGCCCGTGCACATGCCGACGAGCGTCGCATTCGTCGCGGCGGCGCGCCGGATGAACTGAAGCGTGGCCTCGCTCGTGGCGGGACCGGAATGCAGCAGGCCGCCGACCACGACGACGTAGTCGAACGGCTCGGCCTGATCGTAGGTTTCCCACGGCGTGATCTGAATGCCGCAACTCGCGCGCACGGGCGCGAGCGTCTCGCCGATCACGCTCCACGAGCAGCGCACCGGGCGGCTGAAATCGCCTTCGTCGGCAGACAGGCGCAACAGGTCGACGAAACCGGAGAACGCGGTCAGCGTGAAGTTCGGCAACAGGATGATGCCGAAGCGAATGCGCGATTTCGACTGACCGTCGATGGACGACGGCGGAAGGGGTTCTGCGGGGCTCATGCGGGCGACATGCGGCTGGACGTTATCCAGCGAGCATAACACTCGGCCGCGGGCCGCGGGCGCGTCTCGGAAACGATGCGGCCGGCGTCGAGTGACGCCGGCCGCATGAATCGCAAAAGGAAGAAGGAAGCGGCGCTCAGCCGCCGAGCACGGCGAAGCCCCATGCGAAGACGCCGCCGATCAGCGCGCCCGTCGCGCGGCCGAGCACGCTCGCGATCGTGTAATCGCCCCAGCGCTGCTCGATTTCCGCCTTCAAGATGCCGAAGTAGCGCAGCACGGGATCGATGGAGCAGAGCAACACGAGCGCGCCCCAGACGGGTGCCTCGCGCGTGAGCACGTGCTCGGGCGAAAGCAGGCCGATTGCCTGGAGCGTGCCGACGACCACCGCGCCGACGAGGAAAGCGAGAACCCAGGATTTGAAGAACTGGTCGGGGAGTGCGTGAGTTTCCATCGAATGCGAACCGGAAGAAGCGGGGAAGGTAGGTAGGAAAGCGTGAGCGCGGGCTCAGCCGAATACCTAGGGAATATACCGATGCACGCTGTCCCGGCGCTTCGGACCAGTCTCAAAAGGATGGAAAGTGCAACGAAGATGCGCAAAAAGGCGCGAATCGCGAAAGGGTCTGTTACGCGCGTCGTATCGGCCGTTCGAAATCACCGGGAAAACGCCGCCCGCGAAGCGCTGACGCCGCTATCCCATTTCGACGGCGTTTTTGTTCTATCGGGTCTTTATAGGGTTTGGTGCAATAGGCGCCATAGAGAAACCCCGCGAAACCACGGCCGCGCATCGCGCAACGCCACACCCAGGGACACGCCAATGAACGTCAGCGTCTTCGATCTGTTCAAGATCGGCATCGGACCGTCGAGCTCGCATACCGTCGGACCGATGATTGCGGCGTGCCGGTTCGCGTCGCATATCGAGGACGCCAATCTGCTCGCCTTCGTCACCCGCGTGCGCGCGGAGCTGTTCGGCTCGCTCGGCGCGACCGGCAAGGGCCACGGCACCGACAAGGCCGTGCTGCTCGGCCTCGAAGGCAATCTGCCCGACCTCATCGATCCGGACCTCATCGCGCCGCGCCTGAAGGAAATACGCGAAAGCAAGCGCCTGAACCTGCTCGGCAAGCATGAAGTGGCGTTCGAAGAGCGCGAGCATATCGGCTTTTATCGCAAGCTGATGCCGGGTGCGCCGGGTTCGAGCATCGTGCATCCCAACGGCATGCGCTTTCAGGCGTTCGACGAAAACGGCCAGTTGCTCGTCGAGAAAGAGTATTACTCGATCGGCGGCGGCTTCGTCGTGAATCGCGAGGGCGATCGCGTCAATGGCTTGCGCGCCGGCAACACGGTGCCGCATCCGTTTCGCACCGGCGACGATCTCATGCGCATCTGCAAGGAGACAGGTCTGTCTATCGCCGAAGTGACGATGCAGAACGAATGCGCGAATCGCACCGAACAGGACGTGCGCGAGGGCATGCTCGCCGTGTGGCGCGTGATGGCCGCGTGCGTCGAGCGCGGCTGCAAGGAGCGCGGCGAGTTGCCGGGCCCGATGCGCGTGAAGCGCCGCGCGGCCGACTTGTCCATCCAGTTGCGCACGCGTTCCGAAGAGTCGCTGCGCGATCCCCTGTCGATGCTCGACTGGGTCAATCTCTACGCGATGGCCGTGAACGAAGAAAACGCAGCGGGCGGCCGCGTCGTCACCGCGCCGACCAATGGCGCGGCCGGCGTGATTCCCGCGGTGCTGCACTACTACGTGAAGTTCATGCACGGCGCGAACGACGAAGGCATCGTGCGCTTCCTTCTGACCGCGGCCGCCATCGGCATCATCTACAAGGAAACCGCGTCGATCTCGGGCGCCGAAGTCGGCTGCCAGGGCGAAGTGGGCGTCGCGTGCTCGATGGCCGCCGCCGCGCTCGCCGCCGTCATGGGCGGCACGCCCGAACAAGTGGAAAACGCCGCGGAAATCGGCATGGAGCACAACCTCGGCATGACGTGCGATCCCGTCGGCGGACTCGTGCAGATTCCGTGCATCGAGCGCAACGCGATGGGCTCGATCAAGGCGATCAACGCGGCGCGCATGGCGATGAAGGGCGACGGCAAGCATTACGTGTCGCTCGATTCGGTCATCAAGACGATGCGCGAAACCGGCGCCGACATGAAAACGAAATACAAGGAGACGTCGCGCGGTGGCCTCGCCGTGAACGTCATCGAATGCTGAATCGATTGCAAGCACAAACCCCGCACGAAGGAAGAGATACACCATGAGCCGCTATTCCATCTTCAGCCTGCTGCGCAACGGCATGTCGTATCACGAGAACTGGGAGCGCCAGTGGCGAAGTCCCGAGCCGAAGCGCGAGTACGACGTGGTGATCGTCGGCGGCGGCGGTCATGGTCTCGCGACGGCCTACTATCTGGCGAAAGAGCATGGCATCACGAATGTCGCGATTCTCGAGAAGGGGTGGATCGGCGGCGGCAACACCGCGCGCAACACGACCATCGTGCGCTCGAACTATCTGTGGGATGAATCGGCCGCGCTGTACGAGAAAGCGATGAAGCTGTGGGAAGGCCTCTCGCAAGACCTCAACTACAACGTGATGTTCTCGCAACGCGGCGTGATGAACCTCGCGCACAATTTGCAGGACGTGCGCGATACGGAACGTCGCGTGAACGCGAACCGCCTCAATGGCGTCGATGCCGAGTTCCTCACGCCGCAGCAGATCAAGGAAATCGAGCCGACGATCAACCTCAATAGCCGCTATCCGGTGCTGGGCGCGTCGATTCAACGTCGCGGCGGCGTGGCGCGTCACGATGCGGTGGCCTGGGGCTTCGCGCGCGGCGCGGACCGCGCGGGCGTGGACATCATTCAGAACTGCCAGGTCGTCGGCATTCGCCGCGATGGCAATCAGGTGACGGGCGTCGATACGACCAAGGGTTTCATCAAGGCGAAGAAGGTCGCGGTCGTCACGGCCGGCAGCACGACCACGCTCGCCGACATGGCAGGCGTGCGTCTGCCGATCGAGAGTCATCCGCTTCAGGCGCTCGTGTCCGAGCCGATCAAGCCGGTCGTGAACACGGTGATCATGTCGAACGCGGTGCACGCGTATATCAGCCAGTCCGACAAGGGCGATCTGGTGATCGGCGCGGGCGTCGACCAGTACGCGGGTTATGGGCAGCGCGGCAGCTTCCACATCATCGAAGGCACGCTGGAAGCGATCGTCGAGATGTTCCCGGTGTTCTCGCGCGTGCGCATGAATCGTCAGTGGGGCGGCATCGTCGATGTTTCGCCGGACGCGTGCCCGATCATCTCGAAGACCGACGTCAAGGGCCTCTACTTCAACTGCGGCTGGGGCACGGGCGGCTTCAAGGCGACGCCGGGCTCGGGCTTCGCGTATGCGCACACCATCGCACGAGACGAGCCGCATGCACTGAATGCGCCGTTCTCGCTGGATCGTTTCTATACCGGTCATCTGATCGACGAACACGGCGCGGCTGCCGTGGCTCACTAAAGCTAACCGCACAAGGAAAGAACCATGTTGCTGATCGAATGCCCCTGGTGCGGGCCGCGCGCCGAAACCGAATTTTCTTGCGGCGGCGAAGCGGATATCGCACGCCCGCTCGACACCGAAAAGCTCTCCGATAAGGAATGGGGCGACTACCTCTTCATGCGCAAGAATCCGCGCGGCGTGCATCGCGAGCAATGGAATCACGCGCAAGGCTGCCGCCGCTGGTTCAAGGTGCAGCGCGATACGGTGAGTTATGAGATTCAGGGCTACGAGACGTTCGACCGTCCGCTGGCTGTGATGCAAGACAACGGAGGCACGTCGAAATGAGCCAGAAAGATCGCATGAGCGCGGGCGGACGCATCAACCGCGCGATTCCCGTGACCTTCACCTTCAACGGCAAGACGTATCAGGGCTTCGAAGGCGATACGCTCGCTTCGGCCCTGCTTGCCAACGGCGAGCGTTTCGTTGCGCGTAGCTGGAAGTATCACCGTCCGCGCGGCATCATCACGGCGGGCGTCGAAGAGCCGAATGCAGTGGTGCAACTCGAAACCGGCGCGTACACCGTGCCGAACGCGCGCGCGACCGAAGTCGAGCTCTATCAGGGTCTCGTCGCGACGAGCGTGAACGCGAAGCCGAGCATCGAGAAAGATCGCATGGCGGTCAATCAGAAGATCGCGCGCTTCATTCCCGCGGGCTTCTACTACAAGACGTTCATGTGGCCGCGCAAGCTCTGGCCGAAATACGAAGAAGTGATTCGCGACGCGGCGGGTCTCGGCGAAGCGCCGAAGCAACTCGATGCCGACCGCTATGACAAATGCTTCGCGCATTGCGACGTGCTCGTGGTCGGCGGCGGACCTTCGGGTCTCGCGGCTGCGCATGCCGCGGGCCTGTCCGGCGCACGGGTGATTCTCGTCGACGATCAGCGCGAACTCGGCGGCTCGCTCTTGTCGTGCCGCGCCGAGATCGATGGCAAGCCCGCGCTGCAATGGGTGCAGAAGATCGAAGCCGAACTGCGCAAGATGCCCGACGTGAAGGTACTTTCGCGCAGCACGGCGTTCGGCTATCAGGACCACAACCTCGTCACGATCACGCAACGTCTGACGGAGCATCTGCCCGTCTCGCGCCGTCAGGGTACGCGTGAACTGATGTGGAAAGTGCGTGCGAAGCGCGTGATTCTCGCGACCGGCGCGCACGAGCGTCCGATCGTCTTCGGCAACAACGATCTGCCGGGCATCATGCTGGCGTCGGCGGTGTCGACGTATCTGCATCGCTACGCGGTGCTGCCGGGCCGCAACGCGGTCGTCTTCACGAACAACGACGACGCGTATCAATGCGCGCTCGATCTCAAGGCCGCGGGCGCTGATGTGACCGTCGTCGATCCGCGTCCCGCCGAATCGAAGGGCACGTTGCCCGCGGCCGCGCGCCGCTATGGCGTGCGCGTGCTGAACAACGCGGTCATCACCGTCGCGCACGGCAAGTATCGCGTGGCGTCGGTCGAAGTGGCCTCGTATGCGAAAGGCCAGGTCGGCCAGAAGCAGACCGACCTGCAGTGCGATCTCGTCGCGATGTCGGGCGGCTGGAGCCCGGTGCTGCATCTGTTCGCGCAATCGGGCGGCAAGGCGCACTGGCACGACGAAAAGGCGTGCTTCGTTCCCGGCAAGGCGATGCAGAAAGAGAGCAGCGTCGGCGCATGCGCGGGCGAGTTCTCGCTCTCGCGCGGCATCCGCTTCGGCGTCGATGCGGGCGCGGACGCGGCGCGCGCAGCGGGTCATATTGTCGCGAAGCCGAGTGCCGTGCAGGTCGCCGAGATCGTCGAAGCGCCGATGATGCCGCTGTGGATCGTCGGCAACAAGGAACTGTCGACGCGTGGTCCCAAGCAATTCGTCGACTATCAAAACGACGTGTCCGCCGCCGACATCTATCTTGCCGCGCGCGAAGGCTTCGAATCCGTCGAGCACGTCAAGCGTTATACGGCGATGGGCTTCGGCACCGACCAGGGCAAGCTCGGCAACATCAACGGCATGGCGATTCTCGCGGGCGCGCTCGGCAAGACGATTCCCGAAACCGGCACGACGACCTTCCGCCCGAACTACACGCCCGTGACCTTCGGCACGTTCGCGGGCCGCGAGTTGGGCGAGTTCCTCGACCCGGTGCGCAAGACCGCGATCCACGAATGGCACGTCGAAAACGGCGCGATGTTCGAGGACGTCGGCAACTGGAAGCGTCCGTGGTACTACCCGAAGAACGGCGAAGACCTGCACGCGGCGATTGCGCGCGAGTCGCTCGCGGTGCGTCAGAGCGTCGGCATTCTGGATGCATCGACGCTCGGCAAGATCGACATTCAAGGCCCGGATTCCGCGAAGCTGCTCAACTGGATGTACACGAATCCGTGGAGCAAGCTCGAAGTCGGCAAGTGCCGCTATGGCCTGATGCTCGACGAAAACGGCATGATCTTCGACGACGGCGTGACCGTGCGTCTCGGCGAACAGCATTACATGATGACGACGACCACCGGCGGCGCGGCGCGCGTGCTGACGTGGCTCGAACGCTGGCTGCAAACCGAGTGGCCCGACATGCGCGTGCGTCTCGCATCCGTGACGGACCACTGGGCGACGTTCGCGGTCGTCGGCCCGAACAGCCGCAAGGTGCTGCAGAAGGTGTGTCACGACATCGACTTCGCCAATGCGGCGTTCCCGTTCATGAGCTATCGCGACGGTACGGTGGCGGGCGCGGCGGCGCGCGTGATGCGCATCAGCTTCTCGGGCGAGCTTGCTTATGAAGTGAACGTGCCGGCGAACGTCGGACGCGCGGTGTGGGAAGCGCTGATGCTCGCGGGCGCGGAATTCGACATCACGCCGTACGGCACCGAAACGATGCACGTGCTGCGCGCGGAGAAGGGCTACATCATCGTCGGCCAGGATACGGATGGTTCGATGACGCCTTACGACCTCGGCATGGGCGGGCTCGTGGCGAAGTCGAAAGACTTCCTCGGCAAGCGTTCGCTCACGCGTTCGGATACGGCGAAGCAGGGACGCAAGCAGTTCGTCGGCCTGCTGACGGACGACCCTTCGATCGTGCTGCCCGAAGGCGCGCAGATCGTATCGGGTCCGTTCCAGGGCGACACCGCGCCGATGCTCGGTCACGTCACGTCGAGTTATTACAGCCCCATTTTGAAGCGCTCGATCGCGCTCGCCGTCGTGAAGGGCGGTCTCGACAAGATGGGCGAATCGGTGCTGATCCCGCTTGCGAACGGCAAGCGCATCACCGCGAAAATCACCAGTTCGGTGTTCTACGACAGCGAAGGAGCACGTCAGCATGTTGAATGAAGTCAAGGCATCCGCGACGGTCGTCGACCGTGCCATCAGCGGACAAGGCCTCAGCGGCACCTGGCAGGAAAGCCCGCTCGTAGGCGCCGATGCGCTCATGAAGTCGCATCAGAGCGGCTCGCCGAAAGCGTTTCGCCTGACGGAGCGCCCGTTCCTCGAACTCGTGAACGTGCGCGGCGATACGCGCGATGCGGCCTTCGTGAAAGCGGTGCAGAACGTGATCGGCTGCGTGCCGCCCGAGAAGGCGAACACCATCGCGCGCGGCAACGGCTACACGATGCTGTGGCTCGGCCCCGACGAATGGCTCGTGCATTCGGACGCGGCCCACGACGCGGCCCGTCCCGCGCCGCTCGAAGCGAAACTGCGCGATGCGTTCGCCGGCCAGTTCTCGGCGGCGGTGGATATCGGCAGCGGCTATACGGTGCTCGAAATCGATGGCCCGAAGACGCGTGAAGTGCTGTCGCGCGGCTGCCCGCTCGACCTTCATCCGAAGGTCTTCGGCCTTGGCCAGTGTGCGCAGAGCCACTTTTTCAAGGCATCGATCACGTTGACGCCGCTCGGTGGCGATCGCTACGAAATCATCGTGCGCCGCAGCTTCGCCGATTACTTCGTGAAGATCATGCTCGACGCCGCCGAGCCGCTGCTTTCATGAAGCCGTTCGAGCCGCTCGACATAGGCGGGAAAGGCTGGCGCATCGTCGTCGATGAATTGATCGTGAAGACGAGCGTCGGCCTGTACGAGCACGAGCATGTCGCGCCGCAGCCTGTCTGCATCGACGCGAGTCTGCGGTATCGCGAGATGCCGCAGGAATCGACCGATGGCCTGATCGATTACGAAGCGTGGTGCAATCGCGTGAGCGCGTTTCTCGAAACGAAGCCGCACACGCGCCTGCTCGAAACGCTCGCGGTCGAGATTGCGGCGCTGTCATTCGAGGAGTGGCCCGCGCTCGATGCGCTCACGCTCACGCTGCACAAGCCGAAGATCCGTGAGGGCACGAAGCGCCTCGGGCTCGAGCTCGACTGGCGTCGCGCGGACTACGTTGCATGGCGCATGCAGGCGGACGCGCTTCACGCAGCGGCGCGATGAATCCGTCACGCGACATCGCCGCGCAGTGGTCGGAGCGTGCATGCAAGGAGCACGATGCGCATGCGGCGCTCGCGCTGCTCGATCGCAGTATCGCGCTGAAGCATCGGCGCATCGCGTTGATTCGCTATCTGCATGCGCAGTATCTCGGTGCGCCGCTCGAAGCGCGGCATCACGATTATGTGAAGGCCATCGCCGCGCGGCTCAGCATGGAAGCGTTGACGCAGATCGCCGCAACCGCGCGCGCACGCTTCGATGCATGACGCGTGTGCGACATTCGATGACGCAATTCCTCTGGTGCGGCGAATTATGTTGGCGTCTACTGAAGTCATCTGAACTTGCGCGGCGAAGGCCGCATCGGGAGAGATGACATGTCTGTTGCCACGCAGCCGCGCGCGAGCGCCGCGGCACGGCTTGAACGCCTGCCGTTTTCGGGGTATCACCGCACGATCTTCATCATCATCGCGATCGCGTTTTTCTTCGATTCCGTCGATCTCGGGACGATGACTTTCGTGCTCGGTTCCATCAAGACCGAGTTCGGCTTGTCGACCGCCACGGCGGGACTCGTGGCGAGCGCGAGCTTCTTCGGCATGGTGCTGGGCGCGGCCGTCGCGGGCTTGCTCGCGGATCGCTTCGGACGCCGGCCCGTGTTTCAGTGGAGCATGGTGCTGTGGGGTCTGGCGTCGTACCTGTGCTCGACGGCGCAATCCGTCGATGCGCTGATTTTTTATCGCGTGCTGCTGGGCATCGGCATGGGCATGGAGTTTCCGATCGCGCAGACCTTGCTGTCGGAATTCGTGCCCACCGCTTCGCGCGGCCGCCTGATCGCGCTGATGGATG
Organism: Caballeronia cordobensis; assembly: GCF_001544575.2. Lineage (GTDB taxonomy): Bacteria > Pseudomonadota > Gammaproteobacteria > Burkholderiales > Burkholderiaceae > Caballeronia > Caballeronia cordobensis. Next base: position 162,722 of record NZ_FCNY02000015.1, read on the forward strand.
GATTCTGGCCGCTCGGGTTCATCGCATCGGGCGTGGTGTCGTATTTCGTTTTGCCGACGTTCGGTTGGCGCACCGAGTTCGCGTTGCTCGCGATTCCGGCTGTGTTCGTGCTGATCGTGCGCCGCGTGGTGCCGGAATCGCCGCGCTGGCTGGAGCATCGCGGACGCATCGATGAAGCGGACCGCGTGCTCGCCGATGTCGAAGTGAGGGTGATGAAGGCGAAAGGGCTGAGTCGTTTGCCAGCGCCTTCGATGCTTGCGGAGCCGGCAGCGAAGCACGGCAGCGGTGCGTTTCGCGAGATCTGGAGCGCGGCATACCGGCGACGCACGGTGATGGTGTGGACGCTGTGGTTCTTCGCGTTGCTCGGGTTTTATGGACTGACGTCGTGGCTGGGCGCATTGATGCAGCAAGCCGGTTTTGCCGTGACGAAGTCGGTGCTGTACACGGTGCTGATTTCGCTCGGCGGTGTGCCGGGATTTTTATGCGCGGCGTGGCTCGTCGAAAGGTGGGGGCGCAAGCCGACCTGCATCGCCTCGCTCGTGGGTAGCGGCGTGATGGCCTATGTGTATGGACAGACCGCGCTGCATGCGGAAACGCCGACGCTGCTCATCTGCGCCGGGCTCGCGATGCAGTTTTTCCTCTTTGCGATGTGGGCCGTGCTTTACACCTACACGCCAGAGTTGTACGGGACCGGCGCACGCGCGACGGGATCGGGATTCGCGTCGGCGATCGGGCGCGTCGGGTCGCTGATCGGGCCGTATGTCGTGGGTGTCGTGTTGCCGGTGTTCGGGCAAGGGGGCGTGTTTTCGCTTGGAGCCGCGTGTTTCGTGGTCGCGGCTTCGGCGGTATGGGTGCTGGGAATCGAAACGAAAGGACTTACGCTGGAGACGCTCGTCTCCGAGGCGGAGGAGCAGGAAGGGAGTGGAGTGCTGGCTTCGGCCAGGGAGTGAGTTTGCAGGTGTTTCAAGTAGGGCGATTTGTGGGCCGCGCTTGCGCGGCCTTTTTTTGTGCCTAAGAAATTCGGCGGTTTCGTATAGATCGATCTTCCTCGGCGGATAAAAATAGGTATCCGTAACAAATGAAAGCTGCGCATCGTCAAGTAGTCGAGGCTGGGATCGCGTAGCCGTTGAGGATATGCAAGAGAAGGAAGGAAAGCAGCATGTTGCCTGGGGCAAGCGGTCGCGCGAGGGTGACGAGAACGCGCCGTTTCATCCGCTTTGCGATCATATGCTGGACGTGGCGGCGTGCTTTATCGCGCTGACAGCGAAGGGCGGCCGCATCCGCGAGGCGATGCATGCCACAGCGAAGCGCGTGCTTGACGACAGAGACATCGCGCGACTGGCCGCGTTCGTATTTCTGCACGACTTCGGCAAGGCGAACAGCGGGTTTCAGGCGAAGCGCTGGCGAACGGGCGCGCCGCGCGGCTGGCCTCTTCATGCGGGGCACGGCGTCGAAGCGCGGCTTGCTCTGGAACTGGATGAGCACCTGCTCGCAGGACTGCCTCTCGATGAAATGTCGGCGTGGGGCGGCGCGGCTTTCGATCTTTTGCTTGCGAGCTTGGGCCATCATGGGCGGCCGGTGCGCGAACCTGTCGGCATCGATCCGCATCTATGGCAACCCGTTTTTGCCGCCGACGGACGCGAGGTCTATAACCCTGCGGCCACGCTCGGGCAAATCGGCGACCGGCTGCGGCGTGATCTGCCGCGAGCATTCGAACCGGGCGGCGAATCGTTGCCTGATCTTCCGTCGTTCGTGCATCTGTTCGCCGGCCTCGTGCAGTTGGCGGATTGGCTCGGGTCGAGCAAGCAGTTCTTTCCTTACAGCGAACCGGGCGTCGAGCGAACGTTCGACGAAGCCCTTCGATACGCGACTGAGGCCGTCGAGAGAATTGGGCTCGATGTAACGCACTTGCGCGCGGCGATGCGGAACGCACGCATCACGTTCGAATCGGCGTTCAGCGTGTCGTCGCCGCGACCCATGCAAGCCGCACTGGGCGATACCGATCTCGGCCCGTTGTTGATTCTCGAATCCGAGACCGGCAGCGGCAAGACCGAGGCCGCGCTGTGGCGCTTCGCGAAGCTTTTCGAGGCGGGAAAAGTCGACTCGCTCTACTTTGCGCTGCCAACGCGCGTCGCTGCGGTGCAGGTGTACAAACGCGTGCGCGATTTCGTCAAGTGTCTTTGGCCGAGCGATGCGCCCGTGGTCGTTCGCGCGCTGCCGGGCTACGAAAGCGCCGATGACAGCGACAAGATCGCCTTGCCGCATTACGAGGTTCAATGGTCCGACAATCCTGACGATATCGCAGCGTCGAAGCGCTGGGCCGCCGAGTCGCCAAAGCGTTTTCTCGCCGCGACGATCGCTGTCGGCACTATCGATCAGGCGTTGCTGGCTGGACTGAGCGTGCGTCATGCACATCTGCGGCATGCGGCGCTGAGCCGCTCGTTGCTGGTGGTCGATGAAGTACACGCGTCGGATACGTACATGTCCGAGTTGCTGGAGCATCTGCTGAAGGCGCATCTGGCAACGGGCGGGCATGCGTTGCTGCTGTCGGCAACGCTCGGTTCGAGACAGCGCGTGAGGTTTCAGAACGGTGTACATCCGCCGTGCATCGAAGAAGCTTGTGACGTGCCGTATCCCGCGCTGATCGACGGCGCACGCATCAGCGCGCTGGGCCGTAGCGGAGCGAAGAAGCACGTTCACTGGCAAACATGCCGAGCCATCGACGACTTCACGCACGTCGCCCGGATAGCGGTCGATGCGGCGCGGCAAGGCGCGCGTGTGTTGATCGTACGCAACACGGTGCCATCGGCGATTGCGACGCAGGAGGCCATCGAAAGCATGGTCGACGATCGCGCCTGGCTGTTCGATGTGGAAGGCGTCGCGACCCTCCATCACAGCCGGTTCAGCCGGCAGGACCGCCCGCTGCTCGACGAGGAAGTCGAGGCGCGCATCGGCAAGAAGCGCGATGGCATGAAGCCGTGCATCGTCGTGGGCACGCAGACGCTTGAACAAAGCCTCGATCTCGACGCCGATCTTCTCATCACCGATATCTGCCCGATGGATGTGCTCCTGCAGCGCATCGGACGTTTGCATCGTCATGATCGACCGGATACGGAGAGACCCGAGGCGTTCCGCCAAGCGCGCGTGTGGGTGCTCATACCCGAGAGCGGGTCGTTCGACGCTTACCTCGAACGCCCGCGCCATGGGCTCGGACGGCTGCATAACGGCGGTGGCGTCTATTCTGACTTGCGCATGATCGAAGCGACGCGCCGTCTTATCGAAGCACGAGGCGAACGCGAGATTCCGGACGATAACCGCGAACTCGTGGAGCACGCGACGCATCCCGATTGCCTCGATGCCATCGCGGCCGAGTTCGGCCCGGCGTGGCAGGCGTTGTCGCAACAACTCGACGGCGGCAAGAGCGCGGAACGTGTCGTCGCTCGCCTGCACGCGCTGGACTATGACGCGAGTTTCGAAGCGCTCGCCTTTCCCGGCAATGATGAGCGCGTCGCGACCCGCCTCGGCGTTGCCGATCGCCTGATCCGTTTCGATCCGCCCGTGCGCGGGCCGTTCGGTATCGACGTGCGCGAGATTGCCATACGCCAACACATGCTTCCGGATGACCGCGATCCAAGCGCAATTCCATCCGGCATCTCGCTCTGCGATGATGGCTTGGAGTTCTCGTTGGGCGACGTTCGCTTCACGTACGGCCGTTTCGGCATCGGGAAGCTTCCAGCGATACGTCGATTCAATTTGCTAGACAATCGTCTGCTTCATTACCACAGCGTCGATAACCAAGCGTGTGACGCAAGCTTACCGGAATTACTGGTCGCGCTAGGTCAGGACGAGGTTCGCGATTTCCCAGCAGTTCGTCCGCATCAACGTCATCCGTGGCATGCATTTCTTGTTCACATTGCGGCGATTGCTCGATACACAGCGAAACACAACGAATCACTTGAGACTGCGGAAGAATGGCGTCGCGCGTTGCTCGCGTTGACTCCGGACCATCCGGACGGCGCGGCCTTCTCGCTCGTCACGCCCGACGATCGCCCCGCGTTTTTGCAAGCGCCATGCAAGAGCGGCGAGACGCGCACATGGAAGAAGCGTCTGCTCACGCCCGACGCCGTGGACATGCTGATCACGTCGAAGAACCACGACATGAAAGCCGCACGCATGATCCACGCGGCCCCGGAGGATTGGGTCTACGCGCTCGTCAGCCTTCAAACCCAAGAGGGATTTCTCGGCGCGGGCAATTACGGCATCTCGCGCATGAACGGAGGCTTTGCGAGCCGTCCGGCGTTGGGCGTGGTGCCGGCGGGACATGTGGGCAAGCGCTGGGCGCGCGATACGCGGCTGCTCGTCGAACAACACGCAAGCATCGCCAAACGGTGCGACCTCAAGAGCAAAGGGGGACTGGCGCTCGTGTGGCTGCGTCCCTGGGACGGCACGAGCAGCCTTTCGCTCGGCGAACTCGATCCGTTCTACATCGAAATATGCAGGCGTGTGCGGTTGACGATGGACGGCACGAGATTCGTCGCGCTCGCCACGAGCAGCAAGACTGCGCGCATCGCGGCGAAGGAGCGCAACGGCGTCACGGGCGATGCTTGGACGCCGGTGCACATAGCCGAGGCGAAGGCGCTATCCATCACGGCAAGAGGCTTCGATTTTCGGCTCGCCAGCACGCTCGCGTTCTCGAACGAATTTGAACGAACGCTAGCGAGCACGCTGCTAGAGGAAGACGGCAAGACGGGTCTTTACCTTCTCGCGCAAGGCATCACGCGCGGACAGGGCAAGACGGAGGGCTATCACGAGCGGCGTATTCCCGTGTCGCCTCGCATTCGCCACGCCATGCGCATGCGCCACACCGACGAGATCGCGAAGCGCGCGGCAGATCGCATCGCCGCCATAGCCGATGTGCGCAGGGTCCTATGGATAGCGATGTGCAACCTCCTCGGCAACGGCGATTCCAGCGTCAGCGACGACACGAAGAAGAAGGCGGGCGACTTCTCGAGCAGATTCGAGCACGAGGAAGATGCACGCTTTTTCGACGATCTCATCGAGGAAGTCGAATCTCACAGCGAGAAAGAGGCGCATGAAAAATGGATCGTCGAACTCGTCGATCGCGCGGAGAAGGTGCTGGAACGTGCGTTTGTCGCTGGCCCGCGCAGCGCGGAAAGACGGTATTGCGCGCAAGGCGGCGCGCTCTCGTGCTTTCACGATTTCATGCGCACGGAGAAGCATGTTGCGCGAGGCATCGTCGGCATACTGAAGCGACGCGACGAAGCGCGCAGAAACGCGCAGCTGGATTCATGGGAGAGGTTAAACATGACATCAATTGAAGACACCGTGCTCGGATCGAGACGCAGTTTCTACGCGCAGATAGGCGCAATCAGCGGCTTCATGAAGGCGGGCAAGGGGAACGAGGGTTTGATGAAGGCGGATTATGTCGCCCTTGCACGGCTCGATCCCAACGCGCAAACGCTCACCGTGCAGCAGATCGCAGCGCTTACCCGCGTGCTGCAACGCGCGAAGGTCGAGTGCGATCGATTCAGCCTGAAGCAATGGCGGCATTGGGGACTCATCGCGCATGGCATTGCGCTGTCCGTTCACTGCTCCCGCAATGAAGCCGCGCCGCGGCTCGGGCAACAACTGCAACTCGCCGGCGTATCCGAAGCGCGCGTGACGCGTCTGCTCAACGCGCGGGGCGAGGCGCTTTTCCAGAACCTGCCGCGCGTCGTGCGATTGATGGCCAGCCGGGGCGTCGCACCGAACTGGATCGAGCTGGGCACGCTCATCCTCAATGAAGGTGCGGTGGATTCACTGCGCAAGCGCATCGCCGAGCGGGCGCGTATCGCGATCGTCCGCGACTACGCCAGAGCCAGACTCAAGAGCGAACGCAAGTAAAACCGCGTGCCATCGAATGCAATAAGTCAATGCAGAACAGGAAACTCACCATGTCGCAAGCACGCTTCATTCAGATTCATACACTGCAAAGTTATCCCGCCGCGCTGCTCAACCGCGACGACGCCGGGCTGGCCAAACGCCTGCCGATGGGCGACGCCATCCGCACGCGCATATCGTCGCAATGCCTGAAGCGGCACTGGCGCGTGGCGGACGATCATCATTCGCTGGCGTCGCTCGACGTGCCGATGGCGATTCGCTCGCGCATCACGCTCAAGCTGATTCGCGATGAGCTGATCAGGCAGAACGTTCCGGAAGCGCTCGCGCAAGCCGCCGCCGAAGCGCTGCGTCACGAGGGTTTGCTCGACAAGGCCGGCAAGGATCTCAAAGGCAAGGAAGCGCTGGAAACCGGCCAGGCCGTACTGCTCGGGAAGGCCGAGATCGACTATCTCGTCGCGCGCTGCGCGGCGTTATCCCGCGATTACAAGGACGAGACCGCATTGAAGGCCGCGATCAAGACCTTCCTGAAAGAGGAGAAGTCGAACATCGAAGCGCTCAAGCACGGAAGCGGACTGGAGTCGGCGTTGTTCGGCCGCATGGTGACCTCGGATGTGCTCGCTTCGCGCGATGCCGCCGTGTATGTCGCGCATGCCTTCACGGTGCACGAGGCGCAAGTGGAGAACGACTATTTCACTGTCGTCGACGACCTTCTGCGCGAGACGGGCGAACGCGGCTCGGCGGGCATCTTCGATACGGAACTCGCTTCGGGCTTGTACTACGGCTATGTCGTCGTCGATGTGCCTCAACTGGTCGCGAATCTGGAAGGCATCGGCGTGCGCGAATGCTTCGACGCGCCGGCCGAGCGGCGCGCGCTTGCGGGGCAGGTCGTGCATAACCTGCTGCATCTGATCGCAACCGTCAGCCCCGGCGCGAAGCGTGGCTCCACCGCGCCATTCGGTCATGCGAGCCTGATGCTCGTCGAAACCGGCGACTGGCAGCCGCGCACGCTGGCAGGAGCATTCGAAACCGCGCTGTCGATGGAGCCGGGCACCAACGTGCGCAAGAAGGCCATCGACACACTGGCGGATGAGTTGCAAAAGCATGATTCCGCGTATGGGGCGCCGCCTGCACGGCGCTTCATGTCGCTCGACGATGCGACCATGCCGGGCGCGGAGCGGGTCTCGCTCGCCGAGCTTGGCCAGTGGACGCAAGCGCGCATCGTCGAGGGCGCGTGAGATGCGCCGCCATCTACTGATGCGCTTACGCGCGCCGCTCGTGGCGTTCGGCGGCGAAGCAATCGACAACTATGGCGTGATTCGCGACTTTCCGGCGTTGTCGATGCTGACGGGGTTGATCGGCAACGCGCTCGGTTGGGATCGAAGCGACTTCGCGCTGCTCGACGGATTGCAGGCGCGCCTGGTCATGGGAACACGGCTCGACAACGGCGGGGAGCGTCTCGCGGATTTCCAGACGGCGCAGATCGGCGCGAGCGATAGCGGCTGGACGACGCTAGGCGAGCCGGAAAAGCGGCGCGGCGGCGAAGATTCGTACAAGAGCCCGCATCTTCGTTATCGCGACTATCACGCGCGGCTCGATGCGCTCGTCGCGTTGCGGCTCGAACCGGCGGACGAAGAACCGACACTCGAAGAAATCGCGCATGCGCTCGATCATCCGAAGCGGCCGTTGTTCATCGGACGCAAGCCGTGTCTGCCTTCGACGCGCCTCGTCGTCGGTATGGTCGGTGCCAGCGATGTGCTCGACGCATTGCAACGCGCGCCATCGCCTGACGAGCGCGAGTTTCGCTTTCAGTGGCCACGCAAAGAGGGCACGCTTAAGAACGCGCGCGCGCTCGATATATGCGACGAACGCAACTGGAAGACCGGCGTGCATGGCGGTTGGCGCGCCGTGCTCGAAGGGACGGGTCCGCATATCGCGCCGTGCGCGAGTTTATCGACTTTGCCGGAACTGCCAGCATGACCACGCTGAACCTGATTCATTGTGAGCCCGATCTCCGCAGGCTGGTGTCCTGGGCCGCACGGCAGGACTGGATTCCACCGGGCGGCGACATCGGCTACGCGCTTCATGCGGCGTTGGGGCGCGCCTTCGGTGATCGTGCGCCGAAACCTTTCTACTATCGCGATGAGCGCAGCGGCTTGCTTGCCTATAGTTCGAGTTCCGCCGATGAGTTGCGCGAGGCGGCGTCGTTCGCGAGCCCCGACATCGCCGCTTTGCTGGGTCTCGATGCGGTGCGGGGCGGCGGCGGTCTGAGCATCCGCGAGTTCCCGGCGCGGTGGACGAAAGGGCGCGTGCTGGGTTTCGAGGTGCGCGTATGTCCTGTGGTTCGGGACAAGGAAGGGCATCAGCATGACGCTTATCGCGCCGCGTTGGACCGCGCCGAGGATAAAGCGGAGGTGAAGCGGGAGCCCGTATACGGAGAGTGGCTCGCCCGTCAGTTCACCGCGACGAACGCGGCGAACATCATCGAATCGCGCATGATGCGTTTCCAGTTGACGACGTCCGTGCGCCGGACCAAGGCGGCGGCGGGTTCAACCGACAAGCGGATCGCGCGTCATGTCGGCGGCCCGGATGCGGTGTTTCGCGGCCACTTGTGCGTCGAGGACCCGCAAGCGTTCACGAGCTTGCTCGTGCGCGGCGTCGGACGTCATCGCGCGTTCGGGTTTGGCATGTTGCAGCTCAGGCCTGCTTCGATAGCGACATGAACCGCGGACCAGGCCCGTGCTGAAGGGACGCCTCGGACTCGACACATCGCGGGTTCCGCATGCGGACCGTCACGGCCTGCTTTGGCTGGAGCGCGGCGCGCTCAATGTGATCGACGGTTGCCTGAGTTTTGCAAGCGGGCAGCATGTCGATCAGATTCCGCATCAGTCGGTATCGATGATTTTGCTCGGCCCCGGCAGCAGCGTGACGCACGACGCGCTGCGTTTGCTCGCGCGTCACGGGACGCTGCTCGCCGCAGTCGGCGTCGATGGCGTGCGCACGTACACTGCGCCGCCGTTGATGCCGGACCGCTCGGATGTCGCGCGCCGGCAAGCGGAGTTGTGGGGCAATGCGCGAAGGCGTCTGTCGGTCGCGCGGCATATGTATGCGTTGCGTCTGGGCGAGGTGTTGCCGCATCGCGATCTGGACACGCTGCGCGGTATCGAAGGCGCGCGCGTGAAGACGATCTATCGGCTGCGCGCGGAGCAATTCGGCATCGACTGGGAGGGGCGTCGCTATGACCGAGCGAATCCGGACGCCGCCGATCTGCCGAATCAGGCGATCAATCATGCGGCGACGGCCGTGCAGGCGGCGGCTGCGATTGCCGTGCAGGCGCTCGCGGCGATACCTCAGCTCGGGTTTATCCACGAGGATTCGGGGCAGGCCTTCGTGCTCGATATCGCCGATCTCTTTCGCGATGACGTCACGCTGTCCATCGCATTCGCCGCGGTGAAGGAGGCGCAGCATTGCGAGTATCCGATCGACCGGCTCGTGCGGCGCGAGGCGGCGCGCGTGTTTCGCAAGAAAGCGGTCATTCCCGCGATGATCGATCGCGTGAAGCAGGTACTGCGTGTTGACGAGAAGCGGGAGGCGGGCGATGGCGCTGGTCGTCGTGGTGACGAGTGATGTCGCGGACCGGTTTCGGGGATTTCTCGGATCGGTGATGCTCGAAGTATCGGCGGGGTTGTATGTCGCGCCGCGCATGAACAAGGGCGTGCGGGAACGGACGTGGTCGGTGCTTGCCGACTGGCACGGGCATGAGCCACGAGGCAGTGTGGTGATGGTGTGGCGGGATCTGGATGCGGTTGGGGGGATCGGTATCTCGCATCTCGGTGCGCCGCCGAGAGCGCTTGTGGAAGTCGATGGGATGTATGTCGTCAGGCGGATGATGACGGGGTAGGTGGGGTGGTTTCGTTCTTGGAAATTTGGATGGTTTTGTTGGATGCTAATGGGGTATTTGCCTTTTCTGTCATGGGGTTATGAGGGAGAGGTTCCTCCGTGTGTGCGGAGATAGGCCCTTTGCAGATCGTTCACGCGGCCCATTGCCGACGGTTCCTCCGTGTGTGCGGAGATAGGCCCCGCCCTTCGAGTCGATCCGTGATTCTGCGACGGGTTCCTCCGTGTGTGCGGAGATAGGCCCGTTGTCGTCACGCACGACGCGACCGGCGCGCGGGTTCCTCCGTGTGTGCGGAGATAGGCCGCCATCAAGTCGAAGGCGGGTTTCCAGACCGCGGGTTCCTCCGTGTGTGCGGAGATAGGCCGCAAAAAGAGGCTGCCGCGATACGCAACCGGACGGTTCCTCCGTGTGTGCGGAGATAGGCCCCCGGAGCCCGCGCCGGCTGTCGACCCGCCGGCGGTTCCTCCGTGTGTGCGGAGATAGGCCCACGAGCGGCGATAACAAGGGCTTCGATGCGTGGGTTCCTCCGTGTGTGCGGAGATAGGCCGTGGACGAGCTGGACGCAGCGGAGGCAAGCTGGGGTTCCTCCGTGTGTGCGGAGATAGGCCTCGCTGGCGCGACGTGGACAGTAGAAGCGGCGCGGTTCCTCCGTGTGTGCGGAGATAGGCCGCCAAGTCTTCGCCCGGCTGACTCACTTGGATGGGTTCCTCCGCGTGCGCGGAGATAGGCCTTTTGAGTTTTACAGCGGCGGCCAGATCGTCGCGGTTCCTCCGCGTGCGCGGAGATAGGCCCTCGACGGTCGTCGACATCGGTAACGAGAGAATGGTTCCTCCGCGTGCGCGGAGATAGGCCGCGGCTCCGGCGGATCAGACAGCGGAGCCCACCGGTTCCTCCGCGTGCGCGGAGATAGGCCCCTTCCGCTGGGTCCGACGTACGAACGAATCAAGGTTCCTCCGCGTGTGCGGAGATAGGCCGCGGATTTTGGGGAAGGGCGTGCGGCTGGGCAGGGTTCCTCCGCGTGTGCGGAGATAGGCCTTCGCCAATGCAGTCGGTGCCGGTGCAGTGCCAGGTTCCTCCGTGTGTGCGGAGATAGACCTCCTGTCTTCTTTTCCTCGTGGAAGTGGCTTGACGTTCCTCCGCGTGTGCGGAGATAGGCCCCGGCGCGACGGCTCACGCGTCGCAATGGCATTGGTTCCTCCGCGTGTGCGGAGATAGCCCCTATTTGAGGCTCATCCTAGCGTTGAGTGGTGTGGTTCCTCCGCTTGTGCGGAGATAGACCCGCCAGTCGGGATGATCGCGAAGTGATCCGATAGGTTCCTCCGCGTTTGCGGAGATAGACCCAGGAAGCCCCGGCGCGCCTGCGTATCGAGCGCGGTTCCTCCGCGTGTGCGGAGATAGACCGAACATGGTCGCCGCGTACTTCCGGTTTGTCACGGTTCCTCCGTGTGTGCGGAGATAGACCCCGTGCGACCGCGACGACTCGCGCATCGGCGCGGTTCCTCCGCGTGCGCGGAGATAGACCCGACGAGCGAGTTATTCAGTGCGACGTGTCCCTGGTTCCTCCGCGTGTGCGGAGATAGACCCCATTGATCGGTGATGACCTTCGCATCGTGTGCGGTTCCTCTGCGTGTGCGGAGATAGACCCCAGCTATTCAACGATGACGACGTAGAAAAGTGGGTTCCTTCGCGTGCGCGGAGATAGACCCCATGCGGATTCCTGTGCAGTGATAGTCGACGAGGTTCCTCCGCTCGCGCGGAGATAGACCGGGCGTGGACCTGCTCGCACAGAATCTGTACGAGGTTCCTCCGCGTGAGTGGAGATAGACCCGCGTTGATGGCGTCGGATCTCAAGGCGGCGTAGGTTCCTCCGCGTACACGGAGATAGCTCCCCAACCACTGGCGCTTCACCCCACAACCCCAACCCCCCCCCCCCCCCCCCCCCCCCCCCCCCCCCCCCCCCCCCCCCCCCCCCCCCCCTTCTCCGCCAGCATAATCGTCGGCGCATTGAGATTGCCGGTCGTGATCTGCGGCATGATCGACGCATCCACGACGCGCAAGCCTTCCATCCCGTGCACGCGTCCTTCGCCATCGACGACGGCCATATCGTCATAACCCATCTTGCAGGAACACGAAGGATGAAAAGCCGTCTCCGCCTTCGCGCGCACGAACGCATCGAGCTCGGCATCGCTCTTGAGATCATCGGAAGGATGAAGCTCACGCCCGCGATATCGCGCCAAAGCCGGCTGCCGCATGATCTCCCGCGTGATGCGAATCGCATCGCGGAACTCGCGCCAGTCCAACGCATCGGCCATATAGTTGAAAAGAATGCCGGGATGCGCATGCGGATCGCGCGACTTGAGCTTCACGCGTCCACGGCTCGGCGAGCGCATCGATCCGACGTGCGCCTGAAAGCCATGCATCCTGATCGGATTCGATCCGTTGTAATTGATCGCCACCGGCAGAAAGTGATACTGGATGTTCGGCCACAAATCGTCGTCGCGCGTGCGGATAAAACCGCCCGCTTCGAACTGATTGCTCGCGCCGACGCCCGTCCCGTTCAACATCCATTCGAGCCCGATCGCCGGCTGGTTCCACCACTGCAATGCCGGATACAAGGACACCGGCTCCTTGCATTCGTACTGCATGTACATCTCGAGATGATCCTGTAAGTTCTCACCGACGCCCGGCAGATCGTGCACGACAGGAATCTCCAGTTCCTTCAGCCACGCGCTGCGTCCCACGCCCGAGCGCTGCAACAATTGCGGCGAGGCAATCGCGCCGCTGCAAACCAGCACCTCACGCCGCACGTGCGCCGTCACACGCTGTCCGCCATGGTCATAAGCGACCCCGATCGCACGCTTACCGGAGAACAACACGCGATCCGTTACCGCATGCGTCACGATCGTCAGACCAGCGCGATGCTTCGCGCGATCCAGATAGCCGCGCGCCGTGCTCGCCCGCCGGCCGTTCGCGGTCACGGTGCGATCCATCGGACCGAAGCCTTCCTGCTGATAGCCGTTGAGATCCTCCGTGCGCGGATAGCCCGCTTGCACGCCAGCCTCGACCATCGCCGCGAACAGCGGATTGTTGCCGGGCTTGCTCGTCGTCACATGCACGGGACCATCGCCGCCGTGATACGCGTTTGGCCCGATATCGCGCGTCTCGGCCTTGCGAAAATACGGCAGGCAATCCAGATAGCTCCAGTTATCGAGACCGGACATCGACGCCCAGTTGTCGTAATCGAGCGCATTGCCGCGGATATAGCACATGCCGTTGATAAGCGACGATCCGCCCAGACCCTTGCCGCGCCCGCACTCCATGCGACGGTTGTTCATATGCGGCTCGGGCTCGGTTTCATACGCCCAGTTATAGCGCCGCCCCTGCAGCGGAAAAGCCAGCGCCGCCGGCATCTGCGTGCGAAAGTCGAAGCGATAATCCGGCCCGCCGGCTTCGAGCAGCAGCACGGTCACGTCGTCGTCTTCGGTGAGACGCGACGCGAGCACGTTGCCCGCCGATCCCGCGCCGACGATGATGTAGTCGTATTCGTTCACGCTCATCGCAAGACTCCTCAAAACACGGGCTGATACGGGCCCAGCTCGACCTGGACCGACTTGGTGCGCGTATAGGCGTTCAACGTCGCGATGCCGTTCTCGCGCCCGATGCCCGATTGCTTGTAACCGCCCACCGGCATTTCCGCGGGCGATTCGCCCCACGTATTGATCCAGCAAATGCCCGCTTCGAGCCGATGAATCACGCGATGCGCACGCGACAGATTCTCCGTCACGACACCCGCCGCTAATCCGTACTCCGTATCATTCGCGCGCGCGATGACTTCGTCTTCGTCGTCGAACGCGAGAATGCTCATCACGGGACCAAAGATTTCTTCGCGCACGATGCGCATGTCGTCGCGGCAATCGGCGAACACGGTCGGCTCGACATACTGACCGCGCGCAAACGCGCCATCGGCAAGACGCGCACCGCCCGCGACGAGCCGCGCGCCCTCGCGCTTGCCGCTTTCGATGAAGCCGAGCACTTTCTGCAACTGCGCCGCGCTCACGAGCGGCCCGAAGTTGGTATCGGGATCATCGGGCGCGCCGATGCGAATGCGCTTCACGCGCTGCGCGATCAAGGCTTCAAACTTATCGATGACACCGCGTTCCACGAAGACGCGCGTGCCGTTCGTGCAGACCTGTCCCGCGCTGAAGAAATTCGCGGTCATGGCGATATCGGCGGCGCGTTCGAGGTTCGCATCGTCGAAGACGATGAGCGGCGACTTGCCGCCGAGCTCCATCGTCACTTCCTTGAGCGTGGATCCGCCCGCGCGCGCCATCACTTTCTTGCCGGTCTCGACGCCGCCCGTGAACGATATCTTCTCGATGCCGCCATGTTCCGCGAGCATCGCGCCGACGCGTCCGTCGCCTTGCACGACATTGAAGACGCCCGCCGGCACGCCCGCTTCGCTATAGATTTCCGCGAGCTTGAGCGCCGTCAGCGGCGTGACTTCGCTTGGCTTGAAGATCATCGCGTTGCCCGCCGCGAGCGCGGGCGCGGACTTCCAGCACGCGATCTGAATCGGGTAATTCCATGCGCCGATGCCCGCGCACACGCCGAGCGGCTCACGCCGCGTATAAACGAACGACGATTCGCGCAACGGTATCTGCGCGCCTTCGATGGCCGTCGCGAGACCCGCGTAATACTCGATGACATCCGCGCCCGTGACGATATCGACGGCGCGCGTTTCGGCGATCGGCTTGCCGGTGTCGCGCGTTTCGATCGCGGCGAGTTCGTCGTTGCGCGCGCGTAGCAAGTCGACTGCGCGCCGCAAGATGCGCGAGCGCTGCATCGCGGTCATCGCGGCCCATTCGCGCTGTCCCTCGCGCGCCGATCGCACCGCGCGATCGATATCCGCCTGCGACGCCTGCTGCACGCGCGCGAGCGTTTCGCCCGTCGCGGGATCGAGCGTGTCGAATGTTTCGCCGCTCGTTGCATCGACGTATTCGCCGCCGATATAAAGCCGTTGCTCTCCGAATGCGGACATGTCGCGCTCCTTTTGCAATGTTCGGTTTTTAGCCGCGTGCTTCAAGCACGAGGTCGATGTATTCGTAAGCGACGCGCAGCGCGCCTTTCGTGTCGAACGGTTCGCCCGCGAGCGCGCCGCGCAGCCACAGGCCGTCGATCAATGCGGCGAGACCGCTCGCGGCGCGGCGGGCCGCGGGCTTTGTCAGCGCCCGCGCAAAATCGGCGCACAGGTTCGAATAGAGACGCCGCGTGTTCACGCGCTGCAGCCGTCGCAGCTCGGGCTTGTGCATGCTTTCCGACCAGAACGCGAGCCAGGTTTTCATGACCGGGCCGTTCACCTGTTCGACATCGAAATTCGCCGCGACGACCGCGCGCAGCTTCGAGCGCGGATCGGGCTTCGCGGCCTTGCGGCGGCGCGACGTGCCCTGCCACAGCGAGCGCAGCACATGGCGCATCGTGGCTTCGAGCAGGCCGTCCTTGTCGCCGAAATAATGACTCACGATGCCCGTCGACGTGCTCGCGCGCTGCGCCACCGAGGCGAGCGTCGCCCCGGCGAGACCAGACTGGTCGATGGTGTGCAGCGTGGCGTCGATGAGTTGCGCGCGGCGGATTTCGCGCATTCCGAGCTTGGGCATGGTTCGAGACGGGGAAGATCGTTCGTCGATACTAGTTTTTTTATATTGAACGGTCAATCAACAAAAAACGGGTCACGACGGCGATGTCGGTTTCAGTCAAACACGCGTCGCATTGAGTGCCAGTCGCCCGGCCGGAGCGGCGCTACGCTCGTTGCACGGGCGCGGTCATCGCTCAGATGCATCGCGCGTGCCGTCCACGAAACATGGAGACGATAATGAGCAGCAATCGCGGCGTCGTTTATCTGGGGCAGGGCAAGGTCGAAGTGCAATCCATCGACTATCCGAAAATGGTCGATCCACGTGGGCGCGACATCGGCCACGGCGTCATTCTGAGGGTCGTCACCACGAACATCTGCGGCTCGGACCAGCACATGGTGCGCGGCCGCACGACGGCGGAAGTCGGCCTCGTGCTCGGCCACGAAATCACGGGCGAGGTGATCGAAATCGGGCGCGATGTCGAGACGCTTTCCATCGGCGATCTCGTTTCGGTGCCGTTCAACGTCGCGTGCGGCCGTTGTCCGACCTGCAAGTCGCAGCACACGGGCGTGTGCCTGAACGTGAATCCGTCGCGCGCGGGCGGCGCGTATGGCTATGTCGACATGGGCGGCTGGATCGGCGGGCAGGCGGAATACGTGATGGTTCCCTACGCCGACTTCAATCTGCTGAAGTTTCCCGACAAGGCGCAGGCGATGTCGAAGATTCGCGATCTCACCTGCCTTTCCGACATTCTTCCGACGGGTTATCACGGCGCGGTGATGGCGGGCGTCGGTCCGGGCTCGACCGTGTATATCGCGGGCGCGGGGCCGGTCGGGATGGCGGCTGCAGCATCGGCGCGCTTGCTGGGCGCGGCGTGCACGATCGTCGGCGACATGAACGAGGAGCGTCTTGCGCACGCTCGTGCGATGGGCTTCGAGACCATCAATCTTTCGAAGGATGCGACGCTCGGCGAGCAGATCGAGCAGCTTCTCGGCAAGCCGGAAGTGGATTGCGCGGTCGATTGCGTGGGTTTCGAGGCGCACGGCCACGGCAGCGACAGCGGCCACGAAGCGCCCGCCACCGTGCTGAATTCGCTGATGGAGATCACGAAGGCCGCGGGCGCGATCGGCATTCCCGGCCTTTACGTGACCGACGATCCCGGCGCCGTCGATGCCGCCGCGAAGAAGGGCGCCCTGAGCATTCGCTTCGGCCTCGGCTGGGCGAAGTCGCATTCTTTCCACACGGGCCAGACGCCTGTCATGAAGTACAACCGCAACCTGATGCAGGCGATTCTGTGGGACCGTTTGCCGATTGCGGATATCGTGAACGTGTCCGTCGTATCGCTCGACGAAGCGCCGGAAGGCTATCGCAAGTTCGATGGCGGCGCGCCGCGCAAGTTCGTCATCGATCCGCATGGTCTGCTGAAAGCGGCTTGAGTTAGCAACATCATCGAAATCGGCGGCATACTTTGCTGTATGACCGCCGATTATCTTCGCACCGCGCTTACCTTTCGGCTCGCCCTCGCCGACGATGCCGCCGAGATCGCGCGTATCCACGTCGAGGCCTGGCAGGCCGCTTATCGGTCGATCTTTCCTTCGGCCTATCTCGACTCCCTTTCCATTCCGAAACGTCAGGCGTTATGGACGCAACTGATCGCGCGGGGCATGCCGCGGGTGGTGCTGGCGCAGCGCGATGAAGTTACCTTGGGCTGGATTGCGTGGGGGGCTTCACGCGATCACGACAGCAAGACGACCGACGCCGAGATCGAGGCGATTTATATCGATCCGCTGCATTGGCGGCAAGGCGCGGGGAGGATGTTGATGGACGAAGCGATCAACGCGGCGGCGAGTGAGGGTTATCGGGAGATGACCTTGTGGGCGCTGGAGGAAAACGCGCGGGGATTGCGGTTTTATAAAGCGCTGGGGTTTGCGCTTGATGGGGTGTTTCGGACGGAAAGAGTCGGGGGATGTGAAGTGTGTGAGACCCGGCTGCGGGTGGCGATTTAGGCTTTTTTCGCCGGATCCCGGTTTCGTGTTGGTTTATTAGCACTGCCCCTCCCCGGGGCGGGGGTAACTTTCTTTGCTGCTGCAAAGAAAGTCACCAAAGAAAGCAGCTTTCTCACCGCCCGCGGTCACACGCAGTTTGGCCATTTTTCTCCTCGGGGAATGGCCCTCGCCTAAAGAATGCCCCCATAGGCCCAACCGGGCTTGGATCGCGCACGGTCTGACAAAACAGTGCGCGAAGCGCGCTGGGTCAGCACGAAATAGCTTCGGCACAGCGCTTCGCGCTGCCGTTGGGTATGCGAGGGAAACCAGCGAACACGAATGCACTCGCATACCCGATTGACCCATCGGCCGCGAAGCGGGCTGGAACTTGAAATGGCTGTACCAAGAAATTAAGTGGCGCGACGTGACGGATCGTGCGCGATCCAAGCCCGATTGGGCTTATGAGGGCACTCTTTAGGCGAGGGCCGTTCCCCGAGGAGAAAAATGGCCAAACTACGTGTGACCGCGGGCGGTGACAAAGCTGCTTTCTTTGGTGACTTTCTTTGCAGCAGCAAAGAAAGTTACCCCCGCCCCGGGGAGGGGCAGTGCTAATAAACCAACAACAAAGCAAGTTCCACGACGAAAAAAAAACCTCAAGCCACCATAACAGAAGAAACAGAGGCCAAAGGAGGCACTTGCTTCCTCCGCTCCCTCGTCGGAGCGGTCCCAAACGCATCCCGATAGCTTTTAGAAAAATGACAAGCGGACTGAAACCCGCAAGCCATCGTGATATGCATGATCGACATATCTGTCTGAAGAAGCAATTCCCGCGCGCGCCGCAACCTTAAAGTCAGATAGTAATGCGTAGGCGTCATCCCGAGATGCTCACGAAAGAGCCGCTGCAACTGCCGCTGCGACATTCCGGCCAGGCGAGCCAGTTCCTCCCGCGATAAAGGCTCTTCGATATTGTTCTCCATCAGCGAGATGACTTCGAAAAGCGACTTATTGGCCGACCCAAGACGCGCCACCAACGGCATGCGCTGCTGCGCAGAAGTATCCCGCACATGCTCGACAATGAACTGCTCCGCGATCTGCGTGACCCGCGCCGTGCCAACCCGCGCCGCGATGAGATTGAGCATCATGTCGAGCGGCGCGACGCCGCCCGTGCACGTGACGCGATCGCGATCGATCACGAATAGCTCTTTGAGAAAGCGCGTGTCGGGAAACTCTTCTTTAAGCGCCGACATGTTTTCCCAGTGAATCGCACACGCATAACCGGCAAGCAGCCCCGCGCGCGCCAGCGCATACGTTCCGGTGCACAGAGAACCCAGCACGCTCCCAGTGCGAGCGAATCGTCGCAAAGCAGACAGATGCTCAGGCGTCGTCGAGCGCTGCACGTCGATGCCGCCGACCACGAACACGATATCGGGCTGTCCCACGCACTCGACCGGACCGGTATCGACGGAAAGCCCGTTGCTCGCCGTCACCGGGCCGCCTTCGGGACTCACGAGCGACCATCGATAAAGCGGCTGCCCCGTCAGGTAATTCGCCATGCGCAGCACTTCGATCGCGTTGGTGAACGCGATCATCGTGAAGTTGGGAAGCGGCATGAACGCGAAGTGCGACAGCGACGCCGTGCGATCGGAGGACATGTGAGAACTGATTCCTTGGAATCTATTGATTGGCGCCGTTCGACGCGGCGCTTTGCCACTTTTCTAATTTTGATTTCGAGTGCAACTACCATGCCATCAGGCTAAACCCTGAGCCCTGTGAGGCGCCGCTCGTGCTCGCTGCGCCCGCGCACCGGCGAGGAGCCAGACGTCATAAGGATCGCACCGCGATAGCGCACGATCGTTCCGGCGCAGTGCAGCACGACGCGCGAAAAAATCAACTACACCGAATCGCAATTCGCCACTTGTCGAAAACAGACGCGCATGTCGGAAAAGGTAAAGAACACGTCTGAATTCGTAAATTGACCGGCAGGGCGAACGACAAGAATAGACCCATCGACGAAGGCATCGATCGGGCGATGGAAAAAGCCCCCAGGCCTGCGTTTCTCCCCTCTACCCGGCAACACGGAGCACACACAGATGAGCACCCTGCACGACAACAGCATCATCATCGACGGACTGAATATCTCGAAGTTCGAGCGCTCCGTGTTCGAGGACATGAGAAAGGGCAACGTGACCGCGGTGAACTGCACGGTCTCGGTATGGGAAGACTTCCAGAAGACCATCGACAACATCGCGGAGATGAAACAGCAAATCCGCGAATACAGTGAAATTCTCACGCTCGTGCGCACCACGGACGATATTCTGCGCGCGAAGAAGGAAAACAAGACCGGCATTATCTTCGGCTTCCAGAACTCGTATGCGTTCGAGGACAACCTCGGCTATATCGAAGTGTTCAAGGAACTCGGCGTGAACGTGGTGCAGCTTTGCTACAACACGCAGAACCTGGTCGGCACCGGCTGCTACGAGCCGGACGGCGGTCTCTCGGGTTATGGCAAGGAAGTGATCCACGAGATGAACCGCGTGGGCATCGTGGTCGATCTCTCGCACGTCGGCGCAAAGACGTCTTCCGACGCCATCGCCTGCTCGAAGAAGCCCGTCACGTATTCGCATTGCTGTCCGTCGGGTCTCAAGGATCATCCGCGCAACAAGTCCGATGACCAGCTGCGCGAAATCGCCGACGCCAACGGTTTCGTTGGCGTGACGATGTTCTCGCCGTTCCTGAAGAAAGGCCCGGACGCGACCGTCGACGATTATCTCGAAGCGATCGATTACGTGATCAACGTGATCGGCGAAGACAAGGTCGGCATCGGCACCGACTTCACGCAAGGCTATAGCACCGAATTCTTCGACTGGATCACGCACGACAAGGGCCGTTATCGCCGTCTGACGAATTTCGGCAAGGTGGTGAACCCGGAAGGCATTCGCACGATCGGCGAATTCCCGAACCTCACGGCCGCCATGGAAAAGGCCGGCTGGAGCGAAACGCGTATCAAGAAAGTGATGGGCGAGAACTGGATGCGCTACTTCGGCGAAGTCTGGAACGTCTGAATCTGAGAGCCACGACAAATACAAAGGAAACCCGCAATGCAACCGCAACTGCCTATCGACGTCGATCCGCAAACCGGCGTATGGACCACCGACGCGCTGCCGATGCTGTACGTGCCGCGTCACTTCTTCACCAACAATCACGTCGCTGTCGAGGAAGCGCTCGGCCTCGAGACGTATGCCGAGATTCTTTACAAGGCCGGCTACAAGTCCGCTTATCACTGGTGCGACAAGGAAGCCGAGAAGCACGGCATCAGCGGCATGGCGACGTTCGAACATTACCTGAAGCGTCTGTCGCAACGCGGCTGGGGTCTGTTCGACATCGTCGAAGCCGATCCGCAGACGTCGCATGCGCGCATTCATCTGCGTAACTCGTCGTTCGTGCTTCAGCAGCCGGGCAAGCAAGGCAAGCTCTGCTACATGTTCGCGGGCTGGTTCGCCGGCGCGATGGACTGGGTGAACGACACCGCGCCCGAAGGCGCGAAGAAGGGCCCGCGCTCGAAGTCGATCGAGACGCAATGCGCTGCTGAAGGCCACGCTCATTGCGTATTTGAAGTATCGCCGCTGTAAGCAAAGACACCATTCCGAGGTCGATCGCAATGCGTTACCCGAACCTTTTCAAGCCTCTTCAGCTCAACAAGCTCACGTTGCGCAACCGCATCGTCAGCACCGCGCATGCGGAGGTCTATGCCGAACCGGGCGGCCTGCCTGGCGACCGCTATATCCGTTACTACGAGGAAAAGGCGAAGGGCGGCGTGGGCCTCGCCGTGTGCGGCGGTTCGAGTCCCGTGTCGATCGACAGCCCGCAAGGCTGGTGGAAGTCGGTGAATCTTTCGACCGATAAGGTTATCGATCCGCTTGCTCGTCTCGCCGAAGCCATGCATCGTCATGGCGCGTTCATCATGATCCAGGCCACGCACATGGGCCGCCGTTCCGCATGGCACGGCGAGCACTGGCCGCATCTGATGTCGCCCTCCGGCGTGCGCGAGCCGGTGCATCGCGGCAACGCGAAGATCATCGAAGTGGAAGAGATCAAGCGCATCATCGAGGATTTCGCCGCGGCCGCGAAGCGCGTGAAGGATGCGGGCATGGACGGCATCGAAATCTCGGCCGCGCACCAGCATCTGATCGATCAGTTCTGGAGCCCGCGTACGAATTTCCGTACCGATGAATGGGGCGGCTCGCTCGAAAACCGCCTGCGCTTCGGCACGGAAGTCTTGAAGGCCGTGCGTGAAGCCGTGGGCGCGGACTTCTGCGTCGGCCTGCGCATGTGCGGCGACGAATTCCATGAAGACGGACTCTCGCACGAGAACCTCAAGGAAATCGCGCAGGCGATGAGCGAAACGGGTCTCATCGATTACATCGGCGTGATCGGTTCCGGTGCGGATACGCACAACACGCTCGCCAACTGCATGCCGCCGATGGCGCTGCCGCCCGAGCCGTTCGTGCATCTCGCGGCGGGCATCAAGACAGTGACGAAGCTGCCGATCATGCATGCGCAAAGCATTCGCGATGCAGGTCAGGCGGAACGACTGCTCGCGAACGGCATGGTCGATCTCGTCGGCATGACGCGCGCGCAGATTGCCGATCCGCACATGGTCATCAAGATTCGCGATGGCCGCGAGGACGAGATCAAGCAGTGCGTCGGCGCGAACTATTGCATCGACCGCCAGTACAACGGGCTCGACGTGCTCTGCGTGCAAAACGCGGCGACTTCGCGTGAAGAGACGATGCCGCATGTCATCGAAAAGACGCGCGGGCCGAAGCGCAAGGTCGTCGTGGTCGGCGCGGGCCCCGCGGGTCTGGAAGCAGCGCGCGTCGCGCGTTCGCGTGGCCATGACGTCGTGCTGTTCGAGAAGAACGACTACGTCGGCGGCCAGATCATGCTCGCCGCGAAAGCGCCGCAGCGCGAACAGATGGCTGGCATCGTGCGCTGGTTCGACATGGAAACCAAGCGCCTTGGCGTCGATCGCCGTCTCGGTGTCGCGGCCGACGACAAGATGATCATGGCGGAGAAGCCGGATATCGTCGTGCTCGCGACGGGCGGCTCGTCATTCACGGATCAGGTGCCCGCGTGGGGCGTCGAGCAAGGTCTGGCGGTGAGCTCCTGGGACATTCTCTCGGGCAAGGTCGAGCCGGGCAAGAACGTGCTCGTGTACGACGGCGTCAGCACGCATGCGGGCGCGGGCGTCGCGGACTTCATCGCGTCGCGCGGCAATAACGTGGAGATCGTCACGCCGGACGTGAAGGTTGCCGACGACACCGGCGGCACCACGTTCCCGATCTTCTATCGGCGTCTGTATGCGCAGGGCGTGATTCATACTCCTAACTATTGGCTCGACAAGGTCTATGAGGAAGACGGCAAGAAGATCGCCGTGATCCGCAACGAGTACACGGAAGAGCAGGAAGAGCGCGCGGTCGATCAGGTCGTGATCGAAAACGGCATCACGCCCAATGACGCGCTCTACTGGAAGCTCAAGCCCGAGTCGCTCAATCACGGACAGATCGACATGCACACGCTCTTCGCATCGCAGCCGCAGCCCTCGTTGAGCGAAGAGCTCGGCAACGGACGCTTCCTGCTGTTCCGCGTCGGCGACTGCATCTCGATGCACAACATCCACAGCGCGATCTACGATTCGCTGCGCCTCTGCAAAGACTTCTGACGAGGTATTCGACGATGAACCCCGTGTTTGTCATCACCGCGCTGCTGTGGCTTTCGATGGCGGGCCTCGCGTTCGCCTTGCTCAAGCGAGCGGCATACTGGCGCGAAGGCCGCGCGACGACGGCCGGCGCGTATGGCTGGGCGAATCTGCTCACCATCCCGAAGCGCTATTTCGTCGATCTGCATCATGTCGTGGCGCGCGACCCGTACATCGCGAAGACGCACGTCGCGACGGCGGGCGGCGCGATCCTCGCGATGGCGCTCGTTTTCATCAACTACGGTCTCGCGATTTATTCGGTCTGGCTCGACCGCGCGATCTTCCTGGCGGCGATCATCATGTTCGTCGGCGCGATGTTCGTGTACAAGCGCCGCCGCGCGAAGGACGTGCCCGCGCGCCTCTCGCACGGACCGTGGGACAGCCTGCCGCTTTTGCTCGGCTCGTTCGCCGCGGGTCTCGCGTTGTTCACGCTGCTGCCGGCTTCGTGGATGTCCGGCTCGCTCGCGGTCATCATCGCGTTGCTGATCGCGGCGGGTGCGTACACGATGACGTTCGGCGCGGCGCAAGGCGGCCCGATGAAGCACGCGATGGCGGGTCTGCTGCATCTCGCGTTTCATCCGCGTCAGGAGCGCTTTCATGCGAAGACGCAGCACGAACATGAGGCCGTGCCGCCCACGGCGCTCAAGAAGCCCGTGCTCGATGCGAAGGAATATGGCGTCGGCAAGCCGGTCGAGTTTCGCTGGAATCAACTGCTGAGCTTCGACGCCTGCGTGCAGTGCGGCAAGTGCGAAGCGGCGTGTCCCGCGTTCGCATCCGGCCAGCCGTTGAATCCGAAGAAGCTGATCCAGGATCTCGTCGTCGGCATGGTGGGCGGTTCGGACTCGCAATATGCGGGCAGCCCGACGCCCGGCATTCCGGTCGGCAAGCATTCGGGCGGACCGGCCAAACCGCTGATCTCGCAGATGATCGAAGCCGACACGATCTGGTCCTGCACCACCTGCCGCGCCTGCGTGCAGGAGTGCCCGATGCTGATCGAGCACGTCGATGCGATCGTCGATATGCGGCGCAATCAGACGCTGGTCGAAGGCGATGTGCCGGGCAAAGGCCCGATCACGCTGGCGAATCTGCGCGAGACGGGCAGCCAGAACGGTTACGACATCGGTGCGCGTTACGACTGGTCGGTGGATCTGCAAGTGCAGGTCGCGCAGCCGGGACGTCCGGTGGATGTGCTGCTGATCGCCGGCGAAGGCGCGTTCGACATGCGTTATCAGCGCACGCTGCGCGCGCTGGCGAAGGTGATGAACAAGGCGGGTGTCGATTACGCGGTGCTCGGCGGCGTGGAGACGGACACGGGCGACACCGCGCGGCGTCTGGGCGATGAAGCCACGTTCCAGCAATGCGCGTCGAAGCTGATGAACACGTTGTCGCAGTATCAGTTCCGCCGCATCGTGACGGCCGATCCGCACGTGCTGCATAGCCTGCGTAACGAATATCGCGCGCTCGGCGGTTATTACGAAGTGCAGCATCACACCGCGTTCATGGCCGAGCTCGTCGCGACCGGCAAGCTCACGCCGAAGGCCGCCGCCGTGCTCGCCGACAAGAAGATCACGTATCACGATCCGTGCTATCTCGGGCGTTACAACGGCGAAACGGAAGCACCGCGCAAGCTCTTGAAGACCATCGGCATCAAGGTCGTCGAGATGGAGCGTCACGGTATGCGTGCACGCTGCTGCGGCGGTGGCGGCGGCGCGCCGCTCACCGATATTCCCGGCAAGCAGCGCATTCCCGATATCCGCATCGCCGATGCGAAATCGATCGGCGCGGAAGTGGTCGCGGTCGGCTGCCCGCAATGCACCGCGATGCTCGAAGGCGTGGTCGGTCCTCGTCCCGAAGTGCTCGACGTGGCGGAACTCGTCGCAGCGGCATTGGAGTGAAGCGATGAACAACGACATCAAACGAATCGATCCGCGCCGTCCCTTCATCATCACGGCGGATGGGCTCAAGCGCATCACGCTCGGCGAGATCGGCAACGGCGTCGTGGTGAATTTCACGCACGGCGGCCACAAGGAAGCGACGAAACCGCGCCGCACGACGAAGCCCGCGACGCGCGCGCTGCTCGTCGCGGCGCATACGGATCGCGGCGCGCTCGACGATCACGCGCGCCAGGCGCTCGCCGCCGCCGCATTGCTCGCGGACGATCAGACGGAAGTCGTGCTGATCGCGTTCGGCGAGTTCAAGGACGATGCCGCCGCGCTCGGCGCGGATCGCTATATCGAACTGCCGGCGTTCGACCGCCGCAACTTCGCACCGGACGAAGAAGTGCGCGCGCTGACGGCCTGCGTCGCCGCCTTCACGCCCGCGCATGTCTTCATGCCGGACAACGCGACGGGCGACGGCGATCTCGGCCGGCGCTATGCCGCGCGCGCCGATGCATCGGTCGCGACGCACGTCGTCGAGCTGGATGCGGCGCATGTCGCGTCGTATGCGCATGCGGGGCGCGCGGTCGCATCGCGTGCCTTGCCTGATGTCGTGCTGCTCGCGCCGAACGCCGTCGATGCGAAGCTGCCGTTCGTCGGCGCGGGCGGGTCGGTGAAGGCGGAAAGCATCGTGCCCGCATCGAAAGCCAGTGCATATGTCGATCTCGGCATCGAAGAGATGGACGCGGCGCAAGTGGCGCTGGAGGAAGCGGATTTCATCGTGTCGGCGGGCAACGGCGTGTCCGATATCGCCGCGTTCGAAGCGCTCGCGGGCACGCTGGGCGCCGCGATCGGCGCAAGCCGCGTGGCGGTGGACGACGGCAAGTTCACGCGCGACAAGCAGATCGGCGCGACGGGCAAGACCGTCGAGGCGAGCGTCTATATTGCGTTCGGCATCTCGGGCGCCGTGCAGCACTTGCAGGGCATCAAGGATTGCCGTCACGTGATTGCCGTGAATCTCGACGCCAGCGCGCCCATCGCGAAGCGCGCGAATCTCACCATCGTCGCGGACACGCAAGAGACCATCAAGGCGCTGACCGATGCCGCAGCCGCCGCGCGTGCGGCGCGTGCGAGCGGCGCGTCGATCGTGCAGACGGCGCGCGTCGTCGAAGGAGTGGCAGCATGAAGATCGCCGTATTGGTTTCCACGGGACGTCACCCGGTCAGCGGCGTCGCGCGCTATAGCCGTAACGATGCGGCGGCGCTGACGATCGCCATCGACATCGCGAAGAAGCACGGCGCGCAACTCGACGTGCTGCATGCGGGCGATCCGGCGAATCCGGCGCTTGCAGAATATGTCGCGCTCGGCGCGCCGAAAGTCGAAGTGCTCAACACGCAGGGCGACGCAAGCGCTGCGCTCGCGCAACGGCTCGCGGGCTACGACCTCGTGATGACCGGCACGCGCGCGGAAGGCGCGTTCGACAGCGGCACGCTGCCTTACAAGCTCGCCGATGCGTTGAACGTGCCGCTCGTCGGCGCGGCAGTCGATGTCAGTGTGATGAAAGAGGGCGTCGAAGTGCGCCAGTTCATGCCTAAGGGTTTGCGCCGACGCGTGCGCGCGCCGCTGCCTGCGCTCATCGCCGTGCATCCGCTTGCCAATGCTGCGCCGCGCTACGCCTATGCGCGCATGCGCGAGGGCCATGTCGCGCCGGTTGCGGCGAATGCGCCCGCCGACAAGGACCGCACGCTCTGGAGCGTCGGTCCGGTCACGGCCAAGCCGAAGAAACTGGCTGCGCCCGAGAAGCGTTCCGGGCACTCGCGCATGCTCGGTGCGACGACCACGGAAAGCCGCGGCGGCAGCGTCGTAATTGAAGGGAGTTCCGTCGAAAAAGCACAAGTGATTCTGGCGTATTTGCGCGAGCATCAACTCGTCGATTATTGATTTCCGACGCAGTCCCGAACCCACATACAGAAAGCAGCAGCCCGCGTTCAAAGGTGTTTGGCGGGGCACCAGACGTGACGCACAACGGAGCACACGATGAAAGTTTCGGCAGACGTTCGCGCTTTGATCGAACGCCGCAAAAAGGGCCACACGCTCGAGGCGCCGTTCTACACGAGCGACGAAATCCACGCGCTCGACCTCGATGCCATTTTCCGCAAGACGTGGATTCAGGTCGCGATCGAACCGGACATTCCCGAGCCGGGCGATTACACGACAGTCGAGATCGGCAGCGACTCGATTTTGATCGTGCGCGACGACGACATGGAAATCCGCGCCTTCTACAACGTGTGCCGGCATCGCGGCGCGCGCCTGTGCAATCAGGAGAAGGGCTCGCTCGGCAATATCGTGTGCCCCTACCATAGCTGGACGTACAACCTGTCCGGCGAGCTGATGTTCGCGGAGCATATGGGCGATCAGTTCGACCGCTGCAAGCACAGTCTGAAGAAAGTGCACGTGCAGAATCTCGCCGGCCTGATCTTCATCTGCCTCGCCGACGAACCGCCCGCCGATTTCGCCGTGATGCGCGAAGCGATGGAGCCGTATCTCGCGCCGCATGGCCTGAGGGACACGAAGATCGCGGCGAGCATCGATATCGTCGAGAAGGGCAACTGGAAGCTCACGATGGAGAACAATCGCGAGTGCTATCACTGCGTCGCGAATCATCCGGAGCTGACCATTTCGCTCTATGAATACGGCTTCGGCTATCAACGCTCGCCCGCCAACGAAGAAGGCATGGCCGCGTTCGAGAAGACCGTCGAAGAGCGCACGAAGCAATGGGAAGCGATGTGCCTGCCGTCCGCCGAAATCGAGCGTTTGAGCGATCTCGTGACGGGCTTTCGCACGCAACGTCTGCCGCTCGACCGCGACGGCGAATCGCAGACGCTCGACGCGAAAGTGGCATCGAAGAAGCTGCTCGGCGGCTTCGAGCAGGCGGACCTGGGCGGCCTCTCGTTCTGGACGCAGCCCAACTCGTGGCATCACTTCATGAGCGATCACATCGTGACGTTCTGCGTGCTGCCGCTCGCATCGGGCGAAACGCTCGTGCGCACGAAGTGGCTCGTGCACAAGGATGCGCGCGAGGGCATCGACTACGAGGTCGATAACCTCACGGCCGTGTGGCGCGCGACGAACGATCAGGACCGCACGCTCGTCGAGTATTCGCAGCTGGGCGTCGCGAGCAACGCCTACGAGCCGGGCCCGTATTCGCCGTTCACGGAAGGACTCGTCGAGAAATTCTGCGAGTGGTACATCGGGCGTCTTGCCGATTACGCGGATACGCCCGAGCACGGCGTGGATGCGTCGCACGGCGAGAAAGTCGTTTCCTTCATGCGCTAAAGCCGCCGTAGCAGGAGCAGAACATGATGCGCGATCAGGCCACGTTCGAGCCGACTTCAAGCCGTGTCACCCAGCCGCAATTCTGGGGGACGCTGCCCAAGCGCTGGGATTGCGACACGGACGAAACGCTCGTCTGCTGTCACGTGCGGCAAGAAACGCACGACGTGAAAAGTTTCTTCTTCAAAGCGCCCGGCGAACGGACGTTCTCGTTCCAGCCGGGGCAGTTCATCACCCTCGAACTCGAGATCGACGGCGAGCAGATCAACCGCTGCTACACGATCTCGTCGGCGCCGACGCGTCCGCACACGATCTCCATTACGGTGAAGCGCGTGCCGGGCGGCCCGGTCTCGAACTGGCTGCACGACAACATGGTCGCGGGCGCGACCGTGCGCGTGCTCGGGCCGTCGGGCGAGTTCACCTGCGCGCAGCATCCGGCGCGCAAGTATCTGTTCTTGTCGGCGGGGTCGGGCATCACGCCGCTCATGTCGATGAGCCGCGCGCATCACGAACTCGGCGACGATGCCGATATCGTCTTCGTGCATAGCGCCCGCACGCCGGACGACATCATCTTCGCGCGCGAACTGGATCTGATCGCGTCGAACCACAGGAACTTCCGCACTTCGTTCGTCTGCGAGCGCGTGGGCGCACGCACGAACTGGCCGGGCGTGACGGGGTTTCTGACGCTGCCGCTTCTGAAGCTGATCGCGCCGGACTTTCTCGAGCGTGAAGTCTTTACGTGCGGTCCCGCACCGTACATGAAGGCGGTGCGCGATCTGCTCGACCAAGGCGGTTTTGATCGCAAGCAGTATCACGAAGAGAGCTTTTCGTTTGGCGTCGTGGAGGAGGTGGCGGCGGAACTCGCTACCGCGCACGTCGCCGACGCAATCGTCGCGCAAACCGATTTCGTCGAGGCGCGTGAGGAGGCGGTTGGCTTCGCGCCCGCGCCCGCCCCCGAACCTGCGATCGAGCCCGTGGTGGAGCCGGCAATCGAAACGAAGTTCAAGGTGAACTTCGCGAAGAGCCGGCGCGATATTGAATGCGGCAGCGGCGAGCACGTGCTGGATGCGGCCAAGAAGGCGGGTGTTCGTTTGCCTTCGTCGTGTACGCAGGGCATGTGCGGAACGTGCAAGGTGAAGCTCGTTTCGGGCGAAGTGAGCATGAAGCATGCGGGCGGCATTCGGCAACGCGAGATCGATCAGGGCATGGTGCTGCTGTGTTGCAGCAAGCCGTTGAGCGATCTCGTCGTCGATAAGTGAGCTTGCGCGTCGGGCGCGTCGCTTACTGACAACTGTGTGTCGTAAAAGCGCGTTACGAGGCAATTCTGGCTGGTGATTCTGTTCGCTACACGGCGTGGGGCCGCTAAGGGGAAACCAAATGAAACCGATGAGAAGAGCGCTCGTGCTCGGGGCGATGTCTGCTGCATTGACCGCGAGTTTTGTGGCGAATGCCGCTGACAAGCCGACCATCAAGATCGGTTACGTGGAAGGCTGGGACGATAGCGTGGCGACGTCGAACGTTGCCGCACGCGTCATCGAAAAGAAGCTGGGTTATCCGGTGCAGCTCGTGCCGGTCGCGGCGGGCGTGATGTGGCAGGGCGTCGCGCGCGGCGATCTGGATGCGACGCTGTCCGCATGGCTGCCGGTTACGCATGGCGCGTACTGGAATAACTTCAAGGCGAAGGTCGTGAATCTCGGGCCGAACTTTCAGGACGCGAAGATCGGGCTGATCGTGCCTGAGTATGCGAACGTGTCGAGCCTGACGGACCTCGAGGCGAAGAAGGCGGAATTCGATTCGCGCATTGTAGGTATCGATGCTGGCGCGGGTGTGATGCAGAAGACGAGCGAAGCGATCAAGGCCTATAACCTCGACTATAAGCTGCTGCCGAGTTCGGGTTCCGCGATGACGGCGGAACTGGCGCGTTCCGAAGCGGCCAATAAGCCGATTATCGTGACCGGCTGGAAACCGCATTGGATGTTCGCGAAGTACAAGCTCAAGTTTTTGGATGACCCCAAGAAGGTGTTTGGCGAGTCGGAGCACGTGGATAACATCGTGAATCCCGAGCTCGAGAAGAAGGCACCGCCGGTGGTGGCGTTTCTCAAGAAGTTTCAGTGGAAACCGGGTGAGATCGATAGTGTGATGCTCGCGACGCAGAATGGGGAGAAGCCGCAGGCTGCGGCGGATGCCTGGATCGCGGCTCATGGGGATCGGGTGGAGGCTTGGACTAAGTAAGTTTTTTTTGCGTTGGGCAACGCTGAGCACCGTCAGGGGTTTTCTTCTTTGCGGTGCTTTTTTTGTTTGTGGAACTTGTTTTGGTGTTGGTTTATTAGCACTGCCCCTCCCCGGGGCGGGGGTAACTTTCTTTGCTGCTGCAAAGAAAGTCACCAAAGAAAGCAGCTTTGTCACCGCCCGCGGTCACACGCAGTTTGGCC
>NZ_FCNY02000003.1 GCF_001544575.2 Caballeronia cordobensis
CACCGTCGCCGTGACCGCCGTCGCCATGACCACCGTCGCCGTGACCACCGTCGCCATGACCACCGTCGCCATGACCAGCGCCGCCGTGGCCACCGTCGCCGTGACCGCCGTCGCCGTGGCCACCGTCGCCGTGACCGCCGTCGCCGTGACCACCGTCGCCATGGCCGCCGTCGCCGTGCCCATTACCGTGGCCATCGCCATGACCGTCGCCGTGACCGTGGCCATCGCCGTGACCGTGGCCATCACCATGCCCGTCACCATCGCCGTGCCCATTACCGTGGCCATCGCCATGACCGTCGCCGTGACCGTGGCCATCGCCGTGACCGTGGCCATCACCATGCCCGTCACCATCGCCGTGCCCATTACCGTGGCCATCGCCATGACCGTCGCCGTGACCGTGGCCATCGCCGTGACCGTGGCCATCACCATGCCCGTCGCCATCGCCGTGCCCGTGACCGTGGCCATCGCCATGACCGTCGCCATCACCATGACCGTGTCCGTGATGACCATGACCCCCCGTATCTCCGCCGGAATCGCCGCCGCCGGAATCACCCCCGCCGGAATCGCCGCCGCCGGAATCGCCGCCGCCCGAATTGCCGCCGCCCGAATTGCCGGGGCCTGAGCTGCCGTTTCCGGTCGATCCCGATCCCGTGCCGCCCCCGGTGCTGCCGGACCCGCCCGTCCCCCCCGCGCCGTTCGTGCCGCCCGCGCCCGCGGTTGAACCCGGCCCCGCGCCGACCGAGCCCGAACCGGAGCCCGTGCCCTGACCCGAGCCCGAGCCGGCCGCGTTGCCGCCGCCCGCTCGCGATCCCGGCGAGCCATCGCTGCCGCGGCCGCCTTCGAGCAAGAGGACGACCGACGACTGCGTATCGACCGACGGTTCCGTCGACGGCGACATGCCCGCCGGCGAATCCGCCGCCGCAACCGTCATCGCCCCGCTCAGGCCGACGGGCGCACACCCATCGGAAGACTGGCTGTTGCAAGGAATCGCCGTCGTTTGCGCGGACGCAAAATTGGCGGCGGCCGCGGCGATTACGATCGCGCTGAGCTTGATCACCGTGTTCAAGGTTTTTTTCTTAGGATTACTCATGTGTGCCCCGTTTAGTCTTTCGTCGTCACGCGCCACGTGAAGCATCAGACGCGATGTGGGGCAAGAATGACAGGCTGTACGCCGCGTTCTGTGCGGTACTTAACCCGGCGCTGGGGCGTCGTCATTTAACGACGTGCGAGACCTCGCAGAGAACGTTTGCGAACGATCGGCGATAAGAGAAATGCGATAGCGATCGTGGCTTCATGCGCCGGATCGTTACCCGGCAACGGCGGACATTGCGTGCGCGCACATGAAGCATCGAAGCGTCGAAACACGTTGGGCGAAATCGTTTCGAAAGCTTTGTATCGATGAATCGTAGGCTATCTGTATGGTTGGGGCGTCGTCAAGCGCCTTGTGTGTGATGGACCGCAAATGACGATAAGGAATGCAAACTAATCCAGATAGATTCGTCTGACATATAACATTGAACAGCGGGAAATGGACGTTGAAACGCAAACGAGCGGCCACATTGGGCCGCTCGTTGAATCATGCCGCCAAGGGCATGAGCGAATCGAATCGAACTCGACGGATCTTCAGACCCGCTGAAAATTACATGGGGTGGCTTGCCACGAAGTTCTTATACGCCCAGTAAGCATCCTTCGGCGTCTGACCGTCCGACTTCATCAGGCCGAATGCGCCTTCGCTGTCGTCATACAATTCGAACGCTTGAATCGACTGGATGTTGTACTTCGAGGCCACGCTCTGGAACTGGGCCATCATGCGGTTGCCGGCCATGTACGAGGCGATCTGCGCATCGGTGCCGTAGTTCGGACGCACGCCGAATTCGTTGATCCACACGGGCTTGCCGAAGGAATGCAGCACGCCGAGCATGTCGTAGCAGCCCGTGCCGCCGCATGCGCGCGTCATGTCGCCCTGGTCCGAATACCAGTGCCATGCGGTGATGTCCCAGTTCACGGTCGGATGGCCGCGGGTGCCGTCGGGTTGCGAGCCGTCCATGAGCATCTGGAAGAACGAGTAATGCAGCCACGTACCGTTCACGATGATCTTGGCCGAGCCATCCACCGACTTCACGCCTGCAATCAGACCGCGGATCACGCCACGCGCGACCACGAACGGCTGGTTCCTGTACTGGTTCCACTTCGTTCCGTCGACGTTGCCGTTGAGCGCTTGCGCCTCCAGCTCGTTCGCGACTTCGTAGTACTTGTACTTGTACGTGCCCGCGACCTGCTTGCCGAGGTTGTAGCCCGCGTTATAGGCGTCCTGCTCGTTATTGAAGCCGGTGCCCAGCATGATCACGGGGTACACCGTCACGCCGCCTGCTTCCATCGTCTGCGCTATCTTGGCGACGACCTTCGCCGAGGCCAGGTTGTACACGGAGTTACGATAAATCTTCGCGCCGATATCGCGCAGTTGCGCGAGTTGCGTCGCGACGGCCGTGGAATCGTACGCGCCGCCGTTCGTGTTGCGGCCATTCGCGCCGTAGAAGATCGACGTGCTGGTCGAAGCCTTCGCGGTCGAGTCCGGCAGGGCGCTCTTGTCGGTCGCGGCGAGATCGACATCGCTGCCGCCGCCGCAAGCGGCGAGCAGCACGCTCGTCAGCACAGCGGTCGCGATCGCGGCGGCCTTGCGCGCCGAAAACAGGTTGAACGAGCGAGGAGTGTTGTGTTTGCGGTTCGTCATTGCGTTTAGCATTGCTAATCTATTGCGCAATGCTCGTGAATTCTCAGCACGCTGCAGGACCCTCCCGGCAATTGCGAGATCCAACAAGGGTATGTTGGCATCACGCGGATCCGTGGCCCCGCCGGTATGACATTAGTTAGTCATCCAGACGACAGGCGAAACACGACCGGCTACGCGACGCCAGAATCGGGGCGTAGCAAGTAGCCAGAACGGCACGGATTTGCTGACAAGGTCCAGCGCGCAACACGGCAAGCGCTGGATGGCGGAGTCGAGCAAACAGTTGCGTTCGCTCGCATGGACCTACGAAATGACGAACAAGCTCAATTCGAAGGCGGGCGTCGTCGGAAGGTGGAAACGTTTGCGTCGCGACGGTCAGAAATGCCGATTATTTCGACTCGCTGACACCGTGCCGGCAACCGTTGCCGAAAATCAGACAACGGACGCAAGGTTATCGTCTTATGAGATGAATGTAAACGACTGCAACAGCAAAAAAATCCATTCGCTGAGTTAGCCACAGCAAAACTTACTTATTCATCGGTGGAATGGGGGTTGCGGCTGGCTTCGGACGCTAACAACGCAGAAGGGTCGAAACAGGATAAGCAGGAGTACGGAAATGCAGCGTCTAACGGCCAAAACGTCTGACGAAACAGTAGAAGAGCCACGGATGAATTTTGAGCATGGCCATCACAAAAGACAGCTTCGGGCGATGGTCCGAATACATGCCGAGCAGATGCGCCAGGCGAAGTCGTTCGGCGACGCTGTCTAGGATAGGCTTCGCCAGCCCATACGTCGGCGCCTTGATCGCAGCCTGGAATGCGATGGTGCGATAACCGTAGACATATTTCAGTCTGAAGAGAAGTTTGCGGTAATTTCGAATCGGCATCGACGCCGTGCTTTCTTCGACGCGGTCCATGATGGCAAAGATGTCGACGATCTTAGGATTGAAACGCGTCGAAATGCCCGATTCGCGATACATGTACGAGTACAAGGTATCCGGCATGAGCCGCACGATATTCGACTTGCCTAGCGTCTGCACGGACACGCAGATATCTTCGTAAATCAGTCCGCTGGGATGTTTGATCGCAAGAAAGATGGAGCGGCGCACGAGCTTATTGAAGCAATATGCCTGCATGGACAGATCGAGAATCTTCTCGACCGCCTCGACGCCGCTCATGATGGCGTCGCCGGCTTCGACGCGATAATTGATCTTGCCTTCCGGGCTGATGTTCTCCGCGGCAAAGATGACGACATCCGCATTGTGCCGCTCGGCTTCTTCGATCACCCTGCGCACGAGATCGTGATGAACGTGGTCGTCGCTGTCCACGCACAGGACATATTCGCCGCGGGCCGCAAGCGCCGCGATCCTTCGCGTCTCCGCGAGGCCCTTGTTTTCAGGGTTTTTGATGAACTGCCAGCGAATTCTCGATTGCTGTTCGAGGATGCGCAAGGTAATTTCGCCCGATCGGTCAGGACTGCTATCGTCGACGGCGATGATCTCGAAATCGGTGGAGGTTTGTGACAGTAGTGAGTCGAGACACTCTTCGATATACGGCTCAACTTTATACACGGGCACGAGAACACTGATTTTTGGCGGTGCGGACATGAATGTTTTACCCTTTTAACTGCACGGGAGTGCTTATTCAGGAAGGCGACTGCGCCCAAGGAGTTTACTTTGGATGCGAAGAGTATGTACTAGGGTTATTCAGCAGTTCTGCTTTCACGATGTGAAGCGCAACGCACGCACGCGAAGAAGAACCGAATGCGTGCATTGCGCAGATCGATCAGAACGCCGATGTATTTCACATGGCGTGAAGCGGCTGATACGCGATCAACGGCCAAGCCCGTTTGCCGCGATCTGCTGCTCCACGTATTGCGCGAAGAGCGCATGCATGCGCGTGGTGGGATGAAGGTCGTCCGCGAACATATAGGTCTGGTCCGCGTTCGAGGAGGCATACGTAGCGGGCGAGCAGAGCAGCGACGTGTCGTGCGGCGTCTTCGAAGGATCGCATGCCTGCGCGGTATTGGATACGGTGAAACCGTTGGCCTGATAGTTCGCGATGGTTTGTGTCGTCCAGGTATAAGCGTCGATCTGGATAACCTTACCTTGCAGACCGTTCGCCTGCAACGCGGCGTTGAGCGTCGTGTTGAAGAGTTGCGAGAGCTGCGTGAAGTTCGCGCCGCCATCCGACGATTTGATGCCGTCGGGCGAGAGTCCGATGTTCGGCACATTGATCACGACCACATGCGTCGCGCCGCCTTGCACGATCTGCCCGACGAGTTGCGCGAGCGTCGTGGCGGCCGTCTGCACGGTCGTGTTGGCGGCGGGCGGGCTGCCGGCGCGCAGCACGTCGTTCGCGCCGCCCCAGACGAGCACGAGCTGGCCCGGGTTGAAACTGCCGTGAGCGGACAGATAGCTCGCAATCTGCTGATTGACGGGCATTTCGATATCGCCGATCACGTCGGTCAGGAATTGATTCTGATTGGCCGGCGTGGCGACGGTCGAGCCGCCTTGTGCATAGCCCAGGCCGCCGCGCGCCTTCAGTTCGTGGCCGAGATCGATGGTGAATGCCGCAGTGAGCGTGTCGCCGTAATACTGCGCGACGTCCTGCGTCCACACCTGGCCGGGATTCGTCGTGAAGCGTCCGCCGCCGACCGCGCCAGCGATGGGCGCATAGGTTCCGACGTCCGAAAGGCTGTCGCCGAACGATACAACCTGCAATTTGACGCCGCCCGCCGGCTCCGTCGAGCCGCTCGAGCCGCCTGAGCCCGAGTCGCTTCCACCGCCGCATGCGGTAAGCCATGCAACCAGCAAGGCAGAAATTGCCTTGCGCAAGCCGAGTGAAATTCCGCTATGACGCATCGCTCGTCCTTCCGTCGTTCGTTAGGGCGGCTCTCGGCCGGACGATGAATCGTCAGGCGGATCGAAGCCGCGACCCCTGGAAACGGCAAGCAAGAAAGATGCGCTGCAGCGCGAAAGGACCTTATTCGGTCGCGCAGTCGTTGCACGTATTGTCGATATAGCGGGCCGCCTTTCCTTTCTCCGGCGGGCTGATCTGCATATAGCCGCCGTCGAGCACGTTATGGCGGACGACGTTGCCGCTATAGTCGACGCCGCCCTCGCCATTCGACCCGCCGGTGATGTTGCCGCCATTGATCATGCGATTGCATTCGAGGACATTGCCGCCTGTATCCTGCGTGGCGTCGTTGTTCTCGGGGCCCATGCGGCAGTTGTCGGCGAGGTTATAGGCGACGCGTCCGTTGACCGATCCCACCAGCGCGACGCCGTAGAGCGGGCAGTTCGCGAACGAGTTGAACACCAGCACCGCGCCGGTGCCGCCGCCGTGCCCTTCGGTCTGAAACATCGACTGGCCGAAAAAGTCGCGGAAGCTGTTGCCCGCAAGAATAAAGTGATCGACCGCGCCGTTCGTCTGGACAGGAATATCGTAATGACCGGGATTCTCCCAATCGCGGATGCGCGTCGGATTCGCGCCCACGAAGTTGCAGCCGACGAGACTGTTCCCCGTCGACGGGCCTTCGTAATTGAACATGTTGCTGTCCGCGCGAACCGTCTTTTTGAGCGTGACGCCGGGCTCGCACTGAATATGCCGGTTGCTCGCCGTGACCACGACCGTGTGATTGAGCAGATACGTGCCTGCGGGCACGAGCACGTCGCCGGCGTCGACCGCGGCCTGGAACGCCCTGGTGTCGTCGGTGGTGCCGTTGCCCTTTGCGCCGAAGTCCTTCGGGCTGCGCGGATTGACCAGTTTGGGTGGCACAAACGCGGTCTGCGGGCAACTGGCCGTGGCCGGGACGGGCGACGTGTCGAGGCTCGCGTGGATGCCGCTGCCCCAGCCCGTCGTGCGATACCACCAGCGCATGAAGCCGCCGCGCGAGAAGTGGTCCTGCAAGCGGCCTTCGTCCCATGCGGCGTAGGCGGCGTGAACCTGCGTCTTCACGCCCGGCACGGCCGCCGCGAAGGCGACAACGCCAACGACCAGCACGCCGATCACGATGGGTCGTCTCATTGCGTGTCCCCCATCCTATAAACGAATTTCAATTCCGACCGTCCATGATAGTTCGCGTGGCGCGCGCCGCCGAATGCGCGGGCCGCCGAATGATCCCGAAGATTTACCCGGCGCGGCCGCGCCATCGGTGCGATAACTCACTTCCCGCGTGAAAAACCTCTGCGGATTGGTCTTCCGCGAAAACGGGTGGCGCGTCGAACAGTCGATGCCTTGTCTTTGCTGCACGCTCCTTTTCGATTCATCCAACAAAAGAAGCCATGCCGGAGGAAAGGTGCTGACCGCAACCGTGCAATCGGTAAGAGACCGGGTAAGAAATCGTCTGGGCGGCGTTCATCAGGACCACAAGCGCATCGCGAGAAGCGCGCTCGTCCTGCTCGTGTTCGTGCTCGCCGGAAAGCTGATCGGCGCATCGAAGGAAATGGCGATCGCGTACCGCTATGGCATCAGCGGCGCAGTGGACGCCTATCAGCTCGCGCTCACGCTCGTCACGTGGCTGCCCTCGACCATCACCAACGAACTGAGCGTCCTGCTCGTCACCGCGCTCGTCGCGCTGAGAAAGGACAAGGCGCAGCAAGACCGGTTTCTCGGCGAACTGGAAGGCGCGGGACTCGCCATCGGCATCGTGGTTTCGCTGCTGTTGTATTTCTTCTGGCCGCACATGGTGGGCTTCTTCTCGGGAAGCCTCTCCGATTCGACCCGCGAAATGTGCCGTCAGATGGTCATCGGGATGACGCCCGCCGGCGTGCTCGCCTTCACGATCTGCATCTCGTCGGCGCGGCTGCAGGCGTCGGAAAAGCACATCAACACGCTGCTCGAATGCGTGCCGGCCATCGCGCTGCTGGCGTTCGTGCTGAGCGCGCGCGAGCACGCATCGATCATGCCGCTCGTGCTCGGCACGACCATCGGCATCGCGATACAGGCCGCGTGGCTGCGCATCCTGGCGCGCAAGGCGGATGCCGCGCCCGCCCGGCCGCGCCTGTCTCTGAGCGCGCCGCAGTGGCCGCGCATGATGCGCTCGCTCGCCATGCTGCTGATCGGCTCGGTCGTGGCGAACCTGTGGCTGCCCGTCGACCAGTATTTCATGGCACAACTCGGCGACGGCGCCATTGCGACGCTCGGCTACGCCAATCGCCTGCTGTCGCTCCTGGTGAGCATGGGCGCGATCGCGATCAGCCGGGCGACGCTGCCGATTCTCTCCGAGATCCTGCATCGCGGCGATCATACGCGGGCGCGCAGCACGGCGCTGAAATGGTCCTTCGTGATGCTGGCGGTGGGGACCGTCGGCGCGGGCATCGCCTATGCGCTCGCGCCGTACGCGATCGCGCTGCTGTTCCAGAAGGGCGCGTTCACGAGCGAGGACACGATCGCGGTCACGCGCCTGTTCCGCTTCGGGCTTTCGCAGATTCCGTTTTCCTTCGGCATGTGCGTGCTCATCCAGTTGTTCGCGGGCGAGGCGCGCTACAAGGCCATCACCGTGATATCCGTGATCGGCTTCGCGGCCAAGCTGGCCGCCAATGCGGTGCTGGTGCGCTTCCTCGGCCCGCTGGGCGTGCCGCTCGGCACGGGCGTGGGCGCGGCGAGCGTGATGGCGTGCTATCTCTTCTGGACGCGATTCGCGCCGCCTTATGCACCGGACGCCGGCACGGACCGGTGAAGGGCTGAGCGCTTCTTTTCGACGCCCCAAAAAAATCAGCCGCCCCGGACCTGCGGGCGGCTGATGTCGAGAGGCCGTGACAACTACGCGTTGCGAATCACGCCGCGAGGCGCGATGTCCTGCGCACCGGAGCCCTCCGCGACGCCATACTCGCCGTCCAGCGCGGCGGCGGCGGCATACACGCCCGGATCCTCGATGACGCCGCCGTGATCGCCCGGCACTTCCGCGACGGTCAGACCGCGGCGCGCGATCTTGCGCCACAGCGGCAGCGGATCCCCCCGGTCTTCCTCACGCCCGGATGCGCGCACATAGACGATCCGCCCGCCGTCGAACGGCCTCGGCCGGTAGTTGTTCATCGCGGTGCGGAACGTGTTGCGCAACTGGCGCAGGACCGGCGGCATCGGATCGGCGGCTGCGTTCGGACCCGGCGCGGCCTGCACCTGCGGCACGCGGCCGAGGCGCATCGCCAGCTTGTTGCGCGCGGCGGCGTACTTGGTCGCGGCGAACCCGGCGCGTTCACGCGGCGACATCTCCGCGAGCGTCTTACACAGGCGTTTCACATAGTCGCACCGGAATCCGACCATCGCGAACCACGGCAGCCAGCGTTCCTCCACGTAGGTGTCGAGCAGGCACACGAATTCCGTCTGCTCGCCCGCGACGAACAGTTGCTGCGCGACTTCGAGCGCGATCAGGCCGCCAAAGGAGAAACCGGCGAGCGCATACGGCCCCTTCGGCTGAACCTTGCGAATCTGTTCGACGTAGGTCTTCGCCATGTCCTCGACGCGGTGCTGCGGCGGCGTTTCGCCGTCGAGCCCGAGCGCCTGCAGGCCGTACACCGGACGCGACTTGCGCATCGTGCCGATGAGCCGGGTGCATTCGAGCACCGATCCCGTCACGCTGTGCATGAGGAAGATCGGCGTGCCTTCGCCTTCGCGCATCGGCACGAGCACTTCGGAGGTCTGGGGCAGCGTGCCTTTCTCGATCACGTCGGCAAGTTTCGCGATGGTCGGCGCGCGCAGCATCGTCGAGAGCGGAATCGGGCGGCCGGCGACCGGCTGCAATTCCGCGAGCAGACGCGCCGCGAGCAGCGAATGGCCGCCGAGTTCGAAGAAGTTGTCGTCGCGGCCGATCGGCGCGAACGCGAAAAGCTGCTCCCACTTCAATTGCAGCAGCCGTTCCAGTTCCGCGCGCGTCGTGTAGGTCTGCGGGATGTCGTCCGCGGGCGGCTGCAGGGCGGGGTGATTGCGGATCGAATCGAGCGAGGCCGGATTGCGCAGCGCGGACGTGTTGGTGACATCGAGTCCGTTCACCGCATTGCGCACCGCGGTCTCGGTGAGCTTGCCGCTATGCGTGATCGGCAGGTCGTCGACGGCCGCGATCACGTCCGGCACGTGCGCGGCCGAGGCGCGGCGCACGATGTCGCGGCGAATCCGCGCGATCAGCGCGCCGCCGAAGCGCGCGCCGGGCTTGAGCGTGACGAGCAGCACGAGCCGCTCGCCGATGGCGTGGCCCGGCCCGCCGGCGGGCCGAATGCGTTGCTGCACGACGATGCCGTCGCGGATTTCCGGAATGTCGTTCAGCACGCGATAAATCTCGTCCGGCCCGACATTGATGCCGCGCACGACGAGCACGCCGTCGCTGCGCCCATGCAGGCGCGCCGTGCCTTCCGGCGGAAACTCGATCTGGTCGCCGTGCGTCCAGACGCCGGGATTGGCGCTGAAGTACGCCTTGTGGAAACGCTCGCCTTCGGGATCGTTCAGAAAGCCGAGCGGGCGCGACGGGAACGGATTCACGCACACCAGCTCGCCGACGCCCTCGGCGCGCGCGCCGTCGCGCCACGCCTCCACGTCGAGCGCAAGGCTCTTGCACTGCGCCTCGCCCGAATAGACGGGCAGGTTCGGGTTGCCCAGAACGAAGCAGCCGAGAATATCGGTGCCGCCGGAAATCGATTGCAGGCGCAGCGGCTTCACGTTGTCGCGCACCCATTCGAACTGCGAGTCGAAGAGAATCGCGCCGGTGGACATCATCGAGCGGAGGGCGTGCAGATCGAATTCGCGCGAGGGCACGAGGCCGGCGTCCTCGCACATCTTCAGATAGGCGGGGCTCGTGCCGAAGGCGTTGACACGCTCGTCGGCAACGAGGCGCCACAAGGTATCGACCGATGCGATCGGCCCGTCGTAAGTGACGATTTCCACGCCCGACGCGAGCGCCGACAATTGCCAGTTCCACATCATCCACGCGCAGCTCGTGTGAAAGTACATGCGCTCGCCCGGCTTCAGGTCGCAATGCAGCCGATGCTCCTTCAGATGTTCGAGCAGGCTGCCGCCCGCGCCGTGCACGATGCACTTCGGCTTGCCGGTCGTGCCCGACGAGAACATCACGAAGAGCGGATGATTGAAGTTGAAGCGCTTCCATTCCAGGCGGCTCGCATCGCCGGACGCGATGAGCACGTCGAGCGCATTGACGGGCCGCGCGGCGCGCAAGGCGCTGGGGTCGCCATCGATCGCGACGATGCCTTCGAGCGACGGCAACGCCCGCGCGAGTGCGACCATCTTGTCGACGAGCGGCGTGCCGGTATCGAACGCTTTCGCTTCGGTGTGCGCGAACAGAAAGCGCGGCGCGAGTTGCGAGAAGCGGTCGAGCAGCGTTTCGATGCCCATCTCCGGCGCGGCGGTCGAAAGCGTCGCGCCGATCGCGGTGACGGCGAGCGCGGTGACGATCGCGTTCGCGTCGTTGCGCATCACGCCTGCGACGCGGTCGCCTTCGCGCACGCCCAGTTGCGTGAGCGCGTCGGCGAGACGCGCCACGCGCTCGCGCAATTCGCCGCGCGTGTAGCGCACGCGGCGGCCGTCGGCGTGACAGGCGGTGAGCGCGGGGGCGTCGGGGCCGGCAATCGCAAAGCCGAGCAGATTATCTGCGTAGTTCAACGATACGCGCGGAAAGAAGCTCGCGGTTTCGCACTCATCGCCGACACACACCGGTTCGGCTTCGCCGGACCATGCGAGTCCGTGCGACCAGTCGATGAAGCACTTCCAGAATTCCCGATACTCCCTGACCGAAAAATCATGCAGTGCGCCATAGCGCGCGAAAGACTGCCCCGTTCGTGCCTGCAGCGCCGCGGTGAACGCGGTCATCTGTGAATCCGCGGCGCGCGCGGGATCCCGGTCGAAAATCGGCAGACGCGAACTCGCCTCGTTGGGCGATTCCGAACGATTCATCATTGGACTCCCTCAATGGTTGCGGCAATACCGTACACGGCCGGCTTGCTTTTTTTATTTGTTGAAACGGTCGATCCATGTCCGGCGCTGAGCGCTCTGGCTTTATCGAGGTCCGATTCCGGGCAGACCTCATTCCATCGACAAAAGCGTATCCAGCCAGATCGCAGGACAATGTGCGGTGGTAAACAGAACGCATCGGCTCGGTGCGAGAATCGGTCAGAAGTATGCGAACAGGTGTTAGGTGTCCGCTGAAAAACGAATTTCGTCTCAGCGCGCGTCGTCATTCATACCGATTTCTGGCGCGGATTTATTCCGCGAGATTTTCATCTGATGATTTTTTTGCGGCAGAGGAGCGATCATGCTTACGCAAAAAACGAAAGACATCGTCAAGGCCACCGCGCCCGTGCTGGCCGAGCACGGCTATCCGATCATCCAGCGTTTCTATTCGCGGCTGTTTCAGGCGCATCCCGAGTTGAAGAACGTCTTCAACATGGCGCATCAGGAGCAGGGCCAGCAGCAACAGGCGCTCGCACGCGCCGTGTACGCGTATGCGGAGAACATCGAGAACCCCGAGAGTCTCGCGGCCGTGCTGCGCAACATCGCGCACAAGCACGCGAGCCTGGACGTGCGCGCGGAGCACTATCCGGTCGTCGGCGAGCATCTTCTGGGCGCGATAAAGGACGTTCTCGGCGATGCCGCCACCGGCGAGATCATCGCCGCCTGGGCGCAGGCCTACGGCAATCTCGCCGATGTGCTGATGGGCATGGAGAGCGAGCTGCGCGAAACCTCCGCGGCCCAGCTCGGCGGATGGAACGGCTGGCGGCGCTTCGTCGTGAAGGACAAGCGCGCCGAAAGCAGCGTGATCACGTCGTTCGTGCTGGAGCCGGTGGACGGCAAGCCCGTGATGAACTTCGAACCCGGCCAGTTTGTCAGCGTGGCGGTGGAGGTGCCCGCGCTCAAGCTGCAGCAGATCCGGCAATACAGCTTGTCGGACATGCCGAACGGTCACAGCTATCGCATATCGGTCAAGCGCGAGGAAGGCGACGCGACGCGCCCGCCCGGTTATGTGTCGTCGCTGCTGCACGAGCATGTCGGCGTGGGCGACGAACTCGCGCTCGCCGCACCGTTCGGCACGTTCTATATCGATGTCAACGCCACCACGCCGATCGTGCTGATCAGCGGCGGCGTCGGCCTCACGCCGATGGTCAGCATGCTCAGGCGCGCGATACAGAACCCGCAGCGGCAGGTGGTCTTCGTGCACGGCGCGCGCAATGGCGCGGTGCACGCGATGCGCGACCGGCTGCGGCAAACCGCGGCGACGTACGCCAACTTCAAGGCGTTCGTCTATTACGACGACCCGCTGCCCGCCGACG
Organism: Caballeronia cordobensis; assembly: GCF_001544575.2. Lineage (GTDB taxonomy): Bacteria > Pseudomonadota > Gammaproteobacteria > Burkholderiales > Burkholderiaceae > Caballeronia > Caballeronia cordobensis. The sequence goes on from NZ_FCNY02000003.1 coordinate 13,002, forward strand.
TGCAAGGCGAGGATTACGACCGCAAGGGCTTCGTCGATCTGAACGAACTCAAGGCGTTGATCCTCCAGCCGGACGCCGATTACTACATCTGCGGGCCGATTCCGTTCATGCGCATCCAGCATGACGCGCTGAAGGCGATGGACATACCGGAAACGCGGCTTCACTACGAAGTCTTCGGACCGGACCTGTTTGCGGAGTGAGTGCGCGCGGGTTGGCGCGGTTCGCGTCCTTATTACTTTTCCATCGACCGCAAGCACGCAAACGCCGCTATCGATAGCACGATTCCTCGTTTAGCTCACGCTAATCGCGTTGCTAACATCGACAACGATGTCTCAGCACAACGAGGAATTACGCATGTCCGACCGCAACAACGCGCGCTTCGTCCCGGCGCGCCGCCGCACGCTTCTCACGCTCGCCGCGCTCGGCGCGGGGCTCTCGGGCGGCGTCGCCTCAGGCATCGCGCGCGCCGCCGATGCGCCGAAAACGCTGCGCATCGGTTATCAGAAGTACGGCAACTTTGTGGTGCTCAAGGCGCGCGGCACGCTCGACAAGCGTCTCGCCGCGCAGGGCGTCACCGTGCAATGGCTCGAATTCCCGGCTGGGCCGCAATTGCTCGAAGGCCTCAATGCGGGCGCGGTCGATATCGGCACGGTCGGCGAGACGCCGCCGATCTTCGCGCAGGCCGCGGGCGTCGATTTCGTCTATATCGGCGCGGAGCCGCCCGCGCCGCACGCCGAAGCCATCGTCGTGCCGAAGGATTCGGGCATTCGATCGGTCGCGGAGTTGCGCGGCAAGAAAGTCGCGCTCAACAAAGGGTCGAACGTGCATTACCTGCTCGTCGAGGCGCTCAAGAAAGCGAAGCTCGGCTGGTCCGACATTCAGCCGGTCTATCTCGCCCCCGCCGATGCGCGCGCCGCCTTCGTGCAGGGCAGCGTCGATGCATGGGTCATCTGGGACCCGTATCTCGCGGCCGTCGAAAAGCAGGCCGGCGCGCGCCAGCTTACCGACGCGAGCGGCATCGTGCGCAACGTGCAGTACTACCTCGCCACGCGCAAGACCGCGACGGCGCAGCCGCAACTCGTGCACGCCGTGCTCGAAGAACTCGATCAGGTCGATCGCTGGGCGCGCGAGAACGTGCCCGCCGTGGCCGCGCAACTGTCGCCGCTCGTCGGCCTCGACGCGGGCGTGCTGGAAACCGCGCTCAGGCGCACGTCGTATGGCGTGAAGCCGATCGATCCGGCCACGCTCGCGTATCAGCAGCAGATCGCCGACACCTTCACCGAGCTCAAGCTCATTCCCAAGAAACTCGACGTGACCGAGGCGCGCTGGAACGTCGCCTGAACGTCGGCCATCACGAAATCGAAAAAGGTATTCAGCGATGAATGTTTTCTGGTTCATTCCCACGCACGGTGACAGCCGTTACCTCGGCACGTCGCAAGGCGCGCGGGCCGCGAATTACGACTACTTCCGCCAGATCGCCGTGGCCGCCGATACGCTCGGCTACGAAGGCGTGCTCCTGCCCACCGGCCGTTCCTGCGAAGACGCATGGGTGGTGGCGTCGAGCCTCATTCCCGCGACGAAGCGCCTCAAGTTCCTCGTCGCGATCCGGCCGGGCCTGAGTTCGCCGGGACTTTCGGCGCGCATGGCCTCGACCTTCGACCGGCTTTCGAACGGGCGCCTGCTCATCAACGTCGTGACGGGTGGCGACCCGAACGAGCTTGCGGGCGACGGCGTCTTCCACGATCACGACACGCGCTACGAAATCACCGACGAATTCCTCACCATCTGGCGCGGCCTGCTCGAACAATCGCACGAGAACGGCAGCTTCGATTTCGACGGCAAGCATCTGCAATCGCAAGGCGGCAAGGTGCTGTATCCGCCGGTGCAGAAGACGCATCCGCCGCTGTGGTTCGGCGGCTCGTCGCCGGCGGCGCACGAGATCGCGGCGAAGCATATCGACACGTATCTGACGTGGGGCGAGCCGCCCGAAGCCGTCGAAAAGAAACTCGCCGATATCCGCCGCCGCGCCGCCGACGAAGGCCGCTCGATCAAGTTCGGCATCCGCCTGCATGTGATCGTGCGCGAAACGGAACAGGAAGCCTGGGCCGACGCCGACAAGCTCATCAGCAAGCTCGACGATGAAACCATCCGCCGCGCGCAGGCCTCGTTCGCGAAGATGGATTCGGAAGGCCAGCGCCGCATGGCCGCGCTGCACGGCGGCGATCGCAACAAGCTGGAGGTGTATCCGCATCTGTGGGCGGGCGTCGGGCTCGTGCGCGGCGGCGCGGGCACCGCGCTCGTCGGCAATCCGGAACAGGTCGCCGGCTTGATGAAGCAGTACGCGGAACTCGGCATCGACACGTTCATCCTGTCGGGCTATCCGCATCTGGAAGAGTCGTACCGGTTCGCCGAACTGGTGTTTCCGCTGTTGCCGCGCAAGCAGCGCGAGCAGGCGAGCGGACCGTTGTCGGGGCCGTTCGGCGAAGTCATCGGCACGTCGGAACTGCCGAAGGTATCGGCATCATGAAGCTGCAAGCCATCGCCCGCCGCGCGCTGCCGTGGCTCGTGCCGGTGCTGATCCTCGTCGCCTGGGAGAGCGCCGCGCGCACGGGCGGGCTGTCGTCGCGCGTGCTGCCCGAGCCGCTCGCGGTCGTGAAGGCGGCGTGGGCGCTGATCGAATCCGGCGATCTGTGGGCCAACGTGAAGGTCAGCGCGGGCCGCGCGCTCGCGGGCTTCGCGATGGGCGGCGGCATCGGCTTCGTGCTCGGTCTCGCGACCGGTCTCTTCAAGCCGGCCGAAGTCGCGCTCGATTCGACCGTGCAGATGATCCGCAACATTCCCGCGCTCGCGATGATCCCGCTGCTCATCCTGTGGTTCGGCATCGGCGAGGAAGCGAAGCTCGTGCTCGTGGCGCTGGGCGTGTTCTTCCCGGTCTACGTCAACACGTATCACGGCATTCGCTCGGTCGATCGCGATCTGATCGAGATGGCGAAGAGCTATGGCCTGTCCGGCTTCGCGCTGTATCGCCATGTGATCCTGCCGGGCGCGTTGCCGTCGATTCTCGTCGGCGTGCGCTTTGCCTTCGGGCTGATGTGGGTGATGCTGATCGTCGCCGAAACCATTTCCGCGCAATCGGGCATCGGCTATATGACGATGAACGCGCGCGAATTCCTGCAAACCGATGTCGTCGTGGTCGGCATCCTGCTCTACGCGCTGCTCGGCAAGCTCGCGGATTCCCTCGCGCGCGCGATCGAACGCGCGACCTTGCGCTGGCATCCGTCCTACCAAACGAAGGCGCAATCATGAACCTGATGGAGTTCGACACGCTGGCGCCCGCGTTCAGGCGCGAGCAACCGCAACCGCATGCGCGCGCGCCGTTCGCGGGCCGCGATCTCGCCGTGTCGCTGCGCGGCGTGGAAAAGCGCTTCGGCGAACGCACGGTGCTCGATCAGTTCGATTTCTCGATCGAACGCGGCAGCTTCGTATCGATCGTCGGCCGCAGCGGCTGCGGCAAGTCCACCTTGCTGCGGCTCATTGCCGGGCTCGACCGGCCGACGCATGGCACCGTGCAGCGCAACGGCTTGCAGATGCGCATCATGTTCCAGGACGCGCGCCTGTTGCCGTGGAAAAGCGTGCTCGACAACGTGATGATCGGCCTGCCGCGCGACAAACGCGACGAAGCCCGCGCGACGCTCGCCGAAGTGGGGCTGGCCGAGCGCGAGAAGGAATGGCCGTCGCGCCTGTCGGGCGGTCAGCGTCAGCGTGTGGCGCTGGCGCGCGCGCTCGTGCACCGGCCGGATCTGCTGCTGCTCGATGAACCGCTCGGCGCACTCGATGCGTTGACGCGCATCGAAATGCAAGGCCTGATCGAGCGGCTATGGCGCGAGCACAAGCTCACTGCGCTGCTCGTCACGCACGACGTGCAGGAAGCCGTGTCGCTCGGCGATCGCATCGTGCTGATCGATGCGGGACGCATCACGCTCGATACCGACGTGCCTTTGCCCAGGCCGCGCACGCGCACGGCGCCCGGTTTCGCCGAACTCGAGGAACGCGTGCTCGCGCGCGTGCTGCAGCGGGCCTGAGCGTCACGTCTCCAGCGGCACCGCGCTCACGCACTTCAGTTCGTCGAGACAGACGCTCGATTTCACGCCGCTCACGCCGGGAATGCGCATCAGCGTGTCGAGCAGAAACTCCGACAGGCCCTTGAGATCCCGCGCGATCACCTTCAGCATGTAATCGATATCGCCCGTGACGGCGAAGCACTCCTGTATCTCCGCGAGCCTGCCGACCACGCCCTTGAACTTGGCGAGGTCGCGCACGTGGCCGCGTTCCATCGTTACCTGAATGAACGCGACGACGCCAAAGCCAAGCGCCTGCGCGTCGAGTCGCGTTTCATAGCCCTTGATCACACCCAGCTCCTCAAGCCGCCGATGCCGCCGCAGCGTCTGCGCGGGCGACAGATTGATCGCCTCCGCAAGCTCGAGATTGGAGATGCGTCCGCGGGACTGCAGCATCCCGAGCAAACGCAGGTCGATACGATCGATCTCGATAGTCTGCAATTTTCTTTCTCCTATGGGCCCGGTGATGAAATCCGGGCTCGCAAACTAGGGTTTGTCTGCGCGCTTTAGGAAATCATATTGTGCGGCAACAAATTTACACTGTTTCCCCTAAATCGAGCATTAGGAGAGAGACACGTGGCACATGAGGGACACGGCACGCTCAAACGCGGCCTGAAGAACCGTCACATTCAGTTGATCGCGCTCGGCGGCGCGATCGGAACCGGCTTGTTTCTCGGCATCGCGCAGACGATCAAATCGGCGGGACCGTCGGTGCTGCTCGGCTATGCGATCGCGGGCATCGTCGCTTTTTTCATCATGCGGCAATTGGGCGAGATGGTCGTCGACGAGCCTGTCGCGGGTTCGTTCAGTCGTTTCGCCGATAAATACTGCGGGCAATACGCGGGCTTCCTGTCGGGCTGGAATTACTGGGTGCTCTACATTCTCGTGTCGATGGCCGAGCTTTCCGCCGTCGGCATCTACGTGCAGTACTGGTGGCCGGGCATTCCGACATGGGTCTCCGCGCTCGTCTGCTTCTGCCTCATCAACGCGATCAATCTCACGAGCGTCAAGTCCTACGGCGAGCTGGAGTTCTGGTTCGCGATCGTGAAGGTCGTGGCGATCGTCGGCATGATCGGCTTCGGCGGCTATCTGCTGTTCTCGGGCGCGGCCGGACCGGAAGCGAGCGTGAGCAATCTGTGGCGTCACGGCGGCTTTTTCCCGAACGGCGCGTCGGGTCTCGTCATGGCGATGGCCGTCATCATGTTCTCGTTCGGCGGGCTCGAACTCGTGGGCATCACGGCTGCCGAAGCGGACGATCCTTCGCGCACCATTCCGCAAGCGACCAATCAGGTGATCTATCGCATCCTGATTTTCTACGTGGGCGCGCTCGGCGTGCTGCTCTCGCTGTATCCGTGGACGAAGGTCGTCACCGGCGGCAGCCCGTTCGTGCTGATCTTCCACGCGATGAACAGCAACATCGTCGCGCACGTGCTCAACGCAGTGGTGCTGACGGCGGCGCTCTCGGTCTATAACAGCGGCGTGTACTGCAACAGCCGCATGCTCTACGGTCTCGCGCAGCAAGGCAATGCGCCGCGCGCGCTGCTCAAGGTCAACAAGCGCGGCATTCCGCTGATCGCGCTCGGCGTCTCCGCGCTCGCGACCGCTGCATGCGTGCTCATCAACTATCTGATGCCGGGCAAGGCGTTCGAGTTGCTGATGGGGCTTGTCGTGTCGGCGCTCATCATCAACTGGGCGATGATCAGTCTCATCCATCTGCAATTCCGCCGCGCGAAAGCCCGTGCGGGCGAAACGACCGTGTTCAAGAGCTTCGGCTATCCGCTCACCAACTATCTGTGCCTCGCGTTCCTCGGCGGCATTCTGGTGATCATGTGCCTGATTCCCGATCTGCGCATGTCGGTCTATCTGATTCCGGTGTGGCTCGTCGTGCTGGGCGTGGGTTATGCCGTTCGCAATCGTCGCCGCGCGAGTGCGGCGATGCCGTCGCGCGTCTGACGTAAGGAGACTTTCATGTTCGAACACATCGATGCCTATCCCGGCGATCCGATCCTCACGCTGAACGAAGACTTCGCGAAGGACCCGCGCGAGGACAAGGTCAATTTGAGCATCGGCATCTACTTCGACGACGAGGGCCGTCTGCCGGTCATGCACGCCGTGCGCGAAGCCGAAGCGCAAATGCTGGCCGAGCCCGCCGCGAAACCGTATCTGCCGATGTCGGGCCTCGCCGCGTATCGCGACGCGGTGCAATCGCTCGTCTTCGGCGAGGCTTCGGCCGCGCGCGCCGAAGGCCGCATTGCAACCGTGCAGACCCTGGGCGGCTCGGGCGCGCTCAAGATCGGCGCGGACTTCATCAAGCGTTATTTCCCCGGCAGCCACGTCTGGGTCAGCGATCCGACGTGGGACAACCATCGCTTCATCTTCGAGCGCGCGGGCTTTACCGTCGGCACGTATCCGTACTACGACGATGAAACCGGCGGCCTCAGGTTCGACGCGATGCTCGCGGCGATCCGCGATCTACCCGCGAAGAGCGTGGTGCTGCTGCACGCGTGCTGTCACAACCCGACGGGCGTCGATCTGAACGATGCGCAATGGGCCGAGCTCATCGGCGTGATGAAGGCGCGCGATCTGCTGCCGTTCATCGACATGGCGTATCAGGGCTTCGGCGCGGGGCTCGATGCCGACGCCTTCGCGATCCGCGAGCTGGTCCGTCAGAACGTGCCCGGCTTCGTCGCCAATTCGTTCTCGAAGAACTTTTCGCTGTACGGCGAGCGTTGCGGCGCGCTCTCGGTGATCTGCGAATCGGCGGAAACGGCCGCGCGCGTGCTCGGCCAGTTGACGGGCGCGGTGCGCTCGAACTACAGCAATCCGCCGACGCATGGCGCGAAGATCGTCGCGCGCGTACTGACGACGCCGGCGCTGCGCGAGGCATGGCAGGACGAACTCGCGTCGATGTGCAAGCGCATCGAACGCATGCGCGTCGCCATTCACGCGCGTTTGCGCGGCAACGTGCCGGATGCCATGCTCGCGCGTTATCTGGAGCAGCGCGGCATGTTCACCTACACGGGGCTGTCCGCCGAACAGGTCGATGCGCTGCGCGAGCGGCATGGCGTCTATCTGATCCGCTCGGGCCGCATGTGCGTGGCGGCGCTCAACGGGCGCAACGTCGAAACGGCTGCTGAAGCCATCGGCGACGTGCTCTCGAAAGCGTTCGCGTAGCCGCTCATTTCCGGCTCATTCTGCGCGCGCAGACTGCATCCATCGCTCACCAAGGAGGGATGCAGTCATGAAAACCTATGTCGATGTCCTGCTCGACCGGCTCGATGAAGACGCCGGCCGCGCGGTCCTGCGCTATCTCGGCGAAGACGTGACGGCCGGCGCGTTGCGCGCGTCGGTCTATCGATACGCTCGCGCGCTGCAATCGCTCGGCATCGGGCGCGGCGATTTCGTCGCGATGTTCGCGCCGAATTGCCCCGATGCGCTCGCCATCCGCTATGCGACGAACCTGCTCGGCGCGGCCACGATGTTCCTGCCGGGAATCGCATCGGCGGAGCGCCGCGCGGCCTTCGTGGCCCGCATGCAGCCAACGCTGCTCGTCGCTTTCGCCGAGACCGCGGATCTCGTGCCGCCGCGTTGCGCGGCGCGTCTCGCGTATGTCGGCGCCGGTCCCGCGCGCCTGCGCCTGGACATTCGCGCGCGTGTGCAGTGCGATTCGCCGCTACAAAGCTCAGCGATGCCCGACGATCTTGCCGTGGTCGTATCGTCCGGCGGCTCGACCGGCGTGCCCAAAGCGAGCCGGCGCAGCTTCGCCACCTACTCGGCGATGGTCAGCGCGCCGAGCCCGGCGGACCGGCGTCAGCTCGTCAATGGCGCGCTGGCGTATCTCTCGCAGGTGCTCGTCGACAACACGCTGATGGGCGGCGGCACGGTCGTGCTCGAACCGCACTACGACGCCGCCGGAACGCTCGCGGCCATCGAAGCCGAACGCATCACCGATGTCCTGCTCGTCGAGCCGCAGCTCTTCGAGACGATGGATCACGCGGACGTCCGGCATCGCGATCTGTCTTCGCTGCGCTCGATCGCGCATATCGGCGGGTCGGCGCCCGCCATCCTGCGGCGGCGCGCGATTGCCCGGCTCGGCCCGGTGCTCACGCACATGTACGGCGCGAGCGAAGCGGGGCTCGTGAGCGTGCTGTCGCCTGCGGACTATCGGTCCGATCCGGGCCTGCTGGACAGCGCCGGGCGCATCCGGCCCGGCGTCGACGTGCGCCTGCGCCGCGCCGATGGCACGTTCGCGCGCACGGGGCAGCACGGCCTCATCGAAGTGAGGTCCGCGGCGATGGCGCAGGGCTACTATCGCCAGCCGATCGAATCGGCGCAGAAATTCCGCGACGGCTGGTGCCTCACGGGCGATGTCGGCTTCATCGACGCGAAGCTCAATCTGCATGTGCTCGGGCGCGCGGCGGATGTCGCCGAGATCGATGGCCGCGCCATCGGCCCGGCGCAGATCGAAGCGCCGCTATGCGCCTTGCCCGACGTGCGTTACGCGCGTGCCGTATCGAGCGGCGACGCGACCTGCGGCTATGTGTGGAACGTGGTGGCCGTGCCGTGGCCGGGCAGGCGCATCGACATCTACGATTGCCTGCGCGTGCTCGAAACGGCGTGCGGCGCGCGAGTCGCGCAGGCCGTGCGGATGATCGCCGTGCCGCGCGTGCCGCTGACCGAGCAGGGCAAGGTGGACCGCGCGCGGATCGGGCGGATGTTCCGCGATGCGTCGAAGCGGCCGGTCGAGGAGCAATACGCGGCTTGAAGCACGGGCGGCGCTATAGGTCGCACCGCGCCTTCAGCAGTTCCAGCATGACGCGGTCGCGTTCCGTTTCCATCGACTCCCGCGAGCGGCCGTCGAGCGCCGCGTTCATCCCGTCGACGACTTTGCGCTGAAGTTCGGGCGTCAGTTCGGGGGTGCCCAGATCGTCCCACCAGCTTTGCATCGGCGGGCCCAGATGGTCGAGCGTATGTTGCAGGCCGCCTTCGCCGCCCGACAGATGCAGATTCGCGAACGGTCCCAGCACTGCCCATCGCAGGCCGGGACCGTAGGCGATGGCGTCGTCGATATCCGCGACGCTGGCCGCGCCGATCGACACGAGATGAAACGCCTCGCGCCACAGCGCCGCCTGCAGGCGGTTGGCAATGTGACCTTTCAGCTCCTTGCGCGGATGGATGGGCCGCTTGCCGATCGCGCGGTAGAACGCCATCGCGCGTTCGAGCGAAACCGCGGAGGTCGCTTCGCCGCCGATCACTTCGACGAGCGGAATCAGATGCGGCGGATTGAACGGATGCCCGAGCACGACGCGCGACGGATGACGGCATGCACGCTGCACGCGGCTCATCAGAAGACCGGACGTGCTCGATGCGATCACGACGTCCTCGGGCAACGCCGCATCCATTCTGCGCAGCAGATCGAGCTTGAGGTCTTCGCGTTCCGGCCCGTTCTCCTGCACGAACTGCGCGCCGGACAGCGCGCTTTCCAGATCTTCGTGAAAGGTCAGATTCGACTGCGACGCGCCGTTCGACAAGCCGATCCGTTCGAGCGCCGGCCAGTGCCGCGCGACGGCTGCCGTGAGCCGTTCACGCGCGCCGGGCGCGGGGTCCGTCGCCGATACCCGAAGCCCGCGCGCCAGAAAATACGCGGTCCAGCTTGCGCCGATCACGCCCGTGCCGACCACCGCGACGCGTTCGATTGTTGGGTCCGTCATTTGCATGTCTCCAGCGACTCGGCGGCGGCTTCGTCGTGCAATGGCGCGAGGCCGATGATCTCGCGCGCTTCGGCGGGCGTGGCCGGCTCGTAGCCCATCTCGCGCACCAGCCGCACGAGCCGTTCGACCAGTTGCACGTTGGTCGCCAGTTGCCCCTGCCGATAGTACAGATTGTCTTCGAGCCCGACGCGCACGTGTCCGCCCAGCAGCAGCGAGTTCATCGCGGCCGGCAACTGCGCCGCCCCGATCGCGCTGACATTGAACACGGTGTTCGCCGGCAGATGATCGACCATCGTCTGCAGGAGGCGCGGCGTATAGGGCAGCGCGCCCTGAAACGCATTCGCACCGATGACGATGTTGATGAAATGCGGCGCGTCGTCGAGGCCTTCGTTCAGCGCGCGCTGCACGTCCTGAACGATGTCGGCGAGGCCGAACACTTCCCATTCGGGCTTGATGCCGCGTTCCTTCATCATGCCCGCGATCTGCCGGATGCGCGACGGCGGCGTGGCCACCAGAATTTCCTTGCCTTCGAAGCTCGCGATCACGGTTTGCGCATCGAGCGTGCACATTTCGACGCCTTCGGCCTGCATGCCCTTCAGGCGCTCCTCCCACATGATTTCCCACAGCCCGTTGTCGAGCGCGCGCACCATGTCGCCGTTGATGCCGCCGCCGGTCGAATTGTTCAGGATGATGTCGCACCTGGCGCGGATGAGGCTGTTGATCTCGCTGTAGATCGCGGGGTTGCAGGTCGCCTGATCGTCCGGACGGCGCGCATGCACGGCGACGACGCTCGCGCCGGCGTTGTAGCAGCGGTAGGTATCGTCGGCGATCTCGCGCGGCTGCGTCGGCAGGTTCGGGTTCATCTTCTTGGTCGCCATGCCGCCCGTGGGCGCGACCGTCACGATGACTTTGGGTTTGCTCATGATGTGTGTCTCCGAATGAAGTTTTTTCAGGAATGCGCGGCGTCCGTTCCTACCCGCAGCGCACGCTTGGGCAGGCCGATCAGCACCGTCAGGCAGCCGATCAGCACCACCGCGGTCAGCGCGAGCAGGCCGGTCTGAATGCTGCCCGTCGCGCCCTTGATCCAGCCGATCACCGTCGGGCTGACGAAGCCGCCGAGAATGCCGAGCGAACTGATGACCGCGATGCCTGCGGCGGCGGCGTCGCGGCCGAGATAAGTCGGCGGAATCGACCAGAAGAGCGAACCGCCGCCGAAGATGAAGAACGAAGCGATGCACAGCAGCGTCATGACCGGACCGACGCCCGCCCCGGCGAACGAAGTCGATGCCAGCGCGATCGCCCCGATGGCGAGCGTGCCGCCGACATGCCAGCGGCGTTCGCCGAAGCGGTCCGAGCTGCGGCTGATGACGAGCACACCGAGCGCGCCGAAGAAGTAGGGGACAGCGGTGAACCAGCCGATCGTCGACAAGTTGGCGATGCCGATGCCCTTGATCATCGTCGGCAGCCAGAAGGTCACGGTGTAGACGGCGCACGCCGCGCAGAAGTAGACGAAGGCGAGCACGTAGGTCATCGGATCGGCGAGGGCGGCAAGCAGCTTGCCGTGGCCGCCGTGCGCGGCGTCGTGCTTGTGGTCGGCGGTCATGGCCGCGCGCACCGTCTCTTTCTCCGCCTGACTCAGCCACGCCGCTTCGGCGGGCTTGTTCGGCAGCATGCGGTAGAGCAGGAACCCCAGGAGGACCGTGGGCAAGCCCTCGACGATGAAAAGCCACTGCCAGCCGTGCATGCCGCCGAACCCTTCCATGCCGCTCATGATCATGCCCGACAGCGGACCGCCGAGCACGCCGGTGATCGGCATGCCGAAGAGGAAAAGTCCCGTCACGCGGCCGCGGCGCTGGCTCGGATACCAGTACGTGAGATACAGGATGATGCCGGGGAAGAAGCCGGCCTCGAAGACGCCGAGCATCAGGCGGATCGCATAGAACTGCCACGGCGCCGAGACGAAGGCGGTGGCCGCGGACGTCAGGCCCCACAGCACCATGATGCGCAGGAACGTGAGCCGCGCGCCGATCTTTTCGAGCAGCAGATTGCTGGGCACTTCGAACAGCAGATAGGTGACGAAGAAGATGCCCGCGCCGAGACCGTACACGGCGTCGGAAAACGCGAGATCCTGCTTCATCTGCAGTTGCGCGTAGCCGATGTTGATGCGATCGAGAAAGGCGAACACGTAAGCGATCAGCACAAGCGGCATGACGCGCGCACTGATCTTGCGAAAGACGGCGTCTTCGGCGGAACGGCCGGGCGAACTGTCGATGGCCGGCGCGCCGGTCAGCGAGCGAATGCGATTCATTGCGTGTCTCCGTTATCGGGTATGACACGCATTATTTCGGGCACGCATGATCGCAACTGTCGATCGGGCGACAGTTAAGGTCAGCGTATACGAGCAGAACTATTGCGCGATGGCCTGCAAGCCCGGCAGATCGAGGATGACGATTTCGCCGTACTCGGCGCGCACGAGCCCGGCCTGCTTGAAGCGGCTCATCGCCTTGTTGCAGGTCTGGCGCGACACGGCCGCGAGATTCGCGAGCTCCTCCTGCGAGATGCGCAAATGATTCGTGCCGCCCGGGTTCGACAGCGGATGAATCATGCCCACGAGCGCGCGCGCCACGAGGCTGTCGGTATCGAGCAGGCCGTGCGCGGCGGCGACGGCCATGAACCAGTGCAGGCGCTCGTTGACCTGCAACAGCAGGAATTCGTTGAACGACGGCTGATGCGCGCGCAGCCAGTCGAACGTGGCGGACGGAATCTGTGCGACGCGGCTGTCACGCAGCGCGATGAGATCGGACTGGCGCGGCGTGCCGCGGATCAGCGTGCCTTCGCCGAACCAGCTGCCGACCGACTGGCCGCCGAGCGTCACGGTTTGTCCGTCGCGCGCGGTGATCGACCATTTGATGAGGCCTTCGAGCATGCCGAACCAGACGTGTTGCCGCTCGCCATGATGGCCGAGCACCTGGCCCATGGCGACGGCGCGCTCCGACGCGTGCGCGCGCACGCGTGCCTGCGCGGGTGCGTCGAGCCGCACGAACCACGACGACTGCCCGAGCAGTTCGTCGAGGGTGAGCGACGGCGCGGACATGCGTTTGCGGCGGGTCATGGCTTCGGGCTCACGATTGTCGCGCGATCGACAGTGTCGCGACGCCGGGACGGGCACAATGAGGCTATTCGAAGGAGGGTCATGGACTCATGAGCAAGGAAACCATCTACCGTATCGACGTGCAATTCGGCGATTGCGACCCGGCGGGCATCGTGTTCTTTCCGAACTTCTCGCGCTGGATGGACGCCGCCTCGCACGATTATTTCATCCAGTGCGGCCTGCCGCCCTGGCGCGCGATGACGGACCTGCCGAACTGCATCGGCGCGCCGCTTCTGGAAATCCACACGCGCTTTCATACTTCGGCGACGTACGGGGAAACTTTGGAGGTGCATAGCAGCGTCGAAGAATGGCGCGGCAAGGTGTTCATTCAGAACCATCGCATCATGCGCGGCGATACCTTGATCTGCGAAGGCCGCGCGACCCGCGCATTGTGCATCAAGCAGGCCGACGGGCGGCTGAAGGCCGTTCCCGTGCCCGAGTTCATCCGCGCCGCGTGCGGTTGATGGAGCGCGCCATGACGACATCCACGGCTCAGCGCGTGCTCGTGACCGCGGGCGCGAGCGGAATCGGCCGCGCGATCGCCGAGGCGTTCGTAGCCGCCGGCGCGAAGGTATTCGTTTGCGATATCGATGAAGCCGCGCTCTCGCGATTGCAGGAGCACGCGCCCGGCGTCCTTACGTCGGTATGCGATATCGGCGATCGCGCCGCGGCGGCGCGCATGGTCGACGATGCCGCGGCCGCGCTCGGCGGCATCGACGTGCTCGTCAACAATGCGGGCATCGCCGGTCCCGCCGCCAGTGTGGAGACGCTGGACCCGGATGCCTGGGAAAGCGTGCTGCGCGTGAATCTCACCGGCACGTTCATCGTGACGCAACATGCGATTCCTCATCTGAAGCAGTCTCCCGCGGGCACGATCGTGGTGATGTCGTCAATCGCGGGACGGTTCGGCTATCCGAACCGCAGCCCCTACGCCGTGACCAAATGGGGGCTCGTCGGCTTCACGAAAACGCTGTCGCGCGAGCTCGGCGAGTTCGGTATCCGCGTCAACGCCATTTTGCCCGGCGCCGTGGAAGGCCCGCGCATTCAGCAGGTTCTGGCGGGACGCGCGTCGGTCAGCGGGCGCAGCGTGGACGAAGAGCGCGACGCGGCGCTCGCGAATCAGTCGATCAGACGCTTCGTCGATCCGGCCGATATCGCCGCGCTCGCGGTATTTCTCGCGTCGCGTGCGGGACGCTCGATATCCGGCCAGATCATTCCGGTCGATGGCGACTCGCAAAGCGCTTCCTGATGACGCTCATCGCGTGTGTCGCGCACGGCCCAGCACCAGATGCGCGAGCGTGCCGAGTACGATGCCCCAGAACGCCGAGCCGAGACCGAGAAAGCTCATGTTCGAAGCCGTCGCGATGAACGTGATGAACGACGCTTCGCGATGCGCTTCGTCCTGCACCAGCCCGACGATATTCGCCGCGATCGCGCCGAGCAGCGCGAGGCCCGCGAGCACCGCGACGAACGCGTTCGGCAGCGCGGCGAACAACATGACGACGGTCCCGGCGAAGCATCCGCCGATGAGATAGAAGAGCCCGTTGGCGATGCCCGCGACATAGCGGCGCCGCGGATCGCGATGCGCGTCGGGCCCCGTGCATAGCGCCGCGGTGATCGCCGCGATGACGATGGTGATGCCGCCCGAGAACGCAACCAGCATCGACGTGAGGCTCGTCGTCATGAGGACGGGACGCGTCGGCGTCTCGTAGCCCGAGGCGCGCAGAATCGCGAAGCCCGGCAAGAACTGCCCCGTCAGACTGACGATGACGAGCGGCACCGCGAGACTCACGGTGGATTGCCAGCTCCACGTGGGCATCGTGAACACGGGCCGCGTGATGTGCAGGCTGACCGATTCGAAATGCGTCAGCCCGAGCGCCACGGCGAGCACGCCGCCGAACGCGAGAACCAGAATGAGGCAATAGCGCGGCGCAAAGCGGCGGAACACGATGAAGCTCGCCAGCATGCCCAGCGCGAGCGCCGGCGTGACGGCCACCGATTTGAACACGTTGACGCCGAACTGAAAGAGGATGCCCGCCATCATCGCGCAGGCGATACCTTTGGGGATGCGCTTGACGATCTGGTCGAAGAAACCGGACACGCCGAGCGCGAAGATGCACGCGCCCGCCACGATATACGCGCCGATCGCCTCGCTCACCGGCATGCCGGGAAAGAGCGTGACGAGCAGCGCCGTGCCGGGCGCGGACCAGGCCGTGATGACCGGCTGCTTCAGCCACGCGCTCAGCACGATGCCGGAGAGCGCCGCGCCCATCGAAATGGACCATACCCACGACGCGACCACCTCGTTGCCGACATGCGCCGCATGCGCGGCCTGAAAGAAGATCGCGAGCGGTCCGGCATACGAGATGATGACGGCGAGCAGCCCCGCGCTGACCGCGGAGACAGACCAGTCTCCCATGCCCTCTGCCGACAACACGGCGCGTTTCATGCGTGCCGTATGCCGTTTTAGCGGATCGACGACGGATGATGCGCGAGCGCCGTCACCTTCATCGTCATGTACGGAAAGAGCGGCAGGCCGGACAGAATGGTGTGCAGTTCGTCGTGCGATTCGACATCGAAGACGCTGTAGTTCGCGTATTCGCCAACGACGCGATGCAATTGCTGCCACTTGCCTTCGCGTTGCAGTCCTTGCGAGTAGGCCTTTTCGCGCGCCTTGATTTCTTCGGCCTTGTCGGCGGGCATGTCGTGCGGCAGATGAACGTCCATTCGTACGAGATAAAGCATGTCTGTCTTCTCCTGTGTTTAGCTATTCTTGTCGCGGCGATAAAACGCAAGCTTGTCTTCGTCGATCTGAAGACCGAGGCCCGGACCTTCCGGCAGATGAAGATCGAAGTCGCGATACTGCGGGCGCGCCGTGACGATATCGTCTTTCAGCAAGAGCGGCCCGAACAGTTCCGTGCCCCACGCAAGCTGCGGCAGCGCGCTGAAACCATGCGCCGACGCAATCGATCCGATGCTGCCTTCGAGCATCGTGCCGCCGTACAGCGACACGCCGGCCGCATCGGCGATGGCGGCGGTGCGCATCATGCCGTAGATGCCGCCCGACTTCGCGATCTTGAGCGCGAACACGTCGGCGCAGGCATGGCGCACGAGTTCGAGCGCGTCTTCCGGGCCCGTGACCGCTTCGTCGGCCATGATCGGCACGATGAAGCGCGCGGCGAGCCGTGCAAGCGCGCTGCGCTGTTCGCGCGGCGTCGGCTGCTCGATCAGGTCGATGCCCGCGGCTTGCAGCGCTTCGATGCCGAGCGCCGCATCGGCCTCGTTCCATGCCTGGTTCACATCGACGGTGACTTTCGCGCGGTCGCCGAGCGCGGCCTTGATCTTCGACACATGCGCGACGTCGTCGCGCACGCTGCGCCGGCCGATCTTCAGCTTGAACGTATTGTGGCGGCGTTCGGCGAGCAGCATTTCCGCTTCGTCGATATCGCGCTGCGTGTCGCCGCTCGCGAGTGTCCACAGCACCGGCAGTGTCTTGCGCACCGCGCCGCCGAGCAGTTCGGCGACGGGCACGTTGAGCCGCTTGCCTTGCCCGTCGAGCAGCGCGGTTTCGATTGCGCACTTGGCGAAGCGGTTGCCGCGCGCGACCTTGTTGAGCCGCAGCATCGCCGCGTTGATGTTCGTCGCATCCTGCCCGATGAGCGCGGGCGCCAGATACGTATCGATGGTCAGCTTGATGCCTTCGGGGCTTTCATCGCCGTAAGACAGGCCGCCGATAGTCGTGGCCTCGCCGATGCCCTCGATGCCGTCGCTCATGCGCAGGCGGACAATGACAAGGGTTTGTTGCTGCATCGTCGCCATGGCGAGTTGATGCGCGCGGATGGTCGGAAGATCAACCAGAATCGCTTCGACGGAGGTGATTTGGGCGTTCATACCTGAAATGTCGGAATGGGTGGGTTGCTGAAGTATTGCGCGCCCGTTTGCCGCATGTCCAACACCGTTGACGTCTAGTGCGATACCCCGGAGGTATGGCGCGTCATTGCCCTCGATCTGTACGAGGCGTGTAGGGGATCCGTTCCTCGTCATACAGACGATAGATGAGTTCGAGCATTTCCTTGATGTCGCGCGATTCGTCGAGCGCGCGCATGCTCATGATGATGGGCGAGACGAGCGTCGGATCGTCGAGTTCCTTGTAGCTCACGTCGTCGCGCTTGAGTCCGTATACGCTGCTCGGCACGACGGAAATGCCTTCGCCCGCCGCGACGAGCCCGAGTGCGATCTGCAATTCGCGCACTTCATAGACCTTGCGAGGCGCGAGCGCGCGATCCTGGAAGGCGGCCAACACCTGATCGGCATAACTCGGACGCGGCGCCTTCGGGAAGATAATCAGCGTCTCGTTGATGAGATCGCGCAGCGAAAGCACCGGCTTCGCCATGGAAAGCGGATGGCCGATGGGCAGCGCCACGATCAGCTTTTCTTCGCGAAGAATCACGCGGCGGATGTTCGCATCCTCATGACGAATGCGCCCGAAACCGACGTCGATGCGGCCGTCTTTCAGCGCGCGGATCTGATCCATCGTCGACATTTCGTGCAGGCTCAGCTCGACGGTGGCGTTTTCATCGCGGAAACGCCGGATGATCTTCGGCAGCATGCCATAGAGCGTCGAGCCGACAAATCCGACCGAAAGACTGCGCTCGATATTGCCGACGCGCCGGGTCATGGATTCGAGTTCGGCGGTCTGCGCGAGCAGTTGCACGGCATGCGAATAAAAGAACTTGCCGGTCTCCGTCAGCTTGAGCGGACGCGAGTTGCGTTCGAAAAGCTGCACGCCGAGCGTCTCTTCGAGCTGCTGTATCTGACGGCTCAGGGGCGGTTGCGCGATATGCAGCCGCTCCGCGGCGCGCGTGAAGTTCCGCTCTTCCGCCACCGCCACGAAGTAGCGCAGGTGTCGCAGCTCCATTCAATACCTCCTGGATATAGCCCAATACTAAATCAGTGTTGGACTGGGCTTCTTTACGTCCATTATCCTGCCTTCACGCTCTGTTTCAACACCCGACTATACCTTCCGAGCATATCACGATCGGTGCTGAAGCAAGGGTTAACCCCACCAGAAAATTGCGAGATTCAGGAGCAGACATGAGCATCAATGTGTTCGATACGAAGGAAGTGCAGGACCTGCTGAAGGCCGCTGCCAACCTCGGAAGTCAGGACGGCAGTGCTCGCACGAAGGAGATCACGCATCGCCTGCTGAGCGACCTGTTCAAGGCGATCGACGACCTCGACATGACGCCCGATGAAATCTGGGCCGGCGTCAATTACTTCAACAAGCTGGGTCAGGATGGCGAAGCCGCGTTGCTCGCCGCGGGCCTCGGGCTGGAAAAGTATCTCGACATTCGCATGGACGCGGAAGATCGCGAAGCCGATATCCACGGCGGCACGCCGCGCACCATCGAAGGCCCGTTGTATGTCGCCGGCGCGCCGGTTCGCGAAGGCGTCTCGAAGATCGACCTCGATCCCGATGAGAACGCCGGCCCGCTCGTCATTCGCGGCACGGTCACGGGTCCGGACGGCAAGCCTGTCGCCAATGCACTGATCGAATGCTGGCATGCGAATTCGAAGGGCTTCTATTCGCACTTCGACCCGACGGGCGCACAGAGCGACTTCAACTTGCGCGGCGCGGTGAAGACGGGCGCGGACGGCAAATACGAATTCCGCACGCTCATGCCGGTGGGTTATGGCTGCCCGCCGCACGGCGCGACGCAGCAATTGCTCAACGCGATCGCGCGTCATGGCAACCGTCCGGCGCACGTGCACTTCTTCGCGACGAGCGAGAAGCATCGCAAGCTGACGACGCAGATCAACATCGAAGGCGATCCGCTGATCTGGGATGACTTCGCCTACGCAACGCGCGAAGAGTTGGTCCCGCACGTGGTCGAAAAGACCGGTGGAGAGGCGCTCGGACTGAAGACCGATGCGTACAAGGAAATCGAGTTCGATATCCAGATGACGACGCTGGTTCAGGGCAAGGATAACCAGATCGTCTATCGCCCGCGCGTCTCCGCCACGGCGTAAATCACCAGGCGGCGACAGGTCTGTCGCCGCTCGAATTCCCGCAAGAATCTTTCGACACCGATGCCAGCGCTTCACTGACGAAGCACGCATAGGGAGAGCACACATGTCCGCCATTACCGACAAAGCCAGTCAGCTCGACGAACTGCTCCAGACCGCCGTTCAGGACGACAAGGAAAGCGGTGTATTCCGCTGCCGCCGCGATATCTTCACCAATGCCGATCTGTATGAACTGGAGATGAAGCATATCTTCGAGAGCAATTGGGTTTATCTCGCGCACGAAAGCCAGATTCCGAATAACAACGATTACTACACGACGTGGATCGGCCGCCAGCCGGTGGTCGTTACCCGCGACAAGACCGGCCAACTGAACGCGGTCATCAACGCGTGCGCCCACAAGGGCGCGATGCTGTGCCGCCGCAAGCACGGCAACAAGGGCAGCTTTACGTGCCCGTTCCACGGCTGGACCTTTTCCAACACCGGCAAGCTCCTGAAGGTGAAGGACGAGAAGACCACCGAATATCCGGCTCAGTTCAATTCGCACGGCTCGCACGATCTGCGCAAGGTGCCGCGCTTCGAAAGCTATCGCGGTTTCCTGTTCGGCAGCCTCAATGCCGATTCGATGCCGCTCGAAGACTATCTCGGCGAGACGAAAGTCATCATCGATCAGATCGTCGATCAGGCGCCGAACGGACTCGAAGTGTTGCGCGGCAATTCCTCGTATATCTACGAGGGCAACTGGAAGATGCAGATGGAAAACGGCTGCGACGGCTATCACGTCAGCACCGTCCACTGGAACTATGCCGCGACGATGGGCCGCCGCAAGGTCGAAGGCACCAAGGCCGTCGATGCGAATAGCTGGAGCAAGTCGGTCGCGGGCGTGTATGGCTTCGATTATGGCCACATCCTGCTGTGGACCAAGACGATGAATCCGGAAGTGCGGCCGGTGTATCAGCATCGCGAGGAGATCAAGGCGCGTGTCGGCGAAGTGCAGGCGGACTTTATCGTCAATCAGACGCGCAATCTGTGCCTCTATCCGAACGTGTTCCTGATGGATCAGTTCAGCACGCAGATTCGCGTGGTGCGCCCGTTGGGCGTGGACAAGACCGAAGTGAGCATCTTCTGCTTCGCGCCGAAGGGCGAAAGCGCCGAAGACCGCGCGACGCGTATCCGTCAGTACGAAGACTTCTTCAACGTGACGGGCATGGGCACCAGCGACGACCTCGAAGAGTTCCGCGCATGTCAGCAGGGCTATGCCGGCATCACGGCGAAGTGGAACGACCTCTCGCGCGGCGCGCCGCTGTGGATTCACGGCGCCGACGACAACGCGAAGAACATGGGCCTGAAGCCCGTCATCTCGGGCGAGCGCAGCGAAGACGAAGGCCTCTTCGTCGTCCAGCACGAATACTGGGTGAACGTCATGCGCGACGCACTCAACAAGGAACAAGGCGAGGTGGCGGCATGAGCTTCGATTACCACAAGATCTGCGCGACGCTGTATCGCGAAGCGCGCTTCCTCGACGACCGCCAGTGGGACGAGTGGCTCGGCTGCTATGCGGAAGACGTCACGTACTGGATGCCCGCCTGGGACGACGACGATCAGATCACCGACGATCACGAAAGCCAGATCTCGTTGATGTATTACCCGGATCGCGGCGGCCTTGAAGACCGCGTGTTCCGCATCAAGACCGAGCGCAGCGGCGCGTCGATGCCCGAGCCGCGCACGAGCCACAACGTCACCAACGTGGAAGTGCTGGCCGAGCGCGATAACGAAGTCGATGTGCGCTACAACTTCAACACGCTCAATCATCGCTACAAGACGACCGACCATTTCTTCGGCACGATTTTCGTGACGCTGCGAAAGGTCGACGAGATCCTCGTGATTGCGCACAAGAAGATCGTGCTGAAGAACGATTACATCCGTCAGGTGCTCGACGTCTATCACGTCTGAAGCCGTCTGAAGCCCCGTGTCGGGAAGAGATTGGAAGGAAGGAGGCATTATGTCCAGCTACAACATTGCACTGAATTTCGAAGACGGCGTGACGCGCTTTGTCGAATGCAAGGCCGGCGAGAAGGTGCTCGACGCCGCCTTTCGCGCCAAGATCAACCTGCCGATGGATTGCTCCGACGGCGTGTGCGGCACCTGCAAATGCCGCGCGGAAAGCGGCGCATACGATCTCGGTGACGACTACATCGAAGACGCATTGAGCGACGACGAGAAGGAAAGCGGTCTCGTCCTTACGTGCCAGATGGTGCCGTCGAGCGATTGCGTGATCGCGGTACCGGCGTCGTCCACGGCGTGCAAGACGGCGCAAAGCAAGTTCGCCGCGACGGTCACGAAGATCGAGCCGCACAACGATGCCGCTGTCGTGCTCGAACTCGACGTCGATGCGGCCACCACCGCGCCGGTCTTCCTGCCGGGCCAGTACGTCAACATCGACGTGCCGGGCAGTGGTCAGCATCGCTCGTATTCGTTCTCGTCGGCGCCGGGCGAAACGAAGATCAGCTTTCTCATCAAGAAGATTCCCGGCGGCGTGATGAGCACGTGGCTCGAATCGGCGCAGGCCGGCCACGCGGTCGAACTGACCGGCCCGCTCGGCAGCTTCTATTTGCGCGCGGTCGAACGGCCCTTGCTGTTCCTCGCGGGCGGCACGGGTCTCGCGCCGTTCCTCTCGATGCTCGAAGTGCTCGCGCGTGCGAACTCGCAGCAGAAGGTGCATCTCATCTACGGCGTGACGCGCGATCTCGATCTCGTGCAGGTCGAAGCCATCGAGGCGTACTCGGCGAAGCTGCCGAACTTCACGTTCAGCACGGTCGTCGCGGATGCGGAATCGGATCATCCGCGCAAGGGCTGGGTGACGCAGCACATGCCTGCCGAGTCGCTGAACGACGGCGATGTGGACGTGTATCTCTGCGGCCCGCCGCCGATGGTCGATGCGGTGCGCAAGCACTTCGACGATAACGGCGTGAAGCCCAACAGCTTCCACTACGAGAAGTTCACGCCCAACGCCGCGCCGGTGACAGCATGAGCGCGCGACGATTCGACGGCAAAGTGATGGTCGTGACGGGCGCGGCGCAAGGGATCGGACGCGGTGTCGCACTGCGCGCGGCGGCCGAGGGCGCGAAGGTGCTGCTGGTGGATCGCGCGGATTTCGTCGCCGAAGTGGCGGCCGAAGCGCAAGACGGGCAGACGGCGGGATTCGTCGCCGATCTGGAAACGTATGAAGGCGCGGCGTCGGCGATGGCGTATGCGGTGCGCACGTTCGGCGGCATCGATATTCTCGTCAACGGCGTCGGCGGCGCAATTCGCATGCGGCCGTTCGCGGAGTTCGAGCCCGCGCAGATCGATGCGGAAATCCGCCGTTCGCTCATGCCTACGCTCTACGCGTGCCATGCGGTGCTGCCGCATCTGATCGCGCGCGGCGGCGGGACGATCGTCAATGTATCGTCGAACGCCACGCGCGGCATTCGACGCGTGCCGTATTCGGCGGCGAAGGGCGGCGTCAATGCAATGACGCAGTCATTGGCGATGGAATACGGAGAGCACAACATTCGCGTGGTCGCTGCGGCCCCGGGCGGTACCGAAGCGCCGCCGCGACGCGTGCCGCGCAACGCGGCCGGCGACAGCGAACAGGAACAACAGTGGATGAACGAAGCGGTGAAGCAGGTCAGGGAATCGACCTTTTTCAAGCGCTACGGCAGCCTCGACGAACAGGTCGCGCCGATTCTCTTCCTCGCGTCTGACGAGGCGAGCTATATCACCGGCGCGGTGTTGCCGGTCGCGGGCGGCGATAACGGTTGATCGTGAAGGAGACACAGGACATGAGTGAACGCAAAGCGATCGTTCCCGCGGGAATGGAAGCGGTGTACGAAAAGATTCGCTACGCGCCCGCGATCAGAGTGGGCAATACGATTTACGCGTCGGGCCAGATCGGTCGCGACGCGGCCATGCAACTGGTGGAAGGCCGCGAAGCGCAGATCGTGCAGGCATTCGAAAACCTCAAGCTGGTGCTGGAAGCAGCGGGCGCATCGTTGCGCGATGTGGTGGATGTCACCACGTTCCACACCGATATGCGCGATCTGCCGTTGTACATGCAGGTGCGCGAGCGCTACCTCAATACGGAGCCGCTGCCGGCATGGACGGCCATCGGTGCGCATATGCTCGGCGGTGCGGCGGGTTATATCGTCGAGATCAAGGCGGTGGCGGTGTTGCCCGGATCGGGGAAGTGAGCGCGTTGGGCGGCATGCACGATGTCGTCGCCGTACTGCCGCATCGCGCGGACGATATGGCGCGGCTCGATATCGTCTCGGAGCGCGGCGAGCCGATCGTGACCGTCATCGGCAAATATAACCACGGCAAGAGCCGCTTGCTGAACGAGTTGATCGGCACGAGCGTCTTTTCGGTTGCCGACAGGCGCGAGACGGTGAAGCTCGCGGGCAGTGTTCATGGCGGCGTGCGCTGGCTCGATGCGCCGGGTCTCGATGCGGACGTGGGCACGGAAGACGATCGCTACGCGCTGCACGCGGCGTGGCTGCACGCGGACATCCGCCTTTTCGTGCATGCCGCGAAGGAAGGCGAACTGGACGCGAAAGAACTGGCCTTGCTCGCCGAACTCCACGCCGATGGCGCACGCTCGCGACGGCAGACCCTGTTCGTGCTGTCGCAAGTGGATCAACTCGCGGACGATGCCGAATTGCAGAAGGTACGCGATGCGATCAGCGCGCAATGTCCTGACGTCGCGTTGCACGCCGTTTCCTCGACGCGTTATCGAAAGGGCGTGGACGAAGGCAAGACGCTGATGCTGGAAAGAAGCGGCATGCCTTCGCTGCGCGCTGAAATCGATACCGCGCTCGCGCGCGTGCCCGAAGCCCGCGCGCATGAAGCCGCGATGCTCTCGGGCGACATGCGCGACGAACTGGCGCGGCTTCTGGCGACGCTGAAACAGTCGCTCGCGGATTCGTGCGCGTTGCAGCGGCGGCAGCGCATGGCTTTCGACGAGGGCTTGCTTCGCATCATCGATAAAGTGAGCGGCGACATCGAATCGATGTTGAACGCGCTGGGCGTCGATCATGCTTCAGTGCCGGATGGCGCACGCGACGCTTACGCGATCACGGCGGGCAAGCTGGAACGCGCGCACATTCAGAACGCCTACTCGCGTGCCTGCATCGAAATCGATAGCTTTCTGGCCGGGCAGGGCGTGATCGGCTTGCCCTCGGAACAGCAAACCGTGGCGCGCGCGCTCAATAACGTGATGGTCGTGGTCATGGGCGTCTCGGTGAAGTTTCGCAAGGATCTGAACAGGATGTTCGGCACGCAGGCGGGCCGCGAAAATATGCGGCGCGAGTTCACGCACTACTATGAACGCTCGGCGGACAGACAGGCGCTGGCGGCGCTCATCGCGGATTCCGCGCGGGCGATCGAGGCTTCCGAAAAGGCAGCGCGCGTACTGGACGAAACCGCATGAAGGCGGACGCGAGTCACGAACAGCGCTTCATCGCCGATGTCGATGCGTTCGAATTCATCGCGCACGACCTCGAACGCATTCTGCATGCGATGGAAGCGTGGCTCGCGCAACTGAGCGCCGATGTGCATGCCAATCGTCTCGTATGTCCGGGATTGAAGAAGCAAGGCGCGCTCGCGACGCAGGCGGCAGCCATCAACGACGTGTTGGAGCAAAGCGTGCTGGCGTGGGCGCGGCAATGGCACGGTCTTCAGCCTGCTCAGGCGCTTGCCGATACGTTCGACGACAAAGTCCTGCTATTGGTCTTCGGCAAGTTCAATGCGGGAAAGAGTTCTTTCTGCAATCTCATCGCCGATCGATTCGCCGCTCATGGAAAAGCGGTGGAGTATTTCTATCTCGATGACGGTCATATCGTCGAGACGCCCGAGCGCTTCAGGGAGGGCGTGACGGAGACCACCGCGCGCATGCAAGGCGTGAGACTTGCGGGAAAACTGGTGCTCGTCGATACGCCGGGTTTGCATTCGGTCACGCCCGAGAATGCGGAACTGACCCAGCGCTTCACCGATAGCGCCGACGGCGTGTTGTGGCTCACGAGTTCGACATCGCCGGGACAGGTGCAAGAGCTCGACGAACTCGGCCGCGAACTGCATCGCAACAAGCCGTTGCTGCCGGTCGTGACGCGCAGCGACGTGTATGAAGAAGACGAGATCGACGGCGAGATCCGCAAATTCCTGCGCAACAAGACGGCGGAGAATCGCGCGGATCAGGAGGCCGATGTCGCGACGCGCGCGAAAGAAAAGCTCGTTGCGATGGGCGTGAACACAGGGCTTCTGGAAGCGCCCGTGTCCGTCTCCGCTCATCTGGCGCGCGAGCAGCAGCAAACACAGGCGGCCATGGCCGATGCGGGATTCGAGAGACTCTATGCCGCGCTGATCGCCGTCATCGAACCAACACTGGCTTATAAGCGGCGCAAGCAGGCCGAAGTCTTCCTGCATCATCTCGAAGAGAACGTGATGGACGCGCTGTGCCGCGATGTCCTGACGTCGATCGAGGCGCTGCGTTCATCGGCGCAAGAGGCTTTGGCGGTCATCGAACGGCAGCAAGAGCAGATTGCCAACGCGGTATGGCGTCATGTCGCTCCGGCGTTGCCCGCGTTGCTCGACGCGCATTCGTCGACGCGTGATATGAAGGCGGTACTCGATAGCTTGTCGCAAAGCATTGTCGAGTCGGTCTCGCGCGAAGTGGCGCGGCACTTCGGCGACTATATCGTTTCATGCGCGGAAGTCCGGTTCGAAGACGTGAACGGCGATATGGACTATCCGCGTCTTCATGCCGAACTGGTGAAAGCGATTCGCGATCGCATAGTCAGTCTCACGGCCCGCGCCGCCGAACAATGCCGAGCGTCGATAAAAGAGCTGACCGAACGCGCGGCCCATTTGCACGCGCTACTGCGCACGAGCGAAACGGACCTCGCCGGTTTGAGCGACCGGCTTCGGTCCGAATTCGACTAAGCCAGGTCAGAACGGATATCGGATCGGATTGTCCGTGAGGCTGACCCATTGAGTCTGCGTGAACTCATGGACGTTCGCCGGTCCGCCGAAGCGCCCGCCGTTGCCGGATGCCCCCATTCCGCCGAACGGCACATGAAACTCGTTGTTGACCGTCTGATCGTTGATGTGCACCATGCCCGCGCGAATGCGCGATGACAACGCCAGCCCGCGCGACATCGAGCGCGTGTGGATCGCCGCGGCCAATCCATATTCCGATGCATTGACGAGTTCGACGGCTTCCTCGTCGCTCTCGAAGATCGTGATGGGCGCGACCGGCCCGAAGATCTCTTCCTTGAACGCGGCCATGTCGGGCGTGACGCTTGCGAGAACCGTCGGCTCGTAGAAGAGCCGGTCGAAGCGGCCGCCTGCGAGAATCGTCGCGCCTGCATCGGCGCTCGTGCGCACGATAGCGTCGATACGGTCGCGCTGCTTCTCGTTGATCAACGGCCCGAGGTGAACATTCGCTCTGAATGGATTGCCCACCGTGAGACTTCGCGCGCGTTCGGCAAGCCTCGCCGCATAGTGTTGCGCGATGGAGCGATGCACGAGATGACGCCCCGTCTGCATGCAGATCTGTCCTTGATGCAGGAACGCGCCCCACGCGCCGCTCGACGTCGCGGCTTCGACGTCCGCATCGTCCAGCACGACGATGGCGTTATTGCCGCCGAGTTCCAGCGCGACCTTCTTGAGCATGCGCCCGCATACCTCGCCGATGGCGCGGCCCACGGCCGTCGAGCCCGTGAAAGAGATCATGCCGACCTTCTGATGACGCACGAGCGCGTCGCCCGTCGCCGGGCCGCCGGGCACGACGTGCAGCACGCCAGCGGGCAGGCCCGCTTCTTCGAAGACCTGCGCGAGCAGCAGGCCGCCCGCAACGGCGCTTTGCGGATCGGGCTTCAGGATGACGGCATTGCCGAGCGCAAGCGCGGGCGCCACGGAACGCATGCCGAGCAGAATCGGGAAATTCCACGGCGCGATCACGCCGACCGTGCCGACCGGAACATGCCGGCACAGATTCATGCGGCCGGGAACGGACGAGGGATACAGCGCGCCGTCGGGTTGCATCGTCATTGCCGCGGCCATGTGCAGTTGTTCGCAGGCCGCATGCCGTTCCCATTCGGCCTTGGCGCGCGTCGAACCGCATTCGCGCACGTTCCAGTCGTCGATTTCCTGCGAGCGCGCTTTCAGGAGCCGCGCTGCTTCGCGCAGGATGGACGCGCGCCGGTCGAATGGCATGGCGGCCCAGCTTTCCTGCGCTTCTGCCGCCGACGAAGCCGCGTCGTCGATATCTTCGGGCGATCCAATGCCGATGCTGCCGATACACTCGCCCGTCGCTGGTTCGATGACAGGGGCCGTTCCGCCTTTGGACGCCCGCCAGCCGTTCGAGTAGATGTTCGCATGCCACACATGCGGTTCACGGTTATTGCTCATTCAGGTTGCTCCGTTCGAAATATCATTCAGCGCGAGGGGCGAGGGCGGCTACGGAATGCTCGGCGCGCACGCGGCGGTTCGAGATCAGCAGCACGGCAATGGCCGCGACGACGCCCGGAATTGCGAAGACGAGGAAGTTGAAGCCGATCGAGAACTGCTGGCTCAGCAAGTAACCGCCGAGCGCCGGACCCGCGACCGCGCCGAACCGCCCCGCGGCGGCGGCCCAGCCTACGCCGGTCGATCGAATGCCCGCCGGATAGAGCTGCGCGGCGAACGCATGCACGATGCACAGGGTTCCGATGGTCGTTGCACCGGCGGCCATCAGCAGGATGTTCAGCACGAGCGGCGATTGCCTGTAACCCAGCAGGCCGATGGAAACGGCCGCCACCGCGAAGAACAGGATCAGCGTGGGTTTGCCGCCGTGCCGGTCCGCCAGCCATCCGCTGAAGAGCCCGCCGATCACCGCGCCGATATTCAGGGTAATCAGGAACGTGAGGCTGGAGCCCAGCGAATAGCCGTTCGCGGCCATCAGCTTGGGCAGCCACGTATTGAGGCCGTACACCATCAACATGCACATGCCGAATGCGATCCAGAGCAGGACCGTATCGACTGCGCGGCCATGCGAAAAAAGCTCGGCGGCGCGCATGCGGGGCTGCGCGTGACCCAGGTCGTCGCTCATACCCGCGAGGCTCGCAGCGGTGCCTTGATAATCGGGTGCATAGCGGCGCAACAGCGGTTCGGCTTCGGCGTGACGCCTTTGCGCGATCAGATAGCTCAGCGATTCCGGCAGCCACTTGAAAAAGACCGGGAAAAACAGCAGCGGAATGCCGGCGATCAGAAAATTGGCGCGCCATCCGAAGGCCGGCGTGATCGCCTTGCCCGACAGCGCCGCGATGACGCCGCCCACGGAAAAGAAGCTGAGCATGATCGTCACCATGATGTTGCGCTTGCTGCGCGGCGACATTTCCGTCATCAGCGCGACGATGTTCGGAACCATGCCGCCCAGACCGACGCCGGTCAGGAAGCGGCATAGCGTGAATTCGGTCGTGTTGGTGCAGAAGGCGTTGCCGAAGGCCGCGACGCCGAACACGACGAGGCAGAGCAGAATGATGCGCCGGCGGCCGAACCGGTCGGATGAACTGCCGAGCGTCAATGCGCCGACCATCATGCCGAAAAGCGCGCTGCTGCCGATGAATCCCGCGGTGACGGGCGAAAGCTGCCAGTCGTGCATCAGCTGAGGCAGAATCGATCCGTAGATCACGAGATCGTAGCCATCGAAGAGCATCAGCATGGAGCACCAGAACATGACCATGAGATGACGGGAATTGAGGCGCGTGTCGTACAGCGCATCGCCAGCGGCGGCGTTACGTTCCATCTTCTTGTCTCCAAAGAAATAATCGATTGCGCTCTGACCGGCGCATCATTAGCATAACGAAATAGTTTTGATAAGAACGGCGCGATGGCCATTCATGCAGTCAGACCATAAAGCGGCTGACTTCGTCTTCGCGCCAGCGAATGCCCGCGCCCGGTTCATCGCCGATGAGCGCGTGGCCGTCTTTGAACCGGAGCACCGGGTCGAGAATCGGTCCGGCGAGATCCATGCGTTCGAGGTAATGCGCGGTAGGCGTCACCGCGAGCAGATGCGCACTGAATTCCTGGAAGATATGGCTGGACATCGGCAAGCCGTGCTGTTCGGCGAGCGCGCTCGCCTTGAGCCAGCCCGTCACGCCGCCGATCTTCATGACATCCGGCATGCAGAGATCGCAAGCCTGACTGTCGATCGCCTTTTGCATGTCTTCGGGGCCGAACCAGTTCTCGCCGATCTGCACCGGAATGCGCAGCGCCTCGCGTATCGATGCGTGGCCGGCATAGTCATGCTGCAGCGTAGGCTCCTCGATCCACGCGATGCCTTCCGCCTCCAATGCGCGGCCGCGGCGCTTGCCTTCCGCCACGGACAAGCCCTGGTTATAGTCGACCATCAGTTCGACAGCGTCGCCCGTCGCTTGCCTGATTGCGCGAATCACCGCGATATCGTGTTCCAGCGTCGCATAGCCCGCTTTCGTCTTGATCGCCCTGAAGCCGGCTTCGACGGCGTCGCGCGCCCGCTTCGTGCCGAGCTCCACGTCGTCCATGCCGTGGCTGTCGTAGGCGGGAAGGGGGCGTGCCGTGCCGCCGAGCAACGCGACGAGCGGCAGCCGGTGCGCCTTGGCTTTCGCATCCCACGCGGCCATGTCGATGCCGGCGGTCGCGATGCGCACGAGGCCCGTATGTCCAAGCAAGCGGAACCGCGCGTTCAGCGTCCGGTCGATGTCGAACGGCGCGAGCGGCAGGCCGTTCACGACGGCGCCGAGTTCATCGATCATGCGTTGAACAGGCTTCAGCGCAAGCGGCGTGTACGTGAACACGTAGGCATGACCTGTCACGTTCGCGTCGGTCAGCAAGTCGATGAGCACGAGCGGCGCCGTGGCGATCGTGCCCGACGCGGTCTTGAGCGTGTATTGCAAGGGCACGTTGACTGCGCGCGTGCGCAATCCGGTGATTTTGATGTCGTCCATGTCTCCCACCTTGTTATATCGATTCGGCAATGGCGTTGGAATGCGCCGCGTCGTTTCGGCGGCCGCCGCGCCGGATGAAGTCGTCATTCAATTGCTGCACGGATGCGCACCCGATCTGCGCGAGTGTCGTGTCGATCTCCTTCTTCAGCATGTCGAGCACGGCATCGACGCCGGCTTCGCCATCGGCGGCCAGTCCATAGAGCGTGGCGCGGCCCAGTAGCACGGCGCGCGCGCCCAGCGCGATCGCCTTGACGATGTCCGAGCCACGACGAATGCCGCTATCGATCAACACGGGCGCGCCGGCGTTTCTCGCAGTATCGGCCAGAATCGTGAGCGGTGCGATTGCGCTGTCGAGCTGCCGCGCGCCGTGATTGGACAGAATCACGCCATCCGCGCCGAGCGCGATGCAGCGCCGCGCGTCGTCTACGCGGCTGATGCCTTTGATCAGCAGCGTATGCGGCCAGAGATCGCGCAGCCATGTCAGATCGTCCCACGCGAAGCTCGCATCCATTTGACGGCTCATCAGTGCGGCCTGCAATTCGGCGTCTTGCACATCCTGGCTTGCGAAGTTCGCCAGTTGCGGCATGCCGTTCCTGAGAAGATCGAGCGACCAGCGCGGATGCAGCAGGCCATCGACGAAGGTCTTTGCCGAATAGCGCATCGGCAGGCCGAAGCCGTTTCGCAGATCGCGTTCGCGTTTGCCGTTCACGGCGACGTCGGTCGTGAGGATCAGCGTCGTATAACCCGCGCTCAGCGCGCGCCTGACCAGCAGTTCCGCGAGCTTGCGATGGACCACATAGAGCTGAAACCACAGTTCGCCGGTTGCGGCTTTCGCGACCGCTTCGATCGAAGACGTTGACGCGGTCGACAGCGCAAACGGAATGCCGAAGTTGCCTGCCGCGCGCGCAAGCGCCAGATCGCCATTGGGCCAGAAGATGCCGTTCAGGCCTGTCGGGCCGACGATCATGGGTGCGGCCATCGGCTTTCCGAAGACGCTCGTGTGGAGCGTGCGCGTGCTGACGTCCACGAGCCGGCGCGGCTGAAACCGGATTTGCCCGTAGACATCCCGATTGTGACGCAGGCCGGTTTCGTCCTCGGCGCCGCCTTCGAGGTAATCGAACACGATCTTCGGAAGCCGCGCCTTTGCGCGGGCGCGGAAATCCGCGACGTTCACGAGCTTTTTCATGGCCGTTCAGGCTCGCGTTTCCACTTCGATCAGCACGGGCTTGTTGCCATCGAGCGCGCGGCGCAGCGCGGCGGTCAGCGACGCGCCGGAGTCCGCGTGCAGCGCCTCGACGCCATAGCCGCGCGCAAGCGAGCAGAAGTCGATTCCCGGCACGTCGAGACCCGGCACGCCGTCAGCGTGCAGCACGCCGGCAAACCAGCGCAATGCACCATACGTGCCGTTCTTCATGATGATGAAGATCGCGGGAATGTCGTAGTGCGCCGCTGTCCACAAGGCCTGGATGCCGTAATTTGCGGAGCCGTCGCCGATCACGCCGATCACGCGCCGCTCAGGCTTCGCCAGTTGAATGCCGACCGCGGCGGGCAGCGCGAAGCCGAGTCCGCCGGCGGCCGCGAAGTAATAGCTTCCCTGTTCCGTCATGCGCAGGCGCTGCCACATCAGGTTGGTGGTTGATGTCGATTCGTTCACGTAGATCGCATCGCGCGGCGCCATGTCGTCGAGGATATCGAACACGCGTTCCGGCGCGAGCGGTCCGGCTTCTTCCGGCGCGGGGCCGGGGCGGCGGCGTGGCGCGGGCATCGCGCGGTTAGCGCTCGAAACGGCGCGGCTCAGTGCTTCGAGCGTCGAGGCGATATCGGCGACGAGGGCGTCGCCCATCGGCGCGCGCGTGGCCTCGTTGATATCGCAGGTAATGGCGATGAGACGCGCGCCCGGTGGCAGGAATTCGCCCGGTTCGTACTGGTGATAGCGAAACACCGGCGCGCCGACGACCAGCACGAGATCATGACCTTCCAGCAATCCGCTGATGCTGGCGATGCCCGCGGGCAACAAGCCCTGAAAGCAGGGATGCGTCGTCGGAAAGGCGCAACGCGGCGCGGATGGCGCCATCCACACCGGCATGGCGAGCTTCTCGGCGATAGCGACTGCGAAGTCGTTGGCGGCGCTGGCATCGACGTCGGGGCCGAGAATCATCACGGGATGCTTCGCCTGTTCGAGTTCGCGCGCAAGCGATTCGATGGCCGAAGCCGATGGCAGTCCCGCGACCCCGACGCGCCGGCCGGCGAGATGATCGACGCCCGAAGCGGCCTGCTGCTTCCAGTCGTCGTAGGGAACCGACAGATAGACCGGACCCTTCGCGCCCGTGCCCGCCGTATGAATCGCGCGGCTGAGCGCGAGCGGCACGTCTTGCGCGCATGCCGGCTCGCAACTCCATTTCACGAGCGGACGCGGCAGCGTCGTGGCATCGACATTGGCGAGCAGGGCTTCGACGCCGACCATCGCGCGAACCTGCTGGCCCGCGGTGACGACGAGCGGCGTGTGGGAGTTCCATGCATTCGCTAGCGCGCCCATCGCATTGCCGGTGCCTGCCGCCGAATGCAGGTTCACGAGCGTCGTGCGGCCGCTTGCCTGCGCGTAGCCATCGGCCATGCCGACGACAGCGCCTTCATGCAAACCGAGGATATAGCGGAAATCGCCCGGGAAATCGTTCAGGAAGGGCAGTTCGTTCGAGCCGGGATTGCCGAAGAACGTGGTCAATCCCTGAGTGCGGAGAATGTCGTAGCAAGCTTGATGGATCGTCTTCATGGCCTGGGTTCCTATCTGTGCATCCATCGTATGAGCACGGATCGAATAAGACCAATCATCGTTTTTTCGTTCTTATAATAGAGACCGTCTATATGAGTGAAAACCATGAGCACGGATCTCAATCTGATAAGAACGTTCGTCGCGATCTACGAGACGAAGAGCGTCAGTGCCGCGGCCAAACGTCTGAGCATCACGCAGCCTTCGGTGAGTTACTCGCTGACGCGATTGAGAGATCTTCTGCACGATCCGCTCTTCACGCGCACGCGCGACGGCATGGTGCCCACTTTCAACGCCACGCAGCTCTTCAACGCATTCAAGCAGTCGCTGGATAGCATTGAAGCGGCCATTGCCGCGACCCGGAAGTTCGATCCCACGCGCTCGGAACGCTCGTTCCGGCTCGCGCTATCCGATCTGGGCGAACTGCATTTCCTGCCGCATCTCCTACGCGAATTCCAGTCGGTTGCTCCTTCGATCGGACTCGAAGTCGTGCAGATCGACAGCGAATCGATCGCGCAATGGCTGCAAACCGGTTATGTCGATGCCGCCGTCGGCAATCTGCAATTCGTCGGCGGGCAGGTCAGGAAATCGGCGCTTTTCAGCGAAAGTTATTCGTGTCTTCTCAGTGCCTCGCATCCGGCTATCGGGAATAACCTCAGTCTCGAAGACTATGTCGCCGCCAGTCATGTCGTCGTCGCGCCGTTCACGGGGCATCATCTCGTCGAAGACGTGATGAGCGAGATGGGGCTGAGCCGGAAAATCGTCCTGCGCGTGCCGCATTTCACGAGCCTGTTCTCGGCGATCGCATCGACGGATCTGCTGCTCACGCTGCCAACGCGCATCGCGAGCGCGTTCGCGGAAGAGGGCAGGTTGCGCGTGCTTCCGCTTCCCTTTCCCACGCCGCCTTTCGAAGTCAATCTTTACTGGTATCCGCACGCGGAGGATACCGCCGCGCAGCAATGGCTTTGCGACACGATCAAGCGCACGCTGAGCGACGTCTGATGCGCATGTCCGCGCCCTTTCATTCCCGCAAGGTATAGCCGGACACCAATTCGGTATTGGACGCTGCATATCGGCTCGAATATTCTGAGCCCGCTAGCAGATCGCACCCTCAACGCAGTTCCGTCAACGCAGAAAAGACATCAGATCAGGCACGCCTCGCCGCATTGCTTATGCGGCGAGCGAAAACACGCGCGTGCAGCGAACGCAGAAAAACCGTCGAATCAGTCCAAAAACAAAATCGCGGCAATTAATCGAGTATTTAAAGTCAAGGAGACATCATGCGTCAGATCGACGTTCAAAAGCTATGCGACGAAGCCAGGTTCAGGAAATTTCATTTGCTGCTTCTATTCTGGTGCGCGCTCATCATTATTTTCGATGGCTATGATCTTGCCGTCGTCGGAATCGCATTGCCGTCGATCATGAGCGATATGGGCGTTCAGGCGACCAGCGCCGGATTCATGGTGAGCTCCGCCTTGCTCGGCATGATGATCGGTGCGGTGTTTCTCGGCACGATCGCCGATAAGATCGGCCGCGTGCCCGCGATCGTGATCTGCCTTCTGCTCTTCAGCGTCTTCACCGCGGCGGCGGGCTTCACGAAAGATCCGCTGACCTTCGGCATTGCGCGTTTCCTTGCGGGGCTGGGAATCGGCGGCGTCATGCCGAACGTGGTCGCGCAAATGACCGAGTATTCGCCGCGCAAGATCCGCAGCACGATGGTGACGCTGATGTTCAGCGGCTATTCCGTCGGCGGCATGCTCGCGGCGCTCGTCGGCAAGGCGATGATCGTGCGTTACGGCTGGCAATCCGTCTTTATCGCGGCGGGGCTGCCCGCGCTGCTCGCGCCCGTGATCCTCAAGTACATGCCCGAGTCGCTCGGTTTTCTCGTGCGCAATGGCCGCAGCGAGACGCTGGCGAAGATCCTTCCGCGCATCGAACCGGCCTACGTGCCGCAACAAGCCGATAGCTTCTCGCTGTCCGAACGGGAACCGGCGCCTGGCTCGACGTCTGGCTCGACCATCGGCAGACTGTTCGCGGAAGGCCGCGGCATGAGCACCGTGATGCTGTGGATCGCGTTCTTCATGTGCCTCTTCATGGTCTACGCGTTGAGCTCGTGGCTGACGAAACTCATGGCAGGCGCGGGACACAGCCTCGGTTCGGCGCTCACGTTCGTGCTGGTGCTCAACTTCGGCGCGATGATCGGCGCGATCGGCGGCGGATGGCTCGCCGACCGCTTCAACATCAAATACGTGCTGATCGCGATGTATGCGCTCGCGGCCGTTTCCATCAGCCTGCTCGGCGTGAAGGTTCCGGTGGGCGTCTTGTTCTTCCTCGTCGGGCTCGCCGGCGCGTCGACCATCGGCACGCAGATCGTCACGTATGCCTTCGCGGGACAGTTCTATCCGACGGCGATTCGCTCGACCGGTATTGGCTGGGCATCGGGCGTCGGGCGCAGCGGGGCGATTCTCGCGCCTATCGTGATCGGCTTTCTCGTTGCCAAGGCACTGCCGCTTCAGCAGAACTTCGTCGCTATCGCGATTCCGGGTGTTATCGCGATGCTTGCGGTTTGCCTGATCAACGTGCGCCGGCCGCGACAGGACCACAGGGTCGTGGCTGCGCCGAAAGCCGATTTGGCGTGATTATTCCTGCCGGGTCTTCGGTTGCCGCGGCGACCGAGGCTCGGCGGGCGCGCCGCGTTGCGTCGGCGCTCTCGTGCAGGCATCCGGCGGCGTGACATACGGCACGTCGTCGCAACAGCACGCATAGACCGGAAAGCCGTAGGCATTCGTGCGGATGATGGTCGTCGGCCCGTGCAGCGGGCACACCGCTTTCATGGCGCCTCCTGAAACTCGCTGATCGACGCTTTCCATCGTACACGCCGAAGACCGGTTAAGCATGCCAGGCGAGGCCGCATTGATCTGTGTCAATACGGACGAGTGCGCCATCGCGGAGACTGAAGGGATATCTTTCGTTCGTTCAAACCCGTGCAACATCGCTCATGAGGTCCGGCATGAACATCAAGTTCCCGAGTCAGACGCCCATCTATCAAGGCGATGTCCCTTCGCTCACGTTCGCGGCGGTTGCCGATGGCGAGCACGTCGAGTGCACCATTTCCGCCGAGGCGCTGGAAGATCACTTCGGCGCCGCGTCGTGGCGTGAGGAAGATTTGCAGCTTGCGTTCGAAAGCCATCGATCGTCGATCGAAGGCGCGGCCGAGCACTTGCTCAAACGGGTTGGAGGGACATCGGTCATGCTGCGCAGCGGGTTCTTCCGGTTTCGCGAAGCACGCGGCCATGCCTCGCCGGGCACGGCCTGATTCTCAATGCGCGTTATGCAACGCTCGGTGCGTTGCAACTCTTTTGCAGCGTCAACTGAAACGGCGGCAAGGGCAATTCGTCGCCGTCGAGAAACGCGGTCGCGCAGCGAACCGCGAAACCGAGCGCGCCGTCCTTGCTCGCGAACGCGCCCAGGTTCCCGAGCGAGGTGGCATGCCCGTCCTCTTCGAGTATCGAAGCGGTCGCGACGAAAGCATTGCCCACACGGGTGGCAGAGGGCTGAAAAGCCGCTCCCCGATGATAAATAATCATAGATTCGACTCGCCGGAAAGGATGGAAGGCGCGAGCGGCGCGCGGCTGCTCGCAATCGAGATGAAGCGTGCTAGCGAATGCTCGCGCCGTCAGCGTGGCGCGGGGTTCTGCCCAGACTGCCGATGATCGATTTCAGCCATGCCATAAGCGAATGCGTAGCGTACGGCGCCGGTCGCACTCGCGAATTCGCCGAGCATGCCGCTTGCGCGGCGCGTGCCGCTCGGATCTCGAACGACGAGCATCGCCGCGTATCTGTCTTCTTCCAATACGGCGGTCGCGCTCAGTAGATGTCCTTTATAGACGACATCATTGGGTTCGGTCATGCGTTCTCTCAGGTTCTCTAATATTTTTCGCAGGCCGCAGCACGGCAGATAGTGCCGAATTCCGCAACGCTGCCTACATTCCGTAAGAAGAAGCGTAACCGTTCAACTTTTGTTGTCTTACCCGATTTAAGCTTTTTTACTTTTTTTCGGTGCTCGTTTAAGTAAGACGGTTTTATAGTCAGACTGTATTGCTCCGCAACGCAGTCACGATGCGGGATATCGATCGCGTCGCCAGCATAAATAGCGTGCCGGAGAGGCCGAGATCGGGCCGGCTCATTAATTCCGTCAGATAGAGCGACGACAGGGCGACGAGCGGGTGATACATCACTTGCGCGGTCAGGCGTTTCATCGGTCTCACCTTGCTGAATTCCGGGCAAGACCAAAATGAAGCTGCGATGTCGCAAGCGGTCCCGTCCTGCGGTGTAATGTGCCTTTCAGGGTGCTTGACCGTCTTGCCCGCGCGTCGGCGCTGATTGCCCGATCGTCCGCCTTTTTCCGGCGCCGCCGAAACTTACAGGTAAAAGCAACGCGCGCTTGCTTGTAAGCTTCATACGAATACACACTCGCTGCCGACCATTCCGACAAAGCCTAGCTCTCCACCGACGAATGTTTTCCGATTTAAGCCGTCGCAGACAATAATCGCGTTGCACCGGGCTCGCCCCTCCAGGAACGGAGATCCGCACATGAAAGGGCATTTGACGATTGGCGTGTTTGCAGTTGCGATTGCAGCGATCATCGGTGGATGCAGCGGAGGCAGTTCCAGCTCCGATACGGCCGCGCAGTCGGGCGCCGCGCCCGCATCGGGGGCGTCGGGTGCGCCGGCGGCCTCGGGCCCGTCGTCGGCATCGAGCCCTTCGCCGGCGTCGTCGGGCGGCGCGGCGAGTGCGCCATCCGGCGCGAGCGCGCCCACGTCGAACACGCCGTCTGCATCGACTCCGGTGGACGTCACCACCTATCACAACGACATCGGCCGCACGGCGCAGCAGCTTGCCGAAACCCGGCTCACCATCGCCAACGTCAATCCGACGACCTTCGGCAAGCTCGGCTTTTATCCCGTCGATGGCGCCGTCGATGCGCAGCCGCTCTATCTCGCGAACGTGCCGATCGCGGGCGCCACGCATAACGTGCTATATGTCATGACCGAAAACGGGAGCGCGTATGCGTTCGACGCCGACACCGGCGCCGTGCTCTGGCGCGTCTCCGCGATGCTGCCGGGCGAAACGCCGAGCGACGACCATAGCTGCAATCAGACCACGCCGACCATCGGCATCACGTCGACGCCCGTCATCGATCGCGCGCGCGGGCCGAATGGCGCGATCTATCTCGTCGCCATGTCGAAGGACGCGGGCGGCGCGTATCACCAGCGCATTCACGCGCTCGACATCGCGACGGGCGCGCAGCTCTTCGGCGGTCCGACGGAAATCACCGGCTCGTATCCGGGCACCGGGTCGGGCAGCGTCAACGGCGTCGTGCCGTTCACGCCGGGCCAATATATCGAGCGCGCGTCGCTGCTGCTTCTGAACGGCATCGTGTACACGTCATGGAGCTCGCATTGCGACGTGCTGCCGTACACCGGCTGGGTGATGGGTTATAGCGCCGACACGCTGAAGCAGACCAGCATTCTCAACATCACGCCGAACGGCGAGATGGGCGGCATCTGGATGAGCGGCGCGGGTCTCGCATCGGACGGCACGTCGATCTATTTCCTCGACGGCAACGGCACGTTCGATCCGACCACCAACGCGCAGGACATGCCGATTCACAACGACTTCGGCAACGGCTTCCTCAAGGTCACGCCGACGCCGACGCTGCAAGTGACCGATTACTTCCAGCCGTCGGACACGGTCGTGCAGTCGAGCCAGGATCTCGATCTCGGCTCCGGCGGCGTGCTCGTGCTGCCCGACGTCACCGATATCAACGGCAACGTGCGGCATCTCGCGATAGGCGGCGGCAAGACGCGCGCGCTCTATATCGTGGATCGCGACAACATGGGCAAGTTCGATTCGAACGGCGACCACATCTATCAGGAGCTTTTCACGACGATCACC
Organism: Caballeronia cordobensis; assembly: GCF_001544575.2. Taxonomy (GTDB): domain Bacteria; phylum Pseudomonadota; class Gammaproteobacteria; order Burkholderiales; family Burkholderiaceae; genus Caballeronia; species Caballeronia cordobensis. Next base: position 51,731 of record NZ_FCNY02000003.1, read on the forward strand.
GGCCCGATGTTCAGCGCGCCCGCGTTCTACAACAACACGATCTATGTCGGACCGGCGGGCGATCATCTCAAGGCGCTGCCGGTCGTCAACGCGCGGGTGGCGACGGCCGCGTCGAGCCAGAGCACGAGCCCGGCGGGGAACTGGAGCTTCCCGGGCCTCGCGCCCGTGATCTCCGCGAACGGCAACACGAACGGCATCGTCTGGGGCGTGGAAAACGTGACGCCGGCCGTGCTGCATGCCTACGACGCCAGCAATCTCTTCGAGCTCTACAGCAGCAATTCGGCGGGCTCGCGCGATCAGTTCGGCGCGGGCAACAAGTTCGTCTCGCCGACGATCGCGAATGGCAAGGTGTTCGTCGGCACGAAGACCGGCGTGGCGGTATTCGGGCTGCTGTGACGCCGCGGTGTTCCGCGCGGAAAAGGTCCGGACCGATATAAGATCGCGGATTCTCGACCCGTGGAGCATTGCGATGCAACTGACCCGTCTTCTCGTTCCGACCTTCCTGCAGACGTTGAACAACCTCTCGGCGTGGCTCGACAAAGCCACGGCGCACGAAAGCGCGAAGAACGCGGATTTTCAGGCCGATGCGCTCATGTCGCTGCGCCTCGCGCCGGACATGTATCCGCTCGCGGCTCAAGTGCGTTTCGTGTGTTTTCAGTCGCAGGAGCCGGCGTACCGGCTGCGCGGAATCGAGGTGCCGCAGGCGCTCTTGAACGTGCGCGCGGAAGGGTGGAAGTCGAACGAGCAGCCGGGCTCGCTCGCCGACGCCCGCGCGCGTCTCGCGGATGCGATCGCGTTTCTCAGCGAACTGCCGGACGACGCGCTCGACGCGGGCGCCGACAGGCAAATTGCGCTGACGCTGCCGAACGGCGTGGTTTTCGACATGACCGGCGAGCAATACGCACGCGACTGGTCGCTGCCGCAGTTCTACTTTCACACCGTGACCGCCTACGGCATTTTGCGCAATCACGGCGTGCCGCTCGGCAAGCCGGATTACGTGTCGCACATGTTCGCGTATCTGCGGCCGGGGACGATGCCGCAGAACTGAAGCATCACGCGTTCGACATCACGCGGCGCTTCTCGTCGGCGCGTTCCTCGTTGCCGTGACGCAGGCGCGCGCTGCATACCGCCGCGATCAAAAGCGCCACCGCGAGACACACGAGCCCGTTCATCGCGCGGCCGGTCGTCTGCTCGATGATGCCCATCACCGTCGGGCCGACGAAGCCGCCGAGCAGGCCGCACGAATTGACGAGCCCGAGGCCGCCCGCGAGCGCGCTGCCCGAAAGCCGCGACGACGGAAACGTGAAGATGATCGACTGCACCACGAAGAACATCGAGGCGGACAGGCACACGCCCAGCAGCCCGATCGCGGGCGTCGACCATGCGGCGATCAGCATGCCCGAGGCCATGATGACGAGCCCGCCGATCAGCATGCGCCGGCTCTTCGACGAATCGCTCGCGAGACGCGGCAGCGTGGCGGCGCCGATGGCGGCGGCAACCCAAGGCGTCGCGGTGAGCAACCCGATGGTCAGCGGCGAGAAGTGTCCCGATGCACCGATGATGCCGGGCAGGAAAAAGATCACCGTGTAGATCGTCAGTTGATGGCAGAAGTAGACGAGAATCGCGAGCCACACCTGACGATCGCCGAGGACGCTGCGGAACGCGCCCGCGCCGTGGCCGCTGCCTTGCGAATCGTGCTCGGCGGCGAGGCGGCGCTCCAGCGCGACGGCTTCATCGCGCGAGAGCCACGGCGCGCTCGTCGGGCGATCGGGCAGCAGTTTCCAGACGACGAAGGCAAGCAGGATCGCGGGGAGGCCTTCGATCACGAAGAGCCATTGCCAGCCGTGAAAGCCGAGCAAGCCGTCGAGTTCGAGCAGCGCGCCGCCGAGCGGACCGCCGACGATATTCGCCACGCACACGCCGAGCAGGAAATAACCGGTTGCGCGGGCGCGTTCCTCACGGCCGAACCAGTACGTCAGATACAGCATCACGCCCGGAAAGAGGCCCGCTTCGGCCGCGCCGAGCAGCAGGCGCATCACGTAGAACGAGGTTTCGCCGGTGACGAAAGCCATCGCCACGGAGAGCGCGCCCCACGTCACCATGATGCGCGTGATCCAGAAACGCGCGCCGACCTTGTGCATGATCAGGTTGCTCGGAATCTCGAAGGCCGCGTAGGTCAGAAAGAACAGACCCGCGCCGAGTCCGTACGCGGCGGCGGAGATACCGAGATCGATGCTCATCGAATGCTTCGCGAGCGCGATGTTCGTGCGATCGAGAAAGCTGATCACATAGACGATCACCAGCAAGGGCATCAGCTTGCGCAGCATCAGGCTGTTGAGCGACGCGTGCTGCGCGGCGCTCGTCGTGTCGGGCTTGGACAAGATAAAGTCTCCGTAGGCGTTGTATTTCTAATGGCGTGATGAAGTGAGCGCGCCGCCTGCACGGCGCGCGCATGCGACGATCAGAAGTTCACGTTGTCGCCGCCCTTGAGCGACAACATCTGGCGCGCTTCGGCGGGCGTCGCGACTTCCAGAGACAAGCCTTCGATCACCTGCCGGATCTTGCGCACCTGCGCCGCGCTCGATTCGGCGAGTTCGCCCGGCCCGATCCACAGCGAGTCCTCCAGACCCACGCGCACGTTCGATCCTTGCGCAAGCCCGATCGAGCCGAGCGGAATCTGATTGCGGCCCGCGCCGAGAATCGACCAGACGTAGTCGTTGCCGAAGAGGCGGTCGGCCGTGCGCTTCATGTGCGCGAGATCTTCGGGATGCGCGCCGATGCCGCCGAGCAGGCCGAACACGCTCTGCACGAAGAACGGTCCCTTGACGAGTCCGCGATCGACGAAGTGCGCGAGGTTATACAGATGCGAGATGTCGTAGCACTCGAATTCGAAGCGCGTGCCGTTCGCCGAGCACGACGTCAGGATGTATTCGATATCCGCAAACGTGTTCTTGAAGACGAGATCGCGGCTCTTTTCCAGATGCTGGCGTTCCCAGTCGTGCTTCAGATCCTTGAAGCGATCGAGCATCGGATAGAGGCCGAAGTTCATCGAACCCATGTTCAGCGACGCCACTTCCGGCTGGAAGTGATGCGCGGGCTTCAGACGCTCCGCCACCGTCATGTGCGGGCTGCCGCCGGTCGTCAGATTGATAACGGCATCCGTTTGCGACTTGATGCGCGGCAGGAAGCGCTCGAACACGGCGGGTTCCTGCGTCGGGCGTCCGTCTTCGGGATCGCGCGCGTGCAAATGCAGGATCGCCGCGCCTTCCTTCGCCGCTGCGAGCGCGGCCTCGGCGATCTGGTCGGGCGTGACCGGCAGATACGGCGACATCGACGGCGTATGGATTGCGCCCGTCGGGGCGCACGTGATGATGACCTTGCGTTTCGTTGCCATGATGTCCTCTTTCTTCAAAGCGTTTCGACGTTGCCGCAGACGGAGAGCGCCTGCCCCGAGATCGCGCTGCCGGCGGGCGAGCTGAGATACAGCACGCTCGCGGCGACTTCCTCCTGCGTGACCATGCGGCGCAGCGAGATCTTCGCGAGATACTGCTTCTCCATTTCTTCGTAAGGAATCCCAAGTTGCTTGGCACGCGCGGCGATCACGCCTTCCATGCGCGGACCCTTGACGATGCCCGGCTGCACCGCATTCACGCGGATATTGTCGGGACCGAGCTCGATCGCGAGACTCTTCGCGAGCCCGACCACGGCCCACTTCGTCGCGGCATAAGGCGTGCGGAAGCCATAGCCGAGCCGTCCCGCCACCGACGACATGAACACGATCACGCCGCCATCGGTTGCCTCGCGCAGCATCGGCACGGCTTCGCGCGAGAAGTAATACTGGCTGTTCAGATTCACGTCGATGGTCTGTTCCCATTCGCCGGAATCGATCGCGTCGATGCCGCCCGTCGGTCCCGCGATGCCCGCGTTGTTGATCAGCACGTCGAGCCCGCCGAGTTCGCGCCGCACGTCTTCGAATACGCGCTTCACGTCGTCCTTGTTCGCGACGTCCGCGCGCGTGCCCGAGATGGCAGGCGACACCGTCGATGCCGCGTCGATGGCTTTCGCATCGACATCGCACACGTGCACGCGCGCGCCCGTCGAAACGAACGCCTTCGCGATGGCCAGGCCGATGCCCGATGCGCCGCCGGTGATCAGCACGCGCAAGCCCGGGCGCGGCGTGAGCAGTTTCATGAAATCCATCGTGCGACTCCTTTGTGGTTATGTTTGCGAAGGACGTGCACCGTCCTCGCTCAAGCGATTAGTCATGCTTATGATCGTGGCTGAAGGCGCGCCGCGCGCGCCTTCTCGTGTTCAGCTTTGCGCGTGACGCCTCGGTTCTTCGCGCTGCGATCGCAGGCGCGTTTCGAGGTCGCGGGCGGCGTCGCGGATATCCTTCGCGATGCCTTCGCGTGCCGCCGCGCCGTCGTGCTTCCACAGCGCATCGATGATCTGCCGGTGCGCCTGCATCGACACGCGCATGTGCGCGACATCGGGCGCGACCATGTTCAGGAACGGACCGATGCGCATCCACATGTTCTGAATCGTCGCGAGCGTCATCTCGCTCGCGCCGTGGCGGTAGATGCTCGTGTGGAACGCGAAGTTGCAGCGCAGATAGGCGCGCGCGTCGTCGGCTTCGACGTGGGCATCCATTTCATCGAAGATGCGCTGCACGGCCGCGACGTCGCCGTTCGTCATGCGCGCGGCGGCGCGTTCCGCGACGCAGCCTTCCAGCGCGATGCGCACGTCGCGCAGCTCTTCGAGCAACTCGGGCGTCATCGGCGGGACCATGAGACCGCGCGAGGGGCCGTCCACCAGGGCGCCTTCCGCGCGCAGCCGCGTGAGGGCGGCGCGCACCGGCATGGTCGAAAGCCCGACGGCTTCGGCCACGCCGCGCAGGCTCAACGGCTGACCCGCGGCGAAGCTGCCGCTCATGATCGCTTCGCGCAGTTGCTGATAAACCTTCGTCGCCATCGTCTCGGTGGCAATGACTTCGAGTTGCGGTATGGGTTGCGATGCGGATCGAGGCAAGACAGCATTCCCGTGTGTTGTTTGATCTGTGATCACAGTTTGATTTCCTCGACGCGTTAAGTCAATCCGCGCTGCCTAAGGGATAACCCTCGCGACGAACGTTCGAAGCGCCGCGGGCTTTTCATGGGCACAATGCTTGCGAATCGATCAGCCTGCCCGCCGATGAACATGCTTCCCGCCGACTCCGACGTGTCTCCCGCCCTCGAATGCCGCCGCCTGACGAAGACTTACAGCGGCGGGCGCATCGTGCTCGACGCGCTCGATTTCGCGCTCGGCGCGGGCGAGTTCGTCGCGATCATGGGCGATTCGGGCGTCGGCAAATCGACGCTGCTCAATCTGATCGCGGGCCTCGACACCGCCGACAGCGGCGAGGTGCTGATCGACGGCGCATCGATCTCTTCGCTCTCCGACGACGCCGCCACGCGCCTTCGCCGCCAGAAGCTCGGCTTCGTCTTTCAGGCGTTTCACGTTTTGCCGCACCTGACGCTGTATCAGAACGTCGCGGTGCCGCTGTTGCTGAACGGCATGCCCGCCGCGCCCGCGCGCGCGATGCTGGCTGCGGTCGGACTCGACGGGCGCGGCGACGACATGCCGCGCCAGCTTTCCGGCGGCGAGTTGCAGCGCGTGGCGATCGCGCGGGCACTGGTGCATCGGCCGCGTCTCCTGCTCGCCGACGAACCCACCGGCAATCTCGATCCGCAGACCGCGCATGAGGTGCTGGAACTGCTGCGCGCCGAAACGAAGGCGACGCGCGCCGCGACCGTGATGGTCACGCACTCCGAAGCCGCCGCCGCTTTCGCCGATCGCGTGCTGATTCTCGCCGATGGCGCGTTGCACGCCGCGGCGCTGACCCGATGAGCGCGATTACGCCCGCCCGCCGACCGCTCGACACCCTCACGCGCTGGCTGCTCGGCGCGCAATGGCGCAGCCATCGCGGACGCGCGCTCGTCGCGATGCTGACCATCGCGCTCGGCGTCGGCCTGGGCTACGCGGTGCAACTCATCAACGGCGCGGCCTTCAACGAGTTTTCCGCCGCCGCGCGCAGTCTCTCGGGGCAAGCGGACTTGCAGGTGCGCGGCGCGCAGCCGTTCATCGATGAAAACGTCTATCCGCGGCTCGCGACGCGCGCGGGCGTCGCGCTCGCGAGTCCGGTGCTCGAAGTCGACGTCGCCGTGCCCGGCAAGACCACGCCGCTCAAGGTGCTCGGCATCGACGTGTTCCGCGCGAAACGCATCGCGCCGGATCTGACCGGCGTGCCGTCGCCGGATGCGCCGCTCGACGCGCTCGATCAGGACGCGATCTTCCTCTCGCCCGCAGCGCTCGCGTGGCTCGGCGCGCGCGATGGCGCTTCGGTCGAACTGCAAAGCGGCACGTCGCCGGTACGCCTGCGCGTCGCGGGCGGCATTACGCGCACGCGCCCCGGCCAGCGCATCGCGGTCATGGACATTGCCGCCGCGCAGACCCATTTCCGGATGACGGGCAAGCTCTCGCGCGTCGATCTGCAACTGGCGCGCGGCGTCGATCGCGACGCGTTTCGCGAGACGCTGCAACGCGAACTGGGCGGCAGGCTCGTCGTCACCGGGACAAGCGATGTGGAAAGCCGCACGGATCGGCTCTCGCGGGCGTATCGCATCAATATGAACGTGCTGGCGCTGGTCGCGCTTTTCACCGGCGCGTTTCTCGTGTTTTCGACGCAGGCTGCGGGCGTCGTGCGCCGGCGTGCCCAATTCGCGATGCTGCGCGTGCTCGGCATGACGCGCGCGTCGCTGGTGCGCCAGATCATGCTCGAAGGCGCGCTGCTCGGCGTCGCGGGCGGCGTGCTCGGCATCGCGCTCGGTTTTGCCGTGGCGGCGTTCGCACTGCGCTTTTTCGGCAGCGATCTCGGCGGCGGCTATTTTCCGGGCGTCGAGCCGCGCGTCGCGTTCGAGCCGGTCGCGAGCGCGATCGTTCTTGCGCTCGGCATCGGCGTCGCGCTCGCGGGCACGCTCGTTCCCGCGCTCGAAGCGGCGCGCGCCCGCCCCGCGCCCGCGCTGAAAGCCGGCAGCGAAGAGGCCGCGCTCACGCCGCTCGGCAAGCCGTGGCCCGCGCTCGCGTGCCTCGCGGCGGGCGCCGCGCTGACGCAGGCGCCGCCCGTCTTCGATGCGCCCATCGCCGGTTACGTGGCCGTCGCGCTGCTGCTCGTCGGCGGCATTGCGCTGATGCCGCGCGTCACGGCCATCGTGTTCCGGCGCGCAGCGAAGCCGCGCAGCGCCGTTGCGACGCTCGCGCTCGCGCGGCTCGCGAATGCGCCGGGGCAGGCGTCGATCGCCATGGGCGGCGTGCTGTCGAGTTTCACGCTGATCGTCGCGATGGCGATCATGGTCACGAGCTTTCGCGTGTCGGTGGAAGACTGGCTCGCGCATCTGCTGTCAGCGGATCTCTATGTGCGCATGGCGTCGAGCGGCGACACGGGCGGCCTCGATCCGGAACAGCAGCGGCAGATTGCGGGCGCGAACGGCGTCGCCCATGCGGCGTTCACGCGCGCGTCGAAACTGACGCTCGATGCCGCGAAGCCGCCCGTCGCGCTGATCGCCCGCGAACTCGATGCCGCCGATCCCGGCGCGACGCTGCAAATGACCGGCGACGCGTTGCCGCCTTCGTCGTGGCGCGAAGGCGAGACGCCCGTGTGGGCCTCCGAGGCGATGGCCGATCTCTACGGGTATCGCGTCGGCGAGCGCGTGAGCCTGCCGGTGGGCGGGGCGGGCGAGCGCTTCGTCGTCGCGGGCATCTGGCGCGACTACGTGCGGCAGACGGGCGCGCTGCAGATGCGCATCGGCGATTACCGGCGGCTCACCGGCGACACGGCCGCGACCGATATCGCCATCACGTTGCGGGCGGGATCGAGCGCGGCGCAGGTCATCGGCGCGATCAGGGCGCTGCCCTTCGGCGGCGCGCTCGAATTTTCCGAGCCGGGCGAAATCCGCGCGCGCACGCTGACCATTTTCGACCGCAGCTTTGCCGTGACCTATCTGCTGGAAGCGGTGGCGATCGTGATCGGCCTCTTCGGCGTCGGCGCGACGTTCTCGATGCAGACGCTCGCGCGCTCGCGCGAATTCGGCATGCTGCGTCACGTCGGCGTGACGCGCGCGCAGATTCTCGCGCTGCTCGCGTCCGAAGCCGGATGGCTCACGCTGCTCGGCATCGCGATGGGCTGCGCGCTCGGCTTTGCGATCAGCCTGATTCTGGTGTTCGTCGTCAATCCGCAGTCGTTTCACTGGAGCATGTCGCTGCACATTCCGTGGACGATGATCGCCGTCATCGCGTGCGTGATGCTCGTGTCGTCCTGCGCGACGGCGGTGCTGTCGGGACGGCGCGCTGTGTCCGTGGATGCGGTGCTCGCCGTGCGGGAGGACTGGTGATGCGGACGTTGCTTCTGATGTTGCTGCTGTCGTCGATGAGCGCATTTGCCGATGAACCCGTTTTCGCGCCTGTCGTGCCTGGGCGCGCCATCGAGTGGCCGCGGGACAGCGGCGCGCACCCGGCGTATCGCACAGAATGGTGGTACGCGACGGGCTGGCTCGATACGCCCGATCATCGGCCGCTCGGCTTTCAGATCACGTTTTTTCGCTCGAATACTGGGAAGAAGGCGGATGCGAGTGCGTTCGATCCGTCGCAGTTGATCATCGCGCACGCGGCGTTGTCGGACCCGGCGCACGGACGCCTCGTTCACGATCAGAACGTCGCGCGGCAGGGCTTCGGCCTCGCGTACGCGAAAGACGGCAACACGGACGTGAAGCTTGACGCGTGGCGCATGACGCGCGCGGCGGACGGCAGCTATTCGGTGATCGCCGATGCGGCGGGATTCGCGCTTCATCTGACCTTCACGCCGACGCAGCCGCCGATGATGCAGGGCGACGGCGGCTATTCGCGCAAGGGTCCGGTGCCCGAGCAGGCGAGCTACTACTACAGCGAGCCGCAACTGAATGTGACGGGCAGCGTGACGCCGCCATCGACGAACAAGCGTGTCGATGTGACGGGCCGCGCGTGGCTCGATCACGAATGGTCGAGCACGCTGCTTTCGCCGGACGCCGCCGGCTGGGACTGGCTCGGCGCGAATCTCGACGACGGCTCCGCGCTGATGGTGTTCAAAGTCCGCAGCCGCGACGGGCGCGCGGTCTGGGCGCACGCCGCGCTGCGCGCGCCCGGTGGCGAGACGAAGCAGTTCGGCCCGGGCGAGGTCGAGTTCACGCCCGAGCGGCAATGGCGCTCGCCGCGCACGAACACGGTTTATCCGGTGGCGATGAACGTACGCGTCGGCGCAATGCGCTGGCGCTTAAGTCCGCTCATCGACGATCAGGAACTCGACTCGCGCGATTCGACCGGCGCGCTGTATTGGGAAGGCGCGGTGACGCTGGAGGGAGAGGGCGGGCGAGGGCGGGGTTATCTCGAACTGACGGGGTATGGGAAGGCGCTGGAGGTGGAGAAGCGGTGAGGCTCCCGAAAACGGCTTATGCGGGCTATCCCCTGACAATGCCCGCTAACATCGTACAAAAATATAAAAAGTGACAGCTTAAGTTTCACTTAAGAATCGTCTCATAGTCTCGACCCGACCCCGACAGACCTCGCCGCGCCCGATGCCGATCCGCCTCGATCCTCAGTTTTACCTGACGATAGGCCCATTTTCGCGGCAAATCGAGTAACGCGCGCTTGTCCGCCGCTCGCGGCCCGAACGCCGCGCCCATTATTCCCGACCGACGCGTACACCGCGCGCCGCTCGTCCGCGCTTTCCTCCCATGCCGTTTTTTCCCGCAACGGCCTTGCCCGGCAAGGCAGGCAGACTGCTTTTCACTTGCGCGATCGGTTCCGTATGCACCGTCGTGATCTGCAACGCGCTTCATCGTCCGCACGTGCCGTCCCTGGACAAGGACGACGCGCCCGCCGTCTCGCTCCGTCAACCGGCGGTTCCGGCGCCGGGGCAGTTCGTCGGGCCGCCGACACCCGTGCGCATCACCGAAAGCGCGACGGTCCATGAGACGTTCTCGGATACCGCGCAAAGTCTCGGCATCGATACGGACACGATCGCGACGCTCACCGAGGCGTTCGCCGGCAACGTCGATCTGCGGCGCGATCTGCGCCAGGGCGACACGCTGAGCGTCATCTACGACCGGCCTCAAAGCGAACCGCTCGCCGTGCGTCTCACGACGGGTTCGTCGTCGCACGACGTGTTCCTTTATCGCGATTCGAACGGCGAAACACGCTATTACTCGAAGGACGGCGACAGCACGAAACCCGCGTTCTCCCGCTATCCACTGGCTTTCACGCGCGTATCGTCGGACTTCTCGCTGCGACGGCTCGATCCGGTCACGCATCGCTGGCAGAGTCACGACGGCGTCGATCTCGCCGCGCCCAGCGGCACGCCCGTGCACGCGACGGCGCAGGGCACGGTGACCTTCGTCGGCAGGCAGACGGGCTACGGCAAGGTGGTCATGCTCGAAAACCCGCCGCCTTATTCGACCGTGTACGCGCATCTGTCGCGTTTCGCGAAGGGCATCCGCAATGGCGACACGGTGAAGCGCGGCCAGGTGATCGGCTATGTCGGCGAGACCGGCTGGGCGACGGGGCCGCATCTGCACTACGAAGTCCGTATCGGCGACATCGCGATGGACCCGCTCACGGTCGAATTGCCCGGCGACGATCGTCTGCACGGCGAGGAACGCCGGCGCTTCGCCAAGGAAGCGGAAAGTCTGAGCGCCGAACTCGCCGGTTGAAGCCTCACGCGTGTCAGGCGACGAGCCCGACCGCCTCGCGCTCGGCCGCCGAAACCCAGCGGCGCTTGCCCGCGCGCTTCGCTTCGTAGAGCGCGTTGTCCGCGTCGCGCAGGACGCCGTCGAGTTCGTCGTGATGATGGCCGAACATCGCAATGCCAATGCTCACGCCGATTTCGAGCGGCGCGGCGCCATCGGGTTGAAACGGCTTCGCGAGTTCGTGCACGATCAGGTCCGCGAGCACGAGCGGATCGGCGTGCGGCGGCGTGACGATCACGAATTCGTCGCCGCCGAGGCGCGCGACCAGCGAACCCTCGCCCGACAGATGCCGCAAGCGCCGCGCGACCAGCGCGAGCAGCGTGTCGCCGACTTCGTGGCCGTGGGCATCGTTGACGGCCTTGAAGCCGTCGAGGTCGAGATAAAGCAGCGCGGCGTGGACCGGCGCGCGTGAACGCACGGCCTGAAACAGACCCGCGCGGTTGAGCAGGCCGGTCAGCTCGTCGTGGCGCGCGCGGCGGTCGTTTTCCTGTTCGGCTTTCATCGTCGAGACGAGCATGCCGTTCAGGCGCCACGCGGCGGCGCTCATCGCGAAAAGATAAAAGGGAATCTGCAGCAGCGTGAGCCAGAGCGTCGGCTCGTCGGCCAGTATCGCGCCGAGGCAGCACGGTCCGAGCGACAGAAAGATCATCACCGCGACGAGACGCGGCGCGCCGAAATTGCGGAAGCAGATGCCGCCGACCATCGCGGCCGCCGAAAGAAAGGAGAGCGTCGCCGCGACCCAGTCGCCGGACAGCACCGAAACGAGCGCGCCGTATCCGACCGTTGCGCCCCAAAGCGGCGCGAGCAGCACGTAGGCATCCGTCAACGTGGACTTGCGCTCGCGGGCGCGGCGGCGCGCCACGACCAGCACGAAAAGCCGCGCGAGACATACGGCGATTTCGAGCGCGAGCCAGATGTGGAAGGCCGTCGTCGGATGCCGCCGAGCCAGCACCCATGCGACGGCGACCGTGTTCAGTACGCCGCCCGCGAAGATCGGCAGCGTGCCGAACAGGCTGCCGACCAGGGCGACGCGGATCGCGCGGGGGATATCGGCGCCCGCGTGCAGCAACCACGTCGCCGCACGTCCGCGCGGCAGGGTGAACACCTCAGTTTGATGATCCATGTTGGCTTTGAGCGGCGGCCCGGCGATGGCTGAAACCTTTCGGTAAAAGCCGGGCCTCACTTCGGATAACGGTCGTGCGCATCCGAACTTTAGCCGCGCTCCTCGAAGCACGTTTGCGGTGCAATCGGCATCGCATACGCGATAAAAAATATTCATCCCGAGGCCGTTCTTGACATTTTGTCCGCTTCCCGGACTCCCGCAGCCCGCCGGGATATCGGCAAAAAAGTCCTTAGTCTTACAACCTGCTAACATGTAGGGCTGCTGTTGAGAATGATTCGTGTTTACGCTAGCTTTCCGACTCCAACGAAAGTGGAGCAGGATTTATGGCTTACATGCGTATCCAGCCGGCATCGTCGAAACGATCACCGACCTCGCCATTGCCTTCGAATCTGTCTCTCGACGCGTACTGGGACGAAGAGCACCCCATCGCGCGCGTCGAACCGCGGCCGCCTTCGCCGCCGACTTTGCTCGATCTCGCCATCGCCAACCGGCAGATGCTCGTGAACATGGCGCGCGGCGTCGTCGGTTGCGCGAGCCGGGCCGAGGACGTGGTGCACGACGTCTTCGTCAATCTCATCGACTTGCCGCAGCAGGACGCGGTGCGTCAGCCGATGGGCTATATCGCGCGCATGGTGCGCAATGCGTCGATCGATGCGTGCCGGCGGCAGAGCCTCGAAAACATCTATCGCGCGGACGAGGAGGACGGCCTCGACGTGCCCTCGCAGGAGCTCACGCCCGAAGCGCGTGCGCAGGCGCGCGACACGCTGCGCCGCGTCTGCGATGCGCTCGCGCAGTTGCCCGACCGCAGCCGCACGGCGTTCGAGATGGTGCGTCTGCGCGAAGAGACGCTGCAAAGCACGGCGCGCGCGTTAAACGTTTCACAGACGCTCGTCCATTTCATGGTGCGCGACGCACAGCAGCATTGCGCCGATTGCCTCGACGCCTGCGAGCGCAATGCCGAATGTCCCGAGTTCGTCGGCGGGCGCGCGCGGCGGCGGTAAAAATGCGGCGTGCCCGCACGTCTAGTCGATATAGGCCATTTCGTTGAGAGAGACATCACCATGACGCAACAGCAGAATCCCGCAGCGGACGATCTCGTCTACACGGTCGTCGTCAACGACGAAGAGCAGTACTCCATCTGGCCGACGTTCCGCGAAGTGCCGCCGGGCTGGCGCGAAGCCGGCAAGCGCGGCGCGAAGGCGGACTGTCTTGCGTTCATCGAAAGCGCATGGACGGACATGCGCCCCGCGAGCCTGCGCCGCCACATGGACGAAATCGCGGCGCAAGCGCGCACGAGTCTGAACTGATGAGCGAGCTCACCGCTACGAAAGCCGCGCCCGAACTCGCCGATCTGCGCATCGAGCCGGGCTTGCCGGTGGTCGTGTCGCCGCGGGCGGATACCGGCATCACGCTCGACGAGGCCGCGCCGCACCTGCGCGCGATCGTCGCCGAATCGCTCGAACGCGCGGGCGGCGTGCGCTTCACCGGCTTTCGCGTCGAATCGATCGAAGCGTTCCAGCGCTTCGCCGCATCGTTCGGCGATCCGCTGATCGGCTACGAGTTCGCCTCGACACCGCGCAGCCAGGTCGAAGGCGCGGTGTACACCTCGACGGAATATCCGCCGCACCGCTCGATTCCACTGCACAACGAGCAGTCGTACACGCGCGAATGGCCGATGCGCATCTGGTTCCACTGCGCGCTCGCGGCGCGCTCGGGCGGCGCGACGCCGATCGCCGACAGCCGCGCGGTGTATCGCGCGCTCGATCCGGCGCTCGTCGAACGCTTCGCGAAACGCGAGCTGCTGTATGTGCGCAACTTCGGCCAGGGGCTCGACCTGCCGTGGCAGAACGCCTTCGGCACGGACGATCCGCGCGAAGTGGAGCGCATCTGCGCGGCGCGCGGCATTGCCTGCGCATGGCGCGACAGCGACGACGGCGAACTGCTGCTGCGCACCGAAGAGCGCTGTCAGGCGGTCGCGCGTCATCCGCGCACGGGCGATCATGTCTGGTTCAACCAGGCGAATCTTTTTCATCTTTCGACGCTCGACGAGGACATGCAGGAAGCGCTCATCGACGCCGTTGGCCTGGACAACGTGCCGCGCAACGTCTTTTACGGCGACGGCGCGCCGCTCGAAGCCGATGCGCTCGCGGAAATCCGCGCGGTGCTCGATGCTCAGCGCATCGCGTTTCCGTGGCTCAGCGGCGACGTCCTGATGCTCGACAACATGCTGACGGCGCACGCGCGCGATCCGTTCGAGGGACCGCGCAAGGTCGTCGTCGCGATGGCGCAAAGTTACCGCGAGGCGCGATGACCTTGCGCACGGCGCTTCAGGCGCGTTCCTTGACCGTGGGTTATCGCGACGATGTCGTGCTGGAGAACCTCGATATCGACATCGCCGCCGGGCGCGTCACCGCGTTGTGCGGGCCGAACGGCTGCGGCAAGAGCACGCTTTTGCGCGCGCTCGCCGGTTTGCAGCCGGCGCGCGCGGGTCGCATCGACGTGAACGGCCAGCCGCTCGCGTCGATGCGCCGCCGCGCGCTCGCCCGCACGCTCACGATGCTCGCGCAGTTCAACCAGATTCCCGCGGGCCTCACGGTCCGCGAGCTCGTTGCGTACGGGCGCTATGCGCACGGCGGCTGGCTGCGCGGCCTCACGCGCGCGGATCACGCCGCGATCGATGCGGCGCTCGCGGCGAGCGGTCTCATCGACGACGCCGCGCGCGATGTCGCCGCGCTCTCGGGCGGCGAGCGCCAGCGCGCGTGGATCGCGATGGCGCTGGCGCAGGAAGCGCCCATCGTGCTGCTCGACGAGCCGACCACGTATCTCGACATCCATCATCAACTCGACATCCTGCACGAGCTGCGGCGGCTGAACCGCGAGCGCGGGCTCACGATCGTCTGGGTGCTGCACGACCTGAATCAGGCGGCCGCATTCTCCGACGAGATCGTGCTGATGCGCGCGGGGCGCATCGTCGCGCAAGGCACGCCCGAAGCGATGATCGACCCGCGTCATTTGCAGGAGACCTTCGGCGTGCGCATGCTGCGCGTCACGCATCCCCAGACCGGCGCGCCGATGTGCGTGCCCGCTTACGAAGGCGTCGGGCAAACGACGAAAGCCGCATGACCACGCTCGCCACTCGCCGCCGTTTGCATCGATCGGCATTCTTCTGGGAGCGCGTTTGCGCGTTGCTCGCCCTGATCGCGGGGCGCGCACGGACATGACGACGCTCGTTTCGCACCATCCCGTGACGGCAAGCAATCGCGTCGGCGCGATCGCGCTCGCGTTGATCGCATCGATCGTCGCGTTGACCGCGCTGCGGCTCGGGCCGGACGTGCGCGCGTGGCTCGATGCGCCCTCGGGCAGCGATGCCGCCCAGCTCGCGCACGTCTTCCTCTTCGAACTGAACGCGCCGCGCGTGGCGGCGGCGCTCGTCGCGGGCGGCTGTCTCGCGGTCGCGGGCGCGCTGTTTCAGGCGTTGACGCGCAATCCGCTCGCCGCGCCCGATCTGCTCGGCATCACGGGCGGCGCGCAACTGGGGTTGATGGCCGCGATGATCGCGCCGGAACTCGTCGGACCGGCTTCCGTGCCGCTGCTCTTCGTGTGCGGACTGGCGGCGGCGGGCTGCGTCGCGGCCGCGGCGGGCGGCTGGCGCGCGACGCCGTTGCGCCTCGTGCTCGCGGGCAGCGTATGCATGCTGCTGTTTTCCGCCGTCACGACGCTGCTGCTGGCGTTCTTCGAGCAGACGGTCGTCGGCGCGTCGCTGTGGGCGAGCGGCAGCCTGTATCAGCCGGGCGCGTCGGGGCTCATGTCCGCGCTCGCGTGGCTCGCGCTGCCGCTCGCGGCGCTGCCTTTCGTGATGCGCCCGCTCGATCCGCTCGCGCTCGGCGACGATGCCGCCGCCGCCGCGGGCGTGAACGTCGATGCGACGCGTCTTTTCGCGATGACCGTCGCGGTGGGTTTCGCGAGCGTCGCGGTGGCGATCGCGGGGCCGCTGTCGTATGTCGGGCTGATCGCGCCGAATCTGCTGCGGCATCTGCGCGGCGCGAAGGCGTCGAAGCTGGCGGCGCTCGTGCCGCTGTCCGCGCTCGCGGGCGGCGCGCTCGTGCTCGCCACCGACAGCGCCGTGCTCGCGCTCGATCTCGATTCGACCTTGTCGACGGGCGTCGCCATCGCCTTCGTCGGCACGCCGCTGATGCTCGCGATGATCCGCAGCGGCGCGGCGTGGTCCGGCGTCCTGCACGGGGGCCAGGCGGCGGAGTCGGCGAAGCGGGGCATGCGCGCGGTGCGCGCGTTGTCGGCGCTGCCGTGGCCGGCGCTCGCCGCGGTGCTGCTGGCAATCGGCTGCGCGGTGGTCGTGCTCGGCGCGTCCCTCGGTCCGACGATGCTCGGGCCCGCGCGCTGGATCGATGCGCTCGCGCATCGCGACGACATCGCCCGCATGCTGCTCGAACTGCGCGTGCCGCGTCTCGTGTGCGCGCTTCTGGCGGGCGCAATGCTCGCGGCGAGCGGCGTCTTGATGCAGAGCATCGTGCGCAATCCGCTCGCCGGACCGGAAGTGCTCGGCGTGACGCAGGGCGCGGGACTCGCGACGCTCGCCGCGCTCATGCTCTGGCCGCTTGCCGGGCATCTGTCGCTCGCGGCGGCGGCGCTCGTTGGCGGCGGCGCGACGCTCGCCGTCACGCTGTCGCTGAACCGGCGGCATCAATACGCGCCGCTCGCGGTGGCGTTGACGGGCATCGTCATCGGCACCTTGTGCACGACGCTCGCGCAGTGGCTCATCACGCAGCAAAGCGTGCAGCCGGCGCGCTTCGTCGTGTGGCTCGTCGGCGGCACGTACGGGCGAAGCTGGGGCGAGGTCGCGACGATCCTGCCGTGGTGCGTGCTCGCGCTGCCGGTCCTGGCGCTGCTTGCGCGTCCGCTCGATCTGCTTGCGCTCGGCGACGAGCAGGCGCGCGCGCTCGGCCTGCCGATCGCATTCTTGC
Organism: Caballeronia cordobensis; assembly: GCF_001544575.2. GTDB lineage: Bacteria > Pseudomonadota > Gammaproteobacteria > Burkholderiales > Burkholderiaceae > Caballeronia > Caballeronia cordobensis. The sequence continues at coordinate 68,647 of NZ_FCNY02000003.1, forward strand.
GCCCGCTCGTGCTGACGATCGCGACGCTGGCCGCGTGCGCGGCAGTGGCGGCGGTGGGGCCGGTCGGCTTCATCGGCCTGATGGCGCCGCATCTCGCCACGATGCTCGGCGCGCGCACGCACGGCACGCGGCTCTGGCTCGCGGCGTTGCTGGGCGCGCTGGTGCTCGCCGCCGCCGATCTCGCCGCGCGCACCTTGCTCGCGCCGCGCGAGATTCCGGCGGGCGTGCTGACCGCGCTGATCGGCGCGCCGTACATGCTTGCGCTGCTCGTCATGCAAACGCGGCGCGACAGGGCGCGAGGCCGCGTGCGATGAAGCCGCCTGCGCGCCGCTTCGCCGATTTCGCGCCGCCCGCGCTTGCACCGTATCTGCAAGACGTATGGCTCGGCGTGCCTGACGACGGCGCGGCGCGCATTCCTTTGACATCGCTCGCCGGCCATCGCGACGCCATGCTCGCCGCGATGACCGCGCTCTACGGCGGCGATGCGCAGCTTCACGCGCGCGCGCTGCTGTCGCAATGGAGCAAGTATTACTTTGGCCTTGCCGCGCCCGCAGGCGTGGCGGCGGCGCGGCTGCTCGGGCGCCCTTTGGATATGGCGCCGGAGCGCACGTTCGTCGTGCTGAAGGAGGGCATGCCGGCCGCGCTGCATTTCGATGCCGGCGCGCTGCAGCCCGTCGATGCCGCGCCCGAGCGCCGTTATGAAAGCCTCATCGCGCATCTGGAGAGTGTCATCGGCACGATTGCGGGCATGGCGAAGATCGCGCCGCGCGTGCTGTGGAGCAACGCGGGCAATCTGCTCGACTATCTGCTCGCGAACTGCCCCTCGATCCTGAACGATGCCGACCAGGACGCCGAATGGCTGTTCCGTTCCGACGATGCCAATCCGCTGCGCACGCCGATACGCGACACGACGCCGCGTTCGCCGCTGCTGCCCAACCCGTTCCGCGCGCGCCGCGTGTGCTGCGTGCGCTATGAGATTCCTGGAGAGACGCAACTGTGCGCAAGCTGCCCGCTGCTGTTGACGATGCGCGACGACGAACTCGCGTTGCAGGACGCCATCCGCTGATCGCGCTCGCCGCGTGTTTGTGTCTCGCGTTGACGTGTCGCGCGGCGCTTGCCTGCGCGCCGCTCGCCGGCAATCCGACCGTCTCGCAATTCAGCAAGACCGTGCCCGCGCATCCGAAGCGCATCGTCGTGCTGGAGTTCATGTTCGCGGAGGACGTGGCCGCGCTCGACCTGACGCCCGTCGGCGTGGTCGATCCGGCGTACTACGACGGCTGGATCGGCTACGACAGCGCGCGCTTCAAGGGCGTGCCGACCGTCGGCACGCGTCAGGAGCCGAGCCTGGAGGCGATTGCATCGACGCGGCCGGATCTGATCATCGGCGTGGGGTATCGGCATGCGCCGATTTTCGCGGCGCTCGACCGCATTGCGCCGACCGTGCTGTTTCAGTTCAGCCCCGACGTCGAGAACGGCAGCGGCGACGGCGCGCGCACGCAGCTCGACTGGACCCGTAGCATCTTTCACACGATCGCCTGCATGACCGGGCGCGAGCAGGAGGCGCGCGAGGCCGACGCGAAACTCGATGCGGGCCTCGCTCGCGACGCCGCGCGCCTGAAAGAAGCGGGCCTGTCGGGCACGCGCTTCGCGCTCTTGCAGGATCTCGGCTTGCCGGATCGTTACTGGGCGTACACGGGCAACAGCACGGCGGCGGGCGTCGCGCGCGCGCTCGGCGTGAAGCTCTGGCCGGAAAAGCCGACGCGCGAAGGCACGGTGTATCTGAATTCAGCGGACTTTCTGAAGCGCCAGGATGTGGCGGTGCTGTTCGTGACGACGTCCGCTGCGGCGACCTCCGTCGATGCGACGCTCGATTCGCCGGTCTGGCGTTTCGTGCCCGCGAAAAAGGACAAGCGCGTGACGCTCGTCGAGCCGAATATCTGGGGATTCGGCGGGCCGATGTCGGCATTGAAGCTGGGCAACGTGATCACGGAGAAGCTGTTGAGCTTGCCGCGGTGAGGCGCGAGTGGCATGTTGGCGCTATTGGAGCCGATTCGACGCGCCCGACGAGCCTAGCCGATGACCGCCGACACCGCAGCGACCGATCGCGCACGGATTCCTCGCACTGTCTGGGCGCTCGGTTTCGTCAGTCTCTTCATGGACCTGTCGTCCGAAATGGTGCATGCGCTGCTGCCCATTTACCTCGTCACGACGATGGGCATGAGCGTGACCGCGCTCGGCGCGCTCGAAGGCGCGGCCGAAGCGACGGCGATGATCGTGAAGGTTTTCTCGGGCTCGCTCAGCGACTGGCTCGGCCGTCGCCGGGGCCTGCTGCTGTTCGGCTACGGCCTCGCGGCTTTGAGCAAGCCGCTCTTTCCCCTCGCCGATACAGCCGCCGTGGTCGTGGCCGCGCGCCTTATCGACCGTTTCGGTAAAGGCGTTCGCGGCGCGCCGCGCGATGCGCTCGTCGCCGATATCGCGCCACCTGCCATTCGCGGCGCGTGTTTCGGCCTGCGGCAATCGATGGACACCATCGGCGCATTCGCCGGCCCGTTGCTCGCGATCGCGCTGATGCTCGCGCTGTCCGACCAGATTCGCACGGTGCTCTGGTTCGCGGCGGCGCCGGCGTTCATCGCGGTTGCCGTCATTCTCTTTTGCGTTCGCGAACCGGAGCGCGTGAGTGCGCCACGCGCGTTTAGCTCGCCGCTACACTGGCGCGCGATGCGCGAATTTTCCGGGCGCTACTGGTATGTCGTCGCGATCGGCGCGACCTTCACGCTCGCGCGTTTCAGCGAGGCGTTTCTCGTGCTGCGCGCGCAGCAGGCGGGGCTCGGCCTAGCGTGGATTCCGGCCGTGATGGTGGTGATGAGCCTCGCCTATGCGTTGAGCGCGTATCCGGTGGGCGTGCTGTCCGATCGCTGGAACCGGCGCGCGTTGCTCGCGTGCGGTCTCGTTTTGCTGATCGCGGCCGATCTGCTGCTCGCCGCGGGCACGTCGATGACCGCGCTGTTCGCGGGCGTCGCCGTGTGGGGACTGCACATGGGCTTCACGCAGGGCATTCTCGCCGCGATGGTCGCGGAATCGGCGCCGCCCGCGCTGCGCGGCACCGCGTATGGCGTGTTCAATCTGGCGAGCGGCGTGTGCATGGTGCTGTCGAGCGCGATCGCGGGCTGGATCTGGGATCGCGGTGGGGCTTCCGCGACGTTTTTCGTGGGGGCGGTTTTCGCGCTGATTCCGCTGCTGATGTGCGGCAGGGCGGTGGTGGGTGGGGCTTCACGCGGTGGTTGAGGCGGTCAGCCCCGTCGCTTTCGCTCGCAGAACCCGCATCACACCGTATAGCGCGCAGCCGGCCGATCCCTCGACAGTTCCGGACTCATCGCCTGACGTGCGGCTTCATACGCGTCCCACTTCGCGCCGTCGTGCAGCGACGGAATCGTCACGAGCTCGTTCCTGTCGAAGCCGACGAGCGCCGCATCGACCATATCGCCCGCGGACATGACGATCGCGCTGTCGAGGTTCTCGATCGGCAGGCCGCCCGTCTCCCAGAACTCGGTGGCGGTCGCGCCGGGAAGCACGGCCTGAATGCGCACGCCCGTGCCCGCGAGTTCCTTGTGCAGCGACTGGCTGAACGCGAGCACGAACGCCTTGGTGCCGCCATAGACGCCGTTGAGGAGTTCCGGCGCAATGCTCACGATCGACGCGATATTGATCACCGCGCCCCTGCCGCGCGCGACGAAGCCCGGCACCGCCGCATAGGTCAGACGCGTGAGCGCCGTCACATTGAGGTCGATCATGCGCGTCATCGCATCGACATTGCTGTCGAGCAACGGCGTATGCGTGCCGACGCCCGCGTTGTTCACGAGCAGCGTGATGCTCGCGTCGCTCTTCAGCTTCGCCTCGACGGCGGCGAGCGCGGCGGGGTCGCCCAGATCGGCATCGATGATCTCGACGCCGCGGCGCGTCTCGTTCGTGATGCGCGCGGCGAGCGCCGCGAGACGATCGCGGTTGCGCGCGACGAGAACGAGATCGTAGCCGCGCCGCGCGAGCCGTTCCGCGTAGACCGCGCCGATGCCCGAAGACGCGCCCGTGATAAGCGCCGTGCCAGGATGTTGTTGCGTCATGATTGTTTCTCCGTCCGTAGATGAATGTTTGATTGCACGAGTGCATTCTGAGCGGATTTGACCGTGTCGCAAATGACGTATATGGTACGGATTCGAGACATCGCGTGAAAAGGGACACGACATGCATCGGATCGGCTATTTGTTGAGCGACGGCTTTCAGATCATGGCGCTCGCGTCGCAGACGGTTTTCGAAATGGCGAACGAGGCGGCGGGCGAGCCGTTCTATGCCGTCGAGAATTTTTCGATGCATGGCGGCGAGGTGCGCTCGTCGCTGGGCTTGCTCGTCGGCACGCGCAAGATCACGCCGCGCACCGCCACGGATACGTGGATCGCCGTCGGTGTGACCACGCCGCTCACGCTTGGCCCCTCGGCCGATGCGCTTGCGTTCCTGCGCCGCGCGAGCACGCGGGCACGGCGCATCGCCGGCATCTGCACGGGCGGCTTCGTGCTCGCGGAGGCGGGCTTGCTGGCGAACCGGCGCGCGACCACGCATTGGGCCTATGCGCGCGACATGCAGCGGCTTTTTCCCGACGTGCGCGTGGAGGAGGACCGCATCTTTATCGTCGATGGTCCGATCTGGACGTCGGCGGGCATGACGGCCGGTCTCGATCTCGCGCTGGCGATGGTCGAGAAGGATCTCGGCGCGGAGCTCGCGCGTTCGGTCGCGCACAAGCTCGTCATGCATCAGCGCCGCGCGGGCGGACAGTCGCAGCATTCGGAGATGCTCGATCTCGCGCCGAAGTCGGATCGCATCCAGAATGCGCTGAACTATGCGCGCAGGCATCTGAGCCGTCCCTTGACGGTCGAGGAACTCGCGGGCGAGGCGCATCTGAGTCCGCGCCAGTTCAGCCGCGTGTTCACGCAGGAGACGGGGCAGTCGCCGGCGAAGGCCATCGAAGGATTGCGGCTGGAGGCGGCGCGTTTGATGATCGAAAGCAGCCGGCACTCGCTCGAAGCGATCGCGCTCGAAACGGGCTTCAGGGACCGGCGTCACATGCGCGAAGCGTTCATGCGCGGCTTCGGCGTGCCGCCGCAGGAAGTGCGGCGCGAAGCGCGCTCGCAGGTCTGATAACGTACGCGCTTTCCCCGCATAACGAGGACCGACCCGTGCTGAAGATCGACCCTGACCGCTTGCTGAACGACCTCAAACATCTGCGCACGTTCGGCGCCACGGGGCCGGGCGTCGTGCGTCTATCCCTTTCGCCGGTCGATATGGACGCGCGCCGCTGGCTCGCCGGCCGCATGCGCGACGCGGGCCTCGACGCGCGCGTCGACGGCGTCGGCACCGTGTTCGGCCGCTCGCGCAATGCAGGCCCGGCGCTCCTGATCGGCTCGCACACCGACACACAGCCCACGGGCGGCTGGCTCGACGGCGCGCTCGGCGTCATCTACGGTCTGGAAATCGCGCGCGCGCTCGCCGAATGCGAAGCGACGCGCGGTTACGCGGTGGACGTCGCATCGTGGATCGACGAAGAAGGCACGTACTCGGGCTTTCTCGGCAGCCGCAGTTTCGTCGGCGACGATGTCGATGAAAGCATCCGCACGGCGCGCAATCGCGAAGGCGTTTCGCTCGCCGATGCGCTCCGGCAAGCCGGTCTCGCCGGCGCGCCGCGCGTGAAGTTCGACGCCACGCGCCACAAGGCGTACATGGAGCCGCACATCGAGCAGGGCGGACGGCTGGAGGCGCGCGGCAAGTCGATCGGCGTGGTGACGACGATCGTCGGCATACGCGAGATGCGGCTGCGTTTCACGGGGCAGCGCAATCACGCGGGCACGACGCCGATGTCGATTCGCCGCGACGCGGGCGCGGCCCTCGTCGCGTTCATCGCGCGCATGGACGAAGCATTCCGTCCGCTCGCCGACGCGGATACGGTGTGGACGGTCGGACGCATCGAGCTGGATCCGGGCTCGTTCAGCGTGGTGCCGGGCGCGGCCGACCTGTATCTGCAATTCCGCGACGCCAGCGCGCCACGCCTGCACGCGATGGAAGCCGCGCTCGCCGCGCTGATCCGTGACTTCAACGACGAAGGCAAGGTCGGCGTGGCGATTGCCGACAGCGAGCCGCCCGAAGAGCCCGTCGAGATGGACGCCGCGTTGCAGGCGCATCTCGCGCACGCCGCCGAAGCGCTCGCGCCGGGACAGTGGGAACGCATGCCGAGCGGCGCATCGCACGATGCGCAGGTGATCGCGCATCACATGCCGGCGTGCATGCTGTTCGTGCCGAGCATCGGCGGCGTGAGTCACGACTTCATCGAGGATACGGCCGAGGCGCACATCGTGAAGGGTTGCGAGGTAGCGGCGCGAGCGGCGGCGGATATGCTGCGCACACTAAACGCAAATTAAACGCATGACGCGATGTAACGCCCCGCATCGCGCCACTCGCCGAATCCGGATGCCGGGTTCATGTGGCCCGCGCAGCCGAGATCGACGAGCCGCGCGCCCCAGTCCTGCGCCATGCCCGCGACGCGTTCGAAGCGCGCCAGCGGATCGTTGCGGCTCGCCGCGACGACACAGGGAAACGGCAGGCGTTCACGCGGCGTCGGCAGCCAGCCGTGCAGCCGGAGTTCGTCGGGCGTCGGATAGCCCTCGGGCAGCGGCGCATCAAAATCGGGTGGCGTGACGAGCAGCGCGCTCTCGATCTTTCGCCGGGCGGGAAGGGCACGAAGGGCCCAGTGCACGGTGATCATCACGCCCGCGCTATGCGCGACCAGCACGACCGGCCCGTCGATGTGCGCGAGCGCGTCATCGAGCGCCGCCACGCGCGCGCCGCAATCGAGCTTGTCGCGCTGAAGCGGCGGCACGGTGCGCACGTTCGCATGCGCATTCGCGAAATGCGACTGCCAGTGGTCTTCAACGTGATCGCGCAGGCCCGGCACCATGAGTATCGTCGATGCGTTCATCGGTCGATCCATCGTCAGAACGGCACGTCGCCGATGATGCCCGCGCGCTCCATTTTCCGGTGACAGGGCGGATAGTCCATCACGGCGTAATGCTGCGTGCTGCGGTTGTCCCAGATCGCGATGCTGTTTTTCGACCAGCGCCAGCGCACCTGATACTCCGGAATGGCGACCTGGCTCAGGAGATAGGCAAGCAACTGTCCCGCGCCGGGATTCGCGTCCTGCCCGAAGCGCACGCGCGCGGGCGTGTGATAGTTGGTGAAGTGCGTCGTGAAGGCATTCACGAAGAGCACCTTTTCGCCCGTGTCCGGATGAATGCGCACGACCGGATGCTCGGCATCGGGAAACTGCGCCTTGAGCGCGAGACGCTTTTCGATCGGCATGGCCGCGCCGAAGCTCGCCTCGATGCTGTGCCGCGCGCGCAGATCCGCAATCTGCTCTTTCACGTGCGCGGGCAGGTTCTCGTAGGCGAGCACCATGTTCGCCCACATCGTGTCGCCGCCAACCGGCGGGCATTCCACGCAGCGCAGCACGCAGCCGAAAGGCGGCGCGTCGCGCCACGTCGCGTCGGCGTGCCACGCGTTTTCGTAGCGGTCGTTCGGCTGATCGGGCGACTTGTAGATCCGCACGAGTCCCGGATGCTCGGGATCGCTGCCCGCGACCGGATGATCTTCCAGTTCGCCAAAACGCCGCGCGAACGCGACATGCTCCGCGCGCGTGATCTCCTGATCGCGCAGAAAGAGCACGCGATGCCTGAGCAGCGCGGTGCGGATCGCATCGAAGAGGCCGTCGTCATGAACGGCGTCGGCGAGTCTCACGTTCTTGAGCTCGGCGCCGATGGCGCAAGTGAGTTGCTCGATATGCATGATGTCTCCTCAGACGACGAACACGGACGAACCGGTGGTCTTGCGCGCTTCGAGATCGCGGTGCGCGTCCTGCGCGTCGGCGAGCGCGTAGCGCTGATTGATTTCGATGCGGATGCGGCCGCTCGCGACATGATCGAAGAGTTCGGCGGCGAGCGCGTTCTTCTCGGCCGGATCGGCGATATAGTCGGCGAGCGCCGGGCGCGTGAGATAGAGCGAGCCTTTCATCGCGAGCAATTGCGGATCGAACGGCGGAATCGGGCCCGACGCGGTGCCGACGCAGACCATCAGGCCGCGCCGCGCGAGCGAATCGAGCGAGGCGTTGAAGGTCGTCTTGCCGACGCTGTCGAACACCGCGTTGACGCCCTTGCCGTCGGTGAGTTCGCGCACGCGCGCGGCGACATCCTCGCGGCTGTAGTCGATCACGTGCGCCACGCCATGCTCGCGCGCCACCTGCGCTTTCGCATCGCTCGACACCGTGCCGATTACCGTGACGCCCAGCAGCTTCGCCCATTGCGACACGATCAGGCCGACGCCGCCCGCCGCCGCGTGCAGGAGCAGCGTGTCGCCGCGCTCGAAGCGGCGGATGCGCGTCATCAGATAGGCGGCGGTGAGACCGCGCATGGTCATGGCGGCGGCGCGCGTGCAGTCGATCGCATCGGGCAACTTGATGAGCGGCGCGGCCGGAATGACGCGCTCCGTGCTGTACGCGCCGAGCGTGTTGATGAAGCCAGTGTAGGTCACGCGGTCGCCTTCCTTCAGATGCGTGACGTTCGCGCCCACTTTCTCGACGACGCCCGCCGCCTCGACGCCCATGCCCGAAGGCAGCGGCACCGGATAGAGGCCGGAGCGGAAATACGTATCCGCGAAATTGAGGCCGACCGCCTCGTGGCGCAGGCGCACTTCGAACGGGCCGGGTTCGCCCACCTCGACTTGCTCCCAGCGCAGGACTTCGGGTCCGCCGGTTTCGTGAAAGCGGATTGCATGTGCCATCGTTTTCGTCTCCTCGTTCAGTCTGTGTTCAGTGTGCGGCGACGGACAGCGTGTGCCAGTCGTCGTCGCGCAGATAGCGGCGCGCCGCGGGCAGCACCGCGCCTTCGATACGTCCCATGCGTTCCCACGCGAAACGCGCGCAGGCATGCAGGCTGTCTTCGATCACCTCGCCTTTCCCCGCCTGTTCCGCGATGCGCGTGAGCAGGGCCGCTTCGCGTTGCGCGAGGCGCGCGAGTTCGTCGAGTTCGGCGTCGAGCGCGGACGTGCGATCGCGCAGGGCCGCCGTCAATGCGGTTTCTTCGTCATGCGCTTGCTGAAGACGCGCGAGGGTCCGCGCATCGGGCCGCTTCATGGCGAGCGCGGCGTCGTAAGCGTTCGAGCGCGCGCGATGCGCGGCCAGGAGCGCGCCGATCGCTTTCGCGACCGCGGGGCGTGCATCGCGCGGGCAGATCAAGACGGCGACGCCCGCCACCGGCGGCACGGCGCTGCCCTGCGCGATGCAGACGAGGTCATACTCGGCCGGCGCGCGCGCATCGAGCGACAACACCGACGCCGGCACGCCCTGCGCCCGCGCGGCGGCTTCGGCGCGGGCCAGCAGCGCGCGGGCGTCGCTGGCGTCGCCGTTGCCGTCGTCGCGCCAGACGAAGGTAATGCGCGCGCCGAGCGATCGCGCGAGCTCGGCGGCATGGCCGATCGCCTCGACGCAGGCGTCGCTGCGCTCGACGGGCACGAGCAGATGTCGGTACATTTCGATCCTTCGGCTTGCGGTAACACGATTGAATGCATCGTAGTGCGCACGCGGCCGTTGCGCCCCTCTCGCGGCGGGAGGGCTTGACGGGCGCGTGTCATCCGAACCATCCTTGGATCCATAACAAGACCGCGCGATGTCAAACGATTCCCCATCCACCGAGCTCGTACTGAAAACGATGGCGCCGCGCGCGCCGTCAGGCCTGCTTGCGCGCGCGCGCCTCAACGCCGCGAGCATGCCGGGCGCGGCCAGCCAGATCGTGCTCGTGCAGGCGGGCGCGGGCTACGGCAAGACGTCGCTGCTCGCGCAGTGGCGGCGGGAGTTCCTGGCGCGCGCCGCGGCCGTCGCGTGGCTGCTCGCCGACGAGCGCGACGACGCCGGGCGCTTTTTACGCGCGCTCGTCCACGCCGTGCGCACCGGTTGCGCGCGCCCCGTGTTCGGCCGCCTGATCGCCGAAAGCCCGAATGCGGCCGCCGGCGCTTTCGATTTCGCGACGGCGTGGCTCGCCGAACTGGCCCAGCTTTCGCTCGATGTCGTGCTGATCGTCGACGATGCGGACCGGTTGCCGCCATCGGGCGCGGCGCTGCTCGATTACGTGATGCACAACGCGCCGCAGAATCTGCGCATCGTCGCGGCGGGCCGTCAGGGGCTCGACAAGCCCGCGGCGGAGTTGCTCGCGTACGGGCAGGCGGGGCTCGTCGGTCCGGAGGCGCTGCGCTTTCGCGTCGACGAAACCATCGCGCTCGTCACGCAGCGCTTCGGCGCGCGCGTGGACGCGGATGCGAGCGCGCGCCTCTTCGAAATCACCGACGGCTGGCCGCTTGGCCTGCAACTCGCGCTCACGGCGATGTCGCGCGCGCAGGACCCGCGCGCTGCCCTGGACAATCTCGCGGCGGGGCCGCGCGGCTTGCGCGAGCCGCTCGTCGCGGCGCTGCTCGCCGAGCTTTCACCGGACGATGAACGCTTTCTCGTGAGCATCAGTGTCGTGGACGTGCTGCATCCCGACCTGTGCGCCGACCTGACCGGCGATGCCGGCGCGCCACAGCGTCTGCTGCATCTGGCGCGCGACACGCCCGTTTTCGTCACCGCCGAAGAGAGCGACTGGTGCCGGCTGCATCCGCTCGTGCGCGACGTGCTGCAGACGCGTCTCGCCGCGCTCACCGACGCGCAGCGCGCGGATCTGCACCGGCGCGCGGCGCGCTGGCTCGGCGCGCGCGGCATGCTCGAACAGGCGGCGCGCCACGCGCATGCGGCGGGCGAGCGCGAGCACGCTTACGAGCTCGCGGAACAGTCGCTGCACGACGCCGTAAAGCAAGGCCAGCTCGGCACCGTGCTCGACTGGCTGGAACGCCTGCCGGAGCCGGAACTGGAGAAACGCCCGCGCCTGTGCCTCGCGGTCGCGTGGGCGCTCGCGCTCGGCGAACGTCACGGCGAGGCGGAGCGGCAGGTCGAGCGCGTGCTGGCATCGTCCGCCGGCGACGACGCCTTGCGCTACGAATGCGCGCTGATCCTGAGCGCGGCGGCCTGGTACGCCGACGATCCCGATGGCTTTCTCGCGCGTTTCGAGCCGTGGGCAGAGAGGCCGCCCGCGAAGGACTCGTGGCTCGCCCAGGCGCACGCGAACCGCCTTGCCGCCCGCGCCATGCTGCTCGGCGAGCCGGCGCAGGCGCGCCGCCTGCAACAAGCGACGCCGCGCGCGCAGATCGGCAAGGGCCACGGCTATCTCGTGCGCTGGGGCGATCACATGGTCGGCCTGACGTGGTTGCGGGAGGGCCAGGTCAAGCTCGCGGAAAGCGTGCTGCTGCCCGCGCTCGCGAGCGCGGAAGAGGATCTCGGCAGGCGTCATCCGCTCACCTGCATGTTCGCGGCGACGTGCGCCTCGATCGCTTACGAGGACGATCGCATCGACGAGGCCGGCGCGCTGCTCGCCAATCGCCTCGACGTGCTCGAACGCGCCGCGCTGCCCGAGACCGTCGTGCTCGCGTACCGGACGGCGGCGCGCATCGCGGTCTTGCGCGGCGACGAGCATCGCGCGCTCGATCTGCTCGACATGCTCCACGCGATGGGCGTCGCGCGCGGCCTGCCGCGCCTGTGCGTGACGAGCCTCGCCGAGCAGGTGAGCGTGCACGCGGGCCGCTACCGCGCGCAGACCTGCGATGCGCTGGTCGCGCGCATCGATGCCGTCGTCGAGGAACATGCCGCCGCGCGCGGCCCGATCTGGCGCGAATCGGTGCAGATGCTCCAGGCGATGGCGCACGGCTGCGCGGAGATCGCGCGGCAGGACTGGCGCGCCGCGATCGAACCGTTCGAGCGCGCCGAGCGCATCGCCACAACGATGAAGCTCGGCCGCCAGCGCATCGCGTTGATGGCCTTGCGCGCGCTCGCGCTCGAACGCGCAAGCGGCGAAGGCCAAGCGCCGTTCGTCGAAGCCTTGAATCTCGCGCGCACGTATCACCTCGGGCGCGTGCTGATCGACGCGCATCCCGCGCTCGCCGACTGGGCCCGGCGCGTGAGCGAGGAGGGCGAGATGCCGCCCGGCGAGCGGCCGGCGGTGCCGCCGCACGTGGTGCGCCCGCCGCCTTCCGGCGCGGGCGGCCCGCGCGCGCTGCCGAGCGTCATTCTCACGCCGAAGGAGCGCGAGATGCTCGAACTGCTCGCGCGCAGCCTGAGCAACAAGGAAATCGCGCTCGCGGCGGCGTGCGGGGAAGGCACCGTCAAGTGGCATCTGAAGAATCTCTTCGGCAAGCTCGACGCGAGTTCGCGCAAGCATGCGGTGCGGCGCGCCATCGCGCTCGGGCTGCTCGAAGGCGTGCAATGACACGCCGCTTGTAATCCCCGGTTCCTCACATATGCTTGGTGGGTGTGACGCGTCCCGTGAGGAACGATCTTGGAGAGTTCTGAAGCGCGCCTTCGCCGCAGCTACGGCACGCAGCCCGGTTCGCGCTTTCCCATCGGTGCGACGGTCGTGCAAGGCGGCGTCAACTTCTGCACGTTCTGCCGCCATGCGACGCGCGTCGAGTTGCTGCTGTATGCATCGGAAGAAAGCGCCGAGCCGTTTCAGATCGTCACGCTGACGCTCGATGCGAACCGCACGTACTTCTTCTGGCACGTGTTCGTCGAGGCGCTTCCGCCGCGCTGCTGCTATACGTGGCGCGCGCACGGACCGCTCTGCGTGCCGCAGATGAGCGACGAAGCCGCAAGCCGAAAGGAACTGCTCGATCCGCATGCGCGCGGCGTAAGCGACCGCTTCTATGAACGCCGGCACGCGGCCGGTGCGGATACGGCCGGCCATGCGTCGCTTAGAGCGATCGTCACGGAGCCGCTCGATTTGCCCGACGAAGGCATCGACGTCCGCACGCTCGACGACGCCATCATCTACGAATTGCACGTCGGCGGCTTTACGCGGCATCCGTCGAGCGGCGTGCGCCATCCCGGCACGTTCGCGGGCCTGATCGAGAAAATCCCGTATCTGAAGGCGCTCGGCGTCACGCATGTCGAACTGCTGCCGGTGATGGCCTTCGACGAGCAGGACATTCCCGCCGCCGCCGTCGCGCGCGGCCTTCGCAACTACTGGGGCTACAGCACGCATAGCTTTTACAGCCCGCATCCGCGCTACTGCGTCGAGCCTGCGCGCGCGCCGCAGGAGTTTCGCCAACTGGTCGATGCGCTGCATGCCGCCGGTATCCGCATCCTGCTCGACGTGGTGTTCAATCACACGTCGGAAGCGGGCAAGGAGGGGCCGCTGATTCACTTCAAGGCGTTCGCCAACGAGGCCTTCTATCAGATCGATACGAACGATGTGCGGCACTACCGCGACTACACCGGCTGCGGCAATACCGTCAACTGCAATCATCCGCTCGTGTCGGCGTTCATCATGCGCTGTCTCGAATACTGGGTGCGCGAGCTGGGCGTGGACGGCTTTCGCTTCGATCTCGCGAGCGTCTTCGCGCGCGGCGAGCAGGGCGAACTGCTGCGCACGCCGCCCTTGCCGTGGGCGATGGAGGCCTCGCCCGTGCTCGCGCGCGTGCCGCTCATCGCCGAGGCGTGGGATGCGGGCGGCCTGTATCACGTCGGCGCGTTTCCGGGCATGGCGTGGTCCGAATGGAACGGGCGCTATCGCGACGTGATCCGGCGTTTCGTGCGCGGCGATGCGGGCCTCGTCGGCGAGGTGTGCACGTGCATCGCGGGCAGCGCGGATCTCTATCAGGACGACGGCAGGCTGCCCGCGAACAGCATCAACTTCGTGACGTGTCACGACGGTTTCACACTCAACGATCTCGTCAGCTACGACGCGAAGCACAACGAGGCCAACGGCGACGAGAATCGCGACGGCAGCAACGACAATCTGTCGTGGAATTGCGGGGCGGAAGGCGAGACCGGCGACGCCGCGATCATCGGCCTGCGCCATCGGCAGGCGCGCAACTTCATGGCGATCCTGCTGCTGAGCCAGGGCGTGCCGATGCTCCTCGCCGGCGACGAAATCCTGCGCAGCCAGCGCGGCAACAACAACGCGTACTGTCAGGACAACGCGGTGTCGTGGATGGACTGGCGTCTTTCGGCCGATGCCGAGGACATGCTGCGTTTCGTGGGCGAGATGATCGCGCTGCGCAAGCGTCACGCGAGCCTGCGCCGCCGCCGCTTCCTGACGGGGCTCGCCGAAGGCGGACAGACGCATCCCGACGTGGCCTGGCACGGCGAGCGCCTTCACGAGCCCGCGTGGCACGACGGGGGCGCGCGCTTCGTCGCGTTGACGCTCGCGGGGCGCACGCCGGGCGAAGCGATGCTGCATATCGTCTTCAACATGAACGACGACGCCCGCGACGCCGCGCTGCCTGTCCTCGACGGTCAGGCCTGGCGGCGCATCGTCGATACGTCGGCTGAAGCGCCGGGCGATATTGTTCCCGATATCGAAACGGCGGCGGTCGAACGCGGTGCATGCCGTGTCGAAGGGCGCAGCGTCGTGGTGCTCGAATCGCGCTGATCTGTGCGCGCGGCGGTGCTGGACTGCGTGGCGCAAAGCGCTTATTAGTGTTCCTGTACTGCGGGGCAGCTTGTCCTTCCACAGGAGGCGGCATGGAGGCAGTCAGGACGTTTCTCGAGAATCAGTCGCTTTTCGCGCTCTTTCTGACGATCGCGCTGGGGTATCTCATCGGCGAGATCAATATCAAGGGCGTGGCGCTCGGTTCGGGCGCGGTGCTGTTCGTCGGGCTCGCCATCGGCGCGTTCGCGCCGAAGTCCGCGCCGCCCGCGCTCCTGGGCACGCTCGGGCTCTTGCTGTTTCTGTATGGCATCGGCATTCAGTACGGGGCGCAGTTCTTTCGCGGGCTCACGAGCCGCGAGGGCGTGAAGGCGAACGTGGCCGCGTGCATCGGCGTGATCGTCGCGGGTCTCGTGTCGGTGGGCTTCATTCCGCTCGGCATCAAGCTCGCCGACGCGCTCGGCATGTTCGCGGGCAGCGGCACCAGCACGGCGAGCCTTCAGGTCGCGATCGCATCGATGAAAAACAACGATGCCGCCGTGGCCTACAGCGTCGCATATCCGTTCGGCGTCGCCGGGCCGATCCTGTTTCTGTACATCCTGAACGTCGCGCTGAAGGTGAAGATCCAGAAGCCGGCCGCGAAGGTCGTGGAAACGGCGGAGATCGCGCTGCGCAACGAGAGTCTCTTCGGCCTGACCCTCGCGCAGTTGACGGGCCGCCTGCCCGCGGGCGTGGCGATCGCCGCGGTGCGCCGCGCGCATCACAACCAGTTGCCCACGCCCGATTTCACGCTGCGCAGCGACGACGTGCTGCTCGCCACTTCGACTGAGCGGCGCTTGCTGGACGAAGTGACCGCGCTATGCGGCGAGTCGCAGCCGGGGCGCTTTTCGAGTCATCGCGAAGATCTGGACTACATGCGCGTGTTCGCGTCGAATCCGTCGGTCGTCGGCATGGCGCTCGGCGACATACGCTTCCCCGATGGCGTGAACTGCGCGATCGCGCACGTGCGCCGCGGCGACGCCGACATGCTCTCGACGCCCGATCTCATCCTCGAGGCGGGCGACCGCGTCGGCCTGCTCGTCAACCGCGCGCACCGGACAACGATGCGCACGTTCTTCGGCGATTCGATCAAGGGCACGGCGGATCTCAGCTTCATCTGCCTGGGGATCGGCGCGGCGTTGGGCCTGCTCGTCGGCGCGATCCCGCTGCCCGTGCCCGGTCTCGGCGCCTTCAGTCTGGGCCTCGCCGCGCTGCTCTTGGTCGCGCTGTGTCTGGGCAAGGCGCGGCGCAACGGGCCGTTCGTGTGGGTGATGCCGCTCTCGGCGAATCTCGTGCTGCGCAATCTTGGCCTCACGATCTTTCTCGCGCAAGTCGGCATTTCATGCGGGCCGAAGTTCGTCGCGACGGTGGGCACCGCCGGGCCGCTCCTGCTGCTCTACGGCGTGATCACGCTGCTGGTGCTGGTGGCCGTCACGGCCGTGTGCTGCCTGTGGATTTTCAAGCTGCCCTTCGATACGTCGGTCGGCGTGATCTGCGGCGCGACCGGCAATCCGGCGATCCTCGCGTTCGCCAACCGCATCGCGCCGACGGATCAGCCGGACATCATGTACGCGATGATTTTTCCTTCGATGACCATCGTCAAGGTGCTTTTCGTGCAGATCGCCATATCGCTTGCAGCGGGGTAGGCTTGGCGCTATCGGACACAATCGTAAGGAGCACATCATGGAAGTGGCGATCTACAGTTCGACGCCCTACGAGCGCCAGTATCTCGACCAGGCGAACAAGTCTGCGCAGCACAAGCTGAAATACCACGACATGTCGCTCGACATGGACACGGTCGGGCTTGCCGCGGGTTATGGCGCCGTATGCATTTTCGTCAATGACAAAGCCGATGCCGAAGTGCTCGAAGCGCTGCACAAGGGCGGTACGCGTCTCGTTGCGCTGCGCTGCACGGGCTTCAATAATGTCGATCTCGATGCGGCGGCGAAGCTCGGCATCAAAGTGGTGCGGGTCGTGAATTACTCGCCGAATTCGGTGGCCGAGCATGCGGTCGCGCTGCTGCTCGCGATCAACCGCAAAGTGCATCGCGCCTACAACCGCACGCGCGATTCCAACTTCTCGCTCGATGGCCTCATCGGTTTCGATCTGTACGGCAAGACGGTCGCGGTGGTCGGAACGGGCAAGATCGGCTGCGTGTTCGCGAAGATCATGCAGGGCTTCGGCTGCCATGTGCTCGGCTACGATCCGTATCCGTCGAAGGAGTTCGAAGCGCTCGGGCTGCGCTACGCGCAGCCCGGCGAGATCGGCGGAAAGTCGGACATCATCGCGTTGTTCTGTCCGCTGACGCCGCAGACGCATCACATCATCAACGCCGAGATGCTCAAGCGCGCGAAGCCCGGCGCCTTGCTCATCAATACGAGCCGCGGCGCGCTGATCGATACGGAAGCCGTCATCGAAGCGCTGAAGACGGGCCAGCTCGGCGGTCTCGCGATCGATGTCTACGAACAGGAGGCGGATCTCTTTTTCCGCGATCTATCGAGCGAGATCATCACCGACGATATCTTTCAGCGGCTCGTTTCGTTTCCGAACGTGATCGTGACGGGACATCAGGCGTATCTGACGCGCGAGGCGCTGACGACGATCTGCGAAACCACGCTCGAGAGCATCACCGCGTTCGAACATGGCCAGCCGCTCGAAAACGAGGTCAAGGTCAAATAGCGGTGCGCGGCCATGTCCGCCGACGAACCGCCGCAGGCGCGCGAGCGCGAACGTGTGCTCGATACCGTGGATCGCGTATCGGAGATGTGTTTTGGCCTCTTCATGGCGCTGACGTTCGTCGGCACGGTGTCGGCGGCGACGGGCGGCGAGGACGCAGGCCGCAAGATGCTGTTTACGGCGCTCGGCTGCAATCTCGCGTGGGGCCTCGCCGACGCGGTCATGTATCTCGTGCGTACGATCGCGGACCGCGCGCGCAGGCACGCGCTCGCGCTCGCCGTGCAGCGCGAGCGCGATGCGGCGGCGGGCGTGCGCGCCTTGCGCGAGCGCGTCTCCGCGGCGCTCGATCCGTTCATCTCCGACGCCGATCTCGAAGCCATCCGCAAGCGCATCGCGGCGAGCGAAACCTTGCCCGAACGCGCGCGCTTCGTGCGCGCCGATTTTCTCGCGGCGCTCGCTATTTTCATCATCATCGTGCTGTCGACGTTTCCCGTTGCCGCGCCCTTCGTCATCTTCACGCATGTGCCGACGGCCTTGCTGATATCGCGTGTTCTCACGCTCGCGATGCTGTTCATCTGCGGCTTCGCACTCGGCGGCTATGCGGGCTGGAGCGGCTGGAAAGCAGGACTTTCGATGATGGCGCTCGGCGTGCTGCTGACCATGGCGATCATCGCTTTAGGCGGTTAATGAAGTGTTTTGAGCATTGGGAAAAGGAAGCGAATAAACACCTAGACCACGATTCTTGAAATCGCTAAAGGGTTCGGATATCTTCAAATAGGCATCTGCTTTTCGCCTTCGCTTACTCATTTTCGGATTGCCGGTTTCCCGATCGAGGAAATCTGTCCGTGAACGACGCCCGCTCACCGAGTTCGATCCCGACGCATCCTGGTCCCGCGTACACGAACCTTGATAAACGACCGGCGAGAGATCTCGTAGAATCCTTAATTCCTCAAACTTCGTTAAGGAGTCACCATGAATGTAAATAAAGTGCGCGCGTGCTGCGCCATCGTGATCGCGATGATGACGCTCGACGCCGTTGCGCAGAGCAAGCCGATCGCGTATCCGTCGAAAGGTCAGAGCGCGCAGCAGCAGCAAAAGGACGACGGCGCATGCTATAGCTGGGCGAAGAGCAACACGGGCATCGATCCGACGACCGCATCGGCTGCGCCGCCGCCCCAAGGCGGGCCGGCCGTGGGCGGCGGCGAACGCGTGGGCGGCGCGGCACGCGGCGCGGCGGGCGGCGCGGTGATCGGCGCGATCGCGGGCGATGCGGGCAAGGGCGCAGCCATCGGCGCGGCCACGGGCACGGTGGCGGGCGGCATGCGCGCACGGCAGAACAAGCGCACGCAGGAAGCCAATGCGCAGGCGCAGAGCCAGGGCGCGATGTCCACGTACTACCGCGCGTGGGCGGCGTGCATGCAGGGCCGCGGTTACTCGATTCAGTAACCGCAGCGTCCGGGCCGTCGCAGGGTCCGTTGCCGGGCAACCGAAACAGGGAGCGCGATCATGAAGCGCGTGAGCCTCGTTGTCTTGTCATGCCTTGCGATCTCCGCGAGCGCATATTCCGCCGGTCCCGAAACCGACGTGAGCGTCGTGCGGGATCAGAGCGGCGCCACCGTGCAGGGCGTCACGAAGGTCACGGCGACGATCGTCGGCATCGATCCGGCGACGCGCACCGTCACGCTCAAAACCGCCGCGGGCAAGGTGATCGAACTCGAAGTGACGAAGGAGGCGCGCAACTTCGAGCAGCTCTCGCTCGGCGATGTCGTGACCGCGCAGTATCGCGAGTCGCTCTCGCTGAGTCTCCTCGACAGGAAGGCGCAGCCGTCGCGTTCGGAAAAGGACACGGCCGAGCGCGCGCCGCCCGGCGCGAAACCGGGCGGCGAACTGGGCCGCGAAGTGACGATCATCGCCGATGTGGTGGCGGTCGATCGTCACACGAAGACGGTCACGCTGCGCGGTCCGCGCGGCCACACGGTGGATCTGCACGTGGAGGACCCCGAGCGCCTGAAACGCGTGAAAAAGGGCGATCAGGTGAAAGCGGTCTACACGGAAGCGCTCGCGATTTCCGTGGAGCCCGCCGCGCAAAAATAGCCGGAAACACCAGCGGAAACGTTGCGGGAGAGACCCATGAGACCACTCCTTGCGTGCGCCATCGTGCTCGCGCTCACCGCGTGCGCGCAGCCCGAGCAGCGCGTGCAGACGGGCATGGACCAGCAGGCGATCATCGCGAAGCTCGGTCCGCCGAAAGAAACCTACGACCTGCCCAACGGCGGCAAGCGTCTCATGTGGCCCACGCAGCCGATGGGATCGACGACCACGGCCGTCGATCTCGATGCGAAGGGCAACGCGATCAGCGTGCGGCAAGTGCTTCAGGAAAACGAGTTCTATCGCGCCGAAGTCAACAAATGGACCCGCAACGACGTGATGGTCGCGTTCGGCAGGCCCTTCGAGACGGCGTATTTCAAACGGATGGATCGTGAAGTGTGGTCATACCGGTACATGGAGAACAACATCAATCACATGATCTTCAACTTCTATTTCGATCCGCAAGGCGTGCTCAGGCAAACGCAGAAGCAGCCCGACCCGAAATTCGATCCGAGCCAGCGCAACAAGTTTTGAGGGGAGGCGGACATGCGCGCTCATCCGAACCGCATCGCGTGCGGCTTACTGGCCGCGCTCATGCTGGCATGCACGTTCGCGCATGCGACCAACCTGAACTTCCTCAAGGACACGCCGATCAGCTACATGAAGCCCGCCGACCGCAAGGCGCTCAACCGCGCGGCGCAGGATGTGCTCGACACGAAGAAAGATGGCGAATCGGTCAGATGGAGCAACGAAGGCACGGGCAATTCGGTGCGCATAGCGGGCACCGTGACCCCGCGCGATACCGTGAAGCACGCAGGCAGGACATGCCGCAAGGTCACGCTCACCGCCGTCGCGAAGGGGCAGACGCAGTCCTGGACACCCACGGCATGCAAGCAGGACGGCGGCGACTGGAAAATCGAGAAGCAGTGACGTGAAATGCAGTGGCCCGGCGGCTAGAAGCTGACCGCGAACCCGAACGACACGCCATGCACGTTGTGGCCGAACACATAGCGCACCATGGCCCGCGTGCGCGTGACGATGACCGGATACCGGCTGCTGTCGAGTTCGAGCCCGACGCCGACGGAAGTCAGGTCGTTGAAGCCGAGCACGCCGGCGCTCTCGCCGAAATAGTGGGAGTACGCGGTTTCCAGCACGTAGCGCACCGGGCGGTCGAGCGCGGCGAGGCCCGTGGGCGCTCGCCAGCGCGCCCACAGGCTGAACTGCTGCGCGGTCGCCGACCCTTGCACGGCCGGCGACGATCCGCCGAAGCTGCGGATATAGATGTCGGTGGCGCGCAATTCGAGGTCGATTTCATAGTGCTCGCGATAGTGCTCCAGATCGAGCATGAGCGAGCCGCCGAGGCCGTAAGCATTGAGCGCGCCGTCTTCGAGAAACTGCAGGTTGGCGTCCGCGACGTGATTGAAAACCGTTTGCGCGACGCGCAGATCGCTCGCGACGCGGCCGATCATGCCATTGAGAATCGGTCTGATGCGCAATTCGTCCGTGATCGGAAAGTCCCAGCCCACGCCGATGGTCGTGCTCGCCGTGTTCCATTTCGCGGGCACGGGGCGCTCCTGATTGCCGTCGCTGGCGATGAAGGTCGGATCGTAGCGGCTGTAGGCGAGCGTGCCTTCGAGATAGAGCGGAAACGACCGGCTGAGGGTGAAGCCGCCGCCGAGCTGCGTCTGCCCGAAGCCCGGATTGCCGCTCGTGCCGCTGTTGATGGAAAGCGAGCTGGTGGTGACATCCGGCACCGCGGTGTACGACATGATCGCGAGCACGGCGTTCGCGTAATTCTTCACATTGGTGCCGACGACGGCACGCTCCGGCGCGGCCTGCGCGTACGCCGCGCCGGGCGCCGCCGCAAGCAGGAACGCGAGCGTCGAGAAGAGAATCGGCTTTCGCATGGGCTGCGTCCGCTTGAACGTTGTACGGCTGGTTGGTCGTTACATCGCGTACGTTGCATTCGGCCGCTGCGCCGCTTCTCGATCGCGCGAACGCAGCCGGGGCCCGATCCCACGGTGACACGCAAAGAATGTAGCTTACGGACGGGCGCGCGCCAAGCCTGTTGCTTCGACTCTGTTCACACGACCGTTCAGGATTTCCTAAACTGAAGTTATCTCGTGCAACACATCTGGGAGACGCCGATGAAATTCAACGAGCCGCGCATGGTGGTTGCCTCGATCGGGGTTTTCATCTGGCTTGCCGGGCTGTACTTCACGATTCACGGTCTGATATACGACGTGAGCCGGGAATTTCACTATGGCATGTGGGCGCTCGGCATCGGCATCGTGATATTTGTCGTTGCATTGAATCCGCTCGCGCAGCGACGCCCGGACAAGCGCGACCGGTCGACGTGAGCCAGCCATCCGGGCGATGCGGCTACAATAGCGCAGGACTACTCAATGGAGAACTTCGCAATGGGCGACCTCTGGATGGGCAATGTCGACGAGTCCACGACCGACGACGAAATCCGGGACTTCCTCTGCCGCTACGGCTTCCCGCCGTACGACTCGATTCAGCGCGTGACCGGCACCGGCGAGCATCCGGCCGCGGTCGTGAGCTTCGATGCGATCGAGCCGCACGTGCTGCGCACGTTTCAGCCGCGCATTCATAACATGTTCTGGAAAGACCGCACCTTGAATGTGCAGGTCGTGCCCGAGCGCAACGAAACCTGACGGACGGCAAACGTCCGCACCGCGCGCCGCGCGTATCGCCGCGATGGCGGCATCGGCGTGGCCGCGCGGTCCATACCGGATAAATACCGAGGGGAAGCCGATGAAAGAAGACAAGAAAGAAGACAAGAACATCAGCGAGTCGAAAGGCGCGGGCGGGCGTCTCTCCCGCAAGGAGTACGACAAGGAACTGGCGCGCCTGCATGTCGAACTGGTGAAGCTGCAGGAATGGGCGGTGCATACGGGCGCAAAAATCTGCATCGTGTTCGAGGGGCGCGACGGCGCCGGCAAGGGCGGCACGATCAAGGCCATCACCGAGCGCGTGAGTCCGCGCGTCTTTCGCGTGGTGGCGCTGCCCGCGCCGACCGACCGCGAAAAAACGCAGATGTATCTGCAGCGCTATCTGCCGCATTTGCCCGCGGCGGGCGAAATCACCATTTTTGACAGAAGCTGGTACAACCGCGCGGGCGTCGAGCGCGTGATGGGTTTTTGCACCGACGAGCAGGCGCAGGCCTTTCTGAAGAGCGTGCCGCTCGTCGAAGAGGCCATCATCCATTCGGGCGTCATCCTGCTCAAATACTGGCTCGAAGTCGGCGAGGACGAGCAGACGCGGCGGCTCGAAGACCGTATCGACGACGGCCGCAAGATCTGGAAGCTCTCGCCGATGGACCTGCGTTCGTACAGCCGCTGGTACGACTATTCGCGCGCCCGCGACGAGATGTTCGAAGCCACCGACACCGAGCGCGCGCCGTGGTACGTCGTGCGCTCGGACGACAAGCGCCGCGCGCGTCTGAACCTCATCACCCACTTGCTGAAGAGCATTCCGTACAAGTCCGTGCCGCGCGAAAAGGTGAAGCTGCCCAAGCGGCAGAAGCCGGAGGGCTATCGCGAAAGCACCAGGCCGCTCCGCTACGTGCCCGAGCGCTTCTGAGCGGCCATGACGCAGCGCGCGCCCATCGTCGCGGAATGGCTGTTTCGCTACGAGAAACAGTGGGCGCGCGCCGATGTGGTCGCCGGGCTGACGGCCGGTGCCGTCGTCATACCGAAGGCGCTCGCCTACGCGACCATCGCCGGCCTGCCGGTGCAGGTCGGGCTCTATACGGCGTGCGTGCCGATGATCGTCTACGCGGTCTTCGGATCGTCACGCGCGCTCTCCGTCAGCACCACGACCACGCTCGCGATTCTCGCGGCGAACGCGCTCGGCAACGTCGTCGCGAACGGCGATCCGCAGGCGCTCGCCGCCGCCAATGCGACGCTCACACTGCTCGTCGGCGCGCTGCTCGTCGCGGCGGCGGTGCTGCGGCTCGGCTTCGTCGCGAACTTCATCTCGGAGCCGGTGCTCGTCGGCTTCAAGGCGGGCGTGGCGATCGTCATCGTCGTCGATCAGTTGCCGAAGCTCTTCGGCCTGCACTATCCGAAAGGTTCGTTTCCGCATAACGTGGGCGCGTTCGTCGCGAGCTTGCCACACTTGTCTGTGAGCACGCTCGCCCTCGCGGCGCTCACGCTCGCCGCGCTCGTGCTGCTCGAACGCTTCACGCCGCGCGCGCCGGCGCCGTTGCTCGTGGTCGCGGCGGCGATTATCGCGGTGGCCGCATTCGGTCTGCGCGCGCATGGCGTCGAAACGGTCGGCGCAGTGCCCGCGGGTCTGCCGTCATGGACACCGCCCGATCTCTCGCTCGCGCTGAAACTGTGGCCGGATGCGCTGGGCATCGCCTTGATGAGCTTCACCGAAAGCATCGCGGCCGCGCGCGCGTTCTCCCGCAACGACGAGCCCGCGCCCGACGCGAACCGCGAACTGCTCGCGACCGGACTGGCGAACGCGGGCGGCGCGCTCCTTGGCGCGATGGCGGCGGGCGGCGGCACGAGCCAGACGGCCGTCAACCGGCAGGCGGGCGCGCGCACGCAACTCGCGGGCCTCGTGACGGCGTCGATCGCGCTCGCCGTCATGCTGCTGTTCGCGCCCCTGATGGCGCTGATGCCGCATGCGACGCTCGCCGCCGTCGTCGTGTTCTATTCGATCGGGCTTTTCAGTCCCGCCGAGTTCCGCGCCATCCTGAAGGTTCGCCGTACCGAATTCGTGTGGGCGCTGACCGCATGCGCGGGCGTCGTGCTGCTGGGCACGCTGGAAGGCATTCTCGTCGCGATCGTCGTGTCGCTCTTCGCGCTCGCGCATCAGGTGTCGAATCCGCCGGTGTATGCCCTTAAACGCATACCGGGCACCAACGTTTTCCGGCGCGATTCGCCGCGCCATCCCGAAGACGAAGCCTTTCCCGGACTGTTGCTGTTGCGTACCGAAGGACGGATATTCTTTGCGAATGCGCAACGTGTCGCCGAAAAAATCCGGCCGCTGGTGCGCGATTCGCACGCAAGCATCGTCGTGCTGGATCTCAGCCGCGTCTTCGATGTCGAATACACCGCGCTCAAGATGCTGACCGAAGCCGACGCGCGCCTCGCCGCGAACGGCACGACGCTCTGGCTCGCGGGCCTGAATCCCGGCGTGCTCGCGGCGGTCAGGCGCGCGCCGCTCGGCCAGGCGCTCGGCGAAGCGCGCATGTTCTACAACCTGGAGCATGTGGTGACGAAATATCAGGAGCTTGTTTCGTCCGGCGCGGGCCCTATTGCGCGTCATTAGGTCGCCTTTTTTGCCACCTTGCTGTCGCACGTTGCGCTTATATTTTAATGATGTTATCCAGATCATCTGTCCAGGGAAGTTCGTCATCCCATGCACGTTTTCGTCGCGGAGGTCACGTCATGACGCATGCAGATCGACTGCATCGAAGCAAGGAGATCGCGGACAAAGTGTCCCGCGTGTTTCAGAAGCGCGCGGAAACGGCGCAGCATCAGTTCAGCGAACGCGCGCGCGATGCCGGCCTGCGCCTGTTCGGCAACGGCGGCGCGGATCAAGCCGGCGCCGCGGGCGGGGTGAGCCCCTTCAACGGCTACGCGTACGCCGTCGACGTCATGCAGCGCACCGTGCTCTTCTGGGACACGCTGCGTCAGCGCGGCAACAACTTCATCGAGCAGACCAAGCGCGGCCTCGAACCCGTGCTGCATTTCGCCTATGACACGCTGATGGACGGCCGCACGTTCGAGCGGCCCGTGAACTATGCGCTGCTGCGTATCGTGCCGCCCGAAGGCGTCGTCGTCGATCCGCTCAAGCGGCCGTATCTCGTCATCGATCCGCGTGCGGGGCATGGTCCGGGCATCGGCGGCTTCAAGGACGATTCGCAAGTGGGCGTCGCATTGCGCGCGGGCCATCCGGTGTACTTCGTCACGTTCTTCCGCGACCCGCAGCCGGGCCAAACCTTGCTCGATGTCTGCGCGGCCGAGCAGCGCTTCGTGAAGCACGTGCGCGAGCTGCATCCCGAGAGCCCGAAGCCCGCCATCGTCGGCAATTGCCAGGGCGGCTGGGCCGCGATGATGATCGCGAGCTCGCAGCCCGACGATACCGGTCCGATCGTCATCAACGGCGCGCCGATGTCGTACTGGAGCGGCGCGTGGAGCGAAGGCGAGGGCGACAACCCGATGCGCTATTCGGGCGGCATGCTGGGCGGCACGTGGCTCGCGTCGCTGACGGCCGACCTCGGCAACGGCAAGTTCGACGGCGCGTATCTCGTCGAGAACTTCGAGAACCTGAATCCGGCGAATAGCCTGTGGGACAAGTACTACCATCTGTTCGACAAGATCGACACCGAGCCGCCGCGCTTTCTCGACTTCGAGCGCTGGTGGGGCGGCTATTACCTGATGAACCGCGAAGAGATCGAATGGATCACGCGCAATCTCTTCGTCGGCAATCAGTTGTGGTCGGGCGAAACGCGCGGTCTTTCGGGCACGTCGTTCGATCTGCGCGCGATCAAGACGCCGATCATTCTGTTCGCCTCGATGGGCGACAACATCACGCCGCCGCAACAGGCGTTCAACTGGGTCGCGGACATCTACGGCAGCACCGACGAGATCAAGTCGCGCGGGCAGGTGATCGTCGGGCTGATGCACAAGAACATCGGGCATCTGGGCATTTTCGTGAGCGGCAAGGTCGCGAAGAAGGAGCATACGCAGATCGCGTCGGTGCTGGAGGCGATCGAATCGTTTCCGCCGGGGCTGTACGGCATGGAGATCGCCGAGCGCAAAGGCGCGGACGGCAAGACAGAGTACGACGTGAGCTTTCACGAGCGCCGTCTCGAAGACCTCACCGCGCGCTTCAATCGCTTCGAGCGCGCCGACGAATTGCCGTTTCAGGCGGTAAAACAGGTATCGGATTTCAATCAGCGCGCGTATGAACTCTTCGCGCAGCCCTTCGTGCAGTCGATGGCCAACGACACCACCGCGGCCATGCTGCGCGCATTCCATCCGTTGCGCGCGCAACGCTGGATGCTCTCCGACCTGAACCCGTGGCTCGCGTGGCTCGGCCCCGCCGCCGATGCGGTGAAGGCCGCGCGCAAGCCTGCCTCTGTGCCCGCGACCGAACGCGACGTGCTGCGAAAAGCCGAGCATTGTGGCTCCGACATGATCAGCGCGAGCCTCGACTTCTACCGCGCCATGCGCGATGCGGCGACCGAGGCGATGTTCTTCTCCGTGTACGGCAACATGTTCTCGGCGCATCAGCCGCAGACGCAGGAGCATGAAGCGCACGAGCACAAGACCGATCCGCGCGAACTGCCTTTCGTGCAGGACGCGCTGGCGTCGATCGCGCATGGCGGGTATGCGGAAGCCGTCGCACGCGTCGCATGCCTGCTCGTCGATCACGACGAACCGCTGCCGCTCGCGCGCATGGTGCTGCGCCAGGAACTCATGGCCGCCTACGCCGACTATCTGCCGGAGAAGCCGCGCGACGAATGGCGGCGCATTCGCGGCGAGCAGGAGATCATCGTACGCTACGAACCGGAACAGGCGCTGTCGACCTTGCCCGATCTTCTCAACGACAACGAGGACCGCAAGAAGCTCCTCACCTTCATGGACAAGCTGCGCGACGATAGCCGTCTGCAAGGCTACGAGCCCACGGCGACGCAACACGACACGCTCGCGCGCATTCGCGCGGCGCTGCCCCTCAAGCCCGCGCGCGCGCCCCGGCGTTCCGCACCCGCGCACTGATGCGCCGGCGGCGCATCTCACGTTCTCCCGGGAGGCGATATGAATCAGAAGGAAGAGAAGTACGAACGGCTCATCGAGATTTGCCGCGCGCTGCCGCCGCTCGCGACAGCGGTTGCGCATCCCTGCGACCGCACCTCGCTCGAAAGCGCGGTCAAGGCGCATGAGCTGGGCCTGATCGCGCCGCTGCTCGTCGGGCCGCGCGAGCGTATCCGCGAAGTCGCGGAGGAATGCGGGCTGAACATCACCGGCCTGCCTATCGTCGATGCACCGCACAGTCACGCCGCCGCCGACAAGGCGGTGGAACTCGTGCGCGAGGCGAAGGCCGAGGCGATCATGAAAGGCAGCCTGCACACCGACGAAGTGATGGCCGCGGTCGTGAAGCGCGAAGGCGGTCTGCGCACGCAGCGGCGCGTGTCGCACTGCTTCATCATGGATGTGCCGGGGCACGAGAACGTGCTGATCATCAGCGACGCCGCGATCAACATTGCGCCGACGCTTGCCGACAAGGTCGATATCCTGCAAAACGCGATCGACCTCGGACACGCGTTGCGCTTCCCGGAGGTGCGCGTCGCGATTCTGTCGGCGATGGAAACGGTGAACCCGAAAGTGCCTTCCACGCTCGAAGCCGCCGCGCTGTGCAAGATGGTGGACCGGCATCAGATTACGGGCGCGCTCGTTGATGGCCCGCTTGCGCTCGACAACGCGATCGACCTCGAAGCGGCGCAGACGAAGAAAATCGACTCGCCCGTCGCGGGCCGGGCGAACGTGCTGATCGTGCCGGACCTCGAAGCGGGCAACATGCTCGCGAAGAGCCTGTCGTTTCTCGCGGGCGCGCATTCGGCCGGCATCGTGCTGGGGGCGCGCGTGCCGATCATTCTCACGAGTCGCGCCGATACGCTGCGTTCGCGCCTGGCGTCGTGCGCCGTGGCGGCGCTCGTGGCGTCCAAGCGTCGCGAAGAAGCGCAAGTGACGGGGTGATGACATGGCCGACGTCATCATGGTTCTCAACGCGGGCTCGTCGAGCATCAAGTTCAGCGCGTTCGACGTCGACGGCGAGGATCTCGAACTCGTCACGCGCGGGCAGGTGGAAGGCCTCTTCAGCTCGCCGCATTTCGTCGCGTTCGACGCGAAGGGCGAGAAGACCGGCGAGCATCAATGGGGCGACGGCGAAACGCTCCAGCACGCCGATGCCATCGCGTATCTCGGCACGTTTCTGCGCGGGCATGGCGCGGGGCATCGTCTGATCGGCGTCGGGCATCGCGTCGTGCATGGCGGCGCGCGTTTCACGAAGCCGGTGCTGGCGACCCCCGAGGTGCTCGACGAACTCGACAAGCTCACGCCGCTCGCGCCGCTGCATCAGCCGCATAATCTCAAGCCGATACGCATCATCGCCGAGCGCAATCCGGGCCTGCCGCAAGTCGCCTGCTTCGATACGGCGTTCCATGCGACACAGGCGCCCATCGCGCAGGCGTTCGCGCTGCCCGAGTCGATCACGAAAAACGGCGTGCGGCGCTATGGCTTTCATGGCCTCTCGTACGAATACATCGCGAGCGCGCTGCCGGCGATCGCGCCCGACGCGGCGCGCGGGCGCACCGTCGTCGCGCATCTGGGCAACGGCGCGAGCCTGTGCGCGATGCACGCGGGCAAGAGCGTGGCGAGCACGATGGGCTTCACCGCCGTCGACGGCCTCATGATGGGCACGCGCTGCGGCAATCTCGATCCCGGCGTGATCCTCTACATGCTCGACGAGCTCGGCATGAACCCCCGCGAGATCGAAGACCTGCTGTATCGCGGCTCGGGATTGCTCGGCGTCTCGGGCGTGTCGGGCGACATGCGCGCCCTGCTCGCAAGCGACGACGAACGCGCGCGCTTCGCCATCGATCTCTACGTGTATCGCATCGGCCGCGAGCTTGGCTCGATGAGCGCCGCGCTGCAAGGGCTCGATGCGATCGTGTTCACGGCGGGCATCGGCGAGCATTCGAAGGAGATTCGCCAGCGCGTGTGCGAGCAGGCGGCGTGGTGGGGCATCGAGCTCGATGCAGCGGCGAACGAAAGCGGCGGCCCGCGCATTAGCAAGGCGTCGGGCAAGGTGAGCGCGTGGGTGATTCCGACCAACGAGGAATTGATGATCGCGCGTCATGCATTCGCGCTGATCGACGACAAACGCGAGGGAGCATCCACATGATGGAGCATGTTCCGCATGCCGTGCTGAAGGGCGCAAAGGCGCTCGTCACCGGCATCGCCAACGAGCATTCGATCGCATACGGCTGCGCGAAGGCGTTTCGCGAACTGGGCGCGGATCTCGCCATCACCTATGCCGACGACAAGGCGCGGCCTTATGTCGAGCCGGTTGCGCGAGCGCTCGACGCTGGCATCTTCATGCCGCTCGATGCGTCGCGGCAGGATCAGCTCGACGCGGTGTTCGAGCGCATCGGCAGCGAGTGGGGCGAGCTCGATATCCTCGTGCATTCGATCGCGTGGGCGCCGAAGGACGATCTGCAGGGCGGCCTTTTGAACTGCTCCGCGGACGGCTTCGCGAAAGCGATGGACATCTCCTGTCATTCGTTCGTGCGCATGGCGCGGCTCGCGGCGCCGCTCATGAAAGACGGCGGCACGATGTTCACGATGAGCTATCACGGCGCGAACAAGGTGGTCCCCAACTACAACGTCATGGGCCCGGTGAAGGCCGCGCTCGAAGCGTGCGCGCGCTATCTCGCCTACGAGTTGGGTCCGCAGGGCATCCGCGTGCACGCGATTTCGCCGGGCCCGCTCAAGACACGCGCCGCATCGGGGCTCAAGGATTTCGATCTGCTGCTGACGGAAGCCGCGCAGCGCGCGCCGCTCGGCGAGCTCGTCGACATCATGGACGTGGGGTTCACCTGCGCCTTTCTGGCGACGCCTTACGCGCGCCGTCTGTCGGGCGAAACGCTGTACGTGGATGGCGGCGTGCACATCATGGGATGAGCATGTTCAACTGGCTCTTCAAACGCGACGATAGCGCCACGCGCGACGACGTGCGGCAGGCGCTCGCGCGCATCGTGACGGTGGCGCCTCAGGTGCGCCTCGCGAGCCGCTACGAGGCGCGGCTTGCACCTGCCGTCGGCAAGACGATCGATCACGTGCGCGAACTGGTCGCCGCGCTGCCCGCGCCGCGCGATGCGACGCCCGGCGCATGGTCGGACGATCCGTACTTGCGCGCGAAATTCGCGACCCCCGACGACATCGCGCGCGTGATCGGCGAGTCGCGCGACGTGTGTGACTGGTTCGGCGATCACATCGCGGCCGACCACGCTTTCGCGATTCTGGGCGCGACGCTCGTCGAGCGGCAGGTGCTCGTCGCGGCGCTCGAAGGCGGCACGATGCGCTCCGATGTTGCGCGCACGGCGATCGGCTTCGACGACAAGCGCATGCGCTTCTGCCACGAATCCGACGACGCGCTCAGGGGCGATCTCGTGCAGCGGATCGTCGAGCAGTTCGCGCTCGAAGCGATGTCGCGCGTCGCGCAGACGGAAGCGCGACGCGATGCGCTGCAGGAACATCGCGCGCTGCTCGCGGCGCGTATGCAGATGCTTGGCCGGCGCGGCGCGGGCATGAGCAGCCTGATAGCTTCGGCGGATCTCGCCGGCGACGCCACGCGGCTGCAGCGCGATGTCGAAGAGAACGAGGCCGCGCTCGCCGCGCTCGGCTCGCCCGCCGATTCCATCGAGACGCAGCTTCAGACCATTCTCGACGTGCTCGACGAACCGGTGAGGATGATTTCCGTCACCGAGCGCACGCTGTGCCTGAATCATATGAATCTGCTGATGGACACGCGCTGCGATGAGCCGCACGCCGATATCGCGATTCATCTGGCGCGTCTTCCGACACAGCCGCCGCAGACGCGGGCTGTGGAGATCGTGCGTATCGCGCGGCGGGATGTGCCGGCTGGGGGGGCGCGGTTTGCGGAGGCGGAGCGGATGGTGTTGTAGGACCCGTTGGCACTCGAAGAGAATGGCCAAAGAGTGTGTCTTTCAAGAGTTTCTCGCATCGCCTCGCGGGCGTGCGCGAAGTCGATTAAGCGCTGCGAGAAGTGGCCGCAAGACGATGAACATGCCGATCCAGCACACCATGAGTACGCCCAATACATGAATCACCCGAAGAGGATCCAGTTCACTTCCCAGCGTCCCGTCATGCACCGGTCCAGGCACCACCTGACAAATGCAATCTGCAAGCAGATACGCGCTGGCGAAAGTGCCAACGATGTACGCAAGAAACCATGAAGTACGCGGAATGGTTCTGCGAGTCGAGCGACGACACACGCCGATGAAAAGCGCAGCGAAAAACCAGCAGACACTCAGCCTTCCTAGAATGTCGCCGTCCATGATGTCCTCGATCCCAACGCCTTGATAGCCCAGTGCTTCGTACGAAGCGCGTATGGTGTCAGCTATCCAGTCGGGAATCGCAGGCGCCCATGTGTAGGTGAATCGAGTCATCGCGCTGGCTACGAGAAATGACACGAAAATCAGCAACACGATTCGGGCGAGCGTTATGAGTCTTTCGCGTGTCATTTCACCGTGACCATGCCGTAGGCCTTGAGCGTGGAACCTGGCACAGGAAGAATGGGCGGGGAAGTGCGAATAAAGCGCTGCAATAGCTCGAACTCGGCAGGATTGACGAGGGTGATACAGCCTTCACTTCGTTCTTCATTTCCTACAGGATGCAGTCGAAACTGACCGCGCATCACGCCCTTGATGTTGCTCATATCTCCTGTTTCCGGATTCCAAAGCATGAACCATTTTGTGCGCTCTGTTGAACCGACATAAGGCGCTAGCGCATCTCGCACCCTTCCAAGCAGCCCCCCGGACTGGCGATCGACAAGATAATACGTACCGCGTGGAATCGGACCAATTTTCGCGATGGTGACTGCATCGGGATTGTCGCGGCCGTGCTTCTGACCGGAAAACGCTTCTACCGTGCCGTATCCCGTGCATACGAGCGTAGACGTTTCCCTGTTGTTTAGCTTGAACGTGCAATTCACCGGCATGTCATACCGCCTGTTCGCGTGCAGCGCTCAGCGCATCCGACACCTTCAGATTGCCATCGTGGTAATGCCACGAGATATTCTCGTAGAACAATTCAATGCTTTCCATGTGATTGAAAAGCGCACAGCTTGCATCCTTCATGTTCGGCATCAGGGTCATGATAGAACCGATCTTCACGTTATCCAGATGCACCGTGTAATACGCTTCTTCCATGCCCGCGTGATTGATCCGGAAGAAAACGACATCGGCCGATTGCAGCGTTCTTGAATCGCGCAACATTTGATGGAGCAGCGGCGTCGATGAATCGATTTCTTTATGAATTGTGAAGGGCGTATGTGTCCGCTGTCCGACCACTCGTCCTGTGAGAGGATCCACGGGCACGCTGAAACAATGCGAGAGGGCAATTACTTCGATCGTTCCTTCACGACCTTGCACTGTGGAGGACCCTCGAAGGTCGCGTCCTTGATCGTCTTTCAAGGACAGATGAACTGGCATGACCATCTTGTTATTCATTATCAGGAAGCGCCAACACTGGCGGGCCTGAAACGCTATCGTTTACAAGACGACGCGTGTGTGGATTTTAGTGAAAGCAGAGGCTAGATAATTGGCTTTCGGCAATTGATAGTTGCTTATCCTAAATAAAAAAGAAGCGAGCCAATAGGGAATTGGCCGTTAATCGCGCCGACGCTAGTTCCCACCCCTTCCAATCGCCGCCGCGATATCCCGGCTCACCCCCGCCAACGCACGGCTATGCGCGGCCACGAGCGCATCGTAATCAGGCCCGCTAACCGGCTCGCGCACTTTCGACCGCCCGCTCATCGCATTCTCGTCGCCGAATCTCCGCACCGTCCATTGCGCGTCGATCGAAACGGCATCGCCGGGAACGGACTCGAACTGCTGGATATCCACACGCACGCGCAACGCGTCCGGATCGGCGATCGCGCGCGAGGCGGGCGCGACGCGATCCGAGGCGAGCAGCACCGCGAGGTCTGCCGCGATGGCGTCCGCGATGCTGCTCTTGAGCGGCTCGCCCCAGCGCGCGAACTCGTTGAGCGAAACTTCGTTGTTCGTATTGCGCGTGACGATTTGCGGACGATCGACGAGATCGGGCACCGTCACCGGCCCGACGATCACGGGCCGCGCGGGCGCGCGCGCGGTGGCCGCGGTGAGCGTGGGGTCCGCGCTCAAGCGGTAGAAGCTCGCGCGCGGCGAACTGCATGCGGCGAGCAGCGCGAAAAGAAAGAGAACGAGAGCGGGCCGCATCACTTCTTGTCCTCCGGTTTGCCACGCAGCAACGCTTCCGGATGCTGCTGCAGATAATCCGCGAGACTGCGGAACGAAACAGCAGTGCGCGTCAGTTCGCGGATCGCTTCGGCCGTGTCCTGCTGCAGACCCGAATCCGGCATCAGCGTGGAATGCGCGGCATCGAGCGCGGCGCGCGCGGCGGCGAGGGTCGTCGCGGCTTGCGGCACGACCTGCGTGTTGAGACCCTGCATCAGCGCGGTCGTGCTGTTGAGCGTCTGCCGCGCGCTCGCGGTGAGTTCCTCGATCGGCAGCTTGTCGATGCGCGTCATGATGCGGTTCACCGAATCCTGCAACGAGTCGAGGCCGCTCGGCGTCGTCGGCATTTCGGGCGGCACGCTGTTCCAGTCCATGCTCGCCTTCTTCGCGTTCGGGAAGAAATCAAGCGACACGTACAACTGGCCCGTCAGCAGGCTGCCCGTGCGCAATTGCGCGCGCAATCCGCGCGACACGAGGAAATCCGCGAGCGCTCTCGGATCGCTCGCCACGCGCCCGCCTTTCGGCTCGTTCGCGAAGCGCGACGTGAAGCGCTCCGGATAAAGCTTCACTTCGACCGGAATGCTGATCTGCTTCGTCGCCTGGTCGAAGCGCGTATAAATCGCCGACACTTCGCCGATCTGAATGCCGCGGAACTCGACAGGCGCGCCCACCGCAAGCCCGCGCACCGAGCCCTGAAAACTGAACATATACGTTTCGACGATGCGCTCCTGCACGCGCAGCGCGTCGGCGCGCGTGGAGAAGAGCTTGAACGTCGTATCGGGCGGCGCCTCGGCCCAGCTTAGCGAGACCGCGGGCGTCTCGAACGCAAGCCCGCCGATCAGGATCGACACGAGCGATTGCGTATTGACCTTGAGCCCGTCGGTGCCGAGCGTCACGTCGATGCCGCCCGCCTGCCAAAAGCGCGAATCGGCGTTCACATAGCGGTCGTAAGGCGCGTTGATGAAAACGTGCAGCGTCACGCCGGCGCCGTCCTTGTCGAGCTCGAACGACGTGACCTGGCCCACTTGCAGGCGGCGGAAATACACCGGCGCGCCGACATCGACGGAACCGAGATCCACCGCCTTCAGGACGAAGCGCCGTCCGGGCACGTCGCTCGCGAAAACCGGCGGCGTTTCGAGGCCGGTGTAATCGCGCCGCGTCTCCTTCGTGTGGCCGATGTCCATGCCGATATACGCGCCCGACAGCAAGGTGCCGATGCCCGACACCGAGCCGCCCGCCACGCGCGGACGCACGACCCAGAAGCGGGTGTCGTCGACGAGCATGTTGGTCGCGTCGCGCGTCAATTCGGCGGTGGCGATCACGCGCTTGTAATCCTTCGAGAGCGCGACCGTCTTCACGAGACCGATATCGACGTCCTTGAACTTGATCTTCGTCTTGCCCGCTTCGAGCCCTTCGCCGGACTTGAAGCTGATGGTGACGGTCGGGCCTTCCGCGAGCACGGCCTGCACCGCGAGCCAGACGCCGACCGCTACCGCGACGGCCGGCACGACCCAGACCCACGGTATGCGCCAGCGCTTTTTCGGCACGACTTCGGCGTCGGGCGTTTCGTCGGGCGTGCTCATCGCGATCCTTCGGCAGAGGGCGGCGAGGGTGTTCTTTCCGTGTCCCAGATGAGGCGCGGATCGAAAGACATCGCCGCGAACATGGTCAGCACGACGACGGCGCCGAACGCGATCGACGCCGGCCCGGCTTCGATCGTCGCCATCGCGCTGAACTGCACGAGCGCGACGAGCACGGCGATCACGTAGATATCGAGCATCGACCAGCGGCCCACCAGCTCGACGACGCGATAGATGCGCGCGCGCTGCACGTTCTGCTGCGTCATGCGCAGATTCGCGGTCGTGGCGAGATAGCCGATCGCGAGAATCTTGAGCATCGGCACGGCGATGCTCGCGATGAACACGATGATCGCAAGCGGCCAGGAGCCCGACTGCCACAGGTACGCGACGCCGCTCATGATCGTGTCCTTCTGCGCGCCGAAAAGCGAACTCGTGTTCATCACCGGCAGCAGGTTCGCGGGGACGTACAGGATCGCGGCCGAGATCAGATACGCCCACGTGCGCGACAGGCTCGCGGGCTTGCGCAGATGCAGACGCGCGCCGCAGCGCGGGCAGCACAAATGCGCATGGCGCTGCACGCCGCGCGTACTCAGGCCGCAGTCGTGACATACGCAGATGCCGCTCGCGGCCGCCGTGCGCCCGGCAAGCGGCGTGTCGGCGGGCATGCCGGGCGGCGCTTTTTCGATGCGCATCCACATCGCGCGCTCGTCGAAGGCGGAGGCCGCCGCGACGAGCAGCAGCATCAGCGCGGCGAGCGACCACAGCGCCGGTCCCGTCACGACCGCGGCGATATGCGCGAGCTTCACGAGCGCGACGAGCAGGCCGAGCATCAGCACTTCGGTCATGCCCCAGTTGCGCGCGATGCGCAGGACACGAAACACGGCGTCGGCGCGCCACGGCCTGCGGTTCAGGTGCAGCGGCAGCAGCAGCCACACCATGCCGAGCGACTGGAGCGCGGGCATCAGAATCGTCGTGATGAAGATGAGGCCGGCGAGCGGCCACATGCCGTCGCGATAGAGCACGCGCACCGCGCCGATGAGCGTGGTTTCGACGAGATCGCCGTTGACCGCGAGACCGACGATCGGAAACGCGTTGGAGATGACCCACAGCGCGCAGGCCGCGAGCGCATAGGCGAGGGCGCGGTCGAAGCCGCGGCCCCGGCGCCGGTAGAGCACGGCGCGGCAGCGGCAGCAGCGCAGCATGCCGCCGGGCGGGACGTCGCTTTCGCGCTGCATCAGATCGCACTCGTGACACGCGATCAGCGCGCGCGCTGGGCGGTCGCCGGATGCGGATGTCGGCGCGTTCATTGGACCGCCTGCGGGCTCGGTTGCGCGGCTTTAGCGGCGTCGCTGGTTTGCGTCGTCATCTTGTCGGCGGCCACGACCCAGCCGCCGCCCATGACCTTGTAGAGCGTGACGAACGACGCGAGCGCGGCGGCCTGCGTCTGGGTCTGCGAAAGCTGCGCGTTGAAGAGGCTGCGCTCGGCGTCGAGCACTTCGATATAGCTCGTATAGCCGCCTTCGTAGCGCGCCCGCGCCATGCGCGAATAGGTGCTGAGCGCGACCACCTGGCGGCCCTGCGTTTCGAGCTGCTCGTGCAGCTTGCGCGATGCGATGAGCGCGTCGTCGACTTCCTGGAACGCGACCTGTATCGCTTTCTGATAAGTGAGCAGCGCCTGCTGCTGCTGCGCCTCGGCCGACTGCACCTGGCCCGAGATATTGCCCGCCGTGAAGATCGGCTGCGTGACCTGACCCGCGAACGACCACACGCGCGCGGGCCCCGTGAAGAGCGACGAGAACGCGGTGCTCGCGGTGCCGAAGAGGCCGGTCAGCGAAATCTGCGGGAAGTAGAGCGCCCGCGCCGCGCCGATCAGCGCGTTCGCCGCGACCAGATCCTGTTCGGCTTGCAACAGATCGGGGCGTCGCTCCAGCAGGTCGGAAGGCAGGCCCGCCGGAACCACGGGCGTCGCGAGTTCGCCGAGTGGGCGGCCGCGGACGATCGGCCCCGGGTTCGCGCCGAGCAGGATCGAGAGCGCGTCTTCCTGCTGCGCGATCTGCGTTTCGAGCTGCGGAATCGTCGCGAGCGAGGCTTCGTACTCGGACTGGCTCTGCGCCAGTTCCATCTGCGAGACTTCGCCGCCTTCGAAGCGCAGCGTGAACACATGCACGGATTCGGCGCGGCTCTGGGTCGTCGCCTTCGCGATATCGAGCTGCTTGTCGAGGCTCAGCAGATTCAGATACGACGTCGCCACCGACGCCACCAGCGAGAGGATCGTCGCGCGCCGTCCTTCCTCGCTCGACAGCAGATTCGCGCGCGCAGCCTCGGTCAGACGCCGGTTGCGGCCGAAAACATCGATTTCCCACGCCGCCGAAACGGACAGCTCGACGCTGTTGTAAACCGGCCCGAATCCGTTCGACAGGGCGAGCGGCGTGCGCTGACGCGCCGCCTGCGCACCCGCGGAAATCTGCGGAAAGAGCGCGGAACGCGTCGTCGCGAACTGGCCCATGAACTGATCGACGCGCGCCGCCGCGATCTTCACGTCCTTGTTGTTCGCGAGCGCGGTGGCGATCAGGTCGTCGAGCACGGGATCCTGATACTGCTTCCACCATTCGGTGTTGGCGGTATCGGCGGCTTCGGCCGCGGCGAAGCGATACGTCGCAGGCGTCTCGACCGGCTGGCGCGTGTAGTTCGGGCCGAGCAGGCAGCCGCCGAGCGACAGCGCGGCCGCCATGCCCGCGAAAGAGTGGATGAGCCGGGCGCGCCGCATGTCAGTGTCCTTTGTCCGGAGCGGACGGCGTGGCGTTCGGGCCGCTTCCCGATGCCTTCGACTCTGGCGTCGCATCGGCGGCGGGCGTCTCGCCGCCTTTTTTCTTCGAGCGCGAGGACATCGTTTCGAGGCCCCAGAAGAACATCGGGATGAAGAACACGGCGATGGCCGTCGCGCCGAGCATCCCGCCGATCACGCCGGTGCCGATGGAATGCCGGCTGTTCGCCGATGCGCCCGTCGCGATCGCGAGCGGCACGCAGCCGAGAATGAACGCGAGCGAGGTCATCACGATCGGGCGCAGGCGTTCTTCAGCGGCGGTCATCGTCGCATCGAAAACGGATTTGCCCTGCTCGCGGTTCAGCACGGCGAACTCGAAGATGAGAATCGCGTTTTTCGCGGCGAGCGCGACCAGCATCGTGAGGCCGATCTGGAAATACACGTCGTTGTTGAGGCCGCGCAGGAGAATCGCGAGCAGCGCGCCGAAGAGCGCGAACGGCACCGCCATCAGCACGCCGAACGGCAGGCTCCACTTTTCGTATTGCGCGGCGAGGATCAGGAACACCATCACGAGGCCGAACACGAATACGAGCCCGGACGTGCCGCCCGATTTCTTCGCCTCGTACGCCTCGCCGCTCCATCCGATGCCGTAGTCGGTCGGCAAGCCTGCCGCGATGTCTTCGAGCGCCTGGATCACCTGGCCCGACGCATAGCCGGGCGCGGCGTTCGCCGTGATCTTCACCGCCGGGAAATTGTTGAAGCGCGTGATGAGGTCCGGCCCGGTGACGTAACGCGTGCTGACCACCGACTTGAGCGGAACCATCTGGCCGCTCGTGCTTTTCACGAAAATCTGCGTGAGGTCGTCGGGTTTCAGGCGGTATTGCGGCTCCGCCTGCAGAATGACCTGCCACAGCCGGCTCGACCGGTTGAACTGCGACACGTAGAGCGAGCCGAACATCGTCTGCATGGCGCTGTACACGTCCTCGACGGGCACGCCGAGCGTCTCGGCCTTGTCGCGGTCGACGTTGGCGAGCAGTTGCTGCGACGACGCGTTGAACGTGGACGTGACGCCGGTCAGTTCCGGCCGCGCTTTCGCCTTGGCGACGAAATCGTCGACGATCCCCGCGAACTGGGCGGTGGTCGCATCGCCTTTGCTCTGAATCCACATTTCGGTGCCGCCGGTCGTGCCGAGACCCGGTATCGACGGTGGATTCAGCGGTATCACGATGCCCTGCCTGATTTCGGACAAATTCTTGTAGGCGTCGATGAGCACCGCGCGCGCGTTCTGCGTGCGGATATTCGCGGACTTGTAGCGTTCATCGAAACTCTTGAAACCGACGAAGAAAGTCGACGAATTGTTCTTGTTCTGGCTGTCGAGAATGCTGAAGCCATCGATGGTCGTGATGCTGCCCACCGCCGGCTGTTTCATGAAGTACTCGGTGACACGCTCGGACACCGCGCCCGTGCGATCGAGCGAGGCCGCGTCCGGCATGATCACCGCGCCGAGCAGATAGCCCTGATCCTCGGGCGGCAGGAAGGCGGTGGGAATGTCCTTCATCATCACGACGGCGAGCGCGATCATGCCCACGAACAGCAGCAGCGCGATCACGAAGCGCTTGATGATGAGCCGCACCATGCGCGTGTAGCCGTGCGTCATGCGCTCGAA
This sequence comes from Caballeronia cordobensis, assembly GCF_001544575.2. Taxonomy (GTDB): domain Bacteria; phylum Pseudomonadota; class Gammaproteobacteria; order Burkholderiales; family Burkholderiaceae; genus Caballeronia; species Caballeronia cordobensis. The sequence goes on from NZ_FCNY02000003.1 coordinate 108,122, forward strand.
CTGGTTGTCGAACCAGCGGAAAAAGCCCTTTTTCTCGTGATGCCCCGGTTTCAGCAATAGCGCGGCAAGCGCCGGCGACAGCGTGAGCGCGACGATGCCCGATATCACCACCGATATCGCGATGGTAATGGCGAACTGCTTGTACATCTGCCCCGTGATGCCGCCGAGGAACGCGACCGGCACGAACACCGCGCACAGCACGAGCACGATCGCGACGACCGGCCCGGCCACTTCGTCCATCGCTTTCTTGGCGGCGGTCTTCGGATCGAGCTTGAAGACCGTCATGTTGCGCTCGACGTTCTCGATCACCACGATCGCATCGTCCACGACAATGCCGATCGCGAGCACCATGCCGAACAAGGTCAGCATGTTGATGGAGAAGCCGAGCGCTTCCATGCCCATGAACGTGCCGACGATCGACACCGGCACCGCGATCACCGGAATCAGCGTCGCGCGCAGGCTTTGCAGGAACACGAACACGACGATCACCACCAGCACGACCGCTTCGAAGAACGTGTGCACCACGTCGGAGATGGACGCGCGCGTGAACTCCGTCGTGTCCATCGCGATTTCGTAATCGATGCCTTGCGGGAAGGTCTTTTTCATCTCGGCGAGCGACGCGCGCACCTGCTTGGACACGTCGAGCGCGTTCGCGCCGGGCTGCTGATAGACGGCGAGCACCGTCGCGGATTTGCCCTGGAAGCGGCTGCGGATCGAATAGTCTTTCTGGCCCAGCTCCGCGCGGCCCACGTCCTTCAGGCGCACGATCGCGGCGCCGCCCGATTCCGCGCGAATGATGATGTTCTCGAACTCCGACGGCTCCGTGAGCCGGCCCGTCGTCGTTACCGCGAACGACTGCTCGACGGCCGCGCCCGTCGGCGATTGCCCGAGCCGCCCGACGGCGAACTGCTGGTTCTGGTTGGCCACGGCGCGCTGCACGTCGGACGCGGTGATACCGAGCTGCGCCATGCGGTCGGGCTTGAGCCAGATGCGCATGGCGTAATCGGGCGTGCCGAAGATCGCGGCCTGATTCGCGCCGGGAATGCGCTTGAGCGCGTCGAGAACATACACGTTCGCGTAGTTGGCGATATAGGTCGCGTCGTAGCGTTCGTCGGGCGAATAGATGGCGATCACCATCATGAACGCCTGCGATTTCTTCTGCACCTGCACGCCCTGCGCCGTCACCGATTGCGGCAGTTGCGGCATCGCGAGGTTCACGCGGTTCTGCACGTCCACCTGCGCGAGTTCCGGATTCGTGCCGATCTCGAAGTACGCGTTGATCGTGAGATTGCCCGTCGAGGAGCTCGACGAGTTCATGTAGATCATGTTGTCCGCGCCGTTGACCTGCTGCTCGATCGGCGCGGCCACGTTGTTCGCGACGACATCCGCGCTCGCACCCGGATAGGTCGCGGAGATGGTGATCTGCGGCGGCGTGATGTCGGGGTATTGCGCGGTGGGCAGCGCAAGCATCGCGAGCGCGCCGCCCAGCGTGATGATGATCGAAATGACCGAAGCGAAAATCGGACGGTCGATGCAGAAATGTGAAATGTTCATAGGCCTCTTCCGCGCGACGTGGTTCCGATAATGGTCAGATCAGGTCACTTTTCGGTCCCGCCGCTTGCGTTCTTCGTCTCGCCGAGCGATGCCTCCTTGGCGCCCGAGGCGGGAGCATCGACCACACGGATGTTCGAATCCGCGCTGACGCGTATCGCGCCATCGACGACCACGCGTTCGCCCGCCTTCAGCCCGTTCGTGATGAACCAGTCGTCGCCGTGCCATTCGCCCACTTCGATGACGCGCTGATGCGGCTTCGACTGCTGATCGAGCACCCAGACGAAATGACTCTTCGCGCCCTGCAGCACGGCGCGCTGCGGCAGCAGGATCGCGTTCGGCCGGATCGCGCCCGCGACCCGCGCTTTCACGAACTGGCCGGGGCGCAGCGAGCCCTTCGGATTCGCGAACACCGCGCGCACGAGGAAGGTGCCCGTCTCCGTGCTGAATGCCGGATTCGTGAAGTCGATACGGCCCGTCTGCGGGTAGACGGAGCCATCGGCCTGAATCACGGTCACATCGAACTGGTTGTCGGGCGGAAAGCGCAACTGGCCTTTTTGAATCTGCTCGCGATAGCCGAGCAGTTCGTTCTCCGAGATGCTGAAGTTCACCCACATCGGGTCGAGCTGATAGACATAGGTGAGCAGGCCCGATTGCGTCGGCGTCACGTAACTGCCTTCCTGCACGCGCGCAAAACTCGACAGCCCTTTCAGCGGCGAACGGATCGTCGTGTAGCTGAGATTCAGTTCGGCGGTCTGCACTTCGCCCTTCGCGGCGATAACGGCGGCCTCGGCGCTCTTTTCGTTGCCGACGGCGTCATCGAGATCCTTCTTGCTCAACGCGTTCATCGCGGCGAGCGGCTTGACGCGCGCGAGGTTCTGCTGCGTGACGAGAAGCCGCGCCTGCTGCTGCGCAAGCGAGCCTTTCGCGGTTTGCAGCGCGGCCTCGAACGGGCGCTTGTCCATGATGAACATCACCTGGCCCGCCGAGACGAGCGAGCCTTCGGTGTACATGCGCTTTTCCAGAAAGCCGTCGACGCGCGCACGGATTTCCACTTCGCGCGAGCTTTGTGTCTGCGCGGTGAATTCGAAATCGACGGGCGTCGATTGCGCGGCGACGGTAACGACGGTGACTTCGACGGGTGGTTTCGCCGCTTCGGGCGGCGGCTTCTTGCACGCCGCGAGCGAGAGCGACGCGATCGCGGCGGCAACGATGAAACGCATTGCACGCATCGAGCGCGACGGATGAGCGAACCGGCAGCAGTCCAGCATCTGTTCCGACACGAACGCCATAGGCGCCTCCCTCTTGGGGTGGCCGATCGTTGATGAGCGAGCGCGCGTGCAGTGCGCCTCGCCACGACATGCTCGCGCGGGACAGGACTTTAAGACGTCAACGAGCGCGAGCCTGATGCTTGTGATATGCCGTAGCTGCCTCCGGTTTTGACCGTCGATTTTTAACGAGAGAGCTGCTCATGCTTCGCCGTCGCGTAAGCGTGACGTGCGTGACGTCTGTATCGAGTCTACTAATAGCCGAACTCGGCTGAAAACGCCATAGCGTTTATTGCCATTTCTGTTCGACGCCCGCGTGGGGATTTTTTCGGCGCTGGGGGGCAGGGGTGACGTCGGCGCGCGCCGGGGCGGCGCGCCGATTCATGAAACGATGAACGAGAATATGGATGGTTTGCGGATTCGTCGCGACCGGCCGGGCGCCGTCCGACGATCAGTCGTGCGCATCATAAATGCCCGAACAATGCCCGCGGCCGGTCCTTCAGCGTGCTCGCCAGCATCCGCAATCCGCTGACGAGTTGATCGCGGCTCTCCGCGCACGCGAGGTTGATGCGCACGCCGTGCTCGATTTCCGATCTGTCCACGGCAAACGCCGACGACGGCATCACCACCACGCCGCGCGCCTTCGCGTTCGCCGCGAAATCGTCCGCGCGCCACGGCGGCGGCAGCTTCAGCCACACGAACATGCAGGCGGGATCGGCCTGCAGCAGCTCCTGCGGCAACAGCTCGCGCGCGAGATCGTGCCGCGCGCGAATCTCGGCGAGCTGCGCATTCATGATGTGCTGCGCGGTGCCGTCTTCCATCCAGACGGTCGCGATCAGCATCGATATCGGCGCGGGCATCCACGCCGTCGTGCGCACGGCCTCCGCGCACAGCGCGGCATTGTCCTGCGGGCTCGACAGATAGCCGAGCCGCAAACCCGGCGCGAGGATTTTCGATGTCGCCGAGATATGAAACGTCAGTTCGGGACACAGGCTCGCGATCGTCGGCAGACGCTGCGCGATGAGCGGACCGTAGACATCGTCCTCGATGATCGCCACGCCGTGCCGCCGCGCAACCGCGACGAGCGCCATGCGCCGTTCGAGGCTCATGGTCGTGACGGTGGGATTCTGCAGATTCGGCACGGTGAAGATCGCCTTCACCGGCACGCGCTTGCACACGCGCTCGATCTCCTCGACGAGCAAGCCGTCGCGATCGCTCGGAACGCCCACGATCTCGAACTGGAACACCGGCGCCAGCGCCTTCAGGCCGTAATACGTGAGCTGATCCGCGAGGATCACGCCGTCGGTGCCGATCAGGCTGTTGAGCACCGCATACAGCCCATGCTGCGCGCCGCTCGTGACGACGACCTGCTCGGCTGTCGGCGCGAAGCCCGGCGCGCTCATCCAGCGCGCACCGGCCGCGCGCGCCCACGACGGCCCTTGCGGCGGCTGATATTCCTGCAATTGCGCGAAGCGCGGATCGCGCGGCAGCTCGGCCATGGTGCGCGCCAGACACTTGAGATATTCGCCCGTGGCGGGCCGGTTCACGGTCAGATCGATGACCGTGCTGCCCGCGCTCGCCGCCGGCGTCTCGACGCTCGGCATGGCGCCGCCGGTCACGAGCGAGCCGCGCCGCTTGCTGCCGATCACGAGGCCGCGCAACTGCAATTCCTTGTACGCGCGCGACACCGTCGACACGTTGATGCCCAGTTCGCTCGCCAGTTGCCGCTGCGGCGGCAGACGGCTGCCGGGCGGATAAATGCCGCTGCGAATCTCCTTTTCGATGGAGCTGGACACCTCGATATACGTCGATCGCTTCGCCGCGCCGTCGGTCTCGCCATTGGCCAGCGTCTGATCCTTGCCGGAAGCCATGAACCTCTGTCTCCATACAAAGCGTGCTTTGTCCGCGATTTGTGCGGAAGTCTGCCGATTCTAACCCAGAGTCGGGCGCGTGCAACGCTCCTGCGCGTGTCGGCAGCGTTCATTAGGCTCTGCAAGACCCGCTCCAGCCTTCCGTTAGGGAAAGTCCCGGCACCACACAATCACGCTTTTATTGCACACAAAAAAATCTTGTGTGATTCTAGTATCAGAGTTTGTCTGGTGTGTGCCCGGTTTTTGTATCGGCGCTTCTCCGATCATTCGATCTTTGTCCGCGGGAGATTTCTCGATGTCCTTGCCTCAATCCACTCAATCGACGCTGTCCGGCAGCCCGCCGAAACTCGGCTCGGCGCTGCGCCAGCGTCACGTCACGATGATCGCGCTCGGCGGCATCATCGGCGCGGGTCTGTTCGTCGGCAGCAGCGCAACGCTCGCGACGGTCGGTCCGGCTGCGTGCGTGTCGTATCTCGTCGCCGGAATCGTCGTGCTGATGGTCATGCGCATGCTCGGCGAAATGGCGCTCGCGGTGCCGGGCGTCGGCTCGTTCACCGAATATGCGCGCATCGGGCTCGGCAACTGGGCCGGCTTCACGAGCGGCTGGCTCTACTGGTATTTCTGGGTGATCGTCGTCGCGGTGGAAGCGGTCGCGGGCGCGGCCATCCTGCAACGCTGGATCCCCGCGCCGGTCTGGGTCATCGGCCTCGTGCTGCTCTCGGTGATGACCGCGATCAACCTGCTTTCGGTCAAGTCGTACGGCGAGTTCGAATTCTGGTTCGCGTCGATCAAGGTTGCGGCGATCATCGTGTTCATCGCCATCGGCGCGGGCTATCTGCTCGGCTTCGGCCACACGCACGGCGCACTCGCGCATCTCACCGGCAATCGCGGCTTTCTGCCGTTCGGCGCAATGTCCGTGTTCGCCGCCGTGCCCACGGTGATCTTCGCAGTGGGCGGCGCGGAAATCGCGACGATCGCCGCCGCCGAATCCGACGACCCCGCGAAGAGCGTCGCCGCGATGACGCGCTCGGTAATCCTGCGCGTCATCACGTTCTATGTCGGCTCGCTGTTCCTGATTGCGTGCATCGTGCCGTGGGGCAGCATCGTGACGGGCCATTCGCCGTTCGTCGCCGCGCTGGAGACGATGCGCATTCCCTACGCCGCCGACATCATGAATGCGATTGTGCTCGTCGCCGTGCTGTCCGCGCTGAATTCGGGGCTGTATGTGTCGTCGCGCATCCTGTTCCGTCTCGCCGAACGCGGCGATGCGCCGAAGTCACTGCTCAAACTCACGCCGCACAAGGTGCCGCGTCTTGCGGTGCTGCTCTCGAGCGTGGTGGGTTATGTGGCGATCATCGCCGCGATCGTGTCGCCGCAGGGCGTGTTCCTGTTCCTCGTGAACGCATCCGGCGCGGTGATGCTGTTCGTCTATCTGGCGACGGCGCTCGCGCAGATCCGCATCCGCCGGCGCATCGAAAAGCAGGCGCCCGAGCGCCTCACGCTGAAGATGTGGCTCTTCCCGTGGCTGTCGTATGCGGTCGTCATCGCGATCGTGGGCGTGCTCGCGGCGATGGGCGCGGACGCCGAGCTGCGCGGCCAGTTGATGGCGAGTCTCGCGAGCCTCGCGGTGGCGTCGGCGGCGTATGTCGTCGCGGCGAAGCGTCATCAACGGCATGAGGAAGGCGCGGCGGCGACAGGCTTTCTGTCGAGCGACGACGGCCTTGCATGGAAGGGGCGCGACTGATGTCGAACGTGGCGATCATCGGCGCGGGGTTCATCGGCATGGCGAGCGCGGCCTGGCTCATGCGCGACGGTCACGCCGTCACGCTGCTCGATCCGTCGGGCGTGGCGCAGGGCGCGTCGTTCGGCAATGCGGGCACGTTCGCGCCTTACGGCTGCGTGCCGGTGAACAACCCTTCCGTGTTCCGCGATATCCCGCGCTTTCTGCTCTCGAACGACAGCCCGTTCAGATTGCGCTGGCGCTATCTGCCGCAACTCGCGCCGTGGCTCGCGCGCTTTCTGATGAGTTCGCGGCGCGCGAATTACGAAGCGAGCGCGAAGGCGCTGGCGGCGCTGTTGTCGCGTGCGCAGGAAGGCTATGCGCCTTTGCTCGCCGATGACGGTTTGCAGCGCTTTATCCGGCCGCGCGAATGCTTGTATCTCTATTCGAGCGCGGCGTCGTTCGATGCGGCGCGCGATTCGCTCGCGTTGCGCGAACGGCTCGGCGTGGGCTTCGATGTGCTCGATAGCGGCGCGATCCGCGAACTGGAGCCACGGCTTGCGCCGATCTTCGAGCGCGGCGTGCTGTTTCGCGATAGCTGGCATTTCAGCGATCCGGCCGCGTTTCTTCAGGCTTTATACGAACGTCTTGCCGCGCAAGGCGCGCGTCTCGAACGCGTGAAAGTGGATGCGATCGAGCCGAACGCGCAAGGCGTGTCGTTGCGCATGAACGGCGAGGCGCGCCGCTTCGATCATGTCGTCGTCGCGACGGGCGCGCGTTCACGCACGTTCGCGCATCAATGCGGCGACGACGTGCCGCTCGATACCGAACGCGGCTATCACGTGCGCTATGCCTCGGCATCGGGTTTGATATCGCGGCCATGCGGCTGGGCGGAACGCGGCTTCTACATGACGCCGATGAGCGACGGCATTCGCGTCGCGGGCACCGTCGAGCTCGCCGGCTTTACGGAAGCGCGCAATCGCGCGCTGCTCGATCTCGTCACGGTGTCGTCGAAGCGCGCGTTGCCCGCGCTCGGCACGCCGGATCGCGAATGGCTCGGCTTTCGCCCCACGCTGCCCGATGGCGTGCCGGTGATCGGCGCGGCGAAGACGAGCGAGCGCGTGATTTACGCGTTTGGACATCAGCATCTGGGTTTGACGCTCGCGGGCGTGAGCGGGCGCATCGTGGCCGATCTGGTCGCACGGCGCGCACCGCCGGTCGATCTCGCGAGTTATCGCGCGTCGCGTTTTCACTGAGGAGCATGAACATGAACCGTCGCATCTTTCTTTCAGGCATCGCCGCGAGCATGCTGGCCGCGTACGTGCCGATGTCGTGGGCCGCGGAACCCGAAACCGTCAAGATCGCGTTCGTTGGACCGTTGACGGGACCGGTCGCGCGCGTCGGCAAGGACTTGCAGTACGGCGCGCAACTCGCGATCGATGAAGAGAACGCGAAGCATCCGACCGTCGGCGGCAAGCCCGTCAAGTTCGAGCTGGAGGTCTACGACGATCAGGCCGATCCGCGCACGGCGATCCAGGTCGCGCAAAAGGCCGTGGACAGCGGCGTCGTCGGCGTGATCGGGCATTACAACTCGGGATGCAGCATTCCGGCGTCCGCCGTGTATCACCAGGCGAATGTCGCGATGATCACGCCCGGCTCGACCAATCCGCAACTCACGAAGCAGGGCTTCAAGAACGTGTTCCGCACGATGGGCCACGACGGTGTGGGCGGCGTGGTCGCGGGGCGCTTCGTGGTCGAGCAGATGAAGCCCAAGCGCATCGGCATCATCGACGATCGCACGGCCTTCGGGCAAGGCCTCGCCGATGCGTTCGAAAAGGGCGTGAAGGAAGCGAACGGCAAGGTCGTCGCGCGCGAGTACACGAACGACAAGGCGGTCGATTTCCGCGCGATCCTCACGACGATGAAGAGCCAGAACGTCGATCTGCTCTTCTTCGGCGGCCTCGATGAACAGGGCGCGATGCTCGTCAAGCAGATGCGTTCGCTCGGCATGACGACGCAGCTTTTTGGCGCGGGCGCGCTGAAGAGCAATGCGTTCCTGACAATCGCGGGCACCTCGGGCAACGGCACGCAGGATCTCGAACCCGGCCCCGCGCTCGACAAGCTGCCTTCCGCGCAAGCGTTCGGCAAGCGCTACAAGGCGCGATTCAATCAGGATGTCGAACTATATGCGCCGTTCGCCTACGATGCCACGCTCGCGATGATCAAGGCGATCCACGACGCGAACTCGCTCGATCGCGGCAAGATCGTGGAGGCGCTCGCGAAGGTCGACGTGACGGGCGTGACGGGCCGGATATCGTTCGATCCGTACGGCGATCTGATCAAGCCGCCCTATACGCTCTTTCAGGTCGAGCAGGGACAATGGAAGAGCCTGAAAACGGTGGGCGGAAGCGGCGTATGAGTTACAGGGAAAGCGCCGGCGTTCGCACGTACCGCTTCGACGATCTGAAGACGCTGCTTGCAAAAGCCAGTCCGAAGCGTTCGGGCGACGAACTCGCGGGCGTCGCCGCTGAAACCGAAGAAGAGCGCGCGGTGGCGAAGATGGCGCTGGCCGCCGTGCCGCTGCGCGCCTTTCTCGATGAAGCGTTGATTCCGTATGAAGACGATGAAGTCACACGCCTCATCATCGACGAGCATTCGCAGGACGCATTCGCCGCCGTGTCGCATCTCACGGTCGGCGAGTTCCGCGAATGGCTGCTCGCCGATTCGACCGATACCGCCGCGCTCGTCGCGGTATCGGAAGGATTGACGCCCGAGATGGCCGCGGCCGTGTCCAAGCTGATGCGCAATCAGGATCTCATCCTCGCCGCGAAGAAGCGGCCGGTGGTCACGCGCTTTCGGAATACCGTGGGCTTGCCGGGACATCTGTCGGTGCGCCTGCAACCGAACCATCCCACGGACGATGTGCAGGGCATTGCCGCGTCGATGATCGACGGCCTCATGTACGGCTGCGGCGACGCGATGATCGGCATCAATCCCGCATCGGACTCGCCGCAGGCCATCGGCAAGCTGCTCGCGATGATGGACGCATTCCGCGAACGCTACGACGTGCCGACGCAAACCTGCGTGCTCACGCACGTGACGAACACGCTCGCGGCGATCGAGCAGGGCGCGCCCGTCGATCTCGTGTTTCAGTCGATCGCGGGCACGGAGCGCGCGAATGCGTCGTTCGGCATATCGCTCGCGCTGTTGCAGGAAGCGTATGACGCGGGCTTGTCGCTCGGGCGCGGGACCATCGGCCATAACCTGATGTACTTCGAAACGGGGCAGGGCAGCGCGTTGTCGGCGAATGCGCATCATGGCGTCGATCAGCAGACTTGCGAGGCGCGCGCGTATGCGGTGGCGCGCAAGTTCGATCCGTTTCTCGTGAACACGGTGGTGGGTTTCATCGGCCCGGAATATCTCTACGATGGCAAGCAGATCATTCGCGCCGGGCTCGAAGATCATTTTTGCGCGAAGCTGCTCGGCGTGCCGATGGGTTGCGACGTCTGCTATACGAACCACGCCGAAGCCGATCAGGACGACATGGACACCCTGCTGACCCTGCTCGGCGCGGCGAACGTGAACTTCATCATGGGCGTGCCCGGCGCAGACGATGTGATGCTGAACTATCAGAGCACGTCGTTTCATGACGCGCTGTATGTGCGCGACGTGCTGGGGCTCAAGCGCGCACCGGAGTTCGAAGCATGGTTGCGCGCGATTCAGATCACGAATGCGCAAGGCATGCTTCGAGAACAGACGCAATGGCCCGCGCTCATCGACTGGATGAGGGCGTGATGAGCGTGAACCCGAATCGATGGGAAGCGCTGCGCCGCTTCACGGATGCGCGCATCGCACTGGGGCGCGCGGGCAGCAGCGTGCCGACCGGACCGTTGCTCGCGTTCACGCTCGCGCATGCGCAGGCGCGCGACGCGGTGCATCGTCCGCTCGATGCCGATGCGTTGCAGGACGAACTGCGATCGAAGGGATATGCAAGCGTCGCGGTGCATAGCGCCGCGCCCGCGCGCGATGTCTATCTGCGGCGTCCCGATCTCGGGCGCAGCTTGAGCGAGGACAGCGCAACGCGCCTCGAAGCGCATGCGAAAAACGCGGACCTCGTGTTCGTCATCGCCGATGGACTGTCGTCCAGTGCGGCGGCAACGCATGCGATACCGCTCATCGAAAGGACGATCGCACGGCTCGACGGATGGCGCATCGGTCCCGTCGTCGTGGCGACGCAGGCGCGCGTTGCGCTCGGCGATGGCATCGGCGCGATATTGAAGGCGCATCTCGTCGCGATGCTGATCGGCGAAAGACCGGGACTGAGCTCGCCCGCGAATCTCGGCGTCTATGTCACATACCATCCCGTGCCAGGCCGCAGCGATGCAGAGCGCAACTGCATATCGAACGTGCGGCCTGAAGGACTTGCTTACGATGCCGCGGCGTTCAAGCTCGCCTGGCTGCTGGGCGAAGCGCGCACGCGAAAGCTGACGGGCGTCAGTCTCAAGGATGACAGCACGGTTGCGCTGTCGCAGCGAACGGTCGATCGTCTATCGGGTGAATAGTCTGCCTCGATGCTTGGCGTAAACCCCGCCCCAATAAACTGGCGCACGTAAGAAAAGGGTAAGCGGACGCTTTTACCTTAGTCTCCAGCGCATCGAAAGCAAAACTCGCCTCGAAACGCATGCGCGAGAGCATCGCGTGATCTCCCCGCTTGGGGGATTCCTTACTTCTTATGGTTCGCCGAACGTTCGCGCATCGGGCGGGAACGCGCGCCTTCGCACGCAGAGAAAAGACCTTCATGCAGGAGACGGAAATGGATCTCAGGATCGTGGAAAAAATCAAGTCGAGCGCCACGTATGGCGAACTGGTGCGAAAACGCTCGAAGCTCGGCTGGACGCTGACGGCGCTCGTGCTGATCGTGTACTACGGCTACGTGCTGCTGATCGCGTTCGACAAGGATCTGCTCGCCTCGAAAATCGGTTCGGGCGTGATGACCTGGGGCATGCCGATCGGCCTGTTCGTGATCGTCTTCACGGTCGTCATCACCGGGCTTTACGTGCGGCATGCTAACAGCACGTACGACGAACTCACCGACAAGATCAAGCGGGAGGCCGCATGAAGGCACAACGTCATCTCGCGGCGGGCGCGCTTTTCGCGGCGTCCGCCAGTGCTTTTGCAGCGGGCGGCGATCTCGGTCAGGCCGTCAAGCAGGCGACCAACTGGACGGCGATCTGCATGTTTATCGCGTTCGTCATCGCTACGCTCTTCATCACCAAATGGGCGGCGAAGAAAACGCGCTCGGCGGCGGACTTCTACACGGCGGGCGGCGGCATCACCGGCTTTCAGAACGGGCTCGCGATCGCGGGCGATTTCATGTCGGCGGCGTCGTTTCTCGGCATCTCGGCGGCGGTCTACAGCAATGGCTATGACGGCCTGATCTATTCGATCGGCTTTCTCGTCGGCTGGCCGATCATCACGTTCCTGATGGCGGAGCGCCTGCGCAATCTCGGCCGCTTCACCTTCGCGGACGTCGCCGCGTACCGCTTCAAGCAGACGCCGATCCGCGCCTTCGCGGCCTCGGGCACGCTCGTCGTGGTGGCGTTCTATCTCATCGCGCAGATGGTCGGCGCGGGACAGCTCATCAAGCTGCTGTTCGGCCTCGAATACTGGATCGCGGTGGTCATCGTCGGCGCGCTGATGATGGTGTACGTGCTCTTCGGCGGCATGACGGCGACGACGTGGGTGCAGATCATCAAGGCGTGCCTGTTGCTCGCCGGCGCGTCGTTCATGGCCTTCATGGTGATGTGGCAGTTCAACTTCAGCCCCGAGGCGCTGTTCGCGAAGGCCGTGGACGTGCACGAGAAGAAAGAATCGATCATGGGCCCGGGCAACTTCATCAAGGACCCGATCTCGGCGATCTCCTTCGGCATCGCGCTGATGTTCGGCACGGCGGGCCTGCCGCACATCCTGATGCGCTTCTTTACCGTGCCCAACGCGAAGGAAGCGCGCAAGTCGGTGTTCTGGGCGACGACGTGGATCGGCTACTTCTACATCCTCACGTTCATCATCGGCTTCGGCGCGATCGTGCTGGTGAGCACGAACCCGGTCTTCAAGGACGCGGGTGGCAAGCTGCTCGGCGGCACCAACATGGCGGCGGTGCATCTTGCGAGCGCGGTTGGCGGCAACGTGTTCCTCGGCTTCATCTCGGCGGTCGCGTTCGCCACGATTCTCGCGGTCGTTGCGGGTCTTACGCTCGCGGGTGCGTCGGCGGTGTCGCACGATCTGTACGCCACCGTGTTCAAGAAGGGCAAGGCATCGAGCAAGAGCGAACTGAAAGTCTCGCGCGTGACGACGATCGTGCTCGGCATCGTCGCGGTCGTGCTCGGCATCGTGTTCGAGAAGCAGAACATCGCGTTCATGGTGTCGCTCGCGTTCGCGGTGGCGGCGTCGGCCAACTTCCCGGTGCTCTTCATGTCCGTGTTGTGGCGCGGCTGCACGACGCGCGGCGCGGCGGTCGGCGGTTTCCTCGGCCTGCTTTCCGCGGTCGTGATGACGGTGCTGTCGAAGGCCGTGTGGGTGGACGTGTTCCACTACGCGAGTGCGCCGTTCCCGTATGCCTCGCCCGCGCTCTTCTCGATGGCGATCGGCTTCATCGGCATCTGGCTCTTCTCGGTGACGGACCGGTCGGCGCGCGCGCGTATCGATCAGGCCGGCTTCGAGGCGCAGACGGTGCGCTCCGAAACGGGCATCGGCGCGGTGGAGGGCGCGAGCCATTGATGTGATGGCGGCGGCGCGCCCGATGCGCCGCCGGAATCATCGCCGATACGACATGCCGCAGCACTGATACGACAGCGCAGCCCTGCGTTATCGAATGGCCCGGAAAATGCGTTAAGCTCGATGCAAACGGAATGCACGGAGCATCAAACGCACGGAGCGAGCCATGAAACTGCAGTGCCCGAGTCTTTTCGAGCAATCGGCGTATATCGGCGGCGCGTGGGTGGATAACACGTCGCTGCCGCGCGTGCCCGTCACGAATCCTTCGACGGGCGAGACGCTCGGCACCGTACCGCAGGTGACGCCGGAGCAGGTGAGCGAAGCGATCGAATGCGCGAACGCGGCCCTGCAGGACTGGCGAAGCTGGAGCAGCCGCGAGCGGGCTTCGGTGCTGCGGGAGTGGGGGCGGCTCGTCGAACTTCATCGCGACGATCTCGCCATCATTCTTTGCTGCGAACAAGGCAAGCCGCTTCACGAAGCGCGCTCCGAAATCACGCAGGCCGCGAATTACCTCGACTGGTTCGCCGAAGAAGCGCGGCGCATCTACGGCGACAACATTCCCGCGCCACGGCGCAATCAACGTATTCGCGTGCTGCATCAGCCCATCGGCGTGTGCGGCGCGATCACGTCATGGACCTTTCCCTCGTCGATGGTCGCGCGGCGCGTCGGCGCGGCGCTCGCGGCGGGCTGCACGGTCATTCATCATCCCGATCCGCAGACGCCTTTTTCGGCGCTCGCGCTGTGCGTGCTCGGCGAAAACGCCGGTTTGCCGCGCGGCGTGCTCTCCGTGCTGACGGGCGCGGACGAGCCGGTCAGAAGCACGCTGCTCGCGAGTCCCGAGGTGCGGAAGGTGTCGTTCACCGGCTCCATCGACGAAGGCAAGCGGCTCATGACCTTGTGCGCGCCCACGGTCAAGAAGATGTCGCTCGAACTGGGCGCGAACTGTCCTTTCATCGTGTTCGGCGACGCCGATATCGATCTCGCCGTCAAAGGCGCGCTCGATGCGCGTTTTCGTCACTCCGGCCAGGCAGCGATGTGCGCGAACCGCTTCTTCGTGCATGAGGACGTGTATGAAATCTTCGTCGCGAAATTGGTCTCGCGCGTCGCGTTGCTCAAGGTAAGCGACGGGCTGGACGAAGGCGCGCAGATCGGGCCGCTCATCAGCGAGGCGGCGGTGACGCACATGGAAAACCTCGTCGATGAAGCGGTGAAACTCGGCGCGACGGTCGCGGCGGGCGGCGCGCGCGTCGCGCCCGGCTCGCATTTTTTCAGGCCGACGGTGCTGACGGACGTCGATCCGTCGATGAGCGTGTGCGGCGACGAAGTGCTCGGCCCGGTCGCGAGCGTGCTCCGCTTCAGGGACGAGGACGACGTCATCACGCTCGCGAACGACACGCGCACGGGGCTTGCGGCTTACTTCTATACAGCAGATATCAGCCGCGCGTTCAGGGTGATGGAGGCGCTGGAATGCGGCGTCGTCGGCGTGAACGACAGCCTCGTGTTCAACGAGGTCGCGCCGTTCGGCGGGATCAAGGAATCGGGGATGGGGAGGGAAGGCGCGTCGTCCGGCGTCGAGGAGTATCTGGAGGCGAAGTATGTGTGTTTTGGGAATCTGGAGGGGTAGGCCTTCACTCCGGCGGCCGCACCACCAGAATCGGCAAATGACTATGCGTCAGCACCTTTTGCGTCTCGCTGCCGAGCAAAAGCCCGCGAATCCCGCCATGCCCGTGTGACGCCATCACGATGAGATCGCAATGCCGCGCTTTCGCGGCCTTGAGAATCGCTTCGTAAGGATGCGCGCCGGTGGGCGCTTCGGTATCGCAATCCACACCGCCCTCGGTGGCGATCGCACGCACGGTCTCCAGATATTGCCCGGCGCGCTCCCGGTCGACCGACTCGAAGTCATCCTGCGGCGCGCCCACCATCTCGGCGCTATAAACGGTCATATGAAACGGCCGCACCATATAAAGCGCGGTGATGCGCGCGCCGTTTTCCTTCGCCAGCGCAACCGCCATGCGCGCGGCCGCTTCGGATAGCGCGGAGCCATCCGTCGGAACGAGCAGATGCCTGAACATGATGACGTCCTCCGGTTCTCTGGGGCGTTCATGGTTCAGTATAGGCGAGGCGTCGAGCGACCGAAACGGAATCGAAAGCTTCAGCGCCCCATCGCCGCGACAGCTTCTTCATGCAGGCGCACGGCCATCACGGGCGCTTCCGGTCCGACGTGCGACAGCTTCATCAATCTCGGCTGCAGCAGCAGCGCGACAAGCCCGCTCCAGCCCGTCTGATGCGAGGCGCCGACGCCGCGTCCGTTGTCGCCATGAAAGTACTCGTGAAAGAGTATCAGGTCCCGCGAGCGCGGATCGGCCTGCAATTGCGGATACGCCGCCATCACGGGACGCTTGCCCTCGGCGTCTTTCATGAAGAGCATGCTGATGCGTCTGGACAAGTCGTCGGCGATCTCGCTCAGCGAAAGCGTCTTGCCCGAACCCGTCGGATACTCGACGCGGAAATCGTCGCCGTAATAGCGATGAAACTCGTACAGCGATTCGATCAGCAAGTAATTCACGGGCATCCATATCGGCCCGCGCCAGTTCGAATTGCCGCCGAACACGCGCGAATCGGATTCCGCCGGCAGATAGCGGATGCAGACGTTCAGGCCATCGTGATCGAAGACATAGGGCGTGCCGCAATGCACGCGAGACAGCGCGCGCACGCCGTAGTCGGAGAGGAATTCGCACTGATCGAGCGTGCGGCGCAACAGCGCCTTCATGCGATGCCCGCGCAGCAGCGACAGCAGCGTGGTATTGCCCTTGCCAGGCTCGGTCCAGCGCGACACGAGCTTCGCGAGATTCGGCCGGTGATCCAGAAACCATGCGAGCCGCTCGCGCAGTCCCGGCAGATCGCCATAGACGCGCTCTTCCAGCACATGCACGGCGAAAAGCGGAATCAGCCCGACGATGGAGCGAATGCGCAGCGGCACGCGCGAGCCGTTCGGCAGATGCAGCGAGTCGTAGAAGAACTCGTCGCGGCCGTCCCACAGGCCCGTGTTGCAGCCTTCGCCGCAACTTACCGCTTCGGCGATATACAGAAAGTGCTCGAAGAACTTCACCGCGATCTCGACATACGATTCGTTCGTCATCGCGAGTTCGAGGCCGATCTGCATGAGGTCGAGCGCATACGACGCCATCCACGCGGTGCCGTCGGCCTGATCGATGCGGCCGCCCGTGGGCAGCGGCTGCGAGCGGTCGAAGATGCCGATGTTGTCGAGCCCGAGAAAGCCGCCCTGAAAGATGTTGCGGTCGTCGGCGTCCTTGCGGTTGACCCACCACGCGAAGTTGAGCAGCAGCTTGTGGAACATCACTTCGAGAAACGCGTGATCGCCGATGCCCGTCATCTCGCGATCGAGCTCGTACACGCGCCATGTCGCCCACGCATGCACGGGCGGATTGGCGTCGCCGAATGCCCATTCGTAGGCCGGCAACTGCCCGTTCGGATGCATGTAGCGCTCTTTGACGAGCAGCATCAACTGCTTCTTCGCGAAGTCGGGATCGATGGTCGCGAACGCCACCGCATGAAACGCGAGATCCCACGAGGCGTACCACGGGTATTCCCACTTGTCCGGCATCGAGACGATGTCGCCGTTGCACATGTGCCGCCAGTCCGCGTTGCGCCCGTGGCGGCGGCCCTTCGGCGGCTTGGGCTGGCCCGGATCGCCGTCGTGCCAGCGCGTGACGTCGAACTGGTAGTACTGCTTGGTCCATAACATGCCGGCGAGCGCCTGGCGCTGTACGAGGCGCGCATCGTCATCGACGATATCGTGTTGCAGCGTCGAATAGAACTCGTCGGCTTCCGCCACGCGGCGCGCGAAAAGCTGTTCGAGGTCGAGCGGCGGATCGTTCGAAACGGACGCGGGACGCCAGCGCAAATAGACGGCTGCGCGTTCATGCGGCGCGAGTTGCAGATGCACGCGCGCCGCGGTGCGCGTGCCGCGATCGCGGCGAATGGCCTGCTCGTCGCCTTCGACAAGAAAGTCGTTGAAACCGTCCTTGAACGGTCCCGCGCCTTCCATGCCGAAGATGCGACGAACGTTCGTTTCGTTCTCGCAGAAGAGCCATTCGATCGGCGCTTGCGCCGTGGCCGTGACAAACATCGTGCCCGAAGACGGATTGTGCGCGACCACGCGCGCGCCTTCCTGCGCGTCGTGTTCGAGCGTCAACGAAGGCTTGCCCCATTTGCTCGACCACGACCACCGGTTGCGCGCCCAGAACTGCTGCAGCAGATCGAGCGTCGCGCTTTCGTTCGCGCGATTCTCGACGGTGACGCGCATCACGATATCGTCGGGCGTGTGCTTCGCGTATTCGACGCAGACATCGAAGTAGCGATCCGCATCGAACACGCCCGTGTCGAGAATTTCGTACTCGGGCAAGGCGGGGCCGCGCCGCCGGTTTTCGTCGATGAGCTGCTGGTACGGATACGCATCGTGCGGGTACTTGTACAGCATCTTCATGTACGAATGCGTGGGCGTGCCGTCGAGGTAGAAGTACAGTTCCTTCACGTCCTCGCCGTGATTGCCTTGCTCGTTCGTCAGCCCGAAAAGCCGTTCCTTGATGATCGGATCGCGCCCGTTCCAGAGCGCGAGCGAGACGCACCAGTCGAGCGGATCGTTGCCATAGCCCGCGATGCCGTCCTCGCCCCAGCGGTACATGCGGCTGCGCGCATGGTCGTGCGGAAAGTAATCCCAGGCGGTGCCGTATTCGCTGTAATCCTCGCGCACAGTGCCCCATTGCCGTTCGCTCAGATACGGCCCCCAGCGGCGCCAGCGGTCGAGATCGGCGCCGTGCAGGCGGGCGCCTTCTTTCGTTTGCAGCAGATGGATTGCGCGTAGCGGTGGCATGCGACCTCCGGTCCGGGATGACCATCCAATACGTTCGATGCGCGAATTCCCGATGATAAGCGCCATTGCACCGATTCGGGAACGCGGATTTTCGTCGTGACATCCAAGCCGGTATCCACAACGGCGTGCCCGGAGACATCACGATGAAACCTGTTCATATCGCATGCGCGGCGGCGCTCGCGCTCACGAGCCTCGCGCCGTACGCCCAGAGCGCGGGGCCTACCGATCCGCAGATCGCGGCGATCGTCGTCACGGCGAATCAGGTCGATATCGACGCGGGCAAGCTCGCCGAATCGAAAACGAAATCGAAGGACGTCAAGGCATTCGCGCAGCAAATGGTCGCCGATCATAGCGGCGTCAACAAGGCCGCGGCCGATCTCGTGAAGAAGCTCGCCGTGACGCCGGAAGACAACCCGACGAGCCAGAGCCTCAAGCAAGGCGGAGACGCGAATCTCTCGAAGCTGAAGACGCTGTCGGGCAGTAGCTTCGACAAGTCGTATATCGATCATGAGGTCGCCTATCATGAAAGCGTGCTCGATGCGCTCGACAAGACGCTGATTCCGGGCGCGAAGAACGAAGAGCTGAAAGCGCTATTGGTGAAGGTGCGGCCCGCGTTCGTCGCGCATCTCGAACATGCGCGGCATGTGCAGGCGGAACTGGGAAAGAGCGGTGCGTGACGCGCGCTGGCTCCTTGCCTTTGCGGGCATGCTTGCGTTGTCGTCCGAAGCGGCGGGCGCGACCTTCGTCGTGGTGATCGAGCAGATGCGCTTCGAGCCGCCGGCTTTGACGATTGCGCGCGGCGATCGCGTCGTCTGGGTGAACAAGGATCTGTTTCCCCATACCGCGACCGCCGACAAGAAGGCATTCGATTCGCGCGACATCGCGCCGGATGCCTCATGGAGCTATGTCGCGCATGAAATAGGAAGTTATGCGTATTCGTGCACGCTGCATCCGACGATGCAGGCGGTCCTGAACGTTCGATGAGCCGACGATGAGCGAACTCGCAACCGACCTGACCGATGACGACATGAGCCTCGCACGCCGCATCGCCGCGGGCGATCGCAGTGCGATCGAGCTGATGATGCGGCGGCACAACCGGCGTCTTTATCGGCTCGCGCGCGCGACCTTGCGCAACGATGCCGAAGCCGAAGACGCGTTGCAGGACGCCTATCTGCATGCGTACAGATCGATGAGCCAGTTTCGCGGCGATGCGCGGCTGTCCACGTGGCTGTCGCGGCTCGTGCTCAACGAATGCTTCGCGCGCCTGCGGCGCAGCGCGCGGCGTCAGAACGTGATTCCGATCGTGGACGCGCCCGACTATGCCGAACATGCCGATGCAATGACCGCGCACGACGATGCACCCGATGAAGCGCTCGCGCGCGCTCAGGTTCGCGCGCTGCTCGAACGCAAGCTCGACGAACTGCCCGAACTCTTTCGCATGGTGTTCGTGTTGCGCTCGATCGAAGAGATGAGCGTCGAGGAGACCGCGCAGTGCCTGCGGATTCCCGAGGCCACCGTGCGCAGCCGTCACTTTCGCGCGCGCAGCCTGTTGCGCGAATCGCTTGCGCAGGCATTCGATCTCGCCGAGCGCGATGTATTCGAATTCGGCGGCGCGCGGTGCGACCGTATCGTCGCGGGCGTACTGTCGAAACTATCCGGCGACGCCGCGAGGACGCCATGAATGGCTTCAGGCAAGTTTGCGCGATGACGGGCGTGGTCGTGCTGGCGAGTGTTTCGGCTGTTGGCGCAAGGACGATCACGGCCGTATCCGCCACGTATGGCGCGAATTGCGGCGCGCCCGGCGGCAACGCAACGCGTGATCTGATACGTCAATGCAACGGCCTCGACACATGCGAGTACGTGCCGGACCGGGCGCGCATCGGCGACACGGCGCGCGTTTGCAGGAAAGACCTGCAGGCCGACTGGCGCTGCACCGACAGCGAATTCCACACCGCGATGCTCAGCCCCGAAGCCGGCGCCAACAGCACGCTGGTGCTGAGCTGCATCGAACAGAACGGGCCGGGGCATTGAGCCGTCTTGGCATCATTGCGCCGCCATCGATGACATCGCGTCATCAATCACATAACCGGGAAGCCATTTTTACGCGTCGGTCCGCGCTCTACCATGCAATCCGTCGCAGTCAAACGAATTGCATAAGGAGTCGGACATGTACGTCATCACTGGAATCACCGGACAGGTCGGCGGCGCGCTCGCGGAGGCGCTCTTGCAGCAAGGCAGGCCCGTGCGCGCGGTCGTGCGCGACGAGAAGAAAGGCGCGGCGTGGGCGGCGCGCGGTTGCGACATGGCGCTCGCCGACATGGCCGATGCCGATGCGCTCGCGAGCGCATTCGAAGGCGCGCAGGGCGTGTTCATTTTGCCGCCGCCGGAATTCGATCCGGCGCCCGGTTTTCCCGAAGCGCGCGCCGTGATCGATGCGATCGTCGCGGCCGTGAAGCGCGCGAAGCCGCGCAAGATCGTGTGCCTCTCGACCATCGGCGCGCAGGCGGCGCACAGCAATCTTCTGACGCAGCGCACGCTGCTGGAAGACGCGCTGCGCGATCAGCCGATCCCCGTGACGTTTCTTCGGCCCGGCTGGTTCATGGAAAACTGCGCATGGGACGTCGAGTCCGCGCGCAGCGAAGGCATCGTCCGGTCGTTTTTGCAGCCGCTCGATCGCGCGATTCCGATGATCGCCACCGAGGATATCGGCAGGCTCGCGGCGAAGCTCCTGCAGGAAGAATGGACGGGCGCGCGCGTCGTCGAACTGGAAGGGCCGCGGCGCACGAGCCCCGACGATATTGCCGCCGCATTCTCGCAAGTGCTCGGCCGGCCGGTGCGCGCGCAGGCCGTGCCGCGCGATTCCTGGGAGGCGTTGTTCGTGAGCCAGGGCATGCAGCATCCGATGCCGCGCATCCGCATGCTCGACGGCTTCAACGAAGGCTGGATCGATTTCGAAGGCAGCCGGGAAACGATCGTCAAGGGCGCGACGCCGCTCGTCGACGTGATCCGCAGGCTGGTCGCGCGCTAGGCGCCGGCGATATCGCTGACGTGCGGAATCATCGCCGCCTGTCCGCGATACACGCCGTCGCGGTCGAACAATTGCCAGACGGTCGCGCGCTCGATCCAGAAGCGCTCGCCCGTCTTCTTCACGCGTATGCCGCGATAGCCGGTCACGTATCCTTCGCGCGTGACCTGTTCGAGGAAGGCCTGACGCTCGCTGCGTTCGGGCGCTTCGGCGGAAAGACGCGAAGGCAATGCGGTCAGTTCGTTCCACGTATAACCGAAGAGCCGTTGCACACGCAGATTGCCGTAGACGAACACGGGATCGGGCTGCGTGTCGTGCGCGAGAACGCCGAAAGGAGCGTCTTCGTAAAGCCAGCGGGCGGCTTCGGCGGGCGTCATGGAGTCGGGCGTGAGCGGCGCTTTCAGCAGGCGTGCATAGCTTTCGCTGAGAAGCGCGAAGAAGTCGGTATCGGTCGGCTGCATGTTTACTGGGCGTAGAAACTTTCGCAAAATCGGACACTCGCGCCGAGCCTGCGCGACAGGTCGGCGGCCGCGCGAAGCTGCGGGGCGTCCAGTTCGCCAGACGCGTGAGCCGCGCTCAGACGCGACGCGGGCCCCGAGAGGACGAGCGCGGCCATGAATTTGTCCCCGGCGCCGAAGATCGGCGTCGCGAACGCTGCAATGTGGACGTCGCGCATGCCCGCGGTGAAGAGCGGCAATTTGGGCGGCTTGTCGTAGAGCTGCTCGCCAAGGCCCCACACGCGAATGACATGGCTGACAGCGGTATCGTCGAGCGGAAGCGTGGTGCCGGCAAGCCGCGTTTCCCGCAAGCCTTCGGACGGCTCCGCGCGGAAGAGGCACAGGCGCTGTCCGTTGTCGAGGACGTAGTAAGACGCGCTTTCCCGCGTGGCGGCCGCAAGCTCGTACAGCACCGGCTCGACCACGGCGGATAGCTGGAAGGACTGCTCGAAGAGCTTCCCGAGATACAGCACACGATGCCCGAGCGAGTAGTTGCCGGCCTGGGAACGCACGACGTAGCCCATGCGCTCGAGCGAATTCATGAGCCGGTACACCGTTGTTTTGTGCATGCCGGATGCCTGAGACAAGGCCGCGAGGGACTGTGACTCCGCACCGGGTTTGAAGCAGTCCAGAAGCGAAAGCGCCTTCTCCACGGCGGCCACGCCGTCGTTGCTCATGTGTATCCCCCGAATCGACGTAACCGGGATTTTACACAGTACAACGCGGGCCTATCGGGCCGCGCCCCCGTACAGGCGCTCGCAGAAACCGACGCTCGCGCCGAGTCGTCGGGAAAGATCCCACGCCGCGTTCAACTGCGGGAGATTCAGTTCGCCCGACGCGTGTGCCGCGCTCAAGCGTGACGCCGGTCCGGAGAGCGTGAGCGCGGCCATGAACCGGTCGGCGGCGCCGAAGACCGGCGTCGCGAAGGCGGCGGTATGCACGTCGCGCGCGCCCGCGGTGAAGAGCGGCAGCGCGGGCGGTTCGTCGTAAATCGGCTCGCCCAGTCCCCAGTAGCGGATGACATGACTGATGGCGGTTTCGTCCAGCGGAAGCGTGGTGCCGGCAAGCCGCGTTTCCCGCAGTCCTTCCGACGGCTCCGCGCGAAACAGGCACAGCCGGCGTCCGTTGTCGTGCACGTAATAGGACGCGCTTTCCTTCGTGGCCGCGGCAAGTTCATACAGCGCGGGCTCCACGACCGCGGAAAGCTGGAACGACTGCTCGAACAGTTTCCCCAGATACAGCACACGGTGGCCGAGCGAGTAATGGCCGGCTTGCGAACGCACGACGTAACCCATGCGCTCCAGCGAGTTCATGAGTCGATAAACCGTCGTTTTGTGCATGCCGGAACCGTGCGCCAGCGTCGCCAGAGACTGCGACTCAGAGCCGGGCTTGAAGCAATCCAGCAGCGATAGCGCCTTTTCCACGGCCGCGACACCCTCGTTTCCCATTCGTCCGCCCTCCAGTACCGTTTCGGGGGAGTGTACACAGTACAACATCGATGCGCACAGTAAAAGGGTTAACGATACTGGTCCGACGTGGCCCATCTGTTTATAGTGATTTCACTTAGTACACTCATGTTGTAACAGATACAACGATCTAACCAAGGCGAAAATCATGAGCACGACTCCCGCAGGTTCCTCCATCAATCGAAATATCGAGCGCGTGTCGCCCGAACTGGTCGAAGCCGCCGCCAGATATCAGGCCGCCATCCTCGCGGACGTCGCGGGCCGGCGCGGCACCGTCCACGGCCGCGTGAAGCCCTTGTCGCCGAAGATGAAGGTCGCCGGTCCCGCCATCACCGTCGAGGTTCGTCAGGGCGACAACCTGGCCATCCACGCCGCGCTCGCCATCGCGAAGCCGGGCGACGTCATCGTGGTCGACGGGAAGGGCGACATCAGCTGCGCGCTGCTCGGCGAAATCATGGCGACGCAGGCGAAGGTCAGCGGCATCGCGGGCATCGTCATCGACGCCGCGGTTCGCGACGCGCACGAGCTCGCCCATGGCGACTATCCGATTTTCTCGGCTGGCCTGAATCCTTGCGGCCCCACGAAGAGCGTGGCCGGCCTCGTGAATTCGCCGATCTCGCTGGGCGGCACGGCGGTGAATCCCGGCGATCTCGTCGTCGGCGACGCGGACGGCGTGGTGGTGATTCCGCGCGAGGACGTCGCACGCATCATCGATCTGGCGCAGAAGAAGCTGGACGTCGAAACGGCGCGTATCGCCGGCATTCTGAAGGGCGAGCAGCTTCGCCCGGCGTGGGTCGAGAAGGAACTGCGCGCGGTGGGCATGCTGGCCGAAGGCGAGGCACTGTAATGCAGACCTCCTCGCAAAAGCCGGTCGTTCTCGTGACCGCCGCGGATCTCGCGCCGCAAGCCCTCGACATGCTCGGCGGTTTCGACGTCGTTTTCGCGGGCAAGCAGCCGACGGAAGACGATGTGGCCGCGCTCTGCGCGCAGCACAAGCCGGTCGCGATCATCGTGCGCTACGGCAAGGTGAACGCGCGCATCATGGATGCCGCGGCAAACCTTCAAGTCATCTCGAAGCACGGTTCGGGCATCGATGTCATCGATCAGGCCGCGGCTGCCGAGCGGGGCATCGGGGTGCGCGCCGCGGCCGGGGCCAACGCCGCCGCCGTCGCGGAGCATGCCTGGGCGCTCATTCTCGCGTGTGCCAAGCGTGTGCCGCAGCTCGACGTGCGCATGCGCGAGGGCCATTGGGACAAGCCCACGCACAAGTCCATCGAGCTCGAAGGCCGCACGCTCGGACTGGTCGGACTGGGTGCCATCGGCCGCCGTGTCGCGTCGGTCGGAATCGCGTTCGGCATGAAGGTCGTGGCTCATGACCCGTACGCCAAGGATGCGCCGCAAGGCGTGCAACGGGTGTCGCTCGACGCGCTGTACGCATCGGCGGATATCGTCTCCCTGCACTGCCCGCTGACCGATGAAAACCGCAACATGTTCAACGCCGACGTGTTCGACCGCTTCAAGCGCGGCGCGATTCTCGTCAACACGGCGCGCGGCGGACTGATCGATGAAGCCGCGCTCGCCGATGCGCTCGCCAGCGGTCAACTCCATTCGGCAGGCCTCGACAGCTTCGCCGTCGAGCCGATGACCTCCCCGCATCCGTTCCAGAGCCTGCCTAACGTGATTCTGTCGCCGCACATCGGCGGAGTGAGCGATGCCGCTTACGTGAACATGGGCAAGGGCGCGGCCGCGAATGTTCTCGCGGTGCTCGAGGACCATGCCCGCAACGCGGCCTGAAGTGCACAGCAGAGGTTGAGCATGTTCTATCTCACATCGCCCGAGGTGCGCGAAGCCGAAGTGTTCACGCGCATGCCCGAGAAGTTTCGCAAGCCGGAAGTCCGGACGGAATGGGCGCACGCCAATCGCGGCGGGCTGCCGACGGACTCGTTTCTCGAAGGCCCCGTATGGGACCCCGCCGGGTGCCTCTTTGTCACCGACATTCCGCACGGACGCATTTTTCGGATCGCGCCTTCGGGCGAGTGGGATCTGGTCGCGCAGTACGACGGCGAGCCGAACGGCATGAAGCGTTTCGACGACGCCCATCTGCTCATCACCGATTACCGCAACGGACTGATGTTGCTGGATATCGAGCGCGGCGAAGTGCGTCCTTATCTGGAGCGCCGTAACACGGAGCGCTTTAAGGGCGTCAACGATCTCACGTTTGACTCGAAGGGCAATCTCTACTTCACCGATCAGGGACAGACGGGCCTGCACGATCCCACTGGCCGGGTCTATCGGCTTTCGGTGGACGGCAAGCTCGACGTGCTGCTCGGCAACTGTCCCAGCCCGAACGGTCTCGTTCTGTCGCCCGACGAGAAGGTGCTCTTCGTCGGCATGACGCGGGGCAATTGCGTCTGGCGCGTGCCGCTTCAGGCCGACGGCTCAGTCAGCAAAGTGGGCCAGTTCTTCACGTCGTATGGACCGAGCGGACCGGACGGACTGACCGTCGATGTCGAGGGTCGCGTGCTCGTCGCGAATCCCGGACTCGGACGCGTGTGGGTGCTCGATCATCGCGCGGAGCCGGTGGAGATTCTGACCAGCCCCGCGGGCGCGTCGCTCACGAATCTCTGTTTCGGCGGCGCGGACATGAAGACGCTCTACATGACCGAGTCCGTCTCCGGAACCGTCTTGCGGGCCGAGATGAAGACAGCCGGTCCGCTTCCGCACCGAGCGAAGCAAAGCGACGTGACCCGGTAAGCCGAAGCGCTGACCGACCTATCAAGACTTCGCGCCCAAAGCAGCGCGATGGAGGAGCAAACATGAACTACTCGCACGCCCCGAGCGCCGCCGAGCCCGAGCGCATCGCTCATACCGTGGACGCCAGAAACATCGGGACCGACGATTTCGCCGCAAGCGAGCGCACGCTCGCGAAAGCGTTCCGCCGCATTCTGCCGTTTATCTTCATCTGCTACGTCATCAGCTATCTCGACCGGACGAACGTCGGATTCGCCGCTCTGACGATGAACAAGGACCTCGGACTGACGGCCGAGCAGTTCGGATTCGGCGCGGGGCTCTTCTTCGTCGGCTATTTCCTGTTCGAGATTCCGAGCAACCTCATCATGCAGAAGGTGGGGGCGCGCATCTGGATCGCGCGCATCATGATCACGTGGGGCGTGTTCTCGATGGCCACGGCGTTCGTCGTCGGCCCGAAGAGTTTCGCCGCCGCGCGCTTCCTTTTGGGACTCGCCGAAGCCGGATTCACGCCGGGCATCTACCTCTATTTCACACACTGGTTTCCCGGCAAGTGGCGCGCCAAAGTGACCGCCGCGTTTCTCGTCGGCATTCCGGTCGCGAACATGATCGGCTCGCCGATTTCCGGCGCGCTGCTCGAACTCGGCGGGCTGCATGGCCTGCGCAGCTGGCAATGGCTGCTGCTGATCGAGGGCGTTCCGGCGGTGCTGCTCGGCATTGCATGCCTGTTCGTGCTGGCGGACCGTCCGGAAAAGGCCAAGTGGCTGACGGACGAAGAAAAGTCCTCGCTGGCGCGACGTCTCGCGATGGAGCAGCGCGACATCGGCGCGAAGCACGGCACCAACCTTCGCGATGCGATGACGAACTGGCGCGTGTTCGTGCTCGCGTTCATCAACTTCTGCGGCATCGTGGGTTCGCTCGGCGTCGGACTGTGGATGCCGCAGATCATCAAGCAATTCGGCGTGGAGCACGCGGTGGTCGGCTGGCTCGCGGCCATTCCGTATGCCATCGGCGCGGTCGCGATGCTCTGGTGGGCGCGTGTCGCCAACCGCGCGTCGAACCGTATTCCCTATGTCGCGGGCGCGTTGGTCGTGGCGGCCGTGGCGCTCGGCTGCAGCACGCTCATCGACGGACCCGTGCTCAAGCTGATTGCGCTCTCCATCACCGTGAGCGGCATCCTGGCTTTCCAGGCGACGTATTGGGCCATTCCTTCGGGCTTCCTGACCGGACGCGCCGCGGCCGGCGGGCTCGCGCTGATCGTGTCGGTGGGCAATCTCGGCGGCTTCGTCGGCCCTTCGATGATCGGCGCGCTCAAGCAATTTTCCGGCGGATTCACGGCGCCGCTGCTCGCGGTGTCCGCCGTCCTGCTGCTCGGCGCGCTCACGGTCGCATGGCTCGGCGATCCGGGTGCGGACGCCGGCGAAGCGCCCGCCGCACATAAAGCGTGACCGTGCCGCCTCAACACACCTGTAACCACCTGTTTGGAGACGTAATGTTCTTGACGAAGGCTCACGAGAAAGCCAGTTTCAACCCTGCATTCATGTTTGGAACGGTCGCGGTTGCCAGCATGACGCTCGTATCGGGCGTTTCGCATGCTCAGAGCAGCGTCACGCTCTACGGCATCGCGGACGTCGGTATCGAGTATCTCAACAATACGGCCGCGGGCGGCTCGCAGGTTCGCGAAGTGTCCGGAAACCTGTCCGGCTCGCGCTGGGGCATGAAAGGCGTCGAGGACTTGGGCGGCGGCCTGAAGGCGATCTTCGTCCTTGAGAGCGGCTTCAATATCAACGACGGCACGAGCGCGCAATCCACACGCGGCCTCGGCCCGAATCCGGCCACGACCACGCGGCTTTTCGGCCGCCAGGCGTGGGTGGGCCTCAATTACAACGGGCAGCAGTTGACGCTGGGCCGTCAGAACGCACTGATCTACGACCAGTCCGTCACGTTCGATCCGATGGGCGTTTCTTCCCGGTATTCGGCGTTGTCCGTCGATTACGCGCTCGCCGCTCGCGTCGACAACTCGGCGAAATACACGGGCAAGTTCGGCCCCTTCACGGCGCAGGCGCAGTACAGCACGCGCTACGACACGGGCTACGGCACGGAAGTGCCGGGCGCGGAACTCACCGGCCGTTTCTTCAGCGGCGCGCTGACCTATGCAAGCGGTCCGATTGCGGCGACCGCGGTCTACGAACAGCGCAACAGCAATACGGTCGCGACCAATACGAGCACCGAGCGTCGCGTCCTGGCGGCGGCGAATTACAACTTCGGGCCGGTGACGGCGTATGCGGGTTATCGCTACCTGCGGGCGTCGAATGCGTTTCTGCCGGCCAATCCCATCGCGGTGGCGAACGGCTCCGAGGCCAACGCGGCGAATCTCTATTGGGCCGGCGCTCAATACCTGATTACGCCGTCGTTCCAGATCACCGCGGTCGGCTACTACCAGGATGTGCATTCGACCGGCGCGGACCCGTGGCTCGCCGTGCTCAACGCCGATTACTTCCTGTCGAAGCGCACGGACCTGTACGCGACGGTTGGCTATGCGCACAACAAGGACAACTCCGCGCTCGGCGTGAACGGTTACGGCACGGTGGCGGCCGGGCATAACCAGACCGGCGTGACCATCGGCCTGCGCCAGAAGTTCTGACGGGAAGACCTTGTCATGACCACGCTTTCCCGGCCCGCCGGACTCGTCAGCCGCCTGTTTCCAGCGCTCTCGGAAGCGTCGATGCGGCGCTATCTCGGCGGACAGGCCGCGTCGGTCCTGGGTAGCTGGACGCAGAACGTCACGCTCAACCTGCTCGTCTATCACCTGTCCGGTTCGGCGTCGATTCTCGCGCTGCTGAACTTCCTGCTGTATGGACCGCAGCTCATCGTGACGCCGATCGCCGGATCGAGAATCCGCTCGGAGAACGCGCGGCGCGTGACGCTGTGCGTGCTCACTGCCTCGCTGCTGCTGACGTGCAGTCTGATCACGCTGTCGTTTCTCGGTGTGCTCAGCGTGCAGTTGATCCTCGCGCATGCGCTCGTGATCGGTATTTCGAGTGCCGTGGAGATTCCGGCGCGGCAAGTGCTGCTGCTCACGAGTCTGCGCGATCCCGGCCTCACGTCCAATGCGGTGGCGATGAACACGATGGTCTACAACGTCGGACGCATGGTGGGTCCGACGGTCGCGGGCATCGTCTATCCGACGCTCGGGCCGCGCGCATCGTTTTCGATCTACGTGCTTGCGCTGTGTCTGATGGCGGCGTGCGTGCGCTCGATTCGCCTGACCGAAACCGCGCGGCCGGCACGGCCGGAGAGCGGATTGAGAGACGCGGTGGGATACGTGATGGCCGACGCGTTTTCGGCGCGCTATCTGCCGATTCTCGCGTGCCTCGGGCTCTTCGCCGGCAGTTACCAGACGCTCGTGCCGCTGCTGGCGGACAAGGCGTATCACGACGCGGCGCATTTCACCGGCGTGTTCTTCGGATGCGCCGGTGCGGGGTCGATGGCCGCGGCGATCCTGCTGTCGTCGGCGCTCGGGCCGCGCGCCACGCAGCGCTTCATCGCGTGGGCGCCCTGGGCGGCCGTGCTCAGTCTGGCCGTGCTGGCGGCCACGACCGAAGTGCTGGCCTCGGCGCCGGCCTTCGTCACCCTGGGCTTCAGCCTCACGTTCGCCGCGACGTCCACGAACGCGACCATCCAGCGGCAGTGCCCGGAGCATGTGCGCGGCGGACTCGTCGGCATGTACACGATGGCCTACACCGGCACGATGCCTTTCGGCTATCTGCTCGTCGGCACCGCGTCCGAGGCGCTCGGCGTGCGCCATACGTTCGGCGCGATGGCCATGGTATTGGCGGCTGGCGTTATCGCCATCATCGGTTTACAACTCATTAGAAGACGGCGCGGCGACGCGCACTAGTCTGGGAGACGTTTATGCAAAGCAGTATCGCTTACACCGAAAAATCGGCGATCGAACGACAGACCATACGAAAGGTCGTATGGCGGCTCGTGCCGTTCCTGATGGTGTGCTATTTGCTCGCCTTCATCGACCGCGGCAATGTCGGCATGGCTTCGCTGCAGATGAATCACGATCTCGGCATGTCGGCCAAGGTTTTCGGCTTCGGCAGCAGTCTCTTTTTCATCTCGTATTTTTTCTGCGAAGTGCCGAGCAACCTCGCGCTCCAGAAGTACGGCGCGCGCGTGTGGATTGCCCGCATCATGATCACGTGGGGCATCGTCTCGGCCGCGACCGCGCTGGTTCATAACGCGACGACGTTCTACATCCTGCGCTTCCTGCTGGGCGCCGCGGAAGCGGGCTTCTTTCCTGGCGTGCTGCTGTATCTCTCGTACTGGATTCCGGCATCGTATCGCGCACGGATCGTGGCGACCTTCATGGTGGCGATTCCGGCGGCGAGCTTCATCGGTTCACCCATTTCGGCGCTGCTGCTTCAGATGGACGGTATCGGCGGCCTGCGCGGCTGGCACTGGCTCTTCCTCCTCGAAGGCATTCCGACGGTGCTGCTCGGCATTGCGTGTCTCGGCATGCTGACGAACAAGCCGGAAGACGCAAAGTGGCTGAAGGACGACGAACGCACATGGCTCGTCGATGCGCTCGCCAGCGAAACGCGCGCGCCGAAGAAAGTCCTCGACATGCCGCTCACGAAGCTCTTCCGCAATCGCTATGTGCTGTGTCTGGCGCTCGTCGATACGTGCGCGTCGGCGGCGGGCAGCACGTTGTCGGTCTGGCAGCCGCAACTGCTGAAATCGTTCGGGCTTTCGGTCATGCAGACCGGCCTGATCAATTCGATTCCCTACGCGGTCGCGTCCGTGTTGATGGTTTATTGGGGACGCCGTTCCGACCGCCACAAGGAGCGCCGCTGGCACACCGTCGTGCCGATGCTGCTCATCGGCCTCGGCCTGTTTGCAACGTCGCTGAGCGGCTCGCTGGTGCCGACGATCGCGATGCTGTGCGCGGTGCTCGTGGGCGCTTACTCGTTCAAGGGGCCGTTCTGGGCGCTCGCGACCGACATGCTGTCCAACAGCGCCGTGGCGGCGGGGCTCGCCACCATCAACGCGATTGCGAATCTGCTGGGCGGCGGTCTGATGGTGAACGTGTATGGCTGGGTGAAGGATGCGACCGGCAGCTACTCACTCGCATTGATGCCGCTCGCCATTCTCACGCTCATCAGCGTGACGACCTTGCTGCTTCTGACGCGCAACCGTCCGGCCAACCGGCCGTTCTCGAACAACAAGACGGAGACGATCTGAGCGTGCGGAATCTGGCCGGGGCGTTTGCGGCGGCCTCTCGATTCGACTGAGCGCCGCCGCCCCACATCACACCGATTTCACTTCGCCGCCATCCATTCTCAGCGTGCTGCCCGTCATCCACTTCGCGGCGGGCGACACGAGAAACGCCATCAACTCCGCGATCTCTTCCGGCGTGCCATAGCGCGCGATGCCGGCTTCCGCTGGAAAGCGCGCGGTCGCCTCGTCGGCCGTCATGTCGTGCAGCGCGGCCCAGTGCTCCAGATAGGAGCGCCTGCGGCCTGTCATCACGGGACCGGGCAGCACGCTGTTGACCTGCACGCCGTCCGCGATGCCGCGATCGGAAAACGCCTTCGCCAATGCAACGATCGCGGCATTGATGGTTCCGACCGCCGCATACGGCGCCTTCGGAAACAGCGCCGAGTTGCCCGACATCAGCACGACCGAGCCCGATGCTTCTTTCAGCGCAGGCCATGCCGCGACCGTCAGGCGTCGCGCGCCGTGAAGCTTCAGCGCGAAACCGGCATCCCATTGCGCATCGGTCATGTCGAACACATCGATTTGCGGCACCGCACCCGCGATGTTCAATAGCGCATCGATACGCCCGAACGTGGCGAGCGTTTCATCGACGATCCGTTGCGCGGCTTCGGGCTGTGCGAGGTCGATATCGATTGTCAGCGTTTTCGCGCCGGCTTCCTCGGCGATTCGCGCCGTTTCGTCGAGATGTGCGCGATTACGCGCGACGAGAACCAGCGAACCGAAATCGCGTGCGAGACGGATCGCGGTCGAACGTCCGATGCCCTGACTCGCACCGGTGACGATAGCTACTTTCGTGGACATGTTTGCTCTCCGCATCAATGAACGACAACCATCTTTCCGTTTGCCTCGTTCGCTTCCATCACGCGATGCGCTTCGTGAATCTCGTCGAACGAGAACACGCGCGAAGGCGTGGCGTCGAAGCGTCCCGCGGCGATATCGGCGGCGATGGCTTGCAGCGGCACGTCGGAAACCGGAAAGCCCGGCGTGCCGAACACGAAGCTGCCGAAGAAGGTGAGATGCACGCCGCTCGTCATTTGCAGCAGGGGATTGAAGTCCGCGATCGGCGCGAGTCCGCCGAGCCAGCCCGCGAGACAGGCGCGGCCGCCGCGACGCAGCATCGCCAGCGAATCGAGTATCGTGCTGTTGCCGACGAGATCGAGCACGGCGTCGATCTCTTTCGCTTCGGCGATGCGCTTGCTCAGGTCCGGTCCTTCGAGCTCGACGCGCGATGCGCCCAGCGCTTCGAGCTTCGCGAAGCGCGCCTCGCTGCGCGTCGTCGCAATCACGTTCGCGCCCGCATTCACCGCGAGATTGACGGCCGCCTGTCCGAACGATGAAGTCGCCCCGCGAATCACGACCGTTTGTCCTTGCTTGATTTCGAGGTTGCGAAACAGGCACGTCCACGCGGTCGCATAGGTTTCGGGAATCGCGGCGAGCTGCGCCCACGGCAGATCGGATTCGATCAGCGCCACGTTCGAAACGGGCGCGCGCGTGAACTGCGCATAGCTTCCATTGATGGTGCGTCCGAGCCCGCCCATCAGCGCCGCCACTTTCGCGCCTACGGCAAACTCGCCGCCCGGACACGACTTCACGATGCCCACGCATTCGATGCCGCTGACGCTCGCGGCTTCGGCCCATTCGCCGCGCCGCATGTGCATCTCCGCATGATTGATGCCGAACGCCTTGATCTCGATGACGACATGGCCTTCCAGCGGTTCCGGCTCCGGAATCTCGGTATAGACGAGACTGTCGAGACCGCCGAACTTTTCGAGCACGATTGCACGCATGAGGTTTCTCCTTGAGTGGATGAACGCGGTGATGAATCCGCGTATTACTGAGCGAGGAATTCGACGATGGCGGCCGCGATGTGCGGCGCATGCGTTTCGAGCGCGAAGTGGCCCGTGTCGAAGAAGCGCACGTCCGCATCGGGGATATCGCGCTTGAATGCTTCCGCGCCCGGCGGCAGAAAGAACGGATCGTTCCTGCCCCACACGGCCAGAAGCTTCGGCCGATGCTCGCGGAAATACGCCTGAAACGCCGGGTACAGCGCGACGTTGTTGCGATAGTCGCCAAACAGATCGAGCTGCACGTCGTGCGCGCCCGGGCGGTTCATGTAGTAGTCGTCGAGCGAATAGCCATCGGGCGACACCGCCGCGGCATCGGGCACGCCGTGCGTGTATTGCCACTTCGTCGTGTCCTTCGTGAGCATGGCGCGCAGCGCATCGCGGTTCGCTTGCGTGGGCGCCTGCCAGTACGCGCGGATCGGATTCCAGCCGTCGCTCAGTCCTTCCTCATACGCGTTGCCGTTTTGCGAAACGATCGCGGTGATGCGCTCGGGATGCTTCAGCGCGAGACGAAAACCGGTCGGCGCGCCGTAGTCGAAGACATACACCGCATAGCGATCGAAGCCGATCACTTCGGTGAAGCGGTCGGTGACGTTCGCGATGTTCTCGAACGTGTACGCGAACGTATCGCGGCTCGGCATATCGGAGAGGCCGAATCCCGGAAGGTCGGGCGCGACGATATGAAAGCGCTGCGACAGCAGCGGAATCAGGTCGCGAAACATGTGGCTCGAACTGGGAAAGCCGTGCAATAGCAGCAGCTTCGGCGCATCGGCAGGGCCGGCCTCGCGATAGAAAACGTTGAAGCCGTCGACGTCGATATGGCGGTGCGCAATGGTGGACATGAGTGTGTCTCCGTGAGAATTCTGTAACCGTTAAAAGTACGTTGAGAAGGTTACTTATCACGTATGTAACTTGTCAAGTGCTTTTTTAGCGGTTACGATGGAGTCATCATTAGCAACACGGCTGGTTTGAAAATGGACTACCGACCCATCCCGGCGATGTTCTTGGCCGATGCGCCCGGCCTCGACTTCCTGAATTCGATAGCGACGCCCGTCGATGAACCCGTCGACTGGATCGGCGACGGAGAAGGGCTGCTGTCATGGCTCGAACAGGCGGGCCTCGTGCCCGTGGATGTGCTTGCGCACATGCGTGCGAATGCCGCCCCCGCCGAACTCGACGAGATCGCGGCGAAGGCGCGCGGTCTGCGCGAGTGGTTTCGCGCGTTCGTGCAGAAGAGAAAGGGAAAGCCGCTATCGGCGAAGGATCTGGGCGAGCTCGCGCCGCTCAACGGCGTGTTGCAGCGCGACGAACAGCACGGCGTGATCGTCGCGGATGCGAATGCGCCGGGCGGTCTGGCGTTCGGCATGCAGCGTCGCTGGACGAGCGCCGAATCGCTGTTGATGCCGATCGTCGAAACGCTCGCGAAGCTCGTCTGTGAAGAGGACTTTACTTACGTGAAAGCGTGCGAAGGCCCGACATGCACGCTGCTTTTCGCGGATCACACGCGGGGTCATGCGCGCAGATGGTGCAGCATGGCGATCTGCGGCAACCGGGCGAAGGTGGCCGCGCACAGGGCGCGGCTCAAAGAGGGAAAAGGCGGGTGAGATCAGCGCGAGCGCGCTAGTCCATGCCTTGCGCCCGCGACGCGCACAAGCGCCACGAACCCGGTTTCGGCGCTTCGGCCACTTCGCGCCACCAGCGCTCGCCGCGATGCGGTGCGTCGAGATCGAGCCTTTCGCCCATGCGCGGTGTCGCGACTGCCACGCCGCGCGCGAGCGCGAGCCCGGTCACGCGTTCGAACGGCTCCTGCCACGGATGCATCGCAAGATCGAAGGTGCCGTTGTGGATCGGCACGAGCCAGCGTCCGCGCAAATCGACATGCGCCTGCACGGTTTCTTCGGGCTGCATGTGCACGTAAGGCCATTGCGCATCGTAGGCGCCGGTTTCGATCAGCGTGACGTCGAATGGGCCGAGGCGTTCGCCGATCGTCCTGAAGCCGTCGAAGTAACCGGTGTCGCCGCTGAAAAACACGCGCAAGCCGTCGTCGACGATGACCCACGACGCCCATAGCGTGCTGTTGCCATCGAAAAGGCTGCGGCCGGAGAAGTGCTGCGCGGGCGTCGCGGTGAACGACAGACCGTCGATCTGCACGCTCTGCCACCAGTCCAGTTGACGCACCTTCGCGGCATCGACGCCCCAGTCGATCAATCGGTCGCCGACGCCGAGCGTCGTCAGAAACACCTCGGTTGTCGCGGCGAGCGCGAGCACGGTCTCGCGATCGAGATGATCGTAGTGATCATGCGACAGAATCACGCCGCGCAAGGGCGGCAGGTCATGCAGCGCGATAGGCGGCGCGTGAAAACGCTTTGGCCCGATGCGCCTGAACGGCGAGGCGCGCTCGCCGAACACGGGATCGGTCAGCCAGTATTCGCCGCGCAGCTTGAAGAGCATCGTCGAATGGCCGAGGCGATAGAGACTGCGATCCGGCGCGGCATCGAGTTGCGCGCGCGTGAGCGTATCGACCGCGGGCGCTTGCGGCGGCGTCGTATTGCGCGGCTTGTTGAGCAGCACGTTCCACATGATGCGCAAGGTCTTGGAGAGGCCTTCGGCGGGACGCGGCTTCACGTTGCGAAAACGCTGGCCGTCATGCTGCGGCGACGCGTTCGACAACGCGCGTCCGCGCCGGGCGGCGGCGAAACCCAAGGCACGGCTGATGCGATCGGTAATCGAAGTCATGGAACGTGAACTCTGCGCAAAAAAATGTACACCGAGCAGTGTAGTTTAATTTCGAGATGAAAGTAAACTGCCCGGTGTAAAATCGACGCATGAAATCGAACGACACGCCTTTGCGCCTGACCGACCGAAAACGCGCCGCGATCGTGAGCGCGGCGGTGGAGGAGTTCATCGCAACGGGTTACGACGCCACGAGCATGGACCGCATCGCCGCGCGCGCGGGCGTGTCCAAGCGCACGGTCTATAACCATTTCGAGAGCAAGGAAGCGCTGTTCGCCGCGATCCTGCATCGCTTGTGGGATGCGAGCGAAACGGGCGATACGTCCGTCTATAGCGCGGACGAACCGCTGCGCGCGCAATTGCTCGGCTTGCTCGCGCGCAAGCTGCGCCTCATGAACGACGACGCTTTTCTATCGCTGGCGCGCGTGGCGATCGCCGCGGGCATTCATTCGCCCGAGCGCGCGCGGGACATGGTCGCGCGCATCGGCGAGCGCGAGGAAGACGTGACCGCGTGGATCAGAAAAGCCGCCGCCGATGGCCGTCTTGCCGTGCCCGACCCGGTTTTCGCCGGGCAGCAGTTGCATGGCATGGTGAAGGGTTTCGCCTTCTGGCCGCAAGTGACGATGGGCCAGCCGCCGCTCACGAAGAACGAACAGAAGAAAGTGGCGGAGGCGGCCGCCGACATGTTTCTCGCGCGCTACGAACGCGCGGCGTCGAAGCGCTCATAACACCGCTTCCGCCACGAGCTGCAACGCGGGCGCGAGCTTCATGCAATCTTCCGGACGTTCCAGCGCGTAAGCGAGATTCTTCTGCGCGATCTGCACATGCTCGGTCGCAAGCGCCTGCGCGCGCGTACCTTCGCCGCGTTCGAGCGCATCGACGAGGCTGTGATGCTGCTGATGTGCCATGAAGAGCCACTGCCGGCCTTCCTCGATGGCCGATTGCATCGGCAGCATCGCGCTCGCGGCGGCGAACGGCAGGCGATTGTTCATGTCGATGGCGCGCATCAGCGCCGCGTTGCCCGCGCCTTCGACGATCAGCTTGTGGAAGCGGTTGTTCATGTCGGTATAGCCGGCATAGTCGTCGAGATCGAGCTCGGACTTCGCGAGCAGCCGGTCGCCGGCGCGCAGGCATTCCGCGAGCGCGTTCGATAACTGGCGCGGCACGCCATGCTCCGCGACGAGACGCGCGGCCATGCCTTCGAGATGACCGCGCACCGCGATCGCATCGGTGATTTCGGCGGCGGTGATGCGCCGCATCACATAGCCGCCCGCCGGCGACGGCTCGACGAGCCCTTCCTGCTCCAGCGTCGTGAGCGCGAGCCGGACCGGCGTGCGCGACGCCTTCAGCCGCTCGGCGAGCGCAACTTCGCCCAGACGTTCGCCGGGCGCGAACTCGCCTTTGAGGATCAGGTCGCGCAGATAGACGAGCACGCGTTCTTGCTGGGTTTCCATGGTTTTTCTCCGATTGCCGCTGTCGGTGATTCTAGGCGAGGCGGCGCTGCCTGTCGCTGATTTTCCTTCCTCTTTCTGGATGAATGTTTTCGAATGTATGCAGAGACGGTTAAATCGATGGATATGGTGCCCGTGCGGGTAAACCTCTAAAACGCAATTAAAACTAGTTAAATCAATAAGATATGCTTGAGTATTCAGCGATGAGACGCTTGGATAGCACGACCATGCTGCATACATCATTTGTACATTTGCGCGCGAATGGCTATTCTCCGTCTCAAGATCACCGTGCGTTGCATACAGCATCGCGTCAGTTGAATACACCGGAACCGGAGACACAGCCATGATGAGTTCGCAGCAAAACGAGAAGATCACCCGCGTCGGCAAGGACTCGCCCGCAGGCCAGTTGCTACGCCGGTACTGGCAGCCTGTCGCGCTCGTCGAGGAGTTGCCCGCCGAACGCCCCGTGAAAGCGGTGCGCCTGATGGGTCAGGACTTCGTCGTCTTCAAGGACGAAGCGGGCCGCTACGGCATGCTCGACCGCGATTGCCCGCATCGCGGCGCGGATCTCGCGGCGGGCCGTCTGGAAGGCGGCGGCATTCGCTGCGCGTTTCACGGCTGGCTGTTCGACGCCAGCGGGCGCTGCCTCTCGACGCCGGGCGAACCCGCGGGCAGCACGCTGTGCAACAAGGTGCGCCAGCCGGCGTATCCGGTCATCGAGAAGGCCGGCATTCTGTTCGGCTATATCGGCCGTGGAGAGCCGCCCGCGTTGCCGAACTTCGACTGCTTCGCCGCGCCCGATGCCTACACCTTCGCGTTCAAGGGGCTTTTCGAATGCAACTGGCTGCAGGCGCTCGAAGTGGGCATCGATCCGGCGCATGCGTCGTTTCTGCATCGCTTCTTCGAGGACGAGGACGTGAGCGAAAGCTATGGCAAGCAGTTTCGCGGCGCGTCGGCGGATTCGAACATGCCGATCACCAAGGTGCTGCGCGAGTTCGAATCGCCGGAGATTCTCGTGAGCCCGGCGGATTACGGCCTGCGTCTGATCGCCAAACGCGCGCTCGACGATGAACTCACGCATGTGCGTGTCACGAACGTGGTGTTTCCGCAAGCGTTCGTGATTCCGATGAGTTCGGAGATGACCATCACGCAATGGCACGTCCCCGTCGACGATGAAAACTGCTACTGGTACGCGATTTTCACGAGCTTCGGCGCGCCTACCGACAAGGCGCAGATGCGCGAGCAGCGGCTCGATCTGTACGAACTGCCCGACTACACGTCGCGCAAGAACAGGCGCAACAACTACGGCTTCGATCCGCGCGAGCAGTTGAACGAGACGTACACGGGCATGGGTTTCGACATCAACGTGCACGATCAGTGGGCCGTCGAATCGCAGGGCGCGATTCAGGACCGCACGCGCGAGCATCTCGGCACGACGGACAAGGGGATCATCGCGTACCGCCGCTTGCTGGTGGATGCCATCGACAAGACGCAGGCCGGCGAAAAGACGCTGATGCTGATCGACGAAGAAGAGGCCGCGCATCTGACGGGACCGGCGTCGATCGACGGCATCGGGCCGGCGGACCGCTGGGACGAGTACTGGAAAGAGTCCGACGTGCAGCGCCGCGTGAATGCGCCGTGGCCCGCGCCGAAAGCCTGAACGACCCGACCCGCAACCTGAATGGAGCGCGCGGCGCATCATGCGGCCGCGCGAAAACCGACATGTCTTTCGTAGAAACTCATGGTTTGTGGACCGACGCGCAGCACGCCGCGTACGCGGGCCTCGTCGAGCGCCTGAAGAAGAGCGATGTCAAGGTCGTGCGCTTCTCGTTTCCCGATCAGCACGGCTTGTTGCGCGGCAAGACGCTCGTCGTCGATGAAGCGATCAAGGCGATGAAAAGCGGCGTCACGCTCACGACCACGCTCTTCGCCAAGGACACCTCGCATCGCACGGTGTTTCCGGTGTTCACGAGCGGCGGCGGCTTCGGCATGCCCGAGATGCAGGGCGCGTGCGACACGTTGATGGTCGCCGATCCCGAAACGTTTCGCGTGTTGCCGTGGGCGCCGCATACCGGCTGGGTGCTGTGCGACGTGCATTTCGCCAACGGCCTGCCGGTGCCGTTCAGCACGCGGCATCTGTTCCGCCGCGCGCTCGATCAACTGTCGAATCACGGCTATGCCTTCGTATCGGGGCTCGAAGTGGAGTTTCATGTGTTCAAGGTCGCCGACCCGCACATGAAGCCCGAGCATTCGGGGCAGCCCGGACTGCCGCCCGAGGTCGAATTACTCTCGCATGGCTATCAATATCTGACGGAGTTGCGCTACGACGCCGTCGATGCCGTGATGGAACTGCTGCGACGCAATGTGCAAGGCCTCGGCCTCGATGTCCGTTCGCTGGAAGTCGAATACGGCCCGAGTCAGTTCGAGTTCACGTTCGCGCCGACCCAGGGCATCAAGAGCGCGGACGACATGGTGCTGTTTCGCAGCGCGGTCAAGCAGATCTGCCAGCGCAACGGCTATCACGCGACGTTCATGTGCCGCCCGCGCATTCCGAACGTCGTGTCGAGCGGATGGCATCTGCATCAGTCGCTCGTGCATGTGTCGGACGGCACGAACGCGTTCATGCCCGACAACGATTCCCAGGCCTTGTCGATAACCGGGCAGCGCTATCTCGCCGGCCTGCTCGCGCACGCGAAAGGCGCGACTTCGCTTTCGACGCCGACCATCAATGGCTATCGCCGCTATCGTCCTTATTCGAATGCGCCCGACCGCGCGATATGGGGACGCGACAACCGCGGCGTGATGCTGCGCGTGCTCGGCGGCGTGAACGATCCCGCGAGCCGCATCGAGAATCGCGTCGGCGAACCGACGGCCAATCCGTATCTGTATTTCGCCTCGCAAGTGATCTCCGGCCTCGACGGTCTGCGGCGCAAGCTCGAACTGCCGCCTTCCGCCGATACGCCCTATGAAACGCAGGCCGAAGCCTTGCCGCGCACGCTGGACGACGCGCTCGATGCCTTGCGCGCCGACGAATGCCTGCGCGAAGGTTTCGGCAGCGCGTTCGTCGATTACTTCTGCAAGCTGAAGCAGGCGGAGATCGATCGCTTCAATCTGGAAGTCACCGAGTGGGAACACCGCGAATACTTCGACGTGTTCTGACGGGCGCTCACACAGGAGAAATGTCATGCCTATCGTTACCTATATCCTGCGCGACGGCGAGCGACGCGACATCGACGTGCCGGATGGCACGAGCGTCATGGAAGCCGCGATTCACAATAACCTGCGCGGCATCGACGCGGAATGCGGCGGCTGTCTTTCATGCGCGACGTGTCATGTTTATATCGATACGTCGTCGACTGCCGATTTACCATCGCCCGATGACTCGGAACTCGAATTGCTCGATGGCGTCGCATCCGAGCGGCGGCCTGAAAGCCGTCTCAGTTGCCAACTGGTGATGAGCGCCGCGACAAGCGGCCTCGTCGTGCAGATTCCGCAAAGGCAAGGGTGAAACCATGAATCGCTTGCTCGTGATCGTCGGCGCATCGTATGCGGGTGTCCAGCTCGCGGCGGCGGCGCGCGAATCCGGCTTTGACGGACGCATCGTGCTGCTGGGCGATGAGCCCGACGCGCCTTATCAGCGCCCGCCCTTGTCGAAGGGCTTTCTCACCGGCAGCTTCGCCGAAGCGCGATTGCCCTTGCGTTCGCAAGCCTTCTTCGACGAAGAGAAGATCGACTGGATGCCGTCGATGCGCGCGACTTTCATCGATCGCGCGCGGCGTGAAGTCGAACTGCACGACGGCACGCGCATCGCGTATGACCATCTCGCGCTGACGACGGGCGCGCGCGTGCGCAAGCTCGATTGTCCCGGTGCGACGCTCGATGCCGTGCATTACCTGCGCGATCTGCGCGATGCGCGGCGTCTCGCACACAGCGCACAAGCGGCGCGGCGCGCGGTGGTGATCGGCGGCGGTTATATCGGCCTGGAAGCGGCGGCTTCGCTGCGCCAGAAGGGCGTCGAAGTGACGGTCGTCGAAACGGAGCCGCGCCTGCTTGCGCGTGTCGCGTCGCCGTGGATGTCGGCGTTCATGCAGCGCGCGCATGCGGACAAGGGCATCGCGTTCGCGTTCGGGCGCAAGGTGGCGGCGTTGCGGCAGCTGGACGATGCCGTATCCGTCGTGCTCGATGACGATACGCACTTGCTCTGCGATCTCGTCGTGGCCGGCATCGGCGTGATACCGAATACGGAACTCGCGGCGGAATGCGGGCTGACGGTGGCGGGCGGCATCGTCGTCGATGAATACGCGCGCACGAGCGATCCGGCCATCGTCGCCGCCGGCGATTGCGCCGCGTTCGTGCCGCATTGGGCCGTGGACGCGCGCGCGTGCCGCGTGGAGTCGGTGCAGAATGCAAACGATATGGCCAGGGTCGCGGCGCTCGCCATTGCCGGGCGGCCGCAACCGTACCGCGCGATTCCGTGGTTCTGGTCCGATCAATTCGATCTGAAGCTGCAAATGGCGGGCATCAACATGGGCTTTACGCATCAAGTGGTGCGCGGCAGCGTCGAGGAGCGGAAGTTCTCGGTCTTCTACTTTCGCGACGAGGCATTGATCGCGGTGGACAGCATCAATCGTCCGCAGGAACACATGCTCGCGCGCAAGCTGCTCGCGCAGTGCGCGCGCGTGTCCGTGCATGAAGCCGGAGATCCGGCGTTCGATCTGAAAGGAGTCGTGTCATGAAGCCGCTCGTGGGTGTGGTGTGCGACCGGTTCTTTGTCGGCGAGCACGACCTGCATAGCGTCAAGCAAAGCTATGTGCGCGCGTTGACGTCCTGCGCGCACGTGAGCCCGGTGCTGATTCCCGCATCGCGCGATCTCGAATCGGTCGCGGATTATCTCGACGGCGTAAGCGGCCTGCTGTTTCCCGGCGGCGCGTCGAACGTCGAGTCGCGCTTGTACGGCGGCGCGCCCGACGCGGCCATGCTCGTCGATCCCGACCGCGATCATGTCGCGCTGGAACTGATGCGCGGCGCGGCGGCGCGCAACATGCCATTTCTCGGCATCTGCCGCGGGTTTCAGGAGATGAACGTCGCGTTTGGCGGCACCTTGCATGCCGACATTCATGCGTCGGGGCATTCGGAGGATCATCTCGAAGACCTGAACGAAGCGCTGCTCGCGCGCTATCGCTACCGGCATGAAATCGAGCTCGTCGATAACGGCGCGTTATCCGTGCTCGCAGACGGCGCAAAGCGCGTGCGCGTGAATTCGCTGCATCGTCAGGGCGTGGCCACGCTCGCGCCGCGACTTGCCGTGGAAGCACGCGCGCCGGATGGTTTGATCGAAGCGATTCGTCTCGATGGTCACGCGTTCGCGCTCGGCGTGCAATGGCATCCCGAAGCGATGGTCACGAGCGATGCGCTTTCGCGCGCGCTGTTCGAAGCGTTCGGCGCCAGTTGCAGGCGCTATGCGGCGCGAGACGGAGTCTGATGCCATGTCGGCCGATCGCTTCGATCTCAACCTGCTGCGCGTGTTCGACGCGATCTTCGAGGATCGCAATCTCGCGCTCGCGGGCAAGCGCCTGAACCTCAGCCAGTCGGCGATCAGTCATGCGCTCGGACGCATGCGCGACGTGCTCGGCGACGATCTCTTCGTGCGCACGGGGCGCGGCATGGAGCCCACCGTGCGGGCGCTTGCGATGGCCACGCAAGTGCGCGGCGCGCTCGCGCAGATCAAGGCCGCGCTCGGCGTCGACAGGTTCGATCCGTCCGTTGCGCAACGCACGTTCGTGCTGGCGGCGAACGATTACATCACGGCCTTGCTGCTCGGACGGCTCAGCCAGCGTTTGCGCGCCGAAGCGCCGCTCGTGGATCTCGTCGTGAGGCCTTCCACGCGGCTCGATCTCGCGGGCCAGATCGACGTGGGCCGCATCGATGTCGCGATCGGCATCTTCGCCGATATGCCGCGGCGTTTTCGCTCGATCGACGTCTGGGAACAGACGGACGTGCTGCTGCTCAATCGCGAGCATCCGGCGGCGGACCGGCCGCTTACGCGCGAAGACCTGCTGACGTATCCGCTCGTCGCGGTGTCGCAAGGCGGTGAGGAGGAGGGCGCGGTGAGCGGCTTCATCGTCGAGCGGGGGCTTGCGCGGCAATCGGAGATGTTCGATCGCGAAGCGCTCAATCGCGGGTTCGCCGAGCAGGCGGACGTGCCGCGCGTGCGCATGGCCGTCGCGCATTCGCTCGCGATTCCCGCGCTGCTGCGTCATAGCGACATGCTCGCGCTGGTGCCGTCGTCGCTCGGACGTGAGCTTGCGCGAAATGGCGAGCTGACCCTGCGCGCGACGCCTTATGCCTGTCCCGATGTGACCGTGCGCGCCGTCTGGCACGAACGCAACGATGGCGATCCCGGGCTGCAATGGCTCCGGCAGCAACTCATCGACGTATCGCGGCAGGTGCGCTGCCGCTGATGCGCGGCATGCAACATCGTCATGCAAAAGATTCACTGCGTTCGCGGCTATGAGCGCGTACGCGTGAACATCATCGAAAGTCCCTGAAACAAGGGCTTTTTCAATCAAAAAAGGTTCATCGCGTGCGACGTCGCGAGGCGTTCGCTCGCGATGCGCGTCGCGCGTTCGTAACTTGCCGGGTTGTTCGCCCGTTTATGCGCTCTTAATCTGGGCGCCCGTCGATAAGAGAGGATGTTATGGAAGAGACAAAGGTTGTCGATGTTCAGGCGCTCATCGATACGCGCCGCTTTTCACGCTATCAATGGCTCGTCTTCGCGATGTGCTTCGTGATCGTGCTGATGGATGGCTTCGATACGGCCGCGATCGGCTTCATCGCGCCTTCGCTCGTCGGCGAATGGCATTTGAGCAAGGCGGCGCTGGCGCCGGTGCTGAGCGCGGCGCTCTTCGGGCTCGCATGCGGCGCACTGCTGTCCGGGCCGCTCGCGGACCGTTGGGGCAGGCGCGGCGTGCTGATCGCGGCCGTGCTGATTTTCGGCCTGGCGTGCCTCGTTTCAGGCAATGCGCGCGATCTCACGGAACTGACCGCGCTGCGCTTCGTGACCGGCGTCGGGCTTGGCGCGGCGATGCCCAATGCGGTCACGCTGATGAGCGAGTTCTGCCCGCACGGCCGGCGCGCGACCATCGTGAACATGATGTTTTGCGGGTTTCCGCTCGGCGCCGCATTCGGCGGATTTCTCGCGGCGTGGATCATTCCGCAGTTCGGCTGGCGCACCGTGCTGCATGTCGGGGGCGCGGTGCCGCTGCTGTTGACGGTGATTCTCGTGATCGCGTTGCCGGAATCGATTCAATACATGGTGTCGAAGAAGAAGCCCGTCGAGCGCATCCGCAAGGTGCTGGCGCGCATCGCGCCGGAAGTCGCGTCGGCGCAATCGTTCGTGATGCGCGAGAACGCCGCAAGCGACGCGCAAAAGGGCGGGGCGCGCGTTGTCTTGTCGCGCACGCACCTCTTCGGCTCGCTGATGTTGTGGCTGTGCTACTTCATGGGCCTCGTGATCTTCTACGGCCTCATCAACTGGATGCCGGTGCTGCTCAGGGACGCGGGACTGACCCCGCAACGCGCGGCGCTCGTTTCCGCGCTGTTTCCGCTCGGCGGCGCGGGCACCGTGTTGTGCGGCGTGCTGATGGACCGCTTCAATCCCAACGGCGTCGTGGCCGCCGCATACGCGCTCGGCGCGGTGAGCGTGTATGCGATCGGGCAGGCGGTCGGCAACGTCGGCCTGCTGGTA
The DNA here is from genome assembly GCF_001544575.2 of Caballeronia cordobensis. Lineage (GTDB taxonomy): Bacteria > Pseudomonadota > Gammaproteobacteria > Burkholderiales > Burkholderiaceae > Caballeronia > Caballeronia cordobensis. Next base: position 153,000 of record NZ_FCNY02000003.1, read on the forward strand.
TGCGCGGTCTTCGTCGCGGGCGTGCTGGTGAACACCGCTCAGGCGTCGATGCCCTCGCTCGCCGCGGCGTTCTATCCGACTTCGGGCCGCGGCACGGGCGTTGCGTGGATGCTTGGCGTCGGACGCTTCGGTGGCGTCGCGGGCTCGTTTCTGGTCGCCGAACTGTCACGCCAGCAAATGGGCCTCTCAGGCATCTTCACCGTCGTCGCGATGGCGGGCGCGGCCTCGTGCATCGCCTTGCTGCTCAAGCAGGTAGCGAGCCCTCGCGGCGCGGCGCAAGTCGCGGACGGGCAGCCGATCGCGCATTGACGGCGTCATCGTTCGAACGTTCATTGTTTGCGGATCGGTGCGCCCGTCCGCAAGCGTGAAGCGCGTTCGCGAAGCCGTCACCGGAGACTGGTAAAATTGCGCAACGTTTTTCCACGGGCACGATGTGATGGGCTTCGAACAACTCGCCGGACTGAAAAAGCAGCTCGCAAAACAGGCTGCAAACAACGCAGCAAAGAAGAAGGCGCCGCGCGCGCGGCGTCCGGCGCCGGCTGGGGCGGCGTCGAAACCGGCGGCCGCAGCGTCGAAACAGGCGGCCGCGCCGAGGCCGGAGGCCGCGTCGAAACCGGCGGCACCGGCGAAACCGGTCGATCCGGTCGTGCATACGATCGGCAAGCTGCAAAAGCGGTTTCCGCTGGCATTTCCGAAGAATCCCGCGCCGAAGGTGCCGCTGAAAGTCGGCATCTTCGAGGATCTGCTGAAGCACGCGGAAGAACTCGGTCTGAGCGAGAAGGAATTGCGCAGCGCGATCAAGGTCTGGTGCCGGGGCAACCGCTATTGGACCAGTCTCGCGGAAGGCGCGCCGCGGATCGATCTGACGGGCGGCAGCGCGGGCGAAGTATCGTCGGCGGATGCGGCGCGTGCGGTCTATCTGGAAACGAACCGCGCGGCGCGCGCGGCGTCGCCGAAGCCTGCCGAATCGGGCAAGCAGCCGGAGAAAGAGGCGGCCAGCGAAGCCGCTAAAGAGGCTGATCAGGAAGCGGGCAAATAAGTCCGTGAGTCATGCGATAGCCGCGCAGTCTGTTCGACGCGCGGCTTTTTGTTTTCGTCTGGCGCGCTTACGCGTGCAACGGCGCCCCGCGTGCTCAGTGCTGTGGCGGCTCGATATCGTAAGCAATCCGTCCCGCGGGCAGGAAGAAGAGCGCGATCACTGCGCCGCCCTTTGCCTCGGGATAGTGATGGCTTCCCGGCGCGGGCGCGGTCCATCCGCCATGACACCATCCGTTCGGACCGGCAAGCGCCGCGCCTTCGTCGAGCGGCACGACCATGTTGAACTCGCCGTACGGATGCGCGTGATAATCCCCGCGAAAACTGTCTTCGGGGTTGTTCTGCCGATTTCCGGTGCTGTCCATCAAAACGGCCGTGATGCTGAAAAAGAAGGTCTCCGGGCACGGCGCGACTAGCCGCGCGCGCCGATATTTCGGTCCGGCGATCTCGACATCCGCGGCCCATCCTTCTTCGACGCCTTGCCTGATGAGGCGCGCCAAATCCTGATACAGCGCACTATCCACCCCATATTTCGTATTGAGCCATTGCTCAATGTGCGTGTCCGCCGTCATATCCCTGACCTCTTCGAGAAAAGGCAGGCATCGCGCGATGAGTTCTTCCTTGCTGGTTAATGTGATCTGAGTCGGGGGCATCTCTTGTTCTCCTTGGCTTGCGTGGCGATTCACGCGTGAGCCCACGATGCCATATCGACTCGCGCGACAGAAGCGAAGTTGCTGCAAGGAAAACTTGAATGCCTTGCAAGTCGAGCGAGGCCGATGTGAACCGCGGACGATCCATCGATTTCGCTCAAGAGGGATATGAATACATTTCCTCGACGATGCGCGAGCACGGTTTCCCGGCGATTTTTCTCGCAATGACCCGCTGCGAAGAACGGAACGCCCGTAAAAACGCGTCTACGTAAGCAACATCATCTTCCGGTCGCGCTCGCACCGCGCGAAGCGAGGCGCACGCGCTGTTGCCGGTTTCTCTCCCAGTCTCTAAGCTCGCCGCGATAGTTTCAATCATCGACAAAAGATTCGTCATCCGAACGAATACAGGGAGACAGAGATGTTCACGAAACATGGCCGGGCTGCGGTATCGATCGCAGCGGCGTTGTGCAGTGGTTCGGCGTTCGCGCAAAGCAGCGTCACGCTCTATGGCGTGATGGACACGGGCATCGAGTACGTCTCGCATGCGAACGCGGCGGGCGATCATGTCGTGCGCATGCCCGGCATCACGGGCGAAGTGCCGTCGCGCTGGGGCATGCGCGGCGTCGAGGATCTGGGCGGGGCGCTCAAGGCCGTGTTCGTGCTCGAAAGCGGCTTCAACGTGCGTGCCGGCGATTCGGGCCAGGGCGGGCGGCTCTTCGGCAGACAGGCGTTCGTCGGTCTGGAAGGGCCCTGGGGCACGCTGTCGTTCGGGCGTCAATACACGATGACGTACTGGGTCATGTCGGACGCGGATATCCTCGGGCCGGACATCTACGGCATCGGCGCGCTGGACGCGTTTCTTCCCAACGGACGAAGCGACAACACCGTCGCCTACAAGGGCAAGTTTTACGGTGTGACGGTCGGCGGATCGTATTCCTTCGGCCGCGACAGCACAGGCACCGGCAATTCGCCGGGACAAGGCACGTGCTTCGGACCGGTGCCCGGCGACGCAAGCCAATGCCGCGAATGGAGCGCGATGCTCAAATACGACAGCACGTACTTTGGCGTCGCGACGGCGTATGACGAGCAACGCGGCGGCACGAACGCGCGCGCGAGCTTCTTCGACGGCGTGACACCGCTTGCCATTGCGTCGAGCGGCGACAAGGACGCGCGCCTGCAGGCCAATGGCTATGTGAACGTGATGGGCGTGAAAATCGGCGGCGGATGGATCGGCCGCCGCGTGGAGTCGGATGGCGCGGGCGGCAGCGTGCGTTCGAATCTTTTCTATCTCGGCGCGCAGTACTTCGTGACGCCCGCGCTGGCGATCGACGGCGAAGCGTATCGCGTGATCGTCGAGCAGCACGATACGCGCGCCACGCTGGCGAGTCTGCGTGCAACCTATTTCCTGTCCAAGCGAACGGCGGTCTACGGCAACGTTGCGTACCTCTGGAACAGCGCGAACGCGCGTTTCTCCGTGAGCGCGGGCGGCGGCGGAACGACACCCGCGCCGGGCATGGGGCAACTCGGCGCGATCGTCGGCGTGAGGCATTCGTTCTGACCGAAAGATGGCGGACAAGCACACCGATGCATGGCTCGGAACCGTGGAGGCGATCGGCAGGGGCGCGCAGGAAAGGCAGATCGCATGCGATCCTGCGCGATGCTGTGACGGCCGCAGCGGGCCGATCGTGCGTGTGCTGGACACACCGACGACGCGCACGCTCACCGTCTCGTGGTGCGACGCAAGCACGGGTCACTACGGTTATCAGACGTGGCGAGCGAGATGCGCGCGCCACGCGGGAACCTGCGTGCTGACCGGGCGGCCGATCGAAGCGGGCGATGACGTGTTCAGCCCGCGCAAGGGTCTGGTGCAGCCCGGCAACGCCGGCGCGATGATCGCGGCGGCGAGCCTTCGGTGTATAGCGAAGAAGCAGCCATGCGCGATGCCGAAGCATCGCGCCATCGATCAGAACTTGTGACGCAGGCCGACGCGCGTCACGAGCTGCGTGTTCGCACCCGCATTGCCGATGAACGACGACGCCGAGCCGATTTCCGCTTGCACCGGCACGCCGTTGTTGCTGCCCGAAGCCTTCTGATACGCGCCGATCACATAGACGTCGGTGCGCTTGGAAAGCGCGTAATCGACCACCGCGTTGACCTGATGCCACTTGCCTTCGAAGTTGTCGTCGAGCTTCGAGAACGTGTAGCCGAGGCCCGCGCTCAGTGCCGGCGTGAAGGCGTACTTGCCGCCGATTTCGTAGTTGTTCAGCTTCGACGAACCTGCCGTGATCGGCTGGAACTTCGTATGCGTCCAGTTCGCCCAGATGACGGCCGCGGCGATCGTATAACGCGCGCCGACGCCGAACGTTTCGAGATCGCGCAGGCCCAGCGTGTTCACGTTCGCGATGCTCACGCTGAAGGCGGGCGTCGCGCCGTTCGGGAAGCGGATCTTGGTATATGCCGCGCCGATGCCGAACGGACCTTGCGCGTAGTTCAGGCCGAAGCTATACGCGCTCGACGAGCCTTGCGTCGTCGTGCCGCCGGCCGTCGTCGTCGGCGAGCCCGCGAAGTTGGTCGTGTTCGAGAAGCCGTACATCGCGCCGAACGTGACGCCGTAGAAACTGGCGCTGCTGAACTTGACCGCGTTGTTGATGCGGCTCGACGTCAACTGGTCCAGATCGTTGATGTGATATGCATAGTTGCCCGCGGGCGTCTGGCTGCCCATCGTGTAGCTGCCGCCGAGGTAATCGGTCGAGAACGAGTACTGGCGGCCGAACGTCAGCGAGCCGAATTCGCTCTTTGAGAGGCCCACGTACGCCTGACGGCCGAACTCTGCGCCGCCCTGACCGAGTGAGCCGTCGCCGCTGTTGAAGCCGTTTTCGAGCACGAAGATCGCCTTGAGGCCGCCGCCCAGATCTTCCGTGCCGCGCAGGCCCCAGCGGCTGCCTTGCGCGACGCCGTCGGCGTACTTCACGACGCTGTCGTGGCCGCCGGCCGTCGCGACCTTGTTCGCATAGGTGATACCGGCGTCGATGATGCCGTACAGCGTGACGCTGCTTTGCGCGTGCGCCGCGACGCCGAACGAGCCGAGTACGGCCACCGCTACCATGTGCTTCTTCATTCTTGTTTTCCTTGAGGTTGGCCGCCCGATGCGGCGCAATTTCAAACGATCGCTGCTCAGCGTTATAGCGGACGAAATATAACGCGTTGTCAGGCGTTGGTAAATTTGCGTGGGCGAATCTGTATCATTTCTTCCACATGGCTGTCACACATGGCCGATTTACGCTTGACGTGTCTGACGCAACTAACTGTCAATCGCGCCACCGCACTTCGAACAGGTGCGATCATTGCGTAGCGACATTCAAAGCGAACAAGGAAAAGGAGACGAAATGGCCGGCAATCAGCATCCGGACGCCTGCAGAATCGGCGTCGTGTTCATCGAAGCGCAACTGACCACGCTTTTCGCTTACGCGAGCCTGTTATCCGACTGGATCGACCGCGGCGCGCCGCCGCCCGACTTTACAAAGGCAGCGCCGCTTCTGGCGCGCAAGCGTTCGCGCCCGGAAGCGCACACGCATAGCGAGGACGGCACGCCGATGAAGCCGCCGCCCCCAGAAGACGCGCTCTCGTGGCCATCGTTCGATACCGCCGACAAGCGCATTGCGTTCGCGCTGATCGTCCCGTGCACGAACGCGATTCTCGCCGTTGCCGAGTACTTCGATATTCACCGGTTGTCGGCGTCGCGCGCGCCGGAAGTGCAGTTCCTCATGCGTCTGCGCGATGCCGCCGTGAACGGCAACACGTTCAGCCTGCCCGCTAACGAATACATGCCGCACGCCGCGTATGCGGGCCTCATTGTCGAGCCGGCGCTGGACGGCACGCTGCTTTTCAGCGACGGCGTGAAACCCGGCTTCATCGAATTCGGCGATACGGTAGGGCTGCTTCGCTATCTGACGAAGCTATTGACGAGCATGCAATCGATCATCAGCGCGGGCGACGCGGGATGACTTCGCGAAGACGCGTCAGCGTGCGTCGCTCGCGGCGCGCTCCTGTCCCGGCGTCTTCGCAAAGAACTGCTTGTAGCAGCGCCCGAGATGCGACGCGCTCGCGAAGCCGCACTGCATGGCGACATCGAGCAGGGAGAGCGACGATTCGCGAATCAGCTTTTGCGCCGCTTTGAGCCGTAATTCCAGATAGAACTGCGACGGCCGCACGTTGAAATGCTTGATCCACATGCGTTCGAACGTGCGCGGAGAAATACCCGCGAGCGCTGCGATGGTCTTCATCGGAATCGGCCGCTCGATGTTCTGTTCCATCAGCGTGACCGCGTGGACAATGCGCCTGTCCTCCACGCCATAGCGCCATTGAATCGCCATTTTCTGGCTTTCCTGCGCGGTCCGCATGCGTGTGTGGATGAACTGGTCGGCGACTTCGGCCGCCAGTTGATGACCATGCTGACGCGCGATGAGATCCAGCATCATGTCGATGGCCGCGGTGCCGCCGCTGCATGTCATGCGATCGCCTTCGATGCAATAGAGATCGCGGCTCACGTCGAGCGTGGGAAACTCGTCGGCGAGTTCCTTCAGCGCTTCCCAGTGAATCGTGCAACGGCGCTTGTCGAGCAGTCCGGCGCGCGCGAGGATCATCGTGCCGAGACTGATGCCGCCCAGGGTCGAGCCCTTCGCGGCATAGCGGCGCAGGAACTCGAACACCTGCGCATTGCGATAGTTCGACACGCCGATGCTCGCGACCACGAACACATGACTCAATTCCGGCGATGATGTGATCGCGAAGTCGGGCAGCAGCGCGAAGCCCGAGCTCGACGAGACCGGTTCGCCGTCCGCGCTGATCAGATGCCAGCTATAGAGTTCTTTGCCGCTCACGCGATTGGCCGCGCGCAATGGCTCGGTGACGGAACTGAGCGCCATCATCGAGAAATGCGGCACGAGGAAAAAGCCCATGCGCTGAGGCTTCGTTTCCTCGCGCGCGAGTTTGACGGCGCGTGCGAGCGGCGGGATATCGCTCGCGTTCATGCGTCTGCGTGAACCGGCCCGAGCACGAGATCGAGCAGGGGCGTCACGGCGTCATCGTTCGAATCGAGCGCATCGACGGCGCTTTCGATGCGCTGTGCCACGCTCGCGCCGCATGCGGCCTGCGCGAACGCGCGGAACTTGGCGCGAATCGCATCGGCTGCGAGCGGCAGGTCGGGATCGCCGAGCGCCTGCGTCGGGCCCGACTCGAAGACCCGGCCATCGAATAGCTCGATGCTCATTTCGGCGATACGCTCGTTCGGAAAGCGCGACGTGTACGCCGCGTCTTCTTCCGTGCGAATGAGATGACTCAGGCGCAGCACGTCGGCGTCGCCGAGCGCGTCGCCATGCAGCGCGTCGAAGCGCACCGCGCCATGCTTCAACGCAACGGCAACGGGAAAGAGCAGGCTGTACTGCGCCTCTTCCGTCGATGCGGGCGCGGCATGCGCGAGGCGCGTCGCATGGTGGAACGTGCGCACGTTCACCGCGCGGACCTGCTCGCTCGAAAAGCCATGCGTCGATTTGAGCGCGAGCGCCGCGTCGATCGCGGGGTGCGCCCATCGGCAGACCGGTTGCGGTTTGAAATATTGCTCCATGATGCGCCAGCGTTCGCCCAGATCGCTCCACAGACTGCGGGTTGAGTCCTGCTCGATGGTGAGCGCCGGCGCGCCCGTGAAGCCGCGCTGCGCCAGAAACGCAGCGGAGAGGCCCGCCATGCAGCCCCAGCCGGAGCCGTCTTTCACCATCGTCGGATGATCGATGCAGCGCATCATCTGACTGCGCGGCCCGTGATACTCGGCGATGCCGAGCGCCTCGCGCGTCTGCCGCATATCGAGCGGCAAGATGCGCGCGGCGAGCGCCGCAGCGGCCAGGGCATTCCATGCGCCCGACGTATGATAATCGCAGGCGCTCGCATGCAGCGCAATGCCCGCACGCGTGCCAAGCTCATAGCCAAGCGCGATGCATGTGATGAACTCGCGTGCGCGCATGCCGGGGCCTGCATCGGCGAGTGCGAGCAAGGCGGGCAGCACCGTCACACCGACGTGGCCTTTGGTTTGCGCGTGACCGTCATGGCCGTCGCAGCTATCGATGGTCATCGCGCCCGCGAGACCCGCGCCGACAGGACTCGCCACGCGGCCATCGAACAGCATGCGCGAGCGCAGCGTGCCGGGCGCGAAGAACTCGGCGGCGTGATCGCCCGCGATGCGCGACAGCGCCGTCTGCCTGCCCGCGAGCGCCACGCCGAGCAGATCGAGCACGCAGAGCTTCGCTTGCTCGATCACCTTCTTCGGCAACGCATCGAAGGTCAGTTCGTGAATGAACCCGATGGCGGATGTGCCCATCCGTCAGTCTCCCGTGTAATTCGGCGTGCGGCGCTCGAACGTCGCCGCGATTGCCTCGCGATGATCCGCCGTGCGATGCGCGATGCCTTGAAACGCCGCCGACATTTCCAGCAGGCTAGGCAAGTCCATGCGTTGCCCTTCGCGCACGAGGCGCTTCGACATGCGCAGAATATCCGGCGCATTGCCCGCGATTTCGTGTGCGAGTGCGAGGGCGGCGTTCATCAACTCGGCATCCGGCACGACGCGCGACACGAGCCCCCATTCTTCCGCGCGCTGCGCATCGATTGCGCGGCCGGTGAAGATCATTTCGTTCGCGCGCGACAGGCCGACCGCGCGCGGCAATAGCCAGGCGCCGCCATCGCCCGGAATGATGCCGACCTTCGCGAAACTCTCTGCAAACAAGGCACTTTCGCCCGCGATGCGGATATCGCACATCAGCGCGAGATCGCAGCCCGCGCCGTGCGCGGGACCGTTGACCGCCGCGATGACCGGCACGTCGAGCTCGTGAAACGCGCGCGGAATGCGCTGAATGCCGCGCCGATAATTTTCGCGAATCTGCGCGGACGTGCCCGCGAACGTGCCCACTTCATCGCGCATGTGCTTGATGTTGCCGCCCGACGAGAACGCGGGACCCGCGCCCGTCAGCACGATGGCGCGCACGGACATGTCGCCTTGCGCGCGATCGAGACACGCGATGATCGCATCGACAACTTCTTTTTCGGTGATGGCATTGCGCGTGTCGGGACGGTTCAGCGTCATGACGACGACATGGCCGTCCTGTTCGTACAGCACAGGTTCGCTCATTGCGAGGCTCCTGAAAGCATGCTTTGATAAACGGGTCCGGCGAGTTCGTGACGCAGCACCTTGCCGCTCGGATTCAGCGGCAGCTTCTCCACGAAGAAGACTTTCTTGGGCCGCTTATAGGGCGCGAGATCGTCGCCGGATTTGCAGAACGCGACGACATCGTCTTCCGTCAAGGTCGAGATGCTGCGCACGATGAAGGCCGTCACCGCCTGCCCCCACTTTTCGTCGGGCACACCGATCACCGCGGCTTCCTGCACGCCGGGGCAGTGATACAGCACTTCCTCGATCTCGCGCGGATAGATGTTCTCGCCGCCCGATACGATCATGTCGTCGGCACGGCCCTGAAAGTGAAAATAGCCCGCTTCGTCGATGCTGAAGAGATCGCCGGTATAGAGCCAGCCCGACTTGAACTTCTTGTCCGTCTCCACGGGATTGTTCCAGTAGCCCGATGCGAGCTGCGGGCCTTTCACGATCAACTGGCCCACTTCGCCCGCTGCCACCGTTTCGTTCGGGCTCACCACGCGCTCGGGATCGTTGCGAATCACGCGGCATGTGCTGATGAGCGTGGGCTTGCCGCAAGAGCCGAGATACGTGAGCGCATCGCGCGGATGCAGCAGCAGCGTAAGGCTCGCTTCGGTCATGCCGTAGCCATTGAAGATGCTCGGGCAGAACTCGTCGATCACGCGCTGCATCGTCTTCGCGGGAATCGCCGCGCCGCCTGTCGTGATCATGCGCAGGCTGTGCGTGTCGATGGCCGCGAAGTCGGGATGGAACAGCATGTCCTGAATCTGCGTCGGCACGGCGAAAAGCGTCGTGATGCCGTAGTGCGCGATGGCCTGCAAGGTCGCAAGCGGTTCGTAGCGCGGCAGGATCACGTTGTGCGCGCCGACCATCAAATGCGGCACGAAATACGCCTGCATGCCGCCGACGTGATAGAGCGGCGCGATATGCAACGCGGCATCGGTGCTCGTCAGGCTGTACTCCATCACGCAGTTCGTGGCGATGGAAACGTCGTTGCCGTGCGTATGAATCGCGCCTTTCGGACGGCCCGTCGTGCCCGACGTATAGACGAGCGCCGAGATATCGTCCGGCGTGAGGCGCGGCAGCGGTGCGTCGAGTTGTTCGACACGCTCGATCAACGCGTCCATCGAATGATGATGCGATGGAATATTCGCGCCTTCGTTGACGCACACATACGTGCGCAGGTCCGGCACCGTCTGCTCGATCTTCGCCACCGCCGACGACATCGACTCGTCGTAGAAGAGCACGCGCGCGCCGGCATCGCGCAGGATGAATGCGGCTTCGTTCGCGGAAAGGCGAAAGTTCATCGGCACCGCGATCGCGCCGAGCAACTGGCACGCCATGTAGGCGGTCGGCGTGGCGTCGGACGTCTTCTGCAGGATCGCGACGCGGTCCATCTGCCGCACGCCGAGATCGAAGAGCGCCTGCGCGAGACGACGCACGCGCGCGCTCCATTGCGCATACGTCAGTGAAACGGGGCCGCAGGTGAGCGCGGGACGGTCCGGGTATTTGGCGACCGTGTTTTCGAAAAGCGACGTAATCGTGAGCATGATGCGTGTTGCTCTTTTAAAGAGTGATGCGGATGTCGGGAAGATCGCGGCCCGCGATCAGATACTTGGCGACTTCAGACGTGCCGCCGACGATGGTCAGCGCGCGCGCGTCGCGATAGAGTTGCTCGGCGCGTCCGTACTCTTTCGTGAGGCCGTCGCCGCCGAGAATCTGCACGGTTTCATCGGCGCAATAGTTGGCGGTTTCGGTCGCGACGAGCTTGGCCATGGCCGCTTCCTTCATGAGCGCCTTGCCGTCCGCGCCGGCGTCATACATCTTCGTTGCGCGATACGTGATGAGTTCCGATGCATCGATGCGCCAGCTCATTTGCGCGATCTTGTCCCAGATGAGCTGCTTGCAGCCGAGCGCCTGCCCGAAGGACTGGCGCGTTTGCGCATGCGCCGTCGCGATATCGAATGCGCTGCGTGCGACGCCGAGACCCGAGCCGCCGAGAATCGCGCGCTCGAAATTGAACATGCCGCGCATGATGCGAAAGCCGCCGCCTTGTTCGCCGAGCAAGTGATCGGCGGGGACGCGGCAATCGTCGAACTTCACTTCGCCGACGATGCAGCCGCGCCGCCCCATGAACGTGTAGTTACGCGGGAAGCTGATGCCGGGCGCATGCTTCGGCACGGCGACCGCCGTCATGCCGTCGCCGGTCAGTCCGTACACGATATAGACGTCCGCGACCGACGCGTTCGAGATATAGCGCTTGAATCCGTTGATGACCCACTCGTTGCGCGCTGCATCGAAATCGATACGCGTCTCCATGCCTGCCGAGTCGCTGCCGACATTCGGCTCGGTCACGCAGATCGCGCCGATTGCCGTGCCTTCGAGAATCGGCGTGAGATAGGTATCGCGGAGCCGAGCGCTCGCATGACGATGCAGCGGATACGCGCATGACAGCGCGGTCGCGATGGTCGTTTCGAATGCGTAGTTGAGATACGACGCTTCCTCGGAGAGGATCGTCGCGTGCGTGAGGCCCGGCTCTTTCAATGATCCGCGATAGAGATCGGGAAACATCAGCTTCAGATAACCCGCCGCGCCCAGGGCGCGCACGACATGCCTGACCGCATCCCAGTCCTGACGGTCTTCGATATCCGCGGCTCGCGGTGCGAGCTCGCGTTGCAGGAAGCCGCGGACTTCGGCGCGAAAAGCGCGGTCCGCATCGTTCAATAGAAAATCGCGCATGGTGATGAGTTGTTTCGTTCAGGTTCGTTGCGCGTAGATGCGCGCGTCGCGCACGGTCGGCAGAAGGAAACGCGCGCGGCGGATCGCGTCGTAATCGAGTTCGCCGACGACGAGACATTCGTCTTCGCCTTCCGCTTGCGCGATCGTCTTGCCGAAGGGATCGAGAATGCGCGAGCCGCCCCAGAAGGTCATCATGCCCTCGGTGCCGACGCGATTCGCCATCACGATCGGCACGCCGTAAGTGAGCGCATGAAAACGCAGATTGATGTCCCAGCCCGATGGATTGTCGAAGCCTTCGCCCACGGCCTCGCGCGCCGAACTGATGGGCGCGGCGAGCAGCGTGACGCCGTCGCACATGAGGCCGTGCACCAGCGCGGGATTCCACAGGTCGTTGCAGATGGGCGTCGCCACGCGCCAGGCATCGTCGATCGCAAAGCTTTCGGGCTTTGGGCCAGCGGCGAAGTAAAGACCGTCGCGCAGCTTGCCGTAAGTGGCGAGCATCGTCTTGCGATGCACGTGAACGAGCTTGCCGTTCGCGACCGTCGCCTGGCTGTTGTAGAACTGCCCGCCCGGCGCTTCCTCGATGAAGCCGAACATCACATGCATGCCCGCGCTCGCTTCGGCGAGTTGATGGATGGCGGGATCGTCGCGGGTCATCGCGAGACGCAGTGCGTCCTTGCCGCCGCTGTGGCCGTGCAAGGAAAGCTCGGGAAAAACGAGCAGATGCAAGCCGCGCTTCTTCGCCTCGCCGATGTGATCGAAATGCCGCGCGAGATTCGCATGCATGTCGCCGTAGGCCGTTTCGGTCTGCGCGGCCGCCACCTTTATCGTGGTCATGAGGTCGGTCCCTGGTTGTGGCTACGCGTGGTCAGATCAGACCCGACTCTTTGAGGAACTGGTTCGCGACATCGGAGAAGGACTTTTTCTGCACGTCGACGCTGGCGTTCAGACGCGCCATCGTCGCTGCATCGAGCTTCGCCGACAGTGCGTTGAGCAGCGGGCCGAGCTTCGGGTTCGCATCGAGCGTGGCCTTGCGGATCACCGGCGTCAGCGCGTACGACGGGAAGTAGCCCTTGTCGTCCTTCAGCAAGACGAAATTGAACGCGGGCACGCGGCCGTCGGTGGCGAAGACGAGCGCGACATCCACCTGACGATCCTTCAGCGCCTGATACGTGAGGCCCGTGTCCATGCGCTTCACGTCGCCCTGGCTGAACTCGAAACCGTACTGCTTTTGCAGCGGACGCAGTCCGTCCGGGCGTGCATAGAACTCGGAGTTGCACGCGAACGTGAGTTCCTTGCCGCCCTTGATCGCCTTCGCGAGATCGCTCATCGTGACGATGCCGAGCTTCTTCGCATCGTCCTGATTCATGGCGAACGCATAGGTGTTGTTGGCCTTCGACGGATCCAGCCACACCAGGCCCTTCGCCGCGTCGAGTTCCTTGACCTTCTTGTAGGTTTCCTCGGGCGTCATGCGGTCACTGATCTTGTTGTAGGTGATGAGCGACGTGCCGGTATATTCCCAGTAGACATCGACCTGACCGTTTTCCTGCGCCTGACGCAGCACGGCGCTGCCCATGCCGTCTTTCTTCGTCACGGTGAAGCCTTTCGCTTCGAGATAACGCGCGGTCATCTCGGCCATCAACTGCTGCTCGGTGAAGTTCTTGCCGCCGACGACCACCGACGCCGCGCTCGCCGAAACGCTGGCGAACATTGAAATAAGGATGCCGAACGATACTGCGAATAACTTTCTCATGGTCTCTCTCAAGGTGGAGTGTTCAAGTTTGCGGATTCACGCCGCGCGACACGAGCAGGCGCTGCATTTGCCCGACGAAGGCATCGGTCAGGATCGCGAGCAACGCGGTGGGAACGGCGCCCGCGAGCAGCATGCCGAAATCGTTCAGGTCGATGCCCGTGAAGATCAGCTCGCCGAGCCCGCCGCCGCCGATCAGGAACGCGAGCGGCGCCGTGCCGACCGTGATCGCCAGTGCCGTGCGGATGCCCGCGAAGATCACGTAGAGCGCATTGGGAAGCTCGACGCGCCAGAGAATCTGCCACGGCGTCATGCCCATGCCCGTCGCGGCTTCGATCAACGCGGGGGGCACCGCGCGCAGCCCTTCATACGTGTTCAGCGCGATGGGCAGCAGCGTCGCGACCCACAAGCCGAAGATCGCAGGCACCGCGCCGATGCCCATCACGCTCATCGCGAGGGCGAGCAGCGCGAGCTTCGGCACGGCTTGGCCCGCATTGAGCGATTGCATCACGATGGCCGCGCCGCGCTTTTGCGACGGACGGCTCAGATAGACGCCCGCCGGAATCGCGACGATGATCGCGAGCACGCCCGCCACCGCGACCATCATCATCATGTGCATGCCTTGATAGACGATGTCGCTGCGATACTGGACGATGCTTTCCCACCAGCTATCCGCATGCGCCTGCGTGCTCAGCGCAGCGAAGAGCGCGAAGAACAGACCGCGTTTCATGCGTGCTCTCCCACGGGCAGCTTCAACATATCGACGATGCGCGCCTGGCTCACATAGCCGACGAAGCGGCCGTCGTCATCGACGGCGGGCATCCACGATGCGCCGCTTGCGAACATCGTCGAGACGACGGTGCGCAGGTCGTCTTTCTGGCTCGCGGTGGCCTGCACCGGCAGTGCGTGTGCCGCCGTGACCGGGCCTTCGACCTTCAGCAGGCGATCGATCGTGAGATAGCCGTGCGGCTTGTCCGCGGCATCGACGAGCACGATCTGTTCGACGCCGTGTCGCTCCATCATCGCCCGGGCGCGCGTGCTGTCTTCACCGACGCGCACGAGGCAATCGCAAGCGGAAAGCGCATCGCGGGCGCGCAGCAGGCGCAGCCGCTTCAACGCGCGATCCGTGCCGACGAAGCCTGCGATGAAAGGCGTGGCGGGGCGCGCGAGAATGTTGTCGGGCGAATCGAACTGTTCGAGATGACCGTTGCGGAAGATCGCGATCTTGTCGGCCATCTTCACCGCTTCGTCGATGTCGTGGCTCACGAACATGATCGTCTTCTTGACCTGCTTCTGAATGCGCAGAAACTCGTCCTGGATCAGTTCGCGGTTGATCGGATCGATTGCACCGAAGGGCTCGTCCATCAGCATGACGGGCGGATCGGTGGCGAGCGCGCGTGCCACGCCGACGCGCTGCGCCTGGCCGCCGGAAAGATCCTTCGGATAGCGCGTGAGATACGTGGCGGGATCGAGCGCGACGATTTCCAGCAATTCGGCCGCGCGCCGGCGCGCCTTCGTCTTGTCCCAGCCGAGCAGCGTCGGCACCACGCAGATGTTCTCCTCGACCGTCATGTTCGGAAAGAGCCCGATCTGTTGAATGACATAGCCGATGCGGCGGCGCAGTTCGACGACTTCGAACTCGTCGGTATCGCGTCCTTCGAGAAAGATCTTGCCGGACGTGGGGCGCACGAGACGATTGATCATCTTGAGCGTCGTGGTCTTGCCGCATCCCGACGGTCCGAGCAGCACGCAGATCTCGCCCGCGCCCACTTCCATGTTGATGCCGTCGACGACCGGGCTCGCCGCGCCGTCATATCGCTTGGTAAGGTTGGAAAGCTCGATCATGATTTATTGCGCGTGTCCGGTTTGTTTGCGAAAGCCCGTCATGGCGGAGAGGCGCAGCGCGAGGCTGGCCGCGCGGGAAGGTGCGCGAAGACCCTTGGGCGTGAGGAAGCGTTGAACCCATGAAAGACCGATGTCGGCGGCGATTGCGAGCACGGAGACGAGAATCGCGCCCGCGATCAACTGACGCGGATCCGACTGCGAAATGCCGCGGCTGATCAGCTTGCCCAGCCCGCCCGCGCCGATATACGCCGCGATCGCCGCGATGCCGACGTTGATCACCACCGCCATGCGCACGCCGGCCATGATGATCGGCAGCGCAATCGGAATCTCGACCTTGCGCAGACGCTCGCCGGTGGTCATGCCCATGCCGCGCGCCGCTTCGCGCAATGCGGGATCGATGTTGGTGATCGCCGTGTACGTGTTGCGTACGATCGGCAACTGCGAATAGAGGAAGAGCGCGATGACCGTCGGCAGAAAGCCGATGCCCTGACCGATGACCGAGAGAATGGGGATCATCAGCCCGAAGAGCGCGACCGATGGAATCGTCATGATGATCGCCGCGACATACAGCACGATCTTCGCGAAGCGTTCGTTGATCGTGATCGCGATGCCGAGCGGCACGCCCGTGACGATCGCCAGTCCGACGCCGACTCCGACGATCTCGATGTGCTCGCCGGTCATCCTGGCAATGCTCGCCAGGTTGTCCCAGATGAAGGCAAGGGTTTCCACTATGTCTCCTGAGCTCTTCGTGGAGAGCCGTGTTTGTGTTTGAACTGCTATGGGCTCAACGATAAAGCGGAGCGGGGATAGAGGGCTACCATCGAGCCGACATTGTTTGTCACAAAAACGGCATGGCGTGTGGGAGATGGGGGATTTTCGTTTTAAATCAACGGGGTGGGGAGGGATGGGGAATGTACGGAGTTGCGTTAGATGAGGGGCTACCGGTTTGCATGTAGGGGCATCCGCCTCAAGAACACTGCCCCTAAGTAAATTCCGAAAATCAGGCAACTCGAAAATGCTTAAGTGCTGGAATATGCAGTGAAAAATTTCAGACAGCTTCGGAAGTTGCGGCTTCTCGACTCACAAAATGCGTCCTTTCGGCAATAATCCTCTGTTGCGACCCGATTTGCTGATGCCGATCGATCGAAAGACTTGTTGGCGTGCGCTGGCGTGGGGCCGGGCCGACGAAACAACCTCAGGGAGAATCAGCCGATGTCGATGGTGGTACCGTCTCAAGCCTATACATTACTGCTCAAGCCACAACCCGCCCCGCTGGTCGTGTTGAACTGGTCAGGTACAGCGGCTATCAGCCAGTTGTACGAATATAAGATCGACTTCACGAGCGCTACCGACATTTCGATGGACGAGGTCGTGGGTAGACCCGCCACCTTTGGCGTGGAGCCAGTTGACCCGGCTGCGGGCTATCTGCAACAAATGTTCGGCGAGAAGTGGAAAGACTTCAGCAAGTTGCCTAAGCGCTACGACACGCACGGCATTATTCAGCAGTTTGAGGTTCTAGGGACATCGGCAGACGAGACCCGCTATCGCGTCACGCTCGTTCCCAAAGTCGCGGATCTGGCAAGGGTCAGGAAGAGCAGACTCTTCCAGAAGCAAAGTGCCGTCGAAATTATTACGGACACCTTGAGGCATTACGGCTATCGCCTGGGCGTGGACTTCGACTTCCTCAAACTTCGAGGAAATTACAAGCGGCACGAATATATCACTCAGTATCACGAAACGACGTTTGATTTTATTCGGAGACTCTGTGCGGAAGAGGGCCTGTGGTTCAGGTTCGAACAAAAACACGATCGCTCGGTCATCATTTTTGGCGACGATCTGGATGCGTATGCGAGAAAGCAACGGATCGTTCCTTACCGTTCCCACTCAGGCCTCGAGAGCGCGGGCGCCGAGTCGATCCGATCGCTCAGGACGATCACGCAGCGCGTGCCGGAAGCGATTCAACTGAACGACTACAACCATCGACAGGCGGACGTGAACCTGCTGGTGGAGGCGAATGCCGCGCCGGCGGACAAGACTACCGACGGCATCGATAACCACTGGGGCGAGCATTACGAAACGCTCGAAGAGGGCAAGGAGATCGCGCTGCGGCGTCACGAGGAGTATCTGGCTACGCAGATCAGCTATCGGGCGCGGGGCAATCCGTTCTCGCTCGAAGTGGGCGAGGTTGTCGTTCTCGATGTGAACCCGAAGGATGCACCGCACGGGCTCTTCGTGACATCGATTCGCTGCGGTGGTGGCCGGGCCAGGTCGTACTGGTGCGCGTTCCAGGCGATTCCGGCGGATCGCCGGTGGCGAACGAGCATCACATCGGTGACACGACCCAAGATCGAAGGCATCCTGCCGGCGCGAATCGATTCGCCGGGAAAATACACTTATTCGTACCTGACCGAAAAAGGCTTGTACGTGACGGTGATGCCGTTCGATCTGGACGAGTGTCCACCACGCCGATCCCGTTCTGCGCTACTACGAAGCCGAAATGCGCTATCTGCGCGAGTCGGGACGTGAGTTCGCGCGCGCGCATCCGGACCGCGCACGCATGCTTAATCTCGATCGTGTCGGCGATCGCGATCCGTACGTCGAACGCCTGTACGAAGGCTTCGCGTTCCTGACCGGCCGTCTCCAGCAAAAGCTCGATGACGAGCTGCCGGAACTGACCGAAGGTCTCGTGAGCCTGTTATGGCCGCACTATCTGCGGATGATTCCGTCGCTTTCGGTGGTCGAGCTGATCCCGCTCGGAGAAAAGCACCAGCGCACCGAACACGTACCCGCGGGCGTCCCGGTGCGCTCGGCGCCAATCGGCGTGCCCAAAGAGGGCGAAACCGCGACGCACCGAACCGTCCAGTGCCTGTATCGCACGACGCAGCCGGTCGAGTTACACCCGCTGCGCCTGCTCCAGGCGGGCGCCACGGTACGTCACGACGGCCGCTCGGTGATCCGGCTGGCCTTCGAACTCGATCACTCCGCGAACCGCAAGGAAACGGATCTGTCGCGCCTGCGCTTGTATCTCAACGCGGACCTTCCGACGGCCTTCGCGATGCACCTCGCGCTCACCCGTCAGGTCCACGCGATCGAATGGCGCATCCCTGAAATTCGCGACGGCGAAGCGCTGCCACTGCAAGGCGTGACGATCGAGCCAGCCGGCTTCTCGCCTGAAGAGCGCCTCTGGCCCAAATCCGACGCGGCCTTCTCCGGCTATCAGTTGCTGCTCGAATACTTCACCTTCCGCGAGAAATTCCTGTTCGTCGATCTATGCGGACTCGATGTCGAAAAGCTCCCGGAGGACTCGACGCGCTTCGAACTGGAGGTCGTGCTCACACATCCGTATCCGTCCGATCAGCGCTTCAACAAGGACAACGTGCGCCTCTTCTGCACGCCCGTCATCAACCTGTTCGAACTCGATGCGGAGCCCATCGTCATCGATCATCACGAGACGGAGTATCGCGTGGTGCCCGCGGGCTATCAGGGCGAGCACGTCGAAACCTATTCCGTCGATGCGGTCGAAGCGTTCGATCACGTGACCTCCGAGCGCTACGAATACGTGCCGTTCGCGACCTTCCGGCATCGCGGCGGCATGATGCGCCATGAATCGCCCGAACGTTACTTTCATACGCGCGTGCGCCCCGGCATGGATGGACTGCATGAAACGTGGGTGATCTTCGGCGGCAATGCCTGGGAAACGATGCAGGATTTGCCTGAAGAAAGCGTGTCATTGCACGTCACTGGCACCAATGGCATGTTGCCGCGCAAGGGCTTGCGCGAGGCACGCATCGACGAGTTGGCGGCGAGCACGCCGAACGTCGCGGGCGTGCGCAATCTCATCGCGCCGACCTTGCCGCTCTATCCGCCGACTGGCGACCGTTTCCAGTGGCGCGTGCTCTCGCATCTCGCGCCGAACTTCTTGTCGATGATGAACGCGGAAGTGCTGCGCGGTGCGCTCGCGCTCTACGACTGGACCCACGATGAACTGAATCGCCGGCGGCTCGCGGGCATCCTGCACGTATCCGAAGCGTTGCTCGAAGAAGTCACGGGCGGCGCGGTGGAGCGCGGCGTGCTTATCGAAGTGACGCTCGATTCGCACGCGTTCTCGGGCGAGGGCGATGTGATGCTCTTCGGTGAACTGCTGCATCGCTTCTTCGAGTTGTACGCGGAGATCAATCTCTTTACAAAACTCGCTATCGTGAGCCTGCCCTCGCAGGCGCGCATCGAATGGCCGCGCAGCAAGACGTGGAGAGCGCCGCTATGAAACTCGAACCGCTGGTGGCGGCGCTGCTCGCACGCGCGCCGCAGATGAACTTCATGCAGCTATGCCGGCTGCTGGAAGCCCGTGCGCCCGATCAGCCGGGTTTCGCCCAGCGCGATACGCCCGAGCACGAGCCGGTACGCTTCCGTCCGCGTCCGCGCATGGGCTTTCCGGCGGGGGAGATCGCGAACGTCGAGTTCGACGACGGCGACGGAACGCCATTTCCACCATCGGTACGCACGACATTCCTCGGCCTGTACGGCGTCGATGCGGCGATGCCGACGCATTACCTCGACGACATCGTTCAGCGCGAAGAAGGCCACGAAGCGGTCGAAGCGTTTCTCGACCAGTTCAATCATCGCTTCGTGACGCTGCTGTATCGCGCGTGGAAGAAGTATCGCTATCCGGAGAGCTTTCGATACGGCGGTGCGGACGCGCATTCGAAAAGCCTGTTATGTCTCGCCGGTTTCGGGTGGGGCAACAAGCCTGCGCGCGCAGGCTTGCCGGATGCGCGCACGCTGGCCCTGCTCGGGCTGATGATTCAACGCACGCGCACGCCCGAGGGTCTGTCGGGCGTGATCGCGTTGGGCGCGCCCGGCGTCGATGTGCACGTCGACGAGTTCTTTGCGGTGGCCAGGCGCAATGACAAAAGCACGCCGCTGAGCACGAAGTGCAGCGATAGCGCGCGCGGCCTGGGCGGCGGCTATGTGCTGGGCAAGCGGCTGCGCTATCGCAGCCGCGCGGTACGTGTGACGCTCAAGCCACAAGACGCGCAACAGGCGCGCGATCTTCTGCCGGGCGGCTGGCTGCATCGCGATCTGATGGCCTTGGTGAGGCTCTACATCGGCGTGAAAGCCGATGTGCATCTGCGCATGCAGATGTCGTCGCGTTTTGCGCCCGAGCCTTCGGTAGGAAAGCAACAGGCGACGGTTTCGCCCCGGCTCGGATGGACGGTCGTGCTGCCGGCCCAGCAAGAGCGCGTCGTCACGGTCGAGTTGGGCGTGTGCGAAGCGTTTCCGATGCCGCAGCCGAATCCCTATTTGCAGTAACCATGTCGAATAGAAATATCGCAGTCAGCGTAGCGCTGACGCTCCTTCTCTCCGCATGCGGCGTCTGGCAAGCCGCATCCAATACCTCGGCGACCGCCTACGACACCGTGTTCCACAATCTCGGCAAAACGGTAGACGTCGATCTGACCGCCGACGCCAATGTGAATCCTGACAGCGCCGGTCATCCACGATCGGTCGCGGTGCGCGTATATCAGTTGAAGGATCGCAAACGCTTCGATGAAACGTCATATGCCGATCTCGTCAGCAACGACACGACGGCGCTAGGGAACGACCTACAGTCGAGCATGGCGGTGGTGGTGAACCCCGGCGGCGCCGCGAGCGTATCGCAACCGATGAAGAAAGACACAAAGTTCATCGCGATCGCCGCGATCTTCCAGACCGCCGATAAACCCGCGACGTGGAAGCAAGTCGTGCCCATCAAGAAACTGCCTGCCGACGCGCCACTGAAACTGACTCTAACGAACACGACACTCGACGTGGACCGCGATCTCGCGCCGCGCAGGCCCTGATCGACCGCCCCATCCCGGTGTATATTGATCCGATGCCCGCCCGGAATCGCTCCACAGCGGGACAGCCCGGCTCACGACCATGCCTCCGAGCGCAACAGAACGCCACGTGCTCGCCTTAATCGCCACCGACGCCGCCGCCCTGCACGTCGCGCCGCCGCGGGTGCGCTTCGTGGAATCCTGCGGCGGCCCGTGCTACGAAGCGCTTTTCAACCGCATCGAAATCGATCGCGAAACGCTGGCGCTGCCCGAACCGCTATTGCGCATCGTCGTGGCGCACGAAGTCGGTCACGCCACGCAACGGGCAACGATGTTGTTCGATTTCGCATGCACGCTCATGGCGACAACAGCGTTTCTGACGATACCGTGCATCGCGTTCGCAACCGCGGCGGACATCGATATTTGGCACGTCGGCGTGCCCGGCCTCGGGTTCATGGCCGCGTTCATCGCATGCTCGAAGATCTGGCGTGCGCATGGCGCCAAGCGCTCGGCGGCCCTCGAACTCGATGCCGATGCCAAAGCCGCGGCAATCTGCGGCGCCGCACCGGCATTGGCCGCGCTGGAAGCCATGGCGACACGCGCGCCCATCAGCGCGGCGCGGCTGCATGCCATGCGCGCCCGCGACGAGGCGCATCGACGCAACCCGGCGCCGCGCGTGTCAGGGCGCTAAAAAAGCACGCGCGTCCGGCCTGCGAATGAAGCCTGAATGAAGCCCGAATGAAGCCTTATTGCGGCTGCGACTGAGACTGCGAAGCCGGCGGGGGCGTCGTCGTCGACTTTTTGCTCTTGTGCTTATGTCCCTTCTTGTATGCGGGGCGCGCCTTGTTATCCGGATAATCCGCAGCCGCAAACGACAGCGTCGGCGCCGCGAATGCCGCCAGCACGAAAAGCACGAGGGTTTTCTTCAGGGACGTTTTCATCGGAGACTCGCTTGAAGGAGATGGCCTTACGGAAAACCGGCACGAGGGCGCCGACACGCCTCAAAGCCGGGCCGCCTGAGGCAACAGTATATTGCACAAAAAACGGCAATTCGTCAGTGGCGGTGCATAAGGCATTGAAGCAACGGGATTTTGTCGTTTCGCAGTGCTTCGATCGGCGCATCCGGCTTGCCGGCCGTCAGCGACAGATGTCACACACTGCGTCTACTATCTTGCCTGTCCAACGTCAGGAGCGATGCAGTGAAAGAAGACGACATCCGCCGGCATGCGTTCGCCATGCCCGTTCACAATCCCGCTTATCCGCGTCCGCCGTTCCGCTTCCTCAATCGCGAGTACTTCATCATCACCTATGAGACCGACCCCGACGCCCTGCGCGCCGTGGTGCCCGAGCCGCTCAAGGTCGATGGCAATCTCGTCCACTATGAATTCATTCGCATGCCCGATTCCTCCGGCTTCGGCGACTACACCGAAAGCGGCCAGGTTATTTCCGTGATCGATCCGGACGGCAACAAAGGCAGCTACACGCACGCGATGTATCTCGACGACGAAGGCCCGATCGCGGGCGGCCGCGAGATCTGGGGCTTTCCGAAGAAGCTCGCACGGCCGCATCTCGCCGTCGATGGCAAGGACACGCTGCTCGGCACGCTCGATTACGGCTCGCAGCGCATCGCCACAGGCACGATGGGCTACAAGTATCGTCCGCTCGATCTCGAAGCGGAGCGCAGAAAGCTCGCCGAAACGCCGAATTATCTGCTGAAGGTCCTGCCGCACGTCGATGGCACCGCGCGCGTGTGCGAACTCGTGCGCTTCTTCCTGCGCGACGTGACGGTGACCGGCGCGTGGGAAGGCCCGGCCGCGCTGGAACTGCACGCGCACGCGCTCGCGCCCGTCGCGGATCTGCCCGTGCGCAAGGTGATCGGCGCGCGGCACGTGGTTGCGAATCTCACGCTCGATATCGGCGAAGTCGCCTACGACTATCTCGCCTCCGGCGACGGGCTCAGGCTCGCCGTCAATCAATGACTTCAACAAGGGAAACACACATGGCATTGCAAGGAAAAGTCGCGCTCGTGACGGGCGCAGCAAGCGGCATCGGCGAACAGACGGCGCGCAAGCTCGCAGCCGATGGCGCGGCGGTCGTCATCGCCGATCTGAATATCGCGAATGCGCAGAAAGTGGCGGACAGCATCGTCGAAGCGGGCGGCAAGGCGATCGCCGTGGCGATGGACGTCACCAGCGAAGACGCGGTGAACGCCGGCATCGAAGACGCGGTCGCGAAGCTGGGCGGCATCGACGTGCTGGTATCGAACGCGGGCATTCAGATCGTCGCACCGATCGAAGAGTACGCGTACGCGGACTGGAAGAAGATGCTCGCGATCCATCTCGACGGCGCGTTCCTCACGACGAAAGCCGCGATCAAGCACATGTACGCATCGGGCAAGGGCGGCTCGATCATCTATATGGGATCGGTGCACTCGCATGAAGCCTCGAAGCTGAAGTCGGCGTACGTGACCGCGAAGCACGGCCTGCTCGGACTCGCGCGCGTGGTCGCGAAGGAAGGCGGCCCGCGCGGCGTGCGCGCCAACGTGGTGTGCCCCGGTTTCGTGCGCACGCCGCTCGTCGAGAAGCAGATTCCCGAACAGGCGCAGGCGCTCGGCATCTCCGAAGCCGACGTCGTGAAGAACGTGATGCTGAAGGAAACCGTGGACGGCGAATTCACGACCGTCGCCGATGTGGCGAACACGGTCGCGTTCCTCGCGGGCTTCGAATCGAATGCGCTGACCGGCCAGTCGATCGTCGTGAGCCACGGCTGGTTCATGCAATAAACGATAAGGAGAATCCATGCGCCGCAGTCGACGCAACACACTCACGCAGGCGAATCACGTCGCGCTCCCGGACTACGACGAGGTCTGCCTCGTGCTGCAAGGCGGCGGCGCGCTGGGTTCGTATCAGGCCGGCGTGTTCGAAGGGCTCGCCGAAAGCGGCGTCGAGCCCACCTGGACATCGGGGATTTCGATCGGCGCGCTGAATACCGCGATCATCGCGGGCAACGCGCCCGAAGACCGCGTGGCCGCGCTGCGCGGTTTCTGGAGCACGGTCTGCCAACCTGCTGATCTGATCGGCAACGTGGGCGCGTTCGTGCCCGCGGCCTTCGGCTTCGCGAATCTCGGCCGCAAGTTCTCGAGCATGTGGGCGGCGGCGCGCGCGCTGACCGAAGGGCAGAAGGGCTTCTACTCGCCGCGCGTGGAGCTGCCGAATTTCGGGGCGCGTCCGCACAGGAAGCGTCCGAACGAGGTGAGCTATTACGACACGTCCGCCTTGCGATCGACACTGCTGCAATACGCCGATTTCGACCGCATCAATCATGGCGACATGCGCGTGTCGGTGGGCGCGGTGAACGTGCGCAACGGCAATCTCGTCTACTTCGACAACCGGAACATGCGGCTCGCGCCCGAGCATTTCATGGCGTCGGGCGCGTTGCCGCCGGGCTTTCCGGCGGTCGAGATCGATGGCGAGTTCTACTGGGATGGCGGGCTCGTGTCGAACACGCCGCTGACGGAGATCGTCCGCGACTGTCAGCGCAAGGACACGCTCGTGTTTCAGGTGGATCTATGGAGCGCGCGCGGCACGCTGCCGGGCGATTTTCTGGACGTGAGCGAGCGCACGAAGGACATTCAATTTTCGAGCAGGACGCGCGCGATCACCGATTTCGTGTCGCATAACCGCAAGCATTCGCGGCTCATCAAGGAACTGCTCGAACACATTCCGGAGAAGGCGCGGCGCGCGCATCCGCTCTTGCGCGAAGCACAGAAAATCGCCGATGGCGGCGCGATGAACGTCGTGCATCTCATCTACAAGAACAAGTTCTTCGAAGGGCATTACAAGGACTACGAGTTCAGCATCGACACGATGGACGAGCACTGGGCGAGCGGGCTGGAAGATATCCGGCGGTCGTTCGCGCATCCGGAGTGGTTCGAGGTGCCGAGTCACGATCTCGGTTTCGTCACGCACGACGTGCATCGG
Organism: Caballeronia cordobensis; assembly: GCF_001544575.2. GTDB lineage: Bacteria > Pseudomonadota > Gammaproteobacteria > Burkholderiales > Burkholderiaceae > Caballeronia > Caballeronia cordobensis. Next base: position 178,010 of record NZ_FCNY02000003.1, read on the forward strand.
TACGAACCCGCGCCGGAGCCCGCGCCCGAGATGCCGAAAGCGGCATCGAACACGCTCGACGATGAGAATGTCGTGGAAGGGGTTTGATGCTGTCGCGGCAATGATTTACGCTGGCTGATCCTGTTTCCACGATTCGGAGATGTCATGAGCGAATGGAAGCCCGCGAACTATCCCTCCGTCAGCCCTTATCTCGTCTGCGAAGACGCCGACGCGATCATCGCGTTTCTCGAACGCGTTTTCGATGCCGCTTTGGTGCGCCGCTTCGATCGTCCCGATGGCTCGCTGATGCATGCCGAAGTGCGCATCGACGACAGCATCGTGATGATCGGCGGCGGCGCGACTGATCATCGATCGTCGGGGCCGCATATCCACGTGTATGTGCGCGATGCGCAAGCCGTCTACGATCGCGCGCTCGCGAACGGCGCGCACAGCGTGCAGGCGCCCGCCCGCAAACGCGACGACGACGACTTCCGTGGTGGCTTTCGCGATGCCGCCGGCACGACGTGGTGGGTCGCCACGCAGTGACGCGCTAGCGTTGCTTCTTGCGGGCACGCGTGCCGGGCTTGCCGAGACTGTCGCGCAGCGCATTCGACAGCGATTTCAGGAACTGATCGACGGCGGGCGGCAGGCGGCGTTCGCGCATCACCGTGACCTGCAATAGACGCTCGTTGAGCAAAGGCTCGTCGATAGGCGTGGCGACGAGCGTCGGCGGGCCGGGATCGCCTTCGAGCGCGACGGCGCTGCCGAGCGTGATCGCGCCGGTGAGCGCCGCAAAGTGATGCATTGCGCTGGAGTTGTTGCTCGTCAGCACCGGCTCCAGATGCACGCCGCGCGCCGAACAGCACCAGTCGATGAGCTGACGCACCGTGGTGCCGCGATCGAGCACGGCGGTGGGGTACTGCAAAATGTCGTCGAGCGTGAGGCTCGCCTTGCCCGCGAGCGGATGCGTCGGCGGCAGCAGCGCGCAGACCGGCGCTTTCACGCTGTATTCGACGCTCAATGCCGTCGAAGTCGACGTCGAGAACGCGAGGCCCACATCGACTTCGCCGCTCGCCACCCAATGCTCGACCTGTCCCGGCGTACCGGAACGCATCACGAAGCGCGTGCGCGGATACGCGCGGTAATGCGCCGCCATCACGCTTGGCAGAAAGCAGCGCGTGAAACCCTCCGTGCAGCCAATGCGCACGATGCCGCGCCCGAGCGCGTGCATCTCCGAGATTTCATCGAGCACGGCGTCGCCGTCCATCAATGCGCGGCGCGCGTGCTGCACGAGCAGTTGGCCCGCTTCGGTCAGGATCATGCCGCGCGGCATGCGCTCGAAAAGCGGCGTGCCCGCCTGTTCCTCCAGCTTCGCGATCTGCCGGCTGATGGCCGACACCGCGACGTGCAGGTGTTCCGACGCCGCCGCGAGCGAGCCCGAGCGCGCAACCTCCACGAAGTATTTGAGTGCGATGCCGTGCAACACGATGCCTTTCCGAGCGTTGCCTTTTTGGCAATGCTATCCGCAAAATTTGAAATTGTCGCGAATTTTTGATGTTTCTAGACTGGCCGGAATCGTCAAGACAAACCAGCCGGAGACGTCGTGAAAGAACCCCAGAACACTCGCGAAACCGCCATCGCCATTGCGTGCAAGGCCTTCGATTCGGGCGCGTTTTACGCGGATTTGCAGCGCCGCGTCGCGTTTCGCACGGAAAGCCAGAACGGCGCGAATCCCGCGTTGCACGCGTATCTGACCGATGAAGTCAGCGACACGCTCGCGCGACTCGGCTTTACCGCGCGCATCGTGGAGAACCCGGTCGCGGGCGGGCCGCCGTTTCTGATCGCCGCGCGTCACGAGTCCGATGACGTGCCGACCGTGCTCACCTATGGTCACGGCGATGTCGTGCGCGGCTACGACGAGCAATGGCGCGCGGGCCTGAAGCCGTGGGACATCGTCGTCGATGAAGACCGCTGGTACGGACGCGGCACCGCCGACAACAAGGGGCAGCATTCGGTCAACTTCGCCGCGCTCGCGGCGGCGCTGGAGGCGCGCCAGGGGCGGCTCGGCTACAACGTGAAGGTGATCTTCGAGACCGGCGAGGAAATCGGCTCGCCGGGGCTGGACGAGGTGTGCGCCGCGCACAAGGACGCACTCGCGGCGGACGTATTCATCGCCTCCGACGGACCGCGCGTCTCCGCCGAGCGCCCGACGCTCTTTCTCGGCTCGCGCGGCGGCGTGCCGTTCGAACTGACCGTGAACCTGCGCGAAGGCGGGCATCACTCGGGCAACTGGGGCGGCGTGCTGCGCAATCCGGCAGTCGTGCTGTCGCATGCGCTCGCGAGTCTCGTCGACCGGAACGGACGCATCGCGGTGGAAGGATTGCGCCCGCCGCCGATTTCGCAGGCCGTGCGCGACGCACTCGCCGATATCGAACTCGGCCGCGACGACAGCTCGCCCGAAATCGATCCGTCATGGGGCGAGCCGGGTCTCACGCCGACCGAACGCGTGATCGGATGGAACGCGCTCGAAGTGCTCGCGATGAAATCCGGCAACGCCGATGCGCCCGTCAACGCCATTCCGCCTTTCGCGAAAGCGGTGTGCCAGTTGCGCTTCGTGGTCGGCACGGACTGGGAGAACCTGCAGACGCATCTGGAACGTCACTTCGCCGAACATGGCTTCGCTGAAGTGAAGGTCGAGGCGACGCGCGGCACGCCCGCGACGCGTCTCGATCTCGACGATCCGTGGGTGCGCTGGGCGCTCGACTCGATGCGCGCGACGACCGGCAAGAAGCCCGCGCTGCTGCCGAATCTGGGCGGCACGGTGCCCAACGATGTCTTCGCGAAAACGCTCGGCCTGCCGACGCTTTGGCTGCCGCATTCGTATCCCGCGTGCAATCAGCACGCGCCGAACGAACACGTGCTGGGTTCCGTGATGCGCGAATCCCTCGGCGTGATGGCGGGCCTCTGGTGGGATCTCGGCGAAACGGGCGCCGCGATTGCCGCCGCGCGCAACGCGTATTGATCAACCGTCACTCATGACACGCTGACATCATGAACAAAAAGCCTCTGAGCCTGACGCAAATCGTGCTCGCGACTTCGGTCGGCAACGCGCTCGAATGGTTCGATATCGCGATTTATGCGTTTTTCGCGGTGTATATCGCGAAGAACTTCTTTCCGGCCGCGAACGAGACGGCCTCGATGCTGCTCACGTTCGGCTCGTTCGGCGCGTCCTATCTCGTGCGCCCGATCGGCGGGATGGTGCTCGGCGCGTATGCCGACAAGCGCGGGCGCAAGGCGGCGCTGATGATGTCGGTGGGGCTGATGATGATCGGCACGGCGATCATCGCGGTGATTCCGCCTTATGCGTCGATCGGGCTGCTCGCGCCGGCGGGCGTGTTCATCGCGCGCCTGATCCAGGGCTTCTCCGCGGGCGGCGAATTCGGCCCTTCGACGGCGATGCTGATCGAGCACGCACCCGAGCGCCGCGGCTTGCTCGCGAGCTGGCAGTTCGCCACGCAAGGGCTTGCGACCTTGCTCGCGTCGCTCTTCGGCTTCGCCCTCGCCAAGCTGATGCCCGCCGCGGAGCTTGCCGCATGGGGCTGGCGCATTCCGTTCTGCTTCGGCTTGCTGATCGGGCCGGCGGGTTTGTTCCTGCGCCGCTATCTCGAAGACGCGGCCGATTACACCGAAGCCGAGCACACGGACACGCCGGTGCGCGACGTCTTCGCGCGGCAAAAGACCTTGCTGCTGATTTCAATCGGCGCGCTGACGGTCTCGACGGCGGTGAACTATCTGCTGCAGTACGTGCCGACGTTCGCGATCCGCGAGTTGCATCTCGATGCGTCGACCGGGTTCGCGGCGAGCACCGTCGCCGGGATCATGCTGACCTTCGTCACGCCGTTCGCGGGCCATCTCTCCGACAAGATCGGCCGCGTGAAACAGATGTCGACGGCGGCGCTGCTGCTGTTCGTGACGGGCTATCCGGCGTTCTCGTATGTCGTGTCGCATGTGTCGGTGGCGGCGCTGTTCGCGCTCGTCGCGTGGCTCGCGCTGTTGAAGGCGATCTACTTCGGCGCGCTGCCGGCGCTGATGTCGGAGATCTTTCCGGTATCGACACGCGCGACGGGCATGTCGATTGGCTACAACATCGGCGTGACGGTGTTCGGCGGCTTCACGCCCGCGATCATCATCTGGCTCCTGAGCGCGACCGGCAGCAAGGCGGCGCCGAGCTTCTACATGATGTTCACCGCGGTGATCAGCCTCGCGGCGCTCGCGGCCGTGAGCCGGGGGAAGACGGCCGGGCGGGTTGTGCAGGTGGCGGCGTGATGCGTTGCTGAAGAAAATCTCGAACACGCGCCCGATCTCGGGCGCGCCTGCCATTCTCGGCCGCGAACCGCTCTCCATCCACAGCGCCATGTGAGATTTTGGCGAAGAAATACCCCTCTCTGCACCAGCTATCGGTGATTTTATCGCCTCACCCTGTGAGAAAAAATCGACCGATTTCCACGTTTCCCCCTATGTCTTGCCTCCGTCGCGCGATGGTCTACTCATCCCACAAGTTGACCACACCCGTGCGCACCGTCTGGAGGAGACATGAACGTTGCAGATACGCAGTCCGTCGAGCGATCGGCGATCAGGAAGGTGTCGTGGCGGCTCGTGCCGTTCGTCGCGCTGATGTTCTTCATCAACTTTCTCGACCGGACCGCGATCTCCTTCGCCGGGCCGAACGGGATGACCAAGGATCTCGGTCTTACCGCCGCGCAGTTCGGCCTCGCGGCGGGCGTGTTCTTCATCGGCTATATCGTGCTGGAGATTCCCAGCAATCTCGCGCTGCACAAGTTCGGCGCGCGCCGCTGGCTCGCGCGCATCATGGTGACGTGGGGCGTCGTCGCGCTGCTCTTCACGTGGGTCAGCAGCATCGGCGGGCTCTATACCCTGCGCTTTCTGCTCGGCGTCGCTGAAGCGGGCTTCTTTCCCGGCGCGATTCTCTTTCTCAGCATGTGGGTGCCGGCGAAGCATCGCAGCCATATCCTCGCGCTGTTCTATCTCGCGCAGCCGCTCACCATCGTCATCGGTGCGCCGCTCGCTGCGCTTCTCATCGAAGCGCACGGCCTCTTCGGTCTCGCCGGCTGGCGCATCATGTTCTTCGGCGTCGCGATTCCGGCGATTCTGGTCGGCGTGATCGCGTGGTTCTATCTGACCGACAAACCCGCCGACGCCAAATGGCTCACGCCCGCCGAACGCGACTGGCTGACCACGCGCCTCGAAGAAGAGGACCGCGCGAAGGGCGCATCGGGCGCACGCGGCCACGGCAATCCAATGGCCGCGCTGATGAGCGGCCGCGTCTGGCTCTTCGCGCTGATGTACTTCGGCCTGATCTACGGCCTCTATGCGCTCGCGTTCTTCCTGCCGACGATCATCGGCGGCTTCGAGACGCGCTTCGGCACGCACTTCAACGTGTTCCAGAAGGGCTTGATCACCGCGGTTCCGTATCTGCCCGCCGCCTTCGCGCTGTTCCTCTGGAGCCGCGGTGCGACCAAGCGCGGCGTGCGCTCGTGGCATATCGCAGTGCCCGCGCTCGTCGGCGCGGTGAGCGTGCCGCTCGCGCTGCAGATGGGCTCGCCCGCCGCGACCATCGCGGTGATCACGGTGACGGCCTGCGCGATCTTCTCCGCGCTGCCGAATTTCTGGGCGCTGCCGGCGCGTTTCCTGTCGGGCGCGGCGGCCGCCGCGGGCATCGCGCTCATCAACACGGTCGGCAATCTCGCGGGTTTCGTCGCGCCGTATATCACCGGCATGGCGAAGGACATGACCGGCTCGTATCAACTGCCGATGCTGATCGTCGGCGCCATGATGCTGATGTCGGCCGCGCTCGCCTTCGCGATCGGACGCACGAGCCAGGAACGCGCGCCCGACGCCGTCGCGGCGAACGCACATTGAACGTCAACCTCACACCGGAGTCATCGACATGAAGGAAAAGATCGCGTTGTTCGGCGCAGGCGGCAAGATGGGCGTGCGCCTGTCGAGCAATCTGCTGAAATCGGATTATCGCGTCGGGCACGTGGAGCCGGGCGCGGCCGGGCAGAAGCGCCTGAAGGACGAACTCGGCATCGATGTCGTATCCGCCGATGCCGCCATCGACGGCGCCGACGTCGTCATTCTCGCCGTGCCCGATACGCTCATCGGCAAGCTTTCGCACGAGATCGCGCCGAAGCTCAGGCCCGGCACGATGGTCATGACGCTCGACGCCGCCGCGCCGTTCGCGGGCCATCTTCCGGACCGCAAGGATCTGACCTACTTCGTCGCGCATCCGTGCCATCCGGTCATCTTCAACTACGACCTCGACGAAAAATCGCTGCACGATCACTTCGGCGGCGCGCATGCGAAGCAGTCGATCGTCAGCGCGTTGATGCAAGGCCCGGAGGACGCGTTCGATCTCGGCGAGGCCGTCGCGAAAGTGATCTACGCGCCGATTCTGCGTTCGTATCGGCTGACGGTCGATCAGATGGCGATTCTGGAGCCGGGCCTCTCGGAGACGATCTGCGCCACGCTGCTCTACGTGATGCGCGAAGCGATGGACGAGACCATCAAGCGCGGCGTGCCCGAACAGGCCGCGCGCGACTTCCTGCTCGGTCACATGAACATTCTCGGCGCGGTGATTTTCAACGAGATTCCCGGCGCGTTCTCCGATGCCTGCAACAAGGCGATCGAGTTCGGCAAGCCGCGTCTCATGCGCGACGACTGGAAGAACGTGTTCGACCGCGAAGAGATCGCGGAAAGCATTCGCCGGATCACGTGAGCGCCAACCGATTTTGAGGACATGACCGTGACAGAACGCATCCACGCCACTTACTGGCTCGAAACCGGCGTCGACCCGCGCACTGCCGCCGAGACGATCGCGGGCGAGCAGTCGAGCGGCACCTTTATCGCGCTGCCCAACGAAACGCCCGAACTCAAGGCGCGCTCGGGCGCGCGCGTCGAGCGGCTCGACGTGCTGGACCATAGCGAAACGCCGAGTCTCGCGGGCGGCGCCGAGTCGAAGTGCTATACGCAATGCACGCTCGAACTGTCGTGGCCGATCGAAAATTTCGGGCCGTCGCTGCCGAATCTCATGTCGACGATCGCGGGCAATCTGTTCGAGTTGCGCCAGGTCTCGGGCCTGCGGCTCACGGGTCTGCGCCTGCCCGATTCGTTCGCGAAGGCGTATCCGGGCCCCGCGTTCGGCATCGAAGGCACGCGCAAGCTCTCGGGCGTGACGCACGGGCCGCTCATCGGCACGATCATCAAGCCGAGCGTCGGTTTGTCGCCGCAGGAGACCGCCGAGCAGGTGAAGGCGCTGGTCGCGGGCGGCATCGATTTCATCAAGGACGACGAATTGCAGGCCGACGGCTCGCATTGCCCGTTCGACGAACGCGTGCGCGCGGTGATGCGCGTCGTCAACGATCACGCCGAGCGCACCGGCAAGAAGGTGATGGTCGCGTTCAACGTGACGGGCGATCTCGATCAGATGAAGCGCCGCCACGATCTCGTGCTCGAACAGGGCGGCGCCTGCGTGATGGCGGTGCTTAATTCGATCGGGCTCGTCGGCATGCACGAATTGCGCAAGCATAGCCAGATGCCGATTCACGCGCATCGCGCGGGCTGGGGTTATCTGACGCGCAGCGAAGCGCTCGGCTGGGACTACGCGCCGTGGCAGATGCTGTGGCGTCTCGCGGGCGCGGATCATCTGCATGTGAACGGCCTGCGCAACAAGTTCAGCGAATCGGATGAAAGCGTGATTGCGGCGGCGCGCGCCGTGCTTTCGCCGGTGATGGACGCCGCGCCGCTCACCGCCATGCCCGTCTTCAGCTCCGGCCAGACCGGCTTGCAGGCGGCGGACACGTATGCGGCGATCGGCTGCGCGGACTTGATCCATACGGCGGGCGGCGGCATCTTCGGGCATCCGGGCGGCGTCGCGGCGGGCGTCGAGGCGCTGCGCGAGGCCTGGGTCGCGGCCATGGAAGGCGTGCCGCTCGCGCGTCATGCCGAGCGCAATCCCGCGCTCAAGGCCGCGCTGGAGTTCTGGAAATGACCGACGACGGTTTGCTGCTCGCATACTACGGCGACGATTTCACCGGCTCCACCGACGCGATGGAAGCGATGACCGCCGCCGGCGTGCCGACGCTGCTGTGCCTGCAAACGCCCACGCCCGAACTGCTCGCGCGCTTTCCCGGCGTGCGCTGCGTGGGCCTCGCGGGATCGTCGCGCGGGCGCAGTCCGCAATGGATGGACGACGAATTGCCGCGCGCCTTCGCGAGCCTTGCCGCGCTGGGCGCGCCGATTCTGCAATACAAGGTCTGCTCGACCTTCGATTCATCGCCGCAGACCGGATCGATCGGGCGCGCGATCGATATCGGTGTCACACACATGCGCGGCGCGTGGTCGCCGATGATCGTCGGCGCGCCGCGTCTGAAGCGTTATCAGGCGTTCGGCAATCTGTTCGCGGCGGTCGATGGCGCGGGCTATCGGCTGGACCGTCATCCGACCATGTCGCGCCATCCCGTCACGCCGATGCACGAAGCGGATCTGCGCGTGCATCTGGGCCGGCAGACGCAGCGGCGCATCGGCCTGATCGATTTCGTGCAGTCGCGTTCGGGCGATGTGCGCGAACGCCTTGATTCGCTCTTGAACGACGACACCCCCGTCGTCCTGATCGACGTGCTCGACGACGAAACGCTCGCCGCCGCCGGCAAGCTGGTGTGGGAAGCGCGCGGCGAGGGCGTGTTCACGGCGTCGTCGTCGGGATTGCAATATGCGCTCGCGGCGCACTGGCGCGCGTGCGGTCTCGTGCCGCCGACGCCGGGCCTCGCCGCGGCGCGCGCCGTCGATGTGATCGCGGCCGTCAGCGGAAGCTGTTCGCCGGTGACGGCGCAGCAGATTCGCTGGGCGCGCGAGAACGGCTTTTGCGTCGAGCGCCTCGACTTGCGCCGCGCGCTCGATGCGCAGTCGCGCGAAGAAGAGATCGAGCGCGTCGCCGGCATCGCGGCAGAGGCCGTGCGCGCGGGCCGAAGCCCGCTGATCTTCAGCGCGGAAGGCCCCGACGATCCCGATGTGCTCGCCTTCGACGACATCGCCGCCAACGCACAGCTCTCGCGTGCCGAAGCCGCGCGCCGCGTCGGCGAAACGCTTGCGGACGTCATGCGCCGGCTGCTCGATCGCACGCCTGTGCGGCGCGTGGTCGTCGCGGGCGGCGACAGTTCGGGCGAAGTCGCGAGCAGGCTCGGCATCGCGGCGCTGAGCGTCGCGGCGGGCATGGCGCCGGGCGCGCCGCTGTGCCGAGCATGGTCGGACGATCCCGCGCGCGACGGGCTCGAAATCGTGCTCAAAGGCGGGCAGATCGGCGGCGTGTCGTTCTTCGGAACGGTGCGCGACGGCGCTCCGTGATTCTGCTCACGCGTTCAGAAACGCCGTCATCTCTTGCAGGCTTTCGCTCATCTGTTCGATGAGCCAGCGTTCGAGTTGCGCGACATCGGCATGCGCGCGCAGATGCGGCGCGACCCACAGCACGAGCTCGCGCGGCCCCGGCGCGAAACCGAACGGCGCGACGAGCTTGCCGGACACGAGATCGTTCATGACGAGCATTTGCGGCACGAGCGCGACGCCCAGCCCGCACACCGCCGCCTGGATCAGCAGATAAAAGTGGTCGTAGACATCCGCGCTCGCGCCCGCGACGGGCTCGAGGTTCGTCGCGCGATACCAGTCGTCCCACGCTTCGGGACGCGTGCGCGTGGACAGCAGCTTCGCGCGCGCGAGATCGGCAGGCGCGGCGAGCCGGATGGACTGCGCATATTCCGGCGAGCAGACCGGCCCGATCCATTCGTCGATGAGCTTGCGCGTGATCGCGCCCTTCGGCGGCTCGATCGTGCTCGCGCGAATCGCGACGCTGATCTTGTCGCGCACGAAATCGATCTGGTCGTAGTTCATGTTGAACTTCAGCTCGGTCTGCGGATGACGCCGATGAAACCCCGCGATGCGCGGGATGAGCCAGTTCATCATGATGGTCGCGGAGCACGACAGCGTGAGCGGCTCGGGTTTGAGTTGCTCGATGCTCGCATCGATGAGATTGAACGCGGTCGTGAGGCCTTCGGCGAGGCGCTTGCCTTCGGGCGTCGGGTCGGACGACTGCGCCGAGCGCACCAGCAGCGTGAGGCCGAGCGTGTCTTCCAGCGCCTTCACCTGACGGCTGATCGCGCCGTGCGTGACGCAGAGTTCCTGCGCGGCGAGCGTCATGCTGTGCAGGCGCGCCACGGCTTCGAACGCGCGCAGGGCGTTCAGCGAGGGGCGCGGGGTCTGCATGGATCTTCTCCCTTGTTTGTTTCGCCGCGCGATACGGCCCCGGCGATTGTAGACCGCGCGCGGCGGGGCGGGCGGGCTTTGTATCGCACTGTATCGGCGTTATGTGCCGACACACGCCGATTCATAACCGAAATAAGCCAGATACGTCCCGTGGTTCTAATACCTCCAGGCCCGAACGATTACACGCGGGTTTCCATCACACACTCTGGAGGTCAATCATGAAAGTCATCCAATCGCTGATCGTCGCCGCCGCTGTCGCGCTTCCGGCTTTCTCGTTCGCGCAGTCGAACCAGCCGATCACCCGCGCGGACGTGCGTGCGCAACTCGTCGAACTGGAAAAGGCGGGCTACAACCCCGCGAGCGACCAGACGCAGTATCCGCAAAACATCCAGGCCGCGCAGGCGCGCGTGGACGCCGCGAAGGGCCTGACGGCCTACGGCGCGTCCGTCGACGGCGCTTCGGCCTCGGGCGCGCGTTCGGCAGAGACGGCCGTCATCGGCCTCGGCCCGATCTACGCGAAGCCGTAAGCGCCCGGTTCGGCGCGTTTTCGAGCCCGGACGGTTGTTCCGTCCGGGCTCGTTGCGTTGTTCCGAAGCCTCGGATCATGGCGATGCGCGCGACGCGCTTTCCGCTGCGAACGGCCCCATTTTGGCGGCATATCGTCTGACACCCGGCATGGAAGCGGGGAAAATCGGTATCATTCCTTTCCGCCCCGCGCGGTTCCGCCGAATGTAACAACGTATCGCAGTTCTATTGAGTGCGACGCCACTGATTTTCGAGGCGCTTATGCCCACAGACGCAAATAACATCACTGACGAACAGATCGCGTCGATCGCCGATCGCCTGTCCGAAGAAGGCCGCAAGGTGTCCCCCATGACCGTTCAGGCGGAAGCGCAGGGCGGCTCGATCGTCGCCATCGCGGCCGGGCTGCAGCGCTGGCGCGAGGCGCGTCACCCCGACGTGCCGCAGCAGCCGGCGCAAAGCGGCCTTCCCGACGACCTCGCCGAGACGCTCGTGAACGTCGCGCGCCGGCTCTGGACCGTGTCGCACGACGAAACCGAGCGGCTCTCGAGCCAGCGCCTTTCCGTCGTGAGCCAGCGGCTTTCGATTGCGCTCTCCGAACGCGACGAGGCGCTCGCCGAATTCGAGAAGACCAGCGACGAGTCCACGAGAAACCGTCAGCAGATGACGGAGCTGCTGAGCGCGCTGCGCGCATCGGAAGACTCGGTCGCGCGCCTGCGAGAAGAGCTCGCGGCGGCCGCGGGGCGCGTCCAGAACGCCGAGGCGCGCGTCGAGCAGGCTGCGCAGCGCGCGTCGGCGGAGCAGGCGCAACTGGAAGCGCTGAAGGCGTCGATCGAGGAAGAACGGCGCGCGAAGGAAGCGCTGAACACGGCGCTTTCGGGCAAGGACGAGGAACTTGCGCGTATCGGCAGCGAACGCGATCAGGCGTTGCAGCAGCACGAGGAATTGCGCGCGTCGCTTTCGGGCAAGGACGAGGAAGTCGCGCGTATCGGCGGCGAGCGCGATCAGGCGTTGCGGCAGCACGAGGAATTGCGCGCGTCGCTTTCGGGCAAAGACGAAGAGCTTGCGCGCATCGGCGGCGAACGTGATCAGGCATTGCAGCGACACGAGGAATTGCGCGCGTCGCTGGCGGGCAAGGACGAAGAACTCGCGCGTATCAGCGGCGAGCGCGATCAGGCATTGCAGCAGCACGAGCAATTGCACGCGTCGCTAGCGGGCAAGGACGGCGCCCTCGCGCAACTCGCCGAAGAGCGCGACCGGGCGCGTCAGGACCATGCGGAACTGCATGCGTTGATGGCGGGCAAGGACGAAGCGCTCGCGCAGATTACCGGTGAACGCGACCGCGTGCGTCAGGAACATGACGCGCTGAGCCTCGTGTCGCAGGAAAAGTCGGCCGAACTCGAGCGCTGGTCGCAGGATGCGAGCGCCGCGCAATCGCGCGCGCAGGCCATCGAGGCGCAGTTGAGCGACGGTCTCGCGCGCGCGTCGGCACTCGAAGCCGAGTTGAACGAGGCGCGCGGCGCGCTCGCCACGGAGCGCGAGAGCACGACCGCGCGCAACACGGAACTCGCGGCGCAGCGCGATCAGTTGAACCGCGTGGGCGTCGAGCTGGATGACGCCCGCAAGCGCATCGGCTTGCTGATGGAAGAAAAGGCCGAGCAGGGCGCCGAACTCGCGCGCGTCTCGAACGAAGTCAACGCGCTGCGCGAACGCGCCGAGTCCGCGGAGAAGAACGCGACCGATCTTGCGAAGCGCCTCGTCGAAAAGGAGCAGGGCGACGAATCGGAACGCGCTTCGCTGGAACGTCAGATTGCGGCGCAGGCCAAGGCGCATTCGAAGGCCTACGACGACCTTCGCGCCAACGCCGAGCAATGGGTGACGTACGCGAAGGACTTGCGCCAGCGCCTCGACGTGGCCAACGAAAAGGTCCTGTTCATCGATGCCCGCAGCACCGGCGAAGTCGCGCTGATGCGCCGTCTCGCCGTCGAACTGGAGCGTCTGAAGCCCGACCACGAACTCGTGCTCCGCGAGGCGCAGCAGAAGCTCATCGGCGACAAGATGACGCAACAACTCGCGCAAAAGGGCTATCGCTACGATCCGGCCACGGCCGTGATGTCGAAGATCGAAACGTGACGCCCGTGTGACGATGCAGACCCAGACCCTCACCGTGACGATCGAGCGCGACTGGCGCGCGCTCTACGACGCCATCTGGCGTCCGGAGGTCTTTCCGGCGTGGGCGTCCGGACTCGCGCATTCGACGCTCGAAGACCGCGGCGATCACTGGCTGGCCCGCGGTCCAAGCGGCGAGGTGGCCATCCGCTTCACCGCGCACAACGCGTTCGGGATCATGGATCATCGCGTCACGTTGCCAAACGGCGACGAGGTCTACGTTCCGCTGCGCGTCTATCAGAACGGCGCGGGCGCGGAAGTGGCGCTCACGCTGTTCCGTCAACCCGGCATGTCGGACGAAAAATTCGCCGCCGACGCCGACTGGGTCCGCCGCGACCTCGCCACGCTCGCCGCGCGTTACGGGAAACCCTGACTTCACCGCTGCTGGCCAGCTTGAAAGCGCGTCGCGGCGCGTCTAGGCTTGTCGTGGGTCCGTCATTTGGTTCGGGCCGTTCTCACGCGCGAGGCCGACATGATCGCGAACGCTGCGCCATTCGACACCGAACTGACCCGCGTGCTCGGTTGCCGTTATCCGATTCTCTCCGCGGGCATGGGCGGGCCGGCGCGCGCCGAACTCGCGTCGGCGGTGTGCAATGCGGGCGGCTTCGGCCTGCTCGGCATGGTGCGCGAGTCGCCGGAAACGATCGCGAGCGAAGTCGCCGCCGTGCGCGCCGCGACCGACCGGCCATTCGGCGTCAATCTGATTCCCGCGGGCACGAAGCCCGACTTGCTCGCCGCCGAACTCGATGCGTGCCTCGCTCTGCGCGTGCCTGCCCTGTGCTTCTTCTGGGACGTGTTCCCCGAGATCGTCGCGCGCGCGAAGGACAGCGGGGCGTTCGTGCTGTATCAGGTCGGCTCGCTCGAAGACGCGTTGCGCGCGGAAAAAGCGGGCGCGGACGTGATCATCGCGCAGGGTGTGGAAGCGGGCGGGCACGTGCGCGGCTCGACCGGCATCATGACGCTCCTGCCCGAGATCGCGGCGCACCTGCGCGTGCCGGTGGCGGCGTCGGGCGGGATCGCGACGGGCGCGGGCCTCGTCGCCGCGCTCGCGCTGGGTGCGAGCGGCATCCATTGCGGCACGGTCTTTCTGACGACGCACGAATCCTATGCGCACGACTATCACAAGCAACGCGTGATCGACGCGCGCGCGGGCGACACCGTCCACACCGATCTCTACGCGATCAACTGGCCCGCGGGCTCGCCGGTGCGCGTGCTCGCGAACAGCGTCACCGATGCGTCGCGCGATCATCGCTTCGGCAACGATCCGTATGCGCTGCCGCGCGAGATCGTCGCGCACGACGAAGCGGGGCCGGTCGAGCTATACAGCACGAACTCTCCGCTGCGCTCGACGACCGGCGATCTGGAGAAGATGGCGCTGTTCGCGGGGGAATCGTCGGCGCTCGTGAACGAGCGGATGGCCGCGGGCGAAGTCGTCGAACGTCTGATGCGCGAGGCGAACGACACGCTCGACGAACTGCTGGCGCATCGCGTGAAGCAGGCGGGGAGCGGCGGCGAGCCATGATCCGCGCATTCGCTTCGCGCGAACGCCGACACGCTATCATGTGCGCATCCCAATCAAGCCGTACGGCTGGAGAATCATATGGCTGGACCTCAGGAAAGCGTCAGCATGGCGGTGTTCTGCGACTTCGAGAACGTCGCGCTCGGCGTTCGCGATGCGAAGTACGAGAAGTTCGATATCAAGCCCGTGCTCGAACGCCTGCTGCTGAAGGGAAGCATCGTCGTCAAGAAAGCCTATTGCGACTGGGATCGCTACAAGGGCTTCAAGGCCGCGATGCACGAGGCCAGCTTCGAGATGATCGAGATTCCGCACGTGCGCCAGTCGGGCAAGAACTCGGCGGATATCCGCCTCGTCGTGGATGCGCTCGATCTCTGTTACACCAAATCGCATGTCGATACCTTCGTCATCATCAGCGGCGATTCCGACTTCTCGCCGCTCGTGTCGAAGCTGCGCGAGAACGCGAAGAAAGTGATCGGCGTGGGCGTGAAGCAGTCCACGTCCGATCTGCTCGTCGCGAACTGCGACGAATTCATCTTCTACGACGACCTCGTGCGCGAGCAGCAACGCGCGCAGGCCAAACGCGAGGCGCGCGAGACCCGGCGCGCGCCGGAAGAAGAGCGCCAGCCGAAGCAGGAGATGGACTCGCGCAAGTCGCAGGCGATCGCGATCGCGGTCGAGACCTTCGAGGCGCTGGCATCGGAGCGCGGCGAGAGCGGCAAGATCTGGGCGTCGGTATTGAAGAGCGCGATCAAGCGGCGCAAGCCGGGCTTCAGCGAATCGCAGTACGGTTTCCGGGCATTCGGCAATCTGCTCGACGAAGCGCAGTCGCGTGGCCTGCTGGAAGTCGGCCGCGACGATAAATCCGGCGCGTTCGTGTTTCGCTCCGCGCAGGTCGCGGCGGTCGATGTGAGGCCTGCCGACGTCCCGCCGGCCGCAGCGAGGGACAAGGAAGCGGGCGGGAACGGCAAGCGCAGAGAGAAGCGCGGCAAGAGAAAGCCGGCGGTGCAGGACGCACAGGACGTGTTTGCGCTGGAAGAGCCGGAAGTGCATGCGCCCGTGCCTGAGCCTGTCTTCGCGCCCGAGTCCGAGCCCGAGGTCGAGCTTGAACCGACGCCCGCACCCGCCCCCACACCCGCACCCGCACCGAAAAAACCGGCCGCGCCGCGCCGCGCGCGCAAGACCGCAACGAAGCGAAGCGCGGATGCCGCACCGGAAGGCGCATCCGAACCCGCTTCCGAAACCGAAGCGCGCAAGCCGCCGCGCAAATCGTCGCGCGCGAGCCGTCCCCGCAAGGCGGCCGAGAAATCAACTGAGCAGTAAATAGCGGCCGTTCAGCCCGGCCGCCGCTCCGCCGTCACCGCTTCCGTCTCCCGCGCTCGCGCCGCCGCGTGTTCTTCGGCGCGCCAGCGCTGCCGCGAGCGGTACATCGTTGCCACCGCGATGCGCGCCATCTTCACCCAGCCCGAGTGACGCGGGTCCGCGAGCATGCTGAGCGCGCGCGCATAGTCGAGCGTGAGGCCCGGCGTCCAGGCCATCGTCGCGGCGCGTTTTCTTACCTGCGCCGCGACCCATAACTCGGGCGTCGTCATGATGCGCACGAGCGGTTTCCAGCCGCCGCCCTTGCCCCACGCGCGCGCGGATGCGCCTTCGATCGCCGCTTCCAGCGCTCGCGCGACGGAGCTCGAACAATTGCGATACGTGAGGTTGTAGGTCGCATCGCGACGATATTCCTCCCAGAAGCGCTTGAGCCGCGCGGGATCGTAATTGCGGATGCGCACCTGCTGCGTCGACGGGCACCATGCCTGCGATTCCGTCGCATAGTCGGGCTGAAAGAGGCCGGGCACGTCGTTGTCGCGGGTGGCGCGCAGCGTGCGGGCGAACTCGTTGGGCGAACGGTCGATCTCCACCGCCGGATACAGGCTGATATACACGCCTTCGGGCGTCTCCAGCGCCGCGTGGCCGGTCGAGATCGTGCCGTTCCTGTCGATGGCGGCAATGTAACGATCGACGATCAACTGCCGCCGCGGCTGCGACTTCGCTGTGCCGAGCGGCGTCCAGACATGCACCGTCAACGCGGCTTCGTCGGGCGCGGGCGGGCCGTCCCATATCGCGCCGGCGAAGGGCGATTCCGCGGGCTTCGTCTCTTCCTGCACCGCCGCATCCGGCACGCCCTCGACGGCCGGATTCGCCGCCATGCGCCGCACGCGCGCGGCGAGCAGGATCATGTTCCAGCCGCCGAAGAAGAGCCCGAACGCGACGCAGTACGCAACCGTGCCCGCGTAATGATCCGGATACGGCTGATAGAAGAAGATCGCGATGGCGATTTCGAGGATGCCGCCCGCGGTCGCGAGCCGCCATTTGCGATAGCGCACCACGCGCGCCGCGACGATCTGCAACGCGCCATCGACCAGAAACAGCGTGCCGAAGATGAGCGACAGCACGAAGTTGCCGTGCTCGCCGCCAAACAGCACGAGCAGCGCGGACAGACAGAACGTCGCGCCTTTCACGTAGCGCAGCTTGCGCTGTCCGCCCATGCCGGTCCACGCGACGGCCAGCGTGGCGAGCCCTTCGAGCAGCATCATCAGCGCGAAGGGAATGATCGGGAAGTAGAGCGAGCCGTCGAGCGCGTCGATGAAGATGACCGCGCCGAGCGCGATGCTGAGCAGCCCGAGCGTCATCACCGCGCGCCAGCGGGTGCGCAGATAGTCGACGCCCAGGAGAATCATCACGAGACGAACCATCGTTTCCTCCGTTTCATCGTTCGATGCCTTGTGCGGGACACGCTCGGTCACACACTATATAAGGCTTTCGACGACGAAGCGGCAAGCTCCACGGTTCGTTCGCAACCCATTGCACAGACGAATGCGCGCGGCGGCCCGATGCGACGGCCGCCGCGCATGCTGCGCTTACTGCGCTTACTGCACCGCGTGCTTCGCGGCGTCTTCGATCACGGCCGCGACCTGCTTCGGCTGCGATTCATACACGGAATGGCTCGCGCCGGGGATGACCGTCGTGTGACTGTGCGCGCGCTCGTAGTACCAGCGTTCCAGATCCGGATTGATGATCTTGTCGCCGCCCGCGACGATGCCCCAGCTCGGCTTCGAGGTCCATGCCGCGGCCGTCAGCGGCGTCGTGAAGACTTGCGCCGCCGTCAGGATTTGCGAATGCGACTCGAACTGCGCCTGCCTGAGCGGCAGATCCGCGGCGAAATCCTTCGGGAACACTGCCGGGTTCAGGTACGTATAGCCATCGGCGGTTTTTTCCACGGCGTTCGTCTGCTTCGCGAGAAAGCTGGGCGTTTTCTTGCCGAGCGCGCCTTCGTCTTCGCCCACGTTCGGCGCATGCGCCGCGACATAGACGAGCCCCGCGACCTTCGGATGAACCCCGGCTTGCGTGATGACCGAGCCGCCGTAACTGTGACCGACCAGAATCGTCGGTCCGTTTTGCAGGTCGAGCACGCGCGTGGTCGCGGCGACATCGCCTTCGAACGAGGTCAGGGGTTCCTGAACCATCGTCACGTGGTAGCCGTCTTTCGTGAGGATGTCGTAGACCGGTTTCCATCCCGAGCCATCGACCCACGCGCCGTGAACGAGCACGATGTTCCTGACGGGCGCATGCGTGGCGGCGGCGGGGGCGGCGTCCTGAGCCATCGCGACGTTCGATCCGAATACACCGGCCGACAGCGCCAGCACCGAGGCTGCTTGCAAGATTCGCTTCATGAAAAACTCCGCTTTGGCGTATGAGGGATCAGCTGCCGAAATACGGCTGGCAGAAGTCGACCGGACCGACGCACGCGTTCTTCATCGCGGCCTGCTTTGATCCGCCCGACTTGCCCGATGCGCTCGTGCCCGCCAGCGTGCCGCCGTAACCTTGCGGGGCGTCGGCATGTTGCGCGGCGACCTTGGCTTCGGCTTTCTGGATGTCGGCGGGATAGTACGGATCGCTCGCGACGGCCGGGTTATAGCCCGCTTTTTCGACAGCGACGAGATCGGCGCGGACCTGTGCGCGGGTGACGGGGCCGTTCGATTGTGCGAAAGCGAGTGCGGGTGCAGCGAGCGAAGCGGCGACGAGGGTGAGGCTGACGAGGTACTTTTTCATGATCGAACTCCTGGTGGATGGTGAACGCCAATTAATCAGGGATGCGAATAAAACGCTGCTATTCGATATCCTTTTCAAGGCCGTTGGTCTCTGCTTGTGTCTCGACCTTGACGACACTTTATCGGCCGCAACGCGCTTCGACTACACCTACGAAGGAGCGGAACTTCACCAACCAACGGCGCTTCGGATAAACGTTCGCATGGCTTTGCGCAGATGACCTGATCGCGCGGATGCTTCGCATGCTGCGCGCGGATGAGCGCGCTCACCCGCACGGCTTAGGCACTCATACGAAGGTGTTATAGGCGTGACCAGGCCTGTTTCCCCGCCGCCGCGCGCGCCGGCTTCGCGCCCCGCTGGATGCGCCCCGCGAATCAAACCTTGATATAGGTTGACTCAACCTTTAGGCGGTGTCGTCAACCGTATGTACGGCTAGGCGTGCGTTTTACGTTTGATTAACTTGGAGTCGTCGCGATGCCGCTCTCCGATCGGCCGCAAAAGCTTCTGTTATCGAACGGACCACTCCATGACGCTCACTTTGCTTTCGCCTCCGCAGACGCCGGCGCGTTCGCCATTGATCCAGCTCGAAGACCGATGGCGTCATCCGGGCCTGTCCTCGCATTCGCCCACCACCACCGACGCCGGCAAGATAGCCTTGACGCGCTGGCTGCACCACGGTGAAGCACCGCTCGAAGCATCCAATGATGGTTGCGGCACGTTTCATTGCATCAGCCTGAATCTGAAGTGCGCGTCGCTGATGTTTCATCACGCGGGCCGCAAGCTGGTTCATGGCCGAGTGCCCGCCGGCGTCGTACAGATCACCGCGCCCGGAACGCGCGTGAGCGCGCGCTTCGAATCGGCGATGGACGTGCTGCATCTGTTCGTGCCGCAGCAGGTCTTGGCCGAATGTCATGACGATCTCTTTCACCGACGGCATGCGGGCGATATCGTCCTCGACGATCCGAAGCTGATTCGCGATCCCGCGCTCGAACGTCTCGGTCAGGCGCTTGCCGTGTGCAAGACCGAGGGCGCGGCGCTCGGCAGCCTGTTCATCGACAGCATGAGTCTCGCGATCGTGTCGCGGCTCGTCGCGCGGCATTTCTCGACGCCGGTGGCGCGCGGGCGCGAACCCTCCGCGTTGCCGCAATGGCGCATCAACCGCGTATCCGAATTCGTCGATGCGCATCTTGCCGAGAACATCAGCCTCGCGGATATCGCGGCCAGCACGGGACTCACGCGCATGCATTTCGCCGCGCAATTCCGCCGCGCAACGGGCATGCGGCCGCACGAATACTTGCTGCAAAAGCGCATCGAGCGCGCGCAGGAACTGCTGCGCACATCGAAGCACAGCATGCTCGACGTCGCGCTTGGCTGCGGATTCCGCTCGCAGGCGCACTTCACGACTGTTTTCAAGCGCCTCGTCGGCGCCACGCCCAAGCACTGGCAGACGATCACGCTCGACGCCGCGTGAGCGGACCCCTTCACGTAACTCTTCGATAAGGAGCCGAACATGGCTGACGCTGCAATCGCCCTCGATCCGTGGGCGCAAACGATCTTCCGGTTGACGTCGCTGAACGATGGCGTGAATGTCGAAGCCCCGTCGCGCAGGCGTCCTTTCGCGCAACCGCATGACAGCCGCGTCGCGGTGAAGCTGATCGAGCGTCCTTCGACGACGACGGTGACGATCGAATGGCGCGACTCGACGCGCTGCTGTTATGGCGATCAGGTATGGCGCGCGATGCGGGCGCGCACGGCCGGCGTCTGCGCGATGAGCGGCGGCGCGATCGCACCCGGCGATCACGTGTATGCGCCGAATCCGCGGCCGGTGCCGGGCAACATGGGTGCGATGATCCTGGCCTCGGTGCTCGATCAGACGCCGCTATGAGACGCGTGCGCCGCCGCGAACGAAAAAAACCGCCTGCGTGAGGCGGTTTTTTTTGCGTCGTCGGGTTCGATCAGTCGCCCGCGTGCGCGCTGCCGGTGAGTTTGCCGCGGAAGATGTGGTACTGGTAGAGGTTGTAGCCGATCATCACGGGAAACACGAGACCGATGCCGATGAGCATGAACGCGAGCGTCGGCGCATCGGAGGCGGCTTCGAGAATGCCGAGCTTGCCCGGAATGAAATCCGGGAAGAGGCTGATCGCGAGCCCCGCGAACGACAGCACGAAGAGCGCCACCGATGCTCGAAACGGCCCGTTCGCGCTGCCGAGATAGAGCGACGCCACGATGAACGCGAACGCGACGACGGATGCGAACCCGAGCACGAAGAGCACATGCATGACGGCCGGATGCGTCCAGCGCCCGTGGCCGATATCGCTGGCGGACCAGGTTGCGAGCGTGAGCAGCGCGGCGGCGGCGACGGTGAAGAGCGCGCTCAGCAACGCGATGCGCCGCGCCCATTGCTCGACCGTGCCCGACGTCTTCTTGACGAGATAAGTCGAGCCGAGCAGGCAATATCCCGCGACGACGCCGATCGCCGTCACCGCAATGAAAATCGATGCGGCCATGCCCGGCGCGAGCCCGGTGATCACCTTGCCGAGCACGACGCCTTGCGCAAGCGCCGCGATCAGGCTGCCGATGCCGAACACCTTGTCCCACAGCGGCCCGTGCTCCACGCTATGGCGGAATTCGATCGCCGCGCCGCGCATGATCAACCCGGCGATGAGCGCCATGACGGGCAAATACAAATGCTCCATCAGAAGCGCATAAGCGGTGGGAAACGCGCCGAACAGCGCGCCGCCGAGCACGACGAGCCACGTTTCGTTCGCGTCCCATACATGCCCGATCGACTGGGCCATCACGTCGCGGTCCGACGACTTGCGGCGAAAGAGCGTGAGAATGCCGACGCCGAGATCGAAGCCGTCGGTGACGACATAGAACACCAGCATCAGGCCGATCAGGCCGAACCAGGTGTCGGCGAGCATCGTATGAACAGCGCTATCCATGAGTTGAGCTCCAGAGTTCAGTAACCGGCGATGGTGTTCGCCGCCTTGGTCCGGCCGGCGGCAGTGTCAGGCGGCGCGATGGTCAGATCCGGTCCGTTGCGCAGCCAGCGCCGCGCGAGCACGAAGAAGGTGACGAGCAGCACGGCATAGAACGCGACGAACATCGCCATGCTGAGCGAGACGGACGAGGCAGGGATGGTCGAAACCGCATCGCGCGTGCGCAGCAGACCGTAGACGACCCACGGCTGACGTCCCACTTCACGCACGATCCAGCCCGCCTCGACGGCGACATACGGCAGGGGAATGCAGAGCACCCATGCGAGCAGCAGTTTGCGTTGCGCGAGCAGCGCCGAGAGACTGCCGCGCGTTCTCCTGAGCGCATAAGCGGTCCAGAACGCGAGCAGCATGAATGCGAAGCCGATGCCCGCCATCACGCGGAATGCGTAATAGAGCAGCGGGATCGCGGGCGGCTGATCGTCGCGGCTGAAGTCCGCGAGGCCTTTGACCTGTCCATGCAGCGTATGCGTGCCGAGCACGCTCAGCATGCCGGGCACTTCGATGGACCAGTCGTTGCGTTGCGCGGTCTGGTTGGGCCACGCCAGCAGCGACCACGACGCGCCCGTGCCCGGCGCGTTCGTCGTCCAGTGTCCTTCGATCGCGGCGCCTTTCGCGGGTTGCGTTTCGAACACGCTCACGCCGCTCGAATCGCCGAGCCAGACCTGCAAGGGCGCGACGAACACGAGCACCAGCAACGCGAGGCGGAACGAGCGCACAAAGAACTCGGGATGACGCCGCCGATACAGATTCCACGCGGAGATGCCGGCGATGACGAACATGCCCGTTTCGATTGCCGCGACCCACATGTGCGAAACGCCCCACACCATGTCGGGATTGAAGATGGCCGCGACGTAGTCCGTCACGACGATCTTGCCGTCGACGACCGCATAACCCGCCGGCGTCTGCATCCACGAGTTCGCGACCATGATCCAGAATGCGGAAATGCTGGAGCCGAGCGCGACCATCGATGTGGCGAACAGATGCACGCCGCGCGACACGCGCCCCCATCCGAGCAGCATCACGCCGACGAAGCCCGCTTCGAGCATGAAGGCCATCGCGCCCTCGAAGCCGAGAATATTGCCGATGAACTGGCCGCTGTACTGCGAAAAGCCCGCCCAGTTGGTGCCGAACTGAAACTCCATCGGAATGCCGCTCACGACGCCGACCGCGAAGTTCAGGACCAGCAGCTTGCTCCAGAAGCGCGCATGCCGGTAGTACGCGACATCGCCGGTGCGAAGCCACAGCACTTCGACGAGCACGAGAAACGCGGACAGACTGATCGTCAGAATGGGCCAGAGGATGTGAAAGATCGCGGTCATCGCAAACTGCGCGCGCGACAGGTCGAGTACGTGCTCAAGCATGATGTTCGGCTCCGTATTGACGTTCGACGGCAGCAGGCCCGATGCGCACCGGCACGGACTTGTACGACGGCGTGCGGCTTTGCGGATCGAACGCGAAGAGCGGCACGAGCGGATTCACTTCCGGGTAGTACGCGCCGCAGCAGCCATCGGGCAACGCATATTCGACCGCCTTGAAACTGCGGATCACGCGCTCGATGCCGTCATCGGCGATGGCGAAGATATCGACGCGATCGCCCGCTTGCAGATGGCGCTTCTTCAGCTCGCGCGCATTCATGAACACGACGTCGCGCTGGCCGAACACGCCGCGATAGCGGTCCGAATGCGAATAGAGCGTGGTGTTGTACTGATCGTGGCTGCGCATCGTCGTGAGCGCGAGCGCGTCCGGATCGTCGCTGGCGGGGTTCGCGTCGAGGCCTTCGAACACGAGGAAGTTGGCGCGGCCCGTGGCTGTGTCCCACACGCGCTCGCGCGCCGGCGAGGTGAGATGGAAGCCACCCGGCACGCGAATGCGCGCGTTGTACGCCTGAAAGATCGGGAACACGATTTCGATTGCTTCGCGAATGCGGTCGTAGCTCGCGACGAGATCCTCCCAGGGCACGCGCGACGCGTCGCCGAGCGTGGCGCGCGCAATGCCCGCGACGATGGCCGGCTCGCTCAGCAGATGCGGCGACGCGGGCTCGTTGCGGCCCGCGGACGCATGCACCATCGACATGGAATCCTCGACCGTGATCGATTGCGGCCCGTTCGCCTGAATGTCGATCTCGGTGCGGCCAAGGCACGGCAGAATGAGCGCGTGCTTGCCGTGCACGAGATGACTGCGATTGAGCTTCGTCGCGATATGCACGGTGAGATCCAGTTCGCGTATCGATTCCTGCATGCGCGCCCAGTCGGGAATCGCGGCCGCGAAATTGCCGCCGAGGGCAATGAACACTTTCGCTTCGCCGCGCATCATCGATTCGAGCGTGGCGACGACATCGTTGCCGTGCTTTGCGGGCGGCGTGAAACCGAACGCGCGTTCGATGCCCGCGATCAGTTGCGCATTCGGCTTCTCCGTGATGCCCACGGTGCGATTGCCCTGCACGTTCGAGTGCCCGCGCACCGGGCAGATACCCGCGCCGGGCCGCCCGACGTTGCCGCGCATGAGCGCGAGATTCGCGATCTGCTGCACGGTCTGCGTGCCGCGCCGATGCTGCGTGATGCCCATGCCGTAGACGAGAATCGCATTGCGCGCCTGCATGTAGATGTTCGCGGCATTCGTGATCTCGTCGCGCGTGAGGCCGGCATGCCGTTCGATGTCGTCCCAGCGCGTCGCGCGAAGATCGGCGATGACCTTATCGATGCCCTGCGTATGGCCTTCGATGAACTCGGTATCGAGCACGCGCGGCCGGTCCTGGGCGATGGCGGCATCGTCCGCTTCGACGATCGCTTTCATCATGCCCTTGAGCACGGCCGCGTCGCCGCCCACACGTACCTGATAGAGAAACGAACTGATGTTGGTGAAGCCGAGCGTCGCCATTTCCACGGGGTTTTGCGGCGAGGCGAAACGTTCCAGCGCTCGCTCGCGAAACGGATTGAACGACACGATCTTCGCGCCGCGCCGTGCCGCCGAATGCAGATCGCTCATCATGCGCGGGCTGTTCGTGCCGGGGTTCTGGCCGAAGATGAAGATCGCGTCTGCGTGCTCGAAGTCTTCGAGCAACACCGTGCCCTTGCCGACGCCGATCGATTGCGGCAAGCCCACGCTCGTCGCTTCGTGACACATGTTCGAGCAGTCGGGAAAGTTGTTGGTGCCGAATTCGCGCACGAAGAGCTGATACAGAAAAGCCGCTTCGTTCGATGCGCGCCCGGACGTGTAGAAGTCCGCCTGATCGGGATGATCGAGCGCATTCAGGTGACGCCCGACGAGCGCGAACGCATCGTCCCATGCGATCGGCACGTAGCGGTCGGAAGCCGCCTCGTAGACCATGGGATGCGTGAGGCGGCCCGCCATTTCGAGGTCGTAGTCGTTCCACGACGCGAGTTCGGAAACGCTGTGCTGCGCGAAGAAATCGGGCGTGCAGCGCATCGCGGTGGCTTCCCATGCAACGGCCTTCGCGCCGTTCTCGCAGAATTCGAAGGACGACGTGTGCTTCGGATCGGGCCATGCGCAACCGGGACAATCGAAGCCCTGCGGCTGATTCATGCGCAACAGCGTTTGCGCGCCGGATAGCGGGATGCCCTGAATCTTCAGCGCTTCGCCGGTGGCCTTCAGCGCGCCCCAGCCGCCGGCGGGCTCGCTATAAATCTGTATGACTTTCTTTTCGCTCATGTCCTTCGCCTCGCAAACAATGCCATTCGTTGATTGAGTTGATCGTGATGATCCCCGTTCGGCGCAAGACGGGTTTGCTCAAATGCGCGCCGTTTTTGCGATGCGCACGAAGACGTGTGCTCGATGCACGCGGCACATGGCGAATCGTGCGGATGCGAAAACACCGGTTGCATCGAAAAAGCCGCGATGCGATCGCCGTGAATACTCCTTCCATGCGCGACGGATTCGCCGCGTTAAGCGCCGCGCCGTCGTGAATACGCATGAACGACGCCGGCCGATTCAGCATCTCGAAGGAGTCAGCACAATGGCCACATTCACACTGAAAGACGGAACCGAACTGTTCTACAAGGACTGGGGCTCGGGCCAGCCCGTCGTTTTCTCGCACGGCTGGCCGCTCAACGCGGACGCGTGGGATTCGCAACTGATGTATCTCGCGCAACGCGGCTATCGTGTGATCGCGCATGACCGGCGCGGCCACGGCCGCTCAAGCCAGCCGTGGACCGGCAACGACATGAGCCGCTATGCGGACGATCTCGCCGAGCTCGTCGACCATCTCGACGTGAAGGACGCGGTGTTCGTCGGTCATTCCACGGGCGGCGGCGAAGTGGCGCGCTATATCGGCCGTCACGGCACGAAGCGCGTGAAGAAGGCCGTGCTGATCTCGGCGGTGCCGCCGATCATGCTGAAGACCGAAGCGAATCCGGGCGGCCTGCCGCTTTCCGTGTTCGACGAGATCCGCAAGGGCGTGATCGACAACCGCTCGCAGTTCTTCAGGGATCTTGCGACGCCGTTCTTCGGCTTCGATCGCGAAGGCGCGAAAGTCTCGCAGGGCACCATCGATTCGTTCTGGTACGCGGGCATGCAATGCTCGATCAAGAGCGCCTACGACTGCGTGAAGGCATTTTCCGAAACCGACTTCACCGAAGATCTCAAGCAGATGACGGTCCCGACACTCGTGCTGCAAGGCGACGCCGATCAGATCGTGCCCCTCGACGATTCCGGCAGGCTCTCCGCGAAGATCGTGCCCGACGGTACGCTCACCGTGATTCCCGGCGCGCCGCACGGCATGTGCACGACGCATGCGGATACGGTCAACGAAAACCTGCTCGCGTTCATCGAGAAATAAGGGGGCGAGGGCGCGATGACGATCAAGCGAGTCTGGAGCGTCGTCGCGACGATGACGCTCTTCCTGATTGCCGTGTTCATCGGCAAGACCCTGTGGGACCGCTACATGTACGCGCCGTGGACTCGCGACGGCCGCGTGCATGCGGATGTCGTCACGATCGCGCCCGATGTATCGGGCATCATCGTCGGCGTGCCGGTCCATGACAATCAGCGGGTCAGGAAGGGCGATGTGCTGATGCAGATCGATCCTTCGCATTACCGGATCGCCGTTGCAGAAGCCGAGGCGAAGGTCGCCGCCCGCGCGGCCGAACTCGCGCTGCGCCGCGACGATGCGAAGCGTCGCGCCGAACTCGATAACGAAGTCGTTTCCGAAGAAGTGAAGCAGAACTCGGGCTTTCAGGCGAATGCCGCGAAAGCCGCCTATAACGAGGCGCTCGCCGCGCTCGATGCGGCGAAACTGAATCTCGAACGCACGCGCGTGGTCTCGCCCGTAGACGGCTATGTGACGAACCTGAATACGTGGCAGGGCGACTACGCGACCGTCTCGACGCCCAAGCTCGCGGTCGTCGATCGCAATTCGTTCTGGGTCTATGGATACTTCGAGGAAACGAAGCTGCCGGAAGTGAAGGTGGGCCGCGAAGTGAATATCCGCCTGATGAGCGGCGCGCAGTTGCGCGGGCATGTGGAAAGCATCGCGCGCGGCATCTATGACCGGGACAATCCGGAGGGCATGAATCTGACCGCCAACGTCGATCCCGTGTTCAACTGGGTGCGGCTCGCGCAGCGCGTCCCGGTGCGCATCGGTATCGACAGCGTGCCGCAAGGCGTCGAGCTCACGGCGGGAACGACCTGCACAGTCGTGGTCGAAAGCGGCGACGCGCCTGGTCAGCCGATGCTTCGCGCGAGCGATCTCGTGGCCCGCATACGGCGTGCGTTGTAGGCCATGACATCGATGGACGCAAGCCATTCGCAGCGAAGTCACGCATGGCACGCTCATCTGCGCATGCATCTTGCGCACTGGGCGGCGACGGATGGCCTCGTGTGGCTGCATCTCGCGAAGACGTTGACGGCGGCGTTTCTCGCAATGGGCATCGCCATGAAGCTCGAGATTTCCACGCCGCGCACGGCGATGGCGACGGTCTTCATCCTCATGCAGCCGCAGAGCGGCATGGTGCTGTCGAAAAGTTTCTACCGGATGGTCGGCACGATCGTCGGAACGATCGTTGCCGTGCTGCTGGGCGCGCTCTTTCCGCAACAGCCGCCGCTCTATATCGGCGCGATGACGCTTTGGGTCGCGCTTTGCACGGCCGCCGCGCTGCGCTACCGGAACTTCCGCTGGTATGCGTTCGTGCTGGCGGGCTATACCGCGGCGCTCATCGGCATACCGAGCGTGACGGACCCGAACGGTCTTTTCCTCGCCGCGTTGAACCGGTCCGCGGCCGTGCTGCTCGCCATCGTCTGTTGCGGCGTGGTCAGCGCCATTGTGCTGCCGCAATGGTCGTCGACGCGGCTCAGGCATCTTCGTCGCGAACGCTTCGTGTCGTTTTCCTGCTTCGCGGCGCAGGCGTTGCGCGGCGAGATCGATGCGGACCGTTTCCGACTGAAGTATGGCGAATTCATCGATAGCGTCATCGGCTTCGAAGCCACGCGCGCGTTCGCTTCGTTCGAAGATCCGGAAGTGCGGTCACGCTCGCGCCGCCTTGCACGGCTCAACGACGCGTTCATGGAACTGTGCACGAGTCTGCATGCGTTGCATCGCTTCTCGAAGATCGGCGAAAACGAATGCGTCGACGCGTATTGCCGCGAATTCGCGAACCTGTTGTCCGTCGATCGCGACGCCGGCTTCGTGGACGATGCGACCATCGAACGCAGGGCCGCGCTCGTCTCGGCATTTCGCGTGCGGCTCGCGGGACGCGTCGAAGTCGATCGAAGGGCGCTCGAACGCACGGAAGACGCGCAGGCGCTGCTCGATTTCGACACCGCCGTGCAATTGCTGTTCGGCTTCATCGCGGCCTGTGCGAACTACGCGCAGACCTATGTATCGCTTGCGTCCCGGAAGCACGTATTCGAAGAGACGGATATGAAGCGCGTCTTCGTCACGAACAAGAGCGTGATCGGCATGACGTTCCTGACGACGTGCGCGGTGCTCGGCGTCATCGGCGCGTCGTGGCTGTCGAGCGACTGGCCGAGCGGCGGCTATGCGATCATCGGCGCGGCCGTCGTCTCCGCGCTGGGGTCGAATTCGCCCGCGCCCATCAAGTTCTCGTTGCAGATGGCCTCGGGCGCGGCTATCGCGACGTTGGCCGGCTATCTCGTGCTGGGCTATGTCTATCCCGCGATCGAAGGCTTTCCGCTCTTGTGTTTCGTATTGACGCCTTTGCTCGGGCTCGGCGCTTTTCTCGCCACGCGGCCGCGATTCACCGGATTCGGCCTGAGCTTCTGCATCTTCTTTTGCATACTCGGCGGCCCCGACCGCATGATTCACTATGCGCCGGAAGCGCTGCTGAACGACGGCATCGCGTTGACGCTGTCGATGCTCGCCTGCGCGGCGGCCTACGTATTCGTGTTTCCCGCCGAGAAGTCATGGCGCGTAGCGGCCTTGCTACACGATTTGCGCGCTCAGATGAAGCTTGCGTGCGCTGCGCCCCTCGACGACCTGGCGCAGATGTTTCAATCGGGCACGCACGATCTCATTTCGCAGATACGCGCGCTTCTGCCGCAGCCGACGCAGCAATACGGCGAAGCGCTGTCATGGATACTCGCCGTGCTTGAACTGGGGCATGCGTCGATCGAATTCAGAAGCGCAAGCCGCGACGCCGAAGCGCTTCACATCGTGCCTGCGGACTGGCATGCATCGACCGAAGCAACGATGACCCGTTTGATGAAGCTGTTCGATTCGCCATCGCCAGCCAGCCGCGATGAAAGCATTCGCGCGATCGACACGCAGTCGGCGCTGGCCGTTCGGATCATGGATACGATGCGCGGCTCGCCCCATGAGATCGTGCCGATGCGCCGCATGCTCGCGCGCCTTCACTTCATGCGCCGCGTGCTTCTCGATAGCGACGCGATTTTTCAGCCGCCATCCGTTTCCCGATGATCGATACCGATGAGCCGCGCATCGAGCCGCTTCGCGAGTGCTTCGCCGCCTTGCTGCATCACGTAATCGTGATTCCATTCGAAGAGCGGACGCGCGATGGGGGCGAGCAGGTTCATCCATCCGCGTCCTGTGTGCACGCGCCATTCATATCGCACGATGGCGACGCCTCCGCTCGATGCAAAGCGCCAGCGCCCGAAGCCCTCGACATCGCCGCTTGCAGTGCCCTCCAGCAATGCGAGCGGTTCAACGCGCGTCACCCGCATGTCGAAGCGCACACGATACGGCAAGCGGCCTTTCCACGTATAACGATGCAGCGCGCCGACGCCATCGGGCGCGCCGCTTTCCACTTCGGTCACGCGCTCGACGCAGGTCCACCATTGCGGCCACGCGGCCGGATCGTGAATGGCGTTCCATACCTGCTGAAGCGGCGCTTCGATCTTCCAGACGGTGACGAACAGATATTCGCTCGCGCGCACGATCGCCTCCCCGGGCGCTTACTTTTCCTTCGCGTTCTGCGCGATGGCTTCGTCGGTTTCCCAACCGCCGCCAAGCGCGCGGAACAGGTTCACCTGATCGACCGCAACCTGTCCTTCCGCCGCCGCGACTTGCGCCGCGACACCCGTGAGCGTGCGCGTCGCGTCGAGATCGTTGAGGAAGGACTCGCGGCCCGCGCGATACAGCCGGTTCGTTTCATCGGCCGACTGGATCGCGGATTTATACGCGGTGCGCAACGCATCGGCGCGCGTGGTGTCGGAGGCATAGGTCGCGAGACTGCTCTGCGTTTCCTGCAACGCTTTCAACACGACGCCGTCGAAATGGGCCAGTGCGCCGCTCGTTGCCGCTTCGGCCTGCGCCACGCGCGCGCGCTGACCGTTGATCGGGAAATTCCAGCTGATGAGCGGGCCGAACGCCCAGCGGTTCGTATTCGCGCCGAACAGGTCTTCCACGACGCCGACCGTTCCCACCGATGCGCCAAAGCTCACCGAAGGATAGAGCGCCGCCGTCGCAACGCCGATGCGCGCCGTCGATGACGCCAGTTGCCGCTCGGCCTGACGCACGTCGGGACGGCGCTTGAGCAAGGCTGCGCCGTTGCCGACGGGAATCGGCGCGCGCAGCTTCGGCAGCTTCCTGCATGCAAGCGCGGCCTTGGGCAGATCCGCTGGCGCGCGCGCGAGCAGCATCGCGAGCCGATATTGCGCAACGCGGCGGCGCGCGACGAAGCGTGGGATATCGGCGGCGAGCGTATCGGCTTGCGTCTGTCCGCGCGTGACTTCCGATTGATTGCCGCGGCCCGCGTCGCGCAGACGCTGCGTGAGCTGCACGCGCTGCTTCTGCAACGCGAGCGACTTTCGCGCGATCTCCAGTTCTTCCGCCGCCGAGCACGATTCGACATACGCGCGCACGACATCCGCGACCACCGTGACGCGTGCGAGATCCTGCGCCGCTTCGACGGCTTCGTCTTCCGCGTTCGCCGCTTCGACGCCGCGTCTGAGCTTGCCGAACAGATCGATTTCGTAGGATATCGAAAGATCGAGCGCGCCTTCGTTGACCACGGGAATCTTCTCCGTCAGCAAATACTGCTCCGCCGATTCCTGCGCGCGCTGAAACGCCGCCGAGGTCTTGCCGGAGAATCCGCCTTGCTTGCTGGCGAATTCCACTTCGGCGCGCGAGCGTGCGAGATTCGCCGCGGCCACGCGCAAATCCGTGTTCGATGCGAGCGCCTGGGTCACGAGTTGATCCACGACGGGATCGTCATAGAGCCGCCACCACTTCGCGGGCACTTCGCCTTGCGTGACGGGCGCCTGATCCGCGCCGTCGATGGCCGCGTTCGCATAGGGCGCGTTGACGGCGGCCTGATCGGGCAGCTTGTAATCCGGACCGACCGTCGTGCAGCCGAACAGCACGCATGCGGACGAAGCAACGAAGACGAACGCTTTCATTGCGACGCACCCGATGTGCCCGATGTGCCTGACACGCTTGACGTCGGCGCAGGCGCAGACGCGGGCGATGTTTCCGACGCCGCGCGCCGGCCGATCGTCGGGCCGATGCCGCGCACCGAGACGGTCGCCGTGCGGCCCGCGATCATGCGGAAGTCGGCGGGAATTTCATCGAGCGTGACGCGCACGGGAATGCGCTGCGCGAGACGCACCCAGCTGAACGCGGGATTCACGTTCGGCAGAAGACTCGGGCTTTGCTGGCGGTCGCGATCCTCGATCGCCGCGACGATGCTCTGCACATGGCCGCGCAGGATGTTCGGCTCGCCCATGACCTTGATATCGACCGGCTGGCCGATGTCGATGCCATGCAGCTTCGTTTCCTCGAAATAGCCATCGACGCGGAACGAATGCATGTCCACCACCGACAACACCGCGCGGCCTGCCGCGATGTATTCGCCGACACGCGGCGCGCGATCGTTCAGATAGCCGTCGACGGGACTTACGATCTGCGTGCGTTGCAGATTGAGCCGCGCGGTGTCGATCGCGACGTCGGCATCCGCGAGGGCGGCGGCGGCCTGCTCGACGCGCGACTGCGTTTCCTCGACCACTTCGCGCGCGACGAGATTGCCGAGCTTGCGATTGCGCGCATCTTCGCGGCGCGCCTGATCGAGCGTCGCGCGGCGTTGCTGCGCGGTGGCCTGTGCGTTGCGTAACGCAAGCGCATAGCGCGCCTGATCGATCACGAACAGCACATCGCCTTTCTTGACCTGCTGGTTGTCGATCACCTTCACGTCCGTGATGAGACCCGACACGTCAGGCGCGACCTGAATGACATCGGCGCGCACGTGCCCGTCGCGCGTCCACGGCGCGAACATGTAGTAGTCGACGAGCTTCCACAACACGACCGCCGCAATCGCGACGACGATGAGCGTAAGCAGAATCTGCCCGAGAGAGAACCAGGTTTTTTTCACGAGATGAGCCGCTGCGAAACGATGACGACAACTCCCAGCACCAGAACATAGATGCCGAGATCGAAAATGGAGCGATGCCAGACGAAGCGATAAAAGCCGATGCGCGCCAGCACATTGCGGATCGCCATGTTCACGAGATAGGCGATGAACATCAGCATCAATATGGCGGGAATGAACACGCCGAGAACGTCGATTTCGCCGATCATGTGCGGCCCGCCGATGAAGGATGAATCACGAAGATCATGCCGGCTCCTCGCGCGGCGGCTGCGCCGGCGGATGCAGCGACAGACGCATGCCGACGAGCGCGTGCAGCGTGTCGCGCAGCCATTTCTCCGCGACCACGTCCTGCGACTGAACGATCGCGCGCGACGCGACCTGCGCGCTCGATTCGTCGATGCTGCGGATGAGCGCGGGCGGCACCGGCTGACGCGCGCGCCGCGCGATGCAGAGTTCGAAGTAGCGGCGCAAGGCGTCGAGCACGTCGTCGACGGAACGCTGCAATTCTTCCGGCAGCTTGCGGCGCGTGCGGCGCAGATCGAGCGCATTCAACGCGACGCGAAAATCGCGAAAGCTTTCGATCGAAGGATGACGGTGCGAGTCCGTCGCGGCATGGCGCGGCAGCAGTTGCATCAGCCGGTCGAGCATGCGCGCGTAGAGATTGCGCTGATCGTCGATGACTTCCGCCGACGATGCGCTCAGCACGATATCGGCCCATGCCGAACGCGTGAGCCGCTCGGCGGCCAGCTCCGCGCCGAAGGGCCGCGTGGCGCGCGTCCACAGAAAAGCGAACAGCAGGCCCGCGACGCCCGCGAGGTTGCTGTTGACGAACACGAAGAAGTTCGCTTCGTAGGCGCTCTGAATGCTGATGAAGGTCGCCGTGTTGACCGCGACGAGCATCGTGACGAGACTGAAGCGCGGGTTGGTCGTCAACGTGCCGATGACGAGAAACGGTCCCGCGAAGATCAGCACGAGCATCGGGAAATCATGCACGTTCGGCAGCACGACAAACACGTACAGACCGGCGAGCACCACGCTCATGCAGGTGGCCACGAAGAACTTGAAGACCTGCGGCGCGGGCTCGTCGAGCGCGGCGAAGAAGCAGCACGACACGGCGGCGAGCGTCACGGCGCCCGCGCCGTCGTTCCAGCCCGACTGAATCCACAGCACGCATGCGACGATGATCGCGCTCACCGCGACGCTCGTCGAAAACAGCATCATGCCGCGATCGAAGTAGCGCGCCGTGCCGCCGAGACGCCAGTGCCGGAAATGAGGCCGCCACTCGCTCGTTTCGTTGAGGATGGCCGCGCGCAAGGCGCGAATGTCCTGCCATACGTCGATGACCTGACCGAGACGCCACAGCGCGTTCGACAATAGCGCGCCGTCCGTGCTCGCAAGCGCTTCGACGGAGGGACGCATCGTCTGGATGCGCTCGCGCAATGCATCGGGCTCGCGTTCGTTCGCGACGTCCGTTTGCGGGCTGGGCATCGGCGCGCCGACCCAGGCGGCGACATCCTTGAGCAGCGCGTCGAGTCCTTCGGGATGCCGGCCGTGTTTGGCGACGAGTTCGATCAACGGATCGGCCATCGACGAAATGAGCGGCAAGAATATCTGCATGCGGCCCTGCAATGCCCGCGCGCGGCGAATGATGTCGGGCCGCGTGTGATCGTAGGTCAACTGGCTCAGCAGCAGTTCGAGACCGTTGACCGTTGCCGCGAGCCGCTGGCGGGCCGCCGAAATCGATGCGCCCGCGATATGTCCGGACAGCGTTTCGCAGGCGTAGAAGGCGGCGTCGCGAAACCATGCGTCCGTTCGTACGATGAGCGTCGGCGCGAGCCGGCTCGGAAACACCGCGCTGCCGACGATGCTCGCCACCGCGATGCCGAGCAGAATCTCCTGCGTGCGCGTGATCGCGAGATCGAACACGGCCGCGGGATTCGTCACGGCGGGCAGCGCGATCAAGGGCAGCGTGTAGCCCGCGAGCAGAAACACATAGCTGCGCGCGCTGCGGTCGAACATCGAAAGATAGAGCAGGGTGCCCGTCCATAACGCGACGATCACGCTGAAGAGAAACGGCGATTCGACGAACGGCGGCACGATGAGCACCGCGCCAGCCGCGCCGATCATCGTGCCGAGCGCGCGATAGAGCGCTTTCGAGCGCGTCGCGCCCACGAACGGATTCGAGACGATGTAGACGGTTGCCATCGCCCAGTACGGCCGCGGCAATTCGAGCGCGAGGCCGATGTACAGCGCGATCATCGCGGCGGCGAAGGTCTTCGCGGAAAAGAGCCACTCGCGCGCGGAAGGGAAAGGCATGGCGCTATGCTCCGCGCTTTCCGGCGGGCCGGGCCGGTTTCGGGATGTCGCCGACGGCTTCGAGGGCGGCGAGCAGTTTCGCATCCGGCGACGTGCTGAACGCATTGAGCACGCGCAGCGTCGTCTCGAGATCTTCGCGGGTCACGCCCCGCAAAAGCCGCGCGCGCAGCGTGACGAGGCGTTCTTCCATGCGCGCGGTGACGGCGCGCCCTTCGTCGGTGAGCGTGATGGTCTTCGCGCGCTTGTCCTCGGGATCTTCGTCGCGGCGCACGAGACCGGCCGCGCACAACTGATCGAGCAGCCGCACGAGCGACGGCCCTTCGATGCCGACATGTTCCGCGAGCGTCACCTGACGCACCGCCTCGCCGAGCCGGTTGGCCGTGAGCAACGGCACGGCGCACGCTTCCGAGACGCCGTAGGACGCGAGCACGCCGTGACTCGTGCGACGCCAGCGGCGCGCGGCCAGCACGAGCGTGCTGCTCACGGAGCGGCGCAGAGTATCGAGTTGGGTCATGCGGCGGAATTATAGACACAAGGTTATTCGTTAGCATGCTATCGAATGAGAAACTTTTCTTTCAGTTTCGTAGGCGAGGGCGGGCGTGGCGCTTGCTAAAGCGCCCATTTGTCGTGATATCTTTTCGGCTCGACCCTCCCGCGCGCGCCGCCATGCCGATCACCTATCTCCGGGGCCTGACCTCGCCTAGCCGCACCGATACCTCGAACCGGCGGCTCGGCTGCGCGCTCGCCTTCGTCGCGGGCGCGGCGAACGCGGGCGGCTTTCTCGCCGTGGGGCAATACACGTCGCACATGTCGGGGCTCGTGTCCTCGATCGCCGATAACCTCGTGCTCGGCCAGGCGGCGTTCGTCTTCTCCGCGATCGGCGCGGTCGGCGCGTTTCTCGGCGGCGCGGCGACATCGGCGGTGCTCATCAACTGGGGACGGCAGCGGCGCGCGCATAGCGTGTTCGCCACGCCGCTCCTGCTCGAAGCCGCGCTGCTGCTCGTGTTCGGCGTGCTCGGCGCGAATCTGGAGACGCACCGCGTGTGGGACGTGCCGCTGACCGTCGCGCTGCTGTGCTTCGTTATGGGCCTGCAAAACGCCATGATCACGAAGATTTCGAAGGCCGAGATTCGTACGACGCACGTGACGGGACTCGTCACGGACATCGGCATCGAGATCGGCAAGAGTCTTTACTGGAACCGCGGCATCGCGCGCAGCGACGCAGGCTACGTGCGCGCGAATCACGCGCGGCTCGCGCTCCTGAGTTCGTTGTTCGGGATGTTCATGCTCGGCGGTTTCGCGGGTGCGACCGGTTTCGCGCATTTCGGTTTCGCGACGACGGTGCCGCTCGCCGCGATGCTGCTCTTGCTCGCCTTAGTCCCGCTCGCTGATGATTTCGCCGCGGGCAGGCGCCGGGGGCGGGGTTAGGCGCTTTGCGCCGCCTCTGCGACGATCCAGTCGCGAAACAGCTGCATGCCCGGTGAAAGCCGCCGCGACTTGAGCCACGTGAGCCAGTAGCCGCCGGTATGCACTTCGATATCGAACGCGCGCACCAGCAGGCCCGCCTGCAATTCCCGCACGAACATGCGCGGCGGCGCGAGCGCGACGCCCGCGCCTTGCACCGCGGCTTCCACCATCAGACGCGACGAATCGAACACGGGGCCGTTCATCGTCCACGGGTCGAGGCCCGCGGCTTCGAACCAGCCGCGCCAGTCGTCGGCGCGATACGAGCGCAGCAGCACTTCATTGGCGAGATCGGACGGCGCGCTCAAACGCCGCGCGATATCGGGCGCGCATAGCACGGCGAGCGGTGCATCGAGGAGCAGCGTGTTATGCGTCGCGGGCCAGGCGCCGGCGCCGAAGCGGATCGCGAAATCCAGCCCTTCCGACGCCGGATCGACGAGATTGTTATGCGTGAGCAGCCGCAATTCGACGAACGGATGCGTCTCGCGAAACGCCCTCAGCCGCGGCATCAGCCAGCCGACCGCGAACGTGCCGACCACGCCCACCGTCAGCACTTCATGAAAATGCCCGCCTTCGAACTGCTTCAGGACCGCTTCGATGCGGCCGAACGCATCGCTCAGCACGGGCAACAGCGCGCGGCCTTCATCGGTGACGTTGAGCCCGCGCGGCAGGCGTCTGAAGAGCGGCGTGCCGAGCCGCTCTTCGAGCGCGCGCACTTGCTGGCTGACGGCCGCCTGCGTGACGTTCAGTTCCTGCGCGGCACGCGTGAAGCTCAGATGCCGCGCCGAGGCTTCGAACGCGCGCAACGCATTCAGGGGAAGATGAGGGCGCATGGCTCGCATAAGATTTTCTATTGCCTGCGGTAAATTATCCTCGATTGTCGACGACGCCAAAAGAGCGGATATTTCGCTTCGTTCCAATCATGCAAACCAGAACGAAGGATCAAGACCATGAAGTGTCGTGCGCTGAGCGTATTGGCGGCAGCCATTTTTTCTTTTGGCGCGATGTCGGGCGCTGCGTTTTCACACGATGCGGCGAGCATCAGATCGACGGTCGATGAAACCATCAGGCCGTTGATGGCCTTGCACGGCATCGCGGGCATGGCCGTGGGCGTCGTCGTGGACGGCCAGCCCTATGTGTTCGACTACGGCGTGGCGTCGAAGGCGACGCATGCGCCCGTCACGCGCGATACGCTCTTCGAGATCGGCTCGGTCAGCAAGACGTTCACCGCGACGCTCGCATCGTATGCGCAAACGCAGGGCGATCTCTCGCTGACCGATCCCGTGAGCAAGTATCTGCCGGCGCTCGGCGGCAGCGCGTTCGGCAAGGTCACGCTGCTGAATCTCGCCACGCACACGCCGGGCGGCCTGCCGCTGCAAGTGCCCGACGACATCCACGACAACGCGCAGTTGATGCGGTACTTCAGCGCATGGCGTCCCATGCAGCCGCCCGGCACGATCCGCACGTATGCGAATCCGGGCATCGGCACGCTCGGGCTGATCACCGCGAAGAGCATGCGGCAGGATTTCGACGCGCTGATGCAAACGCGGCTCTTTCCGGCGCTCGGCCTGAAGCATAGTTATATGCAGGTGCCCGCAACGAAGCAGCGCGACTATGCGCAAGGCTATGCGAAGAACGACACGCCGATTCGCATGAAGGGCGGCGTGCTGTCTTCCGAAGCCTACGGCGTGAGAACGACGGCAGCGGACATGACGCGCTTTCTGCAGATCAACATGAACATGGTGCACATCGATCCGGCGTTCCAGCGCGCCGTCGACGCGACGCATACGGGCTATTTCCAGGCGGGACCGATGACGCAGGATCTCATCTGGGAGCAGTATCCGTATCCGGTCGCGCTGCAAGCGCTGCTCGACGGAAACGCGCAGGCGATGATCATGAACGCGACGCCCGTCACGCGCATCGATCCGCCGCAGCCGCCGCGCGACGATGTGTGGATCAACAAGACCGGCTCGACCAACGGCTTCGGCACGTATATCGCGTTCGTGCCGAAGGCGCGCGTGGGCATCGTGATGCTGGCCAATCGCAACATCCCGAACGAGGAGCGCGTGAAGGCCGCGTATGCGATCATCACGTCGCTAACGGGCAGCCGATAACGAACTCACGCGATGCGCATCGATCCCTATAGTCTCGAACTCTTCATCTCGGTCGTCGAGGAAGGATCGATCGCGCGCGCCGCGAGCCGCAGTCATATCGCGCCTTCGGCATTGAGCCGGCGTATCGCGGATCTCGAAGCGGCCATCGGCGTGGCGCTCTTGATCCGCTCGCCTTCCGGCGTGCAGCCGACCGAAGCGGGAAGGCACGCCTATGCGAGCGCGCGCGCCATACACGGCCAGCTCGACAGCATGGCGCGCGAAGTCCAGTCGATGAGCGGGCAGATCGCGGGCGTCGTGCGCCTGCACGCGAATGCGTCGGCGATCGTGGGCTTCCTGCCCGAGCGGCTGACGGGCTTCAAGGCGCGCTATCCGCTCGTCGAGATCGCGTTGACCGAGCAGATCAGCGATGAAGTCATTCGCGCGTGTCTGGACGATCGCGCGGACGTCGGCATATCGGCGAGCGGCAAGACGCCCCCGGGCATCGAATCATGGCGCTTCGCCGACGATCCGCTCATGGTCGTGCTGCCGCCCGGTCACGACCTCGCACAAGCGGAGACGTTGAGCTTCGCCGAAGTCACGCGCTTTGCGCTCGTCGCGCTGCAGGCGGGCGGATCGCTCGATCAGACCTTGAAAGAACATGCCGATGCCGCGCGCCTGCCGCTCAACGTGGCCGTCACCGTGAATAGCTTCGACGCGCAATGCCGCATGGTCGAAGCGGGCCTCGGCATCGGCATCGTGCCGACGAGCGCGGCCTCCGCCTTCGCGGGTTCGCGCAATTTCGTGCGCGTGCCGTTGCGCGAAAGCTGGGGCAGCGGCCGCCGCCTGCATGTGCATGCGCCGCGCAAGTCCTCGCGGCTCAAGGCGGTGCAGGCGCTGATCGATGCGCTCATCGAAGGCAAGGGTTAACGCGGACATCGTCTCCCGCGATGGCCCATGTGCCGAACGAACACTGTTGCACGCGGGTCCGAACGTCTAGATTGGCAGCCAGGGAGAATTGCAATGGCCAATCTGGAAACAAGCAGGCTGGAAATAAGCGGGCGAATCCTGTTTCTGTGCGCGGACCCGGCGAAAGTCGAGCGTCAGCTTGCGGGCATCGACCTCACGCCCGATGAAGCGGGTGCATTGCGCGACGATGTCTCCACCGACGAGATC
This sequence comes from Caballeronia cordobensis, assembly GCF_001544575.2. GTDB lineage: Bacteria > Pseudomonadota > Gammaproteobacteria > Burkholderiales > Burkholderiaceae > Caballeronia > Caballeronia cordobensis. The sequence goes on from NZ_FCNY02000003.1 coordinate 217,473, forward strand.
ACGCCGATCGGCGTGCTCACGCGCTTCGACGAACGCCTCGGTCAGTGTCCGTATGTCGGCTTTCATGCGGGCGGGCGCAATCCTGTCGGCACCGATGCCGTGCGCGCGGGCCGCTTTCAGGTAACGGTCGCGGGCAATCGCTATGGCAAAGGCTCCTCGCGCGAACATAGCCCGCTCGCGGAATATCACGCGGGCATTCGCCTCGTCATCGCACGCAGCTTCGAGCGGATCTACCGGCAGAACGCGGACAATCTCGGCCTCTTCACCTCGACGGATTTCGGCCTGATCGAACGTATCCGGCGCGGCGAATCGATCGACGTGGAAGAACTCGTCGCAGGCCGCGATCCGCTTGCCGCCGCGATCCTGAAGAGCGGCGGTCTGCTGCGATACGGGCAGTTGCATATGCAGCGCGTCAGCATCGAACCCGTATCGGCCGATGACGCGCCGCGCACGCTCGTCGAAAAGATTCTCGCGCGGCATGCATTGACGACCGGCATGACGAACGCGACGCTCGAACCCGGCAACGGCATCTTCGTGCGCGCGGACTGGCGTTTCATCCACGAGTACTACACGGGCATGGCCGCGCACATGCTGCACGCGACGTTTGGCCGTCCCCTGACGCTCTACGAACCGCATGGCGTGCTCGCGTTCGAGGATCATCTTTCGTATTCGCATCGCAGCGAACTGCATGTGAAGCATGGCCTGCTGCCGAACGTGCGCGAGCTGTCGGCGGCGCATCGCGCCTTCGCGCATGACTATGGCGTGCGCAATCACGGCTATCTGAGCGAGACGGAAAGCGAGCTCGACGAAGGCTCCGAAGGCATCTCGCACGCGATGATGGCCGAGCGTTACGCACGGCCGGGGCAGGTTGTCGTCGGCACGGATTCGCATACGCCGCATAGCGGTGCGCTCGGTTGCGTCGCGTTCGGCGTCGGCACGACCGACATGGCCAATGCGTTCGTGACGGGCGCGGTGCGCATGACGGTGCCGCAATCGTTGCGCATCGAATTGCATGGGCCGGTTCCGGCGGGCGTGACGGCGAAGGACATCGTGCTGCATCTGCTCGCCGATGCGCGCATCCGCGCAGGCGCGGGCGTCGGCAAGGTGTTCGAGTTCGCGGGCTCGGCCATCGCGAGCCTGTCCACCGACGAGCGCACGACGCTCACCAACATGACCGCCGAGCTGGGCGGCTTCACCGGCATCGTCGCGCCCGACGAAGAAACCGTGCGCTTCCTGAAGGAACGGCGCGGCATCGACTTCACGATCGAGCCGTGGATGAAGAGCGACGAAGGCGCGCGTTACGCCGATGTCATCGCGATCGATTGCGCGCAACTCACGCCGATGCTCGCCGCGCCCGGCGATCCGGGCAACGGCATTGCGCTTCACGCGCTGGATGAACGGCCGCGCATCGATATCGCCTACGGCGGCTCGTGCACGGCGGGCAAGCGCGAAGACTTCGATCACTATCACGACGTGCTTGCATGGGCCGCCGAACGCGGATTGCGCGTGCCGGATCACGTCAAGCTGTATCTGCAGTTCGGCACGCAGGACGTGCGCGACTATTGCATCGCGCAAGGCTATGTCGATGCATTCGAGCGCGTCGGCGCGATTCTGCTTCAGCCTTCGTGCGGCGCGTGCGCGAACTGCGGGCCGGGTTCATCGACGGACACGCGGCAGGTCACGATCAGCGCGATCAATCGAAATTTTCCGGGCCGCTCGGGTCCGGGCAAGGTGTGGCTCGCGAGCCCGCCGACGGTCGCGGCAAGCGCACTGCTCGGCAGCGTCGGATCGTTCGCCGAGTTGCGGGCGCGCTTCACGAAGTAAGCACGACCGGGCCGCCTTCGATGCGGCATCGGCATAACTAAAGGAGACAGCAATGGCTATCATGCAGGGCACTTCGAGTCTGCACGACGCCGCCGGCCGCACGCTAACGGACGCGCCGGCGATCGCGAATACAGAGGACACGGCGGGCATCTCGGCGCGCCTCGACCGGCTTCCCGCGACGCGCGCGGTGTGGAAGCTCATCTTTCTCCTGAGCCTCGGCTTTTTCTTCGAGCTTTACGACCTGCTCTTCACGGGCTATATCGCGCCGGGCCTCGTGAAAAGCGGCATTCTCACCTCGACGACAGCGGGCCTGTTCGGCACGACGGGCATCGCGAGTTTCATCGCCGCACTGTTTTGCGGGCTTTTCATCGGCACGATCGCGTGCGGCTTTCTCGCCGACCGTTACGGACGCCGCGCGATCTTCACCTACTCGCTGCTGTGGTACGTCGCGGCCAATACGGTGATGGCGTTCCAGGACACCGCGCTATGGCTCAACTTCTGGCGCTTCGTGTCGGGACTGGGTATCGGCGTGGAACTCGTGACGATCGGGACGTACATGTCCGAGCTTGCGCCCAAGCATCTGCGTGGCAGAGCCTTCGCGGTGTGTCAGGCGATCGGCTTTTCCGCCGTGCCCGTGGTCGCCTTTCTTTCGTATCTGCTCGTGCCGCACGCGCCGTTCGGTTTCGACGGCTGGCGTTGGGTCGCGCTGGCCGGCGGCGTCAGTGCGCTTTTCGTCTGGTACTTCCGCCGCAATCTGCCGGAAAGCCCGCGCTGGCTCGCAAGCAAAGGCCGCGTCGATGAAGCCGATGCCGTTCTGCGCCGTCTCGAAGATCAGGTCGCGCGGCAATACCGCAAGCCGCTGCCCGCGCCGGGTCCGTCCGATCCGATCGCGAAGAAGGCCGGTTTCGCCGATATGTGGAAGCCGCCGTATCGCAAGCGCACGCTGATGCTGATCGTCTTTCATATCTTCCAGACGGTCGGCTTTTATGGCTTCGCGAACTGGGTGCCGACCCTGCTCGTGAAGCAGGGCGTGACGGTCACGTCGAGCCTGCTTTATACGACCGTGATCGGACTGGCTGCGCCCATCGGTCCGCTGCTCGGCTACTGGATCGCGGACCGGTTCGAGCGCAAGCATGTGATCGTCTTCATGGCGGGCGTGAATATCGTCGCGGGCCTGCTGTTCAGCCAGGCGGGCGGTCCCATGACGATCGTCGCGCTCGGCGTCATGCTCACGCTCGCGGGCAACATCATCTCGTTCACGTATCACACGTATCAGCAGGAGCTTTATCCGACGACGATCCGCGCCCGCGCCGTCGGCTTCGTCTATTCGTGGAGCCGGCTCTCGGCGGTCTTCAGTTCGTTCGCGATCGCGTTCGTGTTGAAAGAGGCGGGCGTGACGGGCGTATTCGGCTTCATCGCGGGCGCGATGCTGCTCGTGATGTTATCGATCGGCTTGATGGGCCCGCGCACGCTCGGCAAATCGCTCGAAAGCATTTCGCATTGACTCGGCTAACCGCCGCACGCGTGAATCAGGAACTGCTGCACGGCGGTCGCGGGGGCGTCCAGCACGGCGCCCTTGCGCCAGATCATGCCCGCTTCCATATGAGGAATGGCGTCGTTCACGGGCCGCGCTTCGATGCGCTTGCCTTCGAGCGACCAGGGCCTAAACACCATGTCCGATAGCACGGTGACGCCGAAGCCATGCGCCACCAGCCCACGCAGCGCCTCCATCGAACTCGTGCGAAACGCGATGTTCGGTGCGATGCGCTTCTTATGCCAGTAGCGCATCGTCGATTGCTCGCCTTCATCGACGGTAATCAGGATGTACGGATGCGCGGCGATATCTTTCAGCGACACGGCGTGTTGCTGCGCGAGCGGATGCGTCGGCGCGACCCACAACTGGCGTCGCGATCGCATCAATACCTGACTGTCGAAACGCTCCGGATGCTGCAGATTCGATAAGAGCACGACGCCGATATCGACCTCGCCGTTGGCGACCGCCGTTTCGATATCGGCGCGCTCCATGTCGCGCAAGTCGAAATCGATGAACGGATACGTCGCACGAAAGCGCGCGAGCAACTCCGGCAAAAAATACCCGAGCACCGTATAGGACGCGGCAATGCGTGCCACGCCGCGCATGTCGTGCGAGCGAAAGCGCGGCTGATGCATGGCGTCGCGGGCGGCGTCGAGCACGCGGCGCGCGTGGTGATGGAAGTCCTGGCCATCGGGCGTCAGCGCGACGCCTTGCGGCATGCGTTCGAACAACTTCGTGCCGAGCGCGCTTTCCAGCGCCAGCACCGCATTCGTGATCGCGGATTGCGATACGTGCTCGTTGGCGGCCGCCATCGAAAACTGGCCGGTTTGCGCGGCGGCCACGAAATAGCGCAACTGGCGAAGCGTGAGATCGAAGGCCATCTGATTTTCGAATACCAGAGTTGTTTATTCGTGATTTTACGATAGCGGTTCAGCTTTCTATACTGCGCAAAAAACAATGCCCCGAACCTGGAGACACGCCCCTCATGAACGCACCCGATCGCGCCGCGCTGGCCGCAGCAACCGATGTTTCCCTAGACGATAAATACACGCTGGAGAAAGGCCGCGTCTACATCAGCGGCACGCAGGCGCTCGTGCGCCTGCCGATGTTGCAAAAAGCGCGCGACCGCCGTGCCGGACTGAATACGGCGGGCTTCATTTCGGGCTATCGCGGCTCGCCGCTCGGCGCGCTCGATCAGTCGCTATGGAAGGCGAAGCAGCATCTGAAAGACAACGACATCGTGTTTCAGCCGGGCGTCAACGAAGATCTCGCGGCAACGTCGATCTGGGGCACGCAGCAGGTGAATCTGTGGCCGGGCGCGACGCGCGACGGCGTGTTCGGCATGTGGTACGGCAAAGGGCCGGGCGTGGATCGCACGGGCGATGTGTTCAAGCACGCCAACTCTGCCGGCACTGACAAGCACGGCGGCGTGCTCGTGCTCGCGGGCGACGACCACGCGGCGAAGTCCTCGTCGGTGGCGCATCAGTCGGATCATGCGTTCATCGCGGCGGGCATTCCGGTGCTGTATCCGTCGAACGTGCAGGAATATCTCGATTACGGTCTGCATGGCTGGGCCATGAGCCGTTACTCCGGCCTGTGGGTCGCGATGAAATGCGTGACCGACGTGGTCGAATCGACGGCGTCGATCGATCTCGATCCGGACCGCGTGGAGATCGTCACACCGGCCGATTACGCGATGCCCGCGGAAGGTCTCAACATTCGCTGGCCCGATTCGCCGCTTGCACAGGAAGCGCGCCTGCTCGACGAGAAGTGGTACGCCGCGCTGGCCTATGTGCGCGCGAACAAGCTCAATCGCGTGGTGCTCGATTCGGACAAGCCGCGCTTTGGCATCATCACGGCGGGCAAGGCGTATCTCGACGTGCGTCAGGCGCTCGTCGATCTCGGCCTCGACGATGAAACCTGCGCGCAGATCGGTCTGCGCGTGTTGAAGGTCGGCTGCGTGTGGCCGCTCGATGCACAGGACGCGCGCGCATTCGCCACGGGTCTCGAAGAAATTCTGGTCGTCGAAGAGAAGCGGCAGATTCTGGAATATGCGCTGAAGGAAGAACTGTATAACTGGCGCGAGGACGTGCGCCCGCGCATCTACGGCAAGTTCGACGAACGCGACAATGAAGGCGGCGAATGGTCCGTGCCGCGTGGCGACTGGCTATTGCCCGCGCATTACGAGCTGTCGCCCGCGCTGATCGCAAAGGCCATCGCGCGCCGTCTCGCGCGCGCCGATCTTCCCGCCGATGTGCGCGCCCGCATGCTGGCACGCGTCGAAACCATCGAAGCGAAAGAACGTGAAGCGGTGAAGCCGCGCGTCGATGTCGAGCGCAAGCCGTGGTTCTGCTCGGGCTGCCCGCACAACACGTCGACGCGCGTGCCCGAAGGCTCGCGCGCGCTCGCGGGCATCGGCTGCCATTACATGTCGATGTGGATGGACCGCAAGACCGAAACCTTCAGCCAGATGGGCGGCGAGGGCGTCGCGTGGATCGGGCAGATGCATTTTTCCGGCGACAAGCACGTTTTCGTCAATCTCGGCGACGGCACGTACTTTCATTCGGGCCTGCTGGCGGTGCGCGCGGCGATCGCGGCGAACGCGAACATCACCTACAAGATTCTTTATAACGACGCCGTCGCGATGACCGGTGGCCAGCCCGTCGACGGCGTGCTGACCGTGCCGCAGATCGCGCATCAGGTCTATGCGGAAGGCGCGAAACGCATCGTCATCGTCACGGACGAGCCGCAGAAGTACGATGCGGGCGTCGCGCTGCCGGACGGCGTGAACGTGCATCATCGCGACGAGCTCGACCGCATTCAGCGCGAGTTGCGCGATACGCAAGGCACGACGATCCTCATCTACGATCAGACTTGCGCAACGGAGAAGCGCCGCCGCCGCAAGCGCGGCACGTATCCCGATCCGGCGCGCCGCGCGTTCATCAACGATGCCGTGTGCGAAGGCTGCGGCGACTGCTCGGTGCAGTCGAACTGCCTGTCCGTCGAGCCGATGGACACGCCGCTCGGCACGAAGCGCAAGATCAATCAGTCGTCGTGCAACAAGGACTTTTCGTGCGTGAAGGGCTTCTGCCCGAGCTTCGTGACGGCGGAAGGCGCGCAGGTTCGCAAGCCCCGGGCGTCGAAGGAAACCAAGCCCGACTTCGATAAGCTGCCGTCGCCTTCATTGCCCGCGCTATCGAAGCCTTACGGCATTCTCGTGACGGGCGTGGGCGGCACGGGCGTCGTGACGATCGGCGGATTGATCGGCATGGCGGCGCATATCGAGCGCAAGGGCGTCACGGTGCTGGACATGGCAGGCCTCGCGCAGAAGGGCGGCGCGGTCCTGAGTCACGTGCAGATCGCGCCGGAGCCTCGCGCCCTGCACGCCACGCGTATCGCGACGGGCGAAGCGCGGCTCGTGATCGGTTGCGATGCGATCGTGTCGGCCTCCAACGACGTGCTCTCGCGCACCCGAAACGGCGTGACGCAGGCGGCGATCAACAGCGGCGCGACGCCGACCGCCGGTTTCGTCACGGACGCGAACTGGACCTTTCCGGCCGCGCAGACGGAGCAGGCGCTACAGGACAGCATCGGCGCGGGCTGCGCATTCATCGACGCCAACGCGCTCGCGCTCAAACTGCTCGGCGACACGATCTATTCGAATCCGCTGCTGCTGGGCTTTGCATGGCAGAAGGGCTGGCTGCCGCTCGAACTCGCGAGCCTGAAGCGCGCGATCGAACTGAACAATGTTGCCGTCGAGAAGAACGTGCTCGCGTTCAACTGGGGACGCTTCGTTGCCCAGCATGGCGTGGGCGAGCTCATCAAGCCCGCGCAACATGCGATCGTGATGAAGATGCCCGAGTCGCTGGAAAACGTGATTGCGACACGCGAGACCTTGCTTACGGCGTATCAAAGCGAAGCGTATGCGCGTTCGTATCGCAGCGTGGTCGAGCGCATCCGCGAGAAAGAGAAGTCGCTGAACCCGAAGCTGCCGTTGACGCGCGCGGTTGCGAAGAATCTCGCGAAGCTCATGGCCTACAAGGACGAGTACGAAGTCGCGCGCCTCTATGCCGACCCCGCCTATCTCGACAAGCTGCGCGAACAGTTCGAAGGCGAGCCGGGCCGCGATTACAAGCTCATGTTCCATCTCGCGCCGCCGCTCTTCGCCAAGCATGACGAGCACGGCCATCTCGTGAAGCAGCGCTTCGGCGCGTGGATGCTGCCCGCATTCCGCGTGCTCGCGAAGATGAAGGGCTTGCGCGGCACGTCGCTCGACGTGTTCGGCAAGACGGAAGAGCGCCGCACGGAGCGCGCGATGATCGCGGATTACATCGCGCTCGTCGATGAATTCTGCGCGACGCTCGATGCCGACCGTTTCGACACCGCGCTGCAACTCGCGAGGCTGCCCGACGAAATCCGCGGCTTCGGCCATGTGAAGGCGCGCAACATGGCGGCGGTTGCAAGCAAGCGCGAGCGTCTGATCGGACGTTATCGCGCGCCGGTGGAGTTGGCCGCGACGGCCTGAGCGCCGTACACCTCGCGGGCGGCGGCGCGTAACGCATCGACCATGACTTCCGTGGCCGGTGTGAAGAGCCGGTCCGCCCGCGTGACGATGCCGAAGTCGTCCATCTGGCAATCCATCGGCAGCGGCAGCATGTCGACGATGCCATGCCGCGCGTAATACAGCGCGACGTCTTCCGCCACGACGGCGATCATGTCGCTCTGTTCCAGCACTTGCGTGATGAAGAGAATCGCCGCCGTCTCGACGACATTCGACGGCGGCGCGAGGCTCGCGCGCTGGAACATCAGTTCGAAGCGATGCCGCAACACGCTGCCCGCGGGCGGCACGAGCCACGCCGCATCGCGCACGCCGCTCAATGTGAGCGCCTTCTCCTTCAGCAACGGATGCCCCGCGCGCACGACCGCGCGCACCGGCTCGCCCGCAAGCTGCTCATAACGCAGCCGCACCTTGTCATGCTCGACCGAGAGCCGGCCGATGACGATATCGAGCTTTTCCTGCGCGAGCCGTTCGAGCAGCACGTTGCTCGTATCGATCTCGACGGAAATGCGGATATCCGCGTGCGCGCGCTTCACGGCGGCGACCGCGGCGGGCAAAAGCCGCACGCCCGGCGAGGTGATCGCGCCGAGCGCCACATGGCCGAGCCGTCCCGACGCGAGCGCGACGAGTTCTTCCTGAGCCTGATCCAGACTGCCGAGCACGGCGCGCGCGTGACGAATCATCGCGTCGCCATACAACGTCGCGCGCACGCCGCGCGGTTCGCGCTCGAATAGCGCCACGCCGAGCGTTTCTTCCAGCTCGCGCAAGAGCTTCGACGCGGCGGGCTGCGTCATGTTCAGCACGGCCGCCGCGCGATGAATATTGCCTTCCTCCGCCAGCGCGACGATCAGCAGAAGCTGCCGCGTCTTCAGGCGATTGCGCACATACCAGGGACTGGGATTCAGCATGTAGGGGTTTATACGAATGCTGGTTTGTATATCGATAACGTCCAACTTTTCATTAGTCCATTATCTCGCGGCCTTTTAGACTTCGCCAAATCGAATTTTTGACGGGGATGAAACCGATGGCCGCATCGAAGCCCAAGCTGCGCTCCGCGCAATGGTTCGGCACCAACGACAAGAACGGCTTCATGTATCGAAGCTGGATGAAGAACCAGGGCATTCCGGATCACGAGTTCGATGGCCGGCCGGTCATCGGCATTTGCAATACGTGGTCCGAGCTCACGCCGTGCAACGCGCACTTTCGCAAGATCGCGGAGCACGTGAAGCGCGGCGTCTATGAGGCGGGCGGCTTTCCCGTCGAGTTTCCGGTGTTCTCCAACGGCGAATCGAATCTGCGCCCGACGGCGATGCTTACGCGCAATCTCGCCGCGATGGACGTCGAGGAAGCGATTCGCGGCAATCCCATCGACGCGGTCGTGCTGCTCACCGGTTGCGACAAGACCACGCCCGCGCTCCTGATGGGCGCGGCAAGCTGTGACGTTCCCGCGATCGTCGTGACGGGCGGCCCGATGCTCAACGGCAAGCTCGATGGCAAGAACATCGGCTCGGGCACGGCGGTGTGGCAACTGCATGAGTCGCTGAAGGCCGGCGAGATCGATCTGCATCAGTTTCTTTCCGCCGAAGCGGGCATGTCGCGCTCGGCGGGCACCTGCAACACGATGGGCACCGCGTCCACGATGGCCTGCATGGCCGAAGCGCTCGGCACGTCGCTGCCGCACAATGCCGCGATTCCCGCCGTCGATTCGCGCCGCTACGTGCTGGCGCATATGTCGGGCATCCGCATCGTGGAGATGGCGCTCGAAGGGCTGACGCTCTCGAAGATTCTCACGCGCGAGGCGTTCGAAAACGCGATCCGCACGAACGCCGCGATCGGCGGCTCGACCAACGCGGTCATTCACCTGAAGGCGATCGCGGGGCGCATCGGCGTGCCGCTCGAACTGGAAGACTGGACGCGCATCGGCCGCGACACGCCCACCATCGTCGATCTGATGCCCTCGGGCCGCTTCCTCATGGAAGAGTTCTATTACGCGGGCGGCCTGCCTGCCGTGCTGCGGCGTCTGGGCGAAGCCAAGCTGATTCCGCATCCGGATGCGCTCACGGTGAACGGCAAGTCGCTGTGGGAGAACGTGAAGAGCGCGCCCATCACCGACAACGAAGTGATTCGCACGCTCGACAATCCGTTGATCGACGACGGCGGCATTCGCATTCTGCGCGGCAATCTCGCGCCGCGCGGCGCGGTGCTGAAGCCTTCCGCGGCGAGCCCCGAATTGCTCAAGCATCGCGGCCGCGCGGTCGTGTTCGAGAACCTGGAGCACTACAAAGAGCGCATCGTCGACGAATCGCTCGATGTCGACAAGCACTCCGTGCTCGTGTTGAAGAACTGCGGGCCGAAGGGTTATCCCGGCATGGCCGAAGTCGGCAACATGGGCCTGCCGCCCAAGCTCCTGCGTCAGGGCGTGAAGGACATGGTGCGCATCTCGGACGCACGCATGAGCGGCACCGCTTACGGCACGGTGGTGCTGCACGTCGCGCCGGAAGCGGCGGCGGGCGGACCGCTTGCGGCAGTGCGCGACGGCGACTGGATCGAGCTCGACTGCGATGCCGGCACGCTTCATCTCGACATCAGCGATGAAGAGCTCGCGCGCCGCATGAGCGATCGCGAGCCGCCGCGCAAGCACGGCGAGGGCGGCTATCAGCGGCTTTATGTCGATCACGTTCTGCAGGCGGATGAAGGCTGCGACCTCGACTTTCTCGTCGGCAAGCGCGGCGCGGCCGTGCCCCGGCATTCGCATTGAAAACTCCCAAAAGAACCTGAGAGCGTTGTTATCGTGCGCGTCGCATGGCTAAATCGGGGACTCTTGAAACGAACCGGCACGCCGATGCCGGTCGAGATTGTCGATAGATAGGAGACCCTATGAATACGGAAAACGCGGCCGCGCTGGAACGCGCCGCACCCGGCACGGATCGCGCGATCGATCATCCGGACGCGAGCGAGCGCCGCATCATCGGATTGCTGGTGCGCAAGCTGTTGCCGTTTCTCGCGCTGATCTACGTGGTGGCCTACATCGACCGCACGGTCGTCGGCTTTGCCAAGCTGCACATGAATGCCGCGGTGGGCCTGAGCGATGCCGCCTATGGCCTCGGCGCGGGCCTCTTTTTCATCGGCTATTTCCTGTGCGAGGTGCCGAGCAATCTCGCGCTGGAGCGCTTCGGCGTGCGCGTGTGGTTCGCGCGCATTCTCGCGACGTGGGGCGTGATCACGATGGCGATGGCGCTCACGCGCGGCCCGATGAGCTTCTACGCGCTGCGCTTTCTGCTCGGCGCGGCGGAGGCGGGGCTGTATCCCGGCATCCTGTATTACTTCACGAAGTGGTTTCCGCTGCGTCAGCGTGCGCGCATCATCGGCTTGCTGATGCTGGCACAACCGATCTCCGGCATCGTCACCGGGCCGGTCGCCGGCTGGCTGCTGTCCACGCATGGCGTCTTCGGCATGTCGAACTGGCAGACCCTGTTCGTCGTGAGCGGCCTGCCCGCCGTGCTGCTCGCGCTGCCGACCTTGCGCGTGCTGCCCGAGTCGCCCGCGCATGCGCGCTGGCTCGCGCCGGCGGATCGCGCGTGGATCGAGCGCAAGCTGGCCGAGGACCGCGCAGCCTACGCGCTGAAAGCGCACGGCAATCCGCTCGCGACGCTGAAGGACCGGCGCGTGCTGCTGCTCGCGTTGCTGTTCCTGCCGTTTCCGCTCGCGATTTACGGCCTTTCGCTGTGGCTTCCGACGATCATCAAGAGCTTCGGCGTCACCGATTCGATGACGGGCCTGCTCTCCGCTGTGCCGTATCTCTTCGCCGTAGTCGGGCTGTGCATCGTGCCGCGTCACTCCGACAGGAAGCGGGAACGCTATGGCCATATCGTCGCGGTGACGAGCTTCGGCGCGTTGATGCTGGCGGGCAGCGCATGGGCGGGCAGCGCGCCGTTGCAGTTCGCGTTCATATGCCTCGCCGCGTTCTCGCTGTATGCGATTCAGCCGGTCGTGTGGGCATTGCCGGGGCAATTTCTGACCGGTGCGAGCGCGGCTGTCGGCATCGCGACGATCAATTCCATCGGCAATCTCGGCGGCTATTTCGGGCCCGCGGGCATCGGCTTCATCAAGGATCGCACGGGCCATCTCGCGGACGGCCTCTACTTTCTGGCGGCGATGCTGTTCGTGGCGGTCGTCGTCACCTTCGTCGTGCGCCGCGCGCTCGACCGGCCGCGCGCCCGATGAACCCATGAGATTCCCATTCAATTCACTCTGGACGCCAGCATGACGAGCCTCGCCCATCCACGCTATCGCGGCATCTTCCCGGTCGTGCCGACGACCTTCACCGAATCCGGCGAACTCGATCTGGAAAGCCAGAAGCGCGCGGTCGATTTCATGATCGATGCAGGCTCGGACGGCCTCGCGATTCTCGCAAATTTCTCCGAGCAGTTCTCGCTCGCCGACGATGAGCGCGACACGCTCACGCGCGTCATTCTCGAACACGTCGCGGGCCGAGTGCCGGTGATCGTCACGACATCGCATTACGGCACGCGCGTGTGCATCGAGCGCAGCCGGCGCGCGCAGGAACTCGGTGCCGCGATGATCATGGCCATGCCGCCGTATCACGGCGCGACGTTCCGGGTGCCCGAAGCCGCTATTTACGCGTTCTATGCGCGTCTTTCGGATGCCCTGACCATTCCGATCATGATCCAGGACGCGCCGGCCGCGGGTACGCCGCTGTCCGCGCCGTTTCTTGCGCGCATGGCTCGCGAGATCGAACAGGTGTCGTACTTCAAGATCGAGACGCCGGGCGCGGCGAACAAGCTGCGCGAATTGATTCAACTCGGCGGCGAGGCGATCGAAGGACCGTGGGACGGCGAAGAAGCGATCACGCTGCTCGCCGATCTCAACGCGGGCGCGACCGGTTCGATGACAGGCGGCGGCTTCCCCGATGGCATTCGTCCGATCATCGAAGCACATCGCAACGGGCGCATCGACGAAGCATTCGAGCTGTATCGGCGCTGGCTTCCGCTCATCAATCACGAGAACCGGCAAGCGGGCCTGCTCGCGGCGAAGGCGCTGATGAAGGAGGGCGGCGTGATCGCATGCGATGCGCCGCGTCATCCGCTGCCCGCGATGGGCCGCGAAACGCGCGATGAGCTGATCGCCATTGCGCGACGTCTCGATCCGCTGGTGTTGCGCTGGGCGCGATAGCGTTATCGTGAACGCTCGCCCACCCAATCGGAGACAAGGAGGCATCGCATGAATACGGTCTATAAACTCGGCGTCGTCGGTATCGGCAAGATTGCGCGTGACCAGCATCTGCCCGCCATCGCGGCGCAGCCGGGATTCGAACTCGTCGCGTGCGCGAGCCGCAACGCGAGCGTCGAAGGCGTGCGCAATTACGAGGATATCGGCGCGCTGCTGGCCGCCGAGCCCTCGCTCGATGCAATCTCGCTCTGTGCGCCGCCGCAAGTGCGCTATGAGCAGGCATTGGCCGCGCTCGAAGCGGGCAAGCACGTCATGCTGGAAAAGCCGCCGGGCGCGAGCGTGAGCGAGGTCGTCGCCTTGCATGACATCGCGCGTGCGCGCGGCTGCACGCTGTTCGCGTCGTGGCATTCGCGGGCGGCGAGCGCGGTGGAGCCCGCGCGCGCGTGGCTCGCATCGAAGGAGGCGGGCGCCCTGCGTTCGGTCGAGGTGCGCTGGAAGGAAGACGTGCGCCGCTGGCATCCGGGCCAGCAATGGATCTGGGAGCCGGGCGGTCTTGGCGTGTTCGATCCGGGCATCAACGCGCTCTCGATCGTCACGCGCATTCTGCCGCATGAAGTGGCGTTGCGCGCGGCCACGCTCACTACGCCGAGCGATACGTCCACGCCCATCGCGGCGGAACTCGATTGCGTCGCGACCAACGGCGCGCCCGTGCGCGCGGTGTTCGACTGGCGCCACGGCCCCGTCGAGGAATGGGACATCGATATCGAAACCGACGCAGGCCGCCTCTCGATGCGCGAAGGCGGCAAGCGCCTGTCGATCGCGGGCAAGGACATCGCGCTTCAGGCAGAGCGCGAATATCCCGCGCTGTACGAGCGTTTTCACGAACTCATCGCAACCAAGCAAAGCGACGTCGACGTACGGCCGCTCGCTCTCGTTGCCGATGCGTTTCTCACAGGACGTCCTATCGAAACCGAGCCGTTCGGGCGTTAGCAGCACCCGCATCACCGACACAAAAGCCAACACAAGGAGACATACGACATGACCAGCACTTTCCGCCGCCTGACCCTGCGCGCCATGATGGCCGCGATGATCGCCGGGCCTTTCGCGATGCACGGCGCGGCGCAAGCCGACGAGCCGCTCAAGATCGGCTTTCTCGTGAAGATGCCCGAACAGGCATGGTTCATCAACGAACAGAAGGCCTCGACGGCGCTCGGGCAGAAGGAAAACTTCACGTCCGTGAACATCGGCACGCCGGACGGCGAGAAAGTGCTGGCCGCTATCGACAATCTCGGCGCGCAAGGTGCGCAGGGCTTCGTGATCTGCGCACCCGACGTGCGCCTCGGACCGGCGATTCAGGCGCGCGCGAAGCGCTACAACATGAAGTTCGTGTCCGTCGACGATCAGCTCGTCGATACATCCGGCAAGCCGCTTTCGAACGTGCCGCATCTGGGCATGTCCGCCTTCAAGATCGGCAATCAGGTCGGCGATGCCATCGCGGGCGAGATGAAGCGCCGCGGCTGGAAGCCGGAGGAAGTGGGCGCATTGCGCATCACCGATTACGAACTGCCGACCGCCAAGCTGCGCACCGACGGCGCCACGCAAGCGCTGATCGCGGGCGGCTTCAAGAAGGAGAACATCTTCGATGCGCCGCAAAAGACCACCGACGACGAAGGCGGCTTCAATGCGGCGTCGCCGGTGCTCGCGCAGCATCCGAACATCAAGAAGTGGGTGATCTTCGCGCTCAATGAAGAAAGCGTGCTGGGCGGCGTGCGCGCCACGGAGCAACTGCACATTGCTTCGGCCGATGTCATCGGCGTGGGCATCAACGGCGCGGGCGAGGCCTTCGCGGAGTTCCAGAAGAAGGAACAGACGGGCTTCTTCGGCACGATCGCGGTGAGCTCGACCAATCACGGCAAGGACAGCGCGCAGAACCTCGTCGAATGGATTCGCAAAGGCAAGCAGCCGCCCGCCGACACGCAGACCACGGGCAAGCTGATGACCCGCGAGAACTGGAAGTCGGTGCGTACCGAACTCGGCATCTAAGGCGTCATGGATACGACGACGCTGGATGAAACGCGCGCGCCGGCAACGAGCGCCGGCTATCTGGAACTCGACGGCATCACGGTGAGCTTTCCCGGCGTGCGCGCGCTCGACGGCGTTTCGCTGTCGGTGCGCGCGGGCGAAGTGCATGGCCTGATGGGCGAGAACGGCGCGGGCAAATCGACGCTGCTCAAGGTGCTGTCCGGCGTGAACAAGCCGCTTGCGGGCACGTTGCGGTTGAACGGCAGCGAGCAGCGCTTCACGTCGACGCGCGAGGCGATCGCGGCGGGCATCGCGATCATCTATCAGGAACTGCATCTCGTGCCCGAGCTGACGGTTGCGGAGAACCTGATGCTCGGCGCCTTGCCGAACCGCGGCGGCGTGCTCGACGAACGCGCCCTCGTGCAACGCGCGATGAAGGAACTGGAGCGTCTGGGCGAACGCATCGACCCGCGCACGCCGGTCAAGCATCTCTCGATCGGTCAGCGGCAGATGATCGAGATCGGCAAGGCGCTGATGCGCGATGCGCGCGTGATCGCCTTCGACGAACCCACGTCGTCGCTCTCCGCGCGCGAAACCGCGCAGCTCTTTAGGATCATCGATGCCTTGCGCGCCGATGGCCGCGCGATCATCTACGTCACGCATCGCATGGACGAAGTCTACGAGCTGTGCGATCGCGTGACGGTGTTTCGCGACGGCAAGCGCATCGAGACGTTCGAGTCCGTCGCGGATCTCGAGCGCGATCGTCTCATCGGCTGCATGGTGGGCCGCTCGATCACCGATGTGTACGGCTATCGGCCGCGCGAAGCCGGCGACGTGATGCTCGAAGCGAAGGCTCTGCTCGGGCCGGGCTTGTCCGAGCCGGTCTCGTTCAGCGCGCGGCGCGGAGAGATTCTCGGCTTCTTCGGGCTTGTCGGCGCGGGCCGGTCCGAGCTGATGAAGCTCATCTACGGCGCGACGAAGGCGAGCGCGGGACACGTCGAGCTGAAGGGCAAACGCGTGGCGTTCGCGAGTCCGCGCGATGCGGTGCGCGCGGGCATCGCGCTGTGTCCCGAGGATCGCAAGCAGGAAGGCATTGTGGCGATCGCGTCGGTGTCGGACAACCTCAACATCAGCGCACGCCGGCATTTCAGTCCCGCGCGTTTCCTGCTCGATGCCCGGCGCGAACGTGCGCTCGCGCAGGAATACATCGCGAAGCTGGCGATCAAGACGCGCAGTGGCGAGACGGCCATCGGCACGCTGTCGGGCGGCAATCAGCAGAAAGTGATCCTGTCGCGCTGGCTTGCCGAACGCATCGACGTGTTTCTGATGGACGAGCCCACGCGCGGCATCGATGTCGGCGCGCGCGCCGAGATCTACAACCTGCTGTACGAGCTCGCCGAAGCGGGGCGCACGGTGATCATGGTGTCGAGCGATCTCGCCGAAGTAATCGGCGTGGCGGATCGCATCATCGTGATGAAGGAAGGGCGCATAGCGGGTTCATTGCTCAAGGCCGACGCCACCCCCGATGAACTGATCAAGCTCGCGCTGCCGCGTTGACGGCCGCGCACGGAAGGACGAACAGATTATGAGTCAACTCATGCAAACTCCAGGCACTTCATCCGCAAGCGACAGCGCCGCCCCGGTCACGCCTTCGCAGGCGCGCATGTGGGACCTCGTCAACAAGTCGGGCATCGTCGTGGTGTTCCTCGTGCTGTTCGCGGTGCTCTCCGTGACGGTGCCGGGCTTTCTCACGCCGCGCAACATTCAGGGCTTGCTGCTTTCGGTGACGCTCATCGGCTCCATCGCCGTGACGATGATGTTCGTGCTCGCCCTGGGCGAGGTGGACCTTTCCGTTGCCTCGATCGTCGCGTTCGCCGGCGTGATGGCGTCCACCGTCATCACGGCGACGCATAGCGTAACGCTCGGCATCGTGGCGGGCGTGCTCGCGGGCGGTGCCGTCGGGCTCGTGAACGGCGTGCTGATCGCGCGCTTCAAGATCAATTCGCTGATCGCCACGCTCGCGATGATGGAAGCGGTACGCGGGCTGGCCTTCCTGACCTCGAACGGCGATGCGGTGATGATCTCCGAGGAACGCTTCTTCGATCTCGGCGGCGGCTCGTTTCTCGGCATCTCGTTTCCGATCTGGAGCAACATTATCGGCTTCGTGGTGTTCGGCTTTCTGCTGAAGAAGACCGTGTTCGGCAAGAACGTGCTGGCCGTGGGCGGCAACAGCGAAGCCGCCGTGCTCGCGGGCCTGCCCGTCACCCGCATCAAGATCACGGTGTTCGTGCTGCAAGGGCTCGTGACGGGCTTTGCCGGCGTGATGCTCGCGTCGCGCATGAGTCTCGGCGATCCGAAGACATCGGTCGGTCTCGAACTCGGCGTGATCTCGGCGTGCGTGCTCGGCGGCGTATCGCTGACGGGCGGCGTCGCGACGATCTCGGGCGTGCTCGTCGGCGTCCTCATCATGGGCGCGGTGCAGGACGCGATGAGCCTGCTCAACGTGCCGACGTTCTATCAGTATCTGATTCGCGGCGGCATTCTGCTGCTGGCCGTGCTGTTCGACCAGTTCCGGCGCAGCAAGCGAGCGGTTTGACGCCTCACGCAGCGCGATACGTCGCGCTGCGCAGCGCATTGACCGCGCACACATCGCCCTCGGGCGCGGCGCGCACATTCGCGTGCCGCGCGACGAGCGGTATACGTCGCGTGCCGCCGGGCGCGAGATGAAACCAGTCGATGCGCGCGTAATAGTTCGGATCGACGATATGCACCCAGCGCGCGAGCTGCGCCGTTTCGACGACGAGACTCCAGCCTTCGCCGTCCTTCTCGACCGAGGCACGCAGGCCGATATCGCGCCGCTCGCCTATCGATGGATCGGGAAAGTGGAACGCTTCGGATAGCGTCGTGCCCGTATCCGCATCGCGCAGGACGACATGCGTCGCATCGTGCGCGCGCGGCCCGAAGCGGTACGCATACGCGATATCGAAGAACGCGCCGATCAGGGCATTTGAGGACACGCGTTGCACGCTGCGCGGCGGCAACACGATATCGTTCGAACCGCCCGCCACCTTGACCGCGCCTTCGCGCAGGCACGTCAACTCGACGCGCGCGCGAATCTCGCGCGCCGTCTCGTTGACGAGATGCACGTCGAGGCCGTCGAGGCCTTCGTCGAGAATCAGCGCCTGCACCGGTTGCAGCACGCGCGCGAGTCCATGCAGCGCGCTCTTCGGTGCGCCAAGCACGTCGATGACGCCCCAGCCCGCGCCCGGCCGCACATCGAGCAGATTCCACACGATGCCGCCCGCGCAAGTGGATCCTTCGCGACGCCATTCGGAGAATACCGCGCCGATCACATCGGCGACGACGGCGCGCGACAACTCCAGATAACGCTCGGGATTTTCATAGCGCAGACGCGGCACATCGATGCGATAGAGCGCTTGCATGTAATGCTCGCGCACGTCGTCGAAGTCCCACGCGGAACCGGGATCGCGCGGCACGCCCGATTTCCAGCGCGGCTCGTGCGCGCGCGGGTTCGGCAATGCGCGCAATGCGGCATCGTCGGGCACGTTGGCGAACGCGAGGCATTCGGAGGCAAAGCGCACTTGCGCCCGGCGAACGTCGTCGAACGCGCGCTGATACGCGGGCACGCCGTAGTAATGCGTGATGCCGCCGCGCGTGCCGAAAGGCATCGATACCGTATCGCCGGGCGCGGCGCTCGGCGAGTTCACGACATACGCGGCATCGGGCCTATGTGCGGCGATCGCGTTCGGCAACAGTTCGGTGAAAAGGCGTTGCTGATAGGCGTCGAAGGGCAAGCCGAGCATCGCGGCCTGCTGATGCACTTCGCTGCCGCCGCATAACACGGCGAGCGATGCGAAGCGCCGCGTGCGCGCGAGAAACTGTTCGGCTTCGCGTTGCGCGCTCGCGCGAAAGGATTCGTCGTCGGGATAATCGAAATTCGCAAAAGCGAAGTCCTGCCAGATCATCACGCCGTATTCGTCCGCAAGCGCGTAGAACGCATCGGACTCGTAGAGCGTGATGCCGCTCACGCGAACGATGTTGAGACCCGCGTCGCGAATCAGCCGGAAAATGCTTTCGAGCTTCTCGCGCGACGCGTCCAGCGCGACGATATCGGCCGAGGTCCAGCATGCGCCGCGCGCAAAGACAGGCACGCCGTTCACAACGAGCCGAAAGTCCTGCTGGTCCGCGCCGCGATCGACTTCTATCGTGCGAAAGCCGACATCACCGAGGTCGATATCGTTAAGCTTCACCGCATAGCGCGCCGGCTCGCCGTGCGTATGCGGAAACCACAGGCGCACGTCCGGCACGCGCACGCTGCCCGTCAGCGTATGCGCGTCCTGCCATTGCAGCGTGGCTTGCACGCTGCCGCATTCGATCCGATGCGGCGCGGGTGCTTGCGCGTGAAAGAAGCGAAGCGTGATGTCGAGCATGCCGTCGCGTCCCTCGACGCGCGTGCGCATGTCCACACGGTCGATGCATGCAGGCGATGCGCCGATCAGCTCGATCGCGCGCCACGGCCCCGCGGGCTGAATCGCCGGACACCAGCCGGACATGTGCCCGAGCAACGTCGTGCGCACGTTTCGCAGCGTGGCCGGTTGCGCGAGCTTCGGACGCCAGCGCGCGCGTGGACGTTTTGCGCCGAGCGCGGGCGCGATCGAGCGAAAGCACAGATGCAGCATGTGCTCGCCGTTCAGTTCGACATCGACGTCATGCGCGATGAACATCGAATCCGATTCGAGCAGCTTGCGGTCGTCGAGCCACACTTCGGCGATGGTCGCGAGCCCGTTGAAGCGCAGGCGCCGCTTGCCGTCGCCGGCGATCTTCACGCGATACCAGTGATCCGAATGCGCGAACGGCTGCGCGAGCGCTTCATCGGCGACGCCGGACGCGCGCAACGCGGAAGCGATCGTGCCGGGCACGGGCGCGGCGATCCAGTGCAAGTGCGTGTCTGTGAGCGTGTCGAGCGCTGCGGGCGTGGCGTATGCGCCCGCGGGTGTGCTCGCGCATTGCCAGCCTTCGGACAGACGCAGCGGCGCGTGCGCGGACAAGACGTGCATGACCTTCCTCGATGACGATGGAATGGGGAACGAAAACGAAGCCGCGCGAGAGGATCGCGCGGCTTCGGCGTTCAGAGAAAGCGCGCGGCAAGCGGCTCGATGACTTTATCGTAGGAAGCCTGCATCGAATCGAAGCAATCCTCGCACGCGTCGGCGCGCGAACGCATGCGGGCGCGCGCGAGACGGAACTGCATCACCATCGCTTCGCTCGCGAGCGACTGCGCGCTCGTCTGAATCTCGACGGGCACCTCCACGCCATGCCTGCCCAGCCAGCCGAGATACTTCGCCAGCAACTCGAAGTTCGAGCCCAACTGCCGCATCACGTTGAACGTGTAGAGGTGATAGTACGCAGGATCGCGTTCGAGCAACGCGCGCAAATGCTCGGGAAATGCCGCGCGCCATTGCTCGACGGGGTTCACCTGCGGACGATCCGCGAGCCGCAACGCAAGCAGTTCGAGCGAGCGTTGCACGAGCGCCTCGCCTTCGAGCGGGGCACGCGCGCGCTTCACGAACTCGACGTACGGAAAGAGCGCGTGCACGTCGCTCGCGAGGCCGGGCATCAGACGGAAGACGCCGTCGTAGTCTTCGCCCGACAACACGAAATAGCCCGCGTTATGGAAGTACGTGATGCGCTTCGCTTCCGTGTCGATGGCGTCGATGGCGATGGTCGTCTTCGTATGCGTCTGCCGGTACGCGGTCGCGCGCGTGTCGGGCAGATAGTACGCATCCATTTCGACCACCACCATCTGCCCGCGACGCGTCTGCTCGCGCACGTGCGCTTCCACCGTGTCGTAGATCGCGAGCTCCTGCGCCTGAAGGCCGTAGAGCCGCGCGATATCGTCGAGCGAGAACTTCGGGAACGTGAACTGATCGCCCTCGAACGCCTGCGTCACCGTGAAGCCGAGCCCCGCATGCGGATCGCAACGGTAGTGATGCAGCAGCTCGATCCACAGATCGACATAGCAATTCGTTTCCAGCCACACGCGCTCTTCACGATGCAGCGCGTGTTGCTGAAAGCCGCTATCCGCAGGCGTGGACGTGGCGATCACGGTTTCTGCCGGCGAGCGTGCGTTCATACGTTCGTTCCCAGGTTCGCGAGGCCTTGTTCGATGAGCGGCGCCTTGTCGCCCCAGAGCAACTGGCGCACTTTCTCGGGCCACGCATTCACATCGAGTCCGTGATGACGGAAGAGCGCGAGCGTGGTGCGCTCCATGCCGAATCCGACGCACGCGGTATGCGCCACTTCGTCGTCGGCCTGACGGATATGCCACAGCTCGCCGAAGTGATCCTGGTGATAGTTGAACGACAGGCACGCGGTCGGACGATCGGGCGTTGCGACGGGCACGAGCAGTTCGAACTTGAGCTGCTGCGCACGCTGGCTGTCCGCGACGATCATGCCGCCACGCCCGAAGAACGGATCGTTGGCGAGATCGATCTCGAAGGGCAATTCGAGCAGGTTCACGAGCAGCGAGCCGCGGTCGATCCACTTCTGGCGGAACGCCATGACCTGTTCGGGGCTGCCTACGCGAATATATTCGCGCATGCGGAACATCTGCATGCGGCCCGGATCGATGGACGGCTCGTGACGGAAGCAGTACGAGAAGGCGTCGAAGGTCGCGCCGTCTTCGGCGAGCTTGCCGCGCTTCGCGACGAGCGGATAGATCGGATAGCATGCGGCCGGCGTGAGCACGAGGCGCGTGGGCTTTTGCTGATCCATCCATGCGTCGGAGCGCTCTTCCTCTTCGCCGACATGCACGATCTTGTCGAGCGCTTCGAGCAGGCGATGATGCCCGCGGTCGTTGCCCTGGAAGCTATGGATCGTGCCCGCGAGATTCGGGAAGCTCTTCAGATACTCGCTGTCCTCGAAGTCGCGGCGGCGCATCGCGGGCGGAAAGCGCAACACTTCCGCGTGCTGATCGGCGCCGAGCATGGTGATGGCCTGATTCAGGCGCTCGACGACATCCTCGAATACTTCGCTGCGGCCATACAGACCGTCTTCGCCCGTGTCGAGCAGAATGCCCGCCTCGAGGAGACGATCGCGCAAGGTCAGGTCCGATTTATCGTACGGGGCCTGAGCCGCTTCCGCTTGCTGTGCTTGTTGGGCTTGTTGTGCTTCGGCCTGCATCATCGCGGCCTGTTCCGTCGGCATGTTCATCGTCAAAGTGTCCCCGTTG
The DNA here is from genome assembly GCF_001544575.2 of Caballeronia cordobensis. Classification (GTDB taxonomy): domain Bacteria; phylum Pseudomonadota; class Gammaproteobacteria; order Burkholderiales; family Burkholderiaceae; genus Caballeronia; species Caballeronia cordobensis. The sequence continues at coordinate 239,853 of NZ_FCNY02000003.1, forward strand.
CGGCGCGCTGCGCAAGCAGCAGATTCGCCGTGTTCAATTCAATGCGGTCGTTGCTGATCATGAGCGGCGACGAGTGCAGATCGCGCAGATGCCGTCCCACGCTGAACGGCGTGTCGTTCTTGTAGCCCGCCATGCCGCAGATCATCAGCGTCTCTTGCACGACATGCACGGCCGATTGCGAAATCGCCAGCTTGAGCATGTTGAGGTCGGCATTGATGCCGATCGATGCCGCGAGCGGCGCGTCGTCGTCGTTGCTCTGGCTCGCCTTGCGCGCCGCGCGCTGCGCGCTCGCGGCTTCGACATTGGCGAGCGATTCGCGCAGGCGCGCCTGCATCATCTTGATGAGCGTGAGCACTTGCGAAAGCCGTGCGGCCGATGGCGGCAGCGCGGGCTTGCCGCGCGCCTGATTGCGGAAAAACTGATGCGCGCGGTTGGTCGCATCGCTCGCGATGCCGCACCAGACCGCCGACCACAAGGTATGCGATACGGGCAGCATGCTTTCGTCGGCGATCTTCGAGAACGGCGTGGGCAGGATCTGCTCCGCGGTGCCGCTCGCGACGAGGCGATGCCCTTCGCTGCAAGTGCCGCGCATGCCGAGCGTGTCCCACGTGCCGCGCTGTTCGAGCGTGAACGTATCGCGAGGCGCGACGATCAGGACCTGATCCGAAGGCGGCGCATCCGGATGACGGCGCGCCGTGACGAGAATCGCGTCGGCATACTTGCCGTACGAGATGGTCGGCGCGAGCTTCTCGATGCGAAACGCGTCATCGACGAGATCGACTGCGCACGCGCTCGTGCGCATGTTGCCGCCGATGTTCTCTTCCGACGTGGCCGATGCGAGCAGCAATTGCTCGCTGACCATGCGCGCGAGAAAGTCGCGCTGCCACGCCACGTTCGCGCCGTGATCGACGATGCACACGACCTGGCTCTGATGCATCGCATAGATCATCGCGGACGACGCGCAGCCTTGCGCGAGGGCTTCGCACAGGCGCGCCACGCCGGTGAGCGAGAGACCGTCGCCGCCGTAACTCGCCGGGATCATCGCGGAGAAGAGGCGCTCTTCGCGCATCGCCTCGACGGCTTCGGCGGGAAAACGCGCCTGCCGGTCCACCGCATCGGCGTGCTTCGCCGCGACGGCGGCAACGCGCTTCGCGGCTTCGATCAGCTCGCTTTCGCTGCGCGCGCCGACGCTCTGCGCGAGCTCGGCGATCTCCAGCTCCTGAGCGGGCGCGTTCATGCTGCCGCCTGCGCGCGACGCAGTTCATCGACCGCCGCCGCGAGCGAATCGACGCTCGAGAACAGGCGGCGCGTGAGCATGTGGTCGGGAATCTCGATGCCGAATTCGTCTTCGATAGCGAGCATCACGTGAACCGTGGCAAGCGAGGAGAGACCGGCGGAATAGAGATCGTCGCTGTCGGAGAGCGTGTCGATGGGCACGTCGAGACGAGCGGACTCGGCGAGGATACGGCGCAATTCAGTTTTCATTGTGTGTGTTTTCCCTGTTACCCGACCAACGGTCAATTTAATCCGGACTGCGACGATGAATTCTTATCGAATGCCGCATTCATTCCGGAACGTGCTGACAGCGGTGTTGTTCTTCTCTCGTGAAGACGGTTTCACGAGCCTCCTCTCACGCACTGCCGTTTTCTTTGTTTGATCGTATTTAACGGATTTGCGGCACTATGCGTCCGTGCGATGGCGCACGGAGGGCTTCCAAGAGCCATGCGGCGTTATGTGCGATAACCCGCACGCTTTTAATCGCCGATATCGTTCAAACTCCTGCTGGCCGTGCTTTACGCAATGCGCGTTGTTTGTCCATATCAATCTTGCAAGTTTTATGCGAGATTGAAAGCAATCTGAAAATATAAGGACGCGGGTGAGGTAATTGGTACTGATTGCGCTACTGCTTATGTTTGTGTTGCTGTTCGTCGTCTGGAATAAACGGCGCGCCACGATTTTCTTGCTGGCATGCGCGGTATTCTGGCTGCTCGGAAGCTGGCTTGCGGGCCCGCTCGTGTGGATCGCGAATTCCGGCTTTGGCGTGGCGAGGGAGCCGCATCTGGGCGCGCGCACGGCGATCATCGTGCTTGGCGGGGGCACGCGCCACGATTTCTACAAGCGTCTCGTGCCCGAAGGCGATGGGATGGCCCGCATCGATCTCGCGGCATCGCTCTACAGGCGCTGTGTCGAAACGGAAAAGTCGTGCTTCGTCGTCATGAGCGGCGGCAATCCGCAGCATCATGAACAGAGCGAAGCCGATCTCTATAGCGGCTTTCTGCTCGACGCGGGCGTGAAACGCGCGGATCTCGTCATCGAAAATCAGAGTCTCGATACCTACGAGAACGCGCGCAATACGGCAAAGCTGCTACGGTCGAGGCAATACGACACGTCGGTGCTCGTTACCTCGTCGCTGCATATGCGCCGCGCGATGCTCGCGTTCGGCAGTTTCGGCGTGCATCCGCAGCCGGCGGTGGCCTCGATACGCGAACCGGATTCGCGCTGGGTGCTGCGCCCGGCCGCCTTGTTCGATTCGAACCGCGCGTTGCACGAGCTGGTCGGCATCGCGCGATTCTATGTCTGGCGATGGATCGGGTTGTATTGACGCGATTCGTCAACTCGCGCGGCCCGACGAGAGCGCCTCCCTCAGATAACCCGCCGTGCGGCTCGTGGCATGCTTCTCGATGCGTTGCGGCGGGCCTTCCACGACGATCTTGCCGCCATCCTCGCCCGCGCCCGGACCGATATCGATGACCCAGTCGGACGACGACGCGACCCGCATGTCGTGCTCGACGACGACCACGGTGTTGCCCGCATCGACGAGTCCCTGCAGTTGCGCCATGAGGCGGTCCACGTCGGCGGGATGCAGGCCCGTCGTCGGTTCGTCGAGGATATAGAGCGTGTCGCCGCGGTGCGCGCGCTGCAGTTCCGTCGCGAGCTTGATGCGTTGCGCTTCGCCGCCGGAAAGTTCCGTCGCGGGCTGCCCGAGCCGCAGATAGCCGAGACCGATGTCGCGCAGCACGGCAAGCGCGCGCATCACGTTCGGTTCATCGGCAAAAAAGTCGCACGCGGCATCGACGCTCATGCCGAGCACGTCGGCGATGTTCTTGCCGTGCCATTCGATCTCCAGCGTCTGCGGGTTGTATCGCGAGCCGTGACACGTCGCGCAGGACGTGTAGACGCTCGGCAGAAACAGCAGCTCGACGCTCACGAAGCCTTCGCCTTCGCAGGTCGGGCAGCGCCCTTGCGCGACATTGAACGAAAAGCGCCCCGCGCCGTAGCGGCGTTTGCGGGCGGCGGGCGTGTCGGCGAAGAGCTTGCGAACGTGATCGAAGAGGCCCGTGTAGGTCGCGAGATTCGAGCGCGGCGTGCGGCCAATCGGCTTCTGATCGACGCGCACGAGACGCCGGATCGTCTCCATGCCCTCGACGATGCGTCCGCCCGCGGAGGCGTCGGCGGCTGCGAAGAGCGGGTCCTGCTCGTCGTCCTGGGCGTCGTCGAGCGCGCGTCCGAGCCGTTCGGCGACGAGTTCCGGCAGCGCCTGGCTCACGAGGCTCGACTTGCCCGAGCCTGAAATGCCGGTGACCGTCGTGAAGGCGCCGAGCGGAAAGGCCGCGTCGATGCCATGCAGATTGTTGCGTGTGATGCCCTCGATCCTCAGCCAGCCGCGCGGCTTGCGCGCCGCACGTTCGCTCGTCTTCCGCGAGGCGAAAAGATGCGCGCGCGTCTGCGATTCGACGACCGATGCGAGGCCTGCCGGCGGTCCGCTATAGAGCACGTGTCCGCCGCGTTCGCCGGCGGCCGGACCGACATCGACGAGCCAGTCCGCGCGCCGCATCGTATTCAGATCGTGCTCGATGACGAAGAGCGAATTGCCCGCCGCCTTCAGACGCTGCAACGCGGCGAAGAGCGCTTCGCTGTCGGCGGGATGCAGCCCCGCGGACGGTTCGTCGAGCACGTAGACGACGCCGAATAGTTGCGAAGCGAGTTGTGTCGCGAGCCGCAGCCGCTGCAATTCGCCGGATGAGAGCGTCGGTGTCGCGCGATCGAGCGAGAGGTAGCCGAGTCCGAGATCGATCAGCGTGGCGAGCCGCTCCAGCAAGTCGGCGGCGATGCGCTCGGCGGCAGCGCGTTTCTCGTCGGAAAGGTTCGCCGTGCGGCGCACATCGGGCGCGGCCTTGTGCGCCGAGCCGCCCGCCGCGACGCGCTGCGCCACAGCCGCGTCGCGCGCTTTCTTCGTGAGCGCGGCGCCGGGCGCATCGTCGTGAGCGGGCCATTCGCCGCGCGCGATCGGCGCGAGCAGATCGGCGAGACGGTTGAGCGGCAGCCGCGCGAACTCGGCGATGTCGAGCCCCGCGAAGGTCACGGACAGCGCTTCCTTCTTGAGCCGCTTGCCGTGGCACGCGGCGCAATCGCTGCCGATCATGAAGCGCGACACGCGCTTTTTCATGAGCGCGCTTTGCGTATGCGCGAAGGTGTGCAGCACGTAGCGGCGCGCGCCGGTGAACGTGCCCTGATAGCTCGGCTCCGCGCCGCGTTTGAGCGCCGCCTGCGTTTCCTTCGGCGTGAGTCCGGCGTACACGGGGGCGGTCGGCTGCTCTTCGGTGAAGAGAATCCAGTCGCGGTCTTTCTTCGGCAGGTCGCGCCAGGGGGTGTCGACGTCGTAACCGAGCGTGACGAGGATATCGCGCAGATTCTGCCCGTGCCATGCCGGCGGCCAGGCCGCGATGGCGCGCTCGCGAATCGTGAGCGAGTCGTCCGGCACCATCGACTTTTCCGTGACTTCGTAGACGCGGCCGAGACCGTGACAGACCGGGCACGCGCCCTGGACCGTGTTCGGCGAGAAATCTTCGGCGTACAGCATCGGCTGTTTCGGCGGATAGCTGCCGGTGCGCGAATACAGCATGCGCACGAGGCTCGACAGCGTCGTCACGCTGCCGACCGATGACCGCGCATTCGGCGCGCCGCGCTGCTGCTGGAGCGCGACGGCGGGCGGCAGGCCTTCGATGGAATCGACCTGCGGCACGCCGACCTGCTCGATCAAGCGGCGCGCATACGGCGCAACCGACTCGAAGTAGCGCCGCTGGGCCTCGGCGTACAGCGTGCCGAACGCAAGCGACGATTTCCCCGATCCCGAGACGCCGGTGAACACGACGAGCGCGTCGCGCGGCACATCGACATCGACGTTTTTCAGGTTGTGCTCGCGCGCGCCGCGAACGCGCACGAAACCTGCTCTCGATGCAGATGCGGCATCGTCGCGATCGGCTGGCTTGCGGGTGGTTTTACGGACATCCATGGGCAGGGCGGAATGACGGCCAGACGCGGCGTGGAGGTTGAGAAGGAGATTGAGCAGCGAGCATGCAGCATGCCATATACCAGATGGCATTTTGCGTTATGCATCTTGCGTGCGGAATGCAAACCGACTGGCGATGAAACCGAAGGAGAGGACAATGAGGACGGCAGTGTGGAAGGTGTTGCTCGCGGCGGCTGCGAGCATGACGATGGGCGTCTCAGGCGTGGCGCTGGCGCAATCGGGCGGCGGCAATGGGAATGGCGGTTCGGGCGGCGGCAATGCGCACGGCGCGGCGACAGCCGGGCCGACCGTTGGCGGCGAAAGTACGTCCGCGCCCGGCAGCGCGCGTCAGGATGGCGCGCATGTCAAGCACAAGAAGAAGGCGAAGCCCGCGACGCAAACGCAATAAAGCAATGAAGCCATGACGCGCGGGCGCTGCGGATCAGGCCGCTACGCTTTCCACGTCGATATCGTCGGTGCCGAGGCGCGAGAAGATGTCGCACACCGCGCGCATCTCGGCTTCGTCGCGAATGCTGACGATCACGCGCGTGATGGCACAGGCTTCGTCCGCGTCGTCGCCATCGGCGCCGAACGAGGGCAGGATGTCGTCGCCGGTCATATCGAGGCCGAACGGGTAGTCGTGCGTATCGACCACGCCGAGATGCTCGCCGTGGCCCGCGTACTCCGCCGCGATCCACTGGGTCTGCGCGTTGTTGCTCTGAGTCTGCGAAGCGTGGAAATCGGCAAAGCCGCTCATGCTCGCCAGGCGCACCCGGTCGCCCGCGATGCCTTCCGCGCGCAAGTCTTCCAATGCTTCGTCCAGCTTTCGCGCGCCACAGAACGCGCCGCTTACTTCACGCATCATTGCTCGTCTCCTTGCCTGCCAACCTCGATGCTGCGCCTCAGTATCGCCGTGAACCCGGCGAATGGGAATACGGATGTTCACCGGCTTTCGCCTGATGGTTGACGGCGACGCGCGAGCAGCGCAACGCATGTGACGAGGCGCACAGACACGCGCCCATACGCACGAAACCAGCCGGTGAACCGCTGTGCTCAGGCCCGCGAGTGCGCGAGGAGATGGCGAATCCAACGGATGCGGACATGGATTCGCGAGCCGGACGATAAAGCGAACTCGCCCTATACAGACGAGCGCGCACGGCCGATATGCGGCTGATGCCGCCTGGCTGGCGCGTTTTCACTTCATGCGGTACTTCAACTTTACGCCGCAACCGGCGGTTTATCAACGGGTTGCTTTGTCCCTAATCGCATGATTTCGAGGTGTTCGTCATCGCCTTACCCGACTCCTGATTCGCTTAATCGTTAAAACGAATGCTGGTTCTAAATCGGCGTGTGCAATGCGGCGGCATCTTGCGTGCAAAATTCGATAGTCATCGTACAAGCTGTCGCGCGCCCTATAATGGGCCGGTCAGCACACACCATGATCGGCCTTTTCAATGTCCCAAGCACTCGCGTCCGGCGCGCTTCGCCGCTCCCGCAATCTCACCGAGGAAGTCGTCGCCGAATTGTCTGAGCGGATTCGCAGCGGCGCGCTTCAGCCGGGCGACAAGCTGCCGACGGAATCCGAAATCATGGCGCAGCTCGGCGTGAGCCGAACGGTCGTGCGCGAATCCATCTCGCGGCTGCAAGCGGCGCGGCTCGTGCAGACGCGTCACGGCATCGGGACGTTCGTGCTCGAAGCGGGCGATCAGGACCGGTTCCAGATCGAAGCCGCAGGCGATCTCACCGTGCGTGACGTGATGGCCATTCTCGAACTGCGCATCAGTCTCGAAGCGGAAGCGGCGGGACTCGCCGCCATGCGCCGCACCGACGACAATCTCGCGCAGATGCGCCGCGCGCTCGACGAGTTCGAGCGCCTCGTCGAAGCGGGCGAGGGCAACGCCGTCGCCGCCGATGTCGCGTTCCATCTGGAACTCGCGAAGGCAACCGGCAATCGTTACTTTCACAGCATCCTGAGTCAGCTCGGCAACACCATCATTCCGCGTACGCGCGTCAACTCCGCGGCGCTCGCGCACAACGATCCGGGCAGCTATCTCGATCGCGTGAATCGCGAGCACGAAGACATCTACGATGCGATCGAGCGTCGCGATCCCGAAGCGGCGCGCGCGGCCATGCGCATGCATTTGTCGAATAGCCGCGAGCGCTTGCGGCGTGCGCACGAAGCGTTGTCGAAGTCGCAAGACGCGGGATGAACGCCGTCTGAATCAAACGCGAGGTCTAGTCCTCGTCGAGCATCACCGACAGCGTTCCCGCTTCGCTTTGCACACCCGCATCGAGATCGATCTCGTGCGGCGTCATGGTGGCGATTGCGCGCAGCAGACGCGGCGAGAAGCGCGCGCCGAATCGCGCAATGTCGGCTTCGCGCGTGGCGTCATCGGCATGAGATAGCGCGCGCAATTCGCTCAACGGCAAGCCAACGAAAAGATCGAGCGGATACGGCGGCGCATCGGCATCGGCCGACGTTCGCGCTGATTCAGGCGCGCGAATGCGCAAGCCCGGTTGCAGATGCGATTCGAGTTCCATCGTCACTTCATAGCTGGCTTCGGCCTCCAGCGCCGAATGCGCTTCGCTGCGTAAAAACGGCGCGACGGATTGAAGGCGCGCGAGTTCTTCGTCGGACAGCAGCATGATTTTCTCCTTGAAACTTCGATTCAAGTTATCACGCTCACTCGGCGCTCGCTGACACGGGGCAAGGTCTCGATGAACAATAGTTGGTCGAACGAAATGCAAACGTTTCACGCGTTTGCCTGAGTGTTTCGTCGCACTCGATTGCCATTGCATATCGATCCGAAACTGACAAAATCGCCATGCAGGCGTCAACCGGACGCTGGTTCGAGCCGTTATCAAGACGGGCGCAAAACTTTACAGCTAGCGATTGTTTTTAGCACCGTCGGCACCGGTCTTTCATTACGCTAACAAGCCCAGCATTTCTTCCGAGAGCCTCGTTCGAGGCAGCATTCAATCCCTTGCGTTTTCTTTACGAACCACCAAGGGCAGCAAGCTAGACGAATTATTACCAAATATTTCGGCGCGTCACCGCCGGAATCGTGGAGAGCAGAGCACTTGAAGATCCTACATAGCGAGTCCTCAACGGGATGGGGCGGTCAGGAGATCCGCACGTTGAAGGAGATGGTGGCGCTGCGCGAAGGCGGCCATACCGTCGAGCTGGTGTGTCCGATCAAGGCGCGCCTCGGGCATCGCTGCAAGGAACTCGGTTTCACCGTGCATCACGCGCGCATGCGCGGGGGCGGCGACATGCAGTCGATGCTGCACATCGGCGCGTTGCTGCGCCGCCGTCCGTTCGATGTGGTCAACACTCATAGCGGTCATGACAGTCTCGTCGCGGGCACGGCGGCGCGGCTCGCGCGCACGCCGCTCATCGTGCGCACGCGGCATCTCGCGCTGCCCATTTCTTCGCTCGCCACCTATACGTGGATTCCGCATCGCGTGATCGCCGTGAGTCACTACGTGCGGCGCTATCTGATTTCGGCGGGCGTCGCCGAGAAGCGGGTGCAGACGATCTATGACGGCATCGTCAAGCCGCAGCCCGTCGCGCATTCGACGCTGCGCGAGGAACTCGGTCTCGGCGACGATGCGTTCATCGCGTGCATGGTCGCGATCATGCGCGACAAGAAGGGCCATGAAGATCTGATCGCCGCGGTGCGTCCGCTGCTCGACACCTATCCGCACCTGCACGTCGTGATGGCGGGCGACGGCGATCTATACGTTCGCATCAAGGGCATCGTGGAAGGCCTCGGTCTTGCGCATCGCATTCACTTGCTGGGCTTTCGCACCGACGTGCCGAACATCTTCCGCGGCTCCGATCTCTTCGTGCTGCCGACGCATCAGGAAGCGCTCGGCCAGGCGTTCATCGAGGCGATGGACGCGGGCTTGCCGGTCATCGGCACGCGTGTCGATGGCGTGCCCGAACTGATCGAAGACGACGTGAACGGCCTGCTCGTCCCGCCGCACGATCCGGTTGCGCTGCGCGCGGCGATCGCCCGCATGATCGACGATCCGGCTTTGCGTCAACGTCTTCAACGCGAAAGCGTGCGCATCACCGAACGCGGCTTCACCGTCGGCGAAATGGCGCAAGAGACGGCGCGCTTCTATCAACGCGCCTTGCAGGAGCGGGGGCATCCGCAATGAGCAGGAAGCAGGCACGCGCCGTTCCCGTGCTGATGTACCACCATGTCAGCACGTCGCCGGGCATGATTACCGTCACGCCCGGGCATTTCGCCGCGCAAATGGATTATCTGGCGAGCGCGGGTTATCGAACCATCGGCTCGGCACAACTCGCGGCGTTTCTGCGCGGCGAGGACATGCCGCCGAAATCGATTGTCATTACCTTCGACGATGGCTATCTCGACAACTGGGTGCACGCGCATCCCGTGCTCGAGCGCCACGGCTTCACGGCCTTGTGCTTTCTCGTGAGCAGCTGGCCGGGCGAAGGCCATGTGCGCCCGAATGCGGCGTATGCGGGCTCGGCCTTGCCGGCTCTGCTCGATCATCATGCGGGCGAACGCGCGATCGAGAGCGGACGTGCCGACGATGCGATCCTGCGCTGGTCCGAGATCGAAGCGATGCGCGCTGCCGGCACGTTCGAGTTCCATAGTCACACGCATACGCATGTGCGCTGGGACCGCGTCGCGGGCTCGCCGGGCGAGAAGCGCGAACGTCTGCACGACGATCTACACGCGGCGCGTGCCGCGTTGCGCGCCCGCCTCGGCGAAGTCTCCGATCATCTGTGCTGGCCGCAAGGCTATTACGACGACGACTATCGGGACGTGGCGCTGAGCGCGGGTTTCAGGCACTTCTATACGTGCCATACGGGCACGAACGTCGGCGCGAATCCGCTCGATCGCAATGCATCGCCCGATGCGGAGCGCACCATCAAGCGGCTCGAAGTGCGCGATCGTCCGGCGTCGTGGCTGGCGTCGCGCTTATGGGTGCATACGCGGCCCGCGATCAGCCGGGCCTATCTCAAGATCAAGCGCTGAATCGCGCGCGATGCGATTGCACGAAAGCGGCAATCGCATCGTTCACGGCTTCGGCCGCATCGCGATGCGGCGAGTGCCTGCACTGCGCCAGCTTGACGAGTTGCGTGTGCGGGATGGCCGCCTCGATCTCGTCGAGTTGCAGCATCGACGCGTATTCGTCGTCGTAGCCTTGTATCGCCAGCAATGGGCGCACGATCGACGATATCTCTTGCGTGATGTTCCAGCGAAGAAAAGCGGGATTCAGCCACGCATCGTTCCAGCCGTAAAAGGCTGAATCCACGTCGTCGTGATACGCACTCAGTTTTTCCCTGAACGACGTGGTCTCATACGTGCGGCGGGCCTTTTCGATGCCTTCCACCGTCATTGCCTCGACGAATACATGCGGCGCCATGATGGCGAGACCGGCGAGCGCTTCGGGAAAGGCGCTCGCATACAGGAGCGCGATCGTGCCGCCGTCGCTATGGCCGACGAGCCACATGCGCGCGCGTTCATCGGCGCCGATGCCGAGCGCATCGAGCAGGGCGGGCAGTACCTCATGCGCTTGCTTATGCAGAAATTCGACCGGCCACGTTTCTTCGGCCCGTCGAGGCGTTGAGCGCCCATAACCCGGTCGGGAATAAACGAGGCCGCGGCATTTGAGGCGATCGCATAGTGTCTGCGGCCAGTCTTTCCATAGCGCGATCGATCCCAGCCCCTCATGCAGGAATAGCGCAATGGGCGCCTCGGCGCGCTCCGCATTCAACCACTGATATTCGATATGCACCGGATAAGCACCGTCGTTCAACTCGACGAAGCGCGTTGCATTCATATTCTCTGCCGGGCCGTTCATGAAAGTTTTATGACTGAATTCGATCGATAAAGATTAACAGACGCCAGTGCATGCACCGCAATAAAACCTGACCGCGCGATGCATGATTCACGCCGGTGCGAGGTGAAATTGAAACATCATATTTTTTCTCTGGACGGCGCTGAACTTTTTCTGCGAAAGTTATTCGTAAGGAACTCGCTGCAGTGCAGCGTAGCTGCGACCCTTTTAGAAAACCCGCGTCGTCACTGACGACGCAAACGTTTGCTTCTGGAGAGACATGCATGAATCGACCGAAACGGATGCTGCTGGAAAACATCGCCTGGGCGCGCGAAACCGCGCATGCGGATGCGGAGTTCTTTCCGCGTCTCGCGCAAGGGCAAAGCCCGAAAGTGCTGTGGATCGGTTGCGCGGATAGCCGCGTGCCCGCTGAAACGGTAACGAACGCCAATCCCGGCGATTTATTCGTTCATCGCAACATCGCGAATCTGTTTTCTCCTTCGGATGACAACACGATGAGCGTGCTCGAATACGCGGTGCGCGTGCTGAAAGTCGATCACGTGATCGTATGCGGCCATTACGGATGCGGCGGCGTGCGCGCCTCGCTGCTGCCGCAGTCGAGCGACTTGCCGCACGTGAATCGCCGTATCGCGCCGCTGTGCGCATTGGGCGAGCGGCATCGCGCGGAACTCGATACCTTCGCCGATCTCGATACGCGCGCCAATCGCCTCGCCGAATTGAACGTGCTGGAGCAAGTCCGCCTCTTGCGGCAACACGCGGTCGTGCGAGAGCGCGACGAGCCGCCCCTCGTTCATGGCTGGATCTTCGGCCTGCATGACGGTCTTATCGAGGTGCTCGCATCCGGCTATGCGCAAGCGGGCGAAACGCAAGACGCGGCGCGCGCGCAACTGGTAGCGCTTCAGGCTGCTTAAGCCGGCTTTTTCCAATCGATAGCTTGTCGATGCGAAGTCGCCCCGCGACGTTCGCACGCCCCAACTCGTTCGAAAAAAACTCATGAATCAAGCTAACCGTCTCGCCACTTTTCCGCGCGATGTATTCGCGGGCACTGTCGTATTTCTCGTCGCGATGCCGCTCTGTCTCGGCATCGCCAATGCATCGGGCGTCGAGCCGTTTGCCGGGCTGTTGTCGGGCATCATCGGCGGGCTCGTCGTTGCATTGCTGAGCGGCTCGCAATTGAGCGTGAGCGGCCCTGCCGCGGGCCTCATCGTGATCGTCGTCGATGGCATCGCGGGACTCGGCAGCTTTTCCGCGTTCCTGCTTGCCGTGCTGCTTTCGGGCGCGATCCAGTTCGGCTTCGGCATGCTGAAAGCGGGACGTTTCGCGGCGTACGTGCCTTCGTCGGTTATCAAGGGCATGCTCGCGGCCATCGGCCTGCTGCTCGTCATCAAGCAGATTCCGCTCGCTGCGGGCTTCGCGAATCAAGGCGCGCCGGCTGCGAGCGGTCCGGGCATGCTTGGCACGCCGTTCGGTCCCATATCGATGGCGGCGTGCATGGTGGCTGTCGTATCGCTCGTCATGCTGGCTGGCTGGGAAACACGCGCGATGCGGCGCTTCGCGCTGGTGCGCGCGGTGCCCGCGCCGCTTGCGGTGGTCGCGTTTGGCATCGGCATGACGCTGTTGCTCGATGTGTTCGCGCCGGGGTTCGCTCCGCCCGCACAACATCGCGTTGGTTTGCCGTCGCTTGAAACGTTTGCGGCCTTCACGAATGCGCTGGAATTGCCGAATTTCGCTCAACTCGCGAATCCTGACGTGTGGCGTCTTGCGCTGACGCTCGCGATCGTCGCGAGTCTCGAAACGCTTCTGAGTCTCGAAGCCGTGGAGCAGCTCGATCCGAAAAAGCGCGCGGCGCATCCGGATCGCGAGTTGAAGGCACAAGGCATCGGCAACATGATGGCGGGTGCGATCGGCGCGTTGCCGATCACCTCGGTGATCGTGCGTAGCTCCGCGAACGTGCATGCGGGCGCGCAGAGCCGCTGGTCCTCGTTCGTGCACGGCGTGCTGCTGCTCTTGAGCGTGTTCGCGCTGACGAGCGTGATCAACCTGATTCCGCTTGCCTGCCTCGCGGCGATCCTGATCTTCACGGGCTTGAAGCTCGCCAAGCCTTCGCTCTTCGCGGCGGTCGCGAAGCAGGGCCTCGAACGCTTTGCGCCGTTCGTCGTCACGATTGCGGGCGTGTTGCTGACGGACCTTCTGATGGGCATTTTGCTCGGCATCGCATGCAGTCTTCTGCTTGCGATCCGCGCGAACCTCGAACGCCCGATCACGCTGGCGCAGCACGACGACCATTACCTGCTGTCGTTCCGCAAGGACGTCTCATTTCTCGGCAAGGTCACGCTCAAGCATCATCTGCGCACGATTCCCGATGGCGCCACGGTGATCTTCGATGCCTCGCGCGCCGACTATATCGATCCGGACGTGCGCGAGGAAATCGAACGGTTCATGGCGGCCGCGCCTTCGCGAGGCATGCATGTCGAATGCAGAAAGCTGCCGCGCGCTCAACCCGGCGTCGATGGCGTCAGTTGCGCGTAGACATCGTGCGCGAGTTCGAGCATCACCTTGCGATCGATGCCGCCCGAGACCGCATAACCGAAGTCGCCGTCGATCCAGTAGAACACGTTCACCGGCCCGTCCTGGTACAGCCTGAACGCCGTGGTGTTCGTGCTCGTCTTGCGATGCGAGATGCATAACGTGACGCGCTCGCCTTTGGCGCCGCGATACATGAACTGCGCGGTCGGACCGTTCTCGCCGGGGAGAATGCGTCCGCCCATCAACTCGAAGCCGTTTTTCGTGAGCAACGGCGGATGCACGTCGGTGCCGAGCTTGTTCGAAAGATATTGAACGAAGTCCTGGTCGCGATCTGTGCCGATGTCATCGGGGCGATCGACGGCGGGCATGTACACCACATGCGCGATCGCGGCCTGTCGCGCCATGCCTTCCATGCCGTCGGCGCTCGCGTTGCGGATGTTCGTCGCCGCCGCGCCCGATAACGACATGGCGTCGCGCCCCATGTTCGTGCCGACGCCGATGCCGATGCCCAGCACGAGCGCCGCCGCCATGCCGGCGAATTGCGGCCAGTTGGCCGCGGCGAACCAGCGCCGGCGCTTCAAGGTCCGCAAGCGCGCGGGCATGGGTTCGTTGAGCACGCGGTCGTAGCGCTCATGAAACATGTTGTTGAGCGAAAAGTAATCGCTCACGCGCGCGGCCAGCGCGGGATTCAGCTCGATGGCCCGCTCGACCTGTGCGCGCCGCGCGGCCGACAGCGCGCCGTCGACGTAGGCATGAATGTCCTCTTCACTGATCGGAGTGTGCTGGTCGCTCATCGCACCACCTTCAACTTTGCATTGGGCTGCGTGCCCGCCGTCAATGCACGCAGGCGTTCGCGTCCGCGCGATAGCCGCGACATCACGGTGCCGATGGGAATGTCCAGCGCAATCGCGACTTCGGCATAGCTCATTTCTTCGAGCCCGACGAGCAGCACCACTTCGCGCTGCTCGTCGGTCAGACGCTGCAGCGCATAGTCGAGATCGCGCACATCGAGCGAATGAAATTGCGGGGCGGGCACGGCGAATTCGCGTTCGTCGATTCCGTCATCGTCGACAGAAACGTGTGCCGCACGCGCCGATGCCTTGCGCATCTGATTCACGAATACGTTATGCATGACGGTGAAAAGCCATGCGCGCAGATCGGTGCCCGCTTCGAACATCGCCGTGCGCGACAACGCGCGTTCCATCGTGTCCTGCACCAGATCGTCGGCGAGGTCGCGATTGTTCAGCAGCGCGCGCGCATAGCGGCGCAGCCTCGGAACGTGTTCGATCAGTTCATCACGGACGTCCATCGCTTTATCGCTCGGGCATCGCGGTCAGCGCGTCGGCGGCGCGCATGAGCCCATGCGTGCCGGCGCGTCCCGCGAGTACATGGCGCTTGCCGCCGCTGGTCCACGTAAGCAGGCGGATTTCGCCCACGCGCCGCGCGCTCCAGTGCGCCTCTTCGCTCGCGAAGGGCGCGGAGGCGACGAGCAGGACGACGGCATCGCCGTCCGCATTGCGATAGTCGAATTCATCGATCTGCGCGAGCCTGGCGGGCTGCCGCGTTCGGCTCGCGACCAGTTCGAGGCCGACCGGCGTCAGTTCGATGAAATGCGGATCGTGCGACACGAGCGGCGGAGCGTTCGCGCCGCGCGCACTCGATGTTTCCGCCAGCGCCATGACCGCGGCGGCATCGAGCATGTCGGCGCATGCGCGCGTGGCCGCGCACCAGCCGGCCGCGGCCACGGCTGCCACGATGCCCACGCCCAGGCTCACGCCGGCGAGCGAAATGCGCGCCGGGCGTCGGGTCGCGATAGCTTGCAGGCGGCGTGTAGGAAACAAGTGGTCCATGTCGGTGCATCGAAATTCCAGGCTCTCGATGCGCTAACAGTCAGGGCGAGCGTTTTATTCCCGCCATTGCGCGTATTTTTTGCCAGACGCTTCAGTGCGAGCAACACGCGGTCATGCGCGGCGCATTTCATGTCCGAGCCGATCGACGGTCAGCCGTATGGCGTCGATCAAAGCCCGCGCCGCTGGAGACGGCGTGCTGCCCGCGCGCAGCGTGAGCCCGATGTCGCGCCGCGTGTTTCGAAGCGGAATATCCATCACGACGAGCTGGCCCGATTCGCATTCGTAGTGCAACTGTTGCGCCGACACGGCGGCGAGCATGTCGGTCTGCGACAGCAGTCCGCGAATGACGGCGAGGTCCGCGGTTTCGACAGTCGGCATCGGCGGCTTCAGCTTCCAGCGCTTGAACTGCGCTTCGAACATGCCGCGCGCGGGCGCCTGGCTGCGCGGCAAAATCCATTGCGCGGAGATCAGATCCTTGAGCGTCAATCCGCCCGCGCTCGCACCCGCCAGCGGATGTCCGCGCCGCGCGATCACGACGATGTCTTCCGACATGAGGCGTTCGTTGACGAGGCCGCTCGACGCATCGTTCTGCCGCAGCGCGCCGAGCACGAAGTCGATATCGCCCGCGCGCAAGCCCGCGACGAGCGTTTCATACGCGCTCTCGTCGGTCACGATGCGCACGCCCGGGTATTGCGCCGCCACGCGCGCGATCGCGCCGGGCAGGATCAGCGTTCTGCCCAGCGGCAACGAGCCCACCGTGACGTACCCTTGTATCGTGCCGCGCAAGGCCGCGAGATCGTCGGGAATATGGCGCAGTTCGTTTAGCGCGCGGCGCACATGCAGGAGGAAGGTCTCGCCTTCGCTCGTGAGCAGCAGTCCGCGCGGACTGCGATAAAACAATGGCATACCCGCGCCCGTTTCCATGATGCGGATCGCGCTGCTCACGGCCGGTTGACTGAGCCCCAATGTTTGCGCCGCGCTCGGCATGTGCCGATGACGCGCGAGTGCGGAGAACAGTTGCAGCCGCCGCGTGTTGAGCAGAAACGCGGGAAGCGTCCCGCCGCTTGCGGTTCTGCGGCGCGATTGACGCGCCGCGCACCATTGCGCCAGTTCCTCCAGCTCACCGAAGATGCGCTGACAGCGCAACAGCACGGCGCGTCCCGCGGGCGTCGGCAACATGCCCGAGGGGCGGCGTTCGAGCAAGGTTTCGCCCACTGCCGCTTCGAGTTCCTGCAAGGAACGTGTGACGGCCGACTGCGCGCGGAACAGCGCGGCGGCGGCGCGCGTGGCGCTGCCCGTCTGCGCGACGAGGCGGAATGCACGCAAATACGCGAGATTGAGCAAATCGCGATGATCCATGGGCCGGAGCGAGTGAATGCGAGGCCATCAGTTTAATTTATCGGACCGTAGCGCCTCGTCCGACGCCTGCGCTCATTGAAAGCTAATTCTCGGCAACGATCATGACGTCATGCACGAAACGACGCGTGCTTTCATTGATCGGAGGGTTGCGCCATGTATCGACATATTCTCGTCGCCGTGGGACCGGGCTTCAGCGAAGCCGCCATGTCGACCGCCATCGCGCGGGCGCGTGACAACGATGCGCGTCTGACCATCCTGCATGTAGCGGAAACCACGCGATGGTGGGCGGGATGGCAGGGCGACAGTCTGTGCGACATGCCCTCGCTCGTGACGCAACTCGCGCTCGTGATCCGCCGCCATTGCGAACGGATGACGCAGCGCGAGGGCGTGGATGCACAGTGGCTCGTGCGCACACTGCCCGAAGCGGGCCGAAGCATAGGCCGCGTCATCGCCGACGAGGCGAACCGGCTCGACGCGGATCTCATCGTTCTCGGCGCGGAGAAGCGCGGGCTTTTGGGCATCGGCATGCATCATGTGCGCAATGTCGTGTGCCGCCATACCGAGCGCGAAGTGCTGATCGCGCGCGAATGCATCGCGCCGAAGGCACGCGTGACCGGCTTGCGCGGCGCGCTATTGCAGGCACATCACGCGTAATGCGGTGCGATCAGACGTCGAGAATCCGGTAGCGTTGTAAGGCCTCGATTTGCGTCTGAAGATTGCGCGCGCGATGCTCGCGGCAGAGTGTTTCGGCCGATAAGGCATCGCCTTGCCGCAAGGCATCGATGATCGCGCGCAGTGCCTGTGCTTGCGATTCGTCGGGGTCGATCAGACGCAAGGTCAGTTCGCGCACGCGCCGCACCTGATCCGAGCATTCGCCGACGATCTGCATGAGACGCGGGTTGTCGCTCAGTTCGACGAGGCGGGCATGGAACGCTTCGCGCGCGGCGGACCATGCCTCGCGATCGTTCTTCGAGAAAGCGCGCTCCATGTCGGTGCATGCTCGTTCCAGCGCCTTGAGTTCGCGCGCGCCCGGCTTGCGCGCGGCGACGGCCGCTGCGGCGGTTGCTTCGAGACTCGTCTGTACCTGAAAGACTTCCTCGATATCCGCCATCGACACATTGCGCACGCGCATGCCGTGGCGCGGAATGATCTGCACGAGATGCTCGTTCTGCAGACGGATGAGCGCCTCGCGCACCGGCGTGCGGCTCACGCCGAACCGTTCGACGAGTTCCTGTTCGAGCAACTGCGTGCCGGGCCGCAGCTCGTTGCTGAGGATTTTTTCGCGCAGCGCCTGATAGACCGTCTCGGTCGATTTCTCACGCGGCTTGTTGATCGCTTCGGCGGTCCGGGCTGGAGCCATGATGGGCGTTCCGAAAACGTTGCCGTCGATGCACGGACGCAATGTCCGCCGAAATGCGAACTGGCGGACGGAATGCCTTCATTATATGTATCACTCAACGCATACGTTACTGCCCGGCGAAAGAAAAGATTTGCTCGTCCCGGAGGTCTCACGCACCGTTGATGCGGTGCTAACATCGGCGCGAGCGATGATTCCTTCATGGAGTTCAAGCATGACCGCCTCGCGCGTTACCGTCACGTCGAATCCCGCAAGGCGCAACACAACTGAGCTCGCGTATCGCGAACTGCGCCGCCGCATCATCGAAAGCGAACTGACGCCGGGATCGTACCTGCTCGAACAGGAACTCGGCCTCATGCTCGGCTTCAGCCGCACGCCGATCCGCGAAGCGGCGCTGCGCCTGCAGGGCGAGGGGCTCGTGCAGATCGTGCCGCGCCACGGCATTCGCATCGTGCCGACGTCGATCTCCGATATCCAGCATATCTATCAAGTATTGATGAGCCTCGAATCGACGGCGGCGGGACTCATCGCGGCGAGCAAGGACGCGGATCTCGCACCGCTCGTTCAAGCGTGCGAGACGATGACCGCCGCGTTCGAACGCGGCGACATGCTCGCCTGGGCGGAGGCGGACGAGGTCTTTCACGAGACGCTCGTCGCCTCGTGCGGCAATGCGCGCCTTCACGCGATCGTCATGAATTGCCGCGATCAGGTGCACCGCGTGCGCCGCTTCACGCAGATGGTGAAGCCTCATCCGCAGCCACTGAAATCCATACAGGAGCACTACGCGATCATCGACGCGATGCGTTGCGGCGATGCAGCGAAAGCAAGCGGCCTGTATCGCGCACATCGCGAGCGCGGCTGGCGCGACCAGACCAGCGTGCTGCAGCAATACGGCATCCAGCAAGCCTGATTCAAAACTCACGCCAGCGCAGACGAGGGTATCTACGCCCTCGATGAATCTGGACTTTCACTAAGTTAATGCATACATTAACTTGCACGGTTATGCGATGCAGCCGTGTGCTCGCGGCAATCGCAATACCGGGAGCAGGTCCAAAAAACACAGTGCGGCCGCATGCGCCGAGCACGCTGCGAGACCGCCGGTCACGGATGGAGACGCCTACATGTTTGCGCCTGAAAAGATCGCGAGATTCGCACGCGGTGCCTGCTTCATGTCCGTCGCCGCGGCTCTGGTCTGCAGCGCCGCCGTGCGCGCCGCGCCGCTTACCGTCACGCACTGGGGCGACGGCATGTACGGCGTGCCGTTCGCGGTCGCGATGGAAAAGGGCTTCTTCAAGGAAGAAGGCGTGGACGTGTCGGGCTTCATCACGTCGGAAGGCGGCGGCACGACGGTGCGCAACGCGATGGCGTCCGAGATTCCCTATGGCGAAGTCGCGCTGCCCGCCGCGATCTCGGCGGTGAAGCAGGGCGTCGATCTGACCATCGTGCATGGCGGCGTGCAGAGTCTTGCCGACCTCGTATGGGTCGAGAAGAAGGACGGCACGATCACCGGCATCCAGCAGATGAAAGGCAAGACGATCGGTTATAGCAGCCCGAAATCGACCACCGACACCATCGTCACCATTGCGCTCGATCGCGCCGGACTGACGGGGCAAGTGCAGCGCAAACCCGTCGGCAGTTCGAGCGGCATGCTGACTTCATTGCAACAGGGCGCGGTCGATGTCGCCTACATGACCGAGCCGTCGTATAGCGCGAAGAAGGACCAGTTGCGCATCGCGTTTCGTTCGACGGATATCGTGCCCAATGAAACGCAGACGGTCGGCATCGTGCGCACCGACTATCTGAAGGCGCATCCGGAAGTCATCAAAGGCATCATCAAGGCGCGTCGCAAGGCGGTGCAGTACCTGGTCGCGCATCGTGACGAGTCCGCGCAGATGGTTGCGAAGCAGTACAAGATGGACCCGGCCGTGGCCTCGTCGGCGGTGAATAACGTGCTCGATTCGGACCCGAAGTACTGGAGCGAAGGCAGCTTCGATCGCAAGGGCATGGACGAAGTGCTGAAGGGCCTGATTCTCGTGAAGGCGATTCCCGATGGCGCGTTCGACTGGTCGAAGATCGTCGACGAATCGCTGTTGCCCGCCGATCTGCAAACGAAGAAGTGAGGCTGCGATGAGCGTGTTGTCACGTCGCACGAAGATATCCGTCGTATCGCGCGATCCGGCTTCAGAGGACGCCGATCGCGTGCAGGCGCGTCTCGCCGATGTCACGCGCATCTATCCCGGCACCGCGGACAAGCCGCCGTTTCATGCGCTCGGGCCCGTGAGTCTCGAATTGCGCGCGGGCGAGTTCTTCTCGGTGGTCGGCCCTTCGGGATGCGGCAAATCCACTTTGCTCGACGTGCTCGCGGGTCTCAATCCGGCGAGCGGCGGCACGGTGGAATTCGAAGGGCAGCCGGTGGGACGTGAAGTGCCGGACGGCGTCGCGGTCGTGTTCCAGGAAGACGCGAGCTTTCCCTGGCTCAACGTATTCGATAACGCCGCGTTCGCCGCACGCCGCGCGGGCGTGCCGGAAAACGAGGTGCGCGAGCGCGTCGATCATGCCTTGTCGTTCATGGGCCTGAAGTCGTTCGCGCGCGCGTATCCGGCGCAGCTTTCGGGCGGCATGCGCCAGCGCGTGTGCATCGCGCGCGCGATGGTCGTGCGTCCGCGTCTCATGTTGCTCGACGAGCCGTTCGGCGCGCTCGACCAGCAAACGCGTCTGCTGATGGGCGATGAAATGCTCAAGCTCTGGCGCGATACGGGCGCAACCGTCATGCTCATCACGCACTCGATCGACGAAGCGGTGCTGCTGTCGGACCGCATCGGCGTGATGTCGGCGTGTCCGGGCCGTTTCATCGCGACGATCGAAACCGGCTGGACGCGCCTGCGCGACGGCAAGATCGCGCTCGATCCGCGCTTTGGCGAACTCACCGCGCAAGTGTGGGGCCTGTTGCGCGACGAAGCGTTGAAAGCGCTCGGGAGCCGGCCGTGAACACGGCCGCGCGCTGGCGCATCGGTCTCGTCGTCGCGCTGCTGCTCTTGCTGGAAATCGCGACGCGTCTCGCATGGATCAATCCGGTGTCGTTCATTCCGCCTTCGCGCATGGCGGTGAGCGCGTGGGACATTCTCACGTCCGGACAGTTCACGATCGATATCCTGCAGACGCTTGGCAGCGCCATGCTTGCGGTCGCGCTCGCCGTGGTCGCGGGCTTTATCGGCGGCGTGCTGCTGTTTCGCTTGCCGCGTCTGCGGCGCGTGCTCGATCCCTTGCTGCTTTCGTACTATGCGGTGCCGGTGTTCGTGCTCTATCCGATTCTCATCGTGATCTTCGGCTTGAATCGCTGGCCGCTGGTCGGCATCGGCTTCCTGTTCGCGGTCGTTGCGATGGCCGTGAATACGCTCAACGGTCTGGAGCGCGTGCCGCGCGTGCTCCTGCGCACCGCGCGCGTGTGCCGTCTGAGCACGCTGGATGAAGTTCGCCTGATCACGCTGCCCGCGAGCCTGCCGTTCGTCTTCACCGGCATCAAGCTCACGGTCGTGTACGCGTTCATCGCGGTCGTCGCGGGCGAGTTCGTGCTGTCGGGCTCGGGCTTCGGCTATCAGATCGCCTTCGCGTACAACGCATTCGACAATCCGACGATGTACGGCCTCATGCTGCTGATGCTGATCTTCGTCACGACCATCAACGGCTTGCTGCGCCAGGCCGAACGGCGGCTCTACCGGCGCATCAGAAGGGAGGCGGCATGAGCACCGTCGTCATCACGCATGGGACGAGCACGCGGCGCGTGCGGCGCTGGACCGACGCGCTCGTGCTGGTCGTCGTGCTCGTCGCGTTGTGGCAGGCCGCGAGCGAACTGCTCGGCCCGGATGTGCTGACCACGCCCGCGCATACGGTGCAGCGCGCGCTGCATATCGTGAGCGATGCGGATTTTCCGGCGAGCCTGTATGTGACGTCGCTCGCGTTCGCGTCGGCATTCGCGATATCGGCGATCGCGGGCGTATGCCTCGGCCTGCTGCTCGGCACGCGCCGCATGGCCGGCGACGTCATGGAGCCGCTGATGATGGGCTTCTATTCGATTCCCAAGGTCACGCTGTATCCGGTCGTGTTGCTCGCGTGCGGACTCGGCCTGTGGGCGAAGATCGTCTTTGGCGTCATGCATGGCATCGTGCCGATCACGCTCTTCACGATGAACGCGGTGCGCAACATGCCGCCCATCTATGCGCGCGCGGCCAGAACGTATCGCATGAGTCCCGGCGATTTCGCGCGTCACGTACTCATTCCCGCCTGCGTGCCGGAGGTCGTCTCGGGCTTGCGCATCGGCTTTTCGCTGACGCTGCTCGGCACGCTGATCGGCGAGATGTTCGCCTCGCAAAGCGGCATCGGACGCATGTTGATGATCGCGATGAACCGCAACGAAACCAGCACGATCATGGCGCTCGCGCTGATGCTGTTCGTGTTCGCGACACTCGTCAATCTGCTGTTCCTCACATGGCAGCGTCATCTCACGCATAGCGACTGAACATGAAAACGCTCTTCGACAAGCTGTGGGACAGCCATACGATCGCGCATCTCGCGGGCGGCGTCGATCTTCTGCACGTGGATCGCCACCTCATGCACGAACTGACGGGCGTCGAAGCGGTGCGTGTGCTGGAGCGGCGCGGACTCGCGGTGGACAGCCCCGCGCTCACGTTCGCGACGCTCGATCATGTAATCTCGACGCTGCCAGGCCGGCATGCCGGCGATGCCGCGTGGAGCACCGAGATGATCGATGCGATGCGCGGGCAGATGACGCATCACGCGATTCCGATCTTCGATATCGGAAGCGAGGGGCGGCAAGGCATCGTGCATGTGATCGGGCCGGAGCTCGGGCTCTCGGTGCCGGGCACGTCGATCGTCTGCGCGGACAGCCACACCTGCACGCATGGCGCGATGGGCGCGGTCGCGTTCGGCATCGGCTCGACGGAAGTCGTGCATGTGCTCGCCACGCAAACGATCCGCCAGAAGCGTCCGCGCACGATGCGCGTGCTGTTCAATGGCCGCGTGCGCGAGGGCGTGAGCGCGAAGGACATGATCCTGTATGTGATCGGCAAGATCGGCGCGGCGGGCGGCACCGGCTATGCGGTGGAATATGCGGGCGAAGCAATCGAAGACTTGTCGATGGAAGCGCGTCTGACGCTGTGCAATCTGAGCATCGAACTGGGCGCGAAGTTCGGGCTGATCGCGCCGGATGAGACAACGTTCGCTTATCTGCGCGACAAACCCTATGCGCCGCAGGGCGCGCATTTCGACGCGGCCGTTGCGGACTGGAAGCGGCTTGCGACGGACGAAGGCGCGCATTTCGATCACGAAGTGATTGTCGATGCATCGGCCATTCGCGTGCAAGTCACCTGGGGCACGAGTCCCGAGCATGTGATCGCGTTCGACGAGACGATTCCCGATCCCGCCTCGCTCGTCGATGAATCGCGGCGGCAGGCCGCGC
Organism: Caballeronia cordobensis; assembly: GCF_001544575.2. Classification (GTDB taxonomy): domain Bacteria; phylum Pseudomonadota; class Gammaproteobacteria; order Burkholderiales; family Burkholderiaceae; genus Caballeronia; species Caballeronia cordobensis. The sequence goes on from NZ_FCNY02000003.1 coordinate 263,555, forward strand.
AAAACGCGATCGATTACATGGGCGTGCGCGCGGGCCAGCATCTCGATGAGCTCGCCGTGGATCGCGTGTTCATCGGCTCGTGCGCGAATAGCCGCATCGAGGATTTGCGCACCGCAGCGCGTATCGTCGACGGTCATCATGTCGCGCGCCATGTGAAGGCGTGGGTCGTGCCCGGCTCGCTCATGGTCGCGCGCCAGGCGCACGAAGAAGGGCTCGACGACATCTTTCGCTCGGCGGGCTTCGAATGGCGCGAGCCGGGCTGCTCGATGTGCGTCGGCGCGAATGGCGATGTGGTCGGGCGCGGCGAGCGTTGCGTATCGACATCGAATCGCAATTTCGTCGGCAGGCAGGGACCGGGCGCGCGCACGCATCTCGCGAGCCCGGCCGTGGCCGCCGCCAGCGCGCTCGCCGGGCATATCGCCGCGCCCTACGCGGAGGCATCGCAATGAAGGCCGTCACGACGATTCAGGGCGCGGCCGCGCCGCTCTTGCGCGATAACATCGACACCGATCTCATCATCCGGATCGAGCGCATATCGCAACTCAAGCGCGGCGAACTCGGGCCGTATCTGCTGGAAACGCTGCGCTATCGCGACGGTGGACCGGCGAGCGGCGAGCGTGAAGACTTCGTTCTGAATCGGCCCGCGTTTCGCGACGCATGCACGATACTCGGCGGCAAGAATTTCGGCTGCGGCAGCTCGCGCGAAATGGCCGTGTGGGCGCTGGAAGAAGCGGGCATCCGCTGCGTGATCGCGCCGTCGTTCGGCGATATCTTCTACAACAACTGCCTGCAAAACGGCTTGCTGCTCGTTCGGCTCGATGCAAAAGAGATCGAGCGTATTGCGGATGCGTCGCGTGACGGCGAAAGCATCGAAGTCGATTTGCGCGCGCTCGAAATACGCGCGCCGCAACTGAGCGCCATTCCTTTCGAATTCGACGAAGCACAACGCGAGGCCTTGCTCGAAGGACTCGACGACATCGACCAGACACGGCGCTTCGCCGAACATATCGCGCGCTTCCGGGCAAACGACCGCAAGACGCGCGCCTGGGCGTACTTCGCCTGACTTCCGGAGATTGATCTTGACCCGTTCCGCACGCTTTCGCGAGTTGTTCAAGGAAGGCCCGTTCGTTTGCATGGGCGCGCACGACGCCATTACCGCGATGCTCGCCGAGCAGGCCGGCGCCAAGGCGATCTACGTGTCGGGCTTCGTTGCTTCAGGCGTCGTCGCGGGGCAGCCCGACGTGGGCGTGCTGTCGCAAACGGAGATGTTCGAGCATATCCGCCGCATCTGCCGCGTGACTTCGGTGCCCATCTTCGCGGATGCCGATACAGGCTACGGCGGCATTCTCGACGTGCAGCGCACGATGCGTCTCTGGGAAGAAGCGGGCGCATCCGTGCTGCATCTCGAAGATCAGGCTTTGCCGAAGAAGTGCGGTCACTATGCGGGCAAGCAACTCGTCTCGAAAGAGGAGATGGTGCTGAAGCTGCGCGCGATGATCGAAGCGCGGCGCGATCCGGATTTCTTTATCGTCGCGCGCACGGACGCGATCGCGGTGACGGGCATCGACGATGCCATCGCGCGGCTCGAAGCCTATGCGCAAGCGGGCGCGGACGGCCTCTATGCCGATGCGCCCGAAAGCCTCGAACACATGCGCGAGCTCACGCGCCGCCTGCAGCCGCTCGGCAAGCCGATTCTGTTCAATCAGGCGCGCACGGGAAAGAGCCCGTATGTGTCGATGAAAGAAGCCTATGAAATAGGCTTCGATTACACGCTGAGCCCCATCGAACCCATGCTTGCGATGCACAAGGCCGTGAAGGACATGCTGGCCGTGTTCATGCGCGAAGGCTCGACCGACGCCATCGCGGATCGCTTGACGCCGTTCGAGGAGTACAACCGCTTCGTCGGTCTCGGCGAGGCGGTCGCCGTGGAAAAGCGCTTCGCGGGCGGTGGCTCGACGAAGTAACGCGCGCGCTCAGCCGTCGATCGTTTCATGCACGGCTTGCTCGCCGCGTTTCCAGTACGCCGATGCGCGAATGCGCTTCTTGTCGATGCCGCGCTCGTCGCACAGCAGCTTGCGCACGGCGCGCATCAAGGTGGCTTCGCCTGCGGCCCACACGTAGCCATCGCCATCGGGCAGATAGGTTTCGCGTAACGCAAGCAGGAGCGCGCCGCCCGGATGCTCGCTCTCGTTCCGGTAACGCCATTGCACGTACAGATCGGCACGCGTTGCGAATTCGATGCGCGCCGACGGATCGGCGGCTTCGATCAGCGCCGCGACGCGCGTGCCTTCGGGCAGTTCTTCGAGCCGCCGCGCGATGGCGGGCAGCGCGGTTTCATCGCCGATCAGCAGATGCCAGTAGAACTGCGTCGGAATCACGAACGAGCCACGCGGCCCGCCGATGCCGAGCTGCTGCCCCGGCGCGGCTTGTGCGGCCCACGCGGTCGCGGGGCCGGCTTCGTGCAGCGCGAATTCGATATCCAGCTCGCGTGCGGCGCGGTCGAAACGGCGCGGCGTGAAATCGCGCGCGATGGGGCGCGGCTTCGACGGATCGAACTCGGGACCGTTGGGACCGGCCTGCGGCAGCGCGGGCATCGTCTCGCCGGGCGCCGGGAAAAACAGCTTCACGTGATCGTCGAAGGATGCGCTGACGAAGTCGTCGAGGTCATCGCCCGTGAACGTGACGCGCACGAGATGCGGATTGACAGCCTGCACGCGCGTGACTTGCAGCAGGCGGAATTTGAGCGCGTGACGCACGCGCGTGACGTCGAGATCGGGACGGTCTTGCAGGATGGGATCGGTCATCGTGTCGGTTCCTTTCACGCCTGCTTCGGGGCGGGGTTCTGTTCGATTTCCGCGGTCGCGCGGGCCAGGATCGCGGCGATGCGGCGCTGTTCGTCGTGCGGCGCGTCGGTGCGCAATAGCAGCGCCTTCTTGAGCGCGCGGCGCGCGGCGATGAGTTCGGGCGCCCAGCCGCCGTCGGACGAAGCATCGTCGGCTTCTTCGCCCATGTAGGCGCGGCGCACGAGATCCATCTTGCGCGCGAAGTGGGTGAGCTTCGCGAGCATCAAGTCCACGCGTTCGCGATTGGCCCCGAGATAGTCGCGGCCCGCGTCGGAAAGCGCATAGCGTTTGCGATTGCCCTCCAGTTCGACGGTCGTATAGCCAAGCTCTTCCAGATAGGTGAGCGCCGGATAGACCATGCCCGGGCTTGGTGCGTAGAAGCCGTTCGAACGGTCTTCCAGCGCCTTGATGAGTTCGTAGCCGTGACGCGGCGCTTCGGCGAGCATCGCGAGCAGCAGCAATTGCAGGTCGTCGGACGAGAACTTGCGGCCGCGCGGCATGCCGTCTTCGCCGCCGAATCCGCCCATGCCGCCCGGACCGCCCATTCCACCGGGACCGCCGCCAAAGCGGCCGCCGCCGCGACCATGACGGCCGATCATGCCCCAGCGTTCGAAAGCAAAGCGTTCGACCCACTCGGGGACCTCGAACGGAAAATCAGGGCCGAAGGCGCGGCCGCCGGCATTGCGTCCATGTTGAAAGCAACGGGATTTCATATGAATGCTCCAGATATGTCGTAAAACATATCTAAAGATATATATCGTAAGAGCGTCTGTCAAGACGACTTTTAAGGGGAGGATCGCGCGGGAGCGCGTGCATTTTGAACGCCGCATACAATCACGCGCATTGTCTTTTGCATGCATGAAACCATGAGCCACTTTCTTCCCGTCAGGCTGGAACACGCCAGCCGCCTCATCAATCACGGTCCGACCGTGCTCGTCACGAGCGCGCACGGCGGGCGGCGCGACGTCATGGCGGCGGCCTGGTCGATGCCGGTGGAATTCACGCCGCCGCGCATCGCCGTGGTGATCGACAAGAGCACGTACACGCGCGAACTCGCCGCCGCGAGCGGCACGTTCGGCATCGTCGTGCCGGGCGCGGCGCTGATCGATCTGACTTACGCGGTCGGATCGACGAGCGGGCGCGATATCGACAAGTTCGAGGCGTTCGGCATCGACGCCGTGCAGGGGCCGGTGCTCGGCGTGCCGCTCATCGAGACGAACTGCGCGGCGTGGCTCGAATGCCGCCTGATCGACGAGAAGCACACCGAAGACGCCTACGACACCTGTTTCGCCGAAGTCGTCGCGGCCGCCGCCGATGCGCGCGTGTTCGTCGACGGTCACTGGATCATCGACGAATCGAATCAGCCGCTGCACACGATCCACCATCTCGGCGCGGGCAAGTTCGTGCGCGCGTCGGCGATGGAGCAGGCGAAGCCGCTGGCGCGCTGATGTGCCCTTTGGCCCGTTAGCGCAGGGCTAAAGATTCCCCGTTTCCCCGTCGATAAAGAGACGTCGACCGCGAAAGACCGAAAGGCTATTCGCGTCGGCGTTTTCGAGCGCGCGATCCGTCATTCGAATCGGACGCGCCGACAGATGGGCGAGGACAGGTTGGCCGGGTCTCGCGACCACGGCGGCGACCGCTCGCACCGTCAGGGGAAAGGGGTGCGGTATGGAACAGCGTTTTTCGGGTGTGCGGTTCGTGATTCATCTGATCGGCTTCACGAGTCTTTTGTTGTTGAGACTGCTCGTTGCGCCGGACGGGCAGGGCGGCATGATCGCGTTCGTCGCCTGCGTGGCGGCGCTCTCCGCCGGATATATGGTCTGGTATGCGTCGTCGGAGGGCTATCTGCGCAATCTGATGACGGGGGCCGTCGTCTATCTCGCGCTCGCCGCCGTGGTGGCCGCGTGTCCGCTTTTCCTGATCGTGCTGGCCGTCTGGTCGATCGCGAGTCTCGTGAAGGCGCGGCGCGCGTTGCTCCTTCACGCGACGTCGAGCATCGCGCTCCTGGTGCTGATTTTTCCGATGCCGCTCGCGCAGCGCATCGGCATGCCCGAACTGGCGGGAGCGCCGGCGGCCATCGCTTATGTCGCGTTCGCGCTCGCGTGGTCGGCGTGGGCGTCGCGCAGTCCGCTGAAGTTCGGGCTGTTCAGGTTCGCGACGATGCTGCTCGCCGCGCCGCTGGTCGCATCGTTCGTCGCGCTGGTCGGCGGCGGCATGCTCGGGCGGCCCGAGCCGCGCGTGCGCAATACGATCACGCGCGCACGCAAAACGCCGCAGTGGACGGAGGCGGGCGCGCCGGTGGAAGCATCCGTGGCGATAGCCGACTGAGACGGCGCGCGCTGTGGTAAAAAAACGATCGGCACCTTTCCGCGGCTCAGCACCGAACCCAGGAGACCCGATGACTTCCCCCCGGCGCGACACGAGCAATGACCACGCCCCGCACGAGCCGCTCACGTCCTACTACCCCGACGAATCGAAACGGCGCCTCTGGCTGCGCGGCATCTTCGACCGCACCGCCTCCGACTACGATGCAATCGAACGCGCGATGGCCTTCGGCTCCGGCCCGTGGTATCGCAATCGCGCGCTGCGTTCGGCGGGCCTCGCGCCGGGCATGCGCGTGCTCGATGTCGGCATGGGAACGGGGCTCGTCACGAGGGAAGCCGTTGCGATCACGGGAGACCCCGCGCTCGTCACGGGCGTTGATCCGAGTCCGGGCATGGTCGGGCAGGCGCATCTGCCGGCAGGCGTAAAAACGCGCATCGGCACGGCCGAAGAGTTGCCCTGCGACAGCGCCGCCTACGATTTTCTGAGCATGGGTTTCGCGTTGCGCCATGTCGGCGATCTCGCGAAAGCCTTCGACGAATATTTTCGCGTGCTCGCGCCCGGCGGCCGGCTGTGCGTGCTCGAAATCACGCGTCCCGCGCATGGCGTGGGCGTCGCCGCGCTGAAGCTCTACATGCGCGGCGTGGTGCCGATGATCGCGCGGATCGTTGGAAAGAAAGAGGAAAGCGTGGAACTGATGCGCTATTACTGGGACACGATCGAAGCCTGCGTGCCGCCCGACGCCGTGCTGGCCGCCATTCGCCGCGCGGGTTTCGCGAACGTGCGGCGCGATGTCGAACTCGGTATCTTTTCGGCCTATTGCGCGACCAAGCCGGCGGCCTGAGCGGCGTCGAGAATCACGGCTGCGCGCCCGCTCAGGAGCAAGCGGCCCGCGCACTGCACGGCGAAGCGGTAGAGCACGGTGTTGCCGTCGCCGCCCATGCGCTCGGCTTCGATATCGAGCGGGCCGTCGAGCGTATCGAGGCGCTCGACGTGCGTCTGCACGCCGCGCACGCTCGCCAGCATCCCCACGCGCGGACGCTCGCCCGCATCGGCGAGAAGCGCGCCATGCACGGCCATCGCCTGCGCGGCATATTCGATCCCGCATACCGACGCGAGCCGGTCCCGGGAACGCAGCGGATTGCCGGCGGCAAGATGGCTCGTCGCGGTGCAGCGGATGCGCTGCGCATCCCACGCGACGACGGCATTGAGCAGACACATGGAGCCGCCATGCGGAATCCGCGCGGCGATCCAGTCGCGATCATAAGTCTGCGCGGCGCTCATGCCGGAGCGATCTCCACGGCGAGACGCGTGCCGTCGAGATAATCGATGACGACGTTCGACGCCTGCCCGCGCGCCAGCGCGTCGAGCAGCGGCAGCGCGCGCGCCGCGGGGTTCGAAAGACGCAGCGCTTCGAGACCGGCATCGGCGAAGGCGAACGCGCTTGCGTCGGTGAGACGCGCCTCGATGCGCGCGAGCGTGCGCTCGCCGGGCTCAGGCGCGAGCACGAGCGCGACGCCGAAGGCATCGGCGATCGGACGCGCGTGGCGCAACGGCTCCGGGTAATCGGTGTCGTAGGCGACGAGCAGCGTCTCGGCGCCATCGACGCTCACTTGGGCGAGGCTCTCCAGCAAGCCCGCCGCGAAACTGCCGTCGTAGGCGCACAGCACATTCGACGCGGCCATCGCGCGCGTCGCGATGCTCCAGTAGCCCGCGGGCGCGTTGTGGACGGAGTTGTGAAAGCGCGTCGGCGAAAGTTGCGGCTCGTCGCTCGCGAGCGTTTCGCAGATCGCATGAAAATTCCCGCCATCGCCGCCCGACGCCGCGAACACGGCGGCGAGCGTGGCGGCGTCGCGGCCGCTCTGCGCAACGGCTTCGTGCGCCGCCGCGAGCGCCGCGCGCACGACCGGCCCCGTGCGGCGCCGCTCGGCGGAAGGCAGGCCGGCGGGCGCCGGCAGCGAGGTGCGTGCTTCGTCGCGCACGGCGCGTTGCGTGAGTACGTCGGCGGTCTGCGGCCAGTTGGCGAGCCCCGGCCCGATCACACCGATCCCTTCGATATAGGCGCGCAATGGAGTCATGCCGATGCCGCTCCCTTGCGTCCGAACACGAGGCTGCAGTTCGTCCCGCCGAAGCCGAACGAGTTGGAGAGCACCGCGTGGAGCGGCGCGTCGCGCGAGCTCAACACGTAGTCGAGACCGAGCGCGGGATCGGGCTCGGTCGTATTCGCGCCCGCCGGAATCATCCGATGCTTGAGCGCGAGCGCCGCGATCACCGCTTCGAGCGCGCCTGCCGCGCCGAGCGTATGCCCCGTCGCGCCCTTGGTCGAACTGCACGGCACGCGGCCGAACAGGTCCGTGAGCGCGCGGCTTTCGGCGGCGTCGTTGCTGGGTGTCGCGGTGCCGTGCAGATTCACATAGCCGATGTCGCGCGCAGTCAGGCCCGCGCTCGCCAGCGCCTGTTCCATCGCGATACGCGCGCCGAGCCCTTCCGGATGCGGCGACGACATGTGATACGCATCGCTCGATTCGCCGATGCCGAGCAGGCGGATCGCGTCGTCATCGTCGGCATGGCCGGCCGGCTCGCGTTCGAGCAACCCGAACGCCGCCGCCTCGCCGATGGAAATGCCGTCGCGCTTCACGTCGAACGGCTTGCACGGTCCGGTCGAAAGCAGTTCGAGCGAGTTGAAGCCGTAAAGCGTCGTGAGACAGAGCGTATCGACGCCGCCGACCACGGCCACGTCGATGAGACCGGTTTCGAGCATGCGCCGCGCCGAGCCGAACACCTTCGCCCCCGACGAACACGCCGACGAGACCGAGACCGCCGGGCCACGCAGCCCGAAGTACGCCCGCACGAAGCCGGCGAGCGAATACGGATTGTGCGTGGTCGCGTAGCTGAAATCGGCGGGCAGCGCGCCGGTTTGCGCATCGCGGCGGCGGTAGGCGAGTTCGGTTTCGAGAATGCCCGCCGTGCTCGTGCCCATGAACACGCCGACGCGCTCCGCGCCCGCCCGTTCAATTGCTTCGCGCACGCGCGTGTCGAAGCCGTCCTGCGTCATCGCCAGTTGCGCGAGGCGGTTGTTGCGGCAGTCGAAGTCGGCGAGATCCGCGCGCACCGGCGCATCCTCGACGCCCGCGACGCGCCCCGTGTAGGTGGCGAGCGCGGCGCCTTCGAAGTCGCACGGCGCGAGGCCGCCGCGTCCTTGCGCGAGCGCGGCCAGCGTCGCGTCAATGCCGCGTCCCGCGCAACTCGTGGCGGTGAAATGCGTAAGCAGGAGAGGGTTCACTACAGGCTCGCCTCGGTATTCGGTGGCTTAGTGGCGTGTGGGTCGATGAATTGTAACAAACGGGTCTCGTCGGACCGGGCGACGCTCAGCCGGCCGGTCTCGCGATCAGCAGACGATTGGCCTCGTGCGCGCCGTTGCCCATCGGGCGGACGGTCGTGCGAAAGCCCAGGCCGTCGAGCAGCGCGAGCCATTGCGCCTCGCTGCGGCAGGTGAGCCCGCTGGTGCGTCCCGATCGGGCCACCTGCACGCCGAAATCGACGGCGCGATCGACGGCGGCGCGCCAGCCCGCGGCGGCGTCGCTGACGCGCAGGAGCAGCACGCCGTCCGAAGCGAGACTCGCGCGCACGCGGCGCAGGATGTCCGCTTGCGCATCGGCATCGACGTAATGCAGCACATCGCACGCGACGACGACATCGGTCTCGGGAAACGGCGCCGCACGAATGTCGTCGCAGACGAAGCTCACGCGCGCCGCGTGCGCCTTCAAGGCGATGCGCGCCCAGTCGACGTCGCGCGGCGTCAGGTCGATGCCGTGTATCGATTGCGGCAGGGGCGGCGCGGGCCAGTCGGGCGGCCACTTCGCTGATGCGTCATCGCGATGCCAAGCGTGCGCGCCGACGAGCCACGCGGCGAGCAAACCCTGGCCGCTGCCGAGATCGAGGATGCGCGCGTCATCGGCGATCAGTCCGTGGGCGAGCACGTGGGCGAAGAACGGATCGTGACGCAGCTTCGCCGACGCGAAGTGCCACGCGAAGCGGCCCGCGGCGCGGTAAGGACGGCTGGCGGCTTCGATGAGCGCGGTCGGGACCATGCGGGCGTTCGTAACGTTGGGCCCGTGCAGTCTAGCCGACAATCGCCTCCCGCAAGGTCACGGTCGCAAGCCCGCGCTCGGCCGCCGCGCGCAGCACCGTGTCGAGCGCGGCGAGCACGACGGGCGCGCCGTCGGGCGCGCGGGCGGCGTGCCCATCGTGGACGAGCAGAATGTCGCGCGCGGCGAACCCGTTCAGGAGCCGCCGGGCGACGAGTGCCGCATCGCCGGTGCGCGTATCGAAGCCGCGCCGCGTCCAGCTCGCGAGATGCAGGCCGAGACCGCACAGCACGGGCTCCAGAAACGGATTGCGCAGCCCGGCAGGCGCACGAAAGAACACCGGCCGCGTGCCCGCGATCTCGCCGATCGTCGCCTGCGCCGCATCGATTTCGCGCCGCAGCGCGCCCGGCCCCATCAGCGAAAAATTATGGCGATGCCGCTGGCTATGGTTCTCCACGGCATGCCCGCGCGCGACGATCGCCTGGGCGATCTGCGGATGCGCGCGCACCCGCTCGCCGATGCAGAAGAACGTCGCGCGGGCGCGATGCGCGTCGAGCAGGTCGAGCACGCGCGGCGTGACCTCGGGATCGGGGCCGTCGTCGATCGTGATGGCGATGCGCGTGCCCGCCGATGCCGGCAGCGCCGTCCAGTTGTGGCCGAGCAGGGCACTGCGCGGCCAGAGCCCCGCCGCCGTCAGCGCGAGATGCGAGGCGATCACGCCGCCCGCCGCCCACGGCCATGCCGCGGGCGCTACGGCCAGCGACGCGAGCGCGCCCGCATGCACGGCGAGCGCGCCGCCGACGAGCGGCGTCGGCGTCCAGCGGCGAGGTGTGCCCGGCGCGTTCATCGTCTGAATCCGGCACGCGGCGCGAGGATCGCCGAGAACAGCAGCGCCAGGATCGCACCCGGGCCGACAGTCAGGCCGAAGGTTTTCAGCATCGGCACGCTGGACAGCGCGAGCAGCCCGAAGCCGAGAACGGTCGCGAGATTCGCGATCACGAGCGACACGAGCGTTTGCGGCGAAATGGCGTTGTCTTCCGCGTGCGCCCGATAGTTGAAGAAGAGCGCATAGTTCGACCCGACCGCGACGATCAGCAGCATGCCGATCAGATGGAGGATCGTGAGCGACTTGCCCGCCAGCGCGAGCGCCGCGATCACGACGATCACCGCCGCGACGAGCGGCGCGAGCGTGCGCGCCGCGCGCACCGGCGAGCGCAGCGCGAGCACGAGCAGCACGACGATGGCCGCGAACCCGCCGAGCGAAAGGCGAATGTCCTCGTGCACGTAGTTCTGATAGAGGCGGTCGGCTTCGGCTTTCATATCGACGAAAAGCGCGTCCGGCACGTTCGCCGACGCCACCGCCGCGCGGATTTTCTGCGCCTCGACCTCCGAGCCTTGCGCCGCGCGCAGCGGCAGCATCGCGGTCCAGCGGCCGTCGCGCTCGGTGAGCAGCGAATCGACGGCGAGCGCCATCGACGTGCCTTGCAGATCGGCGCGGCGCACGAGTGGCTGCGCGCGGGCGGCGTCGGCATCGGCGATGAAGGGCTCGAAAACCACCGGCTTCACGCGGATCGCCTGATCCTTCAGCGCGGCGGCGAGACGCGCGCGCAAGAGGTCGGCGGGCGGCAGGCTCGCGATGCGCGCACGCTGCGCTGCGTCGCTCGGCAAATAGCGCGCGGGGCTTTCGTAGCCCGCGATCACGCGTTCGTCGACGAGCGGCTGCAAGCGATGCGCGACCGCTTCCGCGCGTTCGAGCGCCGTCTGCTCGTTCGCCGCCTGCACCACGACGAGATAGCGCACGTCCGGCGCGCCGACGTCCGCGCGCAGGCGTTCGTCGAGATCCTGGCTCGCCTTCGGCACCGGGCTCAGCGCCGACAATTCCTGGCTCCACAGACCATGCCGCTGCATGAGCAGCGCCGCGACGGCCAGGAGCAGCAGCACGGCGAGCGCCCCGCGCAGGCGCGACGCCCGCGCCGCGAAGCGTGCGAGCAGATTGCCGAGGTGCGACACATCGCGGATCGCGAAGCCTTGCGGCAGCAGATGCGGCAGCACGAAGCGCGTGACGATGCCCGCCGTCGCCAGACCGACGATCGAATACAGCCCGAGTTGCACGAGGCCCGGAAATCCGGAGAAGAGCATCGACGCGAAGCCGCAGATCGACGTGAGCACGCCGAGACGGATCGTCGGCCAGAAACCGGCGACCCAGTCTTTCAGCGACTCGCGTCTTTGCACGCCCGCCGACTGCACGAAGAGATAAATCGAGTAATCGACGGCCTCGCCGATCAGCGTCGTGCCGAACCCGAGCGTGAGGCCATGCACGGTGCCGAACGCGACGCTCACCGCGGCGACGCCCGCCGCCACGCCGGACAGCACCGGCATCAGGCCGAGCAGCAGCGTCGGCACCGAGCGATACACCGCGAGCAGCAGCACGACGATCAGCACGATGCTCGCGGCCGACAGCCAGCGCACGTCGCGCATGATCGTGTCGCGCGTTTCGACGGCGAACACGCCGGGGCCCGTCATCGACAGCCGGTACGACGGCGCAACCGCTGCGAACGCATCGTGGATCGCGGCAATCGCGGACGCCTGCGCGTCGGTGTCGGAACCGGCGCTCGCGGTTTGCGCAAGCAGCACGGCGCGCTGGCCGTCGCGCGACACCCACACGCCCTCGCGCATCGAAGGCTGCGCGCCGCTGTCCAGCTGACTGACGAGCGCGGTGACTTCGCCGGTCGGATCGTGCGGCAGCAAGTCCTTCGCCATCATGCCGGCCGATGAGCTCAGCAGATCGAGGCTGTCCGCGAGCGCGTCTTTCAGGCCGGCCACGCTGAAGCGCTCGGGCGTCACCGCCGGACTCAGCTGATAGCGATGCTCGAACACGAAACGCTCGTCGCGCGCCTGTCCGACCGGCTCGCCGTTATTGACGGCGGAAAAGCGCTTGTCGGCGCGCAGCTTCGCCGCAACCTTGCGCGACGCGTCCGCGCGGCCCTTCGCATCGCCGCCCTCGATGCCGACGAGAATCAGCCGCGACACCAGTCCGTCGCGCAACTGCTCGACGAGCACGCGCTGCTGCTCGCTCGGCGAGCGCGGCAGGAACGCGGAGAGATCGGCGGAAAAATTCGTGCGGGCGATCACGCCCGCGCACAGCGCGAGCAGGCACAGCCAGACGATTACGGCCGGCTCGCGAAGAACGGCGCGCATGCCGGGCCTAATGCGCCGACGCGTCTTGCAGGCGCATCAGCGAACGGTCGCCGTCGGCCTGCTTGATCTCGACGCGCGCCAGCGCCGCGCCCGTGCCGGCGAGCGTGATCGAACTGACTTTCTGCTTCATGCGCGAATCGATCGGCACGAGCGTCAGGGTCCAGTCGTCGCCACGGCCCGAGATCGACACCGTGTAGGCCTCTTCCAGCGCGAAACGGTTGCCGGCGAGCGTCGCGCGGATGCTTTCGATGAACGCGCCCAGCTCCGGATAATTGCGCAGCGGAATCGTGACCTTGCGGCCGTTGCGATCGACGGTGAGCATGTCGCCGTCGACGACGAGATTTTCGGGTTTCGGGCTGACCGTGTGCTTTTCCAGATGATCCGGCGCGACGAACACGAGTTCGCCCGACGATTCGAGCGGCTCCTGCGCGATCTTCAGATAACGCGTCTCGGTGAAGCGCGCGCGGCCGGACTTCTTCGCGCCGAGCGTGTTCATCAGGCGATCGAGCGTCCAGGGCGTGTCGGCGGCGACGGCCATCATCGATGAAGCGCCGAGAACGGCGGCGGTCAGGACCGCGGCGAAAACTCGCATAAGCTCAGGAATCCCTCGCGACTTTCTGCAGAACGGCGCTGGTCGCGTGCGCGGGAGCCTGCGCGGCGTTCGCCTGCCAGAAGTCGAAATAATTGAACCAGTTGTACGGCGCGGCCCGGCAGTATTTTTCCAGCAGCGCGACGTAACGCGTCAACGCGGCATCGACGGCGGCGGCGCGGTCGCGACGCTCGATCGTCGAAAAATCGGCGAGCGTTTCGAAGTGGATGTCGTAGCGGTTTCCGCCGAGATACAGCCCCGTCATGAAGACGACCGGACGCCGCAGCACCGCCGCCATGTGCAGCGGCCCGAGCGGAAACGCGGCGCTCGCGCCGAGAAAATCGCGTTCCGCGAGCGCGTCGCCGGCCTGGCGCAGCGTGCGGTCGGCGAGCATGCCGACGAGACTGCCCGCATCCAGCCGCTCGCGCACTTTCAGCATGGCATCGACTTTACCGAGGCCGATCACGTCGTGATGCGCGGCCGGATTCACGGCGGCGAGAATCGCGTTGATCTTGCGCGCGTTCTCCTCGTACATCGTGATGGCGATGCGGATATGCGGCTGCGCCCGGCCGATCGCGCGCACGACCTCGAAGCTGCCGAGATGCGCGCCCATCAGAAACGCGCCGCGTCCATCGGCGAGCGCGGCTTCGACATGCTCGACGCCATGTGTGCGGATATCGAACAGATCGAAGCGCTCGTTGAGCAGATAGATGCGGTCGTGAATCGTCGATGCGAACGAAAACACATGGCGATAGCCGTCGCGCCAGCCCGCATGCCGTCCGAGCGCGCGGTTCAGATAAGCGCGCGATGCACGCCGCGCGCGCGGCGCGAAGACCACGAAATACGCGGTGATGATGCGCAGCAGCACGCGCCCCGCGCGCCGGCCGAAGCGCAGCGAGATCCACGTCATGAAGCGCAGCAGCGCGAGGTTGCTGCGCTCCTGGCGGTCGGCCCAGTCGTCGCGGTTGCGCGGTTTGTTCACGATGCGTGCGCGTCCGTGGCGGTGGTGGTCGTTGCTGTCGCCGTTGCGGTTTCCGATGAAGCGGCGAGCGCACCGCTCGCCACCGCGCGTTCGCCGGCCCGGATCGTGAAGCGGATCGCGCCGCTCGCCGCCGTTTCGTAGGCGATATCGAGCGCCTCGCCCGGCGCGGCCGGGCTCAGGAATTTCGCCGATTCGATCCGGCACGCGTCGAAGCGTCTGCCGAGCGCCGCGCCGATCGCATCGAGCGCGTGGTCGAGCAGGACCACGCCCGGCACGATCGGGTGTCCGGGGAAATGTCCGGCGAGCGCGGGATGTTCGGGCGGCACGGTGAACCTGAGCGCCGTGCGGCGCTGGCGTTCGGTTTCGATCAGCTTCGTCAGCACTTCGCGCGGCAGCTTGCCCGTCGCGTTGCGCGGCAGCGAATCGACGAAGAGCAGCGGCCGCGGCATGAACGCGGCGTCGATGCGCTCGCGCAACGCGCGCTGCAAGCCGGCTGCGTCCAGTCCGGGCGCGACCACGACGGCCATCAGGCGGCGCACCGGCTCGCTATCGGACCCGCTTTCGTCCGGCATGTGAAACACGCCGTCGACGACGCCCGGCACCGCGTTCAACTGATGATTCAGATACGCGAGCGACGTGCGCTTGCCCGCGATATTGATGAGATCCGCCTTGCGTCCGTGCAGCAGAAAATGCGCGCCGTCGATGAGTTCGAGCGCGTCGCCCATCGGCACCGGCACTTCGACGTGGCCGCCGGACGCCCACATCGTCTGTTCGCCGGCATCGTCGGCGCGCGGCGTCAGCGCGATATCGGGGAACAACTCCCACGCGGCCGTTTGCGCGGTGCGGCGCGTCGCGATCTGGCCCGTTTCGGTGCTGCCGTAGATTTCCATGAGCGGCGCTTGCAGGCGCGCTTCGGCATCGAGCGCGAGCTTTTCCGAAAGCGGCGCGGTCGCCGACAGCACCAGCGACGCGCGCGGCAGCGCTTCGTCGTTCGCGAACAGCGCGCGAAGGTGAATGGGCGAGCTCACGAGCACGCGCGGCTCGGGAATGGCGTCGAGTTCCGCGCGGATATCGACGGGATAGAACGGCTGGCGGTTGCTGAACGCGAGACCGCCGAGCAGCGCGAGCAGCACGGTCGATTCGAAGCCGTACATGTGCTGCGGCGGCACCGTGCCGATGAGCGTCGCGCGCGCATCGCCGAGCAGGTTCAGGCGCGCCGCCGCCGCGCGCACGTTCTTCACCAGAAAGCCCCACGTCTTGCGATGCGGCACCGGCGCGCCGGTCGAGCCGGACGTGAACACGTAAGCCACGACGCGCGCGCCGTCGATATGCGGCACGGTCGCTTCGCCATCGCCATCGGCCGGGGCGCGGAGGGCGTCGGGATAACGGAAGCGCGGCAGGTCGATCGCACAATCGTCGCTGTCGTGCAGGCAGAAGGCGTCCGGCGCGAACGAGGCGAGGGCGCGCACCATTTCCGGCGTGTGCGTGGACGGCAGAAGGCTCGTCTTGCCCGCGACGAGCGTCGCGCACAGGCTTACCGTGAAGCGGTACCGGTCCGTGCAGACGTTGAACACGTGGCCGCCTTCGGGCAGCGCGGCGGCGAGCGCCCGCACGTCGGCGAGAAACGCGCGCACGCTGACGGGCGTGCCGTCGCGCCAGGCGATCGTTTGATCCGGCGACGCGTGGAAAACCAGCGGAAAGGTCTGCATGGGCGGTGAGTTCGTCGGCATTACTGCGCCTCGCTGCGGCGCATCTGCATCGAATGCGTGTAAGCGCGCACGGCGTCCATGATGCTCGACGGCTCCATGTCCGGCAGCGCGACGCGGCGGCACGCATATTCGGCGACGAACATCAGTCCGACCGCCGGCAGCGCGAGATAGTTGGCGAAGGTGGACCACGCGACGAGCGGCGCGCACGCGAACAGCAGCGTCGACACGAGCGCCGTCGCGATGAAAAAGAGCGTCCACGCGACGGTGACGCGGCGCGTATAGCGCGCGACGCGCGCGTCGAGCCTGCCGTGGACCATCGTCGCGAACTGGGTGCAGAGCGGCTCGCGGCCGGCGGCGAGCGTGCGCCCGAACATCCACGCGAGCGCGAGATTGAAGCACGCGTGCTCCAGCCACAGGCCCCAGCCGAAATGCGCGGTGAGCGGGGCGCGCGCGAGCCACAGCGCGGCGCACGCCAGCGCCCAGAGCGGCAGCAGCCAAGCGCGCGCAGTCGAGCGCGTGGCGCCGTTCAGCGTGACGAGCAGGAGCGGCGCAAGCACGAGCGCGAGCCCGAGGCCGTGCGCGCCCGGCGTGGACGCCGCGTGATGCGCGGCGAGCTGGTACGCGACGATCGCCGCCACGACGCCGGCCGCCCGGAGAAAGCGGGCGGCGCTCATCGGCGCGGACCCGCGCCGCGCGGCGCGTATGAAAGAAGGAAAAAGGTACGCAACATGGGATGCGGCTGCGGCGCTCTTTGTGAACGCTCGGTTGTTGAACAAAAATGCGGCAGTCGCCCGCCTGACGATCATTTTCTCGCGCGGGTGCGCGCCCGGTCTGTAACCGATTGTTCGAGGATCTTACATTCGTCAGACCGGCGAATTTTACCCTACTGGCGTGGCCCCCCGACCCGTGGGGGAAGCCGCTGATTTTTCTCAAAAATATCGTGTCGTGGCGCACCGCACGGCCCGTTACCTTTACTACTAGGCGTCCCAAGGGGCTTCGTCTAGAATTTCGCCACCGCAATTATCTAGATAAAGACGGCCGGCAGCGTGCGGAGAACGCGGGGCGCACGGTTTCCGGGCGACCCTCGCCGCGCGTTTTCGCGCCGGTTGTACACACGATGAATGAACTGGAAAGAGAGCTCGCCGAGCTGATCGTCGCCGAACTGAACCTCGAAGACGTCGATCCCAAGGCCGTCTCGGCCGATACGCGCCTGTACGAAGAGGGGTTCGGACTCGATTCCATCGACATCCTGGAAATCGCGCTCCTCATCTCGAAGAAGTACGGCTTCGAACTGCGCTCGGACAATCCCGACAACCAGAAAATCTTCGCGAACCTGGGCGCGCTCGCGGCGCACGTCGCCGCGCATCGCACGCGATAACGCGCGTCGCGGCGTCGTGCGCCGAATGCGTCGGCAGCCGCTGTCATGCGACTGAAATCCGCCGCATCGAGACTGGACAAGGCGCACGCGCGTGCGACGCGTTGCGGCGACACATGAAAACGGAGTGCAATCGATGACGGGAGCCCCATGCGCGCGCTCGTGACGGGCGGCAGCGGCGCAATCGGCCAGGCGGTGAGCCGGTCGCTCGCGGCCGCCGGACACGAAGTGTGGATTCACGCGAACGGCGGCGTCGATCGCGCGGAAAGCTGCGCGCAAGCCATTCGCGCGGCGGGCGGGGCAGCGCATGTCATCGTTTTCGACGTGACCGATCCCGATGCGACGGAAACCGCGCTCGCGCGCATTCTGGCCGACGGCCCCGTCCAGATTCTCGTGAACAACGCGGGCATCCACGACGACGCGCCCATGGCCGGCATGACGCACCGGCAATGGAAGCGCGTGCTCGACGTGACGCTCGACGGCTTTTTCAACGTCACGCAGCCGCTTTTGATGCCGATGATCCGCACGCGCTGGGGCCGCATCGTCAACATGTCGTCGCTGTCGGGTCTGATGGGCAATCGCGGGCAGGTGAACTACGCGGCGGCGAAGGCCGGGCTGATCGGCGCGACGCGTGCGCTCGCGCAGGAACTGGCGTCGCGCGGCATCACGGTGAATGCGGTCGCGCCCGGCGTCATCGATTCGCCCATGCTCGGCGCGGCGTTTCCGCCCGAGCGCATCAAGCAACTGGTGCCGGCGCAGCGCGCGGGCACGGCCGAGGAAATCGCCGGCATGGTGGCCTATCTCGTCTCGGACGCGGCGGCCTATGTCACCGGCCAGGTATTGTCGGTCAACGGCGGAATCGCCTGAAAACGGAGGAACACGGATGAGCGAAGCGACGCAAGCCTGGGACGTCGTCGTGATCGGCGGCGGTCCGGCCGGTTCGACGGCGGCGACGCTGCTCGCGGACCGCGGCTATCGCGTGCGGGTGCTGGAGAAGGCGCGGCATCCGCGCTTTCATATCGGCGAATCGCTGCTGCCGGCGAATCTGCGGCTCTTCGAGAAGCTCGGCGTCGGAGACGAGGTGCGCGCGATCGGCATGGTCAAGCGCGCGGCCGAATTCGTGTCGCCGCAGCATGGCAACCGCACGCAGCGCTTTCTGTTCGCCGATGCGTGGGACAAGTCGATGCCGAGCGCGTATCAGGTGCGCCGCTCCGAGCTCGACGAGATCCTGCTGCGCAACGCGGCGAAGCACGGCGCGCACGTGAGCGAAGGCTGCCGCGCGCGCGAGGTCGCGTTCGCGCCTGACCATTCCAGCGCGACGATCGGCGTCGAGCACGACGATGGCCGCATCGAGCAGGTGCGGGCGCGTTTCGTCGTCGATGCATCGGGCCGGGACACGCTGCTCGCGAATCAGTTCAAGACCAAGCGCCGCAACGAACGCCATAACTCGTCGGCGCTGTACGGCCATTTCAGGAACGCGCGGCGCAACGAGGGCGAGCACGAGGGCAACATCACCGTGTTCTGGTTCGAGCACGGCTGGTTCTGGTTCATTCCGCTCGCCGACGGCGCGACGAGCATCGGCGCGGTCGTGTGGCCGGCGTATCTGAAGCGGCGTCCGAAGGGCACGTCGGTGGAAGCGTACTTTCGCGAGACGATCGCGCTGTGCGGGCCGCTCGCCGAGCGCCTGAAAGACGCCGAACTGATCAGCGAGGTCCACGCGACAGGCAACTATGCCTACACCGGCGACATGACGCACGGGCGCAACTTCCTGCTGCTCGGCGATGCGTTCGCGTTCATCGACCCGGTGTTCTCGTCCGGCGTGATGCTCGCGATGCAAAGCGCGTTCGCGGGCGCGGAAGCGATCGACGAGGCGCTCTCGAATCCGGCCCGCGCGCAAGCCGCGCTCGCCAAGTTCGACCGCGACGTGCGCCACGGCCCGCGCGAGTTCTCGTGGTTCATCTACCGCATGACCTCGCCGACGATGCGCAATCTCTTCATGGGCCCGAGAAACCCGCTGCGCATGAAAGAAGCGCTGCTGTCGCTGCTCGCGGGCGATATTTTCGGCACCACGCCCATCTGGCATTCGCTGCGCGCGTTCAAGGGCATCTACTACGCCACCGCGCTCCTCGACTGGCGCAATTCGCTGCGCGCCTACCGCATGCGCCGCCGCAATCTGAGCGAAGCGGAGTCGCCCGCAAATTGATGAGCCTGCGACCGCGCCTTGCGCTTCTGACGCTGCTGTTGGCCAGCAGCGCCGCATTCGCCGATGAAACGCCGCCGCCGCAGAAGCCGCTGTGGGAACTGGGCATCGGCATGGGCGTGGCCGCGTTTCCGCACTATCCCGGCTCGGACCAGACGCGCGCGTGGGTCTTTCCGTTTCCGTACGTGATCTATCGCGGCAAGTACCTGCGCGCGGACCGCGACGGCGTGCGCGGCCAGTTGCTCGAAAGCGATCGCGTCAATTTCAACATCAGCGTGCTCGGTTCGCTGCCGGTTTCGAGCCGCGACGACAACGCGCGCGCCGGCATGCCCGATTTGAAGCCGACCATCGAGATCGGCCCGTCGGTGGAGGTGCATCTGTGGCGCTCCGCTTCGCGCGACATGCTGCTCGATTTGCGCATGCCGCTGCGTATGGGCATTACGCTGGAATCGTCGCCGAAAACGGTCGGCTGGCAGTTCGAGCCGAACGTGAACCTCGATCTCGTCGATGTCGCCGGCGTGCCGGGCCTGCGCGTGGGCATGTTCGCGGGGCCGATGTTCGCGAACGGCCACTACAGCGACCACTACTACACCGTCGCGCCGCAATACGCGACGCCCGGCCGGCCGGCGTTTCAGGCGAGCGGCGGTTATTCGGGCGCGCAGGCGCTCGTGTCGATGTCGCGGCGCTTCAGCCGTTACTGGGTCGGCGCGTTCATGCGCTACGCCAATCTCGCGGGCGCGAGCTTCGCCGACAGTCCGCTCGTGCGTCAGAAAAGCGTGCTGTCGGGCGGCGTGGCGGTCGCGTGGGTGTTCGGGCAGTCGTCGAAAACGGTGGCGAGCGATGAGTGACGCGCATCGCAAAATCGGCGGCGCCGACGCGAAGCTGTCGCTCGAAAGCGTCTGGCAAGGCGCGGCGTTCTATTTCGCGCTCGCCGTGCTCGCGCTCGTGTGCCTCGCGTGGTTTCCCTTCGCGCTGATTCTGCGTGCCGTGCTCTCCGTCGATGCGGGGCGGCGCGTCGGGCGCGCCGTCGTGCAGCGCGTGTGGCACCTGTACTTCGCGCTGCTGCGCACGCTCGGCGCGTGCCGCTTCGATCTCTCCGAGCTGGATTCGCTCGCGGGCGAACCCGCGATGATCCTCGCGCCGAATCATCCCTGCCTGCTCGATGCGCTGCTCATCGCGTCGCGCGTGCCCGATACCTGCTGCGTGATGAAGGGCGATGTCGCCGGCAACGTGTTTCTCGGGCCGGGCGCGCTGCTCGCGGGTTATATCGTCAACGACACGCCTGTCCGGCTGATTCGCGCCGCCGTCGCCGAACTGCAGCGCGGCAGCCCGCTGCTGCTGTTTCCCGAAGGCACGCGCACGGAAAGCGCCGCGGTGAATCCGCTGAAGGGCGGCATCGCGCTGATCGCGGCGCGCGCGCAGGCGCCGGTGCAGACGCTCATCATCGAGACGGATTCGGGCTTTCTCGGCAAAGGCTGGCAGATTTTCCGCAAGCCGGCGCTGCCGATCACCTACCGGGTGACGCTCGGCCGCCGCTTCGCGCCGCCGGGGCGCGACCACGCCGCGCTGCAGGCGTTCATCGGCGAATTGCAGCGCTTCTACGCGGGCGAGCTCGACACGCATCGCGCGCGCGACTGAGCGGCTGAAATCGAAGCGCCGGCAGACGTTAAAATTCGTCGCATCCATTCCGTTTTCTGCTTCTTCAATGTCTTCGACTCGCGCATCGTCCACGCATCTCGTCCTCATTCCGAGCTACAACCCCGGCGAGAAAGTCGATGAAACCGTGCGCGGCGCGCGCGAACAGTGGAATCCCGTCTGGGTCGTCGTCGATGGCAGCACGGACGGCAGCGCCGCGCGCCTCTCGAAGATGGCCGAGACCGATCCCGGCCTGCGTGTGATCGTGCTGCCGGAGAATCGCGGCAAAGGCTCGGCGGTCCTCGCGGGCCTCGAAGAAGCGGCCAGACTCGGCTTCACGCATGCGCTGACCATGGACTCGGACGGCCAGCATCCCGCCGCGCTGATCCGCACGTTCATGGAGACCTCGATGGCCGCGCCCGAGGCGATGATCCTCGGCCGCCCGAAGTTCGACGCGAGCGCCCCGCAGTTGCGCGTGCAGGGACGGCGCATCTCGAACGGCTGGGCGAATCTGGAGACGCTCTGGATGGGCATCGGCGATTCGCTGTACGGCTTTCGCGTCTATCCGATTGCGCCGCTCGCTTCGCTGATGCGCTCGCAATCGTGGATGCGCCGCTTCGACTTCGATCCCGAAGCGGTGGTGCGTCTGTGCTGGCGCGGCGTGCGGCCGATCAACCTCGACGCGCCCGTGCGCTACTTCATGCCGGAAGAGGGCGGCGTGTCGCATTTTCACTATGGCCGCGACAACGTGCTGCTCACGTGGATGCACACGCGGCTATTTCTCGGCTTTCTGATTCGTTTGCCGATGCTGATCGCGCGGCGCGCGACGGGCCGTTAGACGCCCGGCCTACGCGGCTTGCTTCAGCACGAGCCGCGCTTCCAGCCCGCCGCCTTCGCGCTGATGCAGCGTGAGCGACGCGTCCATCGCGAGCGTAAGCTGGCGCGCGATGGCGAGACCCAGACCCGTGCCGCCCGTCTGCCGGTTGCGCGAGCCTTCCAGCCGCACGAACGGCTCGAAGACGGCCTCCAGCGATTCGGCGGGAATGCCCGGCCCGCGATCGAGCACGGCGATCACGGCGCGGCCATCGGCGCGCGAGGCGACTTCGATTTCCGCCGCGCCGGAATACTTGATCGCGTTATCGACGAGATTGCCCACCACGCGCCTGAGCGCCTGCGGCGGGGCCATCAGCGCGCCGCCGATGCTGCCGGCGAGCGTCACGCTTTCGCCGGCATCGAGATAATCGTCGACCATGCTTTCGAACAGCGCATCGGCATCGATGCGCCGCGGCGCTTCGTTCGTGCCGTGCAGCGTGCGCGCATACGTGACGCCTTCCTTCACGAGCGATTCCATTTCCTTCAGGTCCTGCTGGAGCTTCGCGCCGGCGGTTTCATCGTCCATCGTGTCGACGCGCAGGCGCATGCGCGTAATCGGCGTCTGCAAATCATGCGTGATCGCCGCGAGAATCTGCATGCGCTGGGCCATGTACATCGAGACGCGGTCCTGCATCGCGTTGAAGGCTTGCGCGGCGCGCGCGACTTCCTCCGGGCCGGATTCCGGCAGGCGCTCGGCCTTGAGATCGGGGCCGAGCGTGTCCGCGGCGCTCGCGAGCCGCTTGAGCGGGCCGGTCGCGAGACGCACCGCGAGCCAGCAGCACGCGCCGAGCACGATCAGTTGCAACACCAGAACCAGCGGCAGCCAGGCGGACAGCGGCGTGCCGACCATCGGGCGCATGTCGATGGTGAGCGGCGAGCCGTCCGACAGCTTCAGATGCACCTGAAAGCGCTCCTTGTGGCCGGGCACCGCGTTGACGGTCAGCGGATAGCGCTTGCCGATGCCATCGCCGATCGAGCGCGCGAAGCGCTCCGAGAGCGCGGCGTCGGGCACGGTGCCGTTCGTCTCGCCCGGTCCGAGGATGAATTCGTAGCTGCGCCGCGCGAGCCGCGGCAGCCATGCGGCGCGTTCGGCGGGCGGCAGATGATCGAGCAGCGCGACCGAGCTCGCGACTTCCCGCTCGACGTAGCCGACCATCACGTTGGTCATCGATTCGTCGCGTTCGTGCATGGTCAGCAGGAACGAGAAGGTCTGCGCGAGCGCCAGGCCGACGACGAGGATCAGCGCGAGCCGCGCGAACAGCGTGCGCGGCCAGTGCAGCATCGATCGCGGAGAAAGGGGCGAAAGCGTGCTCATCGAGGCGACTCGATCGGGGTGACTTCGGCCGAGAACACGTAGCCTTCGCTGCGCAGCGTCTTGATGTAGCGCGGCTCGCGCGCGGTGTCGCGCAGGCGCTGGCGCAGCCGCGAGACGAGCAGGTCGATGGAGCGGTCGAAGGCATCGGCCTGGCGGCCCTGTGTCAGATTCAGCAGTTGATCGCGCGTGAGCACGCGCTGGGCGTTGTCGAGAAACACGCGCAGGAGGCGGTATTCCGCGCCGGAGAGCGAGACCATCGTGCCTTCGGTGTCGAGCAGATGGCGCGCGGTCGTGTCGAGCCGCCAGTCGCCGAAGGCGAGCATCTGCGACGACTCGCTCACCTCCATGCCCGGCGGCAGCATGCGCGTGCGGCGCAGCACGGACTTGATGCGCGCGAGCAGTTCGCGCACGGCGAAAGGCTTCGGCAGGTAATCGTCCGCGCCCATTTCGAGGCCGAGAATGCGATCCGCTTCTTCGTTGCGCGCGGTGAGCATCAGCACGGGAACGTCGCGGAACTTGCCCGAGCGCAGTTCGCGGCACAGCACGAGACCGTCTTCGCCGGGCAGCATCAGATCGAGCACGACGAGATCCGGCGCGCCCTGCTGGTCGAGAACGGCACGCATCTGGCGGCCGTTCGCGGCGAGCGACACGCGCATGCCGTTCTTCTCGAGATACTCCGCGAGCAGTTCGCGAATGCCGCGATCGTCGTCGACGATCAATACGTGATCATTGGTTTCCATCGATGGATCGTTGTCGTTGACGCTTGAGTTGCACCCGGCCCGGGCTGACCAGCAGACACTGAACCGGATGGGCTAATTCCGTCGCTATTCCGCCTGCGAGAAAGGCGAGCACCGCCAGTATGCGTTTCATCTTTTTGCTCCCGCCGATAACCAATGACTGCGTTATAGCGCGCTTCGGCGGGGCTTTTGTATCGCAGTGTATCCCGCATGCCGCGCGATACATAACATTGCGCAGCCCGGCGCGAACCGACACAAGCGGGATACGCCCGCGCAGTCCAATGCGGTTGTGCCGGGAACGTGCGCATCGTGCGCGCCGCCCCGATTTCTACCGCATTCGGAGGTTTTCGTCATGCACCGGTCCATCCGCCACGCCGCCGCGCCCGAGTTCGCGGGCATCGACACATGGATCAACAGCACGCCGCTCACGCTCGCGCAGTTGCGCGGCAAGGTCGTGCTCGTCGATTTCTGGGCCTTTGCGTGCGGCAGTTGTATCGAGAGCCTGCCGGCCTTGAAGTCGTGGCATCGCCAATACGCGGACAAAGGGCTCGTCGTGGTCGGCGTGCATACGCCCGAGTTTCCGTTCGAAGAGGACACGAACAACGTGAAGCGCGCCGTCGAGCGTTTCGGGATTGCGTATCCCGTCGCGCAGGACAACGGCTACGCGACGTGGGCCGCATACGGCAACCAGCGCTGGCCGTCGCGCTATCTGATCGATCGACACGGGCGCGTCGTCCACACGCAAGCAGGCGAGGGCGGCGACGCCCAGACCGAAGCGGCCATCGAAACGCTGCTGGCCGCGCGCTGAACCGGGCTTTCGTATCGCAATGTATCTGGAACGCGGGCGATACAAAACATTGCACAACACACGGTTCCGGGACACATGGCAGATACCTGCGAGCCTTCAAATACACACATCGACGGCTGACGAGTGAAACGCAAAGCGAACACCGCGAAAGCCGACGTGCCTCAACCCATTCGACCCGACTGATTCATTCGCTCAAGGAGAAACGCCATGAAATCCACGATCGTTGCTTTCGCTCTCGCCGCCAGCGCTCTGACCGGTGTGGCGCATGCCGCCGTGACCCACGGCAGCACGGTGGACGTGCAAACCCAGCAGGCCGTCGCGAATCGCGCGGTGCTTGGCAAGACGCGCGCCGAGGTGAAGCAGGAACTCGTGCAGGCACAGCGCGACGGCCAGATCGCCGCCTTGCGCAGCCTGTATCAGGGCAGCTAATCCGATTCAACACCCTTTCCACATCATCGAAGAGAGACACATCATGATCAAGCAATTCGTCACCGCCGCAGTCATCGCCGTCAGCGCCGTCGCAGCCGGCTCCGCGTTCGCCAGCAGCGGCTACGGCCCCGCGCCGCATTACGACCCGCTCGCGGGCGCGCCCGCTTCGCAGCGCGGCGTGAGCGCGCAGACCATCGCCAGCGAGAGCGCGGCCATGCCGATGCAGGCGTATGGCGGCATCGCCGACGGCGCCACGCAATCGGGCGCACGCGGCGTGAACACGAACGACGTCGCCAGACTTTTCGCGCATCACTAAGCCCAGCCACTTTCGAACGCACCCAGAGGAAATCATCATGACCCAGATCGACACCGTCCTGTACACCGGCAAAACGCGCGTCGTCGGAGGCCGCGAAGGCCATGCGAAGAGCACCGATGGCCGTCTCGACGTGAAGCTCTCGCCGCCCGGATCGGCGGGCGCGGGCACCAATCCCGAGCAGATGCTCGCCGCGGGCTGGTCGGCGTGTTTCATCGGCGCGATGGGCAAGGCCGCGGCCAAGCTGAAGACGCGCCTGCCCGCCGACACCGCCGTCGATGCCGAAGTGGATCTCGGCATGGCCGGCGAAGCGTATCTGCTGCGCGCACGCTTGAACGTGAGCCTGCCGGGCATCGAGCGCGCGGTGGCGGAGGAAATCGCGAACCTGGCGCATCAGACCTGCCCGTACTCGAAGGCGCTGAAAAGCAATATCGACGTGACGATCTCGGTGGTCTGAGGCGGTAGACTTGGCGCTTCGCCCCTGAAGCACCGAGCCGACATGGACCGTATCGACGCGATGAAAGTGTTCATCGCCACGCTGGACGAAGGCAGCCTGGCAGGCGCGGGGCGGCGGCTCGGCCGCTCGCCCGCCGCCGTGAGCCGGGCAATCGCGTTTCTCGAGGAACATACGGGCACGGCGCTGCTTCATCGCACGACGCGCACGATCCGGCTCTCCGAAGCGGGCGAGCGTTACGCGGCCGCGTGCCGCCGCATTCTCACCGATCTCGAAGAAGCCGATTTACTGATCGCGCACGAACGCTCCGCGCCGCGCGGGCTTCTGACGATCACCGCGCCCGTCGCCGCGGGCGAAGACTTCCTGCGCCCGCTGATCGACGATTTTCTGGCGCGCTTTCCCGCTGTCTCCGTGCGCCTGCAACTGCTCGACCGGCCCGTGAGCCTGATCGACGAAGGCATCGATGTGGCGCTGCGCATCGCGCATCTGTCGGACTCGACGCTGATCGCGATTCCCGTGGGCGCGGTGCGGCGCGTGGTGGCGGCGTCGCCGCGTTATCTCGCGAAGCATCCGCGCATTCGCAAGCCTGCCGATCTCGCTCAGCATCAGGTTATTTCGATGACGCATTTCGGCCTCGATTCATGGAGCTTTCCGACATCGGGCGGCGCGGCCATTCCGCAGGTCGTGCAGTTCGCGCCGCGCTTCATCGTGAACACGGTGCGGGCGGCGGTGGCGTCGGCCGTCGATGGCCACGGCCTCACGCGGCTCTTTTCCTATCACGTCGCCAGGGAAGTGAAGAACGCGTCGCTGCGGATCGTGCTCGCGGACAGCGAGCATGCGCCGTTGCCGGTCCACTTGCTGACGCCGCACGGGCGTTTGTCGGTGCCGAAGGTGCGCGCGTTCGTCGACTTCGCCACGCCGCGCCTGCGCCAGCAATTCAAGCGGCTGGAGCTCGATTCGACCGTCTAGCGGAAGATTGACTTCCGGCTCGCGGCGATTCTCTCTCGATTCGATCGAATATAGACTGGCCTTCATCGAAGGGCGCGTAGACCGTGCCCGATGCGGCAGGGAGGCACCATGCGATACGCAGTCTCGAATCAATCGGAAAGGGGCACATTTCAGGTCTGGCGCGGCGTGCTGGCCGGGGCGAGCGCGAGTCTCGTCGGCATCGGGCTCGCGCGCTTCGCCTATACGCCGCTGTTGCCGGCGATCATCGGCGCGCACTGGTTTCCGGCGTCCACGGCGGCGTATCTCGGCGCGGCCAATCTCGGCGGTTATCTCGCGGGCGCGCTCGCGGCGGGCTGGCTCGCGCGGCGCGCGCAAGCCGCCACCGTATTGCGCGCGATGATGATCCTCGCCACCATCGCGTTCGTCGCGTGCGCTTTTCCGGTGTCGTTTCTGTGGTTCTTCGCGTGGCGCTTTCTGTCCGGCATTTCAGGCGGCGCGCTGATGGTGCTCGCCGCGCCGACGATCATCGCGCATGTCGCGCCGTCGCGCCGCGGCTTTGCGAGCGGCGCGATCTTCGCGGGCATCGGGCTCGGCATCGCCGCGTCGGGGACGATCGTGCCGCTGCTGCTGCGGCACGGGCTGACCGAGACATGGCTCGGGCTCGCGACGGTGTCGCTGCTGCTGACGATGGTCGCGTGGCACGGCTGGCCGTCGGACGAAGCGCCGGCGCAGGAGCACGCGCATGGACACACGCATGCGAAAGCGCCTTCGCCGCCCGCGTTGCGCGCGCTGTTCGCGGAATACGCGCTGAATGCGGTGGGGCTCGTCCCGCACATGATCTTTCTCGTCGATTTCGTCGCGCGCGGACTCGGCAAGGGCGTCGATGCGGGCGCGCAATTCTGGGTGCTGTATGGGCTCGGTGCGATCGCCGGACCGCTTCTCGCCGGCCATCTCGCGGATCGCGCGGGCTTCGGGCCTGCGCTGCGCGTGGCGTATCTGGTGCAACTGGTGGCCGTCGCGCTGCCGGCGGTGTCGTCGAGCGCGGTGTTGCTGATGGTGTCGAGCGTGGTGGTCGGCGCGTTCACGCCGGGCATCGTGCCGCTCGTGCTCGGACGCGTGAACGAACTGCTCGCGCATCATCCGGCCGCGCAGAAGGGCGCGTGGCGCACCGCGACGACGGGATTCGCCGTGCTCCAGGCGCTCGCCGCGTATGGCCTGTCGTTTCTGTTCTCGAATAGCGGCGGGGATTATCGCCTGCTGTTCGCGATCGGCGCGGCGGCGCTGGCGGTTGCGCTCACCGTCGATCTCTTCGCCGCGTTGAGGTCGAGGGCGAATTGAGCCGGATGGGTCGCGCGTCGAGGCCGAACTGCCCGGTTTAAGTTTCGCTTAAGCCTCGCCCCATACGGTAGCGGACTCTTTCGTCCGCCGCCGCACCATGCCGCCACATCGACGCTCAATTCCGACGCGCATCCGGACGCGTCATGCTTAAACTGCATCTGCTCTTCATTGTCTTTCTCTTCGCGAGCCTGGCGCCGCTGATCGCGCATGCGAAGCGCGCCGCCGCCCCGAAGCAGCCCGCCGTGCAGGCGCGCGCCGCGATCGTCGTCGATCTGACGAGCGGCCGCACGCTCTACGCGAAGCACGCCGACCGGCGCTTGCCCGTGGCCTCGCTCACCAAGCTGCTCACCGCGATGGTCGTGCTCGACTCGAAGCATTCGCTGCTCAAGCCCGCGCGCATCACCGATGCCGATGTCGATCGACTCAAGTGGTCGCGCTCGCGGCTGCCCGTCGGCTCGCTTTTGCTGCGCAAGACGATGCTGCATATCGCGCTGATGTCGTCGGAGAATCGCGCCGCGTTCGCGCTCAGCCGCGATTATCCCGGCGGCCGCGCGGGCTTCGTGCGCGCGATGAACCGCACCGCGAAGCGGCTCGCCATGAACCGCAGCCATTTCGTCGATCCGACCGGTCTTTCGCCGCACAACGTATCGACGGCGCGCGATCTCACGCGGCTCGCGCGCGCGGCGTATCGCTATCCCACAATCCGCGAATTCGCGACGTCGCATCACAAGCTGGTGCTCGGCGGCGAGGGGCCGCTCGTGTATCGCAATACCGATCCGCTCGTGTATCGCGATGCGTGGCATGTCGGCTTGCAGAAGACGGGCTTCACGAACGAGGCGGGGCATTGCCTCATCGTCATCGCGACGGTGCGGGGGCGTCCCACGCTCTTCGTCATCCTCGGCGCGCCGAGTGTGCACGGGCACTTTCAGGACGCGGAAAGGCTGCGAAGCTGGCTTTTGAAGCGCTAGCGGCGCGTTTTCAGGCCGCGGCGAGCGATTCCTCGGCGACGGGCCTGTCGTCGATCGGAAAGTGCAGCAGCGCCGCGACCAGCCCCGCGACGGCCGTCGCGCCCCAGATCAGCGAGTACGAACCGGTCGTGTCGAACACATAGCCGCCCAGCCACGCGCCGAGAAACGAGCCGAGCTGATGGCTCAGGAACACGACGCCGAACAGCGTGCCGAGATGACGCGTGCCGAACACTTTAGCGATGAGACCATTGGTCAGCGGCACCGTGCCGAGCCATGTGAGGCCCATCACGGCGGCGAAGACGACGACGGAAACGCTCGTCGTGGGCAGCAGCACGAAGAGGGCGATCGTGCCGCCGCGAATCAGATAGAGCCACGCGAGCACATGCTGTTGCCGCCAGCGTCCGCCGAGCCAGCCGCATCCCCAACTGCCGAACATGTTGAACAGGCCGATGAGCGCGAGCGCCGTTGCGCCGAGCCCGACCGGCATGTGACAGAGCATCAGATAGCCGGGCAGATGCGTGGCGATGAACGCAAGCTGAAAACCGCACGTGAAAAAGCCGAGCGTCAGCAGCCGGTAGCCGCGATGACGCGTCGCGAAGCGCAGCGTTTCGGCGAGCGGCATGGCGGCGCTCTGCGTTTCATGCGATGACGCCGCCGCCACGCGCTGACGGCGGCTCGCGCGATCGAGCACGATGCCGAGCGGCGCCGCGAGCAAGAGCACGAAGGCGAGCGCGTAGAGCGACGCCGGCACGCCCGCATACAGCCGGATCTCCTGCGCGAACGGCACCATCAGCACTTGGCCGAGGGAGCCGCCCGCGCTGGCGAGGCCCATCGCGACACTGCGCGTTTGCGGCGAAGCGACGCGTCCGACCGTCGCGAGCACCACGCCGAAGCTCGTGCAACTGATGCCGATGCCGACGAGCACGCCGAGACCCAATACGAGCATCCATCCCGATGTCGCGGCGGCGGCGAGCGCGAGCCCGGCGGCGAACGTGGCCGCGCCGGTCGCGACGACGGGCGCCGCGCCGTAGCGGTCGGCGGCGGCGCCCGCGAACGGCTGCGCGAAGCCCCACACGAGATTGTGCAGCGCGATCGCGAAGGCGATCAGCGTGACGGGCAGACCGCGATCGAAGGAAAACGGCCCGATGAAAAGCCCGAAGGTCTGACGCACGCCCATCGCGGCGCTCAAAATCAGCCCGGCGGCGGCGATGAGCGCCCACGCCGTTGCGCGGCTCGTGTCTTTCGTGGCGGATAGGCTTGACATGGCGCGTGTTCCTCCTTGCCGCCATCGTCGCAGGCGAACGTCCGTGCTGGCAAACGAAAACTTTTCGTGGACGGTTGAGCGCAGTTCAATCGCTCGCTTTTTCGCTTTCGGCGAAACCGGCCGCCTGTTCGATCAGCCAGGTGCGAAACGCGACGAGATCCGCGCGCTCGCTCGCGTGCGGCGATTCGCACAGCCAGTAGGCCGTTTGCGTTTCGACGCGCGTCGCGGACGCTTCCACCAGCGTGCCCGCCGTCAGTTCGCGATCGACGAGCGGCCGTCTGCCGATGACGACGCCAAGCCCCGCCGCGGCGGCGTCGAAGGCAAGCTGGACGGTATCGAAGCGCAGACCGCCGCGAAGATCGAGCCCGTCGATGCCCGCGCCGTCCATCCACGCCTGCCAGTCCTGGCTCGCGGTATCGACGTGAATCAGCGTGGCGCGTGAGAGATCCGCGCTGCCGTCCGCGCCCGACAGCCCCGCGCGGTAGGCCGGGCTGCAAAGCGGCACGAGACGCTCGCCGAAAAGACGCTGCCACGATGCGCCGTCCACCGGGCCGCGCGAGAGGCGCAGGCCGATATCGAAGCCATCGACGGGAAAACCCGCCTGACGCCGCGAGGTATCGACGCTGACGTCGACGTCGGGCCAGCGCGCGCGGAAATCGGCGAGGCGCGGGACGAGCCAGCGGGCGGCGAGCGTAGGTGCACAGGTGACGGAGATGGAGCGGCGTGTGCGCCGGTCGGCCAGCGATCGCGTGCCGATGGCGATGAGCGAGAACGCTTCGGCTATGTAGGGCAGGTAGTGTTCGCCGGCGGCGCTCAGCGACAGGCCGCGCGGCTCGCGCACGAACAACTCCACGCCGAGCAGCTTTTCGAGCGCGCCGATGCCGTGGCTCACGGCGCCCGGCGTCACGTTGAGCTCGGCCGCGGCGAGCTTGAAACTGCGATGGCGCGCCGCGGCTTCGAAGAGGCGCAGGGCGTTGAGCGGCGGGAGGCGCTGGGGCATGTTGGGCGTGTCGGTCGGCGGCGTGTGCTTATATTGCCATTTCAGCGGGCCGGCTCGCGCCGCGACTTCCACCCGTTCCACGACCGGCGCGCGATGCGTCCGAACGGCGGATTCGCGAACAGGACCGCTGCGCCCAGCGCGATGCCGCCGCAGACGAGAAACGTGCCTCGATAGCCGAGTGCCGCGACGAGCGCGCCCGACAGCACGCCGGAAAGAATCGAGCCGACGCGCGAGGCGTTGAAAAAGAGCGCCGTGGCCGAGCTGGGTCGTTCGGGCATCAGGTCCTGCATATAGATCATGCCGAGACATGAGATGACGGACACGACGAACGCGTTGAACGCCTGCATCGGAATCAGGAAGCGGATGCTCTGCGACGCCGCGACCGCGATGAAATAAACCGTGTGCACGGCGGCGCTGGCGGCGAGCCATCGCTGCTTGTCGAGGCGCGAGCCGCGTGCGCCGAGCGCGAGCATCATCGGGATTTCGAGGAAGGCGCCGAGCCCGAGCATGACCGATACGTCGATGCGCGTGCCGTGCATGCCGTGAACGACGTACAGCGGCAACACGATCATGGTGGCGCTCGCGGCCAGCCCGATGAGCGTCATGGCCACGGTGGCGCGCCAGATTTCCGCGCGCGTGTGCGGCGCGCCGGCGTGCGGCGGCACGAGTTCGTCGGTATCGGGCGCGGTCACTTCGAGGAGCGACGACGGATCGCCCGCGTAGTGCGCGGGTGCGCTGTGCGGATCACCTTTTGGCGAATCGTGCATGCGCCAGACGATGCCGCCGCACGCGACGAAACACGCGGCCGCGAACAGGAAAAGGCCGTAGAAGCCCGCGGCGGCGAGCACCAGTGCGCCGACCGAGGGGCCGAAGACCCAGGCCATCGACAGGACGGTTCTGAGCGTGGAAAGCGCGAGTGCGCGTTCGGCTTCGTCATCGACGGGCAAAGCGGCGCGTGCGAACGAGAACACGAGCGACATGGCGGCGCCGCCCGCGCCGAGAAACACGATGCCGATGGCGATCAGCGCGGGATAGCTGCGCAGCAGGCACAGCAGAAGGAAGCCGAGCGCCGACGCGATGAGCGCGGCAAGCAGCAGCCCACGGTGATGGCCGTGGCGATCCGACCATTTGCCCGCGAAGGCGCTCGCGACGACGCCGCTCGCCGCGATCACCGTCATGAAGACGCCGAGGCGCAGCGGCGTCATGTCGGCCTGTTCGACGCTGAACAGCGAGAGATACGGCGCGGTGAACGACATCGCGATGCCGAGCATCAAGGTTGCGCCGGCGAGCGGGAGGAAGAAGGGAATTTTCGCGAGGCTGAAAAGGCGTGTGTTCATCGGGATGTTGAGGGACGCGGCTGGGGTCGCGTATGGGCGGGTTTGGGGTGATTGTGCGGGATTTGGGCGGTTGGGGGATTTCGGGATTGGGGTGCGCGTGTTAGTTGACATAATGTAAATTAGCGTCGGTTTTTATGTCGCGGCCAGTTAGAAATGTCGTAGCGCCAGCTAAATACAGATGTCGGGTTTTAAACCGGTGGCAAACTGGCGACTGAGCGCAACGCTTTTCCCACCCGTGCGAGGAGACCGCATGACAGCCCATGACTTCTCCCAGTTTTCCTGGGACGAACAAGAAGACGTCAAAGCCGTGCTTGTGAATCGGGGGCTCGAACTTCGTGATTTCCGGATTACGGACAATGTCATCGTCCCGGAGGACAACTCAACCGGCGCCACGCGGCAGATTTCCGTCACGCGAATCTCCAACGGCAAGACGGCGAGCTACGACACGGATCACTTCGCCATCTGGCTCACGGATTTCGCGGATGCTCTGGAGTCCGGCGAGTTCGACGACTAATTAGTTGAAAGCGCTTAGGCGCTCGGCGAAAGCAGCCACTCGAACCACATGCCTTCCTTTGGAGGGTTTGTATTGCTTGCAAGCTCGCCTATCGTTGTCACGAACGTGCGCTGCTCCTTGATCGACGCCACCACGCCTGCGCGTCGATCGCCATGGCCGCTTCAAACCAGTTCTCGACAAGGCGAACGCCAGATGGAAGCGATCCAACAGTGCGCCGTCTTTTGTTAACACGATAACGACACATGATTCCATCGAAACGCTACGCGATGCGCGAACTCGCGGCGCCAGCGGGACAATCGCCGCTGCAATGAGCGCCGGGCGGCGGGTTCCTCGCGCCCGCCCGACAATTCGCCGCCTCTAAGCGCCAGCAACCGTCGATTGGCATCATTCGTGCCTGCAATTCGCCTGACTGCGGACCATCCTTCCCGATGCGCCGTCGAAGCATCGCCCTGGCCACTCGATGCTCGTTGCTTGGCCGACGCGTGCCGACATGATGCACGCGCGTACTGACTATATTTTGAGGAGCAAACTGATGATGCTCGACCGACATCAGTTGGAGGCTTTCGCAGCCGTCGTCGAAACCTTGAGTTTCGAACGCGCGGCCGAGAGGCTCAATGTAACGCGCGGCGCGATCTCACAACGCGTCAAGGCACTGGAAGAGGCACTATCGACCGTCCTGCTGGTGCGCGACAAGCCGCTGGCCCTCACCGCGGTCGGCGAGGTGCTGCTCAAGCATGTGGTCGCCATCCGGCTGCTCGAAGCCGACACCTACAGCCAGGTGCGCCCGCATGGCGTCGAGGGACGAGGCATGATGCCGCTCGCCATCGGCGTGGATGCGCATTCGATCGACACGTGGTTCAGCGCCGTCGCCCAGCGCCTGATCGAACGCAACACGGTAGAACTGGAAATCGTCGTGGATGACGCCGATCCGGCTTTTCCGGTCCTCACGCGCGGTGAAATCATCGGCTGCGTCTCGACCGTGCCGCGGCCTGCGCGCGGTTGCGCCGCCACGCTCATCGGCACCATGCCCTATCGTTGCGTTGCGAGTCCGGCCTTCATGCTGCGGTATTTTTGCAAAGGCTTCACCCTGCATTCGGCCACGTCAGCGCCCGCCGTATTGCTCGGCAAGCGCACCGCCATGCTGGATCGGTATCTCGACACGGTATTCGGCGTAGCCGCCGCCCGTTATCGCAAGAACTTCCTGCCTTCCGCCGCTTCGCAATTCGAGGCGATCGTCGCGGGGGTGGGCTATGGGCTGCTTCCGGAGCAGACCGTGCGCTCACGGCTCGCCAGCGGCGAACTCGTCGATGTGATGCGGCACATGCCGCTGCACGTCACGTTGTACTGGCATCACTGGCGAGCAGCACCGCCCGTCTGCGAGGCGATCTCCTCGGATATCGTCAACAGCGCGCGGGAGATACTGCAGATGAGCGGCGCGGAAGTCGCGAGTCATGCGACGGCACCCACGACCCCGTGAAGACATTGCACCCGACGAGCGCGGCCGACAACGCTACGCTCGTCCGGGGCACTTCGGCGCAGCGGCAGACGCCGGCGCATGTTCCTGCGGACCCTTGTCATCCAGCTTTGCGCGGAACCCGCGAGCCGTCAGCCATAGCAACGCCGCGCCGGGCAGCGATAGAAGCCCTGCCATGAAAAGCATGATGTGCTGCACGCCGAGCGCGGGTCCGAGGCCCGCCGTAATGAGCCCAGCGATGGGATACGAGAGCGAGTTCACGAGATAGAACGGACCGATGACCTTGCCGAGGTGCTCGGGCTCGATCGCCCTCGCCCGCTGCGTGCGGTTGAATACGTTGAACCACGCGACGCCGGCCATCGCAGCGGGAAATGACATTGCGTAGATCCACAGCGTGTCCGTCCAGCCCATCGACGCGAGGCCGATGCACATCACGGCGAATCCCGACGCGCCGATGCGATAGACCGACCACATTTTCAGCAAACGGGGCATCGCCAGCAGATTGATGAAGCCGAGCAATCCCGCGGCGGTGTTCATCAGGCCGAAGACGCTGTCCGGCGCATGGAAGAGCCCAGTTATGAGGTAGGCATTGGC
Source organism: Caballeronia cordobensis (assembly GCF_001544575.2). GTDB lineage: Bacteria > Pseudomonadota > Gammaproteobacteria > Burkholderiales > Burkholderiaceae > Caballeronia > Caballeronia cordobensis. The sequence goes on from NZ_FCNY02000003.1 coordinate 298,862, forward strand.
GCTGATCGCGATGGCAAACGCAAGGTTGATCGTGAAGTTGACCAGTGCGAGCATGAGCACCGGCCGGTTACGGATCAGAAGCTTCCAGCCGAGCAGGAGCTCCTGCCCCACGCGGCTCGGTGTGGCCTTGGCGGACAGCCCTGTCGGCATACCGCGCCAGCACAGGACGGCGGCGGCGAACGCACCCGCCGCGACGACGAGCAGCGGGAGCTTGCCGAGCCGGTACGCAAGTCCCGCGGCAAGCACCGGCCCGAGCGCTCTCGACAGCAATTCCGCGTTTTGCACCAGCGATTGCAGGCGCGCCAGGGTGTCGCCTTCCGCGAGCGCCGGAACGGTCTTTTCCACCGACATGCGAATCGGCGCCATGAACGCGGAGAGCAATGCGCTATTGATCATGAGCGCGGCGATCGCCGCGCCGGGAACCGTCCAGCATACGAGCGCCGCAATCAGCAGGCATAGCGCACGCCCGGCATTCGACGCGAGAAACAGCCGCTTTCCACCGACACGGTCAGCGAGCACGCCGGCAAACGGATAGCAGATCAGCGCCGGCACCCACTCCACGGCAAATGCGATGCCGGAATACGTCATGCTCGCCGTTTCCTGATAGATGATGAGGGGCACCGCGAAAAGCACCGTCTGCTCGGCGACGATGCCGAGCATCAGCCCGGCGGCGAAGCAGCGCAGGCGCCGGGCCTTGCGGCTGTCGATGGCATCAGATGACAAGGGCTATCTCCTCGTGCTCACCTTCATTGGCTTCGAGCTTGCGCACGAGCGGGACAACATGCTGGAAAAAACGGCGCATTTCGCCGCGGGTGGGCCAGCCCGAAAAGATGAACTCCGTGACGCCGGCCTTCTTGTATTGCATGAGACTCTGCGCCACGTCCTCGTAGCTGCCCGCAAGGCACAGCGCCGGCCCGCCGCGATACGCCACGGCGCCCGACCACAGCACCGGCGACAACCATTCATCGACGGCTTGCTCCGCCAGCCGGAACGAGGTCTTCACCGCCTGCGAGTCGCAGTGGCTGACGAACTCGCGAACGTTGCGCCGATGCTGCTCGTCCGGATTGGCCATCATCGCCTTGATCTCGGCAAGCACCTCAGCGTGCGTTTCGCGAGCGAGCACATGCATGCGAATCCCGACCTCCCGCCCTGCATCGCGCACGAACCGGCTCGCCGCTGCGATGCCTTCCGGCGTGTCGCCATAGCGCAGCCAGCAATCGCCCCAACGCACCGCGCTTTCCTGCGCCTGCTGCGAAGCGCCGCTCAGATAGAGACGCGGGCGATCGCCGTCCTTGTACGGCAGCCCGAGTTTCGCGCCGCTCAGGCGGTAATGCTCGCCTTCGTGCGTTATCGGCGATTCGCCGTGCCAGAAGCGCTGCAGGACCGCGAGATATTCATCGGTGCGGCGATAGCGATCGTCATGCTGCAGATAGTCGCCGTAGTACGCCTGCTCCTCGGGAGAAATGCCGGCGACGATGTTCAGCGAAATCCGCTTGCCGGACATCCACGAAATCGTATTCACGACCTGCGCAAACAGCGTCGGCGGCATCAACCCCGGGCGATACGCGAGAATGAACGTCACTTTCCTCGTCTCCCGGACCAGTGCGCCGATGAGCGGCAGCGGGTCAGGCAGGTGGAACCCGATCCCCATCAACAGCGAATCCACGCCCAGATCTTCCGCCTCCTGGACGAAATCGATCATGCCGTCGAGGTTCAGTTCGTTCGCCAGATCCTTTTCGGATGCCTTAGTATTCCCGTCTCCCCTGGGCGCGCACCAGTGGAATCTCAGTGGTCTCATCGCTTGCTCCGCATGGATTCGTTGAAGTTGAAACGAGCTTAGGTGCGATGCAAACCTCATCGCAAGCGCTAACTCATCGATGCAAGAAATTCTGACGGACCGATAGCCGCGCTCAACGCGTGCGGTGCATCCCGGTCCGCTCATCGCCGACCGCACGCCTTGTATCCGCGCAGGCCCGTGCACATTCGCCGAACCGCCTTGGGCTATTTCACCGGCACTTTTACTGACGCGCCGTCAATTAAATCGACCGATGTGCTCGAGCGGCATTTCCTGATCTACATTGATTTCACGATTCGTTCGGGGACGAGTCGACTGACCGATGACAGGAGCAAGAGCTTATGCTGTGTCTCAAAGAAAAACGCGTGGTCGTCTTTGCCGAGGGCTGCTTCGGCCCGGTGACGAGCAAGGTCGCCACTTCCTATCTGCGATACCGCCACAAGGATTGCGTGGCGGTCGTCGATAGCCGCCTTGCCGGACAGGATGTGGGCGCCGTGCTCGGCTATGGCCACGGCATTCCGCTCGTCGATTCGCTCGAATCGGCGCTGCGCTTCGAGCCGCAGATCCTCCTGATCGGCGTCGGCCTGTTCTCCAACGAGTTGCCCGAATCATGGCGCGGCCAGATCGCGCTTGCGCTCAGCCGGGGCATCGATGTCGTGAGCGGCCTGCACTTTCGCATCGCCACCGATCCGGAGTTCGCCGCACTGTCCGCCGCATCCGGCAGCCGCATATGGGACACCAAGGAGCCGCCCGCGACGCTGGCCACCAACGCAGCCCGGCTCGATGAGCTGGACGGCTTCGTCGTTCATACGGTCGGGAGCGATTGCCGCGTCGGCAAGAAGACCAGCGCCATCGAGATCACCGAAGCTGCGAGGCGCAAAGGCTTCAACGCCGGTTTCGTCGCTACCGGCCAGAGCGGCATCTATATCAGCGGCCGAGGGGTCGCGGTGGATGCCGTGCCCGCCGACTTCATCGCCGGCGTCACCGAATCGATGGTGATCGAATCAGCGGCGCATCACGACTGGATCGTGGTCGAAGGCCAGGGTTCGATCTCGCACCCGGCCTACAGCGGCGTCACGCTCGGCCTGCTGCACGGGGCGATGCCTCAGGCGCTCGTGCTGTGCCACGAGGCGGATCTCTCGCATCACAAGGGCTGGCCCAATGCGCCGCTGCGTCCACTGGCGGAGCTCATCGCCGTGTACGAGCAGCTCGCATCGTTTCAGCGGCCTGCCAAAGTCGTCGGTGTCAGCGTGCATTGCGGGCACATGAACCGCGAGGACGCCGCGAGCGTGGTCGAGCGCATCCGCGATGAAACCGGGCTGCCCGCCACCGACGTCATCCACTTCGGCGCCGACACGCTCGTCGATGCGCTCGCCGCACATCGGCGCGGGCTCCTGGGTGAGCGCACGGAGGCTTCGCTTCGAGTCGCAGCACCGGCCCGGAACCACTGATACGCACGAAACGGGAGCACCCGACATGAACGTTGAATCGATGTTGTTGCGCGTCGAACCGGCGCGCGCGCTGACCGGTCGCGCGGTCACGCCATCTTCCAAGCCCGAGACGCAGCGCGCCATCCTGGCCGCGACGCTCGCGCGTGGCCACTCGGTGCTGGAAAACGACCTGCGCTGCGTGGAGACGCAGACGATGAAGCACGCATGCCGTGCGCTCGGCGCGGTGATCGAAGAAAAGGACGGCTACCTCGATATCCACGGCGTGGGTCGCGACTTTCGCCTGGGGCACCGCGTCATCGACGCACTCGGCTCCGGTCTGGTATTCCGCACGTTCGCCGCGCTTACCTGTTTCGCGCCATCGCCCGCCGTCATCACCGGCGACGCCATTCTCAGGGGGCGCGTGATGAAGCCGCTGTTCGATGCGCTCCACCGGCTCGGCGCGCGCATCGACTGCATCGGCGACGCGGGCAAGGCGCCTATCGTCAACTGGGGCGGCGGCTTCCAGGGCGGGCGCTGCGTGCTGCCCGGTAATGTCAGCTCCCAATTCATCACCGCGATCATGTTTGCCGCGCCCCTGGCTGCGCAGCCCAGCGAGATCGTGATCGAAGGCGAGATCCTCTCGAAGTCCTACATTCGCCAGACCATCGCGACGCTCACGCACGCCGGCATCGGCGTCGAAGCGAGCGACGATCTCTCGCTCATCCGCGTGTATCCGGGTGAATATCGGCCCGCGACGTATCGCGTGAGCGGCGACTACACCTCGTCGTCTTATCTGATCGGCGCCGCCGCGATCTTTCCCGGCGTCACGGTGCTCGAGAACATGAGCGCGCAAAGCCTGCAGGGCGAGTACGCGATTATCGACGTGGTGCGTACGCTCGGTATCGAGGTGAACTTCGACGAGACCCACAAGCGGCTGACCCTCGTCAATCGCTTGCCGGGGCTCGCCGGCGACTTCGAGTTCGACGCGAGCGACTGCCCGAACATCGTGCCGACGCTCGCCGCGATAGGCGCCTATGTGAAGGGACGCTTCCGCGTCGTGGGCGGTTCGATCACGCGGTTGCACAAGTCGCCGCGGATCAAGGCGATGGTGAGCGAGCTCGGCAAGCTCGGCGTCGATATCAAAGGGCTGTTCAAGGACGGCGTGTACGACGGCTTCGAGATCAACGGCCACGGCGAGGACCCAAGCGGCGGCGTCGAGCTGTCGAGCTGGGGAGACCATCGCATCTTCATGTCGCTGTTCGTCGCATCGCTGCGATGCCGGCACGCGAATCTGCTCGACGGCTATCGCGACGTGACCTGCTCCTTCCCCGACTTTTTCACGCAATTCGAAAGCCTGGGCGTGCACTGCCGCGAAGTCGGCCCGGGCCAGGAACTCGATGACAGCGACAGCGAACCCTGTCTGCTTCGGGCATGAACGATACGGGAGAACCAGCATGATTTCAGATCAACAAGCACGCTTTTACGCCGATAACGGGTATCTGGTTATCGACCGGATGTTCGATCGGGAGCAGGTCGGGCGCGCGCTCGCCGCCATCGACGAACTGCTGAGCCCCGCCAATCCGGACAAGCCGTACGAATTCGAGCCGCGCGACGGCGTTACCGTCCGCCGCATCTGGTCGCCGACGCGCAAACACGAAACGTTCTGGGCGATGGCCACCGAGCCCGCGCTGCTGGACTGCATCGAGCGGCTGATCGGCGGGAACATTCTCTTTCACTACAGCAAGCTCAACATGAAGGGCCCGCGCGTGGGCAGCGTCGTCGAGTGGCATCAGGACTTCTCGTACTACCCGCACACCAACACGGATCTGTTGAGCGCCCTCACCTTTCTCGACGATGCGAGCGCCCGCAATGGCTGCCTGCGCGTGATACCCGGCTCGCATCGCGGCGGCCTGCTGTCGCACGATATCGACGGCTACTTTCGCGGCAAGGTCGAGGGCGTTGATGAAGCGCGCGCGGTCAGTCTCGAAGTGCCGGCCGGCAGCGTCGTGTTTCTGCACTGCCTCACGCTCCACGCTTCCGCCCGCAACGAATCCGACCTGCCCCGCCGCACCTTCCTGCCGGCCTACCGCGCAGCCGACGCCTTTCCGATCTACTTCGGTCCCCATGCCGCGCACAACGAGCCGGGCATACAACTGCTGCGCGGCCAGCGCGCACGGGCAGCGCGCGTGGAGGCCGGCCTGCATCGGCTGCCGATCGCCGAGCGCGAATTCGGGTCGCTGTACGAAGTGCAGGAGGGCTCACATCTGCGCAAGGATCTGACGGTGATGGAGACGGCAGGTTATGCCGTCGCCGACATCGCAGCAAAGTGAGGCACGCAATGGACTGGTCATCGTTTGTCGCCGCACCGCTGCGTTCGCTCACGCCGTATCGGCCCGGCATCACCGAGGAGAAGCTCAGGCGGGATTTCGGCCTGAGCGAGATCTTCAAGTTCTCCAGCAACGAGGCGCCGCTGCCGCCGTCACCGCTCATGTTGAAGGCGATGGGCGACGCGCTCGCGCAAAGCCACCGCTATCCCGATACGCATGATCTCGTCGCCCGGCTCTCGCAGCATCTGCGCGTGCCCGCGAGTCACCTCATGATCGGGAACGGCTCCATCGACCTGATCGCGTCGCTGGTTCGCGCATGCGTTTCGCCGCAGCATAACGTCGTGCTGTCGGAGTTCGGCTACTGCGCCTACCCTGCCTTCGTGAAGGAACAGGGCGCGACCGTGAAGTTCGCTGCGTCCGGGCGCCATTTCGGGCACGACGTCGATGCGTTGCTAGCCCTGGTCGATGCGCGTACGCGCATGATGCTGATCGACTCGCCGACCAATCTTTCGGGCCACGCGCTGGATGCGGCGCGGCTCAGAGACCTGGTCGAGCGCCTGCCCGCTCATGTCGTCCTGGTGCTCGACGAGGCCTATGCGGAATTCGCATCGGACGACGCGTCGGCGTTCAACGCGCAGCTGCCGCTCATCCATCCCAGGGTCGTGGTCACGCGCACATTCTCGAAGGCGTATGGCCTCGCGGGGCTGCGCATCGGCTACGCCATCGCCGATGCGGGCCTCATCGACTGGCTGAACCGCATCCGCCCGCCTTTTCCCGTCAACCGTGTCGGGGCAGCCGGCGCGGCGGCGGCACTGGACGATCGCGCGCATATGGAATGCATCGTCGCGCAGGTGCGCGAAGGCCGGCGCACGCTCGTCGATGCGCTCGGCGCCATGAAGATTCCCGTCGCCGACGGCAGCGCGAACTTCGTTCTGGCCGATTTCGGACCGGCCGCACCCGCCGTCTATGAAGGCCTGCTCGCGCGTGGCTTGATCACGCGCGCGATGCACGCGTACCGCTTGCCCGGTCATCTGCGCATCTCCGTGGGCACGGCGGACGAGATCGGGCGGCTCGTGGCCGCCATCCGTGAACTCATGCAGCCTGAAAACCTGACCCATACGACCGAGGAGGATGCGTGAACGTCGTCATCATCAACAACCTCGCGCGCTTTCCCGGCACCGCGAGATGGGACTTCCATCTCGTGTGCTACGAGGCGTTCCTCGATCACGAAGCGCACGACGTCAGCTATATCGTGAACCGCCGCGGCCGCTCGGCGATCATGGCGCCGCCGGGCAGCCACAGCGTGTACGAACTGGACCGGCTCGACGACATCGCGGCGTACCGGCCGATTCTCTCGCGAATCGCGAGCGAGCACGGGCCGATCGATCGCCTGATCGTCTTCTCCGAGTCGCTGCAGGACCTCGGCGCGCAGCTTCGCGAGGAGTTTCGCATCCCCGGCAAATGGACGGCCGAGAATCGCCTCGGCCGCGACAAGCTCCTGATGAAAGCGAAAGTGTCGGCTGCCGGACTGCGCACTCCGCGCTACACCGCGATCACGGCGGGGCAAGTGGACGACGCCTTCGCGTTCGCGGCGAGCGCGGGCTATCCGCTGATCCTGAAACCGACCAACGGCCAGTCGAGTCAGGGCGTACGCAGGATCGAGGACGCGCCTCAGTTGCGCGCCAGCGTGTCCGCGCTGCCGGCGCACGAGACGTGGGACCTGGAGGAGTTCATCGACGGCACGCTGCTGCACATCGACGGGCTCGTCGATCCTTCAGGAAACGTCACGCTGGTCGTGCCCTCGCGCTATCTCAACACGTGCCTCGATTTCACCTTCGGCGCGCCGCTCGGTGCGATCACGCTGAAACCCGGCACCGTGCTTCATACAACGGTGAGCCGCTTCTCGGCGCGCTGCATCGAGGCCATCGGTCTGAAGGCGTGCCCGTTTCACCTGGAGCTCTTTCACACGGCCGAAGGCGAACTCGTGTTCCTGGAAGTCGGCGCGCGTGTCGGCGGCGCGGACGTGCCTTCGGTCATCCATCGGGCCACCGGCATCAACCTGTTCTGCGAGTGGGTCAACATGAGCATGGGTCAGGACGCCACGCTGCGCGCGCAACAGCGCTCGATCGGCGCGTGGCTGATGTTCCCTCGCCCCGATGGCCTGCCCCTGCGCGTGCGCTCCGTCACGCGCTTCGATGACCGCCTGCGCAGCCTCTACCGCCAGCTCGTGCCCGACGAAGGCCAGCTCATCGAGCACGAAGACGGCTACTGCTCGATGCAGTCGGGCCGCTTTCTGTTCGACTCGACGTCCGCGGACGAGGTCGAAAGCGACGTCGCCCATGTTCTCAACGCGTTCTCCATCACCACCACCGAGCCCTGACACATCATGACGAAACCCGCCCTGCTTCTTTTCGCACACCAGGCCCGCTCCTATGCGGCGATGATCAAGGAGTACGTCGAACGACTCGACGTCGCCCTGGTGATTCTCAGCTCGAAACCGCGCGACGTGCGCGATCTCGAGCAACTGAACGCGCTCAGCCCCGCCCGCCTCTGGCATGTCGACGACGAGCACCTCGACGAATCCCATGTGTCGATGGTGCTGACCGAGGCGCGCGACGAAGGCTTCACGATCATCGCATCGCTCGCGACGTTCGAAGGCTACCGCGTGCTGATGGCGCTCACCAACCAGCGGCTCGGCGCCGTCGATGTCGATCCGGCGGCGGTGCGTCGCTGCATGGACAAGTATCTGTGCCGCCAGTCTCTCGTCGAGCGAGGCTTGAGCCGCTCGGTGGCGACCGTGCTCGATGAAGAGTCGCTGAGCGTGCTGCGCGCGAGCGGGAGGAAGCTCTTCGTCAAGCCACGGCGCGGCGCCGGTTCGTTCGCCTGCTTCCGGCTCGACGATACGCTGACGCCCGAGCGGCTACAGGTGCTCAAGCAGCAGATGCGCGACGATCAAGCCTTTCGCGCGATCTTCGCCGGCCAGTTCGACTTCATCGCGGAGGACTACCTGCACGGCGACGAGTACAGCCTGGAAGTACTGGCGATGGGCGGCGCGAGCTATGTCATCGGCGTGCACGCGAAGTATCTGGACGATTCGAGCGGCACGACGCTCGAAACCAGCAACTCGCTTCCCGCGCCGCGCCTGAGCGATGCGCAACAGCTCGCCGGCGAGCGTTTCGTGGATGAATGCCTCGCGGCGCTGCAACTGCGCGACGGGTGCTATCACATCGAGGCGCGCCACGATCCGCGCGACGAGCACTGGGACATCATCGAGATCAATGCCCGTATGGGCGGCGCGCTCATCAACCAGAGCATCGGTATCTTCACGGGCGGCCTTTCGATGCTCGAACTATGGGTCAGGATGCTGTGCGCCACGACCGACGCCGCGCGCCGCGCATTGCGCGACGAACTGGACGTGCTGCGCGAGAGCACGCGCCGTCGCGACAAGAGCATGCAGCAGGGCACGGTGTTCTTCAGCCGCTATGGCCAGCGCAACCGTACGCTCGCGACGCTGTCGACACACGAGCTCGCGCCGCAGCCGGACATCATCGAAAGCCCGGTGCGCGAAGGCACCAGGCTGCCCGACTCGGAGCGCGGCATCTTCATTCTGAACGCGCTCTGGAAGGTGCCCATCGACGAGATCGCGACCCAGCTGAATGCGCTCGCGGCCATGCTCGACCAGAAGCTCGTCGTGCGTTATTCCGATGCGGCATGACGCGCCGCCCATTCCATTCTCGAGGAGAAGACCATGAATCGCGTGACCCGATGCGGCATTGAACGCCCGACACCCTTTTACTCACTCGCCGAGGGCCAGGAAGTGCGGGCCCGGCTCGACCGGTATCTCGACGGGAAGATGGCCGAATGGGCCGCTACCGTTCCCTATGCCAACCACCTGGAAAGCCGGAAGCTGGACAGCAGATGGTATCGCCGCCATACGATCGAGCATGTATGGCGCATTCGTCTGAGCCGCTCGGCGCATTGCAAGGCGCTGCACGCGATCACCCAGATTTCGCCGGAAGCCGCGCAGCTTTACGGGCAATACCAGTCCGAAGAGATGAACCACGACCAGTTGTTCATGCAGGACTGCAAGGCGCTCGGCGTCACGCAGGAGGAACTGCTTGCCACCGAGCCGTTCCTCGCGACCCGTCTGCTGCAAGGATTCTTCTATTTTCTCTGCGAGCACGAAAGCCCGCTCGGGGTGGTCGCATCGAGCTATCTGGTCGAGTACACGACGGCGAAGCTCACGCCTCGCCAGATCGAATCGCTGCGCACGACGCTCGGCGACGAGAAGATCAAAGGCCAGCTCGCGCACATCAACACCGATGTCGGCGACGATCACGCGGGCGAGATGTGGCGCATCCTGCGCTACCTGATTCAATCGGAAGAAGACGTCGAAAAGGTGCTGCGCTATTTCGACGACATTCAGACCATCCTCGCCATGTACTTCCGCGAGCTTTACGAGACCACGGTCGGAACGCCGCCCGTGGCGGAAATGGCGACCGCGTGAATCGATAACCTGCGGCTGCCCGCACGGGCAGCCGTCGCACCTGGGCCTGAACATGCATAAAGTAAACGTCAGCACGACCGGCGAGAGCTTCACGCTGCCCCACGACGCCTATCTCTCCGATGCCGCCGAGCTGCAGCTCGCGGGGCTCACCTTCGGATGCCGGGCCGGCATGTGCGGCATCTGCGTGATCGAGGTGATCGACGGCGCAGCCAACCTTTCGCTGCCCGACGAGGACGAGACGCGCCTGCTCGCCTTTCTCGGTTATAGGGATGCAAGTCATCGTCTAGCCTGCCAATGCCAGTTGCACGGCGATGTGACGATCCAGCAACGCTGAGCCGGGAGACCCAATTTGAACCCTATCGTCACGATATCCGGCAGCCCGGCCGCCCGCTCGCGCAGCGCGCACCTGCTGCATGTCGCCGAAAACGTGCTGCATGCGCATGGCATTCCGGTCAGACGCATCGATGTTCGCGAACTGCCCGCGGCAGCGCTCGTGCACGCCGACTTCGGCGACCCGGACGTGCGCGCCGCGCTCGCGCTCGTCGAAGAGGCTCAGGCCGTCGTAATCGCGACCCCGCTCTACAAGGCTTCCTATTCCGGCTTGCTGAAGACTTTCCTCGATCTGCTGCCGCGCTCGGCCCTGGCGTCCAAGCCGGTCTTGCCTTTCGCCACCGGCGGCAGCCTCGCCCATCTGCTCGCGCTCGACTATGCGCTGAAGCCTGTCCTGGCGTCGCTCGGCGCGCAGCACGTACTCGGCAATGTCTTCGCGACGGAGGGGGAGATAGCGGTGGTCGACGGCGCCTACACGCTCAGCGGCGCGATCGCGCAACGTCTTGCCGATGCGGTCGATGCACTCATGGCGGCGCTCGACGATGCGGCTGCGTTGCGCCGCTTGCGTCAGCCGCGCATGGTTCAATCGGCGGCGTAGTCGTAGGGCGCGCGAATCCGCCGACCGCGTCGGCGCCTGATCGGCTGACATCAACTTTTAATCTAACGAAAGCGTTTCGGCATGATTTTCATGCCTATAATCAGCGCACAAGGTTCGATCCGCACAGAGTACGTCCCGCGAAAAACAATAAGGAGAGCCGTCGTGCCCCGATCCCACCGTGCCAGCGACGCATTGCCCTTCAACCCGGACCCGGACAGCGCGGGCCGGCGTCAGTTTCTCGGTCTTGCCGGCGCCGGGATGCTCGCGACACTGCTGCCGGGGTGCGGCAGCGACGACTCCGGTTCACAGATGTATCCGCAAACCGTCGCCATGGGGCAACAGGCCATCCAGCAGGTGATCGGCGACCCGGCGCAACCTGTCGCGGCGATTTCCGTGGCCATGCTCAAGGGCAACAACGTCTTCTGGCAGCAGGCGTTCGGCGTATCGTCGGTGCCGAACCAGACGAAGGCGACGACCCAGACGCGCTTCAATATCGGCTCGGTCAGCAAGCTTTTTCCGGCGCTCGCCGCCACGATTCTCCAGGATCGCGGACTGATCACGCTCGATACGCCGATCGTCCAGTATCTGCCGACGTTCACGATGCTTTCACCCGAGTTCGCGAAGATCACCACGCGTCATCTGCTGTCGCATTCTTCGGGACTGCCGGGCACCAATTCGCGCAATCTCTTCACCTTCGCACCGGTTCCCGGTTACGCGGCCGATACACAGGCCGAACTGGCGAATACGCATCTGAAGCATTTTCCCGGCGAGCTCGCCGTGTATTGCAACGACGGCTTCACGATGGTCGAGCAGATCGTCCTCGCGAGGACCGGGCAGAGCTTTGCGAGCTTCGTTCAGGCGAACATCCTCGCGCCGCTCAAGATGACGAACTCCAGTTATCTCACCGCCGTGCCCACCGAGGGTTCCTTCTCGTATCCGTTTGCGCAGGGCACGCAGTATCAGGAATTCGTCAATGCCTACGCGACCGGCGGCCTGAGCTCGACACCGGCCGACATGATGAATCTCGCGCAGATGTTCCTCGGCGGCGGCGTGTTCGACGGGAAACGCGTGGTGTCCGCCGAAGGCATCGCGCAAATGGGCACGGACCAGTCGACCGGCCTCCTCATCAACCCGTCGCCCGAATGGCGCTGGGGTCTCGGCTGGGATTCGGTCCAGCAGCCCGCACTGCAGGCCGCGGGCGTCCTCGGATGGGAAAAGGATGGCGGGACCGCGTTCTACACGAGCGAATTTTTCGTCGTGCCGAAGGCGCAACTGGCGTTGATGGTGACCGGCAACTCAGGCTACGACGCCCGCAAACTCGCGGAAAGTCTCGTGCTGTCCGCGCTAAAGGAAGACGGCACCATCACCTCGCTGCCGGCTAAAGTCAGCACGACCGCGCCGCCCGCTGCGTCCGGTCCGGGCATCACCACCGCGGGCGGCATCTACGGCAATTCCGACTCGCCGCTTCAGGCGATTGCCAATCCGGATGGCAGCCTGCAACTCAATCAATGGGATGGCCCTACGCGTGCGTGGAAGCAGGTAGGCGCTTATCAATATCGCAGCGACGGCTGGTGGTGGAGCGGCACCGATACCGCGTCGTATCGTTTCGCGGTCGCTTCCGGAACGGACGAAAACGGCAATGCATTCAGCTACCGCTATCTGATGAAGCGCGTCGCGCCGGGCGCCGGTTATGCCTATCTGACGCTGCCGATCGGTCAGCAGCTGGCCCCGCTTGCGCCGCTCGACAACGCGTGGCAGCAGCGCCTGGGCACGCAGTGGACCCTGACAAACGATTCGCCGACGGCCGTGCCGATCGTCATCCTCGGCAACGAGCCGGCCTTCCTCACTACCTTAACCGAGCTGCCGGGCTATGTTCTGTACGGCAACACGGACCTTCGCTATCAGCTCTTCGTGCCGCTTGCGGACGACCGTGGCGGGATGTCGGTCAAAGTGCCCGGCAACTTTGGTCGCGATCTCTATGAGATTCGTTTTGCATCGGCGGGCAGCGGAACGACTCTGACGCTGGGGAGTTCGATTTACACGAAGCTCTGAACATGGCGTGGCTCTGTCGCAGTGCCTCATTTCGCCCCCGTCGTGCTATTCGTCGCCAGCAAGCTCGCTGGCGCGATCCCCACGAAACACGGGAAGGCGCCAGCCAAACCGAAGCGACGCGAGCCGAATGACGACGCATAGGACTGTCGCGAACCACGGCGTCCACCACTGCGTCCAGTGCGCGTATGAGAACAACACTTGCGCGCCTGCACCGGCGAGCGCAGCCGTGGCATAGATTTCGCGATCCAGGATGGCCGGCAGGCGCGAGAGCACGACGTCGCGCATGACACCGCCGCCAACCGCAGTCACGATGCCGAGCAAAATGGCGAGTTCCGCGCTATGCCCGAAGCTCAGGGCCTTTTGCGAGCCCGCCACGGCGAATAGGCCAAGCCCGATCGCATCGAAGAAAAGGACAGGCTGTCGCAGGCGGCGTACCGGCGCATACGCAAAAATCGCGACAGCGGATGCGAGCACGGAAGCCGCCAGATATCTCCAGTTCGAAAGCCCCGCCGGCGGAATCGCGCCAATGCAGACATCGCGCACGATTCCGCCGCCGCACGCCACCATGAAGGCGATGGCCAGGATGCCGAACAGGTCGAGCCGCCTTTGGCGAGCGGCAACGGCTCCGCTGATGGCAAATGCAAACGTCCCGATCAGATCCAGGGCGAAGTAGACCGAGTGCGGATTCACGCCGATGCATCTCGCGGATCGAGCCACGCGCCCGCCGCACAAAGCATCGCCTCCAGGCCCGTACGCAGCGTGGGGTCGAGCACGGGCGCAAATTTGGGTGAATGGTTGCCGGGAATTTCGTTGAGCTTTTTCTCTTCCAACGCCCTTCTGAACGTATCCGGATTGGTCCCGCCGATGAACCAGAACGCATACGGCACGCCCCACTCTCGCCCGAAAACACTGAAGTCCTCGCTCGCCGCTGCCGGGTCGGTTTCGTAGGCGCGCTCGCCAAAGTGCGATTTGAATGCTTTGCTCACGCGCTGGGTCGTCTCTGCGTCGTTGATGGTCAGAGGGTAGCTCGAAAGCGTCGTAAATTCGGGTTCGCGTGGCGCGTTGGAGGCAACGCATTCCGCGCAGCAAATGCGACGGATCGCGCCTAACATGTACTCGCGCACGTCTTCGTCAAATGTGCGCATGTTGAGCTTGAGCGTCGCGTCGTCGGGGATGATGTTCTCTTTCGTTCCCGCCTGCAGCGCGCCAATGGTCAGCACGGCACTATCGCGCGGCGAGACTTCCCGCGATACGATGGTCTGTAGACGGAGCGTCGTCGAGGCTGCCATGATGACCGGATCGATCGACGCTTGCGGCTGCGATCCGTGCGCGCCGCGTCCGAACAACGTCACCTTCAGACTGTCGCCTGCCGAAAGAATCGTGCCGCTTCGATAACCGACCGTGCCCGCCTCGCCCACCATGACATGCTGCCCGAATATCACGTCAGGCTTCGGGAAGCGTTCGGCCATGCCGTCGTCGATCATGCTGCGGGCGCCGCGCCCCACTTCCTCGCCTGGCTGGAAGACTGCCATCAGCGTTCCGCGCCAGGCGTCCCGATGCGCAGCCATCAGGTGCGTCACACCCATGAGCCAGGTCACGTGCATGTCGTGGCCGCACGCGTGCGCGACGCCCACCTCGATGCCTTCTTCGTCCTTCGCCCTCACCGTGCTTGCATACGGCAATCCGGTCGCTTCCGCCATCGGAAGCGCGTCCATGTCGGCGCGCAACATCACGGTCGGACCGTCGCCGTTGCGTAACACCGCCACGACGCCGGTCCCACCCACATCGCGCGTCACGTCATAGCCGAGCTTTTCCACATAGTCTGCCGCAATGCCTGCGGTGCGCACCTCCTGCATCGACAGTTCGGGATGCTGGTGCAGGTCTTTGTAGATCGCTTCGAGTTCAGGCAAGAGGTTTTCGATGGCGTCCTTCGTCGCTTCCACCAATGCTGGCATGATCGATCCTTTTCGATGTTTCATTGCGGTGGTCGATGTCGCGTCGCACGCGTCGGTCATCAGTGAAGCTTGAGTTTGAGGCTGGTCTTGCGGCCGATTAGAGCGAAACATAGAACATTCGGGCGGGCCACCCCTCCACCCTGACACTTCATATTATGTTTCCCGTCAAATTGCCTACTGCATCGAAATGGGACAGGGACACGACAAAACGATAGTCTCGATCACGATAATCGAAAAGGTCTTTGTTGCGGAAGCGCGACCTGCTCTTGTGGAGAGCAGGTCCTTCAATCCAGCACCAAGTGGATCAACGAGAACGTCGCCCCTCGTCCGACCATACTTCCTCGCGTCCTTCTCCGAACGGCGCAGAAAGCTCGACGACACTTCCTGAAAAGCCGGCGCGAGTGTCTTCTGTTTGCGCGACAGTCCGGCGCGTCAGGTTAAAAAACAACAATTGAGCCGCGACCAAAGCAATGGCCGCATAACCAATTGCATTGAATCCGATGAACTTCACAAGTGTCCCGCCAAGGAATGGCGCGATGGCGGCCCCCACCATGAGCATGGCAGGAGTTGCCGCCACCGCGCGCCCGGTAGAATCCAGGCGCGCAAGCAGTCCAAAAGCATAGGTGTGTACGAACAAAATTGTGAATGCCATCAGCGCGCCTGATGCTGCAAACATCGCATAACTCCAGGTATGCGTCACGATCATGGAGCATACGGCCTGCATGATTGGCCCTATTGAAATAACGGTCGTTGCCTTGATGCGCTTTTCAAGGAGACTAGCCAACGGTGTCGGCAGTAGCGCGACGATGCCATAAACCACCAGCGCCAAAGTCACCAGTTCCCGGCCAAAGCCTCGCGCCATTCCGATTCGCTCGTAAAAACAGAGTGTCATACCTTGGGTCATCGCGAGCAAAGCGATTCCGGCAATCGTGAACCAGACCGCCCGGTCGAGCGGCTGCGCTCGAACAGAAGATTGCTGGCGATCTTCCGCGATCTGCCGGCTCGGACATGGGAAAAAGAGCAGTCCCATCACGGCCGCCAGTCCCATGGTTCCCGCAAAGACAATAAAGAGCGTCGCCCCTCCAAACTTGGCTAGAACCTCTGGCGTACCGCCAAAAAAAACGATACCGAATACGCCAATAGCTAGCCCAGCCCATGCGAATACCTGGTGAGGATTGAGCGCACGCCCAATCGTGCCGTGCGTCGAACTCAAAGCGGCTCCCACCGCCAAGCCGCCGGCGAAATGCAGGGGCGCCAGCGTGGCCATGGTGGATTGTCCGAAGCACAGCGCGAAGGCCAACGCCGCTGAAGCGAAGCCAATCACCGCAGTCCACTTTGCGTTCACGCGGTTAAAGCGGGATGCAAAGAACATGCTGGACAGCGATGCGC
This sequence comes from Caballeronia cordobensis, assembly GCF_001544575.2. Taxonomy (GTDB): domain Bacteria; phylum Pseudomonadota; class Gammaproteobacteria; order Burkholderiales; family Burkholderiaceae; genus Caballeronia; species Caballeronia cordobensis. The sequence goes on from NZ_FCNY02000003.1 coordinate 315,245, forward strand.
CAATCAAAAATAGCGTCGGTAGTGTTCCCGCCTGTTGAGGATTGAACCGATAGTGCGCGATCAGCGTGCCCACCCATAACGGCAGTGCAACCAGGTCCAACATACCTGCGCAGTGGGACATCATTAGTGTCGCTATCCCGCGAGCACTCTCGATTCTTGGTAAGTCCTGTACCTTCTGCATGGCCATCTCCTGGTCAGAACGCATGAATCCAGCGCAGGTTCACATGAGTGCCGGAGTAAGTATTGCGCTCCACCACCGGGAAATAGAGGTTTGCAAATACGAAGTTCTTATGATCGATCGTCCACTGGGCACCGGGACCGAGCGACAGGTTTGTCGTGCGGCCAGCGGCTTGGCTGGCGCCATTGACATGATCGTCCGAAATCTGGCGGAACCAGAACCCGTTCAAGCCGACATCGAGGTTCGGCATTATCTTGTAAGATGCGGCGAAGTTAGCCCACACCGCCTGGCCAGCCCGGAAGTTGACAATCCCCGGGACTTGGTAGAGGTTGTTGATGCCCGGATTGGTGTTCTTGAAGTTGTATAGATAGTGCATCCGCATCGACACTTCCGTCTTCGGCGTAGGCAAAACCGTCACCGACCAGTGCGGGTTCAGCGACCAGAATCCCGAACTCGGATTGACCAGCTTGTTCGGGTCATAGGCGCCCGTCGGCGCGATTACGTCGAACTCGAAACGCTGCACGAAAACCGGGCGACCGTTGCTGATCACCGGAGCCATCTGCAAAAACGGCCCGAATGTGATGTCACCAATGCCCGAACGCGCGGTCAGCGTCGGCGCATAAGGATTGAACTCGGTCGAGTGCGCGTTCAACGACGTAACCGGCAGCAGCGCCGTGAAGCCGAGCGCGCCCCCTAGTACGTGAATCGGCGACGTATAAATTAATTGCGGCACCCATACGAACGCATTGAGCTGCGCGTCCTTGAATGCGGAACTTTGCGCGCCGGTGTTCGTATAAAACTTGGTGTTGTGCTTGTACTGCAAGAGCTGGATCGTCGTCCAACCCGGCTCCATACTGCCAAACGCATCGTTGAACGTCGTCGCGCCAAGGTCGATGCCCGCCGGCTGGTATGTCGATGCCTGACTCGAACATGACATCGCAGCCAACGTCGCTCCAAGAACGACCTGTACGGATCGCTGTATCCTTCTTTGGGAAACACGCCCTCTTTTCATTTCGTCTCCTATAGGTAGTACTACTATTTACTTTTTATAGATCTCTATGTTCATCGACTTTCGACCATCCCCTAAAACGACCTATTCAAAGGCAATGGCACGGCTATGCAGTGCCTATTCGGAAAAATTGAATGTCTTGCTGGCTATCTGTTCGAACACAACGCAAAAGGCAAAACAAGACGCGAAAGGTGCGTTGAATCTCGATAAATGGTGTGAGTCACTGCTCGTCCAACGGGCAGGTGAAATGCGTCGGGAGGCAACAGGGAATTGTGCTCATCCACAAGCGGCTCATTACACATAAGTTCGACGACCAGCTTGTGGCCAGCCTTAAATTCATTTGCGAAGGGATAGAGTCGCACGACGTATTCGTTGATCACTCCAGGCTCGACAGGCACACTGAGGGTATGTGGGTGATACGGACTGCCGTCGCTGGAACGTTCGTCGAGTTCGCGATGCGACGCCTTGAGGAAACCTGTCGTAACAAGCTGGCGCTTGCCAGTAGGCGCTTCGTCCCACAGGCGCAGGATAAGATTGGTATCGTCCTGGTCGATTGCGACATAAAGATGCGCGGCGCCCACGCCATGCGCCGATGTTGCAACCTGGAACGGTTCGGTGGACCATGTCAGCTTCTCGACCTTGTCTACCATTGTCAGCGGCGCCTGATAGAAGCCTTCGGGATGTGCATGATCCGCGTTCAACGGCTCGGGTTCGAACGCCAGCTTGCTACGCGTGCGCAAGTACAAAGCCTTGTATGTCACAGGCGTGACGGGCCAATGGTCGGCGGCCATCCATTGACGGCTGCCTTCGACATGCACCTTCACCGCTGGCTCGTCCATGATCCCGTTGTCGATACCCTTTAGCCAGTAGTCGTACCAGCGGAACATGGTGTCGTGCTCGTCCACCCAAGGGCGCGTCTGCATCGGTGGATACGGACCGATTTCCAGCTTCTTCGGGCCTTTCAGCACATCGAAGAGTTCGATCGTTCCGTCCATGGTCCAGCCGCGCCCCTGGTTGATCTGCAAATAGACAGGGATGTCGATGTTTTTAGCCAGATTGATCGGGTTCTGCTCTTCGTACCAATCGCCGTCGAGAGGGTTCATGACAATGTCGAACCAGGACTCGTGGTGAATCGGATAATTGAGTAGATGCACCAGGTTGGGCCAGGCGGCCACGTCGGGGTCGGCGAGTCGCTCTGCCACACGTCGCTTGATTTCCTCTTCGGAGTACGTCTCCAGCATGCGAGATTTGTGACGATGCGTGAAGGCCCAGCCCGAGTCGCCGCCACGGCCCTCTCGTGCAGCGCGCGGCATGAACCACATGACGCCGCCGTGATACGTCGTTTCGTAGAAGTCGAAATGCCCACCGCTCACGAAGATGGCCTTGAGATGCGGGGGGCGCTCGGCCGCGGCAAAGATCTGCATGGAGCCGAAATAAGAAATACCGATCATGCCCACCACGCCGTTGCACCACGGTTGCGCGGCAACCCACTCAATGAAATCGTATGCGTCGCATCCGAGCGGAACGCCACCGGCGTTGTAGTTGCCGATGTGTTCTCCCTCTGAACCGCCGGAGCCACGTACGTCACCGATCACGTGGACGTAGCCCTCCTTCACCACACGAGCGATGTCACCCGCCTCGATGCATCCGTCCCACAACGGAGAGGGACGTCGCTGGGGCGGAATGGTAAGCGCCAGCGCCTGTAATTCCTTGCCGTAAGGACTCAGCGCGACCAGTGCCGGGCGCGGCATATCGCCTTCGGCATGATAGGCGTCTGCGGCCAGTTGAATGCCGTCGCGCATAGGCACACGCAGGTCTTTGTGTACAACCATCATGAGCGATAGCCCTTGTGAAAGTATCCGTGCATCGTGGTAAAGAACGGTGAGGGTTCCAAGGTTGGATCGCCGTCGTAGCGCAAATGCTGGGCGATACAGCAAAACGGCGAACAGGGAGCCGTGGCAATAGCCTTGCCGTCGAGGCCGAATTGCTTGGTGGCGGCACGCACCCTCGCCTCGATGTCGAGGCTTTCCTGGATCTTGGCTGCTGCCTGTTCGCGGTCCAGCACCACGCCCAATGATTCAGCACCCTGGCTGCGATAGGGATGACCGAGAAACAGGCGGTTTGGCTTGACGTGGTCGCGCAGGTGCAGCAGGCTGGCACGATACGCATCAGGATCTGCATAGCTCGGAAATCCGTTGGCGGCACCGTGAATCTGCACGGCATCGCCGACGAATACATCGCGCTGCCCTTCCACCACATAGGCCACCGAACCTGCCGTGTGACCCGGCACGGAGTGCACTGTGATCGTCACATCCGGTCCAAGCGATATCTGGTCGCCATGGCGGACAACCCGGTGCGGCTCCATTTCCCCGGAGATAGCGGCCTCACAGGCCGCCGTCAGCCTGGCTTCTCCTTCCGGGTCGTTGATATAGCGTCCACGCGCGGCCAGATATTCTTCGACGTGAGTGCGGCGCGATCGAAGGAACGGCGCATCCGCCTCGTGGATAACCACTTTGGCTTTGCGGCCGGTCAGCTCCCATAAGGCATGCGCACCACCCATGTGGTCGATATGCCCGTGCGTCAAAAGAATCCAGCGCACGTCTTCAATGCGTCGCCCCAATTGCTTCAGGGCTGGTGCAATGCCGTCCGCCGGCGATGATGCGATGCCAGTGTCAACGATAGCCGGCTCGCTTCCGTCGATGAAGAAACTGTAGAGGCCAAAACGCCCCCATTGCGAAAACAACGGGTGGATATCGACGGCGTTCATCGCTTTGCATTCCTGATGAAATCAGACGTTTCGGCGAACACGCCCTGGAATTCCGGCAGCCAGGAAAAATGCTGGACAAAACCATGCCCGGCCGATTCGTAGCGATGAACCGTGGCCGGAACGCCTGCCTGCTGCAGCTTTGCGCCATACAACTCCCCTTCGTCACGAAGGGGATCGCATTCTGCAGTGACAATGAGTGCCGGCGGCAATCCGGATAAATCCGCTCTCTTAATGGGCGACACGCGAGGATCGGCAGGGTTTGCACCGCTATCGATGTAGAACGCGTTGAATGGCTTCAACATCGCCGTTTCCAGACCATTGCCAACGGCGTTGGTCTTCATCGACGCATAGCGCTCGACATCGAAGTCGAGATCGAGCGACGGGTAATAGAGCACCTGATGCGTGATGCATTTCAGACCCGCATCGACCGCCATCGCGGCGACCGCAGCCGCGAAGTTCCCGCCTGAACTGTCACCTGCCACTGCCAGGGTCTGACCGTCCCAGCCAATCCCGTTGCCCGGACTGCGGCCATTCTTTTCTATCCACTGAACCACGGCGTAGCAGTCGCTCAGGCCTGCGGGGAAGACGTGTTCGGGAGCCAGCCGGTAACCGACTGAAACGACAACGCATTGCGTGGCATTGGCCAGTGCGCGCGCAACATGATCGTGCGTGTTGAGGCTGCCAAGAAAGAACGCGCCACCGTGGAAATAAACCAGTACCGGATGGATGTCGGCTTCCGTCGGCTTGTAGACGCGCACGGGAACATCGCCGGCCGGTGTCGACAAGGACTGGTCGAATACCGAATGAACGGGAGGCCGCTTCTCTAACGGAGGAACGTGGCTCTCGTCAGCCGCTCGCATGGCCTCCGGATTGAGTGGACCGGGAGGTGGAGGCGGAAGGGACGCGATGAACTCGGCCACAGTCGGATGCAGTGCCATAGCTTTAGCTCCTCGCAGCGATTTCGCCCTGATGCTGGTTGGGGAAGACACTCTGAACTTCGTCTTCGCTCCAGCTTTGCCGGGACAGGCGTTGCAACTCATCGGTTACCGGCTTGCGGCTGGCCTGGTATCGCGCGAGTGCTTCGGGAATTGAATCGGCCTCACGAAGCTTCTCGGCAAGCGCACCGGCATCCAGCACCGCCGAATTCGCGCCCTGGCCTTGATGGTGAAGCATCGCGTGCGAGGCATCGCCAATCAGCACCACCGAGTTGGAATGCCAGACGGGAACCGGGTCGATGTCGTACACGGCACGCAGATTCACCTTGCTCAAGTCGAGCCCCTCCGCGATTGCCACTAATCGAGGATCGAAACCCTCCACGACTTTCATCAACTGCTCCTTGCTGACGGCGGGCGCTGGCGTGGAGTCGGTCGCCAGACAAGTGACATCGAACGACACCTCGTTGCGATGGTGTAGTGGCAACAGGTAAATCTTGGTCCCATGCCCCAGGTACATGCGAAGGTTGCCATCAGCCACCAGGCCAAAGGTGTCTGCCGCCGGGATGACCGCGCGATAGGCGTGCTCGCCGGCAAACACGGGGGGCTTATCGCTGAACAGATACTTGCGCACTTGCGAGCGGATGCCGTCGGCACCGACAATCAGATCGGCGTTGACCGTCACACCGTTCTCGAAGACAGCCGTGGCACCGTCGCCGTTGTCGACGATTCGGCTGAGACGGTGGTTCAGCTTCACCATGCCTGCGGGAAGCGTGCTCAGCAACGTCTCGATGAAGTCGCCCCGGTGCACGAAATGCGTGCTGGCGCCAAAGGCCTGCTTTTCGGGCCATTCCTCCATGGCAATTCGCTGACCGTGAGCGGTCAGAATTTCGAAGTAGTCGCTCGGCGAGGTCACGGCGGCGATTCGATCGAAGATTCCGAGCTTACGGAACTGGTCCATCGTGGAGGGACGTAATCCAATTCCGGCCCCCACTTCGTTGATCTCTTGCGCCTGCTCGTACACCGTGACCGTTGCGCCTAACTGGCTCAGCGCCAGCGCCGCGGTTGCACCCGCATAACCGGCGCCGATTACGGCGATATTCAGTTCCTTCAAAGTGCCGGGTGTCATGATTTGTCTCTCTGGTCCACTACGTTTCAATGATGGGAAATAGGCGTCAAGGTCAGAAACTCGGCCGCGTTATGAACGAACAGCTGGTCGATGACCGAGTCATCGATACCTTCCGCATGCAGATCAGGGATGAGTTGCTCGAACAGATAGTTCACCGTGTGGCCTTTCACGCCTGGCCAACCCAGCGGTGAGCAATTGGCATCCGCCGAGGCAAGGACTTGTTTGGTCAAGCCACTTCTGAGGAATCGTAGAAAGTGGTGCAAACGCTCCTGACGGTGGCGGCCCCAGAATGGCGGATCGGGCAATTCAAGGTCGTAACCGAAGGTATCGAAGCCAATCCGTGCTCCCGCATCCAGAAGGGCCTTTTCGTTGATCAAGCCTTGGCTCACACCATCATCGGCATGTCCAAACAACACCCGATGGCAAGGCAACCGCTCCTCCGCAAAAATGTTCAGCGCCGGCGCGGAATCAACCGCAAGATGGGTGAAGATCGGTGCGCCGGTGATTCTGGAGGCACGCGCAGCAGCGCGATAGATACGCAGGTCGAGCTCTTTCATCTTGAAGCCGCGACTCACCCCGACCTTGATGATCCCGGCCTTCGCACCGGTGCCGCCAATTCCGACCTCGATTTCATGGATGAAGTGGTCGGTCAGATACTCGACGCTTGCCCGCTCGAAGAACGGCAATGCCGTGTCGCCGCCGACAAAGCCCGTGCTGGCGACGATGTGCACACCCGTCTTGTCCGACAGAGACTTGTAGTAGTCGATGTCGCGACCGTTGCAGATGCCCGTGGCCTCCACGAAGGTGGCTGCACCCCAGGGTTTCGTATTCTCATGAAACTGGCGCAGCTTCGGCACCGTCTCCTCATAGCGCTGCTCTGGCGTCTTCCACCACTTGCTGTCGAGTTCGCAACCCGGCATGCCATAGCCAATGTGCTCATGGATTGCGACAAACCCGAGCTCCGAAGCCGAAATGGTGCCCAGTACCGTATTCACTCGTGTCATTTGACCTCCCCATTCACGCTCAGCAATCGCGCGGTGTTCGTAATCAGCATTTGTGCGATGTGTGCCTGCGAAACACCCGCTGCCTGGAGCATGGGCGCGAACTTCGTCAGCACGTCGCTGTAGGGAATGTCGTTACCCGGTTCGCCAAAGGCCACCCCCGTGGCATTGGCGGACAGAAGGATGCGATCGGCATAGCCTTCTTCGATCAATTTGGATATCAAACTGACCCGTTCGACATCGCTGAGATAAAGCGGGTCGTTCGAGCCGATGTGATCGATGCTCAAGCGGACACCGGCCCGCGCGACTGCCATGGGCCAGCCCTTGACCACGGCGTCGCGACGATCCATTCCGCCCATGATAAGGCGGTCCGGCTCCAGCACTTCGTCGATGGCCAACTGCATTTCAGCCAGAGCATCGGCACCGCTGCGGATGAACACAGGCACGCCATAAGTCGAGCCAGCGCGCGCGGCGCCTCGCACGAGGTTGTCATCGGTGGGCGTCATGCCACTTTGGGTGACCGCGGTCACCACCATGCCAGCCGGCGCACGACGTTCCCTTCGAGGCACCACCATGCCCTCATTGACTTCTTTGCCGAACAATTCGGCAAACTTGCTTGCTGGCCACGGGGTGGGAGGATTGGTCTGCGGCGTCAGAAAATATCCACCCAGCATGGACTCGGGCCCCTGCCCCGTGGAAGCGACGATGTGAACGCCGGTGTCACGTGACAGCGACTCGTACATGCGCAGGTCGCGCCCTTGGAACATGCCCGTCGCATCGACGATGGTGCCCCCGCCGGCCGCCTTGAACGCGCTCAGCTTGGCCGCCAGGCGCTCAAAGACTTCAGCGCGATCTATCTTGATGTCATAGGCGTACTGCGCTCCCGGTAACACATACATCAGCGATTCGCTGACGAGCGTGATGCCAAGCCGCCTTGCCTCGACCGGGCCGAGCACCGTGTTGACCAGCGTTGCATTGACACCGCCGTAATTGGGAGGGTCAAGGATCAGCGAAGTGAAAGGCGGCAAGGGTTCCAAGGCACCCTGGCTGTGTTTAACGCACATATTCGTCTCCCATAAGTGGCGAGACGCAATGCGCGTTATCAACGGTAGAAGCGGTCATCTCACTCAAAGCAAACTCCCCATCTAAAACATGATGTTCTTTGTAATGCCGTTCCCGTAGTACACCTACGTAATATCGCGGCTTTTCCGTTTGGCTTATGCTGGATCTATCGCTAACGCGTGCCGGCTACAGGCTGCACGCAGCCACGCGGCGCAGCTTCGGGATCGGAACGCGATAGTCAATCGCGACGGCAGTCGCGGTGCCGTCCGATTGCCGCCAGCGAAGCACTCCCTGTTCACCGGTGCCTTCCACGATCTCCGCCTCACCCGCAACCGGCGTTGGCCCAATGGCTTTCAGAGAGACACCAAAAGCCTCTGTCCAGAAGTACTGCTGGAATGCCAGCTCCGGAGCATCCCGCTTGAGCAGCGCGGCGGCGGCCACTTTCGCTTGATCGATGGCGCTCGTCCATAGCGGAACACGTGCGACGCGCCCCGCGTGCGGGAATGCGGCGACATCTCCCACCGCTGCAATGTTCGGGCGAACCAGGCCGCGCCGGTCCACCTCGAGCGCGCCTCCAGTGAGTAGCCCGGTGTTGGCAAGCCACTCCACATTGGGGGCATCGCCGATAGCAGAGACAATCACCTGCGCCTCGATTACCGTGCCGTCGCCGAGCGCCACCACGGATGCACCATCGCGCATCACGATCTCGGCGGAGTCAGTCGTGACGATCTTGAGGCCCTGCGCGAGAGCCGCATCGTGGAACCGCGCCGCGAGCAATGCGCCGAGATGGTCGGCGAGCGGCGCGCCTTTCGCAACGAGTGTCGTCGCGCATCCAGCCCCGATGGCGCCGGATGCGATCTCCATGCCGAGCGGGCCACCGCCCACCACCACGACCGAAGGCCTTGTCGAGAGTCGCGCCCGCAACGCCAGCGCGTCGGCGAGCGTGCGAACGGTGTATTCAGTACTACTAGTGTTCAGGCCAAGGCGTCGGGCGCGCGTGCCGGTGGAGATCACCAGCGCGTCATACGGCACCTCGTCACCATCCGCAAGCCGCACGCGCTGCCGATCGACATCGAGACCCACGGCAGCCATGCCGCGCCGTTCGATTGCCCCGTGCGTCGCCGCCGGCAACAAGTGCGAAGTCAGATCATCCTGGTAGCGCAGCATGGCCTTGGACAGGGCCGGACGGCTGTATGGCGCGACCGGCTCGTCACCGATTACCGTGATGCGGCCATCGAATCCTTCGGCGCGAAGCGTGTCGCAAGCGGTCAATCCCGCGATGCCACTGCCTACTACTACGATATCGCGGACGGCATTTCGAAGGACACTCATCGCGTCGCCTCTTCGTCGACGAGCCTGAGCGCGGCTACCGGACAGACGCGCGCCGCAGCCTGCGCCGTCGCCAGGATCGCATCGCTGATTTCGTTCATATCGATGGCGGCATAGCCTTCATCGTCGATATGAAGAAGCTGTGCGGCCACCTCTACGCAGAGACCATGACCTTCGCAACGAGGGCGATCAAGAATGAGTTTGATCATACGGCCTCCAGCTCCATGACGGGGACGGTGTCGAACGACAACGTGATATTGCTCGGCACGCGGGCGACATCGCCGATGCGGAACGATTTGATTTGAGTCGCAAGCGCCTCGATGATTGCGGCACCCTCCATGCGGGCAAGGCCTTGGCCGGCGCAACCATGCGGGCCATAGCCGAAGGAGAGATGGTCGATCGGGTTGCGTGTCACGTCGAAGACTTCAGGATCCTTGTAATGGCGCGGGTCGTGGTTGCCTGCGCCCAGAATGATCGCAATGCGCGAGCCGCCCGGGATCTTCACGCCGCCGACTTCCGCGTCTTGCGTCGCAACCCGGCTCCACACATGGACGGGCGAGTAATAGCGCAGCACCTCGTTGAACGCCGAGGGAACCAGCGAGAGATCCTCGCGCACCTTGGCAAACTCTTCGGGAAAGCGCCCGAAGAGCGCGACGGTGTTGCCGATCGCGGCAAGCGTCGTGTCGAGGCCAGCGCCGAGATACTGGTGGATGATGTGGCGTGCGGCGCCTTCGGGAATGATCCCTTTGCGCTCCGCCTCGAAAACACCCCAGCCAACAGAGCCGTGGGTGAGCGCGTCCTGGGTGATCTGCGAGCAGTAGCCGTAAAGTTCACCCGCGATAGGGAAATGCTCTGCCGTGCGTTGATTCATCGGCCCGACGACTTCCATCGCGGCCTGCCCCCAGCGCAACATATTCGCCCTGGCGTCACCCTGGAAGCCCACGAGGTCGGCAACAACGCCGATCGGAAAGCGCCGGGCGATGTCGTCGATTGCGTCGAAGGAGGGTTGTTTTACAAGGCGGGCCACCAGTGCCTGCGCATTGGCCTTGATCTGCTCGCCCAGACCACGCAGCGCCCGCGGCGTGAGGTTCTCGGAAAGGGCTGCGCGCAACTGGGTGTGCACCGGCGGATCGGACGCCAGCGAGGTTCCCTGCAAAGCCTGGTTCACGCCGTCGTTGAAGCCGATGCCCTGAGCGGAAGAAAATCGCGTCGGGTCGGCCAGCGCCTCCTTGATAACGTCGTAGCCAGTCAGGGCATAGAGTTTCGAGTGCGTGAGATAGACGACTTCGCCGAGTTCGCGCAATGCCCGATAAGACGGATAGGGATCGACGAGCACATCGTCGGCCCAAAGGTCGATGCCGGATTGGGGGACGCTAGTCACAGGCCATGCTCCACGTCGTTGATCATGGCCTGCATTATCAATTTCGCTTTACATCGTGTAAAGCGAAAGAATACCTTGATAGGGTAATCCCTGAATTAAGGTGCGCCCAGCAATTTCCACCACATTTCGGTCAGCACGTCGAGGGCCGGTTCGGTCGTCAAATCCAGATCGCCACGCATCCACGAGAGCGCAGTTTGGTCGAGCGCGACATAGGCCAATTCACCACGATAATGCCGCGTGTTCGGCTCATAGCGGTCGGCTGCATCGAGGCCTTCGCGGATGTCTGCCACCACCTCTTCGATCCAGCCGCGCAGCAGCGCACGCATTTCAGCATCGACAGCGGACGCTTCGGTTGCCGCCAGCACATAGGGTTTGATCGCCGGCCAGCGCGCAGCCTGGTCGCGCAGCCAGCCACCCAGTTGTTCGCGTGAGCCTTCGCGCACCACCGCGACCAGCAAGCTGGCCGTGGAGTTGCGACCGGGTTCTTCATGCCGCTCAAGGATGCCGTTGAGTTCGTGAATCAACGCACGCATCAATTCGCGGCGCGACTCGAAGTGAGAGTAGAAGGTGACGCGGGTGGTGTTGGCGGCGGCGGCGATGTCATCGACTGTAGTGACCACGTAGCCGCGCGAAACAAATAACTCGAGCGCCGTTGAGAGGATGCGCTGCCGAGTCGCTTCCTTCTGAATTTCTCTTTGATTTTTGGGTTGCTTTGTCATGGCGGGAACGATAACCCCGATCATTGTTGTTCGACAACCCTCCTCTAACGCTCACGCGAAAATCCGAGTTTCCAGTTCCTGACCACTCATGCGTGATCTTTGGCAGCCGAACGCACGCGTGCGGGATTGCCCACAGCAGTGGCGCCAGCCGGCACGTCGCGCGTGACGATGCTGCCTGCGCCGATCAATGCATCGTCGCCAATCGTCACGCCCGGCAGAATGATCGCGCCCGCACCGATCCAGACGTTGCGTCCGATTCTCACAGGGCGCCCGAATTCCAGCCCTGCCGCACGAACGGCCGGATCGCGAGGATGATCGGCGGTCAGAATCTGCACGCCGGTTGCAATCTGCGTCATGTCGCCGATCTCGACCTGAACGACATCAAGGATGATGCAGTTGTAATTGAGGAACACCCCCGCGCCCAGACTGATGTTGAAGCCATAGTCGCAATGAAACGGCGGACGAATCATGGAGTCCGTTCCAATCGTGGCGAGTCTCTCTCGCAAGAGTTCGAATCTCTCCGAGAGCGGCATATCGATGGCTCCGTTGAAGCGGGCCATCCATGCCCGGGCTGCCGCCTGATCGGCCTGAATCTCGGGTGCGTTCGCCGTGTACAGTTCTCCGGCGAGCATCTTTTCTTTCTCCGTTCTGCTCATGACTATCTCTCCAGTCGAGCGCATCGCTTGCGTCACTTCCACTCGGGGTACATGGCGTCTGACCCATGGAACGCTTAAACGTTCGAATCGTCGAAGCGCGCAATCGAGAAAGGGGCAAGAACAGGTGACGGCCGACCGAGACAGATCGAGGGCCGGCAAACCTTCCTTGGCATGGCGCGCCAGGAGCGCGGCGCGGTTCGGCACATGGACGTGTTAACCGCGCTGCGTTTCGAGCGGCAGACACACGCCGAGTGGCCATTGCGACGCGCAGATCCGCGCGGTCGGCGAAGTGCGCGCGTATCAGGCCGCCTGCGCATCGAATTGCCGCGACGGAACGGCGTCGAGCAGAGCGCGTGTATAAGCGTGCTGCGGCGAACGCCAGATCTCCCGATGACTGCCGCTTTCGACGATGCGGCCGCCGCACATCACATGCACGCGATCGGCGATATAGCGCACCACGGACAGATCATGCGAAATGAAGAGATAAGCGAGACCGAGATCGCGCTTGAGCTCGACGAGCAGATTCAGGATCTGCGCCTGAATCGACACATCCAGCGCGGACACCGGTTCATCGCAGATGAGCAACGCCGGTTCGAGAATCAACGCACGTGCAATGCCGATCCGCTGCCGCTGTCCACCGGAAAATTCGTGCGGAAAGCGATTGAGCGCGGCGCCTGGCAGCCCCACCCGATCGAGCATCGCGGCGGCTCGGCCGCGCCGTGTGCGCGCATCGCCGATACCGTTGACCGCCATCACCGTCTCGAGAATCTCGCCCACGCTGCGCCGCGGATTGAGCGAAGCGTACGGGTCCTGGAACACCATCTGCACCTGCCGCCGCAGCGGCCGCAACGCACGCTCGGAGAGCGGCGCGATATCCGTGCCGCCAAGGCGGATCGCGCCGCTCGTGGCCGGGACGAGACGCATGATGGCGCGGGAAAGCGTCGACTTGCCGCAACCCGATTCGCCGACGAGCCCCACCGATTCCCCCCGCGCGATATCGAACGACACATCATCGACGGCGCGCATCACGCCCCTGCCATGCCGATGCGCATAGTCGACGGTCAGATTGCGTAGGGACAGCAGCGGCGCCCGCTCGTCCTCCGCCCCGGCCGGATCGGGCGCCACAGCGCGCGGCGCGAGAGGCGTCACGTTGAATGCGTGCTCGCCCTCGCCGGATGTCGTGTGGCGGATCTCGGGCAGCGTCCACTCGCGATAGTGCAGCCCGCTCGACACATTCAACGAGGTGCCGAGCAGGCCGCGCGTATAGGCATGCTTCGGCTGCAGGAACAATTGGGCGACCGGCGCCTCTTCCACTTTTTTGCCGGCGAGCATCACCGCCACGCGATCCGCATGCTCGCTCACCACGCCGAGGTCGTGCGTGATGAGCAGCAGCGACATCGACAGCTCCCGCCTCAGCTCGCCCAGCAGGTCGAGAATGCGGGCCTGAATGGTCACATCGAGCGCGGTCGTCGGTTCGTCGGCGATCAGCAGGCGCGGACGGCAGGCCACGGCCATCGCGATCATCACACGCTGGCGCTGCCCGCCCGACAGCTCGTGCGGATAGTCGGAGACACGCCGGTGCGGCTCCGGCACATGCACCAGGTCGAGCAGTTCGATGGCGCGTTTCCACGCCGCGTCTTTCGACAGGCGCTCATGCTGCCGCAAGGTCTCCACGATCTGCGCGCCGATCGACAGCACCGGGTTGAGCGACGTCATCGGCTCCTGAAAGATCATCGAGATCTGGCCGCCGCGCACGTCGCGCATGTCGGCGGGGCTCAGGTCGAGCAGCTCGCGCCCGTCGAAACGCACGCTGCCGGACACGCGTCCCGGCGCAGGCAGCAGCCGCATGATCGACAGCGCCGTGGCGGACTTGCCGCAGCCGGATTCGCCCACGAGCGCGAGCGTTTCGCCAGCGGCGATATCCAGGTCGATGCCGCCTACCGCACGATGCCCGCCGAAATTCACACGCAGATCGCGCACTTCAAGCTGATTCTTCACGAATACCTCGGAATGGTCAGGCGCGATTGCGCAGGCGCGGATTGAGCGCGTCGTTCAGGCCGTCGCCGAGCAGATTCAGCGCAAGCACCGCCAGCACGATGGCGGCGCCCGGCAGCGCGGTCAGATACCACGCGGTGCGCAGCGAATCGCGTCCCGCGCCGATCATGCCGCCCCAGCTCACCACATTGGGGTCGCCCATGCCGAGAAACGACAGCGACGATTCGATGAGAATCGCGCTCGCCACCATCACGGACGCGGTGACGATCACAGGCGGCAGCGCATTCGGGAGGATCTCGCCGAAGATGATGCGCGCGCTGCTGAAGCCCTGGCTGCGCGCCGCGAGCACGAAGTCCGCATGACGCAGCGTGCGGAATTCGGCCCGCACGATGCGCGCGACCGTGGGCCACGACGCAATGCCGATCGCGAGCGCGATGACCTTCACGCCCGGATTGCCGATCGCCACGATGACGATCACGAGCAGAAACGAGGGCACCGTCTGGAACAGTTCGGTCACGCGCACGAGCAGATCGTCGAGCACGCCGCCGAAGAAGCCGCCCAACGCGCCGACGAGCGTGCCGATCAGCAGCCCGATCGCCGCCGCCGACGCGCCGATCAGCAGCGAGACCCGCGTGCCGTGCGCAATGCCCGCCGCGACATCGCGTCCGAGCGAATCCGTGCCCAGACGATAGAGCGGATCGGTGCCAGGCCATTCGAAGGGCGCGGCGACCATATCGAGCGGATCGCCCGGAAAGAAGTGCGGCGCGCCGATGGCCAGCACGACGAACGCCGTCAGCAGCGCCAGGCCCGCCGGCGCCGACGGATTGCGCAACAACGCGCGCAGAACGGTATGCGTGCCGCGCGCCGCGCGCGGAGCGGCCGGGTCCTGTCCGCGGCGCGCGCCGAACAGCGCGCCCGTGAGCTGACGCCGCCATGCAGAGCCGGCGGAAGCGGATGCCGTAACGAGTTCGGATGATTCAGAAGCCATGCGTTACCCAGATGAAAGACGGTTCAGGCGATGCGCGGATCGAGCCAGGCCTGCAACAGATCGACGACCACGTTCGCCGCGATCACGAGCAACGACGACAACAGCAGCACGCCCAGCAGCACGCTGAAGTCGCGCGCCATGACGGCGTCGAGCGCGAGACGCCCGAGCCCGGGCCAGCTGAACACCGTCTCGGTGACGGCTGCGCCGCCGAGCAGCGTGCCGAAGTGGATGCCCACCATCGTCGTGAGCGGCATCAATGCATTGCGCAGCACGTGGCGCACGCTCACACGCAGCGGATGCAGCCCCTTGGCATGAGCGGTGCGCACGAAGTCCTGACGCTGCACTTCAAGCATCGCAGCGCGCGTAAGGCGCGCGTAGATCGCCACGAAGAACGTAGCGAGCGTCGCTGCGGGAAGCAGCACGTGCCTGAGGACATCCGTGAGATAGGCGAAGCCATGCAGTTGCGCGCCGACCGTGACGTCGCCGCCGCTCGGCAGCCAGCCGAGATGCACCGAGAACAGCACGATGGCGAGCAGCCCGATCCAGAAGCCGGGCGTCGAGTAAAGCAGCAACGCCAGCACGGACAGCACGCGATCCGGCCACTTGCCGGCCCAGTGCGCCATGATCGCGCCGAGCACCACGCCGACGATGATGGCGAACGTGAGCGCCGTGCCCATCAGGATCAGCGTATTCGGCAGCCGCCCGAGAATCAACTCCATCACCGGCGCGTCGTAGCGCGGCGAATAGCCGAGACTGAAATGCGAGAGATGCGAAAGATAAGACCACAACTGATGCAGCACCGGCTGGTCGAGACCGAACTTGGCGCGCAGCGACGCGATCGTTTCCGCCGTCGCCGAGCCGGACTCGCCGGCCAGCACGTCGGCGGCGTCGCCGGGCATCCACCGGAGCAGGAAGAAGTTGAGGATCACGATGGCGAGCACGGTCGGCACAGCCTGCCATGCGGTGCGTCGCGCGATTGCGGCAAGGCGCGTGCGTCGGTTCATCGCGCGAACTCCTCAGGCGCTCAGCCAGACATCGGCGAGATTGCCTTCGAGCCCTTGCGCCGATACCGTGTGATTGCGCACGCGCCGGTTGGCGAGCGTAATCATGCGGGGCGCGACGAGACTCAGGATCGGCAGGTCGCGGTACACGATCTGCTGAAACTGCTGATAGAGCGCCACGCGCTTCTTCTCATCGGTTTCGATCGACGCCGATTCGAGCAGCGTGTCCACTTCCGCGTTGCTGTAATGCGGCGCGTTCGAGAACGGCACGCCGGGCCGGATGTTCTTCGACCAGTAGAGCCGCTGCACGCCGACGCTCGGATCGAACAACGTATTCACCCCGATGCTCGTGAAATCGAACTGCCGGTCCGCATAGACGCGCTTGAGGAACGAAGGCAGATCCTGCGAGCGCACGGTCACGTCGATGCCCACGCGCGCGAGCGCCGATTTCACGTAATCGGCCTGACGGCGGTACATATCGCCATAAGGCAGGAAATCGTGCGTCAGTTGAAAGCGCGGGCCGCCGTTCTTGCGCGGATAACCCGCGGCGTCGAGCAGCTTTTCCGCACTGGCGATATCGAATGCGTAGGGCGTGAGCTTCGCGTCGTGATACGGCGATCCCGGCGTGATGGGCGTCGGCGAGATATCGGCATAGCCGTAGGCGATCGTCTTCTGCACGACCTGCGGATTGATGGCATGCGCGATGGCCTGCCGCACGCGCACATCTTTCAGGATCGGATGATCGAGATTGAAGTCGATCTCCGAAAGCGGCTCTAGAAAGCGATAACCACGCGTCTCCACTGCGAGTTGCGGCAATTGCGTGAGACGCGGCAGATCCGAGAGCGGCACGGGATTTTCCCCGCCGAGATCGAGCGCGCCGGTTTCGAACGCGGCCGAGCGCGCGGCCGCATCGGGAATCACCTTGAACACGAGCGAGTCGATATACGGTTTGCCCGCATCCCAGTAGTCCGGATTGCGTTCGTAGACGATGCTCGCGCCGCGCGTCCACGACTTGAAGCGGAATGGCCCCGTGCCGATGGGCGCATTGTTATGCGGGTTTGAGAGCGGATCGCCGCTTGCGTAGAGATGCTTCGGCACGATCGGCGATTCGCCGGCGGACAGCGCCTTCAACAGATACGGCGCGGGCTTCGACAATTCGATGATCGCGGTGCGTGTGTCGGGCGTCGACACGCGCGTGACGTTGGCGAAGGTGCTGCGCCCACGCGGATGAATCGATTTCAGAAGCTCGATGGAGAACGCCACATCCGCCGACGTGAAAGGCTCGCCGTCGTGCCACTTCACGTTCTGACGCAGCGTGAACGTGTACTTGAGACCGTCCGGGCTCACGTTCCACGCGGTCGCGAGCTGTGCTTTCGGCTTCAGATCGAAGTCGTACGCGAGCAGGCCTTCGAGCACCTTGGAACTCGCGACGAGCGCGGGACCTGTCGTCTGAAAGATCGAGACGAGCACGGGCGGCTCGGGGTTGATCAGCATGTTGAGTGTGCCACCGCGCCTGGGCGGGCCCTCTTGCGCGTATGCGAGCGAAGACAGGCCGGCGGACGCGAGCGCCACGCCTGATGAAACCAGAAAATCGCGTCGATTGAAGCCTGCCATGTAATGCCGTTCCTTTCTGTTCGTTGTTCGATGACGGCATATGACGCGCCGCAGCGATCACGATAGAACGGCGTTGCGTGCGCGTGAACCAACGGTTGCGCATATGAAAAGCAAGGCGTGTCGAAAAGCATGTGACGTGGACTGCAATACCGCGCGTCCAAAACAATCCACAAATGCTTCTTTGTCTGCGAGTGTGAGCACGTGCTTAACTCTCGTGCTCCGATGCGCGACGTCGCCCGGTCAACCTTCTGGACATGCAACATGAGCGAGACAACGTACTCCGCGCACTCCGAGCCGCATGCAACGCAATCACGCGCGAGCGCGTTCGTGGACGTCGCGTCACCCGTGCAGTTTCCCGACAGTCCGGTGTCGCGCGTGTTCGCGCAGCCGCTCATGCTCGGCCTCTTCCTGCCGATCCAGGCGGGCGGCTGGAGCGCCTCCACCCTGCCGCGCACGACCGACTGGTCTTTCGACTACAACGCCGATCTCGTGCTGAAGGCCGAATCGCTCGGCTTCGATCTCGTGTTCGCGCTGTCGCAATGGCTGCCGAAAGGGGGTTACGGCGGTGTCTTCAACGGCGAGGCGCTCGATTCCTTCATGACGCTCGCGGCGCTCACCGCACGCACCGAGCGCATCATTCTCGCGGCGACCAGCCACGTGCTATACGGCCCGTGGCATCCGCTGCACTTCGCGAAGTTCACCGCGACGCTCGATCATATCTCGCGCGGACGCTGGGCCATCAACGTCGTGACGGGACATCGCGCGGTCGAGCACGAGATGTTCGGCTGGAACCGGATCGAGCACGACCGGCGCTACGAGATGGCCGCCGAGTTCATCGACGCCGTACAGCAGCTCTGGGCGCAACGCGAGAACTTCACGTTCGAACCTGAGCTATCGAGCTGGAAGCTGAGTGGCGCGTTCGTCACGCCCAAGCCTCGCTACGGCCGGCCACTGCTCATCAACGCAACGGGTTCGGACGCGGGCATCGAGTTCGCCGCGCGCTATTCGGATGTCGTGTTCATCACGAGCCCGGCGGGGCCGGACATCGATCGCGCGCTGGAGGCGCTGCCCGCGCACGCCGCGCGTGTGAAAGCCGCCGCCGCGAGGCACGGCCGCACGATCCGCACGCTGCTCAACCCGCTTGTCGTGTGCCGCGAGACGGCGGCCGAAGCGCGCGCGTATCGCGATGCGATCGTCGCGCACGCCGACGAAGGCAGCTTCCAGCGCTTCGACAGCGACGCGCACGCGTGGCGCGGCGGCATGGATCAGCGCACTCAGGCCGCGGCGCGCGCGGTGGGCGGCAACGTGTCGATCACGGGATCGCCGGAGGAAGTGGCCGACACCATCGTGCGTCTGCATCGCGCCGGCATCGACGGCGTGCAGCTGAGCTTCTTCGATTTCAAGCCCGACCTAGACTTCTTCGGCGCGCGCGTGCTGCCGCTGTTGCGCGAAGCGGGCCTGCGACACTGATCTCTTCGAGGGTACCGAAGAAAAATCGCGCATGCGCCGATGCTCAGCATAACGACGCAACGCGTGAAATCGACCTGAATGCCGACTCGATATCGATATCTCTTTTCGTCGTTTCGGATTCGGAAGCACGCGCGTCATCATATTCCATTCATCCGCCGGCTTCTCCAACCAAAAAAGGGCGCGCCCCGCCCAACAGCAGACCAACCTATGCGCACGTTCTCGTCGGTCCTTCGCGGACTGGTCTTCGCCGCCACCCTGTCCGGCGCTTTCATCCTGCCAGCGCACGCCGCGAGCACGGCGCCCGCCGTCGATCGCGACACTGTCGTGATCGGCGTCGAAAAGGAGTTCTATAACCTCGACGGACTCGTTGCCGTGAGCGGCGATTCGCTTCGCTACGGCTGGCAGATCTACGACACGCTCTACGGGTTCGACCAGAAAGGCAATCTCGTGCCGCGCCTGGCGACAAGCGTGAGCGTTTCCGACGACGCGCGCGTGTTCACCTACAAGCTGCGTCCCAACGTCCAGTTCCATAACGGTGCGACGCTCACCTCGCGCGACGTGAAGGCATCGCTCGAACACGTGCTCGATCCGCGCAGCAAGAGCACGCGGCGGCCCTTCTTCGCGCCGGTCGTCGACGCGGTCGAGACGCCCGACGATCTCACCGTCGTGTTCAAACTGAAGCAGCCGGATGGCGCATTCGCCAACAAGGTCGCGGGCTATCTCTATATCGTTCCGTCCGACTATCTCGCGAGCCTGCCGAATCCCGATGCGTTCGCGCAAAAGCCGGTATCGCTCGGCCCGTACAAGTTCAAGTCGCTCGCGCCCGGCGGCAGCGAGCTCGTGCTCGAACGCTTCGACGACTATTGGGGCGAGAAACCGCGCGTGAAGACGCTGATCTTCCGCGCGATCACCGAGCCGGCGAGCCGCGTCAATGCGGTGTTGCGCGGCGAAGTCGATCTCTCGGTGGCGCTGCCGTTCTCGGACTATGCGCGGCTCCGGAAGGAAAGCGGGCTCGACGTGATCGAGAGCCGCGTCGCGTCGCCCGTCTACGTGCGCGTCTATACCACCGACAAGAACTCGCCCTTCTCCAATGTCCAGGTGCGTCAGGCGTTGAGCTACGCGCTCGACACCAACGCGATCATCAAGAGCGTGCTGTACGGTGTGGGCGAGCCGCTCGGCACGATGATCTCGAACTACTATCCCTACGGCGCGGATCGTTCGATCAAGCCGTATCCGTACGACCCCGCGAAGGCACGCGCGCTGCTTGCGCAGGCCGGCTATCCGAAGGGTTTCGAGACCACCCTCAACATTCAGGGCGACATGCCGCAAGGCGTCGCGGAAGCGCTCGCGGCGTACTGGGGGCAAGTCGGGGTGAAGGTCAAGCTCAACCGCCTGACATATGCGACCTTCCAGCGCCTGAACAACACGCACACGTCCGGCCCGCTCGCGCTGAGCCAGTTCACCAACGCGCTGTACGACCCTGTGCATCCGGTGGGCGGCGCGTTCGCATCGAACGGAAGCTGGTCCGACTATTCGAATCCGAAAGTCGATGCGCTGCTCGCCGATGTCTCGCGCGTCAGCGACACGAAGCAGCGCGGCGCAGTGTTCCAGAAGATCGGCCGCGAACTGCACGACGATGCCGCCGCGTTCTTCATCTCCGAGTTCACCTACGTGTATGCGAAGAAGAAGACGCTGCAATGGCAGCCACAGCAAGGCGGCGGCTTCCTGAACTTCCGCACGATCCAGTGGACGCCGCAAGCGGTGGCCGGGAACTGAGCGATGTCCGCTTATCTCCTGCGCCGCATCGGGTCGGCACTGCTCACGGTGTGGCTGATGTCGGTGCTGATCTTCGTCCTGGTGCGCATGGTGGGCGATCCTGCCTATCTGCTGATGCCGCCCGAAGCGACCGAGGCCGACCGCCAGATCTTTCGCGAGCAACTCGGCCTCGCCGATCCCGTTCCGCTGCAATACGCGCGCTTTCTCGCGGGTCTCTTGCGCGGCGACATGGGCAACTCCTTTCACTTCGGCGCACCGGCGCTCTCGATGGCGCTGAGCCGGCTCGCGTCGAGTCTTCTGCTCGTCGGGGTTTCGCTGACGCTGGCGCTGGCTATCGGCTTGTCGCTGGGCGTCGTGTCGGCGGTGCGCCGCGGCGGGTGGATCGACCGGCTGGCATCGATCTTCGCGGTGCTCGGGCAGGCCGCGCCGCCCTTCTTCGTCGCGTTGCTGCTGATTCGGCTCTTTTCCGTGCAATGGGGCTGGCTGCCGACCGGCGGACACGGCTCGTGGCGTCATCTGATCCTGCCCGTGTGCGCGCTGGCGTGGTACTCCGCCGCGGGCATCGCACGGCTCACGCGTGCCAACTTGCTCACGGTGCTCGAAGCCGACTACATCCGCATGGCGCGCATCAAGGGGCTGCCGGAGCGTGTCGTGATCGGAACGCATGCGCTGCGCAATACGGCGCTGCCGATCGTCGCGTTCACGGCTTCGCAGTTCGGCGTGCTGATCGGCGGCGCGGTTGCGATCGAAACGGTGTTCTCGTGGCCCGGCTTCGGCAGTCTGATGGTCGAGGCCATCAGCACGCTCGATTTCACCGTCGTGCAGGCGGCCGTGATCGTGTCCGTACTGCTGTTCGTCTCGATCAATCTTGCGGTCGACGTGCTCTACGCGCTCGTCGATCCGCGTATCCGGTATCGGCAATGAGCATGCGATTCGTCCTGTTCGGCGGCCTGCTTGTCGCGATCGTCGCGGCGTCCGCGTGCGCACCCTGGCTCTCGGCCGTCGATCCGAACGCGATCGATCTGTCCGCGACCTTCCAGCCGCCGAACTGGCATCACTGGTTCGGTACCGACCAGATGGGCCGCGACGTCTTCGCGCGCACGCTCTACGGCGGCCGCATTTCGCTCGCCATCGCGTTCTGCGCGGTGCTGCTGGCGGGCTTCTCGGGCGCGCTCGCGGGCTTGCTGTCCGCGTATATCGGCGGACGTTTCGATGCCGCGCTGATGCGCATCGTCGATGCGCAATACGCGTTGCCGCCTGTGTTCCTCGCGATGCTGATCGTCGGCATCTGCGGACCGAGCATGACGAACATCGTGATCGTGGTGACGCTCGCGAACTGGGGACGCTTCGCGCGCATCATCCGCGCCGAGGCGCTCAGCCTGCGCGAGCGCGACTTCATCCTGATCGCGAAGCTGGCCGGCGCGACGCCGCTGCATGTCGCGCTGCGGCACCTTCTGCCCAACGTGCGCAATACCTTCGCGGTGCTGCTGACGCTGGACATCGGCCTCGTGATCTTCATGGAAGCGGCATTGAGCTTCGTCGGGCTGGGCGTGCAACCGCCCGATCCGTCGTGGGGCGGCATGATCGCGGACGGCCGTAATTATCTCGATACCGCCTGGTGGCTGTCCGCGCTGCCGGGGCTCGTGCTGATCGCCACCGTGCTCGCGAGCAACCGCATCGGCGAATCCTTGCAGCGCGATGAAGGAGCGGTGCGATGAGCGTGCTGAGCGTGCATGACCTCGCCGTTGAAACCGAGCACGCGCGGCTTGTCGATGGCGTGAGCTTTTCCGTGAAAGCCCGCCGCACGCTCGGTCTCGTCGGCGAATCCGGCTCGGGCAAGAGCGTGACGTGCCTGTCGGTGCTCGGCCTGCCGCCGCGCGGCGTGCGCGTCACCGAAGGACACATCCTGTTCGACGGCGACGACCTGCGCGCGAAGACGCCCGCCGAACTGAACGCGTTGCGCGGGCGCGAGATCGGCATGATTCTTCAGGACCCGATGACCTCGCTCAATCCGCTGCTCACGGTCGGCCGGCAGATCACCGAAATGTTCCGCTATCGCGACGGCATGACGAGCCGCAAGGAACGCGAGGCCCGCGCCATCGAACTGCTGCGGCGCGTGCGCATTCCCGCGCCGGAAAGCCGCCTGCACAGCTATCCGCATCAGTTCAGCGGCGGCATGCGCCAGCGCGTGGCCATCGCCATGAATATCGCGTGCAATCCTCGCCTCCTGATTGCCGACGAGCCGACCACCGCGCTCGACGTCACCGTGCGCCTGCAGATTCTCGATCTGCTGCGCGAAGTGCAGGCCGAACGCGGCACGGCGATCGTGCTCGTCACGCACGATCTGCACCTGGTGCGCCGCTATTGCGACGATGTCGCCGTGATGTACGCGGGACGCATCGTCGAACAAGGGCCGGTCGGCGATGTATTCGCGCGGCCGCGACATCCGTACACGAAGGGTCTGCTCGGCGCCGTGCCGCGTCTGCGCGGCCCGCAGCGTCGGCTCACGGTGATTCCCGGTCAGCCGCCCTTGCCGGGCAGCATCGCGCAGGGATGCCGCTTCGCGCCGCGCTGTCCCGGCGCACGGGCCGACTGCATGAGCGCCTATCCCGCGACGCGCACGATCGACACCCATCGCAGCGTCGCGTGTTTTCATCCCGAGCCGGACGAAAGAACGGCTGAGGCTCTTCTCATGACGGCCACCTCATGAACGCTCTCGAAGTGTCGGACATCCAGCGCGCCTTTCCCTTGCGCGGCGGCCTTTTCGCCAGGCCGAAACTGCTGCGCGCGGTGGAGCACGCGTCCTTAGCGCTGCCGCGCGGCGGCACGTTCGGCCTCGTCGGGGAATCGGGATCGGGCAAATCGACGCTCGCGAAAATCATCCTCGGCGCGGACGAGCCGACGCACGGCGAAGTGCGCTTCGGCACGCGCGTATTCGGCAAGCGCACGAGCGACAGCGACCGGCGCTGGCGGCAACGCGCGGTGCAGGCCGTGCTGCAAGACCCGTTCGGCTCGCTCGATCCGCAGATGAACGTCGGCGATATCGTGCTCGAACCGTTGCGCATCCAGCAAAGCGGCATAGTGAAAGAGGCCCTGCAAAAGCGTCTCGATGCACTGCTCGCCCAGGTCGGCTTGCCGGCGGAATTCAAGCGCCGCCGTCCCGGCGAACTAAGCGGCGGTCAGCGCCAGCGCGTGGCGATCGCGCGTGCGCTCGTGCTGGAGCCGGAGATTCTCGTGCTCGACGAGCCGGTCTCCGCGCTCGATGTCTCCATCCAGGCGCAAGTCCTCAATCTGCTGAAGGACCTTCAGGACGCGCTCGGTCTCTCGTATCTGCTGATCTCGCACGATCTCGCCGTGGTCGCGTTCATGAGCAGCCATATCGGCGTGCTCTATCTCGGCCGCTTCATGGAGCAAGGCACGCGCGAGGACATCGTGGAGCGCGCGGCGCATCCGTACACCCATGCGCTGATCGCCGCATCCGAGCCGGATGCGCCCGACGTGCGCGTGATCGGTGGCGAAATTCCGTCGCCGCTCGCGCCGCCTGCCGGATGCGTCTTTCATACCCGCTGCCCCGCCGCGCGCGATCCATGCCGCGTCGATGCGCCGCCCGAGCGACACCTGTCCGCAACGCATCGCGTGACGTGTCATTTCCCGATCACACCGAAAGCTTGAGCCATGTCAAAAGAGATTCGCATCAACGCATTTCTGGCCTTCGCACCGACGCATCTTTCGCCCGGACTCTGGGCGCATCCGCGCGACCGCGCACTCGACTACAACGCGCTCTCGCTCTGGACCGATCTCGCGCGCACGGCCGAACGCGGTGGCTACGACGCACTCTTCTTCGCCGACGGCATCAGCCAGTACGACGTCTACGGCGGATCGAACGCGGCCGGCGTGCGCTGGGGCCTGCAATTCCCGCGTCTCGATCCGCTGCTGCTCGTCTCCGCGATGGCGCAAGTCACCGAGCATCTCGGCTTCGCCGTGACGAGCAGCGTAAGTTATGAGGCGCCGTTCCTGTTCGCGCGGCGCATGTCGACGCTCGATCATCTGACGCGCGGGCGCATCGGCTGGAACATCGTCACGAGCTTCGGACAAAGCGGCTCGCGCGCGATCGGCCAGCCCGATGCGCGTCCGCACGACGAGCGCTACGACCTCGCCGACGAGTACATGGAGATCGTCTATCGGCTGTGGGAAGAGAGCTGGGAAGACGGCGCGGCCGTGCGCGACCGCGATGCGCGCATCTTCGCGGATCCGCGCCGCGTGCATGAGATCCGTCATGAAGGCCGCTTCTTTTCGATGCAAGGCACGCATTATTCCGAGCCTTCGCCGCAGCGCACGCCGCTGCTGTATCAGGCGGGCACGTCGAACCGCGGCAAGGAGTTCGCCGCGCGTCACGCCGAATGCGTGTTTCTCAGTTCGCCGACCGCGCATCTGGTCGCGCGCGATGTCGCCGACGTGCGTGCGCGCGCCGCCTCGCTCGGCCGCGATCCAGAATCGGTGCTGTTCTTTTCGCTCGCGACCGTGATCGTCGCGCCGACCGCCGAAGAAGCGCAAGCGAAATGGCAGGACATTCAGCGCCACGTGAGCCTCGAAGGCGCGCTTGCCTTGTTCTCGCGCTGGAGCGGCATCGACCTGTCGAAATACAGCCCGGACGATCCTTTGCAATACGTGAAGAGCGAAGGCATGCAGTCGGCGATCGAAGCCTTCACTGTTGCCGATCCCGAGCGCGTGTGGACTATCGGCGAGCTGGCGATCTTCAATGCGATCGGCGGCAAGGGGCCGGTGTTCATCGGCTCGCCCGCGCAGGTCGCGGATGCGCTCGAATGCTGGAAAGCGCAAACCGGCGTCGACGGCTTCAATCTCAGTCATGCGCTGCTGCCGGGCACACACGAGGACTTCGTCGATCTCGTCGTGCCGGAGCTGCGGCGTCGCGGCATCTACAAACAGGCCTACGCCAAGGGCACGTTGCGAGAAAAACTCTACGGCGAAGGCCACGCGCATCTTCGCGCGCCGCATCCGGCGGCGGCTCATCGCGCCGCTCACATCGAGGAACACACTCATGCTTGATACCGCATACGAAAGCATCACCGTGCAGCCGCTCACGCGTCATATCGGCGCGCTGATCGGCGGCATCGATCTGACGCGGCCGCTCGCGCAACAGCAGATCGCGGACGTGCGCCGCGCGCTGCTCGCCCATCAGGTCATCTTCTTTCGCGATCAGCCGATCACGCTCGATCAGCATCTCGCGCTCGGCCGGCACTTCGGCACGCTGCACGTGCATCCGAACAGTCCCGGACCGCAGGGCTATCCGGAGATCCTGACCATACATAGCGATGAGACCACGAAGCGCGTCGCCGGCGACCGCTGGCATTCCGATGTCTCGTGCGACGAAGCGCCCCCGATGGGCAGCATCCTGCATCTCCATACACTGCCGTCGCACGGCGGCGACACGCTCTTTTCCAGCTCGTACGCGGTGTATGAATCGTTGTCGCCCGGTTTGCGCACCTATCTCGAAGGTCTGACCGCGACGCACGATGGCGAGCCGACCTATCGTCACCGCAACCGGCTGCGCGGCATCGACGACACCGGCAAGACGTTTCCCCGCGCCTCGCATCCGGTCGTGCGCACGCATCCGGAAACGGGCCGCAAGGGCATCTTCGTGAATTCGAACTTCACGACGCATATCGACAACGTGTCCGCCGCCGAGAGCGAAGGCATTCTGCGCCTCTTGTACGAACGCTTCGCGTCGCCGGAGTTTCAGGTGCGCTTTCGCTGGGAGCCGCATTCCATTGCCTTCTGGGACAACCGCGCCGTGCAGCATCTGGCCGTATGGGACTACTACCCGGAAGTGCGCTCGGGCTATCGCGTGACGATCAACGGAGACAAGCCGTTTCTATGAGCCCGAAGAAGGAAATACGCGTCAACGCCTTCGCGTTGCATAGTCCGGTGCATCATTCGCCGGGCATGTGGCGGCATCCGCGCGACCGTTCGCTGCACTACAACACGCTCGATTACTGGGTCGATCTGGCGAAGACGCTCGAACGCGGGCTGATCGATTCGCTCTTCATGGCCGACAGCATCGGCGTGAACGATGTGTTTGGCGGCAGCATCGACACCGCCTTGCGCCACGGCGCGCAGGTGCCCAAGCAGGACCCGATGATGGCGCTCTCCGCGATGGCCTACGCCACGCAGCATCTCGGCCTGTGCGTGACGAGCAATGCGAATCACGAGCCACCTTATGTGTTCGCGCGCCGCATGTCCACGCTCGATCATCTGACGCGCGGGCGCATCGGCTGGAACATCGTGACGGGCTTCGCGCAAAGCAGCGTGAAGGTGCTCGGCAAGGACGGCATCGCATCGCGCGACGAACGATACGACATCGCCGACGAATACATGGATGTCGTCTACAAGCTCTGGGAAAGCAGTTGGGAGGACGGCGCGAACGTGCGCGATACGGCCACAGGCATCTTCGCGGATCCGTCGAAGGTGCATCGCGTCGATCATCAGGGCAAGTACTTCAGGGTGCAGGGCATCCACATGACCGAGCCTTCGCCGCAACGCACGCCGGTGCTGTTTCAGGCGGGATCGTCGGCGCGCGGGCAGCGCTTCGCGGGACGTCATGCGGAAGGTATCTATTTGAGCGGACCGAGCAAGAAGGTGCTCGCGCCGGTCGTCGCGGGAACGCGGGCCGAGGCGGTGAAGGCCGGGCGCGATCCGGGCGATATCCAGTTCTTCACGATGGCGACCATCATCACCGGCCGCACATCGAAAGAGGCGCGCGACAAGTATGAGGACTATCGCCGCTACGTGACGCCCGAAGCCGCGCTCGCGATGTTCTCGGGCTGGACCGGCATCGACTTCTCGACTTACGACCCCGACGAGCCGATCCGCTACATGCAGCTCGACGCGGGCACGTCGTCCGCGCTCGAAGGCTTCACGAAGCTCGATCCGGAACGCGTGTGGACAGTGCGTGAGCTTGCGCTGCACAACGCGATCGGCGGGCGCGGGCCGGTGTTCATCGGCGCGCCCGACGAGGTGGCAAGCGCGCTCGAAGAATGGGTCGACGAAACCGGCATCGACGGCTTCAACCTGAGCTATGCCGTCACCCCGGAGGCGTACGAGGATTTCGCGGATTTCATCGTGCCCGAACTACAGGCGCGCGGCCGCTACAAGACCGGCTACGCCACCGGCACTGCGCGAAAAACTCGGCGGTACGGGCAGCCGGCTGAACGACCGTCACCCCGGCGCGGCGTTTCGCCTTCGATAACAACTCCACTCCATCATGAGCACTCAGACCAGCAAACTATCCGACGCCCTCGCCGCCTTGCCCGCACTCGCCGAAGAAATTGGCGTCGATGCCGCACAGCGCGAAATCCGCCGCGAACTACCCTTCGCGGCCTTCGACGCGTTCCGTCGCTCGGGTCTCGGAGCACTGCGCATTCCGGTCGAACGCGGCGGCCTCGGCGGCACGCTCGAAAACGCGCTTCACGTCGTGACAACGCTCGCCGCGGCCGAGTCGAACGTCGCGCATGCGCTGCGCGTGCATTTCGACGTGGTCGAGTCCTTGCGCCTCGCACCGCGCACGGCGTTTCACGACCGGCAAGTGAGCCGCATCGTCGAGGGCGCGCTGTTCGGCGGCGCATCGGGAGAACAGGGCACGGCGCGCGCGGGCGAGATCGAAACCGTGCTGCGCCGCGAAGGCGATCACTTTCGTGTGACGGGCAAGAAGTACTACACGACCGGCACCGCGTATGCGGATTTCGTCCGCACGAATCTCGTCGATGAACAGGGCAAAGGCGTCACCGCGATCATTCCGGTGCGCGCCGAAGGCGTCGACGTGCTCGACGACTGGGACGGCATGGGCCAGCGCATGACGGCAAGCGGCAGCACGATGTTCAACGACGTTCGCGTCGATGCCAGCGAGGTCGTCGAGAAAGGCTATGGCTCGCTAATCGGCCGGCATGGCGGCGCATATCGGCAATTGCATCTGGTGGCGGTGGCGGCGGGCATCGTGCGCAACATCGTCGCTGACGCACGCGCTTATGTCACCGGGCACGGGCGCCCCGTCATGCACTCCACCGCGCCGAGCGCGCGCGAGGACGTGTTCATCCAGCAAGTCGTGGGCGAACTGACGGCGCTGAGCCATACCATCGACGTACTGGTGCGCGAGAATGCGCGCACGCTCGGCGTGTCTTCGGATGCGATCCTGCGCAACGATCCCGGCGCCGATGAGCTGGTGCTCCAGGGCGCGCTCGCGACGGCGCGCACGCAGATCGTCGTGGGCAAGCTCGCGTTGCAGGCGGGCGAGCGGCTCTTCGATGCGGGCGGCGCATCGGCGACGTCGCGCAAGCATAACTTCGACCGCCACTGGCGCAACCTGCGCACGATCTTCAGCCACAATCCGCTGCATCACAAGGCGAAGGTCGTCGGCGATTACGTGCTCAATGACGTGAAGACGCATTTGATCGAAGGTCGCACGTTCTGAGCGATGCGGCGGGCAGATTCGCTTAGAGACTTTCCTTATGCAGTAACGTGGAGAAAAGACATGTCAATTCGCATTGGCGATGAAGCCCCCGATTTCACGGCGGAGACGACCGAAGGGTCAATCCGCTTTCACGAGTGGATCGGCGACAACTGGGCAATACTGTTCTCGCATCCCAAGGACTTTACGCCCGTCTGCACCACGGAACTCGGGTATCTGGCCAAGCTGAAGCCCGAGTTCGACAAGCGCGGTGCCAAAGTCATCGGCTTGTCCATCGATCCCGTCACGAATCATTCGCAATGGGCCAGGGACATCGAGGAGACTCAAGGCACGGCGGTCAATTATCCGTTGATCGGCGATGCCGAGCTCGTCGTTGCGAAGCTGTATGACATGATTCATCCGAACGCGAGCGGCGGTAGTCCGCGCACGGCCAACGACAACGCGACCATCCGCGCGGTCTTTCTGGTTGGTCCGGACAAGCGCGTGAAGGCCACCCTCACGTATCCGATGAGTGCGGGCCGAAACTTCGACGAAGTCCTGCGCCTGCTGGATGCGTTGCAACTGAACGCGAAGCATACGGTCGCGACGCCGGTGAACTGGAAGCCGGGTGAAGACGTCATCATTCCGACTTCAATATCGGATGAAGATGCGAAGCAGAAGTACCCGGAGGGATTCCGAACGCTCAAGCCTTATTTGCGCACGGTCGCACAGCCGAAGTAAGTCGTTCGTCCCGGCGAGCCAACGCGCTGACCGTGCCCCAGGTCAGCGCGTCTGTCGCATGATGTGGATTGCGAGCAGGCGCAACGCGTCCATCGATGTATCAATCCATTCGCTATGGCTTGATGAACCTGAGCGTCATCCGATCCGACTCGCCGATCGCGGCATAGCGCGACCGGTCGACGTCCCCACCCTGATAAGTGGGCGGCAACGACCAAACGCCGTGTGGATGGTCTTTCGTATCCTTCGCGTTCGAATTGATCTCGCTGCGCCCAACCAGCACGAAACCCGCCGCCTGGGCGTGCTCGATGACGAACGCTTCCGTCACGTAGCCCGAATCGATCATCTGCTGCACAGTCGTCCCCGCCCGCGCGCGATGCTCCTCGACGCCAAGCTCGCCGCCATGCTTCAGCGCGTCGAAGAACGCACGCAGGTTCGCATCGAGTTGCCCGTCCTTGATCCAGTTGTGGATGTTTCGAAACGTCAACACACGATCGAAGCGTTCGTGCGCGTCGAAGTCGATAAACCGGCCCGCGTGCAGTGTGCCGACCACGACGTTTGCATACACCGCCGGTGCGCTCGCGAGTTTGCGCCGATAGGCCGTATCCGTTGCATTGTCCTCGGCGGCGAGATCAGCAGACGTGCTGAGATACTGCGCTTCGTAAAGCTGACCCGCATCGTGCAGATAGGGCGCGAGAATGTCCGTGTACCATCCGCCTCCCGGGGCGATCTCCAGCACCGCCTGTGTCGGGGCGATCTCGAAGAACTCGAGCGTTTCCTTCGGATGACGATAGACATCGCGTGCACGCGCCCTATCGCTTCGTTGTGGTCCGCTAATGGCTGCATCCAGCGGCGCGGCGCCGGCAATCTTCGATTGCGAATCGCGCGATGCATTCTGCGCATCCGGTGCGGAGGACGCGCATCCGGCCAGCGTGACAATGAAGAAGGTCGCGGCGATCGTGATGGTGCGCGCCCGAACAAGCCGAATATGGGTCATAAAGTCGAGGCAGGTATGCGATACGAGACACGATACGCGTTTCTTGCACAATCTGCTCCATATGTCGATACACCCTTCGCTACAAGACCTCACTCAGGAACGAAAGCCTCCGGAATCGCTCGTTGCAAGAGAGTCGCCCGCTTGTACACGGCCTGCATGAAAACGCTCGCATTACGCGATGGCGGTGCAAAACGCGAATAGACGAAGTGCGCTGTCAAGTCGATAGCTTCACGCAGCGGGCGAATGACCAGCGCACTTCCCGTCGTAGCGAAATTATCGACGATCGTCACGCCAAGGCCGCCTTCCACGAGGGCGAGCGCCTGGTCCGCACGCATCACGTCGATCGTCGATTTGAGCTCAACGCCGGCTTGCTGACAGGCTTGCGCGATCACCGTTCCGAAAGGAATATCGCGCTTGAACAGCACGACGGGCTCTTCCGCCAGATCCGCGAGCGAGACTTCCTGTTGAGCCTCCAGCCTGTGCCCCTTCGGCATGGCGCAGACCATGCTCCCGTACATGAACGGCACGTTTTCCAGGTGCTCATGCAGCACCGGCATGGCGGCGATGGCGACCTCCGCTTCCTTGCTCAGCAACTCCATCGGCATGTCGGCCATCAGCGTGGTCTGCCAGCTTACGGTCAGCGCAGGGAGCTTTCTCTTGAGTTCGACGAGCGCCGGCGCGACCACGCTCATCGCCAGCGACGCGCTGCACGACACCCGGAGCAGACTCGACGGTCCGAGCGCAAGCGCGTGAGCGAACTCGTCCACGCGCACCGCCGCCTGATAGACCTGCTCGACTTCCCTGAAAAGCGCATGCGCTTCCGCCGTCGGCACCAGACGGCCTTTCGAGCGCTCGAACAGGCGCAAGCCGAGCGTCGTCTCGACATGGGACACGAGCTTGCTCACGGCGGGCTGTGAGACGAAAAGCAGCTTCGACGCCGCGTTGACCGACCCGGTCAGCATGACCGCGCGAAAAACCTCCATGTGGCGAAGTTTGAACCGCATTGCAGCCGCCCCGACGATTAACCAAAAGTTATACGTTAGCGGACTTTCGGCATACGACAAAGCGGGCGTTAGTCCCTAGTATCGGTTCAAACGAATTCACCCTCTCACGGAGACAGGAAAGATGAACCAGCTGGACTTGCAGGATCGCCTATGCGTCGTCACCGGAGGGTCCGGCGCGATCGGCTATGCGATCGCGGAACGATTCGTCGCTTCCGGCGCGAAAGTCGTGCTTTGGGATATCGACGGCGCGGCCGCTCATGCGGCAGCCGAGAACGTTCGTGCTGTTTCGTCGGCTCAGGTCGATGTGACGGACGCCGCCAGCGTTGCCGCCGCGGCACAGTCTGCCGCCGAACGCTTCGGCTCCATCGACGTTCTGATCAACGCGGCGGGCATCAACGGCCCGATCGGCCCCGTCCAAACGTATGCGATAGACGCGTGGCGGCAGGTCATCGATATCAACCTCACGGGCGTGTTCATCTGCTGCCGCGAAGTGCTGCCGTACCTGCGCCGTGCGCGGCATGGACGTATCGTCAACCTGTCGTCGGTCGGCGGCAAGGAAGGCAATCCCAATCAGGGCGCCTACGGCGCGTCGAAAGCCGGGGTGATCGCCCTGACCAAATCGCTGAGCAAGGAGCTCGCGGACACGGACATTCGCGTCAATTGCGTCACGCCCGCCGCCATCGAATCGGACATGCTGCGCAACATGACCGCCGATGCGCGCAGCTTCGTGCTCGCGAAGATTCCGCTCGGGCGCGCGGGCCGTCCCGACGAAGTCGCGTCGATGGTCGCCTGGCTCGCAACGGAAGAGTGCTCGTTCACGACGGGCGCCACATTCGATCTGACGGGCGGCCGTGCCACGTACTGACCGCCGGGACACGATCCAATGAACAGGCTTTCCCTTGCTCATCTCACCGTGCTCGATGTCGGGCCGCCACATCTGATTCCGCTCGCCGCGCAAGCCGGCTTTCGAGCCGTCGGCATCCGCTTGTGTTCTCCCATGCCCGGTGGAATTGCGTATCCGCTGCGCGCGGGCTCGCCCGAGTTGCGCGCCACCCAGCGTCTCATGGAAGCGCACGATGTCGTGGTGTCCGACATCGAAGTGGTTCGCATCGCCGCGAATACGCGCGTCGACGACTACGCGCCTGCGTTCGAGGCAGGCGCGGAACTCGGCGCACGGCGCGTCGGCATCAATATCGACGATCCGGAGCGCGCACGCGCGATCGACTGTCTGGGCTCGCTATGCGATCTCGCCCGGCCGTTCGGACTCGCGCTCGACATCGAATTCATGATCTGGCGCCCGGTCGCCCGGCTCGAAGACGCGGTCGATATCGTCAAGGCGGTCGGCAAGGACAACGCTTTCGTGCTGATCGATGCGCTACATCTGATCCGCTCGGGCGGCACCGTCGAAGCGGTCGCGGCGCTCGACCCCGCGCTGATCGGCAGCGTCCAGCTTTGCGATGCGCCGATCGAATCGCCGCCGCCTTCAGCGATCATCGACGAGGCACGCGGAAATCGGCTCTTGCCCGGCGAAGGCAACCTGCCCTTGCTGGCCTTGCTCGCTGCATTGCCCAAGGACGTGCCGCTATCGGTGGAAGTGCCGCTCGCCCACGAACCGCATTCGGCCAAACGGGCGGCCCTCCTTCGACAGGCCACCGACCAGCTGCTACAGGACAGTGCCCGGCCCCTGATCTGAACTTGCAAACACATATACGGAGACAAACACGACGACGAACACAATACAAGACAGCGCCGCACTCGCGGATGCACCTGCCGACAGCCGGCGGCAGGCCAGGAAAGCCGCCATCGCCGGATGGATCGGCAGTGCGCTCGAGTACTACGACTTCTTCATTTACGGTACGGTGGCCGCCCTCGTCTTTCCGCGCATCTTCTTTCCGCCGGGCGACATGGCTGCCGCAACTCTTGCATCGATGGCAACCTTCGGTGTCGCCTATGCGGCCCGTCCCCTCGGCTCGTTCCTGATGGGGCATTACGGCGATCGTCTGGGCCGAAAAGTCGTGATGGTCGGCACCTTGCTTTTGATGGGCGTATCGACGTTTCTTGTCGGCTGCCTCCCGAGCTATCAGAGCGCAGGGCTTCTCGCGCCCGCGCTGCTCGTCGTGTTGCGTATTCTGCAAGGCATATCGGCGGCTGGCGAACAGGCCGGTGCGAATTCGATGTCGTTCGAACACGCTCCCGCGCACCGTCGCGGCTATTACACGAGCTGGACGTTGAGCGGAACGCAAGGCGGTCAGGTGCTTGCGCCAGCAGTCGTACTGCCGCTTGCCGCCTTGCTGTCGGAAGATCAATTGCTCTCGTGGGGCTGGCGGGTGCCGTTCTGGTTGAGCGCGGCGGTTGTCGTCGTCGGCTTCATCGTACGTTCGCGACTCGACGAAACACCGGCTTTCCAGAGCGAGGCGTCGCACGGCGAAGTTCCGCCGGCACCGCTCAAGACGCTCCTGACGACGTACCGAAAGGAACTGCTGCAAGTGTTCTTCGCGGCCCTGGTCGCATCCATCGGGACGACGTTTGCCGTGTTCGCGTTGTCGTTCTCGCGCACGATGGAGCACCATGTCAGCACGTCGACCATGCTGTGGACGGCGATCATCGGCAATCTGATCGCCGTTTTCACGATCCCGGTCTATGCGACGATTTCCGATCGCATCGGGCGACGCCCGGTGTTCATCGCGGGCAACATCTTGTGCGCGATCGGCGCCGCGGTATTCCTGTGGTCAATCACGACGGGCAGCGATGCGTTGGTGCTCGTTACGGGCGTCTTTCTCGGTGGCGTCGTGTACAGCATCACGAATGCCGTCTGGCCGGCGACCTACGCCGAGCGCTTTCCCACGCAAGTGCGACTCTCGGGAATGGCAATCGGGACTCAGTTCGGTTTCGCGATCGCCGGATTTGCTCCGCTGATCGAGACGGCGCTGATCGGCAAGTTCGGCACCGCGCCCTGGGTGATGCCGGCAGTCTTCGCAGCGCTCGTGTGTCTGCTGTCCGCGGCGTCGATCTACTCGATGAGAGAAACCTACAACGTGCCGCTTGAGCGGCTTGGGAAGCACCTGGATTGAGAACGGGTCTGCAACCTTGCTTCTCATGCGTTTGAGACGCCTGAGCCTATTTTCGAGCCTTCTGGACAGTGAAAAACGGGTAGCACGGCCCTACAGTTGAGCATGGGCCATCCGGAGATTCCCGCTTATTTGGGATAGACGGTTTGCCAAGTCTATCGACATGGTCGACGCGAAAACCATGTCCTGAACCGTCGCCATTTAAGCGGGAACATCATGAGCACCATGTTAGGCAACCTGTCTTCCAGATCGAAGACATCCAGGCCCCTTGTCATCGCAGCCGTGATGGCCTCGCTCGCGATGGTCGCCATCGAAGCGACGATCGTCTCGACCGCCATGCCGCAGATCGTGACGAAACTCGGCGGACTGCATTTATATAGCTGGGTTTTCTCGTCGTTTTTGCTGACGCAGACCGCCATGACGGTGGTCTTCGGCAAGCTCGCCGATATCTTTGGCCGCAAGCGCATCATGCTGACCGGCATCGCCATTTTTCTGGTCGGATCGGTGCTGGCGGGCTTCGCCTGGTCGATGCCCGCGATGATCGTCTCCCGACTCATTCAAGGCATCGGCGCCGGTTCAATACAACCGGTCACGCTGACCATCGTCGGCGATCTCTATCCGGCAAAAGAGCGTGGCAAGGTCCAGGGTTATCTGGCCAGCGTGTGGGCGACGGCGGCGGTCCTCGGACCGATGATCGGCGGCTTTATCGTGCGCGACTTTTCGTGGGCGTGGATTTTCTGGATCAACATCCCGATAGGATTGATTTCGGCGGCGGGATTTGTCCTGTTCCTGCATGAAGACGAAAGAGATGCCCGGTCGTCGATCGATATCGGCGGTGCGGTTCTCTTCACGGTCGCCATCGCCGCGCTCATGATCGGCTTGACGAGCCTGAGTACAGCGAACTATACGCACGCGATGCTCAGCGCCAGCGTGTTCATTTCAAGCGCAGCGCTCTTTGTCTGGCAGGAACGGCGAAGCCCGGACCCGATGATCTCGTTTAGCCTGTGGGGGCATAGGCCCATTGCGATGACCAACCTCGCGACGGCCTTCTCCGGCATGGCCTTGATGGGGCTGACAACGTTCCTGCCGATGTATGTTCAGGGTGTGCTGCATCGCACGCCGGTGGTCGCAGGCTTTGCGCTAACCATGGTCATGGTGGGGTGGCCGCTGGGCGCCACGCTTTCCGCCCGCTCCTTTCACCGGTTCGATCTGCGCAAGCTGCTGATCGGTGGAAGCGCGGTGATCCCGGTTGGCGCGATGGTCTTCGTCTCGTTGACCCCGCATAGCGCACCGCTTCTGGCCGGTATCGGATCGCTGGTCATGGGCTTCGGAATGGGCGCGCTCAGCGTCACTTCACTCGTCTTCATCCAGGAGCAGGTCGACAAGTCGCAGCGCGGCAGCGCTACCGCGTCGAACCTTTTCTCGCGCAATCTTGGAAGCACACTGGGCGCGACCGTCTTCGGCGCGGTGCTCAACTACGGACTCGCTCATTCGAAGACGCTTGGCGTGGTCACGTCCGATCAACTGCGCAAGGTGATCGAGTCAGCACCGGCCAGCATGGATAGCTTTGCCGCGATTCGGTTGGCGTTGCACCATTCGGTTCATCTGACGTTCGTCGGACTCTTGATCGTCGCGTTGGCAATCGTCGTGTTCACGGTTCTCGTGCCTACGGTTACTGCGACCGGAAGCCGTGAAGCGCCTCAGCGTTGAGTGTGGGCTCGTTGTTTTATATCTCTTAACCCGAAACATCAAAGGAGTTGGCATGACCCGTCTTACTACCGCCACGCTTGAAACCGCGACTGGCGCAACCGCGGACGTATTCGCGAAGGTCAAAAAAAGCGTTGGTAAAGTTCCCAATGCATTTGCGACGATCGGCACCCACAGTCCTGACGGACTTCAGGCCATATTCGCTATCGACGCAGCGGTCACCCGAAGCGAACTGTCGAACGCGGATATCGAAACGCTCAAGCTGGTCGTCAGCGAGATTTCGGGCTGCGATTACTGTGTAGCGGCTCACGCGCTGAAAGGCAAATTCTCGGGCCTGTCGCAGGACGTCATGGCCCTGATCCTCGCAGGAAAGCCTACGGGCGACGCCAGGCGAGATGCATTGATACGTTTTGTCCAGGTTCTTGTCGAAACCCGGGGCACGCTGCCCGCTGCCGAACTCGATGCGTTTCGCGCGGCTGGCTACAGCGAACATCAGGTGATCGGCGTGTCTCTGGCGATCGCTTCCATCACGTTTGGAAACCTGGTGAACCGGATCAACGATACCGTGATCGATTTCCCGCTACCGGCTCAACTGGTGCCCGCGAACAACGAAAGCAGCCGCGGGTGACAGATCTACCGAGTCGCATTGTTCAGGCAGAAGGAGAAGGCATCTGTTTCGTCCGCGCGGTCTTCGTTACGCGCGTACGTGTCGCCGAGTTCGCGAACAGGTCGATCACCATCCCGCGTAACCATCGATTGCCTTCGTCCTGCTGGACGCGCGCATGCCAGAACAAATGAATCGGCGCGGCGGGCAACGTCGCGGGCAACGAGCGCAGGCTCAGTGAAAACGGCGCCGCCAGCTGCAATGCCAGCCGTTCCGGCACCGTGGCGATCAGATCGGTGCGTTGCAGGATATAGCCCACGCTCATGAAGTGCGGCACCGTCAGGCGCACGCGGCGCTGCACGCCCCGCTGTTTCAGCCAATCTTCCACCTGGCCGTGTCCGGTGCCCGCCGACACCACCACCAGATGCTCGGCTTCGCGCCACGCGGCGAGCGTGAGCGGCGCATCGTCGAGCGCATGGCCGCGCCTGAAAAGACACACATAGCCCTGATCGAACAGGCGGCGCTGATAGAACCCGCCCTTCAACTGCGGCAACAGGCCGATGGCGAGATCGACCCTGCCCTCGGCCATTTCGTTGCTCAGATTGACGCTCGTGTCGCGCACGGTATTGAGCGCGATGCCGGGCGCCTCGCGCGATAGCCGTTCGACGAGCGCGGGCAGAAAGACGACCTCGCCGATATCCGTCATGCCGATCGTGATCGTGCGCGTGACGCGCAGCGGATCGAAACCCGTTGCAGGATTAAGCGCGTCGCGCAGGATCGCGAGCGCCTGATCGACCGGTTCCGATAAACGCAATGCGAACGGCGTGGGCACGACGCCGCCGGGGCCACGCACGAACAGCGGATCGTGGAGCCGCCGGCGCAGTTTCGCGAGCGCGTTGCTGACGCCCGGCTGACTCATGTTCATCTGCTCGGCCACCTTCGAGACGTGCCGTTCCTGCATCAGGCGCTGAAAAAGCAGCAGCAGATTGAGATCGACTTCATCGAGATTCATGGCGCGCGTCCGGACTTATTGATTTCAGTGATGATGCTGATTCGCGCCATTTTATTGTGAAATACGCGCCCCGTACCGAGAATTCAGACACCGACTCGAACACGGAGTCGGACCACTGGAGACATCGCATGGAACGGCTGGATATGAAGATCGCGATCATCGGCGCGGGCATCGGCGGCCTTACGCTCGCGCTCGCGCTGCGGGAACACGGCATCGACGTGCAGCTTTACGAGCAGACCGACGAGCTTCGCGAGGTCGGCGCGGCAGTCGCGCTCTCGGCGAACGCGACGCGCTTTTATGAGCGCATGGGATTGCGTGCGGCCTTCGATGCGGTGTGCGCCGAAATTCCCGCGCTGATCTATCGCGATGGGCGCAGCGGCGAAGTGATCGGACAGCATCGCGGCGAACCGAGCTATCGCCAGCAGTTCGGAGGCGCGTACTGGGGCGTGCATCGCGCGGACCTGCAGGCCGTGCTGTCGAACGCGGTCGGGCTGGAACGCATCCATCTCGGTCATCGGCTGACCGATCTCGTGCAGCATGCGGATCGCGTGAGTCTGAGCTTCGCCGACGGCCAGCGCATCGACGCGGATCTGGTGATCGGCGCGGACGGTGCGCGCTCGATCACGCGCCGCTGGATGCTCGGCTACGACGACGCACTCTATTCAGGCTGCTCGGGTTTTCGTGGCGTGGTGCCGGCTGAACGCATGGATCTGCTGCCCGATCCCGAGGCCATCCAGTTCTGGGTCGGACCGCTGGGGCATCTGCTGCATTATCCGATCGGCGACAAAGGCGATCAGAACTTCCTGCTCGTCGAGCGCCATCCGTCGCCGTGGGCGTCGCGCGACTGGGTCACGCCCGCGAGCGAGGGCGAGCAGTTGCGCCTGTTCAAGCACTGGCATCCGGCGGTGGTGCAGATGATTTCGGCAGTGCCGATCAGCCAGCGCTGGGGGCTGTTTCATCGTCCGCCGCTCGGGCGCTGGAGCAAGGGGCGCGTGACGCTCATCGGCGATGCCGCGCACGCGCTCGTGCCGCATCACGGCCAGGGCGCGAATCAGTCGATCGAAGACGCCGTGGTGCTGGCCGCGCAACTGGCCAAGGCCGGCCCGGGCCGCTGGCGCGAAGCGCAGGAGGCCTACGAGCGCCTGCGCCGGGGCCGCACGCGCAAAGTGCAGTACGCCTCGATCACGACCGCCGACGTGCTGCATCTGCCGGACGGACCCGAGGCGCAGGCGCGCAACGCCCGCCTTCGCTCACGCGAGAGCCTGCTGCATCATCTGGACTGGATTCACGATTTCGACGCGCTCGCGCAAGAGCCGACGGAACGCCAGGGCGGCACCTGGCTTTGAGCCGCGCTTACCTCGCGCGAGCGCCGAGCGGGTGAGCGCGAGCCTACACGCTGCGTAGATCGAACGGCGTGTGCCGGAGCCGCTTGCCCGTCAGCCGGAACACCGCGTTCGCCACCGCGGGCGCAACCGAAGGACTCGACAACTCGCCGACGCCGCCGGGCTTCGACGCATCGCCCTGCACGATGACGATATCGATTTCCGGCATATCACTCATCCGCATCACGCGATACGAATCGAAGCTGGTCTGCTGAACGCGCCCGTGACGAATATCGATGCGATCGGCCGTTGCGTGTCCGAGTCCCCACATCAGCCCGCCGTATAGCTGCTCCTCGACGCCCCCCGGCGACACGGCCAGCCCGCAGTCGGCGACGCACGTGAGCTTCTCGATCACGATGCCGTCCTTCGTCCGCGCCACCCGCGCGATCACCGCGATATAGCTGCCGTAGGCCCGATTCGTCGCGACGCCGAGTGCGGTTCCGTGCGGGATCGGCGTGTTCCATCCGGCACGCGCGGCGGCCTCGCGCAACACGGCGGCTTGGCGCGGATCCTTCATATGCGCGAGGCGAAAATCGACGGGATCGCGATGTCCCGCATGCGCCGCTTCGTCCATGAACGACTCAACCGCGAACACGTTCGGGATATAGCTCACCGCCCGATACCAGCCGGTCGGCACGCCGGTCTCGTGACGCACCCAGCCGACATCGACGTTCGGCGCGCCATACGCGAACTCGTACTTGCTGATCGCCTCCGTGGTGCTGTAGTCCATGCGATCGGGCCGATCGAAATAACCCGGCTCCCATTGTTCCGGCGAGGCCGGCATCACGGCGCGCAATTCCAGCGCGGAGAGATTGCCTTTCGCATCGAGCACGGCGCGTCCGCGATGATGACTCGCGGCGTGATAGAACAGCGCGCGCATCTCGTCCTCGCGGCTATTCATCAGCTTGACGGGCTTGTTCGTTTGCAACGCGAGCCAGGTCACTTCGAACAGCCAGTATTTCGATTCGCGCGCGCCGAAGCTGCCGCCCGACACGCGCTCATGCAGCACGACGCGCTCCGCCGGAATATGGCCGATGACGGCGGTCGCCTCCTGCACCGTCGACGGCACCTGCAAGCCGCCCCAATACTCGATGCCGCCGTCCTTCGCCCATGCGGTCACGTTGATCGGTTCGAGCGGATTCTGCGCCTTGTACGGCATCGAATACGACGCCTGAATCACGCGCGGGGCGCGCTTGAGCAGCGCTTGCGCATCGCCGTTCGTCACGGTCGGCACGACGCGCGCTTCTTTGTCATCGAGCCATGCGGCCTGACGCGCGGAGAGATCGCGGCTGTCGAAGTTTTCGAACGGACTGTCCTCCCATTCGATGTGCAGCGCAGCCTGACCCTTGTGCGCCGACCAGTAGTCGTCGGCGAGGACGGCGACGCCCGCCTGATTGCCGCCCAGCACATCCGGACGGCCGGGAATCTGCAACACGCGCCGCACGCCGGGAATGGCCAGCGCGGCCCCGGCATCGACGCTGCGCACGCGTGCATCGATCACCGGCGCGCGCGTGACGACCGCCACCAGCATGCCGGGCAGGCGCACATCGATGCTGTACTGAAACGCGCCCGTGGTCTTCGGCGCGGCGTCGCGTTTCTTCTTCAACTTGCCGATGTACTTGAACTGCGACGGGTCTTTCAACGGCACGTCTTTCGGCGCGGGAAGGCTCGCCGCGACGACAGCGAGCGAGCCATAGCTCGCGCGCGCACCGCTCGCTTCGTCGACGACGACACAGTTGTCGGTCGAACAGGCGGAAGGCGGCACGTTCCATTGCTTCGCCGCCGCCGCGATCAGCATCGCGCGCGCGGTCGCGCCCGCGTGCCGCAAGCGATCGTATTCGAGCGACACACTCGTGCTTCCGCCCGTCGAAAACACCTTCCACAAGGGATGAATGTAGTCCGCGTAGAACGGGTCCTCCGGCGTGATGACCTCGATGCGAAACGGATCGACATCGAGCTCCTCCGCGACGAGCGCCGCGAGCGCGGTGTGCGTGCCGGTGCCCGAATCGTGCTTGTGGACGACGAGCTTGATCGTGTCGTCGGGCAGCACGCGGACCCATGCGTTGGGCTTGAACTCACCGCGTTGCGGATCAGCATCGCCGTTTTTCGCGAGCGCGTCGGGCAGATGCAATCCGATTACGAGCCCCGAAGCGAGCAACGCCGAACTTTGCTTGATGAAGCGACGCCGCGCCGCGCCATGATGATCGATACGCATCATGCCTCCGATGCCGCGCGT
The DNA here is from genome assembly GCF_001544575.2 of Caballeronia cordobensis. Classification (GTDB taxonomy): domain Bacteria; phylum Pseudomonadota; class Gammaproteobacteria; order Burkholderiales; family Burkholderiaceae; genus Caballeronia; species Caballeronia cordobensis. The sequence goes on from NZ_FCNY02000003.1 coordinate 357,461, forward strand.
TTGATTGCACGGCGAATGCGCGCATACGTCCCGCAGCGGCAGATATTGCCGGACATCGCGGTGGTAATGCTCGCATCGTCGATGGCGGGCTTGCCCTTCAGAAACGCCGCCGCCTGCATCAGTTGCCCCGACTGACAGTAGCCGCACTGCGGCACGTCCTCCGCGACCCACGCGCGCTGCAACGGATGCATGCCGTCCTTCGACAAGCCTTCGATCGTCGTGACGTGTCTGCCCGCGACGGCCACGGCAGGCAGCAGACAGGCGCGCACCGCTTCGCCCTCCAGATGCACCGTGCATGCGCCGCAAAAGCCGCCGCCACAGCCGAACTTCGTGCCCGTCAGCCCGATGCGCTCGCGCAGCACCCACAAGAGCGGCATGTCTTCCGGTACATTGTCGAGCGAGTGCCGCGTGTCGTTGACGATGATTTCGATCATGCGCCGTCTCCTGAATGTCGTCGTGTTTGCGGCCATTATTGGAAGCGCTCGAAAAGAGCGCCAGCGACGATTTCTTCCATCATCCGTAAGCCGGGCTAACACCCATGCTCAAGCGCTACCCTTCGATCCAGTCGATGCAGGCCTTTCTGCACGCCGCGCGCGCCGGCAGCTTTTCGAGCGCGGCGCGCCAGTTGTCGCTCACGCATAGCGCGATCAGCCAGCAGATCCGCACGCTCGAGGATTTCGTCGGGCAACCGCTCTTCGTGCGCGAAAGCGCGCGCGTCGTGCTGACGGATGCGGGCGCGCTCTTCGCCAAGCAACTGACCGATGGCTTCGAGCAGATCGATCGCGCGTTGTCGTTCGTGAAGGAGCGCGCGGTGAAACAGTCGATCACGCTCGACGTCGATCCGGAACTCGCGCAAAGCTGGCTCGTCGCCCGGCTGCCCGCCTTGCTCGGCGGACTCTCGGCCACGTCGCTGACGCTGCTGTCCGCGCCGCGTCACGATCGCAGCGCGTTCGAACGCGTGGATCTCGCGCTGCGTTACGGCTACGGCGAATGGGATGGCTTGGAGAACGCGCTGATCTGCGGCGATCGTCTGACAGTCGTGGGTTCGCCCGCGCTTTTGAAAGCGCGCGGGTTCGTTGCGCCGTTGAAACCCGAACAGGTGCTCGAACTGCCCTTGCTCGGCTACACGAAGCGCTCATGGATTCCGTGGCTCGATGCGGCCGGCCTGCCCGCCGTCGAACCCGAAGCGATCGCGATCTTCGATAACGCCGCCGGACTGATCGCGGCAGCGAGTGCGGGCGCGGGCGTCGGACTCGCGCGCGGCCTGCTCGCCGCAGATGCGCGGCGCGACGGCAGGCTGGTTGAGCTAACGCACATCGAGATTCCGACGCACTACAACCTCTACGCCGTGTGGCCGCACGAGAAAGCGGCGCGCGTCGCCCCGCTCGTCGAGGCAATCCGCGAACTCGTCGCGCAAACGGTCAGGCTGGACCTTGCGCCGTAGCCGTTTCGCGCACGGTTTCGAGGAATCGCGCAAGCACCGGAGACGGCGTTTCCGCGCGATAGCGCGCATGCAGCGACACTTCCGGCGACGGCTCGGCGAGCGGCACGAATGCGACGCCGCCGCTCGACAACTGCCGCGCCGAAGAGGGCACGAGCGCGACACCGAGCCCTTCGCGCACGAGACACAGCAGCGTGTGCAACTCGACGACTTCCTGCTCGATACGCGGCGTGAATCCCGCTTCGACACAGCAGTCGCGCAGAAAACGCGCGAGTTGCGACTGCAACAGTCCGAACGATAGAAAGCGCTCGCCTTCCAGTTCGCGCAACGCGATCTCCCCGTGCGATGCGAGCGCATGCGCGAGCGGCAGCGCGACCATCGCGGGTTCGCGCAAAACCACCTCGCTGACGATCTCCGGATCGTCGTGCGATACGCGGAAGAAACACACGTCGAGCCTGCGCTCCTTCAACGCCTGAATCTGCGCGGCGGGCGTCATTTCGTGCAGCGTCCAGCGCACCTGCGGATGCTTGCGCGCGAACACCCCGAGCGTGCGGGGAATGGGTTCGACCATTGCGGAACTGATGACGCCGATCTCCAGGCTGCCCACTTCGCCGCGCCCCGCGCAACGCGTGAGATCGATCGCGCGCTCGAACTGCGCGAAGATCAGCGGCGCCTGTTCTTTCAGTGTTTTCCCTGCCTCCGTCAGTTCGACGCGATGCTGCGAGCGCAGAAAGAGCGCCGTACCCATCTCCTCTTCGAGGATTCGGATCTGCTGGCTCAAGGGAGGCTGCGAGATGTGCAGCCGCGCGGCTGCGCGGCCGAAATGCAGTTCATCGGCGAGCACCGCGAAGTACCGCAAAAGCCGCATGTCCATATCGCTAACGTATCAAGATCGTGGTTAAAAAATATTGTACAGAGCGCGCGTTACTTGTGAGACTGCATCGCAAGCAGCAGTGCGCATCAGTGTGACACTCGATGCCGGCGAGGGGAAGACACCGCGATGTGTCTTGCAAAGGGCCGCATGGAAAAGCCTCGTTTCGAGCGCTTTCGTTCCATCGATACGCCTGTTAGCGATTCCCTCAAGGAGATCGAGAACAATGATCATCGACACAAGCTGTTATCCGACGAATCTCGTCGACCTCGCCTGGCGCCATGACGGCGAGCCCTTCTCCGGCGAGCGTCTCATCGAAGTGATGGACGGGCCGTACATCATCAACGGCAAGCCGCGACGCATCGACAAGGCGTTCATCCAGCCGCCGCAGGGCAACACCATCTATACATGGACCGATGGCGTGCGCACGGGCCGCGAGTCGATCGACGACTACATGGCGTACACCGTCGAGATGACGCAGAAGTATCCCGACCGCCTGCTCGGCTGCTTCGTCTATAACCCGCGCTGCGGTCCCGAAAACGGCGCCGACGCCATCGAGTTCTACGCGAAGGAGCATGGCTTCAGGATGGTGCAGTTGCAGGCCAACATGCACGCGTATCGTCCGGATCGCGCGCTCGACTGGCTGCGTCCGGCGTTGCGCAAATGCGCGGACCTCGGCCTGATCGTCAAGCTGCATACCGGCGACGGCCCGTACAGCATTCCGAGCGAATGGTATCCGCTGATCCGCGAGTTTCCGTCCGTGCCGTTCATCATGGCGCACTTCGGCGTGCAGACGGGCGGCGTGTACTGCTTCGAGCCGTATCAGATGGCGCTCGACACGCCCAACGTGTATTGCGAATCGAGCTGGTGCCTGCAATCGCGCATCGTCGAATTCGCGAAGGTGCTGCCGACGCACAAGATTCTCTACGGCTCCGATACGCCGCCGAACGAGCCCGGCATGTGGTTGCGCCTGCTCGAAGTGCTCTGCCACGAGCCGCCGCAAGGCCTGAATCTCGACGAGGACACGCTCGAGGACTATCTCGGCAACAACCTCGCGCGCATGCTCGGCATCGAACCGAGCGCGCCGCCCAAGACAGTCGAAGAAGCGCAAGCCTATCTCGACCAATGCAAAGAAGCCGACTACGCTGGAGCCCGCTGATGATCATCGATACCCATCTGCATCCGACCAATCTCGTCGACGAAGCCTGGCGTCATACGGGCGAGCCTTTCACCGGCGAGCGCCTGCTCAAGATGATGGACGGCCCGTACATCATCAACGGCAAGCCGCGCCGCATCGACATGGGCTTCATTCAGCCGCCCCCCGGCAATACCGGCTATCGCGACGGCAACCGGCGCGGCCGCGAAGGCATTCGCGATTACATGTCGTATATCGCCGAATTGACGCAGAAGTATCCCGACCGCTTCATCGGCAACTTCACGTACAACCCGCGCTGGGGCCCGGAAAACGGCGCGGCCGAACTCGAATTCCACGTGAAGGAGTACGGCTTCAAGATGCTCAAGCTGCACGCGAACATGCACGGCTACCGTCCGGATCGCGCGCTCGACTGGCTGCGTCCTGCGATGAAGAAATGCGCGGAGCTGGGCGTCGTCGTGCTGATCCATACCGGCGACGGGCCGTACACCATTCCCACCCAGTTCTATCCGATCATCCGCGAGTTCCCGATGGTCAACTTCATCATCGGTCACTTCGGCATTCAGACGGGCGGCAACTACTCGTTCGAAGCCTTCTGGATGGCGATGGACACGCCCAACGTGTATTGCGAATCGGGCTGGTGCTATCAGTCGCGCATCGTCGAGTTCGCGCGCGAGTTGCCGCGCAACAAGATCGTGTTCGGCACGGACTCGCCGCCGAACGAGCCGGGCATGTGGCTGCGCGAGCTGGAGATGTTGTGCGGACCCGCGCCGCAAGGCATGGATCTCGACGAAGACGGACTCGAAGACTACATGGGCAACAACATTGCGCGGCTGGTCGGCATCGAGCCGACCAAACCGCCGAAGGATCTTGCCGAAGCGGAGAAGCGGCTGAAGGCCACTTACGTGAAGAGCGACGACGACATCGCTCAGCCTGCCTGACATCACATGGGCGCGGTCGTCCACGCGCCCTCGCTTCTCTCACGACGGAGTTCACGATGGCCGATAACCTCTTGCGCGCCACGCAGGACTTTCATCGTTTCGCGGAGATATACCGCGAGCGATATCCCGACGATGTGCTGACGCTTCGCGAATCCGTTTCCGCCGATCAGGACGTGACCGCGATCGTCGCGCAACTCGCCGCGCGCGGACAACATCCGATGCTCGTGTGCGAGAACGTCGACGGCATCTCGACGCCTCTGGCGACCAACTTCTTCGCATCGCGTGAACGCATCGCGCGTTTGTTCGATACGAACGCGAGCGGCTTGTTCGACGCCTATCAGCAGCGCGCCAACGCGCCCATCGCGCCGGTTCATGTATCGAGCGGTCCCGTGCTCGATGAAGTCATCGAAGGCGATTGCGTCGATCTCGCGCAACTGCCGATGATCCGCCACTTCGACACCGATCGCGGTCCCTATGTGACGAATGCCGTGATCGTCGCGGAAGACCCGGTGACGGGCATCGCCAATCTCAGCTATCACCGTTCGATGCGCCATGCACGCAACGCGCTCGCGACGAGCCTGCATTCGCGCGGCCATGCGTGGCGCATGCTTCAAACCGCGAAGGCGCGCGGCGGCACGTTGAAGGTCGCGATGGTCATCGGCGCGCATCCCTTGTTCATGCTTGCCGCGGCGGCGCGCGTGCCCTTCGGCATGGATGAGCGCGCAATCGCGGGCGGACTCTTCGGCGCGTCGCTCGAACTGGTGCGCACCCCGCGTCATGGCATCGGCGTGCCGGCCGCGGCCGAGTTCGTTCTGGAAGGCACGATCGATCCGGATGAGCACGCCGAAGAAGGCCCGTTCGGCGAATTCACAGGCTACTCATCGGATCGTTCGACCAACAACGTATTGCGCATCGATACGATGATGCGCCGCCGCGATGCGTGGCTGATCGATGTCGTCGGCGGTCCGTATGCCGAGCATCTCACGCTCGCACGTCTGCCGCGCGAAGCCGAAATGAGCGAGAAGCTCAAGGCACGTTTTCCTTCGGTGACCGCGCTGCACTATCCGAACTCGGGCACGCATTTTCATTGCTATGTCGCGCTCAATCAGACACGCGACGGCGAAGCGCGCCAGATCATGCTCGCGCTGCTCGGCTGGGATCCTTATCTCAAGCATGTCGTCGCGGTGGACAGCGATATCGACATCGGCGACGACTCGCAGGTGCTCTGGGCGATGGCGACGCATGCGCAGCCGCACGAAGACGTGTTCATCGTCGATGGCTTGCCGGGCAGTCCGCTCGATCCGTCTTCGTCGGCTAACGGCACGACATCGCGCATGGGCATCGATGCGACGCGCGGCGCGAAGTTCGACGGCATACGCGCGCGCATCGGCGATGAAGCGATGCGGCGCGCGATGGACATCATCAAAGGAGCCGGACAATGAGCACGCGGCGCATCGCGGTGGGCATCAGCGGCGCGTCGGGCTTCGTGTATGGCGTGCGGCTGCTGCAATTGCTGCGCGCACTCGACATCGAAACGCATCTGACCGTATCTCGCAGCGCACTGCTGACGATGTCGCACGAAACGGACTACAAGCTCGCCGATGTCAGCGCGCTCGCGAGCGTCACGTATCGCTGCGACGACATGGCCGCGGCCATCTCTAGCGGCTCGTTTCGCACGTTGGGGATGATCGTCGCGCCCTGCTCGATGAAGACGCTCGCCGAAATTGCGAGCGGCCATTCGTCGAGCCTGATCTCGCGCGCCGCCGATGTCACGTTGAAGGAACGCCGTCCGCTCGTGCTGCTCGCACGCGAAACGCCTCTCACGCTGGCGCATCTGCGCAACATGGTCGCGGTCACGGAAATGGGCGGCATCGTCGCGCCGCCGGTGCCCGCGTTCTACGCGCGCCCGGCCTCGCTCGACGCGATGATCGATCACACGCTCGGCCGCGTGCTCGATCTGTTCGGACTCGATTGCGGCGCGGTCACGCGCTGGAAAGAACACGAAGCATGACTCACTCGAAGGAGACAAGATGATGACGCATATCCACACGACGCATAACGCATTCGAAAAAATTCCCGTCACGGTGCTGACCGGCTTTCTCGGCGCAGGCAAGACCACGTTGTTGAACTACATTCTGCGCGAGAAGCACGGCCACAAGATCGCGGTGATCGAAAACGAGTTTGGCGAAGTCGGCATCGATGGCGGGCTCGTACTCGAATCGACCGAAGAGATCTACGAGATGACCAACGGCTGCGTGTGCTGCGTCGGCGCGGTACGCGAGGATCTCGTGCGCATCGTGCGCATGCTCGTCGAGCGGCCGGAACGGCTCGATCACATCATCGTGGAGACGAGCGGGCTCGCCGATCCGTATCCGGTCGCGCAGACCTTCTTCATCGACGACCCGATCGCGCAACGCGTGACGCTCGACGCCGTCGTGACCATGGTCGATGCGAAGCACATCGCCGCGCATCTCGACGATCTCGTGCTCGACGGCCGCGACAACCAGGCGGTCGATCAGATCGTGTGCGCGGATCGCATCGTCATCAATAAGGTGGACCTCGTGACGTCTGCGGAAATCGCTTCGTTGAAAGAGCGGCTGCGCGGACTCAATGCGACGGCGGAGATCGTCGAATCGAGTTATGCGCAAATCGATCTGCGCAGGATTCTCGGCGTGGGCGCAAACGAGTTCGCGCAACAGCTCGTCGAAGCGGAGGAACATCACCATCACGATCATGAACATGAGCACGATCACGACGATCACCATCACGATGAAAGCGTGTCTTCCGTCGGTATCGAAGTGGACGCGGACATCGATCTCGATGCGCTGCAAACCTGGCTCGCCGAACTGCGCGCAGCCGATGCGACGAAGCTCTTTCGCATGAAAGGCATCTTCGCGGTGAAGGGTCAGCCCTACCGCTACGTGCTGCAAGGGGTACACGACATCATCGAACTGAAAGCGGCGCAGGCGTGGGGCAGCGAGCCGCGTTCGAGCCGCATGGTGTTCATCGGACGCGAGCTGGATCGCGCCACGCTGAACGAGCGCTTCCATGCCTGCCTCGCCGTGCCGGTCGCAGCCTGACGAGCGATAGCGTCCGGCGCGCACAGCGACGCGCCGGCGGAAAACATAATCAGGAGACACGTGATGAACACCGAACACCACCCGGTCGACCGCGTCCTGCCCAAGCGGCAGATGATCACGCTCGGCTTGCAGCACATGCTGGTCGCGTATATCGGCGCGATCGCGGTTCCGTTGATCGTCGCGTCGGCGCTGAAGTTGTCGCCGGCCGATACCACCGTGCTCATCAGCACGGCCTTGTTCTGCTCGGGTATTTCGACGGTGCTGCAGACCGTCGGCATCTGGAAGTTCGGTGTGCGCCTGCCGATTCTGCAAGGCGTCGCGTTCAGCAGCGTGGGACCGGTCATCGCGATCGGCCTGAGTCCGGGCGTCGGCTTCGCGGGCGTGTGCGGCGCGGTGATCGGCGCAGGTATCTTCACGATGTTCGCCGCGCCCCTCGTCGGACGCTTGCGGCGCTTCTTTCCGCCGGTCGTCACGGGCTGCATCGTCACGGTGATCGGCTTGCAGCTCTTTCCCGTCGCGTATCAATGGGCAGGCGGCGGCGAGCATGCGCGGCAGCACTTCGGCGCACTGCCCTTTCTCTGCGTCGCGCTGTTCGTCGCGCTCGTGATACTCGCCGTCAATCGCTTCGCCAATGCGTTTCTGCGCAATCTTTCCGTGCTGATCGGTCTCGTCGCAGGCAGCGTGCTCGCCTGCGCGCTCGGCATGGGCGACTTCGCGAACGTCGCGAACGCGCCGTGGTTCACCATGCCGCTGCCCTTTCACTTCGGCATGCCCGTGTTCTCCTTCGTGCCCGTCATGACGATGATCGTCGTAATGGTCGTGCAGATGGTCGAGTCGATGGGCCTTTTCGTCGCGATCGGCGATATCGTCGAGAAGAACATCAGCGAGGAAGACGCGGTGCGCGGCATGCGCGCCAACGGGCTCGCGAGCGCGATTGCGGGCATGTTCGCCGCGTTCCCGTTCATCGCGTTCATGGAGAACGTCGGACTCGTCATTCTCACCGGCGTGCGCAGCCGCTGGGTCGTCGCGGTGAGCGGCGTGCTGATGTGCGTCGTCGCGCTCGTGCCGAAGATCGGCGCGGTGGTGGCCTCGACGCCATCGGCCGCGCTCGGCGGCGCGGGGATCGCGATGTTCGGCGTCGTGGTCGCGGCCGGCGTGCAGACGCTCGCGAAAGTGGACTTCGAGCGCAATCGATACAACGTGCTGATCGTCGGCTTCACGATCGCCACCGCGCTCATCCCCGTGATGGCGCCGCAGGTCTTCGGGAAGATGCCCGAGTGGACGCAGCCCTTCGTGCATAGCGGCGTCGTGCTCGCCTGCCTCGTATCGGTCGTGCTGAACGCCGTGCTCAACGGCGCGCATGAGGAAGACGTCGTGCCCGCGCACAACATGGTGCGCGAATGAACGCAACCACAGGATCCACGATGAACACGCAAGCCTTACTGATCAAGAATCCCGTCGCTGTGATGAGCGGATCGAAGGGCGGCGCCGCGCGTCCTGGCGCTGTCGATATCCGCATCCGCAATGGCGTGATCGACACCATCGCGCCGAATCTGGAAGCGCGCGCCGACGAGCGCGTCATCGATGCCCGTTCGTGCGTCGTGTATCCGGGATGGGTGAACACGCATCATCATCTGTTCCAGAACCTCCTGAAAGCGGTGCCGTCCGGCATCAACGCAGACTTGCAGGAATGGCTCGCGGCCGTGCCGTATCCGCGTCTCGCGCGCTTTACGCCCGAACTCGCACGCGTCGCGGCGCGTCTCGGCATGGCCGAACTGCTGCTCTCGGGCGTGACGACCTGCGCGGATCATCACTATCTCTATCACGCGGACGGCACGACCGAAACCGGCGATCTTCTGTTCGACGAAGCCGCCTCGTTCGGCCTGCGCTTCGTGCTGTGCCGTGGCGGCGCATTGCAGGCGGCGGGCGATCATCCCGGCTTCTCGAAGGTCGCGCTCAAGCCCGAGTCGCTCGATCAGATGCTGGCCGATATCGAACGCCTGAAGGCGCGCTATCACGATGCGACGCCCGCATCGATGCGCCGCGTCGTGGTCGCGCCGACGACGCCGACGTTCTCGCTGCCGCCCGCGCTGCTGCCCGAAATCGCGCGCGCGGCGCGGCGCATGGGCTTGCGCATGCATACGCATCTGTCGGAGACGCAGCGCTATGTCGACTTCTGCCGCGAGCGCTTCGACAAGCTGCCCGTCGAGTTCGTCGCCGATCACGAATGGCTCGGACCGGACGTGTGGTTCGCGCATCTCGTGCATCTGGAAGCGAGCGAAATCGCCATGCTCGCCGAAACCGGCAGCGGCTGTTCTCATTGCCCCGTGAGCAATGCGCGGCTCGGCAGCGGCATCGCGCCCGCGCCGCGGATGGCCGCGGCAGGCGTGCCGATGTCGCTCGCGGTGGACGGTGTCGCATCGAACGAATCGGGCAGCATGACCAGCGAAGCGCACTTCGCGTGGCTCGTGCATCGCGCGGCGCAGGGCGCATCGGCGACCACCGTCGATGAGATCGTCCACTGGGGCAGCGCGGGCGGTGCGGGCGTGCTCGGTCTCGATGCGGTCGGCACGCTCGAAGCGGGCAAGGCCGCGGATCTCGTGCTGTACGACATCGACAATCCGCGGTTCTACGGCTTTCACGATCTCGCCGTTGCGCCGGTCACTGCGGGCGAACCCGCGCGCGTGCGCTACAACATCGTGAATGGCCGCGTCGTCGTCGATGACGGCGTTATTCCCGGTCTCGATCTCGACGCCCTTCGCCATCAGGCGGCGGAAGGCGTGAAGCTGCTGTTGGAGGATTGACGCATGCGACGCGTTCGTATCGGCATATTGACGCCATCGTCGAACACTGCGCTCGAACCGGTCACGTCGGCGATGCTGAGCGCATTGCCGAACGTGAGCGCGCACTTCGCGCGTTTTACGGTGACGGAGATCGGCCTCACGCAACACGCGCTCGGCCAGTTCGATGCGCACCGCATTATCGACGCCGCGCGGCAACTCGCCGATGCCCGCGTTGACGTCATCGGCTGGAGCGGGACATCGGCGGGATGGCTCGGCTTCGAGCGCGACCAAGCGCTATGCGCTCAATTGACAGAGGCGCTCGGCATTCCCGCGACGACTTCCGTGCTTGCGCTGAACGAACTGCTCGCGAAAACGGGCGTGCGGCGTCTGGGGCTCGTCTCGCCGTATACCGACGACGTGCAGGAGCGCATCATGTGCAACTACGAGCGGCTGGGGATCGAATGCGTCGCGGAGCGTCATCTGGGCTTGACCGAGAATTTCCGCTTCGCCGAAGTGCCCGATAAGGTGCTCGCCGAGATGATGCACGAAACCGCGTTCGCCCGTCCCGACGCGGTGACGACGTTCTGCACGAACCTGCATGCGGCGCATCTCGCGCGCCCGTTCGAAGCCGCGACGGACATTCCCGCCTACGACACGGTCACGACTGTCGTATGGAAGGCGCTGAGCATGCTCGACGTGGATATGTCCGCGCTTGGGGGCTGGGGAAGGATCTTTTCGATGAGGAAGTGACCGTGGCAGGACAACAAAATCAACTGACAGCACCTGGCGTCCCCGTGCTTTGCTCCTCATGCTGCCGGCAATAACGACATTGCTGCGTCTCTAACCGCGCCTGTTCGGTGAATGAGCCTTGACTACGATCTACGTGGTGGCACTCATGATGCAGCCACTCGCCGAATCGCTGATAGCTTTCCATATTGCTACGCCGGTTAGGCGCGCAAAGGTAGTAGCCGAGCGGGCTCTCGAAGCGCTGCTCGAAGGGCTCAATCAGTTGTCCACTCGTCAACGCGTCGCTCACCAGGCAACTGGGAACCAGCGCAACCCCTAACCCAGACACCGCAGCCTGGATAATCAAGCTGAAAAGATTGAAGCTGGGGCCGATGCGCGCGCTTTTGTGCTCGCCGGCGTAAGCGATGAACCAGTCTTCCCAAGCCGACGGAATCTCGTTGTGCTGCAACAGCGTGCGGTCTTTCAGATCATAAAAGTTCTTGATGTTATGGCGGCGCACATAGCCAGGCGAGCAAACGACGCTCGTTTCTTTGCCGATCAGGTAAGTAGCCTCTGCAATTGCCCAGTCGCCATAGCCGTATTGGATCGACGCGTCGTGATCGGGTCCGGCATCCATGCTGTCGATCGTGTAATAGCGCACGAAGTTGATTGATATATCGGGGTTGAGCGACCTGAACGATTCCAGTCTGCAAAGCAGCCAGTTCGCCGCGAAGGTCGGCGCCACGGAAAGATTCAACAAATGAGTGTGCCTGGCGGTGGACATCACCTGCGTCGTCGCGCTCTCCAGCGTCTGAAGGGCGGACCTCACCTGCTTGAGGTAAACCTCTCCGATATGCGTAAGCGCCAGACCGTTTCGGGACCGGATGAATACCGGATGGCCAAGGTAGTTCTCAAGCTCGGCAATATGCCTGCTGATGGCGCTTTGCGTCACGAACAATTCTTTCGCCGCCTTCGAGAACGACATGTGCCGCGCGGAAACGATGAACGCGTTCAGTTCCGAAATAGTTGGACAGCGTCTGCGCATACGTATGAGTAAGCTCATGGGGGTAGAAATATTTGGCAGGAGCTACATCGAAAAATTGACGGACTGCGGTTTTCGTCGTGGTTACAGTCAGCTGCATGGAGACAACTACGGCCGCGCCCCGCGGCAAGCTCGATTATGCGACCAACCATCATCCGCAATGCAGCAATTCTCGACACTCGAAATCTCAAGCTGCAGTTTACTCATAGCATACTGATCTCGGACGGCACGATCCAGAAAATTGGTGGCGGTGACCTCTCTTGCGAAGGCGCGCTCGAAATAGACGCCAAAGGCATGACGCTGATGCCCGGTCTGATCGATTGTCACGTGCATGTGATGGCCTCTTCGTTCAACTTGGGCACGGTTGCGCGTCTGCCCAACGCGCTGGCGCTGCTCCGCGCGCTGCCGATCATGAAGGGCATGCTCGACCGCGGCTTTACCTCGGTACGCGACGCCGGCGGTGCCGACTGGGCGCTGGCCGAGGCGGTGAGGACCCGTCAGATAGTGGGTCCGCGGATGTTCTGTGCTGGCAAGGCCCTGTCCCAGACGGGCGGGCACGGCGACTTTCGTGCGCGCAATGACATATTGGAAGACCCCTGCGCTTGCGCCTACAAGATCGGCAACATTGGCCGCATCGTGGATGGCGTCGATGCCTGCCGCCTTGCCGTGCGTGAGGAGATCCTGAAAGGCGCTGCGCAGATCAAGGTCATGGCTTCCGGCGGCGTGGCTTCGCCGAATGATCCCATCGACAACATGGGTTTTTCCGAGGCGGAGTTGCGTGCCATCGTGGAGGAAGCCAGTAACGCCAACACATACGTCATGGCTCACGCCTATACGCCGAGGGCGATAACGCGCGCCATCCAATGCGGCGCGCGCACGATCGAGCACGGCAACCTGGTGGATGAGGCCACGGCGCGACTGATGAAGGAGAAAGGCGCCTACATGGTGCCGACGCTCATCACCTACGAGGGTCTGGCCAACGACGGCCCGAAGTACGGCCTTCCACCAGAATCGGTGCGCAAGATCGCCAAGGTACGGACCAACGGCCTCGAGGCGCTAAAGGTGCTGGATAACGCAGGCGTAAAGATGGGTTATGGCTCGGACCTATTGGGCGAAACGCACTACCTGCAGTCCGATGAATTGCTGTTGCGAGCCAAAGTCCTGGGCAGTCCCAAGACGATTCAGCAGGCGACACTGATCGGTGCCGAGATCCTCAATCACGAGGGCCTGCTCGGCGAGATCGTCGAACAAGGCTATGCCGATCTGCTGCTGATCGACGGCAACCCGCTCGACGACATCGCGCTGCTGACCCGGCATGACACGGCCATCAAGCTGATCATGCAGGACGGCGTCATCCACAAGAATTGCCTCTGATTGGCAACTTCTCCGCCCTCCTTCGGAGCAGCTCATGCATACCGTATCGGAACGTCTGGAGCGGCTGCCGTTCAGCCGCTTTCATTTCAAACTTCTATTCATTGGCGGCCTGGGGCTCGCCTTTGAGGCGCTGGACGCGGGAATCATCGCCTTTATCTTGCCCTCCTTGCGCGCACAATGGCACTTGACCGGCGGCCAGGCGGGATGGATCGCGAGCAGTACCTATGTTGGTTTTCTGGTCGGCGCGCTCCTGTCAGGTCTGATGGGCGACCGGTTCGGCCGCAAGGTCGTCATGATGTGGGCGCTGGTGCTCTTTTGTGTTGCCACGTTCGCCAACGCCTTCGCGACCAATTTCCACGAGTTCTACATGCTGCGCATGATTGCGGGTGTGGGAATGGGTGCCGAGGGGGCCATTGTCGCACCGTATCTGGCCGAATTTGTCAGCAGCCGTTATCGCGGCCGCTTCACAGGAGCACTGGCGGGATTCTTCTCGTTCGGGTTCGTCCTGTCCGCGTTACTGGGCTATCTAATCGTGCCGACGAGCGACGATGGCTGGCGTTATTTGATGGCCATCGCGGCCTTGCCCGTGGTGTTCCTGTTGTGGATGCGGCGCGCATTGATGGAATCGCCGCGCTGGCTGGAAGAGATGGGCCGCTTCGACGAAGCGGCGCGTATCTGCGATGCGATCGAGGTGCAGGTCGAAAAGGCGACTGGCCAGCCGTTGCCGGAGCCGGAGAGAGCGCCCAATCGTGCGACGCCAGCGAGCCCCGACGAACGCGGAAGTTTTTTTGGCCGACTGGCTCTGCTGTTCAAGCCGCATTACCTCACCACGACCATCGTAGTCTGGGTCTTCTGGATTGCCGTTATTTTCTGCTATTACGCCTTTCTGGTCTGGATTCCGAGCCTGCTGGTGACCAAGGGCTTCGCCATTACCAAGAGCTTTTCGTTCACCATCCTGATCTATCTGGCGCAGATTCCAGGCTATTACTCAGCCGCCTATCTTAACGACAAGATTGGCCGAAAGTACACCATCCTGGTCTACATGCTGGCGTCGTGTCTGGCCGCACTCGGACTGGCTTTTGCAAGTGGCGATGCGCACATCGTCCTCTACAGCATGCTGCTGTCCTTCGGCATGAACGGCGTAGTCGCCGGCCAGTACACCTATACCGCCGAGATCTATCCCACCTCCATCCGCGCCACGGGTATGGGTACCGCGTCGGCGTTGGCTCGCATCGGCTCGATCGCATCGCCGACGATCGTCGGGGCTGCCTACCCGGTGCTCGGCTTCGGCGGGGTGTTCGTGCTCATTACCACGGTGCTCTTTATCGGAGGGCTCGGCATTCTCTTCTTTGGCAAGAACACTCAAGGCATTACCCTGGAGGGCATCAACGAATGACACTAGAGCAAAAATTGGATCGCCTCGCGCAAGCCGCGCATGCGTTGGGGCGCGCCAAGGACGCCGAGGCGCGGTGGTCAGAGATCTCACGTGTAGCGGAGTCCGTCCTCGGCTACAGCCTGTTGACGGGACTTGTCTACCTGAAGGAGCAGCGGCTGATGCGCCGTATCTTCTCAAGTGACGAAACCGTGAGTCCGCTGGGCGGCTTCAAGGCAACGGGCAAGGGACCCTGGTCGACGCGGGTACTTGAGCAAGGGCTGCCCTACGTTGGAAGCGACGAGGCCGATATTCGGTCGGTGTTTTCCGAATCTGAAATGCTCATCGACCGCGGCCTGCATTCCGTACTCAATCTCCCCGTTTGTTGCGAGGGCAACGTGATCGGCTCGCTCAATCTATTGGATAGGCGACATGCGTACGATCATCTCGACGAGCGGGTGATGAATCTTTTCGCAGGTATTTGCGCGCCTACGTTTATGTTGGCGCACGAGGCGGAACGAGGGGCAGCGGCGGAACTGGATGCTTCCAAGCTGGACAGCGTTTAACGCCGATTCTTCTTTTGTTTCTATTTTTGCAATATCACGGCATTACAAAATTTCGTAGTACAAATCAGTTGTTCTACAAGGTTTAGAGGAAGAATTCACATCACAGGTTGGGGAGATTCAATGAAAAAGATATGTCTTGCAGCAGTATCGATCTCGGCTGCAATGAGTAGCCATGCGCAGAGCGCGGTTACGTTATACGGAACAGCGGATGACGGTATTACCTACACCAACAATCAAGGCGGACACAGCAATGTCCAGGCTTCAAACGGCGCACTTGGAAGCAGCAAATGGGGCTTCCAGATCAAGGAGGATCTCGGCGGCGGCTACAGCGCGCTCGCGCGTCTGGAGAACGGGTTCGACATCAACAGCGGGAAGCTGAACAACGGGGGCCGCCTGTTCGGGCGACAGGCCTACGTGGGCATAGGATCTCAGTTCGGCACCGTGACACTGGGCCGTCAGTACGACCTCGTTCTGGACTCACTGATCGGTCTTTCTGCGTCAAGCCGGTTCGGCGGGATCCTCGCGTCACACGCGGCAGATGTCGACAATGTCTGGGGCAACTATTCGTTGAGCAATTCAATCAAATATGTCTCACCGATCTACGGTGGCCTGAAGGTTTCGGCGCTGTTCAGCTTTGGAGGCGTCCCCGGCGATTTCTCGAATGGGAAAAAAGAGTCGGCCAGCATCAGCTATGCGGGCGACGCGTTAAGCGCGGGAGCCGTCTTCTCGCGCATCAACAATCCTGCCACGTCCATCTACGATGCAACGGCCGCTCCCGTCGCGGGAGGCGCCTTCGCTAACCCGATTTCCAATCCGACGTTCAGCGGCTACACGTCCGCACAAACCTTGCAGGTCGCGGGAGCCGGTATCAACTATCGGGTGGGACAAGCGCTCATCGGCTTTACATATACGAACACTCGCTTTGAAAACGTGGTTCGCACTTCGTCGACGCCATTTTCCGGAACCGCGACGTTCAACAATTTCGAGGTTCTCGCGACCTACAACCTGACTCCGGCTTTTATGCTCGGGACCTCATACGACTACACGAAGGCCGAGACCGCAAAGTACCTGCAGCTCAATGCGGGAACCTGGTACAGCCTGTCCAAGCGAACGCTGCTCTATGCGACGACTTCGTGGGAGCGCGCGACGGGCATCGACTCGACTGGCAATGCCGCGGTCGCCGCGCTGGCATTCCTGACGCCCTCCTCCTCGGCCAATCAGGTCGCTGTCCGAGCGGGCATTCGACATAACTTTTGATTCGGCGAAACCCGGCGGTAGCAGCTAAGTTGTAGTGTTCGCTTTGGGCCAAGATGTCCGCATTCGCCGCGCAAAACTCGCACCGAACCATTCGACTCACACTTGCGACCCAAAGCCCAGCCCGATCACCGTCTTATCAACATCGAAAGAACCGCACTCGCAGCGCAAAGCCCCGCGACAATCGGAAAGATGATCGATGTATGGCCGGTCGTATCGATGATGTGGCCGATAACCGGTTCGCCGACGCCCGCAAACATGTACGACATGGTGTTGAGTACGCCTGTCGCTGTGCCCGCGGCGCGGCGTCCGAAAAGATCAGGACACAAAGCCCAGAACGAAGACGCGGGCCCAAAGACGAAGAAGCCGCACAGGAACAGAAGCGCGATCGCAAGCATGCCGCCGTGCGGTACAAACATCATGAAGATGGCTGTCGCGCAAGCCAGCACCATGTACGAGACGATTGCCATATAACGGCGTCCCTGGAACAGCACGTCGGAAATCCAGCTATTCGACAGCGAGCCGAGCGCCATGCCCACCGGTAACGCAACCGTGATCCACTTGGGGTCGATCACTGTCGATGAGGTCTTCCAGCCGATGCCGAGAAAGTGCACCGGCACCCAGACCACCAGCGCATACCGTGCGGCGTTCTGAAAGCCGATCGCGAGACCCGTGACGTAGAGCCGCCAGTTCTTCATCACTAGCGCATAACGCTGCGCGCTCGTCAGCTCGCCTTCTAGTGCGTCGGACGACGCGCCTTCGTTCGATTGATCCGCTGCCGGCAGATCGCGAGCCTTGGGTCGTTCCGAAACGAAGAGCAACAGAACCAGCGCTCCGAGCAGCATCGACAACGGTGCAAGCCGGAAGATCCAGACCCAGCCGAGTTGCATCGTGCCAAGAATGATGACCGGGAAAATATAGGCAAGCACGGAAGAGAAACCGGAAAAGCCCACATAAACGCCATACACAAAGCCGCGATGCTTATGGTCCCACCAGTTGGATAGCAAGCGGCTGCCTGGCGCGAATCCCATCGACTGGAAATAGCCGTTGAGTCCCCACGCCAGCAGAAAGAACAGGAACGTATGGCCGAAACTGAATAGCCAGTTCGCCGCCAATGAAAGAATGGCCCCGGCGATCATCATCGTCTTGCCGCCCAGTTTGTCGCCCAGGTTGCCATTGATGAACTGCCCGCCCGCATAACACCAGAGCATCGTCGCACTGATCCAGCCGAGTTCGTACTTCGACAGGCCGAAATCATGTTGAATGCCGGCGACGGCGAAACCCAGCGTCTGCCGTCCGGTGTAATAGAACAGATAGCAAAAGGTCACGCCAATCAGCGCACGCCATTTGTACTGCGCGAAAGTCGTGGCCGTGTCGTGGGTCGTGTATCGCAAGACGTCAGGCGTATCAGAGGGCATGGGTGTCTCCATTTGGCGCGCGGTCTTTGCCGCGCTGGCCGTTTGTCGATATCAGGCGAGGTGGTTGAGTGCGAGATCGATCACGTCGAAGTTGCGCAGGCGCCGAGTGCCGTCGATGCCGCTGAGCTTGCGGTTGAAAATGAGGGGCACCTTCTGTTCGGACAGCCCGCCGTGAGA
This sequence comes from Caballeronia cordobensis, assembly GCF_001544575.2. Lineage (GTDB taxonomy): Bacteria > Pseudomonadota > Gammaproteobacteria > Burkholderiales > Burkholderiaceae > Caballeronia > Caballeronia cordobensis. Next base: position 375,659 of record NZ_FCNY02000003.1, read on the forward strand.
GCGCAGCGGCACGGTGAGCCCGGACAGGTCATGATTGACGGCGGCGCTGCCGAGCGCCGTGAGCCGCTCGCCGAGCACCACGAGCTCGCCGGTCCGGTCCGGCGGCAGTTCGAATCGCTCGCTCGCCTCGGCACGCGTCAACACCGCCTCGACGCCGTTGATTGCCGCGATGAACGCCATCACGTCGCGTTGACGCGCTTCATCGTCGCCTTCGTGCAGATAGACGGTGGCGTAGGATCCAAGCGCGCCGTGATGGACGACGTACGGGTCCGTGATCGGCAAGATCACGCGCGTGCTCTGCGCGCCGTATCGCGCGTCGAGGGCGTCCTGCAGGTACACGACGTTGGGCCGGCCGATAGCATCGGTTTTCGCGTTCATGCCGTGATCGGCGGTGAGCGCCAGCACGGCGCCCTCGTCGTGCAGACGCTGCAGATAACCGTCCATCATCGCGTAGAAGGCGTTTGCCTCGGGTGTGCCCGGCGCGTGCTTGTGCTGCACGTAATCGGTCGTGGACAGGTACATCAGGTCCGGGCGCTCTTCGCGCAGAATCGACAGGCCGGCGGCGAACACGAATTCCGACAGCTCCGCGCTGTACACGGACGGCACAGGCATGCCGACCCGCGCGAGGATGTTGTCGATGCCGTGCTCCCGACGCGTCACCTGATCTGCTTTCTCGGCAGAAAAGCAGATGCCCTCCAGACGATGACCGAGCAGGCTGCGCAGCTTGTCCTTTGCGGTCACGACGGCGACGCGCCCGCCCGCCCGCGCCATCTCGGCGAGAATGGTCGGCGCGCGCAGGTACTTGGCGTCGTTCATCAGTACTTCTGACTGAGTCTCCTTGTCGAAAAAGAAGTTGCCGCAAATGCCATGAACCGATGGCGGCGCGCCCGTGACGATCGACAGATTGTTGGGGTTGGTGAACGACGGCACGACGCAGTCGCCCGCCAGCACGGTGCCCGTCGATTGCAGGCTGGCCAGAAACGGCACCTTGCCGGCGAGGATCGCCTGATTGATGTACTCCTGCTCGCAACCGTCGACGCACACGACGATCGTCGGCGCAGAAGGCCATTGATAAGTCCGGGAATTGACGTTGATTTGCCGGGTCATGGGGACACCTTTTCGGATCGAGTGAGGGGAGTGACGTCAGCGTATGATGATCAATCCGCTCACACAATCGACAAAATATCCCACTGCCCGTTAAATAAACTCACATATGCGATCGAAGCTTCCTCCCCTCAACGCACTGCGCGTGTTCGAAGTCGCCGCACGTGCGGGCAGTTATTCCGCGGCTGCACGCGAGCTGAACCTGACGCACGGCGCAGTGAGCCGTCATATTGCGATTCTTGAAGACTGGCTGGGCCAACCGCTATTCGTTCGTGCCGGGCAAAGCATGGTCGCGTCGGGGCATGCGCGCGCGTTTGCCAACGAAATCAGCGCGGCCTTCGACCATATCGCGGACGCGGCGGAGCGCTATGGCAAGAGCCAGCATCGCAAGGTGATTCGAATCAGCGCGGCGGCGACCGTCGCAATGCGCTGGCTGATCCCTCGCCTGCCGTTGTTCACCGCGATCCACCCGGATGTCGACGTGCGTGTCTCGACGACACTGACGACCGACTCCGCGCTGCGCGGCAGCTTCGATCTGGCGATTCGTCGTGAAGTCCCCGTCGAGGGGCAATTTCAGGCGTGGCCGTTATTCGAGGAGCGCAACACGGTCATCGCGAGCTCGGCGCTGATCGCGCGAACGGGAATATCGTCGGTTGAACAGCTCGGCGCCGAAACGTGGCTTACCACGGAGTCGCGACCGGGGGATTGGGAAGGATGGACCGAAGCCGTGGGTCATCCCACGCTTCGGGCCAGTCGCACGTTGAGATTCGATCACTTCTTCGTGACCTTGCAAGCCGTGGCAGACGGCCTCGGCTTCGGTATCGGGCCGTTTCCCACGCTCGAGGCCGATTGCGCTTCAGGCCGTCTGCAGAAGCCGTTTCCCGATCTGACTTCCAGGGGAGCGACTTACCATGCGTTGGTCCCGCTCGATGCGGATAAGCCCGTGCACATGAGAGATTTCGTCGACTGGCTGACGGCAAGCGGAGAGAGCGACCCCGCTGCCGGATGATGGATGGGCTTTCGGTTATACGCGCGTGAACGTGTTCGCTCTACGCTTTTTTCATCGAACGCGGGGCGAACAGAATCAGTGTGATCGCGCCAAGCAGGACAACCGCCGTGACGAGGTACAGACCGGACGTGAGCGAACCCGTCACCGTCTTGAGCCAGCCCATCGCGAACGGGCTGGCGAACCCGCCGATCAGCCCCAGACTGTTGATAAACGCGATCGCCACCGCCGCCGAAGGGGTTCCGGCGAAATAGTCCGTCGCGATCGACCAGAAGAGCGGCATTGTCGCGAAAATTCCGGTTGCGGCAACGGTCAGAAGCGCGAGCGTCATCGCCACATTCGTGGGGATATACGGCAAGAGCCCGAGCGCCACGGCACCGGCGATCGCCGCGAGCGAGGTGTGCAGGCGCCGCTCCATCGTCCGGTCGGAACGGCGGCACAGCCAGACCATGCCCGCCGCGCTCAGGCCATAAGGAATCGCCGAATACCAGCCGATGCTCGCGAGGTCCGTGACGCCGCTCGACTTGAGCAGCGTGGGCAGCCAGAAGCTCACGGCATACGTCCCGCAGATGAACGCGAAGTACGCGAACGCCAGGGCGTAGAGACGCGGGCTCGTCATGGCCGTGCGCAGGCCGGAATCCGCGCGGGCCGAGTTTCGCTGCGACTCCGCCGCGAGCGCGGCGCTCAGGCGGTCGCGCTCACCGGACGTGAGCCATTTCGCCTTGGCCGCACTGTCGTCGAGATACGCGATCGCGACAAAGCCGAGCAGCACCGCCGGCGCCGCCTCGATGATGTAGAGCCATTGCCAGCCCTGCATACCGAAGCCACTGAGACTCGACATCGCCCAGCCGGAGACGGGGCCGCCGAAAAGGCCCGCAATCGGAATGCCGGTCATGAAGATGCCGAGCATGTGACCGCGCCGCGACTCGGGAAACCAGCAGCCGAGGTAGTACACGACGCCCGGAAAGAAGCCGGCCTCGAATACGCCGAGCAGGAAGCGCAACACGTAGAAGCCGGTCGGCGTCGAGACGTTTGCCATCAGGCATCCCACCACGCCCCAGCAGATCATGATGCGCGCGATGGTCCGCTTCGCCCCGATGCGTTCGAGGATCATATTGCTTGGCACTTCGAACAAAAAGTAGCCGATGAAGAAAATGCCCGCGCCGAGCCCGTACACGGTGTCGCTGAACCCGAGCGCGTCCTGCATCTGCAACTTGGCGAAACCCACGTTGATGCGGTCCAGATACGCCACCACATAACAAATGAAGAGCAGCGGAATCAGCCGCCACGCTACTTTGCGATAGAGCTTTTCATCCGAATGCGTGTCCGCCTCGCCGAGCGTCAGATTGCTTGCGAGCGGCTGGATCTTTTCGTACATGTTGCCTCCGTATATATCGTGCGCCGCGTTTCAAACCGACCAGACTTCATGCAGCACGCGAAGCCAGTTCTCGCCCAGCACCTTTTCGATGACGCTTTCCTTCATGCCCGCCTTCTGCATGGCCGCCGTCAGATTGGGAAACTCGCCGATGGTCCGGATGCCGAGCGGATTGAGCACCGTGCCGAAATCCGTGAGCCTGCGGTATGCGCCCTTGTCGTGACTGATCCAGTCGTAAAAGCCCTTGTCGTAGCCTTGCGTGAAGTCCGTGCCGATGCCCACCGCGTCTTCGCCCACCACATCGATCACGTACCGAATGGCCTCGACATAGTCTTCCACCGTCGAATTCGGTCCATTCTTGAGAAACGGCGAAAACATGGTCACGCCGACAAACCCGCCACGATCCACGATGAAGCGCAGTTCCTCGTCGGACTTGTTGCGCGGATGCTCCTTCAGCCCCGACGGCAGACAGTGCGAATAGCACACCGGCTTGGTCGAAGCGAGAATCGCCTCGCGCGATGTATTCGGCCCGACATGCGAAAGATCGACGAGCATGCCGACACGGTTCATCTCCGCCACGATCTCGCGTCCGAAGCCCGACAGCCCGCCGTCGCGCTCGTAGCAGCCCGTGCCGATAAGATTCTGCGTGTTATAGGCGAGCTGCGAAATGCCGACGCCGAGTTCCTTGAAAAGCCCGACATACTCGATGCGGTCCTCGAACGCGTGGCTGTTCTGAAAACCGAGAATGATCGCGGTTTTCCCGGCCTGTTTCGCTGCGCGAATGTCGTCGACACTGCGCGCGAGCGTCGCGAGTTCGCGGTTGGCCGCGACCAGCCGCTTCATCTCGATGATGTTATCCACGGTTCCGAGAAAGTCTTCCCATATGGAAACCGTGCAGTTCGCGGCGGTAAGCCCGCCACGCTGCATATCCTCGAAAATCGACTGGTCCCATTTCGAAACGATCAGTCCGTCCATCACGATGCATCGGTCATGCAGAGTCATTTCTCCCCCAAGTTTTCGCCAGTTCGTCACGATTGAGAGAAATGTAGGCGCTACAATTACATAGGTCTATACGTATCGAATACCTAGGTAACCGTCACCGGAAAACGCGCATTCATATGAACGTTCCCTCTTCCGCTCTCGACTATCGGGAGGTGTTTCTCAAGTTGCCGACGGCGGTCATCGTCGCGCGCGAACGCGTGATGGTCGATTGCAACGACCGTGCGCTGGCGCTGTTCCGGGCCGCGCGCGAGGACATCGTGGATCAGTCGTTCGCGGTCCTGTACCCCGAACAGAAGGACTTCGCGAGCACCGGCCGGCGCATCGCGCCGCTGATCGCGAAACGCGCCGTGTTCAGCGATGACCGCATCATGCGGCGCATCGACGGAAGTCATTTCTGGGTGACCGTGTGCGGCTTCGGCTTCAATCAGAAGCGCCCATACGAACTCGCGCTCTGGACCTTCACCGACCTCTCGCAGAATGAAAAGCACACGGACGTTGCGCGTTTGCTCACGGAGCGCGAGCGCGATGTCGCGGCGCTAGTCGTGCACGGCATGACGAGCAAGGAGATAGGCCGCGAACTGGATATCAGCCCGCGCACGGTGGATATCCATCGCGCGAGCCTCTTGCGCAAGTATGAAGTCAGGACCACCGCGGATCTGATCAAGCAGATTCTGGCTTGATCTTCGCGATGGCCTGGGTCGTGACGCTGCGGGTGCGCTTCATGGCGCGCATGCAACCCGCATCAACCGAGCAGCGGCGCCTTGCGCTTGCCCGCGCCTTGCTCATACGCATAGGCCAGCCCGAGCAAAGCCGCTTCATCCCACTGGCGGCCTACGAAGATGAGCCCGAACGGCGAGCCCGACGCGTAGTAACCCGCCGGCACCGCAATACCCGGCAGACCCGCGATGTTGATCTCGCCCACCGTCGTCTCCTGAATGGTGTCTTTCCCGTGCAAGGGCGGAAGCTCGCAGCGCATCTGCGGAAAGACAAGGGCATCGAGCCTTTGCTCGTCGAAGACTTTTTCGAAGATGCGCAGATAACGCGCCTTCAGGTCGACGAATTCGGGCATCTCCGGCGGCAGCGACGGATTCTCAAGCGCGGCCTTGAAATCCGCCAGGTTATGCATGTAGTTCAACACGCCGTCCGGCCCGAACGCGTCTTCGTCCTGCGTCGCCTTCGCGAACTCGGCAAAAGTCTTCAGCGCCGCGCCCTTGCCGAGCCGTTCGAGGTACTTCTCGACATCGTAAGGAATGGATTCGAGTCCGCGCGCATCGAAATTGCCAAGCGGCGCAGTCGTCTTGCGCAGATCGGCAAAGCCCGAGCCTTGAAACGGATCGTCGATGAGCGTCGCGCCAAGCGATACGAGTTCCCCTTTCACGCGCTCATACAACGCGGCCGCTTCTTCGGAAAGCGGCTGCTTACGCCATCCGGGGCCATACAGACCGATGCGCTTGCCCTGCAGCGCATTGCCGTCCAGCGCGGCCGCATAGCCGCCTTCCGGCTGCCGGCCGACGCCCGCGAGCGTCTTCGGGTCTTCGCTCGTGTAGCCGGCGAGCACGTCGAGGCACAGCGCGGCATCTCGCACATTGCGGGCGATCGGCCCGACGACATCGCGGTTGCCCGACAACGGCACCACGCCCGTGTTCGGCACCAATCCGATGGTCGGCTTGATGCCCACGAGGTCCTGCGCCGATGCGGGATTCTGGATCGAGCCGCCGGTTTCTTCGGCAAGTCCGAGCACCGCCATGCCCGATGCCACCGCCGACGCCGTTCCCGCGCTGCTGCCGCCCGGCACGCGGTCGCGCATCGCGACATTGATCGTGGGGCCCGCCCAGCTATCGTTGGCATGCGACCCGGTGTGGCTCAGGATCGGAACGTTCGTCTTGCCGAGCAGAACCGCGCCCGCACGGCGCATGCGCGCCACGACCGGCGCATCGCGCTCGGGCATCAGGTCGATGCCGCCCGTCTTGCTATACAGCTTCGACCATCCCGCGGTGGTCGGGAAGCCGACCATGTCCATCGGGTCCTTGATGACGACCGGCACGCCCGCGAGCGGCCCCAGTGTTTCACCGGCCGCGCGCCGTTCGTCGATCCTGCGCGCATCGTCGATGGCCGCCGGATTCAGGAAGATCAGCGCATTGTAGGTGCCGTTATGGCGCTCGATCCAGTCGAAGCAGGCACGCGCCAGTTGTTCGGCCGTGAACTTGCCGCTCTTGAATCCGTCCTGCACGCGCTCGACCGTGAGGTTGACGAGATCGATGTCGCTCGCACTGCGTGGTTCCATTCGATGCCCCCGTTGAGTTGATCCGTGCCTCAGAGTTGTACGCCGCGCGTGAGCGCACCATCGACGACGATGTTCGCGCCGCTCACGAAGCTCGCTGCCGGACTCGCGACGAACGCCACCGCATTCGCGATCTCCTGCGGCCTGGCCATGCGCCCGGTCGGATTCAGCGCGAGCGCCCGTTCGAACAGCGCCGGATCGTTGTGCTCGATCCAGTCCCACACGCCGCCTTCGAAGTACACATTGCCGGGCGAAACCGTGTTTGCGCGAATGCCCTTCGATGCCAGCTGATTCGCGAGCCCCTGCATGTAATGCACGAGCGCGGCCTTGAAGACGCCATAAGGTCCCGCCGCGAAGTCGATCTCGCGTGCGGACACACTCGAAATCGCGACGATCGAAGCAGCTTTGCTCGCGGTGAGATACGGCATGGCGGCATCGACGAGATTGACCGTGCCGAGCAGATCGGTTTCGAACTCCCTGCGCCAGGATTCGATGTCGTTGCCGATGGCAAGCGCGCTCACGTTGGCCACGACGATATCCAGCCCGCCCCACTCCGCGCCGACGCGCTCGACCCACGCCTTCAACGCGGGGCCATCCGATACATCGACCGCCGCGCCCGACGCCCGCGCGCCGCTCAGTTCGGACAGCGCGCTCGCAGTCGCTGCGACGCTGGCTTCGTCGCGTGCGCAAATGGCCACGTCAGCGCCCTCGGAAGCCAGCGTCCGCGCAATCGCGAGCCCGATGCCTTTGGTCCCGCCGGTGACGATCGCCTTCAAGCCCTTCAGTTCCAGGTCCAAGTTCGTCGCTCCTTTGTGTGTCGATGAAAATGACGGCACGGCGCGCTCATTCCCGGTCGCGCCCGTCCTCCGTTCCCAGCCCGCGCGCAATCTGCAGGACTTCGCCTGCCTGAATAACGGAGTGGCAGATATCGTCGATGGTCACGCGCTTTTCCATCGCCTGCGCGCGCAGCATGTCGTATGCTTCGCGCTCGCTCACGCGATGCATGGTCATCAAGATGTTCTTGGCTTCGCGCAGATGCCGGCTGTCCAGCGGTTTCTGCTCGAGCCTCGCGATGCGCTGCGTATGCTGACGCGCGCGCCTCGCGTGATAGAGCGCCATCACCACGGTGGACAGCAGCCCGGAGGCGCGAATCGGCGTCGTGACGATGCCGTCCGATCCCATCTTGATGGCCTGATCGATGAACGTCGGATTCTCGTACGCCACCACGCAGATGACGGGCGGCCCATCCGGCCCGCTCCACTCGCCTTTCGGCGCGCGCTCTTCGGGCAGCAACGCGCGAAACACCAGATCGGTGTTCTCAGGCAGCGTGTCCGTGGGCGGCCAGCATCGCTCGACCTGAAAGCCCATGCGCCTCAGATGGTTCGTGAGCGTCAGCCCGTCGTCGTCGTCCGGATGAAAAACCACGACGCGCGCATTGCGCTCGAGAATCGAACCCGTCAGGCTTCGCTGGCCTCTGTCTGTTCGCGCGCTCACGTCAGTATTCTCGCGTGCTCAGCTTCGTGACCCAGTCCCCGAGCGTCTGACGCGTCATGTACGGGTCGGGGCCGACGGCGAACTTGGATTCGCGCAGGACGGTGAACTGGCCGTCGGCATTCGCGCGGCCGATACGCGGATAGAGCGCCATGTGATGATTGACCGGATCGATGCGAACCCGGCCCTGCGGCGCGGCATATTCCGAGCCGAGCAGATGCGGCATGATGGCGCCGATCTCGTCGGAACCCGAACGCGCGTAGGCTTCGGCGAACATGTGCATTTGATAGTACGCAGCCTCCCAGTTCATGTCCGTCGGGGTATCCGAGCCGTAGCGCGACTGATGATGCGCCACCGCACGGTGATTCTCCGCCGTGTCGATGCTCTGAAAATACGGCGCCGCCGTGATGTGCCCTGCCGCGATGCCAGGCTGCATCGCGTGGATCTCGGTTTCCGATGTATTGAGGCTGCCGATGGGCATGCGCGACGGATCGAAGTCCGCGTGCGCGTAGGCATCGTAGAGATAAGGCACGGTCGCACCGATGACCGTGCTGAAGATCCAGTCCGGCGACTTGCGCCGGATGTCCGCGACGACCTGTTCGAACTGCTCGCGCGTGGCGTCGAGCGAGAGATAGCGTTCGCCGAGGATCGCGCCTTCGGGATGCTGAAGCAGCAACTCCTGCATCGTGCGGTTGCATTCGTACGGATAGACATAGCTCGAACCGACGAAATACACGCGCGCGCCGAACGTTTCCGTCATGAAGTCCGCGAGTTGCACGCCGTTCTGATTGGGCGACGCGCCGCTGTAGATGATGTTGTCCGAATACTCGAAGCCCTCGTACATCTGCGCGTAGATCAAGAGACGGTTGTGCTTCTCGACGACGGGCAGCATCGCCTTGCGGCTCGTCGATGTGTATCCGCCAAAAATCGTATTGACGCCGTCCTTCACGATCAGCCGCTCGGCGAGCTCGCGGAACGCAGCCGGATCGGATTCGGGATCGTAGTGAATCGCGACGAGCTCGCGCCCGCCGATGCCGCCGCGCGCATTGATCTCCTCGACGGCGAGGCGCGCACCGCGCCATTGAGACTGCTCGAGCAGAGCGGTCGAGCCGCTCGTCGAGCACAGCAGGCCCACTCGGATGGGATCGGATAAAGCCATTTCGTGACACGCTCTCGAATGCGCGCGGAACGGCCGCCCCGCGCGTGATGCCAACTGCTCTGGATTCGTCTGACCGACGCGTTATTTGAGGTAGTGCTTGGCGACCATCGCGCCAACCGTGTATTTTGGATCGACAAAATTGCCGAGTCGAACCTTGCCGACCTGACTCAGCATCATGTACGCGTCCCACTTGTCGAAGCCGTATTCCGCGGCCATCCACAACACCAGTTCACGGTACGCGATACGCGTCGCGTCTTCCAGCGGACGCGCGCTGCCGATGCTCATCAGCGCATCTTCGTTTTCGAGCCGGGGCCAGTCGATCTGCCACTTCTTGATGAGATCGACGCGCACGGTCGTCGTGCTCTGATATTCGACGGCCGTGCCGCAGACTTCGCCGTCGCCCTGGCACGCGTGCGCATCGCCGATGAAGAGCCGCCCGCCCGGCGAGCGCACCGGCAAGTATGTGATGCTGCCCGGCCCCATGTCGGGCACGTCCATGTTGCCGCCGTGATTGTCGGGCGTGAGCGAATTGATGGAATCGATCTCGGGCGAAAGGCTCAGCGTGCCGATATGCGGCTTGTAGGGCAGCGTGTTGCGTTTGCTCCAGTACACGTTCTCTTCGTCGATCTTGATCTTGCGCACCACTTCCGGCAACGGCTCGTTCAAGAGCGCGGTGTAGTCCGTGCCCGTCAGTCCGCCGAAGTTCGGAATCATGCAGCAGAAGCCGTGCGGGTCGTCGCCGCGCGGCGCCATCTTTTCGATGTACACGGCGACCACGTCGCCCTTCTCCGCGCCTTCGATCATGATCGGTCCGTTCTGCGGATTGAGGAACGGCACCTGCAGCACTTCGGACGGCTTGTCCGTCTCCTCCTTGATCTTGCCTTCGAACGCATCGCGCGTTTCCACCACGACGCGATCGCCGGGCTTCACGTGCAGGACCGGCTGCGAGTACGGCCCGATCGTGTAGTGATAGGTCTTCTGCATTTCCTCGGTCAGGTGGTGCTCCACCGGCTCACGATCGGCGCCCACGCCACGCTTCATCATGATCGAGTCTTCAAGCCATTTCATGCTTCGTCTCCGTCACAGTGCCAGATACTGGCGAATCAAGTCTTCCTCCGCGAGCTGCGCGGGGCTCAGCGTATCGACGATGCGGCCCTTGTCCATCACGCAGCAGCGCGTCGCGATGCGTTCGACCATCCCCATGTCCTGCTCGACCAGCACCACGCCGATGCCCGTTTCGCGCGCAATCTGCTGAAGCGTCTCGCCGATCAGATCGACGATCGATGGCTGAATGCCTTCGGACGGCTCATCGAGCAACACCACCTTCGGCGAACTGATCAGCGCCCGCGCGATCGCAAGCTGCTGCTGTTCGCCGCCGCTCATGGTTCCCGCTTTCTGCTGATAGCGTTGCTTCAAGATCGGAAAGTAGCCGACCACCTTGTCCTTCATCTGCGCCGCCTGCGCGCGATTCGCCTGCGCGCCGACCTGCAGGTTTTCCGCGACCGTCAATGCGCCGAAGATCTCGCGGCCTTGCGGCACGTAGCCCATGCCCTTCTGCGCGCGGACATACGGCTTTTCGTGGCCGAGGGATTCGCCATCGAGTTCGATGCTCCCCGCATCGAGACCGATCAGACCGATCAACGCGCGCATCAGCGTCGTCTTGCCGACGCCGTTGCGCCCGATCAGCGCCAGAACTTCGCCCTGTCCGACGCTCAGCGAAACACCGTTGAGCACGCGTCCGCCGCCGTAGCCCGCTTCCACGCCCGACACCTGAAGCAACGCGCTCATTTCTTCTTCCCCAGATAGACTTCCGCGACATCGTCGCGTGCGAGGATCTCGTCGAGCGGACCATCGGCGAGCAGGCTTCCTCCGTGCAACACCGTCACGCGCGACGCGATTTGCTTGACGAAGGTCATGTCGTGTTCGACCACCATCATCGTCAGACCCGCGGCCGACAGACGCTTGATGAGCTCGCCCGTCGCATGCGTTTCCTCCACGGACATGCCGGCGACGGGTTCATCGAGAAACAGCAGCTTCGGACGCAGCGACACCGCCATCGCGATTTCGAGCCATTGCTTCTTGCCGTGCGACAGATGGCGCGCGAGCACATGCTCCTCGTTTTCCAGCATGAAGCGCTGCAGCAGTTCATCAAGGCTTTCGGGCCGGTCGTCCTTCGCGCGATGCAGCGACAACTGCAAATGCTGGCGCACGCTCAGATCCGGGAACACGCCGGGAATCTGGAACTTGATGCTCATACCCATGCGGATGCGTTCGTGCGGCAGCACATGACTCATGTCCTGGCCGAGAAACATCACGCTGCCTTCCGACGGCCGATGTTCTCCCGTGATGAGCTTGAAGAACGTGCTCTTGCCCGCGCCGTTCGGCCCGATCACGCAGCGGATCTCGCCGGCATCGATGCTGAAATCGATGCCGTTGATGACATGCGCGCCGCCGAAGTGCTTCTTGAGTCCGCGCGTTTCCAGCAGCGTGGTCATGACTTGCCCTCCTCGCGTTTGAGACATGCGCCGCCGCGATGCGCGCCCTGACTCGCGCGCCCCTGCAGACGCCGCAATTGCCGCGTGACGAACGGCAGCAGACCTTCCGGCGCCGCCAGCACGACGATCAACAGGATCGCGCCGAGCAGGATCAGCGCGTACTGGCTGCCGTACACCGCGAGATTCTGCGAAAGCCACACGAGCAGCGCGGTGCCGAGGATGGTCCCGCCGATGCTCTTCCTGCCCGACGTCGCCACCCAGATGACGGGCATGGCGGCGGAGGTGAGGCCCATCGTCGAGGGCGTGATGTAGGAGCCCCAGATCGTGTACAGCGCGCCCGATAATCCGCCGAGCGTGCAACCGAGCACGAAGACGAGAAGCTGATGCCGGCGGATATCGACGCCCAGCATCTCGGCGCGTTGCGGATTCTCGCGAATGGCGATGAGGGTGAGGCCGAACGTGCCGTCGAGCAGCTTGCGCATCGCCGCATAGACGACGATCAGCAGGATCAGCACGAGGTAATAGAAGCTCGCGTTCTCCAGCGTGAGCGGTCCGCCCGGCCAGGGAATCGTCAGCGGCGGCATGCCGCCCATGCCGTTGTAGCCGTTCAGGCGCGCTTCGCCGATCGCCCATTGCGGACCCGCCGTCTGCGACATGAACGTTTCGAGCACGAGCGTCACGGACAACGTGACGATGCCGATGAACACGCCCTTGATGCGGCCATAGAAGATCATGTAGCCGATCAGCGCCGCCGCGACGAGGCTCACCACCAGGCCCGCGCCGAGACCCAGCCAGGAATCGAACCAGGCGTCGCCGTAGTTGAGCGTGAAGATGCCGTAGCTGTAGCCGGCCAATCCAAAGAAGGCGGTCTGCCCGAAGGACAGGATGCCGCCATAGCCCCACATGGCGGCGAGGCCAACGGCGCCGAACGCCCACAACAGGCAGTACGCGAGATTGCCGCTCGTGGTGGCGTCCACGACGAGCGGCAGCACGAGCGCCACGAGCCAGGGCACGTACTGCGCCGCGCGAGTGGTGACGCTCGCCGGAGAGTGCTGCGAAGGCGCTTTCGTTTGCTTCACGTTGGCCTCCTAGCGCGCGCGGGAGAAGAGATTGCCGAGCCCTTGCGGCATCAGCCGGATCACGACGATGACCGTGACCAGCAAGCCGATCTGCCCGAACAACTGGCCGTACGACGCCGTGAGCGCGGTCTGGATGACGGCAAGCACGGCCGCGGCGGGCGTCGTCCCCGCGATGACGTTCGCGCCGCCAACGACCACCGACACGAACGCCTGCACGATGAAGTTGCTGCCCATCGTCGGCACGGCGGTCATGGTCGGCGCATAGAGCGCGCCGGTCAGCCCCGCGAGCCCCGCGCCGAGCGCGAAGGTCAGCGTATAGAGACGGTCCGTGCGCAGGCCGAGACATTGCGCGATGTTGGCGTTCTGGATCGTCGCGCGGGCGCAGACGCCGTAATTCGTCTTGAAGAACAGCAGATAGAGCGCGAACAGAATGGCCAGCGCGATGCCTGGCAGCACGGCGCGATACGTCGAAAACGAATAGTCGCCGAGCGAGAACGACCCGAACGGCGTGCCGATGCCCTCTATCGACGGTCCCGCGACGAGCAGCATGGTCTGTTGCACGATGAGGCTGATCGCCCACGTCGCCACGACGGAATCGAACAAGCGGTCGTACAGGTGACGAATGACGAGCCGTTCGATCACCACGCCCGCGAGCGCCGCCGCGAGCGCGCCGAGCAGCATCGCGAGCGGAAGCGGCAAACCGCGCTTGGCCGCGATGATCGTCACGTATGCGCCGCACATGATGAACTCGCCGTGCGCGAGATTGATGACGCCCATCATGCCGAAGATCACCGCGAGACCGAGCGCCGCGAGGACCAGATAGGCGAAGCTGTCGCCGAACTGATAGACGAGCGAATAGAGAACCGAAAAGGTGGCCATGCATGCTCCACGTTCAAAAGGCTGACGCGCGCTCGCCCTGTCAGCGAGCGCGCGGCGGCCCGGATCAGGACTTCTTGGGCAGGTTCGACGGCGTGTACTGGCGATGATCCGGCTTGTTGGGCAGATCGCAGCCCACCTTGCCGAGCCAGTACGGCTGGACGTCGTCCCAGACCTTCGGAATATCGACCGAGTGATCGTCCTTCACATGCACGAGGTAAATGGTGTGGCTCGCGTGATGGCTCTTCGGATCGATACAGACCTTGCCTTGCGCGCCTTCCGTGCAGATGCCGGTTTCGAGCGCCTTGCGCACCGCATCCTGATTGGTCGTCTTGGCTTTTTCGACGGCGGCCTTATAGAGATAGATGGCGTCGTACGCGTTCGCTGCTTCCTGATTGATGTACGGCTCGTTCGGGAACTTCGCGTGGAAGCGCTTCTTGAAGTCGTTGCTCGCAGGCGTGTCGACCTCTTCCACGTAGTTCGCCGTCACGTACATGTCCTTGAGCGCAGGCGGTTTGAAGCGCTTGTGTTCATACGCCTGACCGACGTTCACCGAACTCGCCATCGGCAGATTCAGATGGGCCGATGCCTGCTGCTCGTAGTACGACGCCTGATTCGCACCGACCAGCAGCGTCACCACGAAGTCGGGCTTGGCCTTCTGGATGTTCTGGATCGTCTGGCCGAACTGCGACACGGACAGCGGAATGAATTCCTCGCCGACCATCGTGCCGCCGTTCTCCTTGACGATGTTGCGCACCCACTCGGCGGAGATTTGCCCGAAGTTGTAGTCGGCGGCGATGGTGTACACCTTCTTGCCGTATTTCTGCATCATCCACGGGATCAGCGTCGAGAATTGCTGCTCGGGAACGGCGCCCGTGACGAACGTGTTGGTGTCGCACACGCCGCCTTCGTACTGGTTGTCATACCAGTAAAGCTGATGCGCGCGATCCATGATCGGCCGTATCGCTTCGCGCGACGCGCTGGAGAATGCGCCGAAGATCACATCGGGCTTGTCGGTCTGGACGAGACGCCGCGCGAGTTCCTGGAACTTGGTGTTGTCGGATTGCGTGTCGTAGGCGATCAGTGAAACCGGCCGTCCGAGGATGCCGCCCTTGGCGTTGATCTCATCGACTGCGAGTTGAGTGGCGTGAATCTTCGGAATGGTCGCCAGTGCGAAGTTTCCCGAGGCATCTTCCAGCAGGCCTATTTTCACGGGATCGGCGGCACTCGATGCGAGCGAAGTCAGTGCAAGTCCTGCGGTAAGGGCGAGACGCATCCAGCCCGACGGCTTCAGCAACATGCGGATTCTCCAGAAATGAGGGCTGCAACGGGGAAAAACGCGGACAAAAAAAAGCCCCCTGACGAACCGCGGGTTCGTCAGGGGGCTTCTGTGCCGGGTCCTCGGGCGGACATCTTTGTCAGGCCGCGAGGTATGGAGGCAAGTCTAATGCGTCAAATTTTTGCTTGTCAACGGTCGTCAAAAATCGCCGGAGGGTCGAAATCGCACGATCGTCAGCGGCGTTGTTGAAGCGACGGGTCGATTGACATCGAGAATGCGTCGAGTCCGAGCTTCGCGGCCAACTCGTCCGGCGACCGCACGATCTGCGCTTCGGACGGAAAGAGCGCGGCGGCTTCGTCATCGACGGGCCAGCCGATCACACGCATGTTCGCGGCGATGGCGCCGCCCGCGCCGGTCGGACTGTCTTCGACGGCAACGACCTCTTCCGGCGCGAGACGCAGGAGCCACGCTGCGCGTTCGTACGGCTCGGGGCTTGGCTTGCCGTGACGCACGTCGTTGACGCTGACCGTGATGAGCGAAGGCTCTTCGATGCCGAGGGTGCGGAGATTCGCTTCGAGCAGCATGCGCGACGCGTTCGAGACGATTGCCTGCGTGATGCCCGCCGCCTTCGCCGCGCGATACACCTCGAGCGCGCCGTGACGCGGCGCGAGCCTTTGCGCGCCGTTCAGATAGGCCCGCGCGCGAAACGCCGACCATTCGCCGAAATCGACCGCAATCCCGAAACGTTCGCGAACGAGCGCATGCACTTCGCGCCCGGTCTTGCCGAAGACGAACGGATGCATTTCATCGCCCGCCTGCACCCCGTGATGCGCGAGCGCCTCGACGAGCGTGGCCAGATGCAGCGACTCGCTCTCGATGAGCGTGCCGTCCATGTCCCACAGAATTGCCTTTATCACAGCCTTGTTTGTCCTTGTGTGTGCGCGGGTATCTGTCGCTCGCGTGCGTGTCGACCGTGCGATTGCCGCGAGAAGAGTGCAGCCTATCACGCCGCACGCCACTTCCGCAGGGACGAATCGGCGGGCGATGCAGCGGTTCGGACATGCACCGCGCACGCTGACGGCTGCATAGAACCTATTCCGGACGGCCCCTGAATCCGTGTCGTCGGAAAGCTGTCGGACCGCATCGGGCGACGTATCCCCGTGGTCGTCGGTTCGCCGCAATGGGCTTGTGGTTCGGGCTACAGGACGCGCGTCGAATCAAGATCAACGTTCGACGACATCGCCGCCGAATCGCGCCCCCTCTCCCCTACACCGCCTCACCCTACATCCCAAGATACGCACGCTGAACGCCCTCATCGCCCGCAAGCGCCCGCGCGTCGCCGTGCTGCACAACCGTGCCGCCCTCCAGCACGTAGGCGTAATCCGCGATGCGCAGCGCAACCTCCGCGTTCTGTTCGACCAGCAGCACATCAACGCCCGTGTCGCGAATCACATGAATCACCTGCGCGATTTTCTCGACCACCGCAGGCGCGAGTCCGATGGTCGGCTCGTCGAGCAGCAGCACGCGCGGTGCGGCCATCAGCGCGCGCGCGACCGCCACCATCTGCTGCTGGCCGCCGCTCAGCGTGCCGGCGGGCGCGCCGAGCTTCGCAACGAGATCGGGAAAGTAATCGAGACAACGCTCGAGATCGGCGCTGATGGCGCGCGCGTCGTCGCGGCAATAGGCGCCCAATTCCAGGTTCTCGCGCACCGTCATGCTGCCGAACAGACGCCGTCCTTCCGGCACCAGACACAGCCCGTGCCGAACCCGCGTATCCGCCGATGCCGTGTCCAGCGCCCGTCCGTTCAGCTTCACGCTGCCCGCCTGCGCCGTGACGAGTCCCGCCGCGTACTTCATCAGCGTGGACTTGCCCGCGCCGTTCGCGCCGATTAGCGTCACGATCTGCCCGCCGCGCACCTGAAAACTCGCGCCGCGCACGGCAGGCACCGTGCCGTAGTTGATCGACACGCCGGACACGTCCAGCACGATATCGTCCTTTCTCTTCTCAATGTGCATGCTCGGCTCCGAGATAGGCTTCGATCACGCGTGGATCGCGGCGAATGTCCTGTGGCGTGCCCGTCGCCAGCATGCGTCCGTGATGCAGCACGACGATGCGGTCGCAGACCTGCATCACCGCTTTCATGTTGTGCTCGACAAGCAGCACCGAACTGCCGTACTCGTCGCGGATGCGCTCGAACACGTCGAGCGTCGCGGCGACTTCCGTCTGATTCAGACCGGTGAGCGGTTCGTCGAGACACAAAATGCGCGGCCGCGCCGCGAATGCGATGGCAATGCTCACGAGCCGTTGCAGACCGTGCGGCAAGGTCCCGGCGATGTCGGCGAGCTTGCCGTGAAGCCCGAGCAGACGCGCGGTCTCGCGCACGCGCTCCGCGCGCTCGGCACGTGGCACCGCACCGATCGTGCCGATCAGAATGTTGTCCGCCACGCTCATGCTCTTCATCAGGCTGCCATGCTGGAACGTACGCACGAGGCCTTTCTTGCTGATGCGTTCCGGCGATGCGCCAGTCACATTCTCGCCGTCGATCGCAAGCGTGCCCCGCGTCGGCGCGATGAAGCCGCTGATCAGATTGAAGGTCGTGCTCTTGCCCGCACCGTTCGGTCCGATCAGCCCGAGCACTTCGCGCTCGCGAATCTCGAAGCTCAGGTCGCTGACCGCGAGCAATCCGCCGAAACGCCGTGCAATGTCCCGCGCTTCGAGCAGCGGCTTGGTTAGGGATGTCTGCATCACGCGCCTCCGTTCGAACGCACGAGCGTCGCGCGGCGCGACTTTATCCGCGCGATGCGTCCATGCACGAGTCCCATGATGCCGCCGGGAAGGAGCAGCATCGCCAGCACGATGGCCGCCCCGTAGAAGATATGCTCGCTCGCGCCGAAGCTGAGCGTCACGCTGCCGAGCAGCACGAGCAGCACCGCGCCCGCAACCGGCCCGAGCGGATGATGCTCGCCGCCGACCTTCAGATACGCAAGCGCCAGCGTCGAGAGCAGAAAGCCGAAATCCGGCGGGCTGATGACGTTGTTGGCGAACGCATGCAGCGACCCCGCGATGCCCGTCACGAAGCACGAGATGCAGAAGCAGGCAATCTTCACGAGATGCACGCGGATGCCGACCGAACGCACGACGTTCTCGTTGTCGCGCACGGCGATCAGCAGCTTGCCGAACTGCGACGTTTCAATCGCGAAGAGCGCGAGCAGCAGCACGCCGCAGATCAGCACGACGAAGGCCGGAAAACCCGTGCCGAACGCGGCGGGCGGGAAGATGCCGACCATCCCCGAGTTGCCGCCGAGCCAGTCCGAGCGCGTGTAGACGATGCGCATCACTTCGGAGAATGCGAAGCCGATCAGCAGAAAATACGGCCCTTTCGTGCGCAGCGTGATGAAGCCGAACACCGCGCCGATCCCGCAGGCGAGCGCGCCGCTCAGCAGCAAGGCCAGCGCGAAGGGCACATCCCACAAGGTCGTGGAGACGCCCGCGGCATAGGCGCCGATGCCGAAGAACGCCGCGGTGGCGAAGTTCAGCTCGCCCATCAAGAGCACGAAGCGCAGGCTCGACGCATTCAATGCCGCGATAGCGCACCACACGACGAGCGTGGCCGCATAGCCGTTGCCGGCGAGAAGGCTCGCGGCGCTAATCGCCAGCACCGCGAGCGCGCAGAACGAGAAAGACTTGTCAGGCATGACCGAGCACTCCTTTGGGACGCACGAGCAGCACCAGCATGACGAGCACGAAGATCGCGAGATTCGCGCTCGACGGATCGAAATAGAAGCCGCCGAAACTTTCGATGAGCGCGATGAACACGCTGCCCAGGATCGCGCCGGGCACCGATCCGAGCCCGCCGATCACCACGGCGATGAAGCCCTTCACGAGATAGCTTTCGCCGAATTCCGGCGACACGATCGACACCGGTGCGATCAGCGCGCCCGCGATCGCGCCGAGCGCCGTCGCGACGACGAAGCCGCGAAACGCGATCGCGTTATAGGGAATGCCCTGGAGCATCGCGGCTTCGTGATCGATCGATACGGCGCGCATCGCGCGGCCCATGCGCGTCGCGCTGAGCGACCACAGGAGCGCGCCGGCCAGCGCCACGGCCACGCCGCAGAGAATCAGCCGCTGCGCCGCGAGCGTCGCGCCGAACATCTCGACATTGCCGCTCACGAGCGGCGGCACCGAGCGCACGGCGCCGCCGAAGACTTCGCGGAAGATGCCTTCGAACAGCAGCACGAAGCCCGCCGACAGGATGAACGAGCCGGCGAGATCGCGCTGGAAGCGGCGAAACGCGAAGCGGAACACGATCGCCCCGAGGCCCGACGCGAGCACGACGCCCGCGACGAAGGCCCCGAGATACGCGAGTTGCACGGGCACGCCGCGCGCGACGAGCCACGGAATGGCGACCGACACGATCAGCGCGGACAGCGTGAAGAACTGCCCATGCGCGAAGTTCACGATGCGCAGCACGCCGAAGATCAGCGTCAGCCCGAGTGCGAACAGCACGTACACCGAGCCGATCTGCAACGCGGTCAGCATGAGTTGGAAGAGTGTCTGCATGATATTCGCGATGACCTCATTGACCCGTGCGTTGCTTGAGCTCGTCCGGGCTGATGCGCGCCAGTTCGACGAGCTTCTGGCCCTGGATCTGCGTGACGATGACCGGCACGAGAATCTGCTGCGCGCTGCCATAAACGGCTTTCTCGCCGAACGCGGCGCGCCCGTAGAACGAATCGAAGGTGATGGCCGGCAAGGCGCTCGCCACCGCCGCCGGATCGGTGCTCTGCGCCTTTTCCATCGCGGCCTTGAGCGCCTTCACGGAGTCGTAGAAGCCGATCTGGATGGCGTTCAGCGATTCGCCCGTCACCGCGCGCGCGCCCTGGTTCAGCTCGCGCTGACGCGGCGTCACGGCCGGTCCGTCGAAGGTCATCGCCGCGCCGAGATACGCGCTGTTCGCCGCGCCTCCGCCCGTCGCGAGCAAGCCGTCCGCGCCCGTGCCGACTTCGACGACCTTCACGCCCTTCCAGCCCAGCGCGTCCAGCTCCTTGAAAACGAGGCCGCCATCGGCGGGCGGGCTGGAACACAGATCGACGACGTCCGGCTTGAGGCCCGCGACCTTGGCCGCGACAGGCTGGAACTCCGTCGTGCCGCGCTCGTACCAGTCGCTCGAAACGACCTTCACGCCCACCGCTTCCCAGGCCTTGCGCGCGATCTTCTCGGTTTCCTGGCCCGTGGCGTCGTTGGGATTGAGCAACGCGACCGTCTGGATCTTCGGATTGACCTGCTTCACGTAACGCACCAGCGGCGGGGCGATCTCGATCGGCGTATTCATCTGCGTGAAGGTCAGCGGAAACTTCGGACCCTTGATGCTCGCCCCCCATGCCGTCGTGAACAGCAGGACACCCTCGCGTTCAGTGAGCGACTGCATTGCGCGCGCGGGCGCGGTGCCGAGACTGCCGCCGATGTACTTCACGCCGTCGCGGTTCAGCAGGGTCTGCGCGACCTTCGCGCCGTCCGCCGCGTTGTATTTGTTGTCGTACGCGACGCATTCGTAGTTGTAGACCTTGTTCGCTATCTTCACGCCACCGGCTTTGCGGATTTCGTCGGCGGCCTGCTTGCACAGCCATTCACTGCCCTTGCCCCAGTTCGCGCCGGACCCCGAAAGCGGCACGGACAGTCCGAGCTTGATGACATTCGGCGTATCCGCGAAGGCTGCGGGCGCCGCGCTCAGTGCGGCGAGCCAAAGCAAGGTCGCGCGTTTGATCGCTCTGCGCTTCATCTGTGTCTCCTGATGGTTTCGTTCTGGTGGGCTCATTTGACGAGCGCGGCGTGCGCGGGTCAATCAGGCCGCGCAAAGTGATCCGTACTTCGAAAATCGCCGCCAGAAAATGGCGGCGTGGGATCGGACAGCGCCGGCGCTCGTCCGGCGCTCAGAACTTATGGCGGATGGCAATGCGCAGCGCGGTCTGGTGATCGGTCGTCGAGGCCGTCAACTGGTTGATGGACGCGACCGCCTCCCTGCCGGTCGAATCCGTCCCGCTCGCGTGCTGATACGTGCCCACGAAGTAGACGTCCGTGCGCTTCGAGAGGAAGTAGTCCACGCCGACCGATCCCTGGTTGTAGCGCGCGCTGCCCCTGCCATCCGCGCCGTCGTTGTGGGTGTACACATACGCGGCGCCCACGAGCAGCGCCGGCGTGATCTGATACTTCGCATTGACTTCGACGTTGTTGAACTTCGCCGTCCCGCTGATGCCACCGGCGGGCACGGGCCCGGAGGACGTATCGCCGAGATTCCGGAACTGCGTGTTCGAGTACGTGGCGCCGAGCGTGAACGCGCCGAACGTATAGGCCGCGCCGGTGCCGATCACCTGCAGCGTGCGTGCCGACGCATACCCGGAGATCACCGGAGACGAGCCGAAGTTGGAGCCTGGCACGCCGCCCACGGTCGGCGCGACGGTGCCGCCCGCGCCATAGAACGAGGTATTCGGGTTGCGCACGTTGAGGTAGCCGACGCCCGCGTAAAGCGGACCTTGCGAATAGTTCGCACCGACCGACCAGACCTGATTGCGTCCCACGCTTCCCGGCACACCGCCCAGCGAATACAGGCCGCTCGCCGTCACGCCATGAAAAGTCGGGCTCGTGTACTTGATTGCGTTGTTGGTGCGGTTCGTGTTGTTGAAGTTGTCGTTATCGGAAGGATGTGCGGCCATATAGCCGCCCCATTGATCGCCGACTTCCAGAATACCGAGGTTATCGACGACGGAATCGTACTGACGGCCGAACGTGAAGGTGCCGTATGGACTCGACACGCCCACATACGCTTGTCGCCCGAATTCGAGGCCGCCCTGACCCAGTCTGCCCGTGTTGATGTCGAAGCCGTTTTCGAGCACGAAGATCGCATTGAATCCGCCGCCGAGATCTTCCTGTCCGCGCAATCCCCAGCGGCTTCCATTCAGTACGCCGCTTGCCATCGCGTATTGATGGCTGCCGCCTGCGTTGCTGTTGTAGTTCAAGCCTTCATCCAGAATGCCGTACAACCGCACGCTGCTCTGCGCATGCGCAACACCGGTTACGAACCCTGCCGCCGCGCAGAGCGCAATCGCTTTCTTCATCGAACGTCTCCATGATTGTTTTGAGTTTCTTTGCAGCTCTTTCAGCGTCCTTAACACTTTGGATTACTAATCGTTGACAACCCAATGCCAGGCGCTTCGCCATCGAACTGCCGGCCCATTTAATTGGCCGCAAAAAAGACCGTCAATGCAACCTGAGAATCCGATCCGTACTCTGAAACGAGACGCCGACTATCGCAGCCCCGCTTCGGCGCGTGAGACGAAGACGGGGTCCTGCGCGTCACGCCTGCCGAGCACCCATGCGGGATTCAGCCCGCCGTCGGGCGATCCGCCGAGCTCCGTGCGGATCGTATCGAACACCGTGCGCCGCCGCGCGACACGCCACTCGCCGTGGCGCCTCTCGAACCGGTCGACATAGCGCCCGACGACTTCGACCCGCATGTTCTCGCGACTGTCGGCATGCTGCGCGCCGAGCATGGCGCGCTGGCTGCCGGCGTCCGGTCCCATCTGCAACTTCGCCACGAAATAGGTCTCCACTGCGGCGACGTGATCCGATGCGAACTCGATGAGGCAGTTGCCGAGCAGATGCGTGGATTTGCAAAAGCTGCTCGCATCGTGCTTCTCCCGGACGAACGCGACGAAATCGTCGCGCTTGCCGCTGAAATCCGCGTGATCGTCGTAGCCGTCTTCGAAGAAGGTCGCGCGGACCAGTTCCCAATCGCGTCGATCCACCCCGCGCGCGTAACGCAGCATGACGTCGCGGATCTGGTCCTTGTCGAGCAGTCGCTGGAGGTCATCGGCCATGTTCTTGGGTTCTCTTGAAGTCGCAGCGGCACCGAAAACGATGCCGCGTCGCGTTTTTGAGTAGCCTGAAACCATCGCTTCAGGAAAGGTCGCTTCGGACAGAGGTTCCATTCTTTTCCGCGATATAACGCAGAATGGACGTGAAATCCTCCCTGCCTTGCCCTGCTTCGTAGGCCGCGTGCCAGACGTCCCGCGCTCGCCCGATCGTCGGCACGGCCATGTCCATGAGATTCGCTTCGGCAAGCCCGAGCGTCATATCCTTCTCGATGATGGACAGCGCCGCGCCGTAGTCATAGGTTCCAGCAACAGCGCGCGTCAGCATCTTCGAGCACGCGAAGCTCTGACCGGTGCCCGCATCGAGCAGCCGCAGCATCATGTCGGGATCGAGCCCGGCCTTTGCGCCCATGGCGAGCCCCTCGGAACAGACCACCATGTTGGTCGCCATGATCATGTTGTTGACGATCTTCATGATCTGCGCCATGCCTGGGCGTTCTCCCATCACGAACACCTCCTTGCCGATGAGCGCGAGCAACGGAGACACCTGCTCGATGAGCCGCGGCGCGCCGGCCGCCAGCATGGCGAGCGTGCCGGCGCGCGCCGCGGGCGCACCGCCGGAGATAGGCGCATCCACGATATCGATGCCCTTCGCGGCCAGCCCTGTGCCGATCTGCTCGATCGTGTCCTGACCGATGGTCGACATCTCCACGTACAGGCGAATCGCGGAACCGTGCACGACGCCATCGGGCCCGAGACCGACTGCAAGCGACACTTGCCTGCTGGGCAGGCACGCGAACACGATGGACGCCGCGTTGGCCACGGCGCGTGGCGAATCGTGCACGACAACGTTAGCCGCCGCGAAAGGCGCGAGCGCCGCCGGCGACGGGTCGTGAACATGCAGCCGGAAGCCCTGTCCAAGCAGGCGCTCGGCCATCGGGCCACCCATCTGGCCGAGCCCAAGAAAACCGACGTCTTCTGCGAGTTTCATGCAAACCTCGATTCGTTGTTGATCGTTCACTCAGGCGTTCATCGCCGAGCGAATCCATTGCGCGGCGCGCAGCAGCCCTTCCCTTGCTTTCGCACAAGCCAGGCCCATGCGAAAGAAGCCATGAATCAGCCCTTCGTAGCGCCACAGCGTGACCGGCACGCCGGCGTCGAGCAGGCGGTGCGCATACGCTTCGCCCTCGTCGCGCAGTGGATCGAACTCCGCGGTGACCACGAGCGCGGGCGGCAAGCCGGTCAGCGACGCCGCGAGCAACGGGCAGGCATGGACATGCGCCGAATCGCGCTCGTCCACGAGATAGTCTTGCCAGAAACGGATCATCGCGGCACGCGTGAGCGAGTAGCCGGACTGGTTGTCGATATAAGAGCGCGTGGGCGGCGTGTGATAGCCGGTCACCGGATACACCAGCACCTGCCCGCGCAGCCGCGGGCCGCCCTCGTCGCGAATGCGCAGTGCCGTGACGGCGGCGAGATTGCCGCCCGCGCTATCGCCCGCCACGATCATGCGGGCTGCGTCGAACGAGAGCGCATCGGCGTTTTGCGCGATCCACCGGACCGCATCCAGGCAGTCGTCGACGGCGGCCGGGAACGGATGCTCGGGCGCCAGCCGGTAGTCCAGGGCGATCACGGCGGCGCCGCTTCCCGCGCACAGATCGCGGCAGACGTGATCGTGCGTGTCGAGGTTCCCGATGACGAATCCGCCGCCGTGAAAGAACACCGTCACGCCTTCGCCGTGCCGCTCCTGAGGACGGTATAGCCGGGCGGCGAGAACGCGTCCCGGCAGCGGCACCGCAAGGTCGATCACTTCGCCGACCGCCGTGCGCCGCTCGAGCGGCGGATACGCGAGACTCGCGCGCAACGCCGCGACGGACATGCCTTCCATCGGCGGCGCGGATTCGAGCGCCTTCAGAATGACCGCGACTTCAGGATCGAGCGGCATGGTGCCTTTCCTCACCGTTCATACCGCGCCGCCCATCAAGCCCGCCTCGGCAACATGGATGGCTTCGTTACTGCTCGCCTGCGACGCTTCACGGGCCGTTGCGCGCGAAAGGACGAAACCCGGATAACCGGCTGCCGCGATTTCATCGCACTTGCGCCGATACGTGCCATGCCCGCCGAGATACGGCAGGAACACGTGCGGCTTGCCCGGCACGTTCGCACCGATGTACCACGAGTTCGCCTTGAGATACAGCGTGTTCGACACGACGTCCTGCACATGCTGCATCCAGTCCTCCTCGGCCTGGGGAACCGCGTCGATCCGCTCGATCGCGTTGTTTCGAAGATACGTCATGCACGCGGCGATCCAGTCGATGTGCTGCTCGATGCTCATCGACATGTTCGCGAGCGGCCCCGGGCTGCCCGGACCGGTGACCGTGAACAGGTTGGGAAATCCGCTCGTCATCAGGCCGATATAGGTCTTCGCTCCGCTCGCCCATTTGTCCGTGAGCTTGCGGCCGTTCACGCCTCGCACGTCGATATGCGTCAGCGCCCCGGTGAGCGCGTCGTAGCCGGTCGCGTAGATCAGCACGTCGAGTTCGTGCAGGCCCTCGCTCGTCTCGATGCCTTCGGGCACCACGCGTTCGATCGGCGTCTGCTTCAGGTCGACGAGCGTCACGTCGTCGCGGTTGTACACGCTGTAGTACGTATCGCCGAGGCAGGGGCGTTTCGTGCCGAACGGAAAGCCGCGAGGCATCAGTTTCTCGGCGACGTCCGGCTTCCTGACCGTGTCGCGAATCTTGCCGCGGATGAATTCGGCGACCGTCTCATTGGCCGCTTCGTTCGAAAGAATATCGCCGTAGCACATGCGAAAGCCCAGCAACTGACTGTTCTCCCAGGCATTCTCGTACTTCCGGCTGCGCTCCTCGGGCGTCGCGTCGAGTGCCGATTCGACCGGAAACGGCACCGCGATGCCGAAGCGCGTGAGGCGGCTGACCGCGCGCCGCTCGGTGTAGGTCGCCCGCACGCGGGCACGCATCGCCGGCGTCAGCGGATGATTCTTCGCCGGCACGACATAGACCGCCGTGCGCTGGAATACGCTCAGGTGCCTGCATTGTCCGGCCAGCGCCTGAATCACCTGAATGCCCGACGAACCGGTGCCGATCACGCCGACGCGCTTGTTGCTGAAATCGACCTCATGGTGAGGCCATCGCCCCGTGTGGTAGCTCTCGCCCTTGAACGAATCCAGTCCCGCTATCTCGGGCGGCTTGGGCACCGAGAGCACGCCGGTCGCCGGCACGAAGAAGCGCGCCCGCGTGACCTTGCCGTCCGAGGTCGTCACGATCCAGAGGTTCTCGCGTTCATCGAACACGGCCGTCTCGACTCTCGTGTTGAAGCGAATGTGCCGGCGCAGCTCGAAGCGATCGGCGACGTGATTGAGGTACTTCATCAGTTCGGACGAGGTCGGGTATCGCTCCGGCCAGTCCCACTCGTCCTGCAGTTCGGGCGAGAAAGAGTATGAATAATCCCAGCACTCGAGATCGACGCGCGCGCCGGGATAGCGATTCCAATACCATGTGCCGCCCACGCCATCGCCCGCTTCGAATGCCTGCACGGCGAACCCTGCGTCGGTCAGACGCTTGACCGCATACAGCCCGCCAAATCCAGCGCCGACGACCACTGCGTCAAGAATCGCCGAGTCGTTTCTCACCTGAGTCATGTCCTTCGTCTCCTGAATGATGCTGCTTTCCTGTTCTTCTATTGAATGACTGGAGGCGGGATCGCAGCAATCGCGACGGCAACGGCCTGCCGTACTTTGGAATCGGCCGCAGCCGGCAGGAAGCGGTTGGCCCGTCATGCGCCGATTCCAAAGTACGGGAAGCGACGCGCGGGCAAGTTGACGAGGTGGGTCCGGTCTCTCCATCGTTGACGGTGCGACCCAACGGAGAAAAGTGAAGCAAGATGGCTCATGATCGGGCGCGGAAACGCGCAATGCGGCCTTCGACGCGGCCACGAACATAGTAGGATTAAAAAGAAATACAGCCGCAGCATGGAGACACGCATGTCATCCCCGAGGTCCCTGCCACCGCACGCCAGCGCGCGCTCGCGCAACGGTCCGCACGGCGTCGACACGGCCTGGCCACGGCCGTCTCGCGTAGAACGTGAAGAAAGCGATGTCCTCGTGACACCGCTCGTCCGAGGCCTGTCGATATTGTCGGTATTCGGCCCCGACAAGGCGTGGCTCGGCAATCGCGAGATTGCGGTTGCGACCGGCCTTCCCGCCCCGACCGTGCTGCGCCTGCTGCGCTCGCTCGTCGCACTCGGCTATCTGCATCACGACGACGAGAGCCGGAAGTACGCGCTCGCGCCCGCTTCGCTGGCGCTGGGGTATGCGGCGATCGTCGATCCCGGCATGCTGCGCCTCGCGCGCAGGGAAATGGCCAAGTTCGCCGACGCAACCGACACCTACCTCCTGCTCGGCGCCCGTGACCGTCTCGACGTCATCATCCTGGATACGCAAGTGGGCAAACGCGTGGTCCTCGATCTACGGCTTTTTCCGGGCATGCGCATGCAGATGGCCTATTCGTTGATGGGCTGGACGCTGCTTGCCATCCTTCCGGAAGAAGAGCGCGCCTATTTGAAGGAAGAAATCGAACGGAGAACAGGCGTCACCTTGCCTGCTTCGATCAGACGCCGGATGGCCGACAAGATCGCCGAGGTTCGAGAGCTGGGGTTCGGCACGCTGCATGGCGAATGGGAACCGGAGCTCGCGTGTGTCGCCGCACCTGTTCCCATGCCTGACCGGCCACCGTGGGTACTGGGTTGTGTCGGCCGCACCGCGCGCATGGCCCAGACCCGCATCGAACTGGAACTCGGACCTCGGCTCGTGGCAACCGCGCAAGTGTTGCAGGCGCACGCGCTGCAACGCGCGTAAGCACCACGGCCGCCATCACAACACGGAACCGACATGCCCTCCGCACCGCCCGTAACCTTGACGCTCGATCGCGGGCTGCAACTGCTCCGCGCCTTTCATGCCGATCGGGCGCCGCTCACGAACGGCGAACTGGCGAAGCGAACGGGGATGTCCCGTTCGGCGGTGTCGCGGCTGATCTCGACGCTCATTCATGTGGGATTCGTTCGCCGCGTCGCGGGCGGCCGCCAGTTCGAACTGGCGCCCGGCGCTTTCGGCGTCGGGCACGCCTATTTGTCCACCAACCCCATCACGGGGGCTGCGGAACCGCTCATGCAGCAACTCGCCGACCGGCTTGACGTCTCGGTGGCGCTCGCCGTGCCCGATCACCTCGACATGCTGTACATCGCATACCGATACACCGCGGGCGTTTCGACGCTGCAACTCGGCGTGGGATCGTTGCTGCCGATGGGGCTGACGGCGATCGGCCGGGCCTGGCTCTGGACGCAGCCTGAAACGTCGCGGGATCGCTACGTCGAGCAACTGGTGGCCGCGGCCGGTGCGAAGGCGGGCGAACTCCGGAAGTCCATCGACGCGTCTTTCCGCGATCTGGAAGCGAACGGCGTGTGCATGGCGGTCGGGGAATATCAACGCCATGCGTACGGCATTGCATTGCCGGTCGCGTTGGGGCGCCCGCGGACACACATGGCGCTGAGTTGCGGAGCGGTCGCTGTCGCCCGCGACATCGCCTCGATCCGACAACGCGTCGTCCCGGCGCTCAAGGAGACCGCGCGCGAACTGGAGTCGCTGCTCGGCGACGCGAAAGCGGGTCCGTGATGTTCGCGGCGCCAAAGTACGGAAGAGATAGGCCAGCGCCGTTGCCTTGCGCGTGAGATAGCGATTCAAATCCGGGATAGCCATCCGGGGCGGCGATCCTGCGTCGATCCCCATGACCTTCTGGAGACGCCATGTCGGACATCGCAGCGCTCAAAACCGAATTCGAACGATTGCACGGCTTCTGGAGCGACGCGCTCCATATCGCATTGCAGGAGAGTCCGGACTTCTTCAACGACTATCTCGTCATGGCGAAAGTCGCGCTCGAATCAGGACATCTGGAGCGCAAGCTATGCGACTTCGTGATGCTCGCCGCGAGCGCGAGCGTGACACATCTGAATCGCGAGGCCGTTGCGCTGCACATCGAAGGCGCACTGCGGCACGGCGCCACGCGTGACGAACTACTCGAAGTCCTGCAAATTTCCTCGGTACTCGGCATTCATGCCTACATGGTCGGCGTGCCGATTCTCTTCGACGAACTCACCGCTGCCGGAACATCGCTCGACACCGTGTTTCCGCTCGATCAGGCGTTCGAGCGCGTCAAGTCTCAATTCAGCGAGCAGCGCGGCTACTGGAGCGACCAGTTGCAATCGATGGTACGCAGCTCACCCGCGTTCTTCGAAGGCTATACCGCCTTTTCTTCGACGCCGTGGAAGTCCGGCACGCTTGCGCCCGTTGTCAAGGAACTGCTGTACGTGGCGATCGATGTCTCGACGACGCATCTCTTCGAACCGGGCGTGAGAATCCACACGCGCAATGCGTTGCGTTATGGCGCGACGCCCGCGCAGATTCTGCAGGTGATGCAGCTTGTCAGTTGCCTCGGGATGCAGAGCTTTCTGATCGGCGCGCCGCAAGTACGACCGGCCGCGAACCAGGCGCGGCGGAACCGTGCGCAACACTGAAACCGTCCCGTCGTGGAGACTGAATATCGTCGGCGCCACGCTGGCCTACGGCCCCGCACGATACGATGTGTATGGCGAGGCTCATCTCGACGACCCGGCCATTCGTGCGGTGGCCGATAAGGTACGCTTCGAGATCAACGAGGAAATCGAACGGAAGTATTATCCCAGGCAGTTCGCGACCGGCGTCACGATCCGGTTTGCAGACGGCAGCACGCGCTCTGAACGCCGGGATTGCGATTGCAGCCATGACGCATGTTCAACTCGTGCCACCGGCGAAGTGAATACTCAACACTGGAGTCAAGGATGGTCCGTAACCAAGACTTCGCGGCCGAACCGGTCACACGCGAAGAGATTCATCAACGGCAGATCGAGATGCGAGGCTATCGGCGCAGCGACGGTCTGTTCGAGGCAAGCGCAAACCTCGTGGATCGCAAGACGAGCGACTTCACGCCGCCCAGCGCGGCACGGCTGGTAAGCGCTCACGCACCCATTCACGATCTTGGCGTCACGCTGGTGTTCGACAGAGACATGATCGTTCGCGAGGTTCATACGTTCATCCGGTCTCATCCGTATGCACCGTGCCAGGGCGGTGGCGACACGCTGCAGGCTCTGGTCGGCATGCATATCGGCGCGGGGTGGAACAGCGAGGTACGCAAGCGTCTGCCCGCCGGAGATACTTGCACGCACCTCAAGGAATTGCTCGGGCCGCTCGCGAGCGCCGCGTTCCAGACCATGGTCACCGAGCGCCCTTCGGCGCTGGAAGCGCGCGACGACCAGGGCAAGCCTCGCAAGATCGATAGCTGCCATGCGTATGGCGCGTCGCGCGATCTGGTCAAGACGCTATGGCCTGAATATCACGTGCTGAAGAAGATGTAACCGGGCAGCGGCTCACGCCGCAATCGCCGGCACGCCGGCGATGACGAAGCCGCGATAGTCGTCGCGGACCACCTCCTCGCAAATCGCCCGGTACCGGTGATAGCCGCCCACGTACGGCATGAACACGCGCGGCTTGCCGGGCACGTTCGCGCCCGTGTACCACGACTCCGCCAGCGGATACAGCGTCGCGTCAGCCACCTCGTTGACATGCTCGACCCAGCGCGTTTCCGCTTGCGCATCCGCCTCGATCATCCGGCTTTTGCGCGCGTCGAGCATGGCGACGCAATCGGCGATCCAGTTCAGGTGCTGCTCGATGGCGCACACCATGTTCGCCTTCACGGACGGGCTGCCCGGCCCCGTCACGATGAACATGTTCGGAAACCCGGCCGTCATCAGGCCAAGATAGGTGCGCGGCCCGTGCGCCCACTTCTGCTTGAGGGACAGTGCGTCGCGCCCGCGGATGTCGATATCCGCGAGCGCTCCGGTGATGGCATCGAAGCCGGTCGCGAACACGAGGGTGTCAAGTGCATAGGCGCCCGTGGTCGTCTTCACCCCCGTCTCCGTGATCTCGACGATCGGCGCCGATTTCGCATCGACGAGCGTGACCGTCGGCAGGTTGAACGTCTCGTAGTAGCCCGTATCGAGACACAAACGCCGCGCGCCGATCGGATAGTCCTTCGGCACGAGCAGTTCGGCGGTGGCCGGGTCTTTCACCGTGCTGCGAATCTTGCCGCGCACGAACTCGGCAGCCGTGTCGTTCGCCGCCTTGCTGGTCAGCAGGTCCTTGTACGCGTACAGGAAACTGACGCTGCCCCCGGCCTTCCACTTCGCTTCGAACCGGGCGAGACGATCTTCGGGCGTATCGTCGAGCGCGTTTTTCGTCGGAGCCGGGTGCCCCGCGATGCCGAATGGCGTGTTTTGCGCCTCGGCTCGCCAGAACCCGTACCGCGTCTTGTGCTGGCCGAGTTCATCGCCGGACAGCGCGCGGTTGCGCGCCGGCAGCGTGAAGTTCGCGGTCCGCTGGAACACGAACAGCTCGCTCGCCTGTTTCGCGATGATCGGAATGACCTGGATGCCCGAGGAGCCCGTGCCGATCACACCGACACGACGCCCCGTGAAATCGACCGGCTCGTCCGGCCAGAGACCGGTGTGATACCAGTCGCCTTTAAAGGTATCGAGGCCCGGGAACTCCGGCACGCGCGGCAGCGACAGATTGCCGGTCGCCATCACGCAGAAGCGCGCGGTGTACGCCTGCCCGTCGACGGTCGTGACGCGCCAGATGCCGTTGGGCTCGTCGAATGTCGCCGACTGCACGCGCGTGTTGAGCTGGATATCGCGACGAAGGTCGAAGCGATCGGCGACGTGGTTGATGTATCGAAGGATATCGCCCTGCGCGGAGAACCGTTCCGGCCAGTCCCATTCCATCTGGAGCGCGTCGGAGAACGAGTACGAGTACTCGACGCTGTCCACGTCGCATCGCGCGCCGGGATAGCGGTTCCAGAACCATGTGCCGCCGATGCCGCTGCCCGCTTCGAGCGCCCGCGCACGCAAGCCCAGCTTGCGGAACTTGTACAGCGCATAAACGCCCGCGAAGCCGGCCCCGACGATGACGACATCCAGATCCGGCGAAACGCCACCGCCGCCTCCGGCTCCGTCGGCACCGCTCTTCGACACGGGTTCATCAACGTAGCGCATGGTTTGTCTCCTTCGAATCAATTGAACTGGCATCTATTGAAGACTCAGCGCGGGGTTGCAGCAATCCGCAGCGATAGGCCATCCCGTGCTTTGAAAGTGCGCAGGGCAGACAGCGGTATCCTCGGTGCAGTAGACTTTCAAGGCACGTGAGGTCCCGTCCTTCCTTAGGGCGCCCGCATCACCCCATTGGCGCGACGCAACGATGCAATCCGAACGATCTCTACCGCGACATGCCGCCAGACGGTCTCTCATCGGGCCGTACGGAATCGACGTCGCCTGGCCGAAGGCGCCGTCAAACGGTCAGGCCGAAAGCGATGTCGTCGTGACGCCACTCGCACGCGGGTTGTCGATTCTGTCCGCCTTCACGCCGGACAAAGCGGCGCTGGGCAACCAGGAGATTGCCGAGGCGACCGGCATCCCGGCCCCGACCGTGTTGCGCCTGCTACGTTCGCTGGTCACGCTCGGCTACCTTCACCGCGACAAGACCAGCAAGCTGTATTCGCTCGCGCCGGCGTCGCTGGCCCTGGGCTATGCCGCCATTGCCGACCCCGGGATGCTGCGGCTCGCCAGCATCGAATTGCGCGCATTCGCCAAAGCAACGGACACGTACGTGCTGCTCGGCACGCGCGACCGGCTCGACGTGATCCTGCTGGAGACGCAGGTCAGCCGCAGTTCATTGCTGGAGTTGCGGCTGTCGCCCGGCATGCACGTGCCGATCGCCTATTCGATGATGGGATGGGCGCTGCTGGCGGCGCTTCCGGACGACGAGCGGCACTACCTGCAAGCGCAGGTCGAACGCCATGCCGGCGACACGTGGCCAGCCGCGATACGCCATCGAATGGGTCAGAAGATCGCACAGGTGCATGAACTGGGCTTCTGCATGCTGCACGGCGAGTGGGAGCAGGAGCTGACCTGCGTCGCCGCGCCCGTCGTGCTGGCGAATCGGCCGCCGCTCGTTTTGTGCTGCGTCGGACGCACGGCCCGGTTAGCCCAGGCCAGCGTCGAGCGGGAACTCGGCTCGCGGCTCGTCGCGTGCGCCCGCGCGCTGCAGGAGCGGCTGTCGGCAAGCCGCTGACGGCGTGCCAGCACGAAGCAGCCGTCAGACGATCGATCGTCCGGCCAGATGCCCTTCACGAATCGCGGGCTGAATGTCGCGGGCCGACAGCGCATCGCCCACCAGATGGAGCTGATTCACCCGCCCGCGCAAGGCCTCCCAGATTTCGTTCTGCGACTGCCGGTAGCCGACCAGCACCACCGTGTCGGCCGGCACGGTTTCCGCCGTGCTGCCGAAGAGCGGCCTGACTTCGGCGCTCCCCTTGTCGATCGAAACCAGCGCCGCTTGCGTCACGATGCGCAAGCGGCCCGCACCGTGCATGCGGCGCAGCGCAGCCTGCGTGCGTCCGGTGGTCTCGACCGCCGGGGCGAACATCAGGTGACGCGTCACATAGGTCACCTCGACGCCGCGATTGATCAGTGCTTCGCAGCAGCCGATGGCGTCATAGTGCCCGACGTCGTCGAACACCAGCGCCGTGCGGCCCACCTCCTGCGGCGGCGCCGTGGCGAGATCCAGTGGCGTCAGCACCGTCGCATCGCGCGAAATCCGCAACTCCGCCGCGGGGTCGGCCGTCTGCCGGAACTCGCGTGCGTCCGTCGGTTGCGAACCCGTGGCCACGATCACGGCATCGGGCTGCTCGGCCAGCACATCGTCCGCATCGACATAGGTGGACAGGCGCACCTCCGCGCCCAGGCGGTAGATCTCGCTTTCCAGCCAGATGGCGATGTCTCCGATCGCGTGAAGTTTCGGCAAATGCCGCGCGCAGTTCAGCAGGCCGCCCAGATCGGACATCGCCTCGACCACGGTCACACGGTGCCCCGCGAGCAGCGCCGTCCGTGCCGCTTCCATGCCCGCGACGCCGCCGCCCACCACCAGCACCTTGCGCGGGACAGCCGCTCGCGCGATGCTCTCGTCGGACAGCGTGCGCTCATACCCCACCGCCGGATTCACCGCGCAGCCCATGCGCCCGGCAAACGCGCCGCCCAGACACCCCTGGTTGCAGCCGATACACGGGCGCACCTCGGTGCCGCGCCCCTCGCGGCTTTTTACGACCAGCATCGGATCGGCGATCATGCCGCGCACGATGTTGACCATGTCGGCCTGCCCTTCTTTCAACGCCTGCTCGGCGTCGTCCAGCGTGGCATAGCGGCCCACGATGATGCGCGGCACCGTCAGCCCCTGCGAGATGCGCTCCACATGCGGCAACTGATAGCCCACCGGGGCGTCCATGCCCGCATAGCGGTCCACATGAAAGTAGTAGTCGCCGTGCGTGATGTTCACGAAATCGATCAGGCCCTCGGCCTGTGCGCGCAACGCGATGGCGTTCACGTCTTCATCGGCGAGAATGCGCGGGTCCGAGCTTCCGCCGATGCGCACGCCCAGCGCGAAATCCGGGGAGGTTGCCGCGCGTATGGCGCGCAGCGTCGCCAGGAATGCCCGGATGCGGTTGTCGAAACTGCCGCCGTAGGCATCGGTGCGCTGGTTGAGCACCGGCGAGAAGAATTGCGAGAACAGATAGCCCGCTCCGGCCAGCACCTCGACGCCGTCGAGACCCGCGGCCTCCATGCGCGCGGCGGCCCGGGCGTACGCGTCGATCACTTCTTCGATCTGATCCGCAGTCATCGGAATGGGCGGCGCCACCGAATAGCGGCCCGCCAGCGCCGTCACCGCCCACGGCAGACCGCCATCGGCGGCCGGGTCGGTGTATCCCCCGTGCCAGAGCTGGGTGAACAGCTTCATGCCGGTGGGCGCGATCGCATCCACCAGCTTGCGCATGGGCGCAATCGCTCCGTCATCGGCCGCGCTCAGCGAAAAGGTCGATGACGGGTGAACCGAGGTGCTTTCGAGAATCGACAGGCCCGCGCCGCCCTTCGCTCGCGCCAGATGGTAGGCGATCAGGTCGTCGTTGACATAGCCGGTGGCGAGACGCGTTGCATGCGCCGTGCGCACGATACGATTAGGAACTTCCACCGCGCCGATCCTTATCGGCGAGAAAACATGCTTGTACATAGTCACGCTACCGAACGCTTGGAGGTGATGCCGCCATCGACCGTGACGATGGTGCCGCTGGTGTAGGCCGAGCGGGGCGACGCCAGATAGACGAACAGATCGGCGACCTCCTCCACCGTCGCAGCGCGCCCCAGCGGATAGCCCGCCATCAGCTCGGCGGAACGCGCTTCGTCGCCGAGCAGCCGCGACGCATGGTTTCTCAGCACCTTGGCGATCCGCTCGGTGCCTACCGGGCCGGGATTGACGCCCACCACACGGATTCCGTCCTCCAGACTGCGGCCGCCCAGCGCGCAGGTGAAGGCCATGAGCGCGGCATTGCCAGTCGAGCCCGCGATGTAATTGAAGTCGAAGTTCTGGCCGCCATTGCCGATGTTATTGAGGATCACCCCGCCGCCCCGTTCCTTCATTCGTGTGTAGATCGCGCGCGTGAGGTTGATGTAGCCGAACACCTTCAGCTCCCAGCCCTTGCGCCACGCCTCTTCATCGACGTCCCAGAGGGTGCCGCCCGGAATCGCGCCCGCGTTGTTCACCAGCACGTCGACGTCTCCGGCGAACGCAACGACCTCCGCGATCGCGCCGGGTTGGGTCATGTCGAGCGCGAGCACCTCCACTCGCACGTCATGCGCGGCGCGCAGGCCGGCTGCGAGCGACTCCAGCTTGTCCGCGGAACGTGCCGTCAGTGCGAGGTGGCTGCCCTCGGCGGCGAACGCCTTCGCGAGACCCTCGCCGATCCCCTGTGATGCGCCGGTGATCAGGACTCGCCGGCTTGCAAGTTTCATGTCCATGTGGGTTTTCCGTACCTTTACGCGCTCAGATTCCGACCACCGGAAACTCCAGTGCGACCAGCGGCGCGATCTCGGTGGTGAAGTTGGGAACGTCGGCCATCAGTTCGTTGGCCTCCGCGCTGCCATACGACGCAATCAGATCCTCTTCCGAGTCGAACCATAGTTCCGAGAAGCCGTCCCATCCGAACTGCGGGAAGCGCGTGCGATCGACGAAGTTGACCGCATAGCGGCGCAGCTTCGGCAATTTGCGACCGAGCTCGGCATGTACGTTGAGCCAGTGATCCAGGAATTCCTGATCGCTCATGCCCGCTTTGCGACGCAGCAGGCCAATTCGCTTCACATAGGTTGCTTTCATGCGGGTTCCTCGGGTTTCAGTCCTTGAGCGCGCCAGGCCTCTGCGGCATTCCGGGCTCGTTCCATGTATGGTCGAGCGCGCGGCGGTGGTCGTCAAATCAACGAAGCGCTTCCTTCCGTACTTTGAAAGACGGCGCATGCGGCGTCCTCGGCGCTATAACGGCTTCCCGGTCCGCGCGGCGATCTCGCCGACCATGCCGCGACGGAAGGTGAGCACGCATACGATTAAGACCAGCCCCTGCGCGACACTCACCCATTGGCCGAGCGGCGCGAAAAAATACTGCATCGCCACCAGCGCGAACGCGCCGACGACCGGGCCGAGCACGGTGCCCAGTCCGCCCACCAGCACCATGAGCACGACCTCGCCCGACATCGACCAGTGCACGTCGGTCAAGGTCGCGAACTGGAATGCGATGGCCTTGGTCGCGCCGCCGAGCCCGGCCACGGCGGCCGACAAAATAAACGCGAGAAGCTTGTAGCGATCCGTCTTGTAGCCGAGCGAGATCGCGCGCAACTCGTTCTCCCGGATGGCCTTCAGCATGTCGCCGAACGGCGAGTGAATGACGCGCTGCACGAACAGCAGCGTTGCCATGAAGATAACCAGCACGACGTAGTACATGGTCATCTGGTCGTTCAGATCGATCAAACCGAACAGCTTGCCGCGAGGAACGGCCTGGATGCCGTCGTCTCCGCCGGTGAACGCCGGGAACTGCACGCAGACGAAATAGACCAGTTGGGAGAGGGCCAGCGTCGTCATCGCGAAGTAAATGCCCTTGCGGCGAATCGCGATCAGGCCGGCCGCCAGCCCGAGCAGTGCCGACGCCGCCACACCGGCGACGATCGCGGCCTCCGGCGGGAAGCCCCAGACCTTGGCGGCATGCGCGGCGATGTAGCCGGATCCGCCGAGAAACATCGCGTGCCCGAACGACAGCAGCCCCGTGTAGCCGACCAGCAGATTGAGCGCGATGGCGTACAGCGCCAGACACAGCCCTTTCATCAGGAACTGCGGATAGAGCAGCAGCGGTGCGAGCACGAGCAGCACCGCCAGCCCGAGCGTCGCCAGCCTCAGGGCGAAGCCGCCTGCGATCACGGGACCGCCCGACGAAGCCTCCATCGCGCTTCCCGGCGCCGCCGGCTTGCCGAACAGACCTTGCGGACGCACCAGCAACACGAGGATCATCACGACGAACACCACCGTGGTCGATGCCTGCGGATAGAAGAACTTCGTCAGCCCTTCGACCACGCCGAGCCCGAAACCGGTGACGACGGAGCCCATGATCGACCCCATCCCGCCGATCACGACGACCGCGAACACGACGATCAGGATCTCGTCGCCCATCATCGGCGCGGGCTGATAAAGCGGTGCGGCGAGCACGCCTGCCAGCGCCGCCAGCGCCGCACCGCTCGCGTAGGTGAACGTGATCATGCGCGGCACGTTGATGCCGAAGGCGCGCACCAGCGCCGCGTTCTCGGTCGCCGCCCGCAGATAGCTTCCGAGCTTCGTGCGTTCAATGACG
This sequence comes from Caballeronia cordobensis, assembly GCF_001544575.2. Lineage (GTDB taxonomy): Bacteria > Pseudomonadota > Gammaproteobacteria > Burkholderiales > Burkholderiaceae > Caballeronia > Caballeronia cordobensis. The sequence continues at coordinate 413,557 of NZ_FCNY02000003.1, forward strand.
TACCACGTCGCGAGACATGCGGCCAGCGAGAACGCGATGACCCACGCCCGGTAGTAAGGCAGATACATGAACGGCAGACGCAAGCCGCCGCTCAGCAGCGCCGGCATCTCGTAGCCTTGCCCCGTCGTGCCGTACTCGACGCGGAACAGGGACTGGATGATCACGGCCAGCCCGAAGGTCAATAACAAACCGTAGAAATGATCGAGGTGATAAATGCGCCTGAGCAGCGTGCGCTCGATGATCACACTGAACACGCCGACCAGCAGCGGCGCGAGCAGCAGCGACCACCAATAGCCGATGCCCATATAGGTCAGCAGCAGCCAGGACACGAACGCGCCCATCATGTACTGCGCGCCGTGCGCAAAGTTGACGATGTTGAGCATGCCGAAGATGACGGCAAGCCCCAGACTCAGCAACGCATAGAAAGAGCCGTTGATCAGTCCGAGCAGCAATTGACCGGATAGCGCGTGCACCGGGATTCCAAGCAATTCAAACATGGCGGATCGCGTCCTCAAACGCCCAGATAGGCATGCAGTTTTTCCACATTGGCGGGCAGCTCGTCGATGCCGAAGCCATCGACGATGCGCCCGTGCTCCATCACGTAGAACCGGTCGGCAACCGTGGCGGCAAACCGGAAGTTCTGCTCGACGAGCAGCAGCGTGAAGCCAAGCTCCTTGAGCCTCCGGATCGTGTGACCGATCTGTTCGATGATCAGCGGCGCGAGGCCCTCGGTCAGCTCGTCGAGCAGCAGCAGGTCGGCACCGGTACGCAGGATGCGGCCGAGCGCGAGCATCTGTTGCTCGCCTCCCGAAAGCTTCGTGCCCTGCGTCGTATCCATGCGTTCCCGCAAGTTGGGGAAAAGCTGCAAGATCGATTCGATGTCGAGGCCGCCGCCGCGCAGCACCGGCGGCAACATCAGATTCTCGCGAACCGAGAGGCTCGAAAAGATGCCTCGCTCTTCGGGGCACAGCGCGACGCCGGCATGCGCGATGCGCTCCGGCAGCAGACCGATGGTTTCGATGCCGTCCTTGTGGATCGAGCCGCGACGCCTGGCGACCAGCCCCATGATCGACTTGAGCGTCGTGCTCTTGCCCGCGCCGTTGCGGCCGAGCAGGGTAATCACCTCGCCCTTTCGGACGTCCATGTTCACGCCATGCAGGATGTGGCTCTCGCCATACCATGCGTGGAGGTCCCGCAGTTCGAGCATCGCCCGGCCGGGCGTTGGTTCAGCCATGACCGCCCCCGAGATAAGCTTGTTGCACCTCCGGGTTCGACGCCACCGTGTCGTAGTCGCCTTCGGTGAGCACCTGACCGCGCGTGAGCACCGTAATCCGGTCGCACAATGACGACACCACCGACAGATTGTGTTCGACCATCAGCACGGTGCGGCCGCTGCTGACGCGGCGCACGAGTTCCACGATGCGCTCGATTTCCTCGTGCCCCATCCCCGCGGTGGGCTCGTCGAGCAGCATCATGTCGGGGTTCAGCGCCAGCGTCGTCGCGATCTCGAGCGCGCGCTTGCGGCCGTACGACAGCGACACCGCAGCGATATTCGCGTGCGAGGTCAGACCGACGTCCGCGAGCAATTCCATCGCACGGTCGTTGAATACGTTCAGCACGTTCCTGGAGCGGAAGAAATCGAACGATCCTCCACGGGCGCGCTGCAACGCCACGCGCACGTTGTCGCGCACCGACAGGTGAGGAAACACGGCGGAGATCTGAAACGAGCGCACCAGCCCGAGACGCGAGACATCGGATGGCGCCATCGGCGTGATGTCGCGCTCGTTGAAAAGGATCTGCCCGGTCGTGGGGACCAGAAACTTGGTCAGCAGATTGAAGAGCGTCGTCTTGCCGGCGCCATTGGGTCCGATCAATGCATGGATCGAGCCGCGACGCACCTTCAGATCGACGCCGTTGACCGCGCGAAAGCCGCTGAAGGCTTTCGCGAGGTTACGGCATTCCAGAATCGTATCGTTCATGAAAGCGCCCGCTCACTTGTTCTGGCTGAGCAGCGGACATTCGCTTTTGGAAAGCGGACGGAAGGCCTGATCGCCGGGCACGACGCGAACCAGCTGGAGCAGGTCCCACGGATTGCTCGACTCGGACGGCTTTTTCACCTGCACGAGGTACATGTCGTGCACCATGCGGCCGTCTTCGCGCAACTTGCCGTTTCTGGCGAACATGTCGTTGACCGGCATCTCGCGCATCCTGGCCATCACCGTCTTTGCGTCCTTCGAGTTCGCGGCCTGCACGGCCTTCAGGTAATGCAGCACGGCGGAATAGACCCCTGCCTGACTGTCGTTCGGCATCGCGCCGTTGTTGCGCGCCTGGAACCGCTTCGACCATGCGAGCGCTTCGGGACTCTGGTTCGGGAAGAAACCCGTCGAATACGTGAGACCCTGGGCGTCATCCAGCCCCATCGCCTTCAGGTCGGTCAGGAACACGACGAGCCCCACGAGCTTCTGTCCGCCGTCGGTAACGCCGAACTCGCGCGCCTGATGCACGAGCTTGACGGTATCGGTGCCGGCGCCCGCCATGGCGATGTATTGCGCCTTCGACGCCTGCGCCTTCAGCAGGAACGAAGACATGTCGGCTGCATTCGACGGGAACCGCACGGTCCCCACCACCTTGCCCTGCGCCGCCTGAATGAACGATTCGGCGGACTTCTGCAACAAGGTGCCGCCCACCGAGTCCACCGTCAGGAAGAACCAGGTCGATCCCGGCTTCACCTCCGATGTCAGGACGCGTCCGGACGAGTAGTTGTCGTAGGTCCACATCGCACCAGTCGGCGAGCACTCCTTGTTCGTCGCCACGTCGGCCGATCCGGACGAGATGATGGAAATGCGGCCGAGGTTCTTCGCGATATTCTGGACGGCAAGGGCGATGCCCGAATTCGGCAGATCGACGATGACGTCGACGCCCTGGCGCTCGTACCATTCACGCGCGAGCGACGCGGCGACATCGGCTTTTTGCTGATGGTCGCCGGACACCAGTTCGATCGGGTTGCCGAGCACCTTCGAGCCGAAATCCTCGACGGCCATCTTCGCGGCAAGCACCGATCCCTTGCCGGACAAGTCGGCGTAGGTACTGGACATGTCGGTAAGAACGCCGACCTTGACTGTCTTGTCGGATGTCTGAGCGGCGGCGTTCGTTAGTATGACGAATAATATAAAAGCAGCGATTGCAACGACTGGTTTCAACATTTCTCCGTCTCCTGATCTAGTTTGAATTTCGAGTCAATCTATGTTGGCGGTTCGTCCGCGGCAACATGGGTTCCTGGTGCGTTCCGTACTTGGAAAGTGTGAATACCCGCCGTGCATCAACTGGCCAGTTGGTGCGCTTTTCTGATGCCGGCTCCCGCCGCCAGGAATCCGCCGTCGACCGCCAGACATTGCCCGGTGATGTAGCGGGCCTTTTCAGATGCGAGATACGCAACCGCATCGGCGACTTCATCGGGCTCGGCCATGCGATTGAAGGGGATATCGTCGAGGTACTCCGCGAAGTCTTCCTTCGAAAGTTGCTCGCGTAACATGGCGCTCTCGACCGGGCCGGGCGCGACCGCATTGCAGCGCACCCCCAAGGGCGCGTATTCCAGCGCCGTCTGGCGCGTCAACTGGATGATGCCGGCCTTCGAGGCGCCATAGGCGACCCGCCCGAACCCGGCGCGAATCCCCGCTATCGACGCGATGTTGACGATCGCGCCGTGACCGCTGCGCGCGAGGAGACCGGTCGCCAGTTGAGTCAGGACCAGCGGCGCGGTCAGGTTGAGTTTCAGCACTTCGTCCCAGTGCGCGAGCGAGATCTCGCGCACCGGCGCAAGCCTGGCCATCCCGGCATTGTTGACCAGCACCGACAGTTCCGTCAGCCCGGAAAAATAGCTGCGGCAGGCATCGAAGTCGGTCACGTCCAGCGCATCCGCCCGAATGCCTTCGGGCGGCGCGAAGTCCGCGAGCGACTCCGGCCGGTCGAGGATGACGACGTTCCAGCCGTCGTCCCTGAGGCCGCGTGAAATCGCCAGACCGAGTGTGCCGGCGCCTCCTGTCACGATTGCGGTTCCCTTGCTCATCGAATGTCCTTTTATAAGCATCGCGAGACGCCCGTCCCCTGCGCTGCGCCCTTGCCTGCCGGAACGCGAAATCCGGTCAATAGATCGTGACGCCGCTGTCCACGGGAATGGTCTGTCCCGTCGTGCGACGCGACTCGTCCGAAGCCAGATAGACCGCCACATGCGCCATGTCGGCAGGCTCGCAGGGCCCCAGAAGACACTGGTCCGCCAGCTTGCGCAGTTCCTCGCGCTCGCCTACCAGATGCCGCACGCGTTCGGACAGCGTCAGGCCCGGTGCGATCGCGTTCACACGAATGCGGGACGCGGCATATTCCAGCGCCAACGAACGCGTCAGTGCATGGACGCCGCCCTTCGCGGCCGTGTAGCAGTCGCGGTCGCTCAGCGCCATCAGCGCAACCATCGAGGAAAAATTGATGATCGAGCCGCCGCCCGCTTGCTGCAGATACGGGATGCCGTATTTGCACACGAGGAACGTGCCGAACAGATCGAGCTTGATGGCCCGCCAGAACTCGTCTTCCGGCGCATCGGTCACGCGGGCGTCATCCGGCGTGGAGCCGCCGGCGGCATTGCACAGGATGTCGATGTGTCCGAATGCCTGCGCCGCTCGTGCGAGGCCCTCGCACACATTCTGTTTGTCGGTCACGTCGAGCCTGACCGGAATGATCTTGTCCCCGCCTCCGCTGGCGTCGGCCGCTGCTTCCGCGAGATTCAGATGAACATCGCCCGCCAGCACCCGTGCGCCCTCGGCGATGAAGCTCTTGCAGATTTCAGTGCCGATGCCGCCCCCAGCGCCGGTCACGAACGCGACCTTGCCGTCCAACCTTCCCATTTCAAGTCTCCCTAAAAAACCCGATGTCGATCGTTCCGCAACGCGCATCACCACGCCGCATCCAGCACGGCCATCACTTCGTCGGCCGAGCGGATCGGCCTGGGATTGGTTGCCACGATCGGGTCCCGCAATGCGGCGCGCGCGACAAAAGGCAGATCCTCACGGGCGACGCTCAGGTCGCGTAACCGGGACGGCAACCCGAGTTCATCGACGATCAGCACACGCAGCGCATCCTCGAACGCGCCGGCTTCGAGAGGCCGGCCCAGCATGGCCTCGAGACGGCGGCACAGCAGCGCGCGGCGCTCAGCGGTGGCCTCGGCGTTGAAGCGAACGACCTGCGGCAGCAGCACGCAGGATGTATGGCCATGCGCCACCTTGCAGCGGCCACCCAGTTGATGCCCCAAACCATGGCTGAGACCCAGGCTGACATTCGCCAGCCCGGACACCGAAAGCCAGGCGGCGATCTGACAGTGCATGCGCGCCTCCAGGTCTCCGGGATTGCGGCGGGTAACGGGCAACCAGCGCATGAGCGCGGCCAGCCCTTCGATGGCCAGCGCATCGACCATCGGTTGCGCGGTGATCGAGAACCACGCCTCGACACAATGATCGACCGCCTTGATGCCGGAGGACAGCCATAGCCATTCAGGCGTATTCAGCGTCAGTTCCGGGTCGAGAAGAACGGCGCGCGCACCGAGTTTGCGGTCCCGATACAGGTCTTTCTCGCCTTTTGCCGAATTGGACAATCCGGCGATATCGGTGAACTCGCCCGCCGAAAGCGTCGTGGGCACCGCGTAGATCGGCAGTGCCGCGCCTTTCATCGGCGGCACGATGCGGGTCGATGGATAGTCGAAGCGGATCGCGCACGGTTCGAAATCCGCGGGTGCACGCAGGTCATCGGCGAGCGCCCACACCGCGCCCTTGGCCGTGTCGCTCTGCGTGCTGCCGCCGAGACTGATCACCGCGTCGGCCGCCTTCTCGCGCAGGAATTCGGCGGCCGCGATGGCGGTTTCGCGCGGCACATGCGGCTGCGTCTCGCAGAACATCCCGGCGCAACGCCCGCCCGTGGCCGATATCACGGCATCGAGCAGGGCCGGCGTGTTGGCGAGCGTCTTTCCAGTGACGACGACTGCCCGGCGAATGCCATCGCGTTCCAGCAGTTGCGCCAACTGGTCGATGCATCCCGCACCGAACCGGACTTCATCGACTGCGGGCCGGATGAACTGGCCATGCGTTCCCGTTCGTGCAAGTTCCATCGATATTCCGTCTCCTCGACGCAGCCTCAGGGACCGGGGGTGAAAGCAATCCGGCGGAACGAGCGATTCGTTCCCTGCATTCCTGTGTTCGTGCTGCCGATGATCGAGCGCACACATCGCACCGTCAATCGGGCCTGAGATCCTCTACCGTACTTTGAAACCGCGTGTCGTTCGAAAGCCTGCGCGCGAGACGGCGCGCCAAAGGAAGTTTCGACGCGCGGAACAACGCCCGGCCGCGCGTTGACGCGTTCACGGCCAGCGCACAGGATCGCTTAACGTCGCAACTGAATTCTTCTACGCATGAACCACACTGAATCAGTGATCAATGCCTATCCACCCGGCGACTGCCGGGAACTCAGCGCGCTCATTCGTCCAGGCGATACCGTGATGTGGGGTCAGTCGCATGCAGAGCCGGTGACGCTCATGCGCGCGCTCGTCACTCAACGGGAGCATCTGAAGCGGATCCGCCTCTTTCTGGGTATCGGTCTTGCCGACGTACTCAGCCCAGAACATGCCGACGCCTTCGATTTCCTCGCCTATTGCGGCAGCGGCACCAATCGCAAGCTCGCGCGCGCGGGCGTGCTCGATATCCTTCCTGTGCACTATTCCCAGCTTCCGGAACTGATTCGCAGCGGCCGCCTGCGGATCGATGTCGCGATGCTGCAGGTATCGCCTCCGGATGAACATGGCCGATACAGCCTCGGGCTCGCACGCGAGTATCTGGTCGAAGCGGTCAAACATGCACGCGCGATCGTCGCGGAAGTCCATCCCGACGTGCCGTGGACCTACGGCGGCCCGTATCTCCAGCAAGCCGACATCGATCTGCTGGTGGCGTCGGACGCGTCGTTCCCCGACACTCCGGCAGCCGAGACGGGACCGGTTGAGCAGATGATCGGACGGCATGTCGCATCGCTGGTGGAAGACGGGGCGACGCTGCAGACGGGGATCGGCTCGATCCCGGACGCGGTGATGGCGCAACTGCGAGACAGACGCGATCTCGGCGTGCACACCGGCAGTATCGGAGATGGCGTCGCAGCGTTGTGCGAGGCGGGTGTCGTGACGAATGCGCTAAAGACGATCGATACCGGCATCACCATCGGCGGGGTCATCATGGGCTCCGCGCGCACGCGCCGTTTCGCGCACCGCAATCCTGCGATCCAGTTGCGCGGCACGGAATACACGCATGATCCCGACGTGCTGCGCCGGATCGATCGCTTCGTCGCGATCAATTCGGCGGTGGAGGTGGACCTCACGGGCCAGGTCAACGCCGAGGCGATCGGCGATACGTATGTCGGTGCGGTGGGTGGCGTCGGCGATTTTCTGCGTGCGGCGCAGGCTAGTCGGGGAGGCGTGCCCGTGGTTGCGTTACCGTCGACCGCCGGCCGGCACAGCCGTATCGTCACGCGCGTATCGGGGCCCGTGACGGTGCCGCGAAGCGACGCATGCGTGATCGTCACCGAATACGGGATTGCCGATCTGCGCGGCCTGTCGATTGCCGAGCGCATTCCGAAGATCATTGCCGTCGCGCATCCGGATCACCGCGAACGGCTGGAGCGCGAGTGTCATACGGGGCGTTGAGCGCGATCCAACCGATGCGCGGGCGTTCCCGTCAAGGCTCGCAGTCGATGTCGTTCAGCACACTGGCCAGCGTCAGCGCCGCGGCCTTCAAGGCGGGCGCCACGCGCCGGCGGATCGCCGCCATGTCCGGCTCCAGTTCCACCGCGCCGCAGTTGAGCGCCATCAGCGTGCGGGTTCGGCCGACCACGATCGGCAATGCAATGCCAAACGCGTTGCGCTGATACTCGCCTACCGACATGCATACGCCCGATTCCTTCAGATCGCTGAATGCGGCATCGAGATTCGTGCGTACCGTTCCCGCATCGTCTCCGGCCGCTTCGAGCAACTCGGCAATCAACGGTTCGCGCTCCGCGTCCGGCAGCGCATACAGATAGGCGCGTCCTACCGCTGTCGATGCCATCGGCAGAAGCGAACCGACGCCCAGGCGCAGCGTGGCGATGGTCGCACTCGCCCGCCACGCGATATACACCATGTCGAGCCGATGCGGCACCGCCAGCGCAACCGACAGATTCAGCTTGTCGGCAAGCTGCTGCATGACGGGCGCCACCAGCCGCGTGACGGGATTCGCTTCCAGATAGGCGTGCCCCATGCTCAGTGCGCCCGCGCTGAGTTCGAACTGGCGTCCGCCGCCCACCCGGCGCAGATAGCCGATCGAGATCAGAGTCGTCGTCAGCCGCGATACCGTGGCCTTCGGCAGCCCCGTGCGGCGCACGAGTTCCGCGTTCGACAACGGGGCGCGGGTCGCACGAAACGCATGGAGCACTTCGAGTCCGCGTTCGACGGTCAGCGTTACACCATTGTGCATGTCGGTCTTGTCCATGTTCGTTTCAGTCGATGACGCCCGCCTGCTCCTGCAAGCGCTGCGCGGCCGCAACCAGCCGCGGCCCGAGTTCCCGTTCGACCCGCGCCCGCCCGAGCCGGGCACTGCGCCCGATGCAGGCGAGTACGAGCGGCGTCTGGTCCTGCACCACCAGCGGCACGGCGATGATCGTCAGGTCCGGCTCCCATTCGCCGATCGACATGCAATAGCCGACGTTATGCACCTGCGAGATGCCCTGGCAGATACGGCGGCGCAGGCCGGGCCAGTCGCGCCCCGCCTTGCGCTCGATATTGCCGAGCAGATAGAAGCGTTCGAGCTCCGGCAACGCCGCGAGCAAGGCCCAGCCCATCGGCGACGATGCGATGCGCAGGCGCGTGCCCGCATACAGCTTGAGATCGACCGATGCGGGTTTGCTCACACACGTTCCGAGCACGATCACGTCGAGACGGTCCCGCGAGCCGAGCATCACGTAGGTCTCGCTTCCGGTCGCGAACGCCTGCATTTCGAGTCGCGCGAGCAGTTGTACGTTGGAATGGGCCGTCGCCGCATAACCGAGCGACAGCACGGGGGCGGCGAGCCGATACTTGCGGCGCTCCGGCGAATAATGCAGATACCCGAGTGCGACGAGCGAGCGCGCGATCCGCGAAACCGTCGGTGCCGGGATGCCGGTTCCGATCATGAGCTCCTGGTTGCCGAGCCAGGCCTCGTGCGGTGGAAACGCCGCCAGTATCGCCAGACTTCGCGCCAGCGGAGCGACCATGCCCGGCGACGCGTGCGCGCCCTCGGCAGGCTCGCTGTCTCCGATCTCTCGAATCGACGCATCGTACCGGCTCGCGTCTTCATGCACTGACGAACGCAGCGCTGTCTGGTTTGCCTGCAGCGACATCGATAGCTCCATTGTCTCGTCCCTCCGATGCCTTGCATTACACGAGCGAGGCGCAAACGAGTCAAATCAAAGCGTAGCCGCGTTCCGTACTCTGGAATCGCGACCGGGCGGGCAATGGCAACTCGGTCGGAAAACTCGGGGTTTTCCCGGCGAATGCGCTTTCAAGGCGCGCGTGTCGGGCCGGTCGAAGTACGGAACAGTAGCGCGCCGACGTCAGTCGCGGTGATGAAAGAGCGGCGCGTGATCCATCCAGTCGTAGTGGCCCGCGCCGCTTGTCCATGCCCAGTTGACGTTATCGCGCCGTGCACCGCTCGAATCCGCGCTGACCGCCGATGGTCCGGCGCCGATCGTCTGTTCATCCACGGCACGCTGTTCATTACAGCGTTTGCCAGAGTCCGTCATTACATCCTCTCCCTCGGCGTTATTGAGCATCGCGAATCATGGCGCGGGCGATCACCAGTTGCTGAATCTGGGTCGTGCCTTCATAGATGCGGAACAGCCGCACATCGCGGTAGAAGCGCTCGATGCCATACTCGGCCATGTAGCCCGCACCGCCGAAAATCTGCACGGCGCGGTCAGCCACGCGGCCGCACATTTCGGACGCGAACAGCTTGGCGCAGGACGCCTCGGTGCTCACCGGCAGCTTGTCGTCGCGGCGGCGCGCGGCGTCCAGCACCATGCAGCGGGCCGCATAGATTTCGGCACGGCTGTCGGCCAGCATGGCTTGCACGAGCTGGAAATCGGCGATCGGCTTGCCGAACTGCGTGCGCTCCACCGCGTACGACAACGCCATCGACAACATGCGTTCGGCCACGGCCACACACACCGCGGCGATGTGGATGCGGCCCTTGTCCAGCACCTTCATCGCGGTCTTGAAGCCTTGCCCTTCCTTCCCGCCGATCAGGTTGGCCGCCGGCACGCGCACGTTGTCGAAGATCACGTCGCAGGTATGCGCGCCCTTCTGCCCCATCTTCTTGTCGCGCTTGCCGAAGCTTAAGCCCGGCGTCTTCGCATCGACGATGAATGCCGAAATGCCCCCCGAGCCTTTGTCTTCCGGATTGGTCCGGGCCATGAGCGTGAAGATGCCCGCGTGGGGCGCATTCGTGATGAAGCGCTTGGTGCCGTTGACCACGTAGTCGTCGCCGTCCCTGATCGCCGTCGTGCGAAGCGAGGCCGCGTCGGAGCCGGCTTCCGGCTCGGTCAGCGCAAAGGAGGCGATCAGTTCGCCGGTGGCTAAGCGCGGCAGGTATTTCTCCTGTTGCTCGGGCGTACCGTCGAACAGGATGCCCTGCGAACCGATGCCTACGGTCGTCCCCAGCAGCGAGCGGAATACCGGCGAAGCGCGGCACAGCTCGAACACCGCGAGCACTTCCTCTTCCATCGTCAGTTCGAGGCCGCCGAAGCGCTCGGGAATGGTGAGACCGAAGAGGCCCATCGCCTTCATGTCGGCGACGATATCGTCGGGAATCTCGTCGGTTTCGGCCACCAATTCCTCGTTGGGCACGAGGCGCTCGCGCACGAATCGGGCGATGGAGTCGAGCAGGCCGTTGAGCGTTTCTTGATCGCGAATCATGTCGGTACGCTTGAAAGATTGAGGAACACGACAGGATGCTGCGCCGGGCGGCCGATCCGGAACAACCTCATTGGCGAAAACGTTCCGGAAGATGGAATCGTCCCCGCAAGACGGGCACGCGCGCCGACTTCCGGGACCGGCAGGACGTCTACCAAGGTACGGAACAATGGTCGCGCTTCCGTTGACCGGCGGGCGGTGCGGACCCATCGTACGAACTCGAATCAAACGATGCCACGTTCGCCATGCCGCTCCGAGCCGATTACTTGTTGAACCGTCCGTTTCCTTCCATCGAGCAGGCTTACTCGCTGCGCGATAGCCAGGTTTATGCCCTCGGTCTCGGCCTTGGAGCCGACCCACTCGACGCAGGGCAATTGCGTTATGTCTACGAAGGCAGTGACGGTCAGTCGCTGCGCGCGTTGCCGACGATGGCGAACGTGCTCGCCTACCCCGGTTTCTGGGCGCGCGAAGCGGACACGGGCATCACCTGGCAAAAGATCCTGCACGCCGAGCAGGAGATCAGGATCCACGCACCGTTGCCGGCCAGCGGACGCATCAACGGCACGACGCGCATTACCGGGCTGTGGGACAAGGGCCCCGGCAAGGGCGCGTTCCTGCAGCAGACGCGCGAGATCGCCGACGCGCAAACGGGCCGCCCGCTGGCGACCGTCGTGCAACTGAGCCTGTTGCGCGGCGACGGCGGCTTTGGCGCAGGCGGCAGCGCCGGTGCGCCGCCCGCGCCCCATGCGATGCCGGACGGCGCGCCCGACCACGTATGCGATCTCGCGACACCCGAGCAGCTTGCGCTGATCTACCGCCTGAGCGGCGACCTTAATCCGCTGCATGCCGACCCCGCCGTGGCCGCCGCGGCGGGCTTTGCGCGCCCCATTCTGCACGGCATGGCCCTGATGGGCGTCGCCGCCCATGCGGTGCTGCGCACGGTGCTCGATTACGACGACGCGCGCTTCGCGGGCATGCGCGTGCGCTTCACGGCGCCCGCTTGGCCCGGCGACACGCTGCGTACCGAGATGTGGATGCGCGGCAGCACGGTGTCGCTACGCGTGACCGCCGTCGAACGCAATGTCGTGGTTCTGAACAATGCGCGGGTCGATCTGCGCTGATCAATATTTTCTCAGGAGAGACACATGGATCTGGGTTTGACCGGCAAGGTCGCGATCGTCACCGGTTCGGCGCGCGGGCTAGGCGCCGCCACGGCGCGGCGTCTCGCGCAGGAAGGCGCGAAGGTCGTCATCACCGACATCAACGCTGAACTCGCGCAAGCCACCGCGACGGCGCTGCAGGACGAAGGACTGGCCGCGCACTGCGTCGTGGGCGACATCACACGCGAAGCCGACGTCCAGCGCGTCGTGGATGAAACGGTCGCGCATTTCGGCGGCGTGCACGTTCTAGTCAACAACGCCGGTGCGCCGCGCGACAAGTATCTCGTGAAGATGAGCGCGGACGACTGGGACTTCGTGATGAACGTCATGCTCAAGGGCGCGTTTCTGGCCGCCCGGACCGTCATGCCGCATTTCATCGAACAGGGCTGGGGGCGGCTCATCAACATCAGTTCGCGCGCGTATCTCGGCAACCCCACGCAGGCGAACTATTCGGCTGCCAAGGCAGGCCTGATCGGCATGGCAAAGGCGCTGTCCATGGAGGAAGGCCGCTACGGCATCACCTCGAACTGCGTCGCGCCCGGCTTCATGGAAACGGAAATGGTGCAGGCGCTTCCGACCTACGAAACGATCAAAGAGCGCGCCGTGGCCGCCCAGCCGATCAAGCGCGTCGGACGCCCGGACGACATCGCGGACGCGGTGGCCTTCCTCGCCAGCGAGCGCGCGGGCTTTATCAGCGGCGAAGTGCTGCACGTCACCGGCGGACGCTACGGCTGATCGCGCAACGGCAGAACAGGAACGATAGCCGCCAGCGCGCGACAGGCGAGCGCTGGCGGTGCAAGATTGATGACATTGAAGAGGCATTCGAAATGAAACGAGCAGCCATCGTCTCCCCGCTGCGCACCCCCGTGGGCGCGTTCGGCGGAGCGTTGAAGGGCGTTCCCGTCGAGGAACTCGGCGCCACGGTCGCGCGCGCCATCGTGGAGCGCACCGGTCTGGATCCCGCGCGCATCGATGATGTCGTGTTCGCGCAGAGCTATGCCAGCGGCGAGACGCCGTGCACCGGGCGCTGGGTCGCGCTGCAGGCGGGCTTTCCGATCGAAGTGGCGGGCATGCAGCTCGACCGGCGCTGCGGCGGCGGCGTGCAGGCGCTGGCCACGGCGGCGATGATGGTGCAGACCGGCGCGGCCGACGTCGTCATGGCCGGCGGCGTCGAGAGCATGAGCAACGTCGAGTTCTATACGACCGACATGCGCTGGGGCAAGCGCGCGGGTTCGGTCACGATGCACGACCGGCTCGACCGCGGCCGTGAGCGCTCGCAGCCGGAAAGCCGCTTCGGCCGTATCAGCGGCATGATCGAGACGGCGGAGACGCTGGCGCGCGAGTACGACATCACGCGCGAGGCATCGGACCGCTTCGCCGCGCGCAGCCATCGGCGCGCCGCCGCCGCGCAGCAAGCCGGACATTTCGATGCCGAGATCGTTGCCGTCCCGGTGCCGCAGCGCAAGGGCGATGCGGTGATCGTGAAGCAGGACGAAGGCGTGCGCGGCGAGACGACGGCGGAGAGCCTCGCCAAGCTGCGCAGCATCATGAAGGAAGGTGTCGTCACCGCGGGCAACGCCTGCCAGCAGAACGACGCCGCGGCTGCCTGCCTGATCGTCGCCGAGGACAAGCTCGACGAGCTGGGCCTCACGCCGATGGGCTGGCTGGTCGGCTGGGCCGCCGCGGGCTGCGATCCGGCGCGCATGGGTATCGGCCCCGTGCCCGCCGTGCAGAAGGTGCTTGTGCGCACCGGGCTGACATTCGACCAGATGGATCTGATCGAGCTCAACGAGGCCTTTGCGTGTCAGGCGCTGGCCTGCGTCAAGGGCTGGGGCAGTACCATGGACGCGCTGGAAGACAGGCTCAACGTGAACGGCTCGGGCATCTCGCTGGGCCATCCCGTGGGGGCGACGGGCGTGCGCATCATGAGCACGCTGCTGCACGAAATGCAGCGCCGCGAGGCCCGCTATGGCCTGGAGACGATGTGCATCGGCGGCGGCCAGGGCATCGCGATGATTTTCGAACGCGCCTGAAGGCAGGAGACAGATCATGAGCAACCTGGAATCTGGTCACGCGTCCGGTCACATCTGGCAGCCGGGCGAGCGCGAACTGCAGAACGCCGGCATCGTCACGCTGATGCGCGCGCTGGACGTGCGTTCGTATGACGAACTGATGCGCGTGTCGATCGCGGAGCCGGAGCGCTACTGGCAAACCGTGATGCGCGAATGCGCGATCGCGTGGGATGTGCCGCCCACCGGCTACGCGGACCTCTCGCGCGGCCCGCAGTTTCCGAGCTGGTTTCCCGGCGGCCGGCTCAACTGGGTCAACACGATCTATGCGTGGGCACGCCGTCCTGCCACGGCGCAGCAAAAGGCGGTGGTGGCCGAACGCGAGGACGGCAGCGTGAGCACGCTGACCTATGCGGAACTGGAGCAGCGCGTGCGCGATTTCGCGGCGGGCCTCTCGAGCCACGGTGTCAAAGAAGGCGACCGTATCGGCCTGCTGATGGAAAACGGCGTCGAAGCGACCATCTCGCTTCTGGCCATCGTGCATCTGGGCGCGCTGGTCGTGCCGCTCTTCAGCGGCTTCGGCGTCGATGCGATCGTCGCACGCCTGTCGGCCGCCGAGGCGCGTTTCGTGATCGCGTCCACGGGCTTCGCGCGCCGCACCAAGCGCGTGAACGTGGAAGGCGCGTTGCGCGACGCATGGCGTCAGTTGCCGCTGCTCGAACATGTGGTCTGGAAGCGCGCCGAAGGCGAAACGGCGCGGGACGAACGCGACTTGGACTGGCAGGAAACTTCAGTCGCCGCGCAGGGGCAAGGCACGGACGCCGTCATCGTGACGCCCGACACGGCCTTCATGGTGATCTACACGTCCGGCACCACGGGCAAGCCCAAAGGCGTGGTGCACACGCACGGCAGTTTCCCGATCAAAGTCGCGCACGACTCGCTGGTTCATTTCGACGTGCATCCCGGCGATGTCTACTGCTGGCCCGCCGATATGGGCTGGATCGCGGGCACGCTGGTGCTCGGCTGCGCGCTGCTGCGCGGCGCGACGCTCGTGTGCTACGACGGCGCGCCCGATTATCCCGACTGGTCGCGCATGTCGCGCGTGGTCGAACGGCACCGGATCACGCACTTCGGTTCGGCGCCCACGCTGATTCGCGGCATGGCGAGCCACGAAGCGCTGGCGCTGGCGGGTGACCGCTCGACAGTGCGCTTGCTGATCACGGCAGGCGAAGGCATCGCGCCGGAGCACTTCAACTGGTTCCTGCAACGCTTCGGCGACGGCACGGCGCCCGTCATCAACTACACGGGCGGCACGGAGGCTTCCGGCGCCTTGCTCGCCAGCGTGCCGATCCGCCCGATTCCACCGAGCGGCTTCAACACGGTCTCGCCCGGCGTCGCGGCGGACGTGGTGAATGCCGAGGGCGAAAGCGTGACGGGTGTTGTGGGCGAACTGGCCATGCGAGCGCCCTTCGTCGGCATGACGCAATCGTTCTGGCGCGACGACGAGCGCTATCTGGAAACATACTGGCAGACCATTCCCGGAATCTGGGTGCATGGCGACCTGGCGCTGCGCACGCCCGAGGGCAACTATTTCATGATGGGACGCTCCGACGACACGCTCAAGGTCGCCGGCAAGCGTCTCGGACCGGCCGAGGTGGAAGAAGTCGTGCTGGAACTGGCCGACGTATCCGAAGCGGCTGCCATCGGCGTGGCGGATGCCGACAAGGGGCAGAAGCTAGTCGTCTTTGTCGTGCCGAAGCCCGACGCGAGCGTCGTGGCCGCGGAGTTGACGTCGATCGTCTCGGCTCATGTCGACAAGCGCCTCGGGCGGCCGTTCCGGCCCGGCTGCGTGCATGTCGTCGCGCAATTGCCGAAGACGCGCAGCTCCAAGATCATGCGGCGCGTGATCCGCAGCGTGTATTGCGGCTTGCCGCCCGGCGATCTGTCGTCGCTGGACAATCCCGCCGCGCTCGACGAAGTGCGCTCGGCTGCGAGCTCCGGCTGACTCACCGTCTGGACATCCAACGATGTGTGCGCGTGCGAGGCGCAATCGGAACTGCTACCTGATCGAAAACGTGAACAAGACATGAAAGTACTCGAAGGCATCAAGGTCCTCGATTTCGGACGCTTCATCGCCGGGCCGTTCTGTTCGGCGCTGCTGGCCGATTATGGCGCCGACGTCATCCGCATCGACCGCGTCGGCGGCGGCGAAGACCGCTTCATCGTGCCCGTGACCGAACAGGGCGAAGGCGCGTTGTTCCTGCAGGTCAACCGCAACAAGCGCTCCATGACGCTCGACCTCGATAGTCCCGAGGGGCGCGACATCGTGCGCAAGCTGGTGGCCGACGCCGACGTGGTGATCGCCAACATGCCGCCCCGCACGCTCAAGAGCCTGGGCCTGGATTACGAGAGCCTTTGCGAGATCAGGCGCGACATCATCCTCGTCGCCTCCAACGCGTTCGGCAACAGCGAGGCCGTGCGCGACCGCGTGGGCTTCGACGGCGTCGGCCAGGCCCTGAGCGGCGCGGTCTACATCGCGGGCACGCCCGACCGGCCGCAAAAGGCCATGGTGCCCGTGGTGGACTTCGCCACGGCGTTTTCCTGCGCGCTCGGGGTCATGCTGGCGCTCTACGAACGTCAGCGCAGCGGCATGGGTCAGGAAGTCACCGCCTCGCTGCTGTGCACGGGCCTGAACATGGCAAGCGGCGCGCTGATCGAGGAAGCGTTGCTCGGCCTGGACCGCCAGGCCACGCTGAATCGCGCATCAGGTTATGCGCCGTCCGACATCTTCAAGGCGAAGGACGGATGGTTCATCACCCAGGTCATCGGACGGCCGATGTTCAAGCGCTGGACTCAACTGATCGGCCAGCCGGAACTGCTCGACGATCCGCGTTTTGCCGACGACACGCTACGTGGCGAGAATGGCGAAATCCTGAGCGATCTCATGAGCCGATGGTGTGCGGACAAGACGCAGGCCGAGGCGCTCCGCGCGCTGGAGACGGCCCGCATTCCGGCGAGCCCTGTCAACTCGCCGCGCCAGGTGCTGGAGGACGACACCATCAAGGCCGCGGATGTGATTCGCTGGATGGACTATCCTGGCGCGCCGAAGAAGGTGCCGATCTTCGCCACACCCGTTTCGCTGTCACGCACGCCGCCGGAAATCCATACCCGGCCGCCGCTGACGGGCGAGCATACCGAGGAGATTCTGGCCGGGCTCGGACTCGATGCCCAGATGGTCGCCGATTTGCGGTCGCGCAAGATCGTCTGACGGGGCTCAGGCGCCAGGTAGCATCAACGGCGTGGTGCTGAAGCGTTCGAACGCATCGAAACTTCGGAGTGCATTGGAAGATGCAATCTGACTGGATATAGCGTCCCCGCATATCCCTTCCGTACATACATCAGAAATCCCCTCCTTCACACAGGGCGCCGCGACGCCCACTCTCCTGCCAACCGGAAGCCGGTTAGCGCGTGCCGGACAGATTCGTCACCGTCGAATCGAGACTTCGGAAACGCTCAATTGGCTTGCCGTGGACATGCTCTTACTCTAGTCGTGACGAATCGGATTCGCTTCGAATTCCCCGTACAGGCAGCAGCCGGGAACCACAGCAGATTCGTCCGCGAGTGCAACAGTTTGCGTGGCTGTAATCGACACACTTCAAAGAGCCGGGCCCAGCCCGTCGACGAGCAACAGCGGAATCGCGAGCAGGTTCGTCGCGCCCGTCGCACCTCCCGACGATCTGCCCGGCTACAAGACCTGCACAACAAAGGTAAGGAGACAACGTGAGTCAAGCAACGCCGCCGGTCCGCAGCAGTCTATTCGTTATCCTTCTCTGTTTTCTGACCCTCGTAGCCGACGGCTACGATCTGATCGTGTACGGGACGACCGTTCCGCATCTGCTGAACGAACCCGGCTGGCATCTCAGCCCCGCCGGCGCGGGCATGATCGGAAGCTGGACGCTGGTCGGCCTGATGGTCGGACTGGCGGCGGCAGGACCGCTGACCGATAGCATCGGACGGCGTCGCCTGCTCATGGCGGGTGTCCTCTGGTTCTCCGTGGGTTCGATCGTCTGCGCGCTCGCGACCTCGCCGACGTTCCTGGGCGCAGCGCGCTTCGTCACCGGCATCGGCATGGGCGGCGTCGTGCCTTCGGCGGTCGCGCTGTCGGTCGAGTACGCGCCAAAGTCGCGGCGCCAGCTATACAACGCGCTGACCCTGACTGGCTACTCGGTGGGCGGCATCGTGTCCGCGTTGCTCGCCATCGCATTGCTTCACGAGCATGGGTGGCGCACCTTGTACGCACTCGGCGCGTTCTACGCACTGATCCTTCCGGTGATGTACTTCTTTCTTCCCGAGTCGGTGGACTTTCTCGTCGATCGTGGCCGGCTCGACGAGGCACGCAAGCTCGCAACCCGGTATTCGCTCGATTTCGACCAGATCCTGCGCGACAAGCACGCGCAGCGCGCGCCGCTCGATGGCGTGCGAGCGAAAAGCGGATATCAACTGGTGCTTTCTCGCGAATTTCGCGCGACCGCGCTGCTGCTCGCGTTCATGACGTTCTGTGTCCAGCTCATCATCTACGGGCTCAATGCGTGGCTGCCTCAGTTGATGCGTTCGGCCGGCTATCCGCTCGGCTCGTCGCTGCAGTTCCTGCTGGTGATGCAACTGGGCGCCGTCGTGGGCATGCTCGGCGGCGCGTGGCTGGCCGATCGCCTCGGATCGAGACACGTGATGCTTCCGTTTCTCGTCATCGGCGGACTGTCGTTGATCGCGCTGAGCCAGAAGCTCGATTTCGCATGGCTGATGCTCGCCGTGTTCGGCGCCGGGCTCGGTTCGATCGGCACCAGCAGCCTGATCTACGGTTACATCGCCGCGCATTTCCCGGCGGCGTGCAGAGGGTCCGCGCTTGGCGGCGCGCAGGCCATCGGGCGCTTCGGCTCGATTCTGGGACCGATGATCGGCGGCTGGATCGTCGGGTCCAACCTCGGGCTGCACTGGAACTTCTATGCGTTCGCGATCCCCGCCGTCATTGCGGCGACGATCGTCCCGTTGATCCCGAAGGCGCAATAAGAGCCGCTTCGATGGAAATCTACGACTACATCGTGGTGGGCGCGGGCTCGTCGGGCTGTGTGGTGGCGAGCCGCCTGTCCGAAGATCCCGCCGTTCGCGTGCTGCTCGTCGAAGCCGGTCCGGACATGAACACCTTCTGGGTGCGCACGCCTGCGGGCGGCGGCAAGCTGTTCATGGACAGGCGCTTCAACTGGGCGTTCGATACCGAGCCCGTGCCGACGCTCGGCGGACGCACCGTGTACTGGCCGCGCGGCAAGGGACTCGGCGGCAGCAGCTCGATCAACGGGATGATCTACATGCGCGGCCAGCCGGGCGACTTCGACCACTGGGCCGCGCTCGGCAACCCTGGCTGGAGCTGGGCCGAGGTGCTGCCCTACTTTGTGCGATCGGAGACGAATCAGCGCGGCGCGAACGATTATCACGGCGCCCAGGGTCCGCTGCACGTGAGCGACGCCGCGATCACGCACCCGACTGCCGACGACTTCATCGCCGCCGCGCAGCAGATCGGCATTCGCCGCAGCGAGGATCTCAACGGACCGCCGCACGAAGGCGTCGCGTACCGGCAATACACGATCCGCAACGGCCGCCGCCACACCTCGTATAACGCGTTCATCGAACCCGTGCGCCATCGTGGCAACCTGACCGTCCGCACGGGCGTGCGCGTGACGCGTGTGGCGCTGGAATCCGGCGAGGCGACCGGCATCGAGGTGCTCGAACGGGGCGAGCGGCGCATGATTGCCGCCACGCGAGAGGTGATCCTGTCGGGCGGCGCCCTCGCCTCGCCCCACCTGCTGATGCTGTCGGGCATCGGCGATGCCGCGGAACTGCGCCGGCACGGCATCGCCGCGACAGTCGAGTCTCCCGGCGTGGGCCGCAACCTGCAGGATCACTGGTTCGGCTCGTTCGCGTGGCGCGTCACGCCGGGAAGCTCGTACAACCACCGTCTGCGCGGGCTGCGGAAGTATCTGGAGGGCGCGCGCTACCTGCTCACGCGCGGCGGTTATCTCGCGATCGGCGCGGCCCCCGTGACGGCCTATGCGCGCAGCGAGCCCGGACGCCCCGAAGCGGACCTGCAACTCACGGTGAGTCCGATGACCTTCAAGTTCGACGCGTCCGGCGAGCCGGTCGTCGACGATTTCCCTGCCATCGGCGGATCGATGGTTCTGCTGACACCCGACTCGCGCGGCCATATGGCGCTCAAGTCGTCCGACCCGCTGCAAGCGCCCGCGTTTCATCCGAACTACCTGAGCGACGCGGGAGACATCCGCCGTTCGATCGCGGGCCTGCGGATGATGCGGCGCATTGCCGAAGCCGCACCGCTCGCGTCGCGGATCATTCACGAACTCGTGCCGGGCGCGCCGGCCACGACCGACGAGCAATTGCTGGCGCATCTCAGGACGAACGGCAACAGCGGCTGGCATCAGGTCGGCACGTGCCGGATGGGCGTCGACGAAAGGGCCGTCGTCGATCCCCGGCTGCGCGTGCACGGCGTCGGCAGGCTGCGTGTCGTCGACGCGTCCATCATGCCGCGAATCGTGGCGGGCAACACCAACGCGGCCTGCATCATGATCGGCGAAAAGGGCGCCGACATGATCCGCGCGGACGCCGCCCCGCCCCGCGCGGTTTCTATCTGAACTCCTCATTCAGGAAAGGCTTTCATGCAAGCAACCGAACGAACGATTCCGCTGAGGCATCCCGACGCCTTCTACATCGATGGCCATTGGATGCCCGCGCCCCACTCCGACACCTTCGAGGTGCTCGACTGCAGCACGGAACGCGTCGCGGCGCACGTCGCGCGAGCCGATGCGGAAATCGCCGCGCGTGCGATCGACGCCGCGCGCCGCGCCTTCGACCGTGGGCCATGGCCGCGCATGACGCCGGGCGAGCGCTCGGTCTATCTGGAAAAAATTGCGCAACGCCTGGAAGAAGCGAACGACGCGTTCGCGCGCGGCTGGAGCATCGAATCGGGCATCCTGCAGCGGATCGCCAAACCGCGCATCGGCCAGTTTCTCGGCGCGGCGTTTCGCCAGTACGCCGCGATGGCCGAGACGTATCCGTTCGTCGAACCGCGCCGCTCAGCCACCGGACATCAGGCTTACGCGGTGAAGGAACCGGCCGGCGTGGTACTTGCGATCGTTCCCTGGAACGGTCCTGCCGCACTGCTCGCCTACAAGGTCGCGCCGGCGCTGCTCGCGGGCTGCACGGTCGTCGTCAAGCCGTCGCCGGAAGCGCCCACGTCGGCGTATCTGTTCGCGCAGATCTGTGACGAGATCGGCTTGCTGCCCGGTGTCGTCAACGTCCTGACGGCCGACCGCGACGTATCCGAAACGATGGTCCGCAATCCGGCCGTCGACAAGATCACCTTTACCGGCTCGACATCGGCTGGCCGCAGCATCAGCGAGGCGGCAGCCGGCCGGATCGCGCGCGTCACGCTGGAACTGGGCGACAAATCGGCGGCGCTCGTTCTCGACGATTACGACATCGACGCGGCGGCCCAGGCGCTCGGCCAACCGTACTTCAGCTATCTGACCGGCCAGGTGTGCCACAGCCTGACGCGCATCATCGTTCCGCGCGCGAAGCACGACACCATGGTGGAAGCGTTGAGCGCGGCCGCGCGTGCGATGGTGCCCGGCGATCCCTTCGACGACGGCACGACGGTCGGTCCGCTTGCGACTGCGCGCCAGCGCGACACCGTCGAGCGCTACGTGGCCAAGGGCATCGCCGAAGGTGCGACGCTCGCCGCTGGCGGTGCGCGTCCGCGCCATTTGTCGCGCGGCTTCTTTTTCGAGCCGACGGTGTTCGGGAATGTCGACAACCGGGCGGCCATCGCGCAGGAAGAGATCTTCGGACCCGTGCTCTCGGTGATCGCCGCGGACAGCGAAGCGCATGCGATCGAACTCGCCAACGATTCCATCTTCGGGTTGAACGCCGTGGTGTTTACGTCCGACGCCGGGCGTGCACTGAATGTGGCACGGCGGCTGCGCACCGGCAGCGTCGGTCATAATGCGTCGCGCACCGACTTCTCGATCGGCTTCGGCGGGTTCAAGCAATCTGGTATTGGGCGCGAGGGCGGCGTCGAAGGGCTGAATGCGTTCGTCGAATCGAAGACCATCGTGCTCGACCAGCCGCTGGCATAACTCACGCCGAAAGCGCGGGCCGAGGCGATACGATCGGCCCGCCGCATGCCGTGCCGTCCGCCCGACCCTCCCTCACGCGGCCTGCGTGTCTCCCGGCTGATCGAGCAGTTGCTCGATCAACGCACGCGCAATCGGGTTCAACTCGCGACCGCGTGCCGTCGCGATCTGAACGCGCCGGACGGCCCACGGTTCCGCCAGGTCGAGCACGGCCACACGGCTGAACAGTTCATGGCTCACCATGCACTCCGGCTGAACCGACACGCCGAGCCCGGCCTGCACCAGACTGACGGCCACGCCTGCGCTCCTGACGCCGTATCGCGGCTCGAACTCTCTGCCGAGCCGGCGCGCGGCCGCCTGGATCGCGCCGAGCATCGCGCCGACCACGATCAGATTTTCCGACAGCAGATCCTGAATGGTGACGCTCGCGCGCCCGGCGAACGGGTGTCCCTGCGGAACGACGGCGATCAGCCGATCCTCCCGGTACGGCGTCACGTCGACACCGCCGAGATCGAGCTTGTGCGCCGCCGCGAATACGCCGACGTCGGCCTCGCCGCGCGCGACCGCCTGCACGACCTCGGCATTCTCCAGCTCGCTGATGACGAGATCGACGAGCGGATATTCGCGCTGGAAGTCGCCTATTTCACGCGCGAGAAACGGAACGATGATCGATCGCGCCGATGCAATCGTGAGCTCGCCGCGCATGCCGTCGGTGAACGACGCGATCTCCGCGCGCATGTCGTCGAGATTGTCGAAGATCCGGCGGATATAGCGGACGAGGACTGCGCCCGCGGGACTCGGCACGACCCCCTTCGGGCCGCGTTCGAGCAGCTTGATTCCCGCAACGTCCTCGAGCTCCTGAATGCGCTTGGTCGCCGTCGATGCGGCCACATTTTCGCGAATCGCCGCCAGGCCAATCTGCTGTTCCTCGACCGCCGACAGGAACAGCTTCAACGTGAGCAGATCGACCTGCCGGATCAGATGCAGGCGATTGAAAGTACTCATGTCTCCCCTCATGCACGCCTTGATGACGTTGTCGGAACCCGTGACCGATGTCCAGCACTGGAGTTCGGAAGCCATCGTACATCATCGTCAGCGGCTCGTATTGAGCAGCGTGTCGAGCGACGGATTGTCCGCGCCGATGTCCCGAGCCGCGTGTAAAGGCGGCGCGCGCTTGCCGTCGAACGACAGCGGCAGCCCGACCAGCCCGATCTCGTCGTCCGACGGCGTTTCGATGATGCCGAGCGCATGCGTCTGCGCATGATCGAGCACTTCCGCCGTCGTCTGGATGGGCGCCACGGGCACGCCAGCGGCCTGCAGCTTCGCCTGCCAGGCGGCGCGGGAATCGGTCGCCATGCGCTCGCCGATCAGGCGATCGATCTCCGTGCGGTTCTTGAGCCGCCCCGCATTGGTCGCGAACCGGTCGTCGAGCGCCCACTCGGGACGGCCGAGCGCCGCGCATAGCTTCCCGAACAGCGCGTCGTTCGCGGCGCTGACGATCAGGTGACCGTCGGTCGCCGAATAGGCGCGATGCGGCACGATGAACGCGACGCCCGAGCCGTGCCGGCCGCCGGTATCGCCATCGGCGCTGTAGTTCGCGACGTTGACCGTCATCCATGCCAGCGCCGTTTCCAGCAGCGATCCGTTGACGGTCGCGCCGCAATGCTTGACCTGACGGCGATACAGCGCCGCCAGAATCCCGACCGCCGCCCACAACCCCGAACCGAAATCGACGATCGACACGCCGGCGCGAACCGGCGCCTGCCCGTCCTCGCCGGTAATGCTCATGATCCCCGAGAACGCCTGCATCAGCGGATCGTAGCCGGGGAGCGTATTCATCGGCCCGAGATGGCCGAATGCGCCGATTTCGCAATAGACCAGCTCCGGCTTGGTCACGCGCAGGCTGTCGGCGTCGAGTCCGTACTGCGCGCTCGAACCCGGTCGCAGGTTGTGGAGGAACACGTCCGCGTGTTCCGCGATCAGCCGGTGCAGCGTCGCGAGTTGCTCGCGATCCTTGATATCGATGCAGATCGCGCGCTTGCCGCGATTGAGCCCGTGATACGCAGCGCCGCTGCCCTTCCATTCGCTCGGCCCCCAGCCGCGTGCCGAGTCGCCCGAGGGGCGCTCGACTTTCCACACCTCGGCACCCAGCGCCGCCAGGATCCTTCCGGCGAACGGCGCCGACGCGCTGTCGCTCAGTTCGACTACGACGACACCCGACAGCGGCAGATCGCGCAACATGTCAATTCTCCTGATTCAGTACTTTCTCGGTTTGCGGCTTGGCATCGGTATCGGCATCGGTATCGGGCGCGTAGATGCCGCCGGAACGCAGCATCGCGTCGATTTCGGCACGGCCAAAGCCATACTCCGTCAGCAGCGCCACCGAATGTTCGCCAAGCCGTGGCGCCGGATGGCGCAGTTCCGGCACGCTTTCGCTCCATTGCTGCGCAATGCCGAGCGTGCGGATCCGCCCTTCGGACGGATGATCCTGCTCCGCGAAGAATTCGACCGCCCTCATGTGCGGATCGTCGATGAGCGTTTCGGGCGTATTCATCTCGATCGCCGGGATATCGGCTTCGGTCAGCGCGCTCACCCATTCGGCCGTGGTCCGCGTCTCGAACACGCGCGCGAGAAACGCGTACAGATGCGCGATGTGCTCGGTGCGCCCGCCGATGTTGTTGAAGCGCGGATCGTCGGCCATCTCCGCATGCCCGGTCAGCACGAAGAAGCGCTTCCAGTGATGGTCCGCGTACACGTTCACGCCGATATAACCGTCGCGCGTGCGATACGGACGCCGATCCGGATTCATCATGCGCGCGTAGCCCCAGTCGCCGAGCGGCGGCACGAACGTGTGCCCGTACAGGTGATCGCCGAGCACGAAATGCGCGAAGGTTTCCATCATCGGCACGAATACCTGCTGGCCGACGCCGGTCTTCTCGCGCCAGTACAGCGCCATTGCGACCGCATTGCTGGTCGCCATGCCGACGACGCGGTCCGCGATGGCAGTCGCGACATAGTCCGGCGGGCCGTGCTTCCGGCTTTGCAGCACCGGCATGCCGACCGCGGCCTGAATCAGGTCGTCGTAGGCCGGGCGTGCGGCATAGGGGCCGTTTTGCCCGAACCCGAATGCGCCGCAGTAGATGATGCGGGGGTTGAGCGCGCGCACCTCCTCGTAGGCGACGCCCAGCTTCGCCATGGTGTGCGGCCGCATGCTGTACAGCAGGACGTCGGCCGCTTGCGCCATGCGTTTGAGCGTCGCGATGCCGTCCGGGTGCTTCAGGTCCAGCACGAGGCTGCGCTTGTTGCGGTTGAGATGCAGAAAAATGGGCCCCATGCCGGGATGCCGGCTGGGTCCGATGTTGCGCGTGGTGTCGCCGTCGCGCGATTCTATCTTGCACACGTCGGCGCCCATGTCCGCCAGCAACAGCGATGCATACGGGCCCATGAAATTCGACGTGAGGTCGAGTACGCGCACACCGTCGAGTGGTCCGGCCATGTCTCCTCCGTTTTTATGGATGACCGGGCGGCCGCCGCGTTTGCGGCGCGCCGCGCGAGATTGTCAGGATGCCGAAGGAACGAACACCGGCAGCTTCTGTTCGCCGCGCTGCACGAAGCGGACTTCGACGCGCTGGCCGATCCGTATCGCTTCGGGCGGCGCGTCGATCTGCGTGAACAGGTAATAGCCCTCGTCCATCCGGACGAAGCCGACCGTGTACGGCGCGATAGCGGCCCACACGGCTGTCGGGCCGCGCACGACCGTGCTGTGCGAATAGATCTCGCCAAGGCCGGACGACTCGGTCCAGCCAAGCGACTTCGCGCCGCAGTGCGTACAGAACGAATGGGCGGGCCAGACGGCTTCGTGGCAAGCGTTGCAGCGCTGGAACGTCAGCTTTTCTTCGGCCAGCGCGTCCCAGTAGGGCTGTGCGTCGAGCAGCCGGTACGGCTGCGGCCAGGTATTCGGTGTATTCGGCGAATGCGTTTCGGTCATGGAAGGTCTCGATCGAAAATCACGTTGCGGACGACAAAAGCAGCACGGCGCCCGCGGCCAGCATCCCGCCCGCGCCCTGCACGAGCACGGTTCGCGGGCGGCGCGCCGGCGCAAGCCCCAACGGCTGCCCGCGCAACTGCCTGACCGCCTCGACCATGCTGTCCATGTTGCACGAGATGCCGGGTTGCCCGAACGACAGCCAGCCGCCGTTCGTGTCGGTGGGAAGGTCGCCGTCGACACCCGTGCGCCCTTCGCGATAGAGATCGATGCCGCGCCCTTTCTTCGCGAAGCCCAGATCCTCCATCACGATCGGCCCCATGTGCGCGAAGTTCACCGAAATCTGCGCCATGTCGATGTCGGAAGGCGCGAGGCCCGACATCGCGTAGGCCTGCCGTGCCGCCTCGGCGGTCGCCGTGGTCGTCAGGTTCGGGAAAGCGCCGAGGCTGTCGAACCGGCATTCGCGCATGTTCATCCGGTCGGTCAGATATTCGTGCGTCGTGGCCGATCCGTAACCGAGCAGGTAGACGGGATCGCGTGCATCGCGCGCATTTTCGGGCGACGTCACGACGAGCGCACCGCCCGTTCCTCCGCCCCACGTCGAGCACATCCAGCGGCGTAGCGGCGTTGCGACATACGGCGACGACAGTACCGTCGCGCGGTCGATCTCGCCGAACTTCGCCTTCGCCGCGTGCGGATGATGGCGGCCCCAGCGCTGATTCGCGATCGCGACGTCGGCGAGGTCGCTTTCGGCGAGGCCGAACTCGTGAAAGTAGCGCTGCGCGGCTTGCGCATAGAGTGCCGGAATCGTCGGGCCGTAGGGAATCTCGAACTGGGGATCGGCGTCGGCTTCCGCGCCCATCGCGACCGCGTCGACGAACAGTTCCGTCGCGTCGCTCTGCAGGCACACCACGTACTCCGCGCGGCCGGCCGCGATCATCTGCGATGCGACCGCGAGCGTCGATGTCAGGCCCGCGCCATGCATCGTCAGTTCGCTCGTGATCGTCACCGGCATCTGCATGTGCGAGATGAAGATGTTGCTCCACTGGGAACGCTTGTCGGCCCACGGCGAACGGCCCGTGAACACCGCGTCGACCTGGTCTTTGCGGATGCCCGCATCGGCGAGCGCGTTCAACGTCGCCTCCGCGGCCAACTGCAACGGGTCCTTGCGATTCGCGCGGGATGCATACGCATCGCCCATGCCGATGATCGCCGCAACCGGACGAGGAGTCATGGCGATGCTCCTCAGACCTTGAACTCGGGTTGCGCTTCGGCGATCAGCGCGTCGAGATCCGCGCGCTTGCGCAGCATCAGCAGGCTCCATTCGCTGCGCTGCACGACCTCGCCACGCTGGTTGTACGCCTGAATCAGCATCGTGCCGACGCCGAACTTCTCGTCCTTTTCCTTCTTTCCGATGATCTCGGCCGTCGCGTACACCGTGTCGCCAATCTTGACCGGGTTCAGGAAGCGCATCTTGTCCACGCCATAGTTCGCCTGGATCGCGGGGCCGAATTGCAGGAGGCCCGAGATCAGCGAGAACGTCAGCATGCCCTGAACGATGCGCTCGCCCCAACGCGTCTTCTCCGCGTACTCCTTGTTCGAGTGAATCTCGATCCAGTTTCCGGTGAACATGCAGAACATCACCACGTCGCTTTCGGTCACCGTGCGGCCCGGCGAGCGGAACTTCTGCCCGACCTCCAGTTCGTCGAGGGGAATGTTGATGCTGTTGTTGATGGTACTCATTACGGTTTCCTTATCAATTGAATTCGAAGGGCGCGTCGTTGGCTTGCTTCCTCGCCGTTACTGGCGCATCGATTTCGCGATGATGGTTCGCTGAATCTGCGAGGTGCCGCCGCCGATGGTCGATTGAATGCTCTCGCGCAGATAGCGCTCCATGTCGGCTTCCGGCAGGTTCGCGTAACCGCCGAGGACCTGCATGCCGGTGAGCGCGCACTCCTTCAGCGTTTCCGAGCCGTAGAGCTTGGCCATCGATACTTCGCGGCTGCACGGCACATGATTCGCGGCCATTTGCGCGGCGCGATAGCACAGCAGGCGCGCGGCATCGACCTTGGTCTGACAGTCGGCCAGCATGTGGCGGACGACCTGGAAGTCGTAGAGCTGATGATCGAACTGAATGCGCTCGTGCGCGTAGCGCGTGGCCGTCGCGACGGCCTGCTGCGCATTGCCCGTGTATGCGGCCGCCACCGCGCAGCGTTCGAGCTCCAGATGCTCCGTGATGATCTTCCAGCCTTGGCCTTCGTCGCCGAGCAGCGCGTCGCCCGGCACGCGCACTTCGTCGAGGAAGATTTCGGTCGTGCCGGTGGCATGACGCGAGAGCGTCGGCAGCTTGTTGATCACCATGCCCGGTGTATCGTTCGGAATCAGGAGCACCGACAGGCCCTTGTGCTTGTCGTCCGTGCTCGTGCGCACCAGCATGGCGATCACGGTGTCTTTCGCCGCTGCGCCGCTGCACCACAGCTTCTGGCCGCTGACGATCCAGTCGCCGTTGCTGTCGCGGCGCGCACGCGTCTTCGTGTTGGCGGCGTCGGAGCCGGCATCGGGTTCGGAGATCGACACCGAGAAGCGGATCTTGCCGTCGATGAACGGCTGCACGTATTGCTTCTTCTGCTGCGGCGTGCCGAACTTGATGATGTTCATCGCGGTGAACGTCGGCACCAGCACCGAGCACGCGAAGTCGAAACCGAACTTGCCGAGACCTTCGGCCATCAGCGAGTAATCGAAGATGTCGCCGCCCGAACCGCCCTCGGCTTCCGGAATGAGAATGCCGAGCCAGCCTTGCTTCGCGATCATGTCATACGCTTCGTACGGGTAATCGCGATTCATGTCGCACTTGCGCACGTATTCGACCGTGATCTCGTTGTCCATGAACCTGTTCACGGTGTCGAGCCACATCGTTTGCGATTCGTCGAGAAAATTAGCCATTAGTCTGCACTCCAGTTATTGACGTCTGCTGAAGCAGCCGCACGTTCATCGTGAAACGAGCTTAGAGCGTCACGCGTCACAAACCAACTGACCGTTTCTGAAGTGACGATTCGCGTAATCGAAATCGGCTTGTAACCGGAGACGAAAGGATTCGATGCGCGGGGAGCGGAGAACATCCGTTGGAGAAAAAGCAGGCAGCGCCCGCATGCGGAGCGGGCGCAAATGACGCGCTGCGGTTAGGGCGTCACGCGATCGCGCCGGCCTCGCGCAGCGTGGCGAGTTCGACGGCAGTGAATCCCCAGTCGCCCAGCACTTCGTCGGTATGCTCGCCCGGCTGTGCCGGCCCCGACTGTATCTCGCCGGGCGTCCTGCTGAAACGCGGCGCCGGCGCCGGTTGAACGACGCCATCGCGCTCGACGAACGTCTGCCGCGCGCGCAAATGCGGATGCTCCGGCGCTTCCGCCAGCGACATGACCGGCGCGATGCACACATCGCGTCCCTCGGCGAGCGCGCACCATTCGTCGCGGGTGCGCGTGCGGAAGATCGCGGCAAACCTTGCGTGCACCTCCGGCCATCGCGAGCGATCGTGCTGGTCCGGCATCTCGTCTTCGCGCAGACCCAGCATCGACAGCGTATTGCTCCAGAATCGCGCTTCGTTCGAGCCGACGCTCAACCAGCGGCCGTCGCGGGTCTCGTACACGTTGTACCAGGGCGCGCCCGAGTCGAGCCGATTGCTGCCGCGCTCGTCCTTCCAGTAACCGCTCGCGAGCATGCCGTAGAACAGCGTCATCAGCGACGCGGAGCCATCGACCATCGCGGCGTCCACGACCTGCCCTTTCCCCGACCGCTTGCTCTCGAGAATCGCCGACACCACGCCGAGCGCGAGATACAGCGAACCGCCGCCGAAATCGCCCGCCAGATTCAGCGGAATCACGGGCGGCCCGCCGGCCACGCCGACCGAATGCAGCACGCCGCTCAGCGAGATGTAATTGATGTCGTGGCCCGGCGCGTGCGCGAGCGGGCCATGCTGCCCCCAGCCGGTCATGCGGCCGTAGACGAGCGCGGGGTTCGCCGCGAGGCACGCATCCGGCCCGAGGCCCAGTTTCTCCGCGACGCCCGGGCGGAACCCCTCCACCAGCGCGTCGGCCCGGCCGGCGAGCTTGAGGACCGCCTCGGCCGCTTCCTTTCTCTTCAGATCGAGTGCCGCGCTGCGCCGGCCGCGATTGAGGAGATTGAAGCGCGGATCGCCGGGCTGGCCGCCGTCGTAACCCGGCGGGCGGTCGATACGAATGATATCGGCGCCAAGATCCGACAGCAGCATGCAGCAGAACGGCACGGGCCCTACGCCGCCCAGTTCCACGATCCTGATCCCTGCAAGCGGCCCTTTAGCGTGTTGCATCTCGAACGTCTCCATGGAAGTTCCGATCAAGCTTACGCGCGTTAGACAGGCAGTCCAATTTCGAAATATCGAACTCGCGCTTCGATGCGGTCGAAGCCGCGCATCGGGCAAGGCGTCGCGGTTGGCGGGCTTCTGAAGTACGGAACCATCGGGCGAGCGGGATTGACGCCACGCCGGCCGAACCGCCACTGTGAATGCCATGCGCAAGCAATGGCCGCTCACCCGGCTTTCGGTCGAATGTTGAAATGGAAAGGAGAGGCAAAGTGAAGGTATTGGTCCCCGTCAAGCGTGTCGTGGACGCGAACGTGAAGGTCGGCGTGAAATCCGATCAGTCCGGCGTCGATATCGGTAGCGTGAAGATGTCGATGAATCCGTTCGATGAAATCGCGGTGGAAGAAGCGGTCCGCCTCAAGGAAGCGGGCGTCGCGACCGAAGTGATCGCCGTGTCAGTCGGCGTCGCGCAGGCGCAGGAAACGCTGCGCACGGCGCTTGCAATCGGCGCGGATCGCGCGATCCTCGTTCAGTCGATCGATGGCGTCGAGCCGCTCGGCGTCGCGAAGGTGCTGAAAGCGCTGGTCGACAAGGAACAGCCGCAGTTGGTGATTCTCGGCAAACAGGCCATCGACGACGACTCGAACCAGACGGGCCAGATGCTGGCTGCGCTGGCCGGTTTTCCGCAAGCGACGTTCGCATCGAAGGTCACGATCGCCGATGGCCGTGCCACGGTCGCGCGCGAAGTGGACGGCGGCACGGAGACGCTGTCGCTGACGCTGCCGGCCGTCGTCACGACCGACCTGCGCCTGAACGAGCCGCGCTACGTGACGCTGCCGAACATCATGAAGGCGAAGAAAAAGCCGCTGGACACCGTGAAGCCCGAAGACCTCGGCGTCGATGTCGCGCCGCGAATCAAGACGCTGAAGGTGGCCGAACCATCGAAGCGCGCGGCGGGCGTGAAGGTGCCGGATGTGAAGACGCTGGTCGACAAGCTGAAGACCGAAGCCAAGGTGCTGTGAGAGGGAGCAGAAAGAAATGACGATTCTGGTAATCGCGGAACACGACAACGCGTCGCTCAAGACCGCGACG
Source organism: Caballeronia cordobensis (assembly GCF_001544575.2). Classification (GTDB taxonomy): domain Bacteria; phylum Pseudomonadota; class Gammaproteobacteria; order Burkholderiales; family Burkholderiaceae; genus Caballeronia; species Caballeronia cordobensis. The sequence goes on from NZ_FCNY02000003.1 coordinate 445,339, forward strand.
CTGAACACGGTTGCGGCGGCCGCAAAGATCGGCGGCGACATTCACGTGCTGGTCGCGGGTCACACTGCGAGGGGCGCGGCGGATGCGGCGGCGAAAATCGCAGGTGTCTCAAGAGTGCTGCTGGCCGACGCGCCACAGCTCGAAGCGGGCCTGGCGGAAAACGTCGAGGCGACCGCTCTGAATATCGCCAAGGACTATACGCACGTCCTCGCGCCGGCGACCGCATACGGCAAGAACATCGCGCCGCGTATCGCGGCGAAGCTGGATGTCGCACAGATCTCCGAAATCACGGCGGTCGTCAGTGCCGATACCTTCGAGCGTCCGATCTACGCGGGCAACGCGATAGCAACGGTTCAGTCGAGCGATCCGATCAAGGTCATCACGGTGCGCGCGACCGGGTTCGATCCGGCTGCGGCCGAAGGCGGGAGCGCATCGGTCGAGACTATCGCCGCGGCGGCGGACACGGGCACGTCGCAGTTCGTCGGCCGTGAAGTGACGAAGCTGGATCGCCCGGAACTCACCAGCGCGCGCATCATCGTGTCGGGCGGACGGGGCCTCGGCAGCGGCGAGAATTACACGAAGGTGCTGGAGCCGCTCGCGGACAAGCTCGGCGCAGCGCTGGGCGCATCGCGCGCGGCGGTCGATGCCGGCTACGTGCCGAACGATTATCAGGTCGGCCAGACCGGCAAGATCGTCGCGCCGCAGCTCTATATCGCGGTCGGCATCTCCGGCGCGATCCAGCATCTGGCGGGCATGAAGGATTCGAAGGTAATCGTCGCGATCAACAAGGATGCGGAAGCGCCTATTTTCAGCGTAGCGGATTACGGCGTCGTCGGCGATCTGTTCGCGCTCGTGCCGGAGCTTGCAAGCGAACTCTAGAAGCGCGGTGCCGCAAGCCTGGCAGGCGGCATGCGCTCACTTCTTTTGCGTCGCTCCGACGGTCAATCTCGCGCACGAATCGCGCCGGATTTCAAAGTACGGCAAGCGCGCGCAATGCGCGTTGACACGCTACGCGCCGGTTAGTCATCGTTGAATTCCACAGCGAAGGAAGCGCCATGCCGTATCGGGCACGGATCGGCGGCAGGCGGCCTTCCGGAAGACACCTATTCAAAGGAGAGGTTCATGGAATTGCGCAGGAACGTGCTCGTGGTGGGTGGCGCCGGCGGCATCGGCGCGGCATGCTGCGCGGCGCTCGCATCGGCGTGGAACCCGATCGTGGTTGACCGGGACGAAGAAGCCGCACAACGCGTGGCCGCCGAAACCGGGGGGCGTGCCTATCGGCTCGATGTCGGTGACATCGACGGCATTGAGCCGTGTATCGAGGCCATCGAGCGTGAATGCGGCGACATCGACGGGCTCGTGTTCGCGGCCGGCGTGATCCCGCCCGCGCAGGGCCCGTTGCAGACCGACCTGTCGGCCTGGGACCGGATTCTGGACATCAACGCGCGCGGCGCGTATGCAGTCTGCCGCTCGGTCGGACTGCTCATGGCATCGCGCGGACGCGGCAGCATCGTGATGCTCTCGTCGCTCGCCGGCATGATGCCGACGCCCCATCTTGCCTATGGCCCGTCGAAAGCCGCGATGATCAATCTGGCCGGCGCCCTCGCCGTCTATCTCGGCCGACAGGGCGTTCGCGTGAATGCCGTCTCGCCGGGGCCGGTGCGCACGCCCGTGATCGAGGCCAGCTACGCGCGCGGCGAACGCGATCCCGCCGTGATGGCGCGGCAAACCGCGCTCGGCCGCGTGATCACGCCCGGCGAACTCGCAGGTCCGATCGCGTTCCTGTTGTCCGATGCGGCCTCGGCGATGACCGGCACCAATATCGTCGTGGATGCCGGCGCGACCGCGGCGCTGGGCTGGAACCTGTTCGGCGGTGTGGAGACCGTGCTGGACGGATTGCAATCTCGCCAATAAAAAGGACTGCGTCATGAGCCTAGACCTCGACACCCGCGTGTTCATGGACAAGCTCGCCGCGGCGGCATCGAAGCCGCGTCATCAGATGACGCCGGACGAAGCGCGCGTCGCGTTTGCGCGAATCAGCACGATCCTGTCCACCGGTGCCGATGTGCGCGCCATCGTTCCCCTCGATATCCCCGTCGAGGGCGGCATGCTCCGTGCACGCCTGTTCGTGCCGGACGAAAAATCGCAAGCACTGCTCGTGTACTTCCACGGCGGCGGCTGGGTCGTCGGTGGCGTCGATGAATTCACGCCGCTCTGCCGGGAGCTCGCGGCGGGAGCGGGCGTCGCCGTTGCGCTCGTCGAGTACCGGAAGGCGCCGGAGCACCCGTTCCCGGGGCCGGTGCACGATGCATGGCAGGCGACGCAGTGGCTCGCCGCGCAACGGGCCGCGCTGCTCGGCGTCGAATTGCCGGTGCTCGTGGGCGGCGACAGCGCGGGCGCCAATCTCGCAATCGCGGTGACGCTGCTCGCGCGTCGCGAGCGCACGGTGCCGCTCAAAGGTCAGTTGCTCGTCTATCCGGTGACCGACTGCACGTTCGATCGACCGTCGTACGTCGCACCGGAGAACCAGCTATTGACCAACCGCGAGGTGATGATGTGGTACTGGACTCACTACGCGCCAACCGACGCCGCCCGGCAGGCGAGTCTCGCCTCGCCATTGCGGGAAGCCGATCTTTCCGGCTTGCCGGAGGCGATCGTCGTCACCGCGGAACACGACGTACTGCGCGACGAGGGTGAAGCGTACGCGCAGCGCCTCGAAGCGGCTGGCGTGCCGGTTCATCATCTTCGTGCACAGGGGCAGATGCATGGTTTTCTGATGATGATCGGTGTGCTGCCCGGCAGCCGCAGCGGGCTCGGCTTCATCTGCGAGCGGCTTCGCGGTCTCGTCGCGTAATCGCTGCGCCGACGCGCGTTTCGAACGAAAGCGGCGGAGACGGCTACGCGATGCGCATCGTCGCGTGACGCGGCTGCGGCGGGAATACATGCCACGCGCCGTCGTCGTGCTGAAAGAAGCAGATCGCCACGTCGCCCGTCGATGCGCGGGCATCGATCCTCACACACCGCCTGCATGCCGTGCGCCGCAGAAAGTGGATGCGAAACGGGATCGCGCCGTTCGGTGTCAGCCAACTTTCGATTGCGTCGCGCAAGGTCTTTCTCGTCACGTTCATCACCCTCTCCTGCTTTCAGCCACCGGCTGCACATGCCTTCATCATGATGCTCATCGTGCGACCTGCCGCAATCGGGCGTCAACGGCGCCGAGCGACGCGTTCCGTACTTTGATCAAACCACTCGATAAGTGATTCGGCATCGTGCACGCATACCTTACGAACATATGTTAGATTGAGATCGAACGGAGGAAGATGAACGGCAGGCTTGCGAAATCCAGGCCAAGTTCCCGGCAGCACGGATACCAGCGCACATGAGGGGCGGTGATCAAAGTACGGAACATCCGCACCACGCACATTGCACCATTCGATGCCGGCGAGTTCAATGTACGTCGCCACCGTTCAACTCAACTCTGGATTCACGCATGCGATACGAAGACTTTCAGTTCCTTCTGTTCGACCGCCAGGCTGACGGCGTATTGCTCGTCACATTGAACCGTCCGGAGGTCATGAACGCGACCAACAACAGAATGCACTGGGAACTGACCCAGGTCTGGAGCGTGGCCAACGACGATCCCACGGTGAATGCAATCGTGGTGACGGGCGCGGGCGAACGCGCGTTTTCGGCGGGCGGCGATTTGTCGGTGGTCGAAGAGATGTCGGCCAGCCAGGAAGCCACCATGCGCGTGATGAAGGAGGCCTCCGATATCGTCTACAACATGCTGGCCTGCGATAAGCCGATTATTTCCGCCATCAACGGAACAGCCGTAGGCGCAGGGCTCGTGGTCGCGCTGCTCGCGGACGTCAGCGTGATGGCGGAAGACGCGCGCCTGACCGACGGCCACGCGCGTCTGGGCGTGTCGGCGGGCGACCACGCCGCGATCGTATGGCCGCTGCTCTGCGGCATGGCCAAGGCCAAGTACTACCTCATGACCGCGGATTTCGTCGATGGAAAAGAGGCCGAACGTATCGGCCTCGTCACCTTCTGTGCGCCGCGTGCCGACGTGCTCGTCAAATCGCTGGCCATCGCCGCCAATCTGGCGCGCGGCAGCCAGACCGCCATCCGCGCCACCAAGAAGTCGCTGAATAACTGGATGCGCATGGCCGGACCCATTTTCGACAACTCGCTCGCCATGGAGATGTTGTGCTTCCTCGGCGCGGACGTCAAAGAAGGCGTGGCGGCCATGCGCGCCAAGCGGCAGCCGGACTTTCCGTCAGCCCGATTGCCCCGGTAGGCGGCGGCCCACTTCTACGCGGCGTCATGCCGCGCTCGCAAACCTAACTAATATTAGTTATTAAGACGACCCAGACCATTCAACAAGGAGACAGACATGAGCACCACCCGCGAAACGCAAGCTGACTCGCTATCCAACTGCCCTCCGTTGGAGCAGGCCGTCGTGCGCTTCATCCAGACGTTGAGATACGAAGATATCGACGCCTCCGCGCGCGCCGGCGTAAGCAGGCTGATGCGCGACCAGCTCGCATTGCAGATCGGCATCTCGACGATGCCGTGGTCCGGGCAACTGCTGAAGTACGCCGTCGCCCAGCAGCGTCCGGGCAAGAGCCGCGTGAGCGCCTCCACCCTGACCATGAGCGCGCCGGATGCCGCCTTCGTCAACGGCTCGTATGGCCACGGTTTCGAGTACGACGACGCGCATGGCCAGAGCTACAGCCATCCGGGCAGTTGCGTCATACCGGCTGCGCTGGCCATCGGCGAGGAACTGGGTTTGTCGCTCGAAGACGTGATCACCGCGATGGTCGCCGGCTACGAGGTGTATACGCGCATCGGCGTGCTGGCCTCGCCCGATCTTCTGCAGCGAGGCTTTCACCCCCACTGCACGCTGTCCAATCTGGGCGCCGCCGCGGTCGCGGCGAAGCTGCGCGGGTTCGACGCCGAAACCACGCTGCACGCACTCGCGATTGCTTTGAGTCATATGTCGGGGACGACCGAGTACACGTCCACGGGCGGCTCGATCAAACGGATTCACGCAGGCATCGGCACGCGCAACGGCATGGCCGCCGCCGACATGGCCAAGGCCGGCATCACCGGACCGCGCGCGTTCCTGAGCGGCAATAAAGGGTTCTTCCGCACCTTCCTGCAGCGTACGGCCGGCGATGGCGCCGAGCAGCGCTTTGCAGCGGGCCGGCCGTTCGAGATCGCCACCGTCTGGCTCAAGGCGTACTGCGCCTGCTATTGCACACATGCCTACATCGACGCGCTGCGCCCGTTTGCCGCGCGCCGCGACGAGATCGCCGACGTGCATCTGAAGATCACGCCGCACTTCAACGTCGTGGTCGGGACGGCCAACGCCAACGCTTACGAGCCGAGGAACATCGAGCACGTTCAATTCAGCTTGCCCATACAGGCGGCATTCGCGTTGCTCGGCAAGGGTAACGGCTACGCGATCCATCGCGACTACCTGGCCGGCAGGATCGACATGACGCCCGTCATCGCCATGGCGCGCAGCATCCGCATCACCGAAGAGCCTGCGCTCGAAAAGCAATACCCTGGAAAGTTCGTGGCCGACGTGACCGTCACGTTCACGGACGGCAGCGCGGAGCATGTGTTTGTCGAAGACCCGATCGGCACCGATACGAATCCCATGTCCGAACGCGAGCAGGACGAGAAGTTCATGGAACTCACAGCAGACGTGCTGGGAACCGCGCAGGCCAGAAAGCTTCTGATCACGCTGCGCGAGATGGTCCCCGCGATGAAGGCCGCCGACTTGATGCGCCTGTGCGCCACCGATCAGTGATCGGGGGCTGAGCCGTCCGGGCGTTGCTCTGCACAGGGCCAAGCAGGGCGGCCCCGATCTACATCCCCGAGTAGTTGGGTCCGCCACCGCCCTCCGGCGTGACCCAGACGATATTCTGCGTCGGGTCCTTGATGTCGCAGGTCTTGCAATGCACGCAGTTTTGCGCGTTGATCTGCAGCCGCTTGGCGCCCTGCGTCTCGTCATCGACGAATTCATAGACGCCCGCCGGACAGTAGCGCGCCTCGGGACCCGCGTAGCGAGCCAGGTTGACGCTCACCGGCACGCCTGCGTCTTTCAACGTCAGATGCGCGGGCTGATTTTCCTCATGATTGGTATTGCTGATGAACACACTGGAAAGACGATCGAAAGTCAGTTTTCCATCCGGCTTGGGATAGACGACCGGCTCGCATTCGCTGGCGCTCTTCAGGTATGCGTGATCGGGCTTGTCACGACGCAACGTCCAGGGCATACGGCCGCGCAGCACGAGTTGCTCGAAGCCGTTCATCACCGTTCCCGCCACGAGGCCGTACTTGAACCAGTTCTTGAAGTTGCGGTCCTTCTTCAGTTCCGCATGGAGCCAGCTCTTCCCAAAGGCTTCGGGATAATCCGCAAGCTCGTCGTGCTGGCGGCCCGCCGCCACGGCCGAGTAGGCGGCTTCGGCCGCCAGCATGCCCGTCTTGATGGCGGCGTGGCTGCCCTTGATGCGGCTGACGTTGAGAAAGCCCGCGTTGCAGCCCACCAGCGCGCCGCCCGGAAAGACGAACCTGGGCAAGGCATTGATGCCGCTGGCGTTGATCGCGCGCGCCCCGTACGACAAACGCTTCGCCGTGATCTCGCCCTTGTCGTTCTCGAAGTAGCGGCGAATGTCCGGATGGGTTTTCCAGCGCTGGAATTCCTCGAAAGGACTGAGGTACGGGTTCGTATAGCCGAGACCCGTGACGAATCCGACAGCGATCCTGTTGCCTTCCAGATGGTAGAGAAACCCTCCGCCATAGGTCTTGTTGTCCATCGGCCAGCCAGCCGTATGCGCGACGAAGCCAGGCCGATGACGCCCGGGATCGATTTCCCACAATTCCTTGATGCCGATGCCGAAGCTCTGCGGGTCGCGCCTCGCGTCGAGCCCGTAGCGCGCGATGGCCTGCCTGCCCAGATGTCCGCGCGCGCCTTCGGCAAGGATGGTGTACTTCGCGTGCAGTTCCATGCCGCGCTGAAAGTTCTCCGTTGGCTCGCCATCCTTGCCAACGCCCATGTCACCTGTTGCCACGCCCTTGACGGAGCCGTCATCGTTGTAGAGGAGTTCCGCCGCGGCGAAGCCGGGAAAGATTTCCACGCCGAGCGACTCGGCCTGTTCCGCAAGCCATTTCGTCAGCGCGCCCAGGCTGATGATGTAGTTGCCGTGGTTGTGCGCGAACGGCGGCAGCAGCATGTTGGGCACGCGCATCGACGATTTCTGGCCGAGAAACACGTAGGCCTCGTCGGTGACAGGCTGATTCAGCGGCGCGCCCCGCTCTTTCCAGTCCGGGAAGAGTTCGCTCAGCGCTCGCGGATCCATGATCGCGCCCGAGAGGATGTGCGCGCCGGCCTCGGAACCTTTTTCGAGTACCACGACCGAGATATCACCGCCCTTTTCCGCCGCCAGTTGCTTGATGCGGATGGCCGTGGCCAGGCCGCCGGGACCGCCGCCCACGATCGCGACGTCATACTCCATGGATTCGCGTGGGCCGTACTGCGCTAGAAGTTCTTCGCTGTTCATCGTGCCAGGTCTATGACTTTAGTTGCGTGCTGCGGCAATCGCTTCTGCTGCGCGTATCACGGGCAAATCGATCATCCGTCCGTCCAGCGAGAAGGCTTCTCCGCCGCGCTTCGCGGCCTCTTCGAGCACGCGCTGCGCCCAGGCCCGCTCGGCCTCGGAATACCCCAGCGCCTCGTTCACGCCGGCTACCTGAGCCGGATGGATGCACAGCTTTCCGCCGAAGCCGAAGGCCCGTGCACGCCCGGCATCCGCCGTCAGACGGCCGGTGTCGCCCGTGTCGGTCGTCACGCCGTCGATGGGAGCCGGCAAGCCGGCGCGACGCGACGCGGCGACGAGCGCGTTGCGCGCGAAGGCGAGTTCCGGTTCCTCCGACGAGGCGTGCATGCCGAGATCGAGCTGAAAATCCAGATGACCGAAGGCGAGACGCGCGACGTGCGGCTCGTGCGCGAGCGCATCGGCGGCATCGAGTCCGCGTAGCGATTCGATCAGCGCCACGACGCACGCCGCCTCGCCGAGCTCGTTCGCTACGCCTCGCAGTGCGACCGGATCTTCCGACTTGGGCAGCATGACGGCCACGCCCTGCCCGACCCAGTCGCGCAGCAGCGCGATATCGGCATCGTGCCAGGGGGTGCCTGTGGCGTTCACCCGTACCACGGTGCGGGCCAGTTGCGCGGGAGCGAGCTGCGGAAGGTGCTGCACGAGATGCGCGCGCGCGCTGTCCTTGCTGTCCTCGGCCACGGCGTCTTCGAGATCGACGATGATGCAGTCGGCGCCCGAATCGAGCGCCTTGGCAAAGCGCTCGGGCCGGGTGGCGGGCACGAACAGCAGGCTGCGCGCATGGCGCACGGCAGATGCGATGGTTGCGCCCATGTCTCAGATCACTCCGTCGGTTTGCAGTTGGCGGATCTCGGCGTCCGAGCGGCCCAGTTCGCGCAGTATCTGTTCGCTATGCTCGCCCAGCGCGGGCACCGCATCCATGCGGGCATCGAAGCTATCGACGGTCGCGGGCGGCAGCAGCGCCTGCAATGGGCCCGCTGGCGAATCGATGGAACGGAAACGCTGACGCGCATGCAGTTGCGGATGCGTCCACAGATCACCCACCTGATTGACGGCGGCGTTCGCGATCCGGGCCTGGTCCAGGCGGGCGATCACGTCCTCGGCGGTGATGCCTGAAAAGCACGCTTCGATGACTTCCTTCAGGACCGCGCGATTCTCCACGCGACGCACATTGGCGTCGAAGCGCGGATCGGCCGCGAGTTCAGGGCGTTGCAGCACGATGTCGCAAAAGACTTTCCACTCGCGCTCGTTTTGCAGGCCGAGCATGACCACCTTGCCATCGCCCGCCTTGAACGGGCCGTACGGATAGATCGTGGCGTGCGCCGCGCCATTGCGCCCCGGCGCCTGTTGGCCGTCGTAGGCGTAATACATGGGAAAGCCCATCCACTCGCCCAACGCTTCGAGCATCGAGACTTCCACATGCGAGCCGGTGCCCGCGAGGTTGCGTTGCAGCAGCGCGCTCAGAATGCCCGTATAGGCGTACATGCCGGCGGCGATATCGGCGATCGAGTTGCCGGCCTTGCTGGGCTCGTCGGGCGTGCCGGTGACGGAGAGAAACCCCGCCTCGCTCTGGATCAGCAGATCGTAGGCCTTCTTGTCGCGATAGGGGCCGTCATCGCCGTAGCCGGAGATGTCGCACACGATCAGCCGAGGGTATTTCGCATGCAGCGTGTCCCACGAGAGGCCCATGCGAGCGGCCGCACCGGGCGCCAGATTCTGCACCAGGACGTCGGCCTGGGCGATCAGTTCGGCCAGCACTTCTTGCGCGGCGGGCTGCTTCAGGTCGAGCGTGAGGCTCTCCTTGGAGCGATTCGTCCAGACGAAGTGCGAGGCCAGGCCGCGCGTGCGATGGTCATAGGCACGCGCGAAATCGCCGGTGCCCGGACGCTCCACCTTGATGACGCGCGCGCCCAGATCAGCGAGCTGACGTGTGCAGAACGGCGCGGCGATCGCATGTTCCAGCGTAATGACGGTCAGGCCGCTGAGCGGCCCTGGGCGGAGGGATTCCGACATGGCGTGTCTCGTCTCGGTTATTCGATTTGCGCGCTGGCCAGCATGGCCAGCTGGCCTTGAGCACCGCGCGCCCACAAACGCGCTGTGCCGCCTTCGAGCTTGCCGTTGACGCTGAACGGCGCGATGTCGAACACCGGGCTGACGGCCTTGAATTCGAAGCTGCGTATCGCTTTTTCCGGATGCGCGCGGCGCAGCGCTTCCATGAGCAACGTCGCGATCAGCGGTCCGTGCACCACGAGGCCGGGATAGCCCTCCTCCTCGATGGCATACGGACGGTCGTAGTGGATGCGGTGACCGTTGAAGGTCAGCGCCGAGTAGCGCATCAGCAGCACGGGATCGGGCGAGATCGTCTGCCCGAATTGCTCGTCGACGGGCGCGGGCGCCGGTTCGGGCGCGGCCGCCCCCGGAGCCGGTGCGTCACGGTAGACGATGTCCTGCTCTTCGCGGATGGCGACGCCCTCTGCATCGGAAATCTCGTGCAGCACGGTTACGAACACCAGATGGCCGCTGCGCCCGGACTTGCTCTGAATGCGCTTGATCGTCGAGACACGGCGGACCGGCGCGCTCACGGAAAGCGCGCGCAGGAACTGCAGACGTCCTCCGGCCCACATGCGCCGCGGCAGCGTGACGGGCGGCAGAAAGCCGCCGCGCCTCGGATGGCCGTCCGTGCCGATATTGGACTGGCGCTCGCCCGGCAGGAAGTACAGCCAGTGCCACAGCGGCGGCAGCGTCCTGGGCAGCGACGAGGCATCGGGGTAGTCGAGCGTCGCCTGCATGAGACGAATGGGTGCCGGCGTGATCGTGTCCGCGCTTTCGTCGCTGCGGCCGACCCAGGCATCGAAGGATTCAGGGGATTCGGAATTCATGCGGCCGTGCGCTCCATCGCGTTGTTCGTATGATGCATCACAAGGTCTGGGCAAGCTCGGGCACGGCCTGGAACAGGTCGGCTTCGAGACCGTAGTCGGCCACGCTGAAGATCGGCGCCTCGGGGTCCTTGTTGATCGCCACGATCACCTTCGAGTCCTTCATGCCGGCCAGATGCTGGATCGCCCCCGAGATGCCGACCGCGACGTACAGTTGCGGCGCGACGATCTTGCCCGTCTGACCGACCTGATAGTCGTTCGGTACGTAGCCAGCATCGACCGCGGCACGCGAGGCGCCGAGCGCCGCGTTCAGCTTGTCCGCCAGCGGCTCCAGCACCTTCGTGTAGTTTTCGCCGCTGCCAAGGCCACGGCCGCCCGAGACGATGATCGCCGCGCCCGTCAGTTCCGGACGGTCCAGCTTCGTCACTTCGCGGCTGACGAACTGCGAGAGGCCGCTGTCCGCCGCCGCTTCCACCTTCTCGATAGAAGCGCCGCCGCCTTCGGCCGCCACCGCATCGAAACCGGTGGTCCGTACCGTGATCACCTTGACGGGGTCACCCGACTGCACCGTTGCAATCGCATTGCCCGCGTAGACCGGACGTTCGAAAGTGTCCGGCGATGCCACGGCCGTGATGTCCGAGATTTGCGCCACATCCAGCTTCGCCGCGATACGAGGCGCCACGTTCTTGCCCGCCGCCGTGGCCGGCGCGAGGATATGCGAGTAGTTCGACGCAGCATTCCGCACGAGCGCCAGGACCGTCGCCTCGACGTTTTCAGCGAGGCCCGCTGCGAGCTGCGGCGCATCGGCCAGCAGCACCTTCGCCACGCCCGCGATCCGCGCCGCGGCGTCGGCCGCTCCCTGCGCGTCGTGTCCCGCGATCAGCACATGCACGTCGCCGCCGATCTTCTGCGCGGCGGCCACGGTGTTCAGGGTGGCGGCCTTGACGGTCGCATTGTCGTGTTCAGCAATAACCAGAATCGTCATGTCCGTAATCTCCCCCGATCAGATAACCTTGGCTTCCGTTTTCAACTTCTCGACCAGCGCTTTCACGTCCGGCACTTTCACGCCCGCGCTGCGCTTCGGGGGCTCGGCGACCTTCAGGGTTTTCAGGCGCGGCGCGACATCGACGCCGAGGTCCGCGGGCTTGACCGTCTCCAGCGGCTTCTTCTTGGCCTTCATGATGCTCGGCAGCGTGACGTAGCGCGGCTCGTTCAGGCGCAGATCGGTCGTGATCACGGCAGGCAGCGTGAGCGACAGCGTTTCCGCACCGCCGTCCACTTCGCGGGCCACCGTGGCCTTGCCCTCACTGATCGCGACTTTCGACGCAAATGTCGCCTGCGGCAGATTGGCCAGCGCCGCGAGCATCTGGCCGGTCTGATTCGAATCATCGTCGATGGCCTGCTTGCCCAGGATGATCAATTGCGGCTGCTCCTTGTCCACGAGTGCCTTGAGCACCTTCGCCACGCCGAGCGGTTCGACGCCGTCGCCCGCCTCGACGAGAATCGCGCGATCCGCGCCGATGGCCAGCGCCGTGCGCAGCGTCTCCTGCGCCTGCGCCACACCGACCGACACCGCGACGACTTCGGTCGCCACGCCCGCCTCTTTCAGACGCACGGCTTCCTCGACGGCGATTTCGTCGAACGGATTCATGCTCATTTTGACGTTGGCAAGGTCCACGCCCGTGCCGTCGCTCCTGACCCGGACCTTGACGTTGAAGTCCACCACACGCTTGACCGGTACGAAAATCTTCATGATGCGCAATCCTTCATTCGATCAGTAGGAACGGGGCAGTTGCAGCACGTGCTCGGCCACGTGTCCGAGAATCATGTTGGTGGAAATGGGCGCGACCTGATACAGGCGCGTTTCGCGGAACTTGCGCTCGACGTCGTATTCGCACGCAAAGCCAAAGCCGCCATGTGTCTGCAGGCAGGCGTTGGCCGCTTCCCAGCTGGCCTTGGCCGCCAGATACTTGGCCATGTTGGCCTCCACGCCCGCATTCTGGCGGGCATCGATTTTTTCGCAGGCGCGCCAGCGCATCAGATTGGCGGCCTCCAGTTCGATGTACGACTCGGCCAGCGGGAACTGAATGCCCTGGTTTTGCCCGATCGGGCGGCCGAATACCTTGCGCTCGCTGGCATAGTCGCGCGCCTTCTCCAGGAACCAGTAACCATCGCCGATGCACTCGGCGGCGATCAGCGTGCGCTCGGCGTTGAGGCCGTCGAAGATCACCTTCAGCCCCTTGCCCTCGGTGCCCAGCAGCGCGTCCTCGGGCAGTTCCAGGTTGTCGAAGAAGAGTTCGTTGGTCTCATGATTGACCATGTTGAGAATGGGCCGCACCGTGAGGCCATTGCCGATAGCCTTGCTCAGCTCGACGATGAAACACGAGAGTCCGTCGCTCTTCTTCTGCACCTGGTCGATCGGCGTGGTGCGCGCGAGCAGGATCAGCAGGTCGCTGTGCTGCACGCGCGAGATCCAGACTTTCTGGCCGTTGATGACCCAGCGCCCGTCACGCTTCACGGCCGTGGTCTTGAGCTTCGTGGTGTCGCTGCCCGTGGTGGGCTCGGTGACGCCCATCGATTGCACGCGCAACTCGCCCGCGGCGATGCGCGGCAGATAGCGCTGCTTCTGCGCCTCGGTGCCGCTGAACACGATGGTGTTCATCACGTACATCTGTCCGTGGCAGGCACCGGAGTTGCCGCCCGAGCGATTGATCTCTTCCATGATGACCGAGGCTTCGGCCATCGAGAGACCCGGGCCGTCATAGTCCTGCGGAATCAGTGCCGCCAGCCAGCCGGCTTTGGTGAGCGCGTTGACGAACTCTTCGGGATAGCCGCGCGCCTCGTCGATCTTGCGGTGGTACTCGGCCGGGAACTGATTGCACAGATCGCGCACGGCATCGCGAATTTCCTGGTACGGGCCGGGGGCAGAAAAAATGGAGGCGCTCATGAATCAGGTCCGGTAAGTGACTTGGGTTGCACCATCATAAGTTTTGATGGATATTTGAAAAAATAGAATTTCCTGATCGATTCATCATTTTTCGGTATCGAGCTATTCGCCATGGACCTCAAGCAACTGCGCGCCTTCGTCACCGTGGCCGAAACGGGGAACGTCACGCGCGCTTCCAGTCTCCTGAATCTCGTGCAGCCCGCCGTGTCGCGCCAGTTGCGGCTGCTGGAGGAAGACATGGGCACGGAGCTGTTCGACCGTAGCCGCCACGGCATGCAGCTCACGGCTTCAGGGAAGACCATGCTCGAATACGCGCGCCGTATCCTCAATGAAGTGGCGCGCGCCAAGGCCGAGATTCAGCCGACCGAAGGGCCGGTCTCGGGCATCGTGAGCATCGGTCTGCTGGCGAGCACATCGGATCTTCTCGCCACCATGCTGGCGGGCGAGGTCGCGCGGCGCTATCCGCATATCCGCCTGCGCCTGACCATCGGGTACGCGGGGCACTTGCAGGACTGGCTCGAAGCCGGCGATATCGATGCCGCTCTCCTCTATGGGCAGAAGGAAACGCCCGCGCTGCATGTGAAGGCCTTGCTGGAGGAAAGCCTGTGGGTGGTGGCTGCACCGTCCGCGCAGCTCTCGCGCAAGCGGCCGATGGCGCTGTCGCGCGTGGCGCGGGAGTCGTTCATCCTGCCCGCCGCGCCACAGGGTCTGCGCGCGGTGATCGAACACGCCGCGGCCGAAGCCGGCGTGACGCTGCGCGTGTTTGCCGAAACCAATGCGCTGAGCGTGCAGAAAGAGCTCGTTGCGCAAGGTCACGGATGGACGATTCTTCCCGCCGTCGGGGTCACGGACGAAGTGGAGCGAGGCCTGCTGTCTGCGGCTCCGTTGGCATCGCCTGGGCTCAAGCGCACGATCGTGCTCGCCGCGCCCAGCAGCCGGCAGGCCACGGCGCCCGTGCGCTGCGTCGTCGGGGCGCTGCTGGACTGCGTCAGGACCACATTCGACGATGGCCGCTGGCCCGACGCACGCTGGCTCGGTTAAACCGGGGCGATGTCAAACCGTTCTCGCCCGCTGGCTTCGCTCAGGCGAAGCGCGCCAGATCGTCCACGCCCGCACGCGTGGTGCGGAAGCGGTTCACGGGGTGCTCCGGCTCCGCATAGCCGAACGAGATGCCGCAAATCATGTGCTGCGTATCGGGAATCCCGAAGTAGCCGCGCACGAAATGCGCGTGACGGGCCAGCGCCCCTTGCGGCGTGGTGGCCACGCCATGCGCGTAGGCCGCCAGCAGGAACGAGGAGATGAAACCGCCGGCGTCCACGAGCGCATACGGTCCGAGCTCGGCCGGCGCCGTGACGATCGCCACGTGCGGCGCATCGAACATGCGGTAATTGCGGAATGCCTGCTCGGCGCTGCGCTCATTGTCTTTCGGACCGATACCCAGCGACGAATACAGTGCAATCCCCGCACCGCGCCGGCGATCGCCATAAATGCCCCGGTAGCCGGGCGGAAACGGCAGATCGGACTCGGGTTCCGGCTGGCTCTGAGCGCGCTGCATCAGCGCATTGCGAAAGCGCTCCGTGCTCTCCGGCGTTTCCGTGATGACCAGTTGCCACGGCTGCACGTTGCACCACGACGCCGAGCGGCTCGCCATGCTAACGATACTGCGGATCAGCCCGGCGTCCAGCGCCTTGTTCTGATAGGCGCGACAGGTGGAACGACCGGTCGTCAGGCGATCGAGCGCGGAGAGATCGAAAGTATGCGATGTCATATGAGTAGAGTCCTTGCCACTGCCGTCCGGCCAACCTGCCGGCCGATCAGATGAACGCACCTCGCGCGAGCCAGGCCTGAACGCGCGCCTCGGGCAGCCAGTCCCGCAGCGCGGCAATGGCGTTGTCGGTGGTCGATTCAGCCGGCGCGTCCGGCCGCGCCGCGGGCGTTCGCGAAAACCGCGGGCCGGGCGCCGGATGCGTGACGCCGTCAATGTCGATCAACGTGCCGCGCGCCTTGATGTGCGGATGGTCCGGCGCTTCGTCGAAATCGAGCACGGGGGCGAAACATACGTCCGATTCACCGAGCAGTTGCGTCCATTCATCGCGCGTGCGTTGCCTGAATCGGGCGGCCAGCACCTGTTTCGCCTCCGGCCACTGCGCACGGTCCATCTGCTTTTGCAGCACCGGATGGTCCTGCAACCCGAGCTTTTCGAGCAACAGTCGATAGAACTTGCTCTCGATAGGGCCCACGCTCACATATCTGCCATCGGCGCACTCATACACCTCGTAGAAGTGCGCGCCGGTGTCGAGCAGATTGGTGCCGCGCGCCTTGCCGAGCATGCCCGCCGCATGCAGGCCCATCGTCACGGTCATGATGGAGGCCACACCGTCCACCATGGCCGCGTCCACCACCTGACCCTTGCCCGAGCCGCGTGCTTCCAGAACGCCCGCCAGCAGTCCGAAGGCCAGATACAGCGAGCCGCCCGCGTAGTCGCCCAGTACGTTCAGCGGCGGCGTGGGCGCCTGCCCCGCCCGGCCCATGGCATGCAAGGCACCGGTGATGGCGATGTAGTTCAGATCGTGCCCGGCCACCTGTGACAACGGACCGTCTTGCCCCCAGCCCGTGACGCGCCCATACACCAGCCGCGGGTTGCGCGCGAGACATACGTCGGGACCCAGGCCCAGCCGCTCCATCACGCCGGGACGAAAGCCCTCGATGAGCGCGTCGGCGTCTGCAACGAGTTCCATCACCATCTCGACGGCGTCAGCGTCCTTCAGATCGACGCGGATGGACTTGCGGTTGCGCAGCCCCAGGTCGAACTGCAGCGGACGCGGCGCGCCCAGACCCGAAGGTTCCTTGCGATCCACCCGGATGACGGTCGCGCCCAGGTCGGCCAGAAACATCGCGGCCAGCGGCCCCGGACCGATGCCCGCTATCTCGACGACCTTGACGCCGGCGAGCGGGCCGCGACGCGAAGAGGCTGCGGACATGTTCAGATCACTCCTTCGTCGCGCAGTCGTTGCAGCCGCTCGTCCGGCAGCTTGAGCAGCCCGCGATAGATCTCGTCGTTGGATGCGCCGAGTTCCTGCGCCGGCTGGTCGAACTGCGCGGGCGTCTTCGAAAACCTGATCGGCAGACCCATGCCCATGGCATCGACTTCCGCGAGACCGGGGTGCTCCAGCTTCACCACCGCGCCGCGCTCCTGCAAGACCGGATCCTTCAGCACATCGAGCGGCGAGCGCACCGCAGCCGCGGGCACGCCGCGCTTCTCCTGCAATTCCCGAATGACTTCCGCCGTGCTGCGCTGCGTGGTCCACGCCTCGATCATCGCGTTGAGTTCGGCCGCGTGCTTCATGCGCGGACCCCGCGTGGCATAGCGCGGGTCCGCGGCCAACTCGGGCCTGCCCAGCGCTTCCATGAGGTTGCGGAACCAGTCGGGCTGGAAGGCGACCATCGCCACGTGGCCATCGAGCGTGCCGTACACGCCGAACGGCACGAGGCGATCATGGAAATTACCCGAGCGCTTGGGATAGCCATGTCCGACGAATACGTCGAAATGCTCCTCCGCCACCATCGACGACAGGCAGTCGAGCATCGACACCTGAACGCGTTGCCCCACGCCTGTCTTCCCGCGATGAATCAGCGCGGCGAGAACGCCGTTGACCGCGTAGAGCGGCGCGACCAGGTCGGCAATCGGCAGACCCCAGCGCGTGGGCGGGCCATCGGCGACGCCGGTCACATCCATGATGCCGGACAACGCCTGGACGATGATGTCCATGCCCTTGAGATTGGGGTAAGGGCTGGGTTCGCCAAAGGCCTTGATCGACGCATAGATGATCTTCGGGTTGGCCTTTGCCACGCTGTCGTAGTCGACGCCCAGCCGCGCCATGACGCCCTCGCTGGCGTTCTCGATGACCACGTCGGATTCCTTGGCCAACTCCATGAACAACGCGCGCCCCTGAGCGGATTTCAGATCGAGCGTGATGCTCTTCTTGTTGCGCGCGCGGTTCAGGATAGTCAGCGACACCTCGTCTTCGCGCCTCACGCCGAAGTGGACGCCCTCCTTGCCGACATACGGCGGGTTGTTGCGCGCGATATCGCCGCCGCCCGGCGACTCGATGCGGATGACTTCCGCACCCAGCCCGCCCAGCAGCAAGGAACCATAGGGCCCGGCGAGCGCCACGGTGAGATCGAGAACGCGAATACCTTCCAACGGTCTTGTAGCGGACATGCTTGTCTCCTGAACCTCCTGCGCCGGCCTGCCGTGCTCAATACGACTTCGGCAAGCCAAGCTTACGCTCTGCGATGTTCGACAGAATGAGCTGCGGCGTGACGGGTGCGATGTAACCGATCCACGCTTCCCGCATGAAGCGCTCCACGTGATACTCCTTCGCATAGCCGAAGCCGCCATGCGTGAGAATCGATGTCTGGCAGGCGTTCATGCACGCCTCGGACGCCAGCAGCTTGGCGGCGTTGGCTTCGGAGCCGCAGGAGAGTCCCTTGTCGTAGAGATCCGCGGCGGCGAACATCATATGGTTCGCGGCTTCGAGTTCGGCCCAGTTGCGCGCCAGCGGATGCTGCACGCCCTGATTCTTGCCGATCGGACGGCCGAACACCACGCGCTCCTTCGCGTATTGCGTCGCCAGCTTGAGCACGGCGCGGCCGATGCCGATCTGCTCGGCGGCGACCAGCACCCGCTCGGCGTTCATGCCGTGAAAGATGTAGCTCAGTCCCTTGCCTTCCTCGCCGATCAGCGAATCGCTGGAAACCGGCAAGTTGTCGATGAAGAGTTCGTTCGTATCGACGGCGGCACGCCCGAGCTTGTCGATCTCGCGAATCTCGACATAGTCGCGGTCGAGCTTCGTGTAGAACAGGCTCAAGCCCTCGCTGTGCTTCTTCACCTCCTCGATCGGCGTGGTGCGCGCAAGGATCAGCATATGATCGGCCACCTGCGCGGTCGAGATGAACACCTTTTTGCCCGACAGCAGGAAGCTTCCGTCGGCCTGCTTCTTCGCGACCACCTTCAGCTTGGTGGTATCGAGGCCCGTGTCCGGCTCGGTCACCGCGAAACACGCCTTGTGCTCGCCACGAGCAAAAGGCGGAAGCCACGCCTTCTTCTGCGCCTCGGTGCCGAAGTGCACGACCGGCTGCAGGCCAAAGATATTCATGTGGATGGTTGAAGCCGCCGCCTGCCCGCCGCACTCGGCGACCGCGCGCATGAACAGCGCCGCCTCCGTTACACCGAGATTCGCGCCGCCCACGTCTTCGGGCATGCAGATGCCGAGCCAGCCGCCGCTGGCGACGGCCTCGAAGAACTCATGCGGGAACTCGTGTTTCCTGTCCTTATTGCGCCAGTATTCGAGCGGAAAGTCGGTGCAGATCTTTTCGGCTGCATCGACAATGGCAAGCTGATCGGGGGTGAGTTGATAGTCCATGGCGTCAAGTCTTCCTGCAGATATGAATCACGCTTCGTTGGCCGGTTGCAGCATCATCAGCCCCGTGCGCACGGCGGTGCAAACGATCTCGTCGCGCTGGTTCCTGGCGACGTGCCTGAAGGTGACGATGCCCGAGTCCTTCCGGCTCTTCGACAGACGCGTCTCGACGATCTCCGTCTCGACGCGCACGGTATCGCCATGGAACGTGGGCTTCGGAAAGGCGATTTCACCGAATCCCAGGTTCCCCAGCGTGGTGCCCAGCGTGGTTTCGTACACGGTGATGCCCGCCACCAGCGCCAGCAGGAACATGCTGTTCACGAGCCGCTGGCCGTAGATGGAGTTTTTGCTGTATTCCGCGTCGATATGCAGCGGCGCGCAGTTGTAGGTCATGGCCGAGAACAGGATATTGTCCGTCTCGGTGACGGTGCGGCGGATGGCATGCTCGATCACCATGCCGGGTTTGAACGCTTCGAAATAAAGGCCTGCCATTTTCTCTTCCCTTGTGTGCTGATGGGCGATCAACTGTTGAACGACTGAGCGAACTCGATGATTTCTCGCGCCGTCTTGGCGTGCGCAATATCGATGTGTTCGCCGTCGTAGATGCATGAGGCACGGCCCTCGTTCTGCGCTTTGTCCAGCGCGTCGATCATCCCCTTGTAGAAGGCCAACTCTTCGGCGTCCGGACTGTATGTCCGGTTGACGATCTCGACGTTGGACGGATGCAGCACGAGCTCGCCACTCATGCCCAGTTGCCGGTCATTGGCCGATGACGCCTCAAGCCCTTCCAGATCGTGCACCTGTTGCCAGACACCGCCTATCGGCAGCTTGCCTGCGGCCCGCGCCGCCATGACGATTCGCGACTTCAGGTACTGGGTTTCGCGGCCGCCTGGCGACCAGACGGTCTTGAGCGCGCGCGCAACGTCGGCGTTCTTGGCCGTCGCGCCCACGATGGCGGGCACGCGCTCGTGCTGGGCAATCTCGTAGGCAAGCTGCAAGGAGCGAGCGGTCTCCAGCAGCGGAATCACTCTGGTATGACCTACCGGGACGCCCGCGCGGTACTCGGCCTCGGCCAGCATCGAAGAGACAGTGTGGATGTCTTCAGGACCGCAAGGTTTGGAGATCACGATGCCCTCGATCACGGGGCTCACGACCGCCAGGATGTCGTCGAAGTCGTACAGATGAGCGCTGCGGTTGATGCGCACCCAGATGCGCTGCTTCTGATCGGCCAGCCACGCAAGCCTGGATCTGACGATTTCACGCGCTTCGGCTTTCTGTGCGGGCGGCACGCTGTCCTCCAGATCGAGGATCAATGCATCGGCCCCGGAATGGATCGACTTCTCGATCCAGGTCGGCTTGTTGCCCGGCACAAAGAGAAAGGAGCGTATGGGTTTCATCTGCGTCGTCATGAGTGTCTGAGCCTGTTGATGACTTCATCGAACCGACGTTAGGCTATTACCTAACAACTGGTAGTTAGTTTGAAGCGAGAAGGAAAAACTGTCATCGGGGGTTTACACCTAAGTTCTAAACGTGCGCGTGTTTCCTTCGCAAGCCTGCACGTGCTCGCGCATGTATCGATCCACATCGCTCATGGATAACACTCATGGAACAACCTCCAGACACGACACAAACTACCAAACATTAGGTAGTTTACTCGGGTCCGTTGCTGCATCTCGCATGAAGGCGACGGGCACGCAGATTCGATCATTTTGGAATGAACCTACTGGAGAAGAAATGAGAGACGCCATGAACGATATGCCGTCCGACGGCGCCGGCACGAGCGCGCACGCACGGACACGGCCGTCCCGGGATCGGGTAGCCCATGACAGCGGGCGAGCCTGGTACATCCTGTCGATACTCACGCTCGCGTATTCCCTGGCTTACATCGATCGCCAGATCCTCAACTTGCTGGTCGAGCCGATCAAGCATTCGCTAGCCATCTCCGACACGCAACTCAGCCTCGTCCAGGGTTTCGCCTTCATTGCCGCGTACCTGGCGGCCTCGCCGTTGTTCGGCCGTCTGGTCGATGTCACCAACCGGCGCAATCTTCTTCTGGTTTCCATCTGCCTGTGGTGCACCTTCACCGCACTGTGCGGCAAGGCCGACACGTATCAGGAACTCTTCCTCGCGCGTCTCGGCGTCGGCGCCAGCGAAGCATGCGTATTTCCTCTCGCGCTCTCGATGATTGCCGATTGCTTCTCGGCCTCGCGCATTCCTCGCGCGATGAGCATCTTCATTCTCGGCCCCATGCTCGGCGGCGGTCTTTCGCTGGTCGCAGGCGGCTTCGTGATCCAGTTCGCGCGCGCGTTTCACGAGCAGTTCCCCGTCCTTGCGCAGTTTCAGACCTGGCAACTGGCCTTCGTGATCGTCGGGTTGCCGGGGATGCTCTTTGCACTACTGGTCCTGCTCACCGTTCGCGAACCCGTGCGCAGCAGCGTGATGAGCGAACGCGAGGACGAACGGGAGTACACCACGGGCGCCTCCGCCGCCTATCTGTGGCAAAGACGCGGCTTTTATGCGCGGATATTGCTCGGCGTCGGCATGCTCGCGATCGTTGTACTGGGCATGCCCGCGTGGATGCCCACGTATCTGATTCGCACGCATGGATTACCCGCGGCGCTCGTCGGTTTCCGTTTCGGCGCACTGGTGGTGAGCTTCGGCATCGCGGGCGCGCTGACCGGACCGTGGATTGCGCGTCAGCTCGAAAAGCGCGGCTATGAAGATGCGCCGCTGCGCACCGCCGCCATGTCCATGATCCCGATGCTCCTCTGCTGCGCGAGCATTCCGTTCGCGCCGGGCGTGACGGGCGCACTCGCGGCAGCCGCCGGTACCGTCTTCTTCTTCAGCCTGCCCACCGGCTGTATGGGCGCGGCCTTGCAGATCGTCGCCCCGAGCCGCATGCGCGGCACCGTCGGCGCGATCTATTCGTTTGTTGCTCAGTTGATCGGCTTTGGCGCCGGCCCCACGCTGATCGCGCTCCTGACCGATCGCGTGTTCCACGATCCCAAAATGGTCGGGCATTCGATCGCTATCGTGTGCGCAATCGCAGCGGCGCTCGCAGCGTGGCTGCTGCTGAGCGCGCTTCCGCATTATCGTCGCTTGCTGGCGGAAGAGCGGTCGGCGCAGGCGAGTTGAGACAGATACGGCGGCGGCGCGAACGAAGTCGGCCTGCCGTTCAGGATGAAGCGGCCAGCTCCTTCTTGCGGCCGCTGCGCCGCGATTTGGCCGCCGGCTGGACGCCTTCGAAGAACATCGTGATGAACTGATCGGCGATCTTGTCGAGGGAACCCTTCTTCGGATCGAACCACGTCTGAACGGAATTGATGAAGCCGAGAACGGCAATACGGCACAGCGAGACATCGACGTCCTCGCGCAAGAAACCTTCCTTGCGCAGATTGTCGAAGACCGTCGTCCAGACACGCTGATGCCGCTCCCGCCGCTTGATCTGGCGCTCGCGCACTGCGTCGGGCAACTGGCTCAACAGGCGGCCATGCGCCAGCGCGTAGTCGCCGAACTTCAGCAGCGCGCTCATCTGTCCGACGAGCGCCGCCCTGAAGCGATCTTCGGCGTTCGCGTTCGGAGGCAAGGCCTCGAAATGCCCGTTGATATGCTGAAAGATGCTGTCCGCGCCGTGCTCCATCACCACATCGACAAGCTCTTCCTTCGACGAAAAGTGATAGTAGATACTCGCAGCCTCGATATTCGCCTGCTCCGCGATGGACCGCATGGTCGTGGCCGAATACCCTTGCGTCGCAAACAAGCGCGCTGCCAGCCGAAGCAGAACCTCCCGGGTATCTGCGCTAGGATTTACGTTTCTCTTTCGCACGTCTGTCTCTGCTCTTCGATGTCCTGGTTTCGCGGCCGTCCGGGCGCGCGCTGCACAATCTAATGTTTGTTTGAAAGATTACCGCATTTGGTCGGCGCGAGCTAGCGCGTTCATTGTACGGAACCATCGGCGGCTGTGCATTGACACGCCGCCTCGGTTCGGAGAAGTTTCAGTACGGTACGCCGCCGGTTCCACGGCGCCGGCACGCCGTCCTTCACCCTCAATCCGAGGATTCCTGATGAAACGAGCACGCTCCGCGTCCGTCGCACCGAAGCCGCTGCATGCCTGGCCGGGATCCGACGGTGTCCGGTTAGCGGGCGATACGTGGGGCCATCCCGGCGGACCGCCCGTCGTGCTGTTGCACGGCGGCGGGCAGACACGCCACGCATGGGGCGGCACGGGCGAACGGCTCGGCCGTGCCGGCTACTTCGCCATTGCCTACGACGCGCGCGGACACGGCGATTCCGACTGGAGCGCCCACGGCGACTACAGCCTCGATGCGCTCGCCGCGGACCTCGGCTGCGTGCTCGCGGCGCTGGACATACGCCGCCCTGCGCTCATTGGCGCCTCGCTGGGCGGCGCGACGAGTCTCGTGGCGATCGCGGAAAAACAGGTGGAGGCGAGCGCGCTGATTCTCGTCGATATCGTGCCGTACTCCGAACCCGCTGGCGTCAACCGGATTCGCGCCTTCATGACACAGCATCCGGAGGGATTCGGTTCACTCGATGAAGTCGCCGACGCCATCGCCCTCTATCGGCCATCGCAAGCGCGGCGCCGCAATCTCGATGGTCTCGCGAAAAACGTGCGGCTCGGCGACGATGGCCGATACCGCTGGCACTGGGACCCGAAGTTCCTCGCAAGACCGATGGAGCATCGCGCACGCCACGCGCGTCTCGCCGACTCCGCGAGACGCCTCGCGCTGCCGACGCTGCTGGTGCGAGGCGGCAGTTCCGACATCGTGAGCGAAGCCGGCGTGAAGGAGTTCATCGAGCTGTGTCCGCATGCGGCGTACGTGAACATCGCGCAGGCGGGTCACATGGTGGCCGGGGACCGCAACGACCTGTTCGGCGACGCGGCGATGGACTTTCTCGCGCGGCAAGGCGGCGTCGCGGGAACCGCCGCATCGAAGTAAGCGCGCGACGGACGCCGCGTTCAGATGGGGGGCGACGCCGGAGAGGCCGAAAAGTGGTGCTGGCGGATCTTCCATTCACCCCGGTGCCGCGCGATCAGGAGCGTCGTTCGCAGCCGGGAACGCGACTCGCGGCCGTCGCTGAGCATGAACAGAAACTCGCCGAAGCCTTGAGCGAGAAAGCAATCATCCGCGAGCGCAATGAAGTGCTGCTCCACGAGGTCCAGCGTGGCCGATTCGATCACGCCTTCATACGAAGCGAAATAGTCGTGAATCCCGCTCGCGCCGATGGCATGTCCGGGCCGTCCGCCGAAGAACAGCGCGTCCTCCGTGTAAACGGCGGTCAGGGCTTGCGCGTTCCAGTTGCGCGCGGACGCGTTCCACGAAGCCTGGATGACGGCAAGCGCTGAGCGGGCCGCACCGGTGTCTCCCTTCATTGAGTCGTCTCCTGATCAGTTGAGCGAGCAGCTTTTTCTAGCATGACGTGCGCTCATATCCGGGTCAATTGATTCGATCACGCCGTTCCGTATTCTGAAACTGGCGATAAGGCGCTTGCGGACCCACACATAGCCGCAGCCCGCGCATTGGCATCGCTCGCTCAAGCCTCTCACCTGCTTCAGAGTACGGAACGACCTGTTCGTCGTCGTTGACCCGCGCATGCTTTGCCTTGAAATTGGTCATATGGTCAAGAGCAGACAGATGAACATGCAGCTTCCAATTCATGCAAGCACGCGTCCGATAAGCGCTTCCCAACCCATGCACCGGTTGAGAAGTGCGGACGGCGTCCTCCTGGCGGGCGACTCGTGGGGCGACCCCCACGGCATTCCCGTGCTTTTGCTGCATGGCGCGGGACAAACGCGTCACTCATGGAGCCGGACGGGCATGATGCTCGGCCAAGCAGGCTTCTTCGCCGTCTCATTCGATGCCCGCGGTCACGGAGACTCCGGGTGGCCGGTAGACGCAAACTACAGTCAGGCCGCCATGGTGCGCGATCTGGAAAGCATCGTGTCGTCGCTGGGCTTAATGCGTCCCGTGCTCGTCGGCGCTGCGACGGGCGGCGCGACCAGTCTGCTCGCAGTCGGAGAAGGTTATGTGGATGCGCGTGCCCTCGTTCTCGTCAACATCGCGCCGCAGGTGGAACCGGCAGGCGTGGCGCGCATCCAGTCATCGCTGCGGCGCGGGTCCGGTCGCGTCGAAGCGCGCGAAGATGCCGCTCACTCACCGAGTGCGTGCGTGCTGCGGCCGGACGACGAGCATCGTCATCGCCGGCACTGGGACCCGCATTTCGTCGCATGGCCGCGTGACATGGGACGCCGTCGCCGGCGGATGTGCGCGTGCGCGCGCAAGCTGACCTTGCCTACGTTGCTCATGCGCGGTGAACACTCGGACGTCGTCAGCGAAACGGGCGTCGCCGAGTTTCTGAGGCTCTGCCCACATGCCGACTATGTGACCTTGCAGAACGCGGGACACGCAGACGCGTTGGAAGGCAACGACGTATTTGGTGACGAGGCGATGCGATACATCATCAGACATGCGGAAGCTGAACGGCCGCGCACCCGGCGCCTATACGATTGCGCGTGACCGCTGTCTTCCTGCACTCAGGCCGTCCCCGTCACGTGCTTTTTGCTTCCACAAACGCGACTTCGCATGGCGTGGCTTTCGGCATCAGCGTCACAACCACGGCGGCGATCACGGCGGGAATCGCGAAGGCATAGAAGTTCCAGTGATGATCGAGGTTCGAGCCCAGCACCCAGCCGCCGATCATCGGTCCGAGAATCGAGCCGATGCGCCCGAGTCCCTGTGCCGCACCGATCGCGGAACCGCGGCACGATGCGGGAAAGTACGCGCCGATATAACCGTAGCCGAGCGTCACCGAGCCGATTGAACCGATACCCGCACCGAACACCGCGAGCGTGAGCCACGCGTCATCCGGCTTCTGGCTCAGTACGAGGAGCGAGATCGCGCCGATGAGGAAGAACGGCACGAGCACGCGCTTGGGGCCGAACCGGTCGGCGAGCCACGAACCTGTCAGGTTGCCCAATACGGCGCCGCACTGCATCACCAGCAGAAACTGCAGCGACGACCCCAGCGCATAGCCCGATTTGCGCATCAACTGGGGCAGCCACGCGTTGAGGCCGTAGACGACGAGTTGCCCGCAGAAGCACATCAGCGCGAACAGCAGCAGCGCCGAGCGGAATTCGGGCGATGTCAGCAGCCGATATCCCCGCGCGCCAGCAGCCGCGACGCGCGTTTGGCGATGTTGCTCTTCATCGCGCGCGAGTTCATCGAGATCGATCGCGTAGCGTGCCGCGAGTTCACGTGCTTCTTCCGAGCGGCCACGGCCGAGCAGATAGCTCACCGATTCGGGCAGGTAGAACCACATAACCGGCACGATCAGCACGTACAGCGCGCCGAAGCCGTACAGCGGGCGCCAGCCTTGACTTTGGAGCATCGCGATGGCGAGCAGCGCGCACAGCACGCCGCCGACCGGATAGCCGGTGAGAGCGACCGCGCTGTAGAGCTGACGACGGCTGCGCGGCGCGTATTCGATGACGAGCGCCACCGACGACGGCACCACCGCACCGAGCCCGATCCCGGTGAAGAAGCGCGCAATGCCGAGCGTCTGCGGCGAATGGGCGATCGCGCAGAGCAGCGATCCGAGCGAGAACCACAATACGCCCGCGATAATCAGCTTGCGCCGTCCGATACGGTCGGCCATCGGTCCCGCGCAAATCAGGCCGACCATCAGACCGGCGAGCGTCCAGCTGCCGATCATCCCTGCGCTCGCGGGGCTCAGATTCCAGCCGGGTTCTTCCAGCAAGCGCGGAATGGTCGCACCGTAGACGATGAGATCGTAGCCGTCGACGGCGATCGTCAGGAAGCACAGCATGACCACGAACAGACTGCTTCGTGTTGGTGATGAAGAAGGGTTCACATCGTCTCCTGTCTGTATATTTGGATGCCTGATGGCGGGCGTTTCGAATGAGCCGTTCGATCCAGGCAGGTGAAATGAACCGTCCTGGTGACGACGCTTGAATCGCCGCTTCGATGTTCCCGAATTCCGCTACGGCCTGTCGATTCGAATGACGCGAATCGTCGATTCAAATCATTGCAATTGCCGGGCTGGGATGGCGCGCCTAGAGTGCTTTTAGATCAGGCGATGACAGCCGCGTCGTCGAAGCGCGACGCTCGGCGCGGCTCCAAGACTAATCGCTCACTCGCCGGCTGAAGCCGTGAGTTGCGTGATGAGCGCCCGCGTCGCAGGCGTGATCGACGCGCCGCGCTTCGTGCCGATGCACAGTTGCCGTTTCGCCCACGGTTCGTCCAGCGCAACGATCGCCAGTGCGGCGAGTTCTTCCTTCGGCAGCATGCTCTCCGGCTGAATCGTGACGCCGAGCCCCGCCTTGACGAGACTGCGCGCCGCTTCGATCGTCGTCACCGTGTACTTCAGGCGCAGGTCCCGGCCAAGCGCGGCGGCCGCCTGCCGCAATTGCGTCATCATCGACGTGGTCGGCGAGATGCCGATCAGGTCTTCGTCGAGCAGATCGGGCGCGGTCACGCTTGCGCGTTCGGCGAGCGGATGTTTGCGCGGCACGATCGCGGCCAGCCGGTCCGTGCGGTATTCGACGATATCGAGCCCTTCGCGGCCAACGTCGTTCGTCGCGTAGAACATCGCGAGATCGGCCTTGCCCGACAGCACCGCGCCGACGACGTTGATGTTGGCATCCTCGTGCAGATCAATCTCCACGAGCGGAAAGTCGCGCCGGAAGTCGGCAATCTCCCGCGCCAGAAAATGAACGATGATCGTGCTCGTCGAACTGATGCCGACCTGCCCGCGCACACCCTCGGTATATTCGGCGATCTCGCGGCGCATGACATCGAAATTGGCGAACATCAGACGCACGTGACGCGCGAGCACTTCGCCCGCGGGAGTCGGCGTCATGCCGCCCGGCATGCGCTCGAACAACGCAATGCCCGCGACTTCTTCGAGGTCCTGGATGCGCCGTGTTGCGGCGGGAGGCGTGATGTTCTCGCGCTGAGCGGCGCGCCGCATCTGCTGCTCCTCGACGACCGAGAGAAACAGGCGCAGCGTGAACAGGTCGACGCGTCGCGTCAGTGTGTGGATGCTCAGTCCGGTCATGGCGGCTCTCCAATGGCTCAGAGCCTATGCCCGCCCTATCCGGTCGTCAATCGGCATGGAACCGGACACACTCAGATCGCGTGCTGCTCACGGAGCGCGCCGATCTGCGCTTCGCTCATGCCGAGCCAGTCGCGCAAGACGTCACGGTTGTGCTCGCCGAGCAGCGGCGGCACATTGCTTTCCGGCTCGGGCACGTCAGACATCTTGATCGGGTTGCCTGCGACGTGAATGTTGCCCCACACGGGATCGTCGAGTTGCATCAGCATGTTGCGCGCGGCGACGTGCGGGCAGTCAAAGAGATCGGCTACGTCGTTGACCGTCGCGCATGGCACGCCGCCCGCGCGAAGCAAGCCCAGCGCTTCATCGCGGTCCTTGCCGTCGAGCCATGCGTCGATATGCGCATTCAGCGCGTTCATGTGCTCCCGCCGGGATGTGCCACTGTCAAAGCACGCATCGCCGACGAGTTCAGGCCGTCCGATGACGTCGCAGAAGCGCTTCCAGATGTGCTCGCCGATCACAGCGATAACGATATAGCCGTCCGCGACACGGTATGCGCCGAACGGTGCGGTGACCGCATGCACGCCCGGCGGTGCGACCTGTTTCGTCGCCGAATACATGGTGACCGAGATTTCGTTGAGAACGAGCGATGCGTCGACCATCGAGATATCGACCTTCTTGCCGCGGCCGCTGCGTGCCCGATGAATCAGAGCCAGCATGATGCCGTGCAGCGCGAGATTGCCGCATTGAATGTCCGCGAGCGAAAAGCCGAGATAGACAGGACGGTCGCCGCTGCGTTCAGGACGATACATGAGGCCGCTCATCGCCTGTCCGACGATATCGAAGGCCGGCAAGTCGCCATACGGACTGGGCTGGATGTCGCCATGACCGAAACCGGAGATGGCGGCGTAAATCAGCTGCGGATTGATGCGACTGAGTTCCGCATAACCGAGGCCGAGGCGATCCATCACGTTCGGCCGCAGGTTTTCCAGCACCACGTCCGCCTCGGCCGCGAGCGACTTGAAAACGCGCTTGCCTTCAGGATGCTTGAGATCGAGCGTGACGCTCTTCTTGTTGCGGTTTGCGCGCAGGAACGACAAGCTGCTCGGCAGTCCGTCGATGCCGGGCTTCGTCGGGCTGGTGCTACGTGCAAAGTCTCCGCCGTCGGGCACTTCGATCTTGACGACTTCGGCGCCGGCATCGGCAAGCCACATCGAGGCGAACGGCGCGGCGATGAAGTTTTCTACGGTCAGAACACGAATGCCCGACAGCGGACGATCAGCTCCTGTCGCTTGCGTAATGCGCTTGGGTTGAACGGCGGCTTCCATGTCTTTCTCCTTCACTTGTCTGTTCTCTGCGATGTGCCTCGAATGCTACTCACGGCAATCTGCTGCGACTATTGACGGTTCGTGAAAGCGGCGTTGCAAACAAACGAACGCCTTCATCAGTCGGCCATTCACGAAACATCAAATACATGTTCGATAAACGGCAATCGCTTTGGACAGAACGCGCCTCTAGGATTTGATTTCGGGTTCGCGCGAGCCGACTTGTTAATCCATCGAAGGCGCAAAGCAATGAGCAATCTGGAAGGAAAGGTGGCCATCGTCACAGGTGGCACGGGCGGCATCGGGAAAGGCGTCGCGTT
Organism: Caballeronia cordobensis; assembly: GCF_001544575.2. Classification (GTDB taxonomy): domain Bacteria; phylum Pseudomonadota; class Gammaproteobacteria; order Burkholderiales; family Burkholderiaceae; genus Caballeronia; species Caballeronia cordobensis. The sequence goes on from NZ_FCNY02000003.1 coordinate 474,954, forward strand.
GCAGCTCGCGGCGGGCAAAGCCACTGTGGTGATCAGCGGGCGGAGCGCAGCAAAAGCCGACGCCGTTCTCGCCGAACTGCGGCAGACCGGTGCCACCGTGGATTTCATCGCAGGCGATGTGCGATCCAAAGAAGATATGACGGCACTGGCCGAAGAGACCGCGCGCAGATACGGCGGCATCGACATCGTCGTGGCGAACGCGGGCGGCAACGACGAGGAGGCACGTTCACCGCAAGTGCGCGGCCCGTTCGCCGAAATCGATCTGGCGCGCGTGGCCGCCGTTGTTGCCGAGAATACGAGCGCGAAGCTCTTTCCGGTTCAGGCGGCGCTGCCCTTCATGCGCCCTCGCGGGGGAGGCAGCGTCATCTTCCTGACCTCTGAAGGCGGCCGCGTGCCGACGCCGGGGCAAACCGCCGTGTCGACGTTCGCGGGCGGACTGATCCGCGCAAGCAAGGTGATTGCCAGAGAACTGGCGCGCGACCGGATACGCGTCAACTGCGTCTGCGTCACGGTCGTACGCGACAGTCCATCCTGGGAGGCCGTGTTCGGCGAGCAGAGCAAGGTGTCCGGGCATCACCGCAAACAGTACGAGAAGATCGTCGCCAGTTGTCCGCTCGGCATCGCGGCGCCGACGGATATCGGCCGCGTGGTGGCGTTCCTCGCTTCCGACGAATCGGCTTATCTCACGGGCGCAACGCTCAGTCCGACCGGGGGATTAACCGTTCACTGAAGCGCATTCAAATGTTGTGATGACAATGCGCGGCGCGCGTGACAGCGCCGCGCGATCTGCGGCCGCCTCACACCCGCGACGTCTCCGCCCATTCCCCCCGCGTCACCGCATGCCCCACCACCAGCCCGAGATCGTAGGCCCGTTCGAGCGCTCGCCCGATGTCCTCGACGCAGCAGATCCGAATCTCCGCGCCCGCCTCGTCGAACGATTCGATACCCAGCTCATCCCGCGCAATCTCCATTAGCGGTTCCCAATAGGCCTCGGTTTTATTGCTGTAGATCATGATTCGCGCTCCGTTTACTTGCGTTTCGTCGAAAACAAGCTTAATAGGACTGCGGCGCGTTCGATGCGACGTATCGACGCGAATCGAGCGTCGTATCTAAAAATTCAACGTTTCAGAAACCGAATCAATTCGCCCGCGTGTTTAAAATCTCGCGCGCGTTTATTCGCGCAGCGAACCACGGATGGGTTGCCTATGATTAGCTCAGGCCTCGTCCAAGTCCTCGTGCGGGTCATCGTCTGGCACTTTCTGGGAATCGACCTCAAACCATCAAGGGACACACAATTCACATGAAAGCTCCTCAGCGTCTGGCACGAATCGACTTGATGGCGCCGCTTTCCGGCGTGATGGTGCCGATCGAAACCGTGCCCGATCCGGTCTTCGCGCAAAAAATGGTCGGCGACGGCGTATCGATCGATCCGACCTCCACCGAACTGCTCTCCCCGCTCGCCGGCAAGATCACGCAGTTGCATCGCGCGGCGCACGCTGTGACGGTGACGGGAGAAAACGGCCTTCAGGTGCTCATCCACATCGGCCTCGACACGGTGATGCTGCGCGGCGAAGGCTTCACGCCGCTCGTCAAGGAAGGCGACACCGTCACCACAGGCCAGCCGCTGATCCGCTTCGATCCGGTCATCGTCGGCGCGCGGGCCGTGAGCCTGCTCACGCAAATGGTCATCGCCAACGGCGAACTCGTCACGCGCTACCTGCCCGCGACCGGTCTCGTCACCGCGGGCCAGGACGTCGCGCTGTCGGTCGAGTTCGTCGGTGGCGCGCCCGAGGAAGCGGGCGCAGCGGCGTCCGGCGCGATCCGCTCCGACGACATCGCCCTGCCGAATCCGCAAGGCCTGCACGCGCGGCCCGCCGCGGTCGTCGCGGCGGAAGCGAAGAAGTACAAGTCCGATATCCGCATCGTGCGCGGCAGCGACATCGCGAACGCGAAATCGGTCGTCGCGTTGATGGCGCTCGCGACGAAGTTCGGCGACACGCTGCGCGTCGAAGCCGCCGGCCCCGACGCGGCCGAGGCCGCCGCCGTGCTTGCCCGCCTGCTCGCGTCGGGTTCCGGCGAAAAACCGGGCGACGCACCCGCCGCCGCCGTGGCCGCGCCGGAAACGGTCATCGCGAAACGCGCCGCGCCCACCGACGCGAACGAGTTCACGGGCGTATCGGCATCGCCGGGACTGGCGGTCGGCAAGATCGTGCAGTTCCGCCAGGAAGTCATCGACGTGGCCGAAGCGGGCGAATCGCCGCAACGCGAGCGCGCCCGGCTCGACGCGGTACGGCACGAGGCGCGCCAGCAGATCGAGGCGCTCAAGGCGAAGCTCACCGATCCGTCGAAAGCGCAGATTCTCGATGCGCATCTCGAACTGCTCGACGACCCCGATCTGAACGATGCCGCCATCGCCGGCATCGGCGACGGCAAGAGCGCGGGTTTCGCGTGGCGCGCCGCGTTCGAGGCGCAGGCGGCCAACCTGGAGCGCCTCGACAACGCGCTCTTGCGCGAGCGCGCCGGCGATATTCGCGATGTGGGCCGCCGCGTGCTCGCGCTGATCGCGGGCGTGAAGCAAGCGCATATCGACGTGCCCGCCGACTCGATCCTCGTCGCCGAAGAACTGTCGCCTTCGGACACCGCCTCGCTCGACCGCAGCAAGGTGCTCGGCTTTTGCACGACGACCGGCGGCGCGACCAGCCACGTGGCGATTCTCGCGCGCTCGCTCGGCATTCCGGCGATCTGCGGCATCGACGAAGACGCGCTGAATCTGTCCGATGGCACGCTCGTCGTGCTCGACGGCTCGACCGGCAGCCTGCGCCGCAATCCGGGCGCGGACGAACTCGCGAAGGCCCGCGAACGCATCGAGCGGCAGGCGAAAAAGCGCGAGGAAGAGAAAGTCGCGGCGAGCAAGACGGCCGTCACGGCAGACGGTCATCGCGTCGAAGTGGCCGCGAATATCCGCAACGCCGAGGAAGCGCGCGACGCCGTTGCGGCGGGCGCGGAAGGCGTGGGGCTGCTGCGTTCCGAGTTCCTCTTCGACAATCGCGACACCGCGCCATCCGAGGACGAACAGGCCGCCGAATACTGCGCGGTTGCACAAGCGCTCGGGCGCGAACGTCCGCTCGTCGTGCGCACGCTCGATGTCGGCGGCGACAAACCGCTCTCGTACCTGCCGCTGCCGAAGGAAGACAACCCGTTCCTCGGCCTGCGCGGCGTGCGCGTGAGCCTCGACCGGCCGGACATGTTCCGGGTGCAGTTGCGCGCGATCCTGCGGGCGGCGTCCATCGGCGATCTGCACATCATGTTTCCGATGGTCGCATCGATCGAGGAAGTCCGCGCAGCCAGAAAGATTCTTCAGGAGGAAGCCGGCGACCGCATGGCGAGCGTGAAAGTCGGCGTGATGATCGAAGTGCCGTCCGCGGCGCTGATCGCCGAGCCGCTCGCGCGCGAAGTCGATTTCTTCTCCATCGGTACCAACGATCTGACGCAGTACGCCCTCGCGATGGACCGCGGACATCCGAAGCTCGCGAAACAGGCCGATGGCCTGCATCCCGCCGTGCTGCGCCTGATCGGCATGACGGTCGATGGCGCGCACAAGCACGGCAAATGGGTCGGCGTGTGCGGCGGCATCGCGTCGGACGCGATGGCGGTGCCCGTGCTCGTCGGTCTCGGCGTCGACGAATTGTCGGTCAGCGTGCCGGCCGTCGGCTCGATCAAGGCGCAGCTCGCGCGCCTCACGATGGACGAAGCCCGCACGCTCGCGGCGCGCGCGATCACGTTGGGCACGGCCGCCGAAGTGCGCGCCCTTCTCGCGCCCTACGCGGAATAAGCGAACTCACAGGAGACCATCAACATGTTCAAGAACGCCTTCGGCGTCGTCCAGAAGGTCGGCAAGTCGCTGATGCTGCCGGTCGCGGTCCTGCCCGTCGCCGGTCTGCTGCTCGGCCTCGGCGCGACCGATTTCCACGGCTACGTGCCCGTCATCATCCTTGATTTGATGAAGAACGCGGGCGACGTGATCTTCGGCAATCTGCCGCTCATTTTCGCGATCGGCGTGGCGCTCGGCTTCACGGAGAACGACGGCGTGTCGGGCATCGCCGCGACCATCGGCTATCTCGTGATGACCGCGACGCTCGGCGTGATCGCCAAGGCGCAAGGCGTCGAGCCCTCGATGATCATGGGCATTCCGTCGATCCAGACCGGCGTGTTCGGCGGCATTCTCGCGGGCGGGCTCGCCGCGTGGATGTTCAACCGCTACTACAAGATCGCGCTGCCGCCCTATCTCGGCTTCTTCGCGGGCAAACGTTTCGTGCCGATCGTGACGGCGATCGGCTCGATCGTGCTCGGCGCGATTCTTTCGGTCGTGTGGCCGCCGATCGGCGGGGCGATCAATGCGTTCTCGCACTGGGCGGCGGTTTCGGACCCGCGCACGGCGGCGACCGTCTACGGTTTCGTCGAACGTCTGCTGATTCCGTTCGGCCTGCACCATATCTGGAACGTGCCATTCTTCTTCGAGGCCGGCAGCTTCCTCGATCCGACGACCGGCAAGGTCGTTCACGGCGACATCAACCGCTTCTTCGCGGGCGATCCCACCGCGGGCATTCTGTCGGGCGCGTTCCTCTTCAAGATGTTCGGCCTGCCCGCCGCCGCCATCGCGATCTGGCATTGCGCGAAGCCGGAAAAGAAAGTCGCGGTCGGCGGCATGATGGTGTCGGCGGCGCTGACGTCGTTTCTCACGGGCATCACCGAGCCGATCGAGTTCGCCTTCCTGTTCGTCGCGCCCGTGCTGTACTTCATTCATGCGTGTCTCGCGGCGTCGGCGCAGTTCGTCGCCAATACGCTGAACATGCACATGGGGTTCACGTTCTCGCAAGGCGCGATCGACTTCCTGATGTTCAATCTGATCGGCAACAAGGCGACGCATGCGTGGTATGTCTTCATCCTCGGGCCGATCTATGCGGGCATCTACTATTGCGTGTTCCGCTTCGTGATCAGCCGCTTCGATCTGAAGACGCCCGGCCGCGAGGACGATACGGTTGCGAGCGCCGCTGTCTCGTCGAGCGGTGAAGGCGGCCGGTCGCGCGATCTCGTGCTCGCGTTCGGCGGACGCTCGAACATCACGAGTCTCGATGCGTGCATCACGCGGCTGCGCATCTCGGTGAAAAATCCGGCGCTCGTCGACGATGCCCGGCTGAAGTCGCTCGGCGCGGCGGGTGTCCTGCGCGTCGGCAACGGCGTGCAGGCGATTTTCGGGCCGCTGTCGGAGAACATGAAAACCGACATGCAGGAGTATCTGAAGACCGCGGGCAGCGACGCGGATCTGCCGGCGGCGGGCGCCGCGGCCGTGACTCCGGACACGGTGACGGCCGCAGCGACGGCAGCGCCTGTGAAAGAAGGCGCGCAGCAGAAGGCGCGCGCCGAGAAGATTCGCGCGGCGCTGGGCGGCGCGGCCAATATCGTGAAGCTCGAACCGCTCGCGGCGACGCGACTGCGCGTCGCGCTCGGCGATGCATCGCGTGTCGATGCCGCCGCCCTCAAAGCCGCCGGCGTACCCGCGACGCAATCGCTTGGCAATGGCGAGATGGATCTGATCGTCGGACTGGAAGCGGAAAATCTGGCGGGCGCGATGAATTGACGATGAGCTGACGATAACGCAGCTACGCGATCGAGTCGCCCGCACGCGGCTTCTCGATCGCGTAATAGACGAAACATCCCGCCACCACGCCCCAGAACGCCGCGCCGATACCGAGCAGCGTCACGTCGCTCAGGGTGACGACGAACACGATCATCGCGCTCAAAGGCAGCGCCGAACGAAACGCGGCGACGAAGGACTTTTCGAGCACGCCCGTCATCGCAAGTCCCGCGAGGATCGCGATATAGGCGCCGGGCAGGCTCGTCAGCAAGAACACGTATGCCGTGGCGAAGAGGCCGATCGCCACGCATAGCACGCCCGCGATCAATGCGCCGAAGTAGTGACGCCCATGCGTGCCGCCCGACACGAGAATCGCGTTGCTCGGTCCCGCCAGCACCGAAGGACAGCCGCCGAACGGCGCGGTAATGGCCGTCAGCACGCCGCTCGTGATCGTCACGAGCCGCAGCGACGTGCGATACCCCGATGCCCGCGTCACCGCAATGCCCTGCGCGTTCTGCACGAACAGCACGGTGATGAGCATCGGCAGCAGCAGTTGCGATATCGCGTGGAGGTCGAAGCGCGGCGCGACGAGCGCGGGCGTCGCGATCCATGCGCCGCCGGTATGGCTCGGCAGCTGAAAGCCTGTCGCGAAGAGCATGGCCGCGCCCGCGAGCATCGCGCCGATCAGCGGCGGAAGCGGTGCGGCGTTACGGCGCTCCAGCCACATCAGCCCGAAAAATGCCAGCAGCATGGCGACGCCGATGAGCGGCGCGGCCACGGTCGAATGCACGACGGCCAGCACGTACTTGATGAAGAGCCCGGCGATCATCGCCATGACAATGGGCATCGGCACCCATCGGTCGAGCAGCGCGACGAGGTTCGTCACGCCGAGCACGAGCAACACGGCAGCGCAGACGAGATACGTGCCGACTGCCGCGCCGAAGCCGAATTGTGCAATCACGGGCGCGGCGAGAATCGCGCCTGGAATCGTCCAGAGAAAGAGCAAGGGCTGGCGCGTCTTCCAGCTGATCGCAATGCTCGCCAACCCATTGATGCCGATGGACGCAAAGAGCCACGACGACGTTTGCGCGAAGCTCAAGCCGCCTTCGCGCGACGCGGCGATGATGATCGCGACCGGCCCCGTCGCGGAGAAGCTCATGCTCGCGAACGCGAGCGAGAAGTACAAAAGCCACGACCGGGCGATGCCGGTCCTGGATGCGTCGCCAACGGACATGTATAGCGCTCGGAGAGAGCGATCCCGCGCCGCGTTCGATGCGGGATCGCAAGAGGTTCAGACGCCCGGCGTCAATGCGTGGCCGCCGCCTCGGCATGCACGGGCGCACGCCAGAGCAGCCCGATGATCACGCCGAGCACGCAAAGCGCGCCAATGTACCACGCAGGCGCCATCGTGATGCCCTGCCGCCCCACGAGGAACGATGCAATCGCAGGCGCGGTGCCGCCGAAAATCGCATAGGCGGTGTTGTACGACAGCGCGAAACCGGTGAAGCGCACTTCCGGCGGGAAGCTTTTCACGATGATGTACGGCCCGAGCGTGATGGTCCCGATCAGAAAACCCCCGGCGATATACAGCGCCCACACCGACTGGCTGCCCGACGCGAGGCCGATATAGAACGCGCCCGTGACGAGTAGCATCGCGGCACTGCCGATCGCATACGCGCGGCCGCCGCCGATCTTGTCCGCGGCCCATCCCGCGAACGTGCTGCCGAGAATCAGACCGAAGATCGACCACGAGTTGTTGGTGAAGACGTCCTTGGCCGCGAAGTGGAATTGCGACTGCAGGAATGTCGGCGTGTAGAGAAAGTACAGCACGAAGATGCCCGAGAAGACCCACGTCGCGAGCAGCGAGACGATCACCGCGCCACGATGCTCCTTCAGCACGACCGCGAGCGGCAGGCGCGCATCCGCTTCACGCTTGGCGCGCAGCGCTTCGAACACGGGCGTTTCCTGCAGGTAGCGGCGCAGATAGACCGAGATCAGACCGAATGCACCGCCCGCGATGAACGGCAGACGCCAGCCCCAGCTTTTCAGATCCGCCGGGTCCATGTTGCCGATGAGGAATTTCGCCGACAGCGCGCCGAGCAGAATGCCCGTGCACAGGCCCGACATCAGGAGACCGCAGGCAAGCCCGATGCGATCGCGCTTCACATGCTCCGAGCAGAAAATCCACGCGCCCGGCACTTCCCCGCCGACGGACAGCCCCTGCAAAACGCGGCACAAAAGAAAGAGCAGCGGCGCGACCATGCCGAGCGTCGCATAACTCGGCAGCAGACCGATGAGCAGCGTCGGCGCGGCCATCAGAAACAGACTCAGCGCGAACATTTTCTTGCGGCCGATGCGGTCGCCGAAGTGCGCGAAGAAAATACCGCCGATGGGGCGCACGAGATAGCCCGCCGCGAAAATGCAGAACACTTCGAGCTGCGCGAGCCACTCGGGCGTTTGCGGCGGAAAGAAGACCGTGGCAAGCAGCTTCGTGAAGAACACCGCGACGATGAAGTCGTAATACTCCAGCGCACCGCCCAGCGACGCGAGCATCAGCGTCTTGATATCGTTGCGGGACATCGACCGCCCTTGCATGGCGATGTCGTCCGTCTGTACGGGGGTAGAACTCATGTTTGGCTCCAAACTCTGATGAGGTGACGTTTAACGCATCCGCCAATTAATCAGCATGCTGATTATTCGGGCGTTCCAATCCGGCAAACGCACGAGCAGATCCGCTCTGATAGCTGCGCGACGCATCGTTCTATTGACTTCGTTTTATAACTTCGTTTTATGACTTCGATCATTGACAACTTGCGCTTGCGCCATCAGCATTCGTCAGTACGCTGATGGATGATTTGTATCCGGAAAAAATTGGAAGCGCAACTCTGATTGCACCTACGATCTTTACGGCGTATCGCGCGCTTGCGCATGCACGCGTGCGGCACCGTTTGGACAAACACGGCGCACGAACGCTAAACTCCCGAGTGACAGAACTTCTTCGAAAAAGGTTAAGGATGGGCACCGTTGCCGAGAAAAAAGCAGCCGTTTCCGACGACGGCATCGAAACCGGACATCTGTGGCAGCGCCCTGGATTTCTGATCCGGCGTCTCAATCAGATCCATATCGCGCTCTTCTTCGAGTGCTGCAAGGACTTCGCGATCACGCCGGTGCAATACGGCTTGCTGACGACGCTTTCCGAACGTCCGGGGCTCGACCAGACATCGCTGTGCGCGGAAGTCGGCGTCGACCGCACGACCATGGCGGACGTGCTGCGGCGTCTCGAAGAGCGCGGCCTCGTCAAGCGCGAGCCCAGCCCGCACGACGGGCGGCTCAAGATCGCGAACATCACCGCGAAAGGACGCCGCGTGATGAAAGACATGTACGGCAGCATGCGCGAAGCCCAGGTGAAGTTCCTGGCCCCGCTGAGCTCTGAAGATCGCGTTCATTTCGTGCGCATGATGATGCAACTGGTCGAAGGGAATAATCAGTACGGACGCACTTCACTCAAGCATTTCGATTGACTGTTGCGTGGGCTATTGCGTAATGTCGCGGCGGTACGTCTCCGGTACGAAGAGCGCACCGACCGCGAACGACACGACGGCAATCGCAATCGGATACCACAGCCCGAAGTAGACGTTGCCGGCCGCGACCGCCATCGCGGACACGACGAACGGCAGCATGCCGCCGAACCAGCCCGAGCCGAGATGGAACGGCAACGAGAGCGACGTATAGCGGATGCGCGCCGGGAACAGCTCGACCATGAACGCGGCCATCGGTCCATAGACCATCGCGAGATAAAGCAGCAAGAGCCACATCAGCAGGACGACCATCGGGGCGTCGATCTTCGCGGGGTCGGCGTGCGCGGACCAGCCCGACGCGACGAGCGCCTTTTCGAGTTCGTGCCTGTCGGCGCCCTGCACCACGAGCGGGCCGATTTGCGTCGATGCGCCCTCGCCCGCCCGTTGCGGCGCGCGATCATACGAGACACCCGATGCGCTCAGAAACGAGCGTATGCGGTCGCACTCGGTCACGGGCGCGGAAAACAGCGTGAAGCGGCAATCGTTCGCGCGCACCGTGACGGGCGCGCTCTTCTGGAACGCTTCCAGCTGAGGATTCGCGTAGTGCGTAAGCGCGTGAAAGATCGGCTGCGTGGTCGCGGCGAGCAGGAGACACGCGAGCATCATGATCCACTTTCGTCCGATGCGATCCGATAGCCAACCGAACACGAGATAAAACGGGAACACCGCGATCAACGCGATCGCCAGAAAAAGATTGACCGTATTCGGCGCGACCTTCAGCGTGTTCTGCAGGAAATACATCGAGTAGAAATGCCCGGTGCCGAACACGACCCCAACGCCCGATGCCGTGCTGAACAGCATGATGAGCACGTACTTCAGATTCGCCCATTTGCCGAAGCTCTCCCCGATCGGCGACGTCGATAGCCTGCCCGCCTGCTTCATGTCGCGGAACGTCGGCGATTCGGCGAGCTTCGTGCGCAGATAGACCGAGAGCGCCAACAGCACGATCGATACGAGGAACGGCATGCGCCAGCCCCAGCTCTGGAACGCGGCTTCGTCCATCCCGGCGCGGCTGATGCTGACCACCGCGATCGATGCGAGCAGTCCGAGCGTCGCCGTGGTCTGAAGCGAGCTCGTATAAAAACCGCGCCGGTCGGCGGGCGAATGCTCCGCGAGATACGTCGCCGCGCCGCCCGTCTCGCCGCCGAGCGCGAAGCCCTGCAACAGGCGCAGCGCGACCAGCAGCACGGGCGCCATCATGCCGATCTTCTCGAACGAAGGCAGCAAGCCCACGCCGACCGTCGCGACACCCATCAGCACGATGGTCGCCATGAACGTGTACTTGCGGCCGATGCGGTCGCCGAGCCGTCCGAAGAAAAGCGCGCCGAGCGGGCGCACGAGAAAGCCCGCGCCGAACGTGGCGAGGCTCGCGAGAAACGCGACCGTATCGTTGCCGCTCGGAAAGAACAACGTGCTGAACGTGCCCGCGAGCGCCGCATAGATATAGAAGTCATACCATTCGAGCAGCGCGCCGAACGACGACGCGAAGATCAGCGTGAACTCATGCCGCGTGACTGCGCGGTGCGAGCGCTCCGAAAGAGACGTGGCCATGTCGATTCCATGCGGATGAAAACCCGGACAATCAGAGATTCGCGAGCAAGTCGAGCGCTTCGTCGCGCATCATGACGGCGGCGTACTTTTGCGCCATGTCGAAGAGATTCGCTTCGTGAGGCGCAATGGCGCGATCGCCGACGCAGTCGGATAGCACGAACGGACGGAAGCCGTATTGCATCGCATCGACGACGGACGAGCGCACGCAGCCGCTCGTCACCGCGCCCGCGATCAGCAGCGTGCGCACGCCGTGTTGCGTGAGCCAGGCCGCGAGGCCCGTGCCGAAGAATGCGGACGGCACCGTCTTGCGCACCACGAGTTCGCCCTTGCGCGGCGCGAGTTGCGGCACGATCGCGCTGTCGTGCGATGTTTCCTTGAGCGCGAGCAGGCCGGGCACTTTCATCGTGAAGACGTTGTGATCGGCGTCGTCATCGGCGAAAACGATGCGGCTGTGCGCGACCGGCCAGCCCTTTTCGCGCGCGTGCGCGAGCAAGGGAATCGTGTGCTCGATGGCCTGCGGAATATTGCCGCCGCCGAAGACTTCGGGATTCGCGAAGCCGTTCACCAGATCGACGATCAACAGACCGACCGGCGCTTGCGGTTCCAGCGTCGAGCCGAAGCTCTGGCGCTTGTAGGTTTCGATATCGTGGGACATGTCGGTGTTTTCGTGAGTCAGCGATCGAGTACCACGCCATTGCGCACGACGGGCTCGCCGTCGAGAAAGACATCGCAATGACGCAGCGGAATGTCGATATGGCAGGTGGTCGTGCGGCTGCCGCCTGCTTCGTTGTTCGGTCCGAGCGAGAACAGGAAATTGCCTTCGAACGCGCGCGCATCCATGCCGATGGTCGCCTCGCGATCGTAGAGGCCGAGCGTCGACCAGTGCGCGCGCGGCTGCAAACCCCAGCCGATATGCGAGATCGCATACGCTTCCGGATCGTCGAAGGTCGCCATGTATTCGCTGAGCAATTGCGCGTCGATGCCGCCATCGATGCGCTTTGCATAGCCGCCCTCGACAGTGAGTTCGATGCGGTCCTGCACATAGCTCTTCTGCGGCAACAGAATGTCGCCGCGATCGATCACGATGCGCCCGTGCGCCTGATGGTCGTTCGGAAACGTCAGCGCGAAGCCGCTCGGCCAGTGATCCCAGCGGCCGGGTTCATCGACGAAACCATACTCCGCAATCGGCTCGAACTCGCCGAGCGGACAACGGAAGTCCGTGCCGGCCGCCGACACGATATGCATCTCTTTCGCCCGCGCGATGCGCGCCTGCGCGGCGAGCACGCGTTCGCGATCCGCGGGCGTGGGCACGAGACGCGTGAGCACTTCGGGCGGTTCCACGGCGAGCAGAATCTTCGTGCCCGTCTTGAGGATATCGAGTTGCTCGGGCGAGAACAGCAGCGTCATCAGGTCGAGCACGAGATCGCTTTCCTTCAGCGCGGCGATCGCGGCGCGGTTGCCTGTCAGCGGTGTCGTGCCGAGGTACGCGAGCGAATCGCGGCTTAAGGCCTTTTCGCCGTTCACGGGCGGCAGATCGAGACGATTGACGATCGCTCCCATCGATTGCGTCGCGATCAGCGCGGTCGCGAGCGTCTGCGGATGCGTGGACGCGCTGGTCAGGATAGTGACGGTCTGTCCCGCTTCGAGGCGCGATAGCCTGAGCACCTTCGTCCATGCATCGACCATCTGATAGTCACTGACTGGCATGTCTGCCTCCTTCGTCGAACGTTGCAAGCGCCGCGCCGAGAAAATCGCCGAGCGCCGCGTAAAAGCCCGCTTCGTCGTCCCACGGGATCATGTGGCCTGCGTTTTGCACGCGCACATGTTCCAGTTGCGGCACGAGCCCGCGAATCTCTGTCACATCTTCATCGCTCACCACGTCGCCGCGGCCCGCCGTCACGAGCAATGCGGGCATCTTCAGAAGCGGTAGATCGGCGTGAATGTCATCGGCATGGAAGCCTTCGAAGCTCGTGCGTATCGCGCGTTCGTCGCAGGTATGCAGCCATTGCGCGCGCAGTGCGAGTTGCTCGTTCGTCCATGTCGGGCAGAAGGCGCGCATCGCTTCCGCGCTCATGCCTTCGCGCGCCTGGCGAATCGAATCGATGTACCACGGCAATTGCGACGGATACGAACGGCGTCCCGGACCCGAGACCGGCGGATCGATCATGGCGAGGCGCGTCATGCCGGCCGGATGCGAGCGCGCCGCGCGAATGCCGATGCGCGCGCCCATCGAGTGGCCGATCACGCTGTAGCGCTCGAAGCCGAGCGCAGTGGCGAACGCGTTCAGATCGGCGGCTTGCGCATCGAGGCTGTAGTCGAGCGCATCGGATGCCGAGGACAAGCCGCGCCCGCGCACATCGAGCACATACGTATCGAAAGTCTTGCCGATATGCTCCGCAACAAATGCCCACGTCACGGCCGGGCTCGTGATACCCGGCACGATGATCACCGGATCGCGCCCCACGTGTGCTCCGCCAAAGCGCAGATAATGCTGACGGATGCCGTTCGCCTGAACGTTCGCGCCGTATAGATAGGTCGACATGGTCTTCCCCGCCTCAGTATGCGCCGGAAAGCAACGCGCCCGCGCCCGGCACGATCGCTTCGAGACCGAGCTGCTTGAGCATCGCGTAAGTAGTCGCGACGGCGGCGGTGACGACCGGCTTGCCCGTCATCGCCTCGACCTTCGCGATCACCGGCAGCGATGGCATCTGCACGCACGCCGACAGCACGATGGCATCGGCGTCCTGATAGCGCATCGACATGACGATTTCCGGCAGGCGTTCGGGATCGTGACGGCCGACGTCGAGATTGTCGGGAATCTCCAGCGCGCGATAATCGATCACCTCGTAGTCTTCGTTGCGAATGTAATCGACCACGAGCTCGGTCAGCGGCTTCATGTAAGGCGTCACCACCACGACGCGCTTCGCGCCGATCACCTTCAACGCATCGACCAGCGCGCCCGCGCTCGTGATGACGGGCGCATCGCCGCCATTACCGATCGTGCACTCGTGCAGGCGCTTCTGCGATACGCGATGGTAGCCGTGCCCCATCGCCATGATGGCGACGAGACACGCATAACCGAGCACATCGACACGCGCGTCGGAAAGCTCGACCGCGCAGCGGTCCGATTCCGCGTCCATCGCGGCGAGTTCTTCCTTCACGACCTTCTTCATGCGCATGCGGCTCGAATGGAACGTGAAGCGCTCCGGGCGAATCATCTGGCGCGCGAGCAACATCGCGGGAATTTCGGTTTCCATCGTCGTGTTCGAGCTCGGCACGATCTGGCCGATGCGGTAAGTCTTCGTCATCTGCTGCTCCATGTCTCTGTGGTCTTCTGAAATCTCAAAGGCGGAAAATGCGTTCCGCGTTGCCGTGGCAGACGAGCGCGCGCGTGGCTTCGTCGAGCGGCGCACGCTCGATGAATTCCGCTGCGAGTTCCGTCGATTCGTACGGATAGTCGACCGAGAACATCACCGCGTGCGCGCCCATTTCGCCGATCGCGCCGATGAGGGCGGGCGCCGAGCACACGCCCGAAGTCGTGATCAATATGTTCGTGCCGATGTACTCGGACGGCGCGCGTTCGAGCGTGACGCCATGCGAATAGACGGCAAAGCGGCTATCGAAACGCCAGCGCAGGAACGGCAGGCCTTCGCCCATGTGACCGAGAATGATCTTGAGCTTCGGGAAGCGATCGAATATGCCGCTGAACAAGAGGCGCAATGCGTGACTGCCGGTTTCGACGCCCCAGCCCCAGGTCGCGCCGGCGAGTTCCGGATGACCGTCGAGCACGCGCGGATTCACGAAGGCATCGGTCGGGTGCAGGTACAGGGGCACGTCGAGTTCCTGCATCGTCGCCCAGAAGGGATCGTAGGCGCGGTCGTCGTAATAGACGCCCAGCGTATGACCGTTGACGAGCGCGCCCTTGAAACCGAGTTCGCGAACGGTGCGCGTCAGTTCGTCCGATGCCGCTTTCGCGGTATGCATCGGAAGAGTAGCGAAGCCGCCGAAACGCGATGGATGACGCGCGATCTGTTGCGCAAGAAAGTCGTTGCTGTCCTTCGCCCGGCTGATCGCGAGCGCCGCATCGGGCTCGCCCTGCACGCTCGGACCCGTCTGCGAAAGAATCGTATAGTCGATGCCCGCGCGATCCATTTCGACGATGCGTTGCTCGTCGAAATCGCTCAGACGCGCGGCGAGATCGCGCAATACTTCAGGCGCGATATGCTGCGTGAAACTTTTCGAATAGCCCTGAAAACCCGGCGTGCCGAAGTGCTCTTCCAGGGCGATCTTGCGAATCCGCTTGCTCATGTGAACTCCATTTAATCAGTAGACTGACGATATGACCGCACGACGAGCCATTGAAGGCTCGACGTGTCCCGCTCAACCGCCCTTTCCAAAGAGTTGCCGGATACGCCCCCAGATGACGCTCCACACGAGGCTGCCCGCATTGAACTTCGCCGACGATGCCGACGCCGACGCCTCCGGCGCGGCATTGCCGCCGAGTTGCGCCGTGATGCGCGCGCCGAAATCCGCGATCATCCGCCGCACGAAATCCTTCACGAGCCCCGAGCGCGAGAACTGCGCGAGCGGCCCCTGCAACATGTATTCGAGCGTGACGGCCACGCGCGTTTGCGCGCCTTGCGCTTCGCTGCTCAATGCGTAGGTGACGTCGCCGTTCGCGCGTGAGCGGCTGATGTTGTCCTGCCCCGCGCCGCGCATGACGGCACGATGCGCGGCGTCGTCGCGCTCCAGCCGTGCCGCGCCCGCGAAGTTCGCCGACATCGGTCCGAACTTGATGGCGATCTTCCCTTTCACGCTTTCGCCGTCGTGTTCCACGAGTTCCGCGCCGGGCAAACACGACGTGACCGAGGGCAGATCGCCCATGAACCTCCAGACTTTTTCCAGCGGGAAAGGCACGACGAAACTGTCGTCGATTGCCGTCCAGCCTTTGCGTTGAGTGGCGGGCTGATCCTTCGATGCCGCGCTCGCCGCGACGGGCGCTTGCGGCACCGCAGCGGGCGCCGCCGCGAACGTTTCGAACGCAGGCGCGCTGGCCGTTGCATCGCTAACGATCTCGCGTGCGGCCGGCACGTCTGCGATCGGGTTTTCCTTCAACTCCCGAAGCACCGCGCTGATCGCCGCGACGATGCCCATATAGCCCGTGCATCGGCACAGATTGCCCGACAGTTCGAGCCTGATGCGCGCTTCGTCGGCATCGGGGAAACGGCGCACGATATCGCGCGCGGTGATGAGCATGCCCGGCGTGCAGTAGCCGCATTGCAACCCGTGATGAATCGAAAACGCGCGACGCAGACGCTTCATCAGTTCGTCGTCGTCGAAGCCTTCGATGGTGCGAACCTTCTGCTGGTCGCACGCCACGGCGAACGTGATGCACGAGCGGACCGGTTCGCCATCGACGAGCACGGTGCACGCGCCGCACACGCCGTGCTCGCAGCCGAGGTGCGTGCCGGTCAGGTTATGCGTATCGCGCAGAAAGTCGCCGAGATGCACGCGCGATTCGATATCGCTGCGCACGGAACGGTCATTGATTGTGAGTTCGATAACGGACATTGCAGTCTCTCTAAGCTGGATTCGCGTTCGATGCGCCGAACGCCTGCGCGAGGCAACGTTCGAGCGCCGCTGCATGAATCGACCGGTCGATGCTGTCCGCGTTCGGCATCGCGCTTGCCACCGCTTGCGCGAGGGCATCGCCGGTGGCGGCGGCCGGACCGCGCTGCGCGACCTGGCGCGCGAGATCGTCGAGCGCAGCGGGCGGACCATCGAGCGCGCCGAGCACGATGCGTGCGAGACCCGAACGCGCGTCGAACGCGGCGGCCGCGCTCGCATGCGCAAATTCGCCGGTCTTGCGGCATAGCTTGTAATAGCCCCAGCGCAAGGTCGGGCCGAGCTTCGGCAGCAGCACCGCGGTAATGATTTCGCCCTCTTCGAGGCGCGTCGTGAACGCGCCGAGCATGAACTCGCTCGCGCGCACCTGCCGCGTGCCGTTCGCGCTCGACAACTCCAGAGGCGCATCCAGCGCCGACAACGCAAGCGGCCAGTCCGCGGCCGGATCGGCATGCGCGAGACTTCCGCCGATCGTGCCGCGATTGCGGATCGCGCGATACGCGATGCCGCCCGCCACATGCCGCAAATACGGATGCCGCAGCAGCGCGTGCTTGCCGTCTTCGATTTCGGCATGCGTCACCGATGCGCCCACGCGCACGAACTCGCCCGCTTCGGCGACGCCTCGAAGATCCGCGATGCGCGATACATCGACCACACGCGCCGGCCGTGCAAGACGCAGATTCAGCATCGGTCCCATCGACTGACTGCCGGCTATCGGCTTCGCGCTGCTCAATTCCCTGAGCGCATCGGGCAACGAAGCCGCCCTCACATATTCGAACGCAGCGGCTTTCATCCTGCGATCTCCTGACTCAACTCGTTCTTGCTGGCGTGCTCGCGGGCCTTCGCCGCTTCGATCGCCGTGAGCAGACGGCGCGGCGTCAAAGGCGTTTCAGAGACGACCGCACCCAGCGGTACGAGCGCATCGTTCACCGCGTTGAAGAGCGCGGCGGGCGGCGCGATGGCCCCGCCTTCGCCCACACCCTTTGCACCGAACTCCGTATAAGGCGACGGCGTTTCCATATGGATGATCGTGAGCGACGGCAACTCGGTCGGCCCCGGCAACATATAGTCGGCGAGCGTCGACGTAAGCGGCTGCGCGTTGTCGTCGTAAAGCGTTTCCTCGTAGAACGCCGTGCCGATGCCCTGCGCCGTACCGCCGATGGTCTGCCCTTCGACGACCATCGGATTGATCATGCGTCCGCAATCCTCGACGATCACATAATCCAGAATCTCGACATCGCCCGTCTTCGTATCGACGGCGACGGCTGCGGCGTGCGTCGCGTAGCTGAACGCGCCCGTATCGACTTTCGGCTTGAAGCCTTGCGTCGCTTCGAGGCCCGCGAGATTCACGCCGGCGGGCAAACGCTCCGGACGCAGATACCATGCAGCGGCGATCTCCTGAATCGTCACGCGTCCCTTCTCGCCGATCACTTCGCCATGCTCGAAGCGCACCGCGTTCTCTTCTTCGCCGATCAGATGCGCACCGATGAAAAGCAGGCGCGGCAAGAGCTCGCGGCACGTCGCTGCAACCGCGCCGCCCGCCATCACGATGCTGCGCGATGCATACGTGCCCGTCGAATAGGGCGTGAGCGCCGTATCGCCATGCACGACCTTGATCTTGTGCAGCGGCACGCCGAGCACTTCGTTCGCGATCTGCGCGAGCGTCGTTTCCATGCCTTGCCCATGCGAATGAATACCCGCTCGAAGTTCGAGGCCGCCATCCGCGGTGATGCGCACGGTTGCGAGGTCGTAGCCCGGCACGACCGGCAAACCCCACGACGCGAACACCGCCGTGCCATGCGCCGACTGCTCCGTGAACGTCGCGAAGCCGATGCCGACGAGACGTCCATCCTTCTCGCCGCTCTTCTGGCGCGCGCGCCATTTCTGCACATCGAGTTGCGCCACGGCGCGCCGCAGGCTTTCCTGGAAATCGCCGCTGTCATAGTGCTTTTTCACGACGTTCGTATAAGGCATGTCCGCGCCGCGCACGAGATTGTCATGACGCACTTCCCACGCTTCACGCCCCACCGCGCGCGCGATCGCATCCATCGTCAGCTCGATGGCGAAGCACACACCCGTGCGCGCGACGCCGCGATACGGCAGAAAGCCCGGCTTGTTGGTCGCCGCGCATTGCGTGCGGCAGCGATAACCCGAGAAATCATAGGGGCCGGGAAGATTGCCGAGCGCCTGTCCCGTTTCGAGCCCGATGGTGAAAGGCCACGCCGAATACGCGCCGCCGTCGATGAGAAGATTGGCATCGAGCGCGAGCAGGCGGCCGTTCTTATCGGCATAGGCGGTGAGTTCGTAATGATGCTGACGCGAGTTCGCGCCCGCGATCAAGTGCTCGCGCCGGTCTTCGATGAAGCGAAACGGCTTCTTGTAGGTGAGCGCGAGCCACGCAATGCAAAGCTCTTCCTGCTGAAGCACGCACTTGTAGCCGAACGCGCCGCCGACATCGGGCGAGATCACGCGTACCTGCGCATGATCGATGCCGAGACATTGCGAAAGCACCGTGCGAATCATGTGCGGCACTTGCGTCGATGTAATGACAACGAGTTGCGAATGTGTATGATCCCAGTACGCGAGCACGGCCTTGCCTTCCATCGGCACCATGCATTGCCGCGCGAGATCGACCTTCTGCTTCACGACGACGGGCGCATCCTTCGCGAGTTCGTCGAAGTTCACGTCGGCCTTGAGGTCGAGAAAGAGATTGTCGGTCCAGTGATCGTGCACGCGCACATCGGTGCGTTCGCGCGCGGTGAACGCATTCGCGAAGGCGGGCAGCTCGTCGAGGTCCAGCTCGATTTCTTCCGCGATATCTTCGGCAAGCGCACGCGTCTTCGCGAAGCACATCGCCACGGGCTCGCCGACGAAACGCACCTTGCCCGACGCAAGCGGCGGATGCGACGAAGGCTTGTAGGTGGGCAGGCTCGAATCGGCGACGATATCGGTGGCGCCTTGCATGTCGTCGCGCACGACGACCTGCGCCGCATGATTGCCGGGCTTGCCGATGCGCACGATGCGCGCATGCGCCACGGGGCTGCGCAGAAACGCGACTTCCTGCAAATCGGGAAACGTGTAGTCGGCGACGAACTTGCCCTTGCCATGCAGATGCCGTTCGTCCTCGCGACGCCTGACGCGCGCGCCGACGCCGCCGCTTTCGACCGGCGCTTCGGTATGTTCCGTATCACTCATGCGCTCTCTCCGGAATGGGCGTCCAGCGACATCAAACGGGATAGGCGAGATCGTTGGCGATCATCGCCGTGTCGTAGACCGCCTGTCTTTCTTTCAGCAGAAGCACGTTACCATTGCGCGCGAAGCGGTCAAAAAGCCTGCCCGCCTGATGCAGGGTGGTCGCGCCTTCGACAAGCGTTTGCAGCAGCATGTAATTGCTCTGCGCGACGATTTCCTCGTCGGTCGCGTTCAGGATGCGCACGTTCGATACGAAATGCAGCATCTGGCGCGGCGCGAACATTTGCGTGCGTGCAATCGCCACGGCGCGATCGCGCAGCATGTCGCGCCCTTCCGCATAGACGAGCCCGACCGGAAAGTTATTGACCACGTTCTCATGCTCGGTCACGCGGTAAAGGCAGTTCTCGGTGAAGAATTCCGGCCACCGCTCGATATCGCCGCTATCCAGCGCCGCGCAATACTCGGCATGAAAATCCTCGACCGCAGCGCGTGCAATCAGCGCCTTGTCGTGGGCGATGTTCTGTTTCTCGAATCCTGGCAACATCTAGAACCCCATCACTTCACGGTAGTGTTTGTACATGGCGCGAATGGCCGCCTCGGAGATCAGGTTATCGGCCGTGCCGATCTTGTCGCCATCGAGCTTGATGATGCTGCGGTCCGTCACCGAGCGGCGCACACCTTCCTGAACGAACTTCATCGCCTCGTTGTCTTCGAGGCCAAGAAAGCCGGCAGGCCCCATCAGATTGCCCTGACGCAGACGGTGACGCACCATGTCTTCGCTGTCGTCTTCATAGCCGAACATCGTCCACAGCATGATCATGCTGTTGGGGCCGTTCGGCACGATATGGCGAACGCCGAGCGTGTTCATCTCGCGCTGCACGATGAGGTTCGGCCAGATGGTCTGCATCGTCACAGACCATTCGGAATCGAATTCCTTCACGAACTCCAGAAAGCGCTCGTCGCGCAAGGTCATGCCGTCGTGAAAGGAGCGCATCTCCTTCTTTTTGTCTTCGTCGATGGTCGCGTACAGCGAATCGCTTTTCGCCGAAGCCATCGTGCCGTGAATGCCGTACTTGCTGTCCGCGACCATCGCCGAGCGGTTGCCCGCCACGAGCAGGCCGAACACGACGAGAAACGAATGCAGCAGCGTCGCGTGATACGGGTCCTTCAGATTCTCGTGATACATCTTCCAGTTGCAAGGCAGCTCGTTCTTGTAGAAACCGAGCACGCGCAGCGGCTTGCCGTTGAACACGGCGTCGAAGTCTTCGAGGATCTCGGGCGTGAGATAGTCTTCGAGCGGCTCCATGTCGTGCGTAAATGACGCGAAGACCACGCCATTGCGGGTCGCGACGGCGAGCTTGCGCAGACCGTGCGCGTCGTTGCGGAAGTCCTTCGGCATGCCGCCCAGCTTGTTCACGCCGCGTCTGAACGGCACGCCCTGCAGATTGCCCTTCAGGTCATACGACCATTGGTGATACGGGCACACGAATTCCTTGTTGTTGCCGCGGCTGTGGCGGCAGAATTCCGCGCCGCGATGCGCGCAGCGATTCTCGAACACGTTGATCGAACCGTCTTCCGCACGCGACACGACGACGGGCGTCGGCCCCACGTACGAGCGCTTGTAATCGCCCGCATTCGGCACTTCCGCTTCCAGCGCGACGAAGTTCCAGGTGCGGCCATGAAAGATCCGCTCGACTTCGCGCGTATAGACCGCTTCGCTCGTATAGACCCAGTCCGGAATGCATTGCAGTCCTTCTTCCGGCCACGCGAGCCCTTCTATGGGCGGATTCTTGGTTTGCGGCGTATGGATGCCGATGATCGTTTCAGACGAGTACACCTTGATCTCCCGAGTGTGTTGAGCGAGTCAGCCGTTCGAGCTGGCGCAGCTTGACCGTGGGGTCCGCGAGCATGGCGGCGTCCACCGGCACGGCTTCTTCGACGAGCCGCCGGATCGCCCGCAGCTCGCCGCCCTGATTGATCGCGAGCGCCTGGACGATGACACCGTCGCTCAGCCCCAGCAAAAGCGTCTTGCCCTCCGCGCCCGCGCGTTCGATCCATCGATCGACGGCGCTATCGGGCAAGCCGAGCATCTGAATGTTCCAGTCGTATTGATCGGTCCAGAACCACGGCGTCGGTGCATACGTCACGGCATCGCCCGCGATGTTGCGCGCCGCGGCGATCGCCTGTTCCTGCGCGTTCTGCCACGATTCCAGACGCGTTGCGCGGTCATTCGCGCCATAAGGAAAGCGCGTGCAATCGCCGGCGGCATAGACATCGGCCGCCGACGTGCGGCAATGACGATCCACGCTGATGCCATTGTTCGTCGCGATGCCCGCGTCTCGCGCGATATCGTCGTTCGGCACCTGCCCGATGGCGATCACGCACAGATCGAAGTGCGCTTCGCCAATCTGCACGCCGCTTGCGTGCTCCGCGATGTGCAACTGCGCCGCATCGAAGACGAAGCGCACGCCATGTGTCTCGTGCTTCATGCGCAAGCGTTCGGAGAACATCGGCGGCAAGGCGCGGCTCAGCAAGCTCGATGCGGATTCGAACACGCTCACATCGAGGCCGCGCGTTCGCGCACTCGACGCGAATTCGAGCCCGAGAAAGCCGCCGCCGATCACCGCCACCGAACGCGCCGTCGCGAGGCGGGCGCGCAGACGCATGGCATCGTCGAGCGTGCGCAGATAGAACGTATGCGGACCTTCGGGCGCATTTGGCAAGCGTCGTGCGCGTCCGCCGGTCGTCAACAGACAATGGTCGTAGCGCAGTTCCCCGCCGCGTTCGAGCGTCGCAATGTGCCGTTGCGTGTCGAGCGCAAGAACGCGATCGTTCGACCATTCGATGCGCGCATCGGCATACAGCGCGGCAGCGTGCACCCAGCTGTCGAAGCAATCGTCATCGTCTTGCGCGACGAGCACGTCTTTCGACAGCGGCGGCCTTTCATACGGTGCGTGACGCTCGTCGCCGACGAGCACGATGCGCCCTTCGAAGCCGTGCGTTCGCAGCGCCTCTGCTGCGCGCGCTCCGGCTTGTCCCGCGCCGATAATCAAAACGGTCTGCGTCATGTTCTTCGCTCCGCACTCGTTCGCATCAAAGATCGACGTAGATCTCGCCGCCTTCCACCTGCACGCCGTACACGCGGATCGGCTGCGTGACCGGCGCGCATTGCGCCGCACCCGTGCGGATGTCGAATCGTCCCTGATGCAGCGGACATTCGATGCAGCCGTCTTCCATATAGCCGTCGCTCAACAACGCGAACTGATGCGTGCAGACGTTGTGCGTCGCATGCACTTCGCCGTCGAGCAAATAGAGCGCGATACGCTCCTCGCCGATCGTCACGCCGAGCGGCTCGTCTTCAACCAGATCGGCGAGTTTCGCCGCGAACGTAAGCGCCATGTTTGGCCCCTTCGAAAATATTGTCAGTGTGCTGATGAATCTGATGAATGTATCCTAGCAGGACTTTTCTGCGAGTCAACCGGTCAAAAATAATGGCTTTCCCGTAGACGAACGGGCTTGCGCGCGCATGTGCGATGATTCGAGGCTCGCTCACGACCCGATTCCGTCATGCCGTCCACCAGCATCTCGCGCCCGAGCCCTCTGCCTCTCGCGAGCATTGGCTTCATCCTTGCTTCGATGCTTTGTTTCGCGATCGTCGATACGCTCGCGAAGGCCATCGTGCTGCGCTATCCGGCGAATGAACTGACTTTTTTCCGCATGTTGTTCGGGCTCGTTCCCGCCATCGCCGCATGCTGTGTCGGCGAACGTTCGCTGCTGGACCGCGTGCGGCGTCTCGACATCAAGGGACAGACATGGCGTGCGCTGACGCTGCTCGGCGCATCGGGTTTCTTCTTCGCGGGCCTGCCTTATATTCCGCTCGGCGAGGCCGTGGCCATCGCGTATTCGGAGACGTTGATCGTCGTCCTGCTCGCGCCCTTCATCCTGAAGGAACGGCTCACCCTGCGCGCGGCCATCGCGGCATTGATCGGCTTCGCGGGCGTGCTGCTCGTCGTGCGGCCCGGCGGCGGCGAATCGAACTGGCTCGGGCCGGTGCTTCTGTTGTCGAGCGCATTGTGCGGCGCGCTGTCCATCATCCAGATCAAGCGCATTCGCGCCACCGACGACTCGCGCACCACCGTGCTTTTCTTCACCGCTGTAGGCACCGTCGTCGCGGGCGGCACGCTCGCATTCGGCTGGAAGACGCCGACGTTCGACGCCCTGCTTTTGATGGCGCTGCTAGGTGCATTGGCGACGGTCGGCCAGATCCTGATGACGGTCGCGTTTCGACGCGCCGATGCGGGCACGCTCGCGCCCTTCAACTACACGAGCATCGTCTGGGCGGCGTTGTTCGCCTATATCGTGTGGGGCGAAACCATCGCGCCGCTTTCGCTCGCGGGCATCGCGCTGATCGTCGGCAGCGCGATCGCGGTCGCGTTGCAGCGCAAGATTCCTGAAGGCCCCATTGCATAACGCCATCACATCATGAATATCGAACAACTCGACACCCCCGCCGCGATCGTCGATATCGCGAAGATGCAGCACAACATCGATGCCATGCAGGTGCGCATGAACGCGCTCGGCGTGCGCTTCCGTCCGCATGTGAAGACGACCAAGTGTCTCGATGTCGTGCGCGCGCAGATCGCAGCGGGCGCTCAGGGCATTACCGTCTCGACCCTCAAGGAAGCGGAGCAGTTTTTCGCGACGGGCATCACGGACGTGCTGTATGCAGTCGGCATGGTTCCCGCAAAACTGCCGCGCGCGATGGCGCTGAAGCAGCGAGGCTGCGATCTGAAGATCATCGTCGATAACGTGACGGCGGCATCGGCGATCGTCGAGTTTTGCAAGACCGCCAACATCACGTTCGAAGTCTGGCTGGAGATCGACACGGACGGACATCGCTCAGGCCTCTCGCCCGACGACGATGCGTTGCTCGCGATAGCCCGCGTGCTTCGCGATGGCGGCATCGACGTCGGCGGCGTGATGACGCATGCCGGCTCCAGCTACGAACTGAACGACCCCGAAGCGCTGGCCGCGCTCGCCGAACAGGAACGCGCGGGCTGCGTGCGCGCGGCGCAACGTCTCCGCGCAGACGGCATCGCCTGCAAGACCGTCAGCGTCGGTTCCACGCCGACCGCGCTTGCCGCGAAGCATCTCGAAGGCGTCACCGAAGTGCGCGCGGGCGTCTATGTGTTCTTCGATCTGGTGATGGCGAATGTCGGCGCGTGCGCGACGAGCGATATCGCGTTGAGCGTGCTCACGAGCGTCATCGGTCATCAACCCGAGAAGGGCTGGGTCATCGTCGATGCGGGATGGATGGCGATGAGCCGCGACCGGGGCACATCGAAGCAGGCGCGCGACTATGGCTACGGTCTCGCCTGCGCGCTCGATGGCACGCCGCTCGAAGGCTGCGCGCTAATCGGCGCGAATCAGGAGCACGGCATTATCGCGGTTGAACATGCCGACGATCTCGCACGGCGCTTTCCGCTCGGCATGAAGCTGCGCATTCTGCCGAATCATGCATGCGCGACGGGCGCGCAGTATCCCGAGTATCGCGCGCTTGCGTCAGACGGCAGCACCCTCACATGGCCGCGCTTTCACGGCTGGTGATGCGCCACACGCGCGTACAGGATGAGTCCGCCATACACGAGCCCCGCCGCAAGGCTTGTGCAGCCGCTATAAGTGACGAGCCCGAGCGCCCATCCTTCATTTCCGACGACGAAGCGCAACGCGAGCGCAAGGCCGCACCATCCGGCGATGCGAAACACGCGCGATCGTCCGTCTGCAAACTCGCGCCCGAACAAGGCCGTTTGATGGCGGTCCATCGAGATCGCGAGAAAGGCGAATGCGGTGACGCAGAATGCAATCGTCATGCGCTTTCCTTCTCGCGCTCGATCGCGAGCGGGCGCACGGCAGCGCGCTTTCCCGCAGGCTTCACACGCGGACGATGATGCGTCACGCGTATCGCCAGCAACGCATGCAGCGCGGCGAAGGCCCACATCGTCAGCTCGAAGCCCGCGAATACCCAGTCGCCCTGCGCGACGCTGCGCCAGAACGGTCGATCGGTCGTCAGCGCATCGAGCACGGGCAGCAGCGCGAGCATCGCGGCGGCAAGCCATAGCAACTCGATCCATGCACGCTTCGCGGGTCGCAGCAACGCGTACAGCAAGGTCGCGCCCCATGCCGCGAAAAACAGGTTGATCTCCGCGTTGTCGCGTGCGGCGATGTCGAGCGGCAACAGCCGATTGCCCCACAGAAAGGCCGTCATCGCGACGGAAAGCCCCGCGATGCTCGCGATGTTCAAACGCTCGACGAGCCAGAAGCCGAAGTAGGGCCGCGCCGGATCGGGCAGCTTCTGACGGCGCTTCACGGTCCACATGACGAGACCGGTGCCGACCATCGCCGTGCCCGCGAGGCTGACGATGAAATACAGCCAGCGCAATTGCAGGTCGCTGAAGCGTCCGAGGTGCAGCGCGTACAGCACGCCGCGCGTTTCCGCCGCCGCGCCGACGCCGTCCTTCACGTCGATGAGCTTGCCCGTCACGCCATCGAAGAGCATGTACTGCGGGCTCATCGACACACGCGACGCCTCGCCGCGCGAGACGGCCACGCGCGCCGTGATGTCGCCAGGATTCGTGATCGTCACGCGGCCGGCCTTGCCGGCGCCCCAGCGTGCCTGCGCCTCGCGCACCATCGCATCGACGGGCGCAAGCGTGGCCTTCTGTCCGCCCGGCTTGCCCGGCTGGATGAACGCGCTGAGCTGCACTTGCATCGTCTGGCGTTCGGCGGGCGTCTTGAACGCGCTCTGCGCGCCCCAGGGCATATACATGGCCATCAGCGTGACGAGACCGGTGTAGGTGATCATCGCGTGAAACGGCAGGCCGAACACCGAGAGCGCGTTATGCGCGTCGAGCCATGAGCGCTGTCCCTTGCCCCATCGGAACGTGAAGAAGTCGATGAAAATTTTCTTGTGCGTGATGACGCCGCTCACGATCGCGACCAGCATGCACATCGCGCAGAGTCCCGCCAGCCAGCGTCCCCAGAGCACCGGCATGTAATAAAACTGGAAATGGAATCGATAGAAAAATTCGCCGCCGAGGGTCTTGCGCGCGCTCGTGCGCTCGCCCGTGACGGGATCGAAGCTCGCTTCCTCGAACGCGCGTCGTCCGTTCGCCACGCCGGGCAAGCGCCAGAACGCGCCGGCGACGCTCGACCGCTCGTTCGGCAACTCGAAGCTCCATTGCGGGCTGCCCGCGGCGATCTTGCCTAGCGTCGCGCTCACGCGTTGCGCGACGAGCGCCGGATCGGCCGTCGCGCGCTGATGCGGCTGCTCGGGACGCATCCATTGCGACGTCTCGTCCTTGAAATAGCTGACGGTGCCGGTCAGGAACATCGCGTAGAGAATCCAGCCGGCGAGCAGGCCTGCCCACGTATGCAGGTCCGACATGCTCTGGCGAATGCCGCGGCCTTGCGGCTTCGCGGGGGCGACGCGCGTCACGAAACGCGCCCTCCGGTCCACACGCTGAATGCCGCGAGCAAGAGCGGCACGGCGGCGATCGCGAGCCCCGCCCACGCGCGCCCGGCGCTTCGAACCGCGAAGACCCAGACCACCGCACACGCATAGACGATGAAGCTCGCGAGCATGCCGGTCAGCACGGCTTGCGGCTTGTCCATCGGCAAGGCGAGCGCCGCCACGCTGGCGAGTGCGGCGAGCGCGTAGCCGCCGAATAGTGCGGCCACGATGCGCGACACGAGCGGCACGCGCCTGGCGACGGCGGTCATCGGCCCGTTTTTCTGGAAGGAAGCGTTCAAATTTTCGATGAAGGAGACGGTCGCGCAATCCGAAGCTCGCGCGTGGACGTCATTGATGCGAGCGCCGGTCAAGCCGGCGTTCGAAAAGTGTAAATGATAACCATTATTAATAACAGGCGCTCGGGTGCGTTGTCAAGTCAACGCTTAGAAGTGTCCGGGCATCGAAGGCGACATTAGTCTTCGCCCTTGACCCATTTCTTGGTGGCCTGATAGCCGCGCTTCGAGGTATCCGCAATCGCATGGCCGGCCGATTTCGCGCCGTCGCCGATCGCGTGGGCGGCGTCGCGCGCCGCATGCCCGGTCTGGCGGCCGGCGTATTTGACATCCTCCTTGAACTGATGCGCACCCGACTCCAGGCTCGCGTGCGCGAGCGGACTGAGCGCGATCAGCAGGATCGGAACGACGAGCGAAGTGGTCTTTTTCATATCAGCAATTTTCGCATAACGCGCCGCCGCGGGAATAGCGCTTGCACGCGCGAACGCATTCCCGTTTCTTTGGAGCTTTCGCATGCACATCGTCTGCCACATGATGTCGTCGATCGACGGACGCAGTCTCACCGATAACTGGAATCTCGATTTCGCCTCGCCGACGTACGAAGAGACGGCCGCGCGCTTCAAGGCCGATGCGTGGGCATGCGGCCGCGTCACGATGCAGGAAATTTCGCACGGCAAGGATCGCGACTATCCGCGCGGACTGGCGAAAGGCCCGATCCCGCGCACGGACCACTTCGCGACGCGCGACGCAAGCCAGTACGCGATATCGATCGACCCGAAGGGGCGCGTCGCCTGGAAGCGCAGCACGGCGCTCGATTCGCATATCGTCGAAGTGCTCGCCGAAAGCGTCGAGGACGATTACCTCGCGTATCTGCAATCGATCGGCGCGTCGTATGTGTTCGGCGGCAAGGACGATATCGAACTGAAGCGCGTGGTCGAGACGCTCGAACGCGAACTGAAGATTCGCAAACTGATCGTCGAAGGTGGCGGGCATGTCTCCGGCGCGTTCGTGAATGCGCAACTCGCCGATGAAGTCAGCGTGCTTTTGATCCCGCTCGTGGACGGGCGCGAAGCCCATACGTCGTCGTTCGAAATCGCCATGGATGCGTGGCGCAAGCCCACGTATCTGAAGCTCGACTCGGTCGAAACGCTCGATAACGACGTCGTCTGGCTGCGTTATACGCGCACATAGCATCTCGGCCCCTCAGCCCGGAACGAAGCTTGCTGTAAGCACACTGCAAGCGGCTAACACCGGAGCGCGCGCATGAAGGCACCGTCTGTCGATCACGGTCTGGTCGTGTTCGTCCACTGCGGCGGCAAGAAGGCCGCGGGCGGACAACATGAAATCGATACGCAGCGCTCCCTCGCCGTGCAGATCGCCCGGCTGCTCGACGCGCCCTTTTGCGGCGAATTCGACGATGCGCGGCGGCATCCGCATCCCTATCTGATACCCGACGACACGCTCTCGCTCGACGACGCCGCCCGCATGGGCATCGCGCGCGAAGACGATTTCTTCGGCGGCGTGGTGCCGTATCCGTTCGTCGCGACGAAGGTCATCGCGCACGGACTGCCGCCCGGCGCGCGTGCGAAGCCGGCGGGATGGCCCGACGCGCTCGGCGAACGGATCAGCAATCTGGTTCTGCCGGGATATTCCGCATTCTCCCGCGACGATGCCCACGCCGCCGCCGCGCTGCTGTGGAAAGACGGCGCGGTTCGGCTCAAGCGTCCGTCGGGAATCGGCGGAAGCGGGCAGTCCGTCATCGCGAATGAAAGCGAGCTCGCCGCGCAGCTCGACGATATCGGCGACGCGACGCTTCGCGCCGAAGGCGTGGTGCTGGAGCGCGACTTGCGCGACATCGCCACGTTCAGCGTGGGGCACGTGCGCGTGCGCGCCCACGAAGCGAGTTACTTCGGCGTGCAACATCTGACGCGCAACAATCACGGGCACAGCGTGTACGGCGGCTCCGATCTGGTCGTCGTGCGCGGTGGTTTCGACGCGCTGGAAGGCATCGACATGCCGGACGACGCGCGCATGGCGATCGGGCGCGCACGCGCGTTCGATGCCGCCATTCACGACGCCTTTCCGGATTTTTTCGCGTCGCGCCGCAATTACGACGTCGCCTGCGGCGCGGCCGGCAACGGCGATCATGTCTGCGGCGTGCTGGAGCAGTCGTGGCGCATCGGCGGTGCGAGCGGCGCGGAAATCGGCGCGTTGCGCGTCTTCGCGAACGATCCCGCGCTGCGGCGCGTGCGCGCATCGACGGTCGAAGCGTATGGCGACGACGTCGATGTGCCCGCGCACGCCTGCATCGACTATCGCGGCACGGACCCGCGCACGGGTCCGCTCACGAAGTTCCATACGGTCGATACGACCGCCGGAGGAGCGAGCGCATGACGGCAGACCGGCAGGAGATTCAGATTCCCGTCGAACGCGGCTATCTCGACGGCACGGTGGTCACGCCCGGGACGACCATTCCCGGCGTGCTGTTCGTGCACGGCTGGGGCGGCGATCAGGCGCAGTACATGGAGCGCGCGCGGCAGGCGGCGGCGCTCGGCTGCGTCTGTCTCACTTTCGATCTCACCGGCCACGCGCGCACCCGGGAAGCGCAGGAAACAGTGACGCGCGAAACCAATCTCGCCGATGTGCTCGCGGCCTACGACACGCTCGCCGCGCACCCGCTCGTCGATCAGACGTCGATCGCCGTGATCGGCAGCAGCTACGGCGGCTATCTCGCGTCGATCGTCACGTCGCTCAGGCCGGTTCGCTGGCTCGGCCTGCGCGTGCCCGCGCTCTACCTCGACGACGGATGGACCATCGCCAAGCGCGCGCTGCACACCGAGCACGATCTGGTCGCGTACCGCAGGCGCATCGTGGCCGCGAGCGAAAACCGCGCGCTGCGCGCAGCCGCGGATTTCCACGGCGACGTGCTGCTGGTCGAATCGGAGCACGACCAGATCGTGCCGCATACGGTGCTCGCGAGCTATCTTCAGGCGTTTCTGCGCGCGCATTCGCTGACGTATCGCGTCATCGACGGCGCGGATCACGGCTTGTCCGACGAAGGCAGCCAGCATGCGTACACGGCGCTCCTCATCAACTGGCTGGCGGAAATGATCGGCGGACGGCGCGCGGGCAGCCGCGGCGAAGCGCCCGGACTCGCGGCGCGCTAGCGGGTCTCGGGTCCGCCATTTGCTGTGGATGGTGAGCACCCCACACCATCAAGGAGAACACGATGCCTCGCCAGACCCCCACACAAAATTCGACCTCCGCGACGAGCCGCGCCGCCCCGAGCCAGGACGCGATTCAAATGCTGATGGACGATCATCGCGCCGTCGAAAAGCTGTTCGATGCATTCGAAAAAGCGAAGGAGGAGGATCTCGACGCGAAGGCCACGCTGGTGCGTCGCGCCTGCGAAGAGCTGACCGTGCACGCGATGATCGAGGAAGAACTGCTCTACCCCGCCGCGCAGGAAGCGCTCGACGAAGACGACCGGCCGGACGTGGAAGAAGCGTATGTCGAGCACTTTCTGGTCAAGGTGCTGATCGACAAGTTCACCACGCTGCGCGCGGGCGATAAGGGTTTCGACGCGACCTTCAAGGTGATGAGCGAGATGGTGCGCCATCACATCGAAGAGGAGGAGTCGGATCTATTTCCGAAACTGCGCAAGTCCGGAGCCGATCTGGACGCGCTCGGCAAAAAACTCATGCAGCGCAAGGCAGCGCTCGAATCGAAACTGCCGAAGGACGCGGGCGACAACACCATGCGCCTGCACTGACTCATGCGAAATCCCTGGGTCAAGAAGAATCCTTTTCTGAGCATGTGGCTTTCCGGCGCGAACGCGGTCATCGGGAAGACGCGAGGCCGCGCGAGCGCGCAAGCGAAGCGGCAGGCGTCTTCCCTGTGGTCGGCGGCGCTCGCGCCGGGCAAGCCGAAAAAGCGCCGCAGCAAACGCTGAGGCGCTTTATTCTTTGCATTGCGCGAATTTTTATTCGCGCAATGCGTTCAGAAAATCGCCGAAGGCGCGGTGCGTCGATGCGCTCAGTCCCGCGCCCACCGCCGTCTGCACCGTGCGCCGCAGCCCGAGAATCGCCACGCCGACGAGCGCGAGCGCGATCAGTTCCGCATTCGGCGTGCGCAGAAACCACGGCGCGGCATTCGCCGAAGCCGGCGGCCGCACACGCGGCACGCGCGCGATGCGCACCGGTTCGTCGAGCGCATGCGCCGCCACCAGTTCCGCGCGCGATTCCGCCATGCGCGCGAGAATCATCTCCTGTTGCACGGCATGCTTCATTGCGCCACCTCCCTGATCGTGTCGACATCGCGCCGCAACTGGTCGCGCAGCAATTGAAACGGCTCGGCCGGCTTGCGCGACATCATGACGATGACGGAGATCACCGCGACGGCGAGCCACGCGCCCGCGACGCACCACGCCGTCAGCACGAGATGCGGCGTGCCGACGGCGGTCACGATCACCGCGATCGACACGAACGACAACGTGAACAGCGCGCCGATCGTGAGCGCGACCATCGCGACGACTTCGTGAAGCACGCGCTTCTTGGTTTCGGCGAGTTCGATCGGAATCAGCTCGCCATAATCGACGAGGCGCGTCGTGCAGAAATGGCCGATCCTGCGCCAGTTCGAGATCTTTCTCTGGATGGTCATCGTTGCGTCTCCAGCGAAGTTGAAGGGAGAGAGCGGGCATGCCATGACGCTCAGCACCGGCTATGCCAGCGCCCTCGTTCGCTTTTGACGCGGGGTATCGAAGCGTCTTCGCGCTCACGCAAAAAGCCCCGGCGCTGAACTGACCCCGCAAAGTTGGACAGTTTTGGGCTAGGCCGCTAAGGGCTGAGTTCTGTACATCACAGGACTCAGC
>NZ_FCNY02000045.1 GCF_001544575.2 Caballeronia cordobensis
CGGTGAGCGCTCAAATCGCCTTCGGGTGAAAAAGAAAACCCCACGTTGAGAAAACGTGGGGTTGGTCAGCAGTCTGAACCGCCTGATCGCTCAGGCGGTTTCATCGCTTGCCGGAAACGGACGCTCAGGCGCCGATTTCGTGAAGAATGTCGTCGCGGCTTTCGCGTTCGTCGAGATAGCTCGTGCGATAGCCCGTGTGCACGCCCCAGTAGTAGAAAATCAGCGCGAGCACGGCGACGGCGGCCATGTCCCAGCCGTGCGGCAGAAGCCCATTACCGCCAAAGTCCTTGCTGCCGATCAGCGACAGCACGGCCATCGACGGCAAATACGCGATGAGCCACCACGCCGCCTTCAGATCTTTCCCCCAACCCGCGAATCCGGTCTTGCCCTGGAAGTAGAAATACACCGGCAACGCCACGACCATCAGCAGAATGATTTCGCCGGTCAGCGGCCACTTCGCCCAGTAAAGCACGAGCGATGCGCAGACGAACGCGAACGGCGCAACGAGGCCCATCAGCGGAATGTTGACCGGGCGGTCCAGATCCGGCGCGGCGCGGCGCAAGGACATCAGGCTGACCGGGCCCGTCAGATACGAGATGACCGTCGCGACGGAAATAACCGCCGCGAGCGTGCCCCAGCCGCGGAAAAAGAACAGGAACACGAAGGACACGAACAGGTTGAACCACATCGCCTGACGCGGCACGCCGTAGAACGGATGCACATTACCGAACATCTTCGGCATGGTGTTGTTGCGCTCCATCGCGTAGATCATGCGCGTGGTCGTCGCCATGTAGGTCGTGCCGGTGCCGCTCGGACTGACGAACGCGTCGATATACAGCAGGATCGCGAGCCAGTTCAGATTGAGCGCGATGGCGAGTTCGGCAAACGGCGAAGCGAAATTGAAATGCTGCCAGCCCTTCGCCACATCGGCCGGATTCACCGCGCCGATATACGCGATCTGAAGCAGCACGTAGATCACGAGCGCGATCAGGATCGAGCCGATAACCGCGAACGGAATGCTCGTCGAAGGATGGCGCGCCTCGCCCGCCAGGTTCACCGGGCTCTGGAAACCGTTGAAGCTGAACACGATGCCGCTCGTCGCCACGGCGGTGAGCACCGCGGACCATCCGAACGGCGCGAAATTCGACGCCGTGCCGAAGTTCTCCGAATGGAAGCCGGAAAACACGAGACCGGCGATCGTCAGGCCCGGAATCAGGAACTTGAAGATCGTGATGATCGAGTTCGCGCGGGCGAAAAGCTTCACGCCCCAATAGTTCAGCAGGAAATAAACGATGACGAGCAACGCCGACAGCACCAGCCCCATGGTCGTCAGTGTATGGCCGACGAACAGGTTATGCGCCCATTCGTACGGCCAGGTGCTCATGTACTGGATGGACGCTTCCGCTTCGATCGGAATAACCGAGACGATCGCGATCCAGTTCGCCCACGCGCTGATGAATCCGACGAGCGCGCCATGCGAGTAGCGCGCATAGCGCACCATGCCGCCGGATTCCGGGAACGTCGCACCGAGTTCGGCGTAGGTCAGCGCGATCGCCAGAATAACCACCGCGCCGATGACCCACGCGCAAATAGCCGCGGGCCCGGCAATCTGCGACGCCTTCCATGCGCCGAACAGCCATCCCGATCCGATGATGGATCCGAGGCCCGTCAGCATCAGCGCCCACGGACCGATATTTCGTTGAATCGACTTCTCTGTCACATCTTCCTCCATATGTCTCGCATCGCAGAACCGGAGCCGCTTTCGCAGCCGCGCCGCGTGGGAGAGCAACAAACATGTCTGACATCCGGCCATGCCGGTGCAACCTTTTGGGTCGGCGCGTAGTGTAACGGTTGCACCTTTCGAATGCCGTGCGTGCGGGGAAGAAAATGACTGAAAATTCAGCTTTCTGAGGTCAATCGAAATGCGAATTGCAAGTTTTGTAATGTTTGCTTACGCATCTCGAAAATATCCCCTCAGACTTGTCGGAAATTAATTGACCGGGATACTGTTTCGCCGTATAAACCTTCTTGCAGGATTTCAAGTGGCGAGTGAATTGGTTCTTTCGAGTTCGCCATCACGGTACTCCGGTTGGTCCCATTGCCCCTTCCTTGATTTTCCGCACCCCTGGGCTTCGGCCTTATTCATCATTTTTTTGGAACAAGTAACATGGAAACCGGTACCGTCAAGTGGTTCAATGACGCAAAGGGCTTTGGCTTCATCACTCCGGATGGCGGCGGCGAAGATCTGTTCGCGCACTTCTCGGAAATCCGCATCGAAGGCTTCAAGACGCTTCAGGAAAACCAGAAGGTTTCCTACGAAGTGAAGACTGGCCCGAAGGGCAAGCAAGCTGCGAACATCAAGCCGGTCTAAGCTTCACGCACCGCTAGAATTCGTATGAAAAACCCCGCTCACGCGGGGTTTTTTGTTTTGGGCTTCGGTTACCGCGCAGGCGTCACGCAAAGACGCGTTGCGCGTAGATGCCGAGCCCCTTGGCCACACTGGCGAGACGGTCGCCGAAGACCGGCTGCGCGCCGGGAAACGCCGCCGCCAGCGCTTCCGACAGAAACCGCAGCCCGGTCGTGCCGCCGGTGAAATAGACGGCGTTCACGTCGGCGGGTGCGACGCCCGCGCGCCTGAGCGTTTCCTCTGCCGCCTCGACGATGCGCCGCGTTTCGTCCGCGCCCGCCGCGATCAGTTGCGATTCGTCGAACGCCACGCGCAGCGCTTCTTCCACCTCTTCCATGTCGATTTCCGTCGTGCCGCCCGCCGCGACGTCGATCTTTGCCTCTTCCGCGTGCGCCGTCAGCGCGTGCCCGAGACGGCGGTCCACGACGCGCATCAGCCGGTCGTGATGACGCAGGTCCGTGTAGAGATGGCGCATCAGTTGCAATTCGCTCACGCGCTTGGGCGTGTAGACGGTATTGATCAGATGCCAGGTCGCGAGATCGAAGTAGACGGGGCTAGGCAGCTCGCGCCCTTTCGGATCGAGCGACTGGTAGCCGAGCTCGCGCAACACCGTCACGAGTTCGACGCGACGATCGAAGTCCGTTCCCGCGACGTGCACGCCGTGATGCGCGAGCACATCGCCCTTGCGCTCCAGATGACGCGCGCGCTCCGGCCCGACGCGCACGAGCGAAAAGTCCGATGTACCGCCGCCGATATCCGCGACCAGCACGAGCCCTTCTTTCGTCAGGCCGGCTTCGTAGTCGAACGCCGCGGCGATCGGCTCGTACTGGAAATGGATCTCGCGCAGGCCGACCGCGTGCGCGCAGGCTTCGAGCTGCTTTTGCGCCAGATGGTCCGCGCGCGGATCGTCGTCGACGAAAAAGACTGGCCGGCCGAGCACCGCACGTGTGAGCGGCTCGGGGGCGATCGCCTGCGCCTTCTGCTTCAGATGCTGCAGAAAGAGCGTGATGACGTCGGTGTACTTGATCGCCGAGCCGTCGCCGAGGTCGGTACTGTTGTCCGCGAGCGGCGAGCCGAGAATGCTTTTCATCGAGCGCATCAGGCGGCCATCGAAACCGTCGATGTACGCTTCCAGCGCCGCGCGGCCGTAGGACTGGTTATTCTCGTCGGTGTTGAAGAAAACCGCGGTGGGCAGCGTGGTCGCCTCGCCTTCCACCGGCGCCAGCCGGACCGACAGGCCGTCCGGCAGCGCAACGGCGGAATTCGATGTGCCGAAATCGATCGCGCAATAAGTCATAGGCATCGGCGGCGTCGCGCTGGACGCCGCAATCTAATGTGGACGGCGTTTTTAACATGTTCCGGCACGTGCATCAACCGCGTTTGAGATAAAGTTAAACCACAAGGTTTATTTCCGAAAAGCGGAATGCGGTTTGCTCGACCGGCGGCAATCTCTTCACTTTTTTGCGTGCGTAGTTAGCAGTAGAGCACGCTTCAGACCATGAGCGAAACCGCCGCGAATCAGGAGAACCGTTTGAGCGAAAACGCCAGCGCGCGCCCGGACATTATCGAGACCGATTTGCCCGGCCGCCTCGACCGCTTGCCGTGGGGCCGCTTTCACACGCTGATCGTGCTCGCGCTGGGCATCACCTGGCTGCTCGACGGGCTTGAAGTGACGCTTGCGGGCGCGGTCGCAAGCGCGCTGAAGTCGAGTCCGACGCTGCAGTTTTCCAATGCCGATGTCGGTATCGCGGGCAGCGCGTATATCGCCGGGGCGGTGCTCGGTGCGCTGGGTTTCGGCTGGCTCACCGATCGGCTGGGTCGCCGCAAACTGTTTTTCATCACGCTCTTTCTCTACGTGGCCGCCACCGCCGCCACCGCGTTTTCGTGGAATCTCGCGACCTTCGTGCTGTTTCGCTTTCTGACCGGCGCGGGCATCGGCGGTGAATACACGGCGATCAATTCGACGATTCAGGAGTTCACGCCCGCCCGGTTGCGCGGCTGGACCGATCTCGCGATCAACGGCACGTTCTGGGTCGGCGCGGGAATCGGCGCGGCGGGCTCGATCGTGCTGCTCGATCCCGGCCTGCTTCCGCCCGATTGGGGATGGCGCGCCTGTTTTCTCATCGGCGCGTTGCTCGGACTGACGATTCTCCTCATGCGCATGTGGGTGCCCGAAAGCCCGCGCTGGCTCATCACGCACAACCGCGCGGACGAAGCGAGGCGGATCGTCGAAGAGATCGAGGCGCATTTCCGGCAGCACGGCGTCGAGATTCCGAATGCGCCGGTCAAGCCGCTGCGCCTGCATGCGCGCGACGCAACGCCGCTGCGCGAGGTGTTTCATACGCTTTTCAAGGCGCATCGCAGCCGCTCGCTCGTCGGACTCACGCTGATGACTGCGCAGGCGTTCTTCTACAACGCGATTTTCTTCACCTACGCGCTCGTGCTGACGGACTTCTATCACGTGCCCGGCGATCATATCGGCTGGTACGTGCTGCCGTTCGCGGCGGGAAATTTCCTCGGTCCGTTGCTGCTCGGCAGGCTCTTCGACGTGCTGGGACGGCGCAGGATGATCGCGTTCACCTACGCGATGTCCGGCGTGCTGCTGACGATCAGCGGCTGGATGTTCATGCACGGCATGCTCACTGTGACGACGCAGACCATCGCGTGGATGGTGATTTTCTTCTTCGCGTCGGCGGCGGCCAGTTCCGCGTATCTGACGGTGAGCGAAACCTTTCCGCTGGAAATTCGCGCGCTCGCGATCGCCGTGTTCTACGCGTTCGGCACGGCGCTCGGCGGCATCATCGGGCCCACGCTTTTCGGTCAACTGATCGATACGCATCAGCGCGGCCCCGTGTTCGCGGGCTATCTGATCGGATCGTTTCTGATGATCGCGGCGGCGGTCGTCGCCGGAATCTGGGGCGTGGCGGCCGAGCGAAAGTCGCTCGAAGATGTCGCTCGTCCGCTGTCGGCGGCGGACGAGCCGTGAGCGCTTATTCGAAGCGCTTATTCGAAGCGTTTCTCCCAGGCGCCTTCGAAGACCGTTTCGCCCAGCGTCCGGCGCGCGCGCGGCGCGGCTTCGCGCTCGCGCAATGTCTCGTCGAGCTGACTCGCGTCGCCGTGATGGCCGATTGCCATCATCGCGATGATTTCGACGTCCGCGGGAATCGAGAACGCCTGGCGGAAGGCATCGCGGTCGAAGCCGCCCATCTGGTGCGTCGCCAGGCCGAGCGCGTGCGCCTGGAGGGTGAGCGCAAGCGCGGCCGCGCCGGTGTCATAGCTGGCAGTGCGGTTCGTGTCGCCCTTCGGCGTGAGCGTGAAAGCCGTCACGCAGACGAGCACGGGCACCGTCACGTTCCACTTCTGATTGCCGGGCATGAGCGTATCGAATGCGCGCTGGAACGCGGCTTCGTCGCGATGACGGTCGAACACGATAAAACGCCACGGCTGCTGGTTGTTCGACGACGGCGACCAGCGCGCCGCTTCAAGCACGCGGTGCAACTGCGCGCGCTCGACGGGCGCAGTGGAGAAGGCGCGCGGGCTCCAGCGGCCGGCGATCAGTTCATGGATGTCGACATTGGTCGGAGCGGGCTTGGCGGACATGACGCATTTCCTCGTTCGATGAATAAATGAACGACAAGGATAAACAAGCCCGCGCCCGTTTGCAGATCGTCAAGTCGCGGCGACGCCCATCGTCCGTCCCGCGCGGTTGATGCGCAGCACGGTGACTGCCGCCACGAGGCACAGGCCGCCCGAGATCATCGTCGCGATGGTGTAGCTGCCGAGGCTCGATCGGAGCATGCCGCCGCCGAGAGCCGCGAACGCCGCGCCGAGCTGATGGCCCGCGACGACCCAGCCGAACACGATCGGCGCCGAATCCTTGCCGTAGACATCGGTCGCGAGGCGCACGGTCGGTGGCACGGTGGCGATCCAGTCGAGACCGTAGAACACGGCGAAGAGCGGCAGGCCGAAGAAATCGATGCCGAACGCGTACGGCAGATAAATCAGGGACAGCCCGCGCAGGCCGTAGTACCAGAACAGCAGCACGCGCGCATTGAAGCGGTCCGAGAGCCAGCCCGACAAGGTCGTGCCGAAGAGGTCGAAAATGCCCATCACGGCGAGCAGCGTCGCGCCCTGCACTTGCGTCATGCCGTAGTCGGAGCACATGGCGATCAGATGCGTGCCGACGTAGCCGTTCGTGCTCGCGCCGCAGATAAAGAAGCTGAAGAAGAGCAGCCAGAAATCGCGCGTCTTGCTGGCCGACGCGAGCGTCCCGAACGCCAGCTTGATGGGATTTTTCGGCGGCGCAATCGCAGCGGGCGGCAGATCGGCCTGTTCGCCCACGGGGCGCAGCGAAAGATCCGCCGGCCGCTCGGGCAGGAGCCACGCGACGAGTGGCAGCACGATCGCCGCGGCGGCCGCGACGAGCAACACGACCGGCCGCCAGCCGAAGCGCTCGGAAATGGATGCGAGGAACGGCAGGAACACGAGCTGACCGGTTGCGGAGCTCGCGGTAAGAATGCCCATGGCGAGGCCGCGATGCGTGGAAAACCAGCGGTTCACGATCGTCGCCGAGAGCGTGAGCGCCGCCACGCCCGTCGCGCTGCCGACCATCACGCCCCAGACGAGCACCATTTGCCACGGTTCGGTCATCATCGACGAAATGCCGACGCCCGCCGCCAACGTGGCGAGCGCGGTGAGCACCGTCGGACGCACGCCGAAGCGCTGCATCGCCGCCGCGGCGAACGGACCCGCGAGGCCGTACAGCGCGAGGTTGATCGAAATAGCGAGCGAGATCGTGCCACGCGACCAGCCGAACTGCTTTTCGAGCGGCAACATCATGACGCTCGGCGTCGCGCGCGTGCCCGCCGCCGCGAGCAACACGAAAAACACGACGCCCACCGCGATCCAGCCATAATGCACGCGGCCATTCAGCCGTCTCGCTACCCAATTCATTGCTGCTCCGTTCCGTTGATTTTTGTCTCGCGACGTTACCGCTCTGTCACATCAGAGTTGCGAGCTTAGTTACCGATCGGTAACATGTCAAGCATGCAGCAGAAATCCGAGGAACCGACTTTGACACGATCAACGAACGATCCGCCGAAAGCCCGCACCCGCCGCAGTGTCCGCACCGACGGCGCGACGGCCCAGGAGCAACTGCTCGACGCCGCGCAGGAGCTGTTCTATCGCGACGGCATCCGCGCGATCGGCGTCGATGCCGTGGTGGAGCGCGCGGGCGTCAACAAGATGAGTCTGTATCGGCGGTTCGCGTCGAAGGACGAGCTCGTCGTCGCGTATCTGGACCGCATGGACGAGGGTTTCCGGCGGCGTTTCGAGGCGAGCATCGCGAAACATCCGGACGAGCCAGCGAAGCAGATGGTTCAGGCGCTCGAAGATCTGGTGAAGCGGGCGTCCCAGCCGGACTATCGCGGCTGCCCGTTCGTG
Source organism: Caballeronia cordobensis (assembly GCF_001544575.2). Lineage (GTDB taxonomy): Bacteria > Pseudomonadota > Gammaproteobacteria > Burkholderiales > Burkholderiaceae > Caballeronia > Caballeronia cordobensis. Next base: position 7,850 of record NZ_FCNY02000045.1, read on the forward strand.
AACATCGCGTGCGAATTCGGCGATCCGGCGCATCCCGCGCGGCAATCGGTCGATCGCAACAAAAGTTATCTGATGACGCGTCTGGTCGAGATTTCGACGGCGGCCGGCGCGGATAATCCCACGGAACTGGCCGAATCGCTCGCGCTGCTGGTCGACGGCATTTACGCGACGAGTCAGACTTACGGCCCCGGCTCCGGCCCGTTGCTCGCGGCGCCGCGCATCGCGCGAACCTTGATCGCGGCGGCGTGCACCGCGCTTCGCAAACAGGAAGATTCATGACTGACAGCAGCACCCGCGACGAGGTGATCGCGGCGACCCGGCACTGGCTCACCCGCGCGGTGATCGGCCTGAATCTGTGCCCGTTCGCGAAGAGCGTGCATGTGAAGGAGCAGATTCGCTACGTGGTGAGCGAAGCGCGCGGCGTCGACGATCTGGTCGTAGAACTGACCGATGAGCTTCGACTTCTGCGTGACACCGATCCGGAATCCATCGACACGACGCTTTTCATCACGCCGCACGCATTCGCCGATTTCGCCGACTACAACGACGCCCTCTTTTTCGCCGAACGGCTGCTCGACCAGTTGGGGCTTGCGGGCGAACTGCAGATCGCGAGCTTCCATCCGGACTATCGCTTCGAAGGCACCGCGCCGGACGATATCGACAACTACACGAACCGCGCGCCGTATCCGACATTTCACCTGATTCGCGAAGCGAGCATCGATCGGGCAGTCGCCGCGTTCCCCGACGCGTCCGACATCTACGAACGCAACATCGAAACGCTGCGCCGCCTCGGACACGACGGCTTCAAGGCGTGGATGAACAAAAGCTGATCAGTGCGCGGGCGTGAAGAAGCGCTCGCGCAATTCGTCGAGTCCTAAGGTTTCGAGCACGTCGGAGAGCCTTTGCGCGGGCCGTCCGCGCGGCAGATCCTTGAATTGCGCGATGATCAGCTCGTTCTTCATCGAGTGCTCCCACCCGACGAGTTCCGTCACGCTAACCTGATAGCCGTGCGACTCCAGTTGCAGGCAACGCAGCACGTTCGTGATCTGGCTGCCGAATTCCCGCGTGTGCAGCGGATGCCGCCACATTTCCGTCAGCACGTTCTTCGAGAGCGAATGGCCCTTGTTCTTGCGCAACACGGACGCCACTTCCGCCTGACAGCACGGCACCACGACGATGTACTTCGCCTTCTTTTGCAGAGCGAAGTGGATGGCGTCGTCGGTTGCGGTGTTGCACGCGTGCAGCGCCGTGACGATATCGATCGATTCCGGCAAACGATCCGAACCGATTGATTCGGCCACCGACAGATTCAGGAACGACATCCCGCCAAATCCGAGACGCTCCGCCAATTCCTCGGATTTTTTTACGAGCTCTTCTCGCGTCTCGATTCCAAAGATGTGTGACCGATCGCGCAGAGTCTTGAAGAAGAGATCGTAGAGAATAAACCCAAGATAGGATTTGCCCGCTCCATGATCCACGAGTGATACGGCCCCTTGGCTCGCATGCACGTCGGAGAGAAGCGGTTCGATGAACTGATAGAGGTGATACACCTGTTTCAGTTTGCGACGGCTGTCCTGGTTCATTTTGCCGTCGCGCGTAAGGATGTGGAGTTCCTTCAGCAGTTCGATCGACTGGCCTGGACGGATGTCGTGTTTGGTGGAGGGGTCGGGTGTGCCCGGAGCCGACGCGGAAGACTTCCTGGTCATCGTGGAGGTATGTCGAATAAAAAAGCGGAGCATGTTCGCGCCGAATGTGCGCTAACCGCTGGTTCTGCCGTCTCAAAAGGGGAAGTTTACCCAAAAGCGCAAAGACGCTCTTTGTTCCGTCACCGCTTATCGGCGAATGCGCCGAGGCAAACGCATGGAACGGTTTGTGCATCGTCCCGACAATGAGGCCATTGGAAAAGACGACACGCGTGGCTTCGGGCCACGCACCGATGCAGCAAGCAGGAGCAACAAGCTGGTAACAATCCCGCGCCTCGACACGTGAGCGTCGTCACCCGCGCCCGGTCATTGTTACGTAACACCTAACGCACAGCGCGGCGAATGCGACTCGCCGGCGCCATGAACATGAGAGGACGGCGATGGATGCGATCCCGGACAAGAAGGCAGAGAAACAATTTCAGGAGATGCTCGCGGCACTGACTGCGATGCCCGCGTGGAGTGAAAAGCAGCAACTCGAACTCGAAATGGCCCGAGAGATTTCCGTGGAGATGTTGCGCCTCGCCGAATCGATGCGCGACGGCTCCACCGACATCGAAACGTGCCTGACGATGCTGAAGTACGCCAAGGTGATGGACTTCGTCCTGACGACGCTCGCCTCGCGCCGTGAGATCGCACCGCAAACGCTGCGCGTGATCTTCAAGCTAGCGGGTCTGAAGGTCGATGAAGCCTATCCGGGCTAGCGCGGTCACGTTTCTCAAACCGGCGCGCGTTCCGAGCGCGCGCCGCGCTCAGGCTTTGCGCCTCGTCATGAGCCGCGCCGCGGAATGACGCATGTGCCGCTGCATGGCGGCTTGCGCCTGAATCGCGTCGCGCGCTTCCAGCGCCTCCAGAATCTCGCGATGCTCGCCGAGCGCGGCCGCCCACGTTTCCTCCCCTTCGAAATGCCCACGCAGCGTCGATGACAGCGGGCTGTGCCGTTCGTCGTACAGGCTGCCGACCGTGCGCACCAGAACGTCGTTGCCGGTCATCTGCGCAATCGCAATGTGAAACGCGCGATCCGCGGCCATCGGCACCTGGCCGTGTTCGACTTCGCGCGCCATCGTCTCGTACACGGCGCGCAGCGTCTTCAGCTCCTTCGGCTTCGCGAACGGCGCGACGCTCGCCGCGATCGCGCCTTCGATCACGCTGCGCGCGTTCATGATCTCGATCGGGCTCTCGCCCAGTTCCGCTTCGGCCGTCGCAGGCTTGGCGGCGGGCGCGGCGACGATATACACGCCCGAACCCATGCGAATCTCGACGCGGCCCTCCAGTTCCAGCGCGACGAGCGCCTCGCGCACCGACGGCCGCGACACGCCGAGCGTCTGCGCGAGCTCGCGTTCGGACGGCAGTCGGCCATTAGGCGCGAAATCCTGGTGCTCGATCAGCCCGCGCAGCTTGTCGGCGATCTGCAGATAGAGGCGGCGCGTCTCGGCTGGTTTCACGCTCACGTGCTGGCTCCTGTTTTTGTCTCGGGGAAAACGTGGATTGTAATCAGCGGAAGGGCTAACGCACCGCGCGGCGGGCGTCTGCCATTTTAGAGCCGCTTACAAGTGGCTTGACCAATTCTATTTCAAGCCACTAGTATGCAATCCGGTAAGGCCAGGTGGCCAATTTTTTTTCGGCCATCTGGAACCGTTCCCACCCGAATACACGACGACGCGCCCGACGATGAGCAATCCGATTCTCCAATTCGGCACCAGCCGTTTCCTGCAGGCGCATGTCGATTTCTTCGTAGCCGTCGCGGCGCGCCGCGATCCGGCGTTGGCGCTTGGCAAGATCACCGTCGTTCAGACCACGGCGAGCAGCGACAGCCGGGCGCGCATCGACGCATTGCGCTCGGCCGGACGCTATCCGGTGCGCATTCGCGGACGCCGCCGCGACGAAACCGTCGACACGACCGTCGAGTGCGATTCGATCACCGAAGCGCTGCACGCGAGCGAGGACTGGCCCTTGCTGATCGAGCGCGTCAAGCGCGACGTGAAGGTGATCGTGTCGAACACGGCGGACGCCGGCTACGCGCTCTTCGACGAAGACACCGCCGATCTGCTCGACGGCCAGCGCACGCCGCGCGGTTTCGCGGCCAAGCTCGCCGTGCTGCTGCATGCGCGCTTTCAGGCGGGCGCCGAGCCGATCACGCTGTTGCCCTGCGAACTGGTTTCGCGTAACGGCGACACGCTGCGCGATCTGGTGGTCGGCGTGGCGCGCGGATGGAACGCCGGCGATGCGTTCATCGGCTATCTGACGAAAGACTGCGTGTGGGTGAACTCGCTCGTGGACCGCATCGTTTCGGAGCCGATCCAGCCGGTTGGCGCAATCGCCGAGCCGTACGCGTTGTGGGCGATCGAGCGACAGGCGGGCATGCTGCTGCCGTGCGAGCACGAAGACATCGTCGTTACCGACGATCTCGCGCATTACGAGCGTCTCAAGCTGCTGCTGCTGAACCTCGGCCACACGATGCTCGCGCAGATCTGGCGCAGTCGCGACGGTTCGCCCGACATGACCGTGCTCGACGCTATGCGCGATCCGGCCTATCGCGATCCGCTCGAAGCGACGTGGCGCGACGAAGTGCTGCCGGTGTTCGCGGCGCTCGGCAAGCGCGACGTCGCGACCGAATACCTGGCGAGCGTGCGCGACCGTTTCGAGAACCCGTTTCTCGTGCATCGGCTCGCGGATATCGCGCGCAATCACGACGAGAAGAAGATTCGGCGCTTTCAGCCTGTGATCAATCTCGCGCGCGAACTGAAGCTCGACATCGAACAGACGCGTCTGCGCGACGCGCTCGAATTCGCCTGAAGAGCGGAAGACCCTTTTTGAATCACGGCTCGCCGCGCCGGCATCGCGGATCGGGCCGGAATGAATGAAGTGCCGCCCCATTGAGGAGACAAACGATGCGCAAAATGCGTTGGGTAGTGATATTTCTGGCCTTTCTGGCAATCGCGATCAATTACATCGATCGCGCGAACCTCGCGGTCGCCGCGCCGCAGATCGAAAAAGCGCTCAATATCGGCCCGGCCGAAATGGGCTTCATCCTGAGCGGCTTCTTCTGGAGCTACGCGCTCATGCAGATGCCGTTCGGCTGGTTCGTCGATCGCGTCGGCGCGCGCATCGCGCTGCCGCTCGCCGTGGGCTGGTGGTCGGTATTCACGGCGCTCACCTCCGCCGCGACGAGCGTGGTCGGCATGTTCGGCTGCCGCCTGATGCTGGGCGTCGGCGAAGCCGGTGCGTACCCGTCGTGCGCGAAGCTCGTGTCGCAATGGTTCACGAAATCGCAACGCGCGTTCGCGACGAGCATTTTCGACTCCGGCTCGCGCGTGGGTTCGGCGCTGTCGATTCCGGTCGTCGCGTTCATCATCAGTTCGTTCGGCTGGGAGGCGTCGTTCGTCATCACCGGCGTGATCGGCTTCGTGTGGATTCTCGGCTGGTTCCTGATCTACCGTAACAAGTCGAAGGGCGATCTGACGGGCGAAACGGACGTCGCGCCGGTGCCGGTCGCGCCGAAGAACAAGGTCTCGTGGGGCTCGCTCTTCAAGTACCGCACGCTGTGGGGCATGATGCTCGGCTTCTTCTGCCTGAACTTCGTGATCTACTTCTTCATCACGTGGTTCCCGAGCTATCTCGTGCAGGCGCACGGCTTCTCGCTCAAGTCGCTGGGCACGCTCGGCACGATTCCCGCGCTGATGTCGATTCCCGGCGGCTGGCTGGGCGGCTTCGTGTCCGACTCGCTCTTCAAGCGCGGCTGGAGCCTCACCGCGGCACGCAAGACCTGCATGGTCGGCGGCATGCTGATGTCGTCGGTCATCACGCTCTGCGCCTTCGTGACCAACATTTATCTGATGCTCGCGTTCTTCGGCATCGCGTACGCCAGCCTCGCGTTCGCCGCGGCGTCGATCTGGTCGCTGCCGAGCGACGTCGCACCGACGCCGGATCACGTCGCGTCGATCGGCGGCATTCAGAACTTCGCGTCGAATCTGGCGGGCATCGTCATCACGACGTTCACCGGCGTGATGCTCTCGATCACCAAGGGTTCGTTCGTGATTCCGCTGTGCGTCGCGGGCGGTTTCTGCTTCCTCGGTGCATTCAGCTATCTTGTGATTGTCGGCAAGATCGAACCGCTCAATCGCGCCGACGAAGAGCAAACCCGCCGCGACGACGGTCGCGCGCCTTCCACGGTCTGAGAATAAAACCATGTCCACCACATCCACCGACCATGCGGTCATCCGGCTGCATCCCAACGACGATGTCGTGATCGCGACGCGTCAGTTGCTCTCCGGCGCGCGGATCGCGTCGGAGGATCTCGTCGTCGCCGGCCTGATTCCGCCGGGCCACAAGATCGCGACGCGCGATATCGCCGCGGGCGCGCCTGTGAAGCGTTACAACCAGATCATCGGCGTGGCGCGCGAGGCGATCTCGCGCGGGCAGCACGTTCACACGCAGAATCTGTCGATGGCGGATTTCGCGCGCGAGCACGAATTCGGCGTCGATCTGCATCCGACGCCGTTCGTCGATGCGCCCGCGACGTTCATGGGTATTCGCCGCGACGACGGCCGCGTGGCGACGCGCAATTTCGTCGGCGTGCTGACAAGCGTGAACTGCTCGGCGACGGTCGCGCGCGCGATCGCCGATCACTTCCGGCGCGACGTGCATCCGGAAGCGCTCGCGGATTATCCGAATGTCGATGGCGTGATCGCGCTGACGCACGGTCTCGGATGCGGTATCGACATGCAGGGCGAAGGGCTCGGCATTCTGCGCCGCACGCTCGCGGGCTACGCGGTGCATCCAAACTTTCATTCGGTGCTGTTCGTGGGTCTCGGATGCGAAACGAACCAGATTTCGGGCGTGCTCGAATCGAGCGGTCTCAAGGACGGCGAGAAGCTGCGTAGCTTCACGATTCAGGACAGCGGCGGCACGCGCAAGACGATCGAGCACGGCATCGCGCTCGTCAAGGACATGCTCGCGGATGCGAATCGCGTGCAGCGCGAGCCGGTGCCGGCTTCGCATCTGATCGTCGGCTTGCAGTGCGGCGGATCGGACGGTTACTCGGGCATCTCCGCGAATCCGGCGCTCGGCGCGGCGGTGGATAAGCTCGTCGCGCACGGCGGCACGGCGATTCTGTCGGAGACGCCGGAGGTTTATGGCGCCGAGCATCTGCTGACGCGTCGCGCGGTGAGCCGCGAAGTCGGCGAAAAGCTGCTGACGCGCATCAAGTGGTGGGAAGAATACTGCGCGCGCAACGGCGCGGCGATGGACAACAATCCGTCGGCGGGCAACAAGGTCGGCGGTTTGACGACGATCCTCGAAAAATCGCTCGGCGCAGTCGCGAAGGGCGGCACGACGAATCTCGTCGAAGTGTACGAATACGCGCAGCGGATCGACGCGAAGGGCTTCGTCTTCATGGATTCGCCCGGTTACGATCCAATGTCGGCGACGGGTCAGGTCGCGTCGGGCGCGAATCTGATCTGCTTCACGACGGGCCGCGGCTCCGCGTATGGATGCGCGCCCTCGCCTTCGCTCAAACTCGCGACGAACACCGCGTTGTGGGAGCGCCAGGAAGAGGACATGGATATCAACTGCGGCGGGGTGATCGATGGCTCCGCGACCATCGAGCAACTCGGCGAACAGATCTTTCAGATGATGCTCGACTGCGCCTCAGGCGTGGCGTCGAAGAGTGAAGTGCATGGGTACGGCCAGAGTGAGTTCGTGCCGTGGCAGGTGGGCGTGGTGACTTGAAGCCGTTGGCTTGGTCCGAATGAAGGCGCGCCGTGTCCCGGCGCGCTTTTTTTATACGATCGCCGCGTGTTCGCTCATCATCTTCAATGCGACGGCTTCCGCGACTTCGATGCCATCGATCGCCGCCGAATAGATGCCGCCCGCATAACCCGCGCCCTCGCCCGCCGGATACAGACCCTCGACATTGACGCTCTGATAATCGTCCTTGCGGCGCACACGCAACGGCGACGACGTGCGCGTTTCGACGCCAGTCAGCACGGCGTCGTGCATCGCGAAACCTTTGATTTTCTTGTCGAGCTCGGGCAGGGCTTCGCGAATCGCCTCGATGACGTAGTCAGGGAGCGCGGTGCTCAAGTCGGTCGGCCTCACGCCCGGCTTGTATGAAGGCACGACCGAACCGAGCGACGTCGATGCCCGCCCTGCGATGAAATCGCCGACGAGTTGGCCCGGCGCGGAATAATCGCCGCCGCCCAGCTCGAACGCGCGCTCTTCCCACTTGCGCTGGAACGCGATGCCTGCGAGCGGACCGCCCGGATAATCATCCGGCGTAATACCGACGACGATACCCGCATTCGCATTGCGCTCGGCGCGCGAATACTGACTCATGCCATTGGTCACGACGCGCCCCGGCTCCGACGTCGCCGCGACCACCGTGCCGCCCGGGCACATGCAGAAGCTGTAGACCGCGCGCCCGTTGCTGCAGTGATGGACCACTTTGTAGTCGGCCGCACCGAGCCGCTCGTGGCCGGCGAACTTGCCGAATCGGCTCCGATCGATCACACCCTGCGGATGCTCGATGCGAAATCCGAGCGAGAACGGCTTGGCTTCCATGTAGACGCCGCGATCGTGCAGCATCTCGAACGTATCGCGCGCGCTGTGGCCGATAGCCAGCACGACGTGATCGCAGCGCAGCGTTTCACCCGTCGACAGGCGCAGGCCGCGCACCTTGCCGTTATCGATGTCGATATCTTCGACGCGCTGCTGAAATCGCACCTCGCCGCCGAGCTGATGAATCTCTGCGCGCATCTTCTCGACCATGCTCACCAGCCTGAATGTGCCAATGTGCGGGCGGCTCAAATACAGAATGTCTTCGGGCGCGCCGGCTTTGACAAATTCGTCCAGAACTTTGCGGCCGTAATGCTTCGGGTCCTTAATCTGGCTGTAGAGCTTGCCATCCGAGAACGTGCCAGCGCCGCCTTCGCCGAACTGCACGTTCGACTCGGGATTCAGTTCGTTGCGTCGCCAGAGTCCCCACGTGTCCTTGGTCCGCTCGCGCACCGCCTTGCCGCGCTCGAGGATGATCGGGCGAAATCCCATTTGCGCGAGGATCAGACCGGCGAAAAGACCACACGGCCCCATGCCGATGACCACCGGGCGCGGCTGTGCCGAATGCGCGGGCGCTTGCGCAACGAAGCGATACGTCATGTCAGGCGTGACGCCACAGTGCGGTTGCGGGCGCGACTCAAGACGCTTCAAGACGGACGCTTCGTCGTTCAACTCCACATCGATGATGTAATTGAGCTTGATATCGGCGCGCTTGCGGGCGTCGTGCGCACGGCGAAATACGTGAAAGCGCACGAGTTGACTGGCTTCGACGCCGATCTCCGCGAGACGCGCGAAAACCGCAGGTTCGATAGCCGATTCGGGATGATCGAGCGGGAGCTTGATTTCGCTTAGACGTAGCATCGGGAACTCGACGGCGTCAGCCGTGCTTGTGGAATACGTACAGGGATTTTAGCGCTTGAGCGGAACAGGCTTCGACGCTTAGGTACGCTAGGCGCGCCCGAACGCAAAAACCCCACCTTTGCGGGGTGGGGTTTTTGTTTGCGGCATGAGGAGCCTGACGATTACCTACTTTCACACGGGGATCCGCACTATCATCGGCGTGGAGTCGTTTCACGGTCCTGTTCGGGATGGGAAGGGGTGGTACCGACTCGCTATGG
>NZ_FCNY02000013.1 GCF_001544575.2 Caballeronia cordobensis
AACTCTTCAGTTCAAACCTGTTACTGTTTTCGGTTCCGTTAAGAACCGGTCGCTCACTCAACGTACTGACGATGATTATCCTGTTCTAAAACAGAAAAACCTTCCTCTGATACTTCGTGTGAGACTCTTGATACTTTTGCTATGACTGATCCCGAAAGACCAGCCGCACTCGCTATCAAGCGCCCACACTTATCGGCTGTTAGTTTTTAAAGAGCACATCGCAAGACATCCAACCTCACCACCGTCTTGCGTCGCTGCGTTGTCTGCAGCAGAGAAACGAGATTATGAACACCGCTTCGGTTACTGTCAACAAGAATTTCGAAGTTTTCTCGCTGACTGACTGCGCCTCAAACCACTACAAGGCACACCAACCGATACCGCTCTCCCGCTCCCTTCGCGTTCATCGAATCGCGAAGGAACGGAATTCTAGTGAGTGATTCGAGCCTCCGCAAGGGGTATGGAAAAATAACTTTCGATCCTTCCAAGAACGCGATCCCGTACGGCAGTTGGCCCTGCTGCAGCGCCATACGGTAAAAGCGCGCGCGGAGCGACTACAATCAAAGGTTCACCGCACCAATAACTCTCGTATCGATATGCGCTCGCGAATCGCAAAACGTATTCCCCCGGATGCCGACAAGCTCGTCAGCCTCTCTCTCTCGCTCTTCGCGTCCGGCAGCCGTGTCGAGGACCGCTTCTGGGAAGCGCGCCTCGACACCCTCATCGCCAAGCTCGTGCGCAACGGTAACCAGACGACGCTCGACGCCGCGCTCGACCATCTGCAGCAGAATCATCCCGATGCCTACGGGGCGCTCGCCGACATGGCCGAGACGCACAGCGAGTCGTTCAGGATCGACATCGACGGTGCGCCTCACGAAGCGTTGCTCATGGCGGCGCCCGTGCTCGCGTGGACGCGCTACGCGATCCCCTCGGGCGCGCTCAAGGGCGATGCCGTCGACGCGCTGCGCACGCAGATGCAGGCGCACGTCCTGGCCGCGGGCGCGCGCGTGGCGATCGCGCCTTATCTCTACAGCATCGATCAGTTGCCGCGCCACCACGTCGACACGGCGCGCCTCGCGCAACAGTTGCTGCAAACCGTCCTGACCGGCAACGCCGCGCGCCTGAACCTGGCCGATCTCCCCGAGACCTCGCCGATTCTCGCCGACCCGCGATTCCTGCTGGCGCTGGTCGTCGTGCCGGCGGGCGGGGCCTTGTTCCGATGGCAGGAAGACGAAAACGGCGGCCGCGTCGAACGAAGTCAATGTCTTGAGCAGTGGGCCGCGCAAGGCGGGCCGAGCTTCGCCGCCATCCTGCCCGGCTGCGAATTTGAGTGCCTGCTTCCCGACGCCTACTATTCGGCCTGCCGCGACGCGGACGAACAGGTTCGCCCGCACACCGTGCGCACCGCCGTGCGATATCTGTTCGACACGCTCGGCACCGCGCCGCAGGATCTGCGCGCGGTCATCGCCGGTTTCGGCGAGCGGCGCATCGACGAATATCGCATCGGCTTCACGCGGCGCGGCAGCAACGACGTGATCTATGGCGTCGTGTGGCCGCTTTACGGACGTGAAAACGGCGAAATGGGCATGGAAGAGGATGCGGTCGATCTCGAAGGCGCCAACGGCCCGGTCGAAGAGATCGTCGAATTGCTGAAGAAGGCAGGCGTCTCCGATGTGCGCCGTCACGCCGGACGCTTCGAGCCGGAGTTCTGCGACGACTGCGGCGTGCCGCTTTATGCCGATCCGCTGGGCGAGATCGTCCATGCCGAGATGCCCGAAGACGCCGAGCCCGCGCAGCCTCATTTTCACTGAGTCCGTAAGACTGCTCAAAAGCAACCAACCCCGCCTTCGCGCGGGGTTTTGTGTATTTATGCCTATGCCGTTCGGATAGGGGGCCGAATCACCGGAAATTTGTCAATATAGCTATTGCCGCCGGCAACTCTGGCGGCATGAAGTCCCGAAGCCGTTGGCTACGGGTGTATTGACAAGAGGTAAAGCATGATAATCAACATTATTGGTGCCGACGCGGAGCGCCGGGCGGGCCTTAAAACATTGCTGCGCCGTATTGCGCGCCAGGCGCAATTCACCGAGGCGAAGGACTGGAGACAAGCCCGCACCGCCTTGAAACGCTCCACCCCAGACATGATCGTGGTCGACTGGGCCCCCAACCTGCGCCTCGGCGACTTGCAGAACCTGCTCGACGAAGCGCCCCGCGTACCCGCGTCCATCATGGTCGACCGCTGCGGCGCGGCGCTGGTCTATGCGCTTCTGAATGCCGGCGCAATGGGCGTCATTCCTCGCGCGCTCGACCCCATCCTGATCCTTCGCGCGCTGGAGATGGTCCTGCTCGGTGGCCATTACATCCCCTCCGACGTCGTCGATCCGGAGCTGACGCTCGAACTCGCCGCGCGCCGTGCACAAGGCGTCTCGAGGCTTCCGCGCACGACTCGCCTTCTTCCGACCTTATCGCCCCGGCAGCAGCAGATCATGCGCTGCGTACACATGGGCAGCACGAACAAGGTGATTGCAAAGACGCTGGGCATCAGCGAAGGCACGGTGAAGATTCACCTTGCGAGTATCTTCCAGCAATTGGGCGCGGCGAATCGGGCCGCCGCGGTCGCGATTTACAACGGCGTGCAGAACTCGCACCTCGAAATCCTGCGCAGCGGCAACGAGAGATCGAGGCGCGTGATATCGGGCGAGCCGGGAATCATTCCGCTGCGCAGGCCCAAGACCCGTTATCCGTCGCTTCTCGACAACGACGCGGCCCCGCTCCCGATGGCCGCTGAGCCGGAAGCGACGTTCTAGCAACAAACGAGGCAAACGGGTCCGTCCTTTGCGCACACGTTTTACGCGCAACGAGTAATATGCAAGGCATGGGGTTCTTCTACACACCGCTACCGCTTTGGCTTACCGTCGGCAGCTGGATCGTCGCCGCGGGACTGCTCGCGCCCGCGCTGCTGCAGCGCCCCTTCGCGCGCCTGCAGGACGCCACCTTGCAGAATGTGTGGCTCGGCATCATCGTCGCGGTTTCGGTGCTGTGGGCATGCAACGCATGGTTCGACGACGGACCCGTGATTCATCTGCTCGGCGCGACGCTCATGGTCACGCTGTTCGACTGGCGGCTCGCGCTCATCGGCACGGCTGCGACCACGGGACTCGCCGCCGTCGTGCTCGACGCTTCATGGCTCTCGGTTGCGACCACGTACATCCTCTTCGGCGCGCTGCCGGTTGCGGTCTCCACCCTTCTGCAACGCCTGAGCAACGTCCTGTTGCCGCGCAACCTCTTTACGTTCATCGCCGGGCACGGCTTCATCACATCGGCGGCTGCGGTCGCGGCGGCATGCGGCGCGACCGTGCTGCTCGAGATGGCGCTCGCGGGAGGACCGGTCGTGATTCCTGCGGCATTTACGCGCGGCTCCCTCTTGCTCGGTGCGGGCGAAGCGCTCTTCACCGGCCTGCTCATCATTCTGATCACGGTGTACAAGCCCGCGTGGATCACCACTTATGACGTGCGCCGGTATCGCCTCGATCGCGGTCCGCGCGTCTAGTTTTCGCGAATCGAAGCGCGCCATCGTCGCGGGCATCGCCGGTTATCGGATTTCCGGCCATCGGCATGCGCGCAAAGTACGATAAGATTGAACTCCTCCCCTACACGGCGCATCTTACTTGCCCGTGTCTTCTTAGCGCCCAGACTTGATGGAAAGTAACTACGCACCGCGCCGGCTATTGCGGCTCGTCGGCCGGTTGGCGGTATGCGCATCGTTGGCATGCGCGGTGTCCGCTTTTGCCGATTCGCTCGACGAGCGCAATGAACTGATTCACCACTTCGTCATCGACTTCCAGGCCAATCCGCTCATCGCCGATTGCGCCGCGCACGGCAACTTCATCGCCAGCACATCTTCGGCCTTCGATCGCGTCGAGTTTCCGGCCACCTCGTTCGACGCCGCTCATTCCAGCATCGAAGCGTGGAACGATTCGTTCGACGAGAAGAAGCAGCGAATCAAGGTGGACAACGTCGTGACCGTCGAAGGTCAGGGCATGCCGAAAAGCGGCGAGCGCGATCCCACGCCGCTCAAGTTCCGCTGCGGCTATGTGGGCAGTCAGATGCTCGCCTTCGGCTGGAACGATCCCGTGCCGCCGCTGCGCGCACGCGCCGAGCCGCATCCGGCGCGCAGCACGAAGGGCAAGCATGGCGCGAAGAGCACGGCGTCATCGGGCAAGACGAAGAGCGCGGCCAAAAGCACGTCGAAGTCTTCGACCAAGTCGACGAAGAAGGCAACCAAGAAGCACTGACCGCTGCTTATCCGCGCAAATCCGCGCGCAAGACATCGCGAAAAAGGGCGTGGCCGCACGAAGCGGCCACGCCCTTTTCACATGCCCCGAAAGCACATGCCCCGAAAGTCGCCGGCCTTCAGGCGTCGAACGACTGGAGATGCCACAGGATCGCCTGAAGCATCGACGCGCCGAGCGCCGCGCTGCGCGCGCCGTTCCAGCCGACGCTCTCATCCGGCAGATTGGCGTTGTCCTTGAACGGCATCTCCAGCGTGAGCGAAAGGCACTTGTACTCGTTGCCGATGTACTTCGACGCGAGCTTGAGCGCATCCGTCTGATACTTGCTCGACTCGTAGCCGTACACGGTCTGGAAATCCGGGCTCGCCTGCTTGAAGAAATCGACGAACGCCTTCTGCTCCTTCGCCTGCTGCTCGGTGAAGCCCGGCAACATCTCCGAACCCGCGACGAACACATACGGAATGGCTTCATCGCCGTGGATATCGAAGAACAGGTCGCAGCCAGTCTCCTCGATGGCCTCCCGCACGGCAAGCACCTCCGGGCTGCGCTCGGCGCTCGGTTCCATCCATTCGCGATTCAGGTTCGCGCCCGCCGCGTTGGTACGCAGGTTGCCGAGCACGCTGCCGTCGGGATTCATGTTCGGCACGATATGAAAGATCGCGCGATCGAAAAGCGCGCGCGCAACCGGGTCGCCCGCCCAGTCGCCAAAGCCCGCGAGCCGCTTCACGAGTCCTTCGACGAACCATTCCGCCATCGTCTCGCCGGGATGCTGGCGCGCGATGATCCAGACTTTCTTCTTCGGCTCGGCGTCGCCAAAATCCGGTATGCCGAGCGAGAGCACCGACATCGGCCGGCCCTGCACCGTGCTGCCGAGTTCGGTCAGCGTCGCGAGCGGCATCTGCTGGACCGCGCCGAGAAATTCCGAATGACGTTCCTCGCTGTACGGCTCGAAGTACGCGTAGTAGATACGGTCGAAGTCCGGCGTGTGATCGATCTTCATCACCTGGCCGTCGTACTCGGTCGATACGCGGAACCAGTTCACGCGGTCGTAGCTCGCGACCGCTTCATAGTCGCGCCAGCCTTCGGGAAACGCGCACTGCGCCGCGTTCTCGAAGGTCATCACGAGACGTTCGCCGCGCGCGCCGGACACGCGGAAGTAAAACCATTGCGCGAAATCGGCGTGCGAGTCGGGGCGCACGCGCAGACGGATGTCCGCGGGATCGTCGGCGCTGATGACTTCGATCGCGCCCGCGTCGAAGTTGCTGGAGATGGAGAGGCTCATGTGCAGTTCCTTGCGTGCTTGCCGTGCGGGTCTCATTCCGCGACGCGGCGTCGAAATACGTATGTCGTGTCGTTCGACGCTTTCGCATCGAACGTGTAGCCTTCGCTGTCGAAGCCTTTGAGCGCCTGCGGCTCGTCGATGCGGTTCTCGACCGCATAACGCGCCATCAGGCCGCGCGCCCGCTTCGCGTGAAAGCTGATGATCTTGTAACGCCCGCCCTTCCAGTCTTCGAACACCGGCGAGATGACGGGCGCGGTGAGCAGCTTCGGCTTGACGGACTTGAAATATTCCTCCGACGCGCAATTCACCAGCACGCGCGCGCCGCGCTGCTTCTTGAGTTGCTCGTTGAGCGCCGCCGTGATGCGGTCTCCCCAGAACGCGTACAGATCCTTGCCGCGCGCGTTCGGAAATCGCGTGCCCATTTCGAGCCGGTACGGCTGCAGCAGATCGAGCGGCCGCAACAGGCCATACAGCCCCGACAATACGCGCACGTGGCTCTGCGCGAAATCGAGATCGCTCGCCGAGAGCGTCTTCGCGGCGAAGCCTTCGTACACGTCGCCGTTGAACGCCAGCACCGCTTGCTTGGCGTTGCTCGCATCGAACGTCGTCGACCAGTCGGCGTAGCGCTGGAAATTCAGCGCCGCCAGTTGATCGGAAATGCTCATCATGCCGCCGATCTGCTGCGGCGAGAGTTCGCGCAGGCCCTCGATCAGCTCGGCGGCGTCATCGACGAATTGCGGCAGCGTGTGCTTCTTGATATGAGGGGGCGTCTCGTAGTCGAGCGATTTGGCGGGCGAGAGAACGATTATCATGGAGGCTCGCCGGCACGCCGCCGGCGATCATTGGCATAAACCCCCGATTGTATCGAATGGACAATTCCGCCGCGCCGCCGCCACCGATGCGCGTGGTGCTCGATTCGAATGTGTGGATCGACATCCTCGTGTTCGACGACCCCGCCACGCGCCCGATTCACGCTGCCCTCGTTGCCCGCACGCTCGAAGCGCTGATCGACGAGCGCTGCTTGAGGGAGATCACGCACGTGCTCGACTATCCGCAGTTCGTGCGCATGGAAGTCGATAAAGCCGCTGCGCTCGCGACGGTTGCGCGCCTGTCGACGCTCGTCGCCGCGACGCTCGATGAAAGCGAACGCCCGTTACCGAAATGCAAAGACCGCGACGATCAGAAGTTCCTGGAACTCGCGCACGCGTCGGGCGCCGCCTGGCTCGTGTCGAAAGACCGCGCCGTGCTGAAGCTCGCGCGGCGCATCGCGCGCGACTTCGCGTTTCGCATCGCCGAGCCCAGGCCGTTCGTCGTCGAACTCGACGCGACCACGGCATCGGCTGACGCTGTCTTAAAATAACCGCGTGCCACTTTTCGCCCACACGACCATGAACGCCACGCACGAATTGCCGCCGACACCGCCCGAGCTTTCTTTCCCGTCGCGTCTGCCCGATGTGGGCACGACCATCTTCACCGTGATGAGCGCGCTCGCGACGCAAAAAGGCGCCGTGAATCTCGGTCAGGGTTTCCCCGATTTCGATTGCGACGCGCGCATCGTCGATGCCGTCGCAAACGCGATGCGCGAAGGCCACAATCAATATCCGCCGATGGCGGGCGCCACGCCCTTGCGCCATGCGATCGCACGCAAGATCGACGCGCTCTATGGCCGCGCGTACAACCCCGACACCGAAATCACCGTGACCGCCGGCGCAACGCAGGCCCTGCTCACGGCCATTCTGTGCTGCGTGCATCCGGGCGATGAAGTCATCGTGATCGAGCCGATGTACGACAGCTACGTGCCGTCGATCGAGCTCGCGGGCGGCAAGCCGGTGTTCGTGTCGCTCGAAGCGCCGGATTACGCGCTGCCGTTCGACAAGATCGCCGCCGCGATCACGCCGAAGACGCGCCTTCTGATGATCAACACGCCGCACAATCCGACCGGCCGCGTGTGGCATGCGGACGACATGAAGAAGCTCGAAGAGATCGTGCGCGGCACCAACGTGCTGATCGTCTCCGACGAAGTCTACGAGCACATGGTCTACGACGGCGCGCCGCACGAAAGCGTCGCGCGCTATCCGGAACTCGCCAAACGCAGCTTCGTGGTGTCGAGCTTCGGCAAGACCTTCCACGTGACCGGCTGGAAAGTGGGCTACGTGGCCGCGCCCGCCGCGCTGAGCGCCGAATTCCGCAAGGTGCATCAGTTCAACGTGTTCACGGTGAACACGCCCATGCAGATCGGGCTCGCGCATTACCTCGAAGACCCGAAGCCGTATCTGGAGCTGCCCGCCTTCTATCAGAAGAAGCGCGACTTCTTCCGCGCGGGCCTGGCGAAGACGCGCTTCTCGCTGTTGCCGTCCGAAGGCACGTATTTCCAGTGCGTCGATTACTCGAAGATCAGCGACATGCCCGAGGCCGAATTCTCGCAATGGCTCACGAGCGAGATCGGCGTGGCCGCGATTCCGGTCTCCGCGTTCTATCACGAGAGCCATGAATCGGGCGTCGTGCGCTTTTGCTTCGCGAAGAAGGAAGAGACGCTCGCGCTCGCGCTCGACCGTCTCGCCAAGCTCTAACGCAACGGCGCGTCTCGCCGGATCGGTTCACCGCCGGGACGCGCGCACACCGCGCGCGTCCCATCCTTTTGAGGAGCAGAGCCGCATCATGAGTCAGCACGAATACAGGATCGAGACGCTCGGTATCGTCGGCAGCGGTGCGATGGGGCGCGGCATCGCGCAGATCGCGGCGCTCGCCGGGCTCGACGTGCGCCTCTACGATACGAACCCGAACGCGCTCGCCGCCGCGTGCGCGTATCTCGCCGAGACGTTTGCGAAACTCACCGCGAAGGGCAAGCTCAAGGAAGCGGACGCGCACGCGGCGCTCGCGCGCATTCGCGATGCGGGCGACAAAAGCGAACTGTCCGATTGCGACGCCATCGTCGAGGCGATCGTCGAGAATCTCGACATCAAGCGCGAACTGTTCCGCGAGCTCGAAGCGGTGGTCGGCGAGCATTGCGTGCTCGCGTCGAATACGTCGTCGCTGTCGATCACCGCGATCGCCGCGGGCTGCGCGCATCCGGAACGCGTCGCGGGCTTTCACTTCTTCAACCCCGTGCCGCTGATGCGCGTCGTCGAAGTCATCGACGGACTGCGCGGCGACCCGCGCGCCGGCAATGCCCTGATGGACCTCGCGCGCCGCATGGGCCACACGCCGGTGCGCGCGAAGGACATGCCGGGCTTCATCGTCAATCACGCCGGGCGCGGCATGAACACCGAAGGCCTGCGCGTGGCGAGCGAAGGCATCGCGAGTTTCGCGGACATCGACCGCATCATGCGCGAACAAGCGGGCTTTCGCCTCGGGCCGTTCGAGCTGCTCGATCTCACCGCGCTCGACGTCTCGCATCCGGTGATGGAATCGATCTATCACCAGTTTTATGAAGAGCCGCGCTTCAAGCCGTCGCCGATCACGGGCACGCGGCTCGCGGGCGGGCTCATCGGGCGCAAGGCGGGCGAAGGGTTTTACCGCTATGTCGACGGCAAGCAGGAAGTGCCGCCCGAGCCCGCCGCGCCCACGCAACTGCCGACGCGCGTGTGGATCAGCCGCGCATCGCACGCCGGTCGCGAGGACGTGCTGAAGCTGATCGCCCGCTGCGACTGCTCGGTGCATATCGACGGCGGTCACACGCCCGAGCCGGATTCGCTGATCATCGTGACACCGCTCGGCCTCGATGCGACGACCGCCGCCGTCAACGAGCATCTCGACGCGACGCGCGTCGTCGCCGTCGATACGCTCTTCCCGCTCGATACCGTCGCGCGGCGCACCATCATGACGACGCCCGCGACCACGCCCGCGATGCGCGACGCCGCGCACGCCCTCTTCGCCTTCGACGGCGTGCCCGTCACCGTGATCCGCGATTCGGCCGGTTTCGTCGCGCAACGCGTCGTGGCGACGATCGTGAACATCGGCTGCGATATCGCGCAGCAGGGCATCGCGACG
The DNA here is from genome assembly GCF_001544575.2 of Caballeronia cordobensis. Taxonomy (GTDB): domain Bacteria; phylum Pseudomonadota; class Gammaproteobacteria; order Burkholderiales; family Burkholderiaceae; genus Caballeronia; species Caballeronia cordobensis. The sequence goes on from NZ_FCNY02000013.1 coordinate 9,562, forward strand.
CCCGAAGATATCGATCTCGCCGTGATGCTCGGCCTCGGTTATCCGCACGGCCCGCTCGCGCTCGGCGACACGCTCGGCGCGCCGACGATTCTCACGATCCTGCGCAACATGACCGCCGTGCTCGGCGATCCGCGCTACCGGCCGACGCCTTGGCTCACGCGCCGCGCGCAGCTCGGACTTTCGCTTACCCATACCGAGGAGCTCAGATGAGCGCCGAACTACTGACAGACCGTCCCGCGGGCAGCGACACCACGCTCGTTCTCAAGCTCTCCAATCCCGGCGCGCGCAACGCGCTGCATCCGGACATGTACGCGGCGGGCATCGAAGCGCTCAACACCGCCGAGCGCGACAACAGCGTGCGCGCGATCGTGCTGACGGGCGCCGACAACTTCTTCTGCGCGGGCGGCAACCTGAATCGCCTGCTGGAAAACCGCGCGAAAGATCCGTCGGTGCAAGGCGACAGCATCGATCTGCTCGGCGAATGGATCAGCGCGCTGCGCGCTTCGACCAAACCGGTGATCGCCGCCGTCGAAGGCGCGGCGGCCGGTGCGGGCTTTTCGCTCGCGCTCGCCTGCGATCTGATCGTCGCCGCCGATGACGCGAAGTTCGTCATGTCGTATGCGCGCGTCGGCCTCACGCCGGATGGCGGCGCATCGTGGCTGCTCGCGCGCGCGGTGCCGCGCACGCTCGCGAGCGAAGTGCTGCTCGAAGCGAAGCCGATCGGCGCATCGCGGCTGCATGAAGTCGGCGTCGTGAACCGGCTGACGAAAAAAGGCATCGCGCTCGATGCGGCCATTGCGTGGGCCGACGATCTCGGCAGCGTGTCGCCCAAAGCGATGGCGCGCATCAAGTCGCTCATCAACGCCGCCGACGTGCAGCCGCTCGCCGCGCATCTCGACATGGAGCGCGACAGCTTCGTCGATGCGCTCCATCACGGCGACGCGCTCGAAGGCATCAGCGCGTTTCTGGAGAAACGCCAGCCGAACTATCGATAGAGCACACATGGCCCATTACGAACTGCCGAAGCGCCGGCGCATCTTCCTGATGCGGCATGGCGACGTCACTTATTTCGACGATAGCGGCCGCGCGATCGATCCCGAAAGCGTGCCGCTCAACGAGCAAGGCCGCGAGGAAGCGAGCGCGGCGGGACGCGAGTTCGCCGCGCAGAACGTGCGCTTCGATCGCGTGATCGCAAGCGGCCTGCCGCGCACGATCGAAACCGCGCAACGCGTGCTCGAAGCGACGGGACAGCGCATCGACATCGAAACGTGGCCCGAATGGCAGGAGATTCGCGGCGGCAAGCTCAAGGACCTCACGGTGTCGGACATCGAGCGCGCGTTCCTCTCGGTGTTCGATGGCGTCGTGGCGGAAGAGACGCGGTTTCTCGGCGGCGAGACCATCGGCGAGTTGCTCGATCGCGCGCTGCCCGCGATCGCGCGCCTGCGTGAAGACCGTTCGTGGGACACGGTGCTGCTCGTGCTGCACGGCGGCGTCAACCGCGCGCTGCTCTCGCATGCGATCACGGCGGGCGGGCGAGCGTTTTTCGGGCATCTGTCGCAGGCGACGGGCTGCATCAACGCGCTCGATGTGGGCGACAAACCCGGCGACTGGGTCGTGCACGCGATCAATCATTCACCGCCCTCGCCGCTTCACGCCGGCGTGCGCAACACGACGATGGAACTGCTCTACGCTCAATTCGTGCGCTACAAGGCCGGCGGCATGTCCTGACCAAGCCGCCTGGAGGAGACGATGCAAAACAACGAGACACAGACGTCCGATTTCGCCGCGTTCGAAGGCACGCGCCCCGTGCAGGACACACAGCGCTTCGATACCGGCGCGCTGACCTCATGGCTCGCGGCGAATGTCGATGGCTTCGACGGCCCCTTGAGCATCGAGCAATTCGCGGGCGGCCAGTCGAATCCGACGTTCAAGCTGGTCACGCCCGGCCGCAGCTACGTGATGCGCGCGAAGCCCGGCCCCGCGGCAAAGCTGTTGCCCTCCGCGCACGCGATCGAGCGCGAGTATCGCGTGATGGACGCCCTCGCCCCGACCGATGTGCCCGTCGCGCGCATGCTCGCGCTGTGCGAGGACGAAAGCGTGATCGGCCGCGCCTTCTATGTGATGGAGTTCGTGCAGGGCCGCGTGCTGTGGGATCCCTCGCTGCCCGGCATGACGCCCGCCGAACGCGCGGCGATCTACGACGAAACGAATCGCGTGATCGCCGCGCTTCATACCGTCGATGTCAACGCCGCCGGCCTGTCGACGTATGGCAAGCCGGGCAATTACTTCGAGCGTCAGATCGGGCGATGGAGCAAGCAGTACATCGCCTCGGAAACGGAAAAGATCGACGCGATGCAGCGTCTGATCGAGTGGCTGCCGCGGCGCATTCCCGTGTCACACGAAGCGAAGGTCAGCGTCGTGCATGGCGATTTCCGGCTCGACAACCTGATCTTTCATCCGCACGAGCCGCGCGTGCTCGCCGTGCTCGACTGGGAGCTCTCGACGCTCGGCGATCCGCTCGCCGATTTCGCGTACCACTGCATGGCGTGGCATGTCGATCCGTCGCAGTTTCGCGGCATCGCCGGACTCGACTGGGCCGCGCTCGGCATTCCGGACGAAAGCGATTACGTGAAGCGCTATTGCGAGCGCACGGGCTTCACGATCGAAGGCGACTGGAACTTCTATCTCGCCTACAACATGTTCCGCATCGCGGCGATTCTGCAAGGCATCATGAAGCGCGTCGTCGATGGCACCGCCGCGAGCGCGCAAGCCATCGATGCGGGCAGGCGCGCGCGTCCGATGGCCGAGCTCGCATGGCAGTACGCGCAAAAGGTGGAGAGCCAGGCATGAACTTCGACTACACGCCCAAAGTAGCGGCATTGCGCGACAAGCTGCTCGCCTTCTTCGATGCGCACATCTATCCGAACGAGCGCGCCTATGCCGACGAGATCGCCGCGAACCGCGCATCGGGCAATGCCTGGGTTCCGACGCGCCTCATCGAAAGCCTGAAAGAACGCGCGCGCGCCGATGGCTTGTGGAATCTCTTTCTTCCGTCATCGGAACGCGGCGCGGGTCTCGCGAATCTCGAATATGCGCCGCTCTGCGAAATCATGGGCCGCGTGCCGTGGGCGCCGGAAGTGTTCAATTGCAGCGCGCCGGACACCGGCAACATGGAGACCATCGAACGCTACGGCACCGATGCGCAGAAGGCGCAATGGCTCGAACCGCTGCTGCGCGGCGAGATCCGCTCGGCGTTTCTGATGACGGAACCGGAAGTCGCTTCTTCGGATGCGACGAACATCCGGTGCAGCATCGCGCGCGACGGCGACAGCTACGTGATCGACGGCCACAAGTGGTGGTCATCGGGCGCGGGCGATCCGCGCTGCAAGGTCTATATCGTGATGGGTAAAACCGACACGCAAGCGCCGAAGCATGCGCAACAGTCGATGATCTTCGTGCCCGCCGATGCCCCCGGCATCACGGTGCATCGTCCCTTGAACGTCTTCGGTTACGACGACGCGCCGCACGGCCATATGGACATCACGCTCGACACCGTGCGCGTGCCCGCGGCGAACCTGCTGCTCGGCGAGGGCCGCGGCTTCGAGATTGCGCAGGGGCGCCTCGGGCCCGGACGCATTCACCATTGCATGCGCCTGATCGGTCTCGCGGAACGCGCGCTCGAACTGATGACGAAGCGCACGCTTGCGCGCGTCGCATTCGGCAAGCCGATCGCACAGCATGGCGTGACGCAGGAGCGCATCGCCGAAGCCCGCATCATGATCGAGCAGGCGCGGCTTCTGACGCTCAAGGCCGCATACATGATGGACACCGCCGGCAACAAGGGCGCGCGCGGCGAGATCGCGATGATCAAGGTGGTTGCGCCGAACGTCGCGTGTCAGGTCATCGACTGGGCGATTCAGGCGCACGGCGCGGGCGGCGTCTGCGACGATTTTCCGCTCGCGTATGCGTATGCATCGGCGCGCACGCTGCGTCTCGCCGACGGTCCCGACGAAGTGCACCGCAATGCGATCGCGAAGCTCGAACTCGGGAAGTACGCGTCAGGCGCTTGAAGAATCCGGATTGCGCAGGCCGAAGAGCGCGGCGGAATCCACCGTCAGCACGAGCTCGCCGCGCTGGTTGTGCGCCTCCCAGCGCGTCTGCACGATGCCGCGGTCGGGCTTGCTCTTCGACACGCGCTTGTCGAGCACGCGCACGGTGAGCCGCACCGTGTCGCCGACGCGCACGGGTTTGATCCAGCGGATGTTGTCGAGGCCGGGCGAGCCCATCGAGGTCGAATCGCCGACCATGTCGCGCACGAGAATGCCCATCATCGCGGAACACGTGTTCCAGCCGCTCGCGACCAGCCCGCCGAAATGCGAGGCTTCGCCCGCCGCGTCCGACAGATGAAACGGCTGCGGATCGTAACGCGTCGCGAATTCGACGATCTCCTCGCGCGTGAACGTGTGCGCGCTCAGCGTCACCGCGCTGCCGATGTCGAAATCTTCATAAGCGTAGGTCATGCGGTTCTCCCTTCCGTGACGGCGAATGTTGGCGACGAAAAAATGGAGAACGGCGGTGCGCGGCGTCTCCAGTCCTGGCTCGCTCTGGAGTCCGTGGAGAAGCCGCGCGGAAGCGTTACTGCAGCGGCTCTTTCAATGCGTCCGGAACAGGCAACGGCATCACGTCGATGCCTTCTTCGAGCAAGGCATGCGCATCTTCCGGCGTCGTGACGCCGCGAATGTTGCGCGCCGGCGCCTCGTTGTAGTGAATGCGCCGCGCCTCTTCGGCAAACCGGTCGCCCACGTTTTCGGTCTTCTCGATCAGTTCGCGCATGAACTTCAACGCGCGCGCCTGCAAGGCGGCCGCTTCAGGCGCGGCCGCCGCCTGCGCTCCAGTCGGCGCGTGTTGCGCTGGCGGAGCATCGCCTCGCGACGACGACAGATTCAGGCGCGGCGCGGACGGCATGCGGCTCACATCGGTCGCCGCGCACACCGGACATGCGACCAGCTTGCGCGACAACTGCGATTCGAACTCTTCGGTCGAGGCGAACCAGCCTTCGAACCGATGGTCATGCGAGCACTTTAAATCGAGGACCTTCATGCTGATGGGCTTCGTTGAAGTTTATCTCAGATTCGAGATTTTTGAACGGTCGTTCGCAACGTCGGACAAATGGAACGGCACGGTCAATAGGTGAAAGATCCATTCTAGCCGCTCGGCCCTGACGACGCTTTTGGTGGCGCAAAAACGACGAAAGCGGCCATCGAGGCCGCCTTCGCTGAGTGCATGTTCTTGCGACGAGCGCTCTAGTCGAGCTTCCAGGCGCCCGAGCGGATCTTCTCCAGCCAGAACACGCCGATGATCGTCTTCACGTCGCTGATGCTGCCGTCCTTCACCCAGTCCATCAACTGCGCTTCGTCGGCAATGAAGGTTTCGAGAAACTCGCCTTCGTCGAGTCTTGCATCGCCGGCAGTGAGGCCGCGCGCAAGATAGATATCGATGAATTCCGTCGAATACGAAATCACGGGGTGAATGCGCGTCAGGAAGGTCCATTCACGCGCCGTGTAGCCCGTTTCCTCCTGAAGCTCGCGCTTCGCGCACGTGAGTTCGTCTTCGTTCGGATCGAGCTTGCCTGCCGGAAACTCCAACAGCACGCGGCCCACCGGATAGCGGAACTGGCGTTCGAGCAGCACGCGGCCGTCGTCGAAGACCGGCAGGATCATCACCGCGCCGGGATGCTCGACGAACTCGCGCGTCGCGTGCTTGCCGTCGGGCAACTCGACGGTATCGCACTTGAGCGTGAGAAATTTCCCTTCGTGCAGCGTGACGCTCTCGACCTTCTTTTCGATGAGGCCGTCGTCCGTGCCGGGAATCGAGGAATGATCTGCCATCTTGAGCCCTGTGCTTTGAAACAAACAAGCCGCCAAGGGCGCGAGCCCTTAGCGGCGTTTGACGAGATACTGAAACGTGAAGCCCGGAAAGGCGAGCACCACGAAGAGACTGAAGGTAATGGCGTAGAACTGCCATTCCTGATCGAACCGGTTGCCGGCGCGCGCTTCGAGCATGAAGCCGAGCGCGCCGACGACGAAGTACAGGACGATCAGTTCGCCGATGCGAATCCACGCGCTCTTCTTCGCCGCCTTGTGTCCCGTGGGCGCCGGAAGCGGCAACGGGACGACGGCGAAGAGGCGCTGATTCAGGAACGGCACGTTGGCCAGAACGAGCGCCAACAGCACGATGAACCAGCCTGCCGCCGACATTACAGCGGCAGCGTATGCGAGATCGCCGTGAGGCAGGCCGTCATCAGCGGACCCGGCACCAGGCCGAGCACGAGCACGGCAAGACCATTGAACGCGAGGAGCGAACGGTTCAGGCTGCCGGCGACGATCGGCGATGCGTCGGTCGGTGCATCGAAGTACATCAGCTTCACGACGCGCAGGTAGTAGAACGCGCCCACGAGCGAGGTCATCACGGCGAGCACGGCAAGCCACGTGAGGCCCGCGTTCATCGTCGCTTCGAGCACGGCGAGCTTCGCGTAGAAGCCGACCGTCGGCGGAATGCCGGCGAGCGAGAACATCATGACCATCATGACGAACGCGAACACCGGGCTACGCTGGTTCAGGCCCTTGAAGTCTTCGAGCATTTCGGCTTCGAAGTCGCGGCGTGCGAGCAGCATGACCACGCCGAAGCTGCCGAGCGTCGTGACGAGATAGATGATGCTGTAGAACATCGCCGAGCTGTATGCGCCCGCCGCGCCATCGACCTTGTCGTTCACGACGCCGGCCAGAAGCCCGAGCAGCACGAAGCCCATGTTGGAGATGGCCGAGTAAGCCAGCATCCGCTTGATGTTCTTCTGCACGATACCCGTGATGTTGCCGACGATCAGCGACAGCGCCGCGAGGATCACGAGCATCTCCTGCCAGTCCACCGCGAGCGGCAGCAGGCCCATCACGAGGAAGCGCAGGCCCCACGCGAACGCCGCGACCTTCGGGCCGCCGCCGGTGAGCAGCGTCATCGCGGTCGGTGCGCCTTGATAGACGTCGGGCACCCACATGTGGAACGGCACCGCGCCCATCTTGAACGCCACGCCCGCGACCACGAAGATCACGCCGAAGAGCAGGACCGCGTCGTTGATGCGGCCGGACGCCACCGCCTTCAGCACTTCGTTCAGTTCGAGCGAGCCGGTCGCGCCGTAGAGCATCGAGATGCCGTAGAGCAGGAAACCGGAAGCGAGCGCGCCGAGCACGTAATACTTCATCGCCGATTCGTTCGACTGCGGCGCGTCCTTGCGCAGCGCGATGACCGCGTAGAGCGACAGCGACATCAGTTCGAGACCGAGATACAGCGTGAGGAAGTTGTTGCCCGAAATCATCACGCACTGGCCGAGCAGCGAGAACAGGCCGAGCAGGAAGAAGTCGCCGCGGAACAGGTCGCGGTCTTCGAGATACTTCTTCGAGTAGATGATCGACACCGCGTAGCCGAGGCAGACCACCGCCTTCATCGCGCTCGCGAACGGATCGACGATATACATGCGCGTGAAGAAGTAAGCCGGCGTCGGATTGAGCGCGGTGAAGGCGAACCAGACGCCAACGACGATCGTCGAGACGAGCGCGATCAGATACGTCGTGCCGCGGCTCTTCGGGCCGAAAACCGTGTCATTGAGCCAGGCGATGACGACCGCGGCCATCAGGATCGCGTCGGGCCACAACATACTCATGGGAGCGTTTTGCATGATCTTTTAGTTCCTCCTCACGACGTTACTGAGCCAGCGGCAGCTTGGACTGCGCGACGTGGGAGAGCAGGTTTGCCACCGATTCGTGCATCACGTCGGTGAAAGGCTTCGGATGCAGGCCCATGTACAGCGTGAACACCGCAAGGATGGCGAGCATCAGGAATTCGCGCTTGTTGATGTCCGCGAGCTTCGCGACGTGGTCGTTCGCGACCGCGCCGAAATAAACGCGCTTGTACATCCACAGCGTGTACGCCGCGCCGAGAATCAGCGTGAACGTGGCGAGGAACGCGATCCAGAAGTTGTACTTCACCGCCGCGAGAATCACCATGAATTCGCCGACGAAACCCGAGGTGCCCGGCAAGCCGCAGTTGGCCATCGCAAAGAGCATCACGAACGCGGCGAACTTCGGCATCGTGTTGACGACGCCGCCGTAATCCGCGATCTGACGCGAGTGCACGCGGTCATACAGCACGCCGATGGAAAGGAACATCGCGCCCGACACGAAGCCGTGCGAGATCATCTGGATGATCGCGCCTTCCATGCCGAGCTGGCTCGACGGGCCGAACATGAAGAAGCCGAGCGTGACGAAGCCCATGTGCGCGATCGACGAATACGCGACGAGCTTCTTCATGTCGGTCTGCACCATCGCGACCAGCCCGATGTAGATCACCGCGATCAGCGACAGCGTGATGACCACGGGCGCGAGGAAATGGCTCGCGTCCGGCGCGATCGGCAGCGAGAAGCGCAGGAAACCGTACGCGCCGAGCTTCAGCATGATCGCGGCCAGCACGACCGAGCCGCCCGTCGGCGCCTCCACGTGCGCGTCCGGCAGCCACGTATGCACCGGGAACATCGGCACCTTCACGGCAAACGCCAGGAAGAACGCGATGAAGAGCAGCACCTGCGGCGTCATGTCGAGCTTCGCGGCCTGCCACGTCGCGAGATCGAACGTGTGCGTCTGCGTGTAGAGGTACAGCAGTGCGACCAGCATCAGCAGCGAGCCGGCCAGCGTGTACAGGAAGAACTTGAACGCCGCGTACACGCGATTCGGGCCGCCCCACACGCCGATGATGATGTACATCGGGATGAGCGTGGCTTCGAAGAACACGTAGAACAGCAGGCCGTCCGCCGTCGAGAACACGCCGATCATGATGCCCGAGAGGATCAGGAACGCGGCCATGTACTGCGACACGCGCTCGGTGATCACTTCCCAGCCGGCGATCACGACGACCACCGTGATGAGCGCGGTCAGCACGACGAACCACATCGAAATGCCGTCGACGCCGAGGTGATACGTGATATTGAAGCGCTCGATCCACGGCGACAATTCGACGAATTGCAGCGCGGCCGTCGACGTATCGAAGCCGGTGATGAGCGGAATCGTGACGATCAGCCCGAGCACCGAGCCGATCAGCGCAATCCAGCGCGCCGGCGCTGGATTGCGGTCGTTGCCTACAGCGAGAACCAGCAAACCGAAAACGATCGGCAGCCAGATCGCGACACTGAGAATCGGAAAAGAGTGCATAGGTCCCCTCGCCTTATTTGCCGCCGAGCGTCACAAACAGGGTCAAGAGCCCCAGCATGCCGATAATCATGGCGAACGCGTAGTGATAGATGTAACCGGATTGAAGGAAGCGGATCACACCGGCGAACCAGCCCATGAACCGCGCACTGCCGTTGACGATGCCGTCGATGACAACCACATCGCCCTCTTTCCACAGACCGCGGCCGATCGCGACCGCGCCCTTCGCGAACACGACTTCGTTGATCTTGTCGCAGTAGTACTTGTTGTCGAGCAACACGTAGATCGGGCGGAACGTGCGGGCCACGACTGCCGGCAGGTCCGGGCGCTTCATGTAGAAGAACCACGCGACGATCACGCCGAGCGCTGCGAGCCACACCGGTCCCGGCGTGATGATGCCGTGCAGCGCCATCGCAACCCAGCCGTGGAACTCTTCGGCCATTTCCTTCAGGCCTTCGTGGTTCTCGGCGATGTAGATCACCTTGTCGAACACCACGCCGTGCGAGAAGAAGTCGCCGTAGATCATCGGGCCGATCATGATCGCGCCGATGATGATCGACGGAATCGCGAGCAGCACGAGCGGCAGCGTCACCACCCAGGGCGTCTCATGCGGCACATGAGCGTGACCGTGGCCGTGATCGTCGTGACCGTGTGAATCATGACCGTGACCATGCGCTTCGGCCTGGCCCATCGGCGAGTCGGGATGCTTCGGACCGCGGAAGCGCTCTTCGCCGTGGAACACCATGAAATACATGCGGAACGAGTACAGCGACGTGACGAACACGCTCGCGACCACCGCGAAATAAGCGAAGCCCGAGCCCGCCAGATGCGAGTACTTCACGGCCTCGATGATCGAATCCTTCGAGTAGAAGCCCGAGAAGAACGGCGTGCCGATCAGCGCGAGCGAACCGATCAGCGAGGTGATCCACGTGATCGGCATGTACTTGCGCAGGCCGCCCATGTTGCGCATGTCCTGATCGTGGTGCATGCCGATGATGACCGAGCCCGCGCCGAGGAACAGCAGCGCCTTGAAGAACGCGTGCGTGCCGAGGTGGAACACGGCGACCGGATACGCCGACACGCCGAGCGCCACCGTCATGTAGCCGAGCTGCGAGAGCGTCGAGTACGCGACCACGCGCTTGATGTCGTTCTGCACGACGCCGAGGAAGCCCATGAACAACGCCGTGATCGCGCCGATGACCGTCACGAACGACAGCGCCGCATCCGAATGCTCGAAGAGCGGCGACATGCGCGTCACCATGAAGATGCCGGCCGTCACCATCGTTGCCGCGTGAATCAGCGCGGAGATCGGCGTCGGGCCTTCCATCGAGTCGGGCAGCCACACGTGCAGCGGGAACTGCGCCGACTTGCCCATCGCGCCGATGAAGAGGCAAACGCACGCGACCGTCAGGAGGCCCCAGTCCGTGCCGGGGAAGGTCATCGCCGCGAGCTTGTCGCCTTGCGCGAACACGTCGCCGTAGTTCAGCGAGCCCGAGAACGCGAGCAGCAAACCGATGCCGAGCAGAAAGCCGAAGTCGCCCACGCGGTTCACGATGAACGCCTTCATGTTGGCGTAGATCGCGCTTTCACGCGTGAAGTAGAAACCGATCAGCAGATACGACACGAGACCCACCGCTTCCCAGCCGAAGAACAGCTGCAGGAAGTTGTTGCTCATGACGAGCATCAGCATCGAGAACGTGAAGAGCGAGATGTACGAGAAGAAGCGCTCGTAGCCGACTTCCTCGTCCGCCATGTAGCCGATCGTGTAGATGTGCACCATCAGCGAGACGAAGGTCACGATGACCATCATCATCGCGGTGAGCGAGTCGACCAGGAAGCCGACTTCCATCTTCAGCGGGCCGACGTTCATCCATTCGTAGATGGTCGCGTTGAAGCTCGCGCCGTGCATCACGTCGTTGAAGACGATCGCCGAGAGGATGAACGAGATAAAGACGCCGAGGATCGTCACGCGATGCGCGCCCTTGCGCCCTACCCACTTCGCGAACAGCCCCGCGATCAGACAGCCGGCCAGCGGCGCCAGCGGAACCGCGAGCAGGAGGTTTTCATTGAGTGTCGTGGACATAACAGCCTTGCCTGAAATTAACCTTTGAGCTGATCGAGGTCCTCGACGTTGATCGTGTCGAGGCTACGGAACAGGGTCACGAGAATCGCGAGACCGATCGCGGCTTCAGCCGCGGCCACGGTCAGCACGAAGAACACGAAGATCTGGCCGTGCACATCGCCCAGATAGTGTGAGAACGCGACGAAATTGGTGTTCACCGCGAGCAGCATCAGCTCGATCGCCATCAGGATGATGATGACGTTGCGGCGGTTCAGGAAGATGCCGACGATGCTGATCGCAAAGAGGATCGCACCGAGCACGAGGTAATGGGCAAGACTCAACATATTCGATTTCTCCTTCGCGCTCAGCCCTTGTTGTCGACGGTGCCCGCGCCGATGTTGCCGGTCACGGCCGGTTCCGTCGTGGCGTCGGGTGCATCTTTTTCCGCCTGCATCTTCACGAGACGCACGCGGTCTTCGCGGCGCACCTTGACCTGCTGACTGACGGTTTGCGTCTTCTTGTCCTTCTTGTCGCGGATCGTGAGCGAGATCGCCGCGATGATCGCGACGAGCAGCACGAGGCCCGCGATTTCGAACGCGAAGATGTAGTCCGTGTAGATGACCTTGCCGATGAGCTGCGTGTTCGGCATCAGCGCCGCGCCGGAGACGCCCGCGCCTGCGGATGCGTCGCGCAGCGGCGTGGTCGTCGCGCCGTAGCCGTGCCACAGGATCAGCGCCGTTTCGATCACGATGATCGCGCCGACGATGCTCGCGATCGGCACGAAACGCTTGAAATCGCGCCGCAGGACATCAATGTTGATGTCGAGCATCATCACGACGAAGAGGAACAGCACCATCACCGCGCCGACATAGACGAGAACCAGCAGGATCGCGAGGAATTCGGCTTGCAGCAGCATCCAGATCGCGGCCGCGTTGAAGAACGCGAGCACGAGAAAGAGCGCGGACGACACCGGGTTGCGCGAGGTGATCACCTTCAGCGCGGACACGGTCAGCAGCAGCGCGAAGATATAGAACAGTACGGTTGTGAATTCCATGATTACCGGTTCATCGTTAGGCCATCATCAGGCATGGTGTGTCGGCGTTTTCGGGCAGGAGCCGCCCTCGGCGCGCGCCGCAGTGTGCCAAACAGCAACAACAAAATCGCTTCGGCCCGACGCCGGAACCCAGAGGCTGAACCCAAGGTTCCGGCATCTGCCTTCAATCAACGATAAGGCGCGTCTGCCGCCTTCGATGCGGCGATTTCCGTTTCGTAACGGTCGCCCACCGCGAGCAGCATGTCCTTCGTGAAATACAGGTCGCCGCGCTTCTCGCCGTGATATTCGAGGATGTGCGTCTCGACGATCGAATCGACCGGGCAGCTTTCTTCGCAGAAACCGCAGAAGATGCACTTGGTCAGGTCGATGTCATAGCGCGTCGTGCGGCGCGTATTGTCCGCGCGCGTCTCCGATTCGATCGTGATCGCCATGGCCGGGCATACCGCTTCGCACAGCTTGCAGGCGATGCAGCGCTCTTCGCCGTTTTCATAACGGCGCAGCGCATGCAGGCCGCGGAAACGCGGCGAGATAGGCGTCTTCTCTTCCGGGAACTGCACGGTGATCTTGCGCTGGAATGTGTAACGGCCCGTCAGCGCGAGACCCTTCAGCAGCTCGGTCAGGAAGAAGGTCTTAAAGAAGTTTTGGATTGCGTTCATGATGGTTTCGTGTGCGCGCTTCTCGTTACTTCCAGATGTTGAGCGGCGACATGATCCAGAAACCGACCACGACCACCCAGATCACCGATACCGGCAGGAACACCTTCCAGCCCAGACGCATGATCTGGTCGTAGCGGTAACGCGGGAATGTCGCGCGCGCCCAGATGAAGACCGACAGCAGCAGGAAAACCTTGAAAACGAACCAGAATACGCCCGGAATGAACGACAGGAAGCCGAACGGCGCATCCCAGCCGCCGAGGAACAGCGTCGTGGCGATCGCGGAGATCACGATCATGTTGATGTACTCGGCGAGGAAGAACAGCGCGAACGCCATGCCGGAGTAATCGATCATGTGACCCGCGACGATTTCCGATTCGCCTTCAACCACGTCGAACGGGTGACGGTTCGTTTCGGCGATGCCCGAGATGAAGTACACGACGAACATCGGCAAGAGCGGCAGCCAGTTCCACGACAGGAAGTTGACGCCCCAGCCCGCGAACATGCCGCGCTGCTGCGAGTGCACGATTTCCGACATGTTCAGCGTGCCCGCGACCATCAGCACCACGACGAGCGCGAAGCCCATCGAGATTTCGTAGGACACCATCTGAGCTGCCGCGCGCATCGCGCCGAGGAACGCGTACTTCGAGTTCGACGCCCAGCCGGCCAGAATCACGCCGTACACGCCGATCGACGAGATCGCCATGGCGTAAAGCAGACCCGCGTTGATGTTGCCGAGCACCGCTTCCGCCTGGAACGGAATGACCGCCCACACGGCGAAGGCCGGAACCACGGTCATGATCGGCGCGATCATGTAGATCCAGCGGCTTGCCTGCGTCGGCTGGATGACTTCCTTCAGCAGCAGCTTCAGGACGTCCGCGATCGGCTGCAGCAGACCCGCCGGGCCGACGCGGTTCGGGCCGAGACGCACGTGCATCCAGCCGATGAGCTTGCGTTCCCACAGAATCAGGTACGCCACGCACAGCAGAATGACAACCGCCACCACCAGGATGCGGACCAGCGCCCACACCGTCGGCCATGCGACGCCCAGAAGCTGCGTGCCACCTGCGTTGATCGTATCGAACAAGCCCATTTTTACGCCTTCTCCACTACCAGTTCACCGAACAGGCCGCCGAGCGCGGCGCCAGCCGTCGTGCCCGCCGACACGCGGACCACCGATTCCGCGAGATTCGCATCGCGGACCGCGGGCAACGTCACCGACAGGTTGCCCTGCTTGATACGCACTGCTTCGCCATCCTTCAGGCCGAGCTTGTCGTAGAGCGCGGTCGGCAGGCCGGCCACGTTCGCATCGCGGGCGGCCGCCGTCAGATGCAGCGACGGCGCGCGGCGCACGAGCGCGTCGGCGTGATAGATCGGCACATCGGCGAGACGCTGCAGGCCGCTGCCGTTCAGCACGACGTTCGACGCGGCGCGCTTTGCCTGCACCGACGTCTTGTTCGACAGACGCGCGGACAGATCGCCCGTACCGAGTGCGGCGATGCGCACTTCTTCAGCCGTGTCGTAGTCGAAACCGGACAGGCCGAGGATCGTGCCCAGCACGCGCAGCACCTTCCAGCCCGGACGCGTGTCGCCCAGCGCGCGCACGACGCCGTTGAACGACTGTGCCGTGCCTTCCGCGTTGACGAACGTGCCCGACGTTTCCGTGAACGGCGCGATGGGCAGCAGCACGTCCGCGTAGTCCATGCCGTGCTTGAACGGCGACATCACGACGACCATTTCCGCCGCCTTCAGCGCGGCGATGGCTTGCGCAGGGCTCGCGGTGTCGTATTCCGGCTCGGCGTTCAGCAGCACGTAACCCTTGCGCGGCTGCTCGAATGCTTCACGTGCGTTGAGACCGCCCTCGCCCGGCAGCGCGTCGACGAGATGCGCACCGACCGAGTTCGCGCCTTCCGTGAGGAAGCCGAGCGTCGCGCCGGTATTGTCGGCGATCCACTGGGCGGCTGCCTGAATCTGTGCAAAGTCCGGATGCTGAACGGCGAGATTGCCGAGCAGCACGACGCGCTTTTCGCCCGCCGACAGCGATGCCGCCACGTCCTTCGCCGCCGCCGATACTTCGCGGCCCGCGAATGCGTCCGGCAGCGCGACGCCGCGCGCTTCGGAGACGGCCGCCGCGATACCCGCGAGCTGATCGAGCCACGCCGACGGCGCCGCGACCAGGCGATGCGCGGTCGGGATCAGCGAATCGTCGTTGCTGGCGTTGAGGAACGTGATCTTGGCGCCGCTCTTTGCGGCCTGACGCAGACGCGCGGCGAACAGCGGATGATCGCGGCGCAGGAACGAGCCGATCACGAACGCGGTGTCGACGAGCGACAGATCCGCGATCTTCGAGCCGAGCCACGGCGCACCGACGCCCACGGGCGCGGAGAAATCGTGCTGGCGCAGACGGAAATCGACGTTCGGCGTGCCGACGCCTTCCGCCAGTTGCTTCAGCAGATGCAGTTCTTCGACCGTGCTGTGCGGCGTGGCCAATGCGGCGATCGCGTTCGCGCCGTGATCGGCCTTGATGCCCTTGAGACCCTTCGCCACGTATTCGAGCGCGGTCTGCCAGTCGGTTTCGATCCAGTTGCCGCCCTGCTTCAGCATCGGCGTGGTCAGACGCTCGTCGCCGTTGAGGCCTTCGTACGAGAAGCGGTCCTTGTCCGAGATCCAGCATTCGTTGATGGCTTCGTTTTCCATCGGCAGAACGCGCATCACGCGGTTGTTCTTCACCTGCACCACGAGGTTCGCGCCGACGGAATCGTGCGGGCTCACTGACTTGCGGCGCGACAGTTCCCACGTACGCGCGCTGTAGCGGAACGGCTTGCTCGTCAACGCGCCGACCGGGCACAGGTCGATCATGTTGCCCGACAGTTCCGAATCCACGGTCTTGCCGACGAACGAGGTGATTTCCGAATGCTCGCCGCGGCCCAGCATGCCGAGCTCCATCACGCCGGCCACTTCCTGGCCGAAGCGCACGCAGCGCGTGCAGTGGATGCAGCGCGACATCTCTTCCATGGAGATGAGCGGACCGACGTTCTTGTGGAACACCACGCGCTTTTCTTCGCTATAGCGCGACTGCGATTTGCCGTAACCGACGGCCAAGTCCTGCAACTGGCATTCGCCGCCCTGATCGCAGATCGGGCAATCGAGCGGATGGTTGATCAGCAGGAATTCCATCACCGACTGCTGGGCCTTCACGGCCTTGTCGGAGGTGGTGCGCACGATCATGCCGGCCGACACGGGCGTCGCGCAGGCGGGGACGGCCTTCGGCATCTTCTCGACTTCGACGAGGCACATCCGGCAGTTCGCCGCGATCGACAGCTTCTTGTGATAGCAGAAGTGAGGAATGTACGTATCGACCTTGTGCGCAGCCTGGATCACCATGCTGCCTTCAGGCACCTCGACCGTCTTGCCGTCAATTTCTAGTTCAACCATGATGGATAGAGATCCTCAACCCTTGTCTCTCGACTACTTTCCGCGCATCTGACTGTGCGCGCCTGATTACGCGGTAAGCGCTTCGGTGCGCGCGTGATGCGCATGCCCGCCGACGAGACAATGCTTGTGCTCGACGTGATACTCGAATTCGTCCCAGAAGTGCTTGAGCATGCCGCGCACGGGCATGGCCGCTGCATCGCCGAGCGCGCAGATCGTGCGGCCCATGATGTTTTCCGCGACCGAATTCAGCAGATCCAGATCTTCCTTGCGGCCAAGACCGTGCTCGATGCGATGCACCACGCGATACAGCCAGCCGGTGCCTTCGCGGCATGGCGTGCACTGGCCGCACGACTCTTCGTAATAGAAGTACGACAGGCGCAAGAGCGAGCGCACCATGCAGCGCGTCTCGTTCATCACAATGACCGCGCCCGAACCGAGCATCGAGCCTGCCTTCGCGATCGAATCGTAGTCCATGTCGGTGGCGAGCATCATGTCGCCCGGCACGACCGGCGCCGACGAACCGCCCGGAATCACCGCCTTGATCGACTGGCCGCGCACGCCGCCCGCCAGTTCCATCAACGTCGAGAACGGCGTGCCGAGCGGAATTTCGTAGTTGCCCGGACGATTCACGTCGCCCGACACCGAGAAGATCTTCGTGCCGCCGTTGTTCGGCTTGCCGATCTCGAGATAATTCTGCGGCCCGATTTCCAGCAGGAACGGCACCGCGGCGAACGTCTCGGTGTTGTTGATGGTGGTCGGCTTGCCGTACACGCCGAAGCTCGCCGGGAACGGCGGCTTGAAGCGCGGCTGGCCCTTCTTGCCTTCCAGCGATTCGAGCAGCGCGGTTTCCTCGCCGCAGATGTACGCGCCGTAACCGTGGTGCGCATATAGTTCGAACGAAAAGCCCGAGCCGAGAATGTTCGCGCCGAGATAACCGGCCTGGCGCGCTTCTTCAAGCGCCGCCTCGAACACGCGATAGACCTCGAAGATCTCGCCGTGGATGTAGTTGTAGCCGACGGTGATGCCCATCGCGTACGCGCCGATAGCCATGCCTTCGATCAGCGAATGCGGGTTCCAGCGCAGGATGTCGCGATCCTTGAACGTGCCGGGCTCGCCTTCGTCCGAATTGCAGACGAGATATTTCTGGCCCGGGAACTGACGCGGCATGAAGCTCCACTTCAGGCCGGTCGGGAAGCCCGCGCCGCCGCGGCCGCGCAGACCCGACGCCTTGACGTCGGCAATGACCTGCTCGGGCGGAATCTTTTCTTCGAGAATGCGGCGCAGCTGCTTGTAGCCGCCGCGCGCGACGTAATCTTCGAGATGCCAGTTCTCGCCGTTAAGGCCAGCGAGGATCAGCGGCTTGATGTGACGATCGTGGAGTGACGTCATTTCGAAAGGTCCTCGATCAACTGGTCGATCTTCTCGCGGCTCATGAAGCTGCACATGCGATGGTTGTTCACGAGCAACACGGGTGCGTCGCCGCACGCGCCGAAGCATTCGCCTTCTTTCAGCGTGAATTTGCCATCCGGCGTGGTTTCGCCGAAATCGATGCCGAGCTTCTGCTTGAGATACTCCGCGGCGCTGTCCGAACCGCCGTCCGGACCGAGCTGGCAAGGCAGGTTCGTGCAGAGCGTGATCTTGTGCTTACCGACCGGCTTCAGTTCGTACATCGTGTAGAACGTGGCGACTTCCTGCACCGCGACGGGCGGCATGCTCAGGTAATCGGCCACGAACTGCATGAGGTCGGGCGAGAGCCAACCATGCTCTTCCTGAGCAACGGCGAGCGCCGCCATCACCGCCGATTGCTTTTGCTCGGCGGGATACTTCGCGACCGCGCGATCGATTTCTTTCAGGCCTTCAGCTGAGATCATTTTCAGACACGACTCTTTCAATTCCTACCGAACGAAAACCCGCCGCGTCCTTCGTGTTGCGGCAGACCTGGCGTTCCTGCGGGTTCCTGTAATTGCATTCGCGCTTGGCGCGCATGGGGCCTTCGCAGCGCGCCATGCAGCCGGCGGTGAGATCAGCGATCGATCTCGCCGAACACGATGTCTTGCGTACCGATGATCGTCACAGCGTCGGCGATCATGTGGCCTCGCGCCATTTCGTCGAGCGCCGCGAGGTGCGCATAGCCCGGCGCCCGAATCTTCAGGCGATACGGCTTGTTCGCGCCATCCGACACCAGGTAGATGCCGAACTCGCCCTTCGGATGCTCGACCGCCGCGTACGTTTCGCCTTCCGGCACATGGAAGCCTTCGGTGAAGAGCTTGAAATGGTGAATCAGCTCTTCCATGTTGCTCTTCATGCCGACGCGCGACGGCGGCGCAACCTTGTGATTATCGACCATCACAGGGCCAGGATTCTTGCGCAGCCACGCAATGCACTGTTCGGCGATGCGCGTCGACTGGCGCATTTCTTCCACGCGCACCAGATAACGGTCGTAGCAATCGCCATTCACGCCGACGGGGATATCGAAATCGAGCTGGTCGTACACTTCGTACGGCTGCTTCTTGCGCAAATCCCACTCGATGCCCGAGCCGCGCAGCATTGCGCCGGAAAGGCCCATCTGCAACGCGCGCTCCGGGCTCACGACGCCGATGCCCACGAGACGCTGCTTCCAGATGCGGTTGTCGGTGAGAAGGGTTTCATACTCGTCGACACAGCGCGGAAAGCGCTTGAAGAAGTCTTCGATGAAGTCGAGCAGCGAACCCTGACGGGTCTCGTTCATCCTGTCGAGCGCCTTGGCGTTGCGGATCTTCGACGCCTTGTACTGCGGCATGGCGTCCGGCAGATCGCGATACACGCCGCCCGGACGGTAGTACGCCGCGTGCATGCGCGCGCCCGACACCGCCTCGTAGACGTCCATCAGATCTTCGCGCTCGCGGAACGCGTAGAGAAACACCGCCATCGCGCCGACGTCGAGTGCGTGCGAGCCGATCCACATCAGGTGGTTCAGCACGCGCGTGATTTCATCGAACAGCACGCGAATATATTTCGCGCGAATGGGGACGTCGATGCCGAGGAGCTTCTCGATGGCGAGCACATAGCCGTGCTCGTTGACCATCATCGACACGTAGTCGAGACGGTCCATGTACGGCACGGACTGAATGAAGGTCTTGGTTTCCGCCAGCTTCTCGGTCGCGCGATGCAGCAGACCGATGTGCGGGTCGGCGCGCTGGATCACTTCGCCGTCGAGTTCGAGCACGAGGCGCAGCACGCCGTGCGCTGCCGGATGCTGCGGGCCGAAGTTCAGCGTGTAGTTTTTGATCTCTGCCATGACGCTCTCTTAATGTTTCAGACCGCCATAGCGATCTTCGCGAATCACACGCGGCGTGATTTCGCGCGGCTCGATCGTCACAGGCTGATACACGACGCGCTTCTCTTCCGGGTCGTAACGCATCTCGACGTAGCCCGAAACCGGGAAGTCCTTGCGGAACGGATGGCCGATGAAGCCGTAGTCCGTGAGAATGCGGCGCAGGTCCGGATGGCCTTCGAACACGATGCCGTAGAGATCGAACGCCTCACGCTCGTACCAGTTCGCCGACGACCAGACATCGACCACCGAAGGCACGATAGGCACTTCGTCGTCCGGAGCGAATACGCGCACGCGCACACGCCAGTTATGCGTGATGGAAAGAAGATGGCTGACCGCCGCGAAACGCGGACCGTCGTAGACGCCGTCGCCGTAGGTCGAATAATCGACGCCGGACAGGTCCATGAGCTGTTCGAAGCGCAGCGAGGTGTCGTCGCGAAGCTGCTTGCAGACGTCCAGATAATTGGCCGCCTTGACGACGATTGTCACTTGCCCAAGCGACTCCGTAACGCTCTGGAGACGGTCGCCAAACGCCGTCTCGAGGTTCGCTTTGAGGGTCTCGAGTTTGCTTGCCATAATTGGGGAGGCTCAGCCCTTACTGACGGGCGATGGTGTTGGTGCGGCGAATCTTCGCCTGCAACTGGATCACGCCGTAGACCAGGGCTTCGGCGGTCGGAGGGCAACCGGGGACGTAGACATCGACCGGCACGATCCGGTCGCAACCACGCACGACGGAATACGAGTAGTGGTAATAGCCGCCGCCGTTCGCGCACGAACCCATGGAGATAACCCAGCGCGGCTCGGCCATCTGGTCGTACACCTTACGAAGCGCGGGCGCCATCTTGTTGCACAGCGTGCCGGCGACGATCATCACGTCGGACTGGCGCGGGCTCGGACGGAACACCACGCCGAAACGGTCCAGATCATAACGGGCGGCGCCCGCATGCATCATCTCGACTGCACAACACGCGAGACCGAACGTCATCGGCCACAGGGAGCCGGTGCGCGTCCAGTTGATCAGCTTGTCAGCCGTGGTGGTGACAAAGCCTTCCTTCAAGACCCCTTCGATACTCATTTGTTTTCCACTCCAGATGAGCAGCCAGCCAAAGCCGCCCATGAATCCGGTGATCTAACTGTCATTCCCAGTCGAGTCCGCCTTTTCTCCAGATGTAGGCGAAACCGAGCAAAAATTCGAGCAGAAAAATCATCATTGCGATGAAGCCAGGCCAGCCGATATCGCGCAGGGAAACACCCCACGGAAACAGGAACGCCGTCTCAAGATCGAAAATGATGAAAAGAATCGCGACGAGATAGTAACGCACATCGAACTTCATACGCGCGTCTTCGAACGCTTCGAAGCCGCACTCGTACGGCGCGTTCTTTTCGGTGTCGGGCTTGTTGGGACCGAGAATCTTGCCGATACTGACCAACGCTATACCTAAACCAAGGCCCACCACAAGAAACAAGAAGACGGGGTAATAGGGTGCGAGGTTCAAGGCTATCCTCAGATCGGTAGATATGGTCTGTTATTGATTGGAGCGCTTCAGCCGGGACGGACCACCCGGCGGGAGAATCACTTGGGACCGCTCACGATATCAGCACACTGTGACATCTGCTTTGACGATGCCGGTGCCGCTATGAAAACGTAAGCGTACTCCAGAAGTGACAATGCCAGCCGAAGCGATGCAAGCGGCTGGCATTGGATAACTGTTGGTGCCGACGGCGAGACTCGAACTCGCACAGCTTTCGCCACTACCCCCTCAAGATAGCGTGTCTACCAATTTCACCACGTCGGCACTGTACTGCAATCCGGGAAAACTACTTCTTAATTGCCGCGAATCGCTTCAAGACTTGAATTATAACTGGGCCCTACGAATTGTTCAACGCACAAAATGCAGATTTCGCGAAAAATTCGTTCTGCCGTTATTTGGGCACATCGGCGCCCGGCGCGGACGATGCAACCGGCGCCGACACAGGCGCGGATGCCGCTGCGGCCGGCGCGGAGGCAGGCACGGGAGCCGCGCCGCCAAGCACGCCCGCCGATGTCTGCGGCTTGTAGCTGCCGAGATAGGTCAGCGCGAGCGTCGTGACGAAGAAGATCGCCGCGAGAACCGCCGTGGTACGCGACAAGAAGTTGGCCGAGCCGGTCGCGCCGAAAAGACTGCCCGACGCGCCGCTGCCGAAGGCCGCGCCCATGTCCGCGCCCTTGCCATGCTGAAGCAGCACGAGGCCGATAACGCCCAGCGCCGACAGCAACTGAACGACGATAATCAATGTCTTCAAATACAGCATTTCAACTCACCTGGTTCCTGATGTTTCCGTGACACCTTCGTGTCGCAATGTAGTCTTTCGCCTGCCCTGCCCGCTCGCCGTTCGATGCTCAATGCAACACGGTTTGCGCGGCCCGGCAGATCGCCAGAAAATCCTTCGACTTCAGCGACGCGCCGCCGATCAGCCCGCCGTCGATGTCCTTCTGCCCGAACAGTTCTTCCGCGTTCTCGGGCTTCACGCTGCCGCCGTACAAGAGCGGCACGTGCGCTACCGACGCCCCCTTCTCCAGCAGCTTGCGGCGCAGGAATGCGTGAACGTCCTGTGCCTGCAGCGGCCGCGCGGTCTTGCCCGTGCCGATCGCCCAGACGGGTTCGTAGGCGACCACAATGCCCGCCGCCTGCTCTTCCGTCAGCACGAGCAGAACGGCGTCGAGTTGCGTGCCGATGACCTGCTCCGTCTGCGCGGACTCGCGTTCTTCGAGCGTCTCGCCGACGCAGACGATCGGCGTGAGACCCGCCTCGATCGCGCGCTTTGCCTTCGCCGCGACGAGTTCCGGACTTTCGCGATGATACGCGCGTCGCTCCGAATGCCCGACGATCGCGTACGTCACGCCGAAGTCCGCCGCCATTTCGGCTGCGACTTCGCCGGTGTAGGCCCCGCCTTCATGCGCCGACACGTCCTGAATGCCCCACTGCACGACCGAGCCCGCGAGGAGCGCCTGCGATTGCGCGAGATACGGGCACGGCACGCACACACCGACTCGCACGCCCTTTTGCAAAGCCGATGCACCTGCGGCGACTTCGGTCAGCAAGGTCGCGTTGTCACCGATGCGGCCGTGCATCTTCCAGTTGCCCACCACCAGTTTCGCTCGTTCTCTGGACATAAGTCTCGTCAGTCGGCGGCGGCTTCGATGAGCCGCCCTGTTATAGGAATGAACCCGCTACGAACTGCAAACTGCTTGCAAAACAGGCGATTTTACTGTGTTAAGAGGAAACCGGTCAAACCGCCAAAAGCGGGCCGCAACGCTTCGACGTTGCGGCCCGCGACCGAACTCACGCTTTCTCGCGCCAGTCGAGCACGATCTTGCCGACGTGCGTGCTGCTTTCCATGAGCGCATGCGCGGCGGCAGCGTCGGCGGCGGGGAAGACCTGGTGAATCACCGGCTTGATGCGTCCCGCCTCGATTTCCGGCCAGACGCGCTCCTTGAGCTTCGCCGCGAGCTTCGCCTTGAACGCGACAGGACGCGGACGCAGCGTGGAACCGGTGATGACGAGACGCCGGCGCAGCACATCATTGAGATTGATCTCCGCCTTCGCGCCGCCAAGAAGCGCGATCACGCAAATGCGTCCGCCGTCGGCCAGCGCCTTGAGCTCGCGCTGAAGATAATCGCCCGCGACCATGTCGAGAATCACGTCGACGCCGCGATCGTTCGTCAGCGACTTCACCACGTCGACGAAATCTTCCGTCTTGTAGTTGATCGCACGCTCCGCGCCGAGCGCTTCGCACGCGCGGCACTTTTCATCGGTGCCGGCGGTGGCGAACACGCGAAAGCCGAGCGCCTTCGCGATCTGAATCGCCGTCACGCCGATCCCGCTCGAACCGCCCTGAACCAGCAGCGTCTCTTCCTCGCCGTTTTCGCCCAAACCGAGCTGGCCGCGCTCGAAGACATTGCTCCACACGGTGAAAAACGTTTCGGGCAACGATGCCGCTTCGATATCCGACAGGCCCTTCGGCGCCGGCAGGCATTGTTCGAGCGGCGCGACGGCGTACTCGGCATAACCGCCGCCCGCGAGCAGCGCACACACGCGATCGCCCTTTTTCAGACCGAACGGGTTGTGCTTCGGATCGAAATCACCATCGACGATTTCACCCGCAACCTCCAGCCCCGGCAGATCCGACGCGCCCGGCGGCGGCGCATAGGCGCCCTTGCGCTGGAACACGTCCGGACGGTTCACGCCGGAGGCCGCCACCTTGATGAGGACCTCGCATTTTCCCGGCGTCGGGGTCGGCCGCTCGCCCAGCTTCAGAACTTCGGGTGCGCCAAACTCGGTGATTTCGATGGCCTTCATGACATCTCCCTGTGCCGATCAGAGTTAGTGTGCATCCGAACCGGATGGCACTGCGCGCGCTTAAAGCAATCCGCGCTCCACACTGCCATCGGGTCCGACGACGCATCGGACAATGCATAGCGTCCCAAGCGTCATACATGAAAACGGCCGGCTCGCATCCGCGGCCGGCCGTCTACACATTACCGCATTACTGCTGCGGGTGCGTGGGTTCCGCCTGCTGCGCGCCTTCGTTCAGCAGCGCCTTCGCCGACAAGCGCACGCGGCCCTTTTCGTCCGTCTGGATGACCTTGACCTTCACGATCTGGCCTTCCTTCAGGTAGTCGTTGATGTCCTTCACGCGCTCGTTGACGATTTCCGAGATGTGCAGCAAACCGTCCTTGCCCGGCAGGATGTTCACGATCGCGCCGAAGTCGAGCAGCTTGAGCACCGGGCCTTCGTAGACCTGACCCACTTCCACTTCCGCCGTGATGTTCTCGATGCGCTTCTTGGCTTCCGCCATGCCTTCGCTCGACGTGCTCGCGATCGTCACGACACCGTCGTCCGAAATGTCGATGGTCGTGCCGGTTTCTTCCGTCAGCGCGCGGATCACCGAACCGCCCTTGCCGATCACGTCGCGGATCTTCTCCGGATTGATCTTGATGGTGATCATGCGCGGCGCGTAGTCCGACAGTTCCGTGTTCGTGTGCGGCACCGCGGCGGTCATCTTGCCGAGGATGTGCATGCGGCCTTCCTTCGCCTGCGCGAGCGCGACCTGCATGATTTCCTTCGTGATGCCCTGGATCTTGATGTCCATCTGCAGCGCGGTCACGCCTTGCGCCGTGCCGGCCACCTTGAAGTCCATGTCGCCGAGGTGATCTTCGTCGCCGAGGATGTCGGTCAGAACCGCGAACTTGTTGCCTTCGAGGATCAGGCCCATCGCGATGCCCGCGACGTGCGCCTTCATCGGCACGCCGGCGTCCATCAGCGCGAGGCAGCCGCCGCAGACCGAAGCCATCGACGACGAACCGTTCGATTCCGTGATTTCCGACACGACGCGGATCGAGTAGCCGAATTCGTCGGCGCTCGGCAGGCACGCGACGAGCGCGCGCTTGGCGAGACGGCCGTGGCCAATTTCACGGCGCTTCGGCGAACCGACGCGGCCGGTTTCGCCCGTCGCGAACGGCGGCATGTTGTAGTGGAGCATGAAGCGCTCGCGGTATTCGCCTTCGAGCGCGTCGATGCTCTGCTCGTCGCCCTTCGTGCCGAGCGTCGCAACGACCAGCGCCTGCGTTTCGCCACGCGTGAACAGCGCGGAACCGTGCGTGCGCGGCAGGACGCCCGTGCGGATTTCGATCGGGCGGACCGTGCGCGTGTCGCGGCCATCGATGCGCGGCTCGCCGTTCAGGATCTGCGTACGGACGATCTTCGCTTCGATGTCGAACAGCACGTTGCCGACCGTTGCCTTGTCGGCGGCGACCGTGCCGCTCGCGGCAGCATCTGCTTCCAGCTTCGCCGACGCCGCTGCGTACACTTCCTTCAGCTTGGCCGAACGCGCCGACTTGTTGCGCAACTGGTAAGCGGCTTCGAGTTCCGCCTTGGCGATCTCGGTGACGCGCGCGATCAGCGCTTCGTTCTTCGGTGCGGGCGCCCAGTCCCACTCCGGCTTGCCGCCTTCGCGCACGAGTTCGTGAATCGCGTCGATGGCGGTCTGCATCTGGTCGTGACCGAACACGACCGCGCCGAGCATGACTTCTTCGGACAGCTGCTGCGCTTCCGATTCCACCATCAGCACCGCGCGTTCCGTACCGGCGACCACCAGATCGAGCGCCGACTCCTTCATCTGCGCACGCGTCGGGTTCAGCACGTACTCGTTGTTCAGATAGGCGACGCGCGCGGCGCCGACCGGGCCGTTGAACGGCAGACCGGAAATCGCGAGCGCGGCGGACGCGCCGATCAGCGCCGGGATGTCCGCGGGAATCTCGGGATTCAGCGACAGGACGTGGATCACGACCTGCACTTCGTTATAGAAGCCTTCCGGGAAAAGCGGACGCAGCGGGCGGTCGATCAGGCGCGAAATCAGCGTTTCGCCTTCCGACGGACGGCCTTCGCGGCGGAAGAAGCCGCCCGGAATCTTGCCGGCGGCATAGGTCTTTTCGAGGTAATCGACGGTCAGCGGGAAGAAATCCTGGCCCGGCTTGGCGGTCTTCGCGCCGACGACGGTCGCGAGCACGACGGAATCTTCGATATCGACGATCACCGCGCCGCTTGCCTGACGAGCGATCTCACCCGTTTCGAGGCGGACGTTGTGTTGTCCCCACTTAAATTCTTTGACGATTTTATTGAACATTGTGACTCCTTTCACGTTGCGCCGCGCCGGCCCGATGGCGCTGGCTTGGACGGTCGCGAGCCACGCGTGAGAGGTGTGTTATGCCATTCCAGCGCGGGGCTTGCCCGACGTGCGCGCGGCACGCGCCGCGGTGGAATGACACAAAGCTCTGCTGCGAGGCCGGACCGGGTGTCGAACCGGATGATGCATCCGGGTGAATCAAACTGCGCTGCGGCAACTGAACCGCTGAAACTGCCGACTACAACGTCGCGATCGCGGATATCGCGATCGAGCACCACTTCGCGGCCGAAACGCACAAAAACAAAGTGCCTGTATCAGCGGACTGACACAGGCACCTTCGATCTAACAGCGGCCGCGAAGCCACATATGCGCCAATTACTTGCGCAGACCCAGCTTCTCGATCAGCGAGCGATAACGATCCGCATCCTTACCCTTCAGGTAGTCGAGCAGCTTGCGACGGCGGCTCACCATGCGCAGCAGACCGCGGCGGCTGTGGTGATCTTTCGAATGCGACTTGAAGTGGACGGTCAGTTCGTTGATGCGGCTCGTGAGCAGTGCGACCTGCACTTCGGGGGAGCCGGTGTCGTTGGTGCCGCGCGCGTATTCTGCGACGATGTCGGATTTCTTGATTTCTGCTACGGACATTTGCATTTCCTTTGATACAGACAGGCGGTCACGGAAGAAAGGCCGTGCCGTGGTGGGTTTTGCAATTCGGCCAGTTGGCCAATTCAGATTTTTCGCAACGGACAAGCCGAAGACGAAGCGTGGAGTATAGCACACCGCAGGCCGGCAAAGACGCGGTTCCGGGCTAACGCGCGGGGCGCGTCATCTTGCAGGTCGTCGGCGGGGCGGTCTTGTCGGCGGAGACGGCCAGCAGCGTGCGAAAACCGTAGCCGGAGCCCTCGTTGTCGAAGCCCACGCCCTTCGTGCCCGTCTTGTCCATTTCCATGACATAAAGGGGCTGGATCACCTGATGATCCTCGGCGCGCATCGTCATCGCATGGAAATTTTCGCCGTCGAACTTCATGCCTTCGAGCGCACGCGCCACCGCGAGCGGGTCCGCACTGCCGGCGCGCGTCATCGCCGAGGCGAGCATGTCGATCATCAGCGGCATGCGCGCCACGAGGTAATCGTCGGCCGCGGCGGGATAGCGCGCGCGAAACGCGCGATAGTACGCGTCCGACGCCGCGCCGCCCGCATTCGGATGCCAGTCCGCGACCGCGATCACGCGCTTCACGCCCGCGTCGCCGAGCGCTGCGGGCGCGCCGAGCCCATTGCCGTAGAACGTGTAGAACTTGGTGTCGAGCCCCTGCTCGCGCGCCGCTTTCACGAGCAGCGTCAGATCGTTGCCCCAGTTTCCGGTGATAACCGCATCCGCCCCGCTCGCGCGGATCTTCGCGATGTACGGCGCAAAGTCCTTCACGCGTCCGATCGGATGAAACTCGTCGCCGGCGATCGTGACATCCGGCCGCCGCTCCTTGAGCGCACGCTGCGCTTCGCGGCTCACATCGTGACCGAAGCTGTAATCCTGATTCAGCAGATAAACCTTCTTCACCGCGCGATCGTCCTTGAGCGCATCGGCGAGCGCGTCCATGCGCATGCCGGCGTGCGCGT
This sequence comes from Caballeronia cordobensis, assembly GCF_001544575.2. Lineage (GTDB taxonomy): Bacteria > Pseudomonadota > Gammaproteobacteria > Burkholderiales > Burkholderiaceae > Caballeronia > Caballeronia cordobensis. The sequence continues at coordinate 37,610 of NZ_FCNY02000013.1, forward strand.
CGAAGCGGAAATGCCAGAAGCTGCAGGCGTCGTTGGTGAGCGCGGGATCGTCCGCGGAATAATTCAGGAACAGCACGCGCCGCTCGGGTTCGCGCGCGTTCTGCTTGTCGATCGCCCCGACGAGCGCCGCCGCCACCGCCGAACTGTTGCCCTGCATGACGAAACCGATTTTCTCGTCGATCGCCGCGCGCAACTGCACGAGCGTCGCCTCGCTGCTGCCCTTGCCGTCGAGCACGACGAGTTGCAGCGGATGCATGCCGTCGGCGAGCTTCACGCCGCCCTTCGCGTTCACGCGCTCGACGCCGAAGCGCAGATTGCGCTCGACCATCGCGCCGGCGTTCGCGAACGGCCCGGACATGCCCTCGATCAGCGCGAGCTTGACGGGCGGCAGATCGGCCGCCTGCGCCGCGCACGACAAAGCGACGCACGTCGCCGTCAGGATGCGCAGCCATCGCGCCGCGCGCCCGCCGATTTCATTCTTCATGGGTTTTCGCCGATCCGCTGAAAGCGCGGATCATAGGCCGCGCGGCGCTCACCGCGCAAGTCCGGCATTGCCGACACTTCCGCTCGAATGTCGCGACGCCGTGGAGAATGTTTTGTCGCGCGCGCATGTCAAAATCACCACAAACAACGAATGAATCAGCACGTGGAGGCTGTCATGCTGCACACATTCCATCGCCTGCGCGGCGCCCTCGCGGTCGCGGGCGCCGCCCTGCTGCTCTCGGCCTGCGCGCAGCCGTGGCAGAACTACCAGACCGGCGCGGATGCATCGGCGATCACGACCCGCCTGGGCCCGCCGCGCGAAGTCTACGATCTGCCCAACGGCGGCAAGCGCCTGATGTGGCCAACGCAGCCGCTCGGCGAATTCACCACCGCCGCCGATATCGACGCATCCGGCAAAATCGTGAGCGTGCGACAGGTGCTCGACGAAAACGAGTTCTACAAGGCGCAGATCGGCACCTGGACGCGGGCCGACGTACTCGTGAATTTCGGCCGGCCGGTGGAGACGTCGTACTTTCCGCTGATGAAGCGCGAAGTCTGGACTTATCGTTATATGGAAGCCAACATCTGGTATCTAATGTACAACTTCTATTTCGACGATCAGGGCATTTTGCGCATGACGCAGAAAACGCCCGACCCGCTGCACGACCCGGACAGGCGCAATCTCTTCTGAGCGCCGCGCCATGAAAAAAGCCCTCTCGCGAGGGCTTTCTTGCGTTCGAAGCGAAAAAATCAAAGCTGCGGATTGAGCTTCTCGACCTTCGAGTGCAGCTTGTTCAACGCGGCGATATACGCCTTGGCGGACGCCGCCACGATGTCCGGATCAGTGCCGACGCCGTTCACGATGCGCCCGCTCTTCGACAGACGCACCGTCACCTCGCCCTGCGCCTGCGTGCCGGTGGTGATCGCGTTGACCGAATACAGCACGAGTTCCGCGCCGCTTTCGACCTTCGATTCGATCGCGTGCAGCGTCGCATCGACCGGGCCGTTGCCGCGCGCCTCGCCCGTAACTTCGGCGCCTTCCACCGCGAACACGACTTTCGCCTGCGGCTGCTCGCCGGTTTCGGAGTGCTGCTTCATCGATACGAAGCGGAAGTGCTCCTTCGCCTGCGCCTCGGCGGATTCCTCGGAGACAATCTGCATGATGTCTTCATCGAAGATTTCGGCTTTGCGGTCGGCGAGATCCTTGAAGCGCGCGAACGCGGCGTTCACGTCGGCTTCGGATTCGAGCGTCACGCCCAGCTCTTCGAGGCGCTGCTTGAACGCATTGCGGCCGGAGAGCTTGCCGAGCACGATCTTGTTCGCGCTCCAGCCCACGTCTTCCGCGCGCATGATTTCGTAGGTGTCGCGCGCCTTGAGCACGCCGTCCTGATGGATGCCCGACGCGTGCGCGAACGCGTTCGCACCGACCACCGCCTTGTTCGGCTGGACGACGAAACCGGTGATCTGCGAGACGAGCTTGGAAGTCGGCACGATCTGCGTCGTGTCGATGCCGACATCGAGGCCGAAGTAATCCTTGCGCGTCTTCACGGCCATCACGATCTCTTCGAGCGAGGTATTGCCCGCCCGCTCGCCCAGACCGTTGATCGTGCATTCCACCTGGCGCGCGCCGCCGATCTGCACGCCCGCGAGCGAATTCGCAACCGCCAGCCCGAGGTCATCGTGGCAGTGCACAGACCAGATCGCCTTGTCGGAATTGGGCACGCGCTCGCGCAGCGTCTTCACGAGATTGCCGTAGTGCTCGGGAATGCCGTAGCCGACCGTATCCGTGATGTTGATCGTGCGCGCGCCTTCGTTGATCACGCCTTCGAGCACGCGGCAGAGGAAATCGATATCCGAGCGGCTGCCGTCTTCCGGCGAAAACTCGACGTCATCGGTGAACTTGCGCGCGAAACGCACCGCGAGTTTCGCCTGTTCGTAGACCTGCTCCGGCGTCATGCGCAGCTTTTTTTCCATGTGCAGCGCGGACGTGGCGATGAACGTGTGAATCCGGAACTGATTCGCGGGCTTGAGCGCGTCCGCGGCGCGCTGAATGTCCTTGTCGTTCGCGCGGGCGAGCGAGCAGACCGTGCTGTCTTTCACGAGCGACGCGATCGTGTTGATCGCGTCGAAGTCACCGTTCGAGCTGGCGGCGAAGCCCGCTTCGATGACATCGACTTTCATGCGCTCCAGTTGCTTCGCGATGCGGATCTTCTCTTCCTTCGTCATCGACGCGCCGGGGGACTGCTCGCCATCGCGCAAGGTCGTGTCGAAGATGATCAACTTGTCTGCTGCCATGTTGGGCTCCTGTGGGGAGATTTATCGATTGTTGGAAATTTCGGGACCGAAATAACGATAAGGCAAAAGGGAATTCGGGTGTTCGCGCCACCGCTGGCGTCGAAAACCTGAATGGACGAGCAGACGGGAGGCGAGAAGAATCAGCGCGGTAGGCGCGCTAGTAGCGATAGCGCGCGCGCCGTCGAAACAGCGAACGCACCAGCCGGGAACAGCGAGAAGGGGAACGGCAAAAAGTTCATTCAAAAACTATAACGGCTTTTGCAAGTGCGTGCAATGAGGCTTTCCGATCGCGCCGATTGACGCATCGCTCGCTTCGGGCGGGCGCGAAAAAAAAGCCTGCGTCCCGAAGGAGGCAGGCTTTTCTTCAAGCTGGCAGGACCGGTCAGTAACCGCCGATCGAAGCGCTTACGCGCTGACGCAGTTCCGAACCGTCGCCGACTTGCGCGTTATCGATACGGCGCGCGCCCTGGAAGCGCTTTTCCCAGTAGCCGTCTTCCATGTCGTCGACACGGATCGTGCTGCCGGTGGACGGCGAATGCACGAACTTGTTGTCGCCGATATAGATGCCGACGTGCGAGAACGAGCGGCGCATCGTGTTGAAGAACACGAGGTCGCCCGGTTTGAGATCGGCGACGGTCACTTTCTCGCCGACCCGGCTCATTTCCTCGGCGCGACGCGGGAGGGTCATGCCGAGCGTGTCCTGAAACACGTAGCGCACGAAGCCGCTGCAATCGAGGCCGGAATCCGGCGTGTTGCCGCCCCAGCGATAGCGCACGCCGATCATGTTGAGCGCGCCGACGACGACGTCGCCCGCCTTGCTCGCGACGCCCGACAGAAACGACTTCGCGCCGCCCGGATTGCTGGCGGCGTCTGCGCTTGCTGCGTCGGTGGACTTGCTGGAGGAGAAAATGCCATTGCGGGCATTCTGGCTGCTACTGCTGACTTCGTCGGCGAACGCGCCGGAAGCTGTTGTCATCAGGAGGCCGATTAACATGCCCGCGGCGGCGCGCGCGCATGTCTGAGTCATCGTTAGTGGCTGCATCGGTCGGTAGGTTTTACAATTAAAGGCTGCTAAATCAGGAAGATACGTGAAAGTTTGGAGGGATACTAGCCACAAATTATTTAACTGTCAAAAGAAATAGAAAAATACAATTGAGATACCCACCCAATTGATTAAAAAGAAAGATTTTTAGGAAACCAACGCTGCTTTCAGAAGCTTTCTTGTGTATTCGTCGGAAGGGTTCGAAAAAATTTTCTCCGCATCCCCGGATTCGACGACAACTCCATTTCGCATGACCGCAACACGGTGCGCCATCGCACCGATTACCTGCAGATCATGGCTGATGAAAACGTAGCCGAGATTGTGCTTCTTCTGAATGTCGGCGAGCAGCGCAAGTACTTGAGTCTGAATGGAAACATCGAGCGCGCTGGTGGGCTCGTCGAGGATCAGGATGCTCGGTTCCAGGACCAGCGCGCGTGCGATCGCGATGCGCTGCCGCTGCCCGCCCGAGAATTCGTGCGGATAGCGCTCGAGCGCCGAGCGTTCCATGCCGACTTCGCGCAGCACGGCGATCACCTTCGCGCGCCGTGCGGCCGCGTCCAGCTCCGGGCGATGCAGCGCGAGCCCTTCCCCGACGATCCGCTCGACCGTCTGGCGCGGCGAGAGCGAACTGAACGGGTCCTGAAACACCACTTGCAGATTCGAGCGCAGCACGGTTTTTTCGCGCCCGCGAAATTCTCCGAGCGCGCGGCCCTGAAACTGCACCGTGCCGTTCGAAATGCGTTGCAGGCCGAGCAGCGCCATCGCGAGCGTGGATTTCCCCGAGCCCGATTCCCCGACGATGCCGAGCGTTTCGCCCTGGCGCACCGTCAGCGACACGTCGTCGACGGCCCTGAAGCGGCCGCGCCGGAACCAGCCTTCGAGCCCGCGCAGTCGCGTCGGGTATTCGACGGACACGTCCTTCGCGTCGAGCAGGACGGGCGCGATCGGCAGCACCGGCAGCACCGCGCGCTTCGGTTTGCTGGCGAGCAGCCGCTGCGTATAGGGATGCTGCGGCGACGTGAAAATCGCCTCCACCGTGCCGCTTTCGACGAGCACGCCCTTTTCCATGACCGCGACGCGCTCGGCAAAGCGCCGCACGAGATTCAGATCGTGCGTGATGAGCAGCACGGCCATGCCGCGCTTTTCCGCTTCGTCGCGTTGCAGCTCCAGAAGCAGTTCGACGATTTGCGCGCGGATCGTCACGTCGAGCGCGGTGGTAGGCTCGTCGGCGAGCAAGAGGCGCGGACGGCACGCGAGCGCCATCGCGATCATCACGCGCTGGCGCTGCCCGCCCGACAGTTGATGCGGATAGCTGTCCACGCGCCGTTCGGGTTCCGTGATGCCGGTGCGCGCGAGCAGCGCGATCGCCCGTTGCCGCGCCTCGCGCGGGCTCGCGCCGTCGTGCAGCTGGATCGTCTCGCCGATCTGGTCGCCGACCGTGTAGAGCGGATTGAGCGCGGTCATCGGCTCCTGGAAGATCATCGCGATATCGGAGCCGCGCAGGCCGCGCATCGCGTGCTCGCTCTTCGACAGCAGTTCGTCGCCGGCGAAGCGGATCGAGCCGGTCACTTCGGCATCGCCAGTCAGGCGCAGGATCGACAGCGCCGTCACGCTCTTGCCCGAGCCCGATTCGCCGACGAGCGCCACACGCTCGCCCGCGCGGATTTCGAGATTGGCGCCATCGACCGCGAGCGTATCGCCGAAGCGCACGCGCAAGTCTTGAATCGAAAGCAGCGGCTCGTTCATTGGCCGCCTCCCGCTTTCACCGCGTCGGCGATGCGCGTGTCGAGCGCGTTGCGCAACGCATCGCCCATGAACGTGAGCAGAAGCAATGTCGCGACGAGTACGCCGAAGGTCGAGAGCGAAATCCACCACGCGTCGAGATTCGCCTTGCCCTGCGCGAGCAGCTCGCCGAGCGACGGGGTCGGCGACGGCACGCCCAGGCCGAGAAAATCGAGGCTCGTCAGCGCGAGAATCGCCCCGCTCATGCGAAACGGAAGAAACGTGATGACCGGCGTCAGGCTATTGGGCAGCACGTGCCGCGAAATGATCTGCCAGTTCGAGAGGCCCATCGCTCGCGCCGCACGCACGTAGTCCTGCGTGCGATTGCGCAGAAACTCCGCGCGCACGTAATCCGACAGGCCGATCCAGCCGAACAGCGACAGCAGGATGATCAGCAGGATAAGACTCGGCTCGAAGATCGAAGCGAAGATGATGAGCAGATACAGCTCCGGCAACGCGCTCCATATTTCGATCAGCCGCTGTCCCGTGATATCGATCCTGCCGCCGAAATAACCCTGCACCGCGCCCGCGACGACGCCGAGCACGGTGCCGATCGCCGTCAGCACGAGCGCGAACAGTACCGACACGCGAAAGCCGTAGACGAGCCGCGCGAACACGTCGCGGCCGCGATCGTCGGTGCCGAGCCAGTTTTCGCGCGAAGGCGGCGCGGGATTCGAGCCTTTGGAAAAATAGTTGAGCGTGTCGTAGTAGTAGTGATTCGGCGGATAAATGGCGAAGTTGCCCGGCGCGCCGAAGCGGTCGCGCACGAACGGATCGAGATAATCGGCGGGCGTCGGAAAGTCGCCGCCGAACGTCGTCTCCGCGTAGGTCTTCACGAGCGGAAAATAAAAGTGGCCCTGATAGCGCACGACAAGCGGCTTGTCGTTCGACCAGAGCGGTCCCGCGAGGCTGATGACGAACGCCGCGACGAACACGATCAGACTCCAGTAGCCGAGCCTGTTTCGCTTGAAGCGCAGCCACACGCGCCGCCCGGGCGAGACCGACGCTTCCGCGCGCAACGGTTGCGCGTCGCTGCCGTTGCCGGCGCGCCGTGACGATTCCGATGAAGCGGCTCGATTCAAATCAGCGCTCCAGTTGTTCGAATTGGATGCGCGGATCGACCCAGACGTAACAGAGGTCCGAGATGAGCTTCGTCGCGAGGCCGATCAGCGTGAAGAGATAGAGCGTGCCGAGCACGACGGGATAGTCGCGCCGCACGACGGATTCATACGAGAGCAGCCCGAGCCCGTCGAGCGAGAACAATGTTTCGATCAGCAGGCTGCCCGTGAAGAACGCGCCGATGAACGCCGCCGGAAAGCCGACGATCAGCGGCAGGAGCGCATTGCGGAACACATGCTTCCAGAGCACGCGCCGTTCGGAGAGGCCTTTCGCGCGCGCGGTCAGCACGTATTGCTTGCGGATTTCGTCGAGAAACGCGTTCTTCGTGAGCATCGTGACGATGGCGAAGCTGCCCACCACCGACGCCACCACCGGCAACGTGATGTGCCACAGATAATCGAGGATCTTGCCGCCGAGCGAGAGCGTCGCCCAGTTGTCGGAGGTGAGGTTGCGCAGCGGGAACAGTTGCCAGAACGTGCCGCCGCCGAACAGCACCAGCAGCAGCACGCCCAGCACGAAGCCCGGAATCGCAAAGCCGACGAGCACGACGAGACTCGTCGCGACATCGAACTTCGAGCCGTTCTTGACCGCCTTCGCGATGCCGAGCGGCACCGATATCAGATACGTGATGAAGAACGTCCACAAGCCGATGCTGATCGACACCGGCAGCTTCGACACGATCAGCGACCACACGCTCTGATGCCTGAAGTAGCTCTCACCGAGATCGAAGCGCGCGAACTTGCCGAGCATCGAGACGTAGCGTTCGAGCGGCGGCTTGTCGAAGCCGTAGAGCTTCTTGAGCTGCTCGACCTGTTGCGCGTCCACGCCGGTATGCGTGCGCAGGCCGAAGCCGCCGCCGGCCTCGGTCTGGCCGCGGCGCAGATCGTGCACGGCCTGTTCGACCGGACCGCCCGGCACGAACTGGATCACGACGAACGTGAGCGTGAGCACGCCGATGAGCGTCGGGATCATCAACAAAATGCGTTTAAGGATGTAGCTCCACATGGCGCGCGGTCCTCGTCACTTCGCGGCGTGCGCGGGCTTCGCCCACCACGTCGATATCACCCACTCCTCGGCGCCGTAATAGAGCGGCAACGTGGACGGAAAGCCGAGCGTATTGCGATACGCCACGCGATGCGTCGCCGAGAACCAGTGCGGCACCACATAGTAACCGTGCATCAGCACGCGATCGAGCGCGTGCGTCGCATCGACGAGCTGCTCGCGCGTCTGCGCGGAAATCACCTTTTGCAGGATCGCATCGACGGCCGGCGACTTCACGCCTGCGAGATTGTCCGAGCCCTGCTCGTCCGCCGACTTGCTGCCAAAGCGCGACACCTGCTCGGTGCCGGGCACCTGCACGTCGGGCATGCGCACGCTCGTCATGTCGAAGTCAAAGGCATCGAGACGCTTCTGGATCAGCGCGTAATCGACCGTGCGGAAATTCATCGTGATGCCGAGCTTCTGCAGATTGCGCCCGAAGGCGGCCGCGACCGGCTCCATCGACGCGCCGCCGCCCGTGTCGTCGAGGATTTCGAACACGAAGGGCTCGCCTTTCGCGTTGCGCAGCGCGCCGTCGCGGTAGGTCCAGCCCGCCTGCGCCAGCAACTCACGCGCCTTGATCAGATTGGCGCGCAACGAACCGGGCGGATCGGTGTCCGGCTGGCGCGGCATCTCGCCGAACACGGACGGATCGAGCTGCTTTTTCAGCGGGTCGAGTATCGCGAGCTCGCCTTCGCCCGGCTTGCCTTTGGCCTGCAAATCGGTATTGACGAAGAAACTGTCGATACGCTTGTACTGATTGAAGAACAACTGCCGGTTGAGCCATTCGAAATCGAGCGCGAGATCGAGCGCCTGACGCACGCGCACGTCCTTGAAAAGGGGCCGCCGCGTGTTCATGAAGAAGCCCTGCATGCCCGTGCCGTTGTGCTGCGGAAACTCGCGCTTGATGAGCTCGCCGCTGTCGAAACGCTTGCCGATGTCGCGTCTCACCCAGCTTCGCGCGACGTATTCGACGAGCACGTCGTACTCGCCCGCCTTGAACGCTTCGAGCCGCGCGGTGGGATCGCCGTACAGCTTGTAGTCGATATGCGCGAAGTTGAACATGCCGATGCGCACCGGCAGCGCCGCGCCCCAATAATCCGGATTGCGCCGGTACGAGATCGTGCGGCCGTTGTCGTATCGGTCGATGAGATACGGCCCGCTGCCGACAGGCTTCTGGAACGCGATCTTGTCGAAGTCGATACGCGTGCCGTCCGGCTTCATCCCCCATTTGCGCGAAAACACGGGAATGCCGCCCGCGAGCAGCGGCATCTCGCGCGTGGCGATCTTGAACTCGAAGCGGATCGTGAGCGGATCGACGACCACCGCGCGCGCGATCTGCCCGAAATACACCGAAAACTGCGGCGCGGCCTTCGGGCTCTTCAGCGTTTCGAACGAGAACTTCACGTCTTCGGCCGTGACCGGATCGCCGTTCGAGAAGCGCGCTTTCGGATTGATGTGGAACGTGGTGGACATGCCGTCGGGGGCGACGGCGATATCGTCGGCGAGCAGGCCGTAAGCGGTCGATACTTCATCGGAACTGCCCGTGGTCAGGCTCTCGAACATCAGTGAAAGACCCGGCGCCGGATTGCCGCGCAGCGTGAACGGATTGAACTTGTCGAAGCTCGTGAGGCGGTTCGGGTTGGCGAGCACGAGCGTGCCGTCGCGCGGCGCGTCGGGATTGACGTAATCGAAGTGCCTGAACCCGACTGGATACTTCGGCTCGCCGTATTGCGCGATCGCGTGGACGGCGTAAGCCGGGCTCGCCACCGATGCGATCGATCCGGCCAGCGCGCAGGCAATGAATCCGAGCAAGGCGCGGGATGAGCGGATCGTCGTGCGAGTCGTCATGTGCCGTCATGTGCCTCTTGGCGCGATGTGAATGGGGGACGCGTTCGAATGACCCGGCGAACGCCCGGGACGAACCTTGCGAACGCCGCGAGATTGCCCGGCGAAGCATTGCGATGTGAGAGAATTCTACCCAAAATCCCGCACCGTTCGGCTTGCGCCACAAGGCCCGCACAGCGCCTGGCCGCCGCCGACGCGCGACATTGACATCAAAGAAGGAGCATTCATGGGCTTTCTCGCTGGAAAACGAATTCTGCTGACAGGCCTGCTGTCGAACCGCTCGATTGCATACGGCATCGCCGAGGCCTGCAAGCGCGAAGGCGCGGAACTGGCGTTCACGTATGTCGGCGAGCGCTTCAAAGAGCGCATCACCGAATTCGCGACCGAGTTCGGCAGCGACATGATCTACCCGTGCGACGTCGCCGACGACGCGCAGATCGAAGGCCTCTTCACGTCGCTCAAGGAACGCTGGGACTCGCTCGACGGCCTCGTGCATTCCATCGGCTTCGCGCCGCGCGAAGCGATCGCCGGCGACTTCCTCGAAGGCATGTCGCGCGAGAACTTCCGCGTCGCGCACGACATCTCCGCCTACAGCTTCCCCGCCCTCGCGAAAGCCGCGCGGCCGATGCTGAAAGACGGCTCGTCGCTGCTCACGCTGTCCTATCTCGGCGCGGAGCGCGCGCTGCCGAACTACAACACCATGGGCCTCGCGAAGGCATCGCTCGAAGCGAGCGTGCGTTACATGGCGGCAGCGCCGTCGCTCGGCGGAACCGGCGTGCGCGTGAACGCCATTTCGGCCGGCCCGATCAAGACGCTCGCCGCAAGCGGCATCAAGGGCTTCGGCAAGATCCTGAATTTCGTCGAAGAGAACGCGCCGCTCAAGCGCAACGTGACGATCGAGCAGGTCGGCAATGTCGCGGCGTTCCTGCTGTCGGATCTGGCGGCGGGCGTGAGCGCGGAAGTCGTGCACGTCGATGCCGGCTTCCATGCGGTCGTCGGCGGCATGGGCGCCGAGGCGGAATAAGCGCCCCATTTAAGCGCCCCGTTCTTCGCTTGCAAAAAAGGGCCGCTCACTGCGCGTGAGCGGCCCTTTTTCGTGGCCGGCGCCGCGTCGGGCGCGTAGCTTCAGCGATGTCCGTGACCGTGGCCATTGCCGTGGCCGTTCCCATGTCCGTGGGCATGCCCCGGCGGCGGACCATGATGCGGCCCGCGCCCATGATGGCGATACCAGTCGTCGCGGTTCCAGTAACGGCGCCCGTCCCAATAGCGGCTGCCGTGCCAGCCGATCACCACTGGCGGCGCATACACCGGCACCGGCTGATAGACGACCGGCGGCGGAGGCGGCGCATACACCGGCGTCGGCGCAACGTAGACCGGCGCGGGAATGCCGATATTCACGCCGACCTGCACATCCGCGCGGGCGATGCCCGTCCCGCTCAACGCGGCGATGGCGACGACGCCAGCCAGAACCTTCCCCGAGAGTTTCATCTTCATTTGCAAACGGACCTCGCTCTTATGCTTGTTCGCTTGCGACCCAATATAACGGACAGCTTTCAACGCAATATTTCATCTTTGTAAGTTTTTGCGCGTCTGGACCAAATGTCAGGAGAAAGCTTACCTTTTGTTACATTGTGTGGAAGGTGAAATTGCCTTTGGAAGTCCTCGCGATGGCGGATTCGGCTTTGACGGATTTCATCACATATGAAAAAGCCACCCGCAGCGGACGGGTGGCTTCTTGCCTGCATCGGGTCACGCGCGGCGGTCAATGCCAGCCGTGATTCCCTTTATCGTGGCCGTAGGCGTGACCATTGCCGTGTCCGTGGCCGTGATAGCGATAGTAATCGTCACGATCCCAGTAGCGGCGGCCGTCCCAGTAGCGGTCGCCGTGCCAGCCGACCACGATGACCGGTTGCGCGTACACCGGCGGCGGAGGCGGCGCGTACACGACGGGCGGCGGAGGCGGCGCATAGACCGGCGCGGGCGCGACGTACACGGGCGCGGGCACCCCGATGTTGACGCCCACGGACACGCCCGCGAACGCTGCGCCGGACAATGTCATGCCGCCGATCATCACGGCGCCGGCCAGCACGGAAGCCTTCGATACCTTGTTCATGTGAAGCCCCACCTCGATGGGTCATGTGTTGTGTTGAGGGGACTATATCGGACCGGCGCGCGCCTAAGTGTTTCCGCTTGGTAACGTCCTATTACCGCGGGAAAGCTTTCGAAAAGTAAGGCTCGCCGTGAGAAAACGGCGGCCTTTTAAACGCGTATCAGTTCGGCAGTTCCTGCCCTTTCGTCTCGGGCGCAAGCGGAATCACCGCGAGGCCGATCAGAAACGCGACGGCCGTGAGCGCGATCGGCACGCCGAGCGTCTTCATATTGAGCACCATCGCGCCGATGCCGAAGTTCACGATCGCCCCGAAGAAGCGCCCCACCGACGTGCAGAATGCGAACGCGGTCGCCCGCACGCGGGTTTCGAACTGCTCGGGCAGCCACAGCGAAAAGAGCGCGAAGTTGCCGCCGAAGAAGCCCAGCACGAACAGCAGCGCGATGAACGGCACCAGCCCGTTCGGCAGATAGAAGGCCCAGCCGAACGCGAGCGCAATCGACGCCGCCATGCCGACGAAATACACCGCGAGCGTCTTCCTGCGGCCGATCTTCTCGGCCATCGGCGGCAGCGCGAGACAGCCGATGATCGTGCCGATCGACAGCAGCCCGGTCGCGATCGACGCCATGCGCGCCGCGTCGTGCTTGTCCATGCCCGCTTTCGTCGCGAGCTGAATCACCGCCGACGGCTCGTACACCGCGCCCGCCCACAGGCCGATGATCGCGACCGTCAGCAACACCGCCGCGACGATCGTGCGCTTACGGTACTGCGCGTTGAAAATCGCCTTGAGCGGGCTTTCGTGCTTGACGTGCGGATGCACGGCCTCGGCGCGCTCCCACTTGTCGGTTTCCTTCACCCGCAGCAGGACCATGATCGACACCACGACCGGAAACAGGCCGACGAGAAACATCGCGCGCCAGCCGAACGCCGCGCCGATCGTGTAGTTCAGCGCGGCGGCGAGAAAGAAGCCCGCGTAATAGCCGGTCTGCAGATACCCCGCGCCCATCTTGCGGCGGTCTTCCGGCCACGCCTCGGCGACGTACGTGCCCGCGAGCGCCCATTCCCCGCCGATCCCCACGCCCGCGAAAAACCGATAGAGGCCGAGTTCCCACACCGTGTGCGCGGTCGCGGCGAGGCCCGTGAAGATGGCGAACGTGAAGATGGTCGCCGCGAGCACTTTCGTGCGCCCGAAACGGTCGGCGAGCGGGCCCCAGATGAACGACAGACCCCATCCCACGAGAAAGAGCGCGAAGAGAATCGAGCCCGCGAGGCCAACGTTCGCCGGCGTCGCCGCGTAGCCCGAGCGCGGCAGGAGTTCCGTGAGCGCCGGCGCGAGCACGAGCGCGTAGATGAACGAATCCATGCCGTCGAGCGTCCAGCCGGCCCACGCGCCCCAGAAGCCCGTGATCTGAGACCGGTTCAGCGGCGTTCTTTTGGCGCGCGTGGCGCTTGTCTGTCCATCGACTGTTGTCGGCATGCCATGTCTCCGAAAGGATTAGCGACGCGCGAGTGAAAGGTGTTTGTTGTGGCGTCTAGGGAAAGCACGGGGTTCCGTGCGCGTTTTTATATATAATATTTGAACATCGACATCCGACAAGCCCGCACTTCTACCTAGCCATGTCCACAGATCTTTCCGCCGGATCGCCGCCTCCGGCCTCGTTTCGCGACGCGCAGTTCGAACCGCGCCAGAGCACGTCGCGCTTTATCGCGGATGCGCTGCGCGCCGCGATCGTCGAAGGCGCACTTCTACCGGGCGAGCCGCTGCGACAGGACGCCGTCGCGCGTCAGTTCTCCGTCAGCGCGATTCCCGTGCGCGAGGCGTTCCGTCAGCTCGAAAGCGAAGGCTGGGTCACGATCGAGCCGAATCGCGGCGCGGCCGTGAGCTTGCAATCGGCCGACGAGGCGCGCGAGATCTACGAGATCCGCGCATCGCTCGAAAGCCTCGCCATCGGCATCGCGATCGGGCATCACACGCCGGACACGCTCGCCCATGCGCAGCGCCTGCTCGAAGCCGCAGAAAACGAGCCCGATCCCGCGCTCTATGTGGTGCGAAACGAGCAGTTCCATATGAGCCTCTACGCGCCCGCAAACCGCCCTCGTCTGATGGAACTGATCGGGCAGATGCATCGCCGCGGCGAGCGCTACCTGCGCCTGAAGCTCGGCGCGCCGATTCACAAGGAATCGTCCGATGCCGAGCATCGCGCGATCTTCGAAGCGCTCGCCGCGCGCGATATCGAACAGGCGCAAACGCTGGTCGCGCGTCATCTGCTCGCGACGGGCGACCTGATTTACCGCTTTCTCGCCGATGCCCAGGCGCTCGCCCAGAACACACACACCAAAAAGCGACGCCGCGCATCTTCCCGTTCGACTTCCGCCAAGGCCGACCAATGAACGACGTCATCGCCGAAACCCGTAACTGGAACACGCGCGCGCAGGAAAAGGCGCGCCGACTCAAACTCATCGAGCCCTGGCTCGACGGCGCCGTGCTCGATCCCGCGCGCATCGTCGATGCGCTGCAGGCGCTGATTCACTCGGGCGACCGCGTCGCGCTCGAAGGCAACAATCAGAAGCAGGCGGATTTTCTGTCGCGCGCCTTCGCGAAGCTCGATCCCGCGCGCGTGCACGACATCCATCTGCTGCTCTCCAGCATCAGCCGGCCGGAGCATCTCGCGCTCTTCGAGCAAGGTATCGCGCGCAAGGTCGATTTCGCATTCGCCGGCCCGCAGAGCCTGCGCGTCGCGCAACTGCTGGAAGACGGCAAGCTAGAGATTGGCGCGATCTATACGTACATCGAACTGTATGCGCGCATGTTCATCGACCTCACGCCGCACGTCGCGCTCGTGTGCGCGGTGCAGGCGGACCGGCACGGCAATCTCTATACCGGCGCGAATACCGAAGACACGCCGACCATCGTCGAGGCCACCGCGTTCCGTCACGGCATCGTGGTCGCGCAGGTGAACGAGATCGTCGATGAACTGCCGCGCGTCGATATTCCCGGCTCGTGGGTCGATGTGGTCGTCGAGGCAGATCGTCCGTTCGCGGTCGAGCCGCTTTTCACGCGCGATCCGCGTCACATCGGCGAGCTGCAGATTCTGATGGCGATGATGACGATTCGCGGCATCTACGAGCGCTACGGCGTCACGTCGCTCAATCACGGCATCGGCTTCGATACGGCCGCGATCGAATTGCTGCTGCCGACCTACGGCGAAAAGCTCGGCCTGAAAGGCAAGATCTGCACGAACTGGGCGCTCAATCCGCATCCGACGCTCATTCCCGCGATCGAGTCCGGCTGGGTGGACAGCGTGCATTGCTTCGGCAGCGAAGTCGGCATGGAGGACTACATCGCGGCGCGCTCCGACATTTTCTTCACCGGGCGCGATGGCAGCCTGCGCTCGAACCGCGTGTTCTGCCAGCTGGCCGGGCAATACGGCGTCGATCTGTTCATCGGCTCGACCTTGCAGATGGACGCCGACGCGAATTCGTCGACGGTCACGCTCGGGCGGCTCGCGGGCTTCGGCGGCGCGCCGAACATGGGACACGATCCGCGCGGCCGGCGCCATTCGAGCGAGGCGTGGCTCAAGCTCCTGAAGAACGACGGCCCGAACCCGAAGATCGCGCGCGGCCACAAGCTCGTCGTGCAGACCGCCGAGACGTACAAGAAAGGCGGCGAGCCGACCATCGTCGATGCGCTCGACGCGATCGCCGTCGGCGAGAAAAGCAACATGCCGATCGCACCCGTGATGATCTACGGCGATGACGTCACGCACGTCGTGACGGAAGAAGGCATCGCGTATCTGCACGCGGCCGAAGGCGTGGACGAGCGGCGCGCGGCGCTAGCGGCAATCGCGGGCGTGACGCCCATCGGCATGCGCGCCGATCCCGCGAAGTCGGCGGAGTTGCGCCGGCGCGGCATCGTTGCGTATCCGGAAGATCTGGGCGTGCGGCGCGGCGAAGCGAAACGCTCGCTGCTCGCGGCGCGCAGCATCGACGATCTCGTCGCGTGGTCGGGCGGCTTGTACGCGCCGCCCGCGCGCTTCCGGAGCTGGTGATGAAGCTGGCCTTACGTGAAGTCTCATACGCGATTGCATCGCCATCGGTCATCGCGGCGAAAGCCGTCGATGCGCTCGTCGCCGAAGCGCGTCTCACGCCCAAGCCCGCGCTCGTCGATGAAAACGGCAGCGGCGCGCACCGCGATCTCGATCTGGGCACGATGCTGTGTTCCGCGAACGCGCTGCAGCCGACCTTTCTCGCGATCGCGCGCGCCGCTTCGCAGGCGCGGCCGTCGCAGGCCTTGCGCGAGCAACTGGCGCGCATCGGCCGCGAAGGCGAAGCCGCGATGATGCGCGCGACCGGCGGCAGCAACGCGCACCGCGGCGCGATCTGGATCATCGGTTTGCTGTGCGCGGGCGCGGCCATGCATGCGTCGGACGACAGCGCATCCATTTGTCTCTCGGCGGCGGACATCGCGCGCTTCGACGATCGCTATGCGCCCGCTTCCGTGGGAACCTCGCATGGCGCGCGCGCCGTGGAGCGATTCCACGTGAAAGGCGCACGCGGCGAAGCGCGCGACGGCTTTCCGCATGCGTTGCGCATCGGCCTGCCCGCCCTCGACGACGCCCGCGCACGCGGCGCGAACGAATCCGACGCGCGGCTCGATGCGCTCATGGCGATCATCGCGTCGCTCGACGATACATGTCTGCTGCATCGCGGCGGCTTGCAGGCGCTCGAAGCGGCGCAACGCGGCGCGCGCAAGGTGATCGATTGCGGCGGCGTCGCGAGCGGCACGGGCCGTCGCGCATTGAAAGCGCTTCACGAAGCATTGATGAAGCTGAACGCATCGCCGGGCGGCGCCGCCGATCTGCTCGCGGCGACACTCTTTCTCGACAGTCTCAGGCGCTTGCCCTGAAGAGGAACGAACGATGGAAAACATGCGATACGAATATCCCGCCAAGCGGCCCGTCACGCGCAACGCGCACGTGGGCGTGGTCGGCTCGGGCGATCTCGAAGTGCTGCTCTCGCCGTCGGCGGGCGCGCATGCCGAAGTGATCATCCGCACGAGCGTCGATGGTTACGGCCACGTCTGGAAAAGCGTGCTCGACCGCTTCTTCCAGCGCTACGACGGCGCGGCGAAGATCGAACTCAACGACTTTGGCGCGACGCCCGGCGTCGTGATGCTGCGCCTGAACGAAGCGGTGGAAGCCAGCGAAGGAGACACGCAATGAACGCGCACGACACTTTCCTCGCGCGCCACAGCTTCATCGAGCTGACCGCGCGCGAACGCGCCGAAGCCTTGCTCGACAAAGGCACGTTCCGCGAACTGCTCGGCCCCTTCGACCGGATCGAATCGCCGTGGCTCGCGATGCAGAACATCGTCTGCCAGGCGGATGACGGCGTGGTCGTCGCGCGCGGCACGCTTGCCGGCGAGCCCGCCGTGATCGCCGCGATCGAGCCTGCGTTTCAGGGCGGCAGCATCGGCGAAGTCTCGGGCGCGAAGATCGCGGCGGCGCTCGAAATGGCCGCGAACGAATTCGAGGCCGGACGCGCGATTCGTCCCGTCGTGCTGTTCGAAACCGGCGGCGTGCGCCTGCAGGAAGCGAATCTCGGGCTGGCCGCCATCGCGGAAATCCAGGCGGCGATCGTTGCGTTGCGCCGTCATGTGCCAGTGATCGGCGTGATCGGCGGCATGGTCGGCTGCTTTGGCGGCATGTCGCTCGCGGCGGCGCTGTGCACCGAGCTCGTGATGACGCGTCAGGCGCGGCTCGGCATGAACGGTCCGGAAGTGATCGAACAGGAAGCGGGCATCGAAGAACTCGATTCGGGCGACCGGCGCCTCATCTGGTCGATGATCGGCGGCGAGGAGCGCGTGGCCGTCGGGCTCGCGGATACGCTCGTCGAAGACGACACCGCCCGGGTGCGCGAGGCCGTCGTCGCCGCGTTCGAGCGCGGCGTGCCGCAGCGGCATCGCAGCGCGGACGTCGAGGGTTTCGTCGAGCGGCTCGCGCAAGTGAACCCGGACGCCATCGATCCCGATACATTGCGCAACTTGTGGGGCACATCATGACCGACACACTTTCCCGCGGCGCGCGCTGGCTCGATGCGCTGAGCATGCCCGCGAAACACACCGAAAGCGGCCCGATCCGCGCCCGCGACGGCCATATCGACGACGAGCGCGCGCGTTTCTTCGCCGTCGTGCCCGATCCGCAAAACCGCTTCCCGCGCGCGACCGATAACGTCGTCGGGCTCGAACAGGGCTGGCTGCTCGCGCGCGCGGTGCGCGAAGTCATCGACGCCGATCGCGATGCCGGCGTGAAGCGCCCGATCGTCGCCGTCGTCGACGTGAAAAGCCAGGCGTACGGACGCCGCGAAGAACTGCTGGGCGTTCATCTCGCGTGCGCCGCCGCCGTCGATGCTTATGCCAGCGCGCGGCTCGCAGGCCATCCGGTGATCGCACTGATCGTCGGGCCGGCGATGTCGGGCGCGTATCTCGCGCACGGCTATCAGGCGAACCGCATCATCGCGCTCGATGCGCCCGGCACGGCCGTGCATGCGATGGGCAAGGAAGCGGCCGCGCGCGTCACGCGGCGCAGCGTCGAAAGTCTCGATGCACTCGGCGACACGGTCCTGCCGATGTCCTACAAGATGAGCGCGTACGCGAAGCTCGGGCTGCTGCACGAACTCATCGAAGGCATCGATGCGGATGCGCCCTCTTCCGCCGATATCGAGCGCGTCAAGGCGTCGCTCGCCGCCGCCGTGAAAGATACGCGAAACGGACCGCGCGATCTGTCGAATCGTCTTGCGTCCGCCGCTGCGAAGCGCACGCGCGCCGCGTCGATCGCCGTGCGCGAACGGATGCGCGAGCAATGGAACGCGTGAACGTTCGGCCGCACGATCTGGTGCGCCTCGCGCCCGGCGCGCCGCCGTTCGCCGATGCGCCCGGCTGGGTCGCGGCGGCGCTCGAGCGCGCGCCATTCGCGGTCGTGCGACGTGCGCCGCGTATTGCCGATCATATTGGCGATCATATTGGCGATCAGATCGCGGTCGGCGTGCGCGGCGACGTGCGCAGCGAGCGTTTCGGCGCGTGGATCGAACCGCGCTGGATCGATGCGATCCTCACGCCCGAAGATCTGTGCACGCGCGCACCCGAGCCCGCGCGCGCCGGCTTGCCCGCGTTCGCGCTGTTGCGCGCGGTTGCCTCGATCCTCGATGCGCGCGCGCTGGCCTGGGGACCGGCAGGCAGCGCCGGCTTCGAACTGGCGACCGCGATGCCGGCGATCACCGCGTCGAGCGACCTCGATATCGTCGTGCGCGCGCCCACGCCGCTGCCGCGCGCCGATGCGTCCGCGCTGCTCGACGCGCTGTCGCATGCGGCGCAGCAAGCGGGCACGCGCATCGACGTGCAGATCGAAACGCCCGAAGCCGCCTTCTCGCTCGCCGAATTCGCGCGCGCCGGCCTGCGCGTCATGCTGCGGCACGCCGACGGCCCGCGTCTCGTCGCCGATCCGTGGGCCGCGTCATGATCGCGTTTCTCTTTCCCGGACAGGGCGCGCAAACGCCCGGATTCCTGCATCGCCTCGGCGGCGACAAGCCGCATCCGGCGATCGCGCGCACCCTCGCGGAGGCGTCGGATGTGCTCGGCGCGAATATCCTCCAACTCGATGAAGCCGATGCGCTGAAATCGACCGTCGCGGTGCAGGTGACGCTCGTCGCCGCGGGCGTGGCGGCGGCGCGCGCACTCGCGGAAGAAGGCATCGAGCCGGAAGCCGTCGCGGGTCTGTCGGTGGGCGCGTACGGCGCGGCGGTCGTCTGCGGCGCGGTTCGCTTCGCCGATGCGCTGCGCCTCGTGCGCCTGCGCGCAACCTTGATGCAGGACGCCTATCCGCATGGCTACGGCATGCTCGCGGTGCTCGGGCTGAACGAAAGCGAGATCGCCCGCGCCATCGCCGACAGCGGCGCCGATGCCTACATCGGCAATCTGAACGCGCCGCGCCAGATCGTCGTTTCCGGCAGCGATGCCGCGCTCGCGAAAGTCCGTGATATCGCGCTCTCACGCGGCGCGCGCCGTGCCGAGCGGCTCTCCGTCAGCGTGCCGTCGCATTGCGCGCTGCTCGAAGACGCGGCCAACCGCCTGATCGAAGCGGCGCACGACGTGCGCGTCGAGACGCCGCGCATCGCGTATGTCGGCAATCGCGGCGCACGCGTGCTGCGCCACGCCGACGCCGTTCGCGAAGACCTCGCGACCAACTTGCGCTATCCGGTGCGCTGGCACGATTCGACCATCGCGCTTTCCGAACTCGGCGCGAACGTCTTCGTCGAGATGCCGCCGGGCCAGACGCTCACGCAACTTGCCGCGGAAGCCCTGCCGGACGCGGCAAGCATCGCCGCCGACGCATCGACGGTCGCCTCAATGGCCGCCCGCGTGCGCGCCGCCGTCCGCCGCGCGCGGGACTGATTCGTTTCGCGCGCCCCACTGAATCGAATATTTGTCTTGCCGTTGTCAGCTTCTGTAAGAAAATCGGAATTTTCGGGTATGCATCGGGTCGATCTCCGTTGAGCATTTCGCCCCGACCCGCATTCGATGCGGGCCCGAAACCACAACGTACAGAAGAGGCAATCATGAGAATCATCCGCTTGGCGATCGCGGCATCGGCAGTCACTGCGCTCGCCTCGTGCAGCAGCATCGGCAGCCTGAATCCGGACTCGCTCGCCCAGTCGGGCCAACTCGCCACGCAGGCGCTCATGTTGAGCGACGGCGACGTGCGCACACTCTCCGACAAGTCGTGCGCGCAGATGGACAGCGAGAACAAGATCGCGCCGGCGTCGAGTCCGTACACGCAGCGTCTGAACAAGATCTCGAAGCAGCTCGGCGACAACATCAACGGCGTGCCGGTCAATTACAAGGTCTACGTCACGAAGGACGTCAATGCGTGGGCGATGGCCAATGGCTGCGTGCGCGTCTACAGCGGCCTCATGGACCTGATGAACGACGACGAAGTACGCGGCGTGGTCGGCCACGAGATGGGGCACGTGGCGCTCGGCCACACCAAGAAGGCGATGCAGGTCGCGTATGCCACATCGGCGGCGCGCTCGATTGCGTCGTCGAGTTCGGGCGTGATCGCGAGCCTCTCGGGTTCGCAACTCGGCGATCTGACGGAGAAGTTCGTCAACGCGCAGTTCTCGCAATCGCAAGAAACTGCTGCCGACGACTACTCGTTCGATACGCAAAAGCAGAAGGGCTACAACCCGGCCGGGCTCGTCACGGCGTTCCAGAAACTAGCGACCATCGACGGCGGGAAATCGAGCATGCTCGATTCGCATCCGTCGTCGCCGGCGCGAGCGAAGCACATTCAGGATCGGATCGCGTCGGGGAAGTGACGCCGGCGTAGACACGATGCGCGGGCGTGCGAACGCTCGCGCATCGGCGGGAAAGGATTAGAAGAAGTAGTAGTGCAGGCCGAGCGTCAGGCTGTTGTTATTCCAGTTGGCGCCTCCGTCGCTAGTGGTGTCGCCGGTGTACTCGCCCGCGACGCTCCAGTTCTTCGCGAACTTGTATTCGACACCCGCGCCGTAATGGAAGCGCGCGGTCGGCCAGGGTCCCGTAAAACCGACGCGTGCGTACGGCATGATGTTGCCGTTAACCGGCATGCCGAGCTTGAGGTCGAGGCCTGCGTCTTTCTTGGTCACAGAGCCGGCGTGAAAGTCGGCGAAACCTTCGAAGCCGAGCACGACGGGGCCGACATCATAGTTCACGCCGCCGAGGATCCCCGGGAACATCGTCGTGTGCGAGCGGCCATTTTCGCCACTGATATTCGACCAGTTGACACCGAACTTCGCGCCGACGTAGGGACCGGCGAACTGGCTGTGCGGTCCGTAGACACCCATCACCTTGAGAAGCGTCGGATCGAGTGTTTCGGAGTGCGCATGACCGATGCAGAGCAACGAAACCAGCGCCGGAGCGAGAAGTTTTTTGAAACGAGACATGTGAATAGTGAATCCTGGAGAGGAGCGCTGCTTCGCGTGTATGCGCATGCGCGGAGAACGCCTTAAGGCAGACAACGCGGTGGTTGCTTTTCTTGCAACGTTTCGCTTCGTTGCAAGCAACGGGAGAATATTGAGAGGCGGCGGCGCTCGGAAGCGGACTTATCCTAAAGGGATCGGATCAATCGTGACGTTTTGACCCGGCGGGGATATGGATGCGAATGCGAGTGCAGAGCGCAAAAAGAAAAAGCCCCGCAAGTTTTTAACCTTGCGGGGCCTTTCTACGACAACTGGCGGAGACGGAGTCCGCGGCTCTGATCTAGCCGTGACTCTGAAATCGTTGCGCACTATTCCGCCCGGCGAACAACCGGCCGTCGCTGGTGTCGACGGCCCGACGGCAGTTCAACCGCCGCCAGCGGCTTGAATATCGCGCGTTCGTATAACGTCGCCCCCCGCACACGGGCGGCCTTTTCGCTTCTTATGTTAACCCACTGCCTTTATTCGGGTCGCTGTGGAGACTCCCAATTCATAGGCCGTTCCGTCGTGATCCTGAAACGGTCACGCAATTCTGGATTCGTGTGTCCCTGCATTAGCATGACCATGCCACCCAGCCTGCGCGCGTCCTCATCAGTGATAGTGGCATCATGGTCATCAAGCGGCACAGGCATAACCGTAGCGCGTTCGATTAAAGGTTGCACCTTTGATCGCTGAACGTTACAGACTTTAAATTCTTGAGTGTCTTCGTCGTAGAAGACAATCGCCGCTCGCGGTGGTTTGGTCATCTCAATATCCTCTGCATTGCTGGTATTTCTGGAAAGCGCGCGCCTCACATTCAAGGTAATACGCCGGACTCTTGTACATCGCGCCGCCCGCCGAGCACATTTCCATGTCGATATCGTACTCAGCGAAGCATTCAGCCTCTTGCGCTTCACTGACGCCACGCGCCGCCAATTCGGTTACATCGTCGCTCAAAGCGTCCGGTTGATACTCAAACGGCTGCGCGTCACTCAGTAACGCACAGTCGCCTCTGTCGTCAGGATCGTCGAAGCTTCTGAGCATCGAGTCGCCGCCGCTGTCATCGTCCGAACGCGCGCCGCCAAGCACGGCCCCGGCGACCGCTTCGGCAGCACCCAGCCAATTGAAACCACTGCCGCCGCCATCGGCCCCGCCGCTGCTGGTCGCGCCGTCCGCGGCGGATGCGAAATCGCGCACTGAACCGAGCATTTCGGAACCGTAGCCCGATTCGCCGTTTGCGCACTTAAGCGCTGCGAATTCGTGCAAGTCCAAGACTTCGTCGCTCTTGGCTTTGAAACTGACGCCGCCGCCTGGTTTTGGCCAGTATTGCGGCGCATACCACTTGTACACCTCTTGCCCGCTCCACCAGTATCGTTTGCGATTGATCGCGGGCACGAGGCGGCCATCCTGAACGGCGCGGCGCAGCACGCGCGTGATGCCGTCGCCGTCGACCGGTACGTCCCAACTCGATACCCGCAACTCATGACGGATGAAATCGACATACTGGCGGAATTCAGTACTCAGGTAAGTGCTGCGTCGATCGATACGCGCCCGAAACAGCCTGTCGAAATCCCGCCGGTCCTGCGCGATTTGTCTCTCTTGCTCTTTCTCCTTACTGCCGCGCTCGTCGTAGGACAGATCTCCGTACGGGTGAGTCCGCCACATATACCAGTCAATCTGATGAAATTCGCGTCGAGTCATCAGCGTGCATTGCCAGCCGAAGCCGCCTGACAGCGGCACATAGAGCGCATTGAACGAGCGGCCCCATTCGGGAAACGCCATGTCACCTCCTTATTTGCATAGGATTGCTAATTCTAAGGGGTGGCCGTTTTCTGTCCGTGGAGACGTCCCAAAAACGAAGTGGTCGAAGCCGGATTAATCGTTGAGAACGTGTCGCGCCGCCCGTTGATGGAAGCGCGGGCGCGGCACATCGCGCGGTGGAATTGTCATCCCGTCGCCTCAGTCACTTCGCCGCAACCATTTTTATCAATTCGAATGGCAACGCTTCGACATCAGGCCAACGGCAGATCGAGCGCGCCTCGACAGACCTGGGTCATTTTTTCGGCCGAAAAAGCAAAAACCCCGTAAGTCCTTGAACTTACGGGGTTTTTATACCACTACTGGCGGAGACGGAGGGATTCGAACCCTCGATCCAGTTTTTAGCCAGATGCTCCCTTAGCAGGGGAGTGCCTTCGACCTCTCGGCCACGTCTCCCAAACTTTTCGTTGCACCGGGAGTGCAGTGCAACGAGATCGAGATAATAGCGTGTTCGCTCACGCCGGTCAAATTCGCATGACGATTTTTTTCAGATCATCGACAGCGAACCGCCTTTGCTTCGCGAACCGCAACGGCGTAAAGGCCCGCGAGCCTTCACGCGCGTGTCACGCGACCTTACGCGCGATCCAGCTCGAACGCCTTGTGCAACGCGCGCACGGCGAGTTCAGTGTATTTCTCGTCGATCAGCACCGAAATCTTGATTTCGGACGTCGAGATCATCTGGATGTTGATGCCCTCTTCCGACAGCGTGCGGAACATCGTGCTCGCGATGCCGACGTGCGAACGCATGCCGACGCCGACCACCGACACCTTCGACACCTTCGGGTCGCCCAGCACGGTTTCGGCCTGAACGTGGCCCTTCACCTGGTTGTTCAGGATTTCGAGTGCGCGCTGATAGTCGCCGCGGCCGACCGTGAACGTGAAGTCGGTCTTCCCGTTCACGCTCTGGTTCTGAATGATCATGTCGATGTCGATGTTCGCATCGGCGACCGGCCCGAGAATCTGATACGCGACACCCGGCTTGTCGGGCACGCCCATGACCGCGATCCGCGCTTCGTCGCGCTGGAACGCGATGCCAGAAATCACTGCTTTTTCCATGTTCTCGTCTTCTTCAAAAGTAATCAGCGTGCCGGAGTGCATCTCGTCGGCGAGCGGCATCAGCGGATCGGTCAGGCTGGAGAGCACGCGCGTCTTCACCTGATACTTGCCGGCGAATTCCACCGAGCGGATCTGCAACACCTTCGAGCCGAGGCTCGCCATTTCCAGCATTTCCTCGAACGTCACGCGGTCGAGCCGGCGCGCTTCTTCGACGACGCGCGGATCGGTCGTGTAGACGCCGTCGACATCGGTATAGATCAGGCATTCGTCGGCCTTCATCGCCGCGGCAATCGCCACCGCCGACGTATCCGATCCGCCGCGGCCGAGCGTGGCGATATGGCCTTCGGGATCGACGCCCTGAAAGCCCGTGATGACGACCACCTTGCCCGCGTCGAGCTCCTTGAGCACGCGCTCGCCGTCGATTTCGCTGATGCGCGCCTTCGTGAAAGCGCTGTCGGTCTTGATCGGCACTTGCCAGCCGGCGTAACTCACGGCTTCGAGACCTTCGGCGTGCAGCGCGATGGCGAGAAGCCCCACGCTCACCTGCTCGCCGGTGGAGGCAATCATGTCGAGTTCGCGCGGGTCCGGGTCCGCCTTGATGTCTCTCGCGAGACCGAGCAGGCGGTTCGTTTCGCCGGACATCGCCGAGGGCACGACGACCATCTTGTGGCCTGCCTTGTGCCATTTGGCGACGCGCTTGGCGACGTTCTTGATGCGCTCGACCGAGCCCATCGAAGTGCCGCCGTATTTGTGTACGATGAGTGCCATTTGCGTTTTGAACTGGAGGGAAAACCGCGCTTTACGCGCTCGATGCGAAAGCGCTCGAGACGCGCGCCCGATCGCTTCAGGGGATGGGTCGAAGCCGACCGGCCGCGGGGCGCTGCCGCACGCCCGCCGCGCGAGCGCACGAGGTGGTACGCGGTGCACGGATGCGTGGTTGCGGGCGAAATCGAGTCTTTTGAACGCAGATGCCGCGCAAAAACGCGCTTGGGCGAAACGAGTAACCGTACCCGATCGAGGCCGAAATTACAAGATAACCGCCGCGCAACGCCGATTTTACCGGCTCCGGCGCAACGGTTGCGCTACGTGCCTCGAATCAGCCCGCAGCCATCAGGCCAGCAGCAAGTCCGGCCGCCACGAAATGCGGCGCAGCGGCCCATGCGCGGCGCTCGGCGCGGCTTCCCGGTTGACGCCGACGTGCGGCACGAAGAGCAGCGCCTCGCCGACGAAAAGCAGCGGCACGTCGCGCTTCCAGGCCGGCACGCCGCGCTCCTGAAAGAGATTCTTGAGCGTGCGGCTGGGCGCTTCGCCCGCCACACGCATGCGCTCGCCGCCCGCGCGCGGACGCGCGACGAGCGGCGCGGCGCGCAGCACGCCCTCGCCGACCACATCGTCGAAGGACGAATCGGCTGGCTCGAACACGAACGAACCGCGCCACTGCGGCAGACGCCATACTTCTTCGCCCTGCCATTGCAGTTCCACCGGGGACTGGAGCGCGCTCGCGCCGTCGTCGAGATCGGGCGCGTCGCCGCTGTCGCCCGGTTCCCAGAACAGCGCGTTGCGATACACGCGCAGACAATGCCCCGCGTGATCGACGCGCAACGCGTGGCCGTCGCGCGCAGCAGCGGCATCGCGCAACTGACGCAGCATGTCGGCGATGCGCGCCGTCGACGCTGCGAGCAATCCGCGCGCGCGAATCCAGTGGCGCATGAGGTTGATCGCGCGTTCGTCGTCGAGGGCGAGGAGCGCATCGAGCGCGAGCGCGCCTTCTTCGTCCGCGCTTTGCACATGCTCGAGATCGATGCGCGCAAGCTGATCCAGCAGCCGCTGCGCCGACGCCGCATGCGATGCGGTGCGCGCGAGGGCATCGCGAAAACCAGGGAAATGCACCGCGAGGACCGGCAGCACGTCGTGCCGCAGCGCGTTGCGCGAATAGCGCGTGTCGCCGTTGGACTCGTCGTCGATCCAGGCGAGATCGTACTCGTGCGCGTATTGCTCCAGTTGCGCGCGCAGCAGACGCAAGAGCGGCCGCAGACGCGGCGCGGCGCCATCGAACCGCTGCGGCGCCATCGCCGCGAGGCCCGCGACGCCCGCGCCGCGCAGCAGTTGCAGCAGCACGGTTTCGGCCTGGTCGTCGGCATGATGCGCGATCAGAAGCGCACGCGCGCCATGTTCGTCGCAGAGTTCGTCGAGCGCGCGATAACGCGCCTCGCGCGCCGCCGCTTCGAGACTTTCGCCACCCGCACGCGCGACATCGACGTGACGCGCAGCGAAGCGCACGCCGAGCGATGCCGCGAAGCGCTCGCAATGCGCGGCCCACGCGTTGGCGTTCGGGCTCAGGCCATGGTGAATGTGGAACGCGACGACGCGTTGCGCGCCAAAGCAGCGCACGGCCGCATCGAGCAGCACGGTCGAGTCGAGTCCGCCGCTCAGTGCGACGGCGAGTAGCGCATCGGAGAAAAGATCCGCGTCCGAAACCGCCGCGCGCACCGCCTCGAAGACGAGGCGGCCGGCCGGGGTTTCGTTATCGGATGTCACGAGAGATCGTGATGAGGAAGTAAGAGCCGGTTACGCGCCCGGCAGCGATTCCTTGAACTTGCCGTACGCCATCAGCTTGTCAAAGCGGCGTTCGCGCAACTCGTTGACGCTCATGCCCTGGAACTGACGCAGCGAATCGGCGAGCGCACGGCGCAGCAGCGCGGCCATGCCCTTCGAATCGCGATGCGCGCCGCCGAGCGGCTCGTTCACGATTTTATCGATGAGACCGAGCGCCTTCAGCCGATGCGCGGTAAGACCGAGCGCTTCGGCCGCTTCGGGCGCCTTCGCCGCGCTCTTCCACAGAATCGACGCGCAGCCTTCCGGCGAGATGACCGAGTACGTGGAAAACTGCAGCATCATCACGACGTCTGCAACCGCGACCGCGAGCGCGCCGCCCGAACCGCCCTCGCCGATGATCGTCGTGATGATCGGCGTCTTGAGCTCAGCCATGACATACAGATTGCGGCCGATGGCTTCCGACTGGCCGCGCTCTTCCGCGCCGATGCCCGGATACGCGCCCGGCGTATCGACGAACGTGAAGATGGGCAGGCTGAATTTTTCGGCCGTGCGCATCAGGCGCTCGGCCTTGCGGTAGCCTTCTGGACGCGGCATGCCGAAGTTGCGCAGCGCGCGCTCCTTCGTATCGCGGCCCTTCTGATGGCCGATCACCATGCACGGCTGACCGTTGAAGCGCGCAAAGCCGCCGACGATCGCGAGGTCGTCCGCGAAGGCGCGGTCGCCATGCAGTTCGTGGAAATCGGTGAACAGTTCGCTCACGTAGTCGAGCGTGTACGGACGCTGCGGATGACGCGCGATTTGCGAAACCTGCCAGGGCGACAGATTCGCGTAGAGATCCTTGGTGAGTTGCTGGCTCTTCTTCGACAGCCGCTCGATTTCTTCCGAAATATCGACAGCGGAATCGTCCTGAACGAAGCGGAGTTCTTCGATCTTCGCTTCGAGTTCAGCGATCGGCTGCTCGAAATCCAGAAACGTGGTCTTCATGTGTTCGAATCCTAGAACATCGGGCAGCGCGTATTCTAACCGCGTCCGTCCCCAATCAAATGCGCGCGGAAGCTATGGATTATAAAGCAACGATAGTTCCGCGATTCGCTCGCCGACGTCAGTGGTCAGCCGGGATCGGATTGAGACTGCGCCACATATACCAGGTCGCGACCGTGCGCCACGGTTCCCAGTTGGCCGCGACTTCGCGCGCCTCGCTGCGCGTGACCGGCTCGCCGCTGAAATAGTTGACGCTGATCGCCTGAATCAGGCCGAGATCGTCGAGCGGCAATACGTCCGGACGCGACAGATTGAAGATGAGGAACATCTCCGCCGTCCACCGGCCAATGCCGCGAATCTGCGTGAGTTCGGCGATCACGGCTTCGTCGTCCATCGACGTCCAGGCGTCGACATGCAGCGCACCCGACTCGAAGTGCTGCGCGAGATCGAGAATGTATTCAGCCTTGCGTCTCGACAGTCCGCACGCCTGCAGCTTGTCGTGACCGAGCTTGATGAAATGCGCGGGGTGAACTTCCGGGCACGCGGCCTTCACGCGTTCCCAGATGGCCTGCGCAGCCTTCGTCGAGATCTGCTGACCGGCGACCGAACGGGCGAGCGTGGAGAACGGATCGCCGAGATTGACGAGATGAATCTCGCCGAACTTCGGGATCAGCTTCTTGAGAATGCGGTCGCGCTTCATGAGATCGGCGCACGCGCGGTCCCAGTAGTCGGGACGCGTGACTTCACGCGTGAGCCCGCCGATCTGCACCGGCACCGTTGCATCCGCCGTAACGACGCGCGACTTGCGCACGACTTCGCCGTGCTGCGTGTCCGGAACGATCGCCTGCGCGTTCGCGCCGTCGCCCGCGACGGCGCGCCCGTTGCCCTTCAACGGCAACGCTTCGGCTTCTTCCGTGCCCGCTTTCGATGAACGCGCGACGCCGTTCACACGCGTCGCCGTTTCGGGCTTCGCGGCTTTCAGCGCGGCACTTTTCGCGGGCTTGACGATCGTGGTCTTGCGACCGCTCGCCGCGATGGCGCCGTCGATCTTCTGCGTATTCGTTTTCGTTTGCGCGCCGCGCGTTCGCTTCATTGCGCCCGACGCGTCGCTAACAGACGCGGGTCGCTTGACCGGCGTCTTCCTGGCCGTTGCCATCTTGCCTCCTGCCTGGTGAGTCGATCAGAGGGTTCGAATGTCCGCGTTCAAACGCGGCGCCATTCGGTCGACCCACCCGGTTTGTCTTCAAGCGCAATACCGGCTTCGAGCAATTCGGCGCGAATCCGGTCTGCTTCGGCATAGTTCTTCGCCTGCTTCGCGGCGATGCGCTCGGCGATCTTCGCTTCGATCTCCTGCGGCGTGAGCCCTTCCTGCGAACCCGTGCCGCCCGCCTGCTGCAGGAAGGCGCGCGGCTCGCGCTGGAGCAGACCGAGCACGCCCGCGAGTTCCTTGAGCTGGCGCGCAAGCGCGGCATCGCGCGTGCGGTTCACTTCGCTTGCGAGATCGAACAGCACCGACACGGCCACCGGCGTATTGAAGTCGTCGTTCATCGCTGACTGGAAACGCTGCGCGTTCGCTTCGTTCCAGTCAAGTTGCTGATTGTCCGGCTCGACATCCTTCAACGCCGTATATAGGCGCGTCAGTGCATTCTTTGCATCGTCGATATGCACATCGCTGTAATTCAGCGGCGACCGATAGTGTGCCCGCGCAATAAAGAAGCGCACGACTTCGGCATCAAATTTTTCAAGGACTTCGCGGATGGTGAAGAAGTTGCCGAGCGACTTCGACATCTTTTCACTATCGATCTGCACGAAGCCGTTGTGCATCCAGTAGTTCACGAACGTCTTGCCCGTCGCGCCTTCGCTCTGCGCGATCTCGTTCTCGTGATGCGGGAACTGCAGGTCCATGCCGCCGCCGTGGATGTCGAAATGATCGCCGAGCAGCGTGCAGCCCATCGCGGAACATTCGATGTGCCAGCCCGGACGCCCGCGTCCCCACTTCGAGTCCCAGCCGGAGTCGGCGGGCTCGCCCGCTTTCGCCTGCTTCCACAGCACGAAGTCGAGCGGATCTTCCTTCGCATCGTTGGCGGCAACGCGCTCTCCGGCGCGCAAGTCTTCGATCGACTTGCCCGAGAGCTTGCCGTAGTCGGCGAACTTGCGCACCGCGTAGTTCACGTCGCCGTCTTTCGCGTGATACGCATAGCCGTTCGCCTGCAACGCATCGATCATGCCGAGCATCTGCGGGATGAAGTCGGTTGCGCGCGGTTCGATATCCGCACGCGCGACGCCGAGCGCATCCATGTCCTCGTGCATCGCGTCGATGAAGCGATGCGTGAGCGCCTTGATCGGCTCGTTGTTCTCGACGGCGCGGCGGATGATCTTGTCGTCGATGTCGGTAATGTTGCGTACGTATGTGACCTTGTAGCCCGACTCGCGCAGCCATCGCTGCACGATATCGAACACGACGAACATGCGCGCATGACCGACGTGACAATAGTCATACACCGTGATTCCGCAGACATACATGCGCACCTCGCCTTCGCGAAGCGGCGTGAAGAGTTGCTTGTCACGGGCGAGCGTGTTGTAGATGCGCAGCGAATTCATAGAAGGCGAAGCGTAGACCGGAAGCAACCGCGTGCCGGAAAGCAGACGGCGTGAACGATGCGTGCGAGAGCGCGATAGACGCACACGCGAGCGCGAACACGACGGTCATGCGACCAGGACGGAGACGGCCACGAGTGGCGAAAGACAGTCTGAGGCCGGCGCCGGATGCGCGCTTGAAACAGCAAGCGCAAGACGCGTGCGCGGGACGTGCAGACCTTTTGTTAGAATGGGTCGGAGTATAACACCGGGACCTGAGCCTATGAAATGTCGAAGCGGCCGCGCGGCGGGCATCGCATGCCGCGCTTTGCGCCCGGTCGAAAGCCTTGCCGGACAGCATGCCGCATCGGGCGTTTCTGCTCGCTTCATGCTTCGCGCATCGAAACGTTCGCCGTCTCTTTCGCCGCTTTCGTGGCTTCTTTCGCTGCATCATTCATTGACTCGATTCCAAGTGACTCCACGCCAAGCGCGCACGCCTCTGCAACTCTCTTGCCGGTCCGCCTCCGGGTCGCTTTCCGGAAAGCTCGGCGCTTTTGCCGCACGCACGCTCGCCATCGCGACGCTCGGCCTGGCCGCCTGCATCGGCATGCCGGCCGCCGCGCTCGCGCAGACTTCGCCCGCCACGCGCGACGACACGCCGCAAATCGACGCGGCCATCGCGAACAAGCAGTGGAACGACGCGCTCACGCAACTCGACGCGCGCATCGCGAGCAATCCGCGCGACGCGCAGGCGAAGTTCAAGCGCGCCACCGTGCTCGCGCGCCTGAATCGCGACGACGAAGCCATCGCCGCCTTCACCGAGCTCACGCAGACGTATCCCGAGCTGCCCGAGCCGTACAACAACCTCGCTGCGCTCTATGCCAAGAAGGGGCGCTACGAAGACGCGCGCGCCGCGCTCGAAACCGCCGTCAAGGCGAACCCCGGCTACGCGCTCGCCTATGACAATCTCGGCGATCTTTATTTGCGGCTTGCGAGCGAGTCGTACAAGCGCGCGCAATCGCTCGGCTCGAAGAGTCCGCTGACGAGCCAGCGCATCGCGGCGATCCAGCGAATCTACGCGCCGCCGAAAAAGCGCGCGGCCACCGCCGACGATGCCTCGGGCGCGCGCGCCGCGGCAGCGCCGGGCGCGTCCGCGGACGAATGGACGCCGGCATCGGGCGTGAACGGGTCCGCCGGCACGGGCGCGGCGATACCCTCGCCCGACGAATACTCGCCGTTCGGCGGCCCGACGAGCCCGCTGCCCACGGCGCCCTACGTGGCGCCGAAGACACAGCCCTAAGGGGAAGCGTTAAGCGCGAGCCGCGCGTGTGCAGCCGCGCGCGGTAAGCTGTCGCCTCGCATCGCGGTATCGGGCGCTTGCCTTCGCGGTCGACTGTTTGCATTCACCACACGAGGATCGATCCTTCATGAAAGTCCTGATGTTGGCGCTCTCGAGCGCTGCCCTGATCGCGAGCGCGCCCGCGTTCGCCCAGCCCAACGCGCAGGCCGCGCACCCCGTCGTGCTCATCAAGACCACGCAAGGCGACATCAAGGTCGAGCTGTATCCGGAGAAGGCGCCGAAGACCGTGGCGAACTTTCTCGATTACGTGAAGTCCGGTCAATACAGCGGCACGATCTTTCATCGCGTGATTCCGGGCTTCATGATCCAGGGCGGCGGCTATAGCACGAGCTTCGCCGAGAAGCCGACGCGCGCGCCGATCCCGCTCGAAAGCCGCAATGGCCTGAAGAACGCCACCGGCACGATCGCGATGGCGCGCACGAGCGACCCGAACTCGGCCACCGCGCAGTTCTTCATCAATACGGTCGATAATGCGGGTCTCGACTATCCGAGCCCGGACGGCAACGGTTACGCGGTATTCGGCAAGGTCGTCGGCGGCATGGACGTCGTGAAGAAGATCGAAGGCAGCCCGACGACCTCGCGCGGCCCGATGCAGAACGTGCCGCAAAAGCCGACCGTGATCGAATCCGCCGCGGTGGTCACGCAGTAACACGCAGCGCCCTTCACGCCCGCGGCGCGCGCAAGCATTCGCGCCGCGGCTCAATCAAACACACCGGAGAGAACATCATCATGGTCGAACTGCATACGAACCACGGCGTCATCAAGCTCGAACTGAACGCCGAAAAAGCACCGAAGAGCGTCGAAAACTTCCTCAACTACGTGAAGAAGGGTCATTACGACAACACCGTGTTCCACCGCGTGATCGACGGCTTCATGATCCAGGGCGGCGGCTTCGAGCCGGGCATGAAGCAAAAGCCGACCGACGCGCCGATCGACAACGAAGCCAACAACGGTCTGACGAACGAATCGGGCACGATCGCGATGGCGCGCACGAACGATCCGCATTCGGCGACCGCCCAGTTCTTCATCAACGTGAAGGACAACGACTTCCTGAACCATTCGTCTCCGACGCCGCAAGGCTGGGGCTACACGGTGTTCGGCAAGGTCGTGGAAGGCATGGACGTGGTCGAGAAGATCAAGAAGGTCAAGACCGGCTCGAAGGGCTTCCACCAGGACGTGCCGGTCGACGACGTGGTGATCGAGAAGGCCGTCGTGGTCTGATCCCGGCCGTTGCATGATCGATACGAAGACTTCTTCCGATCGTGAAGCAGCGGGCGCAGCGAATCACGCGCGCCCGCTGTTTTTCATTGCGGACCTGCATCTCTCCGAAGCGATTCCGAAGACGGTCGCCGCGTTCGAGCATTTCATCGAGGTCACGGCAAACGACGCCGACTCGGTTTTCATCCTCGGCGACCTGTTCGAGTTCTGGATCGGCGACGACATCCTCGACGCCTCCGCAAGCGACGCTCGCGCGAGCTTCGCGCGCCGCATGACGCGTCTTCTGCACACGCTGACCGAGCGCGGCATCGGCCTTTACGTGATGCGCGGCAATCGCGATTTCCTGCTGGGCAAGCGCTTCATGAAAGACGCGGGCGCGATGTCGCTGCCCGATCCGTTCGTCATCACCGCATTTGGCAAGCGCATCGTGCTCGCCCACGGCGACGGTCTCTGCACGGCCGACCGCGCCTATCAGCGTTTTCGCGCCTTCGCGCGCAACGCCTTCGCGCAGCGGCTCTTTCTCGCGCTGCCGCTCGACACGCGGCTCGGCATTGGCCAGCGCATGCGCACGAAAAGCGAGGGCGCGCGCGTGATGGGCGTCTCGGCCAAATACGACGTGACGAAAAAAGCCGTGTCCGAGGTTTTCATCCGCAATCACACCGACACGCTGATTCACGGCCATACGCATCGGCCGGCGATGCATCGCGAAGTCGAAGGCGTACGCTGGGTGCTGCCCGACTGGGAGCTCGACGCGAACACGCCGCGCGGCGGCTATCTGCGTCTCGACGAAAACGGCGTGCGCGCGCTGCCGCTCTAACGCCCGACCGAAGCCGTACGCTCGGACTGCTCTTCGCTCTTGCCGTCCATCGACGTGCACAGGCGCTTGAGATCGATGAGCGCGGCGCCATCCACGCCATTGAGCGCTTCCACGCGCGCGCCGAGCCGTTCGAGCGCCGCGACGATCTCGTCGATGCGCTGCGTCTGCGTCGATGCGTGATCGATGAGACCGTGGATCGCGAGCGAGACGGGATCGTCGGCGTTCGGCGTGATGCCGTAGGCGCAGAAACCCTCGCGCTTCGTTTCCTTCGGCTTCGACACCGCCGGCATCACGATGCGCGCCGGATTGCCCACCGCCGTGCCGCCCGCCGGCACCGGCTTGACGACGACGGCGTTCGAGCCGATCTTCGCGTCCGCGCCGACCGTGAAGCCGCCGAGCACTTTCGCGCCCGCGCCGACGATCACGCCGCGCTCGAGCGTCGGATGCCGTTTCGCGCCGCGCGTGAGCGACGTGCCGCCGAGCGTCACGCCCTGATAGATCGTGCAGTCGTCGCCGATCTCGGCCGTTTCGCCGATCACGACGCCCATGCCGTGATCGATGAACACGCGCCGTCCGAGCGTCGCGCCCGGATGGATTTCGATGCCCGTGAGAAAACGCGCGATCTGCGACACGAAACGCGCGAGCCAGCGCCGTTGCCCGCGCCAGCACGCGTGTGCGAAGCGATGCAGCACGATCGCATGCAGGCCGGGATAACACGTCACGACTTCCCAGGCGCTGCGTGCGGCGGGATCGCGCTCGCGGATGGCGGCGATGTCTTCGCGAAGTCGTTCGAACATGGCGATGTCTCTGATTGGGGGCGGATAGGCGTGTATCGCGTGTATCGGCTAATGCACGAAGCGTGCAATGCTTATATCGGCTGTCGCCGTTTTTCGCCGATTGTAGGACGAGCGCGGCGAGTCTGCCCGATGCCCCCGATGGCAGCGCGGTCGCTTGCGCGCTAGCCTTTTTTCGCGCGCAGCAGGATGTGCTTCGCGATGCCCCGCAGAATATTCACTTCTTCGCGCTCCAGCCCCGAACGCGCAAAAAGCCGCCGCACGCGCGACATCAGCTTCTTCGGATTCGCCGGATCGAGAAAATCGAGCGCGACGAGCGCGTCTTCGAGATGCGCGTACATGCCTTCGATTTCCTCGCTCGATGCGCTCTGCTCCGCCGACTCGACGACCGCGAGCGCGCTCGGACTCGCCTGAAACGCGAGCCGCAGTTCGTAGGCGAGCACCTGCACGGCCTGCGCGAGATTGAGCGAGCTATACGCGGGATTGGCCGGAATATGCGCGAGCGCGCTGCAGCGCTCGACATCCGCATTCGAAAGCCCGGTGCGCTCGTTGCCGAACACGAGCGCGATATCGCCATGACGCACGTATTCGTGCGCGCGTTCGGCGAGCGCGCGCGGCGGCATCTGCGGCGGGCCGTACTCGCGCATGCGCGCGGTCAGCGCGACCGACCAGCGCACGCCGACGAGCGCATCGGCGAGCGTATCGACGACATGCGCGGACGCGAGCACGTCGTCGGCGCCCGAGGCCATCGCGACGGCTTCCGGCTCGTTCTTGACATCGGGCACGCGCGGCGCGACGAGGACGAGGCGCGCGAAGCCCATCGTCTTGAGCGCGCGCGCGGCCGCGCCGACATTGCCCGGATGACTGGGCTCGACAAGGATGAAGCGCGTGGACGTGAAGCCGCCGGCAGGCGCGGAAAGATCGGTGTGTTCCAAAGCGCGATATGTGCTGAATGTGCGAACCCGATATGTTAACGCGCTTTGGCCGCGCTTCTCCACGGGCTTGACAGCGACTTTCGGGTAAAATGGCGCCTTCGCGCGCCGCGAACGGTTTTCCGAGTCAGTCGGACCCTCGCGCGAACGCCCCGCTCTTATTCAATTCGTCTTTCGTCGACCTAGTCGTTGTCGCCAACTTTTCGCCCGCATGCGCTCGGCCCGAGCCTTGCCGGGCGGCCAGAGGATTTCGCTCATGCATCCGATGCTCAATATCGCTGTCAAGGCCGCGCGCCGCGCCGGACAGATCATCAATCGCGCTTCGCTCGATCTGGATCGCATCCAGGTCAGCAAGAAACAGCACAACGATTTCGTGACGGAAGTCGACAAGGCGTCCGAAGCCGCCATCATCGAGACGCTGCACACCGCCTATCCCGACCACTCGATTCTCGCCGAAGAGTCCGGCGAAACCGATCGCGAATCGGAATTCCAGTGGATCATCGATCCGCTCGACGGCACCACCAACTTCATCCACGGCTTTCCGTATTACTGCGTGTCGATCGCGCTCGCGCATCGCGGCGTGGTGCAGCAGGCGGTCATCTACGATCCGACCCGCAACGACCTCTTCACCGCGTCGCGCGGCCGCGGCGCGTATCTGAACGAGCGGCGCATCCGCGTCGGCAAGCTGGACCGTCTGTCCGATTCGCTGATCGGCACGGGCTTCCCGTTCCGCGATGGCCAGGGCCTGAACGCCTACATGCGCCTTTTCAGCGAGATGACGCTCTCGTGCGCCGGCCTGCGGCGTCCGGGCGCGGCCGCGCTCGATCTCGCGAACGTCGCGGCCGGAAGGCTGGACGGCTTCTTCGAGCAGGGCATCCATCCGTGGGACGTCGCCGCGGGCAGCCTGATCGTGACGGAAGCGGGCGGGCTCGTCGGCAACTACACGGGCGAATCGGATTTCCTGTTCAAGAACGAGATCGTCGCCGCCAATCCGAAGGTCTACGCGCAGATGGTCAAGATTCTCGACATGTACTCGCGCACGCGCCTGACCGGCGAATAAGCCTGACCGGCGGGGCGCTTCTTCGCGCTCCGCTGCATTCCTCCGCGTTTTTCCTCTCCGCGCGCCGGGCGCGCCGCCTGCTCTGCATCGAATGCAGGGCTCCGTTACAGTGCATCTTTTTCCCTCGCCGTTCAGGGCGATGCGCGCTCCTTCCGCCCTTCCCCCGCTTTTCCGCCGCGCGCGCCGCGCCCCACCGCCTGCCCGCTCATGAAAAAAGGCTTCTACACGATCATCGCCGCGCAATTCGTTTCGTCGCTCGCCGACAACGCGCTTCTGATCGCCGCGATCGCCATGCTCGCCGTCGTGCATTCGGCGCCGTGGGTCACGCCGCTTCTGCAAATCTTCTTCTCGATTTCCTACGTGCTGCTCGCGCCATTCGTCGGCGCTTTCGCCGATGCCATCCAGAAGCGCCACGTCATGTTCGTCTCGAACGCGCTCAAGGCAGCCGGCTGCGCGATGATGATCGCCGGCGCGCATCCGATGCTCGCGTACGGCGTCGTCGGCCTCGGCGCGGCCGCGTATTCGCCGGCGAAATACGGGATTCTCACGGAGCTGCTGCCGCCGCAAAAGCTGATCGCGGCGAACGCGTGGCTCGAATCCGCGACGGTCGGCTCGACGATCCTCGGCACTGTCATCGGCGGCGCGCTCGTGTCGCAGGTCGTCGCGCGCTGGGTCACGCATGCGCATCTGCCGTTCGTGTCCACCGCCGCGCACGCCGCGCTCTTCGCGGTGATGCTCATTTACGTGTCGGCGGCCGTCATCAACGTGTTCATTCCCGACACCGGCGCGCGCTACCCGAACCTGCTGACCGAGCCGACCAAGCTCGTCCAGGATTTCTCGCACGGCTTCAAAGTCCTGTGGCGCGACAAGCTCGCGCAGATCGCGCTGTGGGTCACGACGCTGCTCTGGGGCGCGGCCGTCACGCTGCAACTGCTCGTGCTCAAGTGGGCCGATGCCAATCTGGGCCTGACGCTCTCGAAGGCCGCCGTGCTTCAGGGTGTGACGGGCCTGGGCATCGCGCTCGGCGCCGCGGCGGCGTCCGCGTGGATCGTGCTGCGCCAGTCGCTCAGGGTGCTGCCGGTCGGCGTGCTGATCGGCTTGGTCGCGGTCGCGATGGCCTTCTACAACAAGGACCTGTTCCCTGCGGGCGCGGGCGTGCAGATCGGCCCTTTTTACGCGCCCGCGTACATCCTGATGGCCTATCCGCTGATGATCGGGCTCGGCGGCCTGTCCGGCTTTTTCATCGTGCCGATGAATGCGGTCCTCCAGCATCGCGGCGCCACGCTCCTTTCCGCCGGGCATTCGATCGCGGTGCAGAACTTCAATCAGAACATCGCCGTGCTGTCGATGCTCGGCGCCTACGCCCTGCTGCTCACGGTCAAGGTGCCGGTGCAGTGGATCATCGTCGTGTTCGGACTGTTCGTCTGCCTGATGATGGCGCTCGCGATGCGCCGTCACACCCGCAACGAGCGCGAAACCGACCTTGTTGCGCTAGTTGAGGAATGAACCTTGCTCGACGGTGTATTCTGGGTTCATACCCCCAGCCCGGCTGAGGAGGATCAAAGGGAGGGAACGCAGGCGGCGGGGCCAAGTCGTAGGTTGCATGGCGGTTGTAAGCGGCGCGCCGGGCCTTTCCCGCGGCACGAGGCCGCACACAGCGAACCCGGCGTGATTCTTCCTCGGCAACGTCAATAAAGGAGCATGGAAAATGGGATTGTTCACACGTTCGACGCTCGACAGCAAAATCAATGGCGCCGCCGATATCGGCCAGCGCGCGGTGCGCGGTGCGAGCGACGCGGTCGATTCGGCCAGCGGCCAGTTGCGCAGCCTGCTCGACGATCTGGAAAGTTCGATTCTGAACGCGAAGGACATCGATGCCGACAAGCTGCGCAAGGAGTTGCAATCGAAACTCAAATCCGCGCGTTCGCAGATGAACGGCGCGGGCGGCGCGATCTCGGGCAAGCTCGGCGATGCAGCCGGTTACGCCGACGACTTCGTGCACGACAAGCCGTGGCACACGCTCGGCGCGGTGGCGGGGCTCGCGCTGCTCGTCGGCTATCTCGCCGGGCGCACGTAACGAACGCAGCGTTCTTCTGCATGCGCCGCCGGAACGGGCTTGCGCTCGTTCCGGCGGCAAGCGGCGTTGCCGCGCGTCTCGTCCCCTAGGGGCGGGCGCGGATCAACGTTGGCCGTCCGGCCGGCTCGCGCTCATCCCTCGACAGGTTAAACTCATGCCCTATCGGCCAATCGGCGGCCGGCGCACGTCGCGCCCGGCCGTCTGGCCGTTCCTGCTTCCACCGCACGCAAGATGGGCACTCACACGGCTACTCCCGACACCTCCACCGACACCACGCCGCTCGCGGACCTGTCCCAGCACACTCCGATGATGCAGCAGTATCTGCGCATCAAGGCGGAGCATCCTGGCACGCTCGTTTTCTACCGCATGGGCGATTTCTACGAGCTTTTCTTCGACGACGCCGAGAAAGCCGCGCGCCTGCTCGATCTCACGCTCACGCAGCGCGGCGCGTCCGGCGGCAATCCGATCAGAATGGCCGGCGTGCCGCATCACGCGTGCGAGCAATATCTCGCCAAGCTGGTGAAGCTCGGCGAGTCGGTGGCGATTTGCGAGCAGATCGGCGATCCGGCGACATCGAAAGGTCCGGTCGAGCGCAAAGTGGTGCGCGTCGTCACGCCGGGCACGCTCACCGACGCCGCCCTGCTCTCCGACAAAAGCGACGTCTATCTGCTCGCGCTGTGCCCCGCGCACAACCGGCGCGGGGTGGTGACGAGCGTCGGGCTCGCGTGGCTCAATCTCGCGAGCGGCGCGCTGCGGCTCGCGGAAGTCGCGCCGGGACAAGTGAGCACGGCGCTCGAACGCATCCGTCCGGCCGAGACGCTCATCGCCGATTCGATCACGGACGTCCAGTCGTCGCTCGGCGTGACGCACCCCGGCGCGACCACGCGCGTTCCGGCCTGGCATTTCGATGTCGGGTCCGGCACGCAGCGGCTGCGCGAGCAACTCGATGTCGCGAGCCTCGACGGCTTCGGCGCGCAGACGCTCACGTGCGCATGCGGCGCGGCCGGCGCGCTGCTGCTCTACGCCGCCGCGACGCAAGGTCAGCAGTTGCGCCACGTGCGCAGCCTGAAGGTCGAGTACGAATCGGAATACATCGGGCTCGATCCCGCCACGCGGCGCAATCTCGAACTCACGGAAACGCTGCGCGGCACCGAATCGCCCACGCTGTTCTCCCTGCTCGACACCTGCTGCACGACGATGGGCAGCCGTCTCTTGCGCCACTGGCTGCATCATCCGCCGCGCGATGCATCGATTGCGCAGGCGCGCCAGCACGCGATCGGCGCATTGCTCGACGCGCCCACGAGCGGCGGCCTCGACACCTTGCGCGGCGCGCTGCGCAAGATCTCGGATATCGAGCGCATCACGGGGCGCCTTGCGCTGCTGTCGGCGCGGCCGCGCGATCTGTCGAGCCTGCGCGACACGTTCGCGGCCCTGCCCGACCTGCAAGTGCGCGTCGCGGACGTGGCGGCGCATGCGTCGGCGCTGGAACGCATCGGCGCGGCGCTCGAACCGCCGCGCGAATGTCTCGATCTCCTGACCAACGCGATCGCACCCGAGCCCGCCGCGCTGATTCGCGACGGCGGCGTGATCGCGCGCGGCTACGATCCGGACCTCGACGAATTGCGCGATATTTCGGAGAACTGCGATCAGTTCCTGATCGATCTCGAAGCGCGCGAGCGCGCGCGCACGGGCATCGCGAATCTGCGTGTCGAGTACAACAAGGTGCATGGCTTCTATATCGAAGTCACGCGCGGTCAGACCGACAAGGTGCCGGACGACTATCGCCGTCGTCAGACGTTGAAGAACGCAGAGCGCTACATCACGCCGGAACTGAAGGCGTTCGAAGACAAGGCGCTGTCCGCGCAGGAGCGCGCGCTCGCACGCGAACGCGCGCTCTACGACGCGCTGCTGCAAAGCCTGCTGCCGTTCCTCGCGGATTGCCAGCGCGTGGCCGGCGCGCTCGCCGAACTCGACCTGCTGTGCGCGTTCGCCGAGCGTGCGCGCGCGCTCGACTGGGTCGCGCCCGAATTCACCGCCGATGCCGGCATCGAGATCGAGCAAGGCCGGCATCCGGTCGTCGAGGCGCAGGTCGAGCAGTTCATCGCCAACGATTGCCGTCTGAGCGACGAGCGCAAGCTGCTGCTCATCACCGGCCCGAACATGGGCGGTAAATCGACCTTCATGCGCCAGACCGCGTTGATCGCGCTGATGGCTTACGTCGGCAGCTACGTGCCCGCGAAGCGTGCGCGTTTCGGCGCGCTCGACCGCATCTTCACGCGCATCGGCGCAGCGGACGACCTCGCGGGCGGGCGCTCGACCTTCATGGTCGAAATGACCGAAGCGGCGGCCATTCTCAACGACGCGAGCGCATCGAGCCTCGTGCTGATGGATGAAATCGGGCGCGGCACCTCGACCTTCGACGGCCTCGCACTCGCCTGGGCGATCGCGCGGCATCTGCTCACGCACAACGCCTGCTATACGCTTTTCGCCACGCATTACTTCGAGCTCACGCAACTGCCCTCGGAGTTCGCGCAAGCGGCCAACGTGCATCTGTCGGCGGTCGAGCACGATCACGGCATCGTGTTTCTGCATGCGGTGAGCGAAGGACCGGCCAACCAGAGCTACGGCCTCCAGGTCGCGCAGCTCGCAGGCGTGCCGGCGGCGGTCATTCGCGCGGCGCGCAAGCATCTCGTGCATCTCGAACAGCAATCGATCGGCCATCCCACGGCGCAGTTCGATCTGTTCGCGAGCCAGCCGTATGCGCCCTACGACGACGAGCCGCCGCACGAAGACAAAGACGAAGCGAAGGCCGACGCGCCCGAGCATCCGGCGATGCAGAAGCTGCGCGCGCTGGACCCGAACGAGCTGCGTCCGCGCGAGGCGCTCGATCTGCTCTACGAACTGCATGAACTGGCGAACGCCGCGCCGGACGCATCGCGCTGAGCGTGCCGTAGCGGCCGCGCTCGTCTGCGGCGCGCTCTTCTTCGGCACGCACCGGCAGGCGCATGCGCAAGGCGACGCGCCGCTCGCCTTCGCCGTGATCGCCGACGCACTCACCCGCCCCGCCGACGAAGCGCCCGTGCGCCGCATGCTCGATGCGATCGGGCGCGACGGCGGCATCGCGTTCATCGTCTACGACGGCAATCTGAAGGGCGCCGCCGAACCGTGCCGCGACAGCGTCTATCAGTCGCGGCACGAGGTGCTCGACGCGTCGCGCACACCGCTCGTGCTGCTGCTCGGCCAGCGCGACTGGGCCGATTGCAGCGGCGCGCATGCCGGCGCTTACGATCCGGTCGAACGGCTCGATTTCGTCCGTCAGCTCTTTTTCACGGATGCGAATGCGCTCGGACAAAGCGCGCTCACGCTGTCGCGCGAAAGCGATGTCGCGCGCTTTCGCACCTTTCGCGAAATCGTGCGCTGGCAGTCGCAGGGCGTCGCGTTCATCGGCCTGAACGTGCCGAGCCCGAACAATCACTATCTGACCGCGGGCGGGCGCAACGGCGAATTCGAAGATCGCGCGGTCGCGACGAGCTTCTGGCTCGAACACGCGGCGGAATCGGCGCGGCGTACCGACATGCGCGCGCTCGTCGTCCTGTTTCAGGGCGATCCGGATTTTTCGCGCTACGAACACCGCGATCGCTTCGCGTGGCTGCGCTTCTCGCGCTCGAATCAGCCCCGCGACGGCTTTCTCGAACTCAAGCGCAGTCTCGTGAAGGCGGCGGAAATTTTTCGCGGGCCGGTCATCGTGATTCACGGCACCGATGCGCCCGAGCCGAACGGCTTCCACATCGATCAGCCCTTGCGCAACGACAAGGGATTGATCGTCACGAATCTCACGCGCGTGGCGCTCGCGTTGAAGAAGCCGCAATCGCAATGGCTCGAAGTGCAAAGCGATGCGCAATGGCATCCACCGTTTCGGCTGCGCGTGCGCGACGTGAAAGAGACGCGCGCGCGTGAACCGATCGCGCCGCCGCCCGAAACACCCTCGCAATTGAGCACGCCGTTCGTTCCGTATCCAGACGCGTATCCGACGCCCTCTTCCGCGCCTCATCTGGGCTTGCCGCGCAACGATCTGCCCGAGTCGCTGCCCGCGCCGCCGTCGATGCCGCTGCCGGCCTCCGATTTGCCGCCGATTCTCACGCCGCCGCAGTCATCGCCGCCGCAGTCGTCACCGCAATCATCGTCGCCGCAATCTCTGCCGCCGATCTTTCCCGTGCCAGCGACGCCTGCGAGCGCCGCCGGCAAATAAAAAAGCGCAGCCTCGGCTGCGCTTTCCTTCTTCGTCCGACGCGCTCAGTGCAGCGTCGGACCTGCGTTCTTGCGCGGTTCGTCGTCATCGTCGTCTTCGTCTTCGTCGACGACATGCAGGCCGTCCGCCCCATGCGCGTGCTGATGCTCGATTTCGTCTTCGGTCGCGGTGCGCACTTCCTGCACCGAGAGCGCGAAGCGTAGCGCCATGCCCGCGAGCGGATGATTGCCGTCGAGCACGACCTTGTCTTCGGCGACATCCGTCACGGTGTAGATGAGCGAATCGATGTCGTCGTCGCCGTCTTCGGGCGTGCCTTCGAACTGCATGCCGACTTCGAGCGGCTCGGGAAAGCGGTTGCGCTCTTCGATCTTCACGAGTTCGGGATCGTACTCGCCGAACGCGTCCTGCGGTTCGAGCTGGATCAGCGTTTCATAACCGGCTTCGTGACCGTCGAGCGCTTCCTCGATCTTGGGGAACGTGCCATCATAGCCGCCGTGCAGATAGACCATCGGCTCGTCGCTCTCCTCGATCAGATTGCCTTGCGCATCCGATAGCTTGTACGCGACCGAAACGACAGTGTCTTTCGCAATTTTCATTGGATCCTCCAAGATACAAGCCTCGATTATACGATGCCGAAGCGGCCCCACCACGCACCCTCGAACCCCGTTTCCGGCCTTTGCTCGCCTGCTCGCGCGCCTTTGCCGGACGAACTCACGCCCTTGTTGGGCAACCGCACGCCGCGACAGTTCATGCGGCGTTACTGGCAGAAAAAGCCGCTGCTGATTCGCCAGGCTTTTCCCGATATCGCCGCGCCGCTCGCGCGCGACGAACTGTTCGAACTCGCCGATCTCGAAGACGTCGAGAGCCGTCTCATCACGCATTTTCGCAAGGCGTGGAATCTCGAGCACGGCCCCTTCGCGCCAGACGAACTGCCTTCGGTCAGAAAACGCGAATGGACGCTGCTCGTGCAAGGCGTGAACCTGCACGACGATCGCGCGCA
Organism: Caballeronia cordobensis; assembly: GCF_001544575.2. GTDB lineage: Bacteria > Pseudomonadota > Gammaproteobacteria > Burkholderiales > Burkholderiaceae > Caballeronia > Caballeronia cordobensis. The sequence continues at coordinate 81,809 of NZ_FCNY02000013.1, forward strand.
CGCGCTGATGAACCGGTTTCGCTTCATTCCGGACGCGCGCCTCGACGATCTGATGATCTCCTATGCGACCGATGGCGGCGGTGTGGGACCGCACTTCGACTCTTATGACGTGTTTCTGCTTCAGGTTCATGGCAAGCGCCGCTGGCGTATCGGCGCGCAGCGCGATCTCTCGCTAAAACCCGGATTGCCGTTGAAAGTTTTACAGCACTTCGAGCCGGAGCAGGAGTGGGTGCTGGAGCCCGGCGACATGCTGTATCTGCCGCCGCACATCGCACACGACGGCATCGCCGAGGGCGAGTGCATGACGGCGTCGATCGGCTTTCGCGCGCCGTCCGCGCACGAACTGACGGCGCAGTTCCTCTATCACCTCGCCGAACGCACGGGCGATGCGCCTGACAGCGCCCGCGCGAACGCACGCTATCGCGATCCGGGCCAGGAGCCCGTGGCGAATCCGGCGGCGCTGCCGGCGCTTCTCATCGAACGCGTTGGCGCGATCCTTGCGAACGTCGACTGGAGCGAAAAGGACATCGCCGAATTTTTAGGCACCTATTTGAGCGAGCCGAAAGCGAATGTCGTATTCGATTCGCCCGAACGCGCGTTGAATGAGCAAAAGTTTGTAGAGCGAGCCAAAAAAACAGGCATCGAACTGGATAGAAAGACTATTTTGCTCTATGACGCAAGGTCATTTTTCGTAAATGGAGAAGCCGCAGCGCTGTCTTCGAAGCTGAAAAAGTGGCTCCCGGAATTGGCCGATACACGGCGTCTGGAAGCGAAACGCTTTGTAACACTTACAGACGAATCGTCAATGACAGGGCTGCTGCACGAATGGTATCGTGCGGGCTGGATTCGGATGGGCGCTTTGCCTTGACAGGCTTGCCTTAACGAGACTTACCGGACGGCTGCGGATGCTTAAATTTTGCTGTTCCGCAATATGAAAGTTTGTATGAGAAAGACAACGTATCGGCCCCTGATTTATCGACGGTCGTTGCGAAAGTGCCTATAATTTCCGGCCAAGCCGTAGGAAGTCTCACACAAAAATGAATTGTGAGTCTCCACAGCGGCCCAGGTCGGTGTTGGAGCACACATTACCGGTACTTTGCGCTGTTGCTTACCTTTAACCATAAAAGGACGTGATCATGAAGAAATCCCTCCTCGTAGCATCCCTGTTGGCTGCTGTTGCTCTGGCTGCATGCAACAAGTCTAGCGAAACGGCTGCTCCGAGCGCTGCAAGCGAAGCCCCGGCAGCTTCGGCTCCGGCTGCTGCTGCTTCGGACGCAAACGCTGCTGCATCGAGCGCTTCGGCCGCTGCAAGCGACGCAGCTTCGGCTGCTGGCGCGGCTTCGGACGCTGCTGCTTCGGCTGCTGCCCCGGCATCGGGCGCAAGCCAGTAAGGCTTGCCGGCGCTTTTTGCGCCGTCATGCGACAGGCCGCTCAATGCGGCCCGTCAACGAAAAAACCGGCTCTTGGGCCGGTTTTTTCATATCTGCTTTTTTATCAGTTCTTCTGCGGGTTTCCTGCGCCGCACGGTGCGCCCAGCGCTGCGTCTAGAGCGCGAGCCAGTCGAAACCTTCGGCTTGCGTCGCCACCACTACATCGACGGCCGACGCGTCCAGCACCGCCGCGAGTGCCGCCTGCGCGAGATGCGGCAGATTGTTTTGCTGGCTGAGATGAGCGGCCACGAGATGACGCAGCCTCGAACGATCGAGCGATGCGAGTATGGCCGCCGCCGCTTCGTTGTTCAGGTGTCCGTGATTCCCGCCGATGCGCGCCTTGAGCATGGGCGGATAGCGGCTCGCGGCGAGCATCTCGACATCGTGATTGGATTCGAGCACGAGCGCGTCACAGCCGCTCAGCACGTTCGTGATGTGCGGCGTCGAAACGCCGACGTCCGTCAGCACGCCGAGGCGGCACGCGCCGTCGGAGAAGACGTATTGCAGCGGCTCGCGGGCGTCGTGAGGGACGGTGTAGGGCAGCACGCTCAGATCGCCGATAGCGACGCTCTCGTCGCCCCATAACACGTTCAATTCGACGCCGGCTTCATCGGCGCCGATCGCGCGCGCCGTGCCCCAGCTCATATGCAGCGGAATGGACCATTTGCGCGCGAGCGTCAGCGCGCTGCCGATATGGTCCGAATGCTCGTGCGTGATGACGATGGCGTCGAGATCTTCCACGCGGCAGTTCAGGCGCTCGAGACGGCGCGCGACTTCCTTGCCGGAGAAACCGCAATCGAGCAGCACGCGCGTGGTGGTCGTGCCGCTCGATGCCTCGACGAGCAACGCATTGCCCTCGCTGCCGCTGCCGAGACTGGCGAATCTCACGATGTCGTCGGCATGTCGTTTAGTTCAACTGCGCGTGCAGCAGGGAGACGATACGCTGCGCGTCGGACGAGGTGTCCGGCTGGCCGTTCGCATCGACGACGCCGACTTGCGTCACCGAATCCGCCTTCGGCTTCACGTTGACGAGGAACTGGCGCGTCGGCTTCGGCGTGTTGCTCGAGAACATCTTGCCGAAGATGCCTTCCTTCTTCAGCTCGGCCATCGAATCGGAGAAGTGCACGTAGTAGATGCCCTTCTCGCGGTCGCGATTGTCGACCGTGAAGTTCGTGCGATCGAGCGCGAGGCCCACGCGCAGCCAGGCGCGGTCGAACGGCTCGGCGAGATCGAGCGTGGAGCCGTTCGCGCCCGGGTCCACCGCCACCTTCGCACCCGCCGGGCGCGCCTCGGCGATCAGCTTCTTCGACTGGGCTTCGGTCAGGCCGAATTTCTGCATCAGCTTGCCGAGCACCGCGGATTCGAGCGCCGGATTGCGCGGACGCGCTTCCCAGCGCGAGGACGTCTTGTCCTGTCCCGTCAGCACTTCTTCCATCGCGCTGTGCGTGATGGAAATGTCGGTCGAGCCGTCCGATGCGCGGTCCACCTGCGTGCGGAACATGTCGCGCGTGCCCGACGAATACGCGAAATCCAGCAGCTTGCCCACGCTGTTCCTGAACCAGTCGCTCGGAATGTTCGCGCGGTTTTCGGCCCAGTCGGTCGCCATGATGCCGTTTTGCGCCGAATCGGTCTTGAGCGTGAAGCCGTTCTCTTCCCAGAACTCCTTGAGCGGACCCCAGATCTGGTCGGGCGAGCGGCCGTCGACTACGAGCCACTGGCGGTCGCCGTCCTTCTCGACGTGCATGCCGTACGGGTCTTGCGCCGTCGGCACGCCGAGCGTTGCATTGCCCGCGGGCGTGACCGCGCGTTCGGCTGCGCCGCCGAGCGCGTTGATCTTGGGCGGCGCGGCGTAGCGCTGGCTGATGTCGGCCGTGCTCAGATCGGACGGCACGCTGAGCGATGGCGCGGTTTCGGCGGCCTTGTAGTTGACGCGATCCGGCGCGAGCCAGTCGTTGAGCGTGTCGCAACCCGCGAGCGCGAACAGCGCGCTGGCGCCCAGCGACAGCACGCTCAGGCGTTTGGCTTGAGTAAGAAAAGCGGAACGTTTCATGAGGTCCTTCTTTGCTGCTGATGACGCATTGCTTCGCGCCGATTCCGCCCTAGCCGGGCAGGTCGACGAGTCCAATGAGCGGCGGTTGATGACTGAAGGCGTGGTTCATTTCGATCACTGGCGGCGGCGCGGGATTTCGATTCTTTGTGGCTTGGCGCGCCGCCTCGCGTGATCAGCCGAGCAGTCCGGATTCGCGCAACGCGTCACGCACGACGTCGTGATAGCGCGCGTCGAGCGGCGTGAGCGGCAGACGGATGCCGCCTTCCATGCGGCCCAGTTCGGCAAGCGCCCACTTGGCCGGAATCGGATTCGATTCGCAGAAGAGTTGCTTGTGCAGCGACAGCAGTTTCAGATGGATACGGCGCGCGGTGATGGCGTCGCCTTCCAACGCGGCGCGGCAAAGCTGGCTCATTTCCTTCGGCGCGACGTTCGCGGTGACCGAAATGTTGCCGTGGCCGCCGAGCAGCATCAGCGCGATGGCCGTGGGATCGTCGCCGCTGAAAATGCTGAACTGCGCCGGCGCGTGCTTGATCAGATGCGCCGCGCGGTCGATGTTGCCCGTTGCTTCCTTCACGCCGATGATGCCCGGCACTTGCGCGAGACGCAGGATGGTCTCGTTGCTCATGTCGGCAACGGTGCGGCCCGGCACGTTGTAGAGAATGACCGGCAGATCGACGGCTTCGGCGATCGCCTTGAAGTGGCGATACATGCCTTCCTGCGTCGGCTTGTTGTAATACGGAACCACTTGCAGCGTGGCGTCGGCGCCGACCTTTTTCGCGTGCTTCGAGAGTTCGATCGCTTCCGCGGTCGAATTGCCGCCCGCGCCCGCGATGATCGGAAAGCGCTTCGCCGCATGCTCGACGGCCGTCTGAATCATCAGGATGTGCTCTTCGACCGACAAAGTGGCCGATTCGCCGCTCGTGCCCACGACGACGAGACCGTTCGAGCCCTGTTCGACGTGCCAGTCGACCAGTTTTCGAAACGCCGGCAGATCGAGACTACCGTCCTCGTGCATCGGTGTGACGATGGCAGGAATGCTGCCGCGGATCTGGATGCCGCCGTGTGTTCCGTTTGTCATGAAACTCTATGAATTTAATCGAAAATTTAATCGCGAAAAGCGATATTACGCGATTGTAGCGGATTAGCCGGACAACGCGTAACGTGGCGGACCCGGGGGTGTGTTACCGGTTGTGTCTTCCGGGGTGAGCGTAGTTTGCGCCAACGCACCCGCTGCCTGCCGTTCGCGAACCGCGCAAATTCGCTGCACGTAGGCAGCACGCGGGTTGTCGACGAATCCGTCTTCGTAGGCGACCACGCGCAGCCGCCCGCGCACGGCGTCGAGCAGTTCGCCGGGTTGCAGCAGAAACGCGGGATTCGACGGCTTGCCGATGCTGCCGTTGCCCGTCGCGAACGTTTCGTAAATCAGCACGCCGCCGGGCGCGAGCGCATCGATCAGATGCCCGAAGAGCGGCCGATGCAGATAGTTCGTCACGACCACCGCGCCGAACGTGCGGTGCGCCGGAATCGGCCAGGGCGCGCGTTCGATATCCGCCGCCAGCGTTTCGACGCCCGCGCATGCGTGCATCGAGGCGAGCGCCTCGGCGTCGCGGTCGATCGCGAGCACGCTCACCCCGCGCGATGCGAACCAGCGCGCATGCCGCCCGCTGCCCGCGGCGACATCGAGCACGGCGCCGCCGGGCGCAACGAGATGCGCCCAGCGCGTGACCCAACCGCTCGGCGCGCCGTCCATCAGTTGTAGGACAGGCCCATGGCCTCGCGCACGTCGCGCATCGTTTCCGTGGCGAATTTACGGGCCTTGTCGCAACCGTCCGCAACGATCGCGCGCAGCAGCGACGGATCGTCCATGTACTTCTGCGCGCGCTCCAGCATGGGCTGCTGCTCGCGCAGGATGCCTTCAATCACCGGCTGCTTGCATTCCAGGCAGCCGATGCCCGCGCTGCGGCAGCCCTTCTGCACCCATTTGTGCGTCTCTTCGTCGGTGTAGACCTCGTGCAGCTTCCACACCGGGCACTTGTCCGGATCGCCCGGATCGGTGCGGCGCACGCGCGCGGGGTCCGTCGGCATCTTGCGGACTTTCTGCTCGATGGTCGCGGCATCCTCGCGCAGCCCGATCGTGTTGCCGTAGGACTTCGACATCTTCTGGCCGTCGAGGCCCGGCATGCGCGACGCCTCCGTCAGCAAGACCTGCGGCTCGACCAGAATGATCTTGCGCGAGCCTTCCAGATAGCCGAAGAGGCGCTCGCGATCGTTCATCGACAGGCTTTGCGATTCCTGCAGCATCGCGCGAGCCTGTTCGAGCGCTTCGTCGTCGCCTTCCTGCTGATACGCGACGCGCAGCTCGTGGTACAGCTTCGCGCGCTTGCCGCCGAGCTTCTTGGCGGCGTCCATCGCCTTTTCCTCGAAGTCCGGCTCGCGTCCGTAGAGATAGTTGAAGCGGCGCGCGATTTCGCGCGTCATTTCGACGTGCGGCACCTGATCCTCGCCGACCGGCACGAGCGACGCGCGGTACAGCAGAATGTCCGCCGCCATCAGCACCGGATAGCCGAGAAAGCCGTAGGTGGAGAGATCCTTCTCCTTCAGCTTCTCGATCTGCTCCTTGTAGGTCGGCACGCGTTCGAGCCAGCCGAGCGGCGTGCCCATGCCGAGCAGCAGCGAAAGTTCGGCGTGCTCGGGCACGCGGCTCTGGATGAAGAGCGTCGCCTGCGCCGGATCGATGCCCGACGCCAGCCAGTCGATGAGCACCTCCCAGACGTTTTTCTCGATGACCTCGGGCGTCTCGTAGTGCGTCGTGAGCGCGTGCCAGTCGACCACCGCGAAGAAGCACGGGTACTCGGACTGCAGCCGCACCCAGTTTTTCAGCACGCCGTGGTAGTGGCCGAGGTGCAGCGACCCGGTGGGCCGCATGCCGGAGAAGATACGGTCAGGGAACATGATGTTATGGAAAGAGTGATGCGAGGGGATTCAGGATGGCCGACACCGCCGTATAGCCGACGTTCACGAGCGGCCCGAGCCAGAAGCGCGTCAGCACGCCCGTGACGACGAGCGCCATCACGATGAAGAAACCGTACGGTTCGAGCTTCGAAAACGCGATCGACGCGCGCACCGGCAAAAGCGCCATGACGACGCGGCCGCCGTCGAGCGGCGGCAGCGGAAACAGATTCAGCACGCCGAGCACGAGATTCACGCCGACGCCGGCGGCCGCCATGCGCGTGAGGAACTGCTCGTCGACGTGAAAGGCCGCGAGCATCACCGCGATCACGCCCCAGACGATCGCCTGCACGAAATTGCTGCCGGGACCGGCCGCGGCAACCCACAGGCTGCCCCAGCGCGGATTGCGCAGATTGCCGAACGCCACCGGCACGGGCTTCGCGTAGCCGAACATGAACGCGCCGCTCGTCACGAAATAGAGCACGATGGGAATCACGATCGTCCCGATCGGGTCGATGTGGCGCATCGGATTCATGGAAACGCGGCCCAGAACGTAGGCCGTGTTGTCGCCGAGCAGTCGCGCGGCATAGCCATGCGCGGCCTCGTGCAGCGTGATCGCGAAGATCACCGGGAGCGCGTAGACCGCGATGGTTTGTATCAGGGAAGGATCCATAGGGCGGTATTGTATCAAGCAGGCAGGGCTGGACAGGCGCGCGCGGCGGCGCCACACGCGCACATTTTCGCCCCATGATGTGCCGGAACACTTAATCGGGACTTACGCCCGTGTGCGTCACTGCGCGGCGCTTACGCCGTGAGCCCGAACGGTTCGAGACTGCCTCTCCCCGCGCGCACGAGCACTGGCTCCCCCGAAGAAAGATCGATGACGGTCGACGGCTCCGCCGGACACGCGCCCGAATCGATCACGAGGTCGATCTGCTTTTCGAGACGCTCGCGAATTTCGTCGGGATCGTTGATCGGCTCGGTGTCGGGCGGCAGGATCAGCGTCGTTGCGAGCAGCGGTTCGCCGAGCGCCTCCAGCAGATCGAGCGTGATCCGGTGATCCGGCACGCGCAGCCCGATCGTCTTGCGCGACGGATGCGAGAGCCGCCGCGGCACTTCCTTCGTCGCCTGCAGGACGAACACGTACGGCCCCGGCGTCACCGACTTGATCAGCCGGTATTGCTGATTGTCGACCATCGCGAAATTGGACAGCTCGGAGAGATCGCGCACGAGCAGCGAAAGCAGTTGCTTGTCGTCGATGCCGCGGATGCGCCGCAATCGCTCGACCGCGTCCTTGTCGTCGAGATGGCAGGCGAGCGCGTAGCTCGAATCGGTCGGCAGCGCGACGAGCCCGCCGCCGCGAATGATTTCCACGGCCTGATTGATGAGCCGCGGCTGCGGATTGTCCGGATGAATGCGAAAGAATTGAGACATGGCGACGCCTTCTTGTTTCGATCGTTATCGAAAAGGCGGCGCGCGGCGCGGACCGCGCGCAGTGACGCGCCTTCCCGGTGTTGCGTGCGGAAATACCGTTGATGCAAAGACCGTGCGCGCGGCAAGAACGCGCGCAGGGAAGCTAAACCCAGCGCTCCCAGACGGGCGTGAGATCGTCGGGCAGCGGCGGAAGCCGGCCGAGATCGACGCGCCCCTCGCCCGCGCCGTGGAAATCCGAACCGCGCGAGGCCTCGAAGCCGTAGCGGCGCGCGACATCGGCGTACTCGCGGTACTGGTCGGGCGTGTGGCTGCCCGTCACGACTTCGATCGCGTGGCCGCCGAGCTGTATGAATTCGTCGAAGAGCGCGGCGAACTCGACCGGCGTGTAGTCGTAGCGGCCGGGATGCGCGATGATCGGCTCGCCGCCCGCTCCCCGGATCCACCCGATCGCGTCCGCGAGCTTCGCCCAGCGATGCCCGACGAAGCCCGGCTTGCCGTCGCCGAGATAGCGCGCGAACACTTCCGAGGTCGATTGCGCGTAGCCCGCTTCGACCAGATAGCGCGCGAAATGCGTGCGCGAGATCATGTCGGGATCGTCCGTGTAGCGCAGCGCGCCTTCGTAGCAGTTCGGAATGCCGACCGCACCGAGCGCTTCGCCGATCGCCACGCCCCGCGCCGCGCGCCCGTTGCGCGTGGCTTCGAGCCCGCACAGCAGCGCTTCATTGGCCGGATCGACGTTCATGCCGACGATATGCACCGTGCGCGACGCCCACGTCACCGAAATTTCGACGCCCGGCAGATAGCCCATGCCCAGCGCCTCGGCCGCCTTCTTCGCTTCCTCCTGCCCGCCGAGCTGATCGTGATCGGTCAGCGACCACAGCGTCACGCCGTTCGCATGCGCGCGCGCCGCAACCTCGGCGGGCGCGAACTGGCCGTCGGATACGGTGGAATGGCAATGCAGATCGGCGTTCATCGTGGACTCGTGAGTTTCAATGACATTCTAACTGTAACGGCCTCATGCGACGGCAGACCCGCCGGTTATGCCGTTGCCGCGTTCCGTGCGGTTCATGCGGTTCATGCGCAAAACGCTTCGATCAGCGCGGCGACGCGTTCCGGCTGATCGTGATGAATCATGTGGCCGGCTTCGTCGACGATTTCCTCGCGCCAGTCGGGAAACGCGGCGAAACGCGTCTTGAACTCGGCGACGGGCGTATCGCCCGCGAAGCCCGCGAGCGTCGGCGAATCCTTCGCCTCGACGTGCAGCACCGGCGCGGCGACGCGCGTCCAGGCCGCGCTCACTTCATCCAGCCGATACAACGTCGGTCCCCGCAACTTGTGCGCCGGATCGGCAAGAAGATGAAAGCGCCCGTCCGCTTCCTCGCGCGACCAGTGCTGCGCGAGATAGCGCGCGCGTGCCAGCGGCAGACGCGGATTCGTGCGGATGAGCCGGTCCGCGACTTCGTCGAGGCTCGCGTAGCTGCGTAGCGCGGGCGGTACGCGCAGATCGTCGAGCCATTGCGTGAGACGCCCCGGCGCCTGCGAGGCGCGCGCCGCCGGCAGACCGAAGCCTTCGAGATCGACGACGCGGCGCACGCGAGCGGGCCGCACGCCCGCGTACAGCAGGCACACGTTCGCGCCCATGCTGTGCCCGACGAGATTCGCCGGCGCGCCCGGCGTGTAGTGATCGAGCAGCAGGTCGAGATCGGCGAGATAGTCGGGAAAGTAATAGTGACCGCCGCCCTGCTGCGCGACCGGCCAGTCCGACAGGCCGAAACCGCGCGCGTCGGGCGCGAGCACTTGCCAGTCGCCCGCGAGCGCATCGACGACGAACTGGAACGACGCCGAGACATCCATCCAGCCGTGCAGCATGAAGAGCATCGGTGCGTCGGGCGAACCCCAGCGGCGCACGTGCAGACGCACGCCGCGCGCGTCGACGAAATCGGAGCGCGATTCTTTCATGATGGGATCTTTGTGGAAAAAGGATGATCGTTCGATTATAGCGGCGGGTTCTGCGTCGCGTCGTCGAGGCCGGCGAGCGCACGCAGTTCGGCTTCGTCGAAGCCCGCGTCGCGACGCGCTTCGAAGTTGAACGGCCCGCGCAGCTTCGGCGCGTGGTATTGCGCGGCGAGGCGTTCGTAGGTCGTGTGCGGATCGAGACCCTCGCCGTCGCACAAATGACGGAACCAGCGATTGCCGATCAACACATGGCCGATTTCGTCGCGCAGGATCACATCGAGAATCGCTGCCGACGCGTGGTCGCCCGCCTGCGCGAGACGCTTTCTGATGGGCGGCGACGCGTCCAGCCCGCGCGCCTCCAGCGTGCGCGGCACGAGCGCCATGCGCGCGAGCACGTCGGCGCGCGTGCGCTGCGCCATCTCCCACAGACCGTCGTGCGCGGGGAAATCGCCGTAAGCATGGCCGAATTCGGCGAGCCGCGCGCTGAGCAGCGTGAAGTGATGCGCTTCCTCGGCCGCCACTTTCAACCAGTCGAGATAAAAATCAATCGACATGGAGGGAAAGCGCCAGACGGCATCGAGGGCCAGATTGATCGCATTGAATTCGATGTGCGCGAGCGCATGCAGCAGCACGGCGCGTCCCGCCTCGGACTGCATGCCGCGGCGCTTGAGCGACGACGGTTCGACGAGCTCGGGCCGCGCGGGCCGGCCGGGCAGATCGTCCGGTTCGTCGAACGCCGCGCCCGGCTCGATGCGCTCAGGCGCCGCCCGCGCCGCGTCCCACAGCGCGCGGGCGTGTGCCGCCTTGGCCGCGGGCTCGCGCTCGCGCAGGATGTGGAGCGCCGCGAGGCGCGCGCAGTGGCTCGGGTTTGGGGCAATCGCGGAGTCGTGCATCGAACTATCTCGAAAACGGCGTCGAAGGCGGCAGTCCGGCGGACGGATGTCGCAAACAGCTAAAATAGTAATCCCGGTGAACGCCGCAATCCGCGCAACGATCGCGCGGCAAGATCCGCCACGCCGCACCGGCAGGCGCGCATTTTAGCGCCGCCGCCGCGCAACGCGCCCCGCGCCTCATCCCCACGACACCACGCCCAGGAGACAATGTGGCCATCTACAAACTCGGCGACGACGCCCCCACCATCCACGAAAGCGTGTTTCTCGCGGATACCGCGACCATCATCGGCCGCGTGACGCTCGAGGAAAACGCGAGCATCTGGCCGGCGGCCGTCCTGCGCGGCGACAACGAGCCGATCGTCGTCGGGCGCGGCAGCAACGTGCAGGAAGGCGCGGTGCTGCACGCGGATCCGGGTTTTCCGCTCACGATCGAAAACGACGTCACCGTCGGCCATCAGGCGATGCTGCACGGCTGCACGATCAAGGAAGGCTCGCTGATCGGCATTCAGGCGGTGGTCTTGAATGGCGCGGTGATCGGCCGCAACTGTCTGGTTGGCGCGGGCGCTGTCGTTACCGAAGGCAAGGTGTTCCCGGACAACACGCTGATTCTCGGCTCGCCCGCGAAGGCGGTCCGCGAAATCGGCGAGGCGGATATCGCCCGCATGCGCGCGGCCACGGCAAGTTATGCCGACCGGCGCGAATATTACAAGGCGCAGCTCGTGCGCATCGGCTGAAGACCGGAAAGAACGAGCGAGCCCCAAACCCCAAGGAAGAGTTGTGAACGACCAGTTGCAGAAATTCATGTTCAACGCCGCGCCCGTGCGCGGCGAGATCGTTTCGTTGCGCAATACGTGGCAGGAAGTGCTCGCGCGCCGCGCCTATCCGCCGGCCGTGCGCAACGTGCTCGGCGAGATGATGGCCGCGTGCGCGCTGCTGTCGGCGAACCTCAAATTCGACGGCACGCTCGTCATGCAGATCTACGGCGACGGCCCCGTGAAAATGCTGGTCGTGCAGTGCAACTCGAACCTGTCGCTGCGCGCCACCGCGAAGCTCGCCGAAGGCGTGGAAGCCGAGCTCGAAAACGAGATGTCGCTTCCCGAACTGCTGAACCGTCACGGTCGCGGCCGCTGCGTCATCACCCTCGATCCCGCTGACAAGAAGCCGGGACAGCAGCCGTATCAGGGCATCGTGCCGCTGTCGGGCGAGCACGGTCCGCTTTCCTCGATGGCCGAAGTGCTCGAGCATTACATGCATCACTCGGAGCAGCTCGACACGCGCCTGTGGCTCGCCGCGGACACGGATCGCGCCGTCGGCATGCTGCTGCAGAAGCTGCCGGGCGATGGCGGCATCGTTCCCCATCCGGGCGAGCACGACGCCGACACCTGGCAGCGCGTCTGCCATCTCGGCAGCACGCTTTCGACGGAAGAATTGCTGAAGGAAGAACCGGAGACGGTTTTCAAGCGCCTTTTCTGGCAAGAGAACGTGCAGCACTTCGAGCCGGCGGCGGCGCGCTTCCAGTGCACCTGCTCGCGCGAGAAAGTCGGCGGCATGCTAAAGATGCTCGGCCGCGAGGAAGTCGACAGCGTGCTGGCGGAACGCGGCGAAGTCGAAGTGCATTGCGAGTTCTGCAACCAGCGCTACGACTTCGACTCCGTCGACGTTGCGCAACTTTTTGTCGCAAAAGAGCTCTCACAAGGGGTCAGTCCGGCGCCGGGACAGCGGCACTGAGCGCGGCTTTGGCACATGGCATCGCGTTTGTCGCGGATGCCGGGGCGCGGCGAGCGATCGCCACGCCCGCCCGCGGCGGGTCTCTCGCGAAATCCGCCGCGCGTTATGATGTGATTTTTGTTTAGTTGTCCGACCCGCTGGAGGTCGCAAAATGAAAACCGCAACGCTCAATCGGAATCTCATGTCGTGCATCGCCGGCGCGGCGCTCCTCGCCGGCTGCGCGATGGACCCGCCCGGCCCTTCGCCGATCTATAGCCGTCTGCCCGACAGCGCGCCCGCGCCCCAGCAAGCGCTCACGCCGCAACAGCAGATGGAACGCTACAACGCCATCGACAAGCAGGCGCTGAACGAATCGCAACAGGCCGCCGCCGCGGGCAATGCCGCGAAGACGATGTCGCAGTTCTACGCGCCCATGCCGGTGTCGGTGTATGGCGGATATTCGAGCGGCGGCTGGGGCGGCCCGTACTGGGGCACGGGCGTCGGATTCGGCACCTGGTGGTGAGCGGGCCGGATACACAACGGCGGAAAGAAAAATGGCGCGGTCGATGAACGCGCCATTTTTTTATGCAGTTCGATAAGACCGGGAAGCTACTGACCCGCCCCCTGCTTCTTCGCTTCCGCTTTTTCCTTCTGCGCTTTCTTGTCCAGATCGCGCAACTCCTGCTTCGAACGCGACACGGGATTCGGCACCACGCGCAACGGCGCCGCCGAAACCTGCCCGCGCGTCGAGCCGTTCATGCCCGGCACGTTCGCGGAGTTAACAGGCGCGGTCGAGTTCGGCGAGACGAACTGCACGAACACCTCGCTGTCCTTCACCATGCCCATTTCATAGCGCGCGCGCTCTTCCACGGCGGCGGTGCCGCCTTGCAGATCCTGCACTTCGCCCTGGACGCGCTCATTGCGCAAGCGCAGGTTCGTGTTCTTCTCCGTCTGCTGTGCAAGCTGCTGCTGCAATTCGTGCACGCGCAGCCAGCCGCCATGCCCCCACCAGAGCGGGTACTGGATCAACACCAGCAACAGAACCAGAACGACAGTTACGAGCCGCATTCACGTAGCCGAAATAAGCGCAGCCCGGCGGCCTCGATTGACTTCGAGAACCGTGGGCCGCGGGCTTCAAAAGATGACTTAACGTCCTTTATCGACTAAAGCGGCAAAAGCTTTAGCGCAAGTTGTAGAACGCCGACTTGCCGGGGTAGCTCGCGATATCGCCGAGATCTTCCTCGATGCGCAACAACTGGTTGTACTTCGAGATGCGGTCGCTGCGCGACAGCGAGCCGGTCTTGATCTGACCGGCGTTCAGGCCGACCGCGATATCGGCGATCGTCGAATCTTCCGTCTCGCCCGAACGGTGCGAGATGACCGCCGTGTAGCCCGCGCGCTTGGCCATTTCGATCGCCGCGAAAGTTTCCGTCAGCGTGCCGATCTGGTTGATCTTGATGAGGATCGAGTTGGCGATGCCCTTCTCGATGCCTTCCTTCAGGATGCGCGTGTTGGTCACGAACAGATCGTCGCCGACGAGCTGGATTTTCTTGCCGAGCTTGTCGGTCAGCAGCTTCCAGCCTTCCCAGTCGGACTCGTGCATGCCGTCTTCGATGGAGACAATCGGGAACTTGTCGGCGAGCGTCGCCAGATAGTCCGTGAATTCCGCCGACGACAGTTGCAGGCCTTCGCCCGCGAGCTGGTACTTGCCGTCGTGATAGAACTCGCTCGCCGCGCAGTCGAGCGCGAGCAGCACGTCTTCACCGGCGCGATAGCCGGCCTTCTCGATGGCTTGCAGAATGGTCGACAGGCATTCGTCGTTGCTGCCGAAGTTCGGCGCGAAGCCGCCTTCGTCGCCCACGGCCGTGCTCATGCCGCGTTCGGCCAGAATCTTCTTGAGCGCGTGGAACACTTCCGCGCCGCAGCGCAGCGCTTCGCGGAACGTCGGCTGGCTCACTGGCACGATCATGAATTCCTGGATGTCCAGGCTGTTGTTCGCGTGCGCGCCGCCGTTGACGATGTTCATCATCGGCACCGGAAGCTGCATCGCGCCGGAGCCGCCGAAGTAGCGGTACAGCGGCAGGCCGGCTTCTTCAGCAGCGGCCTTCGCGACCGCCATCGAAACGGCGAGCATCGCGTTCGCGCCGAGGCGCGACTTGTTGTCGGTGCCGTCGAGTTCGAGCAGGGTCTTGTCGAGGAAAGCCTGTTCCGAGGCGTCGAGGCCCATGATGGCTTCGGAAATCTCAGTGTTGATGTGTTCGACCGCCTTCAGCACGCCCTTGCCGTTATAGCGGCCGGCTTCGTCGTCGCGCAGTTCGATCGCTTCGCGCGAACCGGTGGACGCACCCGACGGCACCGCGGCGCGGCCCATCGTGCCCGATTCGAGCAATACGTCGCATTCGACGGTCGGATTGCCTCGCGAATCGAGAATCTCGCGGCCGATGATATCTACGATAGCACTCATGGTTTCCTCAAGAAATGACGATGAATTCTGTCAGTCACAACGAAGCGCGCCGCGCGGTTTTACACTTCGATACACCCTTCGGCGCACGCTTCACGGGCTTCGCTCAGACCTTCCCGATGACCGCCGGGTTCAGTTCCGGCGCACAGAGCGGTCGTTCGGGACCGGCGTTTTCGGTCCATGTGACCCCTCGCGACACGGGCGCCGATGGTGACGCCCGCGTTGCACTACCTGTTGCTGCCGATGCTCAGTTGAAATCGTTCTCGAGAAACGCGCCGCTTTTCACGGCGCGATCGATCGTGATGAGCGTATTGAGCAGCGCTTCCATATGGTGCAGCGGCACCGCGTTCGGGCCGTCCGACTTCGCGCACGCCGGGTCCGGATGCGTCTCCATGAAGAGACCGGCCACACCGGTTGCGACCGCCGCGCGCGCGAGCACCGGCACGAATTCGCGCTGGCCGCCCGAGCTCGTGCCCTGCCCGCCCGGCAACTGCACCGAATGGGTTGCATCGAACACGACCGGCGCGTTGGTTTCGCGCATGATCGCGAGCGAGCGCATGTCGGACACGAGATTGTTATAACCGAACGACACGCCGCGCTCGCACGCCATGAAGCGGTCTTCCGAGAGACCCGCTTCGCGCGCGGCGTCGCGCGCCTTGTCGATCACGTTTTTCATGTCGTGCGGCGCGAGAAACTGACCCTTCTTGATGTTCACCGGCTTGCCTGAGCGCGCGCACGCGTGGATGAAGTCGGTCTGACGGCACAGGAACGCGGGCGTCTGCAGCACGTCGACGACCGATGCGACCGCTTCGATTTCCTCTTCCGTGTGCACGTCCGTGAGAACGGGCACGCCGAGTTGCTTCTTCACTTCGCCGAGAATGCGCAGGCCTTCGTCCATGCCGGGGCCGCGAAACGACTTGCCGGAGCTGCGGTTCGCCTTGTCGAACGACGACTTGTAGATGAAAGGCACGCCGAGCTTCTGCGTGATTTCCTTCAGCCGCCCGGCGACGTCGATGGTCATTTGCTCCGACTCGACCACGCACGTGCCCGCGATCAGGAAGAACGGCTTGTCCAGACCGGCTTCGAAGTGACACAGCTTCATGCTTGCGCTCCCGCGGTGGCCGTAGCGCGCACCGGCGTCTTCGCGCCCGCGCCTTCGGCATGCGCGCGCGCCGCTTCGACGAACGCCTTGAAGAGCGGATGCCCGTCGCGCGGCGTCGAGGTGAACTCGGGGTGGAACTGCACGCCGACGAACCAAGGGTGCAGCGACTGCGGCAACTCCATCATTTCGGGCAAATCCTCGCTCGGGGTACGGGCGCTGATGATAAGCCCGCCGGCCTCGAGCTGGGGCACGAAACGGTTATTGACTTCATAACGGTGACGATGACGCTCGTTCACATCGCTGCCGTAAATCCGCTCGGCCATCGTGCCGGGCTTGATCGGGCATTTCTGCGAGCCGAGACGCATCGTGCCGCCGAGATCCGACTCTTCGCTGCGCTTCTCGATGCGGCCCGCGCGGTCGTACCACTCGGTGATGAGCGCGACGACCGGATTGTTCGTGTCCTGATCGAACTCGGTGGAATTCGCATCGGCGAGGCCGGCGACGTCGCGCGCGAATTCGATCACCGCGAGCTGCATGCCGAGGCAGATGCCGAGATACGGCGTCTTCGATTCGCGTGCATAGCGGATCGCCTTGATCTTGCCTTCCGTGCCGCGACGGCCGAAACCGCCCGGCACCAGCACGGCGTCGAGATGCTTCAGCGCATCGGTGCCTTCGGCGTCGATCTGCTCCGAATCGATGTACTCGATGTTGACCTTCGTCGACGTATGAATGGCCGCGTGACGCAGCGCTTCGATGAGCGACTTGTACGACTCCGTGAGCTCGACATACTTGCCGACCATGCCGATGGTCACTTCGCTCTTCGGGTTCTCGAGCTTCTGCACGAGGTCCGACCACATCGAGAGATCGGCGGGCGGCGGCGCGAGCTTCAGCTCCTCGCAGATGATGTCGTCGAGATGCTGGTCGTTGAGCATCTGCGGAATCTTGTAGATGCTGTCCGCGTCCCACACGGAGATCACGGCGTCTTCCGGCACGTTCGAGAACATCGAGATCTTCGAGCGCTCGTCGTCGGGAATCGGGCGGTCGGCGCGGCACAAGAGCACGTTCGGATAGATACCGATTTCGCGCAGCTTCTGCACGCTGTGCTGCGTGGGCTTGGTCTTGAGTTCGCCCGCGGTCGCGATGAACGGCACCAGCGTGAGGTGCACGAAGCACGCGCTGTTGCGGCCCATGCGCAGGCTCATCTGACGCGCGGCTTCGAGGAACGGCAGCGATTCGATGTCGCCCACCGTGCCGCCGACTTCGACGATCGCCACGTCCGGCTGGCCGCACGTCGCCGCTGCGGCGCCGCGCTCCACGAAAGCCTGGATTTCGTTGGTGATGTGCGGAATGACCTGCACCGTCTTGCCGAGATACTCGCCGCGGCGTTCCTTGCGGATTACCGATTCGTAGATCTGGCCGGTGGTGAAGTTATTGGCCTTGCGCATCTTCGTGCTGATGAAGCGCTCGTAGTGGCCGAGGTCGAGGTCGGTCTCCGCGCCGTCTTCCGTCACGAACACTTCCCCGTGCTGAAACGGGCTCATCGTGCCGGGATCGACGTTGATGTAGGGATCGAGCTTGAGGAGAGTGACTTTGAGACCGCGCGATTCGAGGATCGCGGCGAGAGAGGCGGCGGCAATACCCTTGCCAAGGGACGAAACTACGCCGCCGGTGACGAATACATATTTGGTCATCGCTAGATGCTCGCGGGAAAAACGGATTATACCGTAAAGGCAGGTTCCCACGAAGCGCGAGCGTGACCGGAATTGACTACAAAACCGCGCATTTCGGCGTCATTTTTGCGGAACGCGCCGCCGGCGGTTCGTCAAGTCCCGTGCGTCGATTTACCCGGCTGCGTCACGCCGAAACGCGCATTGCCTCCAGCAGGCGCTGCACGGCGCGCGCGGTGTCGATCGGGCGTTCCATCGGAAAAAGATGGCTGCCCTCCATCCATTCGAAATAGTCCCCGGCGATGCGCCGCGTCATGCCGAGTCCCACCTGGCGCACCTCGCGCGAGCGCGTCCCCGCGACGAAACCGACCGGCACCGGCGCACCGTGCGCGAGCCGCGCGCCGAGCGTGTGCGGCAGCGTGCGATAAATCAGATATTCGACGTGCCGATCGAACGCCAGCGCACGCGCGCCGTTCGCCTGAGCCTGCGGAATGCCGAAATCGACGTAATCGGACAGCATGCGCTCGTCCCAGCGCGCGAACGCGGGCTTCGCGAGGAAATGCCGCCAGGCCTCGTCGCGGCTCGCCCAGCGCGTGCGGCGTTTCTTGGTCGCGGCGGCGGGCGACAGACGCTCGTCCAGCCCGGTCCATTGCGTCACGCGCAGAAGACCGCTTTTCCAGCCTGCGATCACTGGAGAATCGAGCATCACGACGCCCTTCACCCATTGCGGGCGCTTCAACGCCGCCATCATCGAAAGATAGCCGCCGAGCGAATGCCCGACGAGCCACACTTTCGGATGATCGCCGTCGGCCTCGCGGCGGTAGCGGCCCATGTCGTCGATGAGCTGATCGACGAGATACGGCCAGTCGCGCGTGACCGGAAAGCGCGCGTCATGCCCGATGCGCTCGATGCTACGAATGTCGTAATCGTCGGAGAGCTCGGCGAACATCGTGCGATACGTCGACGCAGGAAAACCGTTCGCGTGCGAGAAATGGATGATGTCCTTCAAGCGGCTCCTTGGTTTTTCTAGTGATTCATCCAGTAGCGCGCGTGCGTGTCCCGATAGCGTTCGAGCACGATGTCCGAACCGATGTCGATGCGCGCGGCGCCGTCGTCGTCGCTGCGCGACAGCGCGATGCCGCGCAGCCCGTAGCGCGCGAACACGGTCGGATGCGGATGGTGAAAACGGTTGCGATAGCCTACCTGAAATATCGCCGCGAGCGGCCCGACGGAATCGAGGAAAGGCTCGGTGGACGAAGTGCGGCTGCCGTGATGCGGCACGATCAGCACATCGGCGCGCAACGCACCTGCCTCGCGCGCGATCAGCATGCGTTCGACGTCCGCTTCGATATCCGCCGCGAAGAGCGCCGCGCGCCCCGCCGCGCTCGTCGCCTTCAGCACGCACGACTGATGATTCGGCGTGCCGGCGAGCGGCCCCGGCTCGGGCCACAACACGCGAAACTCGACGCCGTCCCAGGTCCACCGCTGCCCCGCCACGCAGCGCAGCGTATCCGCGCCGCGCGCGCGTGCGCCCGGCCAGAGCGGGTTTGTCGCGGGCAGCGACGCGAGCAGTTGCCGCACGCCGATCGATTGCAGCACGGCCGGCGCGCCGCCCGCGTGATCCGAATCCGAATGGCTGATGACGAGCGCATCCAGCGTGCGGACGCCCGCCGCCTGCAGATACGGCACGGTGATGCGCTCGCCTGCGTGCGTCGATTCGGGGCCGGGGCCGGCATCGAAAAGCAAGGCGTGACGCGCGGTTTGAACGACGAGCGCCGAGCCTTGCCCGATATCGAGCGCAGTCACGCGAAACGCGCCTTCGGGCGCGGGATGCGACGCGGGCGCGAGCAAGGGCAGCCACGTCAGCGGCGCGGCGAAGCGCAGCGGCCAGCCGCGCGGCGCGAGCGCCCACGCGACGCCGACGCACGCCGCCGCGAGCGCGAACGCATCCGGGCGCGGCAGCATCCACAGCGGCGCCGGCAGGGAATCGGCGAGGCGCGCAAGCACATCGATCAGCACGGAAAGCACGGCATGCGCGGCGTGCAGCATCGGCGCGTCGAGCGGCGCGGGAAGCAGCAGGCCCGCGAGCGTGGCCGGCGTGACGAGCACGCTGATCCACGGAATCGCGAAGGCGTTTGCGAGCGGCCCCAGCAAAGGAATTTGCGAGAACCAGTAGACAGTGAGCGGCGCGAGCGCGATCGTCACCGCAAACTGCACGCGCACGCTCGACGCGGCGTGAGCCCGCGCGCGCCGCGCCAATCGCGCGACGAACGCGATCAGCTTGCGCTTGCGTGACGGCTGCGGACGCTCCGGACGCTGCCCGACCTCGCTCGGATCGACGCGATCCCACTGATCGATGTCGTCGCGATCCTGCGCCGGCGCTTGCGATTCGACTCGCCCCGCCGCCGCGATCGCATGCAGGATCGCGGCCACCGCGCCGAACGACAGCCAGAATCCCGGCGACGTCACCGCCCACGGATCGGCGAGCAGCACGCACGCGAGCGCCCAGAGCAGCACAAGCGACGATGCAGGCCGCCGTCCGCACAAAAACGCGGCCCCGACGATCAGCAGCATGCAGAGCGTGCGCTGCGCGGGCACGTTGAATCCGGCGAGCGCCGCGTAGAACGCCGCGAACAGCGCCGCGCCCGCCGCCGACACCTTCGGCGCGGCCACGAAGAGCGGCGCGCTCGCGCCCCGCCATCGCGCGCGCTTCCACACGAAGCCCGCGACAAACGCGGACAGCCCCGCGACAAAGCCGATATGCAGGCCCGAGATGGCGACGAGATGGCTCGTGCCGGTCGCGCGCATGAGCGACCAGTCGGCGTCGCTGACGGCGTCCTGCGCGCCCACCGCGAGCGCGACGACGATCCCGCGATGCGGCGCGTCCCCAAGCACGTTTTCGATGCGATCGCGCGCGCGGGCGCGCAGCCGGTCGATCGCCAGGCGCGGACCGTTGGCATCGGAAGGCAAACGCCGCGGCGCGCGCGCCGCCGACACGGAACCCGTCGCGCGGATGCCGCGTTCGAGCAGCGTCGCTTCGCCGTCGCGCAGGCCGAAGTTCGCGTTGGCGTGCGCGCGTTTCAGGCACGCGACGAGCGTCCATCGCGACCCGGCCGGGAGCTGCGTGCGGTCCGCTTCCATCCACGTCAATCGCACGATGCGTGGAAAGTCATGCAAATGCGCGCCATTCGCCTCGACTTCGAAGAGAAAGCGTGTGCCGTCGGTCTGCTGCTCGGGCAGCCCGCGTACGAAGCCCGTGAGTTCGATATCGCGTTGTTCGTATTCGACGGGCAAGTGCTCGCGCAGCGCGACATCGGCGCGCGCGGCGGCATACGCGAAACCGGCCGCGCAGGCCGCGATCGCCAGGCTCACCGTGCGCACGCGCGGCTTCATCGCACTCAAACCGAGCGCGGCGAAAAACACCGCGCAGCATGCGCACCATGCAACGCCATCCGGCAAGCGAGCCTGCTGCTGCAACCCCCACACACCCAACGCAAAACCCAGCAGTATCGCCCGCACTTCTCCCTCGCCGTTTCGTGACCGCGAACGCATGCGCGCCGGAAGCGCTCCGGCGCAATTCAGCGTCGATCGAAACGATTATGACGAGGCGAGCGCGAGCCGTGGGAGCGCGGCGTGAGCGTTAGCCGTTGTGCCTAGGGAAAGCGCGTTTTCGTCGATGCCGCGCAGCTGCGCGAGCACTTGCGCGATCGCCGCGACCTGATCGGGCGAATTGCGCTGCTTGTAGCGCCAGGACGGCGCGATATCGGGCGCATCGGTTTCGAGCACGATCGAGCCGAGCGGAAGTTCGGCCGCGAGCCGCCGGATTTGCCGCGCGCGCTCGAAGGTGAGATTGCCGCCGAAGCCCAGATGCATGCCCTGCGCGATGAACGCCTCGGCCTGCTGGAAGCTGCCGTTGAATGCATGCGCGATGCCGCGATGAATGCCGTGCACGCGCAGGCCCTTCAGCACCTTGTCCTGCGATTTGCGCACGTGGCAGATCACCGGCAGATCGAATTCGCGCGCGAGCTTCAGTTGCGCGTCGTAGAAGAACTGCTGGCGCGCGTCGTCGAGCGTCGGCACGAAATAATCCAGCCCGATCTCGCCGATGCCGACGAAGAGCGGATCGTCGAGACTCGCTTCGATTTCATCGCGCAAGATGCGCAGATCGTCTTCGTGCGCGCCCGGCGTGAAAAGCGGATGGATGCCGAGCGCATACGCGCCGCCCTCAATGCGATGCGCGAGCTTGCGCACCGTGCCGAAATTGCTGCGGTCGACGCCCGGAATCACGATGCGCGCGACGCCCGCGGCCCGCGCCGCATCGGCGACGGCGTCGCGGTCGGCGTCGAACTCGCCGGCATCGAGATGACAGTGCGTATCGATCCACATGACGCCTCCCGCGAACAGAACGCCTTAGACCGGCACCGACGGCTCTTCGTGCAGCACGCCGTCGCGCAGACGCATGATGCGGTCGCAGCGCGCGGCGAGATCCTGATCGTGCGTGACGATCACGAAGCTCGTCTCCAGCGTCTGCGACAGCTCCAGCATCAGGTTGAAGACAGTGTCCGCCGTGCCGCCGTCGAGATTGCCGGTCGGTTCGTCGGCGAGCACGCAGGCCGGACGCGTGACGAGCGCGCGCGCGATCGCCACACGCTGACGCTCCCCGCCCGAGAGCGCGCCCGGCCGATGCTTCGCGCGATGCCCGATGCCCACGCGCTCCAGCATGGTCTGGGCTTCCTTGCGCGCGTCGTCCTCCGACATGCGGCGGATGCGCAGCGGCATCGCGACATTGTCGAGCGCCGTGAATTCCGGCAACAGATGATGGAACTGGTACACGAAGCCGAGCGCGCGGTTGCGCAGTTCGTTGCGCTCCTTTTCCTTCAGTTCGGTGAACGGCTTGCCGAGCAGCGAAACACGGCCGGCGCTCGGTTCGTCGAGACCGCCGAGCACATGCAGGAGCGTGCTCTTGCCCGAACCCGACGCGCCGACGATCGCGAGCTTCTCGCCCTTCATCACGTCGAGCTGCGCGTTGTCGAGCACCTGCACGTTGAAGCCGCCCTGCACGAACGTCTTCGAGATCGCGGAGGCCTGCAAAACGATATTGGTTGCGGGAATCATGTCACTCATAGCGCAGCGCCTCCGCCGGACGAACCTTCGCGCCGCGCCAGCTCGGATAGAGCGTCGCGAGCGACGACAACACAAACGCGATGACGCCGATCTTGGCCACATCGCCCGGCACGAGCTCGGAGGGCAGCTCGCTGATGAAATACACCGAAGACGGCAGGAACTGCACGTTGAAGAGATGCTCGATCATCGGCACGAGCCACGGAATGCTCCACGCGATCAGACAGCCGAGCGTGACGCCCAACGCCGTGCCGATGAAGCCGATCGTCACGCCCTGCACCACGAAAATTTTCATGATCGAGCCGGGCTGCGCGCCGAGCGTGCGCAGGATGGCGATATCGGCCTGCTTGTCGGTGACGGTCATCACCAGCGACGACACCAGATTGAACGCCGCCACCGCGATGATCAGCGTGAGGATGATGAACATCATGCGCTTTTCGATCTGCACGGCGGAGAACCAGGTCTTGTTCTGCTGCGTCCAGTCGCGGATGTAAAGATCGCCCGACAGCGTGCGCGCGAGCTGGCGCGCGACTTCGGGCGCGCGCTGCATGTCTTTCAGACGCAGGCGCACGCCGGTCGGCGCGGGCAGGCGAAAGAGCGCTTGCGCGTCGCGGATTTCGATGAGCGCAAGCGTCGAATCGTATTCGTAGTGGCCCGACTCGAAGATGCCGACCACCGTGAACTGCTTCAGGCGCGGCATCATCCCGGCGGGCGTGATGGTGCCTTCGGGCGCGACGAGCGTGATCTTGTCGCCGTCCATCACGCCGAGATTGGCCGCGAGATCCTTGCCGAGCACGATGCCGAATTCGCCCGGCTTCAGGTCCGTGAGCTTGCCCGCGCGCATTTCCTTCGCGATGTCCGACACTTGCGGTTCGAGCGTCGGCTCCACGCCGCGCAGCGCGACCCCGCTCACCGCGCCCTGGCGCGTCAGCAGCGCCTGCGCTTCGACATAGGGCGCCGCGCCGATCACTTCGGGATTCTTGCGCGCTTCCTGCGCGGTCAGTTGCCAGTTGGGCATGGAGCCGGTCGGCGAGAAGATTTCGACGTGCGCGAGCACCGAGAGCATCCGGTCGCGCACTTCCTTCTGGAAGCCGTTCATGACCGACAGCACGACGATCAGCGCGGCGACGCCGAGCGCGATGCCCGCCATCGACACGAGCGCGATGAACGAGATGAAGCCGTTGCCCGTGGTGCGTTTGCTGGCGCGCGTATAGCGCCAGCCTATCTGCCATTCGTACGGAAGTTTCAAGCGATTCCTTTCTGCTGCTGTCCAGCGTTATTGCGCCCCGATGGCGCAAATTTGCGAAAGTTTGCCATATGTGACCCGGATGGGACGGCAGCGTTCGTGAAAGCGCGCGGCTTTTCCACAGACGCAGCGGCTCAGCGCTTTGCCCTACAATGCCGAGCATCATGCCCGTTCACCACCTCCATCTCCTGCTGCCGTTCGCGCTGCCCTCGGCCGCGGACGCCGCCACCGCCCTGCACGGACTGGAGAGCGCGGCGCTCGACAAGCTGCTTGCGCGCGCCACGCTGGAAGAGCGCGTCATCGGCGAGGATTTTCAGCGCACGCTGCCGCACGAACGCTGGATCGCGCGCCGCTTCGACGCCGTCACGTCCACCGACCGGCGCTATGCCGACGACGCCCCGCTCGCCCCCTACATGCTGCTCGCCGACGGCGGCACGCCCGGCGATGCGCTGTGGGCCTGCATCGAGCCGGTGCACGTGCGCATCGCGCACGATCATCTGGTGCTGATCGACCCCGACACGCTCGGCGTGCATACCGAAGAAGCGCGCGTGCTGCTGCACACCGCGCGGCCCGTGATCGAAGAACTCGGCGTGCAACTGCAGGCGCCGACGCCGCTGCGCTGGTACGTGTCGGGCGAAGCGCTCGGCGCGCTCGCGGGCGCGTCGCCGTTGCGCGCGACGGGCCGCAACATCGAAATCTGGCTGCCGCACGAAGCCCGCACCGGCGAACGCTCGCGCGCGTGGATGAAGCTGCAGAACGAAGTGCAGATGGCGTGGTTCGAGCATCCGCTCAATCTCGAGCGCGAATCGCGCGGACTGCCCGCGATCAACTCGATCTGGCTGCACGGGCAAGGCCTGCTGCGGCCCGTCACGAGCCCCTTCGCGCACGTCATGTCCGACGCCGCCGCGACGCGCGGGCTCGCGATCGCGGCGGGAATCAAACCCGGCGCGCCGCCCGAGTCGTTCGCGGCGCTCGCGGGCGGACTGACGGAAGGCAGCACGCTCGTCGAGCTGAATCCGTTTTCCGCGCCGTTCATCGAGCAGGACTGGGCGCGCTGGAACGCGTCGCTGAAGTCGCTCGAAACCGCGTGGTTCGCGCCCGCGCTGCAAGCGCTGACCGATGGCGCGCTCGGCCGCCTGAGCCTCACGCTGTGCGGCGACAGCGGCTCGGTCACGCTTTCCGTCACGCGCGCGGACTTGCGCAAGTTCTGGCGGCGCCGGCCGATCGCCGCACTCTTCATCGAATAAGGTTGCTCCCAGCATGACGCGAATCGTCACCCGCGCGCCCTCTCCCGCCGACGCCGAAGCGCTGATGCGCCACGGTCTGCATCCCGTCATCGCGCGCCTGTACGCGGCGCGCGGCGTGACTACACCCGACGAAGTCGAAACCGAGTTCAAGCGCCTGCATGCGCCCGCCGCGCTGAAAGGCTGCGACGACGCCGCCGCCGTGCTCGCCGAAGCGCTCGCCGCGGGCAAGCGCATGGTCGTGGTCGCCGATTACGACTGCGACGGCGCGACCGCCTGCGCCGTCGCCGTGCGCGGCTTGCGCATGTTCGGCGCGAGCGTCGATTATCTGGTGCCGAACCGCTTCGAATACGGCTACGGCCTGACGCCAGAAATCGTCGAGCTGGCTGCGCGTTCGCCGCGCGGCGCGCCCGATCTGCTCGTCACGGTCGATAACGGCATCGCGAGCGTCGAGGGCGTCGCCGCGGCGAACGCGCTCGGCATCGACGTGCTCGTCACCGATCACCACCTTCCCGGCGACGAATTGCCCGCCGCGCGCGCGATCGTCAATCCGAACCAGCCGGGCTGCGAATTTCCGAGCAAGTGCATCGCGGGCGTGGGCGTGATGTTCTATGTGCTGCTCGCGTTGCGCGCGGAATTGCGGCGCCGCGGCGCGTATGCCGACGGCACGCCGGAACCGCGCCTCGACGGGCTGCTCGATCTCGTTGCGCTCGGCACGGTCGCCGACGTCGTCAAGCTCGATTGCAACAACCGCATTCTCGTCGCGCAAGGGTTGAAGCGCATTCGCTCCGGGCGCATGCAGCCGGGCATCGCGGCGCTCTTTCGCGCCGCCGGCCGCGATGCGCGCACGGCATCGGGCTTCGATCTCGGATTCGCGCTCGGTCCGCGCCTGAACGCGGCGGGACGTCTGTCGGACATGTCGCTCGGCATCGAATGCCTGACCACCGACGATGTCGGCCGCGCCTGGGAACTCGCGCAACAGCTCGACGGCATGAACCGCGAACGCCGCGAGATCGAGGCCGGCATGCAGCAGCAGGCGCTCGCCGAACTGCAGACTTTCGATTGCGGCGAGCGCGCGACGCTCACGCTGTACGACGCGAGCTGGCATCAGGGCGTGATCGGCATCGTCGCGGGGCGGCTGAAGGAGCGGTTTCATCGGCCGTCGTTCACCTTCGCGCACGCCGACGAAAGCGGCGTGCTGTGCAAGGGCTCGGGCCGCTCGATTCCCGGCTTTCATCTGCGCGACGCGGTCGATCTCATCAGCAAGCGCGAACCCGGCCTCATCCACAAGTTCGGCGGTCACGCGATGGCCGCGGGCCTGACGCTCGCCACCGCCGACATTGCGCGCTTCACGCAGGCGTTCGAGACGGTCGGCCGCGAGTGGCTGACGGCGGAAACGCTCGCGCGCACCGTCGAAACCGACGGCGAACTGGAAGACGCCTACTTCACGCCGCAATTCGTCGAGATGCTCGACGCCGCAGTGTGGGGCCAGGGCTTTCCCGCGCCCACATTCTCGGGCGAGTTCGAAGTCGCGTCACAGGCGCTCGTGAAGGACAAGCATCTGAAACTGTCGCTCCTGCGCGGACGCCAGCGCTTCAACGCGATCTGGTTCAATCACGTCGATCCGCTGCCGCCGCGCGCGACGGTGGCGTACCGGCTGGTCAGCGATTCGTGGAATGGGGTGGCGCGGGTGCAGTTGATCGTGGAGCACGCGGCTTAAAACACCGAACTTTCATTCCTCCCTGTTCGCTGCGTGCGCGCGCCTTCGGGCGAACTGCGCTTCGACTTCGTCATTGGACTGGCCGCGGCCCGCCCGCATCGATTCCCGCCCGGCTTCCACCTTGGCGCGCAGATACGCGTCGTATTCGCCCGCCTCACGTTGCCGCGTGATGAACTCGCGCATCAGTTCGCGCAAGATCTGCGATGCAGGCCGATGCGACGCTTCAGCCGCCGCCATGAATTCCGCGCGCAACTCGGGCTCCAGCTTCATCGAAAAAACCGCTTCCTTCGCCATGACCTTTCTCTTCGCCATTTTGTCATGACGAAGTATATACATCGTCATGACGCGAACGACACCCGGTGCTCAGTGTGCCCCACCGCGCCGGTCGGGAATACTCTGCCGTTCAGCTATAATTTCATCTTTTTACGAAGCCGAAGATCGACAATGGAAGCGGAACGTCTCAACGCGATCGAAAGCCTTCTGGCCGACCTGCGCCGCCGCGCGGGCGAGCTACGGGGGTATCTTTGACTACGATGCCAAGTCGGCGCGCCTAGTCGAAGTCAACAAGGAACTCGAAGACCCGAACGTCTGGAACGACTCGAAGAACGCGCAGGCGCTCGGTCGTGAAAAGAAGCTGCTCGACGGCGTCGTTAGCGCGCTCACCGCGCTCGACAACGACCTGCGCGACGCGAACGAGCTGTTCGAGATGGCGCGCGAGGAAGACGACGAAGACACGCTCGTCGCCAGCGAATCCGACGCCGATGCATTGCGTCTGCGCGTCGAAGACATGGAGTTCCGCCGGATGTTCTCGAACCCGGCCGACCCGAACAGCTGCTTCATCGACATTCAGGCGGGCGCGGGCGGCACCGAGGCGTGCGACTGGGCGTCCATGCTGCTGCGCCAGTACCTGCGCTACTGCGAGCGCAAGGGCTTCAAGACCGAAGTGCTGGAAGAATCCGAAGGCGACGTCGCCGGCATCAAGAGCGCGACCATCAAGGTCGAAGGCGAATATGCCTACGGCTATCTGCGCACCGAAACCGGCATTCACCGGCTCGTGCGCAAGTCGCCGTTCGATTCGTCGGGCGGGCGCCATACGTCGTTCTCGTCGGTGTTCGTGTATCCGGAAATCGACGATTCGATCGAAATCGAGATCAATCCCGCCGATATCCGCACGGACACGTATCGCGCTTCGGGCGCGGGCGGCCAGCACATCAACAAGACCGACTCCGCCGTGCGTCTGACGCACGCGCCGACCGGCATCGTCGTGCAGTGCCAGAACGACCGCTCGCAGCACCGCAACCGCGCGGAAGCCATGCAGATGCTCAAGGCGCGTCTCTATGAGTTCGAGATGCGCAAGCGCCAGGCCGAACAGGACAAGCTCGAATCGAGCAAGACCGACGTGGGCTGGGGCCATCAGATCCGTTCTTACGTGCTCGATCAGAGCCGCGTGAAGGATCTGCGCACCAACGTGGAAATGAGCAACACGCGCGCCGTGCTCGACGGCGACCTCGACGACTTCATCAGCGCGAGTCTGAAACAGGGCGTCTGATCTCCCGCAGCGGCGTGGCCTTCCGGCCGCGCCGCATTCGTTTCACCCCGCCGCGCACTCTCCGTCTCACAAGCCAAGAATCATCATGACCGAACCGACTCAACCGGGCGCCGCTCCCGAACTGGAAGAGAACCAGATCATCGCCGAGCGCCGCGACAAACTGCGCGCGCTGCGCGAGCAAGGCGTCGCCTATCCGAACGATTTCCGCCCGACGCATCAGGCCGCCGCGCTCCAGAGCGAGTACGCCGGGACCGACAAGGACGCGCTCGAAGCGAATCCCCTGCCCGTCGCGATCGCCGGCCGGATGATGCTCAAGCGCGTGATGGGCAAGGCGAGCTTCGCGACGGTTCAGGACGGCAGCGGCCAGATCCAGTTCTTCGTCACGCCCGCGGATGTCGGCGCGGACACCTATGACGCGTTCAAGAAGTGGGACCTGGGCGACATCATCGCGGCGAAGGGCGTGCTCTTTCGCACGAACAAGGGCGAACTGTCGGTGCGCTGCACGGAATTGCGGCTGCTTTCGAAGGCGCTGCGCCCGCTGCCGGACAAGTTCCACGGCCTGGCCGATCAGGAAACGCGCTATCGCCAGCGCTATGTCGATCTGATCGTCACGCCGGAATCGCGCAAGACCTTCATGGCGCGCACCAAGGCGGTCACGTCGATCCGCAATTTCATGGCGAAATCGGACTTCATGGAAGTCGAAACGCCGATGCTGCATCCGATTCCCGGCGGCGCGGCGGCCAAGCCTTTCACCACGCATCACAACGCGCTCGACATGCAGATGTTCCTGCGCATCGCGCCTGAGCTGTATCTGAAGCGCCTGATCGTCGGCGGCTTCGAGCGCGTGTTCGAGATCAACCGTAACTTCCGGAACGAAGGCGTGTCGCCGCGTCACAATCCGGAATTCACGATGATGGAGTTCTACGCCGCGTACACGGACTATCAGTGGCTGATGGACTTCACCGAATCGCTGATCCGCCAGGCCGCGATCGACGCGCTCGGTACCGCGACCATCACGTATCAGGGGCGCGAGCTCGATCTCTCCAGGCCGTTCCATCGTCTGACGATCAATCAGGCGATTCAGAAGTTCGCGCCGCAATACACCGACGCGCAGCTTTCCGACGCCGCTTTCCTGCGCACGGAACTGAAGAAATTCGGCGTCGATACGACGCAGCCGGCGTTCCTCAACGCCGGTCTCGGTTCGCTCCAGCTCGCGCTGTTCGAAGAGACGGCGGAATCGCAGTTGTGGGAGCCGACGTATATCGTCGATTACCCGATCGAAGTGTCCCCGCTCGCGCGCGCATCGGATTCGGTGCCGGGCATCACGGAGCGTTTCGAGTTGTTCATCACGGGCCGCGAGATCGCCAACGGCTTCTCGGAGCTGAACGATCCGGAAGATCAGGCCGCGCGCTTCCAGAAACAGGTCGACCAGAAAGACTCCGGCGACGAAGAAGCGATGTATTTCGACGCCGATTACATCCGTGCGCTCGAATACGGCATGCCGCCGACGGGCGGTTGCGGCATCGGCATCGACCGTCTCGTGATGCTGCTGACCGACAGCCCGAGCATCCGCGATGTGATTCTGTTCCCGCATCTGCGCCGGGAAGACTGATTTCAGCTTCGGCTGCTCAGAAAGCGCGTCCTTCGGGGCGCGCTTTTTTTTCGTCTGTGTTGTAACGGCTGGTAAAAGCTGCACGGCTCGCTGATGCCGCCCACCGCGACGCGCCGTGGCGATGCGCCCTGGCATCGGTTCTGCTTCAGTCCGGACACGCCATGTCCTCGAAATTGTTACAACCCGAAAAAGCGAAAAATCCGGGTTTCCCCCAGAATGGGTCGTAACGGCCGACATGGGTAGCGGCAGTTCGCCTCGACACGGAGGTTCGACAATGGATAACGGAACCAGCAAATTCGACACGTCGCCTGCTTCGGGCGGCGGCCAGCCGCAGCAGCGGCGCCTGCATCCGCTCATCGCGACGGCGGCGGGCGCGGTCATCGTCGCGAGCCTCGTGGCCACGGCCGCGATGACAGGGTTGTTCCCGAAGGCGTCGAGCAACGGCGCGCAGAATGCGCAAACGCAGGCCGCGCCGGTCGCGCAGCAGCCGGTGGCGAGCCCCGCCGCGCCGACGCAGGCGCAGCAGCAGGCGGCTCAACAGCAAGCGGCGCAACAGCAGGCTGCACAGCAACAAGCAGCACAGCAACAAGCGGCGCAACAGGCCGCGGCCCAGCAGCAAGCGCAACAGGCTCCGGCGCAACCGCAGCCCGCGCAGCCATCGTATGCGCAGCAACAGCCGCAACATCGCGCGTACTGCTCGACCTGCGGCACCGTCGAAGCCATTTCCGCCGTCAAGCGTGAAGGTCACGGAACGGGTATCGGCGCGGTGGGCGGCGCGGTCGCGGGCGGTGTCGTCGGCAATCAGTTCGGCAGCGGCGGCGGCCGTACCGCGATGACCCTGCTCGGCGCGCTCGGCGGCGGTCTCGCGGGGAATTCGGTCGAGAAGCATATCCGCAGCGAAACCGACTATTCGGTGCGCGTGCGGATGGAAAACGGCAAGACGCGCATCTTCACGTACAAGAACCCGCCGCCGTTCCAGCAAGGCGAGCGCGTGCATATCTCGAACGGCACGCTGGTCTCCGGCTAAGCGACGGACGACCGGCCACAAAAAAGGCGACGAGCCGTTGAGCTTGTCGCCTTTTTTCGCGTGTGCACAAAGCGTTAGTGCTCCCGCTGCGAACTTCGCGCCGGATTCGGCCGCCCGCGCACCGCCAGATAAGCCCACCAGATGTAACCCGAAAAGCCGTACAGCACGAACAGACAAAACAGCATGACCGGCGGATCCGACGACACCAGCACGAACGCCACCACGATCAGCAGCACGCCCGCGAACGGCACGCGGTAGCGCACGTCGAGCGCCTTGCCGCTGTAGAACGGCGCGTTCGAGACCATCGTGACGCCAGCGTAGATCGTCAGCGCGAACGCGACCCACGGCAGCCACACGAGCTTGAGCGGCACGCGGTTGTCGGTGGCGAGCCACACGAAACCCGCGATCAGCGCTGCCGCGGCCGGCGACGGCAAGCCCTGGAAATAGCGCTTGTCCACCACGCCGACGTTCGTGTTGAAGCGCGCGAGCCGCAGCGCCGCGCCCGAGCAGTAGACAAACGCCGCGAGCCAGCCCCAGCGCCCGAGGTCCTTCAACACCCATTCGTACATCACGAGCGCGGGCGCGACGCCGAACGAGACCATGTCCGACAGGCTGTCGAACTGCTCGCCGAATGCGCTCTGCGTGTGCGTCATGCGTGCGACGCGGCCATCCATGCCGTCGAGCACCATCGCGACGAAAATGGCGATCGCCGCGATCTCGAAGCGCACGTTCATCGCCTGAACGACGGCGAAAAAGCCGCAGAAGAGCGCGGCCGTGGTGAACGCATTCGGCAGCAGATAGATGCCGCGCTTTTTCAGAAACTGCTGCCGCTTCGCGCGCCGCGTCTCGACGACGCTCACGTCCTGCGCGGCCTTGTTACGGCGAAACGCGCGCGGCGATGCGCCGTTCACGCGGTTACGGCGCGGTTTGAATGCCGCCATCGAATCCTCCGCGTTATTCCGCGAACTCGGCCAGGATCGTCGACGACGCCGAAACCTTCTCGCCGATCGACACACGCGGACGGCTTCCGACCGGCAGATACACGTCGACACGCGAGCCGAAACGGATGAAGCCGTAGCGCTGGCCGCGCGTGAGCGGCTCGCCCACATGCACGTAGCAGAGAATGCGTCGCGCGATGAGGCCCGCAATCTGCACGGATGTCACGGTCTGCCCGCCCGCCGTCTGCAGCACCACGGCGTTGCGCTCGTTTTCGGTAGACGCTTTATCGACGGCCGCGTTCAGATACGCGCCCGGAAAGTACTGCACCTTCGTAATCGCGCCGTCCACCGGCGAGCGCTGCGAGTGCACGTTGAACACGTTCATGAACACGCTGATCTTGAGCGCCTCGCGGCCCACGTACGGATCGTGCGCGCTTTCGACCGCGACGATGCGCCCGTCGGCGGGACACAGCACCGCGTTGGGCTGCGCCGGAATCGGGCGCGGCGGATCGCGGAAGAACTGGACGACGAAAATCACGATCAGCCAGAAGATCCAGGCGAAGCCAAAACCGCCCATCGCCTGCACGAGAACGGCCACGACTGCCGCGATGGCGATGAACGGCCAGCCTTCGCGGGCAATGATCGGATGAGGATAGTTCATGAACGAGTTCTGTGTTTTATAAAAACCGTAGGATAGCAAAAGCCGCCCGGCGCACAGGGCAACCGGGCGGCTTTTCTACAAGCAAGAAGCGTGACGCGAGTCGAAAAGATGCAGCTTAGTTCTTCGACTGATCGACCAGCTTGTTCTTTGCGATCCACGGCATCATCGCGCGCAGCTTCTCGCCGACCTGCTCGATCTGATGCTCCGAGGTCAGACGGCGGCGCGATTGCAGCGTCGGCGCGCCGGCGCGGTTCTCGATGATGAAGCTCTTCGCGTATTCGCCGGTCTGGATGTCCTTCAGCACGGCCTTCATCGCCTTCTTCGTCTCTTCCGTGACGATGCGCGGACCCGTCACGTATTCACCGTACTCGGCGTTGTTCGAGATCGAGTAGTTCATGTTGGCGATGCCGCCTTCATAGATCAGGTCGACGATCAGCTTCAGTTCGTGCAGGCACTCGAAGTACGCCATTTCCGGCGCGTAGCCCGCTTCCACCAGCGTTTCGAAGCCGGCCTTGATCAGATCGACCGTACCGCCGCACAGCACGGCTTGTTCGCCGAACAGATCGGTTTCGGTTTCTTCACGGAAGTTCGTTTCGATGATGCCCGCGCGGCCGCCGCCGTTCGCCACGGCGTACGACAGCGCCACATCGCGCGCCGAGCCGGACTTGTCTTGCGCCACGGCGACCAGGTGCGGCACGCCGCCGCCGTTCTGGTACGTGTTGCGCACGGTGTGGCCCGGTGCCTTCGGCGCGATCATGATGACGTCCAGATCCGCGCGCGGGATCACCTGGCCGTAGTGCACGTTGAAGCCGTGCGCGAACGCGAGCGCCGCGCCTTGCTTGGCGTTGTCGTGCACTTCGTTCTTGTAGACCTCGGCGATCTGCTCGTCGGGCAGCAGCATCATGACCACATCGGCGCCCTTCACGGCTTCGGCGACTTCCTTCACCTTGAGGCCCGCGTTCTCGGCCTTGCTCCACGATGCGCCGCCCTTGCGCAGGCCGACCGTCACGTTCACGCCGCTTTCCTTCAGGTTGAGCGCGTGCGCATGGCCTTGCGAGCCATAACCGATGATGGTGACTTGCTTGCCCTTGATGAGGGAGAGGTCGGCGTCCTTGTCGTAGAAAACTTTCATGGTGGTTCCTTGAGTCCTGGAAAATGGTTGCGCTACTTGCTGCAAATGAATGGGTGAGGCGCCTTCAAACCTTGAGAATCCGCTCGCCCCGGCCGATGCCGGAACTGCCCGTGCGAACCGTTTCGAGGATCGCCGTGGCGTCGAGCGCCTGGATGAACGCGTCGAGCTTGTCGGACGCGCCCGTCAGTTCCATCGTGTAGGTCTTCTCGGTCACGTCGATGATGCGGCCGCGGAAGATATCCGCCATGCGCTTCATTTCTTCGCGTTCCTTGCCGACCGCCCGGACCTTGATGAGCATCAGCTCGCGCTCGATGTGGGCGCCCTCTGTCAGGTCGACCACTTTCACCACCTCGATCAGGCGGTTCAGGTGCTTCGTGATCTGTTCGATCACGTCGTCCGAGCCAATGGAGACGATGGTCAGCCGCGACAGCGAACTGTCTTCGGTCGGCGCCACCGTCAGCGTTTCGATGTTATAGCCGCGTGCCGAAAACAATCCGACGACGCGCGATAACGCGCCCGGCTCGTTTTCCAGCAGAACGGAGATGATGTGTTTCATGTTCGTGTTTCCCGATGTGTGTCCAGATTGGCGCTTGTCCGAAAAACCCACGCGCGGCACATGTCCTTTGTGAAGACAGGCGCGCGCGAGCCTCGCGAATCAAACCCGCGTTAGAGATCCTCAGACCCGAGCAGCATTTCCGTGATGCCCTTACCGGCTTGCACCATCGGGAATACGTTTTCGGTCGGATCGGTCTGGAAGTCGAGAAATACGGTGCGGTCCTTCAAACGCAGCGCTTCCTTGAGCGCCGGTTCGACGTCCGCGGTTTTTTCGACACGAATGCCAACGTGGCCATACGCCTCGGCCAGCTTCACGAAGTCCGGCAGCGCGTCCATGTACGAACTGGAATAGCGCTTCTTGTACTCGATCTGCTGCCACTGGCGCACCATGCCCAGATAGCGGTTGTTCAGCGAGATGATCTTGACGGGCGTGTTGTACTG
Organism: Caballeronia cordobensis; assembly: GCF_001544575.2. Classification (GTDB taxonomy): domain Bacteria; phylum Pseudomonadota; class Gammaproteobacteria; order Burkholderiales; family Burkholderiaceae; genus Caballeronia; species Caballeronia cordobensis. The sequence continues at coordinate 116,704 of NZ_FCNY02000013.1, forward strand.
CTTGCACGTCGAGAGCTCCTGAATGCACATCTGGATGGAGCCTTCGCCGGTGATGCAGACCACTTCGTCGTCCGGATAGGCCATCTTCACGCCCATCGCGGCGGGCAGGCCGAAGCCCATCGTGCCGAGGCCGCCCGAATTGATCCAGCGGCGCGGCTTGTTGAACGGATAGAACTGCGCCGCCCACATCTGATGCTGGCCGACGTCCGAGCACACGAACGCGTTGCCGTCGGTCAATTCCCAGAGCTTTTCGACCACATACTGCGGCTTGATGATCTCGCTCTTGCGGTCGAAAGCCAGGCAGTCCTTCGAGCGCCAGCCTTCGATATCGTCCCACCAGGTCTTGAGCGCCGCCGTATCCGGGCCGTGCTCCGCGTGTTGAAGCTGCTCGATCAGTTCTTTCAGCACTTCCTTCACGTCGCCGACGATCGGAATATCGACCTTCACGCGCTTGGAAATGGAGGACGGATCGACGTCGATATGAATGATCTTGCGCGGCGACGACGCGAAGTGCTTCGGATCGCCGATCACGCGGTCGTCGAAGCGCGCGCCGATGGCGATCAGCACGTCGCAGTTCTGCATCGCCATGTTGGCTTCGTACGTGCCGTGCATGCCGAGCATGCCGAGGAACTTCTTGTCCGACGCGCGGTAGCCGCCGAGGCCCATCAGCGTGTTGGTGACGGGATAGCCGAGCAGATCGGCGAACTGGTTCAGCTCGCGCGACGCGTCCGCCAGAATGATGCCGCCGCCGGTGTAGATGTACGGGCGCTTCGCCGACAAGAGCAGTTGCACCGCCTTGCGGATCTGGCCCGAATGGCCTTTCGTGACCGGATTGTACGAACGCAGCGACACGCTCTTGATCGGCTCGTACTTGCACGGCGCCTTCGACACGTCCTTCGGAATGTCGATCAGCACCGGACCCGGACGGCCCGTGCGCGCGATGTAGAACGCCTTCTTGACGGTCGCGGCGAGGTCGCGCACGTCCTTCACGAGGAAGTTGTGCTTCACGCAAGGACGCGTGATGCCGACGGTGTCGCACTCCTGGAACGCATCGAGGCCGATGGCCGCGGTGGGCACCTGGCCGCTGATGACGACGAGCGGAATCGAATCCATGTAGGCCGTGGCGATGCCGGTGACGGCATTGGTGACGCCCGGGCCCGAAGTCACGAGACACACGCCCACCTTGCCGGTCGAGCGCGAATACGCGTCGGCGGCGTGCACGGCGGCCTGCTCGTGGCGCACGAGAATGTGCTGAATCTGGTCCTGCTTGTAGAGCTCGTCGTAGATGTAGAGTACCGAGCCGCCGGGATAGCCCCAGATGAATTCGACGTCTTCATCCGCGAGCGCGCGCATGAGCACGGTCCCGCCGATGGAATCGGCTTCGTGAGGAGGAGTGGTATCCGACGTGGAGAATTCCGCGCTAGGCATGTTCATTCATCACCTTTCGAATTTTCGGCAAAAAATTGATCGGGTGCTCTCTGCCGGGCTTGTGGCTCGGGTTCAAGCGGCGCGTCTTGAATTGACAGGCGTGCTTCTTGGGCTCGCCTCAAAGCAGACATTTCACTGGATGATGCGAGTCAGAAAATGTAACAGCGCGCCGCGCGACGGGTCAAGCAAAAACTTTGCGAACCGTCCGATAGCGGCTTTTGGCAACGGTCCGCGCCCGAAAGCGCCGTGCAAGCTCAAGCTGTCGAAGTGGTATGCAATCGCCCGGCCGAGCACCGGAAGTGGCAACAAAATCGCTCATTTGCTCCCGCTGCCGCGAAACTTTGCTAGGATTCGCAGGTTTTCCTCGAACTCCACGATTCCCTTTTTCGACGCAACTACGGACGCAAATTCGTTGCGCCGGCCCCCAACGGATGGCATCAGACAAGGAACTCGCCGACTTTCTGGCGGGCGTCGAAAGACGCGCGTTCAAGCAGACCGTGTATACCGTTCGCGACGACGACGCGGCGCTCGACATCGTGCAGGACGCGATGATCAAGCTGGCGGAAAAATACGGCGACCGTCCCGCGAGCGAGCTTCCGCTTTTATTCCAGCGTATCCTTCAGAACGCGACGCACGATTATTTCCGTCGTCAGAAGGTGCGCAACACCTGGGTCAGCCTCTTCTCGTCCTTCGGCAACGCGGACGACGACGAATTCGACCCGCTCGAAACCTTCGAATCCGAAGACGGCGCGGCCGGCAGCGAGAGCAGCGAGAACAAGCTGGAGCGCGAACAGGTGCTGAACCTGATCGATGCCGAAATCCAGAAACTGCCCGCGCGTCAACGGGAAGCGTTTCTCATGCGTTACTGGGAGGATATGGATGTCGCCGAGACGGCCGCTGCGATGGGGTGCTCCGAGGGCAGCGTGAAGACACATTGTTCACGCGCCACGCACACACTCGCGCAAGCCCTGAAAGCAAAAGGGATCACGCTATGAGTTCCGCACTTGAAACGAAAGAAAACGAGTTCGCGCTGAAAGTCGTGCGCGCGCTCGACGAAAATACGTCGAACATGCCGGCTGCCGCCGTGGACCGGCTGCGCGAGGCGCGCCGCGCCGCGATCGCGCGCAAGAAGCCGGAAAAGGCGGCCGTCGCGATGAGCGCGCCCGCCTTCACGCCGGCGTTCGCCGGTGCGGGCGCCGAAATGGGCTCGACCCTCACCACGGGCGATTCCGGCGACGGCCATCGGCCGAAGGGCTGGCTCGCGCGGCTCGGCGGCCTCGGTCTCGCGTGGCCGCTCGCGGCGCTCGTCATCGGGCTGGCGGGCATCGCCTATTGGGAAGATCAGGAGCGCCGCGCCGAGCTCGCCGACATCGACGCGGCCATGATGAGCGACAGCCTGCCGATCGACGCCTATCTCGACCACGGTTTCAACGCGTATCTGACGCGCAATCACTAAGTCATCGTTCGGACTGAACACAGCGGGGGAATTTTCGGGTGAGTTACAAGCGCGGTCTCGCGATTGTCTTTGGTTGCGCGATTGCGGGCATGGTTGCGTTCGCCGCGACTTATCCGCGCTTCTACGCCACTGCCGCCGCCCCGCCGTCGTCGGCCGCCACGCCGGCCGCCGGCGGCTCGGGCGCTCACGCCGACACGAATCTTTCGCCGCTTTCCGCACTCTCGTCCGAAGGGCCGCTGTCCTGGAGCCATCTGACCGAAGCGCAGCATCTCGCGCTCGCGCCCTTCGTCGCGCAGTGGGATTCTTTTTCCGACGAGCGCAAGCAGAAGTGGCTCAAGATCGCTTCGCGCTTTCACCGGATGTCGCCCGAGGCGCAGAAGCATCTGCATCAGCGCATGGAAGAATGGGTGCGGCTCACGCCCGATGAGCGCAAGGTCGCGCGCGAGAACTATCAGGTTTCCAAAGCGGTGCCGCTGGAAAAGCGCGAGAAGGCCTGGGACGCGTATCAGAAGCTCTCCGAAGAGCAGAAAAAGAAACTCGCCGCGAGCGAGCGCACGCGCCGTCCTACCGTCGTTTCCGCGCCGCCCACGGGCAAGACCGAAGTGAAGGACATCAACCGCCTCGTTGCGGCGCGTGAGCAGGGTCACGCTTCCGGACATGCGGAAGCCGGCTCCGCCACGGCGCCCGGCACGGCCGCGCCCACCTCCGGCGCGCCGATGCAGCCTGCCATTCCGAACGCCGCGAGCATCGTGCCCGCCACGCCAATCCCCGTGTCGCCGCAACAGGCGCCTTCGATGTACAACGGCTCGTGAGCGCCCAGCCCGAAGCGGCCGCAACCTCCGTCACGCCGATGCGCGCGCCCACGCTGCGCCGCCGCCTCGCGACGATGCTCTACGAAGGCGTCATCCTGTTCGGCGTCGTGTTCATCGCCGGATATCTTTTCAGTACGCTCACGCAGCAACGCAACGGCCTCACGCACCACAACTGGCTGATGTCGTGGATCGGCCTCGTGCTCGCCGCGTACTTCGTGTATTTCTGGACGCACGGCGGCCAGACCCTGCCGATGAAAACCTGGCGGCTCAAGGTCGTCGATACGCACGGCCAGCCCGTCAAGGCCGGACGCGCGCTCGCGCGGTACGCGCTCGCATGGCTCTGGTTCCTGCCGCCGCTCGCGCTGCATCCGCTGCTTTCCCTCACCGTGCCGCAGACGTTCGCCGTGTTCGCGGCGTGGGTCGTGCTGTGGGCGGCGGCCGTGCGGCTCGATCCCGCGCGCCAGTTCCTGCATGACCGCCTCGCCGGCACGCGCATCGTCGCGACTCAAGCTGTCGTCAAGTAATAAGAACTTCTCGTGACTGTCACGGCTCGGTCACGGCCGCACGGTGCAATGCGCATACCGAAACCCGATGCGCGCGCCAATGGCCTTCACTTCGTCAGTTCACCCGGCATTCGACCCGCCCGGTCCGTTCGCACTGCGATCCGAGTCCACTGAATCGCCCAAGGCGGTGTCGCCAGACACGCCGAGCCTCCACGATGACGAACACGGCGATGCCGGCGACGCGCCGCACCGCTACCGCACCATCTGGCTCTCCGACATTCACCTCGGCTCGGGCGGCTGCCAGGCGCCGTATCTGCTCGACTTCCTGCGGTATCACGAGTCGGAGTATCTGTATCTCGTCGGCGACATCATCGACGGATGGCAGCTTCGCAAAGGCTGGTTCTGGCCGCAGGCGCACAACGACGTCGTGCAGAAGATCCTGCGCAAGGCGCGCAAGGGCACGCAGGTCGTCTACATTCCCGGCAATCACGACGAAGCCGCGCGCCAGTTCTGCGATCTCGCGTTCGGCGACATCCACGTGCGCGGCGAAGCCTTCCACACGACGCTCGCGGGCAAGCGCCTGTGGATCGTGCACGGCGATCTCTTCGACGGCGTGATCCAGCACGCGAAATGGCTCGCCTATCTCGGCGACACCGCCTACACGATGATCCTGCTGCTCAACCGCTGGTTCAATCGCGTGCGCACGAAATTCGGCTTCAACTACTGGTCGCTCTCGCAGTACCTCAAGCATCAGGTCAAGAACGCGGTGAACTTCATCTCGCAGTTCGAAAAGGTGATGACCGACGAAGCGCGCCGCCGCGGCTGCGACGGCGTCGTGTGCGGCCACATCCACAAGGCCGAGATCCGCGAAATCGACGGCACGCTCTACTGCAACGACGGCGACTGGGTCGAGAGCCTCTCCGCGCTCGTCGAGACCTACGACGGCGAACTGAAGATCGTCTACTGGACCGTGATGCGCGGGCAACAGGCGCGCGAGACACGCACGACGCGCGCTCGCGTCACCGTCTGAACGTCACCGTCTGAACGCCGCCGCATCGAGCCATAACACGTCACACCAACCTGGGCCATTCGATGAAGATCATGATCGTTACCGACGCATGGGAGCCGCAGGTCAACGGCGTCGTGCGCACGCTCACGCAGACGACGAAGGAGCTGTGCGCGCTGGGCCATCGCGTGGAATTGCTCACGCCGCTCGAATTCAGGACGATCCCCTGCCCGACTTATCCCGAGATCCGCCTTTCGCTGCTGCCGGGCCGGCGCGTCGCCGCGCGCATCGACGCATTCGCGCCGGATGCGCTGCACATCGCCACCGAAGGCCCGCTCGGGCTCGCCGCACGCGCTTATGCGCTGCGCCACAAGCTGCCGTTCACGACGGCGTATCACACGCGCTTTCCGGAGTACGTGAAGGCGCGCTTCGGCATTCCGCTCGCGATGACCTACCGCTTCCTGCACTGGTTTCACAAGGACTCGCAGGCGGTGATGGCGCCGACGCCCGTCGTCAAGAGCGACCTCGAACAGTACGGCTTCACCAACGTCGTGCTGTGGACGCGCGGCGTCGATCTCGACATCTTTCATCCGATGGAGTCGAAGGTGCTCAATACCGCGCGGCCGATCTTTCTGTACGTCGGGCGGGTCGCGGTCGAGAAGAACGTCGAAGCGTTCCTGAAGCTCGATCTGCCCGGCTCGAAGTGGGTCGCGGGCGAAGGCCCCGCGCTCGCTGAACTGAAATCGCGCTACACGAACGCGAACTATCTGGGCGTGCTGTCGCAGCCCGAGCTTGCGAAGGTCTACGCGGCGGCGGATGTCTTCGTGTTCCCGAGCAGGACCGACACCTTCGGCCTCGTGCTGCTCGAAGCGATGGCCTGCGGCACGCCGGTCGCGGCGTATCCGGTGACAGGCCCGATCGACGTGCTCGGCGAAAACGGCCCCGGCGCGCTCCACGACGACCTGCGCGAAGCCTGCCTGGAGGCGCTGAAGATCGAACGCGCCGATGCCCGCGCATGGGCCGAGCGCTTCTCGTGGCGCGCGGCGTCGGAGCAGTTCGCCTCGCATCTGCGGCAGTGCGGGCCGCGCGCGGCGAGTCAGGACCGGGCCGCCGCATGACGCAACGCGCCGTGGCGCGGAAGCGCGCGCGAGAAAGCGATCCCTTCGACGACGATATCGAAGACACCGACGAAATCGACGGCAGGCCCGCGCCGGCCAGTGAGCCGCTCGGCCCCGACGACTTGCCCTTCAATCCGTACAAGGGCAACCGCGGCTTCACGCGCGCCTGGCACGCGATGAAGAACTCGCTCTACGGCTTTCGCGTCGCGATTCGCGAGGAAAGCGCGTTTCGCCAGGAACTGACGCTCGCCGCGATTCTGCTGCCGGTCAGCCTCTTCGTGCCGGTCGCGCCGGTGGAACGCGCCGCGCTGATCGCGTCGGTGCTGCTCGTGCTGATCGTCGAGCTGCTCAATTCGAGCGTCGAGGCGGCCATCGACCGCATCTCGCTCGAACGACATGAATTGTCGAAGCGGGCCAAGGATTTCGGCAGCGCCGCGGTCATGGTCGCGCTGGGCGTTTGCGTCATCACCTGGGGCCTGATTCTCTGGCCGCTTGCATCCCCGTGGCTCGCGCGTATCTTATAAAGGAGAGCACCGTCGCGCAGAGCCCGCATGGGTGCAGCCGAACGACCGGTTTATAATCGTCCGACATTCTCAAAAATAGCAACGGAAGCGGCCGTGCGAACGCTCATCCCGAGCCGCCGCGGCCCGATGCCAAGGTCGGACGACATGGAAGCCAAACCACCCCGCCGCACCCGCGAACGCATACTCGAACTGTCGCTGAAGTTGTTCAACGATATCGGCGAGCCGAACGTCACCACGACGACGATCGCCGAGGAGATGGAAATCAGTCCAGGCAACCTGTACTACCATTTCCGCAACAAAGACGACATCATCAACAGCATCTTCGCGCAGTTCGAGCAGCAGATTCAGAAGCGCCTGCGCTTTCCGGACGACCACCGCCCGACGATCGACGAAATGTGGTCGTACCTGCAGTACATGGCGGATTTCCTCTGGACGTACCGCTTTCTCTATCGCGACCTGAACGATCTGCTCGCGCGCAACCGCACGCTCGAAACGCACTTCAAGCAGATCATCACGCACAAGGTGCATTTCGCGAGCCAGTTGTGCGAGGCGCTCGTGGCCGACGGCGAAATGGTCGCGACGCCCGAGGAGATCAACGTGGTCGCGACCAACATGGGCGTGATCGCGACCTACTGGCTCTCGTACCAGTACGTGATGAATCCGCGCAAGTACAACGATCAGGAAGCGATTCGCACGGAGCTGCATCAGGCGAGCCTGCACATCATCTCGATCATGGCGCCGTATCTGCGCGGGCGCTCGCGCCAGCTCTTCGACGACCTCGTATCCGGTAAGCTTCCGAAGCGCGAATACGCGGACTTCCTGCCGCCGCGCGAGGACAAGTCAGAACCACCGAAGGATTCCTGAGCATGAAAGCAGTCTGTGTCTATTGCGGCTCCGCGACCGGAGCCCGCCCCGTCTATGCCGAAGCGGCCAAGGCGTTCGGCCGCGCGCTGGTCGACAACAATCTCGCGCTCGTCTATGGCGGCGGGCGCGTCGGTCTGATGGGCCTTATCGCCGATGAAGTGCTCGCCGCGGGTGGACGCGCGGTCGGCGTGATTCCGGAATTGCTGGTCGCGAAGGAAGTGGGCCACACGGATCTCACCGAACTGCACGTCGTGCCCGACATGCACGAGCGCAAGAAGATGATGGCCGATCTCTCGGACGCGTTCGTCGCGATGCCGGGCGGCGTCGGCACCTTCGAGGAGTTCTTCGAGGTCTACACGTGGGCGCAGCTCGGCTATCACCAGAAGCCGGTCGGCCTGCTCGACGTGAACGGCTACTACGATCCGCTCATGGCGATGCTTCGCCACACGGTCGCCGAAGGTTTCATGCGCGCGCCGCTGCTCGACATGATCCAGGTCGCCGCCGAGCCCGACGCGATGATCGCGAGGCTCAAGGCCTATACGCCGCCCGCGAACGACAAGTGGGCCACCAACCGCAACGCCGTCTGAGGAGCGAAAGCGCATGTCAAAGGTGATTCTGATTACGGGCGGCAGCCGTGGCATCGGCCGCTCGGCCGCGGTGCTGGCGGGCGCGCGCGGCTGGTCGGTCGGCGTGAACTATGCGTCGAACGCGGCCGCCGCCGAAGCCACCGTCGCCGCCGTGCAGGCCGCGGGCGGCAAGGCGATCGCCATCGGCGGCGATGTCGCTGACGAAGCCGCGGTCGTCGCGATGTTCGACGCGACCGAGAAGGCGTTCGGCAAGATCGACGGCGTCGTGAACAACGCGGGCGTCGTCGCGCCCGGCTCGAAGCTCGCGGACATGGACATCGCACGGATGAAGCGCATCTTCGACATCAACGTGCTCGGCGCCTATCTCGTCGCGCGCGAGGCGGCGCGGCGCATGTCGACCTCGCGCGGCGGCAAGGGCGGCTCGCTCGTGAACCTGTCGTCGGCGGCGGCGCGGCTCGGCGGCCCGAACGAGTACGTTGACTATGCCGGCTCGAAAGGCGCGATCGATACGCTGACCATCGGGCTTTCGAAGGAACTCGGACCGGAAGGCGTGCGCGTGAATGCGCTGCGGCCCGGACTCATCGACACGGAAATCCACGCGAGCGGCGGCAAGCCGGATCGCGCGCACGTGCTCGGCGTGCAGACGCCCATCGGACGCGCGGGCACGGCCGATGAAGTCGGCGAATCGATCGTGTGGCTGCTGTCGGATGCGTCGTCGTATGTGACGGGCGCAATTCTGGATGTGACGGGCGGACGCTGACGGTAACGGAAACGGCGGATCAAAACCCGCCGTGTTTCGCCAGCCACGCCTCTTCGTCCGGCAACATCTCGCGTCCGAGAATCCGGTTGCGATGCGGAAAACGCCCGAAGCGCTCGATCACGTCGGCGTGCTCGACCGCCGATTCGTAGAAGCTCGAAACGCCCGTTTCCTCGTTTAGCTTTCCGAATAGTCTCAGCGATTCACGCTGGCTTTCGGGCGTTTCATCGTGTTCGAACGGCATATACACGAACGCGCGATGATACGCGCCTGGCAAACTCAAATCGTCGCCGCTTTCGACCAGCTTTCTCGCCAATGCGAGCGCACGGGTATCGCCCGCGAAGGCGCGCGGCGTGTTCCGATAGCAATTGCGCGAAAACTGGTCGAGCAGCACGATCAGCGCGAGCGTGCCGAGCGGCGTCCGCTCCCAGTCGCGCAGACCGCCCGCGTGCGCCTCTTCGAGCAATGCGCCGAAACGCTCCGTGAGCATCGCATCGACCACGCGCTTTTTCTTCCACCACAGCGTGCGTTCCTGCCCGAACTCGGGCGAGCCCGCTTCACCGAACCAGAGATCGAGAACGGCCTGCGCGCGCGGGTCCATGCGTCAGACGAGTTCCAGCACGAGCCGCCGCGTGCGCGCACTCTTCTTTTCCAGCTTCGCGATGCGCAGCGTGCCGATTTCCCCCGTATTGCGCACATGCGTGCCGCCGCACGGCTGCAAATCGACATTCTCGATGCGCAAGAGGCGCACGCGGCCGAGGCCCATCGGCGGTTTAACGCTCATCGTGCGCACGAGTTCGGGGCGCGCGGCCATTTCGTCGTCGGTGATCCATTCGGTGTGAACGTCGTGCGCGCCGCCGATCAACGCGTTCAGCTTCGCTTCGACCGTTTCGCGCTCGATCGGCTCGACGGTGGCGAGATCGAGGCGCGCGTAGTCGCTCGTGATGCTGCATCCGTCCACCGGATACGGCAGCACCGCGCAGATCAGATGGCTCGCCGTATGCAGCCGCATATGCCGATGACGCCGCGACCAGTCGATCTCCGCCTTCACCGCGTCGCCAGCCTTCATGCGAGCCAGCGCGTCTTCCTGACCCGGCGCGGGCACGTGCACGGCGTCGTCCGGCGTCGCGCCTTCGAACTTCGCCTTGCGCGTATCGGCGATCGCGACGACCGTGCCGTCCGCGAGCGTGAGCGTGCCGGCGTCGCCCGCCTGGCCGCCGCCGAGCGGATAGAACACCGTCCGGTCGAGGTGAATGCCCTGCTCGTCGATGGCCGTCACCGTCGCGTCGCAACGCGTCAGATAGGCGTCCTCGCGAAAGAGTGCGCGTGTGCTCATGTTTGCCGTTCCTTGCGTCCGATGCTTGCGTAAGAGGTGAAGCACCGATGATGCATCACCCGCGCCCCGCGTGAACCGGTACAAATCGGCGCGAATCAACCGGGACGGTTGCGCATCCAGTCGGCCGTATCGAAGAACGAAGTCAGAAGGCGCTCGCGCAAGGCTTCGTCGACGCCGATGTCTTCCATCGCCCAGGCCATGCAGCGCAGCCATTGATCGCGCTCGGACGAGGCAATCGAAAACGGCAGATGCCGCGCCCGCAAACGCGGATGCCCGAAGCGGTCGATGTAATGATCCGGCCCGCCCATCCAGCCGCACAGGAACCAGAACGTCTTGTCGCGCGAATTGTCGAGCGTCGGCGGATGCAGCGCGCGGATGCCGGCGAATTCCGGCTCGAGATCCATCAGGTCGTAAAAACGATCGACGAGCGCGCGCACGCGCGCCTCGCCGCCGATCAGCTCGAAAGCGGTCGGCTGCTGGCCTTGTTCGGTGTCTTCAGTCATTGCTTGTACGAAAAATTACGCATCGCGCAGGGATTGCAGGGCCGGGCGCACCAGCACGCGCCGCAGGCTCAGCCAGCCGCCGACGCCCGCGCACGCGACGCCCGCCACGATGCCCGTGGGCACAAGCCACGGATTGAAATCGATGTGAAATTCGAACACGCGCGCCGCGAGCACGTAGCCGATCGCCTGCGCGCCGATCGCGGCCATCAGGCCGGACAGCGCGCCGACGGCGACGAACTCCGCGACCTGCACCGAGCGCACCTGCCGGTGCGATGCGCCGAGCGCGCGCAAGAGCGCCGACTCGCGCACGCGTTCGTCGCGCGTGCCGGCGAGCGCCGCGTACAGCACGAGCACGCCCGCCGCGAGCGTGAAGAGAAACAGGAACTGCACCGCGCCGATCACCTGCGCCAGCGTGCGGTGAATCTGCGCGAGAATCGGCGCGATATCGATGGCCGTCACGTTCGGATAACGCGCCACCAGCCCGTCGATCACGCGCTGTTCTTCGAGCGGCAGATGAAAGCTCGTGATGAAGGTCGCCGGCAGATCGGCGAGCGCCTCGGGCGGCAGCAGCACGAAGAAGTTGACCTTGAACGAATTCCAGTCGACCTTGCGCACGCTCGTCACCGGCGCTTCGACCGGCAGACCGGCGACGTCGAAACGCAGCGTGTCGCCCAGCTTCACGCGAATCGTCTTCGCGATGCCCTCCTCGATCGACACCTGCGGCTTCGTGTCCTTGCCGAACCACGCGCCTTGCGTGACGCGGTTGTCGCCCGGCAGCTCGGTCGTGTAGGACAGGTTGAATTCGCGGTCGACGAGGCGCTTCGCATCGGCCTTGTCGTAGTCTTGCGGATTCACCGCCTTACCGTTGATGGAGACGAGCCGCGCGCGCACCATCGGCGAAAGCGCGGCGTCGGGCTGGCCGTGCGCGTGAAGATAATCGAGCACGCCCTGACGCTGGTCCGGCTGAATGTCGATGAGAAACTGATTCGGCGCGTCGGGCGGCGTCGCGTCGCGCCATCCCTTGATGAGGTCGTTGCGCGTCATGCCGATGAGCAGCAGACACATCAGCCCGATGCCGAGCGCGGTGATCTGCAGCGCGCTCGACCCGCTGCGGCGCTCGAGCGACGCGAGCGCGTAACGCCAGCCCACGCCCGCGCGGCTCTTCTCGCGCCGCACGAAGCGCGCCGCCGCCCAGAGCGCCGCGCGCGCGATCGCGCCGAACACGAGCAAGCCCGCCGCGAAGCCGCCCGCAACGATGCCGCCGAGCTTCACTTCGCCCGCCGCGACGATCAAAAGCGCCGCGAACAGCAGCACGCCGACGCCGTACGCCGCATGCGCGACGCGCGCCGCGTCGCCGAGCTCGCGCCGGATCACGTGCACCGGCGGCACGCGCGTGATCGGCAAGAGCGGCGGCAGCGCGAAGCCGAGCAGCAGCACGAGGCCCATCGCGATGCCTTGCAGCGCGGGCCACACGCTCGGCTGCGGCAATTCGACATCGACGAGCGCGCCGAGCCAGTTCAGCAGCACGAGATGGCCGCCGAAGCCGAGCACGACGCCCGCCGCGCTGCCGATCAGACCGATCGTCAGGAATTCGTTCAGAAAGAGCGCGCGCAGCGTGCGCTGGCTCACGCCGAGACAGCGCATCGCGGCGCAGCCGTCGAGATGCCGGCGCGCGAAGCGATGCGCGGCCATCGCGATCGCAACGGCCGCGAGCAGCGCCGTCAGCAGCGACACGAGCGTGAGGAAGTGGCTTGCGCGATCGATCGTCTGGCGCACCTGCGGCTGACCGTCGGACAAAGACTCCAGCGCGACGCCGCGCAGCTTGCCGCCGTCGGTTTCGTCGCGCGCGAACTTCGCGAACTGTTCGACCTGCGCGTCCGGGCCCGCGACCAGCAGCCGGTACGTGACGCGGCTTCCGTAGCCGATCAGCCCGGTCGCCGCGATTTCGTCGGCGCGCATCATGAGGCGCGGCGAAAAGTTGACGAACGAGAAGCCGCGGTCCAGTTCGCGCGTGATGACGCCCGCCACCGTGAACGTGCGCGTGCCGACCTTGACCGTGCCGCCAACCTGCGTTTTCAGCGCGTCGAGCAAGGCGGGATCGGCCCACACGGTGCCGGGCGCGGGAATGCCGTGCGCGGGGGCATCGGCGGCATCGGGCGCGGGCGCAATGCGCAGCGCGCCGCGCAACGGATAGCCCGGCGTGACGCCCTTGATCGCGGCGAGACGCGACGCCGGCTGCGCGGACGTCGAGCTGATCATGCTGGGGAAGATCGTCGTGCCCGCGGTGTCGAGACCGAGCGATTGGGCCTTGCGCGTGAACAGGGTATCGACGGGATGATCGGCGCGCACGACGAAATCGGCGGCGATCATCTGGCGGCCGTCGCGCGCGAGGCCCTGGCGCATGCGATCGGCGAGAAAGCCGACGCTCGACAGCGCCGCGACCGCCAGCACGAGCGCGAGCAGCAGCATCGTGAGTTCGCCCGCGCGCCAGTCGCGCCCCGTCATGCGCCACGCCTGGCGCACCGTCTGCATGAAACCGAGCCGGATGGCCGGATGCGAATGCCCTGCCTTACGTGCAGCCTGATCGTTCCTGAATGCGGTGCTCAATCGTGCTTGCTCCGCAATCGGTTCATGCGCTCCGAATTCGGCAGCATGTGCTTGGCCATGCGCGACACGCCCACATGCACGCCGCGCGCGAGACGCGGCAGCGCCCAGCCCGCGAGCACCAGAAACACGAGCAGGAGCACGAGGAACAGCAACGGAACGAACAGCGCGAGCGTGATGCCCGTGACCGCGCCGACGTCTTCGGTGGCGGACGCCGCCCAGTTCGACACCGGCTCCGGCGACAGATTGATGAGCGCGCGCGTGCCCGCCTTCGCGAAATGCGATGCGCCGGCGAGCGTGCCGCCCGCGAGCGCGGCGACGGTGAGCATGGCGGGATCGGCGTGGCCGAGCGAGCCGGCCGCGAGCACCGCGCCCGCCGGGATGCGAATGAAGGTGTGGACCGCGTCCCACAGGGAATCGACGGCGGGGATTTTGTCAGCGAGAAATTCGAGGAGCGCGAGCACGCCCGCGACGCCGATCACCCAAGGCGAGCCGAGCACGGCGAGCGAATCCGGCAGATGCACCAGCCCGAAGCGCTGAAACATGCCGGCGATGAACACGGTGAGGTACAGGCGCAGCCCGCTCGCCCATGACAGGCCCGCCGCGAGCGAAAGTGACTCAAGCATTGCCGCCTCCCTTGTTCCCTGCTGCCGCCGCTCGCTTCAGGTGAACGATTTGCCGGCTGAAGATACGATCTTTTCGGCAGATGCCGAAAGAAGCCTCCCACATCCACGACGATACAACAAAAACGCGGAGTCATAGGAACGACTAAGAACCGTCTGACTTCAGACCATTATATCCACGCCAAACCGCGCGGTGCAGCAAGGCCCGGACGTTTGCCGTTCGCGGTGCGCCAGCGCACGGCCGGGTGGCGCGGGCGCAACGGATGCGCCTTCAGTGACCCGACGAGAGCTTGAGCCCGATCAGTCCGGCGACGATCAGCACCGCGCTCAGCACGCGCGCCGCCGAGAGCGCCTCGCCCATGAACACGATGCCGAACACGAACGCGCCGACCGCGCCGATGCCCGTCCACACGGCGTAGGCCGTGCCGAGCGGCAGTTGCTTCATGGCCATCGCGAGCAGCACGAAACTGCCGATTGCCGTGACGAGCGTGAAAATCGACGGCCCGAGCCGCGTAAAGCCTTCCGACGATTTGAGACCGGCGGCCCACGCCACTTCGAGCAACCCGGCGATGAAAAGAAGAATCCAGGACATCGAGCGACTCCCTTGAAGTCATGGGGCCGTCCCCGACAAAACGATGCGCATGCGGTCGTCCGCATGGCCATAAGATCGAACTGCGATTGTAGCAAAACGGCACTCGGACGCTTCGCCCGCGCCGCCGCGCGTGGCTGTCGCCGTCAAAACCGTGTATTAAAGAGAAAACGCCCGCGCGAGGCGTCCCTTCGACATATCCGCTGCAAAAGCCTGAACAAAGGAGCGTTCATGGATGTCGATTCGGTCCTGCTCTCACGCTTTCAGTTCGCGTGGGTCGTCGCGTTTCACATTCTGCTGCCGGCGTTCACGGTCGGCCTGTCGTGCTATATCGCGACCCTCGAATTCAACTGGTGGATCACCAAGCGCGACGTCTACCGGCGGCTCTCCGCGTTCTGGCTCAAGATCTTCGCGGTGTCGTTCGGCATGGGCGTGGTGTCGGGCATCGTCATGCCGTTCCAGTTCGGCACCAACTGGAGCCGCTTCTCCGACGCCACAGCGAACGTCGTCGGCCCGCTGATGGGCTACGAAGTGCTGACCGCGTTCTTCCTCGAATCGGCGTTCCTCGGCGTGCTGCTGTTCGGGCGCAAGCTCGTGCCGCAATGGGCGCACGTGATGTCGGCGATTTTCGTCGCGGCGGGCACCGTGATCTCGTCGTTCTGGATTCTCGCGGTCAATAGCTGGATGCAGACGCCGCAGGGCCACCGCCTGCTGCCGGATGGCCGCTTCGAAGTGGTGAGCTTTTTCGACGTGATCTTCACGCCGTCGTTTCCGTACCGGCTCGGGCACACGGTCAGCGCGTTTCTAGTGACGGCGGCCTTCGTCATTCTCGGCGTCGGCGCGATGTATCTGCGGCAGCGCCGCGCCCTCGAAGAAAGCCGCGTCATGGTGAAGATGTCGCTGCTTTTTCTCATCGTCATGGTGCCGGTCCAGATGGTGATCGGCGACGCGCACGGCCTCAACACGCTGAAGCATCAGCCGGCCAAGCTCGCCGCGATGGAAGGGCTGTGGGAATCCGGCACGCGCGTGCCCGCCAATCTCTTCTCGATTCCGGATCAGGACGAAGAGCGCAATCAC
The DNA here is from genome assembly GCF_001544575.2 of Caballeronia cordobensis. Lineage (GTDB taxonomy): Bacteria > Pseudomonadota > Gammaproteobacteria > Burkholderiales > Burkholderiaceae > Caballeronia > Caballeronia cordobensis. Next base: position 132,491 of record NZ_FCNY02000013.1, read on the forward strand.
TTCGAGATTTCGATTCCGGTGCTCGGCAGCCTCTATCTGACGCACGATCCGAACGGCTACGTGCGCGGACTCAAGGACTTCCCGCGCGAGGACCGGCCGCCCGTCGCCGTCGTGTTCTTCGCGTTTCACATCATGGTCGGCGTGGCGCTCCTGATGTTCGCGCTCGTGCTGTGGGGCATCGTGCAGTTCGCGCGCGGGCGGATCGAGACGAGCACGCGCTGGCTGCGCGCGGCGACCTGGGCGATGCCGCTCGGCTTCATCGCCGTGATCGCCGGCTGGACGACCACCGAAGCCGGCCGCCAGCCGTGGACCGTGTACGGCATCCTGCGCACGAAGGACTCGGTGACGCCCTCGCTCACCGCCGCCGATGTCGGCCTGTCGTGGCTGCTCTACGTGTGCGCCTATCTCGTCATTTTCGGCGCGGGATTTTTCCTGCTGCGGCGGCTGGTGCGCGTCGGGCCTGCCGAAGTCGCGCATGCGCATGAAAAGGACGAACTGGATGCGAAGACGCGCGCGGCGCGCCCGCTTTCCGCGGTGTCGGCGGGCGGCGGCCATGCGGGCGCGTCCCGCCCCGTGAGCAATGACGACATCGTGCCGCCGGGCCGCGGACGCAATTAACGACGACGGAGAACGCGATGCTCGATCTCGTGCCGCTGTGGGCCGCCATTCTCGCGCTGGCGGTGTTCATGTATGTGCTGCTCGACGGCTTCGATCTGGGCGTCGGCGTGATGTTCCTGCTGCGCCGCGACGGCGAGTCGCGCAACCTGATGATCAACTCCGTCGCGCCCGTCTGGGACTTCAACGAGACATGGCTGGTGCTCGGCGGCGGCGGATTGTTCGCGGTGTTTCCGCTCGCCTTCGCGATCATCGTGCCGGCGGTCTACTTTCCGATTCTCTTCATGCTGCTCGGGCTGATCTTTCGCGGCGTCGCGTTCGAGTTCCGCGAGGTGATCGGCGCGCGCAAGTGGCTGTGGGACGGCGCATTCGGCGTGGGCTCGCTCGTCGCGACCTTTTCGCAGGGCATCGTGCTCGGCATGTTCATTCAGGGCTTCCCGATTCAGGGCCGCGAATACGCCGGCACGAGCTGGAACTGGGTCGCGCCGTTTCCGCTGCTCGTCGGCGTAGGGCTGATCTTCGGCTACGCGCTGCAGGGCACGACGTGGCTCGTGCTCAAGACCGAAGGCGAGTTGCAGGCGTGGAGCCGCAAGATGGCGCACGTCGCCCTGCTCGGCGTGATCGCGTTCATTCTGCTCATCAGTGTATGGACGCCGCTCAAGGACGCGCGCATCGCGGCGCGCTGGTTTGGCTTCCCGGAGAGCTTCGCGTTCGCGCCGGTGCCCGTGCTGACCGTGCTGCTCGCGTGGACGCTCTGGTCGAGCCTCGCGAAAGGCCGCGAAGTCGTGCCCTTCCTGTGCTCGATCGGCCTCTTCTTTCTCGCCTTTACAGGGCTCGTGATCAGCCTCTGGCCGTTCATCGCGCCGCCTTCGGTGACGCTGTGGGACGCGTCGGCCGCGCCGCTATCGCATCAGTTTCTGCTGATCGGCACGATGTTCCTGCTGCCCGTGCTGATGATCTACGTGATCTGGTCGTACTGGGTGTTTCGCGGCAAGGTGCGCGGCGACATGGGCTATCACGCCGAGTAGGCTCACAACTTCTGCTGCGTCGCGAGCGAGAGAATGCGCGCCCACTTGTGCGCTTCGTTGCGATCGCGCATCGGCAGCGTCCATTCCGCGCGCTTCGCGTCCTTCACGTCGAGCAGCACCTGCCACGCGCCGCCCGCTTCCTGAGCGCGCGCGCCGCGCAGGTCCGCGAAGATGTAGCTGCCGGTTTCGCCGCGCAGGCGCACGTCGCACAGACGCTTGCCCGCCGCGATCCGCACGCCGCCCCAGTCGGTCGCAAGCTCGTGCGTCCAGTCGCCGTGCTCGCCGCGGCGCAGATTCGGCGCGATCTCGCGGCGGCTCGCAAGCCAGCGCATAACTCCCGCGGCGATCGCGAGGAGCACGACGATCGCGACGCCCACCGCCACGCCCAGGCCGAACTGCGCGTGCAGCGCATTGAACGACCAAATCGCGCCATAAATCAGCAATCCTAAAGCGATCAGACCTACGACGATAGGCATGGGACCTCCGCGATCAATTCAGAATCACTGCGCCTTGTGCTTCGCATTCCAGTCACGCAGCGCCTGGAGCGTGTTCGCGACATGCTGGTCCGGCGACAGGCTGGTGTACTCGTAGATAACCTTGCCGTCCGGCGCGATCACGTACGACACGCGGTTGGCCATCGTGCGCGTCATCGGCATGGAGGCGTCGTAGGACTTGATGATCTTCGAGTCCTGGTCCGCCGCGACCGGAAACTTGCTGCGGCACTCGCTCACCGAAAATTCCTTCAACGTGTCGATGTTGTCATGCGACACGCCGATGACCGTCGCGCCCTCGGCCTTGTATTGATCGACCGCTTCCGCGAACTGGTGCGCCTCGATCGTGCAGCCCTTGGTGAACGCCGCCGGATAGAAGTACAGCACGACGGGCCCTTTCTTGAGCGCATCGGCGAGCGAATAGGCGTAGACGTTGCCGCCGAGCGAGGCCTGCGCGGTGAAATCGGGCGCGGGGTCGCCGGGCTTGAGCGTCGCGTTCGCGGCAAGCGGCAAGGCCGCCGCACTCGCCACGAGGCAACCGGCCATCAGACTGAAAAGCTTTCTCATGCACGCTCCTTTTCATGACTTCGTTCGTGGACTTCGTTCGTGCGGCGCGAGCGCGCGCCTGCCTCACGCTTCGTCCGCGCCGTGATCCATGCGATGCTCGGCGAACCAGGCCGCCGCGTCGAACTGCAACTTCGCCAGCACAGCGGGCGTGAGCAGGTCGAGCGCGGCATGCGCGTGGCGGCTCGCGTCGATGGCGGGCGCATCGCCCCGCTCCGCCGCCCGCGCGATGCCAAGCAGCGCGCCGAGCGGCCCATCGCCCGTGAGAATCGCCGCGCGGATTTCCGCCGCCAGATGCAGCTTATCCAGAATTTCCGCCGGCTGCATGTCGAGCACCACGTGCACGAGCGAGAAGATGCCGGTCATGAACGCGGCGTCGGAGAACGCTTCGTCGTCGGGGCGCAGCAGCACGGCCGCGAGTTCCAGAAAGCGCGCGCGCGTGCCGACGAGTTGCAGCAGCGGGTCGGAGCGCCACGGCAGGCCGCGGCCGTCCGCGTAGAGCAGCAGTTGCGCCCAGCGCATCAACTGGCGCGTGCCGGTTGCCGCGATCGCCTCGCGCAGCGACGACACGCGCCGCCCGCGCGTCTGCGCGCTCGAATTCGCGAGCCGCATCAGTTGCACGACGATGTCCGGATTGCGCTTGAGTTCGGCTTCGAGCTCGCGCATGCCCGGCTCGCCGGCAAGCACGGCCATGAGGCGCAGCAGCGAGCCGCGCGCGGGGCTCGCGCGCCGCGCCGAGAGCACTTGCGGCCGCGCGAAGAAATAGCCCTGGAAGAAATCGAAGCCGAGCTGCCTGGCCTGCGCGAAATCGTCGCGTGTCTCGACTTTCTCGGCCACGAGCAGCTTGCCGCGCCGCTTCACCGCCGCCGCGAGTTCCGGCAGATGGTCACGGTCCGCCACGAGAAAATCGACCTTGACGATATCCACCGAGGGCAGCGCGGCGAGCAGCGCATCGTCGAGGCGCACCACGTCGTCGAGTGCGAAGCGAAAGCCCGCGTTGCGCAACTGGGCGCAGCGCTTGAAGAGCGCTTCGTCGAAGGTGATGTTCTCCAGCAGCTCCAGCACGAAGCGCTCGGGCTGCATGATATGGACGATGTCGTCGAACAGAAGCTCGCGGCTCATGTTCACGTAGCCCGGGTGCGGCCCGAGCACCGCCGGCACGCCGATCTCCCCGACCGTGCGCGCGACGACATGCGCAGTCGCCTGCACGTCGTCGTGCACGCGGGCGCGGTTGTCGGGGCTGTCGCGAAAGAGCAGCTCGTAGGCGACGAGCGCGCCGTCGACGTCGAGAATCGGCTGCCGTCCGACATAGACGCTCGGTCCGCGCTTCATGGACGATGCGCGCTTCAGGGATGAATGGGGCATGGCGGGAACGGCCCGGACGTGCTTTGCGGCGCGCACGCGGCCGCCGGCGGTGTAAAGGATTCGATCATGAGACGAACGAGTCGGACGAATTCTGATGAGCAAAGCCCGGCGATGCCCCCGCATGGTGCATGCAACGGGCGCGGAACCGTTCCGCTCGAAACGCGCCACTGTAACCGAATTCGCCAGACGACATGTTACGAAACTCGACAATTCATGGACAAGTCGGCGCACGAGATCGATTGCGCGCACCGCGCTAACGTCTAAAGATTTGGCGCCGCGCGCCGATAAATCGCCTGATAGAGCGTGCCGCGCCCGTTACGGCACGTCCCGGCCGGAACCGCCCGAAACCAGCACACGGCGCGTTCCGCGCGCCGACTCGCCGACTAAGCGAGCGCTGCCGCCCGAAACCCCTACGAGACCATGCAAGCGAATCGGATCAACGTCTCCCGCCGCGCACCGTGGCGCATCGCGCTCGATGCGCTCGCCCGCGTCTGGCCGGGCGCCAAGCGCGCGCTGCCGGAGCGCGAGCTCGACGCGCCTTTCGAAGAGCCGCAGCCGCCCGCCGCTGCCGCTCCGGCCACGCCCGTTCTGCCCGGCGTGCCCGAAGCCACGCTCGGCGCCGTCGATTTCCTCGCGCAGCTCGACGACGCGCTGCGCTTCCAGTATGTGTCGGACGCGAGCATCGAGTTCATCGGCTATCACCGCGACTATCTGAGCATGCTGACGCTGCACGATCTCGTCGCCTCCGAGGAAGCGGACGAACTGCACGCGCTCGTCGCCCGGGCGCGCGCGAGCGGCAAGCTCGAATCGGCGACGCTGACCGTCGTGAAGTCGCTGACCTATCCGCTCTGCGTGGAGCTGCGGCTCGTCTCGACCGCCTCGCGCGGCACGCCCGGATTCGCGCTCGCCGCCTTCGACGTCGCGCACTGGCGCGAGCGCGAAGCATCGCTCGTGCACACGCTCAATCACGACGCGCTCACGGGCCTCGAAAATCTCGTCTCGCTGAGGGACGCAATCGCCGCGGCGCAGGCGCAAGCCGAGCTCACGCGCACGCACGCGGGCCTCGTGCTGCTCGATATCGACGATTACCAGCGCATCAACCGCGCGCTCGGCTACGACGCCGGCGACGAACTGCTGCGCGAGACCGCGCGCCGCATCCAGCACACGGCCGGACACGGCGAGCGCGTCGCGCGCGTGGCCGGCGACTCGTTCGCCGTGCTGCTGCCCCCCGGCACCACGCCCGAACTCGCCGAGAGTCTCGGGCGGCGCCTGCTCACCGCGATCGCGCAGCCGTACCGGCATCGCGGGCAACACACGCATTTGTCGGCGAGCGTGGGCGTCGCGCTGTATCCGGATCAGCCGGGCAAGAACGCGCGCAGCGGCGTGCAGACGAGCCTGTTGCGCATGGCCGATCAGGCGCTCGCGCAGGCCAAGGAATCCGGCGGCAACGCGCTCGTCTTCCACACGCTCGACGACGACCCCGCCGACGCCGAGCGCCTGAAGCTCGAAGCCGACCTGTACGAAGCCGTGCGCAACGGCGAGTTTTCGCTCTACTTCCAGCCGATCACCAAGATCCGCACGGGCGCGGTGGTCGGCGTGGAAGCGTTGATGCGCTGGAATCATCCGGTGCACGGGCTCGTGCCGCCGTCGACGTTCATTCCGCTCGCGGAATCGATCGGCCTCATCAACTATCTCGGCAACTGGGTGCTGAAGGCCGCGTGCATGCAGATCATGCAGTGGGACGCGATCGGCATCCGGCTCGATTACGTTTCGGTCAACGTGTCGCCGCAGCAGTTCCGCGACAAACGTTTCACCGCCGCGGTGAAGGAAGCGCTCGCGCTCACCGGCATCGAGGCGCGGCGGCTCGTGTTCGAGATCACCGAGAGCCTCCTGATGCACGATCCGGAAGAAGCCACGCGGCTGCTCGAAGCGCTGACGTCGATCGGCATTCGCTTCGCCGTCGACGATTTCGGCACGGGCTATTCGAGCCTCGCCTATTTACAACGTTTTCCGCTTTCGAAGCTCAAGATCGACCGCAGCTTTGTCGAGAACCTGATTACGTCCCGCAACAACCGCGCGATCGTGAGCGCGGTGGTCGGGCTCGCGCAATCGCTCGAACTGGAGCTGGTGGCTGAAGGCGTCGAAACCGAGGCGCAGCGCGATTTGCTCGCCGACCTCGGCTGCGATCATATTCAGGGCTGGCTCATCAGCCATGCATTACCGTCGGACGAGCTGGCGCGCTCGTTCCAGTCGCACTCGCTCGTGTTGCACGAGTCAATATGAGTGGACGAGTGTTCGTGTTCTAATCGAGCAACGCGCCGTAAACCCCTAATAACGTGTATCTTTCGTTGTTGGGCGCTGGAGTGAATTGCTGGATCGCCTCGGGTTGGCCGTCGCGTATCCGGAAAAAGCAAGCAGGGTTCTAATTTCTAGCAATGGCACGCACCAAGGCCGAACTATTGGACAAGTTGTGGTCGCGCATGAGCGAGCGCGGGGACTTCCCCATGCTTTCCCAGGCGCTGCGCACGACCGTCTCCGCGATGAGCGACGACGACCTCGACTTCACGTCCCTCGTGCAAGTCGTGCTGTCGGACGTCGGCCTCACGCAGAAGGTGCTGCGCCTCGCCAATTCGGCGATGTACATCGCGTTCGGCGGCAATATCACCACGGTCACACGCGCGTTGATGGTGCTCGGCATGGATGCGGTCGGGCATCTCGTCGTCGGACTGAAGCTCGTCGATCACTTTCATCAGAGCGCGCCACGCCGTATCGACGCGAAGCTCGAACTCAACCGCACGCTGCTCTCGGGCGCGGTCGCGCGCCAGCTCACCGAGCACAAGGATCTGCGCTCCGCCGAGGAAGCCGTCGTCTGCACGCTGATGCGGCAGATCGGCAAGCTGCTCGTGGCGTTCTATCTCGAGCACGAGTGGGATCAGTTGCGGCGCAAGGCGGCCACGGAAAACATTCCGGACAGCGCGGCGTGCGCGGCGCTGCTCGGCGTGACGTTCGACGAAATCGGGCTGGAGGCGGCGGACCGCTGGCGGCTGCCCGAGACGATCCGCGAAGGCATGCGCGCAACCGATCCGAACGCGCCCGTCGACGAAACCGTGCCGAAGCACGTGCGCTGGCTGCGCGCGATCTCCAACTATTCGACCGAAGTCGCCGACGCCCTCACCGCCCAGAACGTGGCTGTGGACGGCCGCGAGTCGCTCGTCTTCGACATCTCGAACCGTTACAGCGGCCCGCTTTCCACCGACGCCGAGACGCTCATGGCGATGAGCCTCGCGCTCGCCAACGAGGAAGCGAGCGACGGCGTGATCCGCGAGATTTCCGAGCTCCAGGCGAACGCCGACGCCATGGCGCGCGCGAACATATCGGCGGAAGCGCGCATCGGCGCGAGCGTCGAGGATCTGCGCTCGCTGCCATCGAAAAACGCGCTGGCGCCCGCGCTCGCGATGGCGTCGGAATCGATACTCGGCAGCCTGCATCTGTCGCGCACCGTCATCTTCGTGCGGCAGGCCAACAACGAGTTCCACGCGCGTCTCGGTCTCGGCGCGGGCGTCGAGCCCATGATGCAGCAACTGCGTTTTTCCGCCGAATTCCGGCCCGACGTGTTTCATCTTGCGATCACGAATCCGGTCGGCATCTTCATCGAAAACGCCCGCGATGCGCGCATCGACGCACGCCTGCCGCGCTGGTACAAGGACACGCTCGGCGAGGCGCAGGCGTTCGTGCTGCTGCCGGTGAAATCGGGCGATTCCACCGTCGCGCTGATCTACGGCGACTGGACCCTGCCGCAGCACGTGCGCAAGATCTCGCCGCCTGAAATGAGCGCGCTCAACGAGCTCACGAAGGAACTCAGCCGTTTTTTTTATAGCGCGAACTGGAAGGAAGTCGAGCTGATCTGACCGGCTTCCCTCCTGCGCGCAAACTCCCCCTACTCCCGCTTTAGAATCGCCACGGCCTGCTCGCCGTATCGCACGATATAGCCGCCGTGTTCGCGCTGCCACTCGCGCGCTTCCCTCTCGTTCGCAAACCAGTTCTTTTCGAAGTCGTTGAACGCGCCGGCGTCGAGCCGATAGCGATCGATGATTGCGCCCGCTTGCGCATCGATATCGGCCTGGCAGACGTCCCAACTGGCGTAGCCGAGCTCGGCTGCGAGCATCGCGAGGAGATGCTTCAGTTGAAGTTCGCCGCGTATCGCGTGCAGGTCGGCGAGACGCTCGGCGCGTGTGATCCGCGCGGCGAGCAGACGGCGCAGCACGGGCATCGCGGCGCTCGTGTCGCCTTCGCGGGCGTGGCGAAGCAGACGCCGCGCGTGTTCGCGCAGATAGTCGCTATTGGAAACGGAAATGGAAGAAGAGACCGGACAGGATGTAGACCACATGACGTTGTTCCTTTGTTGCGCCGTTCTCGCTGCGGCTGAAAAGGTTCGACGTTGCGGTTCGATCCAGAGTCGATGCGCTCGATGCGCTCGATGAACTGCGTGGCAGGTGCGTAAGACTTTCGCGAGACCGGGCGCCCTGCCGCGCCCGTCCGCGATTCTATCCCGATGTTTTGCCTCAGGCCAACTGGAATTTCCCGACGAGCGTTTTCAGCGCGCGCGCCTGATCGTCGAGCGATTGCGCGGCAGCCGCCGCCTCTTCGACGAGTGCGGCGTTCTGCTGCGTGTTCGCATCCATCTTGGTCACGGCGTCGCCAATCGATTCGATGCCCGTCTTCTGCTCGGCCGACGCCGCCGAGATCTCGCCCATGATGTCCGTGACGCGGCGCACGGCCTTCACGACTTCGTCCATCGTGGCGCCGGCTTCCTGCGCGTAGGTCGAGCCATCCGACACGCGCGACACGGAGGTGTCGATCAAGGCCTTGATCTCCTTGGCCGCCGACGACGACCGCTGCGCGAGTCCGCGCACCTCGCCCGCGACGACCGCGAAGCCGCGTCCCTGCTCGCCCGCGCGCGCCGCTTCGACCGCCGCATTGAGCGCGAGGATGTTGGTCTGGAAGGCGATGCCCTCGATCACGCCGATGATGTCGCCGATGCTCTTCGCGCTCGCGTCGATACGCTGCATCGTCTCGACGACGCGGCCCACGACCGCGCCGCCCTTCTCCGCGATCTCCGAGGCGCTCGCGGCCAGCGTGCTCGCCTGCTTGGCGTTGTCGGCGTTCTGGCGCACCGTCGAGGTGAGCTGCTCCATGCTGGCCGCGGTCTTTTCGAGCGCGACGGCCTGCTCTTCGGTGCGGCGCGACAGGTCGACGTTGCCGGTGGAAATTTCGCTCGATGCCGACGCGATGGCCTCGGCGCTCGCCGCGATATCGCCGACGGTGGCCGAGAGACCCGCCCGCATTTCGGCGAGCGCGTGCAGCATGCTGGCGTCGTCGCGGCGCTTGAGCCTGATCTCGTGCGCGAGATCGCCCGCCGCGATGCGCCGCGCGATGTCCTTCGCGTAGCCGGGCTCGCCGCCGAGCTGTCCCGCGAGCCGGCGCACGACCCATTCGGACACGACGATGGCGAGCGCGAACAACGCGAGCGTGAGCGCCGACACCATCACGAACGACGAATGGAAGATGAACGACGCGGAATCGATCGTGGCCTTGGCGGCCGCCCCGCGGCGCGCGACGAGCTCATCGACCATCTTTTCGAGCTTGCCGGTTTCGACGAGCAGCGACACGTCCTGCGTGCCGACTTGCCAGTTCATCTGCGACAGATCAAGCGGCTGTTCCTTCACGAGCGTGACGAACGTGCGCAGGTTCTTGCTCCACGTTGCGAGCGCGGCGGCAAAGCGCTTTTGCTGCGCGGGCGCATCCTGATCCGCGTGATCGATGTATTGCGCGAGCTGCGTCTGTTCGCGGCCGATATCCGCGAGCGCCTGCTCGACCTGCGCGCCGAGATCGTCGCGTTCCTTGGCGGTGGTCGCGGTGAGCAGCATCTTTTGCGAGCGGCTCGCGCGCAGCAGATAACCGCGCGTTTCCTCCGCCGCGCGGCTCGCGACATAGCCCTGCGTGTAGATCGATTCGGTTGCGCCGTTCAGACGGCTGATCTGCGTGAGCGAAATCGCGCCGATGCCGAGCGTGCCCGCGAGCACGAGCCCGAACGCGAGTCTCAGCGATGCCTTGACGGACAGCGCGCGTGTGCCCGTCGTGCGGGCGTCGAGTCGTGCGGGCGCGGCCTCGGCCTGCGCTACGAAGCCCGCGTCCTTGGCGCCGCGAAGCGAAAACAGTTTCATCGATCTTCCCCGATTTTGATCTGCGGACTCAGCCGTCGTGCGGCGCATCCGTGGTCTGGTCCCCGCCGGTAGTACGGCAGGTTTTTCGGCTTCTTGAGCCGCTTTAATTGGCGCGCGAACAGACGTTCGCCCGCTACGTTCGGTTATAACCGGCCAAAATTCGTCGTATCAATGGAATTCGCTGTTCGCAACGCGGCGAAAGCTGTCCGATTCGCGACAAAGCTTGGCAGGACAACCCGCAAAGGACAGCCTAAACTTGTCAGAAATTCAGTCCACGCATAAATCGCGGGGACAAATAAATCGAAATCCGAGACGGTTTTCCGCTTTCTTCATCAGCCATCCACTATGCAAACGAGCATCGACAAGGGCGCTTTGTCGCCTTCCGGCGCAGCGGCCGGCGCTTCCGCCGCAGGTTCCGCGGGCACGGCCACGCAACAACGCACCGTGTATTCCGTGCTAGGCGCGATCAGCTTCTCGCACCTGCTGAACGACATGATCCAGTCGCTGATTCTCGCGATCTACCCGATGTTCAAGAGCGAGTTCGCGCTCTCGTTCGGGCAGATCGGCCTGATCACGCTGACGTATCAGATCACTGCGTCGCTACTGCAACCGCTCGTCGGGCTGTATACGGACAAGCATCCGAAGCCGTATTCGCTTCCGGTGGGCATGGGCTTCACCTTGTCGGGCCTGCTGCTGATGTCGGTCGCGGGCAACTTCGGCACGCTGCTCATCGCGGCGGCGCTCGTAGGCTGCGGCTCGTCGGTGTTTCATCCGGAGTCGTCGCGGGTCGCGCGCATGGCCTCGGGCGGCAAGCACGGTCTCGCGCAGTCGCTGTTTCAGGTGGGCGGCAACGCGGGCTCGTCGCTGGGGCCCTTGCTCGCCGCGCTGATCGTGATTCCGCACGGGCAGAAGAGCATCGCGTGGTTCTCGGCGGCGGCGCTCGTCGCGATGTTCGTGCTGGCTAACATCGGCCGCTGGTACAAGCGCCATCCGGCGACGAAGAAGGGCCGCAAGCAGGTCGCGCACGCGACGCTGCCACGCAACAAGGTCATCATGGCGATGAGCGTGTTGGTGCTGCTCGTGTTCTCGAAGTACTTCTATCTCGCGAGCATCACGAGTTACTTCACGTTCTATCTGATCAGCAAGTTCGGCCTGTCGGTGCAGGCTGCGCAGATTCATCTGTTCGTGTTTCTCGCGGCGGTGGCGGCGGGCACGATCATCGGCGGGCCGGTGGGCGACAAGGTCGGACGCAAGTCCGTGATCTGGGTGTCGATTCTCGGCGTCACGCCGTTCACGCTTTTGATGCCTTATGCGAATCTGTTCTGGACGGGCGTCTTGTCGGTGATCATCGGGCTCGTGCTGGCTTCGGCGTTCTCGGCGATTCTCGTTTATGCGCAAGAGCTGATTCCCGGCAAGGTCGGGATGGTGGCGGGCCTCTTCTTCGGCTTCGCGTTCGGCATGGGCGGCGTGGGCGCGGCGGTGCTCGGGCATCTCGCCGACACCACGAGCATCGATTACGTGTACAAGGTGTGTTCGTTCCTGCCGCTGCTCGGCGTGCTGACGGTGGTGTTGCCGAAGACGCAGGAGACGCCGGCGAAGGCTTGAGGTTATTGCGGTCTGGATGGGCGATGCGCCCGGTCGATTGAATCGGCCGGGCGTTTTGCTTTGTGACGCGTTTCATCTTCGATGATCGGCAGCGTCGGTGTAACGGCAAGACATGAAGCAGCCTTCATAAGTTAGCCCTACGTATCATTTTCATTCCAGGAAAGAACAGCGGCATTGTGCCCACGCGCGCGTCTTTCTGAAATCACCGCTGTTTCCTATACTGCTGCACACTGGCCGCGCAAGGCCGGCAGTGCCGATGCTCACGCGATGACGACCGTCGTCTCCAATGAAACGCGGCGAAACATCGGCTCCGCTCACTTCACAGAACGTAACAATGACGCGAACGGATTGGCTCGGCCTGTTTCGTATTCTCGTGTTGCTCGCATTGCCGGCCTGTTCGATCGGTGAGGCGCGAGCGGACTGCACCGCGTCGAGCGGCATGCCCGCGGTGTTCAGTTACGGCTCCGTGGCGGTCTCGAGCACGGTCGCCGTGGGCGACGTCATTCCGGGCACGGTGAAGGCCTTCACTGTCGTGGGAAAGTGCGTATCGAGCGGCGTGTTCGGCAAGCCTATCGTTGCTTGCCCGGGCAGCGGTACCGAAGTGTCCGGCATGTCCGGCGTCTACCCGACAAACGTGGCGGGCGTCGGCATGAGAATGCGCGACTCCAACGGAAATCCTCTCTCTGGAACTGGCGGCTGCTCGATGACTTCCGTTCTGGGCTACGTCGGCGCGGACGGCCGCTACACCTTCACGGCGTCGTTCGAACTCGTGAAAACCGGCACGGTGTCGTCCGGGTTGCTGGTGGGCGCAATCTACTATTCCGGCGTACTCAACACGGGCGTGCCGCTGAACGACGGCGCCTATACGATGTCCGTGCCGAACAACACGCCCGTCACGGCGATCACCTGCAACGTCACCGCGGCGACCGCGAATCAGACGATCACGCTGGCGACCGTCAGTCCCTCGGCGTTTCCCGCCGTCGGCTCGACGGCGGCGAGGACGTCATTTTCACTGGGTCTCAGTTGCCAGGCAGGCGTGAAGGTCTGGGTGGTGTTCAGCTCGACATCCGGATCGTCCGGTATTGCGAGCGCATTGGGAAACGCCGGCACGGCACAGTCCATCGGCGTGCAATTGCTCGACGCCACGCAGACGCCCATCACGCTCGATTCGCCGCTCATGCTGACGTCCAGCACGACGGGAAACATGTCGTTCCCCTTCTTCACTCAATACGTCCGGACGGGCGCCACTGCCGTCACGGCAGGCACCGTGCGCGCAACGGCCGTGTTCACATTGAACTATCAATGACGCGCGACGTTGTGTTCGTCATGCCTTGCCCTGTCGCGCGTCGCCCAGCGCCTCCCTGACCTGCATCAGCGCCCCTGGGTCTTCGATCGTCGGCAACTCGCCCGGATCGCGCCCTTCCGCGAGCGCGGCGATCGCCCTTCGCAGCAGCTTGCCGGACCGCGTCTTCGGCAGCATCGTCACGAAATGGACTCTCGATGGACGCGCGATCGCGCCGAGCTGCGAATCCACCGCGTGACAGAGCTCCGCTTCGAGCCCTTCGCGCGCGCCGGGCGCGTTGATACGGTCCGCGTCGCGCAGCACCACGAAGGCCGCCGCGGCCTGCCCCTTCACCGCATCCGCGATGCCGACGACGGCCACCTCCGCCACCGCCGGATGCGCCGACAGCGCCTCCTCGATCTCGCGCGTGCCGAGCCGATGCCCGGCGACATTGATCACATCGTCGGTGCGGCCGAGAATCGACACGTAGCCGTCTTCGTCCTGCACGCCCCAGTCGAACGTCGAATAGACCTCGTGGCCCGGCACGCTCTGCCAGTACGTGGAGACAAAGCGCTTGTCGTCGCGCCACACGGTCTGCATGCAGCCCGGCGGCAACGGATAGCCCAGCGTCACGACACCCTTCTCGCCCGGCGCGCATTCGTCGCCGGTCGCCTCGTTGCGCAGCCTGAGGTCGAAGCCCATCGACGGCACGCCCGGCGAGCCGAGCTTCGACGGCAATTCCTCGATGCCGCGCGGTATCGCGATCATCGGCCAGCCGGTTTCCGTCTGCCAGTAATTGTCGATGACGGGCTTCTTCAGCGCGCTCTGGATCCATTGCGCGGTCGGCTCGTCGAGCGGCTCGCCCGCGAGAAAGAGCGTGCGCAGGCTCGACAGGTCGTACTTCTCCATCAACGCCGGGTCCTGTTTCTTGAGCACGCGGATCGCGGTCGGCGCGGTGAACATCAGGTTGATCTTGTACTGCTCGACGAGCCGCCACCAGACGCCGCCATCGGGGCGAATCGGCGTGCCTTCGTACATCACGGTCGTCAGACCCGCGATCAGCGGCGCATAGATGATGTAGCTGTGCCCGACGACCCAGCCGACGTCCGATGCCGTGAACATCGTGTCGCCCGGCGCGCCCTGAAAGATATGCTCCATCGACGCGGCGAGTGCGACCGCGTAGCCGCCCACATCGCGCTGCACGCCTTTCGGGCGGCCCGTCGTGCCGGAGGTGTAGAGAATGTAGGAAGGCTCGTTCGATTCGAGCCATTCGCAGGGCACGTGGGCATCGAAAAACTGTTCGCGCAGCGGCTCGTAGGCGACGAGATAGCTCGCCTGCAGACGCTCGGGCGCAAGCTGCCGGTCGATCAGCAAGACTTGCGGCACCTTGTATTCGGCGCGCGACAACGCCTCGTCGACGAGCGGCGTGTAGTCGATTACCTTGCCCGCGCGCGCGCCGGCGTCGGCGGTGACGATGAGCGCGGGCTCGGCATCGTCGATGCGCGCCGCGAGATTCGGCGCCGCGAAGCCGCCGAACACGACCGAATGGATCGCGCCGATGCGCGCGCACGCGAGCATCGCGAACAGCGCTTCGGGGATCATCGGCAGATAGATCAGCACGCGGTCGCCCTTCTTCACGTGCAGCGAACGCATGACCGCCGCCATGCGGTTCACTTCGGCATGCAGCTCCGCATAGGTGTAATGGCGCTCGATGCCCGTTTCCGTCGAGACATACACGAGCGCATCCTGTTGCGCGCGCGTGGCGAGATGCCGGTCCACCGCGTTATGGCACAGATTCGTTTTACCGCCGACGAACCAGCGCGCGAACGGCGGATGGCTCGCGTCGAGCACGGCGTCGAACGGTGTCTGCCAATGGATGCGGCGGGCCTGTTCGGCCCAGAACGCTTCGGGTTCGTCGATCGAGCGGCGATACGCTTCTCGGTAAGTCGGCATGCGCGTCCTCTGCAAAGCGGCGTTGACGGGCCTTAGCGGTGCATGGGGCCAGAGTCAGCGCTACAGCGCCAACGCTGGCCGACACAGCATAGAGCAGGCCACCGGACGCGGCTAGACAGGGGACGCCCTGATCGGCGTTTTACAGCGCCCGCGTGCGCGCGGCGGCATGGTCAGCGGATGCCGTGTGCTTCAGCAGCACGGGCACGAGTTCGCCCGCAACCCGCATGCTCGACACGACGACCGTGCGCACGCCGCTGCCCTCGGTCAGCGCGCGCAGCGTTTCGCGCGTCGTCGCACGCGCCTCGATGCGCGGCTCGATCACGATCATTCCGCGGCAGCAGGCGGCGAGCGTCGGGCGATGGGTGCGCATCCACGCGGCGCGCAGGCGCGCGTCGTCGGCGGATTCGCTTTCGTCGTGCTCGGCCACCAGCACGAAAGGCGTCCCGAGCTTCACGAGGCGGCGCATCTGCGCGCTCCACGCGAATGCATAGCCGGGCTTCACGGCGCGCGGGCGCACGCGCACGAGCGGGAAACGGCTCGTGTCGAAGAGGCGCGCATCGAGCGCTGGCGCGGAAGTCGATGTCGGGAACAGGTCGGCGGCGGTCACTTCGTTCACAGTGGTTTCGGGCTCCAGTAGTTGAGCGCGGCAATGAGACTCGGCCAGCGGGATCGTCGCGGCACGACGCGCCGTTTCGGCAACGCGCGCGGCGCACGGCGCTTGTCCTGCTTCGGCGCGGGCGTGGGCGCGGCGGATGAATCGCCCCAGGCGCGGCGCGTCGTTTCGAGCACCTTCGCCGCGTTCGCAGCGATCGCGCGCGTCTCGCCTTGCGGGCCGCGCGTGCGCGCGTCGGATTCGGTGGTCATGTCGGCCCTCCTCATGTCGGTCCTCCATTCGTGATGCTCATTGTATTGAGAATCATTCTCACTTACAAGAGAAGAAAAAGCGCGCCGGAGCGCGCGCCTTATCGATGATTCCTCGTCACGGCAAGGTTTTGGACCGCGTCAGGCGCGGGCGCGCAGGAAGCGCGACAAAATGCCCGACGAATACGTCGCGGCAATCGAGGTGAGGAATTCGGCGAACGACGCGGGCGCGGCGGCGTCGGCGGTATCGGAGATGGTGCGCACGACCGCGCACGGCACGTCGTGCTCGTAGCAGACCTGCGCGATGGCCGCCCCTTCCATCTCGACGGCGAGCGCGTCCGGCAATGCGTCGCGCAGGGCGAAGAGCGCGTCATGGCTCGCGATGAAGCGATCGCCGCTCACGATGAGCCCGCGATGCACGCGCGGCGCGTTCACCGCGAAACGCGCCGACAGCGCGCGGCCCGCCTCGGCGATGAACGCGTCGGCAGCGGCGGCGAGCGCATCGGAAAAGGCGCGGTCGGCGTGAAAGTGCGAACGGTCCAGCAGCGGCACCTCGAAGCGCGGAAAGAGCGGCGATGCGTCGAGATCGTGCTGCATCAGCGCGTCCGCGACGACGATATCGCCCACCTGCACGTCGGCCCGCACGCCGCCCGCGACGCCCGTGAAGACGATCGCATCGGCCTCGAAAACGTGGATCAGCGCGCTCGCCGTCGCGGCCGCCGCCACCTTGCCGATGCGCGCGAGCGTCACGACGACAGGCAAGCCGTGCGCGTCGCCGACGTAATAATCGCGCCGGCCGAGCGTGACGGTGCGCACTTCGCCCGCCGCGCGCATCTGCGCGATCAGATCGCCCAGCTCCTGCGGCAACGCCGCCATGATGCCGAGCCGCTTCATTCGACGGCCTGCAGTTTCGCGACCGAGAGCGCGAGCCATTTCTCGCCGTGGCGCTTGAAGCGCACTTGGGCGCGCGCATCGCCGCCGGAGCCTTCGAGCGCGGTCACGGTACCTTCGCCGAACTTCGTGTGGAAGACCGCCTGGCCGACCTTGAAGCCCGCATCGGCGGCGCGCTGCTCGTTGGCGAACGACGGCAGCGCAGCGCTCGCGCCCTGATCGCGCGCATAGCCCGCGGCGCCGCCGCGTTCCTGTCCCGGACGCGCGAACCAGTCGCGGCCCCAGCCGGCGTTGTCCGAACGGCCGCCCCAGCGCGCGCCCGCTTCCATCTTCGGCGTGAGCCATTTGAGCGAGCCTTCGGGCAGTTCGTCGAAGAAACGGGAACGGATGTTGTAGCGCGTCTGCCCATGCAGCATGCGGCTTTGCGCGAACGACAGATAAAGCCGCTCCTTCGCGCGCGTGATCGCCACGTACATGAGACGGCGCTCTTCCTCCAGCCCGTCCGATTCCTGCGCGCTGTTCTCGTGCGGGAACAGCCCTTCTTCGAGACCGGTGATGAACACCGCCGTGAATTCGAGGCCCTTCGCCGCGTGCACGGTCATCAGTTGCACAGCGTCCTGGCCGGCTTGCGCCTGGTTGTCGCCGGCTTCGAGCGAGGCGTGCGACAGGAAACCGGCGAGCGGCGTCATGGTGTCGGGGTTTTGCGCGGGATCGGTGATGGTCGGCGCATCGAGCACTTCGATCTCGCCGTCCTCGCTGACGATCTCGGGCGCGGCCGTCGCGCCGGGGCGCAACGGAATCGAACGCGCGGGCGTGTCGAGGCCGTAGCCTTCTTCGCTGACGAACGCCGCCGCCGCGTTCACGAGTTCCTGCAAGTTCTCCAGCCGGTCCTGCCCTTCGCGCTCGGTTTCGTAGAACGCGGCGAGACCGCTCGCGCGCACGACGTATTCGACCGTTTCGGGCAGGCTCATCTGCTGCGTCTCGGCGCGCATCTTCGCGATGAGCGTCGCGAACGCGCCGAGGCTCGATCCCGCCTTGCCGGTGACATACGGCACGGCGGCGGCCATCGAACAGTTATAGAGACGCGCGGCGTCCGCCACCTGCTCGATGGAACGCGCGCCGATGCCCCGCGTCGGGAAATTGACAACGCGCGCGAACGCGGTGTCATCGTTCGGGTTGTCGATGAGGCGCAGATACGCGAGCGCGTGCTTCACTTCCTGACGCTCGAAAAAGCGCAAACCGCCATACACGCGATACGGAATGCCCGCGTTCACGAGCGTATGTTCGATCGTGCGCGACTGCGCGTTGCTCCGGTACAGCACCGCGACCTCGCCGCGTGCAACGCCCGTGTTGATGAGCGCCTTGATTTCCTCGACGATCCAGCCCGCTTCCTGCGAATCCGTCGCGGCCTCGTAGACGCGCACCGGCTCGCCGTGGCCCGCGTCGGTGCGCAGATTCTTGCCGAGCCGCCGCGCGTTGTTCGCGATCAGATAGTTCGCCGTGTCGAGAATATGGCCGTGCGAGCGGTAGTTCTGCTCCAGCTTGATGAGATTGCGCACGCGGAATTCGTTCTCGAAATCGCGCATGTTGCCGACGTTCGCGCCACGGAACGCGTAAATGGACTGGTCGTCGTCGCCCACGGCGAAGATCGCGTTGTGCTCGCCCGCGAGCAGCTTCAGCCACGCGTATTGCAGCTTGTTCGTGTCCTGAAACTCGTCGACGAGAATATTGCGGAAACGCGCCTGATAATGCGCGCGCAGCGGCAGATTGTGCGCAAGCAGTTCATGACAGCGCAACAGCAGTTCCGGAAAATCCACCACGCCTTCGCGCTGGCATTGCTGGTCGTAGGCTTCGTAAAGCTCGACGAACTTGCGATTGAACGCGTCGGTGGCATCGACGTCTTTCGGACGCAGACCCTGCTCCTTCGCGTTGTTGATGAAGTACTGGAGGTTCTTCGCCGGATACTTTTCGTCGTCGACGTTCAGGCCCTTCATCAGCCGCTTGATGGCCGAAAGCTGGTCCGATGTGTCGAGAATCTGGAAAGTCTGCGGCAGGCCGGCGTCGCGGTAATGCGCGCGCAGCATGCGGTTGCACAGGCCGTGAAAGGTGCCGATCCACATGCCGCGCGTATCGATGGGCAGCAAGGCGGACAGGCGCGCCATCATCTCGCGCGCGGCCTTGTTCGTGAAGGTCACGGCGAGCACGGTCGGCGGCGACGCGTAGCCCTGCTGGATCAGCCACGCGATGCGCGTAATGAGCACGCGCGTCTTGCCGCTGCCGGCGCCCGCGAGAATGAGCGCGGGCTCGTTCGGCAGCGTCACGGCGGCGAGTTGTTCGGGGTTCAGATTCGCGAGCAGGTCGGGCATGGGAAAGTCAGACGACGGAGAAACGGCGCTATCGGCGGGCCGACCATTATAAGACCGCGCCGATGGCAGCGTTTTTGCCCATCCTCTTCGACTAGGGGCCGAAAACGGCGGTCCGGCGTGTGGGAACCTTATAATTGGAGATTCCCTCGCATTTTTTCACGCTTTTTTCGGCAGATTTCACAATGAGCGACAACACGCTTGCCAAGAGCTTCGAGCCTCAAAATATCGAGTCCCAATGGGGCCCGGAATGGGAAAAGCGCGGTTACGCCGCGCCGACATTCCAGGAAGGCGCGAAGAATTTCTCCATCCAGTTGCCGCCGCCGAACGTCACCGGCACGCTGCACATGGGGCACGCGTTCAATCAGACCATCATGGATGGCCTCACGCGCTATCACCGCATGCTCGGCGAGAACACGCTGTGGGTGCCGGGCACGGACCACGCGGGCATCGCAACGCAGATCGTCGTCGAACGTCAGCTCGATGCGCAAGGCGTCTCGCGCCACGATCTCGGCCGCGAGGAGTTCCTCAAGCGCGTGTGGGCGTGGAAGCAGCAGTCCGGCTCGACCATCACGAATCAGGTGCGGCGCCTGGGCGCGTCGATCGACTGGTCGCGCGAATACTTCACGATGGACGACAAGATGTCGGCCGCCGTGCGCGATGTCTTCGTCACGCTCTACAAGCAAGGGCTCATCTACCGCGGCAAGCGTCTCGTGAACTGGGACCCGGTGCTGGGCACGGCGGTGTCCGATCTCGAAGTCGTGAGCGAGGAAGAGAACGGCAGCCTGTGGCACATCCAGTATCCGCTGCCGGACGGCTCGGGACATCTCACCGTGGCGACCACGCGCCCCGAAACCATGCTTGGGGATGTCGCCGTGATGGTGCATCCGGAAGACGAGCGTTACCGGCATCTGATCGGCAAGACGGTGGTGCTGCCGCTGTGCGATCGCGAAATCCCGGTCATCGCCGACGAATATGTCGATCGCGAGTTCGGCACCGGCGTTGTGAAGGTCACGCCCGCGCACGACTTCAACGACTACGCCGTCGGCCAGCGCCACAAGCTGCCGCAGATCGAAATCCTCACGCTCGACGCGAAGATCAACGACAACGCGCCGGCGAAGTATCGCGGCATGGATCGCTTCGAAGCACGCAAGGCCGTCGTGCAGGATCTCGAAGCGCTCGGCCTGCTCGACTCCGTGAAGCCGCACAAGCTGATGGTGCCGCGCGGCGATCGCACCAACGTGGTCATCGAGCCGATGCTCACCGACCAGTGGTTCGTCGCGATGAGCAAGGCCGCGCCGGAGGGCACGTTCAATCCGGGCAAGTCGATCACGGAAACCTCGCTCGATGTCGTGAAGAGCGGCCAGATCAAGTTCGTGCCGGAGAACTGGACGACCACGTACTATCAATGGCTCGAGAACATCCAGGACTGGTGCATCTCGCGCCAGCTCTGGTGGGGCCATCAGATTCCGGCGTGGTACGGCGAGAACGGCGAGATCTTCGTCGCGAAGACCGAGGAAGAAGCGCGCGCGGAAGCCGACGCGCAAGGCTACACCGGCGCATTGAAGCGCGATGAAGACGTGCTCGACACGTGGTTCTCGTCCGCGCTCGTGCCCTTCTCCTCGCTCGGCTGGCCGAACGAGACAAAGGAACTGAAGGCGTTCCTGCCGTCGTCGGTGCTGGTGACGGGCTTCGACATCATCTTCTTCTGGGTCGCCAGAATGGTGATGATGACCACGCATTTCACCGGCAAGGTGCCCTTCGACACCGTTTACGTGCACGGCCTCGTGCGCGACGCCGAAGGCCAGAAGATGTCGAAGAGCAAGGGCAACACGCTCGATCCGATCGATATCGTCGATGGCATCGATCTCGAAGCGCTCGTCGCGAAGCGCACGACGGGCCTCATGAATCCGAAGGCCGCCACGCAGATCGAAAAGAAGACGCGCAAGGAATTCCCCGACGGCATTCCGGCGTTCGGCACGGATGCGCTGCGCTTCACGATGGCCTCGATGGCCACGCTCGGCCGCAACGTCAACTTCGATCTCGCGCGTTGCGAGGGTTATCGCAACTTCTGCAACAAGCTCTGGAACGCCACGCGTTTCGTGCTGATGAATTGCGAAGGCCACGATTGCGGCTTCGCGAATCCGGGCGCGTGCAAGCCGGGCGATTGCGGTCCCGGCGGCTATACGGACTTTTCGCAGGCGGACCGCTGGATCGTGTCGCTGCTTCAGCGCACGGAGGCGGAAGTCGAGAAAGGCTTCGCGGACTATCGATTCGACAACGTCGCGAGCGCGATTTACAAATTCGTGTGGGACGAATACTGCGACTGGTATCTCGAACTCGCGAAGGTGCAGATTCAGACCGGCACGCCGGAACAGCAGACCGCGACGCGCCGCACGCTCCTGCGCGTGCTCGAAACGGTGCTGCGTCTTGCGCACCCGATCATTCCGTTCATCACGGAAGCGTTGTGGCAGAAGGTCGCGCCGTTGACCGACGCCTTCCCGCAGAGCGCCAACGAGGGCGAAGCGTCGATCATGACGCAGGCTTATCCGCGCGCGGAGCAGAAAAAGATCGATGAATCCGCCGAACAGTGGGCCGCCGAACTGAAGACTGTCATCGATGCATGTCGTAATCTGCGCGGCGAAATGAATCTGTCGCCCGCGGTGAAGGTGCCGCTGCTCGCGCACGGCGACGCGGCGCGCCTTACCGCATTCGCTCCGTATGTCGCCGCGCTCGCGCGCCTGTCCGACGTGAAGATCATCGACGACGAAGCCGCTCTCGACAAGGAAGCCCACGGCGCGCCCGTGGCGATCGTCGGAAGCAGCAAGCTGGTGTTGAAAGTCGAGATCGATGTCGCTGCGGAACGCGAGCGTCTGACGAAGGAAGTGGAGCGTCTGAACGCCGAGATTGGAAAATGTAACGCCAAGCTCGGTAATGAAAGCTTTGTTGCAAAAGCGCCGGCCGCTGTCGTTGAACAGGAGCGCAAAAGGCTGGCAGAATATGGAACCACTATCGAGAAGCTCCAGGCGCAATTATTGCGTCTGCCTGTCTGAATTGGAGGTTCGAATCGCTTGTCGATCCGCTCCGGTTGTCTCGACGTTCTAAATGATTTAAGAGGATCAGGGTCATCACATGCTAAAAGTTACCAAAGCGGTTTTCCCCGTCGCGGGTCTGGGCACGCGGTTTCTTCCCGCGACCAAGGCCAGCCCGAAGGAAATGCTGCCAGTCGTGGACAAGCCGCTGATTCAGTATGCGGTCGAAGAAGCAATGGCGGCCGGCATTACCGAAATGATCTTCGTCACCGGCCGCAGCAAGCGTGCCATCGAAGACCATTTCGACAAGTCCTATGAAATCGAAGCGGAGCTCGAAGCGCGCGGCAAGGACAAGCTGCTCGAACTCGTGCGCAGCATCAAGCCCAGCCATGTCGACTGCTTCTATGTGCGTCAGGCCGAAGCGCTCGGTCTCGGCCACGCCGTGCTGTGCGCGGAAAAGCTCGTCGGCGACAACCCGTTCGCCGTGATCCTCGCGGACGACCTGCTGTACGGCAAGCCGCCCGTGATGTCGCAGATGATCGAAGTCTTCGACCACTATCACAGCTCGGTCATCGGCGTCGAAGAGATCCCGCAGCAGGATTCGAAGTCGTACGGCATCATCGACGGCAAGGAATGGGAAGACAACATCTTCAAGCTGTCGGGCATCGTCGAGAAGCCGGAGCCGGCGGTCGCGCCGTCGAACCTGGGCGTGGTGGGCCGTTACGTGCTGAAGCCGCGCGTTTTCGATCACATCCGCGCGCTGAAGCCGGGCGCGGGCGGCGAACTGCAACTGACGGACGCGATTCAATCGCTGCTGTCGGACGAGCAAGTGCTCGCGTACAAGTATCACGGCACGCGTTTCGACTGCGGCAGCAAGCTGGGTTATTTGAAGGCGACGGTGGAATTCGCGCTGCGCCACCCGGAAGTGAAGCAGGAATTCGAGGAATATCTGCGCAATCGCGCGCCGATTCTCGAAGGCTGATTTTTCGCTTTCGCGTTAAAAACCCGTCACGCGTGACGGGTTTTTTTGTTTCTGCGCGCTGCTTTACCGTTTCAACGACGCCGCATCAGAAAGATGAACGTCTTGTCCTGCGCCGTCGATTCGACGATCTCGTTGCCGGTCTGCTTGGCGAACGCCGCGAAATCGCGCTGCGAACCCGGGTCCGTGGCGAGAACCTTCAGAATCTGGCCGCTCGTCATGTCCGCGAGCGCCTTCTTCGCCCGCAGAATCGGCAACGGGCAATTGAGCCCGCGCGCGTCGACTTCCTTGTGAACTTCCATCGCGATTGAACCTTTCCTTTGCCTGGGGATGAGCGGTCGTGAGGTTCGATTTTAACGCAGCGGTCATAAGTTCACCGGCTGCGCAGTCTCATACGCCTGCCGCATCGCGATGCCGATGCGCGCGCCATCCTCCAAGTTGAGAAACCTCTAGTTCATGCGTCACGACATTGAGGATAGCGTTCGTCTGCGAATTCCCATCAATTGCGCGGCGCGAAGCGGGCTTTCAGCTCGGCCGCCTTCGGGCCGGACTCGATCCGGAAGACTGGAAGCCTTTCGACGACGTAGGTTCCGGGGTCCGCGAGACTCCGCTACCGCGCGATCGTCCGAGACAGAAAGGAACGAACATGAGCAAGGTCGATACGCACGTTCGGCATGTGACGAAACCCGGAGCGAATCTGTTTGCCGAACTCGGTTTTTCGCCAGAGGAAGCGCGCCGATATCAAACCGAGTCGAAAGCGCTGATCAACCAGACGCTGACACTGAAGGAACAACTCATGGAGGAACTCGCGACCTGGATTGCCGCACATCATCTCAAGCAATCCGAAGCGGCCGAGATCCTCCATGTCACACGGCCTCGCGTATCGGACGTCGTGAACAAGAAGACAAGCAAGTTCACGATCGATACGCTGGTGGACATGCTTGCTCGCGTAGGCAAGCCGGTGAAGCTCGTCATCGGCTGACGACCCGCGTTCACAATTCCACCGCCTCCCCTCTCTCATACGCCTGCCGCATCGCGATGCCGATGCGCGTCGCTTCCCGCGCATCGTCGAGCGTCAGCCCCGTGGGCCTGCCTTCCGCCAGCAAAGCCACGAACGCCTGCGCCTCGCGCAAAAACGCATCCTCGAAACGCTCGAAGAACGTCGGCGTGCATGCGTTGCGCATGCCGCCCGCATCGGCGATCTCGACGCGGTTCGCTCGCGGATTGCGCCCCACCGACACCGCGCCCGCCGTGCCGATCACTTCCGTTTGCGTGTCGTGACCGTGCGCCATCGTGCGCGATGCGTAGAGCACCGCGAGCCGCCCGTCGTCGAACTCGATGGTGCCCACGCCGTTATCGATGTCTCCGCACGCACGCAGGCCTTCGTGAATCGCGATCGTCCCGCTCGCGTACACGCGCTTCGGCTTCGGATTGCCGAGCAGCCAGCGCGCGAGATCGATGTCGTGCACGCTGCAATCGAGAAAGAGCCCGCCCGATGTCGGCGCGAAACGCACGAAAAAGCCATCGGGATCGTTCTTGTCGCAGGTCTGCGAGCGCACCATGAACGGCCTGCCGATGACGCCGTTCGCAATGCTATCGAAGGCATCGCGATAGCTCGCATCGAAGCGTCGCACGAAGCCGATCATCACCTGCAGATGCGGATGACGCGCGGCCTCCTCGATCACGGCGTCGCATTCGGCGAGATCGAGCGACAGCGGCTTCTCGCAGAACACATGCTTGCCCGCGCGCAACGCGGCGATGATCTGCCGCGCGTGCAGCGATGTCGGCGTGACGAGCCACACGGCATCGATCGACGCATCGGCGAGCATGGCATCGTAATCGGCGTGAAGCGTCAGTTCGGGCAGGCTCGACGACGCCCACTCGCGCTCTTCCTGAACCGGACTGCACGCCGCGACGAGCGCAGCGCCCGGCACATGCCACGCGAGATTCGCGGCATGGCGCCGCCCGAGCCGCCCCAATCCGGCAATACCCACGCGCACCGTTTTCATGCGACGTGCTCCGCGAGATTCACAATGCGTTTCTCGCGCCACGACACGCTCGCGGCTTCGGCAAGTTCCAGCGCTTTCAGGCCATCCGCGACTGTCGTGCGCACCGGCTTGGCGTTAGTGACCGCATCGAAGAAATGCGCGATTTCCGCCGCGTACGCCGCACGATAGCGCTCGAGAAAGAACGCCTCGGGAACGTCGCTGGACACGGCCGTCTTCGTGTACGACGTGACTTCCGTCGGCCGCACGTTGCCCGCCTGCAGCATGCCGCGACTGCCGAGCAACTCGAAGCGCTGATCGTAGCCATACGCCGCGCGCCGCGCCGTGTTGATCTGGCACAGCCGCCCGCGCTTCGTGCGGATCGTCACCGCCGTCGAATCGATGTCGCCCGCCTCGGCGATCGCCGGATCGGCGAGGCAACTGCCCGTCGCGTGCAGCGTCTCGGCTTCGTCGTCGAGAATCCAGCGGAAGATGTCGAAGTCGTGGATCAGCATGTCCTTGAAGATGCCGCCCGAGTGCCTGATGTACTCGACCGGCGGCGCGCCCGGATCGCGGCTCGTGACGATCAGCATTTCCGGATCGCCGATCTCGCCCGCATCGATGCGCGCCTTCAACGCGGCAAAGGTCGGATCGAAACGTCGCTGAAAGCCGATCATGCAGACGACGCCCGCCTTCGCGACTGCATCGGCGCATGCACGGGCCCGCTCGATCGTCAGATCCACGGGCTTCTCGCAGAACACGTGCTTGCCCTGCGCCGCCGACGCCTGAATCAGATCGGCATGCGTATCCGTGCTCGAACACACGACCGTCGCGCCGATGGACGCATCGCCCATCGCGCCGTCGATATCCGCCACTTGCGCGCCATGCAAAGCAGCCAGCGCCGCCGCCGCTTCCCTGTTCACATCGACAACATAACGAAGCCGCACGCCCGGCTGCCGCGCGAGATTGGCCGCGTGAATCTTGCCGATGCGCCCCGCGCCGAACACCGCCACATCAATCGTCATAGCCACCTGTCTCCCTGGATTCCTCGACGTTCAATTCGAGCCGGTACGCGAGCGCGATGAACAGCGCCTGGCACAGGCAAATGGTGCTCGTGAGCGAACGGAAGGCGAACGCGCTGCCCTCCTTCACGAGCAGGCTCGCGCTCGCGTGGCGCGCGAGCGGCGAAAGCTGGCTGTCGGTGATGACGAGGGTTGCCGCGCCCTGATGCTGCGCCGCGCGCACGCAATATTGCGTTTCCTTGCCGTAGGGCGCGAAGCTGATCGCGACCACCACGTCCCCCTTCTTCACGCTGCGGACCTGCTCTCGGAACATGCCGCCGAAGCCCGAAATCAGATGCACGCGTTTCTTCGTGTGCTGCAAGGCATAGACGATGTAGCTCGCCACCGCGAACGAGCGTCGCACGCCGATCACATAGATGTTTTCCGCCTGCGACAGCATGTCGACGGCGGCTTCGAACTGCGCGTCGTCGAGACCGGCGGCGAGTTCGTCGAGACCCGTGCGGCTCGCCGCGATAAACTCGCGCGCCACCGACACGCCCGAGGCCTCGCCGGCCTTTTCGTCGATGAGCTTGCGTATGCGCTGCTGATAGCTCTGCTGCGAGCCGCCGCCGCCCGCGTACGCCTGCCGGAACACGGCCTGAAGGTCGGAGAAGCCGGAAAACCCGAAGCGCTGCGCAAAACGCACGACCGCCGATGCATGCACGCCGCACGCGCTCGCGATATCGCTCGTGCGGTCCATCATCACGCTTGGGCGGTGCTGCTCGATATAGGTCGCCACGCTCTTCAACTGGCGCGGCAAGGAATCGTATGCATCGGTGATCCGCTGCATCAGTTCGTCGACGCTCTGCACGTCGGTGCTGGCTTCATCCATCACAGGCTCTTGTTCGATGTTCGTCGTGCAACCGATTATAGGAAGGCGGCAAGCAAATTGGAATGTATTTTCCATTTGTCGCACACATGAAATTTCTATTGCAGAGCACCGAAAACTGACCTACTCTTGGTCGTGAGCACGGAGCACGACGCTGCGGCTCGCGGGAACATCACACCAAACAACAACCGAGATAGGTGGAGACAATGACCCTTTGCAACGGTCGGGCCGCGCTACGCGCGCTGGTGGCTGCTGCTGCGTTCTGCAGCGCGGCGATGATGGCGGCGAGTCCCGCTCACGCGGCGCCCGACGCGAAGTTCGTGCTGATCAGCCACGCGCCGGACTCCGATTCGTGGTGGAACACCATCAAGAACGCGATCAAGCAGGCCGACGAAGACTTCAACGTGCAAACCGATTACCGCAATCCGCCGAACGGCGATATCGCGGACATGTCGCGCCTGATCGAGCAGGCGGCCGCGCGCAATTACGACGGCGTCATCACCACCATTGCGGACTTCGACGTGCTGAAGAGCGCGATCAACAAAGTGACCGCGAAGAAGATTCCGCTCGTGACGATCAACTCGGGCACCGAAGAACAAAGCGCGCAGCTCGGCGCGATCATGCACGTCGGGCAGCCGGAATATGTCGCGGGCAAGGCCGCCGGCGAGAAGGCGAAAGCCGCGGGCGTGAAGTCGTTCCTGTGCGTGAACCACATCGCGACGAACACGGTGTCGTTCGATCGATGCAAGGGCTTCGCGGATGCGCTCGGCATCGACTACAAAGCCTCGACGCTCGATTCGGGACAGGACCCGACCGAGATCCAGTCGAAGGTGTCGGCGTATCTGCGCAACCATCCGGACACGCAGGCGATCCTCACGCTCGGACCCACGCCCGCTTCGGCGACGCTCAAGGCCGTGGTGCAAATGGGCCTGCAAAACAAGGTCTATTTCGTGACCTTCGACTTCTCCGATGACATCGCCAAGGCGATCAAGGACGGCACGATCAAGTTCGCCATCGACCAGCAGCCGTATCTGCAAGGCTATATCCCGGTGGCGGTGCTCGCGATCGCGAAGAAGGAGCACACCACCGATCCGGCGAAGATCCGTCAGATTCTCGAAGCCAATCCGAAGTTCAAGGCGCGCCTCGACACCTACGGATTGCAGCCGTCGTACGGTCCGAAGAACATCCGCTCGGGGCCGGGCTTCATCACCAAGGAAAACCTCGACAAGGTCGTGAAGTACGCGGGCCAATATCGTTGATCACCTTCGGGCGGTGTTGCTGACGCCGCCCGCTTTCATCAAAGACGTATCGCTCTCTATGCACTTCTGCGTCCGTTCGCGGACGCGGCAGGCACCTGCACGTACGTATCAAGGAGACATCATGGGCGTAGCCGGAAAACACTATCCGCCACACGCGAACGCTGAAACCACCGATGCGGTCAAGCCTTCCGACGAGCGTGTGCGGCGGCAATCGTGGTTCGGCCATTTGCTGAACCGGCCGGAATTCGCGGCGATTTCCGGCACCGTGCTCGTGTTTCTCGTGTTCGGCTTCGCCGCCGGATCGTCGGGCATGTTCAATCTCGACGGCGTGATGAACTGGTCGCAAGTGGCCGCCTATCTCGGCCTGCTCGCGGTCGGCGCGTGCCTCCTGATGATCGCGGGCGAGTTCGACTTGTCCATCGGCTCGATGATCGGCTTCGCGGGCATGATGGTCGCGCTGCCGTCGGTCTATTTCCATTGGCCGATCTCCGTGTCGATTCTCTTCGCCTTCGTCATGTCGATGCTGCTCGGCGCGCTGAACGGCTATCTCGTGATGAAAACGCGCCTGCCCTCGTTCATCGTCACGCTCGCGTTTCTCTTCATTCTGCGCGGACTGACGCTCGCGTTGTCGATCATGTTCGCCGACCGCACGATCATTTCCGGCGTCGGCGATCTCGCGCAGAACGATGCGATCGCCAACACGCTCTTTCATGGCGTCGCGTTTCATGGCGTGTTCACGTGGCTCGCGCACATGGGCGTCGGCAAATTGCTCGACAGCGGCGAGCCGCTCGTGCCGGGCATTCCGAAGGTCATCATCTGGTGGATCGTGCTGGCGGCGATCTGCGCGTTCGTGCTCGCGAAGACGCGCTACGGCAACTGGATTCTCGCCGTCGGCGGCGATGCGAATGCCGCGAAGAACGTCGGCGTGCCGGTGAAGCGCGTGAAAATTTCGCTCTTCGTGCTGACCGCGTTCTGCTCGTGCCTGTTCGCCGTGCTGCAAGTGTGCGATATCGGTTCCGCGGCGGCCGACCGTGGCCTGCAGAAGGAATTCGAGGCGATCATCGCGGCGGTCATCGGCGGCACCTTGCTCACGGGCGGTTATGGATCGGTGGTCGGCGCATGCTTTGGCGCGCTGATCTTCGGCGTCGTGCAGATCGGCATCACCTACACGAACGTGAGCTCGGACTGGTTCCGCGTGTTCCTCGGCGTGATGCTGCTGATCGCCGTGCTCTTCAATCACTACGTGCGCCGCCGCGTTTCACAGGCGCAATGAGGAGAAGCGACATGAACGACGACAACATCCTCGCCCTCGAAAACGTCAGCAAGTATTTCGGCAAGGTGATCGCGCTGAACGGCGTCACCCTGCGCCTGAAGCGCGGCGAAGTGCATTGCCTGCTCGGCGATAACGGCGCGGGCAAGTCCACGCTCATCAAGACGCTGGCGGGCGTGCACCAGCCCTCTTCCGGCGACTATCTCGTCGATGGCGCGCCCGTGCATTTCGATTCGCCGAAGGAAGCGCTCGATCTCGGCATCGCGACCGTATATCAGGATCTCGCGCTCGTGCCGCTGCTTTCTGTCGCCCGCAATTTCTTCATGGGCCGCGAGCCGCAGAAAAAGCGCTTCGGCATCAGCGTGATGGATCTCGATCTCGCCGCCGAGACCTCGCGCGCGAAGCTCGCGGAAATGGGCATCAACGTGCGCGATCCGCATCAGCCGATCGGCACGATGTCGGGCGGCGAAAAGCAGTGTCTCGCAATCGCGCGCGCGATTCACTTCGGCGCGCGCGTGCTGATTCTCGACGAACCGACCGCCGCGCTCGGCGTGAAGCAGAGCTTCAACGTGCTGAAGCTCATTCACAAGGCGCGCGAAAAAGGCATCTCGGTGATCTTCATCACGCACAACGTCCATCATGCCTACCCCATCGGCGATTCGTTCACGCTGCTCAATCGCGGCCGTTCGATGGGCACGTTCACGAAGGACACCATCAGCAAGAACGAGGTGCTCGACATGATGGCGGGCGGCGCGGAGATGCAGCAGATGATGAGCGAACTCGAAGGCGCGACGATCTGAGGACTATCCAGCATGCCAACCACTTCCCGTTTTGCTCCTGATCGCGCGCGCGACATCGTCTGTCTCGGGCGCATCGCCGTCGATCTGTATGCGCAGCAGGTCGGCGCGCGGCTCGAAGACGTATCGACGTTCGCCAAGTATCTCGGCGGTTCGTCGGCGAACATCGCGTTCGGATGCGCGCGGCTCGGCCTGAACGCATCGATGCTCGCGCGCGTCGGCAACGATCACATGGGACGCTTTCTCACGGAGACGCTCGAACGCGAAGGCTGCGACACGAGCCACCTGCGCATCGATCGCGACCGGCTCACGGGGCTCGTGCTGCTCGGCCTCGAAGATCGCGACACGTTTCCGCTCGTGTTCTATCGCGAGAACTGCGCGGACATGGCCGTCGATGAAAGCGATTTCGACGAAGCGTATATCGCGTCGTCGAAGGCGCTGCTCATCACCGGCACGCATTTCTCGACGGAACAGGTGAACCGCACGAGCCGCCGCGCGCTGGAATACGCGCGACGCAACGATGTGCGCACGATTCTCGACATCGACTATCGCCCGGTGCTGTGGGGGCTCACCGGCAAGGCCGACGGCGAGACGCGCTTCGTCGCGAACGAAGGCGTGACCGCGCATTTGCAGCGCATTCTGCCGCTGATGGATCTCGTCATCGGCACGGAAGAAGAGTTTCGCA
This sequence comes from Caballeronia cordobensis, assembly GCF_001544575.2. GTDB lineage: Bacteria > Pseudomonadota > Gammaproteobacteria > Burkholderiales > Burkholderiaceae > Caballeronia > Caballeronia cordobensis. The sequence continues at coordinate 163,630 of NZ_FCNY02000013.1, forward strand.
TCGCGGGCGGCAAGGACCGGCTCGCCGATGCGCTCGCGATGGTCCGCAAGGTCACGGGCGCGACGCTCATCGTGAAGCGCGGGCCGCTCGGCTGCTCGATCATCGAGGGCGGTGTGCCCGCCTCCATCGACGATGCGCCGATCCACGGCGGCGTCGAAGTCGAAGTGCTCAACGTGCTCGGCGCGGGCGATGCGTTCGCATCGGGCTTTCTCTCCGGATGGCTGCGCGATGCGCCGCTCGAAGCCTGCGCGCGCGCGGCCAATGCGTGCGGCGCGCTCGTCGTGTCGCGTCACGGCTGCGCGCCCGCGATGCCCACGCCCGCCGAACTCGATTACTTCCTTCAGGCCGCGAAAGAAGACCCCATACGCATGCGCCGTCCCGATCGCGACACGACGCTCGCGCGGCTGCATCGCGTGAGCCCGAAGCGCCGGCAATGGGATGAAGTGCTCGGCTTCGCATTCGATCATCGCAATCAGTTCTTCGAACTCGCGCAGCAGACGGGCGCGAGCGACACGCGCATCGCCACGCTCAAGAATCTGTTCGTCGAAGCCGTGGCGCAGACGGAGCAGGAGCGCGGGCTCGAAGGGCGTATCGGCGTGCTGATCGACGATCGTTACGGCCAGGACGCATTGAACGCCGCAACGGGACGCGGCTGGTGGATCGGGCGTCCGGTGGAACTGCCCGGCTCGATGCCGCTCGTCTTCGATCATGGCCGCTCGGTCGGCACGACGCTCGTGCAATGGCCGCGCGAACAGGTCGTGAAGTGTCTCGTGCAATATCACCCCGATCATCCGCATGACGTGCGCCTCGAACAGGAAGCGCAGTTGCGCGCGCTGTACAACGCCGTGCAGGAAAGCGGCCATGAACTGCTGCTCGAAGTGATCGCGCCGAAGAACGGTCCGCCCGTTGAGGAGGACACGGTGTATCGCGCGTTGAAGCGTCTTTACAACCTCGGCATCTATCCGGACTGGTGGAAGCTCGAACCGATGAGCGCGCGGCAATGGCAAGCCATCGATGCGCTGATCGCCGAACGCGACACATATTGCCGCGGCGTCGTGCTGCTGGGTTTGTCCGCGGGCGTCGAGCAGTTGCGCGATGGCTTCAGGGCTGCGGCGGCATCGACAACGTGCAAGGGCTTCACGGTCGGGCGCACGATCTTTCATGAGCCGAGTCATGCGTGGCTCGCGAACGAGATCGACGACAACGAACTCATCGCGCGCGTGCGCCGCACGTTCGAAGCGTTGATCGGCGCGTGGCGCGACGCGCGTTCGTCGCCGGATGAAGCGCATGTCACACAGGAGCAAGCCGCATGAACCAGCGCGCAATGCAAACGGAGACCGCCGTGCAATCGACCATTCGGCTGACCGCCGCGCAGGCGCTCGTGCGCTATCTCGCGGCACAACGCACGGAGCATGGCGAGCCGCTTTTCGGCGGCGTGTTCGCGATCTTCGGGCATGGCAATGTCGCGGGCATCGGCGAGGCGCTGTATCGGCATCGCGATGCATTGCCGACGTATCGCGCGCACAACGAGCAGGCCATGGCGCACAGTGCGATCGCGTATGCGAAGGCGCACATGCGCCGCCGCATGATGGCGGTGACGACGTCCATCGGTCCGGGCGCGACCAATCTCGTCACGGCCGCGGCGCTCGCGCATGTGAACCGCTTGCCGGTGCTCTTGCTGCCGGGCGATATCTTCGTGTCGCGCGCGCCCGATCCCGTGCTTCAGCAAGTCGAGGATGGTCACGATGGCGGCGTATCCGCGAACGATGCGTTGAAGGCCGTATCGCGTTACTTCGATCGCATCATGCATCCCGCGCAATTGCTGAGCGCCTTGCCGCGCGCGATACGCGTGCTGACGGACGCGGCACTGTGCGGTCCTGTCACGCTCGCGCTGCCGCAGGACGTGCAGGCGATGGCGTATGACTTCCCTGCTTTGTTCTTCGAGCCGCGCGTCGCGGCGATTCACGCCCCCGCGCCGGTGCCGCGCGAGATCGAGCAGGCCGCCGCGATCTTGCGTGAAGCGCGCGAGCCCTTGATCGTGTCGGGCGGCGGCGTCTTGTATAGCCTCGCGAGCGACGCGATGCGCGCGTTCGCTCACAAACATGGCGTGCCTGTTGCCGAAACGCAGGCGGGCAAAGGCGCGCTCGCATGGGACGATGCGTTGAACGTCGGCGGCATCGGCGTGACGGGTTCATCCGAGGCGAACGAACTCGCGCATGCGAGCGATTGCGTGCTCGCGCTCGGCACGCGTTTGCAGGACTTCACGACCGGCTCGAACACGCTTTTCACGCAGGCGCGGCTTATCGCGATCAACGCGAATCCGTTCGACGCGCTGAAGCAGAACGCGATGGCGGTGCAAGCGGATGTGCGCGCCGCGCTGGAAGCGCTCTCGGCGGCGCTCGGCGACTGGCATGCCTCGCCGCAATGGACGACGCGCGCGCACCGGCTCGCGAACGAATGGCGCGAGACGGTTGCGCGCGTGACGAATACGCCGCTCGCCGATGGCGTCTTGCCGCGCGAAGCGGACGTGATCGGTGCGGTGCAACGGTCTTCGGCTTCATCGGCTGGTGAGGACATCGTCGTGTGCGCGGCCGGCACCTTGCCGGCCGACTTGCAGAAGCTGTGGCGCGTTGCCGGGCCGGGCGGCTATCACGTCGAATATGGCTATTCGTGCATGGGCTATGAAATCGCAGGCGGACTCGGCGTGAAGCTCGCGCGGCCGGAGCGCGAGGTCATCGTGATGGTCGGCGATGGCAGCTATCTGATGATGAATAGCGAGCTTGCGACTTCCGTGATGCTTGGCGCGAAGGTGATCGTGGTGTTGCTCGATAACCGCGGGTTTGGCTGCATTAATCGCTTGCAGAGGGCTTGTGGGGGGGCGCCGTTCAATAACCTCCTCGATGATTGCAAGCAGGGTTCGTTAGGCGCGCCGCGGGTGGATTTCGCGATGCATGCGAGATCGCTGGGGGCGCTGGCTGAGCATGTTTCCAGTCTGGATGAATTGCAGGCTGCGATGATGCGGGCGCGGGGGGCGGATCGGAGTTATTTGATTTCTATCGATACGGATGCGGCTCGGCCTACCGAGGAGGGGGGGTGGTGGTGGGAAGTGGCTGTGCCTGAGGTTTCTGATCGGAGTGATGTTGTGGGGGCTCGGGAGGCGTATGAGAGGGCTTTGCGAGCGCGTGGGGCTTGAGGTTTTTTTGATTTTTGGGCTGCTATGGAATCCTGCTTTCTTGTCGGTTTATTAGCACTGCCCCTCCCCGGGGCGGGGGTAACTTTCTTTGCTGCTGCAAAGAAAGTCACCAAAGAAAGCAGCTTCTCACCGCCCGCAGTCACACGCACGTTGGCCATTCTTCTCCTCCGGGAACGGCCCTCGCCTAAAGAGTGCCCTCACAGGCCCAATCGGGCTTGGATCGCGCACGGTCTGACAAGCCAGTGCGCGAAGCGCGCTGGCCCAGCACGAAATAGCACCGGCACAGCGCTACGCGCTGCCGTCGGGTATACCGGGAAACCCACGCATACCCGATTAACCCATCGGCCGCGAAGCGGGCCGGAGCTTGAAATGGCTGTACCAGTTTGTTAAGCGGCGCGATGTGACAGACCGTGCGCGATCCAAGCCCGGTTGGGCCTATGGGGGCACTCTTTAGGCGAGTGCCCCCTTGGAGGAGAAAAGTGGCCAACGTGCGTGTGACCGCGGGCGGTGACAAAGCTGCTTTCTTTGGTGACTTTCTTTGCAGCAGCAAAGAAAGTTACCCCCGCCCCGGGGAGGGGCAGTGCCAATAGACCGACACGAAAACAAGTTCCACGACCCCGAAGACACAAAAGGCCGAAGAAAATGAAAGTCCGCATAGGCATCAACCCACTCTCGTGGATGAACGACGATCTCCCTTCCCTCGGCGGCGAAACACCCCTCTCCACCGCCTTAACCGAGGGCAAACAAATCGGCTATGAAGGTTTCGAGCTAGGCAACAAGTTCCCCCGCGACCCGCAAGCGCTAAAAACGCTGCTGCAAGAATACGACTTGGCGCTCGTCTCCGGCTGGTACTCCGGCAGACTGGCAGAACGCAGCGCGGAAGAAGAAATCGAGGCAGTCGCCAAACACCTCGACCTGCTGCAAAAAAACGGCGCAACAGTAATGGTCTACGGCGAAGTAGCGAACTCGATCCAGGGCGCGCCACGCCCCCTCTACCAGCGCCCCCGCTTCTTCTCGGAAGCGCAATGGACGGCATACGCCGAGCGCCTGAACCGCTTCGCCGAATTTACGCTCTCGCGCGGCGTGCGCGTGGCCTATCATCATCATATGGGCGCGTATGTCGAAACGCCCGCCGATGTCGATCGCCTCATGGCGCTCACCAACGATGCGGTAGGCCTGCTGTTCGACGCGGGCCACATCACGTTCGCGGGCGGCGACGCCCTCGCCGTGCTGCAAAAGCACATCGCACGCGTGTGCCACGTGCATTGCAAGGACGTGCGCCCGGAGATCGTGAAGCTCGCGCGCAACCGCAACTGGAGCTTTCTCGATGCGGTCATCAACGGCGCGTTCACCGTGCCGGGCGATGGCGCCGTCGATTATCCGGGCATCGTCGCGTGTCTCGCGAAGCACGATTACGAAGGCTGGCTCGTCGTGGAGGCAGAACAGGATCCGGTGATCGCACCGAGCTACGCCTATGCCGACAAGGGCTATCGCACCTTGCGCGCGCTCGTCGACAAGCCATACAAGGAGGCAGCATGAGCCTGCTAGTGAAAGCATCGCGCGAGGAGCAGACCATCGCGCGCGTCACACCCGATTCCGCGGGCTGGAAGCATGTCGGCTTCGCGGCGTATCGCCTGAACGCGGGCGATGTCGTGCATGTCTACGACGCGGATCGCGAAAGCTGCATCGTCGTGCTGACAGGCACGGTGAGCGTCGAAGCCGGCGACGAGCACTGGCCGTCGATCGGCACGCGCGACAGCGTGTTCGAAGACGCCGCGCCCTACGCGGTCTACGTGCCGCCGAAGCTCGCCGCGATCGTGCACGCCGAGCGCGATGCGGAAATCGCCGTGGCGAGCGCGCCCGCGAAAGGCGACTTCCCGCCGCGTCTCATCGAACCGGCGCAGATGAAGCGCTCCACGCGCGGCCGCAACGCCAATACGCGCTACGTATGCGACATTCTTCCGCAAACCGAAGCGGCCGAGTCGCTGCTCGTGGTGGAAGTGCGCACGCCGGGCGGGCATGCATCGAGCTATCCGCCGCACAAGCACGATCGGGACAACGTGCCGCTCGAAAGCGCGCTGGAAGAGACCTACTACCATCGATTGAATCCGCCGCAAGGCTTCGCGTTTCAGCGCGTCTATACCGACGAACGCGATCTCGACGAAACCATGACCGTCGAGGATCACGATGTCGTGATGGTGCCGCGCGGCTATCATCCGGTCGTCGTGCCGTATGGATACGACAACTACTATCTGAACGTGATGGCGGGCGACAAGCGCACGTGGCATTTCAAGAACGATCCGAAGCATGAATGGATCGTGGAGCGGGACAGCAAGGCGTCGTCGTCCTAGCCGACAAAAAGCCATTCGCGCATGACCTGCGCGTCGCGCGCGAAGGCCTCGATCGGACCGTCGAACCGTATCGCCCCATGCCCCATTACGGCGACGCGCGCATCGAGCATGCGCGCGATGGTCAGGCGCTCTTCGATCAGCAGCATCGCGACGCCGCGTTCGCGCAGCGTCTTCAGACACGCGGCCACTTGCGCGAGCACGTGCGGCGCGAGCCCTTCGCCGGGTTCGTCGATGACCACGAACGACGGATCGCCCGCCAGCGTGCGCGCAAGCGCGAGCATCTGCTGTTCGCCGCCCGAGAGCAAACCGGCTTTCACCGCTGCGCGCGCTTCCAGCGCCGGAAACAGGCGATACGCTTCATGCGTCGTGAAGCGCGTGCCCTTTCTTTCGCCGAGCAAGAGGTTCTCGCGCACCGTCAGCGCGGGGAACACGTCGCGCGTTTCGGGCACATAGCCGATGCCCAGTCGCGCGATCCGGTACGGCCGCAAGCCGACCAACCGCACATCGCGATAACGCATGTCGCCTTCGCAGCGCACGAGGCCCATGATGGCCTTCGCGAGCGTCGAACGCCCCGAACCGTTACGGCCGGCGAGCGCCACCGCTTCCCCTTCGCCGATGACGAGATTCACGCCGTGCAGCACTTGCGCCGCGCCGTACCACGCACGTAAGTTCTCGATGCACAAGCTCATGTCGCCGCCCCGCCGAGATAAGCGTCCTGCACGTCGGGATTCGCGCGAATCGCTGCGGGCGTGCCGGTGGCGATCACGCGCCCTTGCACCAGCACCGAGATGCGATCCGCGAGACCGAACACCGCGTCCATGTCGTGCTCGATCACGAGCAGCGTGCGCGCTTGCGTCGTCGCGCGAATCAGGGCGAGCGCGCGCGTGGCTTCCGCGCGATTCATGCCGGCGGTCGGTTCGTCGAGCAGGATGATGGGCGCGTCGGTCGCGAGCGCGATGCCCAGATCGAGCGCGCGCTGCTCCGCATAAGTGAGCCGCGCGGCGCGTTCGTTGGCGCGTTCGGCCAGGCCGATCGCATCGAGCATCGCGCGCGCGCGTTCATCGATATGTCTCGATGGCAGCCATTTATCGATGAAGCGCGCGGACGCCGCGCCGAGCGCCGCGCAACGAAGGTTGTCGAGCACGGACATCGCGCCGAACACGCTGGTCGTCTGGAAACTGCGCGCGAGCGTTCGCGAGACCCGCTGCGGCGATTGATGGGTCACATCGATGCCGTTCGCGACGATGCGCCCCGCGTCGGGCCGCGCGCGCCCCGAAATCAGATCGAAGAGCGTGGACTTTCCCGCGCCGTTCGGCCCGATGAGCGCATGCCGCTCGCCCGCCGCGACGTGCAGATCGACGCCGTGCAACACGCGCGTCGCACCGAAGCGCTTGACGACGCCGTGCACGTCGAGCGCGGCGTTCATCGCGCGGGCCTCGTGCGGCGGGCGAGCCAGACACCGAGCAGCGCGCACGGCAACGCGACAAGCCACATCGCATCCTGTCGATGCGCGTACAGCGACTCGACGACGATCACCACCGCCGCGCCCCACGCGATCCCGCTGACGAGCCCGAAGCACAAGGCCCTCGCATCGCGCCTGAAAAGCCCGACGACGCCCTCGGGCGCGGCAACGACCACCCACATGAAGAAGAGCCCGAGATACATCGGCCACGCGGCGGTGACGCTCGCCACGGCGACGCTGAAGAAAGTCAGCAGCACCGCTCCGGCAACGGGACCGAGGAACGCGCCCGCGCCGCCGATCACCGTCGCGACGAGCACGCTCGTCGAATGCGCAAGGCCGACGCTTTCCGCCGACACCAGTTCGACGTTGATCAACGCCAGCACGCCCGCGATGCCCGCGAAGAACGCCGACACGACGAGCATGGCGAGACGCACGCGCGCCGGCGCGAAGCCGATCGCGGCGGCGCGCGCGGGGTTGTCGCGCACGGCGTTGGCGAGACGGCACATCGGCGTGCGCGAGAACGCGAACATCGCGAGCGCGGAGATCACGCACCAGCACGCGATCAGCGCATACGCCTCGGCAAGCGGCCCGAAGGTCCACGCGAAGAACGGCGGCCCGCTCGCGCGATCGATCGTCACGCCGCCCTCGCCGCCGAACCAGCCCGGCACGAGCCACACGCACGCGGCGACGAGCTCGCCCAGACCGAGCGTGATCATCGCGAAGGCCGTGCCCGCGCGCTGCGTCGACATCGCGCCGAAGACGACGGCAACGAGCATCGCCGCCACGCCGCCGATGACCGGCAGGAGCGGCAACGGCACGCCGAAGCGATTGAACACCTGCGCGGCGGCGAATGCGCCGAGACCCGAATACACCGCGTGCCCGAACGACAGCAAGCCCGTCTCGCCGAGCAGCAGGTTGTAGGAAAGCGCGAAGACGATGAGCGTCGCCGTTTGCGCGAGATACGCGAGCAGCCACGATTGATCGAAGACGAGCGGCGGCAGCGCAAGCGCGAACGCACACACGAGCGCGAGCGCGATGAACTTACGCATCGCGCGTGCGCTCGCCGAAGAGTCCGCGCGGGCGCAGCGCCAGCATCGCGACGAGCAGCAGATACGGCAGCACGGGCGCGAGTTGCGCGACGGTCAGCCCCGCCCACGCGTCCGGCAAGGTCACGCCGAACGATGCGGCCATGCTTCCCGCCGACGCGCTCGCACCCACCGCGAAAGTCTGCACGCAGCCAACGAGCAGCGAAGCCGCCAGCGCGCCCGAGAGCGAGCCGAGACCGCCGATCACCACGACGACGAACACGATCGGGCCGACCGCATCGGCCATTCCGGGCTCGATGACGGCAAGCGGCGCGCCGATCACACCACCTGCCGCGGCGAGTGCGGCCCCGACGGCGAAGACCATCGTGAACACGCGCGGCACATCGTGACCGAGCGTTTCCACCGTGGCGGGATGCGTCAGCGCCGCGCGCACGACGAGGCCGGTCTTCGAGATGCGCAGCACGAGCCAGAGCGCGGCGAGCATCGCGATGGCGACCGCCATCATGAACACGCGATAGCGCGCGAACGACGCGCCGAAGAGCGTGAAAAGCGCACCGTCGAGCACGCGCGGAACAGTCGCGGGCACGGGACCGAGCCCCCAGACGAGCTTCACGCCCTCGCCGATCACGATGGCCGCGCCGAAGGTCAGCAGCATTTCCGCGAGCGCGCCGCGCGCATGCACGCGTCTTAACAGCAGACGTTCGAACCCTGCGCCCGCCACGCCGACCACGAGCGGCGCGCCGATCAACGCGAGCCAGAAGCCGCCATACGCGGCGAGCGCCTGCCCGGCATACGCGCCGAGCATGTAGAAGCTGGCGTGCGCGAAGTTCAGCACGCCGAGCATCGAGAAGATCAGCGTGAGGCCGGCGGACAGCATGAAGAGCAGCAATCCCACGCTCACGCCGTTGAGCAGGCTCACGGCGAACCACTGAAGCAAGACGCAGCCCTCAGTTGGCGAGCGGCTTGAGCGCGGCGACGAGCGGCGCCGGCAGCGGCACCGGCCTGCGCGTGACGCGATCCACGTAGACGTGCACGAAATGCCCTTGCGCGGCGGCTTCGCCGGATCCTTGCGTGAAGATGCCGACTTCGTAACGCACGCTCGTGTTGCCGAGCTTCTCGACGCGCAAGCCCGCCTCGATCGGCTCGGGAAACACCACCGGCGCGAAGAAATTGCAGCGCGTCTCGACCACGAGGCCGATGGTCTCGCCCTCGCTGAAATCGAGCACGCCCGCGCGCAGCAGGTACTCGTTCACGACCGTGTCGAAGTAGCTGTAATAGACGACGTTGTTGATGTGCCCGTAGACGTCGTTATCCGACCAGCGCGTGCTGATCGACAGAAAGTGCGCGTAGTCCGCGCGCGTGGTCGGCGTCGGCTTGGTCATCGTCGGGATGGACGCGAGTCCGGTGGAGAAGGTGCGGGCATGGTGGAGCGCTGCGGCGCGGGTGTCAATCCGGATTCAACGCGCGGCGGCCAACGCGCGCACGTCGTCGGCGAAGCGCTCGACGGTCTCGCGTTGCGTGTCCCATGCGCACATCAGACGGCAGCCGCCCGAGCCGATGAACTGATAGAAGCGCCAGCCCTTCGCGCGCAGCGCCACGGCGACGTGCCCCGGCAGTTCGGCGAACACGGCATTCGCTTCGGGCTTGAAGAGCAGGCTGACGCCGGGAATGGCGACGAGCCGCTCGGCCATCAGTTGCGCCATCGCGTTGGCGTGACGCGCGTTGCGCAGCCAGACGTCGTCATCGAGAAGACCCAGCCACGGCGCGGAGATAAAACGCATCTTCGAGGCAAGCTGTCCCGCCTGCTTCAGCCGATAGGCAAAGTCGGCGGCGAGCGAACGGTCGAAAAACACGACCGCCTCGCCGACCGGCAAGCCGTTTTTTGTGCCGCCGAAGCACAGCACGTCCACGCCGGCGCGCCACGTGATCTCCGACGGATGCACGCCGAGCGTCGCGACCGCGTTCGCGAAGCGCGCGCCGTCCATGTGCACTTTCAGATGCCGGCGCTTCGCAATGGCCGCGATCGCGCGAATCTCTTCGACGGTGTAGACAGTGCCGACTTCGGTCGCCTGCGTGAGCGCGACGACCTTCGGCTTCGGATAGTGGATGTCCGCGCGCTTGGTGACGAGTTCCTCGATGGCATCCGGCGTGAGCTTGCCGTTCTCGCCCTTCGCCGTGAGCAGCTTCGAGCCGCCGGAGAAGAACTCGGGGCCGCCGCATTCATCGGTTTCGATATGCGCGAGCTCGTGGCAAATGACCGAGTGATACGACTGGCACAGCGAGGCGAGCGCGAGCGAATTCGCCGCCGTGCCGTTGAACACGAAGAAAACTTCGCAGTCGGTCTGAAAGAGATCGCGGATGCGGTCGCAGACTTGCGCCGTCCACGAATCGTCGCCATAGGCGGGCTCGTGGCCGCTCGTATTCGCCTGGATCAGCGCGTCTAGCGCTTCGGGGCAGATGCCTGCGTAGTTGTCGGAGGCGAAATGCTGGGTCGGGTCCGTGGGTGCTGTCATGAGATCGCTTCGATGGCCGGTTCGAACGCGGCGCGCGCGAGCGGGAAAGCATCGCGCGCGCCGGCAATCGGGCCATTTTAGCGGCTCGGCGGTTCACCCGGCCGGCGAGCGGTCACTTGGCGTTCGGCGCGCTCGCGGCGTTGGCCTGCTGGGCTTCCTGCGCCTTCTTTTCCTTCTTGTTCGCTTCGTGATGGCCGATGGCGCAGCCGCCAACCGCGCCCGCCGTGCCGTGGCCGCCCGCGACGTGCCCCGCCACGCCGCCGACGGCCGCACCCTTCAGACAGCCCTCCGCCTGCGCGGCGCCGGTGGCGGCGAGCATCGCCGAAGCCAGAATGATCGATGCGAGTGTGCGATTCATCAGTCGTCTCCCTTGTGTTGATTGAACGTCACGATGAGAGACGCACGCGCCATACCTGACAGTGCGTAATGAAAAACGGCCCGATCTTCATCAGATCGAGCCGCCTTAACGGAACGTGAAACGCGGAACGCGAACCGCGCTTAAAGCATAAGGCTTAAAGCTGCTGCTGCACCCAGCCCTGAACGCCCGCGAGCGCGGCCGGCAGATTCGCCGGCTCGGTGCCGCCCGCCTGCGCCATGTCGGGACGGCCGCCGCCCTTGCCGCCGACCTGCTGCGCGACGAAGTTGACGAGCTCGCCCGCCTTCACCTTCTTCGACGCATCCGGCGTCACGCCCGCGATCAGGCTGACCTTGCCGCCCTCGACCGATGCGAGCACGATGGCCGCGCTCTTCAGCTTGTCCTTCAGCTTGTCGACGGTTTCGCGCAGCGTCTTCACGTCCGCGCCTTCGAGCGTCGCGGCGAGCACCTGCACGCCCGACACATCGACGGCCTGCGCCACGAGTTCATCGCCCTGGCTCGCGGCGAGCTTCGACTTCAGCGCGCCGAGTTCCTTTTCCAGCGACTTCACGTGCTCCTGCACCTGCGCGATGCGCTGCGTGAGCTCGGAAGGCTGCGCCTTCAGCACGCCCGCCGCCGCGTTGATGCGCTGATCCAGTTCCTGCACGTAGCGCACGGCGTTGTCGCCGGTGATGGCCTCGACGCGGCGAATGCCCGCCGCGACGCCGCCTTCCATCACGATCTTGAAGAAGCCGATGTCGCCCGTGCGCTGCACGTGCGTGCCGCCGCAGAGTTCGCGCGAGAAGCCGAGATCGAGCACGCGCACCGTGTCGCCGTATTTCTCGCCGAAGAGCGCCATTGCGCCGCCCTTCACGGCTTCGTCGTAAGACATCACGCGGACGACGCCCGGCGCGTTCGCGATGACCTCGTTATTCACGATCGCTTCGACGCGGCGGATTTCGTCGTCCGTCATCGGCGCGTTGTGGGCGAAGTCGAAGCGGGTTTTATCGGCATCGACGAGCGAGCCTTTCTGCTGCACGTGGCCGCCGAGCACTTCGCGCAACGCCTTGTGCATCAGGTGCGTAGCCGAGTGATTGCGCGCGGTGCGGGCGCGGCGGATACCGTCGATTTCCGCCTTCACGACGTCGCCGACCTTGAGCGTGCCCTGCTCGACCGTGCCGTGATGACCGACGACGTCGGCCTGCACTTTCAGGGTATCCGCGACGGCGAAGCGCACGTTCGCATTCGCGAGCACGCCCTGATCGCCGACCTGACCGCCGGATTCCGCGTAGAACGGCGTGTGATCGAGCACGACGACCGCTTGCTGGCCGTCCTTCGCCTGTTGCACCGACGCGCCTTCGACGTAGATCGCCAGAATCTTCGCGTCGTCGAAAATTTCCTTTTCGTAGCCGTGGAAGGTGGACTTCGCGCCCGAGTAGTCGAGCCCCGCCGCGAGCTTGAACTTGCCCGCCGCGCGCGCCTGGTCGCGCTGGCGCGCCATCGCGTCGTCGAACGCGGGTTCGTCGACGCTCACCCCGCGCTCGCGGCAGACGTCCGCGGTCAGATCGAGCGGGAAGCCGTAGGTGTCGTGCAGCTTGAACGCGAGTTCGCCGTCCAGTTGCTTCACGCCTTTCTTGTCGAGATCGGCGAGTTCGCCTTCGAGGATCGACATGCCGTGCTCGATCGTTTCGAAGAAGCGCTCTTCTTCCTGACGCAGCACGTCGGTCACGCGTTGCTGCGCATCCGCCAGTTCCGGGTACGCCGCGCCCATTTCCGCGACGAGATCGGCCACGAGCTTGTGGAAGAACGCGCCCTTCTTGCCGAGCTTGTAGCCGTGGCGGATCGCGCGGCGCACGATACGGCGCAGCACGTAGCCGCGGCCTTCGTTGCCGGGAATCACGCCATCGACGATCAGGAACGAGCACGCGCGGATGTGGTCCGCGATCACCTTCAGCGAATTGTTTTCCAGGTCCGGCGTGTTCGTTTCGCGCGCGGCCGCCTTGATGAGCGTCTGGAACAGGTCGATCTCGTAGTTGCTATGCACGTGCTGGAGCACGGCGGCGAGGCGCTCGAGACCCATGCCGGTATCGACGCACTGCTTGGGCAGCGGCGTCATGTTGCCTTGCGCGTCGCGGTTGAACTGCATGAACACGAGATTCCAGATCTCGATGAAGCGGTCGCCGTCTTCCTCGGGAGATCCCGGCGGGCCGCCCCAGATTTCCGGGCCGTGGTCGTAGAACACTTCGGAGCACGGGCCGCACGGGCCGGTGTCGGCCATCTGCCAGAAGTTGTCCGATGCGTAGCGCGCGCCCTTGTTGTCGCCGATGCGGATGATGCGCTCGACCGGCACGCCGATTTCCTTCGCCCAGATGTCGAAGGCTTCGTCGTCTTCCTGGTAGACCGTGACAGTGAGCTTCTCGGCGGGAAGCTGATAGACCTTCGTCAGCAGTTCCCAGCAATAGTGGATCGCGTCGCGCTTGAAGTAATCGCCGAACGAGAAGTTGCCGAGCATCTCGAAGAACGTGTGATGCCGTGCCGTGTAGCCGACGTTCTCCAGGTCGTTGTGCTTGCCGCCCGCGCGCACGCTGCGCTGCGCGGTGGTCGCGCGCGAGTACGGCCGCGATTCGCTGCCCAGGAACACGTCCTTGAACTGGACCATGCCCGAGTTGGTGAAGAGCAACGTCGGGTCGTTGCCGGGCACGAGGCTCGACGAACGCACGATCGTATGGCCCTTCGATTCGAAAAACTTCAGGAATTTCTCGCGTATTTCGGCGGCTTTCATAGCGTACGGGGCGTGTCTTCGGTTCTTTGATGGCGCCCGCGGGCAACGCTTTTCGGGCGCTGCCGGCGTGGCAAGGGTGATTGTCGATTATACGGGATTCGCCGCGCGCGGCCCGTCCGGCGGGCGCGCTCGCAGGGTGTCCGCTATCGCGCGCGCGGCGGTTCTGTGCGACAGTCGCGATTCGGGAGACATCAACGAGCGAGACGAATCGAATGGGAGCATTGAGCCATATCCGCGTGCTGGACCTGACCCGTGTGCTGGCGGGACCGATGTGCGCGCAGACCCTCGCCGATTTCGGCGCGGACGTCATCAAGATCGAGCGGCCCGAAACCGGCGACGACACGCGTCACTGGGGCCCGCCCTACCTGAAGACGCCGGACGGCGAGGACACGCGCGAAGCCGCCTACTATCTCGCGGCCAACCGCAACAAGCGCTCCGTGACCGTGGATATCGCCACGCCGGAGGGCCAGCAGATCGTGCGCGAGCTCGCGGCGCAAAGCGACGTCGTCCTCGAAAATTACAAGGCCGGGCAACTGAAAAAATACGGGCTGGACTATGAATCGCTCAAGGCGGTCAAGCCGGACATCGTCTACTGCTCGGTCACGGGTTTCGGGCAGACGGGGCCGTATGCGCCGCGCGCGGGCTACGACTTCATCGTGCAGGGCATCGGCGGCTTCATGAGCATTACCGGCGAGCGCGACGGCCAGCCGGGCGGCGGCCCGCAAAAAGCCGGCGTCGCGATCGCCGATCTGATGACCGGCATGTACGCGACGATCGGCGTGCTCACCGCGCTCGCGCACCGCGACCGCACGGGCGAAGGGCAATACATCGACATGGCGCTGCTCGACGTGCAGGTCGCGATGCTCGCCAACATGAACACGAACTTCCTCGCGAGCGGCAAGCCGCCGGTGCGCTGGGGCAACGCGCATCCGAACATCGTGCCGTATCAGACCTTCCAGACGAGCGATGGCTGGATCATCGTCGCGGTGGGCAACGACGGGCAGTTCCGCAAATTCGTCGAAACCGGCGGGCGCGCGGAGCTCGCGGACGACGCGCGCTTCTCGACGAACCCCTCGCGCGTGCGCAACCGCGACCTCCTCGTGCCGATTCTCGCGGACATGGTGCGGCTCAAAGGCAAGCACGCGTGGATCTCGGAACTCGAAGCGGCGGGCGTGCCGTGCGGCCCGATCAACGATCTCGGCGAAGTGTTCGACGACCCGCAAGTGCTCGCGCGCAAGATGCAGATCGACCTGCCGCATCCGACGGGCGGCGCCGTCAAGCTCGTCGCGAACCCGATCAAGATGAGCGCGACGCCGCCCGAGGCGCGCTCGCATCCGCCGATGCTGGGCGAGCACACATCGGACGTGCTCGCCGGCGTGCTCGGCTACGACGAGGCGAAAATCGCGCGACTGCGGGAAGCGAAGGCGATCTGACGCATCGGCGCGGTATCAGCGCAGTATTAGCGAACCGCGGCGCCGATCAGCCCGCCCGCCGCCGCGCCCGCGACGGTGCCGATCGGCCCGCCCGTGACGAGATAGCCGAGCGCGCCGCCCGCGGCCGCGCCGACACCGGCGTGCGCCTGCTGGCGCGAGACGTTGGCGCAGGCGGCGAGGCTCGACACGAGTGCGGCCGCGGCGGCGAATTTGAGCGTCGTGATGGCGATCTTTTTCATGATGGCTGTCCTTGTGTTGTCGTTGTGATGTGTTGTGCTTTTCTTGCCGCGGCGCCGCCGAAGCGGGCGCATTCCAGGCAGGCGAGCCGATCTTAAAATCGCACGCGCGCCCCTTTCAACGCGATTTACGTCCCGTTACGGCGGTTACGAACGCCGCGCTTCGCGGTAATCGATGTAATGGAACCGCCGCAAACCCGCGCGGGCTGTCCCGCACGGTTGCGTAAGGTAGAATCGACCCAATATTCAAGGCATTCGTACGCGTTTCCCGCAGGGTCACGCTTCCCGAACCGTTCTCACGCGCGCGAGCGCATCCGCTGGCACCTTCTTTCGCATGAACACCGATCGCAACGACGCCCCGGCGCCATCCAATTTCATTCGCAACATCATCGAAGACGACAACCGCTCCGGCAAATGGTCGCAGCGGGTCGAAACGCGCTTTCCGCCGGAGCCGAACGGCTATCTGCATATCGGCCATGCGAAGAGCATCTGCGTGAACTTCGGGCTTGCCGCGCAATACGGCGGCGTCTGCCATCTGCGCTTCGACGACACGAACCCCGAAAAGGAAAGCGTCGAATACGTCGATTCGATCATCGACGCCGTGAAGTGGCTCGGCTTCGAGTGGAACAAGAACGGCACCGAGCACAAGTACTTCGCGAGCGACTATTACGACAAGCTGTACGAGTACGCCGAAATGCTCATCAAGAAGGGCCAGGCGTACGTGGACAGCCAGACCGCCGAAGAGATGCGCGCCACGCGCGGCTCGGCCACCGAAGCGGGCATCGACTCGCCGTACCGCACACGCACGCCCGACGAGAACCTCGACCTTTTCCGCCGCATGAAGGCGGGCGAGTTCAAGGAAGGCGAGCACGTGCTGCGCGCGAAGATCGACATGGGCTCGCCGAACTTCAACATGCGCGATCCGGTCATCTACCGCATCCGCTTCGCGCATCACTACCGCACGGGCGATACGTGGTGCATCTACCCGATGTACGACTACGCGCACTGCGTGTCGGACGCGATCGAAAACATCACGCATTCGCTGTGCACGCTGGAGTTCGAGGATCACCGGCCGCTCTACGACTGGTTCCTCGCGCAACTCGCCGACGACGGCGTGTTCGAGCGCCCGCTGCCGCAGCAAATCGAATTCTCGCGCCTGAACCTCACGTATGCGATCACCAGCAAGCGCAAGCTGCTGCAACTCGTGCAGGACAATCACGTCGAGGGCTGGGACGACCCGCGCATGCCGACCATCGTCGGCGTGCGGCGGCGCGGCTTCACGCCCGAGAGCATCCGCCTGATGGTCGAGCGCGTCGGCGTGACGAAGGTCGATTCGTGGATCGACATGAGCATTCTCGAAGGCGCGCTGCGCGACGATCTCGACGATAAAGCGCCGCGCGCGATCGCCGTGCTCGATCCGCTCAAGCTCATCATCGACAACTATCCGGAAGGCCAGAGCGAAGCATGCAGCGCGCCGGTGCATCCGCATCATCCGGATCGCGGCGTGCGCTCGTTCCCCTTCTCGCGCGAGTTGTGGATCGAACGCGAAGACTTCCAGGAAACGCCGCCAAAAGGCTATTTCCGCCTTTTCCCCGGCAACAAGGTGCGCCTGAAGTATGGCTTCGTCGTGGAATGCACGGGCGCGGACAAGGACGAGAACGGCAACGTGATCGCCGTCCATTGCAACTACTTCCCGGACAGCCGCTCGGGCACCGAAGGCGCGAACAACTACAAGGTGAAGGGCACGATCCACTGGGTCAGCGCGGCGAGCGCCTATGCGGCGGAAGTACGTCTCTACGACCGTCTCTTCAAGGAACCGCAACCGGGCGCGGGGGGCGCGGAATTCCTCGATGCGCTGAACCCGGATTCGAAGCGCGTCGTGAACGCCTATCTGGAACCTTCCGCGCGCGAAGCGAACGCCGAAGACCGCTTCCAGTTCGAGCGGCACGGCTATTTCGTCGCCGACCGCGTGGATTCGCAGCCGGGCAAGCCCGTGTTCAACCGCATCGTCGGCCTGCGCGACAGCTGGGGCAAGCCGGCCTGACGCCGGAGCAGTCGAAGTTCGAAGCGCCGCGCGGCCACGCGGCGCTTCCCGCGCGTTACCGCAATCGTCGCAAGCCGCCTCACGAGGACATCATGAAGCTGCCGCACCGCTCACGGGCGCAACGAACTGCCACCGTCGCCTCCCTGCTGCTCGCGGCCGTCAGCGCGCATGCCGCCACCGCCGCCGAACTCGCGCGGGCGCAGGCCGCCGTCGATCAGATGCAGCCCTCCGCGACGCTGCGCAAGATCGCCGAAAACGGCGCGATCGTGCTGGGCACGCGCGAATCGTCGGTGCCGTTTTCATACACGGTGAAGCAGCAGCCGGTCGGCTACTCGTACGACATCGCGCTGAAGGTCGTCGACGAGATCAAGAAGCGTCTCAACATGCCGAATCTCGCCGTGAAGAACGTGCAGGTCACGTCGGCGAATCGCATTTCCTATGTCGTGAACAATCAGGTCGATCTCGAATGCGGCTCGACCGCGCATGTCGCCGAGCGAGATCCGCTCGTCGCGTTCTCGAACAGCTTCTTTCAGTACGGCATCCGTATGGCGGTGAAGAAGAAGTCGGGCATCCACGATTACGCCGACCTCGCGAACAAGACCGTCTCGACCACGGCGGGCACGTCGGACGAGCGCATGCTGCGGCAGATGGACATCGACAAGAAGCTGAATCTGCGCATCATCAGCGCGCGCGATCATGCGGAAGGCTTCGCCGCGCTCAAATCGGACCGCGCGGTGGCGTTCGTGATGGACGATCCGCTGCTCTACGGCAAGATTGCGCAGGAAGGCGCGGCGCGCGGCGAATACAAGGTGACGGGCACGTCGCTCGCGAACGAAGCGTACGGCTGCATGATGCGCAAGGGCGATCCGGTGTTCAAGCGCATCGTCGATGACGTGATCGCCAACATGCAGCGCTCGGGCGAGGCGGCGAAGCTCTACGAAACGTGGTTCATGCGGCCGATCCCGCCGGACGGCATGAACCTGCAATTCCCGATGTCGGCGGAAATGAGAGCGCTCTTCGCGCATCCGAACGACCGCACGGTCGACTGATCAAAGCGTCTCGTGCAATTCCGCGAGCGACAGCGTGGTCTGGAAAAGCCGCGCGAGGCTGCGGCTCGCGTACCGGTCGACATCCGCCGGACTGACCCAGCGGTACGCATCCATCTCGGGAATCATCGTGCCGTCGCTATAGCGCGGGAAGTACGATTCGCAGATGCAATTCTCGAGCCGCACGTCCTCTTCGCTCACGCGCACCGCGAAGAGATGCAGATCCTTGTC
Source organism: Caballeronia cordobensis (assembly GCF_001544575.2). Lineage (GTDB taxonomy): Bacteria > Pseudomonadota > Gammaproteobacteria > Burkholderiales > Burkholderiaceae > Caballeronia > Caballeronia cordobensis. The sequence goes on from NZ_FCNY02000013.1 coordinate 182,322, forward strand.
CCGCCGATAGACGAAGCGCCCGAGATCCTTGAGGCGCTCGGGCGCTAGCACGATGCCCGTTTCCTCGACGAGCTCGCGCAAGGCCGCGTCGCGCGGACTCTCGCCGGGATCGGCGGCGCCCTTGGGCACGTCCCAGTGCGTGGTTTCGGTCGCGTGACAGAGCAGCACGTCGCCTTGCATGTTCAGCATGACCACGCCGCACGATACGGTGCGACCGGTCATCGATTGCGTTCCCCGTTCATCACTGCTTCTTGAGTTTCCACTTGCCGTCGCTCTGCTTGCAGGCAACCGGCGTCCAGGTTTGCGTCTGCCCTTTCGCGTGCGCGACGAGCGTGATCTTGCGGCACTTCAGGCCGCCCGATTCGAAGCTGTTTTCGGGCGTGACCGTGCCGTTGATCGGCACCGTGTTGCCGGCGCCCTTGTTGTCCCAGTCGAGCGACTCGCCGTCCTGCTTCGTGTTCAGCGCGACCTGCGCGGCATTGTTGAGCGCCTGGAGGTCGCGCTGCTTCATGTAGGTGATGGGCGTGTCGTTCAGAAAGCCCAGATTGGCGGCTTCGGCCTGTGCGCTCACGGCCAGAATCGCGGCGGCGGCGATCGCCAGATACGGGGCGCGGGCGAGCGCCCGATGTGTGTTCGGCATTGGATTCTCCTCGTTGCGGATGTTTGGCCGTCTGCACGTGCAACCAGAGCGGCAACGGAATCACCAACTGCAGCGCGCGCGAGCGGGCCGCACCGAGGATAGCATGACGCGGGCGCGTCAGACTCAGTTGGACGCGGACTTCACTTCGCCGATGCCGATACCCTTTTGCGAGTCCTTGTCCTTCGCGGGGTCGTAGCCGTCGGTCAGCGTGTTGAGGAACGCGACGACGTCCCGGATCTCGGCTTCGTCGAGCGCGGGCTTGTCGCCCTTCTTGCGGTCGAACGGCGGATCGGTATTGATATTGGCCCAGTACCGCTTCGGCAGATCGTCAAATTTCTCGACGACGCCTTGCTTCGACACCGGATAGAACTTCTCGGGATTCGTGTCGCGCTCGACATAGAAACGCACCACGTCGTCCAGCTTGTGATAGATGCCGTTGTGGAAGAAAGTCTTGCGCGTCGCCACATTGCGCAGCGACGGCGTGCGGAAGATGCCGCAGTATTCGTCCTGCCCTTTCAGGTCCGTGCGCTCGGGGCCGCACGCGCCGAGATCGTGGAACTTCGGATTTTTGTTGATCGGCAGCGCGCGATTGCGCGGCACGCCGAGCGCGATCAGGCCGAAATCGCTGAACTGCGGCGGCGAGCCGTCTTTCGCGCGCTGGCTGATGTGACACGACGCGCAGTTGCCCTTGTTCTCGTCGTTGAAAAGCTGCAGGCCGTGCATCTCGGCGTCGTTGAGTTTCGCGCGGCCGGCGAGGAACGCATCGAACTTGCTCGTGTACGGGTAGAACTGCGCGGGCGTCTGCTCGAACGCTTCGAGCGATTGCAGCACCGCGGCGAAGGTCTTGTCGTCGCTGTCGAAGACGCTGCCGCCGAAGGCCTTGCGGAAGTCGTCCGCATACGGCGACGCCTTCACCGCGGCCGCGACCCTGGCCGGCGTGCTGCCCATTTCGAACGTCGAGAGAAGCGGAATGCGCGCCTGATCCGCGCCGTGATCGACGCGGCCGTCCCACGTCAGTCCGCCGGTCGGGCCGGCATCGACGCTTTCATCGCCTTCGTCGTCGGAATCGTGGAAATGCCGCGTGAACGCGGGCACCGATTGCAGATACCTGAGGGAGGGCACCGCGCGAAAGCCCGGCCGATGCATGTCGTTGCCGCCGAGCTGCACGGACAGCGCATTGGGCGGCCCGAACGCGTGGCCCGGACTGTGACACGACGCGCAGGCGAGCTTGCCCGAGCCGGAGAGCGACGGATCGAAGAAGAGCTTCTCGCCGAGCGACGTCATCTGCTTCACGTGCGCGAAGACTTCGGCACGCGTCTGCGCTTGCGGTGCGGCACCCGGGGCCGCCGGCTGCGTCGATGCATTCGTGTTCGCACTGGCCGCATGGGAATCGCAGCCGCTCATCGCGGCGGATAACGCGGCGAACGCGAGCGTGCAGAGAACGAACGGCAGACGCATCGAAGACATGGACGTGTGACATCGAATTGAAAGAAGCCGAAGCGTATGTCGGGCGCATGTCTTTCATGTGACAAACGCGGACGCTTTCACGGCAAGGCCGCTTCGTAATATTTATTAAGCGAACATTACGCAAACGAAAGCCTTATTACATGGCTTCGTCAACTTGCGTTGCGACACTGCGCACGCCGGCGGGCAAAGGCTTCCCCACGACAAAGCCCGCGTCGTGCGCCGGTTCACAACACAAGAGAGAATCGCAATGAACAAAAAACTCGTTTGCGCGGCGCCGCTCGCGGCGACGGTCGCATTCGGCCTCTACGCATGCGGCGGCGACGACAATCACGACAACGACATCTCCTCGGTGAAGAACGTTGTCGTGATCTACGCCGAGAACCGCAGCTTCGATAACCTGTACGGTCAATTCCCCGGCGCGAACGGTCTGCAGAACGTGACGGCCGCCAATTCGCAGCAGCTCGACCGCGACGGCAGCGTGCTGGCCACGCTGCCGAAAATCTGGGGCGGCCTGACGGCGACGGGCGTGACGCCCGCGATCACCGAAGCGATGACGGCCAACCTGCCGAACACGCCCTTCGCGATCGACGCGGCAAACGGCTTCAACACGCAGCTCAACGTCACGACGCGCGATCTGTATCACCGTTTCTACGAGAACCAGATGCAGATCGACGGCGGCAAGAACGACATGTTCGCCGCGTGGGGCGATTCGGGCGGCCTCGTGATGGGCCACTACGACACGCCGCCGGACAAGCTGCCGCTCTACAAGATCGCGCAGCAATACACGCTCGCGGACAACTTCTTCATGGGCGCGTTCGGCGGCTCGTTCCTGAACCACCAGTGGCTCGTCTGCGCGTGTACGCCGGTCTATCCGAACGCGGACAAGAGCCCCGCGGCAAGCTCGATTTCGGCGGTGAACGCGGACGGCGTGTCACTCAAGCTCGCGAAGGCCGCGGGTTCGGCACTCACCGGCAACACGCAGGGCCTCTTCGTGAACTCGGGCAATCTGACGCCGGACTTCTACGCGATCAACACCATGCAGCCGCCGTATCAGCCGAGCGGCAACAAGCCTGCGACGGGCGGCGATCCGAACCTCGCGGACCCGGGCCAGGCCACCACGCTGCCGCCGCAGACGCAGCAGCATATCGGCGATCTGCTGAACAATGCCGGCGTGAGCTGGGCGTGGTACGGCGGTTCGTGGGGCGCGGCGCTGGCGGACCGCTCGGTCATCAACGGCGCGGTCAACGTGGTGCCTGACTTCCAGACGCACCATCAGCCGTTCAATTACTTCGCCGATCTCGCGCCGGGCACGGCCAACCGCGCGCAGCATTTGCTGGACGGCGGCACGAACGGTTCGGAGTTCATCAAGGCGATCGACGCGGGCACCTTGCCGCAAGTCGCGTTCTACAAGCCGCAGGGCAACCTGAACGAGCACGCCGGTTACACGGACGTCGCGCAGGGCGACCAGCACATCGCCGATCTGATCTCCCATCTGCAGAAGAGCCCGCAGTGGAAGAACATGGTCGTCGTCGTGACGTACGACGAAAACGGCGGCTTCTGGGATCACGTCGCGCCGCCGAAGGGCGACCGCTGGGGTCCGGGCACGCGCATTCCGGCGCTCATCGTCTCGCCGTATGCGAAGAAAGGCTTCGTCGATCACACGCAGTACGACACGACGTCGATCCTGCGCTTCATCACCAAGCGCTTCAGCCTGCCGTCGCTGCCGGGTATCACCGCGCGCGACGCCGCGCTCGCCGCCAACGGCGCGCAGAAGATGGGCGATCTGACCGGCGCGCTCGACTTTTCGCAGTAAGCGTTATTCGGCGTTATTCGGCGCTGCAATCAAACGGGCCGCGGTGTGAAAACCGCGGCCCGTTTTTTTCGCTTGCCTCAGGCGCCCGCGAACAGCGACGCCAGATCGTTCGTGCGCGTTCCGCTCGCCTGCGCGAGCACGCGCGCTTCCAGCTCGTCGAGATGCGTCCGCATTGCGGCGAGTGCGGTGCCGAGATCGCCTTGTTCCAGCGCATCGACGAGACGGCCATGTTCGTCCGACGCGCAGTTCGACAGTTTGGTCGGATCGAACAGCGCCTTGTAGAGCTCGGTCTTGGCGACGAGCTTCGCGAGAAAAACATGCACCTCCGGCGCGCCGGCGAGTTCCGCGAGCAGCAGATGGAAGCGCCCCGCGAGCCGCACGCATTCCTCCACGCTGCCCGCCTTCACCGCGCGCTGCTCCGCCTTCACATGCGCGCGCAGCGCGCGCTTCGCCTGCGTCGCGAGCGTGCCGCACAGCGCCGCGACGACGCCCGCCTCCACCACCTGACGCGCGCGATAGACCTCGCGGATGTCTTCGGGCGTCGGCGACGGCACGAATGCGCCGCGATTCGCCTCCAGCGTCAGCTTGCCTTCCGCGCCGAGGCGCGCCAGCACCTTGCGGATCGTGCCGCGCGTGCAGTCGAACGCGGCGGCAAGCTCGCGCTCGACGAGTTGCGCGCCCGGCGCGAGCTTGCCGTGCAAAAGCGCCGACGTGATCGCGGCGTAGACGCGCTCGTCAGCGGAAATTTCGTTGGATGATGTGTCCTTGCGGGATGCCATGATGCCTGTCGTGCTTGCGTTGATCCGCATTGTAGCCAGTGCCCGCGCGCCGATGCGAATTCGGGTTATCACTTTCGGCGTATTTTTGGTTGACCAAACACTGCTAGAATGGTCAACCAAATGCACGGAGCACGGGAGGATACATCGTATGAAACCATCGATCTGGATCGTCGATGCACGACCGTTCGGCGGCGCGCCGGTGGACGTGCGCATAACGGGTGCAAGCGGCGGCGCGGTCATCGACGCGATCGTTCCTCACGGCGAGCGCCAGCCCGCGCCCGGCGACACGGTGATAGACGGCGCGTCGGCGCTGCTGTTGCCCGGCTTCGTGGAAGGCCATACGCATCTGGACAAGACCACGTGGGGCATGCCGTGGTATCGCAATGCGGTGGGCCCGCGCCTCACCGACCGCATCGAGAACGAGCGGCGCTGGCGCGCGCAAAGCGGTCACGACGCCGCCGCGGCCTCGCGCGCGCTCGCCCTCGCCTTTCTGCGCGAGGGCACGACGCGCCTGCGCACGCACGTCGATATCGACACCGATGCGGGACTGCGTCACCTCGAAGGCGTCTGCGATACGCGCGCCGCGCTCGCCGACGTGCTCGACATGCAGATCGTCGCGTTTCCGCAATCCGGCGTGCTGAAGCGCCCCGGCACGCGCGAGTTGCTCGATGCGGCGCTTGCGAATGGCGCGGACGTGCTCGGCGCGCTCGATCCTGCTTCCATCGACGGCGATCCGGCCGCCTCGCTCGATGTCACCTTCGCGCTCGCCACCAAACATGGCAAGCCGATCGATATGCATCTGCACGAGCCCGGCGAGCTCGGCGCGTTCACGTTCGATCTGCTGCTCGACCGCGTGGAGGCGCATGGCTACGCGGGGCGCGTCGTCGTGAGCCACGCGTTCTGCCTCGGCGCGCTGCCGGATGCGCGGCGCGGCGCGCTGCTCGAACGCATCGCGCGCGCGGGCGTCGCGCTCCTGACGACCGCGCCCGCTTCCGTGCCGGTGCCGCCGTTTCGCGAGACGCGCGCGGCGGGCGTGACGCTCTTCGGCGGCAACGACGGCATTCGCGACGCCTGGACGCCCTTCGGCTCGCCCGACATGCTCGATCGCGCGAGGCTGATCGCGATGCGTTACGACCTGCGCCGCGACGACGATCTCGCCGCCGCGTTCGATTGCGTGTCGATCGAAGCGGCGCGCGCGTGCGGCTTCGCGGACTACGGCCTCGCGCCGGGCATGCGCGCCGATCTCGTGCTCGTCGACGCGGAGAACGTCGCGCAAGCCGTGGCGATGCGCCCGCCGCGCCGCTTCGTGATGGCCAACGGCACGCCGATCGATTCCGGGTTCACGCGATGACCCCGCGCGCATCGAACCTCGCGTGGCTCGCGGTGATCGTCGCGATCGGGTTGAATCTGCGGCCGCTCTTAACATCGATCAGCCCGCTAATGGGCGTGATCCTGAACGCGACGGGGCTGTCGTTTCGCGGCGCGTCGATGCTGACCGGCTTGCCCGTCGTGGCGATGGGCGTGTGCGCGTTCGGCGCGAGCGCTCTTTCAGGCGCGATGGGCAATGCACGCGGCGTGGCGATCGGGCTGGTGGCGATCGTCGTGGCCTGCGCCGCGCGGCTCGTCGCGGGACACGCGGCGGCGCTGATCGCGAGCGCGGCCGTCGCGGGCACGGGCGTCGCGGTCATTCAGGCGCTGCTGCCCGGCGTGATGAAGACGCGTTTTTCCGCGCGCCTGCCCTTCGCGATGGGTCTCTATTCGGCGTCGATCATGGCGGGCGGCGGGCTCGGCGCAAGCATCACGCCGGCGGTCGCGTCGCGCATGTCGTGGCAGGCGGGGCTGGCTTTCTGGGCCTTGCCTGCGGCGATCGCGCTCGCGGTGTGGCTGCTGCTCATGCGCGCCGACGCGTTGCCGCGCGCTTCGTCGCCGCGCCGCGCCGCGCGCGCGCCGTCGCTCTTTTTCAATCGCCGCGCGTGGACGCTCGGAATCTTCTTCGGGCTCGTCAACGGCGGCTACACGAGCCTCGTTGCGTGGATGCCCGCGCATTACCAGCAACTCGGCCGCGGCGTGACCGAAAGCGGCGCGCTGCTCGCGATGCTCACGGTGTTTCAGGCGTCGTCCGCGCTGCTCCTGCCGATGGCGGCCGCGCGCTTCGGCGGCGGCCGCGACCGGCGTCCGTGGCTTGCGCTCGGTCTCGTCGCGCAACTGGCGGGTTTCGGCCTGTTGCTCGTCGCACCGCTTTCGTCGCCGCTCGTGGTCGTCGCGCTGCTCGGCGGCGGGCTTGGCGGCGTGTTCGCGCTCACGCTCGTGCTGACGCTCGATCACGCCGACGATCCGGAGCTCGCCGGGCGGCTCGTCGCGTTCGTGCAGGGCGTGGGCTTCGTGATCGCGGCGTTGGCGCCGGTCGTCGCGGGCGTGGTGCGCGATGTGAGCGGCGGCTTCTCGATGTCGTGGATGATGCTCGCCGCCAGCCTCGTCGCGATGATCGCGCTGAATGTCGTGTTCAGCCCGCGCAGTTATGCACGGGCGATGGCCGCGCGCGGCGAAGTCAGCGCACCGCGCGGCACGCGAAGTATTCGTCGAGCAGATCCGTCATCTGCCACACGGGGCACGGACGGCGACAATGTCCGTCGTAGCCCGCTTCCTTGAGACGCGCGATCGGCTCTTCGGGCAGAAAGCCGCTCATCGCGATGACGAGGCGATGGGCGTCGTCATCGGCTTCGCGCAGTGCGCGTACGAGCGCATAGTTGCCGCTGCCGCCGACGCGCGTATCGAGAAACAGCACATGCGGCCGCCATTGCCCGACGATCCGTCCGACCGACGATGAATCGACGGCCAGTTGCGCCGGAAAGCCCTTGAGCTCGAAGAGCGACACGAGCGATGCGCCGAGCACGCGCTCCGACAGCGCCAGCAGCACGCGGCGCGATTCGGGCGGCAGACGCGATTGCTTGCGAGTCCATAGCGAGCATTGCGCCGGGCTGGTTTCGTAGGCTCGGTTGTTCAAGGCGTTCCTGTCACCTTCGTGGAGCGGCGCGCGCCACGGTGAGGCATGCGCGCACCGGGAGCGGGCTGCGTGTCGAACCGGAATTGTGTGTAAGCGTTGCGGGGCGCGGGATTGCGAGATCCGCTGTGTTCGTGCGGAAAGCGAGGGCAGGATTTAGGCCAGGAGGGGCTCGGGCTCGGCGCGTTTGCGCTGGCTTCAGAAAGCAAAAAGCCCAGTCGCATAGACCGGGCTCGAAGCGGACCACTTGGCCCGCCCTACACGACTCGAACGTGTGACCTACGGCTTAGAAGGCCGTTGCTCTATCCAGCTGAGCTAAGGGCGGAGAACCGGAACGCGCGGCCAGGCTGACAATCGAAACTCAGCCACGGATCGGGAAGAGACCGCGATTTTACCTCATTCGCCGCCGCGCCTGTCCCGCGTTCGTTACACCGGTTGCGGATGCATCATGAACCAGCCGAAGAAGAAGATGCCCGCGATCACGCAGTACACGCCGAACGACGCGAGCTTGCCGTGCCCCTCGAAATAGCGCATCAGAAAACGCACGCTCAGATACGCCGCGATGCCCGTCAGCACGCCGCCGAGCACCGCATCGGCCAGTTGCCCCGGCGCGTGAAAGAGCTTCGGCAATTCGAGCACGCCCGCCGCGAAAATGATCGGCGTGCCGAGCAGGAACGAAAACTCCGCCGCCGCTTCCGCGGTGAGCCCCGCGCCGACGCCCGCGATCATCGTCAGGCCGCTGCGCGAGAAGCCGGGAATCAGCGCGCCAATCTGCGCAAGCCCGACCAGAAACGCCTGCCTGAACGTGAGCTTCTCGGGCGCGCGCGTCGCGCGGTTTCTCTGCAGGCGGTCACCCAGCCACAGCAGCACGCCATTGACGATCAACGCCGCCGCGACGATCCGCAGATCGTGAAAAATCGCCTCCAGGCGCTTTTCCAGCAGCAGCCCGACGATGCCCGTCGGAATCGTGCCGATGATGAGCGCCCACATCATGTGGCCGTCGTCGTTGCGGCGGCCGCCGAGCGACGCGAAAAAGCCGCGGATCAGCGCGATCCAGCGGTCACGGAAATACCAGAGCAGCGCGATGGCCGTGCCGAGATGCAGCGCGACGAGAAACGGCAGCAATTGCGGCGCGTGCTTGTCGATATGCATGCCGATCAGGCCGGGAACGAGCAGCGTGTGACCGAGGCTGCTGACCGGAAAAAGTTCGGTCACGCCCTGGAGCACGCTCAGAAAAACGAGAAACCACAGAGTCACGCGTCGGTCCTTTTTTGAGGAGGAGAAAGGACGCGCCGTGCAGTTCCATCCCTCGCATCTCGCGAAGCCGAAGAAGGCGGACCGGGAAGGTGGAACAGGAGGGATAAGTCGATACGGCGCGCAAACGGGACCGATTATGCCGGTCGCGAAATCGAGCGCCAAGCGCTAACTGCACACAAAATGTATCGACAGTCAACCGTGGGTTAAACGAACAACTATCGCAAGGAAAACCTAAGCCTTCCGAAAGGAATTACGCTTAGACACGCCGTCGAGCGCAGCGGAACGGCGATCGCCCGCTCAGGCCTTCAGCTTATAGAGGAAGATTGCCGTGCTCGCGCCGAAAAGGCCGAACATCGCGACGCCCATCGCCATCGCCAGATCCATGATTACTCCTTGTCCGTCTGATTCCCAACACTGGTTCCGCATAACAACATATTGCATGACGCTTGCTCAGTCGCAATTTCCCGCAAAGGGTTTTTCCGTAGAAAATTTGAAGGCAGAATCGACGGTTCCAGCCGCGCACCATCGCATGCGCGGCGTCCAGTCCATCCACGGAGCGCACGGCCATCATGTCAACGGAAACTGACGTCATCGAAATCGAGCGCGACGGCGCCGCCCTTCTGCTCGCGCCGCGCGCGGGCGGACGGCTCATGACCTGGCGCGTCGGCGGCGAGCCGGTCATCCATTGGCCAGACGCGCCCGACTGGTCGAATCCCGCGAAAATCCGCGGCGGCAATCCGCTGCTCTTTCCGTTTCTCGGCCGGCATTTCGTCGATGGAGAAATCGGCAAATGGCGCGATCCCGAGGGCGTCGTGCACGCGCTGCCGACGCACGGCTTCGCGCGCAACCTGCCCTTCTCCTGCACACGCGACGCCGATGGCCACGGCCTGCGCATGACGCTCGTCGACAGCGACGCGACCCGCGACGGCTATCCGTTCGCGTTCCGCTTCGAGGCGGCGTACCGCATCGTCGACGGCAACACGATCGAGGTGGAGCTCACGACGTCGAATCCGGGAGAGGTGGCGCTGCCCTACTACGCCGGGCATCACTTCTACTTCCATTTGCCGCACACGCAGCGCGGCGAAAGCAGCGTCGAGCTGCCGCGCACCGAGCGGCGCCGGCAACTGGCCGACGGCTCGATCAGCGAGGCCGAGCCGGGCCAGCCGCGTTATTCGCTGGCCGATCCGCAGATCATCGATACGTTTCACTGCCTCACGCGCCCCTCCGACGAGCCGATGCGGCTGAAGATGCCGGGGCTCAAGCGCACGGTCAGCTTCGAGCTGGACCAGCCGGACTCGGTGCCGTGGTATGCCGTCACGACCTGGACCGAATCGGACACGTCGGACTTCTATTGCGTCGAGCCGTGGATCGGCCTGCCCGACGCGATCCACAACGGCCGCGGGCTGCGCTGGCTCGCGCCGGGCAAGACCGAAACGGCGTCGCTCCGGCTCGTCGTCACGGCGGGCGAGTAAGGCGCGCGGCGTCCGTTCAAAGCGTCTTTCTGTCCGGGGAAACCCGAGACGGTAAAATCCTGCCTTTCGATTCGCCGCGCAACCGTGCCGTGCACGGCTCGCGGCGGTGCTTTGCGAGGTCAGGTTTGCAAAAACGAATGAGACGGCTCGTCTGCGCATCGCTCATCGCAGTGTTGGCCGCATGTGGAACGGGGCCGGTCGCGCCGGGGTTCTATCGCGTCGAGCGCGGCGATACGGTGTCGAAGATCGCGCGTGCGAATCGCACGACGGTCAACAACATCAAACGCTGGAACGGGCTCACGAATCCGGATGCCATCGAGGTCGGTCAGGTGCTGCGCATTGCGCCGCCGGCGGGCAGCGCGAGCGCGGCGGAGTCATCGGCTGCGGGCGCGGCGAGCGCGAAGAGCGAGGCGAGCGCAGAGGCGCTGTCGCAGAACAAGGCCGGGCCGGGCGTCACGCTCGTCTGGCCGGCTCAGGGCAGCGTCATTCGCGGCTTCGACGGCAAGAACTCGAAGGGCATCGACATCGCCAATGCGGCGGGCACGCCAGTCGTCGCCGCGGCAACGGGCAATGTCGTCTACGCGGGCAATGGCCTGCGCGGCTACGGCAACATGCTGATCGTCAAACACGACGACGAGTATCTGACCGCCTACGCCCACAATCGCGCGCTGCTGGTGAAGGAAGGCCAGACCGTGCAGCAGGGCCAGCAAATCGCCGAAATGGGCGATACCGACAGCAATCGCACGATGCTGCATTTCGAGGTGCGCTACATGGGCCGCTCGACGGACCCGGCGCGCTACCTGCCGCCCCGCTGAAGGCCGGGCGGACGTTACGAGGAAAATCGATGAGTTTGACGAAGAGGATGAACACGGCCGCGCTCGGCGCGGCGCTGGCGCTGAGCGGCGCGCTCGCCGGCTGCGCGAGCGGCCCGACGATGACCTATCTGCCTTCCGGCGAGACGGGCTTCGCGATCAACTGCAGCGGCGCCGATGCGAGCACGAGCTGGGCGGCCTGCTACAAGCAGGCGGGCGAGACATGCGGCGCATATGGCTACGATGTGGTGTCGAAAGACGCGGACAACGGTGCGACGGCGGGCGGCTCGGTCGGCGGAATTTTCGGGGCGAACATCAAGACCCGCTCGATGGTGATCCGCTGCAAGCAGTGACGCCATCAGGCGTCGGCGGTGTCGTCCTTTGAGTCTTTCGAGCGCCGCGTGCGCCAGTGTCCCGACAGCGGATCGATATGCGCGGCGAACGCAACGAGCGATGCCACGGCGAGCGGCGCGACAGCAGCGAAGAGCCAGAGCAGATTCATGGCAGACACAATTTGAAACAAGTCCGCCCGATAATACCTGCCCCGGCCACATTCTGCAGAAACCAACTGCCGCCAAACGTGCGGCAGGCAGCGCTTCGCGGTTTCGCTGTTCCCCTCGCCGCTTTTCATCCCGTTACGTGCCGAAACAACCGCATACAAAGGCGCGCGGCGGATGTCCCTAGACTGGCGTCAGCCCGTGCCCGATCTCCGCGCGAACGGGGGCGCGGGTCAGAAGCCCCGGTGTGCCCGCATCGGGGCTTCGCTTTTTTCGTGGAAGGTTATTGCGGCTTGGTGGACGGCGCGATCATCGATGGCGGCGTCATGTCCGTCGGCACGCCCTTGTAGTCGGGCGGATCTTGCGGCGGACGCTTCTGGTGCGCGGGCTCGGCGCATGCGCTCAGGCCGAGCGTGATGAACGCGGTGCAGAGTAAGGCGGAAACGAGACGCGGCATGAATCTCCCGGACGGTCGTCGAAAAGACAAAGGGGTTACAAGCCGTAACTTGTAACCCCTTCGTGTATCGTGGTCGGAGCGAAAGGATTCGAACCTTCGACCCTCTGATCCCAAATCAGATGCGCTACCAGGCTGCGCTACGCTCCGTCGAGCCGCAGATTGTAACGTGCCCGATGCGCATCCGCAATGGCGAGTTCAGAGTTATGTTCTCATCAACCGGAGACGATCTCGATGAACCTCATTCTGTGGCGTCACGCCGAAGCCGAAGACCAGGCGTCGAGCGATCTCGCGCGGCAGCTCACGCCGCGCGGGCGCAAGCAGGCGCAAGGCGTCGCCAAATGGCTGAAAGCGCGCGTCGGCGACGACGCCGTGCTGCTCGCCAGCCCCGCGACGCGCACGATCCAGACCGCCGAAGCCTTCGGGGACCGCTATCGCGTCGCCGACGAGCTCGCGCCGGGCAACGGCGCGCAAGCCGTGCTCGATGCGGCGGGCTGGCCCGACGGCATCGCGGAAACGGTCGTCGTGATCGGGCACCAGCCGACGCTCGGCCACGTCGCCGCGCTCTTGATGACCGGCCACGAAGCGGAATGGCCGATCAAGAAATCGGGCATCTGGTGGTTTCAGGGGCGCACGCGCGGCGGCGACGGCCAGGTGGTGCTGCGCGCCGTGGTCAATCCCGACCTGCTCTGAGCCGCAATCCGCGCCGCATTCGGGCGGCGTAAGCTCGCCGTCATGCGCGTGTCGTTTCATCGAAACGTCATTGCGATGCCATGCGAGCGTCACCGCGCATTACTACATTGGCGAGGACTTGAAGCCACGTCCTGTCGAGGAACGCCAATGCAAGATTTGCCGACGCCTTTCCTGCAACTCGGAGCGTCATCGCTCTCGCTCGATTCGCGCCGCCACCTTCCGCGCCCTTCCGAAACGCATACGGGCCGCGAGCGCCTGCAAGTCGCGTGGGCGCGCGACGACGACGCCCTGCGCGACGCCCAGCGCCTGCGCTATCGCGTGTTCTCCGAAGAAATGGGTGCACGCCTGTCCGGTCCCGCCGGTCTCGATGTCGACGCCTTCGACGCCTACTGCGATCACCTGCTCGTGCGCGATCTCGATACGCTGCAGGTGGTCGGCACGTATCGCGTGCTGCCGCCGCATCAGGCCGCGCGCATCGGCCGCCTGTACGCGGAAAGCGAGTTCGACGTGTCGCGCCTCACGCACCTGCGGCCGAAGCTCGTCGAAGTGGGCCGCTCATGCGTGCATCCGGACTATCGCAACGGCGCGGTGATCATGTCATTGTGGGGCGGCCTCGCCGCGTACATGATGCAAAACGGCTACGAGACGATGCTCGGCTGCGCGAGCGTCGGCATGATCGACGGCGGGCATTACGCCGCGAATCTCTACACCTCGCTTCCCGCCGATGCGCTGACGGCGCCCGAATATCGCGCCTTCCCGCACACGCCGCTGCCGGTCGAGGAACTGCGCACCGGCGCGAACGTGAGCCCGCCGCCGCTCGTGAAGGGTTATCTGCGTCTCGGCGCGAAGATCTGCGGCGCGCCGGCCTGGGACCCGGATTTCAACACCGCTGACTTCCTCACGCTGTTCCGTCTGTCGGAGATCAACGCGCGCTACGCGCGACACTTCATCGGCGACATGCAGGGGCGGTAAAGCCCCAAAACGCAACAAGGCCCCGCTCGACGGGGCCTTGTTCCTTGCGGCATCGATCGACTCAATCGCCCGTATACACCACGCGATACGGCCGGCCGATCTTCTCCCATTCCATCGCTTCCTGCACGAGGCTGTAATCGGTGAGCGGATTATTGGCCACCCATTCGTTGGGCAGATGCACCTCGAAGCCGCCGCCCGCCCGTTTCACCTCGATGCCCGGCAGCCCGACATCCGTGCGCCGGCGCGACAAGAGCGCCGCAAGCCGCAGACAGAACAGCAGCGTCCAGTCGATGTCGCGCGCCTGCGCGATCTTGCCGAGCTTGCCCGCGTGGCCGAGCACGAGCGCCGCGAGCCGGGCCTGATCGGTGCGCGAGAAGCCGGGCATGTCGGCGTTGCTCGCGATATACGCGGAGTGCTTGTGATAGGCGCTATGCGCGATCGACAGGCCGATCTCGTGCAGCGACGCCGCCCACGCGAGGAACATGCGGTTTTCCTCGCGCACGTCTTCGTCGGGCTCGCCGAGCTGATCGTAGAAACTGATCGCCAGTTCGCCGATACGCTCCGCCTGCGCGGCATCCACGCCATAGCGGCGCTTGAAGCCTTCGACCGTCACGGTGCGCATGTCCTGATGCTGCGAGCGCCCGAGCAGGTCGTACAGCACGCCGAGCCGCAAGGCGGCGTCGGTGGTATCGGCGTATTCAACGCCCAGTTCCTCGAACACGCCGAGCATGATCGACAGGCCGCCCGCGAGCACCGGCACGCGATCCGGCTTGAGCGCGACGAGCTTCAGCCGGTTCACGTTCTCGGCCTTGATGAGCGCGCGCTTGAGCCGCTCCAGGCCGACGCGCGAAATGCCGTGCGTGACGTCGGGATCGTTGAAGCCGTTCGCCTCGATCAGCTCCGCGAGCGCGCGCGCCGTGCCCGACGAACCGATCGCCTGATCCCAGCCCGTCTGCTTGTATTCGCGCGAAATGATCTGAATCTCGCGCTTGGCGGCGAGCTCGGCCTGGCGCATGGTGTATTCGTCGACATTGCCGGCCGGGAAGAACTGGCGGCTATGGCTCACGCAGCCGATATACAGGCTCTCCATGTGGATCGGCGTGTAATGCGAGCCGATGATGAACTCCGTCGAGCCCCCGCCGATATCGACCACGAGCCGCTTGCCCGCGCTCGCCGGCACCGAATGCGCGGCGCCCGCGTAGATGAGGCGCGCTTCCTCGCGCCCGGCGATGACTTCGATCGGAAAGCCGAGCGCGCTTTCCGCCTCGACGAGAAAGTCGTGGGCGTTTTTTGCGACGCGCAAGGTATTGGTGGCGACGGCGCGCACCTGATCGGGATGAAAATCGCGCAGACGTTCGCCGAAGCGCTTCAGCGCATCCCAGCCGCGCACTTGCGATGCGCGGTCGAGCATCTTGTCCTTCGAGAGTCCGCCGCCGAGCCGCACGGGCTCGCGCAGCGCGTCGACCTGATAGATCTGGCTGCCGGCGGGCGTTTCCTCGACCCGGCCGACGATCAACCGGAAGCTGTTCGATCCGAGGTCGACCGCGGCAAGAAGATGGGGATGTGTGACCATCGGAGATCCGGAAATCGTGAAGTGGGGAAAGGCACTGTCACAGCGGCGCTGTTGCAGCGCACGAATTCTATTCTATGCCGCCGCGGCGCGCGCCCGCTCGGAGCCGTACGCGGCTTATCCGAAAATCGCGCGTGCGCGCTAGCGACGCTATCCGCATAATGAGTAGAATTCGTGAAAATCGTTCTGTCATAAAAAACACATGATACTGTGAGAACATCTGAGAGCTTCCTTGCCCATCTGATCGAGACACCCTCCCTCCCCCCGATGTCCATACGCTATCCGTTATTCAACCGCGAACTGGGCATTTTAGGTTTCAACGAGCGCGTCCTCGCGCAAGCCGCCGACACGACGGTTCCCTTGCTTGAACGCCTGCGATTCATTTGCATCACGAGCAGCAACCTCGACGAATTCTTCGAAGTCCGTATGGCGGGTCTGCAAGAACAGATGCGCGACAACCCCGGCTCGCTGTCGCCGGACGGCATGTCGTTGCAGCACGTCTACGACCTGGTTTCGGAGCGCGCGCAGCGCCTCGTGCGCCAGCAGTATTCGATGCTGCACGACATCGTGCTGCCCGCGCTCGAAATGGAAGGCATCTACTTTCACGGCGCGGAAGACTGGACCGAGCAGCAGACCGCGTGGGCGCGCGACTACTTCTACAACGAGCTTTTGCCGGTGCTCACGCCGATCGGGCTCGATCCCGCGCATCCGTTTCCGCGGGTGTTGAACAAGAGTCTGAACTTCGTTGTCGAACTGGAAGGCACGGACGCTTTCGGCCGCCAGGCGATGATGGGCATCGTGCAGGCGCCGCGCGCGCTGCCGCGCCTCGTGCGCATGCCCGAGGCGCTGTCGGGTTATCCGCATGGCTTCGTGCTGCTCAGCTCGTTCATGCAGCACTTCGTCAACGAACTGTTTCCTCATCTCGTCGTGCGCAGTTGCAACCAGTTCCGCATCACGCGCAACAGCGAGCTTTTCGTCGATGAAGACGAGATCACCAATCTGCGCGTCGCGCTGCAAGGCGAATTGCCCGCGCGGCATCTGGGCAATGCGGTGCGGCTCGAAGTGTCGGCGGAAACGCCGCCGCATCTCGTGCGGCGTCTGCTGGACGAAGGTCAGTTGAGCGAGCGCGATGTGTATCGCGTGAACGGGCCGGTCAATCTCGTGCGTCTGATGCAGTTGCCCGAGATGGTGGACCGGCCGGACCTCAAGTTCGTGCCGCATATTCCTTCGGTGCCGAAGGCGATCGCGAACACGTCGAATCTCTTCGACGCGATCGATCAGGGCGATATCCTGCTGCATCACCCGTACGAGAGTTTTCAGCCGGTGCTCGAACTGCTGCTGCAGGCCGCGAAAGATCCGCAAGTCGTTGCGATCAAGCAGACGATCTACCGCACCGGCACCGATTCCCCGTTGATGGATGCGCTCATGCAGGCCGCGCGCAACGGCAAGGAAGTGACGGTCGTCGTGGAACTGCTTGCGCGCTTCGACGAAGAGACGAACATCAACTGGGCGTCGCAGCTCGAAGCGGTGGGCGCGCATGTGGTGTATGGCGTGGTCGGCCACAAGTGCCATGCGAAGATGATGCTGATCGTGCGGCGCGTATCGCAGGGCGGCAAGCTCGTCCTGAAGCGTTATGCGCATCTGGGCACGGGCAACTATCATCCGCGCACGGCGCGTCTTTATACCGACTTCGGCTTGATGACTTCGGATCAGGAGATGTGCGAAGACGTGCATCACGTCTTTCAGCAGTTGACGGGAATCGGCGGAGAGATTCCTTTGAATCAGCTATGGCAGTCGCCGTTCACGCTGCACGCGAAGCTCATCGACGCGATTCGCGCCGAGGCCGAGCATGCGCGCGCGGGCCGGCGAGCGCGGATCGTCGCGAAGATGAATGCCCTGCTGGAGCCTACGGTGATTGCCGCGCTTTACGAGGCGTCGCATGCGGGCGTGAAGATCGATCTGATCGTGCGGGGCGTGTGTTCGCTGAAGCCGGGGGTCGAGGATCTTTCGGAGAACATCACAGTTCGGTCGATCGTCGGGCGGTTTCTCGAACATCATCGCATCTTCTATTTTTATGCTAATGGCAAGGAAGATGTGTTTCTGTCCAGCGCGGACTGGATGGATCGGAACTTCTTCCGGCGCGTGGAAGTGGCGTTTCCGATTCGCGATCGGCGGTTGAAGCGGCGGGTTATTGCCGAGGGCTTGTCGGTTTGTCTTGGGGATAATCAGTCGGCGTGGGTTATGCAGAGTGATGGGCATTATCGGAAGCGGAGGCCGGGGAAGGCTATTCGCAATGCGCAATTGGGGTTGTTGGCTAAGTTTTGTTCTTGATTTTTTTTGAATCGCGGGATCCCGTAAGTTAGTTTTCTGGTTTGATCGCCGGATCCCGTTTTCTTGTTGGTTTATTAGCACTGCCCCTCCCCGGGGCGGGGGTAACTTTCTTTGCTGCTGCAAAGAAAGTCACCAAAGAAAGCAGCTTTGTCACCGCCCGCGGTCACACGCAGTTTGGCCATTTTTCTCCTCGGGGAACGGCCCTCGCCTAAAGAGTGCCCTCACAGGCCCAACCGGGCTTGGATCGCGCACGGTCTGTCGCATCGCGCCGCTTAACCAACGGGTACAGCCATTTCAAGTTCCAGCCCGCTTCGCGGCCGATGGGTTCATCGGGTGCGCGAGTGCACTCGTGTTCGCTGGTTTCCCTCGCATGCCCAACGGCAGCGCGAAGCGCTGTGCCGAAGCTATTTTGTGCTGAACCAGCGCGTTCAAAGTTATGGCTTGTCAGACCGTGTGCGATCCAAGCCCGGTTGGGTTTATGAGGGCACTCTTTAGGCGAGGGCCATTCCCCGAGGAGAAAATTGGCCAAACTGCGTGTGACCGCGGGCGGTGACAAAGCTGCTTTCTTTGGTGACTTTCTTTGCAGCAGCAAAGAAAGTTACCCCCGCCCCGGGGAGGGGCAGTGCTAATAGACCGACACGAATACGGGATCCGGTGGCAAAAAAAACCCAATCAAGCCGCCAACGACTTCCTCAAAGCCGTCCGCGAAGCGGGAAATCTAACAACAAACGTACTCCCCCTTCCAACTTCACTCTTAACATCAAGCTCGGCATTATGCCGCTGCAACACATGCTTGACGATAGCCAGCCCCAACCCAGTCCCCCCGGTATCCCGCGACCGGCTCCGATCCACGCGATAGAACCGCTCCGTCAACCGCGGAATATGCTCCGCAGGAATCCCAAGCCCGCTATCCCGCACGGCAAAAACCGCACGATCCTTCATGCGCTGCCACGAAACCTCGATGGCCCCGCCATCCGGCGTATACCGCACCGCGTTAGTCACGAGATTGCCAAGCGCACTCATCACTTCAGTCTCGGCCCCGGCGACGGTCAACGCATCATCGCTTTGAAACGAAATCCGATGCCGCCCGTTCGACAGGTTATTGGCATCGTCTTCCAGATGCCGCATCACCGCGCGCATGTCGAGCAACTCATCGCCCGGCGGACGCATATCGCCTTCGAGATTCGCGAGCACGAGCAAGTCCCGCACGATGTTCTGCATGCGCGACGCCTGCTGCTCCATCATGTCGAGATAACGCATGCGGTCCGCTTCGTCGAGCGGCAACTCGCGCATCGTTTCGAGAAAGCCGGACAAGACCGTGAGCGGCGTCTTCAACTCATGCGAAACATTGGCGACGAAATCGCGGCGCATCGAGTCCGTGCGCTCCAGTTCGGTGATGTCCTGCGTGAGCAGCAGCTTGCGGTTCTCGCCATACGGAAACACCTGCACCGATACCGTGTACTTGCGATGCACGCCCATGCCGCGCATCACGAGCATCTCTTCGTAATGATGCGCGTTCAGATAACGCACGAAGTCCGGATTGCGCACGAGATGCGTGATGTGCTGGCGCAAGTCGCGCTTGGCATCGAGCCCGAAGTGCTCCTCGGCGATCGCGTTGCACCACTCGATCTGATCGTGATCGTCGAGCATCGCCACACCGTTCGGCGAGGCCTGGATCGCCTGAATGAAGCGCGCATGCTGTTGCTCGACCTGACGCACTTGCGCGTGCCAGCGCTTCGCGAGCTTGTGCAGACGGTAATAGATTTCGCCCCAGATGCCGAGCGCACTCGGCACCTCGCCATAGACCGGCGCTTCGAGCAGACGCCACAGGCGCTGCATGTGATAGGTAACGAAAAAGCCCTGCACGACGAGCATGAGCACCGCAAAGGCGAGCGCCACGCGCACGCCCGCGAATGCACCGATCGCCGCGCTTAACGCGGCGAGCAGCGCGAGGGACACGATGGCACGCGTCCAGATGATGTTCATGTTGTCGGTGTGTCTAGATGACGTTGATGCGGCAAGTCGAAGCGGAACTCAGGCGCTTTTGGCAAGCCGGTAACCGCTGCCGCGCACCGTTTCGATCATAGCATCGCAGCCCGCGGGCTTGAGCGCGGCGCGCAGACGCTTGATATGCACATCGACCGTACGCTCTTCGACGAACACGTGATCGCCCCACACCTGATCCAGCAATTGCGTGCGGCTATGCACGCGCTCCGGATGCGTCATGAAGAAATGCAGCAGACGGAATTCGGTCGGGCCGAGATCGAGCTTGATATCGTTGCCCGAATGACTCGCTGCCACACGGTGCGTCGCCGGATCGAGCCGCAAGCCGTTGATCGCGACCACGTCTTCGGTGAGCTGCGGCGCGCGCCGGCGCAGAACCGCCTTGATGCGCGCCATCAGTTCCTTCGGCGAGAACGGCTTCGTCACGTAATCGTCCGCGCCGATCTCGAGGCCGAGCACCTTGTCCTGCTCGTCGCCGCGCGCCGTCAGCATGATGATCGGAATATGCTTCGTGCGCTCGTTGTTGCGCAGCTCGCGCGCGAACGCGATGCCCGACTTGCCCGGCAACATCCAGTCGAGCAGGACGAGATCGGGCAGCACGTCGCTGATCAGGTTTTGCGCCTGTTCCGCGTTATAGGCGCGAATCGGGCAATGTCCCGCATGCTGAAGATTCACCGAAATCAATTCGGAGATCGCGGGTTCGTCTTCGACGACGAGGATACTGCTGGGCATCGGCACCTCTTGACCTTTTCCTTGAGTTAAAACGATTGCTCGGCAACGAATCAGCTCAACGCCTCGCGTTCGAGCTGATCGCGCGAGATGTGACGCACGTCCGTGCCCTTCACGATGTAGATGATGAACTCGGCGATGTTCTTCGCGTGATCGCCGATGCGCTCCACCGCCTTCGCGATGAACAGATAGTCGAGGCCCGCCGAAATGGTGCGCGGATCTTCCATCATGTACGTCACGAGCTTGCGCACGAAGGCGCGGAATTCATCGTCGATAGCCTTGTCGTCGCGCACGATCTGCGCTGCCGCCACCGTGTCCAGACGCGCGAACGCATCGAGCGCGCGGCGCAGGATCGACACCGCCATCTCGCCCGAGAGCTTGATTTCCGCGATGTTCACCGTGCGGCCCGCGCCGTCTTCGTTGATGCGTTTCACGCGCTTGGCGATCTTCTCGGCTTCGTCGCCGGCGCGCTCCAGATTCGTGATCGTCTTCGAGATCGCCATCAACAGGCGCAGGTCGCGCGCAGCCGGCTGACGGCGCGCGATGATGTTGCTGCACTCTTCGTCGATCTCGACTTCCATCGTGTTCAGACGCACTTCGGCCGCGATCACCTGATCGGCGATGCCGATGTCGAACTCGTTCAACGCCTGCATCGCCGCGATGATCTGCGACTCGACGAGACCGCCCATTTCCAGCACTTTCGACGACACCGCGTTGAGGTCGGCGTCGAACTGGCTCGAAAGATGTTTATCGGACATATTTGCTCCTTAAAGCCTTTCCGTTTCACCCGTCCGGCGATCAGCCGAAGCGGCCCGTGATGTAGTCTTCCGTCTCCTTGCGGGCCGGCTTGATGAAGATCTTTTCGGTGTCGCCGAACTCGATCAATTCACCCAGGTACATATAGGCAGTGTAGTCCGAACAACGCGCCGCCTGCTGCATGTTGTGCGTGACGATCACGACCGTGTAATCGCTCTTCAATTCGGCGATCAGCTCTTCGATGCGGCCCGTCGAGATCGGATCGAGCGCCGAGCACGGCTCGTCGAGCAACAGCACTTCCGGACGGATCGCGATACCGCGCGCAATGCACAAACGCTGCTGCTGACCGCCCGACAGACCGTAGCCGCTCTGCTGCAGCTTGTCCTTCACTTCGGTCCAGAGTGCGGCTTTCGTGAGCGCCCATTCGACGCGATCGTCCATTTCCGAGCGCGAAAGCTGCTCGAACATCTTCACGCCGAACGCGATGTTGTCGTAGATCGACATCGGAAACGGCGTCGGCTTCTGGAACACCATGCCGACACGCGCGCGCAGCAGCGAAATGTCGCGCGTCGTGTCGAGCAGGTTCGCGCCGTCCATCAGGATCTCGCCTTCCGCGCGCTGCTCCGGATAGAGCGCGTACATCTTGTTGAAGGTGCGCAAAAGCGTGGATTTGCCGCAACCCGACGGCCCGATGAAAGCCGTGACCTTCTTCTCGGGAATGCGCAGGTTGATGTTCTTCAGCGCGTGATACTTGTTGTAGAAGAAGTTGAGGTTCTTCACCTCGATCTTCGGCCTGATCGAATCCGCCGGCTGCGAGGCGTGCGTGGGGCGCACGCTGCCGGGAACCGGACCGCGTTCGATCTGCTTTTCCTGGTGGTTGACACCGCTTTCGACCATATTCATGGAATCACTCCACCCTTATTTCTTCGAGAAGATCGCGCGCGCCAGGATATTCAGACCCAGCACACCGAGCGTAATCAGGAACACACCGGCCCACGCGAGCGATTGCCACTGCGGGAACGGACTCATCGCGAACTTGTAGATCGTCACCGGCAGGTTGGCCACCGGCTGATTCATGTCCCACGAGAAAAACTGATTCGACAGCGCCGTGAACAGGAGCGGCGCGGTTTCGCCGGCGATGCGCGCCACCGCCAGCAGCACGCCCGTCACGATGCCGCCGATCGACGCCTTCAGCGTGATCGACATCACCATCTTCCACTTCGGCGTGCCGAGCGCGAACGCGGCCTCGCGCAGCGCGTTCGGCACGAGCTTCAGCATGTTCTCGGTCGTGCGGATCACGATCGGAATCTGCAGCAGCGCCAGCGCAATCACGCCCGCCCAGCCGGAAAAGCGGCCCATCTTCGCGACGACGAGCGCATACACGAACAGACCGACGACGATCGAAGGCGCCGACAGCAGAATGTCGTTGATGAAGCGCGTGACGTTCGCGAGCCAGCGCTTCTGGCCGTATTCGGCGAGATAGACGCCCGCGAGAATGCCGAGCGGCGTGCCGACGAAGGTGGCGAGCACGACGAGCATCAGCGAGCCGACGATCGCGTTGGCGAGACCGCCGCCATCGGTGTTCGGCGGCGGCGTCGATTGCGTGAACAGATCGACCGACAAACCGCCGATGCCGAGCTTGAGCGTCGTGAAGAGAATCCACACGAGCCAAATGAGACCGAAGGCCATGGCGGCGAGCGACAGCGTCAGCGCGACCGCATTGGTGCCGCGGCGGCGGCTTTGCAGCTTCTGGCGCGTGGCCTGCAGGCGCTTCGGGTCCTGATTGAAGGTAGCGGGACGGCTCATTATTTACGGCCCTCCCCGCGTTCCATGCGAATCAGCATGATCTTCGAAATCGCGAGCACGAAGAACGTGATCACGAACAGAATGAGACCGAGTTCCATCAGCGCGGACGTATGCAGGCCCGGGCTCGCTTCCGCGAATTCGTTCGCGAGCGCGGAGGTGATGCTGTTGCCGGGCGAGAACAGCGAGACGTTGTCGAGCAGATTCGTGTTGCCGATGACGAACGTGACGGCCATCGTTTCGCCGAGCGCGCGGCCGAGGCCGAGCATGACGCCGCCGATCACGCCGGCGCGCGTATAGGGCAGCACGATCTTCCACATCACTTCCCACGTCGTGCAGCCGATGCCGTACGCCGATTCCTTCAGCAGCACGGGCGTGACTTCGAACACGTCGCGCATCACGGAGGCGATATACGGGATGATCATGATCGCGAGAATCACGCCCGCGCACAGAATGCCGATGCCGATCGGCGCGCCCTGAAAGAACATGCCGATGACGGGCACGTCGCCGAGCAAATGGCCGAGCGGCTTCTCGAAGTATTCCGCGAAGATCGGCGCGAACACGAGCAGGCCCCACATGCCGTACACGATCGACGGAATCGCCGCGAGCAGTTCGATCGCGACGCCGAGCGGACGGCGCAGCCACGCGGGCGAGAGTTCCGTCAGAAACAGCGCGATGCCGAAGCTCACCGGCACGGCGATGATAAGCGCGATGATCGAGGTCGCGATCGTGCCGTAGATCGGCACCAGCGCGCCGAAGCTCTCGCTGGGTGGATCCCACTCCGCGCGCCAGAGAAACGAAAGCCCGAATTTGTGGATGGTCGGCAGCGACGCGATGAGCAGCGAAACGATGATGCCGCCAAGCAGAAGCAGCGTGATGACGGCCGCAAGCCGCGTCACGCCGCCGAAAACGATGTCGCCGATACGGCTCGGCGCGCGCTGTGTATGCGCCGCCGGCACCGCCGACGAAAGATTGATGTCCGACATGGGAGCCTTGGTTTCGCTACGTGTCAGACCGCGCGGCGAACCTTGGGCTCGCCGCGCGGCTTGCTTTCTCTGCTTTGCTGTCCCTCGAATCGATAGCTTAGGACAGTTTGAAACGACTGCTTGCCGCGCTTATTCCGCGACCGACTTGCCCGAAGCGTCCTTCACCTTCGCCTTCCATTGCGTCTTGATTTCGGCAACGACCGAATCCGGCAGCGAGATGTAGTCCAGATCGTTCGCAGCCTGATTGCCGTTCTTGAACGCCCAGTCGAAGAACTTGAGCGTTTCCGAACCTTGCTGCGGCTTCTCTTGCGTCGCGTGCAGCAGGACGAAGGTCGCGCCGACGATCGGCCATGCGTTCTGGCCCGGCTCGTTCGTCAGGATCTGATAGAACGACTTCGACCAGTCCGCGCCCGCGGCAGCGGCCTTGAACGTGTCGGTCTTCGGCTCGACGACGGTGCCGGCCGCGTTCTTCAGGCCGACGTAGGTCATCTTGTTCTGCTTCGCGTACGCCCACTCCACGTAGCCGATCGCGCCCGGCAGACGCTGCACGAAGGCCGCGACGCCGTCGTTGCCCTTGCCGCCCGTGCCCGTCGGCCAGTTGACGGTCGAGCCTTCGCCGACCTTCGACTTCCACTCCGTGTTGACCTTCGACAGATAGTTCGTCCAGATGAAGCTCGTGCCCGAACCGTCGGCGCGGCGCACCACGGCAATGTCCGTATCCGGCAGCTTGACCTTCGGGTTCAGCGCGGCGATCGCCGGGTCGTTCCACTTCTTGATCTTGCCGAGGTAGATGTCGCCGAGCACCTGGCCCGACAGCGTCACTTCACCCGCCTTCACGCCCGGCACGTTGATCACCGGCACCACGCCGCCGACCACCGTCGGGAACTGGAACAGGCCGTCCTTCGCGAGTTCGTCGTCTTTCAGCGGAGCGTCGGAGCCCGCGAAATCCACGGTCTTCGCGATGATCTGCTTGATACCGCCCGACGAGCCGATGCCTTGGTAGTTGACCTTGCCGCCGCCGTTTTTCTGGTAGGCGTCTGCCCACTTGGTGTAGATCGGGGCTGCGAAGGTACTACCCGCGCCGGTGATGTCGGCTGCTTGCGCGGAGATGGCGAACACGGCGCCAATCAGGCCGGCCAGCGCGGTTTGCATCAATTTCATTCTTAACCTCCAGGGTTGTGAGCGTGTGAGACGACACCGCGAAATATAGGAGGAGTCTGTGACAGTAATATGACTAATCGTGAAGCAAACATGTCAGTTTTCTTACGCGCCGAAAGTTTGATCACAGCGGCTTTGTCAAGCGCCCGACGCAAATAAAAAAGCGGGCCGAAGCCCGCTTTTAGCGAAGTGACGAGAAATTCAGTAAACGCCTACGAAGTCGCTTCTTTTACGACCTGC
This sequence comes from Caballeronia cordobensis, assembly GCF_001544575.2. Lineage (GTDB taxonomy): Bacteria > Pseudomonadota > Gammaproteobacteria > Burkholderiales > Burkholderiaceae > Caballeronia > Caballeronia cordobensis. The sequence continues at coordinate 207,756 of NZ_FCNY02000013.1, forward strand.
GCAATCGTTTCCGCGTACTGAACCGCATCCTTTTGCGCCGACGCTTCTACCATCACGCGCAGAACCGGCTCAGTTCCCGACGCGCGAATCAAGACCCGGCCGTGCGATTGGAGGGAACGCTCGGCTTGCTCGACCGCGCGGCGAATCGCGTCGCTGGCTTTCCAGTCCGCGCCTGCATTCATGCGCACGTTGATCAGCTTCTGCGGGAAAAGGCTCACACCGTCGAGCAGTTGATCGAGCGATTTGCCGCTGCGCTGGATCGCCGCGAGCACCAGAAGCGCCGAGACGATGCCGTCGCCGGTCGAATGACGGTCGAGCGACAGAATGTGGCCGGAGCCTTCCGCGCCCAGTTGCCAGCCGTTCTCGCGCAGTTTCTCGAGCACGTAGCGGTCGCCGACGGCCGCGCGCACGAACTGCACGCCGACCTCTTTCAGCGCCACTTCCACGGCCATGTTGGTCATCAGCGTGCCGACCGCGCCGTCCACCTTGCCGTCGGTCGCGATGCGATCCTTCACCAGCACGTACAGCAACTCGTCGCCGTTATACAACCGGCCCGTCGAATCGACGATCTGCAGACGATCGGCGTCGCCGTCCAGCGCGATGCCGATGTCGGCCTTGTGCTCCACCACGGCGCGCACGAGCGCATCGGGCGCGGTCGCGCCGACGCCGTCGTTGATATTGAAGCCGTTCGGCGAGACGCCGATCGACACCACTTCCGCGCCCAGTTCGTGAAAGACGTGCGGCGCGACGTCATAGGCGGCGCCGTGCGCGCAGTCCACCACGAGCTTCAGGCCGCGCAAGTCGAAATTCGCGGGAAACGTGCTCTTGCAGAACTCGATGTAACGGCCGCCCGCATCGTCGAGGCGCCGCGCCTTGCCGAGTTGCTCGGAAGGCGCGCACTCCATCGGCAGTTCGAGCTGGCGCTCGATTTCAAGCTCGACTTCGTCGGGCAGCTTGTTGCCGTCGGCGGAGAAGAATTTGATGCCGTTGTCGTTGTAGGGATTGTGCGACGCGCTGATCACCACGCCCGCCGACAGCCGCAGCGCGCGCGTGAGGTAGGCGACGCCCGGCGTCGGCATCGGGCCGGCCAGCATCACGTCGACGCCCGCCGCCGAAAAGCCCGACTCCAGCGCCGCTTCCAGCATGTAGCCGGACACGCGCGTGTCCTTGCCGATCAGCACCGTCGGCCGATTGCCCTTTTTCTGCAGCGCGCGATCCGCGCCCGCGAGCACCTTGCCCGCGGCGTAGCCGAGCCGAAGTACGAAATCCGGCGTGATCGGCGCGACGCCGACGCGCCCACGGATGCCGTCCGTTCCAAAATATTGACGTGCCATTATTGCTTGCCCTCCTCGCGGGACATATGGCTGCGGTTATCGATCCGCGACATAGTGTTGATGATAGTTATATTGGCGCGCGCGGCCTGCGCCGGAAGACCTCTCCAATGGCGCCAAGGCTCAATGATGCCCATTCGCGGCGGCTTCTTTTGTTGCTTGCCAGACCTTCAGCGCATCGACGGTTTCGGCGACGTCGTGCACGCGGATGATCGCCGCGCCCCGCTCCGCCGCGCAGACCGCGGCGGCGACGCTCGCCGCGAGCCGCTCGCCCGCGCCGCGTCCGGTGACGGCGCCGAGCATCGATTTGCGCGACATGCCCGCGAGCAGCGGGAAGGCTGCTCCGGCCGGCTGGGTCGCGGCGAGATGCGCGAGCAACTGGTAATTGTGCTCGACGGTCTTGCCGAAACCATAGCCCGGATCGAGACTGATGCGCGCCGCGCTCACGCCGCCCTGCGTCAGCGTGGTCACGCGTTCAGCGAAGAACGCACGGATCTCGGCGACGACATCTTCGTACATCGGCTCGTGCAGTTGCATCGTCTGCGGCTCGCCGAGCATGTGCATCACGCAGAGGCCGCAGTTGCTGTTCTTGACGACGTCGAGCGCGCCTTCCCGGCGAAAGCCCCAGATGTCGTTGATCATGTCCGCGCCGGCGTCGAGCACGGCGCGCATGACCGCCGGCTTGTACGTATCGACGGAAAGCGGCGCACGGACGTCACGCAACGCCTCGACGATCGGCACGACGCGCTCCAACTCCTCGTCCAGCGGGACAGGCGGCGCGCCGGGACGCGTGGACTCGCCGCCGATATCGATCATGTCGGCGCCGTCGGCGAGCATCTGCTCGGCGCGCGCAAGCGCGGCATCGCGAGCGATGAACCGGCCGCCATCCGAAAAGGAATCCGGCGTGACGTTGAGGATGCCCATGACGAGCGGGCGTTCGAAGGTCAGCGTGAAGCGGCCGCACTGAAGCGGTGCTGCTGAAAACGGGGATGAGGTCGAAGTGGTCAAGCGAGTCGAACGAATGAAGGAATGGGCTGGACGGGGAGATCGTCTGGCATAGCGAGCGCCGTGCGCTACGTGCCGTTCAGCATCTCATTAAAACCGGGCCCTGAATGGAAAATGGGCCGGCGTGCAATGCACACCGGCCCATGAACGAACGCGGAAAACTCAGGCCGTTGCCGGCGCGTTGCCCGGCTTGACCTCGGTACCGCTGCTGCCACCCGAAGGCGTATCGCCCGACGGCGGCGGCATGTTCTTCGGCGGACGCGGCGGACGATCCGCCATGAT
>NZ_FCNY02000004.1 GCF_001544575.2 Caballeronia cordobensis
GGTGGTGGCAACGGCGGCGGTTCCGGTGGCGGCCATGGCGGCGGCGGCAACGGCGGCGGCGGCGGTGGCGGCAACGGCAGCGGTTCCGGTGGTGGCCATGGCGGCGGCGGTAATGGTGGCGGTAACGGTGGTGGCAGCGGCGGCGGCTCAGGTGGCGGTCACGGCGGCGGTGGCCACGGTGGCGGCGGCAATGGCGGTGGGAATGGTGGCGGCGGAAATGGCGGCGGCAACGGCGGCGGCAACGGCAACGGCTCAGGCGGTGGCCACGGCGGCGGCGGTCATGGCGGCGGCGGCCACGGTGGCGGCGGTTCTGGCGGTGGCGGTGGTGGTGGCGCGGGTGGCGGTGGCGGCGGCCGCGGTCGATAAGCGGTTCGCAGTCCGACCATCAATCTTACTGATCGCTTGATCAGCACGAGAAATAGCCGATGCCCCTTAAACGGGGGCATCGGCTTCTCACCTTCCATCTTTTACAAGCTCTCCGAACATATTCCGGAAAGCTCAAGCATCGAAGCGCAAAACGCACAGCGACATCAAGCGCATGCCAAGACCAACCTCAACCTCACACCATCACTTCGTCGTCGTGGCGCTCTTCTCTTCGGCCGGGCGTTCGCCCTGCCCAGCGCTACCGTCGCTATCGGTGCTCGCGGACTGTTCCCCGCCCGTACCCGACGCATCCTCCGCGCCGAGCGACTCTATCGCCTGCTGCCAGAATTCTTCGGCGCGACCCTCGGGGCTGCCTTCGCGTTCCCAGAGTTCGTAAGCGCGGCGACGAATGCGGTCTTGCTCTTTCTGCTCGTCCATGACTTTCTCCCGTAACGCGACAATGTGGCGGCGATTCGCTGAACACTTGCACCCTCATCGGCTGAGCAACCGTCGTGCCGCGGACGGCGCACCCCGCAAGCCCCATCCGGAAATTCACAAGAACCGCGACAAAACCGGCAACATCACCGGCACGACGAACGCCGTGAAAATACCGTTCAGCCCCATGCCGAGCCCGGCGAACGCGCCCATTTCCTCGCTCACCTGAAACGCGCGCGCCGTGCCGATCCCGTGCGACGCGACGCCGAGTGCGAATCCGCGCGCTTCGACATCCGTGACGCGCAACAGATTCAGGATGCCGCGCGCCGTGACCGCGCCGAACACGCCCGTCGTGATGACGAGCACCGCCGTCAGCGACGGCAAGCCGCCGATCTCCTTCGCGACGGCCATCGCGATGGGCGTCGTCGCGGATTTCGGCGCGAGCGACGCGATCGACTGCCGCGACGCGCCCAGCAACGCCGCCACCGACACCGCCGACACGATCGCGGTCAGCGAGCCCGCCGCGAGGCTCACGACGATCGGCAACGCCAGCCGCTTCAGGTTGGGCAACTGCCGGTAGAGCGGCAGCGCCAGCGCAACGGTCGCCGGGCCCAGCAGAAAATGGACGAACTGCGCGCCATCGAAATAGGTTTCGTAAGGCGTATCGCTGGTCTTCAGCACGACGACGACGATCGCCACCGCGATCAGCACCGGATTGGCGAGCGGGTTGAAGCGGCACGCCGCGTAGATGCGCTGCGCGATGAGATAGGCCAGCAGCGTAATGGTCAGCCCGAGCAGCGGCGTGGCCGCGAGATACACCCAGATCGCGCCGATGCGCGGCACGCCGGTCATGCGCCCTCTCCCGGTCCGCCCGGCACGCGGCGCTGACGGCGCAACATCGCGCGCATGACGAGCGCGGTCACCGCGATCGCCAATGCCGTGCTGATCGCGACGGACAGCACGACCGCGAGCATATCGCCGCGCAGCGCGCCCGCCGAGACCATGATGCCGACGCCCGCCGGCACGAACAGCAGCGACAGGTGCCTCAGGATTTCGAGCGCGGTGCCTTCGAGCGCCGCGGCGGCGGCTGGACGCACCGCAACATAGCCGAGCAGCAGCAGCATGCCGACCACCGGCCCCGGCACGGGAATACGGAAAAGATACGAAAGGCCCTCTCCCAGACACTGGAAGACGAGCAAGGTGGCGAGCGCAGCAAGCAAGGCAATGTTCCTCGAGACATCGAACGGGGTTCGGGAAAAGACCGCCGCACGAGCGTTTCGTACAGCCCGGCAGACGCGGAATGGTCGCACACTTGATCGAATCTACGGTCGCAATTGCGGCCTTCTCAGTACGTAAAGGATGCGTTACGGTTGCACGGCGAGCGCGGACATCGACGTTCCAGGCTGGTGACGAAGCAAGCCGCGTAGAACCGCGCATCGCTGGCAACGGCGCAGTCGTGGTCAAATGCGAGATACGCAAAGGCTCGCGCGCATTCACGTGCGCCATGCTCAGAGCGAAACAATGCGGCAAACGGGGACCAGACAATGCAAGCCGACGAACACGACGATTTTTCCATTCCCGACGACTGGTGCCGCCGGTGGATCAATTGTGTGCGCGACTATGCGGTGATCGGGCTGTCTCCCGAAGGCATGATCGAGACGTGGAACGTGGGCGCGCGTCAGATCCACGGCTTTCAACCCGAGGAAGTCGTCGGCCGGTCGTTCGATATCTTCCATGCGCCGGAAGATCGCGAAAAAGGCAGCGCCACTGCCCTGCTCGACGCCGCGCGGCGCGACGGACGCTCGGAAGCCGAAGGCTGGCGTCTGCGCAAGTCCGGCGCGCGATTCTGGGCCAACGTCGTGATCACCGCGCTCGTCGACGAGCATGGCCGCCTGCTCGGCTTCGGCAAGATCGTCCGCGACATGACCGACAAGCGCATCGCCCACGAAGCCGTCGTCGAGAGCGAACAGCGCTTTCGCATGCTCGTGAACGGCGTGACGGACTACGCGATCTTCATGCTGTCGCCCGAAGGCATCGTCACGAACTGGAACGCGGGCGCGCGGCGCATCAAGGGCTACCAGTCCGATGAAATCATCGGCTCGCACTTTTCGCGTTTCTACACGCGGGAAGACGCCGCGGCCGGCCTGCCGCAGCGCGGCCTGTCCATCGCGGCGCGGGAAGGACGGTTCGAAGCCGAAGGCTGGCGCGTGCGCAAGGACGGCAAGCGCTTCTGGGCGCACGTCGTGATCGACGCGATCCGTGACGAAAGCGGCACGCTCGCCGGCTTCGCCAAGATCACGCGCGACATCACCGAACGCATGGAAGCCAGCCGCGTGCTCGAAGAAACGCGCAAGGCGCTCTTTCAGGCGCAGAAGATGGAAGCCGTCGGCAAGCTGACCGGCGGCGTCGCGCACGATTTCAACAACGTGCTGCAAGTGCTGCGCGGCAATCTCGAACTGCTCGACAGCCGGCATCACCGCGATGCGTGGACGCGCGACCGTATCACGAAGGCGATCGAAGCCGTCGAGCGCGGCTCGAAGCTCGCGTCGCAACTGCTCGCGTTCGGCCGCCAGCAGCCGTTGCAGCCGGTGGTCATCAACCTCGCGGCGGCGCTGCGCGGCATGGACGACCTGCTGCGCCGCGCGCTCGGCGAGACCGTGCGCGTGGAGACGGTGGTTGCGGGCGGGCTGTGGAACACGTCCGTCGACATCCATCAACTCGAAAACGTGGTGCTGAATCTCGCCATCAACGCTCGCGACGCGATGCCCGACGGCGGCCGGCTGACGATGGAGCTATCCAACGCGATGCTCGACGATCAGTACGTCGCCACCGAACCCGATGTCGCCGAAGGTCAATACGTGCTGCTCGCCGTCACCGATACGGGCACGGGCATGCCGCAGGACGTGCTGGAACGCGCGTTCGATCCGTTCTTTTCGACCAAGACCGAAGGCAAGGGCACGGGCCTCGGCCTCAGCATGGCGTACGGCTTCGTCAAGCAAAGCGGCGGGCATATCAAGATCTACAGCGAGATCGGTCACGGCACGTCGGTCAAGATCTATCTGCCGCGCTCGACGGGCGAGGCGATCGAGCCGCCGCCGCGCGCGCACGCCGCGCCGGTCAAGGGCGGCAGCGAAACCATCCTCGTCGTCGAAGACGATCCGAAAGTGCAGTCCACCGCCGTCGATACGCTGACGGGACTCGGCTATCGCGTGCTCAAGGCCGACGACGCGCAACAGGCGCTCACGGTGCTGCGCAGCGGCATCGACGTCGACCTGCTGTTTTCCGACGTGGTCATGCCCGGCCCCATCAGCAGCACGCAAATGGCGGCGCAGGCCTCGCGCATGCTGCCGCACATGAAGGTGCTGTTCACGTCGGGCTATACGCAGAACGCGATCGTTCACGGCGGCAGGCTCGATCCGGGCGTCGAGCTTCTGAGCAAGCCTTACGGCCGCGATCAGCTCGCCCGCAAGATCCGCAGCATGCTCGACCGCGCGAAACCCGCGACGCCGGCGAGCAGCCCGCTGGACGCATCGGCGGCCGGCGGGCGCACACTGCGCGTGCTGCTCGTCGACGACGACGCCAATCTCTGCGAGGCGATGAACGAGCAACTGCGTCTGCTCGGCCATGCGGCGACTTCGACGACCTCGCCCCACGAGGCGCTGGACCGCCTGCAGCAAGAGGCGTTCGACGTGCTCATGACCGACCTCAGCATGCCCGCCATGGACGGCGTCGAACTCGCGAGGCGGGCGGCGCGCGACCAGCCGTCGATCTGCGTCGTGTTTTCCTCGGGGTATGAAATGCCGGCGCTGCCCTCGATGTCATTTCGATGGGCGGCGTTGCGCAAACCCTTCACGCTCGAAGAGCTCGGCGCGGTCCTGAGAGGCTTTCAGCAATAGGCGCGAGCGGCGTTTTGCCCGGTGGCATACCCGTTGCTGAAGCGCTTGCGGGCTGCTGCCACCGAACCCATCGGACGAGCGGCCTCCTCCTGACGACGCGGTTCCCGCCGCACGACGCCAGCGCAATTCCGACGCGCTGAGACCGCAGCCTCACGGCCGAAAGCGACGCCTGTGCGTTCCTCCCGGCCGCTGCACGAGCACACCATTCAATCTCAACGATTCGCGCGAAGTCCGCGAAGGGCTTCGCTCGCTCTGAAAAAGGAGTCGTTCAAATGTTCGTCCATAACAAACGCCTGCAATACACCGTCCGCGTGGGCGCACCCAATCCCGGTCTCGCCAACCTGCTGCTGGAGCAGTTCGGCGGGCCGCAAGGCGAGCTCGGCGCCGCGATGCGCTACTTCACGCAAGCCGTCAGCGAAGACGATCCGGGCCGCAAGGATCTGCTGTTCGATATCGCGACCGAGGAACTGAGCCATCTGGAGATCATCGGCTCCATCGTCGCGATGCTGAACAAGGGCGCGAAGGGCCATCTCGCCGAGGCCGTGGAGCAGGAAGCCGAGCTCTATCGTTCGCTGACCGGCGCGGGCAACGATTCGCACATCACGCAGGTGCTTTACGGCGCGGGCACGCCGCTCACCAACTCGGCGGGCGTGCCGTGGAGCGCCGCCTATATCGACACCATCGGCGAGCCGACCGCCGATCTGCGCTCGAACATCGCCGCCGAGGCGCGGGCGAAGATCGTCTACGAAAGGCTCATCAACGTGACGGAAGATGCCGGCATCAAGGACGCGCTGGGCTTTCTGATGACGCGCGAGATCGCGCATCAGAAGTCGTTCGAGAAGGCGCTGCACGCGATCCAGCCGAACTTTCCGCAAGGCAAGCTGCCGGGCGACCCCGAGTTCGCGAGCGTGTACTTCAACCTCTCGAAGGGCGAGGACGCGCGCGGGCCGTGGAACGAGGGCGGCGACTGGGAGTTCGTCGAGGATCCGCAACCGGCCGTGGATGGCGGCGACGGCACCGCCACCGTCACCGTGACCGAGGCGGACGTGCAGGTGCTGCAGGCGATGGCATCGCGCACGGCGTCGGATCCGTCGGCAGATCCGACTACGGGCGCGGATCTTGGCGCGGGCAAGGCGAACGGCGCGTAGTACGCTGAAGCGGCGCTGCCTGGAAGGGTCAGGCAGCGCCGGCGTGACTAGGCCGTCCCGCCGGCAAGCGCGTCGTCGATCTCCCGCAGCGCATGAAGAAATCCCAACGCCGCGCCCTCCTCCCGCAGCCGCCGAAGCGCGTCGGGCGCGATCGCTTCGCCGCTCCCCCACGAAACGAGCGCCCGTGCGCGAGCGACGAAGAAGCGCGAAAACGGCGATGGCTCGCAGCGCGCGTAATCTTCGAGCGCCGTGGCCTGTTGCGCGGCCGCATTCCAGAGACCGCGATCGATGCAGGCGTCGATCGCGTCGCGTCGAAAGAGAAAGTGGTTGTGACTTACGGCGCCCGCGACGAGTAACGCTTCGGCTTCTGCGAGCGCGCTGTCGAACACGGCGATGTCATCGGTCGCATGAGCGAGGATGCCGAGATAGTGCGCGCCGAGATACGTCATGCCGGTTTCACGGCTGATCGACAACGCCAGCGCGATATCGGCGAGCGCTTCACTGCGCCGTCCAGCCAGACGATGCAACTCCGCGCGCAGCGCGAGCGCTTCGCCTTCGAACCGCTTCGACTTCAGTTCGCGCGCGCACCACAGCGCCGGGCCGACATGCTCCCCCGCACGCTCCCACTGCGCGAGATCGTGCAGGCAGTGCCACGCGGCGTGATGCGCCACCGCGAGCGCGCGCAGATGCCCCGCCTTCTGCGCCGCGGCGACGCTGGCGAGCGCCGCATCGAGGCCGGTGCGCGCGTTGCCCGCGAACCACGCGGTGATGGCGCGCATCGGCAGATTGGCGACTTCGATTCGCCCGAAGCCGTGGCGCCGGCATACGTCGATGCAGCGGCTGAAGGCGTCGTGCGCGCTGATCATGCGTCCGCGCATGTACTCCGCGTCGCCGATTCCGCCGAGCGCCGCCGCTTCCTGTTCCGGATCGCCCGCTTCGTGGGCGAGCGCGAGGCTGCGCCCGTGCTCGCGCACGCAGTTGTCGCGGTCACCGCGCGGAAAGCACAGATTGCCGCGCAGGAAGTGAATGCGCGCTTCTTCGCGCACGAGCCCCTGCGCGGTGGCCGCGGCGGCGGCATGATCGAGATCGGCCCAGGCGCCGTCGAGATCGTCGATCACGCGCTTCACCGTGGCGCAGCCGATCCACGCGCGGCAACGCTCGGCGTCGGTCGCGGCGAGCGCGAGCGCGGTCTCGAATGCCGCAAGCGCCGCCGTCATGTCGCTCACATCGTGCAGGATCGTGCCGCGCAGGCATTCGAGCGCGACGCGCTCGCCGTTCGTATCCGCGAGTGCGAGCCCGCGTTCGGTCAGCGCAAGCGCCGATTCGTAGCGATAGAGCGCAGCCTGCGCGCGCGCCGCATCGCAATAGGCGAGCGCGGCCTCGCGGTCTTCCGCGCGATCGAGATGCTCGGCGCGCAGCACGGGATCGCGCTCGCCATACCAGTGCGCCGCGCGGCGATGCAATTCCCGGCGACGGCTTTTCAGCAGCCCGTCATAGATGGCGTCGCGAATCAGCGCGTGATGGAAGATGAACCCGCCGCCTTGCCGCCGCAACAGGACGCGCATCACGAGCGGCTCCAATGCGGCGCCCGCGCCGTCCAAAAGATGCTCGATTGCATCGCGCTCGAAGTACTGGCCAAGCACCGAGGCCACCTGCAAGACCGACTTGTCGCCGGAATGAAGCCGGTCGAGCCGCGCCTGCACGAGGCTTCGCACCGAACCCGGCACGCCGGTTCCCGCGCTCTCCTCCGCGTTGTTGAGCAACTGTTCGAGAAAGAGCGGGTTGCCCGCCGCTCGCGCGATGCAGCGTTTCGCGAGATCCGCGTCCGCGCCGGGAAACGATCCGGCCATGGCATTCGCCTCGTCCGCGCTGAGTGGGCCGAGATCGATCAGCGTGCATCGCGCGCCGGCCGCCGAGCGCCACGGTTCGCCGGCCGCATCGCCGGACGTGCGCGCCGTCAGCAGCAGCACCGCCGGGCAGTCAGCCACCGCCGCTGAGAGATCGGCGAGATCGCGAAGCGTTTGCGCATCCGACCAGTGAACATCCTCGACGGACAAAATGCGCGGCTGCCGGCGGCTCGCGCGCCGGACCAGCCGCGCGAGGACGTTGCGCCGGCCGCGCACGCGCATGGCGTTGTCCATCGCTTCGTAGACGGTGCGCTCGTCGAACGTCAGCGGCGCATCGACGAGATCCTTGAGAAAGACGGCGTCGCTCGCATCGATCAGACCGTCGCTGGCCGCGCGTTCCACGGCCGCATCGCCGGCCGGCAGCAGGCCGCGCACGAGCGACTGGACCGCGCCGCGCCCGGTCGCCGCGCCGAAGTCGAGCACGAGGCCGCCGTGACACGCGAAGCCCGACGCGCGCGCCTCGCTTTCGAATTCCACGGCGAGGCGCGTCTTGCCGATCCCCGCCTCGCCGCGCAGCACGACGACGCTTCCGCGCCCGGTCTCGAGGCATGCGCGCAGCGTTGCGCGAAACCGCCGCAATTCGTCTTGGCGTCCGGCAAACGCGCGATCCGGCGTCGCGCGCCGAAAACCGGCGATGCACCACGCCGAAACCGGTTGCGCGAAGCCTTTGACCGAAAGCGCGCCGCGCTCCACGCAATCGAGCCGGCTCGCCAGCGGACGCCGCACCGCGTCCGATATCAAAATCTCGCCGGGTCCGGCCGCGTCGGTGAGCCGGGAGGCGAGATTGACCGTGTCGCCCGTGACGGTGTACGCGCGATGCGTTGCGCTGCCCGTGCCGCTCGCGACGACTTCGCCGCCCGCAATGCCGATATGCGCGACAAGCGTGCGGCCGAGCGCGCGCGACAGGCCGGGCATCGCGTCGCCGATTGCGAGGGCGGCGCGCACGGCCCGTTCGGCATCGTTGCCATGCGAAACCGGCGCGCCGAACACCGCCATGATGGCGTCGCCGACATGCTTGTCGATGTGTCCGCCGTGCTGATCGACGATGCGGTCGACGTGCTCGAAGTAGTGGTCGAGCAGCGCGACGAGGTCTTCCGGATCGGCTTCCCGGCTCATTGCCGTGTAGCCGCAGAGATCGGCGAACAGCACCGCGACTTGCCGCCGCTCGCCTGTCGCCTCGCTCGCCTGCGCCCGAAGTTCGGCCAGCGCATCGAGCAGCCTGCGCCGATGACCGACCGACGCGATGCCGAGTTCCTTCAGATCGTCCGCGGTGAGTTGGCGCAGCACGTCCTCGTCGATGGCGTTCTCGCGGAACGCGGGTTCGTAACGCTCCATTCCGAGGCTGCGCAACCACACGGCGACGTCCACGATCTCTCCCCGGCGGAAGACGTTCGTACCGGTCAAAGATAGCACGCAGCAAGAAAGACGTATCGCCGCCCTGCGGACTGCATAGAATGCCTTGGATACCGCCGGTTCCGGGCCTCGACCCGACCGACCGTTCGTTAGCAGCACGCCGGATTCATCTACTCTCAGGAGGAAGAAGATCATGTGCAATCACATCGGGCATCGCGGCGTTCCTTCGATCTACTGCATTCTGCCGCCGCATATGCTCAAGGAAATCGCGAAGAACGGCACGCCATCGCAGCGCGTCGCGGCGGTCGATACTTTATCGACTGATCATACGTTCCGGCAGATTCGCTCCGTGCAGGCGGCGCTGCTCGCGCCGCGACGCGGCGGGGCCGTGGCGCCGGCACCCGCCGTTCCTTCCGTACACCGAAGCATCTACACCGCCAATCACACCGAGACGTTGCCGGGCAAGCTGGTCAGGGCCGAGGGCGCGCCGAAATCCAAGGACGTGAGCGTTGACGAAGCCTACGACGGGCTCGGCGCGACCTTCGAGTTTTATCTGGAGATATTCCAGCGCAATTCGATCGACGACGCGGGCATGCCGTTGATCGGCACGGTCCACTACGGCGACAAGTACGACAACGCGTTCTGGAATTCCCAGCAGATGGTGTTCGGCGATGGCGACGGCACGCTGTTCAATCGCTTCACCATCGCGCTCGACGTGATCGGACATGAACTCACGCACGGCGTGACCGAGCATACGGCGAATCTCGCCTATTCCGGGCAGGCCGGCGCGCTCAACGAGTCCGTGTCCGACGTGTTCGGCTCGCTCATCAAGCAATACGCGCTGAAGCAGAAAGCGGACAAGGCGGACTGGCTCATCGGCGCGGGACTGCTTGCGAGCGGCGTGAAAGGCGTCGCGCTACGATCCATGAAGGAGCCCGGCACCGCATACGACGATCCCGTGCTGGGCAAGGACCCGCAGCCGGCGGACATGGCCCATTACGTGAATACCGCGCAGGACAATCATGGCGTTCACATCAACTCGGGCATTCCGAATCGCGCGTTCTGCCTGGCGGCGCTCGACCTCGGCGGCTACGCGTGGGAAAAGGCCGGACGCGTCTGGTACGAGACGCTGAACGATTCGCACATCAAGCCCACCGCCAGCTTCAAGACTTTCGCGCGGCTCACGGTGTCCAACGCGAACCGGCTCTTCGGCGCGGGCAGCGCCGAGTCGAAAGCGGTCAGCAAAGCGTGGGACACGGTCGGTGTGCTGTGAGCCGGATGACAGGTCTGCGAGGCCTGCGGGCCGGGCTCGCCATGGCCTGTCTCATCGCGGCGGGCTGCATGACCGATAACGCGCAGAACGAGGAGCTGCCGATGCAAGCGGAACTGTTCATCGACGGAGGCGTGGGCTTCTTTCCTGGCCTTGCGCGGCCGATCGTGCTCGACGAGAACGCTCTGTCGGCTGACGAGCGCGACGAGCTTGCGCGGCTCGCGTCCGCCGCCCGCGCGGAGCCGGCCGCCCCGCGCGCGGCGGCATCGAAACCGGTGCCTGACGGGCGCAGCTATCGCATTCGCATCGCCTTCGCTGATGGCACGAAAGAGTTAAGCTGCGCCGATCCTTCCGTGCCGCCCGCGTTTGCAGCGCTGATGGCGTTCATCAAAGCGCACGGGCATCGTTGAGGGCGGGAGCGCACGGTCACGGCGCGGAATCGGCGAGTAAAGCCCTGCGCCCTTTTGGCGATGCATCGCGCGGCTTGGGCGATATGCAGGGCTCTTTCAGTCCAGCGCGCCGGCATAGGTCGTCCGCTGTCCTGTACGCCGCTTCTGCAACCGTCGCGGCGGTCTCGTTGCCCGTGTACCAGCCGAGCGGCGCCGTGCGGGCTCGCTTCAACTGGTCGCACTGACGCTCCACGCTCAACTTCTCGTTGTCGTCCAATGGGGCGCTCAGCCGTACGGGATTGAGGCAATGGGCTTTGTCGGCGCTGTCCGTGCAAGCGGGCAGCGCGTCCGCGAGCCGCTTCACCGCCTGCTCCGCGTGAGCCGAGCGCGCCTGCAAGAGCGCGAGAAGTGCGGTCGGAATCGCGAGCTGCTTGTCCGGCTTGCACTCATGGTCCTGCCCCGACTTGTGGATCGTGAAGACCGCGGGCGGATTGCCGTCGATATCGATGAGCACGACATTGCTCGACTTCCCGTCATTCACGCGTGCGCGCTGGTCCATGAGCGTCTGCGCGCCGGAATTGTCGGCGTAACCGCCATCGACCAGCCGATGCGTTGTTTTCCCTTGCATGAATTCGCCCGCCGGCGTGACGATGGGGAACCGCGCGCTATGCAACACCGCCTGACCGACCATCAGCCCGTTTGCCGATGAATCGCCGAAGCTGCTCGACGCCGCACTGTTCGCGCCATTCGAAAACCACACGATGTTCCCGTTGTCGGCGTCGGTCGTATTGAAGAAGACCAGCGGTTTCGGCGAGATGCCACCGCTCAGATCGGCGAGCTTCATGGCAAGGGGCGCGTCGAAGTCGTCCACGTGACCCGGCGGCGGATGCTTCAGTGCGTCCTGCTGCGCAAACGCGAGCTTGAGCGCATCCGCCAGCGCATCATTCCAGCTATCGAGAATGGCCTGCCCGCGCGCCGGGTCCGTGAAGGGCACGAGGTCCAGACTGAGCGTTCGCGCGATGACAGGCGAAAGGTGGTCTTGCCCGAGCGCGCGCGCCACCACGTCCGTGAGCGGCGTTTTCGTCGCCTTCTCGCACGGCGCCCACGGATCACCGTGCGCGATGAGCTGTTGCCGCGCAACGAGATACACGGCAATGCCGAGACTGCCGCCCGACACGCCGCTCATGGCTTCGATGTGCTTGCCGAATTCGCCGCACGAGGCGTCGTCGGCGCGCGCGAGCACCTGCGACGTGTAGATCGCGGCGCGCAAGCCTCCGCCATAGGCGTTGACGATCAGGCGCGGTGTCGGCGGCGCGTCTGACGAACCCGCCGCGCCGCCGGATAGCATCGCGTTGACGGGGGCCGTCCGGGCGTGCGCCTTGAGCCCTTCCTTGCCGAGCGGCTCGCAGCCGGCGACGCTCGCGAGAATGAACACGACGATCGCCGCGGCGGACGTCAGGCCGGGCACCGAGCGTGAAATTCTGCGCAGAAAGAGTTGCAATCCGGCAATGAAGAGCACGGCCGCCGCGAGGAAGATCATGACCGTGGCCGCCGATCCGACGCTTCGCACATAGGCCGCCTTCAACTCCGCGAGCAGCACGAGCACGACCAGTCCCGCGCCGCTGAAAAGCGCGACGCGTCCGATCACGTCTTCGAAATCGAGCGCGGACTCCGCCCAGAACTCCTTGTCGATCCAGCGTGTGAAAACCGTGCGCCGCCACAGCACGAACGCCAGCAGCACCGCGGGCAGCAGCGATGCCGTGACGTCGATCAGCCAGACTGCAAAATTCGCCATGTCCAGGAATAGCAAGGCGAGGCCGAGCCCGACGCAGAAAATCACTATGCCCGCCACCATCACGATACCGGCGCGCTGCGTCCATTTCGACGTGCTCTGCATGGCAGCCTGCCGTATTGCCACGCCCCACACGAAGAGCAGCGGGCCGATAATGGCCAGCGTCGTCACGGCAAGCGCCGTGCCGCGTTCGACCGTCCAGATGAGGGTGGCGAAGATCAGCGCGCCCATCGAGGCCGACAGCGCGAGCACGCCATACGCGCGCGGCAGCCACTTGATGGCCCGCCGGATGCTGTCTCCGTCGCTGTCCTTGAAGCGCATCGCCGCCGGGTTGTAGACCTGGGCCTGCCAGCGCGGACCGAGGTTCCGTATCTTCCACGCCGCCGGCATGCCGAGCCACGCCTCCACGGTGCAGAGCAGGCGCGCGCTATACCACACGGCGAGCGCGAGCACGGAAGACGCCACGTAGTACGAAATCAGGGCTGTCCAGTTCACCACGCTGAGCGGCGTCGAACTTAGCGGGCCGGTCTGCGGCGGCTCCGTCAGCCCGAGCAGCACTTCGCGGCTTTGCGGCACCAGATAGAACAGCGCGGCGAGGATGACGAGGCACACAGTGGGAATAAGCGCGCGCCGCAAGGCGAGAAACAGCCACGGCATGGCTGGGGAGAGCTTCCTGACGAGCCAGTCGAGCCGGTGCGAGTGCCGGGGCGCGGGGACGGTAGTCATGATTCGTACACCTCGTGAGCAGGTGCTGCCGGAACCATCCGATGAGAACGGATCTCGTTGTATTAAATTCGCTCGGCCCGGTTATGCAAATCGGATGGCGGACAAGGCGTCGAGTTTGGCCAAACAACGCGATCGTGCAAGGTTTGCGTAGCAGGGCTCACGATCGACCGTCCGCCGCGCTCAATTGTTGGCGGCATTCCTGACTGAACCTGCCGTCTCAACTTCTTTGGGCTGGCTGTCTTTTATCGACGCCCTCGCCTTTTCGAGCATGGCTTGCGCTTCGGCCCGGCGTTCGAACTTCACGGTATCCACCACCATGCGTCCATATTCGCCAAGGAACGCGCTGCACACGGAAGGCAAATCGCCCGATCCCGCCTGCGCGAGCGGCCCGCCGTTGGCACCGGCTTGCGCTTTGTCGTCCAGCGCGACGGCGCAGGCCAGCACCAGCGGACCGGCTTCGCTGCCGCGCAGATACGCTTGCTGCAACTGCACGATCGCCGTGGTCTGCGCATCGCTGAGTCCGGCCTTGGTGGCCTGTCCCGGGGTCGATGACGCCGACGTGTGCGCCCCCGGTGCGCTCTTGTCCGGAGCCGCATCGCCGCCCTGAGCGTTCGCCTGATCGGCCGTGCCGGCCTTCTTGACGGCGGCCACCTTCTTCATCGCCGCGGGCGCGCCGTCCGCGGCCACCGGCTGAGCGCCCGGCGCGGACCCGTCCTGCGGCGCCTCGCCGGGCGCCGACTTTCCGGTCCCGGGCGGCGGCGCCGTTGCTTCGGTCGTCGTGCCATCGGACGCGATGCCGTCGCCGGACACCATTTCCACCGCCAGCAACGTGACCATCACATCGCCGAAACGGCTCAGCAGGAACGCGTAGCTGATCGGCGAAATCGCGCCGTTCGCGTAGGCTTCGCATGCGCTGAAAAGCCCGTTGCGCAACAACTGGATCGTGCCGAGCCGCTTGCCGAGCTGGGCGATCGCCTCGCTGCGCGCGCGCGACACGGCCAGCGCGCCGCGCACGTCGCCCGCCTGCGACAGCGCGGGAATCGCCTTCGCCTCGGCCTCGGCGCTCGCGCCGAATGCCGTCGAGAAGGCTTTCGCCACCTCGGGACTGGGCTCGGCGCAGATCACATCGTGCGGCGCTGCGGGAGCGTTGCGGGAGCGCGCATAGACGAGGCGCGAGTCCGCCTTGGTGGCAAGCGTGTCGGCCTCGCCGACGTTCTGATGGGAAATGCTGGGCATGTCGACGCATGCCGTGAGCGCGAGCGTGGCTGCCGCCAGCGCCATCGAGCTGAGCTTGTGCATGGTTCCTCCGATTTCCTCGACCGTCGTTCATCCAGTTGCAAATATCGCGGCCCGATGCCGGGGCTGCGCGGGCGGGAGGACATGACTGGGGTCGATGGTGCCGAAAGCGAGGCCGGACGTTCGTGCCGGGCCGCTCGATCTCGATGAACTGAATTCCCGCTCGATAGGCAGAACGATTCCGCACACCGCGATTTGAATGCGCGCGCGGACGCTTTTTGCACCGCCCCCGCCTGCGCTGGCGCGCCGCAGCCCGCCTACGACTTTCGATGTAGGCGTTCCGGTCGATGTTGCGCGCCCCCTCCCGCCACTAATTTTCAAGCGCCGGCTCGCAGGCGCGGCTTTATAGCCGCATCGCCTCGGCCACGCGCTTGGCGGCGCACCGGTCTCGTCAGGAGGGGCCATGTTCTCGCAACCCACAGGAATGCACGCGGCGCGCCGCGCTTCAGGTCTTCGCGACGCGGTGTCAGCATGGATGCGCTAAGCCCTCGCGACTCCGGCGTCCTGGCGATGGAAACCGCCACGCTCGCCGATCTCTGGCAACGCCGCGCCAGTCTCTCGGACGTCGAAATCGGGAGTATTTACAGAATGGTGCTCGCCGCGCTGCGCTCCTACTACCCGCCCGAGCTGCGCGGGCTGCCGGAGGACAAGGAAGAGCTGATCTCGCAATTCTTCTTCTCGCGCGTGCTGCGACTCGACTCGGAACAGCGGGCCTCGCATGCCTCGCCGGAAAGCGCGCCTTCCACCGCGCATGCGTTGTGCGCGTACTTTCGCCGTTTCCTGATCGACTGCCTGCGCAGCGCGAGCCTGCAACGCAATCTGTCGCTCGAGATCGACGGCGTGCAGGCCGAAGTCGATTCCCGCGCGCACGCACCCGACGATCCGATCGCGGCGACGCTCGCGGAGTTCGGATTGACCGAGGCGCGTGTGCGCGCGCTCGCGCGGGTGTTCGTCGCGCAGTCCGACGAGCACGACCGCCAGATCCTCGCGGGCAGCCTCGGCGCGAGCGGCGAGCGCAAGGGCGGCCTCAAGGGCGTCGCCGACGCGTACGACGTGCCTTCATACCACTATCGCGCGCGCAAGCTTGGCGTGACGACGAAGAAAGATTCGACGCCGGCCTGCTACGCCGCGACCAAGATCGGCCGCTGGACGGAAGAGACGCTCGGCATCGAGATCACGCCGGAAAACCGCGATGCGATTCTGATCGTGCTGAATCTGCTGGCGCTGGAAGCGCACGCGTGAAGGAACTAGACCCTACGCGCGCCTTTCCTTGTCGGCTTGCAGTCGCCCCGCGATAAGCTGCACGAGATAAAGCGCAAACTCAGGCTCCTGATAATAGAGGCGAATCGCGTCGGCGGCCGAGACCGTGCGCATCTCGCAGTCGGTCTTGCAAACCACCGTCGACGTGCGCCGGCGCTCCGGCGAAAAGAGGCCGATTTCGCCGAGCACCGCGCCCGCGCCCAGTTCGATGCCCGGCTCGGCGAGACGCACGACGCCTGTCTCGACGTAAAACATCTGACCGCTCGGATCGCCCTTGCGAAACAGGACTTCGCCCGCGCGAAAACGCTGGCTTTCCATCCTCGCAAGCAGCCGCGCGACCGGCAAAGGGCCGCTGAAGGCGTGATTCGCCTGCGTATCGCGGATCTTTTCCATGCGCGCCGCGACCGCGCTCGCTTCGCCCCGGCTCGACACTTTTAGCGCCTTGAAGATCGTCGTCAGATGCGTCTTGACCGTGGCTTCGGCGACGCCCAACTCGCGCGCGATGATCTTGTTGGAGCGTCCCCGCGCGAGCAGCGCGAGTACCTCTAGCTGGCGCTGCGTCAGATGCAGGTGGAGATACGGGTCGGCAGCGGCCGCCGCGCTCGATGGAACCGACTCGGGCGGCGCGTACGGCGCTTCCGTTGATGCGGTCAGCAGCGAGCGCGGCAGCGAGACGCCGCCCGCGAGCACCAGCCCCAGCGCGCCAAAAAGCAGTTTCGCCGACGCGGATTTCTCCACGCAACCGGCAATGCCCGCCGCGATCAGTTCATCGACCTCTTCGCGCGTCGCCATGCCGAGCAGCACGATGATGGGCGTCGCGCGCGCATGGCCGCGCGCGGCATCGAACTCGTCGCTGCGCTCGCGCAAGCGCTCGCCATCCATCACGATGCAGTCGGGCTTGCGCGCGCCCGGCAACTCCACACCGAGGCGGTCGCACGCCAGCACTTCGGCATCCTGCGCGAATCCGCGCAAGAGCGCCGCAACGCCGTCGCGAAACAGCCCCGCCGGTCCGGTGAGAAGGATGTACATGTAAGGAATGCTATACCCACTGGCGCGGTCATGCCGCCGCGGCGCGCGCGCCATGACGCGCCGGTTTCGAATTCCGCGGCACTCCATCGTCTTCCAGAGCGAAAGCCGCCGGCTTTCGACCGAGACCATTTCGAGGAGCACGCCATGATCGCCAACCAACCTCACCGTATCTGCAATCTGATTCCATCCAGGAACACGCATAAGGACTGGCAGTTCAGGGATGCGCTGGAAGCAGGCGCGGTCGGCGCCGTCGCCGCGCTGCCGGACGCCGTCGATCTTCGCGCGCCGTGGTGGCCGGTCGGGGACCAGGGGCAGACCGGCTCGTGCGTCGGCTGGGGATCGACCGACGGACTGATGCGCTATCACATGGTCAAAGCCGGCAAGCTGGCCGAAGAGGAAATGCTGTCGCCGCGTTACACGTGGATGGCGTCGAAGGAAACCGATACGTTCGTGTCGCGTCCGGAAACCTTCATCGAAGGCGCCGGGACGACGCTGAAAGCCGCGATGGACATCTGCCGCAACTATGGCGTCGTCACCGATGCGCTGTTGCCGTTCAATATCGCCACGCTGATGTACACCGGAAACGAGAACGAATTCTTCGCGACGGCCTCGCAACGGCGCGCCACCGCGTACTTCAACCTCGGGAAGAACTTCAATCAATGGCGGACCTGGCTCGCCTCGCACGGGCCGATTCTCGTCGGCGTGAACGTCGATTCGACCTGGGACAACGCGACCGCGACGCAAGGCAAGCTGGACGTCTTCAATGCCCAGACGACCCGTGGCGGACATGCGCCGTGCGTCGTGGGATACACCGCCGATCAGCGCTTCATCATTCGCAACAGTTGGGGCACGGGCTGGGGCGATAATGGCTTCGCTTATGCCACCGAGCAATACATCACCGACGCCTTCTTCGACGAAAGCTACGGGATCACCGTCTGAACCACAGCAAGCGCATTGAACCGGAGTCGCGATGCGGTCAACCTTTCTTCTCGCGTGCGTGCCGCTCGCGCTCCTCGCCTGCTCGACCCAGTCCAATCCGACCATGAACGCCATACGAACCATCACGGAAGCCGATCGCGGGGCCGTCGTCGAGATGCGCACGGGAGAACGCCTCGCCGTATGCCTGAACGAAAATCCGAGCACCGGATTTCGCTGGGCGCTCGACGGCGAAGCCAGACTGTTCGACATCGAGGACAACCGCTACACCGCCGCCTCCGCGAACCTCGGCAGCGGCGGGCAGACATGCTGGTTCCTGCGGGCAAAGGGCGTGGGACAGGAAGCCATCGCATTCAAGTTGTGGCGGCACTGGGAAGGCGACAAGTCCATCGCCAAACGCTTCGAATTCACGGCGAGCGTCGCTCCTTCGAATTAACCGATCGATCGATCGTTCGCCGTGACGCGCCCGCCCGGCCAGGCCTTTGAAGCGACCGCTTCAGGGTGGAATGTCGCGCGCGCGCAAATCGTCTCGATACCCTCCTTTTGGGGCTAATTAAAAGCGTTCGTATCCACCATAATCTATACGCCAGACGAACTCTGCCGCGCCTGTCCGTCGCCCCTTCGGCATGCCACACAGCCCTGCCGAATCGGCCCCACGGCCCGCGCGTCCGTTCGCACAGAGGAGTCGCGTAATGGATTCGCTTTCGACATGGCTTGGCGAGCTTGGCCTCGAACGTTACGCGACGGTACTCGAGGCCAATGGTGTGGACCTCGAAGCGCTGCCGCTTCTCACCGACCGCGATCTCGCCGAACTGGGCGTGCTGCTCGGCCATCGCCGGCGTCTGCTCGACGCCCTCTCCCATCCGCAACGCGACACCGCGCGGCAAGCGCCGCAACCCTCGCGGGCCCAGCGTCCGCCGGGCGAGCGGCGTCAGCTCACGGTGCTCTTTTGCGATCTCGCCGGCTCGACCGAACTCGCGCAGCGTCTGGACGCCGAAGAACTGCACGAAGTCATGCGCACTTTTCAGGAGACCTGCGCACGCGTCGTGACCCGCTACGAGGGACACGTCGCGCAATATCTCGGCGACGGCATGCTCATTTATTTCGGATTCCCGCAGGCACGCGAAGATGCCGCCGAACGCGCGGTGCGCGCCGCGCTCGATATCGTCGCCGAAGTCGGCCGGCTGTCCGCCAGCGCGCCGCTGCGCGTGCATATGGGCGTCGCGACGGGCGCGGTCGTGGTCGGCGAACTGGAAGGCCACGAATCGTCGCCTTTCGATACCGCCGTCGGCGCAACGCCGAATCTCGCCGCGCGCCTGTGCGCCCACGCCGGCCCCGACGAAATCGTGATCGCGCCGAGCACGCGCCGGCTGCTCGGCAGCACGTTCGAACTCGAAGAACTGGGCGAGCACGAACTCAAGGGCATCAGCACGCCGGTCAATCTCTCGCGCGTGGCGGGCCTCGCGCATCGCGAAAGCCGCTACAGCGCGTTCCGGCCGAATCGCGCGACGCCGTTCGTCGGCCGCGAGCACGAAGTCGATCTGCTGGTTTCGCGCTGGGGCATCGCCCGCGACGGCGAGGGTCAGGCCGTGCTGCTCATGGGCGAGCCGGGCATCGGCAAGAGCCGCATCGCGCATGTGCTGCGCGAACGGCTGAGCGGCGAGCAGCATCTGACGCTGCTCTACCAGTGCTCGCCGTTCCAGACCAGTTCGTCGTTTCACCCGATCATCGGGCATTTGTCCGAGACGAGCGGCTTCCTGCGTCAGGACTCGCCCGAGACGCGCCTCGACAAGCTCGAAGCGACGCTTCATCTCGAACCCGGCGAACGCGACGACGTCGCGCCGCTGTTCGCCGCGCTGCTTTCGCTGCCGACCGACCGCTATCCGCCGCGCATGGATTCTCCGCAGCGGCTGCGCGAAGTGACCATCGAAGCGCTCGTCGAGCAGCCGATCCGGCTGTCGAGCGGACAGCCGCTGCTGATCATTTTCGAGGATGCGCAATGGGCCGACGCCGACACCCTCGAAACAATGGCGCGCTTCATCGAGCGAATCCGTCACTGGCCGATCCTGATGCTGATTACGTGCCGCCCCGAGTTCACGCCCGCGTGGACCGCGCACGGCAACGTGACGCTTTTGCATCTGAACCGCCTCGCGAGACGCCAGGGCGCGCAGATCGCGGCGGAGTTGACCGCCGTCAAGCCGCTTCCTGCGGACGTCCTCGAACAGATTCTGGAACGCGCCGACGGCGTGCCGCTCTTCGTCGAAGAACTCACGCAGACCGTGCTCGAAGCGGGCCTGCTGCGCGACGCCGGCGATCACTGGGAAACGAACGGACGCGCCGCGCCGCTCGCGATTCCCTTCACGCTGCATGATTCGCTGATGGCGCGTCTGGACCATCTCGCGCCGGTCAAGACGATCGCGCAGATCGGCGCGTGCATCGGCCGCGAGTTCGATCACGCGCTGCTGGCCGCGATCGCGCCGGTCGACGGCACGCGGCTCGCGCAGGCGCTCGCGTCGCTCGAAGCGAGCGGACTGGTGTTCCGGCGCGGCGGCGGCGACGACGCGATCTACCGCTTCAAGCACGCGCTCGTCGGCGACGTGGCCTACGACAGCCTTCTGAAGAGCCAGCGCGTGCGCATCCATGCACGCATCGCGAAGGCGCTCGCAGAAGCGTTCGCCGATCGCGTCAAGGCGAGTCCCGAACTGCTCGCGCTGCATTTAACCTGCGCGGGCATGATCGACGAAGCGCTCGCGCAATGGATCGCGGCCACGCGGGTCGCGATGGCGCGTTATCGTCATCGCGAGGCGCTGGCGCATGTCGATGCGGGGCTTGCGCTCGTCGCCGACTCGAATCCGGCCCGTCGCGCCGATTGCGAAGTCGCGCTGCTGGTGATGGGCGCGGCGTGCCATTGGGCGCTCAAGGGCTATGCGTGCCAGGAATGCGCCGCGCTCTGGACGCGCGCCGAAGCGCTGCTCGACGGCGTGACGCAGGAACGGCTACGCGTGCTGGCGCTCGTCGGCATCAACAATTTCGCGTACGCCGCCGCGGATTCGCCCAAGTGCGTCGCGACCTCGGAACGGCTGATCGAGCTCGCATCGCGCACGGAAGATACCGGCAGCAAGATCGTCGCCTATGCGGCGGTCGGGCCGATCCTGTATCAGCAGGCCCAGTTCGAACGCTGCGCGACGTGCCTGCAATACGTGATCGACACCTATGACGTCGCGCACTCCACCGGCTACGGGCGCTTCAACGACGCCAAGGTGACGGCGTGCTCCTGGCTCGGCTATTGCGAGCTGGCGGCGGGCCGCTTCGGCCGGGCGCTGTGGCTCGCGCGCATGGCCATCGATCACGCCGACGCGCTCGCGCAGCCGTTCGTGCTGTCGCAGGCGCTGGCGGTCGGCGCGCGGCCGTTCGTCGAGGTCGGCGATATCGGCGCGGCGCGCGAACTGTGCCGCCGCTGCATCGAACTGTGCGACACGCAGCGTCTGCCCTTCTGGAAGGGCTGGGCGATGGTGTACGAAGGCGTGGCGTCGGCGCGCGAAGGACAGCACGCGAGCGCGCTCGCACGGCTCGACGAAGCGGTCGCGCATCTCGCGGGCAACGGCGGCCGCAATGATCTCGCCTATGTGCATGCGTGGCGCGCGCAGGCGCTGGCGCACCTCGGACGCCACGACGACGCGCGCGAGTGCATCGCCGCCGCGCGCGCCGATTGCCTGCGCACGGGCCAGCAAACCGGCCTCGTCGATCTCGCCTATGCGGCGGGCATCGTCGAGAAGGCCGATCCGCACGCCGCGCCCGGTCTCGCGCTCGCGCGGCTGCGCACGGCGGCGAGCGAGGCGCGCGCGCAGAACCTGCGGCTGCTGGAACTGCGCGCCAGCATCGAGATGGCCGGCGTGCTGCGCATCGAAGGACGCGGCGACGAAGCGAGCGCGTGTCTCGAAGCCATCGTCCCGAGCTTCGCCGACGAGCACGACTGCGCGCTGGTGCAAGAAGCGCGGCGGCTGCTGTCGACGTGCGCGACGCCGGACTGAGCCCGCATCAGAAGCGATACCCCACGCGCAGCGAGAAAACGATGGGATCGAGCGTGAGCTTGGCCTCGGAGCGCCGCGTGACGGGTCCGAGCGGCGTCTGGCTCGTGGTCGTGAAGTGGCCGGTCGTATGCAGCGGAATATACGACAGCGACATCACGCCGAACCAGTGCTCGTTGACGGCGTAGTTGAAACCGATGTTGAAGATGGGCGCCCAGGTCGTGTCCGCCTCGGCGGTCGTCGCGCCGCCGAGCGCCCGCGCTTCGAACGCGGCGTTGGTGATTTCCGCGTCGCTGAACGAGGTGCGCGTGACGCCCACGCCGACATACGGCCTGAACTTCGCCTGCGGCTCAAAGAACACGTACTTGAAGAGCAGCGCGGGGCTCCATTGCTTGACGGTGCCGAGCTTGCCGAAGCTGTCGAGCGACCCCGTGCCGGAAATATCGAATTTGGGCGGAATGCCGACTTCGAGCTCCGCCGCGATATGAGGGGTCACGAAGTAGCCGAGCACGACGCCGAAGGTATCGGCGCTCGACGCGCCCGCGCCCGTGTTGGGCTGCACGATATTGACGGGCCGGCCATTGACCGACGTCACCGTGAACGGGCCGCTGCTGTCCTGCGGCGCCAGATGGAACCAGCCGGCGGTCACATAGAGATTCTGCAGGGATTGCGCGTGGCTGGCCGTGGCGGACGAGGCTAGCGCGGCGCACAGGACCATCAAACGAGATGCTTTCACGGGACGTGTCTCCTGCATCGCATTCGCTCGGGAAGACCCATCGTACGCGCGGGGATGCCGGATACGATCGGGATGACTATCGATTGCTCTGACGTTCGAGGCGTGATACCGCGTGCTTCCGCACTTCAAACGGCGAGCCCTTCGCTCGTCTAACGGTGGATGACACGCTGCCAGGAGCCACCGATGGGATTCCGCGATCAGTTGACCGAACCGGGCTGCCTGCCCGAGGGTGCGAGCGCCGCGTGCCCGGCCGCACCGCCGCCGATCGTCACGGGCAAGCTGCTCGCGATCGCGGGCGAAACCCGGGACGCGCTGGTCATGATCGAGCGCAACGCACAGCCTCAGGTCGTGCGCGCCCGCGCCACGGTCGATCTGCACGCGGCGCATATCGGCCAGACCGTGGTGCTGGCCTTCGAGGCGGGCGACATCACGCGCCCCATCGTGCTCGGCGTGCTGCGCGGCCAGTCCGGCTGGCCGCTGCCCGACATGCCGGCGCAGGTCGAAGTCGAGGCGGACGGCGAGCGCATGCTCGTGCGCGCCCGCGAGCAGCTCGTGCTTGCCTGCGGCGAGGCGCGCATCGTGCTGCATCGCGACGGCCGTATCGACATCAAGGGACACAGCATCGTGAGCGAGGCCGTCGCGGTGAATCGCATTCGCGGAGGGCGCATCTCCCTTAACTGATGCGTTCGATGCCGACCCAACCGGAGCCCGCGCGATGCCCTCTGCGTCACAGCCGTACCTCGGCTTCGAGCCTCGCGAAATCTCGACGATGACCCATCGCGCGGTCATCGACGAGCATGCGAGCGAAGCGGCCTTTCTGTGGCGCCTGCGCACGTCGGCAGCGGATGCGCCGCATTACACGCTGCTTCACTTCCACAAGCTCGACATGCGCCTCATCGCGCATCTGTGCGGGCTGGAGATCGCGGGCGCCGCCGGGTTGCGCGCGGCGCAGCGCAATCTCGAGGACGCCGGGCCGGGCACGGTGTTCGTCGCGGCGTTCGTAGCCTTCGCGATGCTCGAACCGAACGCGATGGCCGAGGTCCTCGCGCTGCTCGCGAACGAACCGCGTTTCGACAAGCCCGTGCGCACGGCGCTCGCCTGGCAGCAGGAAGGCGCGATGCGCGCGGTGCTTGCGATCATCGGCCGGTCGAGGCACGTGCAGCACAGAAAGCTCGCGCTCGCGGCGGCCATCGCGCGGCGCCAGGCGTCGTTCGCCCGCCTGGACACCGCCTTGCGCGACGACGACGCCGGACTGCGCGCCATCGCCCTGCGCGGCATCGGCGTGCTCGCTTTGACGAGCCGGGCGCGCGAGGCGGAGGCCGCGTTGCGCGACCCGGACCCGGCGTGCCGCTTCTGGGCGGCGTGGACGCTCGTGCTCTTCGGCGATGCACGGCATTGCCCCGCGCTCATGGAAGCCGGCGACGCCGTGCCGCCGCTGCGCCTCGCCGCGCTGGAGATGTCGATGCGCCGTGGCGATCCCCGCTGGATTCGCGGCACGATCCGCGCGCTCGCATCGAACGACGACGAGCGCAGGCTTGCCCTGCGGGCCGCGGGCGCATTCGGCGATCCCGCGAGCGTGCCGTGGCTGCTCAATCATGCGGACGACCCGGCGTGCGCGCGCGCGGCCGGCGCGGCGTTCTCGCTCATCACGGGCGCGGATCTCGACTATGACGGCCTGAAGCGCCCGCCGCCCGACGATGCGCCCGAAGCGAACCCGGACGACGACGATCTCGACTGGCCCGACCCGCCGCGCGTGCATGCGTGGTGGCAGGCAGAGCGCGGCCGGTTCACGGCCGGCACGCGCCATCTGCGCGGTCAGCCGGTGTGCGCCGCGCAGGCCCGCCGCGTTCTGGCCGAAGGCTACCAGCGCCAGCGCACGGCGGCGGCGCTCGAACTTTCGCTGAGCGATCCGGCGCTGGGTCTTTTCCCCGTGCGCGATCGCACGGACCGGCAGCACGAGAGACTACGCGGATGATCTTCGTCAACGAAACGACCTGCCCCGCGAGCTGGACCGTGGGCTATCAGCGCGATGGACGCGAGCGGCTCATCGTCGTCGTGAAGGGCACGTACACCTTGCCGGAAAACGGCGAACCCACCGTGCTCGCAACGCAGCAGCAAGCGCTCGTGGAAGCGGACCAGTTTATCGGCGAACCGGGGTATTCCGCGCCGTTGTGGGAGACCGACTACGCGCACTGCAAGACCGCGTGCGACGTTCTGCTGCTCGGCAGCGCCCATGCGCCGGGCCAGCGTGCCGCCTTGCGCGTGCAGGTCGGCCTGCAGGTCGGCGCGATGACCAAACGCTTCGACGTGACCGGCCCGCGCGTGTGGCACCGGCGGCTCGGCACGAGCGTCATGGCCGCCAGCGCGCCCGCGGCGTTCGAGCGTCTGCCGATTCACTACGGCACCGCGTTCGGCGGCGTCGACCGCAGCGAGGAAAAGCGGACCGGGCGCGTCGACACGTTTCTTCCCAATCCCGCCGGCAGGGGTTTCGCGCGTCATCCGGCGAGCCTCGACGGGCAGCTTCTGCCCTTCACGTCGGAACACGGCAAGCCCGTTACGCAGGCAGAGGCGCGCTACACGCCGATGGCGTTCTCGCCGATCGGACGCAACT
Source organism: Caballeronia cordobensis (assembly GCF_001544575.2). GTDB lineage: Bacteria > Pseudomonadota > Gammaproteobacteria > Burkholderiales > Burkholderiaceae > Caballeronia > Caballeronia cordobensis. The sequence goes on from NZ_FCNY02000004.1 coordinate 25,176, forward strand.
GGCTGCCGCGCAGCCGCTTCGCGGGCACCTACGATCAGCAGTGGATCGACAACACCGCGCCGTGCTGGCCCGACGATTTCGACGACCGCTACTTTCAGGCGGCGCCGCCGGACCAGATCATCGCGTTTCCGCGCGCACCGCTCGACGTGCGGCTGTCGAACCTGACGCCCGATGGCGACCGGCGCTTCACGATTCCTCACCGGCCGATGCCGGTCACGTTCATTCCGTATCAGGGCCGCGACGTCGAGCGCGACGCCCTCCTCGACACCATCGTGCTGGAACCCGACGAAGCGCGCTATACGCTCACATGGCGCAGCGTGCTGCCGCTCGGCAAGAGCATCTTCGATGTGCGCGAGGTCATCGTCGGCGAGCGCTCGCGGGCGGCGCGCATGACGCAGCGCTTCGCGGGCAAGCCGTGGTATCCGAGTCTCGCCGATGCCGTGCGCGCGCTCGACCGGCGCAAAGGAAGCCGGTCATGACGCGCCTCGCCGTGCTCGCGAGCGGCATGGTCACGGCGCTAGGCTTCAACGCGCCCGCGACGCTGGCCGCGTTGCGCGCGGGCGTCAGCGGCATCGAACAGACGTGGCTCGCCGACACCGAATCGGGCGTGCCGCTGCGCGGCGCGAAGGCGCGCTTGCCGCAATGGTGGGACGGCGTCGGCAAGCTCGCGAACCTGCTCGCGCCCGCGATCCACGAGTGCGCGGCCGCCGCGCATCCGTTGCCGCTGCGCGAGATTCCGCTGCTCATCGGCATTGCCGCGCCGGGGCGGCCCGCACGCCTCGCGCACCTCGACGAAGGCCTGCTCGATGAACTGCACGACCGTCTGCGGCTCGCGCGGCATCCGCATACGCGCGTTTTCGCGCACGATCAGGCCGGTTGCGCGCATGCGCTGCTGCACGCGCAGGCGCTCATCGACGAGGGCGTGGCGACGCGTGTGATCGTCGCGGGCGTCGACAGCTTCCTGAGCCAGCCCGCGCTCGATATCTACATGCAGCGGCGGCGCGTGATGACGCAAATGAACTCCAACGGCTTCTATCCCGGCGAAGCGGGCTGCGCGGTGCTCGTGGCCGGTGCGGAAGAACTGCCGGCGCGCGCGCTGGTGATCGAAGGCATGGCCGCCGATACCGAGAGCGCGACGATCGATTCGACGAATCCGCTGACTGCGCGCGCGCTCACCCGGGCGATCCGCGAGGCGCTCGCGCGCGCCGGGTTGCGCATGAAGGACATCGGCTACCGGCTGACGGATCTGTCGGGCGAGCACTACAAGTTCAAGGAAGCGGCGTTCGCGTACAACCGTTTCAAGGACGACGAACGAAGCGGCCCGCTTGCGCTGTGGCATCCGGTCGAATATCTGGGCGAGATCGGCGCCGCCATCCTGCCGTGCCTGCTCGCGCAGGCGCTGCACGCCGCGACGCTGCGTTACGCGCCCGGCCCTGTCGCGCTGTGCCATATCGGCAGCGACGCGGGCGAGCGCGTGGCGATTGTCGCGCGCATGAACGGGGAGCCGCGATGAGCAAGAACGTTTTCGCCAACGGACGCGAGGTGTCGGCGGGCAAGGACGGCAACGAGTCGCTCGCGATGATGCCCGACGTGTGCCTGTCGCCGCCGAGTCCGCCGGCGGGGCCGGTGCCGATTCCGTATCCGAACTTCGCGAAGGCGTCGGACATCAGCAATGGCACGCGCTCGGTAAAGATCGGCGACGAGCAGGTCACGATCAAGAGCACGTCGAACTACAAGACGAGCACCGGCAACGAAGCGGCGACGAAGTCGCTCGGCATGGGTGTGATGAGCCACCAACTCACGCATCCGAGCTACTTCGCGGCCTGGTCCTTCGATGTCAAGTTCGAGGGCGAGAACGCCGCGCGGCAACTGGATCTGACGACAGGAAACCATACGAGTTGAGGTGAGTATGACGACTAACGGGGGCGTGACGAACAACAAGGCGAATGCGGAGCCGAAGGTGGATCCCAGGTGCGAGGACATGGAGAAGCGGAACCAGGAAAACCGCGAGCAAGTCACCGAGGCATTCGAGGGCTCCCGCACCGTTGCAGGAAAGGAAGTGCATGAGAAAGCGTCGAAAGCCGGCATGACCTTCGGCTCGATGCGCGCCAACATCCCCGCTGCGAACGGCGGCCCGCTCAGGCAAACGTGGAGCGCATGCAGCAGCGGGAAGGCCCAGGAGCGCTTCTCCGATTCGCTGAAGGCGGGCGGCGAATCCAAGCAGGGAGCGGGCACCACCACCGTCAGGCTGTGCGACGGCGCGAGTTTCAAGCACAAGCAGGGCGGGTATGGCTACCACGCCGAAGCGCGGCTCATCACGGAAGTGGCGAACGCGACCGGCGGAAACCTCACCGGGGGCACCCTCATTTTCAAAACGGACTGGCGCTACACGTCGCTGCGCAGGAAGAAGCAAAAGAAAGGGGCCTGCCAATCGGGGATGCCGTGCCGTGGCTGCTACCAGGCCATGTGCAAAGCGACGAAATGCGGCCTCGAGATCATGCTGTGCAATGCCAATAACGAGCTCGTTCCGTTCGAGAACCCGAGCGGCAAACCCGGATGCAGCGGCAAAAAGAAAAAAGATCCCGCGAAAGACGGCCTCGCCGATCTCGACAAGCGCATGGGCGAGCATCCCTTGTATGGCATAACCTGATGATGCACCACGCTCACACACGAGGGCACGACATGGAAATTCTTTCTGTCATCCGCGACGCGGGCATTGCGGGCGCCCCGCTCCAGTACGAGTGGGACGTCGAGGTGTCGAGAAGCATCACCTATCCGCTCGAAGAGGAGCATCCGCGACTCGCGCGCGCATTCGAACTCATCAGCGACCGCGCGGCGCTCGCGCTTGCGATGGCCAGCGCCGAATGGGTGGCGCAACGCTTCGAGGGAATCATCGATATCGGCGACGCGCTCATGCGCATCGAGGCGGGCTACGCCGCCGTGATCGACCCGCGGCTCGCGACACTGCCGACGCCCGACGAACCGTTCCCCGACGAACTGCAAGATGCGCACGGTCCCTTGAAACTCGCCCGCATGATCATTACGACGGCGTTCGAGTACATGAAAGACGGCGAAGGCGTGGTGGACGAGTCGCTGAGCATGGCCTTGCTCGCGCGACATGTGTGTCCGCAGCGAAAGAAATACGATGCGTGGCTATCCGCCGTCTTGAAGGGCGCGGCGAAGCACTACCCCTACGTGGAGGATGAACCGCCCGAACAGCAGTCCCCCGTCCCCCGCGAATTCTTCGACCTCACCCCCGACTGGACCCCCGCCCACGCCACCACCGAACTGCGCGCATTCCTCGCCTCGCTCGACCCCGCGCGCAATCCGTATCTGATCGCCGACGAAGTGCTGCGCGCGCAACGCGATCCCGCTTCCGTGCCGCCCCAAAAGCCATGATGCACTTCGACTGCCTGCCGCCCATCGCGTCCTGTCTCGACCGGCATGCGCCGCTTCGCTACATCTGGGACGACACCCGCGCTTCGGCGGACTATCGCTACGATCCGGACTGGGTGCTGCAAGCGGCGGCGGGCATGTCCACGCGCGCCAACATGGTGCTGTGCGTCGGCCTTTACGAATGGATCATGTGGCGCTTCGACGCTTTCGTCGATGACCCCGTGCCCCGGCAAGTGCTCGAAGCCGCGTGGTGCGCCACCGTGGACCCGTCGCGCATCGCGCTGTTCGAGCTGGCGCGCCGCGAGTGGCTCGGGCCCGTGCGCGGCCCGTTGTGGTGCGCGGTCACATGGCTTCGGCCCGCGGTGGCCTCGGGCGACGATTTCCCTTTCGAAATCGAAGACGCGCTGCAATACCTGACGCGTCTCGCCGTGCATGTCTGCCCGTGGCGCGATCCATTCGAGCAATGGCTGCGCGACGTGCTGACCCGCCTCACCGCGCTTTTTCCCTTCGTGCCCGACGATCCGTTCGACGATCTCTTCTCGGAGGAAACCGTGCGCCGCCGCGGTGCGCCGATCGCGCGCAGCGTGCTCGACACGACGCATGCCTATGACATCGGCGAAGGCGCACGCTGGAGTGCGGCGTTGCTCCGGCAAGCCAACGCCGCATCGAATCCGTTTCTGGAGCCTGGCGCGCAGACGCCGTGAACGCGCCGGGCGGCCCGGCGGCACGATTCAGTTCTGCAGAATCTTCGAACCCGTCATCGAGATTTCGCTGTCGGCCTTCGCGTTGATCTTCCCGCTCGCGACGATCGACACATTCTTCCCTTTGATCTGGATGGTGCCATCCTTCTTCATGAGAATGCTCGCATCGCCCGTCTTGATGACCACCGACTCGGCCGCCTCGATGATCAGATTCTTGCCCACCTTGAGCGCATCGTCCTCGGTCACCGAGGTCGTGCGCCCCTTGCCTACCGTGCTCGACTGCGCGCCGTCGATCGACTCGCTCGCGTCCTTGGCGACCGTCACCGTCTGTGCGCCGCTCACCGCGAGCGACTGATCGCCGCCCACGCTGGTCGACTGCTTGCCGCCCACGCTCACGGTCTGATCCGAGCCCACCGATACGGTCTGGCTGGACCCGACGCTCACCGTCTGACTCGCGCCGACGGTCTCCGTGTGATAAGCGCCAATGGTCACGATCTGATACGCGCCGACCGTCACGGCCTGGAACGCGCCGACCGTGACCTCCTGCGCCGCGCCCACGGTAATGGTCTCGTTGATGCCCACGCTGTGCGTGCGTTGCAGAAACACCGTCGCGGTCTCGCTCGCCTTCACGGTCTTGGTGCGGTTCGAGCCGATCGTGATGCGCTCGTCGACGCCCACCGTCTCCGTGCGATTCATCACGACATCGATCTTCTCGTCGTTGCCGACCGTTTCCGTGCGGTTGTGCTTCACGACCGTGGTCTCGTCGTGGTCGATGTTCTTCTTGCGGTCGTTGCCGACCCAATGCGTCTCGTCCTTCTCCACTTCGATATCCTGATTGCGCTCGGCATGCAGCAGCACCTGCTCGGCGCCCTTCTTGTCCTCGAAGCGGAATTCGTTGCAGTTCGCCGCGCTGCCGCCCTTCGACGAGCGGCTTTTGATGCCCGTCTGCGTCATGTTCGCGGGCAGGTCGTAAGGCGGCATCTGCTCGGCGTTGTAGACGCGCCCCGTGATGATCGGCCGGTCGGGGTCGCCTTCCAGAAAATCGACGATGACTTCCTGCCCCATGCGCGGAATCGCAATCGCGCCGAAGCCCTTGCCCGCCCACGGCTGCGACACGCGTATCCAGCACGAACTGTTTTCGTCGCGCTTGCCTTGCCGGTCCCAGAAGAACTGCACCTTGACCCGGCCGTACGGGTCCGTATGAATTTCGTCGCCGCCAGGCCCGACGACCACCGCCGTCTGCGGCCCCTGAACGAACGGCTTGCGCGTCACGCGCGCGGGCGCGAAGGGCTGCTTCGCGTCGATCGCGGAGAACCAGCACTCGCAGCGGTTCGACTGCGCGCCGTCGAAGGCTTCGTAATCCGCCAGATCGATCTCGTATTGCGTGCGCGTGACGAGATACTGCGTGTTCTGATCGGCGCGCGGATGGCGCGTCAGCTTGAGCAATGCGCCCGTGCGCACGCGCTTGCTGTTGGTGCGCGCGTCGGCCTGATGCCAGTTGATGTCGGGGTCCGCGCTCGCGCCGCCTTCGACGAGCCATTCGTCCGCACGCGTTTTCGCCCGGCTTTCGCCGTGGTTCGCATCGGCATAGCCGCCGGGATAATCGAAATGCTCCAGCCCGGAAAACGCGTCGAAGCCCGGCATCTGCTTGACGGCCTGTTTCTGCAAGGCGCGCGACGGATGCTTGAAGTCGTAGTCGGTGAGCAACCAGTTGCGCGTTTCGATCATGTGATTGACACGCCACTCGCTCACATAATCGATGGCGGGCGCGGCGTTCATCACCGCGCCGTACGGCAGCGATTCGCAGCCCGCGACGCTGTCGTGCGCGGCGGGCGTGTCGGTCAGGATGAGCGCTTCCTTGCCGTCCGTGTCCTGAAACCAGTAGTAGATGCCCTCGTCTTCCAGCAGACGGCTGACGAAGTTGAAATCCGACTCCCGATACTGCACGCAGTATTCACGCGGCGGATGCGTGCGCGCGTTGGCCTTCCACTTGACTTCGCCGATTTCGAGCTGCTTGTAGACCGGATCGGCGAAGATCGCCTTCACGATCTCCTCCACCGTCTTGTTCTGGAAGATGCGGCAGTTGCTGCGGCGCGTGAGCAGCCACAGCCACGGGCGCACCGCCGCTTCGTACATGAAGAGGCGTCCGCGCATGCCGGTCTGCCGGAAGCTCACCACATAGCCGCCGAACACGCGCGGCTTTGCGCCTTCCAGGTGCAGCGACACGCTCACGCGCTTGCCGAGTATCCGCGCGATGTCGATATCCGCGCGCTTCGACACGAGCGTGAGCTCGCAGCACGGCATGCGCCCGAGCGCCGCGCTCGCGCGCAGCGACAGAAAGCGCAGGTCGTCGGCGAGCGGCGTATCGACGCTTGCGAGCGGTTGCGCCGTTACGGCATCGTTGCTGGCCATCGGCGCCTCCGCATCGAGAATCAGCGCACTTCGGTCGTGCGCACGTCCCAGCCGAACTTGACCGCGCCGCCGAGCGCGCCCTTGTCGTCCTGCGGCTTGTACTCGAATTCGATGTCCGCGTACATCAGGCTCACGGTCTCCCGCAACTCGCCGCCCATGCCGCCGCCCACCGCGACGTGCGTCACCGTGACCTGCTTCATCGTCACCGTGAGGAACTCCTTCTGACCTTCACCCGCCTTGCTCACGGTGAGCTTGGCGCTCGCGAGGTGCTTGCCGCTCACGCAGCTTTTTTCGAGCGTGGGCGAGGCCTTGTCGTAGAAATGCGAGAACGTGAACAGGCCGGGATGCGCCTTGCCCTGGCCGCTGCCGCCGCCCACGGTCGCGCTGCCGGAGTTGGTCGCATCCCAGTCGAAGGTCTGCACTTCGATCTGCCCTTCCGCACCCTTGTGCTTCGATTCGCCTTCGATTCCATCCACCTTGAGATAGCAGTCGATCGTTGCCATGAAGTCCTCCGTCGTGATCGGCTTTCGTCGCGGGGTATCGCGCCTGGAGGTAGAACGAACGCCGCCCGCCGAATTTCAACGTCGGCCGCATTCAAAATCGCGCGGCGGCGGCCGTCTTGTCTTCGCCGACGCTTTCTTCCGGATGAGGACGATGCCCAGCCCCGAATCACGCGATCCACGCCTGCACGACGCGCTCTCGATCGACACCCTGCACCAGTTCGAGCTGCTCGCGCTCGCGCAATCCGACGACATGCTGCTGCAGGTCGTGCCCAAGCGCAGCAACACGCCGGTGAAGGGCGAGGCCGGCAAGCGCGGCGACTGGGACACGCCGATGCAGATTCACGGCTGGCGCTGGGCGCAAGGCTACGACGCGGCCTCGCACGGGGCCGCGCTCAATGCGAACGACATGCGCGTGACGGCGCTCGGCGTGATCAGGACGGCGGATTCGGCGTCGCCCGTCATCGCGAAACTGTGCGCGCAGGCGGAACTGCTCGCGCTCGCGCACATCCGCTGCTTCAAGTCGGCGGGCACGGATCATGGCGTGCAGATCGAATATCTGTCGATGAAGCTCGAACAGGCGTATATCCGCAACTATCAGGTCTTCACGAGCCCGCGCTTCAATCGCCCGTGCGAGATTTTCGAACTGTCCGCGCAGCAGCTCACGATGACCTGCGCGCCGCAAACCGACGCCGGCAGCCGCGGCGCGGACGTGACCTTCGCGCTCGACGTGTCCACGCGGCGCGTGAGCTAGCGCGCCCTCAAAAAAGGACTCGCGCCGATGAACGAACCCAGCGCCGCCGACCGGCTCCAGCCGTCGCTGCTCGATCGCCTGATCGACGACGATCCCGCCGCCGAGCGTTTCATGACGCATCGCAGTCTGCGCGCGGCGGTGCTGCGCGACGTGTCGTGGCTCTTCAACACGACCAACCTCGGCGGCGCGATCGAGGAAGAACACTTTCCGCACGCGTTCGCCTCGGTGCTCAACTACGGCTTGCCGTGCCTGTCGGGACGCTTCGCATCGACCATCGACACGGTGTTGCTCGAACAGGCGATCCGTCAGGCGATCGAGCGCTTCGAGCCGCGCATCGATCCTTCGACGCTGGAGATCGAACCCGTGCTCGACCGCTCCGTGCTCGACATGCACAACCAGATCGCGCTCGTGATCCGCGGCCTGCTGTGGGCGCAGCCGGTGCCGCTCGAATTCGCGCTGCGCACGCAGATCGATCTGGAAGAAGGCGGCATCACCGTGATGGAACTGCCGCGCTGAGGGGATCACACATGGACCCGCGCCTGCTGCGTCACTACAACACCGAGCTTGCCCATCTGCGCGAGATGGGCGCGGAATTCGCGCAGCAGTTTCCGAAGATCGCGGCGCGGCTCGGCATGAAGGGCATCGACGTGGCCGACCCCTATGTCGAGCGGCTGCTCGAAGGCACGGCGTTTCTGGCCGCGCGCGTTCAACTGAAGCTCGAAGAAGAGTTCCCGCGTTTCACGCAGCAACTCGCGCACGTCGTGCTGCCGCAGGCCGGCTGCCCGACGCCCGCGATGCTGATCGCGCGTCTCGCGCCCGACCTCGCCAATCCGAATCTCGCCGATGGCTTCACCGTGCCGCGTCACACCGCGCTCCTTTCCACGCGCGCGCCCGCCGACACGACGCCGTGCGAATTCCGCACGGCCGCGGCGCTCACGCTCTGGCCCGTCGAGCTCACCGACGCGCGCTATCTCGCGCAGCTTCCGGACCTGCCGCTCGCCGCGCTGCCCGCGACGCGCCCGCTCGCGCATCGCGTGAAAGGCGCGTTGCGCATCAGGCTCGCGACGCCCGAAGGCCTCTCGTTCGACGCTTTGCGTCTCGATACGCTACCGCTCTACTTCGCGGGCGGCGACGACACCGCGTACCGGCTCGCCGAACGCGTGCTCGGCGGCACGCTCGCGATCGTCGTATCGACGCCCGAGCGCCCGAGCCGCGCGCTCGCCGTCCTGCCCGGCGACGCCGTCTCGCTGCCGGGCTTCGACGCGGACGAAGCGCTCCTGCCGGTCACGCCGAACGCGTTCCAGGGCTACCGCGTGCTGCACGAGTATTTCGCGCTGCCCGAGCGCTTTCGCTTCGCCCACATCGAAGGGCTCGCGAGCGTCCTGCGCGCCTTTGCCGTGCGCGAAATCGAGCTTACGTTCCTGCTCGCGGCGGGCGACGCCTCGCTCGAACGCATCGTCACGAAAGATCACGTGCTGCTGCACTGCGTGCCCGCCGTCAATCTCTTCCCGAAGCAGGCAAACCCCGCGCTCGTCACCGACGCCGCCGCGCGCTTTCATGTGATTCCCGACCGCACGCATCCGCTCGATTACGAAGTGCATTCGGTTACGGGCGTGACCGGCTACGGCGCGAGCGACGACAGCGAGCAGGCGTTCCATCCGTTCTATGCGGACTATCTCGCGGACCGGCCCGGCGAGGCCGCGTACTTCACCGTCGAGCGCGAGCCGCGCCTCGTGCCTGCCGCGCGGAAAAAGAGCGGCGCGCGCACCGACTATGTCGGCAGCGAAACGTATGTATCGATCGTCGATCCGCGCGCCGCGCCGTATCGCGGCGCCTTGCGGCAACTGTCGTTCGCCACGCTGTGCAGCAACCGCGACTTGCCGCTTATGCTCGTGCCAGGCGGCGCGGGCAGCGACTTCACGCTCGACATCGCCGCGCCCGTCGCCGCCGTGCGCTGCGTGAGCGGCCCGTCGCGGCCCGCGCCCGCGACGCTCGACGGCGCGCAGACCTGGCGTCTCATCGATCAGCTATCGCTGCACTATCTGTCGCTGTGCAACGGCCCGCGCGAGGCCGCGGCGGCACTGCGCGCGCTTCTGATGCTGCATGTCGCGCCGCACGACGGCGCGGGCCGTGGCCAGGTCGCGGGCGTCGTGTCCGTCGATGCGAAGCCCGTCGTGCGACGTTTGCCGATGCCCGGCCCGATCGCTTTCGGGCGCGGCCTGTCGATCGACGTGCTGGTCGACGAACTCGCGTTTCAGGGCGGCAGCGCCTGGCTTTTCGGCTGCGTGCTCGACCGCTTTTTCGCGCGTTACGTGTCGATCAATTCGTTCGTGCAGACGACGCTGCGCACCGACGCGCGCGGCGAAATCCTGCGCTCGCGCACGCGATGCGGCACGCGAGCGATCTTCTAGGCGCGGCGGCGCACGCGCCCGCGCCACGGCCCATCGCGACGCCGGCCGCGTCCACGCGCGCGCTCGTCGATCTGTTCGAGGCCGTCGCCGCCGAACCGCATCGCTTCGATTTTTATCAGTTGATGCGGCGCGTCGAGGCGCTCACTCCGGACCTGCCGCGTCTCGGCGCAAGCGCGCGTCCCGCCGACGAAGCCGTGCGCCTCGCCCAGGACGTTTCGCTCGCGTTCGCGCCCGCGCCGCTCGCCGCGCTCGCGCACCCGGACGGCGGCGGCGCGCCGCGTCTCACTCAGCGCTTCTTCGGCTTTCTCGGTCCGAATGGCCCGCTGCCGCTGCATCTGACCGATTTTGCCCGCGAGCGCGCGCTGCATCACGGCGACACGGCCTTCGCGCGGCTGCTCGATACGCTGCTGCATCGCTTCCTGCTGCTGTTCTATCGCGCGTGGGCGCAAGGGCGGCCCGTGACCGGGCTCGACCGGCCGGAGCACGACCGGTTCGCGTTCTATACCGGCGCGCTGATCGGTTCCGCCGATCCGGCGAGCCACGCGCGCGATGCCGTCTCCGATCATGCGCGGCTGCACTTCGCGGGCCTCGTGAATATGCAGACGCGCCCCGCCGAAGTGATCGAGAGCATCGCGTCGGCGCTGTTGCGCGCACCGGTGCGCGTCGAGCCGTTTCGCGGCCACTGGATGACGCTCCCGCGCGAGGAGCGCACGGCGTTGCGCGCGGGCGCGACGCGCTTTTCCTCGCAGGCGGCGGGCTTCGCGCAGCTTGGCCGGGGCGCAATGCTCGGCGCGCGGGCGTGGGACCGCCAGCATGCGTTCCGGCTCGTGATCGGGCCGCTGACCCTCGCGCAGTACGAAGCCTTTCTGCCCGGAGGCGCGGCGCTGCCGGTGCTCGCCGCGCTGGTTCGGCGGCATCTGAACGGCGAGCTTGCCTGGGATGCGCAACTCGTGCTCCTCGCTGGCGAAGTGCCGACGGCGCAGCCCGGCCGTTACGGGCGGCTCGGCTATTCGGCGTGGATCGGCCGGCGTGAACATCGCGCCGATCGAGCCGATCTCGCGCTCGATGCCGATGCGCGTTGCCCGTGAGACGCCGCGCGGCGCCGGGCATTGCAAAAACGCACGGCAAGCGCCGTCTTACCGGATGAGGACGCGGCTTCGGTCGGCGCGCGCCCGTTGAGAAGGAGTCGGACGATGGCGGAAATCAATCGGGTGGCGCTGTTCGGCAAGCTGGACAGGCTCGGCTACAAAACCGTCGAAAGCGCAACGATCTACTGCAAGATGCGCGGCAATCCGTACGTGGAGCTCGCGCACTGGCTGATGCAGATACTGGAGACGCCGCGCTCCGATCTGCAGCGCATCGTCGCGCACTATCGCGTGGACGCCGCCGCACTCGCCCGCGAGCTGACCGCCTCGCTCGATCGCCTGCCGCGCGGCGCGACGTCGATTTCCGATATCTCCGAGCACATCACCGACGCGATCGAACGCGGCTGGGTGTACGGCACCCTGCTCTACGGCGCGAACAAGGTGCGCACCGGCCATCTGCTCGTCGGGATGCTCAAGACGCCGCGCTTGCGCCATGTGCTCGTCGGCATCTCGCGGCAGTTCGAGCGCATCGGGACGGAAGATCTTTCGGACAACTTCGCGCGCATCGTCGCGGATTCGGCCGAGGAAGGCGAGGACGAAGCGCTCGCGCCGCCATCCCCGTCCAATGGCGATGCCGCGCCGGCCAGCATGGGCCGGCAGGAAGCCTTGCACAAGTACGCCAGCGATCTCACCGACCGCGCGCGTCAGGGCGCGCTCGATCCGGTCACGGGCCGCGACGAGGAGATTCGCCAGCTCATCGATATCCTGATGCGGCGGCGGCAGAACAATCCGCTTCTCACTGGCGAGGCGGGCGTCGGCAAGACCGCGGTGGTCGAAGGTTTCGCGCAGCGCCTCGTGCGCGGCGACGTGCCGCCGTCCTTGCGAGAGGTTGCGCTGTGGTCGCTGGACCTCGGTCTGCTGCAGGCGGGCGCGAGCATGAAGGGCGAATTCGAGCAGCGCCTGCGTCAGGTCGTCGATGACGTGCAGGCGAGCCCGAAGCCGGTGATTCTCTTCATCGACGAAGTGCATACGATCGTCGGCGCGGGCGGCGCGGCCGGCACCGGCGACGCGGCCAATCTGCTCAAGCCGGCGCTCGCGCGCGGCGACTTGCGCACCATCGGCGCGACGACGTGGTCGGAGTACAAGAAGCACATCGAGAAAGATCCCGCGCTCACGCGGCGCTTTCAGGTCGTGCAGGTTCACGAACCCGACGAGGCGAAGGCCGTGCGCATGTTGCGCGGCGTGGCGGCCGTGCTCGAAGGCCATCACCGGGTGCAACTGCTCGACGAGGCGATCGAGGCGGCCGTGCGGCTCTCGCATCGCTACATTCCCGCGCGCCAGTTGCCCGACAAGGCCGTTTCGCTGCTCGACACCGCCTGCGCGCGCGTCGCGGTCAGCCAGCATGCGACGCCGCCGCAGGTCGAGGACTGCCAGCGCCGCATCGAGTCGCTCGACGTGGAAGCGCAGATCGTCGCGCGCGAAGCGAATGTCGGCGTGGATGTCGGCACGCGCGCCGCGGAGGTCGAAGCGTCGCTCGCCCGCGAACGCGACGCGCTCGGCGGGCTCGAAGCGCGCTGGGCCGACGAAAAGCGCGTGGTCGACGAACTGCTCGCGCTGCGGGCGTCGTTGCGCGAGCAAGGCGAAGCGGTCGATGCGCCGCCGCCCTCGCGCGACGAGCGCCTCGCGCGCCTGGCGGAACTGAAGGCGCGTCTCGCCGACCTGCAAGGCGACGCGCCGCTGATCCTGCCGAGCGTCGATGCCGGCGTCGTCGCGGGCGTGGTCGCGGACTGGACCGGCATTCCCGTCGGCAGGATGCTCAAGAACGAACTCGCCGCCGTGCTCAATCTCGCCGATGCGCTCGATCGCCGTGTGATCGGCCAGCGCCACGCGCTCGAGATGATCGCGAAGCGCATCCAGACGTCGCGCGCGCGCCTCGACAATCCCGACAAGCCCATCGGCGTGTTCATGCTGGCCGGCACGTCGGGCGTCGGCAAGACGGAAACCGCGCTCGCGCTCGCCGAAACGCTCTATGGCGGCGAGCAGAACGTCATCACCATCAACATGAGCGAGTTCCAGGAAGCGCATACCGTCTCGACACTCAAGGGCGCGCCGCCCGGCTACGTGGGCTACGGCGAAGGCGGCATTCTCACGGAGGCGGTGCGCCGCCGTCCGTACAGCGTCGTGCTGCTCGACGAAGTGGAGAAGGCGCATCCGGACGTGCACGAAATCTTCTTCCAGGTCTTCGACAAGGGCTGGATGGAGGACGGCGAAGGACGCTATATCGACTTCAAGAACACGATCATCCTGCTGACCTCGAACGTCGGCTCGGATCTCATCATGTCGATGTGCCGCGATCCCGCCGGCATGCCCGCGCCCGAGCGGCTCGCCGCCGCCCTGCGCCGGCCGCTCCTCGACGTGTTTCCCGCCGCGCTGCTCGGCAGGCTCGTCACGGTGCCCTACTACCCGCTTTCCGACGCGATGATGGCCGACATCGTGCGTCTGCAACTGGAGCGCATCCGCAGGCGCGTCGCGGAGAATCACGGCATTCCGTTCGATTACGACGACGACGCCGTGCGGCTCATCGTGTCGCGCTGCACGGAGGCCGAATCGGGCGGACGCGTGATCGATGCGCTGCTCACCAACACGGTCTTGCCGCGCATTTCGACGGAGTATCTGACGCGGCTCACCGAAGGCGGCGCGCTCGAACGCATCCGGCTATCGGCGAGCGCGAACGACTTCGTCTATGCGTTCGACTGAACTCACGCGCACACGCGAAAGGCGCAGGCGATGCTCAAACTCACGGTGATACGACACAACGGCCAGCCGCCGCGCAGGCCCCTCGCGGCGAGCTTCGATGCCGGCGGCGGCACGATCGGGCGCGCGGTCACGAACCGTCTCGTGCTCGACGACGCCGAGCGCACCGTTTCGCGCATGCATGCGCAGATCGTGTGGCGCGAAGGCACGTACCGGCTGATCGACCGCGGCAGCAATCCGGCGCTCGTCAACGGCGCGCCGCTCGACCCCGGCGAGGAAGTGCGGATCGCGCACGGCGACGAAGTGCAGATCGGCGGCTATCAACTGCGCGCGGAAGTCGCCGCCGGGGACGATACGCAGAACGCGCGCGCGATGCCGGATGCGACGACCTATGCGGCATCGGACGATCCGTTCGCGGGCCTGTTCGATGCGTGCGCCGCGCCTTCGGTGGCGCAGGCTGCATCGCTCGCGCCGCCCGACGCCGACGTGGTGTGCGGCGGCTTCGAGCTGGGTCTCGACGATCCGTCTTCGAAGCGCACCATCGACGAGCTTTTCGATCTCGCGCCGGGCGCGCATCACTCGACGGATGCGCCGATGGACGCGCTCGTCGAACCGCTGACGCAGCCCAACACCGCCCACGCCGACGATCCGTTCGCCAGCCTGACGGGCGCCCAACCTGCCGCGCCGCTCGCGACGCTGTCCGACGCGGGGCCGGAGTTGCGCAGCGCGTTCACGCCGCCGAGACCGCGCGCCGCGCCGACGCCTGCGCTCACGCCAGCTGAGGTGCAAACCGACGATAGCGCGCTCATCGACGCCTTTCTGGAAGGCCTGCGCGCACCCGGCGTGCGGCTCGACGCGCTCACGCCCGCGCTCATGCGGCTCATCGGCGAGTTGCTGCACGAAGCGACGCAAGGCACGCTCGATCTGCTGGCCGCACGCGCCGCGTTCAAGCGCGAAATGCGTACGGACGCGACGATCATCGCGGCGGCGGATAACAATCCGCTCAAGTTCTCGCCGAACGTGGAAGCCGCGCTCGCGCATCTGTTCGGCCCGCCGGTGCGCGGCTTCATGCCGCCCGCCGCCGCGCTCGCCGATGCACACGCCGACTTGCGCGCGCATCAGGTCGGCATGGTCGCGGGCATGCGCGCGGCGCTCGACGGCGTGTTCGAGCGTTTCGAGCCCAAACGCATCGAGGCGCGCCTGTCGGGCCACTCGATGCTGGACGGCCTCTTGCCCGGCATCAACCGGCGCGCGCGCTGCTGGGATCGCTTCATGGAGACTTACGGCCAGCTCTCGAACGAGGCGACCGAAGATTTCCATGTGCTGTTCGGCCGCGCGTTCGTCGCCGCCTACGAGGCGCAGATCAACGAACTGAAGCGCCGCGGCCGCCCATGACGCGCGCCGGAGAACCGACATGCAACTGCAAACCGCAAGCGTGAGCGAGGCAGGCGGCCGGTCGCGCAACGAAGACGCCCACGGCCAATGGCGGCACGCGACGCTGTTCGCGAACGTGGTGGCGGACGGCGCGGGCGGTCACGGCGGCGGCGATGCGGCATCGCGCATCGCCGTCGATACCGTGCTCGCGGAACTGGCGCGCATCGCGCAGGCGGGCGTCGCGCTCACCGGGCCGAACCTGTTGCGCGTGCTTCTGCGCGCGAACGACGCCATCGTCGACGCGCAGGAGCACGACGCCGGCCTCGCGCACATGCGCTCGACGGCGGTGCTGCTCGGCATCGACGAGGCGGCCGGGCTCGCGGCCTGGGCGCATTGCGGCGACACGCGCCTCTACTGCTTCCGGCGCGGCGCGACGGTCGTGCAGACGCAGGATCACAGCCTCGTGCAAAGCATGATCGATGCGAACCTGCTCGACGCCCGCGACGTGCGGCACTATCCGCGGCGCAATGTGCTGTTCTCCGCGCTCGGCACGGCGGACGATCTCGCGATCGCGGCATCCGGCGCGCCGTTTCCCATCGCCGAAGGCGACGCGTTCCTGCTCTGCACGGACGGCTTCTGGGAGTATCTCGACGAATCGGCGATGATCGACGCGATTGGACGGGCGTCCACGCCCGCGGCATGGCTCGATCTGATGGTGGCGCAGTTGCGGCAAGCCGCGCGGCCGGATCATGACAACTTTACGGCTAGCGCGGTTTGGGTGGGGGGTGGGTCGGAGGCGACGGTGTTGCGGACGCCTGCCATCTGAAGCAGGCATCCGCCAATTCGAAACCCTTCGCAAAATACGACAGAACCCCTCAGCACCGATTTTACGGTGTTGTCAAAATTCGTTAATCGTAACGTGCCTCTGTCTGTGCCCGGTTGCGTGCCGTCGGTGCTCTCGTATGCTGGCAATCTCACCGGTTCAGTGAGCGTTTCCATACAGGAGCCAGAGTAGATGCCAAAAAGCAAGTATAACGAATCAACCATCCTCGCTATCGACAGAACGGCGAGGGCTGCATGACAGACAGGTTGGTAGGGAAAGGTGATTGGACGACCACGCGAGGCCGAGTTCTAGGCGGTTCTTCGACGTTCTTTGCAGAGAATGGGCAAACGCTCTCACGTCGCAACGACATTGCCACCTGTGGCGACTGTGAAGGTAGTTTTCCGATATTGGGCACCGCCGAAACGATCCTTGATGAAGGGTTACCTCTCGTCAGGCATATGGATCGCGTACTTTGTCCGTGCGGGCAGAATCGCGTGCTTTCGGGGCATCCCGACTTCTTGATAAGGGACGGGAAAGGAGAAGGAACGCGCGCATCAACGGGCGGCGGCGCTCCAATTGCAGCGCCGACCAAACACGCTGGCAGCGAAGTCAAGCATACAAGTTGGTTTTATGTGCAGGACAGCGTTACCGGTGAGCCGCTGCGTAATCAGCGTTATGTTGCGCGCGTAGCTGGCGTCGAACAATTCGGCAAGACGGACGCAAACGGCTACGCAAAGATCGAAACGGATGGCGTGAGTACGATCGATGTCCACGTCTCTTTCTCGTCACCCAAACGTCAACTCAATCCGGGACGAGGTGTTTGAGCATATGACCATGGATTACAAGATCGAACATTGGACTTCGAATTGTTCGGCGGCAGGAAGTACCAAAGATGAGGCGATATTTATATCTGTGAACAATCGGGCGGCGACTCGAAAGGCGATTATTAATGCGCTATCAAGAAAAGGCTACAGGCTGATCGAGCGATCGGAATGGCATGCAAAACCGCCGAGAGGAGCCTTAATGGAGAGTCATTGGGATTACAGGGATATCGTTTTGCATCACGCTGGCCGTAGCTATTCCTGTGGTGCGCCGTCCATTGAAGAAATGCAACGCGTGCAGGCGGAGGATATGGATCGAAACCCGCCTTTCGAGGATGCAGGATATCACTACGCCATTTCATGCCACGGCGAAATATATGAGGGCCGCGATATCAGGTTCACCGGCGAACACGTTGCTGGCGACAATACGGGTGAGATTGGGATCGTCTTTCTGGCGGACCTTGTGCAAGCAGGTGAGGCCTATCAAGAAGAATATAGCTCCTTGTCATTCGTTGACAAAATTAAGAATCTTCGCGGAATCCTCACAGATCAGGCTGTTTTGTGGCATGACAAGCCAACTCTGGAACAGATCAGAGCATGCAGAACGTTGTGTAGTGTGCTCACAGATTTTTTTAATATTAAAGGACTAGGTGGGCATCGCGAATATCAGCGACTCGCAACAAATAAGGGGCGAGCATGTCCCGGAAATTTGGGAATGGATATTGTCAAAATACTACGCTCAGAACTGTCGCTATCCAAACCTGGGGGCAGTTTGCAATGAAGGGGAAAAAATCCGCTGCTGCTTCCTTGATGATTGTTTTGTCCGCACTCGGATTTTGGCTAAGCGTTGGATATTATCATTCCTATATCGATCATGAGGATAACCTTGTCTATTTCTTAAAAAGGCGGCTGACGCTACGAAGAGAGTTCGTCAATCCATTTGCGAACGAGGGAAATCCTTTGCCTACGAATGAACTATCGCCTGCCGTCCGAAAAGAGCTTTCCGATTTTTGCAAGTATGCGTATGGGATGACGGATGGCGACGAGAAGTCACTGGAAAGTTGCAGGAAGCAGGCCATTCGGGAAGTTCAATAGCCGGAGACGCCACGCACTTTCGCCACTGCGCGCCGTCGTCAGAATCTGGAATAGCAAGGCGATGCGCGTCGCTTCGCCTTGCTTGAACTCCGCAACATGCTTCTTAACTAAGGCGGGCACGTCACGCCCAGGCATCGCGGGTTGATGTTCCTTCTTGCCCGTCTGCTTCGGCAGGAAGTGATCGACAACAGAAACAGGATTCGCCGTGACGTGACCATGCGCCCATGCCCATCGCATGAATGGCGGCCCTCAAGCCGCCTGCTTCGCCGACGGCAACCGCGAAACCAGCCGCAACGACACGGTAAGCCCTTCAAGCTGATAATGCGGGCGCAGGAAAAACTGCGACGTGTAATAGCCCGGCGCGCCCGGCACTTCCTGCACCTTCACCTCCGCGGCGGCGAGCGGCTTCTGCGCCTTGGTGTGCTCGGAGGAATTGGCCGGATCGCCGTCCACATATTGAGTGATCCACTTGTTGAGCCAGGTTTCCATGTCGGCGCGTTCCTTGAAGCTGCCGACCTTGTCGCGCACGATGCACTTCAGATAATGCGCGAAGCGGTTGCACGCGAACAGATACGGCAGGCGCGCGGCGAGCGCGGCATTCGCGGTGGCGTCGGGGTCTTCGTATTCGAACGGCTTCTGCAATGACTGCGCGCCGATGAACGCCGCAAAATCCGAGTTCTTGCGATGAATCAGCGGCATGAAGCCGTTCTTCGCGAGTTCGGCTTCGCGCCGGTCCGAAATGGCGATTTCCGTCGGGCACTTCATGTCCACGCCGCCGTCATCGGTCGGAAAGCTGTGCACGGGTAAGCCCTCCACCGCGCCGCCCGACTCCACGCCGCGAATGCGCGAGCACCAGCTATACAGCTTGAACGAGCGGGTGATGTTTACGGCCATCGCGTAGGCCGAGTTGGCCCAGGTGTACTTGGTGTGATCGGCGGAGTTGGTGTCTTCCTCGAAATCGAATTCGTCGACGGGCTCGGTGCGCGCGCCGTACGGCACGCGCGCCAGAAAGCGCGGCATCGCAAGGCCGATGTAGCGCGCGTCTTCCGAGGCGCGCAGCGAACGCCAGCTCGCATACTCCGGCGTGCCGAATATCTTCGTGAGATCGCGCGGATTGGCAAGCTCCTGCCACGAGTCCATCTGCAACAGGCTCGGATCGGCCGCGGCGATGAACGGCGCGTGCGCCGCCGCCGCGATCTTCGACATCTCGCCGAGCAGTTCGACATCGGGCGGCGACTGATTGAAGTAGAAGTCGCCGCACAGCGCGCCGATCGGCTCGCCGCCGAGCTGCCCGTATTCGTGCTCGTAAATCTGCTTGAAGAGCGGGCTCTGGTCCCACGCGACGCCCTTGAAGCGCTTGAGCGTCTTGCCGAGTTCCTTCTTCGAGATATTCATCACGCGAATCTTGAGCATCTCGTCGGTTTCGGTGTTGTTGATCAGATAGTGCAGCCCTCGCCATGAGCCTTCCAGCTTCTGGAAGTCGGCGTGATGGATCACCTCGTTCACCTGATCGGTGAGCTTCTTGTCGATTTCGGCAATCATCGACTGGATCGAGCGGATCGCGTCGCCGGAGATGATCTGCGTCTGCGAGAGCGCCTGTTGCGCGAGCGTCTGCACCGCCATTTGCACGGCGGACTTCGCCTCGTCGCTCTTCGGGCGGAACTCCCGGTTCAGCAGCGATTCGAGATCGCTGCCTTCGAGCGTCGCGCCCTGCAGGTCGGGTTTCGCTTCAGTCATTTGAGAAACGTCGGACATGGTCGTTTTCCTTTCGGGACTCATTCGGCGGGCTTTGCGGCGGCATCGGCGGCGGGATCGGCGGCGGTGGCATCGTTCGCGGCCGGCGCGGCGGAAGCGAGCGTCTTGAGCAGCGCGGGATCGTCGAGCACGCGCGCGATCAATTCTTCCGCGCCCGTCTTCCCGTCCATGAAGATGACGAGATTGGCGAGCTGGGTGCGCGCTTCGAGCAGCTTGCCGAGCGCATCGACCTTGCGCGCGACGGCGGCGGGCGAGAAGTCGCTCATGTTGTCGAAGGTGATATCGACGCTCAGATTGCCCTCGCCGGTCAGCCTGTTCGGCACCTGGAACGCGACGCGCGGGTGCATCGCCTTCATGCGGCTGTCGAAGTTGTCGATGTCGATCTCCTGGAATTTGCGCTGGTCGACGGGCGGCAGCGGCTCGGCGGGCTTGCCGGAAAGATCGGCCATGACGCCCATCACGAACGGAAGCTGGACCTTCTTCTCGCTGCCGTAGGTTTCGACGTCGTATTCGATCTGAACGCGCGGCGCGCGATTGCGGCCGATGAATTTCTGACTGCTGGTTGCCATGAGGTCTCCTTCGCGTGAGCGTGAACCACGTCTGGAGGACGATTCAGCCGGCCGGGGATTGAAAGCGGCATCGAATCCGTCACTCCGGCTTCGTCCCCGCGATCAAATGAATCTGGTCGAGGCTGCCGGGCGCGAGATCGCGCATCACGGAGAGAAAGTCCTTGCCCATCAGCCCGCGCGCCCGGCGAATCAAAAGCGGCGCGGGATGCGCGGGCTCGGTGCGCTCCAGGAACGCGCAAACCGAATCGAGCAGCGCAACGGCGTCCTCACGCGTGGCGATCTCGCCGGGGCGCGCGGTCATGCGTCTTTCGACGCCCGCTTGCGGCGCGGTCTCGGTTTGGGGCTCCGCCTGAGGCGCCGCCGCGTGCATCTGCGCGGCCACGAGACGCGCCGTGCCCAGCATGTCCGCGAGCAGCGGCGCGCGTTCCGCGCCGAGCCGGCCGGTCAGCGCATCGGAGAGCGCCTGCACGGCGCGCGGCAGATCGAGGCCTTCGGCGAGCGTGTCGCGATCCCGCGCGAGCGCGTCGGCGAGCATGCCTTCGACGCGCGCGGGCGTCGCCGCGCTCTCGCCTTGTGCCGCCGCCAGCCTTCCCTGCGCGACGAGCATATCGCGCACGGTCAGCCGTTCGCCGCGCGCGCGGCACACTTCGGACTCCCGCAAATCGTGCAGCAGCGTTTCGCTTTCGGCGAAGGGCGTGTACGCATCGGCGAGCGGCGCGAGCGCGTTGACGCGCAGCGCGGGATCGTTGTCGTCGTCGGCATCGAGCGGCGGATAGAGGGTGTCCCAGTAGCGCTCGAACAGCCCGGTCAGAAGGCGCAAGCCCGCATGGAAACCCGCGAGCCCGTGCACGCGCGAGGCCGCCCGCGCATAGACCACGCCGATGCGCAGATCCTTCGACTTCGCGAGCAGCGCCTGCGACGCTTCCAGCACGTCCGGCCAGGCGGTCGGCTCGGCGAGCGCTTCGAACTGGCGCTCGGGATTGCCGCGCGCGAGCGCATCGAGCGCGAGAAACGCCGGGTCGTATTCGAGATCGATGCCCGCAGGCGGCATCGTCTCGGTCGGCGCGAGCAGGGGTTCGACGTCGATCATCGTGGTTCCTTGTCAGAATTCGCCGCAGCCGTGCTGGCCGTTCACGACGAGACAGTTGTTCAGGTTCGGCCGCGAGCGCACGCGTTTCCATTCGGACGCGAGCGAATCGGCCGGTCCTTCGGACTGCTGCATGGCGAGGATTGGCTCGCTCGTGCCCACACAGACATTCACGCCGCCGAGGTTGCTCTCGTAGACAAAGCTCTGTTCCTGCGCGGTGAAAAGCGGCTGCAGGCCGGTGCGGTTGAACACCGCGCCCTCCAGCGGCGTGGGCGGCGGATCCACAGGCTGCACCGTGAGCGTGCCCGGCTTCACGTTCACGACATAGCCCACCGGCGACGCATACGCGCCGTTGATGCCATACGTGCCGGGCGACGAGTTGCGGTCGGCATCGGAACGCGGCGCGCCGGTGAGCACGTTGTCCCGCAGGTCGCCCGTTCGCATTCCGTCGACGGAGACGGAGAACGGAGCGTTGTCCGCGCCCGCGGAACGCTGCTGATCGCCGATGACGACATCGAGCGTCGGCCGCTCTGCGTAGACGAAGTGATTGCCGTTGCCCGATACGACATCGCGTGAAGGCCGGTCGGTCCAGCTGCACCCGCTGCTGTACCTGCAGCCGTAGAAATTCGGCATCGGGCCGCCGGGCGCGATGCCGTTGCGGTTCTCCTGCCGCCATGTCGAGGCCCACACGCGCCACGCGCCGCCCGCGCTCAGCGTGCCGCCGAACGGGTTGTCGAACTGCGCGCTCTGCATCACGAGGTCGATGCTGCCGCCCGCCTGCAGATGCATCGGCGTGTCTTGCGTGCCGAGCGTGATCTTGCCGTTGTCGGAAATCGCCGCGAGATCGCCCGTTACCGTGCCCTGCTGACCGCCGACCGGCACGACGGCGCCAGTCGCCGCATCGATGCCGTTCGCGCTGCCCGTGCCGATCGTGAAGCTGCCCGCGTTCCTGAAATTCACCGTGCGCGCGCCGGCGAGGACGAGCGTATCGACCTGGTTCGCATCGAGCAGCGTGAAGACGCCGTCGCCCGCGAGCAAGAGCGTTTGGGCCTGGATGCCGCCCGGGTCGGTCGCCGCGCCCGCCGTGTCGAGCGCGAGCGTGGCGTTGGCGGGTAGCGCGATGCCGGATGGCAGGTCGATGCCCTGGCTGCCGCTGCCGGGGTTTTGCAGCGTCAGATTCGTCGCGACGGCGGGACGCGCCGCGCAGTTCGCGCCGCCCGCGCACGCGCCTTCGACCGTGATGCGCCCCGTTTGCGTCGGCGAGCCGAGGACGAGCGTGTTCGTCTGCGTCGACAAGGTGCGGTACGTCGCGTCGTCGATCGAGAGGCCCGGCGTCACGTTCGTGCCGAACAGCGTGATCGGCGTGCCGTTCTGCGCGGTGACGCCGAAGTCCGATGACGCGACCGATCCCGGCGCGATGGCGAGCGTGCCGCCCGGCGCGCCGATCGAGCCCGCGCCGCTGCGGCCGAGCAGACTGGTCGCGGTGCCGTCGTTGGACGCGCGCAGTGAGACGACGCCGCCCGCGCCCGTGGTGATCGAGAACGGCCCGGCGACGAGCCCGGCATTGGCGGGCAGCGGCACCGCGCCGTACGCGATGCCGGCATCGGCGGTGGAGGTCGAACCGGCAATCGAGACGGTGCCGGACGGCGCGCTCGCGTTGATCGAACCGTTGAGCAGCAGCACCCCGTAGGACGGCGAAGTCGCGCCCGCGGCGACGCCCGTGAGGCTGCCGCGAATGTCGATCGGGCCGCCCGCGCTGCTGAGCGACGAACCGTCGAGCAGCGCCACGCCGTATGCGCCCGCGCCGCGCCCGCCGCCATAGACGCGCAGCGCGCCGCCCGCGGCCGTGAGCCGCGCCGCCTGCAGCGACACGCCGCCCGCGCCGCCCGCGCCACCCATGCCCGTCACCGCGACCGCCCGGCCCGAAGCCGACGCCGAATCCAGCCGCACGCCGTACGCCGCCGCGTTCGCGCCGGTGGCGCTGCCGCGCACATCGACCGTGCCGTTCGGGGCCTGGAGCGCCGCGCCGTCCAGCATCGCGACGCCGCTGCCCGAGTTCGCCGCGCCACGAATGCGGATCGCGCCGCCATTGGCGTCATCGGCGGCGTTCGATGTGAGCCGCGTCGCGCCGGGCTGCACCGAAGCGGGATTGCCCGCGTTGCGCAGCACCACGCCGCCGCCGTAGTTCGACCCGTTCGCGCCGCGCCCGTCCACTTCGATCGCGCCCGTTCCCGAGTCGATCTTCACGTCGTTCAGGTCCACCGCGTACCGCGCGAGGCCCTCGTACGGCGCCGAAGGCGCGACGCCGTGGATCGTCACATCGCCGCCCGCCGCCCCGCCCCTCCGCGTATCGATATCCGCCGACTGGACCACATCGTAGGCCCCGCCCTGCGTGCCCAGCGCGACGCTGCCGCCGTTGGTGGCGATGCGGATGCGCGCAGGCGGACCGTCGCCGCGCTCGCCGTACACGAGGACGCGCGTGCCGGCATCGGCCCTGACATCGAGCGGGCCGCCGGAAGACGTGATGTTATTGGCGATGGAAACCGTGTCCGCCGCGTTGAGCGTGAGCGTCGCGGCGCCCGCCGACGTCTTGACGAGCGGATCGCTCAGCGTGATGACGCCCGTACCGCCCGGTCCCGCCAGCGCGGTTGCGGTCACGTTGCCGCCGGGCGTGACGAGCCCGCCCGATCCGATGCGCGTCACGGTGCGCGTCGCCGTATCGAAGGAGGCGAACGTGACGGGCGTCGCCCCATAGTTGCCGACGATGCTGAAATTGCCCGCGCGCGTGACGGCGACGTTGCCGCTGTTCACGAGCGCCAGCGCGGAAAACACGTTGGCCGCGTTCGTGAGCGTGACGGCGCCGGGTCCGCTGAGGGTCACGAGACCGGCCGTGATGGCTTGCGTGGCTTGCGCCGCCTGCCTCACCTGTCCCGCCGACGCGAGCGTGAGCGTGCCGGGCACATATGCGCCGTTTTGCGCCGTCTGCACGGAAAGGCCCGCGGCCAGGGAAATGCCGCCGCTGCCCGCGCCTTCGTTCTGAAGCGTGAGGTTGTTGCGCACCGTTTGCGCCGGCGCCTGGCAGCGCGCGCCGCTGCATGCGTTCACCGTGATTTGCCCGGTATGGCTCGACGAGCCGATCACGATCGTATCGATGCTCGACGAGACCGCGCCGAGGATCGACGGTCCGACCGTGAAGCCGCCGCTGCCGCCCCACACGTTGATGGGCCGCGCGGGGTCGTCGACGATCTCGAAGCCGGGCCCGACCTTGCCCGGCACGAACACGACCGTGCCCGAAGGCGAGTAGAACGAGGTGTTCTGGTCGTCGAACACCGTGAAATCGCCGCCCGCATTGTCCGCGCGCACGACGATCACGCCTCGCAAGCCCGCCGAGATGTTCGTGTTGGCGAAGCCGATCGCGTTGGCGTCCACTGGCGTCGAGCCGGTGAGCGAGACCGTCTGGCCCGCGCCGTCCGCCTGCAGGTTCACCGAGCCGAGCGAGATGCCGTGGTAGAGCGTATTGGATTGCGCATTGGTCGCGCCGCGAATATCGACGGAACCGGCTGCCGAACTGACCGTGCCGCGCACGCTCGCCGAGGCGGGCACGGTCGCGCCCAGACCGAACAGCGTCACGCCGCTATACACATTGCCGATGCCGTAAATCCGCACATCGCCGTTGGCGTGGATGCCCCGATTCCGGTCGCGGTCCATACCGTTCACGACGACGCCGCCCGCGGCAACGCTCGCATCCGGCGCGACGCCGAAGACCGACACGTTGCCCACCGTCGCGCCGATGTCCGACGCGCTGACATACGTGCCGCCGAAATGAAGCGTGTCCACGCCGGAACCGGCGACGAAGCGGTTCAGCCCGGCCGCGCCCGTGCCGTCCAGCGTGACGTCGCCGCCGCTCGACGTGAGTGCCGATGCCGCGACATAGACGCCCGCGCCCGCGACGCTCGCCTGCTGGCCGCTCGCCTGCGCGCCCGTCCCTTTGATGCGCAGGGCGCCCGCCGAGTCGATCGTGGTATTGACGATTTGCGCGCCGTCGCCGACGCCGGACACGACCGGTCCCGCCGTGGCCGTTCGCGCGCCGCTCGTCGATGCCGCCGTTCCATCGACGCTGAACGCGCCCGCGGTGATCGTTGCATTGCGAATCGACACGCCGTTGCCGGAGGCGGAAATGCCCGTGCCGCCGTCCGACGGTTGCTCGTTGCGCGCCGACGCGCCCGTTCCCGTGATCGCGAGCGCGCCCGCCGAACTGATCGATGGGCCGTCGATGAGCACGCCGTCGCCCTGAATCGCGCCGCGGTCCGTGAGCGTCTTCGTCGTGCTGCTCGCCCCCGTGCCGCGAAGGGTGATGCCGCCGCCGGTCGAGCCAACGCTCGATTCGCCCGTGATCGAAACGCCGTCGCCAACGACACCGCTGATGGTCTGCACGGCCGCCGCGCCGGTGCCATCGATCGTCATCGCGCCGCCCGCCGTGAGCGTGGAACCGGCGATCGCGACGCCCGCGCCGCTCACCCTGCCGCGGCTTTCATCGGCCGTCGCGCCCACGCCGTTCAGATCGAGCGCGCCGCCTGTGCGGATCGTCGAGCCAGCGACGTTCACGCCGTCGCCCTGCACCAGAACCTGCGCGTCCTTGCCCTTCGCCGCTGTGCCCCGGATGCTGACCGCCCCGCTCGTCGATTCGACCAAAGCGCCGCCCGAGAGCGCGACGCCGTCGCCCTGAAAGCGGCCCGCGCGGCCGTCGAGCGTCTCTGGGCCGCCGGTCGCGCCGAAGCCCGTCACGCCGATCGCGCCGCGCGTCGTGGAAAGACGCCCGCCCGTGAGCACGACGCCGCTTCCCGTGGCGTCCACGTAGTCGTAGCCCGAAACATCCGGCGCGACATACTGCACGCCGCCATGCCCTTCGATGGTGATCGCGCCCGTCGCCGTCGTGATCGACGTGTCTTCGAGGCTCACGCCGGGGCCGCTCGGCGCGGTCCCGCGCACGATGACGTCGCCGCCCGTGCCGCCGTCCGTCGCGGCGGACGTCGTGTCGATGTTGGCGTAGGTGAGCTGCACGCCCGCCGCGTTGCCGGGCGACGCCGCGCCGTTGATCGTCAGCTTGCCGCCGTTGGTCGCGATGCCCGGATGCGTCGGCACGCCATCGACCAGCATGCCGTCCATCGTCACGAGCGCGGACGGATTCGTGCCGTTCACGTTCGCATTGAGATTGACGTCGAGCTTGCCGCCATTGCCCGGCCCCTTCGTCACGCCGATCTGCGGCGTGACACGGATCGGGAACTCGCCGCTCGGCACGGTGTAGCTATCGAGATGGATCGAGCCCGCCGCGTTCAGCGTGAGCGCGGCGTCCCGGTCGCCGCTTTTCATGATGTCGGTGCGCACGCGGATCGTGCCGGACTCCGAACCGCCCGTGCCGGTGTTCACCGTCACCGAGACGCCGTCGTCGAGCTGGCCGGTGATCTGGCCGACCGCAAGCTGGCTCGGGCTCTGCGTGGGCGACACGGGCCGGAAGGTGACGCCCGTCGCATCCGACGACGTGCCGAAGTCGCGCGCCGAAGTGTCCGCCACGATATCGACGTCGTACGGGTCCAGCAGCCATGTGCCGCCCGCCCCGTGCGGCGCGGACGCATCGATGTGCGCGCCGGCGACATCGATAAAACGCGCCGACGTTTCGATCAGCCCGCCATTGCCCGCCGCCGCGCCGCCCTTCGCCGTGAGCGTCCCGTACACGCGCGCCGCGTTCTCGCCATACACGACGACATGGCCGCCATCGCCACTGTCGATCGCATCGGCGCGCGCCGCGGCCCCCGGGCCCATCCACACCGCATCGGCGTTATGGATGTCGGTCTCCTTGCCCGCCGCGCCGCCGCCCACGCGCACGCGCCCGCCGCCCGCCGAACCGCTCGCGTCGATGCGCGCGTTGCCCGTCACGGCGACCTGATAGCCCGTGATGTCGATGGCCCCGCCCTTCGATCCCGCGCCGCCCGTCGCGTCGATGCCGCCCGACACGTCGGTCACGCCCACTGCGCCGCCGTCCAGCACGATACGCCCGTTGCGCTCCGTCACGCTGCGCGCCCGCACCGTGCCCGTCTGGTTCAGCACCGTCGCGGCCAGCGCGTCGGCGGTCTGCACCGACATCAGCACCTGGCCGCCGTCGGCCGCGAGCACGCCCGAATTGCTCGCGAGCGCCTGGGCCGCCGCGCCGTCGACCTTGAGCATCGTGAGGCCGTCGCCCGCGAAATCGAGCGTGATGTCGCTGCCCGCGCCCAGCGCAACCGTGCCGAGCTTCGCGCTCACCGTGCCGCCGTTGTCCACCTGCGCGCCGAGCAGCGCGACCGTGCCGCGCTCGCCCGCCGTGATCGAACCGTTGTTGACGACGCGCCCGCGCCCGTCCGGCGCGCCGACGAAGCGATACTTGCCCGCCAGAAAATCGCTGTCCGAAATGCCGAGCGTCGAGGCGACGATCGAGCCGACGTTCACCGACGCGCCGCGCGCGAACAGCACGCCCGCGGGGTTGACCAGGAAGACCTTGCCGTTGGCGTTGAGCTGGCCGGCGATCGTGCTCGCGTCGCCGCCCGTCACGCGGTTGAGGAGCACCGCCTGCGCCGAGGGCTGCGAGATGTTCACCGTCTCGTTCGCGCCGATGGAAAAGCCGTTCCAGTTGACGATGCCCTTCTGCGAGCCTTGCGTGATCGCCATTGCGTTCGGCGCGGGCGTGCTGATGCTCACGTCGCCGTTGACGACCTGTCCGCCCACCGGCAGCGCGAACGCGCCCGGCGCAACGACGAGCGCGATCAACGGCAAAAGCGCGGCCGGCGTGAGATCGATGCCCGCGTGGCGCGCGGCGCGCCTCGCGAGACGCCGCACCGCGCGCTCCCATTCCCGGCGATCCCTGCGGGTCCGAAGGCAGTGGTTGTCGCTCATCTTGAACTCCTGTCTGACTGCTTCGATGCGGCGTTGAACGGCTAGAACGATTTGGAGACCTGCACATACACGCGCGGCACCTTGTCGTCGCCGGTGCTGTCGGCGCGGGTCGTGCGCCATGCGACGCTGGCGTCCACGGAGATGCCGTACGGGCCGTTCCAGAAGAGCCCGAGCCCCGCTCCGCTGCGCGTCACCGTGTTGGCGCCCTGTCCGGGCACCGGCCGGGCGTTGTAGCGCCCCACGCCGATATCGAAGAACGCGGAGAGCGTCAGCGTCGGTATCACGGCGTAGCGCAACGAGGCGGTTCCGACCAGCCCTTCGTCGACGATCGCCTCCGAGGGCGAATACGCGCGCACCGCTCTCGGCCCGCCGAGCGCGAAGCGCGACGAGCTGTCGAGGTTCTGATTCGCCCATTGCCCCGACACACCCAGAAAGAAGCTCGTCTTCTGCGTGATCGCGTTGAGGCGGTTGGCCTGCATGACGAGGCGCACGCTGTTGCCCGCCGTGTTGCGTCCGCCCGGACCCTGATCGATGGCCTGCCCCGCCGCCGAATCGATGTTCAGATGCGCGAACGCAAGCTGCACATCCGCGCTGTTGAAGCCACCGCCGAGAAAGCTGTCGCGGCTTTCGTACGACAGCCCGACGCTCGCGACATAGAGCTTTTGCGGATTCTCGAACGCGACGCTGTCGATCTTGTCGGTGAGCGCGCGATACTCCAATGCGCCGCGAAAGAGCAGGTTCTGGCTGCGCGAGCGGATGAGCGGACGCGAGACCGACGCCGTCACGACATCCGCGTTGCCGTGCGCCTGCAGCGACGCGAAATCCTGACCGAGGTAGTAGTACAGATGCGAGTACGCAAGGCCCACGCGCGTGCCGTTGGCATCGACCGGCGCGTCGTAGCCGATGCGCCCGTACAGCGTGTCGGCGCGCTCGGCGGCGAGCAGATTGACGTCGAGGTTGTCGCCGATGCCGAACGGCGAAGCCAGACGCCCGAGCGCGCCCAGACGCCACTGTCCGGCGGGCGCGGAGCCGTAGTCGTCGGCGGAGAGCGCGAAGTTCCAGCGGCGCACGCCCTCCACGTTCACGTTCAGATCGACGGTGCCAGGCGCGCTGCCCGACTCCAGCGCCGAGGTCACGCGGATGCCGGGCAAGTCCGAGAGCAGCAGCATCGTGCGTTCGAGCTCGCCTTGCCTGAGCGGCCGCCCCGGCTCGATGGCGGCGAGCCGCGCGCGCACGAGCGATTCCTTGATCGGCGCGCCCGGCGCGATGGTCAGCCGCACGCGCCCGATCTTGCCTTCCAGCACCGTGAAGGTGACGTCGCCATCGGTCACGTCCTGCGGCGGAATCACGACCTGCGCGAGCGGATAGCCGCGATCGCGATACACCTGCGCGATGCGCGCGGCGATGGCGTCGAGATCGCTGAACGAAACTTCCTGACCGATGCTGCCGGCAACAGGCGCGAGCAGCGTATCCGCGGGCAAGGTGTCGTTGCCCGCAAGCTGGATGCGCCTCAGCACGAACTTCCTGCCTTCGGGCGCGGCGGGCGGCGGCGGCGCGACCGGCACGGGCAACACGGCTTCGCCATCGGGCGGCGGCGCCGTGACCGGCGGGCGCGGCTGCTCGTTGAGCAGCGTGCCGGCGCTCGGCACCTGCGCCGTGCCGGGCAGCGGCGTCTGCTGCGCCCACGCCGTGAGCGCGCCCGCGCAGGCTAGGCCCGCGCCGGCCACGCGCGCGAGACACCGGATGCGCAGAGCGCGCGCGCGTGGCCGCAAGACGAGGCGTTCGGTTTTCATGGCGTGGTTCACGGCGACATCCTCATCGGGACCGGCGCGATGCGCGGGAGCGGTACAAGATCAACGGGCGACCGACAGCCGCCAGTTGCCCATCAGATCGAAGGGCGCCCAGTAGAACGGATGGGCAAACCGGCTGTTGGCGAGCACGGCGAGCTGGGCGTCGCGCATCGCGTCGATCGCCTGCTCGCCCCGGGTGAGCGCGCCGTAGAACGTGCGCATCGTGAGTTCGGTCGATTCGTCGGCGACCGGCCACATCGACACGAGCAGCGCCGATGCGCCCGCGTAGAAGAACGCGCGCGTGAAGCCCATGATTTCGTCGCCGCGCGCGATGCGTCCGAGCGCCGTCTCGCACGCCGAGAGCGTGACGAGCGCGACCGAATCGAAGCGCAGGTTGTAGATGTCGGCGGCGAGCATCGGGTCGGGGCCGTCGGCGGGCTGCGCGGCGGGCGCGAGCAGCACGCGCGAATGCAGCGGATCGATGGTGTCGGCCTGCGCGTGCGTCGCCACATGAACGATGCGGCCGCCCGGCGCGTTGTCGCTGAAGGTCTTGCGCGTCACATCGCTTTGCAGGAACGTCTCGCTTTTCGCGAAGAGCGGGCCGATCGCCCTGACTTCGGCCTCGGCGGCGGGCAGTTCGTACTCCGGCCCGATACGCGGATTGCCGAACGCGACGAGATTGCTGGCGATCTTCTGCTCGCGCCGCACGAGCTGCACCGCCACGCTCGCCGAGGGCGCGAGCGCGATCGCATGGCGCTGGATCAGAAAGCCCTGGCCGTTCTTCAGCGCCTGGAACGGCATGTAGTGCAGCGCCCCGTTCGGCGCGATGATGAGCCGCTCGCCGGGACGCAGTCCAAGCGGCTCGATGAGCAGCGCATCGAGCTTCGCGCCGTAGGCGATCGCCTGCGGCCGGCCGCGCGTGATCGCGCCGCGGAAGTCGCTCACGGCGAGCGTCATGTCGCGCCGCGCGATCGGCAGCGTGAAGCCCTGAATGCCGTCGGCGCGCACGACCCACGCGATCAGGCGATCGGCGAGGCCGTGATATTCGACGATCGCCTCGCCGGGCGCGAGCGCGCGCCGCACCTCGTCGAGCGAGAGCGTGCGGCCGTTGAGCTGCGTTGCGTCGACGCTCTTGTCGAGCCGGTTGCGCACGACATCGAGCAGCGCGCGGCTGCGGCTGCGCTCGGAAAGCGTCCAGGCCAGCGCGTAGTCGCCGTCATCGACGACGAGCGCGATGGTTTCCTCGAACACCGTCTGCGTGTCGGAGAAGAGGCCGGTCTTGAACTCTTCGCTGCGAAAGCGCGCGCGGATCGACTCGGAATCGTCGAGCGCGGCAAGCCACGCCTCGCGCGCCTTCGCGCGCTGGCCGAGCGCGAGATACGCGCGGCCCATGCCTTCGTGCGCCCACAGGTTGTCGTAGCTCGCGTCGGAGCCGCCCTTGCCCGCGCTCGCGGCGAATGCGGCGAGCGCCGCCTCGGGCCGGTTTTCGGCGAGCAGCAGATTGCCTTCGATGCGCTTTCTGAGCGGCGCGAGCAGGGTGCCATCGACGCCGGCCGTCTGCTCGAAGGTCGCGCGCGCGCCGGCCGGATCGCCGCTTGCGATCTGCGCGCTGGTGAGCGAGAGCAGCACGAGCGGCCGATAGCGCGGCGACGCCGTCTCCAGCGCCGTGCGGTATTCCGAGAGCGCGGCGCTGGCGTCGCCGCGGCGCGCCGCGATATCGCCGAGCACCTTGTGAGCGGGCGCGAGCACTTGATCAGGACTCTTCGCGCCCGCGGCGATGGCTTCCTTCGCGTAACGCTCGGCGTCGTCGAGATCGCCCGCGTAGCTGTAGGCGATCGCCAGATCGCGGCGCGACAGCGCGGCGAGGTTCGCGTTGTCCGTGCGTTGCGCGACGACGAGGGCGCGCGACGCCGCCTCGATGCTTTCGCGAAAGTCGCCCCGTTCCGCCGCCGCGACCGACATGCTGCAGTACGCGTAGCCGTCGAGCTTGACCTGATCGCGCGCGAGCAGCAACTGCCCTTCCTTCGAGAGCGTCGCGATGGTTTCGGCGTCGCGCACGCGGGCTTCGGCATCGCGCGCGGCGCTCGTGATGGGCGCGTTCTGCGCGGTATCGGCCGCGGGCGGAACCGGCTGCGCGCGTCGCGCGGGGACGGCGGCCGGTGCTTCCTGCGCGAGCTGCATGCCGGGTTCGCGCAGATCGTTGTAGGCGAGTTGCATGCTCGCGGCATCCGGGGCGCATCCCGAATCGTGTATGGCGGCCTGCTGCGCGCGGGCATCGGACGCCGAAGCGCCCAGCGCGGCGAGCACGATGAGCACGGCGAACACGGCGCACGTCCGTCTGATGGCGCCGCTGGCGGGCGCATGTGCATCGGTCTCCTGATGAGCCGATGCGTTCCGCTCGATCGCTATCACGAATGCGCTCCTCGATGGACCCAGGCTTCGCACCGGCCAGGGCAGCGAGCGCCCGCAACAGTGCCACGACTAAACGAACCACCGCCGCGGATTTGAAAAGCGCGGCGGCGCGGTTCGTCTGCTGCTGTGTGGGACGGTGCCGGGGTGAGCCATGAGAAGAGTCGAGCCAGTGTCGCGCGTGCTTTCGTTCGTCGTCTTAGCGGGCGCGCTCGCCGTCGCGGCGTGCAAATCCGCGCCGCCTCCTCCGCCCCCGCCGACGATCGTGCGCATCGACGTGAGCGCGCTCGACAAAGTGAATCCGGATCACAGCGGCCGGCCCTCGCCCGTGCTCGTTCGCGTGTACGAACTGAAGGCGACCGCCGCCTTCGACAGCGCCGACTTCTTCACGCTCTACGGCAAGGACCAGGCGACGCTCGGCGCGGATCTCAACGCGAAGAACGAATTCCTGCTCAAGCCCGGCGAGAAGCAAAGCGTCGAGCAGACGGCGCAGCCGGGCACGAAGTTCGTCGCGGTCGTGGCGGCCTACCGCGACATCGAACACGCGCGCTGGCGCGCCGCCGTGCCCGTGCCGCCGAACCAGACGACCGTGATGAGCGTGCGCATCGACACCGCCGATGTCTCGATCGCCGCGCAGCGCGCGAGCCCGCCGCCGTCGCGCGCCGCCAAAAAATGACCCCGCCCGCAAGCCGCCTTGCAAATTCGCGCCGCTCGTTCGTTCTTGAGGCGAAACGCGCGCGCCGAACCCGGCGCGCGGGCTAACCGGACGAAACCACCCAAGCGGACACGAGCCACCATGACCTGGAACCAGCGCATGATCTGGTCCGAGGGGCTGTTCCTCGAACCACAGCATTTCCAGCAGCAGGACCGCTTCTTCGAGCATCTCGTGCGCTCGCATGCGCGGGCGACGCAGGCGTGGTCGTGGGGCTGGGCGTCCGTGATGCTCGACGACATCGCGCTCGGGCTCGGCAAGGTCGCGCTCGCCTCCGCGTTCGGCGTGCTGCCCGACGGCACCGCGTTCTCCTTTCCCGACGACGCTCCCGCGCCGCCGCCGCTCGATATCCCCGCGGGCGCGCGCGACGAAACCGTGCTGCTCGCGCTGCCGCTCGCGCGCGCGGGGGCCATGGAGTCCGATCCCGATAACGCCACATCCGAAGACGGCCGCGCTGGGGCGCTGCGTTACCGAACCACCGACACCTCCGTCGCCGATGTCACCACCAGCAGCGACCGCGTCGCGCAGCTTCGCGTCGGCGCGCCGAACCTGCGGCTCATGCTCGCGCGCGACGCCACCGACGCCTTCGCGACCATCGGCATCGCGCGCGTGCTGGAGCGGCGCGCGGACAACCGCGTGATGCTCGACACCGCCTATATCCCGCCGATGCTCCATGCCCTCGCCGATGCGCGTCTTGCCGGTTACGCACAGGAAATCGCGGGACTGCTGCATCAGCACGCGGACCGGCTCGCGCGCCATATCGCCAATCCGGGGCGCGGCGGCGTCGCCGAGATCGCCGACTTTCTCCTGCTGCAAACGCTGAACCGTTTCGAGCCGCAGTTCGCGCATCTGCTGGCGGTGCCGCTCCTGCATCCCGAGCGGCTCTATCAGACGACGCTCGCGCTCGCGGGCGATCTCGCCGCGTTCGACGAGCGCCGCCGCGTGCTCGCCTATCCGCCCTACCGTCACGACGATCTGGCCAGTTCCTTCGAGCCGCTCATGCGCGACGTGCGGCAGTTGCTCGCGCAGGTGCCGGAGCCGAACGCCATCGCCATCGAATTGCAGATCCGAAAACCGGGGCTGCGCGTGGCCGTCATCAACGATCTCGATCTGGTGCGCACGGCGGGCTTCGTGCTCGCCGCCAGCGCGCAGATGCCGGGCGAGGCGCTGCGCACGCGCTTTCCGACCCAGGTGAAAGTCGCGCCCGCCGAGAAGCTGCGCGATCTGGTGAATCTCGCGCTGCCGGGCATCGGGCTGCGCGCGATGCCGGTCGCGCCGCGCCAGATTCCGTTTCACGCGGGCTGTTCGTACTTCGAACTGGATCGCGGCGGCGAGCTATGGAAGGAGCTGGAGCAGACCGGCAACCTCGCGATGTATATCGCCGGCGAGTTTCCCGCGCTGGAGCTGGAGTTCTGGGCTATCCGCCACTGAGGCCACCGAGGCCATCGACACCATCGAGCGCCATGAGCAACGACGACGATCCCTTCGCCGGATTCGAATCCGACCAGACGATGATCAAGCCCAATCCCGGCGCGCGCCGCCGCACCGGGAACACGCAAGGGCCCTTCACGCCGGGCGCGGCCGCCGATGCGGGCGCGCATGCCTTCGATGCCGCGTTCACGCAGGGCGGCGCGGTCAATCCGCTGGTCGCCGCGTGCGCGCCGCTGTTGCAGCTTGCGCCGCGCATCCGCACCATGAGCGCCTGCGATGATCCCGCCGCGCTGCGCGATTCGCTCGCGGCGGGCGTGCGCCGCTTCGAGGCGCAGGCGCGCGTCAACGGCGTCGCGGCGGAACAGGTGACGGCGGCGCGCTACATCGTCTGCACGATGCTCGACGAAGCCGCCGCGGGCACGCCGTGGGGCGCGGGCGTGTGGGCGCGCCAGAGCCTGCTCGTGACGTTTCATAACGAGGCATGGGGCGGCGAGAAGGTGTTCCAGCTGCTCGCCCGCCTCGCGCAGCAGCCCGCCCGGCATCTGCATCTGCTGGAGCTGGCGAGCGTGGTGCTCGCGCTCGGCTTCGAGGGACGCTATCGCGTGGCGGCGCAGGGCAGACAGGCGCTCGATGCGATCCGCGCGCGGCTTCATCAACTGATCCGCAAGGAGCGCGGCGAGCACGAGCGCGCGTTGTCGCCGCACTGGGAAGGCGTGCCGACCACGCGGCGGCGCACGACCGACGTGCTGCCGGTGTGGGTGGTCGGCGCGTTCGCGCTGCTCGTGCTCGCGGCGGCCTATCTGACGATGAGTTTCCGCCTCGGCCGCCTGTCCGATCCAGCCTTCGATGCGCTCGCCTCGATCCGCGCGGGCGCGCAGCGGCCGCTCGTCGTCACGCAGGCGGCGAAGCCCCGTCTCGCCGAATTTCTCGCGCAGGAGATCCGCGATGGCCAACTGGCCGTCGATGACCGCGTGGACCGCTCGGTGGTCACGCTGCACGGCGACAACGTGTTCAGGCCCGGCAGCGCGGAAGTGGCGGCGCCGGTGCGCCCGCTCATCGAGCGCATCGGCGCGGCGCTCGCGGCGGTGCCGGGCAACGTGCTCGTGACGGGCCATACGGACGACCGGCCGATCCGCTCGGCGCGTTATCCGTCGAACTGGGAACTGTCGCAGGAGCGCGCCGCGAACGTGCGCGACCTGCTCGGGGCGAGCGTGCCGCCCGCGCGCCTGAAGGCCGAGGGCAAGGGCGATGCGGACCCCGTCGCGCCCAACGATTCGCCCGCCGGACGCGCGCGCAACCGGCGCGTCGAAGTGACGCTGTTCGCGAAGCCGGGGCCCTGAACATGAAAAAACTCTTTGCGATGGTGTTTCAGCCGCTCGTCCCGCTCGTCGTCGGGATGCTGCTCATCGCGGGCGCGATCTGGATCGCCGGGCCGCTCGTGTCGTTCGCGGGCGCGTATCCGCTCGAACGGCGCGAGGCGCGCTTCATGGCGATCGGCTGCGTCGCGCTGCTGTTCGTGCTGAGGCGCATCTGGGTTGCGTGGAGCGCGCGGCGCACGCAGGCCGCGCTCGCCTCGGGACTCGCCGCGCCGCTTCCCATGCCGCGCGCCGCCGCCGCGCCCACGCCGGGCGAAGCCGAAGTCGCGACGCTCGCCAAACGCTTCGACGAGGCGCTCGCCGCGCTGCGCTCCGCACGCCTCGCGGCGTCGGGCAGAAAGCCGGGCTGGCGCGACTGGGTCACGCTGTCGGGCCGGCAATATCTGTATCAGTTGCCGTGGTACATGTTCATCGGCGCGCCGGGCGCGGGCAAGACGACCGCGCTGGTGCATTCCGGCCTGCGCTTTCCTCTGGCCGAGCGCTTTGGCACCGACAAGATCCGCGGCGTCGGCGGCACGCGCAACTGCGACTGGTGGTTCACCGACGACGCCGTGCTGATCGACACCGCCGGGCGCTATACGACCCACGAAAGCGACCGCGACACGGATCAGGCCGCGTGGCAGGGTTTTCTCGCGCTGCTGCGCAAGACGCGCCCGCGCCAGCCGATCAACGGCGTGCTCCTGACGCTCGCCGTGCCCGACCTGCTCGCCGCGACGCCCGCGCGCACCGAAGACATGGCGGCGACGCTGCGCGCGCGCCTGCACGAGCTGACGGAGGCGTTGCGCACGCGCTTTCCGGTCTACGTGCTGGTCACGAAGACGGACCTGCTCGCGGGCTTCACGGAGTTTTTCGCGGACATGTCGAAGGAAGAGCGCGCGCAGGTCTTCGGCTTCACCTTTCCCTACGATGCGAAGCGCCCGCTCGACGAAGCCGAGTTCGCCGCGCGCATCGACGCGGAACTCGATGCGCTCGAAGCGCGCCTCGTCGCCCGCCTGCCCGACCGGCTGAACGCCGAGCCCGGCCTCGCGCAGCGCGCCGCCATCGTGGGCTTCCCGCAGCAGTTCGCCGCGCTCAAGCCGCTTCTCGCCGAGACCTTGCGCGCGACCTTCATGCAGTCCCGCCACGACGACCTTCCGTTCGTGCGCGGCGTCTATTTCACGAGCGGCACGCAGGAAGGCGCGCCGATCGACCGCGTGATGGGCGCGCTCGCGCGCGCCTTCGGCATCGAGCGCGGCGTGCAGCCCGCGCGTGCGTCGGCGGGGCGCAGCTTCTTTCTGGAACGGCTGCTCACGCAGGTGGTGTTCGCGGAGCAGGGCTTGGCCGGGTCGAACCTGCAATGGTCGCGGCGCAGACATGTCTGGCGGCTCTCGGCGTATGCGGCGATCGCGGCGGCGGGCGCGTGCGTGCTCGCGCTGTGGGGCGTGAGCTATGTGCGCAACGAGACGTACGTTGCCAGCGTCGACCGGGCCGCGCATGCGGCGCGGCAGGTGGCCGCGGGCACGTCGGCGGCGGGCGCGAGCGTCGCCGCGCTGCTGCCGCTGCTCTCGGCGGTGCGCGATCTCGCCTCGACGCCGCAGGTCGATGCCGCGCATCCGCCGCTCGCGATGCAACTCGGCCTGTGGCAAGGCGCGAAACTCGACGCAGCCGCCCGCGGCGCGTACGAGCGCCTGCTCACCGATCTGTTTCTGCCGAAGCTCGCGGCGCGCATCGAGGAGCAGGCGCGCGGCGCGAACCCGGCCAATCCCGGCTACGCGTACGAGTCGCTCAAGGCTTATCTGATGATCAACCAGCCCGATCATCAGGATGCCGATGCACTCAAGACCTGGATCGTCAGCGACTGGGATCGCACGCTGCCGCGCGAAGTCGGCAATGCGGAGCGCGCCGCGCTCGCCGCGCATCTCGACACGCTCTTCGCACGCGGCGTCGTGCATCCGAATCTGCCGTTCGACGAGCGGCTCGTCGCGCATCTGCGTGGCATGCTCGCCACCAGCACGCTCGCGCAGCGCGTGTACGGGCGGGTGAAGCAGCAAGGCGTGGGCGCGGACTATCCGGAGTTCACCGTGGCGCGCGCGGGCGGGCCCAACGCGTCGCTCGTGTTCGTGCGATCGAGCGGCAAGCCGCTCACGAGCGGCGTGCCGGGCCTGTATTCGTTCGACGGCTATCACAAGGCGTTTCTTGCGGCCGTCGATCAGGTCTCGGCGCAGCTTGCCGCCGAAGAGCCGTGGGTGCTCGGCATCCGCGATCAGAGCAGCCTGCCGCGCGGCGATCCGGCCGCCATGCAGCGCCTCACCGAAGACGTCCGGCTGTTGTATCTGCAGGACTACGCGCGCACCTGGAGCGACTTCCTGAACGACGTCCGCATCGTGCGCTCGGACACGCTCGCGCAATCGGTGCAGATCGCGCGCATTCTGTCCGCGCCCGATTCGCCGCTCGCCATGCTCGTGAAGGCGGCGGCGCGCGAAACCACGCTCGCCGCGAAGCCTGCGACGGAGACGACCGTCGTCGACAAGGCGAGCGACAAGCTCACCGCCGCGCGCGAGCAACTGGAGAAGATCATTCGCGGGCCCGATCCCACGCGCATCGCGCCGGTCGCGCCGGGCACGCGTCTGGAAAGCATCGTCGATGACCGCTTCAGCGGGCTGCGCGCGCTGGTGACGAGCCCCGGCGCCGGCGAGCCCGCGCCCATCGCGCAGACGCTCGCGCTGCTCAACGACATCTACACGTATCTGAGCGCCACCGATCAGGCGTTGCAGCAGAAAACCGCGCCGCCGCCCTCGGATGCGCCCGCGAAGCTGCGCGCGCAGGCGCCGCGCCTGCCCGAGCCGATCCGCACCGCGCTCCTGGAACTCGGCAGCCAGGGCGCGGCGCAGACGCAGCAGGCGCGCCGCGTGAATCTCTCGGCGGATCTGAAGGAGTCGATCTCGGCGTTCTGCAAGCGGGCCGTGAGCGGGCGCTATCCGTTCAATCCGGAATCCGCGCGCGATGTGCCGCCGGAGGACTTCGGCGCGCTCTTCGCGCCCGGCGGCAAGTTCGACGATTTCTTTCAGAAGAACCTCGCGCCCGACGTCGATATCTCCGCGAAACCCTGGGCCTTCAAGAAGTCCGATTCGTCGGCGGCGCAGATCAGTTCGGCGGGGCTCGCGCAGTTCGAGCGCGCCGCGACGATCCGCAGCGTGCTCTTTCGCGCGGGCGGCAAGACGCCCGGCCTCGCCTTGCAGTTGAAG
Source organism: Caballeronia cordobensis (assembly GCF_001544575.2). Classification (GTDB taxonomy): domain Bacteria; phylum Pseudomonadota; class Gammaproteobacteria; order Burkholderiales; family Burkholderiaceae; genus Caballeronia; species Caballeronia cordobensis. Next base: position 64,582 of record NZ_FCNY02000004.1, read on the forward strand.
CCGCTCGACATGGACCCGACGATTCTGTCCTTCACGCTCGACATCGACGGGCAAGTGCTCACCTACGCGCACGGGCCGCAGATCGCCACCGCGATCCAGTGGCCGGGCACGCGCGGCTCGGGCCGCGTAAGCGTGCAACTGACGCCGCCGCCCGCGGGTGGCGCGGGCAATCTGGTCTTCGAAGGGCCGTGGGCGCTCTTTCGCATGTTCGACCGGCTGGACGTGCAGCCGACCGCGCAGCCCGAGCGTTTCATCGTGACTTTCGATGTCGAGGGCCGCAAGGCGCGCTTCGAAGTGACGGCGAATAGCGTCGAAAATCCGTTCCGGCTCGCGGATCTGCGCGCGTTTTCCTGCCCGGAACGCCTATGAGCGACGCCCCGGACGCAACGCTCAGCGGCGGCGATGCAGGGATCGCCGGCTGGTACGGCAAGCTGCCCTCGCTCGGCGATTTCGCCGCGCGAAGGCTGCCGGACGCCTTCGTCGCGCCATGGGACGCCTGGCTCGCGCGGCGGGTTGGCGAAACGCGGCGCGCGCTCGGCCCGGCCTGGCTCGACCTCTATCTCACCTGCCCGGTGTGGCGCTTTTTCGCGATGCCGGGCGCGATTGCGCCGACGCTCGCGTCGTGCTGGACCGGCGTGGTGATGGCGTCGGTGGACCGCGTCGGGCGGCATTTTCCCTTGACGGTCGCGGCCTCGCCGCCCTGTGCGCCAGCGACAGGCGCGGAAGTCGCCGCGCTGTGGCGATGGCTGTCGGCGATCGAGGGCGTGGCGCTTGCCGCGCTCGACTTCGATCACGGCATCGAGCGGCTGGACGCGCAACTCGCCGCGTTGCCGATGCCGATGCCCGCGCCGTCATGCGCCGACGCGCTCGACGAACCGTGCATCGTGCAGTCCGCCGATACGCTTGCCGATACGCTCGCGCACGCCTTCGCGCCGCTCTGGCAGGCGGGCGTGCGCGGCACGAGCCTGTGGACCTCGGCGCAGGCCCAGCGCGAAGCGTCCGACGCGTCCGCCTTCACCGTCTGGCCGGTGCGCGGCTTGCCGGACACCGCGCTATTCACCGCGCTGCTGCGAGGCTGTGGATCATGAACGCGCCACGCGGGCTTCCAGACAACGACGACAAGACCGTGATCGTGAGCGGCGCGCCGGGCGCGTCTGCATCGTTCGTCACGCACAACGTCCTGCCCGCGGGCACGCGGCTCGGCGAGTTCGAGATCGTCGGGCTGATCGGCGAAGGCGGCTTCGGCATCGTCTATCTGGCCTTCGATACCTCGCTCGACCGCCACGTCGCGCTCAAGGAATACATGCCTTCGGCGCTCGCGGCGCGTATCGGCGCGACGCAGGTGCAGGTCAAATCCGCGCGCTACGAGACCATGTTCCGCGCGGGACTCAAGAGCTTCATCAACGACGAAGCCCGGCTGCTCGCGCGCTTCGATCATCAGTCGCTCGTGAAGGTGTACCGCTTCTGGGAAGCCAACGGCACCGCCTACATGGTGATGCCGTACTACAAGGGCGTGACGCTCAGGGACGCGCTCAAGGCCATGCCAAGGCCGCCCGACGAAGCCTGGCTGCGCGCGCTGCTCACACCGCTCGTCGATGCGCTCGCCGTGCTGCATGCGGCGAACTGCTTTCACCGCGATATCGCGCCGGACAACATCATCCTGCTGGAAGACGGCCATCGGCCCGTGCTGCTCGATTTCGGCGCGGCGCGGCGCGTGATCGGCGACATGACGCAGGCGCTCACCGTCATCCTCAAACCGGGCTACGCGCCGATCGAACAGTACGCCGAAGTGCCGTCGCTCAGACAGGGGCCGTGGACGGATCATTACGCGCTCGCCGCCCTCGTCTATTTCGCGATCACCGGCAAGACGCCGCCGCCCTCCGTCGGTCGGATGGTGAAGGACAGCTATCAGCCGCTCGCGAAGCTCGCGGCGGGGCGCTACTCGGAGCGCTTTCTGAAGGCGATCGATCACGCCCTCGCGGTGCAGCCCGCGCATCGGCCGCAAACGGATCAGGCGTTCGCCGCCGAACTCGGCATCTCGCTCGACGATGCGTCCGCCGGCCGGACGGCGCGCGGCGACATGGGCGGCGCGGCAGCGCTCGCGCGGCGGCGCATCGGCTGGACGCTCGCCGCGGCGTGCGGGCTCGCCGCGGCGGCCGCACTCGGCTTCTTCGCGCCGAAGCTGCTGCCGCGCGCGCCCGTTTCCGCCGATGCCGGTCACGCGGCGAGCGCGCCGGCTCCGATCGCGAGCCCTCCCGCCGCCGCCATAAGCGCACCCAGCGCACCCAGCGCGCCTCAACCGCCCGCGCTGCCGCCCTACTCGCCCGCCGACGAGTTCGCGCGCATCGTATCCCTCGCGGACCCGTCCTTCGCCGTGAAGGCGGAGGTGCCGCTCGCGCGCGCCGTCGCCGGTCATGACCGGCTGCGCTTTACCCTCACGAGCAATCGCGACGGCTATGTGTACGTGTTCGCCGTTGATCCGGCGAATCAGTATGTGCAGCTCTTTCCGAACGAGCTCGACCGCGACAACCGCATCGGCGCGAACAAGCGCCTCGTGCTGCCGCGCCCGAGCTGGCCGATGGAAGCGGGCGAGCCCGCCGGCGCGAATCATTTCCTCGCGATCGTGTCGAGCGCGCCGCGCGACTTCTCCGCGCTCGCCCTGACGCACGACTCCGCGTTCGCGAGCCTGTCGCCCGACGCGCAGAACGCGGCGGCGGCAGCGCGCACGCTCACCGCGTCGCCGTTCGCGGGCGTGCCGTCGTGTGGCAGCGCCGCGCCGTCCTGCCCGGTCGCGTATGGCGCGGCGGCCTTCAAAATCGATGTCGTCCGTTCGTCTAGGTAGCGGCTATCGACAGGCTTTGCGGCCGGACGAGGACATCATGGCATCACGAGCATGCGGCAATTCCCTTGCAGTCGCGGTTTCTCTGGCGCGCGCCGAACCCGTCACGCGCGCCGCGCTCGCGCTGTCCGCCGCGCTGCTCGCGGGTGCGCTCGCCAGCTGCGCGGCTTCGCCGCCGGGCGCGCCGCAGACCGCAGCCGCGCGCGCCGTCATGCCGCCCGGCGGCGAAGCGGCCGATGCGCCGTCCATCGTGAGCGCGGCGGGATCGGGACCGGAGCCGGGCATCGTCAGTCCGCTGCCCGCGAGTCCGTCCGCGTCGCTTGGGGGAACCGCGGCGGCTTTCGCCACGAAGAACGCGCTCTATTCGCCCGTGCCCTTTTCCAGCGTGCCGGGCTGGGCGAGCGATGACGTCGCGCAATCCTGGGATGCGTTCCGGCGCGGCTGCTCGGTGCTGGGCGGCAAGCCCGCGTGGGCGGCGTCGTGCGCGGCGGCGCGCGGTATCGACGCGAACGACGGGCGAGCCGTGCGCCGTTTCTTCGAGGACAACTTCACCGTCTACCAGATCCGCAACGTCGACAAAAGCGCGCGCGGCGTGCTCACCGGTTACTACGAGCCGGTTCTGCGCGGCAACCGCAAGTACGGCGCGCCCTACGTCTATCCGGTCTATGGCACGCCGCGCGACATGCTGTTCCTCGATGTGCGCCGTCTGCCGCCGAACGCGCGCAGCGAGCCGGTCATGGCGCGCATCGAAGGGCGCACGGTGACGCCGCTCGCGACGCTTTCCACCGGTAATGCGAAAGGCGTGTACGCGCTCGCGCTCGGCAACAGCGTGCCCGATATCCGCGACAAGAAGCTGCGGCTGCGTCTCGAAGGCAATCGGATCGTGCCGTATTACTCGCGCGCGCAGATCGAGCGCGGGCGCATCGACGCGCCGGTGCTCGCGTATGTCGCCGACCCGGCGATGCTCTATGCGATGCAGTTGCAGGGCGCGGGCAAGATCGTGCTGCCCGATGGCGTGAGCGTCATCCGGCTGGCCTATGCCGAGCAGAACGGCTTCGCGTTCAATCCGCCCGTCGCCAGCGCATCGGGCAAGGGCCGCAAGGTGCTCGTGCGCGGCGTGGAACTCGATCTGGACGAAGGCGGTGCGAGCACGCAGTCCGTGTCAGCCGACAGCGACACGCCGCAGTCTTCGCTCCTGCGCGGCGTGGGCGATGCAAGTTCGGCCGACGCGCCGCCCGAGTCGCCTCTGCTGCGCGGCTTCAATCTCGCGCCAGGCGCGACGCCCGGCGTGCGGCCGGCGCGCGTGAGCACATCGGCGGCGGCGAGTCCGCCAAGGCCCGTCACGCCCGTCACGTCCGCGCCGCCCGTCACGCCCGCAACACCGCTGGCCAGCGCGCCGCCGCTTACCGCCGCCTTTGCCGCTTCAGACCCGAGCTACGTGTTCTTCCGGACCATCCCCGATTCGCCCGCCGGGCCGATCGGCGCGCTGGGCGTGCCACTGTCGCCGGAACGCTCCGCCGCCGTCGATCCGCGCACGACGCCGCTCGGCGCGCCGGTGTTCATCAACGCGAGCGATGGCGCGGCGAATGGCTCGCCGTTCACGCGTCTTTTGATGGCGCAGGACGCGGGCGGCGCGATTCGCGGCGCCGTGCGCGCCGACTATTTCTTCGGCACCGGCGAGCAGGCGCAACAAAGGGCCAGCCGCGTGAAGCAGCCGACGCAAATGTGGGTGCTGCTGCCCAAAGGCCTGCGCATCTCGGCGAAGGAATCGGGCGTGCGCGTGCGCGGCGGGCCGTCGATGCCGAGCGCGGATTGCGTCGTGAGCGACCCGGAACTGTGCGTGGACGATGCGCAGTAAATGCGGTGCGCCGCCCGTCACGGAGAAAGTATGAATACACGATCCATGAGCGCGCCGAACGTGCTCGTCTGCCTGCCGACGCATCACGACGACGTGCACATCAACTTCGCCTTCTCGCTGATGGAGACGGCGCGCGCGCTCAGCGACGCGGGCTGCGGTTTCCAGACGATGCACGTCGGCTCGTCGCATGTCATTCGCGCGCGCAACTTCTTCGCGAGCTACTTCGTCGCGCATGCCGAGTTTTCGCATCTGCTCTTTCTCGACACGGACATGCAGTTTCCGCCGCAAGCGGTGATCAAGCTGCTCGCTGCCGGGAAGTGCGTGGCCGGCGTCGCGTATCCGTACCGGCGCATGAATCTGGACAAGCGCATCGGCGATTCGGATCAGGGGCTCACGCTGCGCGAATGGCTCGAAAAACATGCCGACTATACGGTGCGCCTCAAGACCTCCGGCGATGGCCGCGCGAGCGTGACGGACGGCCTCGTGGAAGCGGAGCACGTCGGCACCGGCATTTTTCTCGCGCGGCGCGATGCGTTCGAGGCCGCGAAGCCGTTCGCGCAATGCTACGAGCCGCCCGAGCAATACCGCGACGCGCTGCCCGATGCGCGCTTCTACGGCTTTTTCGACAGCATCGAAGAAGAAGGCCGCTATCTCTCCGAAGACCTGTCCTTCTGCCGGCGCGTACGTCTCGGCGGCGCATCGGTGTGGGCGCTGGTCGATCAGACGGTCGTGCACTACGGCGCGTCGGAAGTGGCCGGGCAATATCTGCGCGCGTTGCGCATGCGTGCCAGCGTCTGATGCTCGGGGTTAAAGCTCAGGATCAGGCGAGCGCGGCGCGCAGATAGTCCGCCGCGCGGCGCGATTGCATCTCCATGAAACCCGCGTGCGCGAGCCGTTCGCGTTCGTCTAAGGATGCGACGAGCGCGGCGGCGCGTTCGGGCAGCGCGTCGTAATCGGCGAAGGCGATCGCGTGCGCAAGCGGCGCTTCATCGTTCGCATTCGCACAGCGCTCGCTCAGGACCGCGCATCCGTTCGCGAGCAGATATGAAACCCGCACCATCTCGAACACGCCATCCGCGCGGCCATGCACGTTGAACAGCAACTTCGCGCGCGCGATGAGCCGGTCGCGGGCGCGGCCGTACACGCCGAACGCGGCGACGATGCCGATGCCCGCGGCATGCATGCGCTCGATCACCCGCGCGCGCCGCGGGCACAGCGAGCCGATGAACAGCACGTCGATATCGCGCGGCTCGGCGAAACGGATGCGCGTGAGTTCCGGCACGTATCCGACCGGCACTACGCGCTCGACGCGCACGCCCAGCGCCGCGAAGGCGCGCGCGTTGGCGGCGTCGTAGTCCCACACGGCATGACGGCGTAGGAGCGCGAGGAATGGCGGCGTGATCCACGGCGAACCCGCGTGGACCTGTTCGAGGTTGTAGAGAATCGCATCGGGCGCGAGCGTCAACGAATAGTGCGGCAGCAGATTCGAGCCGAGCACGATGTGACGCCGCCCGTCGAGCCATCCTTCGCGCGTCATCACGCTGTCGTGGCCAAGCGCGAGCAGCGCGTAATGCAGCGACTCGGCCACTTCATGGAAAGCGGCGGAATGCACGTAGCCCGGCGGCGAAACCACGGTGACGGCGAATTTCATCGGATCGATCGATGCACGTGAAGCGCTAGGCCGTCAAGGCGCCGCCGGGTATCGACAGGCGGTCGAAGGCGGGCTGAGCGACTTCAAAGTGAAAGCACTTTTCGTCCTTGAACTCGCCGGCATGGGTGAAACCCAGTTCGACGGAATGGCCCAGCCGGAGGATCGGAAACGCCATGAAGCTGCGGCACGCTTCCAGAAACGCCTTCGCCTGAGCGGGCTCCATGCTATTGCGCCTGCCCGGCCCGGTGGTCGGGCCGCTGTAGTGAGCGACGTCGAATACTTCGACGAACGGGCTGCGCCCCAGATGCCGCGAGATCGACTGCGGTCCGCCATGAACGCCCTCGATGGCGCGGATCAGATACGCAATGGCGACGCGCTCGCCCGCATGGTTCGCATGCAACGCCCGCGCATGCGCGATGATCTTCGCGACCGCGTGATTCTTGTACGACGCTTCCTTGCCTTCCACCACATGCTTCTGAAAGAAGATTCGCGCCTGATCGTATACGGCGCGCTCGGCGCTTGTCACGTACACCGAAGGCAGATGCGCGCGCTGCGCCAGCGTCTGGAGCAACGCGCGCGAATAGGACGAGATCGGCACGCCGAGAATGCGAACGGGATCGGCAAGGCTACCGACGTGATGATGGGCTGAAATGGCAGCATGGTTCATGGCGCGTTGAGCCTCGATGTCGTGACGCGTTCCGCTCTTTTGCATAGACGAGCGGCGAGGGCGCGCTTTGAACGGTCCTCACCGCTTGTCGCGCGGCCATCTTGCAATCCGTGGAAACGCTATTCGATGCGAACACGCCGGTCGAACCTTATGCCGGACCCCGCGCGAACTGTCTGGACTACGATTGAAGTTTTCGCCCCGCCTCACTTCACGCCGCGAACGCCAGCCATTCGGCCTGCAACGCCGGACGTCCCAGTACGAGATCGCTCGCGCGCTCGGCGAGCATGATCGTCGCCGCGTTGATGTTCGCGCTCGGCACGGACGGCATGACCGACGCATCGATCACGCGCAGCCGTTCGACGCCTCTCACCTTCAGATCGGAATCGACGACGGCGGTCCGGTCGTCCTTCGCGCCCATTCTGCATGTTCCGCAAGGATGATACGCGCTGGAAGCATCCGCTCGAATGAATCGATCGAGCGCGCTGCTGTCGCTCACGTCTTCGCCGGGCATGTCCTCGCGATGATGAAAGCGCCGGAACGCGGGCTGTCGGGAGAACAGCAGGCCGAGCCGCACCGCCTCACGCATCACGCGCCAGTCTTCCTCTGTGTCCATGTAATTCGGGTCGATCAGAAGCGGGTCGTCCACATCGGCGGACTTCAGGCGCACGTGTCCGCGGCTCGTCGGGCGCATTGGACCGACGCCGATGCGATAACCATTCGTCCGACGCGTGGGAATCCAGTTCTTGTCGAAGAACACGGGGAAAAAATGAAACTGAATATCCGGATGCGCTATCTCCACACCGCTTTTGAGAAACGCGCCGACGTGACACTGATTCACCGACGCCACGCCGGACTTGCATGCGAACCATTGAACGCCCGCAAGAAGCATTTTGTGAAGCCGAAGCTCCTGATTGAGCGAGACCGGCTCCTTCGTTTCGATCTGGATATGACATTCCAGATGATCCTGCAGATTCAGGCCGACGCCCGGCAAATCGACTCTCGGCTGCACGCCCTTCTCTTTCAGATGCCCGCCCGGTCCGATGCCGGATAACATCAGCAGTTGCGGCGAGCCGAACACGCCCGCGCATAGCAGCGTTTCTTTTCTGGCGATGACGTTGACCGTCGAGCCGCCGCGCAGCACCTCGAATCCCGTCGCCGTGTTGCCGTCGAAATTGATGCGCCTGAGCGCACTCTGCGTCCAGACGGTCAGGTTTCCATCTTCCTTGCGCGAATGAAGATAACCGTATGACGCGCTATTGCGGATTCCGCGATCGACGCTCATTTCGAAGCGCGACACGCCTTCCTGACGATAACCGTTCACATCGTCGGTAAGCGGATAGCCCGCTTCCACACCGGCGTCGAGAAACGCCTGATTGAGCGGGCATAGCGTCTCCTGACGCTGCGCATGAATGAATCCTTCCGCGCCTCGATACGCGCCGCCCACGTCGCTTCGCTCGATTCGGCGAAAGTAAGGCAGGCAGTTCTTCCATCCCCAGCCCTGTGCGCCTTCGCGTTCCCAGCGGTCGTAATCGAGCGGATGTCCGCGCAGCCACGTCATGCCGTTGATGGACGACGATCCGCCGAGCACGCGGCCGCGCGGCTGCTGAATGCGCCGGTTGTCGAGATTGCTTTGCGGTTCGGTTTGAAACCAGTAGTTGTAGCGCGAGCTCGGTTTGAAGATGGACCGCAGGCCGGCCGGCATGCGAATGACCCAAGCGTTATCGCGCGGGCCGGCTTCGATCAACAGCACGCGATTGCCCGCATCGGCGAGCCGGCGGGCCAGCACGCAACCCGCCGACCCCGCGCCGCCTATCACATAGTCGAACTCCACGGCATCGTTCATGCTCAGTTCTCCGACGACGCATCGCCATGATCGTGATACGTATAGCGCGTTTCGACCGGCGCCGAAATCGCCCATTGCGCCTGCGCGCCTTCGCCTATCGATACGAGATCGCCCGCCTCGATCGAAAGCGCTGCGCCGTGCGAAAACGTCAGATGCGCACGGCCGCGAACCACATAGAACGTCGCGCCTGGCACATAGCAATGCTGAAACTCGCGGCTGTCGCAATGCCAGGTTTCCCAGCGTGCGGTCATTCGTTCGATATCGGAAGGCGCGGGTTCTTTGGAGATGATCGGAGTGGATTGCGCAAATGTCATGACAGAAGATCTCAGTGCGAATGATTAAAGACGCTGGCTCAACGCATCCATTGCTGAACCAGTGGACGATTGGCATCGACCCACGCCTTCGCGCCTTTCTCCGGCGTCGAGACACCTTGCTTGATGATCTCCGACATCAGACTGCCGAGCGAGTCGTCGTCCATCTTCCATTGCTGCAGCCACCGTTCGACATCGGGATGCTTCTGCTTGAATGCCTGCGTCTCGATGCCGTAAATCGAATCCGTCGCGCCGTAAGCGGCCTTGGGGTCGCGCAGATATTTGAGCTTGTATTTGGACCAGATCCAGTGCGGCTTCCACAAGGTCACGACAATGGGCTCCTTGCGCTGAATCGCGCGTTCGAGCGACAAGACCATCGCCGACTCGGACGATGACTGAACGTCGTAATCGAGCCCATACGCGGTCTTCGCTTTCTCCGTCAATTGCATGAGACTGCTGCCCGAATCGATGCCGACGATCTTCGGGCGTCCGCTCGGAGCAAAGAGGTTCTTGTTCGCGTTCAACTGATCGATACTGTCGATCGCAACGTAGTCGGGCACGACGAGGCCGAGATTCGCCTCCTTGAACCAGGGCCCGATTCGCACGACGCTATCCTTGACCTTGTCGAACGCGGGCTTGTCCCCCGAGGGCAGCCACACTTCGAAGGTCACGTCGATCTTTCCCTGCGCGACGCTGTTGTAGAGCAATGCCTTGTCCGCGTTTTGCAGCCGGACCTGATAACCCTTCTCGCCGAGAAGAATCTTCCACATGTTCGCAACGGCGATGTTCTCCGCCCAGTTGTTCACGCCAATGGTGAGCGACTTGTCGTCCGCACGCGCCGATACGGCCGAAAGCAGCAGCGCAACGGGCAAAAGAAACTTGAGCAATCGAAGAAACCTGATCATTTTCGACACGTCCATTTCGGGGAAAAATAGTTGGATTGCACTCACTCATTCATCTGGCTATTTCAGCAAGGCCTCTTCGAAAGGAAACTGCGAAAGCAACCGCGTACCCGTCTCCGTCACGAGAAGCTGCTGCTCCAGCTTCACGCCCTCTTGCCCGCCCTCTTCGCCGATATAACTCTCCACGCATAGCGTCATGCCCGGCTGGATTTCACCGTCGTATCCCGACGCGCCGAAGTCCGCGTGGTGGTAGAGATACGGATACTCGCCCGTCATGCCGCAGCCATGCGCCGACAGGTAATAGCGGTTCGCGTGATACTTCTGCGGAATGTTCCAGGCCTTGTCGCTGTATTCCCTGAACGTCATGCCCGGACGAATCACGTCGATGTTGTGATGCACCTGCTCATGCGCGAGCTTGTAGAGCGTGCGCTGGTTCGCGTTCGGCTTGTCCGGTCCCGCATGAAAGGTGCGTGAGAAGTCCGAGTAATAGCCGTGGCAACCGACCACATCGGTATCGAGCGCGATCAGCCGGTTTGCTTCGATCACATGGCTCGACGTTTCCTGAAACCACGGATTGGTACGCTGACCGGCGCTGAGCAGGCGCGTTTCCACGTAGTCGCCGTCCTGCGCAATCACCGATTGATGCAGGACCGACCACAACTCGTTCTCCGTCATGCCGGGCCGGATCGCATCGCGCAGTTTGCCGACGGCAATCTCGGTCGCGCGCAGCGAAGCGACGACGCACTTGAGTTCTTCGGCCGACTTGATGGCGCGCGCCATTTCGATCGGCTCCTGCGCATCGACCAGACGCACGCCGTGGCCGGCCAAAGCGATCGCGGTGCCGGCATTCATGCGCTCGATGCCGACCGTGGCATTTGGTCCGGCGAGTTCCGTCAGCGTTGCGGCCATTTCGGCCGCCCATGCCCGTTCCCGCCGCGCGATCTCCGGCCCCGCCGCGACGAAGCTCGCCGTGGACGAGGGCCGCACTTCATCGATGGTTTCCAGCCCGGCGGCCAGATGCTCGCAACCGGTGAACTCGAAGAGAATGGTCCGGCGTTCCGTCACGATGAGATATCGCGACGGCGTATTGCGCGCGCAAAAAATCTGCATGTTGCGCGCGCCGGTCGCATAGCGGATGTTCACCGGGTCGCTGACGATCAGCGCGGCAATGCCGCGTGTGCGCATCTCGGCGCGCACGCGAGCGAGGCGGTATGCGCGCACTGCTCGAAGATCGATTTCCAGGCCGGCCGATGCCTGATCGAGCGTTTGAACATCCGAGAGATCGCGGCGTTCGCGATGCCAGTCCAGCGTCGACATGAAGGCTTTCCTATGGGGATCAAATCACTATGAGTTATGTGTGCGTTTCACGGACCGCTCTGGAATTCGCCGCCGGAACTCGCTTATAGAGGACTTTACGAGACACATATTTCGCTGTACACAGATGAAATCTCATCTTTTTCGATAACCCACGGTTATGAAAAGCCTGCGCCACCGACTCCCGCCGATGACCGGTCTGATGTTTTTCGAGGCGGCGGCTCGAACGCTGAATTTCACCCGCGCCGCCGAGGAACTGCACGTCTCGCAAGCGGCGGTCAGCAAGCAGATCCGGCAACTGGAGGAAGGTCTGGGCTTTGCCCTTTTCGAACGGGTGGGACGACGCGTGCAGTTGTCGCCTCGCGGCGCGCAGCTACACGGCAAGGTCAGCGCGGCCTTCAACTATCTCGCCGATGCCGTGGATGAAGTGAGCGTGAAGCGGAGCAACGCCGTGGTCACGCTGGCAGGGAACACGGCGATCTCGCATTTCTGGCTGAACGAAGTCATGAACGACTTCCGCGACCGCAACCCGAGCTTCGCGGCGAGCATTCGCACGATCACGTCCGATCACACCGCCGATCTTTTTCATGACAGCGTGGATCTCGCCGTCGTGTATGCGGCGGGCCGGCGGATCGACTGGACGGGACGGATGCTGTTCGAGGAGGAGATATTTCCGGTGGCGAGTCCGGCTTACATCGCGAGTCATCCGCTGAGCGGCGACGGCCCGGAAGCCTTGCTGACCCAGACGCTGCTGGAATATGAACGGCTCGAACCGAACTGGATCAACTGGTCCGCGTGGTTCGCAGCGGTGGGCATCGATCCGCGGCGCGTGAAGGCGACCGAGTACGGCAACAACTACATCGTGCTGGTCGATGCCGCCATCCGCGGGCGCGGCGTCACGCTCGGCACGCGCTATCTGCTCGACGGCGAGATTCGCAGCGGAAGACTGGCCCGGCTCTCTTCGCTGAGCGTGCGCCCCGGCCGCGGATACTTCCTGATGCGCAATACGCAGCGTCCCATTCGGGCCGAAGTCGAACAGCTATATGACTGGATCGCGGGTTATGAGTTGATTTCGCCTTAGCTTCTGATAATTCGTCGTTTAGCGCCGGCGCGTTCGTTGCAGATAATCGTCGCTTTGACGAACCACGCACAAGCGCCATGCCCTTCGATCGCACTGCTCCCCTGCCCTCCGATGCCGTCGTCGGCCCCGCGTGGGGCTCTGGTCCCACGGAACACTACGCCGCGCTGGCCGCGCGGTTCCGGCCGCTGTTCGCGCGCATCCGCGCACAAAGCGTGACGCGCGAACTCGATCGCCGTCTGCCCGTCGAAGAAATCGCATGGCTGCGCGATGCGGGCTTCACATCGTTGCGCGTGCCTCGCGAGCATGGCGGCGAAGGCATCAGGCTCGTCGAATTGTTCGAACTCCTGATCGAATTATCGGAAGCGGATTCCAACATCACGCAGGCCCTGCGCGCCCATTTCGGCTTTACCGAGCATGCGCTGGACAGCCCCGCGGAACGCCGCGAGCGCTGGCTCTCGCGGCTCGGCAAGGGCGCGATCGTCGGCGCGGCGTGGTCCGAGACCGGCGAAGCGCGCCAGAGCCAGTTCGCGACGCGTCTCACGCGCAGCGCGGGCGGCTGGCATCTGAACGGCGCGAAGTTCTATACGACGGGCTCGCTCTTCGCCGACTGGATTCACGTCGGCGCAACGGACGCGGACGATGCGGCGGTATCCGTCACGGTCGATCGTCGTACGGACGGCGTGGAGGTGATCGACGACTGGGACGGCATGGGCCAGCGACTCACCGCCAGCGGCACGAGCCGCTTCAACCACGTGAAGGTCGATGAGCGCGAGATCGTCGCGGGCCGCGCGCCGTTTCCGTACTCGGAAGCGTTCTATCAGCTCGTGCATCTGGCGACGCTCGCGGGCATCGGCCGCGCGGTGGCGAACGATGCGGCCGCCGCGGTCGCCGCGCGCACGCGCAGCTACAGCCACGCGTCGAGCACGCGCGCCGCGGACGATCCGCAGCTGCTCCAGGTGGTCGGCCGCGCCCGCGCGCACGCCTGGACGGCCGGCGCGATCGTCGCACAGGCGGCGCGCGCGCTGGAACGCGCGGCGGCCTCGTTCGACCAGCCCGACGCGCTCGCCGTCATCGCGGAAACCGAAATCGAAATCTGGCAGGCGCAGACGGTCGCGTCGCAACTCGTTCTCGATGCGAGCGCGAACGTGTTCGACGCGCTCGGCGCCTCCGCGACGCTGCGCACCGCCGGGCTCGACCGCTACTGGCGCAACGCGCGCACCATCGCGTCGCATAACCCGCGCATCTACAAGGACCGCATCGTCGGCGATTTCGCCGTGAACGGCACGCTGCCGCCGGGGCAATGGCGCATCGGCGTGGCCTGACTTTTCCTCGTTCGCCTCAGGCCCTTCCATGAGCAAGAAGCACATCATTCTGAACGCGTTCAACATGAACTGCGTCGGCCATATCAATCATGGCCTCTGGACCCATCCGCGCGATCGTTCGACGGACTACCGCAAGCTCTCGTACTGGACCGGTCTCGCGAAGCTGCTCGAACGCGGCCTGTTCGACGGGCTGTTCATCGCGGACATCGTCGGCGTGTACGACATCTATGGGCAATCGGTCGATGTCACGCTGAAGGAGTCGGTGCAATTGCCGGTCAACGACCCGATGATGCTCGTCTCCGCGATGGCCGCCGCGACGCAGAACCTCGGCTTCGGCATCACGGTGAATCTCACGTATGAAGCGCCCTATCTGCTCGCGCGGCGTTTCTCGACGCTCGATCATCTGACCGAAGGCCGCATCGGCTGGAACATCGTGACGGGTTATCTCGACAGCGCCGCGCGCGCGATGGGAGCTACCGGGATGAGCGCGCACGACGAGCGCTACGACCGCGCCGACGAATATCTCGACGTGCTCTACAAGCTGTGGGAAGGAAGCTGGCAGGACGACGCGGTGTTGCGCGACCGCGAAGCGCGCGTGTTCGCCGATCCTGCGAAAGTCCGCAAGCTGCATCATCACGGCCGCTATTACGACGTCGAAGGCTATCACCTGTGCGAGCCGTCGCCGCAGCGCACGCCGGTGCTCTTTCAGGCGGGATCGTCGGGGCGCGGCCAGGCCTTTGCCGTGCGTCACGCCGAATGCGTGTTCGTGTCGAGCCAGAGCAAGGAAGGCACGCGCAAGCTGGTCGACGCGCTGCGCGCGCAAGCCGTCGCAGCCGGGCGCGATGCGGGCGATCTGAAGATCATCATGGGCATCACCGTGATCGTGGGCCGCACGCAGCGCGAGGCCGAAGAGAAGTTCGCCGAGTACGCGCGCCATGCCAGCCCCGAAGCGGGCCTCGCGCACTTCGCGGCGGGCAGCGGCATCGACTATTCGACCTATGCGCTGGACGACGAAATCGCGCCGCCCGGCGGCCACAAGGGGCGCGGCATCGAATCGTCGGTGCAGCGCGTGACCGACGGCAAGCGCGGCGTCACCGTGCGGCATCTGCTCGAACAGATGCAGCTGGGCGGACGCTACACGACCCTCGTCGGCGATCCGGGTCAGGTGGCCGATGCGCTGCAATCCTGGGTCGATGAAGCCGGCATCGACGGCTTCAATCTCACGCGCACGGTGACGCCGGAAAGCTACGAGGATTTCATCGATCTCGTCATTCCCGAACTGCAGTCGCGCGGCATCTACAAGACGGCGTATGCGGAGGGCACGCTGCGCGAAAAGCTCTTCGGCGGCGGCGCGCGGCTCGGCGCGAGCCACACGGCCGCGGGGTTCCGCGATCTGTCCGGGCAGCCGATATGAGCGCCGCGACGCCGCTGCTGCACATCGACCGGTTGAGCGTGTCCTTCGGCGGGCATGCGGCGGTTCGGCCTTTCGATCTGACGATGGCCCGCGGCGAGATCGTCGCGCTCGTCGGCGAATCCGGCAGCGGCAAATCCACCATCGCCCTTGCGACGATGGGCCTCCTGCCCCGCCAGGCGCATGTGCAGGGCGCAATCCGCTTCGAGGGCCAGCCGCTTTTCGGGCGAAGCGAACGCGACTGGAGCGCGCTGCGGGGCAATCGCATCAGCATGATCTTTCAGGAGCCGATGACCTCGCTGAACCCGCTTCAGCCCATCGGCAAACAGGTCGCCGAAGCGCTGACGCTGCATCGGCCGATGTCCGCGCAGGCCGCGCGCAAGGAAGCGCTCGACCTGCTCGAACTCGTGCGGCTGCCCGAGCCGGGACGCCGCTTCGCGCACTATCCGCATCAGCTATCGGGCGGGCAGCGCCAGCGCGTGATGATCGCCATCGCGGTCGCCTGCCGGCCCGGCCTCCTGATCGCCGACGAGCCGACCACCGCGCTCGACGTCACCATCCAGGCGCAGATTCTGGGCCTCATCGACAGCCTGCGGCGCGAACTGTCGATGGCCGTGCTGCTCATCACGCACGATCTCGGCGTGGTCGGGCGCTGGGCGGATCGCGTGGTCGTCATGAAGGACGGCGCGAAAGTCGAGGAAGCGCCGGGCGCGCAACTCTTCGCGCAGCCATCGCAGCCCTACACGCGCGCGCTGCTCGGCGCGTCGCTGAACTTCGGCGCGGGGCTGCATTACCGCGACGCGCGGCTCACGGACGCGCCGCGCACGCCGCCGCGCCCTGCCGCCGCCACGCACGCCCGCGTGCTGCTGGAGGCCCGCGACGTGCGCGTCGACTATCACGGCGTGCGCGCCGTGGACGGCGTGAGCTTCGCGATTCGCGCGGGCGAAACCGTGGGTCTCGTCGGCGAATCCGGATGCGGCAAGTCCTCGCTTTCGCGCGCGTTGACGCGGCTCGTCGAGCCCACGGGCGGCAGCATCGTGTTCGACGGCGAAGACGTCGCGCATCGCGCAAGGCGCGCGTTGCGGCCGTATCGAAGGCGCGTGCAGATGATCTTTCAGGACCCGTACGGCTCGCTCAATCCGCGTCATACGGTCGAACGCACGCTCGGTCATGCGCTCGCCATTCACGGCGTCTCGAACCGGCGCGAACGGCACGAGCGGATTCGCCGCATCGTCGATGCGGTCGGGCTGCCGCAAGCCGCGCTGCGGCGCTATCCGCACGAGTTCTCCGGCGGGCAGCGGCAACGCATCGGCATCGCGCGGGCGCTGGTGCTCAGGCCGGAACTCGTCATCTGCGACGAGCCCGTGTCCGCGCTCGATGTCTCCATTCAGGCGCAGATTCTCGACCTGCTCGCGGATCTCAAGCACGAGCTCGGCCTCGCGCTGCTGTTCATCTCGCACGACCTGTCGGTGGTCCGCTATATCGCCGATCGCGTGCTCGTGATGCAGGCCGGACGCATCGTCGAAAGCGGCGATCACGCCTCCATCTGGACCGCGCCGCAACACGACTACACGCGCGCATTGATCGACGCGGTGCCGTCATCGTCATTCAACACAAGGAAAATTGATCGTGACTTACAAGAGCAAGCCACAGCCGACTTCAACCTCGCCACTTCTGTTCCGCGATGATCCGCTGGGCGCGGCGGTTGCCGATCTGAAACGGCGCAGACTGCTCAAGGGCGCGGGCGCGCTGCTCGCGGGCGCGGCGACGCCGTTCGTGTTCAGCGGCAACGCATGGGCCGCGACCGAGGCGACGCCGGTCACGCTGAACGGCGCGAAACGCGGCGGCACGCTCACGGCGGTGATCCATCCGGAACCGCCGACGCTGGCGTTCTTCGTCAACTCCGCGACGATGATCGGCGCAGTGGCGAGCAAGGTATTCGATGGCCTCGTCGAGTACGGTCCCGACCTGAAGCCCCGCCCGCAGCTCGCCGAAAGCTGGAACGTCTCGCAAGACGGCCTCGCGTGGACCTTCAGGCTGCGGCGCAATGCGCTGTGGCACGACGGCCAGCCCTTCACCTCCGCCGACGTCAAGTTCTCCGCTGAGGAAGTGTGGCTCAAGATCAGTCCGGCATCGCGCCGCGTGCTTCAATACCTGACGAAGATCGATACGCCGGACGCGCATACGGTCGTGCTGCATCTGTCGAAATCGACGCCCGCGACCTTTGGCATTCTCGATTCGCTCGGCACGCCGATCCTGCCGAAGCATCTCTACGAGAACACGGACATCCGCAACAATCCGTACAACAACAAGCCGGTCGGCACGGGTCCGTTCAAGTTCACCGAATGGGCGCGCGGCGACCGTATCGTGCTGGACCGTTTCGATAAATACTGGGCGCCCGGCCAGCCCTATCTCGACCGCATCACATGGAAGATCACGCCGGACGTCTCGGGCCGCGCCACCGCGCTCGAAACCGGCGCGGCGCAATACGGCGAGCGCAATCCGGTGACGTTCGCGGATGCGGACCGGCTCGCGAAGCTGCCGAATCTCGTCGTCTCGCGCGAAGGCTATAACGGCTATGCGGCGTGGCTCTGGCTCGAACCCAATCTGCGCGATCCGATCCTCGGCAAGCTCGAAGTGCGTCAGGCCATCGCGCACGCGATCAACCGCGACGTGCTGGTCAAGACCGTCTGGGGCGGCTACGCGGTGCCCGCGACGGGGCCGGAATCGTCGCTCGTCAAGGCGTTCTACACGCCGGATACGCAACAGTATCCGTACGATCCGAAGCGCGCGGAAGCATTGCTCGACCAGGCGGGCTTCCCGAAGAAGGCGGACGGCTGGCGCTTCAAAATCGATCACGATTTCATTCCCTATGGCGACGACTACCGCCGCACCGGCGAATTCGTGCGTCAGGCGCTGCGCCGCGTGGGCATCGACGTGAATCTGCGCGGGCAAGACCTGCCGACGTGGATCAAGAACGTCTTCACCGACTACAACTTCCAGCTCATCAGCAGCTGGGGCACGGACGGGCTCGATCCGCAGATCGGCATCGAGCAGCATTACTGGTCGAAGGCGGCCTCCAACGGCACGCCGTGGTTCAACGCATCCGGCTACGCGAGCCCCGAAATGGACCGCGTGATCGAAGCGGCGCAGACGGAAACCGACCCGGCCAGGCGGCGCGAGCTGTACGCGCAGTTGCAGAAGATCGCGCAACGCGACCTGTCGCTCATCAATCTGTTCGAGTTCCGCTGGTTCGGCGTCTGGGCGAAGAACCTGCGCAACGTCACCGACACCGCCAGCCATTCGCGCGCCAACTTCGCGCGCGTCTGGTTCGACCAGGCGTGACCGTCATGCGGATCACATCGGCGCTCGCGGGGCGCAGGATCGCGCATAGGCTCATTCAGCTCGTGCTCGTGCTCGTTGGCACCACCGTGCTCAACTTCGTGCTGCTCAAGCTGATGCCCGGCGATCTCGTCGATGTCATCGCGAGCGAGAGCGGCAACGTGTCGCCGCAATACGTGGCGCAGTTGCGCGCGGCTTACGGGCTGGATCAGGGCGTCGCGTGGCAACTGCTGCACTACGTCGAACACGCGCTGCGGCTCGATCTCGGCTTTTCGTTCCGCTTCGGCGAACCGGTCGCGACGCTGATTCTCGCGCGCCTGCCCGCCACGCTCGCGCTGATCGGCACGGCGCTCGCCGTCTCCGTGAGCCTCGGGCTTCTGCTCGGCGTGCTTGCCGCGCGCAGGCCGCATGGTTTCGTCGATACGCTCGTGTCTACGCTCGCGACCATCGGCTATTCCGCGCCCATGTTCTGGACCGCGCTGATGCTGATCGTGGTCTTCGGCGTGCATCTCGAATGGCTGCCGATAGGCGGTATCGCCGACACCAACGTCGCGCATCGCGGCGCAGCGCGCCTCTTCGATCATCTGCGCCATCTCGTGCTGCCCGCCGCGACTCTCGTGCTGTACTACGTCGCCATCTTCGCGCGGCTCGCGCGGGCCTCGATGATCGAAACGCTGCAGGAAGACTTCATCCGCACCGCGCGCGCGAAAGGCGGCCGGCCGTGGTACGTGACGACGCATCACGCGCTGCGCCACGCGGTGCTGCCCGTGCTCACGATGCTCGGCCTGCAGGGCAGCGCGCTGATCGGCGGCTCGGTGATCGTCGAGACGGTGTTCGGCTGGCCGGGGCTCGGGCAACTGTCGTTCGAGGCCATCAAGAGCCGCGACGTCAATCTGCTCGTCGGCGTGCTGCTGCTCTCGGCCATGCTGGTGGTCCTGCTCAATCTGATCGTCGATCTGCTTTACGGCATCGTCGATCCCCGCACGAGGTCGAGACAATGAAGCTGCTCCGCTTCCTGCTTCATTTCCTGCGCCAGCCGTCCGCGCTCGCCGGCGTGATCCTGCTCGCGCTGGCGCTCGCCGCGGCGCTGTCGGCCAACTGGCTCTTTCCCGGCGATCCGCTCGACATGGTCGCCGCGCCCTATCAATGGCCCGGCGCCGATGGCGCGTACCCGCTCGGCACCGACCTGATGGGGCGCGACCTGCTCGCCGGACTGTTCCACGGCGCGCGCGTCTCGCTGTACGTGGGCGCGACGGTCGCGGTCATCGCGCTCGTGCTCGGCGTGCTGATCGGCGGCATCGCGGGCTACTTCGGCGGCCTCATCGACCAGACCTTGATGGCGATCACCGAGTTCTTCCAGACGGTGCCGCCGTTTCTGCTCGCCATCATTCTCGTCGCGATTCTCACGCCTTCTCTTTCGACGATCGTGTTCGCGCTCGGCGTGACCGCGTGGCCCGGCATTGCGCGGCTCACGCGCGGCGAATTCATCGTGCTGCGCGAGCGCGAGTTCGTGCGCGCGAGCGTGGCGCTCGGCGCGAGCAATGCGCATCTGATCTTCATCGAAATCCTGCCGAATGCGCTGACGCCGATCCTCGTTTCGACCGCGCTGCTCGTCGCCAACGCGATTCTGTCCGAAGCGGCGCTGTCGTTCCTCGGGCTGGGCGATCCGAACGTGGTGAGCTGGGGCTCGATGGTCGGCACCGGGCGCGAAGCGCTGCGCACCGCGTGGTACATGATCGCGGTGCCCGGCTCGGCGATCGCCCTCACGGTGCTGGCGCTCAATCTGCTGAGCGATGCGTTGCATGCGGCGTTCAATCCGCGCCTCTCGAGACATCGACGCGCCGATGCGGCTTCGCGGCCCGTAGCGCTCGAAGGATCGCGGCCTTGAGCGCCGCGCCTTGCCGCGCTCGACGCGATGGCCCGCAATGGGCGAAACTGCTTCATACCGCGCAACGCGCAAGGCACCCACACCGACAGGAGACACCGCAATGAGCCGCACCCAGGACGCCCCGTGGAACGAGCCGCTGGAAGCGGTGCTGCGCGAATGGGCGCAAACCGCCGCCGCGCGCGACAAGACCGGCGGCACCGCCTTTCACGAGCGCCACCTGCTGCGCGAGAGCGGTCTGCTGCGCCTTTCGGTGCCGGTCGAGCATGGCGGCGACGGCGCGCCGTGGTCGGTCACGCTCGATGTCGTGCGGCGCATGGCGCGGGTGGATAGCTCGCTTGCGCATCTGTTCGCGTTTCATCATCTGCAACTGGCGACGATCCGCCTCTTCGGCAGCGACGCGCAGAATCGCGCGTGGCTCGGCGAAACGGTCACGCAGGGCTGGTTCTGGGGCAACGCGCTCAATCCGCTCGACAAGAGCACGCGCGCCCTGCCCGATGGCGCCGGCGGCTATGTCTTTGATGGCCGCAAGAGTTTCTGTTCCGGCGCACGCGATTCGGACCGGCTGCTCGCCTCCGCGTTCGACGGCGACGGGCGTCTGCTCATCGGCGTGACACCGACGAATCGCGCGGGCATTGCCGTGCTCGACGACTGGGACAACATGGGGCAGCGTCAGACCGACAGCGGCACGGTGGTGTTCGAGCGCGTGCCGATCGCGAGGGACGAACTATTGCTTCAGCCGGGACCGCTTTCCAGCCCGTTCGCCACGCTGCGGCCGCTGCTCGCGCAGTCGATCCTGAGCCATATCTACCTCGGCATCGGCGAAGGCGCCTTGCAGGCGGCGCGCGAAGCGACGCTCGCGCAGACGCGGCCGTGGATCGCCTCGCAAGCCGAGCGTCCCGCCGACGATCCTTACGTGCTCGCGAATTACGGCGATTTCTGGATCGCGCTGGAAGGCGCTCGCCTGCTCGTCGAACGCGCGATGCAGGCGTTCGACGGCGCCTGGCTTCGCGGCCTCGCCCTCACCGAAAACGAGCGCGGCGAAGTGGCCGTCGCCGTGGCGGCGTCGAAGGTGGCCGCGGCGCGCGCGGGGCTGGACGTCGCCCATCGCATGTTCGAAGTGACGGGCGCGCGTTCGACCACGGCGGCCCTGCGTCTGGACCGCTTCTGGCGCAACGTGCGCGTGCACACGCTGCACGATCCGCTCGACTACAAGGTGCGCGAGCTGGGCGACTGGGCGCTCAACGAACGGATTCCGAAGCCGTCGTTCTACTCGTGAGAAGGCCCGCCTCTCATCGCTATGCGAAGAAGCGATTCGCCGGTCGCGGGAGGCCGAAATGCTCCCGCAAGGTCGCGCCCTCGTAGGCCTGCCGGAAGATGCCGCGCCGCTGCAACTCGGGCACGACCTTCGTCGCGAAATCGTCGAGGCCTTCGGGCAGGAAAGGAAACATCACGTTGAACCCGTCGCTGCTTTCTTCGACGAGCCATTGCTGCATTTCGTCGGCGATATCCGCCGCGGTTCCGACCATCTGCAACCCGGAATATCCGCCGACGCGCTGCGCCAGTTGACGGACCGTGAGCCCTTCCGTGCGCGCCATCTCGATCACGCGTTCGCGCGCGCTCTTGCTCGCGTTGGTCTCGGGAATATCGGGGAGCGGGCCATCCGGATCGAACGACGAGACATCGTGGCCGAGCGCGATCGATAGCGACGCGAAGCCGCTGTCGTCGTGCACGAAGGTGTCGAGCAAGGCGCGCTTCTCCCGCGCTTCGTCGCGCGAATCGCCCACCACGACGAATGCGCCGGGCAGAATCTTCAGATGATCGCGCGCGCGGCCGAAGCTTTCCATGCGGCCTTTGACATCCGCATAAAAGCGCTTGCCCGCCGCGAGATTCGGCTGCGCGGTGAAGACCGCGTCGGCGGTGGCGGCGGCAAGCTGCCTGCCCGCCTCCGACGAACCCGCCTGCACCACGACCGGCCAGCCCTGCACCGGCCGCGCGATGTTCAGCGGCCCGCGCACCGAGAGATACGGACCTTTGTGATCGAGCACGCGCAGCCTGTCCGGGTCGAAGAAGAGGCCGCTTTCCGTGTCGCGCACGAAGGCGTCGTCGGCCCAACTGTCCCACAGGCCCGTGACCACATCGTAGAACTCGCGCGCGCGGCGATAGCGCTCGTCGTGCTCCATGTGTTCATCGCGGCCGAAGTTCAGCGCGGCGTCGGGATTCGATGTCGTGACGAGATTCCAGCCCGCGCGCCCGTCGCTCAGATGATCGAGCGACGCAAAGCGCCGCGCGATGTGATACGGCTCGTCGAACGTGGTCGACGCCGTGGCGATCAGTCCGATGCGCTCCGTCACCGATGCGAGCGCGGACAGCAGCGTGAACGGCTCGAACGACGTCGCCGTATGACTGCGCTTGAGCGCATCCACCGGCATGTTGAGCACGGCGAGATGATCCGCCATGAAGAAGGCGTCGAAGCATGCCCGCTCCAGCGTCTGCACGAAGCGCTTGAGGTGCCTGAAGTTGAAGTTGGCGTCGGGATACGCACCGGGGTAGCGCCATGCGCCGGTATGCAGGCTGACCGGGCGCATGAACGCGCCGAGATGGAGTTGTCGGGAATGTGGCATCGCATCGGCATGGGAAAGAGGCAGGTCGCGCCAAGGTACTGCAAGTCGCGAAAAGCTGCTCGGATCACGCGTTCCGGGGTGTCAGAAAGGCGGCGGCTCGACCGGCGGCTGAAACAGATCGACCGCATGGCCCATGTTGAAATAGCCCGCCTGCGCAAACAGGGCGATGGATTCGAGCCGCTCCGCGCGGCTCGCCTCTTCGCGGCTCAAGGTCTTGGCGCGCGGCGCATCGCACGCGCATGCGTTCATCGCGCGCCGGGCTTCGCGCAGAAAGCGGCGCTCGCGGGACTGCTCGAAGTTGTGGTGCAGGGTGCGCCAGTAATGCGTCAGGAATTGCGCCATGAGTCGATGCCTGGAAAGAGACGATGCCTCTCAATCTAGGCCGCCGCCGTCTGTTTCACAAACGAGCTTTTCTGCGATGCATTGCATGGATGGCACGCTTCGATGCCGCTCGCAAAGGCTCGCGCTTGCCGCGCGCGAGCAGCACGTAGGCGAGCCCTTGCACCGCGCCGCACAGCATCAGATAGACGAAGCCGACGAACAGAAAAATCTGCGCCGGATAGACCATGAGCCGGTTGTTGAGCTGGTTCGCGAGGAACGTGAATTCCGGCACGCCGACGATATACGCGAGCGACGTGTCCTTGATGAGCGACACCCATTGATTCACGAACGACGGCATCATCACGCGCACGGCCTGCGGCAGCACCACGTCGCGCAGCGCCTGCCAGCGCGTGAGTCCGAGCGACAGCGCCGCCTGCCACTGCCCCGCGCCGATCGAAACGATGCCGGCATGCACGGAATGCGAGAGGTACGCGCCGCCGATCAGCGACAGCGCGCACACGACGGTGGCGAGTCCCGGCACGTTCACGTGCAGCAGAATCGGCATCAGGAAGAAGGTCCAGAAGATCAGCATCAATACTGGAATGGCGCGAAAGAACGCGACGAGCGCCGTCAGCAGGAGATGCGCGACGCCGCGTGTCATGGCGAGCGCGATACCGCCCGCGAGCCCGAGAAGCGCGGCGAGCAGCGCGGAGGCGGCCGAGAGCGCCACCGTCAGCGCGACGCCGCCAAGCGGCCCGGAAGGGAACGCGCCCAGCAACAGATAGCGCAGCGAGGAAAGCCAGTCGATGCCGCTCATGCGTGCCCTCGCCGCAAGGCGCGCACGCCCGTGCGTTGCCATACGGCCAGCGCCGCCTCGATCGCCGCGATGGTCAGCACGTAGAACACCGTCGCCGTGCCGAAGGCCTGAAAGGTCCTGAAGCTTTCCGTATCGACCTGACGCGACATGTATGACAGCTCCGCGACGCCGATGGCCATGGTGAGCGACGAGTTCTTCACCAGATTCATGTACTGCCCCGCGAGCGGTGGCGTCGCGATGCGCAGCGCCTGCGGAAGAATCACGTGGCGCAGCGCGGCGAAGCGGCTCATGCCGAGCGCGGCGGCGGCCTGCTCCTGCGCCACGCTCACGCCGCGCATTCCCGCGCGAAACTCCTCGCCGATGAACGCCGTCGTGTAGCACGTCAATCCGATCCAGCCGGCGAACAGTTCGAAGCTCGGCCAGCGCAACGCGAGCGGTCCGAGTGTCATGGCATGCGGCGTGTTGAGCCAGGTCATCCACTCGGCCGGAAGCAAGGCCGCCGCGCCGAAATACCAGAACAGCAATTGCACGAGCAACGGCGAATTGCGAAACACGAACACATACGACGCCGCAGCGCGCGCGAGCACGGCATGGCGCGCCGTGCGCGCGACGGCCAGCGCGAAGCCGAGCAGCGTCGCGCAGCATCCCGCGCAGGCGGAGAGCATCAGCGTGACGACGAAGCCCTGCTCCAGCCACGCGAGATATTTCGGCTCAAGCCAGTTCTGCATGATCGATCGGCATGAATCGGAAACGGCGAAGCTCAACCGTTCTTTTGCGGATCGCCGATCTTGAACAGGCGCGGCAGCGGCGCGGCGCTCGTCGGCCCGAACCATTTGTCGTAGATGCGCGTGGCCTCGCCGTCCGCTTCGAGCCGCGTCAGCGTGCCGTTCACGGCATCGAGCAGGCGCGTCTCGCCCTTCGGCACGCCGACGCCTTCATAGTCGTTCGAGATCGTGAACGCGGGAATCTCGTAGCTGGCCTTGTCCGGCACGCGCGCGAGCAGCGCGACGAGCTTCGGTCCGTCCTGCGTGATCGCCTGCACGTTGCCGGTGCGCAGCGCGGCGAACGCAAAGGGCGTGTCGTCGTAAGCGACAATGGTCGCGTTGGGGTATTTCGCGCGCACCTGCTGCTCGTTGGTCGTGCCCTTGTCCGCGCCGATGCGCAGGCTGTTGATCTGATCGGGCGACTTGAGCACGCCCTTCTTCGCGATGAACTGCGTGCCCGATGCGAAGTACGGCGTGCTGAAATCGACTTCTTTCCTGCGCTCGTCCGTGATCGTGAAGTTCGCGAACACGAGATCGACCTTGCCCGACTTCAGGAACGCGATGCGATTGGCCGGATTGGTCGGCTGCACTTCCAGCTTGACGCCCAGGCTCTTCGCCACGGCGCGCGCATAGTCGACATCGAGACCGACGATCTGATTGTCCTTCGGATCGACGAAACCGAATGGCGGGTTGCTGTCGAATGCCGCGACGCGCAGCACGCCCGCCTTTTTGATGTCGTCCAGCCGGTCCGCATGCGCGGCATTCGACGCCACGACCAGCAGTGCTGCGAGCACCGCGCCCCAGGTCTTGATTTTCATTGGTGAGTTCCTTGTTCGTTGCGCCGCTCCGTGCCGCGAAGCGCCGGCACGATGGCGAGGCTCGCACTCTATCGGCGCGGCGTGCCGGAGGGAACGAAGTATTCGTCACGTAGAAAGAAGGCGCGGCGATTTAGCCGCATGCGCACACAGCCGCCGCACGCACAAGGATATGACGCAACCCGCGATAGCGTTATGCGCATCGCTACGTTGGCCGCAACGCTGGCGGGCCTTAGCATCGGAAGCTTTCATCGACCTCGATTTCCGCCATGTCCAAAAGAAGCAGTCTCACCGAGCGCCGCGCGTTCCTGTCCTTGTCGGTGCGCGCGGCAGCCGGCGCCGCCGCGCTCGCCGCCGTGCCCGCCTCGTTCGCGCAGCCGGGCGGCCAGGCACAGCCGCGCGTGCTGCGCATCGGCAATCAGAAAGGCTATCTGAATCTGCTCAAGGGCCGCGCAACGCTGGAGAAGCGGCTCGCGCCGCTCAACGTCTCGGTGAGCTGGACCGAGTTCTCCGCCGGACCGGTGCAACTCGAAGCGCTCAATGTCGGGTCGATCGATTTCGGCGACGTGGGCGAAGCGCCGCCGATCTTCGCGCAAGCCGCCGGCGCGCCGCTCGTCTATGTCGCGGCCACGCCTTTGCGGCCGAAGTCCGAAGCCGTGCTGGTCCCGGCGCAATCATCGGTCAGGACGGTGGCGGATCTGAAGGGCAAGCGCGTCGCGCTCAACAAGGGCAGCAACGTCCATTACTTTCTCGTCAAGCTGCTGCGTCAGCACGGCCTTCAGTATCGCGATGTCGAACTCGCGTTTCTCGCGCCGGCCGATGCGCGCGCCGCGTTCGAGCGCGGCTCGATCGATGCATGGGTCATCTGGGACCCGTACTTTTCCGCCGCGCAGACGTCCCTGAACGCGCGCGTGGTGGCCGATGCAAGCGGTGTCGTCGGCAACCGCGCCTATTATTTTTCGTCGCAGGACTATGTGGCGAAAAACGCGGACGTGATCCGTATCGTCATCGAGGAGATCAAGGCGGTCGATCAGTGGGGCAGGCAGCATCCCGATGAACTCGCGAGCGAACTGGCGCGTCTCTGGGGCCTGCCCAAACCCGTCGTGGATCTCGCCGTGAGCCGGCAGGTGTTCGGCACCGAAGCCATCACGCGATCCATCATCGGGGAGCAGCAGCAGATCGCCGATACCTTCGTCGAGCTCGGGCTCATACCGAAACACGTCGATGTGCTGAAGGCCGCGCCGCCCAATCTGGCCTGAGCATCGAGCCGGCGGGCACGGCCGGCGCGCCGGCCCCGTTTCGCTATGGATGCTCAGTCATGCAGCTTGGGAAAGCCGTGCCGCTCCGCAAGCGACGCGAGGATGCGGCGCGTATCGGTGATAAAGCGTTTCTCGCCCAGGCTGTTCGCATCGGGCGGTGCGGGGAAATCGCCGCCGAACACCAGCACGGGCAGGCTTTGATGCGCTTCGCTCAGCGCTTCGATGGCCGCGCGCCGCGGACGCTCGAACGGCACGCGACGGATATCGAGCCGCGCCGCCCGCGCGGGATCGCTCGCGAGCAGCGCTTCGATCGGCGCGCCGTCGGGACAGATGAACACTTCGCCGGGACGCTTCGGATCGGTGAAGCCGGGTTCCAGCAGGATCAGCAAATCGCGTTGGGTCATGATGGGTGCGTGCGTGGTTGAGACGGCATCAGCGTAGCCATGAGCCATGCCGATGCAAACCAATTGCATCTGATATCGAAATCTGCGGGGCGCATGACGCCGCCGCGTCACGTCTGCTCTTTCCATGCGGCGAGCCGCTTTTCGGCGACGAGCACCGCCTGGTTGAACGCAAGTCCGAGCAAAGCGAGCGTGATGATGCCCGCATACATCTTCGGAATCTCGAAGGTGAATTGCGAATAGTTGACGAGATAGCCGAGCCCCGCCTTCGCGCCGACCATTTCCGCCGCGATGAGCACGAGAATCGAATAAGCGCCCGCGATGCGGATGCCCGTGAACACCGACGGCACCGACGCCGGCAACACGACCTTCACGAAGAGTTGCAGCGGCCTGAGACCCATCGAGCGCGCGGAGCGGATCAGGAGCGGATCGACGTTGCGCACGCCGCTCACGGTATTGAGCACGACGGGCCAGATGCACGAATAGACGACCATCGACACTTTCGATGTTTCGCCCATGCCGAGCACGAGCACGAACACCGGCAGCAACGCGAGCGGCGCGGTATTGCGAAAGAGTTCGAGCAGCGGATCGAGCACTTCGGCAAGCGTCCGATACCAGCCGATGAACAAGCCCAGCGGCACGCCGAGCGCAACCGCGATCGCAAAGCCGCTCAACGCGCGCAGCGTGCTGGCAAGCAGATGTATCCCCAGCTCGCCCGACAATGTCATGTCGTACAGCGCGCGAAGCACCACGGAAAATGGCGGCAGAAAGGTCGCATCGACCCAACCGAGACGCGGCAGCGCTTCCCACAGCGCCACGAACGCCACGATGGCGATGCTCGACCGGACCGCGCGCGGCACACCCCACGCGACGCGCGCGGGCGTTGCGATGACCGTACTCATCCAAGCTCCTTCGAAAGTGGATCAGGCCGCGTGCGCGACCTGCAAATGTTGCGCGCCGCGACGCGAACGGATCAGTTGCCAGATCTCGTGACGCAAGCGCACGAACTCGGGTGTCGCGCGCACGTCTTCGCCGTTGTCGTCCTTCGGCACGTTCACCGGCAGCACATGCGTGATGCGTCCGGGCGATGCCGCCATCACCAGCACGCGCTGACCGAGATAGATGGCCTCGTCGATCGAATGCGTGATGAAGACGACGGTCGTGCCGGTGCGCTTCCAGATGCGCAGCAATTCGTCCTGCAAGGACTCGCGCGTCTGCGCATCGAGCGCGGCGAACGGCTCGTCCATCAGGAGGACATCGGGCTCGTAGGCGAGCGAACGCGCAATGGCGACGCGCTGCTTCATGCCGCCCGACAACTGATGCGGATAGCGGTCCGCGAACTCGCTCAAGCCCACGAGTTCCAGAAAGCGCCGCGCCCTCGCGTAGCGCTCGTTCCTCTCGATGCCCTTCGCCTCCAGCCCGAACGCGACATTGCCGAGCGCCGTCTTCCACGGAAACAGCGCGTACTGCTGGAACACGATGCCGCGATCCAGCCCCGGCCCTTCGACCTTGCGGCCATCGATCAGAATCTCGCCGCGGTCGGTCTGCGTGAGTCCGCCGATCAGATCGAGCAGCGTGGTCTTGCCGCATCCGCTCGGGCCGACGAGCGAAACGAACTCGCCGGCCGCGACGTGAAAGGACACGTCGTCAAGGACCGTGAAGCGGTCGCGCGGGTTCACACGATAGCCCTTCGCGACGTTGCGCACGTCGATCGATGCACTCATTGCTGCGCCTCCCGAAGCGTCAATGGCTGGCCACGGCCTGGTTGAACGGATTGAACTGGTTCGAATAGATCGTGTCCGGCCTGATCTGTCCGGGCTTGAGCACGCCGTTCTTCACATACCAGTCGATATAGGTGGTGAAGTCCTCGGCCGCGATCACGCCGCCCTTGCCGCCCACACCCGGCGATTTCCAGTAGTTGACGATCGACGTATCTTCATTGCGGTGCCGCGCCTCGACGATCTTCTTCAGCCGCGCGACCACTTCCGCGCGCGGCGTCGTGCGCGTCCACTCGATCGCGCGCGCCGTGCCCTCGACGAACTTGCGCACCGTGTTCGGGTTCTGCGCGATGAAGCGGTTCGTGAACAGATAGCTCGCGTAGCCATACGAGCCGAACTGCGCGTAATCGGTCGTGAGCAGGCGCGCGCCGCCATCCGCGAGCAGCTTGTCCTTGATGATGTCTTCGAGGAACACCGCATCGAGCTGCTTTTGCTTGAGCAGTTGCGCGAGATTCACCGGCGGCGCGGGCACGAACGTCACCTTCTCGATGTCGGCCTGCGAGAGCCCCGACTTCTGCAGGTACGCGGTCACGAGATACTGCTGATACGCACCCGGCGTATTGACGCCGATCTTCTTGCCGATAAGATCGCGCGGCCCTTCTATCGCGCTGTCCTGCACGACGAACAGCCCGCCGTTGGTCTCCTTGTCCGTGCCGACATACGAGATCACCGCCTTCACGGGCGCATGCGCCGCGACGAGCTTGACGATGGATCCGTTGAACGCGCCGCCGAAATCGACGTCGCCGGTCACGGCCGCCTGAATGTCCTGCGGGCCGCTCGTCGTATTGCCGACCCACTTGAGTTTGACGGGCCCGAGATAGCCCAGGTCTTCGGCGAGCTCGGGATACAGCACCTTGCTCGCCCAGCCCTGATAGCGTAATTCGAGCTTCTCGGGCGTTTGCGCCAGAGCCGCCGTCGCGCTCGCGGCGAACGCGGCGGCGGGCAGCGCCGCATGAATGATTCGCTTGATGACAGTCACGCGTTCGCCTCCGTTCAGAACACGCCGTCGTGTTCGAGCGTGATGCGATGAATCCGCCGCTTCGCCGCGCCGTAATCGCGCGCCGCATAGTGCTGCACTTGCCGGTTGTCCCAGATCGCGACATCGCCCTGCTTCCATTCGAAGCGCGCCTGCACTTCCGGCGTCTTGATGAGATCGTAGAGATAGTTGAGCAGGCTCTGACTCTGCGTCTTCGACACGCCGAGAATATGGCTCGTATGGCCTTCGTTCACGAACACGAGCTTGCGCCCGTTCTCGGGATGCGTCTTGATGACGGGCACTTCGATCGGCGGATACTTCCGCGCGGCATCGTGAAAGCGCGCGAGTCCGGCTTCGACGCTGGTTTCCTCCGTGCCTTCGGGAATCTCGTAGCCGCTCAAGAGATCGGCGAGCGCGCCTTTTTTCGGCGACGCGATGAACGTGTTCACCGCCGTCAGCTTGTCGAAGTAGCGGGCCAGATCGGCATCCAGCAGGTCGTAGACCGCCGCCGACGAGGCCCAGATCGTGTCCCCGCCGCCGCCTTCGGGAATGTCCTGCGCATGGAGGACGGTGGCCTTGGGCGGCTGATGCTGCCACGAAACATCGACATGCCAGTTGTCCGTGCCGCCCGAGCGGGTCGTATCGCCGCCGTGAGCGATGACCTCGATCTCAGGAAAACCCGCGACGGCTGGCAGATAAACGTTCTTGCGGATCGGGTTGCCGAAGATGCGCGCGAGCGCCACGTGCTGTTCGGACGTGAGCGTCTGTTCACGAAAAAAGATCACGCCATGATCGACGAGCGCCTGACGCAGCGTTCGACGATTGTCCTCGCTGAGCGGCGCGGCGAGATCGACGTTCTCGATGACCGCGCCGACGAGCGGCTTGTAGCGCCGCACGCGCAGATCCTGATGGCCTTCGGCTTGCTTATTCGCCTGCGCTTCCCGATTTTCCAGCACCGTGCTCATGAGTTTCTCCGTGGTCGTTGAGTGGGTCCATCAGACCATCGGGCAGCGGTACTTCGCAACGAAGCAATACGAGCAAGCGTATGAGCGCATCGTCGATGACCTTCTTCGACCGTGCGCTCGAATGCTTCGCGCAATGCGTTATTTACGCATCGACCGTGCATGTCCTATGTTTTGAGGTTGCGCTTCCGGCGCGCGCCGCATGCGTCATAAGCTCGACGCAGCCGCGCTGATAACGTTCGCATGATCCCTTCGTTTGCGCGATGAACTGGCGGACGTATCGTGCTGCCAGCACGTCCCAAGCACCGCCACATCACACCCAACGCGCAACGCCTAGTTCAGTGAGCCATCCATGACTCGACGCACCCGACAGTTCGCGCTCGGCGCATTCCTCATGCAGACGGGGCACCATATCGCCGGCTGGCGGCATCCCGATGCGCAAGCCGATGCCGGCAGCAACTTCCGCCATTACGTGGAACTCGCGAAACTCGCGGAAGCCGCCAAATTCGATGCGATCTTTCTCGCGGATACGTCGGGCGTGGGCTCGACGCATCGGCCATCGCTTGCGCGCACGGCCCGTAGCGACTTCTTCGATCCCGTGACGCTGCTCGCGGCGCTCGCGGCCGTGACCGAACGCATCGGCCTGATCGCAACGGTGTCCACTTCGTTTCACGAGCCGTACAACGTGGCGCGCCGCTTCGCCACGCTCGACCAGATTTCCGGCGGGCGCGCAGGCTGGAATCTGGTGACGTCGAGCACGTCGGCGGAAGCTCAGAACTTCAACCGCGATGCGCTGCCCGATCACGCCGAACGCTACGAGCGCGCCGCCGAGTTTCACGACGTCGTGCTGGGCCTGTGGGATTCGTGGGAAGACGACAGCTTCGTGCGCGACAAGGCAAGCGGCATCTATTTCGATGCGGACAAGCTGCACGTGCTGGAACATCGCGGCAAGCACTTTCAGGTGCGCGGCCCGCTCAACGTGAACCGCTCGCCGCAGGGGCGGCCGGTGGTCGTGCAGGCGGGTGCATCCGACGATGGCCGCGCGCTCGCCGCCCGCACCGCCGAGGTCATCTTCGTCGCGCATCAGACCTTCGGCGAAGCGCAGGCGTTCTACGCCGACATCAAGGGCCGCCTGCCCGAGTACGGGCGCGACCCCGACGACGTGAAGATCATGCCGGGCATCTTCCCCGTGGTGGGGCGCACGCAGGCGGAAGCCGAAGAGAAGTTCGAGGCGCTGCAATCGCGCGTGGATCCCGTGGTCGGCGTGGCGCTGCTGTCGACGGTGATCGGCGGCGTCGATCTGTCGGGCTATGACGTCGACGGGCCGATTCCCGCGTTACCCGAAACGAACGGACCGAAGAGCCGCCAGCATCTGCTCGTCGAGCTTGCGCGGCGCGACAGGCTCACGATCCGCCAGCTTTATCAGCGCATTGCCGGGGCGCGCGGTCATCAGCAGGTGGTGGGCACGCCCGCGAGCATCGCGGATCAGTTGCAGCAATGGTTCGAGGAAGGCGGCGCGGACGGATTCAACATCATGGCGCCATGGTTTCCGGGCGGTCTCGAAGAATTCATCGCGCTGGTGCTGCCCGAACTGCGGCGGCGCGGCCTCTTTCGCACGGACTACACCGGCCGCACGTTGCGCGAGCATCTCGGCCTCAGGCGTCCCGCGCACGCGACGTCGGCGAGTCTCGCCCGCCGCGATTCGCACGCAACGCCAGAACGATCTGTTGACACATCCAGCGATGCGCGGGCGAGGCCGCGTGCCGTCGATGAAAATACGCTTTGAGCACGTAACGCGGAAGCTCGAACGGCGCGGAACGGAACGCGAGCGGAACAGCGGCGGCGAGCTGTTGCACCGCGCGGCGCGGCAAGGTGATCAGATGGTCCGAGTTCGCGACGATGAACGGTGCGGCCATCACGCTCGGCAACTGCACGGCCACATCGCGCTCGAGCCCGAGCTTTTGCAATGCCGCATCGACGATGCTTCCTTCCGTGTTCCACGGCGTCACCACGACATGACGTCCGGCAAGATACTGCTTCAACGAGAGCTTCTTGCCGATGCGCGGATGCCCGTGCCGAAACGCGACGACATAATCGTCCGCGAAACAATCGATCGACGCCAGGCCTGCTTGCGCGCCCTCACCTTCATCCGAGAAGCCGAGCGCGAACTGAACGCGGCCGGACGCGAGTTCGTCGATCGATTCGCGATGCGTGGAATACACCACGCGAACGCGAACATGCGGCGCGCAGCGTTCGAGCGCCGCAATGAGCGACGGCAGCAATGCGAACGCCGTGAAATCGGTGGCGCTGAAGGTGAACAGCTGGTCGCTCGTCGATGGATCGAACGAGCCGGCCGCGTCCAGCGTGCCGGACAGCATGCGTAGCGCGTCCTGGATACCCGGCGCGCATTGCCCGGCGCGCGCGGTCGGCTGCATGCCGTTGCCGTGGCGCACGAAGAGTTCGTCCGCGAGCGCATCGCGCAGGCGCGAGAGCGCGTGACTGCACGCCGATGAACTCAGCGCGAGTTCATCGGCCGCCGCGGCCACGCTGCGATGCCGGAAGAGTGCGTCGAAAACGAGAAGCAGATTCAGATCGACCCGCCTGAGAACATCATGCATGGCGTGCAGCACTCGATGAAAATATTGCAGTACATGCAGATTAGCATCGGTCTTATCATCGGGGCTCTTTTGTTTTTTTCGAGCCAGTACGCCAATGAGCACGCCCACTTTCCGTCAGGCCGTCCCTTCAGACGCCGACCGCTGCTTCGAGATCGAAATATCCGCCTACGAAGGCGATGAAGCCGCGACCCGCGAGAAAATCGCCACGCGAATAAAACAGTATCCGCAGGGATTTCTCGTCATGGAACTGGATGGCCGGACAATCGGCTTCATCAATGGCGGTTGCGCGCATGAAGTCGTCATGTCCGACGAGGCGTTCAAGGAACTCGTCGGCCACGATCCCGCCGCGCCGAACGTCGTGATCATGTCGGTGGTGATCGACCCGGCGTATCAAGGGCGCGGCTATGCCTCACTGATGATGAGAACCTTCGTCTCGCGAATGGCTTCGATGGGCAAGAAGACGATCCATCTCATGTGCAAGGAACGGCACGTCGCGCTCTACGAACGATTCGGCTTTCGCTACGCGAGGCCGTCGAGCTCGGATCACGGCGGCATGGCGTGGCATGAGATGGACATGGCGCTTTGAGCGCACGCGGCAGTCTCGCGAGCGCGATCAGGCGGCCGGCGGCCGCCCGAAGTGCGCGACGACCTCCTTGACGCCCGGCGTGTTCTCCGCCGCGACGCGAATCGCATTGCCCTCTTCCGCGCCGACAACGGGCCCCCACAGATGCACGACCCCGTTTTCGACGATCACGTTCTCGCGCGCCATCGCCCAGGGATGCCCTTCCATCGCGGCGAGCACGTCCTCGCGAATCGCGTTGTCGCCGCTTTCCGCCGTGGCGGGCACCTCGGGCGCCATCGTCACGAGCGCGCGGATCAGGTTCGAGCGGCTGACGATGCCGACCACTTTTCCGTCGCGCATCACGGGAACGCGCTTGATGCGCCGGCGCTCGAGCAACTCCGCAATGTCGCCGACCGGACAGGTCTCCGTCACCGTCGTGATGTCGGTGGTCATCAGGTCCTTGACGGTCTTCGCGTGCTCCTTCACGTACTGGCTCGCGAGTTCGCTCGTCGATGCGACCATGTCGAGCCACCAGGCGCGATGCTTGACGCCCGTTCCGATCTCCGCCCGATGCATGAGATCGCCTTCCGTGATCATGCCGAGCAGCTTTCCGCTTTCGTCGACCACGGGCATTCCGCTGATGCCCGCAAACACCATCGTGCCCGCGGCGTGCCTGACGGTCATGTCCGGGCTGGCGGTGATGATGGAGGTCGTCATGATGTCGCAAGCTCGCACGGTCATCTCCTGATAAGTGGCGGGCCGCCGCCGGACATTGCCACGCGCACGGCTTTCAGTGCACACTGGGCCTTGAACGGCGACGCAAGAAAATCGACGGTTGCTCTGATCACAGTATGCGATCACTTTAGTGAATTCAAGAAGCTGGCGCGCAGGCGCGCAATTCGCTAAAAGATCCCGACAGTCGGGCAGTTCCTTCACTGGATGCTTCACGCGTACCGAACCATGTCATCCGATCGAACCGCGCACGCGCGCGAACGCGGCAACGGCATCGCGCAAGGCTGGTCACGGCATGTGCCGGTCCTCGCCATGTTCCGGGAATATCGCGCGGCGTGGCTCAAGAACGATATCGTCGCCGGCCTCGTGCTCACGACGATGCTCGTGCCGGTCGGCGTCGCGTATGCCGAGGCCTCGGGCGTGCCGGGCGTCTGCGGCCTGTACGCGACGATCGTCCCGCTGCTCGCCTACGCGATCTTCGGCCCCAGCCGCATTCTCGTGCTCGGTCCGGATTCGGCGCTCGCGGCGCCCGTGCTCGCGGTCGTCGTGCTGAGCGCGTCGGGCGATCCGTCGCGTGCGATCGCCGTGGCCAGCCTGATGGCGATCGTCTCGGGCCTCGTCTGCATCGTGTTCGGCCTGCTGAAGCTCGGCTTCGTCACGGAGTTGCTGTCCAAGCCGATCCGCTACGGCTACATGAACGGCATTGCGCTGACGGTGCTGATCAGCCAGTTGCCGAAGCTGTTTGCGGTTCCCATCGAGGATCACGGCCCGTTGCGCGACATGCTCGATCTCACGAAGGCGGTCGCGGCGGGCCAGGCCAACTGGATGAGCTTCGCCATCGGCGCGGGCAGTCTCGCGCTGATTCTTCTGCTCAAGCGCTTCGACAAGGTGCCGGGCATCCTCATCGCCGTCGTGCTCGCGACGCTGTGCGTGACGGCGCTCGACCTCGACCGCTTCGGCGTGAAAGTGCTCGGGCCGATTCCGCAAGGGCTGCCCGCGTTCTCCCTGCCCTGGCTGAGCGACGCCGACTTCGTGCGCATCGTGCTCGGCGGCTGCGCGGTCGCGCTCATCTCCTTCGCGGACACGAGCGTGCTGTCGCGCACGTTCGCGGCGCGCGCCAGCCGGCGCGTCGATCCGAATCAGGAAATGATCGGGCTCGGCGTCGCCAATCTCGCGACCGGCTTCTTCCAGGGATTTCCGATCAGCAGCAGTTCGTCGCGCACGCCCGTCGCCGAAGCCGCGGGCGCGAAGACGCAGGTGACGGGCATCGTCGGCGCGCTGGCGGTCGCGGCCGTGCTGCTGGCCGGGCCGAACCTGCTGCGTTATCTGCCGACGAGCGCGCTCGCCGCTGTCGTGATCGCCGCCGCCATCGGCCTCTTCGAATTCCGGGACCTGAAGCGCATCTATCGCATCCAACAATGGGAATTCTGGCTGTCGATCTGCTGCTTCGTCGGCGTGGCGGTGTTCGGCGCGATTCCGGGCATCTTCATCGCGGTGGTGATCGCGGTCATCGAATTCCTGTGGGACGGATGGCGTCCGCATTACGCCGTGCTCGGCCGCGTCGAAGGCCTGCGCGGTTATCACGACCTGAAGCGCTATCCGCACGCCGCGCAGATTCCCGGGCTGCTGCTGTTTCGCTGGGATGCGCCGCTCTTCTTCGCGAATGCCGAGCTATTTCAGCGGCGCGTGATCGAGGCCGCGGCGCAGGCGCCCACGCCCGTGAAACGCGTCGTCGTGGCGGCCGAGCCGGTGACGAGCGTCGATGTCACGTCCGCCGACATGCTGCGCGACCTGCATCGCGCATTGAAGGAGCGCGGCATCGAACTGCATTTCGCCGAAATGAAGGACCCCGTGCGCGACAAGCTCAGGCGCTTCGAACTGACATCCATCTTTCCGGACGAATGCTTTCACCCCACGCTGGGCAGCGCGGTCGATGCGTGGCTCGGCGTGGAACCCGAGCCTGGTGCCTGAGCCGCATGGAACGCGGCATGGCATCGTCGGCGCGCGGTCCTTCAGGGCTGCTTCTGCTCCGCCGGCAAGGCGGCCTGCGGCTGATCCTTCACCCAGCGCCAGAAGAGCTTGTAAGCCACCGCCAGCATCACGGGACCGATGAACAGGCCGATCACGCCGCCCGTCACCATGCCGCCGAGCGCGCCGATCAGCACGACGGGCATCGGCACCGCCACGCCGCGTCCCAGCAACAGCGGCTTGAGCACGTTATCGGCCAGGCCCGCGATGAATACGTAGACCGAAAACGCGATCGTCGACGCGCTGACGCCGTTCGTCATAATGACGAAGATGATGACCGGAAGCGTAATGAGCGTGGCCGGCAACTGCATGATGCCGATGAGCAGCACCGCGAGCGCGAGCAGCCCCGCGCCGGGAATGCCCATGACAACGAACGCGATGCCGATGAGCAGCATCTGAATGAACGCGATGCCGACCACGCCCTGCGCGACGGCACGGATCGTCGCCGTGCACAGGTCGGCGATCTGCTGGCCGTTCTCGGGCCCGGAGATGCGCGCGGCGATCTGCACCGCGCTCTGATAGCCCTTCTCGCCGTGCGCCATGAAAATCCCCGCGACGATCAGCGCGAGGAAGAACACGAGCATCCCGGCGCCCAGACCGGTGACGGTGCCGAGCACCGCCAGCCCGGCGTGCTTGAGTTGCGGCGCGAACCGCTGGGCGAGGCCCGTCATATCGGAGGATGCCTGCGCCCAGAAGTCGTACACGCGCTGCCCCACGAGCGGCCATGCGGCCACCGATTCCGCGGGCGGCGGAATGCGAAAGCTTCCGCTTTTGAAAACGGCCATGCCGCGCTCGATCGATTCGGCCACCGCAACGCCGAGCAGATACGTCGGAACGAGAATCACGACGAACGCAACCAGGATGATGAGCGTGGCGATCAGTCCATCCCTGCCGCCGAACGGACCACGCAACCGAACCTGCAGCGGATACAGCGTGACCGCAAGAATCAGCGCCCAGACCATCAGGTCGAGAAACGGCACGAAGACGCGGAAACAGAAAACGGCCAGCACGGCGACGAGCCCGGCGCGGATCAGAACGTCGAGCAGCTCTCTGGAGAGCGTGCGTTCGGAAGTCGGCGATAGCATCTCATGCCTCCTCGCAACCTTTCTCGAAGATTCGGTCAGCGCGCTATTTTGCAGGCCCCGGAGAACCGCACTTCATGCCGGACCCGTTGGGGCCATCGACGTTCTTCAGCGAAACGAGCAGCCTGCTTCCGGTGTTCGCCGTGATGATGTGACCGTAACTGACGGTCGGAATGAACTTGATATCCGGCGCCACGGCGACAGGCGGAGTCTGCGCGCCATCGACCGTGAGATTCAGTTCCACCGTGACGGAGTCGATCCTGACGCCATGATCCGGCTTGCCTGCCTGAGCCTGCTTGAAGTCGCAGAGACCGTCGAGGACATTCTGCAGCGCCGTGGGGATGTCGACTGCCTTGCCCGGCGGAATGGGCGGCGTGTTGCAACCCGCGACGAGAACGGCCAGGGCCAGCACGGTCAGTGGAGCGTGATTGAACATGACAATCCCTCAAGCCATTCAAAAGCGGCCGATAACTGCCGTTGGAGGTGGAAGCCTGGGACACGCACGCCATCGGATCATCGATACCTCTAGAATGCGATCCGCGCAATAGCTCCGTTTCAGGAAAGTCGGATATCGGCGTGCCCGAACTCAGTAGCTTGTCCATTCAGCCGTTCGAGTGCCGCGCCGTCAGGGTGAATCCCCTTGTATGCGAAGCATCCGTTACATATCGTAGGGAGTAATCGGATGAAGTCGCGACCGCGATGCTCGTCCGACGCCGCTTTCGATTCAGCTCGAAAGGAACGCGTGCCGGCAGCCTCGCCGGCACTTGCACGGCAAGGTGAACGCCATGGAATTCGTCCTGTTGCTCGCGATCTTCCTCACATCGTCCGGATATCTTTTCAAGGCTGCCATACCGCCGAACCCGCCAGCGGCGACCGCGCCCGCCGCGCCGGCAGCGAACGCGCCCGCAGTCGATCCCACGACGGACCCGTGATTGTCGAAACGATAGCCTGCGCTGAATCGCTACACGTCGAGACCGAGTTGGGCCCGGCCAAGCGGCGTCAGATCGTCGAGTGTCGCGCGGCCAGTGAAATCGACTTCGAAGTGATCCGCCGGAAAGTCAGGCGGGCTTTCGCCTTTCATGAAACTCGGCAACTGACGCGCGAGATAAGCGTCGTTCTTGGCACACGCGGGCGCGGACGCGATGTACATCACGTTGCTGTAACCCGCGCCCTTGTGCTCGTCTTCGACCGCGTGGATCACATCGCTGTGCCAGAACACGGTGTCGCCCGCTTCCATCTTCGGGATGGACGAGAGCGCTTCGAACAGCGGCGCATGAAACTCCGGCTTGATGGAAAGTGCGCGTCCGGGCATGGCGCCGCAGAGGTCGTCGTCGGCGACATCGTCCTGAAGCGCGCGCAGCAGGATATACACCATTGCGTTGGCAATAGGCACGAGTTGCAGCGTGCCGTCGCCGGGGCCTTGCGGCGTCAGGGCCGTCCAGCCCTGGAACGTGCGGAACATCGAGCAGACGGCAGGCGATGCGATCTCTTCCACGTCGGGCCGGAACGCGGCGTCGAAGGCATCGTAAGCGCGCCAGTTGCCGGAAAACACATGGCGATACACCTTGCGGAAATTGCTTTCGATCCAGCGCTCGACCGAGCCGCCATCGCAATGCGCCGAGAGGCCGAGCGAGGCCGAACCGGGCGGCCGGCGACGCAGACGATCCGCATAGGCGGGCACACGTTCCGGATCGAAGTGAACGTGTCCTTCGCTTTCGTTGCGCCAGAGCTTGTTGAGAAAAACGCGCGCACGGGTCAGCGATGCCGACTGGCGCGCCAGCACTTGCGGCTTCGACCAGTACACGCCGTAGATCTGCGGCTTGCTCGATGCCAGTTGCCCGAAGTATTTGTCTTCGGCACGGCTTTCGAGACGCTTGTCGAGATGATTCCGCTCGACGTAACGCGCGATTTCCTCGTCCCAGTCTCGCACCTGCTCGCGCGGAAAAACCTGGCGAATCACGCAGGCGCCGCGCGATCTGACGAGCGCGATCGCGTCGGCGCTCACCCGTCCTTCGACGATATCGGCGAAGCGGATTTCGGGAATCACGCTCTCGCCCGCATCGCGCTGCGCGGCGATCCGCTTCGCTTCGTCGCCGATGGCTTTTTCGACTTCGGCGAAAACCTCGCGGTAATTCGGCAGCCCCGCGCGCAGTGCCTTTTTCGCCTGCCGGATCGCGCCCGGCAAGTCATCGATGTTCAGCGCCATGATCGTCGTCTCTCTTTGATTTCCGTGTGAAAAGCATAAGACGCCCGCGGGATGCCAGGTGATACTATTCAGGCAATTCATTTGCGTTTTCGGACATTAACCAGCCGCCATGAAACCAGCCTACGAACATGTCGAGTTCGGCGAGGACTGCTCGGTCCGGGTTTACCATCGGCGGCTTTCGCGTATTCCGTTCGAATGGCATCACCATCCGGAATACGAGCTGACGCTGACGATGAACAGCCACGGCAAGCGCTATATCGGCGACTCGGTCAGCGACTATCGCGCCGAGGATCTCGTTCTCGTGCCGCCCGATTTGCCGCATACGTGGTCGTCCAACCGGTCGATTGATCCGTCCTTGCCGCAGGTCGCCATCGTCATCTGGTTCGACGGCGCATGGGCGCGACGCATGGCGGATTGCTGCCGCGAATTCGAGCCGCTTCGCAAGCTTTTGCGCCGCGCCGCGTGCGGGCTGGCATTCGAGCCGCCCGCCGGAGCATGGATGCGTGGCCGGCTTGAGCCCCTGCTCTCGAACGCGCCGCGCGAACGCCTGAGCGCCGCGCTCGACATTCTGTGCGCGCTCGGCGACGCGCCCGGCCATCCGCTCGCGTCGCCGAGCGCGTTCAATCGGACCGACACGGGGCCTTCCGGTCACGAGCCCGAGCGGATCAACCGCGTGCTTTCGATGATCGATGCCCGCTTTGCCGAACCGCTACGCATTTCGGAACTGTGTGCCGCCGCGAGCCTGTCGGAACGCACGCTCACGCGTTACTTCGTGCAGCATATCGGCGAGAGCGTCGGACGATATATCGCCCGCGTTCGCATCGGCCATGCGTGCCGGATGCTCGGCGACACGTCGCTGCCCGTTTCGGTCATCGCCGCGCGCTCGGGGTTTGCGAATGTCGCCAACTTCAATCGGCAGTTCAAGGCTGCAAAGCAGGCGACGCCTGCGGAATATCGGCGGCAGTTTCGGGCGGCGGGCGGCGCGGAGAAGGACGCCTCGGGCAGCCTGACAGAACGGCCTTCGTCGCTGGAGCAGAAGCGCACGGGTGGGCGGCGGCGCAAGCCTGAAGCGGATGCGGTTTAGCCGCGCCCGATGCGAACGCCCATCCTTCGTTAGAATCTGTCTTCGATCGTTACATCCGTCCAACACAGGAGGCGAGCGTGCCAGGATTACTTCCCGATGTCGACCGCGAGGGGCTCCTCGAATATTCGGTCGTCTACACCGACCGGTCGATCAATCACATGTCGCGGCTGTTTCAAGGCGTCATGCGCGATATCTCCGACGCCCTCAAAGAGGTCTACCACGCGAAATCGGTCATCGTCGTGCCCGGCAGCGGGACCTTCGGCATGGAAGCCGTTGCCCGGCAGTTCGCGACGAACAAGAAGTGCCTGGTCATCCGCAACGGCTGGTTCAGCTTTCGCTGGTCGCAGATTTTCGACATGGGCGGCATTCCATCCGAATCCATCGTACTGAAGGCGCGCCCCGCCGCCCAAGGCAGGCAGGCCGCCTATGTGCCGCCACCCATCGAAGAAGTGGTCGCGGCGATCAAGGAGCAGAAGCCCGATCTGGTGTTCGCGCCGCATGTCGAAACCGCATCGGGCATGATGCTGCCCGATGCTTATCTGCGCGCGGTGTCCGACGCGGTGCACGCCGTCGGCGGAATGTTCGTGCTGGACTGCATTGCCTCCGGAACGGTCTGGGTGGACATGGAGGCGAGCGGTATCGATATTCTCATCAGCGCCCCGCAGAAGGGCTGGAGCGCGTCGCCCTGCTGCGGTCTGGTCATGCTCGGCGCCCTCGCGCGCGAAAGAATCGAGGCGACCACCAGCACGAGTTTCGCCTGCGATCTGCGCAAATGGCTGCAGATCATGGAAACCTACGAAAGCGGCGGCTTCGCATACCACGCCACGATGCCCACGGACAGCCTCGCGACGCTGCGTGACGTCATCAAGGAAACCCAGGCCTACGGCTTCGATAAAGTGCAGGCCGAGCAACTCGAACTCGGCAAGCGCATTCGCGCGCTGCTTGCCGAAAAGGGCTTCAAGAGCGTGGCGGCCGCGGGCTTCGAAGCGCCGGGCGTGGTGGTCTGCTACACGGATGACGACGGCATCCGTTCCGGCAAGAAATTCGCCGATGCCGGCCTGCAGATCGCGGCGGGCGTGCCGCTCCAATGCGACGAGCCGGAAGACTTCAAGACCTTCCGTATCGGCCTGTTCGGGCTGGACAAACTGCACGATGTCGATGCCGCGGTCGCCAGGTTCGCGAAGGCGCTGGACAGCTTCATGTAACGCGTTGAAGCATCGATCGGGAGCGAATCGCCATGAACGAACTTATCCGCAATAAAGGTTTGTCCAGTGCGGTCTCCTATCGCGATCCCAAGTCCGCGTTTCGCTTTCTCGAGGCGGCGTTCGGTTTCAAGCCGCTTTTCGTGATTCTCGATGCCGCCGACGAATTCGTTCACGGCGAAATGACCTTCGGCGATTCTGTCGTCATGATCGGCCGGGAATGGAGCGACGATCATCGCAGCCCGCGTTC
Source organism: Caballeronia cordobensis (assembly GCF_001544575.2). GTDB lineage: Bacteria > Pseudomonadota > Gammaproteobacteria > Burkholderiales > Burkholderiaceae > Caballeronia > Caballeronia cordobensis. The sequence goes on from NZ_FCNY02000004.1 coordinate 107,489, forward strand.
CATCGACGGCAAGAACACGCAATCGGTCCATGTGCAGCTTGCGGAAGGCGAAGACATCGATGCGCATTGCGAGCACGCGCGCGCCGCGGGCGCGTCGATCCTGATGGAACCGGAAACGCAGTTCTACGGCGAGCGGACCTATCGCGCGAAGGATCCCGAAGGGCATATGTGGATCATCGGCGTGTTGCTGCAAAGAATGAAGCCCGAACAGTGGGACGCGGTGAGCGGCCTCACCACGCGCGAACGGCTCGACTAGCCGCCCGCGCGCGTGGCTATAATCCGCGTAATTCAAATCACGCGCGAGCCCGCTTCGAGCCCGCGCGCCGCAGCCATCCATGACGCCGCCCCGCCCTTCCGTTTCCCCCGACTCGCACGTTCCGCTCTATACCCAGATCAAGGATGCGCTGCGCTCGGGCATTCTCGATGGCCGCTATCCGCCGCACAGCCGCATGCCGTCCGAGAGCGAATTGCAGGCGATGTTCGATGTCAGCCGGATCACGATTCGACAGGCGCTCGGCGACTTGCAGAAAGAAGGGCTCATCTTCAAGGTGCACGGCAAAGGCTCGTTCGTCTCGCAGCCGAAGGCCTTCCAGAACATCACGTCGCTGCAAGGCTTCGCCGAAGCGATGTCGCGCAGCGGCCACGAGATCATCAACCGTGTCGTGAAGTTCCGCTTCGTGCCCGCGCCCGCCGAAGTGGCCGCGCGCCTGTCGCTGGCGGAGCGCACGCAGGTCGCCGAGATACATCGCGTGCGCCTGCTCAACCGCTCGCCGGTTTCGTATGAAATAACGTACCTGCCGGAGCCGTTCGGCCGTCAGCTCGAACGCGCGGATCTCGTGACGCGCGACATCTTCCTCATCCTCGAAAACGACTGCGGCCTGCCGCTCGGCAGCGCGGACCTCGCCATCGATGCCGTCGCGGCCAAGCCCGGCATCGCGCGTGCGCTCGCCATCGGCGCGGGCGAACCGCTGCTGCGCATCGAGCGCCTCACGCACGATGCCGACGGACAGCCTATCGACTTCGAGTACCTGTATTTTCGCGGCGACACCTTCCAGTACCGGCTGCGCATCGATCGCGCGCACGCCGCGAGCGCGACGCGGCGGCGGCGCGCCTGAGCGCCGGCTTCGCATTATTCGACGCAGGCAAAAGCAAAGCAGAAACGATTGATTCCCCGCCTTCGCATCGGCTCCTACAATCTGGTCCTAACTTGTCATAACAAGATACGCCAGCCAGCCGATGCACTCCCGCTCGCTGCGGCGTCACGTCCTCACGAGCATGCAGACACACGAACTCGAATACGACATCGTCGTGGTCGGCGGCGGCACTGCCGGCCCGATGGCCGCCATCAAGGCGAAGCAGCACGACCCGAGCCTGCGCGTCCTGCTCATCGATAAAGCGCACGTCAAACGCAGCGGCGCGATCTCGATGGGCATGGACGGCCTGAACAACGCCATCATCCCCGGTCACGCGACGCCCGAGCAGTACGTCAAGGAAATCACCGTGGCGAACGACGGCATCGTCAATCAGGCCACGATCTACGCGTATGCGAAGCATAGCTTCACGACCATCGAGGAGCTCGATCGCTGGGGCGTGAAGTTCGAGAAAGATCCGACGGGGGACTACGCCGTGCGCAAGGTGCATCACATGGGCGCCTATGTGCTGCCGATGCCCGAAGGCCACGACGTCAAGAAGGTGCTCTACCGGCAACTGAAGCGCACGCGCGTCGAGATCACGAATCGCGTCGTCGCCACGCGCCTTCTGACCGGCGCGAACGGTGAAATCGCCGGCGTAATGGGCTTCGATTGCCGCAGCGCGGACTTCTACGTGATTCGCGCGAAGGCCGTGATTCTCTGCTGCGGCGCGGCCGGCCGGCTGGGCCTGCCCGCATCCGGCTATCTGATGGGCACGTACGAGAACCCGACCAACGCCGGCGACGGCTATGCGATGGCCTATCACGCGGGCGCGGAACTGGCGAATCTCGAATGCTTCCAGATCAATCCGCTGATCAAGGACTACAACGGCCCTGCCTGCGCCTATGTGACGGGCCCGCTCGGCGGCTATACGGCGAACGGCAAGGGCGAGCGCTTCATCGAATGCGATTACTGGAGCGGCCAGATGATGTGGGAGTTCTATCAGGAACTCCAGAGCGGCAACGGCCCGGTGTTTCTCAAGCTCGACCATCTCGCGGAAGAAACGATTCAAACGATCGAAACGATCCTGCACACGAACGAACGCCCGAGCCGCGGACGCTTTCATGCACGGCGCGGCAACGACTATCGCACGCGCATGGTCGAAATGCACATCTCTGAAATCGGCCTGTGCAGCGGACATAGCGCGTCGGGCGTATGGGTCGATGAACACGCGCGCACCTCCGTGCAAGGGCTCTACGCAGCGGGCGACATGGCCGCCGTGCCGCACAACTACATGCTGGGCGCGTTCACTTACGGATGGTTCGCGGGCGTCGATGCCGCCGCCTCTATCGCAGGCCGCGACTTGCCAGCGCTCGATGTAGCGCAGGTCGAAGCGGAACGCAATCGCGTCTTCGCGCCGCTGGAACGCGATAAAGGCCTGCCGCCCGCGCAGGTCGAATACAAGCTGCGCCGCTTCGTCAACGACTATCTTCAGCCGCCGAAAGCCACGCGCCGCATGGAGATCGGCTTGCAACGCTTCGATGAAATCCGCGAAGACCTCGCGCAGTTGCGCGCCGCCGATGCGCACGAACTGATGCGCGCCGCCGAAGTCTCCGCGATTCTCGATTGCGCCGAAATGGCCGCGCGCGCATCGCTGTATCGCACCGAAAGCCGGTGGGGCCTCTATCACCATCGCGTGGATTTTCCCGAGCGAAACGATGACGAATGGTTCTGCCACGCGCATCTGAAGAAGGATGCCTCGGGACGCATGACGTCGTTCAAGAAGGCCATCGAGCCTTACGTGGTTCCCATCGACGAAACCGAGCGCGGCGCTTACTCGCGGCTGCGCCTTGCCCGCCCGACCGAACAGCCGGTTGCCGCCTAGGAGAAGACTGCATGGCCCTCGTTCCTCGCGAAGCGCATTTGCGCACGAGCCTTCCCGTCATGATCGACGAAGACAAGTGCATCGCCGACAAAGGCTGCACGGTCTGCATCGATGTATGTCCGATGGACCTTCTTGCGATCGATCCCGACACCGGCAAGGCCTTCATGAAGTTCGACGAATGCTGGTACTGCATGCCCTGCGAACGCGATTGCCCGACCAACGCCGTGCATGTGGACATTCCGTATCTACTTCGCTGACAAGGACCCGCATCATGAAACGAACGCTGTTGTTTGCGCCTGGCATCGTGCTCGGCATTGCGCTCCTTGGCGCGCATGCGCAGGCCGAAACCATTCGCGTCGCCATCGGCACGCAGGACACGACGATCAACACCGCGGCGGGCGGCTCGCTGATCCGCGAACTGCATCTGCTCGACAAGTATCTGCCGCATGACGGCAAGTACAAGGACGCGCAGTACGACATTCAATGGAAGAACTTCACGAGCGGCGCGCCGATCACGAACGAGATGGTCGCGGGCAAGCTCGACTTCGGCTCGATGGCCGATTTTCCCGGCGTGCTCAACGGCGTCGCCAACCAGAAAGCGGGCAAGAGCAGCATCTTCATCAGCGTGCTGTCGGGCAGCGTGCGCGGCAGCGGCAACGGCATCGTCGTGCCGGTGGATTCGCCGGTGCAGTCCATCGCCGATCTCAAGGGCAAGACCATTTCCGTGCCGTTCGCCTCGACCTCGCACGGCATGCTGTTGCGCGCGGTCGCGGCGCAAGGCTGGGACCCGGAACGCGATGTGAACATCGTCACGCAAGCGCCCGAAGTGGCCGGGCCCGCCTTGCAGACGCACAAGATCGATGCGCACGCGGACTTCGTGCCCTTCGCCGAACTGTTCCCGTATCGCGGCTTCGCGCGCAAGATCTACGACGGCTCGCAAGCCGACGCGCCTACCCTGCACGGCACGCTCGTCGAAAAGGACTACGCGCAGAAGTATCCGGAAGTCGTGGTCGCGTATCTGCGCGCGGTGATCGAAGCGAATCGGCTGCTCACCGCGGAGCCGGAGAAGTACAGCGAACTGATTGCGAAGGTCACGGGCATCGAGCCTGAAGTCGATTATCTGTTTCACGGGCCGCTCGGCTTGCAGACGCGCGATCTCACCTGGAAGCCGGAATACCGCAAGGCGGTGCAGACATCGTTCGATACGCTCAAGCTGCTCAAGCGCGCCGACGGCGATCTGAACGCGAACGCGTTCATCGACGACAGCTATCTGCGCGCGGCCTTCAAGGCCGAACGTCTCGACTACGAGGCCGCCTTGCGCAACTATGCGCAAACACCGCTCGTCGCGAACGATGCGCTCACCGGCAAGCCCATCGCGCAGACGAACCGCGTCGCGCAAATCTGGGTGCGCGGCGAGGCGAAGGTGCGGAACTATGCCTCGCCCGACGAGGCCTTGCAGCAGCTCGGCAAGCTCGAAAGCGAAGGCAGGCAGGTGCGCGCGTTCTATGCGCAGGATCGCGAAAGTGGCATCAAGCTGCTCGGCAACCAGGCGTGGTTCGCAAAAGGCGGCGACGGCCAGTTGAACGCGTTCCTGCTCAAGGATCGTGCGCAGGCATGGGCGGCGCAGCACGGCGGGCAAGTGCTCGACTTCGCCGCCGCGCGCCAGCCCACCGCACTCGCGAATCGTTGAGGCGCGCATGGCGACGCTCGTTTCTTCCGCTCCCCTGCTGCGTCATCGCGGCACGCGCGCCGGCGTGCAGTGGGCATCGCTCGCGCTGACGCTGCTGCTCTGGCATCTCGCGACGGCGCATCGCTGGAATCTCGGCTTCGTCACCTTCGAGAACGTGCCGACGCCCGCCGAAACGCTCGCGGCCATCGTCGAGCTCGCGCATTCACCCAAGCTCTTCTCGGACTTGCTGAGCAGCGTGCGGCGCATCGCGGCGGGTTACGGCGTCGCGGCGGCAAGCGGCATCGTGCTCGGGCTCGCGATCGGACGCTCGCAGTTTGCGCGGCTTTCGCTGCTCACGCCGCTCGAAGTCTTGCGCCCGATTCCCGCGGTCGCCTGGATTCCGCTCGCCATTCTGATGTTTCCTTCGTCCGAAATGTCGATGATCTTCATCACCTTCACCGGCGCGTTCTTTCCCATTCTGCTCGGCACGATACATGGCGTCGAAGGCGTCGAGCCGCGTCTCGTGTCGTCCGCGAAGAGCCTTGGCGCGAGCCGTTTCGTGATTCTGCGCGAAGTCGTGCTGCCGGGCGCCGCGCCCGCCATCGTCACGGGCCTCGCCATCGGCATGGGCACGTCGTGGTTCTGCCTCGTCACGGCGGAGATGATCTCGGGACAGTTCGGCATCGGCTATTACACGTGGCAGTCGTACACGGTGCAGCAGTATCCGCAAGTCGTCGTCGGCATGCTGCTGATCGGCCTGCTCGGCATGGGAAGCAGCGCGCTGGTGCGCATCGCGGGAAGGCGGCTCACGCCGTGGCTCGCAAGCGGGAGCCGCCGATGACTTCACGCGATACACAAGGCCGCGTGAAGCTCGACCACGTCGCCGTGACATTGGGCGATGGAGAGCACGCCTTCACCGCCGTGCGCGATGTGAGCACGACCATCGAGGCGGGCGAATTCGTCTGCATTCTCGGGCCGTCCGGCTGCGGCAAGTCCACGCTGCTCGCGGCGCTCGCGGGCCACGTCGCGACGAGCGCGGGCCGGGCGACGCTCGATGGCGCGCCCATCGACGGGCCGCATCCCGAACGCGGCATGGTGTTCCAGCAACACACCCTGCTGCCGTGGCGCAGAACGCTCGATAACGTCGCGTTCGGCCTGAAGATGCAGGGCGTGAGCAAGCGCGAGCGGCACGGTAAAGCTCGCGCGCTGCTGGAGCGCGTGGGCCTCGGCGCGTTCGCGGACCGCTATCCCGCGCAACTCTCGGGCGGCATGCAGCAACGCGCGGAAATCGCCCGCGCGATGCTCAACGCGCCGCGCATCCTGCTGATGGACGAGCCCTTCGGCGCGCTCGACGCGCAAACGCGCGCGATGATGCAAGCGCTTTTGCTCGACGTCTGGAGCGAGCGCAAGCCCACGGTGATCTTCGTCACGCACGACATCGACGAAGCGCTGTTTCTCGCGGACCGCATTCTCGTGATGAGCGCGAGCCCAGGCACCGTGCTGGAAGAACTGCGCGTGCCGTTCGCGCGCCCGCGCGAGCGCGGCGACACGCGCGATCTCGTCACCGAGCCGGAATTCATCGCGCTGAAGCGCCGCTGTCTCGCGCTGCTTCGGCATCAACCCATTGCGACGCCCGCCGCCGACGATCACGCCCCGGCGAGCGTTCGCTTCAATCGCTCAATCCAGACCGCCTCATGACGCACGCCAGCCCGCTTTTCGACCCGTTCACCGATTCCGACGATGCTGCCCTCGCCGCCCGCCTCGCCGATGCGGACGCCGCCGTGCGCCGTCTTGCCGTCATCGAAGCGGCCGAGCTCGAAGACGAAACGTGGCTGCCCGCGCTGATCCACGCGCTGCGTCACGACAGCGACGCCGCCGTGCGTCGGACGGCGGCGCAACGGCTCGGCGCATGGGAATCGGCGGATGTCGTCGATGCGCTGTGCGAAGCCATCAAGGATGCGCGGCTGGACCCGGACACGCGCGACGCTGCGGCGGAGAGCCTGACCGCGTTGAAGGACGCCGCGGCGGGCGCGCGCGTGCTGCATCATTTCGCCGGCGCCGATCCGTTCGCGCGGGCCGCGTTGCTGCGCGGCGTGCGGGAGCTGCGGCTGCCGGGCGCGGCGGAGCACGCGAAACAAGCGCTGTCCGACGCATCGGAGCAGGTGCGGCGCGAAGCGGTCGGCGTGCTCGGCTGGCTTCGGCATACGGCGGCGCTCGCGCAACTCGCATCGCTTGCGCGCGACGATGCATCGGCGGATGTGCGGCATGCGGCCATCGGCGCATTGGGCTTCGCCACCGACGATTCGGTGCTCGACACGCTGAGCGCAGCGCTGCACGACGAAGCATGGCGCGTGCGCGAGGAAGCGGCGGCCACGCTCGGCAAGTTGCGTCTCGTGCCCGCGCGCGTCGCGCTCGAAGCCGCGCTCGCCGACGACTACTGGCAGGTGACGCTGCAGGCGGCGCGCGCGCTGGGCCGTTTGCGCGATGCCGCGAGTTCGCATGCGGTCGCCGAACTGCTGACCTATCCGATCAGCAACGTGCGCAAGGAAGCGGCGCTCGCGCTCGGCGAGCTTGGCGGCCTCGACGCGCTGCGCGTGCTCGAAGCCGCGCTTCAGGACGGCGATCCCGAAGTGCGGAAGGCCGCGCGTATCGCGATTGCGCAGATCGGCACGCGGCACGGCTGACGCGCGCTTTCCCATCGGTCATACCGAAGGCAAGGGTTAACACCCGTTTGCCGGAATCTCCTGGTTGCTCTACTGTATCGATACACTAAATCGATACAGTGACGCGACGGCATTCACGCGTCGCGCTAACTCGCCCGCGCGCTCACGCGGCATCCAGGAGACAGACCATGCATTCGACTTCCCGGCGACGGTTCCTTCAGACCGTCTCAGCAACCTCGCTCGCCGCGGCGGGCGCGGGATTGCCCGCCATCGTCCGCGCGCAGCCTGCAGTCACGCTGCGGCTGTCGTCCTCGATGCCCGCGAACGAAAACGCCGCGCACTACGTCTGGTATCAGCATCTCGCCGCCAATCTGAAGGCGAGCGTGGGCGACCAGATTCGCATCGACTATTTTCCGAACAGCCAGCTCGGCAAGGAAAGCGACGTCGTGCAGCAGGTGAAGGTCGGCGCGGTGGACATGATGGTCACCGGCTCATCGATCTGGGCGACGGTGCTGCCGGAGCTCGGCATGCTCGATCTCGGCTACGTGTTCGACAGCTTCGATCACGTCGGCCGCGCGATGGACGGCAGCGTCGGCAAATCGTTCGACAGCATGCTGCAGCAGCGCGCGGGCTGCTCCGTGCTCACGTGGGGCTACTCGTTCGGCGCGCGCAACGTCTTCACGAAGAAGCCGACGCAATCGCTCGCGGACATCAAGGGCGTGAAGCTGCGCGTGCTGCCCACGCCCGCCTTCATGGAGACCTTCAAGCTGATGGGCGCGGTGCCGACGCCCATTCCCATCGGCGAGCTGTACATGGCCGCGCAGACCGGCGTGGTGGACGGCTTCGAGCACGATTGCGCGACCGTGGTCGCGAGCAAGTACGACGAAGTCGTGAAGTCGTGCTGGCAAACGCAGCACGTTTTCAGCCCGCTCGTCGTCGCGATGGGCCGCCGCGCGCTCGCGAAGATTCCGGAGAACCTGCGCCCCGCATTCCAGAAAGCGGCGCAGGACGCGACCGTGAAGCAGCGCGTCGCGGCCATCCAGACCGCCGCCAGCGCCGAGCAGGAACTCAGGAAGCGCGGCATGACGTTCTATCCGATGTCGAAGGCCGACCGCGACACCGCGCGCAAGGAAATGCAGACGCAGTTGTACGCGAATTTCTCGAAGCAGTATCCCGCGACCGCGCCGCTTTTCGCGGCCATCGCCACGGCTCGCGGCTAAGGGAGGCAAGGACGCCATGACCACTTTCTCCGCGACGCCCGGACCGGAAGCGCAGCTTGCCGCGCCCGGCTTCGGCCACGAGACCCTGCTCGCGCGCGGCCTCGTGCGCCTGATGCACGGCATCGAATATCTGTGCGCGGCCGTGCTCGCGGCCGATGTGCTCGTGGTGTTCCTCTCCGTGATCTATCGATACTTCCTGCACGATCCGTTCGACTGGGCCGAGGAAGTCGCCCGCGCGCTGATGATCGTGCTCGTCTTCTTCGGCGCCGCGACCGTGCTGGGTCGCAGCCAGCATGTCGGCGTCGATCTGTTTCGCGGCATGCTGCCGAAGCGCTGGCAACCGGCGCTCGTGCATGCGGGGCACTGGGTGATCGCGGGCGTCGCGGGCAATCTGTGCGTGTCGTCGTGCCTGCTGCTCGTCGATTCCTACGGGCAGATGACGCCGAGCGGCCTGCCCGCGTGGATCAACGTGTATCCGCTCGTGATCGGCAGCGTATTCATGGCGGTCTTCGGGCTCGCCAACGCGCTCAACGGCGCGCGCAAGACCGTGATCGGCACGCTGATCGGCTGCGTGCTGATCGCTGCCGCCGTGTACGCGTGGAACCTGCTCGTGCCGGGCCACGCGGTGAAGGCGGGCGCGCTGCTCGCGATCGGTTTCATCGGCGGACTCGTGCTCGGCGTGCCGATCGGCTTCGTCCTCGCCTTCTCGGCGCTGCTCTACTTCCTCGCCGAACCGTCCTTGCCGATGCTCGTCTATTCGCAGCAGGTGATGGCCGGCACCGACCACTTCGTGTTGCTCGCCATTCCGTTCTTCGTGCTGGCCGGTCTGCTGATGGAAACGAACGGCATGTCGTCGCGCCTGATCGAACTGCTGCTGCGCCTCTTCGGGCGCGTGCGCGGCGGCCTCGGCCTCATCACGATCATGGCGACGGCGTTCTTCTCCGGCGTGTCCGGCTCCAAGCTCGCGGATATCGCGGCGGTCGGCGGCGTGGTGATGCCCGCGGTGCGCCAGAGCAAGGAAGACCCGAACGAAGCCGCGGCGCTGCTCGCGTGCAGCGCCGTGATGGCCGAGACCATTCCGCCGTGCGTGAACATGATCATCATGGGCTTCGTCGCGAATATCTCGATCGCGGGGCTGTTTCTCGCGGGCGTGGTGCCGGCGGCCGTGCTCGCGGTGGCGCTGGCGATCGTCGCCGTCATCTTCGGCCGCCGCATCGATCTCGCCGCCGCATTGACCAACCCGCGCAAGTGGCTGCCGCTCGCCGGCGGCGCGCTCGTCGCGCTCATCATGATCGCGATGATCGGCAAGGGCGTGACCTCGGGTATCGCGACATCGACGGAAGTGTCGGCGTTCGCGGTCGTCTATGCGCTCGTCGTCGGCTGGCTGGCGTTTCGCGAGCTTACGCCGAAGTCGATTGCGCGCGTGTTCGTGCGCTCGGCGTCGATGGCGAGCAGCATCCTGTTCATTGTCGCGGCGGCGTCGAGCGTGTCGTTCGCGCTGACGATCGAGCAGATTCCCGCGCTCGTCTCCGATTCGATGATCGCCTTCGCGCATCAGTACGGCCCGACCATGTTCCTGCTGCTGTCGGTGCTCATCATGATCGTGTTCGGCGCGGTGCTGGAAGGCGCGCCCGCGCTCATCATCTTCGGTCCGCTGCTCACGCCGATCGCCACGCAGCTCGGCATCAACCCGCTGCACTTCGGCACGGTGATCGTCGTCGCGATGGGGCTCGGGCTCTTCGCGCCGCCCGTGGGTCTCGGCCTGTTCGCGACCTGCGCGATCACCGGCACGGACATGAAGGCGGTGGCGCGGCCTATGCTCAAATATCTGCTGGTATTGTTCGTCGCACTGGTGGTGCTGATTCTGGTGCCGTCCTTTTCACTTTGGCTGCCGACCCGGCTCGGCCTGTAGCCGGCAGATGCAAAACCTTATGAGCACCATTCAGGATGTCGCCCGCGAAGCCGGCGTGTCGGTGAGCACCGTGTCGAACGTGCTCAATGGCCGCACGGATCAGATGCGCCAGGAAACGCTGGCGCGCGTGCAGGCCGCGATGAGCACGCTGCAATACCGGCCGAGCACGCTCGCGCGCCAGCTCAAGACCGGGCAGACGCCGCTCGTCGGGCTGCTGGTGCCGTCCATCGCCAATCCGATGTACGGCTATATCGCGCGCGAAGTCGAAACCTACGCGCAGGAGCGCTACGGCTATCGCGTGATGATCGGCAACACGTATCGCGATCCGGCAAAGGAAGCGTCGTTTTTCGAGGATCTGTTTTCGCAGGGCGTGCGGCGCGTAATCGTGATTTCATCGCTCGCCAACGAACGGCATCTGGAAACCGCCGCCGAGCGCGGCATGGTCGTCGTGAGTTACGACCGGCGCGCGACCGAAGGCGAGACGACGCGCGTCGATCACGTCACGCCGGACAACTTCGAGGCCGCGCGGCTCGCGACGCGTCACCTGATTGCGCGCGGCCACACACGCCTCGCGTTCGCGACGCTGACCGGCCTGACGATGAGCCGCCGCGACAAGATCGACGGCTTTCTGGCCGCGGCGCGAGAAGCGGGTTTGTCGGACAGCGCGCATGTGTTGGACAGCGGCCCGGTCGACGAATACGGCGATTCGATGATCGCGGAGAACGGCCGCGCCCTCGCGCGCAGGCTCGCGGCGGACCACGAACGCCCGACCGGCGTGGTCGCCGTCAACGATCTGATGGCGCTCGGCTTGATGGCGGGCCTGCGCGAATCCGGCCTGCGCGTGCCGGAAGATGTATCCGTCGTCGGCATGGACGGGCACTTTCTCGCGGCAATTTCGAATCCCGCGCTGACCACCGTTCAGCTTCCCGTGCCCGCGATGGCCGCCGCGATGGTCGAGCGCGTCATGCGTCCGCACGACGAGCCCATGCCCGCATCAGAGCAGGCGCTGTTCACGGATATCACGCTCGTCGAGCGCGAATCGGTCGCGGGGCCGGCGACACCCTCCAGGAAGAAGACATGAACAAGGTATTCGTGAGTCATCCCCGGCACATGCTGGATCATTACTTCGGCGCGCGCGCATCGGCTTTGCTCGCGACGTTCGCCGATGCCGCCTATAACACCGAAGACCGGGAACTGACGATCCCCGAACTCGCGGATGCCGCGCGCGATGCCGATGTGATCATCGCGTATCGTCAGACGCCCGCGCCGCGCGCGTTGTTCGAGGCCTTGCCGAAGCTCGCCGCGTTCGTGCGCTGCGCCGTCGATATCCGCACCGTCGATGTCGATGCCGCGAGCGAGCACGGCGTGCTCGTGACGCAGGCGAGCGCGGGCTTCGTGCCGGCGGTCTCCGAATGGGTCATCGGCGCGATGCTCGATCTCGCGCGCTCGACGACGGCGTATGCATCCGCGTATCGCCGCCACGAATCGCCCGTGCCGGCGATGGGCCGCGAGTTGCGCGGCAGCACGCTCGGCGTGATCGGCTACGGGCAGATTTCGCGCTATCTCTGCGATCTCGCGCTGGCGTTCGGCATGCGCGTGATCGTGTCCGATCCTTATACGCGCATCGACGATTCACGCGTACGTCAGGTGAGCATGGACGCTTTGCTTGGCGACGCCGATTTCGTCGTGTGTCTCGCGCCCGCCAACGCGCAGACCGCGAACCTGATGAACGCGCGCACTTTCGCCGCGATGAAGCCCGATGCGTATTTCATCAACGCGGCGCGCGGCGAACTGGTCGATGACGCCGCGCTCTTGCATGCGCTCGAAAGCGGCCGCATGGCCGGATGCGCGCTCGACGTGGGCCGCGCGCCGGATCAGATGCCCTCGCCCGCGCTCGCCGCGCATCCGCGCGTGATCGCGGCGCCGCACGTGGGCGGGCTGACGCCGGGTGCGATCGAACATCAGTCGATGGAGACGGTCGCGCAAACCCAGGCGCTGTTCGAAGGCCGTGTGCCGGCGGGCGCGGTGAATGCGGCGCGGGCTTTCAGGCTGACGCGCTTCGATGTCGGCGGATGCGCGATGAGCACGCCGCTTACATTCGATGGCGCGTGCGATTGCCACATCCACGTGTACGAAGACGGCTATCCGCTCGCCGCAAGCGCGACCTTCACGCCGCCGCCCGCGCCGGCATCGGCGTATCGCGACGTGCAGCGCGCGCTGGGGCTGTCGCGTGTGATCGTCGTGCAGCCGACCGGATATGGCTTCGACAATCGCTGCACGCTGGCGGCCATCGCACAGCTCGGCGAAGGGGCGCGCGGCATCGCGGTCGTGCCGCCCGATGTCAACGATGACGAGTTGCAGCGTCTGCACGATGCCGGCGTGCGCGGCGTGCGTTTCATGATGCTGCCCGGCGGCGTGATGCCGTGGGATGCGCTTGCCGGCATATCGGCGCGCATCGCACCGCTTGGCTGGAACATCAATCTTCAGCTCGACGGGCATACGCTGCCGCAGCACGAAGCGATGCTCGCGCGCTTGCCGTCGAAGCTCGTGATCGATCATCTCGGCAAGTTTCTCGCGCCTGTTACGGCGCAGAGCGATGGCTTTGCTTCGTTGTGCCGTCTGCTCGATGGGCCGCGCTGCTGGGTCAAACTGTCCGCGCCGTATGAAAGCTCGCGCGAGGGTGCGCCCGCGTATGGCGATGTCGCGTGGCTCGTGCGCGACTTGTCGACGCGTTATCCGGAGCGGGGATTGTGGGCATCGAACTGGCCGCATCCGAACGTTCGGCCCTTGCCTAAAGATGCGCGGCTGCTGGATTGGGCGATGCAGCTTCTGGATGGGGATGAGGTGCGCAGGCGGGTTTTTGTCGATAATCCGGCGGAGGTTTATGGGTTCTGAGGGGGGCTGTTTATTTGCCGTCATTCGGCGGAACTTGTACGGAACGTCCGTCGGGCAACAGCCGATAAACCGTCACATTCGCAGTTCCTCGATTGTTCTCGTAGAACGGAGATTTTGGCCACGGTATGACGGCGTCGTTGACGAACAGAAACATGGGGCCGCTGGTACGCGCGGTGAATTGCGCGCGCAATGCGGTCCGGTCGTCGGGAACGCGGTGCTCGCTCGCTAGCGAGTTGGCCATTTTGTCAGGTATCTTCTCTAGCCACGGTCCGTCGTATTTGATCGTCGGCACCTTTCTCTCGCGCATTGGCGCAACGGGTTCGAGCACATACTCATCGCGCCCCATGCTGCCGATCTTGACGATTGGCTTGAACCAGTCCTCGAACCAGTAGCGTTTGAGGAAGTAGAAGGCGTACTGAGCGATGCCGTGCGAACCAAACCCACCGACGTCTGCGATGCCCGCAAGATCGAACCAGGGCTCCTGCGTTTCGATAACGACCTCATAGCGCGCATCGCGCTCCAGTCTGATTCCGGAGTTCCAGCAGGTCTCGTCGGTGCTGAATGGTGCGGCATCGGCCTTGGTCTTTTCATCGCAAACGAGTCCGATCGAATTGAGGCTATCGAAGATCGCGCGGTTCACGACGAACAGTGCGGCCAAGCATAGGATGACCACGAAGCCCCAGGGAATCACGTCCTTGCGAAGGCGGTCATAGCCTTTGCATAGCCATGGGGTCGTTCTGAGTTTCTGCGCGATACAAAGCGAAAGCGAAGCAGCCTTGTTTCCCTTCAGAATTTCGATGTAAGCGCCGCGCGGAGCATTCGAGTTGTTGTGGCGTGCAAGCGCTTCCTGAGTGTTTTTCAGATCGGAAACGATCGTCTGCAATTGCGTCACGCGACGGGACCGCAGCATCGCCAGGATCGTAAGTACGAGTGCGACTAGCGCGATCGGCCAGATAGAAAGATCGAAGTGACGTAATAGAAAGACTATCGCTGCGACGAGCCATGCGGCTCTTGCGGCCCAGATCGTCGCCTTCAAACCGGCTTCCTCGGACCGCACCCGCACCGCCATATACTGAGGCCACGCCTTCTCGTGCCACGCAATGCCCGCGCGATCGCTTACGCGCGTTCTAAGAACGCGTCCCACAAGGATAGAAATAAGAAGGCCGACAGAGACTAGCGCGAATGCATCGAGATGTGCGCCGAATGCTCGCGTCCATGGCGTGCTCACGGCGGGCAGCAAATTCTTGAGCGCCACGAGCACCGTATCGAGGGTATCTTCCAGCCAATGGACCCCTCGCCTGGTCACGTCACTCGATCTTTCGTACGTATCCAGGCGATGCGACAACCATGCGCCGATCAGCGGAAAACAAACGAGAAGGACCGTAAAGAACAACGTGACCAAATAAAAAACCTGCCGCCACCACACCGTGTTCTGAACCAGATCGACGGCCTCTTTGGCCGGATGATCGAGCGCATCCATCGCCTCGTCGAGCGTGTATTTCGTATTGTCATCGGCGGTCTTCTCTCCGCCGAGCAGTGGCGCGCAATGACATGGCGGAAGGTCGTAATCCACCTTCGTGTATTGCAAACCATGCTTGAATGGCTTCAGCTTTCCGTCGGCTGTCAACACGCAAAAATCGCCATTCAACGGAATCGGGATATGCTGATCGCCGCCGAACGCCATTCGCAAGATCACGCTCTCGTCGACGATCGGCAGGATGGGGTGCCTTTTGCCGTTGCTATCGGCTCTCGTGCATTCAGGTATCGCGCGCGGACGGTAGCGATAGAACATGCCGAAGCGGGCGCGCGAGTCGTATAAGCGCGCATAAGGTGACTTCATTCGCGCGATCTTGTCGATTTCTGCGCGAATGAATTCAAGGCCCGCGTCATGCGCCTGACTCAGTATCCAGTGAAGTGAAACGTAGGAGAGCCGGTCTTCAGGATAGCCTCCGCCTACGTTCGAATGCACTCCCGCGAACCAGACTTGCGTGATTCTTCCGTCATCCAAAGCTTCATGCTTTTCGTCCCAGAGTACCGGATGAAACGTCGCGCGCTCGTCGTCGAGTGAGAGCGCGTGGCAGGCACGCTGCACATTGCTCGACAGGGAGAGTTCATGGAACTCCATCGGCCAGAACGCCTTGCTGATGGCCTTTTTCAGTTCCTTGATGGGCACGCCATACGCCGATACGGTGTCCCATAGACCAAGAAAGCGAATGGGTATTTCCTTGCCTTCGCCGCCGCGGATATTCGTCGATCGCACTTTCTCGTAGCTTTCGAGGCCGCGTATCTTGGTGATCGCGGCCAGCGCCAGATCCCTCACGCCGCGCGCAGCCTTCACGAGCACACTGGATTTGAGACGTTCCGAACGATAGTGCCGGTAGGCAGCCCGTGCATAGCGATGGAGTTCCTCGTCGGAGCGAAACCTGACGAGCCCTTCATGCGTGATGAATCCCACGAGCACGCGAATCGTGAAGGCTCCACGACTGAAGCCGAAGCCGCTGATTTCGGTATCGCCGGGCGAGTAGTTGCGGCAGACGAACTCGTACAGGTCGATGACGTTACGCTTGAGTCCCCAGCCGAACGCGCCGCCGAGCAGCGCGAGATACTTGTTGGACGATGTGCCGACGCCATCGTCGTACATGACGTACTGGCCGGGCGCGGTCTGATCCAGCGCCTGAAACAGACGCCAGACGTTCGTCTTTTGAGCTTTGGCGGAACTATTACCGGTTCCATCGGAAAGCAGAACGATTCGCTTCATGTTCGCCGCCCTCTTCTGCTTCTTTTTGCGGTGCGCGTCGCGCCGATGCAGGTTTCATTCAATAATCGGTCGCGCTTCTAGCGTCAATAGCGAGTCGTGACTAAGCATTCCTTATTCAACGGATACATTCGATAGTGCTCGCCGACGCGCGTCAGCGAGCACTTCCTGCTTTATCTCTGCAGCAACCCGAACACGGCGACCCCGCTCCTCGTGCCCACATACACCTTGCCGTTCGCGATCATCGGCGTGATGAACTTGTTGCCCTGGCCGAACTGATCGCGGCTGCCGGCATCGTTGCTGCTGTAGATCTGGTGGTCCAGGTTGGTCGCATCGTAGGCGCGCAGCACGCCGACCGTGCCGTTCTCCGCCGCCCACAAGATGCCGTTCGTCGTCCCATTGGCGGAAATGGAGGGCGTCGCGCCCGGGAAACCGAACGTGTTCTGTGACTGACTCGTCGGCGTTTGCGAGAGCAAGGCATTCGAAATCGTGAACGCCTTAAGCGTGTCGCGCACCGCGCCGAAATAAACCGTGTTGTTGAAGTAAGCGGGCGCGCCGAACATCGGTCCGCGGATACGGCCGACGAGTTCCTGATAGATGTGATCCCCGTTCGAATCGAACTTGCCCATTGAAAAGCGGTTCACGACGTAGATGGTCGAGTTCTTGCCCGCGCCGATCGCGAGATATCGCACGATGCCGTTCGCATCGGTGAAATTAGGCAAGACCATCGCGCCGCCCGAGCCGAGATCTTCGTCCTCGTTCGTTTCCTGCACCGTGTTCGATGGCTGAAAATAGTCCTGCACCCGCAGCGGATCCAGGTTGAGCCTCAAAAACCCGTTGCCATGATTGTCGTGAATCGGCATCTCGTGCTCGTTTTGCGTCGGATCGAACGTGCCGTTGCCGTCGAGCAGAAATATCGCTTCGCCGTCCGACGCGAGTCCCGCGCCGCTCATCCAGATCGCGCCCATCTGGCCGTTCGGCGTCACGTTCAGCACGCTCGCCTGCTGCAGCGTATTGGCGTCGTAGCCGATCACCCAGCCGGTGTACGGCATGAAATCGCAATGCGAGGTCCATGCGGTATAGACGGTGCCTCTGAGCAAGAGCAGCCCCACGCGCTCGGCGTACTGGCCCGGATCGAACGTAAGCGTGCCGTTCTGGCTGCCCGCGCCGGTGCCAGGATAGGTCGCGCGGATTTCAGTGGGACCGTTGAAAAGCTCGGCGCCCGTCGCGATGTCGAGGGCGTGAATGCGCTGGTGATAGCCGCCCGACGCGTCCTTCGACATGCCGACGACATACATCGCGCCATTCGGCCCGCGCGAACGGTCGATCACCGGCGTCGCCGTAATGCCGATCTTCGGCGTGATCTGGCTGCAGCCGTGATCGTCGCTCGGCGTCTCGCCGTTGCCGAGCGTCGACACGTTCCAGAGCACGGTTCCGTTGTCGGCATCGAAGGCGTAGACGCTGGCGTTTTCGGTCACGACGTACAGCACGTTGTGCGTGCCGCCCGCGATCGAAACGCCCGCGAGAAAGAGCGGCTGCGCGTCGACGAGGCCGTCTACGGCAAACACGCCGAGCTTGCCGAAAGTGTTCGAACGGACGTTCGCCGTCGTGAGGATCGTTTCGGCCAGTTGCTGACCGGTTCGGGCGATGTCGTTATGCCACGTGACGACATCCATCGGATTGCTGGGGGTCGCTGCATTCGCTACGCTCGCTGGCGTCTTGCTCGCGGCCGCCGTCGAATCGCCGCCGGAGTCACCGCCGCTGCACGCGACGATGATGATTGCGGTCAGCACGGCGCCGATTGCGGCGGCATAGGCGGAAAAACGCGCATTCATTGCAGTCTCCTTCTCCGGAAGGGCCGGAACAGGCAACGCGGTGTCGAGCGGCGACGATGTATCGATGAAGCAATCGTCGTGCTCCGAAGCGACTTTCATCCTAGAACAGCGCAGCGAGCGGCGCTATCCGGCGTCGGTGACAGACAAGGATATTACGGTTTTATTAAGCGCGTCTTACCAGTGACTTGCTTCGGAAACATTATCCGATAAGCCTCGAAAGATTTCATCGCGCCGGCGATCGTCTCGAAAGCTGCAATTTTCCACGAGAAAATCTCGTCTCGATGACACCGCTGTTCGGTCGCCAAAAACGAATGTGGCCAAGTGCACATAACTACCTATCCATTTCGTGCGTAGAAGCTTTATTGCCGATTTGGGCTGCTAATCTCTGATCCGATGGTATTGCAATACGCAAGAGCCCCTTGACTCCGACATGCCCGACTGCGGGAACTCCGGTATGCGTGCGTTTGCTCCCTTGCTCATCCGCCGCGCCCTGCTGCGCGACATCGCCGCCCTCGCGCTCGGCGCGGTGTGCCCCGTGTCCTTCGCGCAGCATGGCGGGCCGGGCCTCGTCACGCCACCGGTTCGCCTCGACGATACATGGCTCGTCGATCAGACCGGCAGGAAGCGCCTGCTGAACGACTTGCTGCGCCAGGGCGTTACCGCGCTGCAGACGGTCTACACAGGATGCGGCACGGTATGTCCCATGCAGGGCGTGCTATTCGGCACGGTGCAGGACCAGCTTCCGGCAATCCGCGCCCGTCATTCCGTGCAATTGCTGTCGGTAGGAATCGATCCGCTGTCGGATTCACCCTCGGCATTGCGCGCCTGGCTCGCACGCTATCGTGCCGGTCCCGCATGGAACGCGGCGACGCCTGCACTAAGCGATGTAGACCGGATGCGCATGGCGCTGTCGGGCAGCAAGACGCCTCTCGGCAACATCGCGGACCATTCCACGCAGGTCTATTGCTTCGATGCCAACGCGATGCTGCGCTGGCGAAGCGCCGACCTTCCTCGCGTCAACGATCTCTGCGATGTGCTCGGCGCGCTTGCGCGCGCATAACCAGCTCATGTACGGGAGCAACCATGCCAGGAATCCGTTCGACTAGGCACGCGCGCGGCTTGCTCGTCCGACGCATGCGCCTGTTGCTGCCGATCGCGTTACCGCTGATTTTGGCGGGTTTGTCGCCCGCTGTCCGCGCGCAAACTTCGGCCCCCATCACCCTGAATGGCACCAGCCTGTGCGCGGATGTCAGCGGTCAATCCGTGACGCCGGGCGCGCCCGTGATTTCATGGGCCTGCTGGGGCGGCCCGAATCAGCAATGGCTGCCGGTTGCGACCGGCGCGCGCTACAAGCTCATCAACCTGAACAGCGACCTGTGCCTGGACGTGTCGGGTCAGGCCATGGACGCGGGCGGCCCCATCATCCAGTGGACCTGCAATGGCGGCCTGAATCAGGCCTTCTCGCTGACGCCGCAAGGCGGAGGCTATGCAATCGTCGCGGGACATAGCGGCTTATGCGTGAGCGCGTCGAGCACGACCTCGCAGGGTGTCCAGTTGACGCAGCAAGCGTGCAACGGAAGCGCGACACAGACGTGGAAAGTGAGCGGCTTGCCCACGCAGAAACCGACGTTGCCTTCGAAGTGGTCCGCGCCGATGACGCTGCCGATCGTTCCGGTGCAAGCCGCCAATCTTCCCAACGGCAATGTGCTGTTCTGGTCGGCGGATAGCGCGCTCGACTTCACCAACTCAAGCAACCCGCCGGGCCGGACCTACACCACGATCTTCAATCCATCGACCGGCAGTAGCAGGCAGGTGATCGTGAGCAACACTGGACATGACATGTTCTGTCCAGGCATCGTCAATCTGCCCGATGGCCGGATTCTCGTGACGGGCGGATTGACCACGCAAGCGACCAGCATCTATTCGCCTTCGACCGGCGCGTGGAGTCCGGGCGATCGCATGAAGATTCCACGCGGCTATCAGGGAAGCGTCACGCTGAGCAACGGCAACGTGTTTCAGGTGGGCGGCTCCTGGAGCGGCGGGGTCGGCGGAAAGAACGGCGAAACATGGAGCCCGGGCCAGGGCTGGCAGATCAACGGAGCCATCCTCGACGATTACATTCTCACGCACGACAACGCAGGCATATTTCGCGCCGACAATCACGCATGGATGTTCGCGGTCGGCAATGGACGCGTGTTTCACGCGGGCCCCAGCCGCGCCATGCACTGGTTCGATACGGCCGGCAACGGCAGCGTCACCGCGGCGGGCAATCGGGGCAGCGACAACGATGCGATGAACGGCAACGCGGTCATGTATGACATCGGCAAGATACTCGCTGTCGGGGGTGCGCCGAGTTATGACCAGTCGCAGGCCACGTCCAATGCGACGCTCATCGACATCAGCAACGGCAATGCGGTGACGCAAACCATCGCGCCGATGAGTTATCAGCGCGCGTTCGGCAACAGCGTCGTGCTGCCGAACGGACAGGTCGTCGTGGTCGGTGGACAGACCTTCGCCGCGCCTTTCTCGGATGACAACGCGATCCTCACCCCGGAACTATGGGACCCGGCGACCAACGCGTTTTCCCTGCTCGTGCGTCAAGCCGTGCCGCGCACGTATCACAGCGTCGCGCTGCTTCTGAACGACGGGCGCGTGCTGAGCGGCGGCGGCGGATTGTGCGGCGGATGCGCGACCAATCACACCGATGTGGAGATACTGACACCGCCCTATTTGCTCAACGCGGACGGCTCTGCCGCGTCCCGGCCGAGTCTCTCGTCCGTTCCGTCCGACGCGCAGCTTGGCACGACGATCGTCGTAACAGCCAGCCGAAGCGTTCGCGCGTTTGCGCTGATGCGTTCATCGTCGGTCACGCATTCGCTGAACAACGAGCAACGACGCGTGCCGCTGACATTCACGGTCGGCACCGCAGGCGAATTTCACTTGCGCATCCCTTCCGATCCCGGCGTGGTGGTGCCCGGCTATTACATGCTGTTCGCCCTGAATTCGAGCGGTGTTCCGAGCGTCTCGCGCGTCCTGCTCGTGCATTGACATGGCCCGGCGACGCCATTGCGCCACGCGCGCCGCGGCAATCGTCCTTGCGCTCGTCGCGATGACGCCGCTTGCCCGCGCGGCGGCCGCGTGCGCTCCGTCCGACCTTGGATGCGCCATTTTCAACGGACAACATCCGATGGCGGCGCATCTGCGCGACGACGATCGCCCGTTGCCCGCCTGGACGACACGGTGCGTCAATTGCCATGTCGGCACGTCGAAGGAGCAGGCTTTCGCGCCGCCGCTGACACGCGACTCGCTGCTCGGCGTAACAAGTCGCCGGGGAGGCCCGATCAGTTCCTACGATGAGACGGCTTTCTGCCGTGCGGTGAGAGAGGGCATCGACCCGGCGAGCGTTCTGCTGCGCAAGTCCATGCCTCGCTACCGGATCGCCGATGCGGAGTGCGTGGCGCTCTGGCGGTTTGTTGTGGGTCGGTGAACTGCTTCGCTGCGCTCGAAGGCCAGGCCGAACGTCAATTCGACTTGTGATAGATGTGCGAGTCGGCTAAGTCGATCTCCTGCACCGGTCCGTGCTTCGTGCAGTTACCCGGTTCTGTCGATTTGAACGCGTCGTCCGTATAGAACACGCGATAGCGGAATGTCTTCAATCGCGTGCGAGGATCGACCGGCACGTTATTCATCACGTCATCCTGCTCGGCATGAAGCAGGAACGTTACATACTGTCCTGCATCCTGGGTTTGAAAAGTCAGGCAGAGGTGAAGCGTCTCAGGCGGCACTTGCGACGCCGCCAATGGAATATCGACCTGCGCCAGCCCCTTGTACCCGAACTTACTTTTATCCAACTCTCCAAGCGGTTTTTGATTCGGGCTTGCGCCGTCCGGATAGACGGCAAGTCGCAGTGAATTGATATCGTGTTCGGCCGCGTTATACAACACGATCGAAAAATGGCTCTTGTAGCCAGTGGGCACGCGCGCGCGATGAGTCTTTTCAGTCGGCGGCGCGTCGACCACATAAGTGCCTGTGGCCGACGCCACCTTTAAGCCGAACGTCTTGTCGAACTCGCTTATTTGCAGTCCGTGCACGTCGTGCCTGTCGATATGTACGTCTTGGCTACCGATGACGGTCGGTGCCGAGTTACCGGAAAAGTTGCCTTGACCGCTCACCGTCACGGCCGTCGTCGGAGATTCAGGCGACTTATGCAGCGCGATAACGGCCGCGATGATTCCGGCAACCGCAGTGATGCAGGTCCCAATCAACGCATAGTGGGGCTTTGAATCGGAAGGCCGTTCGCTTTTATCGTCCGACATGTCCAATCTCCGCTAAGCACCCACCACCGGAAAACTGTAGTCTGTCGATGTGAGAATTCCAAGAGTCGTCCAGGCTAATGAAAGATGAAAGATTGCTGGAAATGCGGGTTTTCAAAACCGTAGTGGAAACCGGTGGATTCACCGCGGCCGCAAACGTCCTGAACGTCAGCCAGCCTTTCGTGAGCCAGAGCGTGAACAATCTCGAACGCAGGCTCGGCGTGCAATTGCTGCATCGCTCGACACGCACCATGCGCCTTACCGGCGAAGGCGAACGATTCCTCCGCTCGTGCAACGAGATTCTGGAAACCCTCGAAGAAGCCGAAGCGCAAGTACGATCGAGCGAACCGACCGGCAATCTGCGCGTCAGCGCGCCGCATGCGTTCGGCATGGATCAACTGGTGCCTCAGTTGCCGCGCTTTCTCGCGGCCTATCCGAAGCTGTGCGTGCACTTTTCCTTATCGGATTCCAACGTCAATCTGATCGAAGACAATTTCGATATTGCCGTGCGCATGGGCCGCCTGCAGGATTCATCGCTGCGCAGCCGCAAGTTGTGCAACCTGCAGCGCATCGTCGTGGCTTCGCCCGCTTATCTCGCCGCGCATGGTCAGCCCGTCACGCCGCAAGGCCTCACCAAGCATACGTGTCTGACGTGGGAATCGCCGCGCGAGCATCTGAATCAGTGGCCATTCATGATCAACGGCAAGCTCGAACGCGTGGCCGTGCGCGGCAGTTTTCGCAGCACGGACGGCACCACGCTGTTCCAGTTGTGCGTGGCGGGCGTGGGCATCATGCGCCTTGCCGAACATCTCGCGCTGCCCGCCATCCGCCGCGGCGAACTCGTGCGGCTTCTGAGCGAATACGAAGCGAAGGACGATACCGCGATCCATATCGTCTATCTTCCCGAGCGGCAGGTGGTGCCGCGCATTCGCGCCTTCATCGATCATTTCGCCGATGCCTTTCGCACGCCGCCATGGCAGACGGCATAAACCGGCATTTATATGCGGGCGCAATAGATCTTATTGTCCGGCGCCGGTAGATGGTCGAAGCCGGTTTCCTTATCGTAGCGATCGTGCCAATACCGCTCGAACAGGAGACATGCATGACCACCGCCACCGACGAACAGCAGACCAGCGCGCAAAAAGCCGAACTGCGCCGCACGATCTCTCATCCGTCTAACAATTCGATTTATCGGCCGAAGCAGGCGGGTCTGAAGTTTCCCGAATTGCCCGATTTCAGCTCGTTCGCGGAAGAGCGCCAGCATCGCAAGGAACGTCTCGTCGCCGCATGCCGCGCGTTCGCGCTGCATAACCTCGACTATGGTTTCGCGGGCCATCTGACGGTGCGCGATCCGGAGTTTCCCGAGTTGTACTGGACCAATCCGATGGCCGTGCATTTCTCGCAGGTCAAGCTCTCCAACCTGATTCTCGCGAATCACGCCGGCAAAGTGGTGGAAGGCGAGTATGCGTTGAATCGCGCGGGCTTCGTGTTGCACGCCGCCGTGCATGACGCGAATCCCGATATCGTCGCGATGTGCCATGCGCACACCGTCTACGGCACCGCGTTCGCGGCGCTCGGCCGTCCGCTCGATCCGATCACGCAGGACGCCGCCGCATTCTTCGAAGATCACGTCGTCATCAAGGACGAAGCGGGCGCGGTGGCGGTGGAAGAAAAAGCGGGCTTGTCCGTGGCCGATTACTTCAAGAACGTCAAGGCGGCCATTCATCAGAATCACGGCCTTCTGACGGTGAGCCGTCATAGCATCGAAGCGGCGGCGTTCTGGTTCATCGCACTGGAACGATGCTGCCAGCAGCAGCTTCTCGTCGAAGCAACCGGCATCAAACCCATCATGGTGCCGGAGCATAGCTCGCGCTACAGCCGCGATAACGTCGGCAGCGAATATATCGGCTGGCTGCATTTTCAGCCGATCTACGAGCAGCTCGTGCAGACGAACCCGGACATGTTCGACTGAGCGGCCCGCATGGGCCGTCATACACCGCGAGCCACAGGCCGGCGTGACCACGCAGCACGCCGGTGACGATTTACGGAGACAACCATGTTGAAAACCACTTACGGCGATGTCGTCGCGCAAGCCGACGCCGAGGACCGAACGTATGCCAAGGTGACTTGGCGACTCATCCCCTTCCTGTTTCTTTGCTATGTCTTTGCGTATCTGGACCGCGTGAACGTCGGCTTCGCCAAGCTGCAAATGCTGGCGGATCTGAAATTCAGCGAAACCGTTTATGGTCTGGGCGCAGGCATTTTCTTTATCGGCTATTTCATTTTTGAAGTGCCGAGCAACATCGCATTGCATCGCTTCGGCGCGCGCAAGTGGATCGCGCGCATCATGCTGAGCTGGGGCGTGCTCTCCGGCATGATGATCTTCGTGAAGACGCCCACCGCGTTCTACGTGCTGCGCTTCCTGCTCGGCGTGGCGGAAGCGGGCTTCTTTCCGGGCATCATTCTTTATCTGACGTACTGGTATCCGTCATCGCGCCGCGCGAAGATCACGGCGATGTTCATGACCGGCATTCCGATCGCGGGCGTCATCGGCGGTCCGCTGTCGGGCTGGATTCTGAACAACTTCGGCGGCGTCGGCGGCATGGCCGGCTGGCGCTGGCTGTTCCTGCTCGAAGCGTTGCCTTCGATCATCGGCGGCTTCGTCGTGCTGATGTATCTCGACGACAAGATCAGCTCCGCGAAATGGCTCAGCGCCGACGAGAAGACGCTGCTCGAGAAGGGTCTCGCGAACGAGTCGGAGCATATCGAGGTGCATAGCGCGAGCGGCGCGTTCGCCAATCGCCGCGTGTGGGTGCTGAGCCTGTGCTACTTCGGCATCATCATGGGGCTGTACGGCATCGGTTTCTGGCTGCCGACGCTCATCAAGGCATCGGGCGTATCGGACGCGCTCAACGTCGGCCTTCTGACGATGATTCCCTACGGCGCGGCCGCCGTCGCGATGGTGCTGCTCGGGCGCAGTTCGGACCGCAGCAAGGAACGGCGCTGGCACGTCGCGCTGCCGGCGATCATCGGCGCGGCCGGTCTCGTGGCGAGCACGCTGGTGCCGCACAACGTCACGCTGGCGGTGGCCTCGCTCACGGTCGCGACCATCGGCATTCTCGGCGCGCTATGTCAGTTCTGGGCGATTCCGCCCGCGTTCCTCGGCGGCGTCGCGGCTGCGGCGGGCATCGCGCTGATCAATTCGGTCGGCAATCTCGCGGGCTTCGTCAGCCCCTATCTGGTCGGCTGGATCAAGGACATGACGCACAGCACCGATGTCGGCCTGTACTGCGTGGCCGCCTCGCTGATCGTCGCAGCGGGCGTCGTTCTGACGATGCCGAAGAAGGTGGTCAATCGCTGATCGGTCGGGCAACCGCTGCGCGGTAA
The DNA here is from genome assembly GCF_001544575.2 of Caballeronia cordobensis. Lineage (GTDB taxonomy): Bacteria > Pseudomonadota > Gammaproteobacteria > Burkholderiales > Burkholderiaceae > Caballeronia > Caballeronia cordobensis. Next base: position 133,153 of record NZ_FCNY02000004.1, read on the forward strand.
CGGGCGCCGGGATGCGGGTCGCGCACATGCGGCCCGCATCCCGGCGCAGCGCTTTTTACAACGCCCCAATACACGATGTAACCGGTATCATAACGACTTGCGATGCGTTCCCGAACCGAGTCGAGAGATAGCCGATGAAAAGCGCCCTTGCTTCACGCGAAAGCGAACACAAGAAAAACGCCATGACCACGCTCGGCTGTTCGAGAGTCGTCGCCGGCATGTGGCGAGTGCGCGAATGGCAGATGTCGTCGGCGGAACTGAACCGCTTTGTCCGCGAAAGCGTGGAATCGGGCGTGACGACGTTCGACCATGCCGATATCTACGGCGCGGGCGAAGTCGAAGCGCTTTTCGGAGAAGCGTTGCGGGACACGCCGTCGCTGCGCGCGACGATTCAGATCGTGAGCAAGGCGGGAATCAGGCCGCGCGGCGCATCGCCTGCCGGTGTCGGAGTGAAACACTACGATACGAGCCGAGCCTATCTGCAAGCGGCGGTCGAGCGATCCTTGCAGCGCCTGAAGACCGACTATCTCGACCTATTCCTCATTCATCGTCCGGATTTTCTGGCCGACGACGATGAAATCGCCGATACCGCCCAGCGCCTTCTCGAACAAGGAAAAATCCGCGCCTTCGGCGTGTCCAATTATTCCACCCGACAATTCGAATCGCTGCGATCCCGAATCGATCTCGCGACCAACCAGATCGAGTTCTCGCCCTTCGAACTCGGCGCACTCGAAGGCGACCTCTTTCCCGCCTTGTCCTCGGCGAATGTCGCACCGATGATCTGGTCCGCGCTCGGCGGCGGACGTCTCTTCTCGGAGAACGACGAAGCAGCGGCACGGCTGCGCGCCACGTTGAACTCAGTGGCGCAAACCTGCGGCGCCTCGTGCTGGCTGCCGATCGTCTACGCCTGGATCTTCCGTCTTCCCTGCGCACCGTATGTCCTGGTCGGGAGCCGGCGAATGGAATCGCTCCGTTATGCCGTCGAAGGGCTTGGCATCGCGCTGGAACGCGAGGACTGGTACGCGATCCTCGAAGCGGCGCGCGGCCGCCCCGTTTTGTGAGCGTAGTCGAATACCCTTATGGAGCGCGCCACGGTTAAGCCGCGATAATGTTACCGGTTACATTCAACCCGGCAGCCTCCATGCAACGAATGACTTCTGAAGAGGCCGCGAGCCTCGTGCGGACGGGCGACTCGGTCCTGATCAGCGGATCGGGCGCCGGGCATGCCGTGCCCGAGGCCTTGCTCGCAGCGCTCGGGCAGCGCTTTCGAACGGAGCACGCGCCGCGCGACCTCACCTCGATCAGCGTCGTCGGCATTGGAGACCGCGTTTGCCTCGGCGCCGATCATCTCGCGCAGGCCGGGCTGATCAAGCGGGCTATCTCGGGCGCGCTCATCGATTCGCCCGGGCTCCTGAAGATGGCCGCGGACGATCTGATCGAGGCCTACACCTTGCCGCAGGGCGTGCTCTCGCAGCTCATGCGCGAAATGGCGGGCGGACGGCCGGGCCTGATCACCAAGACCGGGCTCCATACGTTCATCGATCCCCGCCAGCGCGGCGGCCGGCAGAGCCCGAGGACGGAAGAGCAACTCGTCGAACTCATGCATCTCGACGGCGAAGAATGGCTGCGCTTCAAGCCGTTTCCCATCGATATCGCGTTTCTGCGCGGCACGACAGCCGACGAAGACGGCAATGTCACGATGGAACAGGAAGCCGTGCTGGGCGAGATGCTGGCCATGGCGCAGGCGACCCGCCGTGCAGGCGGTGTGGTCGTCGTGCAGGTCAAACGCATGGCGCGCGCCGGCACGCTTCCCCCCAAGCAGGTGAAAATTCCGGGCATCCTCGTCGACTTCGTCGTCGTCGAACCGGAACAGCGTCAGACATATGCCACTTACTACGATCCGAGCTACTCGGGCGAATTGCGCGTGCCGGTCGATGAGATCAAACCGATTCCGTTCGGCCCGCGCAAGGTCATCGTGAGACGCGCGGCCATGGAGCTGTATCCGTCGGCCATCTGCAATCTCGGCGCGGGCGTCTCGACGGGACTCTCGACGGTCGCAGCGGAAGAAGGATTGCTCGACGCCGTCGTGCTCACGAACGAGCAAGGACTCATCGGCGGCGCGCCGATCACGGGCCGCGACTCGGGCGGCGCGCAGAACTTCGCCGCCATGATCGAGCAAACGTCGCAGTTCGATTTCTACGACGGCGGCGGTCTCGATCTCGCGTTCCTCTCCTTTGCCGAAGTCGATGCGAAAGGAAACGTCAATATCAGCCGCTTCGGCGACAAGATCGTCGGCGTGGGCGGCTTCGTCAATATCAGCCAGAACGCCAAGCGCGTGATTTTCAGCGGCACGTTCACCGCGGGCGGTCTGGACGTGCGGTGGAACGACGGCCGCGCGACCATCCACAAGGAAGGACGGCACCGCAAGTTCGTCGGCGCGCTGGAGCAGATTTCCTATCACGCGGCATTCGCCCACGAGCGCGGGAATTCGGCCTTGTTCGTGACCGAGCGCGCCGTTTTTCGAGTGGGCGCAGCGGGTCTGGAATTGATCGAGATTGCGCCCGGCATCGATCTCGAGCGCGATGTCTTCGGGCAAATGGCCTTCAGGACGCCGATCGCTCCCGACTTGCGGGAGATGGATGTTCGAATCTTCGGCGCGGGCCTCATGGGTCTCGGCGAGGACATGTCGCGCAAGGCGCGGCGCTATCGTTCCGAACGCGTGGCGCAATGGTCGCGCACGCATGCCTGAGCCGGAGCCAGAACGTGACCGGAATCCACGAGACCGACGAAGACGCGTCTTCCCGCGTTGCCTTGGTGACGGGCGGCAGACGCGGCCTCGGCAGCGCCATCGCGCAGGCATTGGCCGCTGCCGGCTTCGATATCGCCATTGCAGACCTGGTGTGCGACGACGATGCAAACGAAACGCTGCAGGCCATTCGATTGCACGGCCGTCGCGCCGCTTTCTTCGAAGCCGATATCGCCGACATCGATCGGCATGATGCATTGCTGGACCGGGTTCAGGCGTCGCTGGGCGACACGGCCTGCCTCGTGAATAACGCGGGAATCAGTGTGGAAACGCGAGGCGATCTGCTGGACGTGACACCGGAGAGTTTCGACAGGCTCATCGACGTCAACCTGCGCGGGACGTTCTTTCTGTCGCAGAAACTGGCGCGCCGTTTTGCCCGCGAGAACTCGCCTCGTCATCGCTCGCGGTCGATCATCAACATCTCTTCGGCGAATGCCTTTCTGATTGCCACCAATCGCGCCGAGTACTGCATTTCCAAGTCCGCGATCACGACATTGACCAAGCTGTTCGCGGCCCGGCTGGCGGAACTCGACATTCCGGTCTACGAGGTTCGGCCGGGCATCTTTCCGACCCGCATGACCGAAGTCGCCAAGGCCGATTACGACGCGAAAATCGCGCGCGGTTTTTCACCGGTTGCGAGATGGGGACGCGAAGAAGAACTCGCGAAGGCGGTCGCCTCGCTGGCGACAGGCTGCTTTCCGTTCTGCACCGGCGAAGCGATTCATATCGATGGCGGGCTGCACATTCACCGCGTGTAAGCGGCCCTTACTCGCGGCTCACGCTGCGATCATCGTGTTCGGGCTGGGCAGCTTGCTCGAACGCGTGCGCAACGGCCAGAACGACGCAAGTTCGGTCGCGGCCTGAATGACCAACGGCGCCATCTCCGCGATGCGCGCTTCCGTCATCCGCGCGCCGGGTCCGGCCACGCTCACCACGCCCAGCGCGGGCCCGCCCTCGGGCGGACGAATGGCCGCCGCGAGCGCACTGACGCCCGGCTCGCCTTCGTTGACCGCAATGCCATAGCCGCGCCGCCGCGTCGCTTCGATTTCCTGCAAGAGCGCATCCAGTGAGCGGATGACGTTGGGCCCGTACTTGTCGGAATCGCCGAACCCGACGCGCAGCACGTTCTCCGCGGCCTGCTCGGTCGGCAAGGTCGCGAGCCAGGCCTTGCCGGTCGCCGTTGCGTGCAGCGGGACGGTATTGCTGTCGAGCGTGGGCTGATAGAGCAGCCCGCCCGTCGCGCCTTGTGCGTGCGCAACCCAGGTCAGCGAAGAACCATCCACCACGGCGAGACGGACGAACTCGCGGGATGCGCCCGCCAGACGGTCAACCAGCGGCTGACAGATATCCGGAATGCCGGTCGCCACGAAAAATCGCTGCCCCAGTATCGCGAGCCGCATCGAAAGCCGATAGAAGCCGGTCTCGGCGTCCTGTTCGGCCCATCCGAGATCGACCAGCGTCGCGAGCAACCGATGCGCGCCACTCTTCGCCAGGCTTAGCCGCGTCGCGATCTCACCCAGCGGCATCGCGACGGCGCCGTCGGCTAGCAGTTCAATGATGTCCAGGCAGCGCTCTGCGGGAATGTGAGCCATATGAATCTCGGTCAAGAAAAAACTAGGTGCGCGCAACGAAGAAATTCATGATTGCGCCGATCTGGCCGGAATGCATGTCCCGGCCGTCCGCCCACTGACAGCCACGATCGAGAGCCTGTTGAATGAACGCTGTCGGAGAAGAGGACAGCACCACGTCGCCGATCAGGGTGTCCGCGGTCACGGCGCCCAGATCGCCCGGCAAGCCGTCGCCGGGACGCATGCCCACGGGCGACGCGTTCACGATCATGTCGATATCGCCGCGAACGGCCTCCGCGGGCTGTACGTCGCACTCGGGAAAGGCTTTCGACATCGCCGCGACGAGCGCGTGCGTCTGCCTGAGGTCCGGGTTGACGATACGGATCGACTGGACGCCGGCGTTGGCGAGCGCACAGGCAATCGCGCTGCCCGCCCCGCCCGCGCCGAACTGCAGGACACGCCGGCCGCGCACGCGCGCGCCTTTCGCGAGCAGGCCGCGGACGAAGCCTTCGCCGTCGAACATGTCGCCCGTCCACGAACCGTCGGGCTCACGCCGCAGCGCATTCACCGCGCCGATGCAGGAAGCCGTGGGCCCCAGGCGGTCCGCGTAGGCCGCCACGCGCGCTTTCAGGGGCGCCGTGACCAGCAGGCCGTCGAGATTGCCCAGCGCCATGAGTGCCGGAACGATCTCTTCGCACCGCTTCGCCGGTACGTGCATCGGGACCAGAACGGCGTCGATCCCGGCGGACGCGAACTGCTGCGTGTACACCTCCGGCGAGCGCACCTGAACGATGGGATCGCCGACGATGGCAAACAGACGGGTCGCCCCCGTGATAGCAGGCATGCTCATCGCCGGGCACCTCCATCGCGCTGATTATGCCATTGCGCCACACGCCCGGACCGGTAGCGCCGCGCCTTCGCGTGCACGTGCGCGCCCAGCCCCATCAGCGAGGGATCGAAGATTCGGGCATCCATTTCCTTCAGTTTCGGCGACACGGCGGGCCTGAAACCCATGTGCGCAATCACGTCGCGCTCCACATCGATGCCGGGCGCGATCTCGATCAGTTCGAGCCCCGCTTCGCCGATCGTGAATACCGCGCGCTCCGTCACGAAGAGCGCGGTCTGCCCCTTGGCGCGCGCCATCGACGCGCTGTAGCAGATCTGCTCCAGCTTCGGCACGAACTTCTGGTGCCGCCCTTCCTGCCGGATGATCGTGCGGCCCTGCTCCCAGCCTACATCGAGATCGCCGGCCGTCAGCGTGCCGCTGAAAACCACGCAGCGGGCATTCGCGCTGATATTGATGAAACCGCCCACGCCGATGATCTTTTCGCCGAACCGTGAGACGTTGACATTGGCCTGCGCGTCGACTTCCGCGAAGGAGAGAAACGCGACATCCAGCCCGCCGCCGTCGTAGAAGTCGAACTGCGAGGGCTGCTCGATCATGGCCGCGAAATTCTGCCCGCCGCCCGAATCGCGTCCGGTGATCGGCGCGCCGCCGATGATCCCTTGCTCGTTGGTCAGATAGACGGCATCGAGCAGTCCTTCTTCGGCGGCCACCGTCGAGAGGCCGGTCGATACACCCGCGCCGAGATTGCAGATCGCGCCCGGAAACAGCTCCATGGCCGCGCGTCTGACGATGACCTTGCGGGGACCGAACGGCAGCGGCTTGATGCCCTCCACGGGAATGCGCAGTTCGCCGGAGTAGCTCGGGTCGTAGTACGTCGCGTAGGTCTGCCGCTGCTCGGCATCCACGACCACGAAATCCACCAGAATGCCGGGAATTTTCACCTGCTTGGCGGGCAACGTGCCGCGTCTCGCCATGCGCTTGACCTGCACCACGACGATGCCGCCCGCGCGACGCGTCGCTTGCGCCATCGCGAGCATTTCGCCGAGAACGGCCTCTTCTTCCATCGTGACGTTGCCGTCTTCGTCGGCTGTCGTGCCGCGCAGAAACGCGACGTTGACCGGCACGGGCTTGAAGAACAGCCACTCCTCGCCCGCGAGGTTCACGACTTCGACAAAGTCTTCGGGCGTGCACGGACTCTGCCGCGCGCCTTGCTGGCGCGGATCGACGAAGGTGCCGAGGCCCGTCTTGGTCAACAGGCCCGGCCGGCCCGCGGCCATATCGCGCATCAGTTGCGAGAGCACGCCTTGCGGCAACGTATAGGCTTCGATCTTGTTTTCCGCGGCCAGGCGCACCAGTCCGGGCGAATCGACGAGCGCGCTCGTGATCGCCCGGTGCGACAGGCCTTCGTGCGCCAGATGGCTCGCGCCCAGCGCCGCGCGGTCGCCCACGCCCACGACGCTGACCGACGTGAGGCCCCGTGGCGTGTTCTCTTCCAGGAAACGCCGCTCCACGGCGGCAAGCAATGCTTCCGGCACCGCGTGCCCGCCGCCCGATCCGCTGATGAGAATCGCATCGCCGTCTTCGACGAGTCCCGCTGCTTCGTCCGCTGTTATTCGTTCCATGATCCGCTCAGTCTTTCGTGATCGCCCGAGACGTGCCGGCGGCCCTTCGTGGCGCCGCCCGCGCGTCATTCACTGTTCGCCCCAGCGCAGTACGCGCTGCTCCTGCACACCGAGTCCGTCGATGCCGAGCCGCATGACATCGCCGGGCTTGAGATACGCTTCCGGCTTCATGCCCAGCCCGACGCCCGGAGGCGTGCCGGTGGTGATGATGTCGCCCGGCTGCAGGACCACGTACTGACTCACGTCCGCGAGAATCTTCGCGATCGAAAAGATCATGTCGCTGGTCGACGAGTCCTGGATACGCTTGCCGTTCAGTTCGAGCCAGAGGCCCAGGTTCTGCACATCCGCGATCTCATCGGCGGTGACGAGCCACGGACCGATCGGGCCGAACGTGGGGCACATCTTGCCTTTTTGCCACTGTCCGCTTCGTTCGAGCTGGAACTCGCGCTCCGACACATCGTTGCAGATGAAATAGCCCGCGATGTAATCGAGCGCCTCCGATTCCGCCACGTAGTGCGCGCGCTTGCCGACCACGAAGGCCAGTTCCACTTCCCAGTCGGTTTTCGTCGAACCCTTGGGCAGCAATACGGGATCGCTCGGACCGGAAACGCACGAAGGCGCCTTGCTGAAGATGATCGGGTCGGTCGGAATCGGCGCGTTCGTTTCGATGGCGTGCTGCACGTAGTTCAGCCCGATCGCGAGAAACAGCCCCGGCTGGCCGACGCACGGACCGAGCCGCGTGCCGGGTGCGACGACCGGCAGGCTCTGCGTGTCGATCGACTTCAATTGCTGAAGGCCATCGGCGGCAAAGAAGGCCGCATCGAAATCCTTGCAGTGCGCGCTGAGATCGCGGATCTGACCTTGAGCGTCGATGATGCCCGGGCGCTCCTGGCCGGGTTGTCCGTGTCTGACGAGTTTCATGGGAGGTTCTCTTTCAGGTTATCGGGAAGGGTCAAAGCGCTGCCGTGGCGGTCGCCAGCCGGCAAATCTCCATCGAATACGTCGTGCCGTCGGCGCGCACCTTCGCGCCGAGTGACGCCAGCTTTTGCGTGTCGAGCAACTCACGCGCGCTTTCGGCCGCCTGCGGCGTCGTGGTTTCGATCAGCACGACCCATGCGGGCACGTCGAACGCGCGCGTGCTCGACTCGGCCGTGTCGATATGGCTGCCGGATTGATCCGCCATATACAGATGACAGGCGACGACGCTCGTGAGCGCCGCCGCGCGGGGAAACGCCTCCGCGCACAAATAGGCTTTCATCGCTTCGGCCTGCTGCGCGGGCACGTCCAGGCGCAAGGCGAGCACATGGCCGCCGCTGCTGGAGCCGACCGAGTGAACGATCCGGCAGACCGCGCGCGAGGTGTTGCGGAAGTAACGCAAGGTGTCGACGGTCGCGGGCGTCGGCGTGTTCAGGCGTTCGAGATAGGCCGGCGACACCACGACATCGAGATCGGCGGCCTCGTACATCGTCAGCCATTCGGGCGAATGCCCCGGCCGCACGTAGCGGCGTCCACGCCGGAAGCCCGGAATGGCAAGGCGTTCTGGAATGTGCTCCTTGTCGTGCCATTCGTAGAACTGCTCGCGTCCCGCGGAGACCACATCGTTCCAGACGAGCACGGCGCCTTCGCCGAGCAGGGCGTGGTCGGCCGCTCGAACGTTTTCAGTAGTACCAATTTCAGAGTTCAGTTCGCTCATGATTTTTGCCTGACGTTCAGTGACCTTCGAAGGACGGCGCGCGTTTTGCGAAGAACGCGTCGACCCCCTCGTGCAGGTCCCGGCTGTCAAAGATCTTCTGAAGCGCGACGGTCGACATCGACAGGCCGGCATCGAGCGGATAGTCCTGCGCCGCATCGACAAGCTGCTTCGCGAGGCGATTCGACACCGGCCCGCGCGCGGCGATCGTCCGGGCGAGTTCGAGCGCGGCGTCGAATGCCGAGCCGTCTTTCGCCACCTGATTGATCAATCCCCACGACAGCGCCTGATAGCATTCGATGATCTCGCCGGCGAACAGCATCTGCTTCGCGCGGGCCGGACCCACCAGACGCGTGAGCCTCAGCGCGCCGCTGCCGGCCAGTCCGCCCAGCCGCGATTCGGTGAGGCCCATCGTCACGCCGTGTCGCGCGACACGAAGATCGCAGGCCAGCGCGAGTTCCAGACCGCCGCCGAGCGCCGCGCCATCGATCGCCGCGATGGTCGGCATCGGCAGACGGGCGAGCTGACGCAGCACCATGTCTTCGAACAGGATCTTCTTTTCGCTGGCATGCTCGCGGATTTGGGCGAATTCCCGGATGTCGCTTCCCGCGCAAAATGCCCGCGACTGGCCGCCGTGCAGGATCAGGCAGCGAACGTCGGGCAGCGCCGAAACGGCTGAAAACGCCTCGTTCAACTCGCGCAGCAAGTCGGCCGTGACCAGATTGAGCGGTCCGTGGCTGATGCCCACCGTGGCGATGAAGCCCTCCACTTCGGTCGTGACCAGCCGGTCGCGCGTGTGCGTTGCTGTGCTCATGTCGTCCTGTCGATGGCTGGGTTCACGATGCGGCAGTGCTGGCCTTGGGCACTTCGATGCCGTGCAGCACGCCCATGCGCTCGAAATGCCCGTAGATGCGGTCCACATAAGCCGCGAATTCCGGCGCATCGCCGAGCACGATGGGTCTCGGGCGCGGCAGATCGACCGTGATCTCGTCGACGACTTCGCCGGGGTTCGGGCTCATCACGAAGATGCGGTCCGACAAGCCCACGGCCTCTTCCACGCTGTGCGTGATGAACACCACGGTAGGCCGGCGGCGCAGCCACAGCGCTTCGAGATCCATCCGCACCTGAAGTCTCGTCAAGGCGTCCAGCGCGCCGAACGGCTCATCCATGAGAATGACGGACGGCTCGTGCACCAGCGTTCTCACGAGCGAAACGCGCTGCCGCATGCCGCCCGAGAGCTGGCGCGGATATTTCTGCATCGCATGCGTCAGACGCAGTTGCTCGAACAAGTCCTTGGCGCGCGCCTCGATCTTCTTCCTCGGCAAGCCGCGAATGTCGGCTTGCAGCATCACGTTCTCGAGCGCCGTTCTGAATTCGAGCAGCAGGTGATCCTGGAACGCGATGCCGACATCGGTGATCGGCTTCGTGACCGGCTTGCCGCCCACCAGAATGTCGCCCTGGCTCTGCTTGAGCAATCCGGCCACCATCAGCATCAGGGTGCTCTTGCCGCAACCCGACGGCCCCACGATGGAGACGAATTCGCCCGGATGGATGTCGATACTGACTTCCCTGAGCGCCTGAAACGGCTTGTCGCTGTCTTCGCCGAATGTCTTCGCGACGTGCCGGATACTGATCGGCACGCCCGACCGGGCCGCGACGTCCTGCTGTTCTGCGGTCTGACTGCTCATGACTTGCGCTCCTCGCTGGTTCCGGCAGACGTGTTGCTTGCGGCGACGGCGGAAAGCGGCACCTTGGACAGCAGCAATGCCTTCTTCCCTTTTTGCACGACACGATCGTCCTGATCCACCACGGAGACGTCGAAGGTCGCGATAGCCTGCGTCGGCCGCGACTTGCTTTCGCGAAGCTCGCTGATCTCGTAGTTCACGAAGATGGTGTCCCCGACGAAGATGGGATTGAGGAACTTCCATTCGCTGATCCCGAGAAACGCGATCGCCGTTTCGCGCAACTCACCCGTGCGCGCCCACATCAGGCCGTGGGCGTAGGCCAGTCCGAGCATGCCGTGCGCCACGCGGCGGCCGAACTGACTGGCCTTCGCGTAGACGTCGCTCGTATGCAGTTCGGAAAAGTCGCCTGTCAGCCCGGCGAATCCGACGAGGTCGGCATCGGTGATCGTGCGCCCAGGGCTACGGAACGTGAGCCCGACTTCGAGATCGGCATAGCGCAAGCCCGTGTTTCGATATTCAGTCATGTCGATCCTCGATTCACTTGCAGGGACGCATTGCCGATGCCGGCGGAAGGAAGTCGTTCGTGTAGTACGACTTCGGGTCGCGCCCCGCCGGCAGCAGACCGACCTGCGAGAGCAGATCCTGCGTCTTCACCCATTGCGCGTCTTCCGCCTTGCCGATGAATTTCGCGCCGCCGCTGCAGAACAACGGCGTGATCGCCGCCATTTCGGCCGTGGCCGTCTTTTCCGACATGTTCGGGAAGACCGCCTTGAGATCCTTGACGGCCTTGGCGGGGTTATCGAGCGCGAAGCTCCAGCCTTTCAGGCTCGCGGCGATGAACTTTTTGACGACGTCCGCGTTGTCCTTGAGATAGGCGTCGTTGGCGAAAATCGACGTGCTGACGGTCGGCACGCCGTAATCCGCAAAGCGGAAGTTCGTCAGTTGCGCGCCCTGCGCTTCGAGCTGGATCTGGTACGAGTCGATCGAGCCGAGAATGGCATCGACCTGGCCCTGAAGCAGCGTCGGCACCATCGACGTCAGCGGCATGTTGATCAAATTGACGTCCGATTCCTTGAGGCCGTTGGCTTTCAGGAAGAGCGGGAGCATCGTCGTCTGCGACGACCCCGACGGCACGCCCACTTTCTTGCCGACGAGATCCTTGATGGAATTGATATTCGACTTCTTCAGCGCCGAGACTTCGTTGGGATTGGACTGATAGATCGTCGAGATCACTTTCATCGGCGCGCCCTTCGCGATGAGCTGGCTCACCGCGACGGCGTCGGCATAACCGATCTGCACGCGGTTCGTGGCGACGAGCTGGGCGGTCGTGCCCGATCCATTGCCTTCGACCAGCGTCACATCGAGACCGGCTTCCTTGTAGTAGCCCTCGGTGAGCGCGGCCGCGAATCCCGCATTCGCGCCTCCCGCGACCCAGTTCAGTTGAAACGTGACGGGGGTCGCGGCGAGCGCGACGCCGTCGGCGCCGGTAAGCAACGCTGACGACACAGCGCTTGCGACCAGCAGGCGGCTGATGAAACGACGCATCTTTTAGTCTCCTTGACTTCCGATAGGGGATCGACCGTGTCCGGCCGTGCATTCAATCCGATTCGCGCATCAATTCATGTCCCGCTGCCACGGCGTCATGGCCCATTCGGCGAACTCGACGATGTAGTTGATCGCAATGCCGATGAACGTGAGCACCGCGATCACCGCGAAGGTCAGGCCGATATCCAGCGTGCTCGTGCCGCGCAGCAGCACATAGCCGAGCCCCTTGTTCGCCCCGACGAACTCGGCGACGATCGCGGCCGTGGCGGCGATGGTGGCGGACGTTTTAATGCCCGAGAAGATCACCGGCAGCGCGGCGGGAAAGCGCAGGTAGCGGAACGTCTGCCACGAGCTGGCGCCCATGGACTGCGTGAGGTAGAGCAGCCGGTTGTCGAGAATCTGAAAGCCGCTGATGCTCGCCAGCAGCAGCGGGAAGAAGGTCATCAGCACCGTCAGCAGCACCTTCGACTCCATGCCGAAGCCAAGCCACACGAGGAACAGCGGCGCAACCGCGATCTTCGGTACGAGCTGCAGGAACATGAGCGGCGGATACACCACTTGCTTGGCGAGCGGCGACAACGCGATCACGAGCCCCACGGGAATCGCGGTCACGATCGTCAATCCGAAGCCCCAGACGATTTCCGTCACCGTGACGATCGAGTTGGTCCAAAGCTGCGGATATTCCTCGACGAGCCGCGAGAAAACCAGGCCCGGACCCGGCATGACATAGGGCGGAATGTCGAAGAGACGGACCGCCGCCGCCCAGATGGCGATGATCGCGACGAACGTCAGCGGCGGCAGCATGTTCCAGCCGATGCGCCTGATCTTGCGCATGCCGGAGGACCGACGCGGCACGGGGCGTTCATCGGCTGCTGGCTGCCCCGCGTTTCGGCTTTGTAGACCGTCGACCTGACGCGAAGATAACTTCATGGACATCGGTGTCTCCTTCTGCGAGTGGCGTGCAAAACGTTCGTTCGTTTCAACACTTCTGAGGCGGGGAATGCGGCAAGATCTTACGTCGTTCGTTGATTGAACTGTATTCCATCTTGAATGCTTGATGGGTAGGGAATTTCCCGCATCGCCCATTTCTATAGGGTTTACCCGTGCAAGCAATCGACGGTATGGCCGTTGATATACTCGACCACCCCGCGCCCGTCCGACCATTCCTATCCATGGCGAAGAAGAAAGCTGCACCCTCAGAAGAAGCCGGGAAGCGTTCACGCGCATCGGGCGTGACCTTGCGCGATGTCGCGCGCTTTGCCGGCGTGTCATCCGCGACGGTTTCGCGGGTCATGAACAACCCGGACGTCGTATCGGAAGAACTGCGCGCGCGCATCATGGTCGCGATCGATCACCTTGGCTGGGTGCCGCACGCGGCCGCGCGCGCGCTTGCCACTCACCGGACCGGCACGATCGGAGCGGTGTTTCCGACCCTGGCGAACGAGCATTTCGCCACCGCGATTCAGAAGCTGCAGGAGTCGCTCGAACAGGCCGGCTATACGCTGCTGCTCGCGTGTTCCGAGTACGACCTCGAACGCGAATATCGGCAGGTCAGAACGATGCTCGAACGGGGTGTCGACGCCGTCGTGCTCGTGGGCGAAGCGCATCATCAGGATTTGCAACCGTTGCTTTCGCAGCGGCGGATTCCCTTCGTCAACACGTTCGTGTACCGGGAAGGCAGCGAGTCGTTGTGCGTGGGCGTGGACAACCATCAGGCCTTTTTCGACTTCACCACGTATCTTGTCGGCCTGGGACATCGTCGCTTTGCAATGCTTTCGCAAGACTCCGATACCAACGACCGGGCACGCGCCCGGCGCGAAGGCGTGCGCGATGCCCTCGCCGAACATGGACTGGGCATGTCCGCGGCTCATATGGTCGAGGGCTTCTGGGGCGCGCGAGTCGGGCGGGCGCTTTTTTCAAAAGTGATGAGCACGCCGCAACCGCCGACCGTGGTGATCTGCGGCAACGGTTCTTTTGCGATGGGCGCGATGCTCGAAGCCATGCAACGCGGTTACGACATCCCGCGCGACTTGAGTCTCGTCGGCTTCGACGATTTCGAACTGATGTCGGAACTGCCTATACCGATCACCACCGTGCGCGTTCCGAGCGCCGAAATCGGGACGCTCGCCGCCGGGATGATTCTCGCGGAGCTGGCGGAAAAGGGCAGCGCGCGCAGCATCAAATGCGAGGCGGAGATCATCGTGAGAGCGTCTTCCGGCGCGCCGCCGAACGCGCGTCGAAAACGCGGCGTGGCGGATAGATAACATTCATCCGATCGCCACTTCCTCGAGCAGCCAGTCCTTGAAGGCGATCACCGCCGCGCTTTCGCTGCTTTCTTTGCGGTGAACGAGGTAGTACGCCAGTTCACAGGTCTGCACGGCGTCGAATGGCCGCACGAGACGGCCCTCCGCCAGATCGCGCGCCACCAGTGTCGTGCGGCCGAGCGCGACGCCGTTGCCGGATATCGCCGTCTGGATGCTCATGGCGGAGTCGTTCAGCCGAAGTCCACGATCGGTGTCCACGCCATCGCGCACACCGGCGTGCAGGAGCCACGAACGCCATGTCGGAAACACGCCGGACTCGCGCATCGACGTGTCGTGAATCAATGCGTGATGTTTGAGATCGAGCGGGGTCTTCAACGCGCCGCGTCCTTTGAGCAGCGTCGGACTGCAGACGGGAAAGAACTCGTCGCGCAACAGAAAGGTCGAGACGAGCTTGGGCCAATTGCCGTCGCCGTATCGAATGCCGACGTCGATACGCTCGGCGGTGAAGTCGACCAGATGCCCGCTGGTATCGATACGCAGATCGTAATAAGGATGCTTGCGTTGAAACCGCTCGACGCGCCATAGCAGCCATTTGTCCGCGAAGGCCGGAGGCACCGTGACGGTGAAGGTGATGCGCGACTTGCTCGCCTTCAGTCGCTCGACGGCGCTCGACAGCAGATCGAATCCGCCCTGCAGATCGGCGAGCGCACTGCTTGCGGCATCGGTGAGCGTCAGCCGTGACGCGCCCGATGTGGAACGATGAAACAGTTCCACGCCCAGATAATCTTCCAGCCCACGAACCAGTTGGCCGACCGCGGCGGGCGTCACGTTCAGCTCCGCGGCCGCCGCCGCGTAGCTGAGGTGACGCGCAACCGCTTCGAAAGCTCGCAGTGCATTGAGATTGGTGGGCGCGCGCATGAGGATCGGGGCAATGGGTTCGATGCGGCCACTTTACTCTGCGGCACGCCCGGCGCGCGCGTCAGATCTGCGACAGGCCGCCATCGACCACGAGTTCCGCGCCGGTCATGTACGACGCGTCATCGCTTGCGAGGAACAGCACGGCCCGGGCGATCTCGTCCGGCCGGCCGACGCGCTTGAGCGGCACGGCGGCGGCGAGCGCTTCGCCGGTCTTGCGCAGTTCGTCTTCACCGAGGCCGAGCTTGCTCGCGAACGGCGTATCGATCGGGCCGGGGCTGACCGCGTTCACGCGAATCCCGCGCGGCGCGAGTTCGGCGCCGATCGACCGCACCAGCGAGCGCACCGCCGCCTTGGTCGCCGACAGCACCGAGAGTCCGGGCGTCCCGACGCTGTTGAGAAACGAGGTGGTCACGACGATGCTGCCACCATCGCGAAGGTACGGCGCGCTCTTCTGGATCGTGAAGAAAAGACCGCTCACGTTCAAGGCGAACTGCTCATCGAACTGCGCCGGCGTTACATCGGCGAACGGCGCCGCTGTGCCCGCGCCCGCGTTGGCGAACACGATATCGATCGCGCCGTGGACTTCGATCGCTTCCGCCACCGCGCGGTCGATCTGCGCCGGATCGCGCACGTCGGCGCGCAGGACCGTGGCGGCGTCGCCGAGTTCGCGTTGCGCGTCGGCAAGGCGCTTCTCGTTGCTGCCGAAGACGATGACTTTCGCGCCTTCGTCGATGAACAGCCTGGCCGCCGCGAGGCCGATGCCTGACGTACCGCCCGTGACGAGTGCCACCTTGTTTGCGAGTTTCATGATGTCCGTCCTTCGATGTCGTTGAAGAGAGATCGGAAGCAGTGCTGCTTTCCGGTGACTCAATGATCGGTCTCCCAAGACGCCGAAGCAAACGAGAAGAAGTGCGCCACCGGAATAGAAAAACTATCCGGCTCGCAGGCGCTGCTTGTCTGCTTGCCTGCCGCCCATGCGTGTGCAATACTGAACCAAATGGCTCAGTATTCTCAAACAGATCGCTTCGACGTCTCCTTCGCCGCGCTCTCCGACCCGACCCGGCGCGGCGTGCTGGAGCAGTTGATGCGCGCCGACGCGTCCGTCACGGACTTAGCCGAGCGCTTCCACATGACGCTGACCGGCATGAGGAAGCACATCGGCATCCTGGAGCGGGCGGAACTCGTCACCACGGAGAAAGTGGGGCGCGTGCGCACCTGCAAGCTGGGTTCGCGCCGTCTGGAAGAGGAGTCGGCCTGGATCGAAAACTACCGCCAGATGTGGGCCGCGCGCTTCGACGCGCTGGACACGGTCATCGAGGAACTCAAACGCAAGGAGCAACGTGATGGTCGCAAAAAGAGAGAATGAACCCTCCCCCGCGCGCAACCGCACGACGTCGGAACGCAAGTCCGATCGGGAAATGGTCATCACGCGCGTCTTCGACGCGCCGCCGCGGCTGGTGTTCGAAGCGTGGACCACGCCCGAGCTATTCAGGCAGTGGTGGGTGCCGAAGTCGAGCGGCGCGACCCTGCTGTCCTGCGAACAGGATGTCCGCGTCGGCGGCGGCTATCGCCTTGAATTCGCGCACCCGAAGGCCGCGGCGCCCCTGGCGTTCTTCGGTAAATATCTCGAAGTAGTACCGAACGCGCGCCTCGTCTGGACCAACGAGGAAAGCGAAGATGGCGCCGTGACCACGGTGACCTTCGAAGAGCAGGATGGCAAGACGCTATTGGTGATGCGTGAGCTGTATCCGTCGAAGGAAGCGCTCGACGCCGCCATCGAAGGCATGGACGAAGCGATGCCCGAGACCTTCGAGCAACTCGACGCGTTCCTGCTTGCGCGCGGCGCGAGCGTGTAACCAGGCTAAAACTCAGCCCTTGCCAAGCGGCGGCCGGCTCGGGAAGCCGGCCATATTGCTCAGTTGGGCCAGTTCGTTGGCCGCCTCGCGCAGCAGCGCCGAGTATTCGTGAATCTTCCCGGCCGTCAGCCGCTTGCGCGGACCGGCCAGGCTGATGACGCCGACGCAGCGCGAGCCGCTCACCACGGGCGCCGCCACCGCCGACATGCGCGGGGCGAACACCTCGTCGATCATCGCGTAGCCACGCACGCGCGCGGCGTGCAGAAAACCCAGCAGCGCCTTGAGCGTCGTCGGCGCATTGGGTCCGAACTCGTTCGGCTCGCCGAAGCCCTGCTTCAGCACCAGCGCGACCGCCTGTTCGTCGGTCATCGTCATGAGCCACGCATGCCCGGTCGACGTGCATGAAAGCCGCGCCGCCTGACCCATGTCGGGATCGTAGCGAAAGCCCGTGCGCTGTCCGTCCGCCTTCCCCACCCAGATGATCGCTTCGCCGTCCACGAGCGACAGCCGCGCCAGTTCGCCGGTCTGCGCCGCGACGCGTTCGATGATCGGCTGGGCGATATCCGCGATGCCGGTCAGGCTCAGGAATTCCAGCCCGTTCGACGTCATGCGCATGGTCAGGAAGTAGCGGCTGTGATCGACCAGTTGCCTGACATAGCCGCTTTCGACGAGATCGGCGAGCAGGCGATGGCACGTACTGCGCGGCAGGCTCAAAGCGTCGGCAATGGCCACGAGGCCCGCGCCTTCACCTTGCGACGCGAGGAAATCGAGAATTCTCAGGCCGTTTCTAAGCGACATCGCCAGTGGGTTTTCAAGATGTGAAATGCAGTTCCGGTGCGGAACGCTCCGCCCTCGAAGCGCAAACAATAGCACCTGTTCGTGGCCGGAAACGAACGCTTCATATCTAAAAAATGGGAGACGCCAATGTCAGTTCCTGCTGACTCAGACATCGCCGCGGGCACACGATCCGCGCACACTCACTTGATGGCGCGCCGCGCGGTGGCGGGCGCCACCGTCGGAACGGCGCTGGAATGGTTCGACTTCGCGTTGTACGGCGTCGTCGCGGCCACCATCTTTCCGAAGCTGTTCTTCCCGTCGCTCGATCCGACCGCCTCGCTGCTGGCGTCGCTGGCGAGCTTCTGGGCGGGGCTTGCCGCGCGCCCGCTCGGCGCGGTGATCTGCGGCATGCTCGGCGACCGCTGGGGACGCCGCAACCTGATGCTGGCCACTGTGTCGGTGATGGGCGTGTCGTCGTTCCTGATGGGGCTGCTGCCCACCTACCAGCAAGTCGGCATTCTTGCGCCGACGCTGCTGGTCTCGCTGCGCATCGTTCAGGGGTTCGCGCTCGGCGGCGAATCGACGGGTGCGCAACTGATGGCGGTCGAACATGCGTCCGCGAAGAAACGCGGCTTGTATTCGGGCCTGCTCGGCATTTGCTCGCCGCTCAGCCAGATCCTCGCCAATTTCGCCCTCTTCGCGCTGTCCAGTCTGCTTTCGGCCGACGACTTCGAATCGTTCGGATGGCGAATCCCGTTCCTCGCGAGTTTCGTGCTCGTGCTGCTGGGCATCTATATCCGCATGAAGGTCAGCGAGACGCCGGCCTTCGAGGCGCTCAAGCAGAAAGGCGAAGGGGCGCGCGCCGCGAATCCGCTCGGCGTCGTCTTCAAGTTTCACTGGCGCACCGCGCTGCGTCTCACGCTGTTCTTCTGCGGCCCGGCTGCGCTGTTCTATCTGATCGTGGTGTTCTCGCTCAGCTATCTCACGAAGAACCTCGGCGTGCCCAAGCAGACCGGCTTCATGCTCCTGATGGTCGCCAATGTCTGCGCCATCGTGGGTGCACTGGCGGGCGGCTATCTGAGCGACCGGATCGGGCGCAAGCGCGCGCTCCTGATCGGCTCGTTCTGCACGCTGGTCTGCTGCCTGATCTACTTTCCGATCCTCCAGCAACACTCCGTCGCCATGACGATGGCCGTGATGGGCGCCTTCCTCGGCTTCACGCAGTTTCAGAGCGGCATCCAGCCGGTCTGGTTCGCGGAGTCTTTCCCGACCGAGGCGCGCTACACGGGCTCTGCGCTGTCGTACTCGGGCGCGAATCTGCTGACCGGCGGGCCGATGCCGATCGTCGCGGTCGCGCTGCTCAACGCCTTTCACGGTTCGCCGTGGGCCATCGTCGCGGTGTGCGGCTCGCTGAACCTGCTCTCCTTCATCATGATCGCGACGTCGCGGGAAACCAAAGACACGGCCCTCGAACGTAGCGCTACCCACTGAAACCATGACTCGCAAACTCTACATTCTCAACGGCTCCAATCTGAACATGCTCGGCGTGCGGGAGCCGCACATTTACGGCAATACGACGCTGAAGGACATCGAACAGAACTGTCTCGCGCTCGCCGAAGATCTCAAGTTCGATTGCATCTTCCGCCAGACCAACAGCGAGAGCCAGCTGATCGACTGGATTCAGGAAGCATTCCTTCAGGATGCCGCGCTGATCATCAACCCGGCGGGCTTTTCGTTCGGACGCATTCCGGTGCTCGACGCAGTCAAGCTGATCCGCCGCCCGGTGGTGGAAGTGCACATCACCAACATCCACCGGCGCTCAGAAGAGTACCGTCACTCGACGATCTCGGTGGCCGCCATCGCGGTGATCTGCGGAGCCGGCGCGAATGGCTACTTGCTGGCGATCCGCGCCGCCGACGATCTCTGGGGAGGCTGATCCGGCGTCACGTGTGAACCGCCGCCCGCGTTTTTTTCACATGGCCGGAATCGCGAAGGTCGCCTGGCCAAAGAACGCGGGCGGTGCGTCGAGGGAACGCGTCCCGTCGATGAACGCAAACTCCGATGCGAGAAACACCATGCCGGCGTGCTTGCGCATCGTCGTGAACGCGAGGCGCATGACGACATGATGGCCGTCGAGCGTGCGCCTGAACTGCGTCTTCACGGAGGTGATGAATGTCCGGCTCAGCACCTGCTCCTTGAAGTCCTGAAGATCGGTCGTCTTGATCGCCTGGCGAAATGCGTGAGGTTCATCGTCGACGACCAGATCGGCGATCGTCAGAAAGGCGAGCTGATTGAGACAGAGCAACGATTCCACCGCGTTGAAGTGACCCGTCTGCGATCCATAGAAGGTGTAGGGCACGCAAACTTCGGCGAGTGCAACGAGTTCTTTATCGAACGACATATCGCGGAACGCTCGGCCGATATACACGCATTCGGGCTTATAAGGTTCGAGAATGTTATCTCTCAGATACGCAGGGATGGCTCGAAAGTTATCGGACTGGAATGCGTGAGAGCCAAGCGGTTTAAGTGGCGCGAGCATGATGTTTTCTCCTGTTTCGTACAGGAAAAATGTAGGTCCGAAGAATTAGCCGGAAATGATCGCCCGCTCATCGCCGGCCGGAACGTGCTGCGTCAGCGTCCAGCCGAGGCCTCTCACGTTACGGATCAGATCGCGGCCGAAGCGCTTTCTCATTGCGTGGATCAGCACGTCGATTGCATTGCTTTCCACTTCCCTGCCCCAGCTATACAGGCGCTCTTCGAGTTGACCGCGCGAAAGAATGGAACCGCGCCGCTCCAGGAAGGCATGCATCAAGGCGAATTCACGCGCCGAGAGCGTCGATTCGATGCCGTTATGGCGGATCGTTCGCTTGTCGAGGTCGAGATTGAGCACGCCGTCGCCGATGCACGATGTCGCATAGCCTGCCGCGCGACGCAGCACGGCGCGAATGCGCGCGAGCACTTCGCGCGAATCCAGCGGCTTGAGCAGGCAATCGTCGGCGCCGGTATCCAGGGCGCGTGCGCGCATTCCGGGGTCGTCGTGCGCGGTGAGCAGCAGCACGGGAATGCGGTTTCCGGCGGCACGCGAGGCCTTCAGGAAGTCGATGCCGCCCAGCCGCGGAACCGACGCGTTCAGCAGCACGACGGCGTAATAGGCGGACGCCATCGCGCTCCGGCCGGACTCGCCGTCGCGCACCCAGTCGACGCCGTAATCCGCGCCCCGCAATGCGGAGAGCAGCTTACGACCCGCTTCGAGATCGTTCTCAATCAGC
The DNA here is from genome assembly GCF_001544575.2 of Caballeronia cordobensis. GTDB lineage: Bacteria > Pseudomonadota > Gammaproteobacteria > Burkholderiales > Burkholderiaceae > Caballeronia > Caballeronia cordobensis. The sequence continues at coordinate 154,000 of NZ_FCNY02000004.1, forward strand.
AGGACTCGCATGTTTCCCTCTATGCATGATCTTGAGCAGCCGGCTCGCTTGCGAGCGGTGGGTCGCTCATCCGATGTGTCGAGAACGCAGTCTGCCGGCTTCGCGAACGCGGGAAAAATACCGTCTTTCAATGGCCGTATACGCAGCCGATATAGCTAATCATCTGAACTTTTTATCGCGCGATGCCGCGTTGCTCCTGAAAGGCGGTTGACAAAGAGGCGCTTCGCGGCGAAGGTGAGCCGTCTTGCCTCCCTCAACGGCTCGCAGCTTGTTCACCTACAGGCCGCCATGAAACTTCGACAATTGCGGTACTTCGTCACCGTCGTCGATGCCGGCAGTTTTTCGCGCGCGGCCCAGATCGCGCACGTCGCTCAGCCGGCGCTGAGTCTGCAGATCGCCGATCTCGAGGAAGCGCTTGGCGTCGTGCTGTTGCAGCGAACGCCGCGCGGCGTGAACGCGACCGCCGCGGGCAAGCGGGTGTACCTCGAAGCCACGGCGATCCTCCGGCGCATCGATCGTTTGCGCGAGGTGGCGCTCGGTCAGGGCGAGGACATCGAAGGCAGCGTGCATATCGGCATGTCGTCGACGCTGGCTGCGCGGTTCAGCGGGCCGCTGATCGCAGCGTGCCGAGATGCCTTGCCGAAGGTGCGGCTCACGTTTTCGTCCGCGGGCAGCGCACGGCTCGCGGCGCGCCTGCGCGACCATTCGCTCGATCTCGCCGTGCTGTTCGAGTGCGCGCCTTCTCCCGACTACGTCACCGTTCCTCTGCTTCAGCGACGCCTCTATCTCGTGCGTCGCGCAAGCGGAAGCGTCATGCCGGCATCGATACGTCAGGAACAACTGGCCGATCTCCAGCTCGTGCTGGCGCGCCCGCCCAATGTCGCGCGCACGGTCGTCGACCGCATGTTCGAGCAGGCGAAGATCGAACCCCTCGTCGCCGCGGAAGCGGACGTGATGAGCGACATGCTGGCCGCCGTGCAGGCCGGGGTCGGCGCGACGATCCTGCCGCTGGACAGCACGGATGAACTGCCGGGCAAGGCCGGTCTCGTCTCGCAGGTCATCGAGCCCGCCGTCTGGATGACGGCCTGCATCGTGTCCTCCGCTGACGCACCGCTCGGTGCGGCGGGCGAAGCGGTGCGCGACTTCATCGTCGAGTTCATCGGCAAGCAGTCGGGCGGCCAGCCCGCCGAGGCGACGCCATCGGACGACGAAGGTTCCGGCGATTAGCTATATCGGCCGCGTATACCGCCATTGAAAGACGGTATTTTTCCCGCTCGGCGAAAAACAGCAGACTTGCTCCCAACGCATCGGAAGGACCACATGTCGTGGTCCGATGCAACGGGAGAAGCGAAATGGCAAAGCTGATTTACCGCATCGTGTCGGCCTGCGGCGCGCTGGGATATGGATTTCCGAAGGAATCGCTGCAAACGGCCATGACAGGCCGCGTCGATGCGGTGATCTCCGACGCCGGCTCGATGGATGCGGGCCCGTACTATCTCGGCGCGGGCACGCAGTATTTCGAGCGCGAGGCCGTCAAGAACGATTTTCGTCAGATGGTCGAAGCCGGCAAGCGGATCGACGGCCCCGTGATACTCGGCAGTTGCGGCATGGCGGGCGGCGACCGCAACCTCGAATGGATGCTCGACGTTGCGCGCGAAGTGTTCGAGGAACTGGACGTGCGCGACGCGAAAGTCGCCGTGATCCATAGCGAACTGGATCCCGCTGTCGTTATCGACGAACTGCGCGCGGGCCGGTTGCGTCCCGTCGGCGCGGGTCCGGAGTTGAGCGAAGCGTCCTTGCGCGACAGCACGATCGTCGGTCAGATGGGCATCCATCCGATTCTTGCCGCACTCGAAAGCGGCGCGAAGTATATCTTCGCCGGCCGTTCATGCGACGTGGCGCTGTTCGCCGCCGACATGATCCGCCGCGGCATCGCGCCGGGGCTCGCGTATCACGTCGGCCATGTGCTCGAATGCGGCGCGCTGGCATGCGACCCCGGCTCGCCGTCCGACTGCCTCGTCGCCGAAATCTACGACGACGGCAGCGCCGTGTTCACCGCGCCGAACGACAGCCGCCGCTGCACGCCGTATTCGATCGCCGCGCATTCGCTGTATGAGGAATCTCATCCGCAGTTGCAGTTTTATCCGGAAGGCGTGCTGGCGATGGCAAGCACGGCATTCTTTGCCGTCGATGCACGCAGCGCCGGCATCCGCGACAGCCGCTTCTATCGCACGGGCAAGCCCTGGCCGCTCAGCATCAAGCTGGAAGGCTCGCGCCGCGTCGGCATGCGAAAGGTCTCACTGATTCATCTGCGCCCGGGCGATATGCACAGCATTCCCGCCGATGTCCTCGTCTATGGACGCAACGGCGTGGAGAAGCGGCCCGCCGGATCGAATGAACGCGAACTCGGCATCATCGTGCAGACGCGTGCGCGCACGCCCGAGGCGGCAACCATGCTGGCCAGTCTGCTCACGCACTATCTGATCCACTACGGCTATGCCGGACGCGAATCGACAGCGGGCAACATCGCGTATCCGCTTTCGCCGAATCTGGTCAGCTTCCGCTATGAAAACGGGACGTATGGCGCGATCGTGCCGAGCGGCACGCGCGACCCGATCTTCATCGCAAAGTACGCAACGATCCGGCAACAGGTCGTGGAACTCGTTCGCCGCGAGTTTCCGGAGGCGCTCGCCGATGCACAGTACGAATTCGTCGAAGCGGACGCCGAGCGTCCGGTGGCATTGCTGCGCACGATTCACGACGATGCCGCCGCGCTCGACACGCTGCACCGGGCGGAGATCGAACGCATTGCATCCGTCGCGCCGATGGGCGCCGGATCGCTGCTCGCGCTCGACGCCGCCGACGCCTATGAATGGACCCTCTTCCATCTGCTGCAAAACGAAGCGGTGATCCGCGAGCAGATGTTCCCCATCCGTCATTACCTTGCGAACGGAAGCGCATGGACCGAAGCGGGCGAGACGCGCGCAAGGTACTTCGACATCGGCGAGCCGGCGGGCACGGTGAATCTCGACGACCGGAGCCTGTCGTCGATCGAAGACGTGCCGCCGCAACGAGAGCCCATCGGAAAGCGACGCCTGCTCGACATGGCGCGCGTGATTCGCAGCAAGAACGCGGGCGTGAACCGGATCACGTTCGATGTGCTCTTCGTATCGAAAGAGATGTACGAGACGGCGTTGTACTCGAACATGTTCTGCGCGCGCAATCTCGCCGAGGAACTCGCGTACGACGTTTCTTCCATCGTCGGCGCTTACTTCGTCGATAACTGCAACGGGATCAAAGTGACTATCGAGCGGCCGATCATTTCCGCCTCGCGCAACGAACGAGATGTGTTCGGCGCACAGCAGCAGTCGCTGCTGGAACGGATGGTCATCCCGACGTATGCCGACGCCTTGTAAGCCACACGCTCAACCGATGGAGTTTCACATGTCCAAAGCATTCACCCTGACCGACTATCTTCTGGAGCGTCTTCGCGAACTCGGCGCGGATCGCGTGTTCGGCGTACCCGGCGACTTCACCCTTGCCATGCTCGACCATATCGGGCGCGACGGCCGTCTCCAATGGGTTGGCTGCGCCAACGAACTGGGCGCGGGGTATGCCGCCGACGGCTATGCCCGCGTTCGCGGAATCGGCGTTCTGTGCACGACATTCGGCGTGGGCGAGCTGAGCGCCATCAATGCGATTGCGGGCAGCTTCGCGGAGTACGTGCCCGTCGTGCATGTCGTGGGCGCGCCGTCGCGTGCCGTGCAGGCCGCGCGCAATTGCACGCATCACAGCCTGGGCACGGGCGATTTCGGGGTGTTCGAACGCATGGCGCACGAAGTGGTGTGCGCCCATGCCACGCTCGACGAACACGACGCCTGCGCCGAGATCGACCGGGTATTGCGTACCGTCATGTCGCAGCGTCGTCCGGGCTATATCGTGATGCCCTCCGATCTCGCGGATCTTCCGGTACGCGCGCCGGAAGCGCCGCTCGCGCGGTCGAGCGATACGACCGATCCCGATGCGCTGCGTCAGTTTTCACGCGACGCCCGCGCGTTGCTGCAACATGCATCGAGCGTGTCGCTTCTCGCGGACGTGCTGGTGCAACGAATGGGCGCGGAGCCGAATCTGCACTCGCTCATCGATGCCGGCGACATTCCGCACGCCACGCTGCTCTCGGGCCGCCGGGTCGTGAACGAAGAGCATCCCGCGTATCTCGGCACGTACAACGGCGCCGCGAGCGAGCCCGCGGTACGCGCGGCCATCGAGGAAGCGGAGGTGCTGATCAAGGCCGGCGTGCGCTTCACGGACCTGACGAGCGGCTTCTTCAGCCAGCATCTTGCCATCGACCGGTTGATCGACATCGGACCGCATGCGTCGAGCGTGGCCGGCAGGCAATACGGTCCGATCGAACTCGCCGACGCGCTCGATGCCTTGCATGCGGTCTTCGTGGACCGCGCGCCGTTGCCGCGCACGGAACGCCATCGGGTCGCCGGGCATCGACATGACGAAGCGCACGCCAGCGCGGCGCTGTCCCAATCGACGCTCTGGCAAACGGTGAGCGAAGCGCTGCGTCCGGGCGATCTCCTGATCGCGGAGCAAGGCACGTCGTTTTACGGGCTGGGCGCGCACCGCTTGCCCGACGACGTGCTGTTCATCGGCCAGCCGCTCTGGGCGTCGATCGGCTACACGCTGCCGGCGCTGCTCGGCGCATCGCTGGCGGCGCCGCGGCGGCGTCCCGTGCTGCTCATCGGCGACGGCTCCGCGCAACTGACGATCGCGGAACTCGGCACGATGATCCGGCAACACGTCAACGCGATCATCGTCGTCGTGAACAACGACGGGTACACGGTCGAGCGCGCGATTCACGGCGCCGACGCGGCCTACAACGATATCGCCCGCTGGGACTGGACCGCCTTGCCCGCCGCGCTGGGCAAAGGCCGATCCAGCTACAGCGCATGTGCTTCGACGCCCGCCGAGTTACGCGAAGCGCTCGCGTGCGCGCGCGCGTCGGGCGACCGGCTCTCGCTCATCGAGGCCGTCGTGCCGGGCATGGACGTTCCGCCGTTGCTGCGCGAGCTCGGCAAGGCCGCGGGCGCGGTCAACGAGGGGCCGGCGGGTCACGCGCCCACCGAAGCCGAAGCAGCGGGTTGAGCGGGCTTTCCTTGCGGTACGCGTGATGAAACGACAAGGCCCGGGAATGTGCATTCCCGGGCCTTGTCATTCGAGCCGATGCGCCCGCGCCGCCGCTATTGCCATTTCGCCTTTTTATGGCGATTGCGGCCAATAACGTCCCACAGCCTTTTCGACTCTTTCTGCGCCGACTTCGCGCCTTCCTCGTGATGGTGCTCTGCGTCGCCATGCCCGGCGGTGATGCTCCGCCTCGCGTGCCTGAACATTTCAGCGAGTTTCATTGCAACCTCCTTTCGCAGCGTGCGCGCCGCGAAATTTCAGTCTACTCCGGCTATCGAACGGCGTCGTCGCCTCTTTCCCGCTGCGAGGGAATGCGCCATTGCACGTTCAGCAGATGGTCGCGCATGCGGGCGGCGGCCGTTGCCCCATCGCGCTCGAGCATCGCCTTCACGACATCCTGATGCTGCATGGCGAAATGCCGGCGCGTGTCCTGATCGGCCGTCTTTTCGCGCGCGTTCGGCTTCATGCGCATGCCGTTGACCACGTCCATCAGCGCGATGATCGCGGGATTGCGCGTGGCCTGAGCAATGAGCAAGTGAAAGCGATGATCCCACTGCTGCCACTCGTCGTCGTCTTTCGCCGTGGCGTTGCGCCGCGCGCATTTCTCCAGTTCCGCGAGATCGTCGGGACTCGCCTTGAGCGTCGCCAGCTCGACGAACGCCGGTTCCAGCACGAGCCGCATTTCCGCGATGTCGGCCGGGCTCGACCCCGCGCGCAGGCTGCGCAGCGAAGCCGAAAATTTCAGCGGCCGCGCGCCCAGATACGTGCCGCGTCCGACGCCGCGCCAGACGCGCCCCGCCGCTTCCATCGACGCCAGCGCGGCGCGCAGATCGCGCCGGCTCATGCCGAGCGCTTCGGCGAGGCTGCGTTCGGGCGGCAGCGCATCGCCATCCTTCAGATTGTGCTGCGCGAGGTAATCGAGCAGCCTGTCGAGTGCGGATTTTTCCATGATCGAATGTGAACCAATAATCATTGGTTCAATGTATCAGAAACGCGACCGGGCCGCGCGGCATTGCTTTACTTTTTCTGTTCGCGTACGCTGCACACATATTTTGTATTTCATCGATCCGAACCAATCTGAATTGGTTCGCAAAAACGGACGAAAGCCATGAGTTTCACGACACGACCCGAGCTGATCGGCACATTCGGCATGGTGGCATCGACGCACTGGCTTGCCAGCGCTTCCGCGATGGCGGTGCTCGAAAAAGGCGGCAATGCTTTCGATGCGGCGGCGGCGGCCGGTTTTGTGCTGCAAATCGTCGAGCCGCATCTGAACGGGCCGGGCGGCGAACTGCCCGCCGTGTTCTATAGCGCGAAGGAAGACCGCGTGCGCGTGCTGTGCGGCCAGGGCGTGACGCCCGCCGCCATGACCATCGGGCGCATGAAGGAACTCGGCCTCACCGTGATGCCCGGCACGGGCCTGCTGCCCGCCGTCGTGCCCGGCGCGTTCGGCGGCTGGATGGCGATGCTGCGCGACTATGGCCAGTTGCCGCTCGAAGACGTGCTGAGCTATGCGATCGGCTATGCGGAGCACGGCTATCCGGTGCTGCCGCGCATGGCGTCGTCCATTCTCGCGATTCAGGATTTCTTCAGGCGCGAATGGCGCACGTCCGCCGAGCAATGGCTGCGCGACGGGGAAGCGCCGCGTCCGAACCATCTGTTCGCGAATCCCGCCATCGCGGAAACGTACAAGCGCATCCTGCGCGAGGCGAACACGCAAAGCGACCGCGCGGAGCAGTGCGAACGGGCGCGCATCGCGTTCTATCGCGGCTTCGTCGCGGATGCGATCGATCAGTACTTCCGCTCGACCGATGTTCTCGATACCTCGGGCCAGCGCAATCGCGGCCTGCTCGACGCCGCCGATCTCGCGCGCTGGGAGCCGACCTACGAAGACGCGGTGTCCTACGAATACGAAGGCCTCGTGGTCCACAAGACGGGACCGTGGGGGCAAGGCCCGATGTTCCTGCAACAGCTCGCGCTGCTGAAGGGTTTCGATCTCGCGAGCATGGACCCGCTCGGGCCGGACTTCGTGCACACGGTCATCGAGTGCTCGAAGCTCGCGTTCGCCGATCGCGATGTCTTCTACGGCGACCCGAACTTCTCCGACGTGCCGATGGACACGCTGCTCAGCGACGCCTACAACGACGCGCGCCGCAAAGAGATCGATCCGCGGCGCGCGTCGTTCGAATTCCGTCCGGGGCGTCTGCTCGACAGCGAAGCGCGCGCCGCGAAGATTCTCGCCAACGCGGGCCGCCAGCAGCCGGGCGGTTTCGGCCAGGGCGAACCCACCTTCGCGCCGCTGCCGGAATTGCGCGGCGACACCGTGCATCTCGATGTCGTCGACCGCTGGGGCAACATGGTGTCGGCGACGCCGTCGGGCGGCTGGCTGCAGGCATCGCCCGCGGTGCCGGGACTGGGCTTCAACGTGACCACGCGCGGCCAGATGTTCTGGATGGAGGAAGGCCTGCCCTCGTCGCTCGGACCGGGACGCCGCCCGCGCACCACGCTGTCGCCCACGCTCGTCACGCGCGGCGGCAAGCCGTATGCCGCGCTCGGCACGCCGGGCGGCGATCAGCAGGATCAATGGTCGCTGCAACTGCTGCTGCGGCACGCGCACTTCGGCATGAACCTGCAAGCGGCGGTGGATGCACCATCGTTCCAGACCGCGCATTTTCCCGGCTCGTTTTATCCGCGCGACATTCAGCTCGGCAAGATGTCGGCGGAAGGCAATTTTCCGCAAGCGACGCTCGACGCCCTGCGTGCACGCGGCCACGATCTCACCGTCGCCGAGCCGTGGTCGCTCGGACGCGTGTGCGCCGTCGGCATCCGCAACGGCCTGATGCGCGGGGCCGCCACGCCGCGCCAGATGCAGGCTTACGCGATCGGGCGCTGACGCCGAATTCACGGGAGAACATCGATCATGTCCGCTATCGCCGCCCGCCTCGAACGGCTGCCGTTATCCGGCTTTCATCGCAAACTGCTCATTATCGGCGGATGCGGCTATCTGTTCGACGGCCTCGATTCGTCGTCGCTCGCGTTCCTGCTTCCCGTCGTCAGCAAGCTGTGGAACCTGACGAGCGCGCAGACCGGGCTGGTCGCGAGCAGCACGTATATCGGCTATTTCTTCGGCGCGTTTTTGTCGGGCGTGCTCGCGGATATCATCGGCCGACGCCGCATCATGATGAGCGCGCTCGCGATCTATTGCGTCGCCTCGCTCGCGAGCGCCACCGCGCAAGACTGGCATACCTTCTTCGCGCTGCGAATCATTGCGGGCTTCGGCTCGGGCGCGGAGACCGTCGTGATCGCGCCGTTTCTCGCGGAATTCGTGCCGCGGCGCTATCGCGGCATGTTCTGCGGCGCGCTCGTCGGCTTCATGTCGTTCGGCTATCTGAGCTCGTCGATTCTCGGCTACACCGTCGTGCGCAATTTCCCGGACGGCTGGCGCTATCTCGCGGTCATCACCTCGCTGCCGGTCGTGATGCTGCTGTGGTGGCGCCGCACGCTGCCCGAATCGCCGCGCTGGATGGAAAGCCAGGGCCGCGTCGCCGAAGCGAACGTTATCGTCGACGATATCGAGGCGTGGTACGTGAAGCGCGGCTTCGAGCTCGCGCCGCTGTCGGCCGTGGGCGCGATTCCGTCCGCCGCCAAGGGCAGCGGCAGCGCGTGGCGCAACGTGAAGACGCTGTGGAGCAAGCGCCTCGCGGGCACGACGGCGGTGAGCTGGCTCATGTGGTTCGCCGTGGCCTTCGCGTATTACTCGTTCTTCTCGTGGATTCCGAGCCTGCTCGTCAAGGAAGGCCTCACGATCACGAAGAGCTTCGGCTTTTCCATCGCCATCTACGGCGCGCAGATTCCGGGCTATTTCTCGGCGGCGTGGCTCAACGAAAAGATCGGCCGCAAGGGCGTGGTGGCCTCGTACATGACGCTCGGCGGCATCGCGGCGATCATGCTGTCGCTCTCGCATACCGGCGTGCAGATCATGGCGGCGGGCATCTGCCTGTCGTTCTTCATGAACGGCGCGTTTGCGGGCGTCTACGCGTACACGCCGGAAATCTTCCCGACTTCGGTGCGCACCACGGGCACGGGATCGTCGTCGTCTTTCGGGCGCATCGGCTCGGTGAGCGCACCGATTCTCGTCGGCATCGTGTATCCGTCGTTCGGCTTCTTCGGCGTGTTCGCGATGACGACCGCCGTGTTGCTCGCGGGCGCGTGCGTGGTGTTCTTTCTCGGTATCGAGACGCGCAACCGCTCGCTCGAAGACATCGAAATCAACGGCGCGATCGAAGGCGATGCACGCGATCGCCTCGCACGCGGCTAGTCACGCGACTCACACGACTCACACGACTCACACGACGACGACATCATGCGCTACATGCAACTGACCGATCTTCAACGCCTCGCGCACGCGATGCGCGCGCCCGCCCAGCCATCGACATTGTTCGATGCGGTCGCCGCCGTTGCCGCCGAAACCATCGGCTTCCGTCTGTTCACGATCATGGCGTACGACGCGCGCCATCACGAAGTGGAGCGCGTCTACACCAACATGCCCGACGTCTACCCGACAGGCGGCCGCAAGAAGAAGCGCGGCACCGCGTGGGCCACGCAAATCCTGCAGGAAATGCGGCCGTTTCGCGGCGAGACCGCGCACGACATCCGCAATGCGTTCGACGATCACATGACAATGGCGAACATGGGCCTCGGCTCGATTCTCAACATTCCCATTGCCTATGACGGCGAGTGCATCGGCACGATGAATCTCACGCATGTCGAGCACTGGTACACGCGCGAGCATGAAGACGCGGGCGTGCTGCTCGGCTCGTTTCTCGCGCCCGCGCTGGTTGCGCGCATGCCGCTTTACGCCGATGCGGAGCCGCGCGCATGAACCGCGCGTCGTCTCCGGAAACCGGACGCTGGCTGATCGTCTTCGCGCTCGGCTATCTCGCGCTGCTCGTCGACGGCGCGGACGTCATGATGTACGGCCTCACGCTCACACGCATCAAGGCCGAATTCGGGCTCACCAATGTCGAGGCGGGCGCGCTCGGCAGCCTGACGCTCGTCGGCATGGCGGTGGGCGGCATTCTGGGCGGCTGGGCAAGCGATACGCTCGGCCGCGTGCGCGTGGTCGTGTGGGCGCTCGCGCTCTTCTCGCTCGGCGCGGGCCTGCTCGGACTCACGCATACCTTCGCCGAGTTCGCGCTCGTGCGCTTCATCAGTTCGCTCGGGATTGGCTGCATGGTGCTCGTGAGCACACTCGTCGCCGAATATGTGCCGACCGAGCGGCGCTCGCTGATTCTCGGCATTCTGCAAACGGGAATCTCGGCGGGTTATATCGTCGTGATCTCGCTCGCCAACTGGATCTTGCCGCACTACGGCTGGCGCATGCTCTTCTATGTCGCGACGATTCCGGTCGTACTCGCGTTCGCGATTCACTGGTTCGTGCCGGAGCCGCCCGGCTGGCGCGCAAGCATGGCGCTGCGGGCGGGCGCGCCGCGCGTGCGCCGTCCATGGCGCGAGAACCGTTATTACCTGATCTTCTCGGATCGCGAGGCGCGCAAGATGTTCATCCTGTGGGCGCTGGCATCCGTGTTTGCGTTGTCGGGCTTTTACGGGCTGAACAACTGGCTGCCGACTTATCTCGAGAAAGAACTGCACGTGCGCTTCGGCTCGATGGCGGGTTACATGATCGGCACGTATGTGGTCGCATTCATGGGCAAGATCGTCGCGGGCTGGCTCGGCGATGTATGGAGCCGGCGCGGCGTGTATGTGATCGGCTGCATCGGCGCGGCGTTGTTTTTGCCGGTCATCGTGTTTCTTCACACGCGCGAGAATATCGTCTGGCTGATGCTGTTTTTCGGCTTTCTCTATGGCGTGCCGCTCGGCACGATGGGCGCGTTCATGTCCGAGAGCTTCGCCACGCGTGTTCGCGGCACGGCCGTAGGCGGCTCGTATAACGTGGGGCGATTCTGCTCGGGCGCGGCGCCCGTGGCGATCGGGTTTATCGCTACGCAGTTCTCGTTCGGCGTGAGTTTCCTGCTGGTGGGCGCGGTGTTTTTCTTGAGCGGAATCTGTGCGGCCTTCATTCCGGATCGGCTTTACGACACCAGCGCGCGGCCGGACGATACCGATGTTTCGACGCCCTCGCGTGATGTGACTGGTGGCGCAACGGAGGCGCTTAATCCGCGTTAAGAGACGGCGGCTTCGGGCAACGATCAAGGAACTGATCGCGTATTCCCGACTCCGCCGCGCGGCCTGCCGGAACGCCTACGGCATGACCGGCAGGTGATAGGCCAGCGTCGGCGCCAGCAGCCACAGCATCGTCAGCACGAGCACCGTGCCGCAGATGAACTGCGCGAACGTGAATCCGACGAGATCCCGTGCCTTCAGTCCGAGAATGCCCAGCAGCGGCAGCATCCAGAACGGATTGATCAGGTTCGGCAGCGCCTCCGCCGCGTTATAGATCTGCACGGCCCAGCCCAGATGCACGTGCAGGTCGTTGGCCGCCTGCATCACATACGGCGCCTCGATGATCCACTTGCCGCCGCCCGACGGCACGAAGAAGCCCAGCACCGCCGAATACACGCCCATCACGAGCGCGAACGTATCCGTCGATGCGATGCTCACGAACAGCGTCGACAGATGATGCGTCAGCGAATCGCCCGCCGCGCCCTTGGCCGAAGTCAGCATGCTCGCAATCGCGCCGTAGAGCGGAAACTGGATCAGCACGCCCGAGGTCACGGGCACGGCCTTCGACACGGCGCGCAGAAAACGCTTCGGCCGCCAGTGCAGCAGCATGCCGAGCAGCAGAAAGATCAGGTTGTACGTGTTGAGCCCGGAAATCGCGATGAGCCAGTTCTTGCTCGCGAACTCGTTGATGACCCAGCCGCCGCCGAGCGCCACCAGCACGAGAATCAGCGCGGGGCTGTATTCGAGCCATTCGCCGGGGCGCTCGCGGGCGGGCAGCGCATCCTCGATCGTGTCGAGCGCGATGCCGAGATCGGCGGCGGTCTTCGCGCGCGCCGGGCCGGGCGCGGTCCACCACGCGATCAGCGTCGAGACGGCGATGAGCGCCCCGGCGATGCAGAGGCTCTGCCACAGAAACAGCGTCTCGCTGAAGGGAATGACGCCCGTGATCGGCAGCAGCGTCGCGGGAATGCTGGCCGGATTCGCCTGCAATTGCGCGGCCGACGAACTGAGACCCAGCGCCCAGGTCGCACCGATGCCCAGATACGCCGCCGCGCCCGCCGCGCGATAGTCCATGCGCAACGCCGAGCGACGCGCCAGTTCGCGCACCAGCAGGCCCGCGAACACGAGGCTGATCGCCCAGTGCAGGAGCGACGTCAGCACGCTGAGAAAGGCGACGTACGCCACGGCGGCGCGACCGCTTTTGGGCACGCGCGCCGCGCGCGTGACGAGCCGCGCAACCGGCGGTGAACTCGCGATCACGTAACCGGTGATCGCGACCATCGCCATCTGCATAGTGAAGGGGATAAGGCTCCAGAAGCCGTCCCCGAACGACACCGCCACCGCACGCGGCGACGCGCCGATCGCGAGTGCGCCCAGCGCGACCGCCAGCACCGTCAACGCGACGAATACGAAAGCATCCGGATACCACTTCTCGCACCAGGCCGTGACGCGCAGCGCGAAGCGTTCGAGCATGGGTGCATCGTCGCTGCGCGCGTGCGCAGGTACTACGTCTCTGCTGTCGACCGACATGTCTGTCTCCTTCCTCTGTCTGTGTTCTCTCGTGGAACGTGAGGACCGGCGCGCGCCTCAGGCGAGCGCCCGCTGCGCGAACGCCGATACGCCGAGCGTCGTTTCGAGCAGTTGCGCGGCGCCGAGCAATTCGAAATCGCCACGCGGACGGCCCAGCAGTTGCAGGCCGACCGGACGGCCGTCATCGGTCGTGCCGGCGGGAATCGAGATCGACGGGCAACCCGTCAGCGTCAGCACGAAAGTGAGATACATCCAGTCGATGTACGAATCGAGCGGCGTGCCGTCGATCTCCGTGGGAAAGCGCTGATCGACCGGAAACGGCGCGACCGCGACGGTCGGACACGCGAGCACGTCGTACTGCCCAAAAAACGCGCTCACGCGATTGAACAGCGCGCCGCGCAGACGCTCGGCGCGCGCGACATCTTCGCCGCCCTGCCGAAGGCCCTTTTCGATGTTCCAGACGATCTCCGGGCAGATGCGATCGCGCGCGGCGTCGAGCAGCGGCGCGCGCACCGCCGCGACGAGATTCGCGCGCAAGGTCTGGAACGCCTCGAAGCCGCCGCTGAAATCGGGGCAGCCGTCGTCGACCGCCGCGCCGTGCTCCGCGAAACGCCGTGCCGCCCGTTCGCAGATGCGCGCGACCTCCGCCTCCACCCGGCCGATGCCCAGATCCGGCGTGAAGCCGACGCGGCGCGGCGCGCGCGGACGGCGCACCGCTTCGACGAACGGCACCGGATTGCGCGGCCACGACAGCGGATCGCGCGCATCGAAATGCGCCTGTGCGTCCAGCATCAGCGCGACATCGGCGACGGTGCGGCCCATCGGGCCTTCGACCCACAGCGGATCGTAGGGCACGGGCGAGACCGGCCGCGGCACGCGCCCCACGCTCGGCCGCATGCCGACCACGCCGCAGTAACTCGCGGGAATGCGCAGGCTGCCGCCGAGATCGTTGCCGGTCGCGAGCCACACCATCTGCGAGGCGAGCGCCGCCGCCGAACCGCCCGACGAACCGCCGACCGAGAGCCGCGTGTTCCACGGGTTGCGCGTCGCGCCGAACACGGTGTTGAAGGTGTTCGCGCCCGCGAATTCCGGCACGTTGGACTTGGCGAGCGGAATCGCGCCGTGACGTTCGAGATTCGCCACGGTCAGATCGGATGCCGGCGCCACGTTGTCCCGGAAGATGGGCGAGCCGTAGGTCGTCGGCACGCCCGCGAGGTCGTTGTAATCCTTCACGGCAATCGGCAGGCCCGCGAGATAACCGGGCATCGCGAGGGTTTCGTCGTCGGGTTTCGGGAAGCGGCGCGCCGCATCGCGGGCCGCCTCGAAGCGACGCAAGGGCAGCGCGTTGATGTGCGGATCGACTTCCTCGATGCGCGCGATGGCGGCATCGACGAAATCGAGCGGCGAGGCTTCATGGCGTCGCAGCATCTCGACGGCCTGCGTCGCGCTCAGGGCGCACAGGCCTTCGGCCGCGTGTCGGGGAAGGATCGATGAAGTCGTGCGTGTCTCCGTGTGGGTCAGTCGGTGTCGAAGCGGATTGCCCGGCTCATCGGGTGTGATCGAGAATAGTCGCGTCGGTCGGCCCGCGGAAATCACTTTCCCGGATAAAGCTCATAAGCGCCTCTTCTGAGGCAGGACGCGAGAATCAGATGGACATTCGCCAGCTTCGAACCTTCGTGACCGTCGCGCGCTTCGGCAGCGTGACCAAGGCAGCCGAAGCGCTGCACGTGACGCAGCCGGCCGTGAGCGGCCAGCTTCGCAGTCTTGAAGAAGAGCTCGACGTACGCCTGCTGTCGCGCACGACTTCCTCGGTCACGCTCACGCAATGCGGCGAGGCGCTGCTCGGCCGCGCGGAAAAAGCCATCGAAACGTTCGGCGAGTTCGTTCACGCGGCGCGCGGCTTTCGCGGCCAGATCGAGGGCCGTTTGCGCATCGGCTTCGTGATGCTCGATCCCGCCGCGCTGCGCGTCGGCCCGCTGCTCGCGGAGATGGTCGCGCGGCATCCGGGCCTGAAGATCGACTTGCAGGTCGGCCGCACGAGCTGGCTGATCGATGCGCTGCGCAGCGCGGAAATCGATGCGGCGCTGCTGGTCTGCAAGAAACGGCCCGAAGGCGCGCACGTCAAGGTGCTGGATGAAATGACGTTTCGCCTCGTGGTGCCCGCGTCGTGGGAGCCCTTCGAGGACTTCGCGCTGGAACGCCTCGCGCACAAGCCGTGGATCCGCATGGCGCCGCGCAGCGGGCATCAGGAAGTGTTGAACGAGATTCTGCAAAGCGCGGCGATCAAGCCGGTCGAAACCGTCGAAGCCGATCACGAGCAGTTGATGCGCGCGCTCGTCGCGGCGGGCGTCGGCGTCGGTCTGATGCGCGAGGCGCTGGCCAACGAAGCGCGCGATGCCGGCGAAGCCGTGTTCTTCGGCGAGCACCGCGCGAGCACTCAGGTTGCGTTCGTCTATGCCGAAGGACGCAGCGGCGACCCGGCTATTCAGGCCGTATCGCAGGTGCTGGATCGTATCTGGCAGATCGCCGGCGCGAGCTGAGGCGCATGCGGTCGCTCACGCAAGTCGATAGACCTTCGCCACGGTTCCCCGGAACAAGCCTTCCCGCTCGTGCTCGCTTGCCTGCACGGTCAGGCGCTTGAACGCATTCCAGCCGTTGCTGAACGGGTACGAGCCCTTGTCCACGGGAAAATTGCTCTCGAACATGCAGCGATCGGCGCCGAACGCGTCGATGCACGTGTGCATCCACGGTTTCCATGCTTCCGCAAGCTCGGTCGATGCGGGCGGACGCTCGCCCTTCTCGAATTCGAAGCCGTTGATGCGCATGCCCAGACCGCCGACCTTGACGAACACGTTGGGCAACTGCGCAAGCTCACGCATCGAGCGGCTCCATGTGTCGAACACGTCCTTGCGTTGATCCGCATAACTCGCGATTCGCACGACGCCCCCGCAATGATTGACGATGAAAGGCGTATCGGGATACGCCTTCGCCAGATCGAACAGTTCGGGAAGCTGCGGAAAAAACAGCCAGGCGTCGTACGACAGTCCGAGCGACCCGAGTTGCGCAACGCCCGCGCGATACGTCGGATCGAGCAGCAGCCCGCGCGGCGCCGCCGAGAGCGGATTGACGAGCGTCGGGTCCGCATCCCAGGTCACGAGGTGGCGCACGCCGCGCAGCCGGCCATCGCCGGCCGCAAGCTCCGCTTCGAGCACGTCGCGAATCGCGGCGCCGCGACGCAGATCCGCATAGCCCACGATGCCTTTCGCGACCTGCGGCGTTCCCTTCTGCAATGCGGCGGTCGTGCCGGTGACGTACTCGATTTCACCGACCGGGCGCATGGGCTCGGGTCCGTCCTTCCGGTAACGCGTGAGCGCCTGCATATACACGGAGGCGGTGATGTTGTGCCCTGACCCGGCGTCTTCGAGATAGTCGTCGAGCAGGTAAGTCCAGCCCGTGCGTTCATAGAAATGATGATGCGCGTCGATGATCGGCATCTCCGGTTCGAGCGCCGCCTCGGTGCCGGATGCGAGCCACTGCGCTCGAACAGGAAGATAGTTGCTGGTCGTGCTCATGCTGCGAGGCTCCTCTTTTGCAATGGCCCCGCGCGATGCGAGCGCCGGGATCATGACCGATGCGGCGGCCGCGCCGAGCAACCGGCGTCGTCGGGGGGAAAGAAGCGAATCCATCGTCACTCTCCCTTGTCGAAGGCAAACAGCGAGAGCGTCAGCAAGGTCGTGACGACGAGCACGATGGACAAGCCAACCATGCCGGCCGTGAACGTGCCGAAGCTGTCCTTCAGGAAGCCTACGAGATACGGGCCCGCGAACCCGCCCAGCGCACCGATCGAATTGATGAGCGCCAATCCGCCCGCGGCGGCCTGACCGGAGAGAAACCGGGCCGGCAGCGTATAGAAGATCGTGCGTCCCGCGATCGTGCCGATCAGCGCCAGCGTGATACCGGTCATCGCGGGAACGAGTTGCTGGAAGTACGCCGACACCCCGAGTGCAACCGCGCCGATGAAAAGTCCCGCCGCGAGATTCGCGATATGCCCGCCACGGCGATCCACGCGCTTCGCCCACCAGAGCAACGCGATGGTCGCAAAGAAGTACGGCACGGCCGACACCCATCCGGTCTGCGTGACGCTCATGCCGTGCGCCTTGAGCATCTGCGGCAGCCAGATGCCGATGCCGTACGAGCCCATCGTGAAGCCGAACGAGATCATCGCGAGGATATACATGCGCACATCCTTCAGTGCCGCCGCGAAGTGCTTCTTCTTTTGACTCGACGCGCCCTCGCGGTCAAACGCGCTTTGCAGCGCCTGCCGTTCTTCCGGCGAGAGCCATGTCGCATCGGCCGGCTTGTCGGCGAGCATCTTCAACACGAGAATACCCAGGACGCACGCAGGCAGACCTTCGATGATGAACATCCACTTCCAGCCCGCCAGACCGAGCAACCCGTCCATCTTGAGGAGCCATGCCGACAAGGGCCCGCCGATGAGCGACGAGAGCGGCGTGGACACAGTGAACCACGCGAGCACGCGCGTGCGGTAACTCGCCGGAAACCATACGGCGAGAAAGAAGATGACCCCGGGAAAGAAGCCGGCTTCACCGATGCCCAGCAGCAGGCGGATCACATAGAAGCTGGTCGGGCCCACGGCGAGCGCCGTCGCCGCCGCGAAGAAGCCCCACGTGATCATGATGCGGGCGAGCCAGCGGCGCGCGCCGAATCGATACATGGCGAGATTGCTCGGCACTTCGCACAGGCAGTAGCCCGCGAACATGATGCCCGCTCCCCAGCCGAACTGCGTCGCGGTGAGGCCGAGATCGCGGTTCATCGTCAGCGCCGCGAAGCCGACGCTCGTGCGGTCGAGATAGTTGAAGAAGTAGGCAAGCGCCAGCAGCGGAATGAATCGCCACGCGGCTTTCCTGACCGCCTGCTGTTCGAGCGTCGAATAAACGGGGCTCTCGGCCGTCACATTCGAGGATAAGGATGTCATCTGTCGTCTCCGGACGAATCACCGGGCGCGCGAAGTCATGCCGCTACGCACGACGCCGCGCTTCCTGGTTGTTTTATCGATTTCAGGCG
The DNA here is from genome assembly GCF_001544575.2 of Caballeronia cordobensis. Classification (GTDB taxonomy): domain Bacteria; phylum Pseudomonadota; class Gammaproteobacteria; order Burkholderiales; family Burkholderiaceae; genus Caballeronia; species Caballeronia cordobensis. The sequence continues at coordinate 171,991 of NZ_FCNY02000004.1, forward strand.
CTGGCCACTTCGTTGGCCGATGGACTTGCCGCATCGCCGGGCTTTCGTTCCTGGCACTTGACGACGCCCGCCCCGGTCAGTTGCCTCACGTCCTCGGACGAATACCCGAGCTGCTGGAGCAGCGTTCTCGTGTCCTGCCCCAGCGAAGGCGGAGCGGCGCGCAGTTGCAGGCGTTCGCCGTCCAGTGTCAGCGGGAGCAAGGCCGTCTTCGTCGAAACCGGCCGCTCGGCGCCGCTCGCGTCGGGCGGCAACGTCACGTCGGCGAGCCCGCCGGTTGCAAGCAGATGCGGATCGTCGAACAGGTCTTGTGGCCTCGTGATCGGCGCATAAGGCAAGCCACAGCGCTCGAAGACTGCGCTGATCTCGGCGGCGGTGAATTGCTCCATGTGCTTGCGAAGCTGCGGCAGCAACCAGCTCCTCGCCTGCACGCGCTGATTGTTGGTGGCGATTCGCTCGTCCGCCTTTAGCGCCGAGAGACCGAATGCGTCGCAGAACAGCGCCCATTGCGTGTCGGAAACCACCGCCAGGAAAATCTGTTCGCCGTGCCTGACGGAGAACACGTCGTACACCGCCCATGCGGAAATGCGGCTCGGCATCGGCGCGGCGGCCTTGCCGGTCACGGCGAACTGCATCATGTGCTGGGCGACCAGAAAGACGTTGTTCTCGAATAAGGCGCTCTGCACGGCCTGGCCGCGTCCGGTGCGCTCGCGTTGCGCGAGCGCCGCCATTGCCCCGATCGCGCCGAACATGCCGCCCATGATGTCGTTGACGCTCGTGCCCGCGCGCAACGGCTTGCCTTCCGGTCCGGTCATATACGCGAGACCGCCCATCATCTGCACGACTTCGTCGAGCGCCGTGCGATGGTCATAGGGGCCGGGCAGGAAGCCCTTGTGCGAGACGTAGACCAGCCGGGGATTGAGCTTCGACAGCGCCGCATAGCCGAGGCCCAGCTTGTCCATCGTGCCGCTCTTGAAGTTTTCGCTGAAGACATCGGCGCCCGCGAGAAGCTTGTGCACGATCTCGACGCCGCGCGGGTCCTTCACATCGACCGCAATGCTTTTCTTGTTGCGATTGAACGTGCTGAAAAAGCCCGCGCCGGAGCCGCGAAGCGTGCGCGTGCTGTCACCCGAGATCGGCTCGACCTTGATGACTTCGGCGCCCAGGTCCGCCAGCACCATGCCGCACGTCGGACCCATGACCATATGCGTCATCTCGACGACGCGCACGCCGCTGTACGGCAGAGATTGATTCGCTTGCACTTCGCTCATTGCGCCACTCCCAGCAGACACCCTTCCGGCTGGGGCGCACTCGGTGCGCGCCCGTCCGCATAGATAAAGCCTTTCGGCAGGCCGGCATCGTGCACATGCCCGTACAGCGCTTCGCCCGGAAGCGCCTGGGCGAGAATCGCACGCGCGTCGGCCAGTCTGTCGATATCGACGCCCGTGTCATGGCCCATCGCTTCGAGCAGGAACGCGAGGTCTTCCGTCACGATGTTGCCGGTCGCGCCCGGCGCATAGGGGCAGCCACCGAGACCGGCCTGACTCGAATCGATCGTCGTGACACCGGCATCGAGCGCCGCGAGGACGTTGGCGAGACCCTGACCCCGCGTGTTGTGGAAGTGCGCGCCGCCCGCCTTCTCGCCGAACTCGGATTGTAGACGGCGAAAGAGACGCCGCACCTGAACCGGATTGGCATAGCCGCTGGTATCCGACAGGCCGATTTCATCGACGCCGCATTCGGCCATCGCCGCGCACATGCGCATGGTCTGGTCGTCGGTGACGACGCCCGCGATCGTGCAACCGAACGCCACCGACACGCCCGCCTCGATCAGCACCGCCGGGAACTGCGCGTCGCGCAACGCCACGATGCTGCGCACCTCGTCGATCATCTGCTGCGTCGTCTTCCTGATGTTGGCCATCGCGTGTTCATTGGTCACGGACACCGGCAGCGTGATCTTGTGCACGCCCGCTTCGAAGGCGCTTTGCGCGCCGCGCAAGTTGGGCGTGAGAACCGCGACATGAAGCCCCGGAATCGAGAGCGCATGCGTCACCACCTCGCGGATGTCGGCCATCTGCGGCAACAGTCTCGGCGGAACGAAGGAGCCGACTTCGATCTCCCTGAGTCCGGCTGCGGCGAGCGCGGAAATCCATTGCAGCTTGGCCGCCGTCGGCATGACGGTTCTGATGCTTTGCAGACCGTCGCGCGGCCCGACCTCGCTGATCAGTACACCGGGACCTGGAGAATTCATCTGTCACCTCGCTAAAGTTCTATCTGATAGACCACGATTCTGTTGAAGAGAACAATAGAACGAACCGCGGCGCCGCGAAAGACGGGTTAACCCGTCAAATAGAACTTGAGTTCTGCTGGATAGAACCGTATAGTGACGACACTGAAGACATGGGGAGAGAGCGGTGCGCGAAACGACGGAGAGTTCAGCCGATGCGAAGGAGGCGTCCAGCGGCGTCGCGGTGCTGGATCGCGCTTTCGCGATCCTCAACGCCTTCGGTTCGAACGACGATCGACTGACGCTCACGGAACTGTCGCGCCGGACTGGCTTGTACAAAAGCACGGTCCTGCGGCTGCTGGGCGCGCTGGAGCATGGCGGCTACATCAGAAAGCTGAGCGACGGGCAGTACGCCGTCGGTCATCAGCCGTTACGGCTTGCGACGCTGTATCAACGGTCTTTTCAGGTTGGTCCTGTCGTGGAGCCGCTGCTTCAGCAGTTGAGCCGCGAACTGGGCGAAACGGCATCCTTCTACGTGCGTCAGGGCGATCATCGGCTGGTGCTGTACCGCGTCGAGCCAACGAGAAGCGTGAGAGTGTCGATCCGGATCGGCGAGGAGTTCGCGATCGATAAAGGCGCGTCCGGGAAGGTGCTGCTCGCCTTCACGGAACCCGGCGATTCGAGGTGGGACGACGTACGCGGGCAGTTGTGGGCGGTCTCGTATGGCGAACGCGATCCGGAGACGGCTTCCGCTTCCGTACCCGTGTTCGACTCGACCGGCGCGTTGCTGGGCGCGCTGACTTTGTCCGGCCCACGCGGAAGATTCGACGATGCGTCGACGATCGACGCGGCTTTGAAGATGCTGCTGGATAGCGCGCGACGCGCGACGGTCGCTCTCGGCGGACAGGGAGCCCGGTACGATGCGAGCATCGCCAGGTTCGATCGTCCTCCTCAATGAGGCTTCGGGCTGCGCATCGCTAGCTAGCGCCCATTCCCGCCCGGCACGAAGCGGCGGGCGCGAATCCATTTCGTCGCGACCCACTTTTCGCCCGAACGCAACGGCGTGCTCGCATGCAGGGACGCGGGATCGCACACCCCCGCGCGGTTGCAGTACTCGAAATATAAGGCCTGGCCGCGACGCGGCACGACCGAACAGCCCACTTGCGGAAACACCGTCTCGCCACCGCCCTCGACATCGTTCAGATACATGAGCAAGGTGCCGATGCGTTGCCCGCTGCGCGCAATCGACTCGCGATTCATCTCGTTGCCAGCCACCAGATAATCGACATGCGGCGTCGACTCGGCGCCCGGCTGGTAGCGCAATAACTGCAGCCCTTCGCCGTTTTCCGCGGCGAGACCGGTGAGCGCGGCGATCCGCATTTCGAGGCGCGCCACCAGCGGCGTCTCCGCCAGACGAAAGAACGTGCCGTCGCTGCTGCGATGACCGGCGGCAACGTCACGGCCGGTCACAGGATCGACCACGGTCGAGCGCGACAGACGCGGTCGCGCAAGGGCGATCAACTGGTCGCATTCGCTGCCCGTGAGGAACTCGTCGAGCAGGACGGCAGCCGGGCGCTGCAATCGCGCGATCACGCGCGTCTTGCGCTCGGCCAGCTGGATGGATGGCCCCACAGGCACCCGCAGCGGATCCGGCTCGAAAGCAATAACGGGCGCGCCGAGGTCCAGCGTGTCGCCCGGCATGGGCACGCCATAGAGAAAAGCGGCCGCAACCGCATCGACCATGGCCGAAGACAGCTCCATCGAATTGTTTCGGCTGGCCAGATCGCGCTTGAGATGGTCGGGCTGCACGCCGCGCGTGAGGTTCAGGGCGATCCAGTCGCGCACCGGGGCAGGGAAATCGACGGTCAGGGGCATAGGTTATGTCAGCGCGGGAAGATCTCGTCGGCGACCCAGCCGTCGCGCGTGAGATGCATGCCTTCGCGCAACTGCTGCGTGCCCTCGCCCTCGATCACGCGCTGCACCATGGGGAACACGCGCAAGAAGGAAGGGTCCCGCGCCCATCGTGCGGGCTCGATCTTGTACGTGTAGAGCACGGACGTCATCGTGTCGCCGTCGCGCTGAACCGGTTTTTCCCAGCCGACCACCTTATCGAGCGTGAGCGTCGCTACGCAGAAATCGGCGGGATGCGTGACGCGGGTCGTCCCCGTCGCGGTGACTTCGGGAATATGCAGATAGTATTTCTCGCCTTCACTCGTCAACGAGTATTGACGCGCATGGGCGATCAGTTTCTTGCCCCCGTCTTTGCCCTGCACGGTCATGTCCTTCCCCGTGACGAGGCCGAGCTTTTCGAGTACGGGCATCTGCAACGAATCGTTCGTGCGTGCGGCCTTGTCCGCATCGATCACATAGACGGGCCAGTTGTATTTCCCGAGACACAGGTGCCCCCGCTTCGCGAGAAAATCGTTGACGGCGCTAGTGAAATTATCGCGATTGGCTTCCTGAAGATGGCTCGTGTCGCGGGTGGCCGCATTGACGTGCATCGATACGGAAAGCGTGACGGCAAGCAGAACAGCGAAGACAGGTCGAATCATGAATAGAAGAACACAAGAAAATAGATGAATGTTTGCGTGGTCCGTCCGGCCTTTGCCGGGCCGGACCGTGCCCGCTTCGATCAGTTCACGCAATCGCCGGAACTCGCTGCCTGCGCCGGCTGCTGATAGCCGTCGCTGAGCGTCTTGAGAAAGCAGATCAGGTCGGACACGTCCTTCTGCGTGAGCTGGGTCGCGCCGTGAAAGGGCCGCGCTTTCGCACCGTCCGCCGCGGTTGCACCGCCGGCATCGGTCTGGCCTTGCCCCATCGGCAATTCCTCGTCGATGTTGCCTTGATACGCCGCGGGCAGGTCGTTGAACCGGTTGATCTTCGCGCCCGGCGTATAGGTCGGCTGAAGCGCGAAACCCGGATTGTTGACGACCGCGCCGCTGCCCCCCGTCGACGGATACCAGAACTCCGGGTTCGTATCGCGCGTGTTGTAGAAGTTCACGACCTGCACCAACGAATGGAATACACCGTTATGAAAGAACGCGTTGCGCGACGCCACGTTGCGCAGCGTCGGCACCTTGAAGCGCCCGCAGTACGGGTCCGGCACGTTCACGCCCGTGAGCGGATCCGGTCCCGCGCCGCTCGTGGCCGTGCCGGGAACATGGAGCGTCGCGTAGGGTCCGCACAGCCCCATGTCGATGAACGATGCGTTCGCGTTGGCCGGAATCGGATCGGGGTTATTCGGAATCGACGCATCGTTGCGCGGCGCGCCGATCGCCTGATACGTGAAGTCGGTCATCAGTCCGACCGAGCCGTGAAAGTTCGCGCCCACGAAGTGGCAGGCCGCGCAACCGGCGCCGTTGGTCGTGTCGTTGAAAAGCTGGAGACCGTGCAGCTCGGCGGCTGTCAGCGTGCCGCCGATCTTGTTGCCGAGGTAAAGGTCGAACTTGCTCGAATACGGCGCGAACGACGGGTCCTCGATCTGATACTGCTGGAGCGCGTCGCCGATATCGTTGAAGGTGGTCGTCGTGTCGCCGAACACCGCCTGGCCGTAGACCTGCTGGAACAGCGCGGCGTACGGCGCGCTTCGCACGGCCTTGACGACCGCATCCGGCGAGCTGTTGTTCATCTCGATCGGATTCAGGAGCGGCAGCGCAGGCTGCGTCGCGAGCGAGGTCGCCCGGCCGTCCCACATGAAACCGCCGCCGGGCGCGTTCTGCGTCACGCCATCGGGGTTGTCGGCATTGTCGTCGTAGGGCGGCGTCATCGACTTGTAGCGCAGCGACGGCACCGCGCGCACGCCCGCCTGCGCCGGATCGGAGCCAAGCTGCACCGACAGGCTGTTCGGCGGACCGTAGGCAAAAGCCGGGTCGTGGCAGCTGGCGCACGCCATGTTCTTGTTGCCCGACAGGCCCTTGTCGAAGAAGATCTTCTCGCCGAGCTGCGCTTTCGCGCTCAACGTCGATGCCGCCGGGGCGCTTGCCTGCACCGGGGCCGAAGCGCCGGACGCCGCCGATGTCCCGTTGTCGGACGAACTGCCCCCGCAAGCGGCGAGCATGAGAGTAGTGCAACAGAGTGCAGCGAGAAATAGCTTACGCATGGCGGATGTCGTCTTCTGGCCGATGTTTCGATACGTTTGCCGGGGAACCGGCCGGCCGGAAAGCTGGAAGGATGCTTAAAGAAGTCGCCGGGTGACGCGCGCGCCACCCGGCATGCCAACGCGGATTTCCGAGGGAAAGAGCGAGCCCTTTCCCCTTCGGCACGCGCCTTACTTGACCGCCCAGATGTTGGTCTGGGTCTTGTCCGGACCCGGCTGGCGGTTGGCTTCCTGCGTACCGATGATGTCAGCCGGATTCAGCCGCTGCGTGTAGCCGGCCGGCGTGATGTACGCATGGTTCATCGGGCGCACCGAATCGAAGTGCGTATCGGCGCTGCCGGCGAGTTCCGGCAGGTTCAGGACGTTGGCCGTGATGAACTTCTCCGTGTACTTCGAACGGCCGATGTACGTGAACTCCTGGCCCGGCGCCGGATCGGCAAGCTGGAACATGTCCTGCAGCGTGCGAACGAACGAGAAGTGGCTGTACGCGTCGCTATCCTGAACGCCTTGCGGACCGTGGTTCGTGACCACGCCAAAGATCGAATTGCCGTGACCGTGATTCCCGTGGTTGTAGACCGTGGTGGTCACCGGGGAATACTTGCCGTTCGAATACGTGAGCGGTTCCGCGCCACTGGTCTGCGACGGATTCCAGCCGCAGCACGACGTCGAACTGCCTTCGCCTTCGTCGAACATCACGACGATCGCGACCTGGCGGTTCGGGTTGTTCCAGATCGGCGAGGACTGGATCTTCGTCACGACTTGCTGGACATAGGCGTCACCGCGCTTCACCAGCGCGTCGCCGGTGCAGGTCGCATCGCTGCCCGTGCCGTGCATGTCGTCGCACTGGTCGGGAACGACGAAGTTGATCGCGCCGATATCGCCGTTCTTCAGGTCCGTGCCGAACTGATCGTAGTCGTAGCCCGCGGGAATGGGGTAGACGGACGTGCTCTGCATCGCCGTGGCGTACTGCGTACCGAAGATCGTCCGGTTGCTGGCGTAGAACTCCGGCAGCGAGCGCGCGGTCTGGTAGGCCATGCCCGGATGATGCTTGGTCTTGTAGAGCGCCGAAGGCATCGCCATGGGCGCGCTGGTCAGACCTGCGGTCACGGTTCCCGCCAGGCCCTTGTAACCGGCCACCACGGCGGGGTCGGCGATGCTGTCGGCACGCACGTCCTGTCCGGGGTTCATCGACTCGCTATAGGTGCGCCACGAGAGGCCCGCGGCCGAGAGCTGCGTGAACAGGTTCGACGCGACGATGTTATGCGCCGCGTCCGCACCGACCGGGCACTTGCCATAGCCCGACAGATTGCCCTTGCTGTTGTCCGGGACGGCCGGCAACGCCACGAGGGGCTGCCCGTCCGACGCCTTGCCGCCCGCGAAAGCGGTGTCCTTGAGCGCGGATGCATCCATGCCGCAGCCCCACCAGTTGTCGTCGGTGATGCCCCAGTCGTCCGCGCCGCCGAGCGCCGTGTAGTTCGGCTCCGACGGGTTGCCCGTCGAATAGTAGGTCGTCGCCTGATTCCACTTGCCGGTGCTGAAGTCCAGGTTGCCGGCGATATACGGTGCGTCGCCGGAACCTTCGATACCGATCGTGCCTTTCGCCGTCGTGCCGATCGAGCGGTTCTCGAGCATGACGATGAACACGGCGTCGTAGCGCGGAATGCCTTCGAGGTTGAACGCAGCCTGTTGCGCCTGGGCGAACGTGATGGGCGCCTGAGTCTGGTTCGTCTTGACTGCCGTCGCCGTCGAGACGCCCGCCGCGCCGATCAGCGACGGGTCGCCGCCCGCCATCGCGAGGTTGTCCGGATAAAGATCGCCGCGATCGAGCTTGGTGGCCGCATAGGCGTAACGGCTCGTGAGCGCATTGTCTTCATAGAGAATGGCCGACTGTTCCGCACCCGAGAGCTTGTTCACGTCGGCGAGCACGTCGGCGGCAGGCACGGTCGCCTGCAGTGCCGCGACGCCCGGGCCGCTCAGGCGCGTGGCGAGGTTCGCCTTCTCGGTCGCGTAGTCGCTGCCGTTCGCTTCGACGAGGCGTTGCACTTCGGTCGACATCGGGCTGATCACGACGTTCGCCGCGCCCTGGTCGGCGATTTGCGCAGCCGAGGCACGCAGGATCAGATGGCTCGCAACGGCGGTCCCGCTGGCCGAATTGCTCGCCTTGTTACCGATATCGGCGAGCAACTGGCCGCTCGCGGAAGCATCGACCTTCAACGCGAACTTGCCTTGCGCGTCGGTCGTGGCGGTGACTTCCGAGTCGTCGCACTTGCCGTTGCTGTTGGCGTCGACGCACACCGTGGCGCCGCTGTAATAGCCCGCCTTGATGACCGGGTCGCCCGTGGCGCTGCCCGGCGCAAACGCCGTCGCGGCGACTACGCCGGACAACGTCTTGCTCGCGGGTGCGCTGGAACCTGACGACGCCGTGGTCGAATCGCTGCCGCCGCAGGCGGCCAGCGTACACGCCATCGCAAGGGATGTGAGAACAAGGGGAATGCGTTGCTTCGAGCTGACTGACATTGTGGGGAACCCGGCTGGTTTGGAGAGCACTCTTGTTGTTTTCACGAGTAATGGACTCGTGAATCTTTCTGCCGGCGGAATTATCAGACCCCTTCATGCATCTGCTGTGACTGCCTCCTTACGTTATATCGATGGCTTATTACATATTCCTTGAAGATTACGCGCGGTGATAGGTCGTTGAAATCGCATCACGGCGTCTGCAATCCGCCATCCATCAAACGTGTCTGCGTCCAGAGCGTGACATTCGATTCGCACGGATACTTCGCCGCTTCGTTCTCGTCGAGGTCTACGCCCAGACCGGGCTTGTCATTCGCATAGACGTAGCCGCCGCGAAATTCGGGCAGGCCAGGGAAGACGTCGAGCAACGCGGCGCGCGGCCCTTTGAGTTCCTGGATCACGAAGTTCGGCGGCTCCGTGCCCGACCACTCCTGCACCCCGAAATTGCGCGATGTCAGGTCGATGTGGATATTCGCGGCATGCGCGAGCGGCGACATATCGCCCGGTCCATGCCATGCGGTTCGTACGCCGAATTGTTCCGCGAATATCTGCAGCTTGCGCCCCGCCGTGATGCCGCCGATCTGGCTCAGATGCACGCGAATAAAATCGATCAGCCGCTCGCTGATCAGGAAACGCCACTCATACGGGTTATTGAACAGCTCGCCCTGCGCGAGCGGCGTCGTCGTCTTGTCGCGAAGCTGGCGCATCCATTCGCCTTCTTCCAGCGCAATCGCATCTTCGAGGAAGAAGAGCTCGAACGGTTCGAGCTCGCGTGCAAAGCGGATCGCTTCCACCGGCTTCAATCGCTCATGCACGTCGTGACAAAGCTCGACATCGAAGCCGATCTTGCTGCGAATGCCATCGAACAACTTGAGCGTTTCGCGGATGTACTTGCGACTGTCGAGATAGATGCCGTCGGGCGCGCCCCGTGGCGCATGCGAGGGCGCGGAGCCGAATCCGCCGCCGCCGTAGCCTCCGCTCTGACAGCGAACATGCGTGATGCCCTGCTCGCGATAACGCTGGATGTTGTCGCACAGTTCGGCGAGATCGCGCCCGTCGGCATGACGGTAGATGGGCACGCCTTCGCGCACCTTGCCGGCGAAGAGCTGATACAAGGGCATGTTCGCCTGCTTGCCCTTGATATCCCATAGCGCCATGTCGATGCCGGAGATCGCATTGTTCTCGATCGGCCCGTTGCGCCAGTAGGCGTTCTGGTGCATCAATTGCCAGAGTTCCTCGATCGCTTCGGCATTGCGCCCGATGAGCAGCGGCCGCAAATATTCTTCGATCAGGCATTTCACGGCGAGGTGCCGGTACGCGAAGGTCGCGCAGCCCAGCCCGTAGAGCCCATCCTGATTGGTCTCGATCTTGACGACGACGAGATTGATGCCTTCAGGGGCAGTCAGGATGACTTTGATGTCGGTAATCAGAGTTGCCATTGCTTTATTTCGCGAGAGCCGAGGGAACGGATTTTTTGCCTGCGCTGCCGGATGGCGTCGAGCGTTCGCCCGAGTGCGCCGGCACGAGCATCATCAGAACGACGGAGGCAAAGAGCGCCGCGGCCATGAACGCGTATGACGCCGCGGGGCTGCCGGTCGCACCGTTCAGATAGCCGACGACCCATGAACCGAGGAACGCGCCGAGCGCGCCGCTCGCGTTGATGAAGCCGATCGCGCCGCCAAGCACGTTGCTCGGGATCAGCTCCGGCACGAGCGCGAAGAACGGGCCGTATGGCGCATACATGGTCGCGCCTGCAATCACGAGCAGCGTGAACGACAGCCAGAAGTTAGAGCTGCCGACAAGATAGGAACCGACGAACGCAATCGTGCCGATCAGCAGCAGCGGCCACACGAAGAGCTTGCGGTTGCGTGTCTTGTCGGAGAGCCAGGAGGCGAGCAGCATCAGCACGATGGCCGCGAGATAGGGCACGGCCGAGAGCCAGCCGACCGAGACGATATCGATCGCCGATGCCGACTTCAGAATGGACGGCAGCCACATGATGAAGCCGTATACGCCGACGCTCCACAGCGCATGGATCGCGCAGCACTTGAGGACGATCGACGAACGGAACGCCGCCTTGTAGTCGCGCACCGGCGCGATATGCGCCTGCTCCGCTTTCAGACGCGCATCGAGTTCGGCCTTCTCGGCGTCGCTCATCCACGGCGCGTCGGCGGGCTTGTCCTTCACTGTGAACCACCACACGATCGCCCATGCAATCGCCGGCACGCCTTCGATGATGAACATCTCGCGCCAGCCGAAGCTCTTGACGAGATAGCCCGACAGCACCGACATCCACAGCACCGTGACCGGATTGCCGAGAATGAGGAAGGTGTTCGCGCGAGAGCGCTCGGTGCGCGTGAACCAGCGGCTGATGTACATCAGCATGGACGGCATCACGGCCGCTTCGACGATGCCGAGAATGAAGCGCAGCGCCATCAGCATCGGGATATTGCTCACCATGCCGGTGAGCGCCGCGCACGCGCCCCACAGCAGCAGGCTCGCGAAGATCAGCTTCTTGACGCTGTTTTTCTGCGCGTAGATCGCGCCGGGAATCTGAAACAGGCAATAGCCGAGGAAAAACAGCGAGCCGATCAGCGACGACGTGGCGTGCGTGATGCCGAGATCGCGGTCGATGCCCGCGGCGGCGGCGAATCCGTAGTTTGCGCGGTCCAGATAGGCGAGGCTGTAGGTGATGAAGATGATGGGCATGAGATACCACCATCTCTGCGGCGCCACGGTTTTGACGTGATCCATGATGTCTCCGGAAATCGTATCGAGGTGATCAGAGGACGGCGAGCCAGCCGCCATCGACATAAATGATCTGGCCGTTCACATAGCTCGATGCGGGCGATGCCAGATACACCGCCGTGCCGACGAGCTCTTCGGGCCTGCCCCAGCGTTGCGACGGATTGCTGCTCTTGACCCACGCGTCGAAGCTCGGGTTGTCGACGAGCGCCTGGTTCATGTCGGTGAGGATGTAGCCGGGGCCGATCGCGTTGGCCTGAATGTCGTGCACGGCCCATTCGGCGCTCATTGCGCGCGTGAGCATCTTTACGCCGCCCTTGGCCGCCGTATAAGGCGCAACGGTCGCGCGCGCGCCTTCGCTCGTCAGCGAGCCGATATTGATGATCTTGCCGCCGCGGCCGCGCGCGATCATGCGCCGCGCCGCTTCTTTCGCGACGATGAACGCGCTCGTGAGATTGGTGTCGATCACGCGTTGCCAGTCGGCGAGCGCGAGTTCGATCATCGGCTTGCGAAACTGGATGCCCGCGTTATTCACGACGATATCCACGGCGATGCCCTCCGCGTCCCATGCCGCGAACGCGGCGGAAACCGATGCCTCGTCGGTGACGTCGAATGCGCGGCCGAGTGCGTCGAAGCCTTGCGCGCGCAGACGGCCGGCGGCGGCATCGACGGTATCGGCTTTCGTGCCGTTGACGATGACGCGCGCGCCGGCCGCCGCGAGCCCTTGCGCCAGCGCGTAGCCGATGCCGCGCGCCGAACCGGTGACGAGCGCAGTGCGGCCGCTCAGATCGAATAACGTGGTCATGCCGTGTTCCTGTCGATTAGTTTGAAATCGTGGGCGCGAGCGCGCCCGCGCAGCCTCGTCGGGAGGCTGCGGCCTGGTCTTCGCATCACTGAAAGCGTGTTACAGCGGCTGGTCGTTCGCGGTGCGGGTAAGGGCCGCGCGATCGTCGAAGTCCTTTTCCGCGCGCTCGATCAGCGTCAGCACGGCGTTCGCGGCCGCTTGCGCATCGCCCTGTTCGATCGCGACGCACAGCGCTTCGTGCATCGGCAGCGAACGCGCGGGCCCGCCTTCGATCTCCGAACTCAGTTCGAAGCTCGTGCGCAGGATCGCGGAAAGCGCGTTTTGCATCTGCTGGATGAACTGGTTGTGGCACGCCGTCAGGATCGCGCCGTGAAACGCGAGGTCGGCGGGCACGTATTCGCCCTGCCCCGCGACCGCGCGTTCCATCGCCTTGAAGGCGCGCCGCACCGCCACGCGATCCTCCGGCGTCGCGCGGGTTGCGGCCAGCCTGGCGGCGTTCGGCTCGATGATCGTGCGCAACTCCATCAGGTCGCGAATGAGGTCGGCATCGACCGCGCCGGCGCGCGCGCGCCAGGTGATGACGTCCGGATCGAACAGTTGCCACTGCGAGCGCGGCAGCACGATGGTGCCGTGCCGGCGGCGCACCTGAAGCATGCCCTTCGCGGACAGCGATTTCATCGTCTCGCGGATGGTGATGCGGCTCACCTGCATCTCTTCCGCGAGTTCGCCTTCGGCGGGCAGGATGTCGCCCGGCTGGAACCGGCCGGCGCAGATCTGCTCGCCCATCCGGTTCAATACCTGCCTGTGTAAAGTCGGCATGTGTTACCTTTCTCTAGGTCATACGTATGATCTGGAAGGTATCAGCGGCGGTGGGCCATGATCAATCCGGGTTGACCCGGAGGGGCGAATCGGGCGAAGCTGCCCTTTCATTGCCGCAAGGAAGGAGATTGAGTGATGGACAACGGCAGAGTGCCGCCACGGCGCGTGACGTATGAGGACGGAGTGCCGGCAGGCGGCTCCGGATGGTTCGGCCGGGTGACGGCCACGATTGTGAGCGTGATCGTGCTCGTGGCAGCCGCGATGCTCTCGCTGGTGCTGCTCGCCGTGCTGTTCGGCGTGGGCGCGATCGTCGTCGGCTATCTATGGTGGAAAACGCGCGCGCTGCGCCGGCAAGCGCGCGACTTCGGCGACGATGGCCGCACGATCGACGCCGAGATCGTTCAGAAGGATTCGCCTGAGGATGATTCCGCGAAACGCTGACGCGCCGCAGCCCCGAGCCTGATCAGATCTTTCGTCTGATCACGACCGGCTTGCCGCCCATCGTCTGCTTGGTCATCCATGCCGCCAGCGCCGAGTCCAGGTAGTCCGCATGCCCGGGGAACCAGTCGAAGAGGTGCATGCCGAGATCGCGAACCAGCTCGGCGCCGGCCTGCCCGAGGCCGACCGCTTCCTTGACTTCACGGACCGACTTCAGGACGGCGGCATGCTCGTCGAGGTGGCAGTCGCGTGGCGGGAAATTCGTCGAACGCATCCACTCGTCTTCCTGCTCGAAGTGGCTGACGGCATGCTTCTCGAACTCGTCGATCGCGTCCGCGGCGGTGGCGTCGGTGCAGGTCACGAGCTTGCGCGCAACCGTATAGAACTCCTTGTGCACCTCGTCCATCTGCGTGAAGCCCAGGAGCCGTGCGTCGGACCAGGCGAAACTCGTGTCGCTGGGCGGCGCCGGTGGGCGCGTAACGTTTTGCTCGCTCATCTTCGTTGTCTCCGCGTGTCCTGTTAAGCCGGCAGTGCCGCTTGCGGGGGCAAGGCCGCATCTTCGCGCAACCTGAACACCGCCACCGCGTCGCGCAGCGAGGCCGCCTGGCCCGCCAACGCCTGCGCCGCCGCCGACGCCTGCTCGACCAGCGCCGCGTTTTGCTGTGTCACCTCGTCCATCTGCGTGACGGCCAGATTGACTTGTTCGATGCCGCTGCGCTGCTCCTCCGACGCCGCCGAGATCCCGTTCACGACGCCTGCGACCCTTTGCACCGAGCCAACGATATCGGCAATGATCGCTCCCGTGTCCCGCACGAGCACGGAGCCCGTCTGAACGCGCCCGGCCGACTGTTCGATGAGCGCCTTGATCTCTTTCGCCGCCGAGGCGCTGCGCTGCGCCAACGACCGGACCTCGGCCGCCACGACCGCGAAGCCGCGTCCTTCTTCACCGGCACGCGCAGCCTCCACGGCCGCGTTCAGCGCCAGAATGTTCGTCTGAAACGCAATCGCATCGATGACGGCAATGATTTCGCCGACCTTGCTCGAACTGTCGGAAATCCCGTGCATCGTCTCGACGACCTTTTCCATCATGACACCGCCGCTCGTTGCAGTTTGCCACGCATTTTGGGTCAGCGACGACGCGTCAGCGGCATGATCCGCATTCTGACGCACGGCCGCGGTGATTTCCTCCATGCTGGCGGCGGTCTCTTGCAGCGATGCCGCCTGTTCCTCGGTGCGCGATGACAGGTCCAGATTGCCCGAGGCAATCTGCGCGCTCGCCGTCGCAACACCCTCGGCGTTGTCCCGCACCTTGCTCACGACCTGCGCGAGACTCGTCTGCATGTGCTTGAGCGCTGCGAGCAATTCAGCGATTTCGTCCTTGCCGCGCGCTTCGAATTCGAGTGACAGGTCGCCCGTTGCAACGGCCTGCGCGCAGCCCAGCGCCCGCGCCAGCGGCCGCGACACGGTGCGGCTGAACAGGTAGCCGCCGATCAGCGCCAGCGCAAGCACGAGGAGCATGAGCGCGACGCTGGCGATGGACGCGCGCCGGGCGCCGCGATCGGCCTCCTCCGACACGCGCGCGCTATCGGCCGCGATGTTCTTCGCCGCCTGCTCCAGCAGTGCCGCCGGTTGACGATCGACGCCGGCGACGGCGTCGTCGCCCGCCGAAGGTTCGAAGCCCGCCGCTTTGAACGCCTCGAAGCCGCGCCGGTAGCCTTCCCCCATGGCGACATGCGCGGAAGCGAAACGCTCGATCAGGTCGCGGCTTTCGCCCGCCGGAAGTCTGTGCTTGAGTTCGTCGGCCAGCTTGCCGACCGCACGCTCGCGGGTCTGAAAGGCGCTCCAGTACTTCTGGAGCTTGGCCGGGTCCTTGCCGCGCAAGAGCGTGTCCTTCCACTCCTGCACCTGCAGCTTGAACGTGACAAGCGTTGCCGAGACCATCCGCTCGTTGGCCACATTGTTCGCGACTTCATCGCGATAGGCATCGATGGAGGCATTGAGCGCGAAGATGCCGTACAAGGCGCCCGCGAACATGAGCACGAGCGCGGCGGCAAAAGCGAGGGGTATCTTGAGGCTGAGCTTCATCGGGAAACTGTGGATAGACAAGGTGACGGGATTCGCGCGTGGTACGCCCGTTATCGGCAAACCCGGCCGCAAACTGAAGGGCGGCCTTGTCCGCGCCGTGTTGGCGCGCGCTTACGTCTCGCTGTCTCTCGCTGACGCTCATAAGTCGAGCGATACGCCCTCCCGGTCCAGCGAATCCGCAAGATGAACGCCAGGATGCGGTGCCGCGCAACAGATGAGCGCCTCGCCGGGAGGAATCTCATGGCCCGGCGGCTGGGCATAATCGACCGAGCCGTTCAGAACTTTGACCGAGCACGTACCGCAGCTTCCGACACGGCAACTCGATAACGCCGGAATGCCGGCCCGCTCCGCCAGGTCGAGAATCGAACCATGTTCAGGACGCCAGCGAGCCGTCTTGCCCGATTTGGCGAAAGTCACGACGATCGACTCCTCGGCCTCGTCCGCCGCGGCACGCTCGATACGACGCTTCACCGAAGCAGGGCCGAAACTTTCCAGGTGAATCGATGTATCGCGCACGCCCAGGTCGATGAGCCCGTCATACAACGACTGCATGAACGCCGCCGGTCCGCACAGGAAGAACTGGTAATTGTCGAAGGGCAGGATCGCCTTCAGCAGGTCGATGTCGACGATGCCCTCGCTGTCATGCGTCAGCCCAATGCGATCGTCCGGCAACGGGCGGCTGTAGCGAACATGCGCATGCAGGTTGCCGTGCCTGCCGAGCTTGTCATTCAGGAACGCGCTGAACGCATGACTGGCGGAGTTGCGCGCGCCATGCACGAACCAGATCGGTGCGTGATGAAGCGTTCTCCCATTGTTCACGAGCAGGCTGTCGATCATGGCAATCATCGGCGTGATGCCGACCCCGGCGGAGATCAAAACGACCGGCGCGCGCGCATCGGCGTTGAAAACGAACGAACCGCGCGGCGCCATCCCCTCGATCACGGTGCCGACCGTCACATGGTCATGAAGCCAGTCCGAGACGCCTCCTGTTCCTTCACGTTTCACCGTGATTCGATACGACGCGCCGCCCGGCGCGCTCGAGAGCGTGTAGGTGCGGTTCACCGGTTCCGCCCAGGCATCCGGCTGCACGCGAATCGGCAAGAACTGACCCGGCTCGTAGCCTGCCAGACCGCGTCCATCGGCGAGTTCGAGATAGAACGATCGAATCGTCGAACTCTCCTCCTCGATGCGTGAGATGCGCAACGGTCTCCATTCGTTGCGAAAGCGCTCGGCTTCGAGCGTTTTCTCTGCGTCGCCCCAGCTTCCGGTACGAGCAAGAAACGGCGAGTACTCCGGCGCCGAAAAGCGGGCTGGAAGGCTGGCTTCCACACGAATGATTTCCTCGATGTGGTAGCGAACCAGCCGCTGCGCGCCATTGAAGGCCTTCACCTCCGGCCCGTCCCAGATGATTTCGGCGCGGGCAGAAATGTACACGAGGTCGCCGCCTTCGAAGTCGATGAACAGAAGACCGGCGCGGTTATCGAGCTGCCAGTTTCCGAGCGTATTGAAGAGGAAATTCCCCACGAAATCGGGGGCCGTGAGCGTCATGTCGTCGTCGATACGCACGAAGCCCGGACGGCCGCCGCGATGTGATACGTCAGCGCCACGGGCGACACCATCGCTCTCGCGCAAATTGGCTGACGCGACGAAATACGTATCGGCGCCTTCGATGATCGCCCGCACCGCTTTATCGATACGCTGATTGCGATGCACGGGTGAAACCGTGCTTACTGACGGATCGCGGTGAAAGACGGGCTCGCGCCCCTGAATGTATTGCGGGCAAATCCCGAGCGTCTGCCGCACTCCGATCGTGACCTCGCCATCCTTCAAGCTCGTGACCGTGCCGAAAAATCGATTGCGTCTGCGCGTGTGGAGTTGCACACCGAGCATGGCGATCTCCGCTCCCATGCGAAGGTTCTCGACGAGCGGGTCGCCATGGAGCGGCTGCGCCTCGATCGTGATCGTCGTGCTATCGCTCGCGTGCATGAAGCCTGCGTTCCCCAGCAGGATCGAAGCCCACGGCCGTCCTTGCGCGTCCACAGAGCCAACGAAGATATAAGGAAGCAGGCCGAAGAATTCGCGGTGCTGCTCGGTCAGGTAGTGCCTTACTACATGCCGGCTTACCGCTGCCATCTTTTCGCGGACACCCACCCGTTCCTGGACGGCTAGCTCTCCTTCATGGAACGGAGATTGATCCAGTCCCCAACCTGGCGATGATGGCACGTTCGACATGCTTGACTCCCGGATTTTCAGCAGATGGAGCCACTCTAACGACGTGAGCGCACGAACAGAACGGCCGATCCGAAGAATTCATTCTTCTGCATTCGAGAATAAACAGGACGAAAAGCCGCCCATTCAATCTGCATACGAAATCATATACTTGACATCTAAACTATCTAAACCTAAATTATCGATTCGAGGAGACACGGTCGGAGATCAACCATGCGCATCGTCTGTATCGGCGGGGGCCCGGCGGGCCTGTATTTCAGCCTTTTAATGAAGCGCCGCCACCCGTCTTACGACATCACCGTTGTAGAACGCAACCGCCCCTACGACACCTTCGGCTGGGGCGTGGTCTTCTCCGACCAGACGCTCGGCAACCTCCGCACAGCCGACCCGGAAAGCGCCGACGCCATTCTCGATGCCTTCAACCACTGGGACGACATCGAAGTCCATATTGGCGGCAGCACGATCCGCTCGTCCGGTCACGGTTTCTGCGGCATCGGCCGCAAGCGTCTGCTGAACATTCTGCAAGCGCGCTGCGAAGAACTCGGCGTCAAGCTCGTCTTCGAAACGCATGTCGTGAACGACGAGGACTACGAGGCCGATCTCATCATCGCGAGCGACGGCGCGAACAGCGCCATTCGCCAGAAATACGTCTCGACGTATCAGCCCGACATCGATCTGCGCGATTGCCGCTTCGTGTGGCTCGGCACGAACAAATGCTTCGACGCGTTCACGTTCGCGTTCGAAAAGACCGAATGGGGCTGGTTTCAGGCGCATGCCTATCGTTTCGACGACAGCACATCGACGTTCATCGTCGAAGCGCCCGAGCGCGTATGGCGCGCGGCAGGCCTCGCCGACATGAGCAAGGAAGAAGGCATCGCGTTCTGCGAAAAGCTCTTCGCACGGTATCTCGACGGCCACGCGCTGATGTCCAACGCCACGCATCTGCGCGGCTCGGCGCAATGGATTCGCTTTCCGCGCGTCGTGAACCGCGAATGGGTGCATTGGCGCGACAACGCGAACGGCAAGCGCACCCCCATCGTGCTGATGGGCGATGCCGCGCACACCGCGCACTTCTCCATCGGCTCGGGCACGAAGCTCGCGCTCGAAGACTCGATCGAGCTCGCCAACAGCATCGACACGGCGTTCGCGAAGCAGTCCGGCGATCTCGAAGGCGCGCTCGCGCATTACACGCAAGTGCGCAGCATCGACGTGCTGCGCATTCAGAACGCCGCGCGCAATTCGACGGAATGGTTCGAGCATGTGGACCGCTACGCCTCGTTCGCGCCGGAGCAGTTCGCGTATTCGCTGCTCACGCGCTCGCAACGCATCTCGCATGAAAACCTGCGCGAACGCGACGCACGCTATCTCGCCTCGTTCGAAGACTGGCTCGCCGCGCGCGCGGGCATCGAACGCAACGCGCAGCAACGTTCCGTTCCGCCGATGTTCACGCCCTTCACGCTGCGCGGGATCACGCTGAAGAACCGCGTCGTCGTCTCGCCGATGGCGCAGTATTCCGCCGTGGATGGCGTCGCGGGCGACTATCACCTCATGCATCTCGGCGCGCGCGCGATGGGCGGCGCGGCGCTCGTCATGACGGAGATGACATGCGTGTCGGCGCAAGCGCGCATCACGCCGGGATGCCCCGGCATGTATGCGCCGGCGCATCTCGACGCGTGGAAGCGCATCGTCGATTTCGTGCACGCGCAATCGGACGCGAAGATCGGCATGCAGCTCGGTCATGCGGGCGCGAAGGCTTCGACACGCGTGAGCTGGGAAGGCATCGATCAGCCGCTTTCGGATAACAACTGGCCGCTCGTTTCGGCATCGCCGCAACAGTATTTGCGTGATGTGAGCCAGTGGTCGCACGAGGCATCGCGCGAGGAGTTACGCGAGATCGAGGCGCAATTCGTCCGCGCCACGCAAATGGCCGCGCAGGCGGGCTTCGACTGGCTCGAACTGCACTGCGCGCACGGCTATTTCCTGTCGAGCTTTCTGTCGCCGCTCACCAATCATCGCGCCGACGAATACGGCGGCTCGCTCGAGAACCGGCTGCGCTATCCGCTCGAAGTCTTCAAGGCGATGCGCGCGGTCTGGCCGCAAGACAAGCCGATGTCGGTGCGCATTTCCGCGCACGACTGGGTCGATGGCGGCACGACGCCCGACGATGCCGTCGAGATCGCACGCGCCTTCAAGGCCGCGGGCGCGGACATGATCGACGTGTCGTCCGGTCAGGTCAGCAAGGAAGAAAAGCCCGTGTACGGCCGCATGTTCCAGACGCCGTTCGCCGATCGCATCCGCAACGAAGCGGGCATCGCGACGATCGCGGTCGGCGCGATATCGGAAGCGGATCACGTGAACAGCATCATCGCGGCGGGACGCGCGGATCTATGCGCGGTGGCGCGTCCGCATCTCGCGAATCCGGCGTGGACCTTGAACGAAGCCGCGAAGATCGGCTTCTTCGATATCGCGTGGCCGAAGCAATATGCCGCCGCCAAATCGCAGCTCGAACGCAATCTGGAACGCGAACGCGCGATGGCCGCCGACAACGCGCGCCTGACGCCGCAAGAACGGGCGCAACGCGCCGAAGGAACGGTATAAGCCATGACAGCGCTTGCCAACAAACATGCGGTGGTGACGGGCGGCGGCAGCGGCATCGGCGCGTCGTGCGCGGTGGCCCTCGCGCAAGCGGGCGCGCGCGTCACGCTAATGGGCCGCGATATCGCGCGTCTCGAAGCGCAGCGCGACGCGATGCATGCGTTTCGCGATGTCGCGTGTATCAGCGTCGATGTCACGGATGAAGCCGCCGTGAACGACGCGTTCTCGCGCGCGGGCCCGGTGGATATTCTCGTGAACAACGCGGGCCACGCGCGCGCCGCGCCCTTCACGCAGACCGACGCCGCGCTCTGGCACAACATGCTCGACGTGAACCTGACCGGCGTGTTCCTCTGCACCCGTGCCGCGTTGCCTTCGATGCTCGAACGCGGCTATGGCCGCATCGTGAATGTCGCGAGCACGGCGGGGCAAATCGGCTATGCCTATGTCGCCGCTTATTGCGCGGCGAAGCATGGCGTCATCGGTCTGACACGCGCGCTCGCGCTCGAAGTCGCGACCAAGGGCGTCACGGTCAACGCGGTCTGCCCCGGCTATACCGAAACCGAACTGCTGCGCGAATCGCTCGATCAGATCATGGCGAAGACATCGCGCAGCGAGCAGGACGCGCGGGATGCGCTCGCGCGCCACAACCCGCAACGCCGCTTCGTGCAGCCGGAAGAAGTCGCCCATGCCGTGCTCTGGCTGTGCGCGCCGGGCTCTGGCGCGATGAACGGCCAATCCATTTCCGTATCAGGTGGAGAAGTCACGTGACCCACGCCGCACGCAACAAAAAGACGGCCGCCGCCGAGCCGAAGACGCCGCGCAAGGGTGTCGAGAAACCGGCGGACAACGTCGTCGATCTGGAGATGAGCACGGGCGTCGACAGCCACATGGGACTGCGCCTGTGGCTGCGCATGCTGACCACGACGAACCTCGTGCAAGCCGAACTGCGCAAGCGCCTGCGCACCGAGTTCGATACGACCTTGCCGCGCTTCGATCTGATGGCGCAGCTCGAACGCCATCCTGAAGGCCTGAAGATGACCGAGCTCTCGCGCCGCATGATGGTCACGGGCGGCAACGTGACGGGCATCACCGATCAGCTCGAAAAAGAAGGCCTCGTATCGCGCTATACCGATCCGAGCGACCGCCGCTCGATCAGCGTGCGCCTCACGCCGCAAGGCCGCGCCGCGTTCGACAAGATGGCGACCGCGCATGAGCAATGGGTCGTCGAAATGTTCGGCGGCCTCGAACTGAACGAGAAATCGCAGACGCATCAGCGGCTCGGCAAGCTGAAACAGCATCTGTTGAAAACGCTGAAGGACTGAAGGAGACGACGACAATGACATCATCGAATGCCCTTCTTGCCGGAAACAGAACAACGCTCGCCGGCTATCGCGCGAAGCATTTTGGCTGGTCCGCGGCGAACGGCGTCGCGACCATCACGCTGAACCGGCCCGAGCGCAAGAATCCGCTGACCTTCGAATCGTATGCGGAGTTGCGCGACCTATTTCGCCAGCTTGCCTATGCGACCGATGTGAAAGCCGTCGTGATTCACGGCGCGGGCGAAAACTTCTGTTCCGGCGGCGACGTGCATGAAATCATCGCGCCGCTCATCGATCTGCCGATGCCGGAACTGCTGCTCTTCACGCGCATGACGGGCGATCTCGTGAAGGCGATGCGTCATTGCCCGCAGCCCGTCATCGCGGCCGTGGACGGCGTCTGCGCGGGCGCGGGCGCGATCCTCGCGATGGCCTCCGACATGCGGCTCGGCACGGCGCGCAGCAAGCTCGCGTTCCTGTTCGCGCGCGTCGGTCTCGCGGGCTGCGACATGGGCGCGTGCTCGATCCTGCCGCGCATCATCGGCCAGGGACGCGCGGCCGAACTGCTCTACACGGGTCGCGCCGCGAGCGGAGACGAAGGCTATAGCTGGGGCTTCTATAACCGTCTCTGCACGCCTGAAACCTTGCTCGACGAAGCCGCGAAACTCGCCTCCGAACTCGTCGCGGGACCGACCTTCGCGCACGGCATCACGAAGAAGATGCTGCATCAGGAATGGAGCATGAGCATCGACGAAGCGATCGAATCCGAGGCACAGGCGCAAGCCATCTGCATGAGCACGCGCGACTTCGAGCGCGCGTATCGCGCCTTCGCGGCGAAGTCACGGCCCGTGTTCGAAGGAGACTGAATTGAACGCCGATCTTCACAGCGCGCTCGCGTGGCCGTTCTTCGACGAACGGCATCGCGAACTCGCGCGCGCCGTCGATACATGGGCCGCCGAGCACCTGAAGCACATCGATCACGCCGACACCGACGCCACCTGCAAGCGCCTCGTGCGCATGCTAGGCGATGCGGGCTGGCTCACGCATTGCATCGGCGGCACGCGCTACGGCGCATCGCACGACACCATCGATACGCGCGCCGTGTGCCTGTTGCGTGAATCGCTCGCGAAACACGACGGCCTCGCCGATTTCGCTTTCGCGATGCAAGGCTTAGGCTCGGGCGCGATCTCGCTCGCGGGCACCGATGCGCAAAAAGAGCGCTATTTGCCGCGTGTCGCGAAGGGAACGGCGTTGGCGGCGTTCGCCTTGTCGGAGCCGGACGCCGGTTCCGATGTAGCGGCGATGTCGCTCGATGCGCGCATCGACGGCGACGCCTACGTGCTGAACGGCGACAAGACGTGGATTTCGAACGGCGGCATCGCGGACTTCTATGTCGTGTTCGCGCGCACCGGTGAAGCGCCGGGCGCGCGCGGCATCAGCGCGTTCATCGTCGATGCCGACACGCCGGGCTTGCGGATCGCCGAACGCATCGACGTGATCGCGCCGCATCCGCTCGCGCGCCTGCATTTCGACAACGCGCGCGTGCCGCGCAGCCAGATGCTCGGCGCGGCGGGCGAAGGCTTCAAGATCGCCATGCGCACGCTCGATATCTTCCGCACGTCGGTGGCGGCCGCATCGCTCGGCTTCGCACGCCGCGCGATGCAGGAAGGACTCGATCGCGCCGCATCGCGCAAGATGTTCGGCCAGACGCTCGGCGACTTTCAACTCACGCAGGCGAAGCTCGCGCAGATGGCGCTGACCATCGACACGAGCGCGCTGCTCGTCTATCGCGCCGCGTGGTTGCGCGATCAGGGCGAAAGCGTGACGCGCGAAGCCGCCATGGCGAAGTGGCACGCGAGCGAAGGCGCGCAACAGGTCATCGACGCGGCCGTGCAGCTATGGGGCGGTCTCGGCGTGACGCGCGGCATGGCGGTCGAATCGCTGTATCGCGAGATTCGCGCGCTGCGCATCTACGAAGGCGCGACCGAAGTGCAGCAGCTGATCGTCGGGCGTGATCTGCTGAAAGCGCACGGAGAACGTCGATGACGAAGCCGACCTTCGACATGCCGGTGCGCATCCGTTTCGGGCATTGCGATCCGGCCGGCATCGTCTATTTTCCGCAATACCTCGTGATGACGAACGCGCTCGTCGAAGACTGGTTCAACGAGGCGCTCTGCATCGACTATGCGCACATGATTTCGGTGCGCCGCGTCGGGCTGCCCATCGTGAAGCTCAATTGCGACTTCTCGCGGCCGAGCCGCATGGGTGAAACGGTGACGCTCGCGCTCGCCGTCGATACGGTCGGCCAGCGCTCGATTCGCATCGACATCGTCTGTCATTGCGGCGGCGAAGTGCGCTTTCGCGCAAAGCAGGTTCTGGTGACGACATCGCTCGACGATGGCCGTTCGATCGACATTCCCGGCGACATCGCCCGCGCAATCGAGCAGTTCGCGCCGGGCACGAGCCGCGTCATGCAAGAGGAGACACGCTCATGAAAAAGACGCTTCTGCCTTCGGGCTGGATCAAGCCGCGCGGCTATGCGAACGGCGTCGCCGTGCGCGGCACGCAGGTGTATATCGCGGGGCAAATCGGCTGGGACGAACAGGCGCGCTTCGTCAGCAAGGCGTTCGGCCCGCAGGCGGCGCAGGCGTTGCGCAACGTCGTCGCGGTGCTGCGCGAAGCGGGCGGCGAGCCCGCGCATCTCGTGCGCATGACGTGGTACGTCACCGACAAGCGCGCCTATCTCGCGGCGGCGAAGGAAATCGGCGCGGCGTTTCGCGAACTGATCGGCGATTACGACATCGCGATGAGCGCGGTGCAAGTCGTCGCGCTCATCGAAGACGATGCACTGGTGGAAATCGAAGCCACGGCTGTCATCCCCAACTGAAGCGGAGAGCACGATGGAACGGTCAGCACACGTCGATACGTTCGCGCGCGATCATCTGCCGCCGCAGGAGCAATGGCCGGTATTGATGCTCGACAACGCGGACGTGACCTATCCCGCGCGCCTCAATTGCGCGACGGAACTGCTGGATCGCGCGATCGAAAACGGACAGGGCGATCGTCCCGCGATCTGGTCCGATGTCAACGGCAAGCCGCACGCCACGAGCTATCGCGAATTGCGCGCGCTCGTGAATCGCAGCGCGCATGTGCTCGTCGACGAGATGCGCCTGCGCCCCGGCAACCGCATCCTGTTGCGCGGCCCGAACACGCTGCAGATGGCCGTCGCGTTCTTCGCGGCGTTGAAGGCGGGTCTCGTCGTCGTGCCGACCATGCCGCTGCTGCGCGCGAAGGAACTGAAGCAGATCGCCGACAAGGCGCAGATCACGGCGGCGCTATGCGACGTGCGCCTGACCGACGAGCTCGCGCGCTGCACGAAGCCAGGCGACGAGTTCCATTGCGAAGCGCTCACGCAAGTGCTTTATTTTCACGACGATGCGCCCGGTTCGCTCGAATCGCTTGCGGCGTCGAAGCCCGATCGTTTCGATGCCTGCGATACCGCCGCCGACGACGTCTGCCTCATCGCGTTCACGAGCGGCACCACGGGCGCGCCGAAGGGCTGCATGCATTTTCATCGCGACGTGCTCGCCATGTGCGATCTCTTCCCGCGTCACATCCTTAAGCCCACGGCGGACGATGTGTTCTGCGGCACGCCGCCGCTCGCGTTCACGTTCGGGCTCGGCGGCCTGCTGTGCTTTCCGCTGCGCGCCGGGGCGTCGACAGTGCTGCTCGAAAAGCTCACGCCCGAGACCTTGCTGCAGACCGTCGAACGCTTTCGCGCGACGATCATGTTCACCGCGCCGACGTTCTACCGCCAAATGGCCCCGCTCGTCGGCCGGTTCGACATATCGAGTCTCGCGAAGACGGTATCCGCCGGCGAGGCCTTGCCGGACTCGACGCGCGCCTTGTGGCGCGAAGCGAGCGGCATCGAGATGATCGACGGCATCGGCGGCACGGAGATGATCCACATCTTCATCGCGTCGGCGGGAACGGACGTGCGCGAACACGCGATCGGACGCGCGGTGCCGGGTTACATCGTGCAGGCCGTCGATGACGCGATGCAGCCTGTGCCGCCCGGCACGCTCGGCAAGCTCGCGGTGCGCGGGCCGACCGGCTGCCGCTATCTCGCGGATGAACGTCAGTCGAAGTTCGTGCGCGACGGCTGGAACCTGCCGGGCGATTCCGTGATGATCGATGCGGACGGCTACGTGTTCTATCAGGCGCGCGCCGACGACATGATCGTATCGGCGGGCTATAACATCTCCGGGCCGGAAGTCGAAAGCGTGCTGATGCAGCATGAAGCGGTCGCGGAGTGCGGCGTGATCGGCGTGCCCGACGACACGCGCGGGCAAGTGGTGAAGGCGTTCGTCGTGCTCAATGCGGGCTTCACGGGCGACGATGCGCTGATCGCCGAGTTGCAGGCGTTCGTGAAGCGCACTGTCGCGCCGTACAAGTATCCGCGTCTCGTCACGTTCCTCGATGCGTTGCCGCGCACGGAGACGGGCAAGCTCAAGCGCTTCGCATTGCGCGCCATGTAGCGCCGAAAAAATGTTTGCTTGGTAGAGTATGGCTCACGCCCGCCGCGAGGCGGCTCGCCCACTCTTCCGAGCAAACAAGAAAAATGCTTCTTTCACGACGCGTGTTGTCTGCTTCTCTTGCCGTTTCTCTTTCCGCCGCGCTTGCCATCACCGCGCACGACGCATCGGCCGCGAGCAAGACGCTCGTCTTCTGCTCCGAAGGCAGCCCCGCCGGTTTCGACTCCGCGCAATACACGACCAGCACCGACTTCGACGCGGGCGCGCATGCCGTCTACGACCAGCTCGTCGAATTCAGGCGCGGCACGCTCGATCTCGTGCCCGGTCTCGCGGAAAAGTGGGACGAGTCGCCGGACGCGAAGACCTTCACGTTTCATCTGCGGCGCGGCGTGAAGTTTCAATCGACCGCGTGGTTCAAGCCCACGCGCGACTTCAATGCGGACGATGTGGTGTTCACGTTCAGGCGCATGATCGATCCGAACGAACCGTTCCAGAAAGCGCATCCCGTCAGCTTTCCGTATCTGACCGACCTCGGCTACGACAAGAACGTCGCATCGGTCGACAAGCTCGACGACTACACCGTGCGCTTCACGCTCAAGACGGCGGATGTCGTGTTCGTGCGCAACATCGCGATGGAGTTCGCATCCATCGTGTCCGCGGAGTATGCCGCGCAATTGCTGAAGCTCGGCAAGCCGGAGGATCTCAATCAGAAGCCGGTCGGCACGGGCGCGTTCGTGTTCCGCGACTATCAGAAGGATGCGACGATCCGCTATGACGCGAACCCGACGTACTGGAATCGCAAGGACGTGCATATCGACAAGCTCGTGTTTTCCATCACGCCGGATGCCGCCGTGCGTCAGCAGAAGCTCTCGGGCGGCGAATGCCAGGTGACGTCGTTCCCGCGCCCCGCCGACATCGCCGCGTCGAAGAACGATCCGAAGCTCACGGTGCTGTCGGGCGTCGGCTTCAACGTCGCGTACGTGGGCTACAACACCACGCACAAGCCCCTCGACAACGTCAACGTGCGCCGCGCGCTCGACATGGCCATCGACAAGCAGGCGATCATCAAGACCGTCTACGAAGGCGCGGCGACCGTCGCGACGAATCCCATGCCGCCCTCGCAATGGTCGTATAACAAGGCGCTGAAAGACGCGCCGCACGATCCCGCGAAGGCGAAGGAACTGCTGAAGGAAGCTGGCTTTCCGAACGGCTTCACGATCACGCTCTGGGCCATGCCCGTGCAGCGCGGCTATAACCCGAACGCGCGGCTGATGGCGCAGCTGATCCAGTCGGACTGGGCGAAGATCGGCGTGAAGGCGAACATCATCACGTACGAATGGGCCGAGTACAACAAGCGCGCGAAAACGAACGGCGAGCACGACGCGATTCTCTACGGCTGGCTCGGCGACAACGGCGATCCCGACAACTGGCTCGGCACGACGCTCGGCTGCGACGCGGTTCACGGCAGCAACATGGCGAAGTGGTGCAACAGGCAGTTCGACGATCTGCTCGCGAAGGCGCGCCTCGTCACGGATCAGAACGCGCGCACGAAGCTCTACGAAGAAGCGCAAGTCGTGTTCAAGGATCAGGTGCCGTACACGCCGCTCGCGCACGCGAACATCTTTCAGCCGATCTCGAAGCGCGTGCACGGCTATCTGATCAGCCCGCTCGGCGGGCATCGCTTCGACGGCATCACGTTCGACTGATCAGCCTCCGCGAAGCCACGCGTCGATGCTGTCGCGTGCTTCGTGCTTGCCCGACTGCGTCTTGTACGCATCCGCGCCGCCGACGTCGGGCATATCGTGCATATCGTGCCTGGCGTCTTTCGCCGCCATCGCATGCATGGTCTGCTCGCCCGGCGATGCCGGTGCGGCGGCCGCGGCGCCAACGACCATGTCGGCCGTGCACTCGTCCGCAAGAGCGGGAACGGCGAACGCGACCGCATGCGCGGCCAGAATAGCGGCGAGGTATTTCGCTTTCATTGCGACTCCAATGGCGTGTCGATAAAAAGAAGCGCGATGGAACCGTCGACACGTTCGCCGGACATCGAACCTTGTGTGCCGAGGGTTCATCGCGCCCACGCCCAACGATGCATGGCCCATGCCAGTCGTATCGGCGGATCGCTTCGAATCGCTGAAAGCCTTGAGGGCAAAGGGTTGCGCAGCGGCACGCGCCCGCCGCGCGCGGGCACGCCTGTCGGAGCGCGGCCAACGCTTGGCCCGCGTGTGGTTGCCGCCACCCGACAGCGCCGCCGCGCCAGTGTCGTTTTCAGCCGATTTCCAGACGCGTGAGCGAAGGCATGCACGCGCCGCGTTGCGCACACTCTGACGGACCATCAAGCCGGGGGCCGCGCGCTCATCGGAAATCAGGAGTGAGACAATTGAGCCCCTCGTACGATCGCACTGCCCGAAGCAAATCACCGCCGCCGCCCACGCTGGGCGATATCACCATCGTCGATCGAGCCTTGCTGAAACGCGCTGTCGGCGCGATGGCGCTCGGCAATGCCATGGAATGGTTCGACTTCGGCGTGTATAGCTATATCGCCGTCGTGCTCGGCAAGGTGTTCTTTCCGTCGAGCAGCCCGTCCGCGCAACTGATCGCGACTTTCGGCACGTTCGCCGCGGCTTTTCTCGTGCGGCCCATCGGCGGCATGGTGTTCGGCCCGCTCGGCGACAAGATCGGCCGCCAGCGCGTGCTCGCCATGACGATGATCATGATGGCCGTCGGCACCTTCTGCATCGGCCTGATTCCGAGCTACGCCTCGATCGGCATATTCGCGCCCGTGCTGCTGCTCGTCGCGCGTCTCGTGCAGGGCTTTTCGACGGGCGGCGAATACGGCGGGGCCGCCACGTTCATCGCCGAATTTTCGACCGATGCGCGGCGCGGCTTCTATGGCAGCTTTCTCGAAGTCGGCACGCTCGCGGGCTATATCCTCGGCGCGGGCACGGTCGCGCTCCTCACCGCGACGCTCTCGCACGACGCCTTGCTTTCATGGGGATGGCGCGTGCCGTTCATGATCGCGGGGCCGCTCGGGCTCGTGGGCCTTTATATCCGCATGAAGCTCGAAGAGACGCCCGCCTTCAGGAAAGAGGCGGAAGCGCGCGAAGCGCACGAACGGTCGCGTCCGAAGCAGTCGTTTCTCGACCTGCTGCGGCAGCAGTTCAGGCCCATGATGCAATGCGTCGGCCTCGTGCTGATCTTCAATGTCACCGACTACATGGCGCTGTCGTACCTGCCGAGTTTCCTCTCGGCGACACTGCATTTCGACGAAACGCACGGCCTCTTTCTCGTGCTGCTGGTCATGGTGCTGATGATCCCGATGACGCTCTTCGCGGGTCATCTCTCCGACATGATCGGCCGCAAGCCGGTGATGATGGCGGGCTGCGTCGGTCTCTTCGTGCTGGCCATTCCCGCGCTGCTGCTCGTGCGCACGGGCGCGCTCCTGCCGGTGTTTCTCGGCTTGCTGATCCTCGGCGCGCTGCTTTCCACGTTCACGGGCGTGATGCCGTCAGCGTTGCCCGCGCTCTTTCCGACGCGCATTCGTTACGGCGCGCTCGCTATCGGCTTCAACGTATCCGTGTCGCTCTTCGGCGGCACGACGCCGCTCGTCGCCGCATGGCTCGTCGATGCGACCGGCAACCTGATGGTGCCCGCGTACTACCTGATGGCCGCATCGGTGATCGGTATCGTGTCCGTGCGCGCGTTGCGCGAGACGGCGCGCCAGCCGCTGCTCGGCTCCGGCCCATGCGTCGCGACGAAGTCGGAAGCCCTCGCGCTCATGCACACGAAGCTGAAGGTCGTGCCGGGCAAAGGCCGAGCCAAGCGCGTGGACGAAACGGCGCGCGAAAAGAAGCGGGCGTAAAAGCGGACATGAGTCACGCCGGCACGCTGACGTCGAGATACGGCGCGATGTTGCGCATCGCGCGGTCCACATACGTTTCTTTCTCGCCGACGGGCGCGACGTAATGCATCGCAGCGCGCGCCGCGTTCACGCCTTCGAGCCGCGCAATCACCCACGTCGCGAGATACTGCGACGCGAGACAGCCGCCCGCCGTCGCCACGTTGCCGTGCGCGACGAACGGTTGATCGAGCGTGCGCACGCCCGCTTCCTCGACCCACGGCTTCGTCGTCAGATCGGTGCAGGCGGGCACGTCGGCGAGCAGGCCGAGCTTCGCGAGAACGAGCGTGCCGGAGCATTGCGCCGCCAGTAACTGACGCGCGGGATCGAGCCTGATGCGCGCCATCAATGCGGCATCGGCGACGACTTCGCGCGTCAGCATGCCGCTGCCGACGATCACGGCATCGGCGCGCGACGCGTCTTCCAGCGTCGCCTGCGCCTTCAGCACGACGCCGTTCATCGACCGCACTTCTTCCGACGGACACGCGATCGACACCTTCCAGTCCGGCTTCTTC
Organism: Caballeronia cordobensis; assembly: GCF_001544575.2. Lineage (GTDB taxonomy): Bacteria > Pseudomonadota > Gammaproteobacteria > Burkholderiales > Burkholderiaceae > Caballeronia > Caballeronia cordobensis. Next base: position 202,805 of record NZ_FCNY02000004.1, read on the forward strand.
ACGCGATTCAGTATGCCGAGCGCGATCAGCGAATCCAGTTCGTTGAAGCCCTCGAACGTGAGTATGGCGATATGCACGATGTGCTCCTTCAGGCGCATGAATTGCGCATGGACCCATGCTACGGCCATGAGCGAATACAATCAAAACATTGTCATGGATACACCTGCCACGTCATGCCGCAAGCGCCGCGCTACAAGCAAATCGTCGACCGGTTCGCGGACGATATCCGCGCAGGCCGCCTGAAACCCGGCACGCGATTGCCGACGCATCGCGAACTGGCCGCGCGCGAAGGGCTCGGCATCGTGACCGCCACGCGCGTCTATTCCGAACTGAACGCGATGGGGCTCGTCAGCGGCGAAACAGGCCGCGGCACCTTTGTGAAGGAAACGACGCTCGCGCGCGAACTCGGCATCGATCAGGTCGCGATCGCCGCGGACATGGTCGATCTCAACTTCAATTATCCCGCGCTGGCGGGCCAGGCGGATCTGCTGCGCCAGGCATTGCGGCAGTTGGCGTCGGCGGGCGATCTCGAAGCGTTGCTGCGCTATCAGCCACATGGCGGCCGCGCGCGCGACCGCGCTTCTGTGGCGCGGCATCTGGCGCGGCGCGGGCTTGCGGCAAGCGGCGAGCGCGTGGTGCTCGTCGATGGCGCGCAGCACGGCCTCGCGACGACCGTCATGGCGCTGCTGAAACCGGGCGATGTCGTCGCCGTCGATACGCTGACCTATCCCGGCTTCAAGATGCTGGCCGAGGCGTACGGGCTCGAACTCGCGCCCTTGCCGGCATCGGGCGCGGGCCCGGACCCGGACGCGCTCGACGCGCTGTGCAAGCGCCGCCGCGTGCGCGCGCTCTACACCATGCCGACGCTGCACAATCCGCTCGGCTGGGTCATGACGGCGACGCGCCGCAAACAAGTGGCGTCGCTCGCGCGCAAGCAGGGTTTTTTCATCATCGAAGATGCCGCCTACGCCTTTCTCGCCGACGACGCGCCGCCGCCGATTGCCGCGATCGCGCCCGAACTGACGGTGTATGTCTCGGGCTTTTCGAAGAACGTCGCGACGGGCTTGCGCGTCGGCTACGTCGTCGCGCCGCTCGAATGGGTGCGCAAGATCGAGCGCGCGATCCGCGTGACGACGTGGAACACGCCCGGCGTGATGACGGCGATCGCGTGCGGCTGGCTCGAAGACGGCACCGTCGAGCGGCTCGAAGCGGAAAAGCGCGCGGACGCCTCGATGCGGCAGGTCATCGCGTCGCGCGCGCTCGGCCGGCTTACGCGCGTCGCGCATCCGGCTTCGTACTTCGTATGGCTGCCGATGCCCGAGGAGGTGCGCGCGGACCGCATCGCGGCGGCGCTGGCGGAGGAGCGCATTTCGGTATCGATGGCCGGACCGTTCTGCACCTCGGCGCATGTGCCGCATGCGCTGCGGCTGGCGCTGGGATCGGTGGATGCGGCGACTTTGGAGGGCGCGTTGAAGCGGGTTGCGGAAGTGGTCGGGCGGTATGCGTATTGAGTCTTCTCCGCTCTCCGCAAACGATTGCCCCCGATTTATGTTTCAATGCTTCCGAATATCCGTTTCGAAAACCCCGATACCTCTGCGATCCACCATCGCGATGCATCGATCGGACAGGGCCTATGCGGACACAATACGAGGCATCGACACCGGACAGGAAAATCAAGGCGGAGCACAGGCGTCAGGCGCATTTCCAGCGCTGGTTCGCCACATTCGCGAGTCTCGCGCACTCGCGTCTGCCGCTTCCCGCCTATCTTCAGAAAGTCACCGATACGCTGAGAGAAGTCGCGGGCGTCGCGTCCGCCGTCGTGGAATGGATCGAAGGCGACGAACTGCTGTATCGCGCGGCGAGCGGCGCGGCGGCGGCGCACATCGGCGTGCGGCTGCCCACGGCCGGCAGCCTCTCGGGACTCTGCATCACGCGCCAGCAGGCGCTCATCTGCCGCAATTCGGCGACGGATCACCGCGTCGATCGCGCCGCGTGCGAGGCGGTCGGCGCAGTGTCGATGGTGGTCGCGCCCGTCGTCTACAACGGCCGATCGGTCGCGGTGCTGAAGCTCATCTCCGGCGAAACGGATCATTTCGGGCAGTCGGACATCAGCATTCTCGATGCCTTCTGCGCGTGCATCGCGGAGACCATCGCGCGTGAGGAAAGCGCGCAGGAAAACCGCAAGCTGCTGAAGGAAAACGCCAGCGTCGCGGCGGATCTGACCGTCGAATCGACGCTGCGCATCGAGTATGAAAAGAAGCTCGCCGACGCCCTGCGCCGCCGTCAGACGGTGCTCGACAATGCGCACGTCGCCTTCGTGTCGATGGACGAAGCCGGCATGGTCGTCGACTGGAACGAGGCCGCCGCGCTGCTGTTCGGCTGGAAGGCCAGCGAGGTCGCGGGCAAGGAACTCGCTGCGTTCATCGTGCCCGAGCGCTTTCGCGACGGGCATCGCGCCGGGCTCACGCGCTATCTCGCCACGGGCGAGGCGCGCATGATCAACGAGCGCGTCGAACTGCCCTCGCTGCGCCGCGACGGCAGCGAGTTCACCGCCGAGCTGACCATCAGCGAAGTCTGGTACGAAGGCCAGCGCCAGTTCGCGTGCTTCGTGCACGACATCACCGACCGGCGCGCGGCGACGGAGGCGAACGAACGTCTGCGCCTGCTCATCGACTCGGTGAGCGATTACGCGATCTGCATGCTCGACCAGAAAGGCTACGTGCGCTCATGGAACGACGGCGCGCGGGCGATCTACGGCTTCACGCCGGCCGAAGCGATCGGCCGCCACTTCGCGCTCTTCTATACCGCCGACGAACACGGCCGCGACCGTCCCGGCGACGATCTCATCCTCGCGGCGACACGCGGGCGCGTCGAGCACGAAGACTGGCAGGTGCGCAAGGACGGCTCCGAGTTCTGGGCGCACGTCATTCTGAGCGCGCTGCCCGGCAACGGCGACGGCGTGCAGGGCTTCGTGAAGATCACGCGCGACATGACGGCGCGGCGGCGGCTGGAAGAGCTCGAAGCGTCGAGCCGGCGCATGAACGAGTTTCTCGCGCTGCTCGGGCACGAGTTGCGCAATCCGCTCGCGCCGATCCGCAACGCCGTCAGCATCCTGAAGCTGAAAGCATCGAACGACGCCGACGTGATCCGCAGCCGGCAGATCGTCGATCGCCAGCTCGCGCATCTGACCAAGCTCGTCGACGATCTGCTCGAAGCCGGGCGCATGAGTTCGGGCAAGATCCGCCTCACGACCGAAACCGTCGATATCGCCGACGTGGTGCATCTGAGCGTCGAGGCGAGCCAGCCTTTGTGCGACGACCGCGGGCAGCGCATCGTCGTGCAGGACGGCGGCCAGCCGCTCTTTGTCAACGGCGACCCGACGCGGCTCGTGCAGGCGCTCAACAATCTGCTCAACAACGCGTCGAAGTTCAGCCCGCACGGTTCGACCATCACGCTCGAAGCCGGCCCGCGCGGCGGCTCGGCGATGGTGCGCGTGATCGACGAGGGCCGCGGCATTTCGCCGGAAGCGCTCGGCATGGTGTTCGATCTTTTCGTGCAGGAGCATCCGCCGGGCGCGCATCTCGACGAAGGCGGCCTCGGCATCGGACTCACGCTCGTGCGCGCGATCGCGGAACTGCACGGCGGTCATGTCGAAGCGAAAAGCGGCGGCGCGGGGCGAGGCAGCGCGTTTTCGCTGTGGCTGCCGCTCGCCGAGCCGCCCACGCGGGGCACGGAGCACGGCGCGGCCCCACCCGCGATCGCGGGCCGCCAGCTCGACGTGCTCGTCGTCGACGACAACCGCGATTCCGCCGACAGCATGACCTTGCTCGTCGATATGCTCGGTCACAGCGCGCGCGCCGCCTACGACGGCACGGCCGCGCTCGATTCGTTCGAGACGTCGCGGCCGCAGGTCGTGCTGCTCGATCTGTCGATGCCGGGACTGACGGGCTTCGACGTGATCCGCCGCATGCGCGACGAGAACGACAGGCCCGGCACGCGCGTGATCGTCGCGGCCATGACGGGCCTCGGTTCCGACGAAGATATCGCCCGCACGCGCGCCGCCGGCTTCGATGCGCATCTCGTCAAGCCGGTCGATCTTCCGGAACTGGAGCGGGTGCTGTCGCTGGCCGGACGCGTCTGATCCTGTGCGGCGCGCCCGGCACGGCGCGCACGCTGGCGGGCGTCTTCGAGAGCCGATAAGGCACTTTCAGCACCGGCCAGAACGCGCCGTTCGCATCGCGGGCGGCGCTCAGCACGTCGGCGAGAAAATCGCCGTCTTGCAGCAGTTCGTCGACGCGCGCGACCGGCGTCGCGCCGCCGAGCCTTGCCGCCGCCTCTTTCCTCGTCAGCGCGATGCAGCATGCGCGCTCGGCGTCGGTGATATCGCGCTCGACCCACACGTGGCCGTCCAGACACGCGAGCGCCTGCCCGCGCGGCCGCTCGCGGCCCGCAGCGAACAGCGCGCACCACGCGGCGACGTCCTGCATCGCTATTTCGATGAACGTGCCGGCCTCATCCGCCTCTTCGCTTCGCGTGGCTAGGCGCGCGACGATCGCGAAAAGCGCCGCCTGCCCGCCGAGAATATCCGCGCCCGACGCGCCGATCTTGACCGGCGCGCCCTCGCCGCGCGTGAGATCCATGAGGCCGCCCATCGCCTGAATGACGGTGTCGAACGCGGGCCGCGACGGATACGCCGACGCGATGCCGAAGCCCGATATCGAGCAATAGACGAGACGCGGATTGATCGCGCCGAGCGCCTCGCGCGTGAAGCCGAGCTTCGCGAGCGCGCCGGGCCGCAGGTTTTCGACGAGCACGTCGGCATCGGCCAACAGCGTGCGCAGGTGCGCGCGATCGCTTTCCTGCTTGAGATCGAGCGCAATCGTCTCCTTGTCCGTGTTGTTGAGCGCGAAGAAATAGCTGGTGCCGCCCTGCCCCGGCAGCCACGAACGCGCGACTTCGCCTTCGGGCGGTTCGATCTTCACGACCTTCGCGCCCAGCGCCGCGAGATGCTTGCCGACGAGCGGCGCTGTCGTGTACTGGCCGATCTCGATCACCTTGACGCCCGCGAGCGGCCCGCCGCATTCGCCTGTTTGCGGCTTTGCGATGGCTGGCGTCCGGCTCAACGCCGACGTTTGAAAGATCGACACCTGCTTATACGTATCGGCATCGATGCCGCCGGTTTCGATCGCCTGTGCCGCCTCGGCGTGACGCATGCGAAAGTTCGGCTCGCGCGACAATTCCCCGATGCCGACGATCGGCCCCGCCGCCACGCCGATGCGCTCGCAGATGCGCGTGCAGGCGTCGGTGGCGAGCGTCGCCGTCCACGATTCGATCAGCGCATCGAGTTCGTCGGCGTGGCGCACGCGATCGCCAAGCGTCGCGAAGCGAGCGTCGTCGAGTTGCGGCACGCGGGCTTCCTGCCTGAGCTTGCACCATTGCGCTTCGGTGCTCGTGCAGATGAGAATCCAGCCGTCGCACGTGCGATACGCGTTCCACGGCGCGCACGCCGGATGGCGATTGCCGACGCGACCGGCCGTGCGCCCCGCGAACGCCGCCGGAAGAAAAGTCGTGAGCGCGCTCGCGGCGCAGCCGCTCAAGGTCACGTCGATGTTCTGCACGATGCCGCGCCTGCGCTTCACGCGCACCGCCGCCGCAATCGCCGCCGATGCATACAGCGCCGCCGACACTTCCGTGAACGCAACGCCGATGCGCGCCGGCGCGCCTTGCGCGAAACCGGTCGTGTCCATGAGGCCGCTCATCGCCTGGATGTGCGCATCGGACCAGGGCGTGCCCGCGCGCGAGTCTTGCGGACCCGTCGCGGTGATGTCGCACACGATAGCCTCGCCCGATGACCTCCAGCCGGCCGCCCGATCCACATCCGATGAAACGACGATCACGTCGTAATCCACCGGATCCTTCGCGCAAACATCCACCGTCGCGCCCGCCCGTTCGAGCAGCGTCGCGCACAGCGTCACCGCATCGCGCCCGCCGCAGGCCAGCACTCGCACACCTTCCAGCATGATCGTCTCCTTGTTTCCACCGCTGGCGCGCCATCGCGCACATTGCTACCATTTTTCGATGCGAACCCTTCCGTCACTCAACGCGCTGCGCGCCTTCGAAGTCTGCGGGCGCCTGCTCAGCATTCAGCTCGCCGCCGATGAACTGAACGTCACGCCCGCCGCCGTCAGCCGGCAGATCAAGCTGCTCGAAGACCAGCTCGGCGTGCTGCTGTTCGAGCGCGGGCATCGCGCGATCACACTCACGCCAATGGGCTCGCGCTATCTCGCCGACGTCATCCGCAGCTTCGACACGCTGCGCACCGCGACCGTCAATCTCACCGAGGCGCGGCGGCGGCGCACGCTGAAAATCCGCGCCTACACCACGTTTTCGATGAACTGGCTGCTGCCGCGTCTCTCGACGTTTCATCGCGATCATCCGGATATCGAAGTGAGCCTGACGACCTCGCTTCAGCCGGTCGATTTCAACGCCGAAGACGTCGATGCGGCGATTCGCCTGTCGCATGCGCCTTCGTCCGATTTCGGCTTCGACCGCCTCGTGCCGAACGAACTCGTGCCCGTATGCAGCCCGGCGTTCTTGCAAGCGCATCCCGATCTCGGCGACGCCACGCCCGAAAGCTTGCGCAACGTGCCGCTCCTGCACTCGCTCGCGCGCCGCGAAGACTGGGCCACATGGCTCGACGCCGCCGGCGTGCGCGGCGTGAATCCGCTCGGCGGCCTGAGTTACGAAAGCTCGATCCTCGCGTACTTCGCCGCCACGCAAGGGCACGGCATCGCCATCGCCCAGCGCGTGCTCGTCGAAGAGCAGTTGCGCGCGGGCACGCTCGTCATGCCGTTTTCCTTCGTGCTCGATCTCGGCGCGTTCACGTACTACCTGATCTATCCGCCCGCGCATCTTGCGAATCCGGAATTCGCCGCGTTCCGCACGTGGCTGCTGGCGGCCTGATGTTTCAGCGCCCGCGATAAACCGGCTGGCGCTTCTCCGCAAACGCCTTGCGTCCTTCGACGCGGTCTTCCGATTCGCGCATCGCGCCCCACGCCAGCTCGGTAAATTCGAGCGCCTGCGCGAGCGGCACGTTGGCGCTCGTCTCGATGACCTTCTTGATCATCTGCACCGCGAGCGGCCCGTTCGATGCGATGCTTCGCGCGAGTGCGAGCGCATCGTCGAGCAGCGCGTCCGGCTCCGCGATATCCGATATCAAACCGATCCGATGCGCATACGCCGCATCGATCTTCGCGCCGGTAAAAAGCATCTTCATCGCAATCGCGGAGGGCACCGCGCGCTGCAACGCCTGAATGCCGCACACGGCGGGAATGCTCGCGACGACCGCTTCCGGCAAGCCGAACACCGCGCTTTTCGATGCAATGCGCAGATCGCATTGCAGCGCGAGTTCGAGCCCGCCGCCGAGGCAATAGCCGTTGATCGCGGCGATCATCGGCTTGAAGATGCGCAGCGAACTCAGCTCCATCAGCCGCACGTAAATGCCTTCCGCGCCCGCTCGATCGAGCGATTTCACGAACGACGATCCGAACGATGTCGAAGGCGGCAGCGTGCGCTTCAGATCCGCGCCCACGCAGAACGATTTCGACCCCGCGGCGGTGAGGACGATCACGCGCACCTCGTCATCGTCGCGGGCATCGGCGAGGCGCGCGCGCAGTTCGGTGAGACTGTCGAGATCGAGCGCGTTGAGCGCTTCGGGCCGATCGAGCGTCACGATGGCCACATGGCCGGACACGCTGTAGCGAATGCTCATCGTCGTCTCCTTACACGCTCGGCGACGCGAGCGAGCGCCCGCCGCACACATAGAGCGTCTGGCCCGTGATGTACGACGCCTCGCGCCGCGCGAAAAAGCGCACTGCTTCCGCGATATCGTCCGGCGTGCCGATACGCTGCACCGGCACGGATCGCTTGAGCTTCTCCTGCAACTCGATATCGAAAGCCTGAAACAAGGGCGTATCGACGATGCCGGGCGCGACCGCGTTCACCGTCACGCCGTCTTTCGCCCATTCGAGCGCGAGACTGCGCGTGAGACTCACGACGCCCCCCTTCGCCGCCGAATAGTTCGCCTGCCCCGCGCCGCCGAGCCACGCGCGCGACGAGATGTTCACGACGCGCCCGTACTTCGCCGCGCTCATAGGCGCGAGCACGGCGCGGCAGCAGAGAAATTGCGACTTGAGATTGACGTCGATGACCGCGTCCCAGTCGTCGTCGCTCATGCGCGTGATGCGCTTGTCGCGCACGATGCCCGCGTTGTTCACGAGCACGTCGATTCTTTGAAAGCGCTCGATCACGGCGTCCACGGCGTGGTTCACCGAAGCGCTGTCCGTCACATCGACCGGCAGCGCGATCACGTCCGCGCCTTGCGCGGCGAGACGCGTCGCGGCTTCGTCGAGCGCCGCGCGATCGAGATCGAATAGTGCGATGCGCTTGCCGTCGCGGGCCAATCCCTGCGCGATGCCGAAACCGATGCCTTTCGCGCCGCCCGTGACGATCGCGACTTCCTTCGATGCATTCATTGCTGTCTCCTTGAACGAATGCCCCGATGCTAGGACGTCATCGGCCACGCGCTCAAACGACATTTTTTGCGGTTTCGATTGACTTCTTGTTAAGCAAAAAAACTCAATCGAGCGCGCAAAAAATGTCGTTTGAGCGCGTGCAAAGCCAAATCTACGATGCGTCCATCCCATACCCATACGGAGACGACATCATGGACACCACGCTTCCGAACGTCGCGCAGCCCGCCGCGACTTCACTCACGCGAGCGCAGAAAAAAGCGATCGTCGCGGCGACGCTCGGCACCATCGTCGAGTTCACGGACTGGATCATCTACGCGACGTTCGCCTCGCTGTTCTCGCGCCAGTTCTTTCCCGCCGACAACGCCAGCATCGCGCTGCTCGCGACCTTCGCGGTGTTCGCGGTCGGCTTCGTGATGCGGCCGATCGGCGGCGCGCTGCTCGGCGCGTATGCGGACCGCCACGGGCGCAAGAACGGCCTCGCGCTCTCCGTTGCGCTCATGGCGGGCAGCTCGCTCGTGATCGCGGCGTGTCCGGGCTATGCGTCGATCGGCGTCGCCGCGCCGCTCGTGCTGGTCGCGGCGCGGCTCGTGCAGGGCTTTGCCGCGGGCGGCGAGTTCGGCTCGGCATCGACGTTCCTGATGGAATCGGCGACGCCCGCGCGACGCGGCTTCGCGGGATCGTGGCAGCACTTCGCGGTGAATGCGGGCGTGCTCGTGGCCGCCTCGATCGGCGCGCTGCTCACGTCGATGATCGACGCGCCTTCGATGGCCGCGTGGGGCTGGCGCGTCGCGTTCACGATCGCGGGGCTGATGGGCTTCGTCGCGCTGTGGTTCCGCCTTGCCGTCGCGGAAACCGATGCGTTCAAGAAGAGCGCATCGGCACGGCAGCACACGCGGCATCCGTTCGTCACGATCGTGCGCGAACACCGGCGCGCGGCGCTGCGCGTGATCGGCATCGCGATGGCTGGCAATCTCTGCGTCTATCTCTGGCTCGTGATGTTTCCGACCCTCGCCCATATGCGCGGCCTGCCGCTGCGCGATGCGTTCAGCGCGAGCGTCGTGTCGATCGTCGTATCGCTCGTCGCGATTCCGTTGCTCGGCATCCTGTCGGACCGCATCGGACGCAAGCCCGTGCTGCTCGCCTTCGCCGCCGGTTCCGCGCTGTTCGCCTGGCCCGCGCTGCACTTTCTCGGCAACGACTACGGCACCGCGACGCTCATCGTCACCATCGGCATGGTGCTGTCCTCGGGTTTCGCCGCGACCTGCGCCACCGTGATGGCCGAGCAATTCCCCGCGCATGTCCGGGCAACGGGCGTCGCGCTTCCCTATGCGATCTCGGCGGCACTTTTCGGCGGCACGCTGCCGACCATCGTCACCGCGATGAACAACGCCGGTCTCGCGCAATACCTCTGGATCTACGTGGCGGCCGTGTGCGTGGCGAGCTGCGTGGTCTATGCGCGCATGCCGGAAACACGCGGCAAGACGCTCGATTAAGACCTTCTTTCTTTACATGCAATGGAGACAACCATGCGCAAAGTAGTGATCGGCGGCGTCGGCATGACGCCCTTCGGCAAGTTTCTCGAACGCAATCTGAAATCGCTCGCGGAAGAAGCGGTGTCGCTCGCGCTGAAAGACGCGCACGTCGGCGTGAACGAGGTGGACCGCGTGTTCTTCGGCAATGCGGCGGCGGGTGTCGTCACCGGGCAGGAGATGATTCGCGCGCAGTCGTCGCTGCGCAACACGGGCCTCGACGGCAAGCCGATGTTCAACGTGGAAAATGCGTGCGCGTCGGGCAGTTCGGCGCTGAATCTCGCGTGCCTCGCGGTGGCGTCGGGGCAAGTGGAAACGGCGCTCGTCGTCGGCGTGGAAAAGCTCTCGCACGAGGACAAGGCGGTTTCGTTCGGCGCGTTCGCGAAGGCGGTCGATCTCGAAGAGCCGCTGCCCGAAGGCGTGACGACCGGAACCGGCTCGCTCTTCATGGACTTGTACGCGGCAAAGGCGCGCAAGTGGATGGAAAAGACCGGCGCGCAAGCGAGCGACTTCGCGCGCGTGGTCGTGAAAAGCCGTCGTGCGGGCTCGCTCAATCCGCACGCGCAATTCCGCAAAGAAACGAGCGTGGAGGAAGTGCTGACGAGCCGCATGGTCAGCGATCCGCTGACGCTTTTCATGTGCTCGTCGATCGGCGATGGCGGCGCTGCCGTATTCATCTGCTCCGAAGACTTCGCGGCGAAGCACGACATTCAGCCGGTGTTCATCCGCGCAAGCTCGATCGTCTCGGCGAAAGCGGATGGCTCCGGCGAACTGGTCGCGGTGCGCGCGGCGCGCGAGGCGTATGAGGAAGCGGGCATCGGGCCGGAAGACGTGCATGTCGTCGAATTGCACGATGCATCCGCGCCCGCCGAGCTCATTCACTACGAGAACCTCGGCCTGTGCGCGCCCGGCGATGCGCCGAAGCTGATCCGTTCGGGCGAGACGGATATCGGCGGGCGCATCAGCGTGAATCCGAGCGGCGGCCTGCTGTCGCGCGGGCATCCGGTCGGCGCGACGGGCGTCGCGCAGATCGTGGAACTGACGCAGCAGTTGCGCGGCCGGGCGGGCGCGCGGCAACGCCCTCACGCGAAGGTCGCGCTCGCGGAGAACAACGGCGGTCAGCTCGCGGGCGATTCGGCCGTCGCGCTGGTCACGATTCTTTCGACCTGATCAGTCGTTGGGCCCGGCGAGCTCCACCGTCACATTCTCCTGCTCTTCGAAGCGCGCGAGCACCGGCGCTTCGGCCAACGCATCGGTAATTAGCGTCCAGTCGCGCGCGAGCGGCGTCCAGTGCTGCTGGCTCGCGCGCTCCAGCTTGTTCGACGTGACCAGCACGAACAACCCGGCCGCCTGGCGCGCGATGCATTCCTTCAAAAACGCCTGCTCCGCCGTGGCTTCGCACAGCCCACGACCCGCGACGACGCCGTCCGCGCCGAGAAACGCCTTGTCGAACGTGACGCGCGAAAGCGCCACCTGCGCAAAGGCCCCGAGCGTGCTCATGCTCGACGGCCGCACGTCGCCGCCGATCAGCGTCACGCGCACCTCCGCCGCCGCAAGCACGCCGACCGCGAGCAGATTGTTCGTGACGACGTGAACCTGCGTGCGTCCGGCAAGGCAGCGCGCGAGCGCGGCGGTGGTCGTGCCGCCGTCGAGAAAAATCGTGTCGCCGTCCTGCACGTGTTTCGCAGCCGCGCGCGCGATCGCTTCCTTCTGCTCCCGAAAACTCTCGCGCCGCGTATCGAGCGATTCTTCCGGCTCGTGCATGCCCACCGACGCCGCGCCGCCATACGTGCGCACGATGCGCCGTTCGTCGGCGAGCGCGCGCAGGTCGCGCCGCACCGTCGCCTCGGACATGCCGAAGTGATCGCACAGCGCGGCGACATCGTTCATGCCCGAGAGCACGGCCTTGAGCATCGCCTCGCGGCGTTTCTCGACTTTCATCCTGTTCCCTGAATTCTTGCGGTTGCGGCGGCGAGGCACAGTGTAGCGAACTGGCCGGGACCATCGAATGCTCGCCCTGCCCGGCACCGTGTCAAACATTTTGACTGATTCGATCATTCGAACAGTTGAAAGCGCGCGAATCGATCAGAGTAAACCCGCATACCGCCCGATTTGCGCAAAACACAGCGGAGGACTACACTCCGATTTGATCGATTCAATCACTTATTGATCGAATCGGACGGAAACCACAGTGGAGACTTGCATGGCTCAAATTCACATCAAGCGCGCCGTCGAGCGCGTACCCGGCGGGATGATGATCGTCCCGCTCCTGATCGGCTCGCTGATCGCGACCTTCCTGCCCGGCATGCCGAAGTTCTTCGGCTCGTTCACGAGCGCGCTTTTCACCGGCGCGCTGCCGATTCTCGCGGTGTTCTACGTCTGCATGGGCGCGAGCATCGACGTGAAAGCGACGCCGTATCTCATCAAGAAAGGCGGCGCGCTGTTCGCGACGAAAGTCGGCACGGCAATCGTCGCGGGCATCGTGCTCGGGCATTTCCTCGGCGAGCAGCCGATCACGTCGGGCCTGTTCGCCGGCCTTTCGACGCTCGCCGTCGTCGCCGCGATGAACGACACGAACGGCGGCCTGTATATGGCGCTGATGGGCCAGTACGGCCGCTCGGAGGACGTGGGCGCGTACACGATCATGTCGCTCGAATCCGGCCCGTTCCTGACGATGGTCACGCTCGGCGTCGCGGGCCTCTCCGCGTTCCCGTGGCCGACGCTCGTCGGCAGCATCCTGCCGCTCGCGGTCGGCATGCTGCTCGGCAACCTCGATCGCGAAATGCGCGACTTCCTCGCCCGCGCCGTGCCGGTGATGATTCCGTTCTTCGCGCTGGCGCTCGGCGCGGGCCTCGATCTGCACAAGGTCTGGCAGGCGGGCCTGCTCGGCATCGGCCTGGGTCTCGCGGTCGTCATCGTGACGGGCATTCCGCTCTACTTCGCGGATCGTCTGACGGGTGGCACGGGCGTGGCGGGCGCGGCGGCGGCGAATACCGCGGGCAACGCGGCGGCCGTTCCGGCGCTGATAGCGGCGGCCAATCCGGTCTATGAAGAAGCGGCGAAATCGGCGACGCTGCTGGTCGCGGCCTGCGTGGTCGTCACCGCGATCATCTCGCCGATCCTGACGGCGTCCATCGCGAAGCGCGTGAATGCGCGCAACGAGGCGCGCGCGTCGTCCGATTCGAAGGAACGCGCGAAGGCACGCGGGGCCACGCAATGAAGAGCTTGCTGATCGTCGCGGACGATCTCTCGGGCGCGGCCGACTGCGCGATTCCGTTCGCGGCGGCGGGTTCGAAGACGATCGTCTCGCTTGACGCGAACGCGCCGCACGACGACGCCGCCGTCATCGCCGCCGACACCGACACGCGCCGCCTCACGCCCGCCGAAGCCGCGAAGCGCACCACGGCCGCGTGGCAGGCGTTGCGCGCGCCGGGACGCCGCCTCTACAAGAAGATCGATTCGACCTTGCGCGGCAACTGGACCGCCGAAGTCGCGGCGCTGACGAAGCTCGCCGGCCCGGCGATCGTCACGCCCGCGTTTCCGGCGACGGGCCGCATCGTGCGCGATGGCCGCGTGATCGTGCGCGGCGTGCCGCTCGAAGACACCGAAACGTGGCAGCTCGAAAACGCCGGACAGAAAGCCGAACTGCGCGTCATGCTCGACATGGTCGGCCTGCGCACGGCGCATGTTTCGCTCGATGCGTTGCGCGCCGCGCCGCGGGACATCGCGGCAATGGTGGCGTCGGCGGCGACGGCGAAAGGCATCGACGCGATCGTCGTCGATGCCGAAGCCAGCGACGACCTCGCCACGCTCGCACGCGTGACCGCCGCCGTGGACGCGGAGTTTTTCTGGGTCGGCTCGGGTGGCCTCGCCCGCGAGCTGGCCGCCTTGCCTGATCTGTTCGATGCGCGCGCTTCCGTGGCAGCGGCGCGTTCCGTCGAGCCTGCGCGTGGCCCGATCCTCGCGCTCGTCGGCAGTCTTTCGGCGATTTCGGAGCGTCAATGCGCGATGCTCTGCACGGAAGCCGGCGTACAGGAAATGATCGTGCCGCCCGCCGTGTTGCGCGAGGGCGCGCGGCATCCGGAATGGCAGGCGTGGAGCGAGCGGATCGGCGCTTCGGTGCGCGATCAGATCGACGCGATCGTGCGCATCGGCCGCGACGACGCGTTCGATCCCGCCGAGGGCGCGCTGCTCTCGACGGCGCTGGCGGCGCTCGTCGCGCCCTCTTTCGATGCGCTCGGCGGGCTCATCGCGACCGGCGGCGAAACCGCGCGCGCGATGCTCGCGGCGGCTCACGTCGGCAGCCTGGAACTCGTGACCGAGATCGAGGCGGGCGTCGCACTCGGGCGGCCATCGAATGGAAACGGACCTTCAAGCGGACCGTCGATCGTGACGAAAGCCGGCGCGTTCGGCAGCGAGCACGCATTGCTCGGCGCTTACCTGCATTTGCGCGGCGCGGACCTTCCCGTCGCGCGTTGAGAACAGACATCACCAGACGAACATCATGAGCAACTATCTTCCCGTAATCGGCATCACGATGGGCGACGCGACCGGCGTCGGCCCGGAAGTCGTCGTCAAGAGCCTCGCGCACGATGCGGTCTACAAGCAGTGCCGCCCGCTCGTGATCGGCGACGCGCGGCGTCTCGAACGCGCGAACCAGATCACCGGCGGCAAGGCGACGGTGCGGCGCGTCAAGGACGCCACCGAGGCGCGTTACGAGCCGGGCGTGATCGAGTGCATCGACCTCGGCCTGATTCCTGACGACCTGCCCTTCGGCGAACTGTCGGCGGTCGCGGGCGATGCGGCATACCAGTACATCGCGCGCGCAGTCGAGCTCGCGCAGGCGAATCAGATCGACGCGATCTGCACCGCGCCGCTTAACAAGGAAGCGCTGCACGCGGGCGGCCACAAGTTTCCCGGCCATACGGAGATGCTCGCGCATCTGACCGGCGTCGACGAAGTCTCGATGATGCTCGTCGCGCCGCAATTGCGCGTGATTCACGTGACGACGCATATCGGCATCATCGATGCGATCCGCAAGATCGAGCCGGGTCTCGTCGAGCGCACGATCGAGCGCGGCAATGCGACGCTCGTGAAGGCGGGCATTGCGAAGCCGCGTATCGGCGTGTGCGGGATCAATCCGCATGCGGGCGAGAACGGCCTTTTCGGCTATGGCGAGGAAGAAGAGAAGATCATTCCCGCCGTGAAAGTGCTGCAGGAACGCGGCCTGGACGTGACCGGCCCGCTGCCCGCCGACACGCTGTTCTATCGCGCGGGGCGTGGCGATTTCGATCTCGTCGTTGCGATGTATCACGATCAGGGGCACGGTCCCGTGAAGGTGCTCGGCCTCGAAGCCGGCGTGAACGTGACGGTCGGGCTCGACGTGATCCGCACGTCGGTCGATCACGGCACCGCGTTCGATATCGCGGGCAAGGGCATCGCCGACGAAGGCAGCATGCTCGAAGCGCTGCGTCAGGGCGCGGAACTGGCGACACGGCGTCATTGACGCTTATGGCGTGATAATGGGCGCTTCACACACGTGCGAGCGCCCGTCATGACTGCTTCTCTCGATACGCTGCGCAACCTATGGCGCATCGCCGGCTTGCCCGACGATGCGCTTTCTTTCGTCGACCTTTCCGGTCACGATCCGGTTTTTCCTTCCACCTTTGCCGTCGGCACGGCCGCGCAGGCCACCATCGGCGCGGCGGCGCTCGCTGCGTGCGAACTGGCGCATGCGCGCGGCGTCGAGCGGCAGCGCGTGGCCGTCGACATGACGCATGCGGCCGTCGAATGCACGGGCGCGTTCACCCTCGATGGCAAGGAGCCCGAGACGTGGGGACGCTTCTCCGGTCTCTATCGATGCGCCGATGGCTACGTGCGCATTCACGCGAACTTCGAACATCATCAGGATGGCGCGCTGCGTCTGCTCGGACTCGACCCGAAGACGGCCACGCGCGAGGATGCCGAGCGCGCGTTGCTGGCGTGGCGTGGTGGCGATTTCGAGGATGCGGCGGCGGCGCAAGGGCTCGTCGCGACGATGCTGCGCACCTTCGACGAATGGGATGCGACGCCGCAGGGGCGCGCCATTGCCGCGCAGCCGCTGATGACGATCACGCGCATCGGCGATGGGCCTGCGCTCGCGTTGCCGGCTTTATCGGCTAACGCGCGTCCGCTCGACGGTGTTCGCGTGCTCGATCTCACGCGCATTCTCGCGGGACCGGTCGGCGGGCGCGCGCTGGCCGCGTTCGGTGCGGACGTGATGCTCGTGAACGGGCCGCATCTGCCGAACATTCCGGCGATCGCGGATACGAGCCGCGGCAAGCGTTCGGCGCTGCTCGATCTGCGGTCGGCTTCGGAGCGGGACGCGCTCTGGCGTCTGATCGATGAGGCGCATGTGTTTGCGCAGGGTTATCGGCCGGGCGGGATCGCTTCGCTCGGGTTCGGACCGGAGGCGCTGGCGGCACGCCGGCCGGGGATCGTTTATACGTCGCTGACGGCTTATGGTACGCGTGGGCCGTGGGGTTCCCGGCGTGGCTTCGATTCGCTCGTGCAGACCGCGATGGGCTTCAATGCGGCCGAAGGCGAGGCGGCGGGCGATGGCAAACCGCGTCCGTTGCCGATGCAGATGCTCGATATGGCGAGCGGGTTTTTGATGGCTTTTGGCGCTGCGGCGGCGTTGTGGAAGCAGCAGCGGGAAGGCGGGAGCTGGCATGTGGAGGTTTCGCTTGCGCAGACGGGGCACTGGTTGCGGGGGTTGGGTCGCGTCGATGGCGGATTGAAGGTCGCAAAGCCGGATATCGCGGGGTTTGTCGAGCGGTATGAGTCGGGGTTTGGGGAGTTGGTGGCGGTGACGCCGAGTGCGCAACTGGAGCGGACGGCGGTGGGATATCCGCGGCGATCAGAGCAGCCGGGGGCGTCGGCGGCGAGGTGGTGAGGGGGCCATTTCGTCCGCAGACAGGATTGTTTTAAAAGTATCCTCCTCCTACTATGAGGAATCGTTCGGGCCGGTGTCGCACCGGAGTGATCGATCGATTCGTGGGGGTATCAATGGCGAAAAACCGGCTTCTTTATTTGCACCGCCGCCATTTTGGACTCGACGGTCCGGACGCCATTATGGGAAAACTGCTGTACGAGGCATTAAAGGCGGACCTCGATGCTGCAGTGACTTCGCATATGATCATTCCAGACTCGGTTTCCGAGGGACTTCCAGAATCTATTCTCGATGACGTAATCACGCAGAGCGAATTCCATCGGTCGGGCGTCAACGTGGTGTATCTAGAGGGCGGATTAGATTCCCACTGTCTAACGGGGTTCGACGGCTCAGACTGGAAGATGTCGGCTCCAATGATCGAGGAGTTCGCAAGGCGTGGAGGGATTGTCGTTGTAGCGGATCTTGATATCAACATCGCACGGTCGATTGACGAAGACCGCTTCGGACGTCTCTTCAAGGCATGGTTTCGACGTGAAGATGGCAGGCAAGGTAATCCGATCGAAATCGTCGACCCGGGACGCTGCGAGAACTCATATTGGTCAGAGATTTGGGTCGATTGTGAAGCTGCACGAACCCATTGTGCGGAATGGCTCCAGCCAATATACAACGGCCTTTCCACTATTCTGGTAGGTGGTCCTTTAGATCTGGGGAATTCTCAAAGCTGGCTCGCCAATATTGTCAGTCATACTATGGGAACAATGTGTCAAGACTGTTGGTGGGAACCCCCTGAGACTGGATTCGATCAGCACCGCCTTCGTTATCATCCACAAAGTCCGATGGGCGGAGGCAGCTTCGGGCCTTTCGCGTCGGTCTGCCAACTGGGAAGAGGCTATCTGGTTGCAATCGCAGCCAGAGTCTCATCGAATTATGTGACTAAGAAAAGCCACGGAAACATCGAGTGGATTATCAATATAATCCGACATCTCCGGGCAGCCGTTGAGAATCATGAAAGGCTGGGATCCATCTCTCGTTTTCGTGGGGTCTGTTTATTTCTCAGTCACCGTTCGGTGGACAAGCCTGTCGTCGAAGCCATTTCGGATAATCTGTTCAAAACCGGAATTTCGACCTGGTTGGACAAAGAGAGAATGCTTCCGTCAGACTCTCTCGGGCTTTCGTTGAATGCGGGCTTGACCGAGTCTAGTCACTTTACTATCTTTTGGTCGAGGCACTGCAAGGACGCACCTTGGGTGCATTTCGAGCTCGGGAGCGCAATATCGGCATGTATCGAGAGAAGAAAGCCGATTCTGGTCGTTGCTCTAGACGACACCCCTCCCCCGGACAGCTTAGCCCAGTTCATCCGGATAAATGGAAAGGGTACGCCGCAAGAGACTTCCAGGCTCATTTACGACGCCCTCGCTGCACTTGTCGATCGAGAGTCACTGAATCGAGCTAAGGAAGCGTCTGCTGTTGAACAAACGGATGTCGGGAATGCCATCGCCAGCGGAAAGTTGAATCGAAGGGCTTCGACGGAAGTTGTTGGCCCGTTTCGTCGAAGACGACGGAAGCCTCGTTAAAAAGCGCTTCATCTTCATCAATTGAAAGATGACGCCGATAGACGGAATTCATCCGTCAACGCCCCGCTTTTCAAGTATTGCTTCAATGCGTCGTCATGCTTCACCGCAGAGTTTGCCTCAAGAACGATCCGCGCCACGGCGCAACTTCTATCTGACCGGCGCGACGGCCATGCTCGCGGACGCCGAATCTCTCGTGGTCGATGCGCGCTGAGCGAGGACGAGACAGGGGCACGGAATGAGAGCTTTCATCGACCACCCGGCTGTGTTGTTCGTCGTTCTGCTCGCGCTTTTCGTGAGCGCGGTGGCGTTCGGCGCGTTCGTGCTGCGCCGCTGGGCGCTGCTGCCGGAGAACGACCGTGAAGACTTCAACCTCGTCCAGACTTCCACACTGACGCTGCTTGCGCTGCTGGTCGGCTTCAGCCTGTCGATGGCGGTGAACCGTTACGACCTGCGCAAGACGCTGGAGGAAAGCGAGGCCAATGCGATCGGCACCGAGTATTCCCGCGCGGATCTCGCCGATGCGGCCACCGCGGCAAAGATCAAGTCCGCGCTGATCCGCTATACGAAGCTGCGCCTGGCGAACTACAAGACGCGCGCGCCCGACGCGCTCGCGAAAATCGTAAGCGATACGACGAACGTCGAGGCGGAACTGTGGCAGCTCGCGACCCAGGTGGCGAAAGCGCAGCCGACGCCTATCGGCGCGCTGGTCGTGTCAGGCATGAACGACGTTTTGAATTCGCAGGACTACTCGGAGGCCGCGCGCATCAATCACATTCCGCTAGGCGCTTGGTATCTGATGATCATCATCGCGCTGCTCGGCTGCGTCGTGCAGGGTTACGGGGCGAAGGGGAGTCTGCGGAAAGGCCTGCTCATCACGATTCTTCCGACGACGGTCGCGCTGTCGCTCGCATTGATCGCGGATATCGATAGCCCGAAAGGGGGGATGATTCGGGTGGAGCCGCGGGATCTTGGGCGGTTGATGCAGTCGCTGGGACCGTGAGGGGGCGTGGGAAAAGGCGGCGGTATGGTTGTGCGGTCCGCCTTGGAGGAAGGACTCGCGGCGGTGTAGTCACCCGAGGAATGCTGCAGGACGCTGCGGTTCGTCGGTCTGCTGACGGCCAAAAGCGGAAATCTGTCGGCGATCAGACGAGATCTTTCTTTGACGTCTGCCGCAAACTCTACGGCGCCGGCACAGGCAGACGAATGAAAAATTGGTAATACAATAGCCTTTGAATTCAGGATTCCTAGTTTAGACCATAAGAAGAGGTGCGGTCCGCAATGCCGATGTCAGAGATTAAAGAAATTGATTTCCGTCAGCAAGTCATCCAGAACGGGCAACAACTAATGTGGTTTCTGGGGGCTGGGGCGTCACGTAGTTCCGGGCTTCCGACCGCAACAGACTTAATTTGGGACCTTAAGCTTCGTTACTACTGCGCTCAGGAAAACCAAGACGTAGTTGCACACGACGTGAGCAATAGGGCTGTGCAAGCCCGCATTCAGGCGTACATGGACAGTAAAAGCTTTCCGCCACTTTGGGATCCGGCCGAATACTCGTTCTATTTCGAGCTGCTATTTGGAGGAGACTATTCGTCGCAACAAAAATATCTCAATAAAGCACTTGCCACAGAGAAAATATCCTCGACGATCGGTCAGCGCGCACTTGCTGCACTCATGCAAATGGGTCTTGCCCGGATCATCTTTACTACGAATTTCGACGAGGTTGTGGAATCTACCTATGCCTCAATTGCAGGCAAGAATCTTACGACATTCCACCTTGAAGGATCCTACGCCGCGCTTGAGGCATTGAACTCCGAACGGTTTCCTTTCTTAGCAAAGGTTCACGGTGACTTTCGTTACCAGACGGTTAAAAATCTTGCAGCCGATTTGCTAAGCAACGATAGAGAAATTCAAAAATGTTTCGTGGCTGCCTCTGTCCGTTTCGGCATGGTCGTGAGTGGGTACAGTGGGCGCGATCGCAACGTGATGGCGATGTTCGGCGAAGCCATTGAACAGAACAACTCGTTTCCACATGGTCTTTATTGGACGGTGCCACGCATTTCCCATGTTGAAGCGTCGGTGCGTCAGTTGATGGATTACGCCAACAGCAAGGGCGTTAAGGGCGGGATTGTCGAAACCGGCACATTTGATGAAATGCTTGCGAAGATATGGCGATTGGTCTCCGATAAGAATCCGGCCGTCGACGCAAAAGTTAGGAGTGCTACGGCGAAGCAAGTGAGGATTCCTCTACCTCCTGCCGGATCGGGATACCCCATTCTTCGCACGAACGCGCTTCAAATCAAAAGGGTGCCAGTTAGCTGCGGCGCCATCGATTATGACGGAGCTGTGGACCTTGCGCAGTTGAAGAGTGTCTTGTTTGAAAAGCGCCCCCAATGCTCAGTCTGCTACACGGATCGCATTCTGTTTTGGGGAAACGGAAAGGAACTTGTCAAGATATACGAACCGGACCGAGTGAAATCAGTTTCGTCATTCGAGATTGATGATCTAGTCGTCGCAATCAACACTTCAACCTATTTTAAGTCGATGGTGGAGGAAACGGTTGCGAATGCATTAATTTACGAAAAGCCTCTCGTTCTTCGCAAGCAGAGAAAAACTTGGTATGCGATTACTGACCACAAAGAAGCGAGCAGTGATACGTTAAAACCATTGCGAGAGGCACTTTCCTGGAAGGATAGAGACGGCAAAATGCACAACGGTGTTGTAAACGGCCAGGTGGCTGGACTCAAGGATGTGTATTGGGCTGAGGCTGTTTCGCTGAGGGTTGAAGAGCGGAACGGCCAGATATGGTTGCTTCTGAAACCGGATATTTGGATTTCTCCAAATAAGATGCGCGAACAGGCAACTGACTTTGTCTACAAGAAAAAAATACGTCGATACAATAAACAGGCTTCAGAAATTCTGAGCGCTTGGATCAAAATTCTTCTCGGAAGCATTGGGAAGGGCGAGGCAATAGTCACCGCGTACAAAGGCACGGACCATCCCGCGCAATTCCAAATTATTACACGCTCTGCATTTAGCAAGAGGAGCGGCACAAATGACTAACGATCCTAGTGAACTGCCAGCCAATTCCATCCTACCGGAACCGAACCTGCTTTTTGCGGGCGGAAAGACTCACGCTCATCCGCTTCGCGGTCTAATGGATCACGGGCCGTATAGCCTTGACATCGGCGCGCCGACAGTGGTTCGGCTGGCGTACCTCGCGCCGATGGACCTCCTTCCAAGGCTCGATGCGCTTGTTCGAGAATTGATGGGCAAGCAGCAAGTACGCGAGGCTCCCAACTACTACATCGCGTACGAGGGGTTCGAAAATATCTTTCGAACTCGGCTCATCCCGGCGCCGGAATGTCTACGTCTGGCTACGCCGAATGAATGCAATGCCATGGCCTCTGCTGGGAATGGCAACGGTCTAGCCGAATTGATCTTGCAGGCAAGCCTTCCCCTACAGAAGCTTAAACATACCTTTGACGTACTCATTGTCTATTTGCCTGCGGTATGGAAGGCATCTTATCTCTACGAGGGCTTCAATCTTCATGACAAAATCAAAGCGAACGTCGCGCCACTCAACATTCCGATACAGATTGTCAATGACACCATGTTCGAGCGGACGTGTCGTGCGCAGGTTGCCTGGGGATTGAGTGTTGCCCTTTATGCGAAGGCAAACGGAATTCCGTGGAAGCTCGCTGATTGGGACAAAGACGAAGCGTATATCGGGCTTAGCTATGCCATCAAAAAGCTTGAGGACGGTGTTGAATACAGCACTTGTTGCAGTCAGGTTTTTGATCCGGATGGAACCGGCTTCGAATTCATCGCCTACGATGCGCGCGATTATACAACCGATCGAAAAGGCAATCCCTACCTGACGTATCAAGAGATGCAATCTGTACTCTCGAAAAGCTTGTTGCTTTATCAAAACTCTCACAACGGGCGGTTACCGAAGAAGATCTATGTCCATAAGACGACGCACTTCACTGAGGATGAAATTCAGGGTGCGTTCGATGCTTTCGGGTCGAAGATGGAAATAGAGTTGATTCAAATCGTGCGTGGAAGCAATTGGTATGGTTTAAAAATTGACGGTCCAAACAAATGGAATACGAAACCTGCCCCTGCAGGATATTCGGTTGATCGGGGGCTTTATCAACCGCTTACCGAAAACGAGTGCCTATTGTGGACACAGGGATCTGTCGATAAGATCAATCAGCAGAATCCTAATCAACCAGTTTTTAAAGAGGCGCCGCTCAAACCTCTCGCCAGTCCGATCATGCTGCGTCGTTTTTCCGGCGCAGGAGGCTGGCATGCGACATGTGCAAGTATTCTTGCGCTCACGAGGGTCGATTGGAATAACAACACACTATATAAGACGTTGCCGGTCACGCTGGTGTATTCACAGGTCTTTGCGGAAGTCGTAAAGCAATCGTCTGCCATCGTGAATGAGGTCTACGATTACCGGATGTTCATGTGAACAATCGATGAAAAACTGTTTCAAATCAAGCGCTGGGATAGGCTGTCATCGGATGGACGTCGCATGCTATTTTCAAGTCGCTCCTGCGATCATCGACACCTGGGAAATATGACTTGTGCCGGGCGAGGATCTGACCACTACTGTTAGCTGCACCAACGTTCATGGATGAGAAAATCAACAATCAAATCCTTGCCGGTGAAATCACCGCACTGGCCATTGACACGACGATTTTCGAAAAGAACAGTCTCGCGCCGGAGAGCGGGCTGCTCGCTCGGCTCGAGCAGTTTCGCGAGAGCGATTTTGAACTCGTCACAGCGAACACGGTGGCTAACGAGGTGAAGCGGCATCTCGCGAAAAATGCAACGGACGCGACGACGTCGGATTGTTGCCGATAACGCACGACGTGTATTTCAACGACATCGAACCGGAGTAGATGAGCGACCCCGGCAACTATGACACTGCGACCGGGCATAAGGTAAGCGCACGCTTTCAGCAAGTCACGACTGCCTTGCCTTGCGATCTCGCTCCCCTTCCTTTATCGGTAAGCGGTTGGATCGCCGCAAGCTGGCCGAGGATGAAAACCACCTTTGTATCCACGCGGGACTGAAGGATCGCTGCGAGGCCGCAAGAACCCACCCACACCCCGCCCCCCCTCACCCCCCCGGCGGCACCGGAATCATCCACGGGAACACATAAGCCTGCAGCATCGCGATAATACCGATCACCGCCGCCCCCGCGATCGAATGGAAAAACACCGTCCGGAAAATCGGCCCTAACGCAAACGCGCGCTCTTTCGGATCGTCATAGCACGCGGCGCACGCGACCATGATCGATTGCGCATCGATCATCTTGCCCATCACGCCGCCCGTCGAATTCGTCGCGACGATAAGGATCGGATTGAGATTGAGCTGTTGCGCGGTGATGCGCTGCAGGCTGCCGAAGAGCGCGTTCGAAGCCGTGTCGGAACCCGTCAGGAACACGCCGAGCCAGCCGAGGAACGCCGCGAAGAACGGATAGAACACGCCCGCGCCCGTGAACGCCAGGCCGAGGACGGCATCCGTGCCCGAGTAGCGCGTGAGAAAGCCAAGACCCAGCACCTGCGCAATGACGAGCACCGGAATCTTCATGCGGCGCATGGTCTGCGTGAACGCGTCCTTCCACTGCGAAGCGGACAGACGCAGCACGAAGCCCGACAGCATCGCCGCGACGAACACGCCCGTGCCCGCCGCCGACAGCCAGTTGATCGTGAAGCGCGCCGCTTCCGCCTTCGCATTGACGGGCGCGACGGGCGGCATGCGTTGCACGAGGTTGTGCAGCGCGGGCATGTCCCACACCGGTAGCGACAGCGTGCCCTTGAACGGCGAGCCCAAAAGCGTCGTGGAGAACGGGACGCCCGCGAACACGTTATTCAGGAATTTCTTGAATTCGGGCACGCCCCACAGCGCACAACACGCGATCAGAATCACCCACGGCATCCACGCATAAATCGTTTCGCCGACCGAATACTTGTACTTCCATTCCGCCTTGTTCAACGCGACCGTCGTCGTGGTCTTGCCCTGCTGCGCCAACGCCTCGCGCTCGGACCTGAGCAGAAAGCGCGTCTTCGGATGCCACACGAAACGCAGGAACAGCGCCGTGCAGATCACCGAGAACACGCCCGACACCACATCCGTCATCAAATGCAGCGCGTGACTGCCGGACGCGTAGAACTGCATGATCGCGAACGAGCCGCCCGCGCAGAGCATCGCCGGCCACACTTCGAAGACTTCCTTCCACGAGCCGCCTTCCATTTTCACGAAGGTCGCGACGAGCCAGAACGGCACGAGCACCGAGACGAGCGGCAACTGATGGCCCGCCATCGCGGAGAGCGTGACCTGATCGAGTTCGCTGACGGCGGCGAGCGTGACGATCGGCGTGCCGATCGCGCCCCACGCGACAGGCGCCGTATTCGCAAGCAGATTCAGCACGGCGGACTGGAACGGCCGGAAGCCGAGCCCCACCATCACCGCCCCGGCAATCGCCACCGGCGTGCCGAATCCCGACGTGCCCTCTATGATCGCGCCGAACGAAAACGCGATCAGCACGCACTGCAAGCGCCGGTCGAAGGAGATGTGGACGATCGAATCCTTGACGATCTCGAACTTGCCGGTCACGACGCTCATCGTGTAGAGAAACATCGCGGCCAGCACGATCCAGATGATGCCGAGAAATCCCGAAAGCGAGCCGAGCGCGAACGCCGACACCGCCGATGTCACCGGCATCCGGAACACGAGACACGAGATGATGAACGCGGCAATCACGCCGAAGAACGCCGCATACGGCGCCGATATGCCCAGATGCACGTTGCCCTGCGAGTCGCGATGGCGATGCAGCGCAATGAAATAAAGCAGCGTGAGAATCGGAATCGCCGCGACGATCGTAGAAAGGAAGACATTGCCCAGCGGGTTGTACGTCTGATGGTACATGTCGTTTCCTCGTTGATCTTGGATTCGAAACGTGCCCGCGGTCCGGACGAAACGACACGCCGCCGGATACGCGAGCGCCCGGGCAACAGCGATTCCTTACAGATTTACTCCCGATTCTTTGAAGGTATAGCGGGACGAAAGGTCGATTTCAAGTTTTGCGACAGCGCGCGAATAAGCGCCGGCGGTGTGCGCAATCCGGTGAGGGTCAAACGGTATGCGCTTCCTTTTCAGCCATCACCCCCGCATCGACGGCAACGGGCACACGCCGCGCGAGCGCGCACATCAGCTCATAGCCGATCGTGCCGGAAGGCTCCGCGACCTCATCCACCTTGATCCGCTCGCCCCACAGTTCGACCGATGAACCGATGCCCGCCGCGGGACACGGCGTGAGATCGACGGTGAGCATGTCCATCGACACCCGCCCCACGATGCGCGTGCTCACGCCGTCCACCGCGACGGGCGTGCCTGCGGGCGCGTGGCGCGGATAGCCGTCCGCGTAGCCGCATGCGACCACGCCGATCTTCATCGGGCGATCCGCGGCGAACGTGCGGCCATAGCCGATGGTTTCGCCGGGCGTAAGCGTCTGCACGCCGATAATGCGGCTCGACAGCGTCATCGCGGCGCGCAGACCGGCGTCTTCGATATGCCGCGCGCAGCCCGTCGGCGATGCGCCGTACAGGATCGTTCCGGGCCGCACCCAGTCGCGATGCGCGCGCGGGTGCCATAGCACCGCCGCCGAATTGGCCAGCGAGCGCGTGCCGGGCAGATCGCGCGCGACGGCGTCGAATGCGTCGATTTGCCAGTCGATGGCGCCGTCGTCCGCGTTCGCAAAGTGGCTCATCAGACCGATGGAGCCGATCGACCCGATCGCCGACGCGCGCCGCCACGCGCGCTCGAACTCGCCCGGCCGGAAGCCGAGCCGGTTCATGCCGGAGTTCATTTTCAACTGGATATCGATGCGCTCGCGCGGCCGCGCGGCTTCGAGCATGGCCAGCTGCTCCTCGCAATGCACGGTGACGGTCAGCCGATGCCGGTCCGCCGTCTCGACATCCTTCGGTTCGAACACGCCTTCGAGCAGCAGAACGGGCTTCGTCCAGCCGAGTTCGCGCACGCGCACGGCTTCGTCGAGATCGAGCAGCGCGATGCCATCGGCCTCCGCAAGCGCCGGATAGATGCGCTCGATGCCATGACCGTACGCATTCGCCTTGATGACGGACCACACGCGCGAAGACGGCGCGGTGCGTTTGACGGCCCGGAGATTGTGACGAATGGCATCGAGATGAATGCGCGCGGAAATCGGACGTGGCATGGCGATCTGTTTTTCGGTCGATAGGCAGTGGATTGACCGATCGTATCGATTCAATGGCAGTGGTTGTTAATATATTTCTGCCGATTTTCAGTCGATACGCCTGATTCGCCGCCCTTCGCCGCCCTTCGCCGTCAGCTCAGATACCCGAGATGCTCGGCCAGAATGACGCAGCCGACGCCGATCAGGATCACCCCGCCCGCAATCTCCGCGCGCTTGCCGATCGTCGCGCCGACGATCCTGCCGACCATCACGCCGATCGTCACCATCAGCATGGTCGCGAAGCCGATGGTCGCGGCGGTCGAGAAGATATCGACGTCGATGAACGCGAGGCCCGCGCCGACCGCCATCGCATCGATGCTGGTCGCAAAGCCCGTCAGCGCCAGCACCCAGAACGAATGCGAGTTGGGTTTTTCCTCGTCGTGGCTCGGCGCGCCGAAGCCCTCGCGGATCATGCGCGCGCCGAGCAGGCCGAGCAGGCCGAACGCGATCCAGTGGTCCCAGGCGGTCACGTATTGCGCGGCCGCCTTGCCGAGCGCCCAGCCGGCGAGCGGCGTCAGCGCTTCGATCACGCCGAAGATCACGCCGGTCTTCAGCGCTTCCGCGATGCGGGGCTTGTGCAGGCTCGCGCCCTTGCCGACCGCGGCGGCGAAGGCGTCGGTGGACATGGCGAAGGCAAGGAATATCGTGGATGCGAGGTTCATCGAGTAGCGCTCTGGTCGGGCAAGATGGAACGACAGAACGCGCGCCCGACCGGTCGCGAATTCTGTCGATGGTCTTGCCAACCTGTGATGGCTGCTCATGCCACGACCTGAACGGCCGAGCGTGTTGACATGAGCGCTTTTCCGGTGCGGAAAAGCCGGCTACTCCCCAGCGAAGAAACGTGAGCTTAACACGGCTGCGCGGCCGTTCCTGCGCTCGCGGGGCCATTGGGATAGAGTGAATCCGCAGTGCCGCGCCCTCACCGTTTCCAAGGAGGCACCATGCAGGCAGCCCACCTGACCCAGCCGGCCGCGCGCGAAGCGGTCGAGCGTCTCTATCGCGCGTTTGCCACGCAGGACGTCGCGCTCTTGCGCGAAGCCGTCACGCCCGACTGGGAATACCTTCCCGAGCCGCCCGGACAACGGCATGGCCCCGATCAGATGATCCCCATCTTCGAAGATCTCGCGAGCGCGCTGCCCGACATGCGCATCCAGATTCTCGACATGCTGGTGCAGGACAACCGCGTGGGCACACGCGCGGAAGTGAGCGGCACACAGTCCGGCCCGCTGATGGGCATTGCCGCGACGAAAAAGCCGATCCGCTTCGCGATCCATTCGTTCCACGAACTGCGCGACGGCCGCGTGGCGAAGACCTGGCATCTCGAAGACTGGCTCAGCGTGTTCCGGCAACTCGACGCCGTGCCGCAGAAGATCGATCCGCCGGTCTAGCCGCGGCGCGTTGCGCTTTTCGCGTTCACGCGCAGAACATGCTCCACGCATAGTCCGACGAGCGTCGCGTCGAGGCGCTCCAGCGCGCACGCGGCTTCGCGCAACGCGGGTGTATCGGTGCCGAAGGAGTCGAAGAAAAGCAACTCGCGCTGACGGGCGGCCACGCGCGCCGATTGCACGGCCGCGCTCAGCTCACGCATGCGGCCAAATCCCGCCGCCCGCGCTTTCTCTTCCAGCAGCCCGGCCAACGCTTCGAGCGATTGCGGCGCGCGTCGCGCGATGCGGGCGCGACCACCGTCGAAAAGGGATAAAAAGCGCAGCACGCTGCCGTGCAAGCGCCGATGCGCATCGACGAGATCGCGTATCGATTCGGCGCGCTCGTGATCGCGCGCCGCCTTGACGGTGGTGATGGTCGCGCCGTAGCCGACGCCGGCGGACTCACGGCTGGAGGATTCGATGGTTTGCGTCAGCATGAAAAGGTCGATGCGCTATATATTCATGAATATAGCGCATCGACGATTCGCCCGCGCGCACAGTCAATTTCCCGAAAGGAATTTGTTGCGATGCGTCGAGTATGCTAACCTAGGGTTATTACCTAGTTAGTTACCCCTAGTCAGGAGTTCGATCATGGGCATCATCGCCGCCACCCCTATCGCTTTCGTTTCGTTCATCGCCGTCAAGCTGCGCAGCGCCGCGCGCGACGCCCTGGCCGCGCGCGCGAAAGTCAGCGCCCTGATGGCCGAAGCCTATCGCCGCGCGTAAAGCACGACGAAGGCTCCGCGCTTCATTGCAACGTGTAGGCGATCACGTAATCGCCCGCCTTCGTGCCGAGCGAGCCATGACCGCCCGCCGTCACGAGCACGTACTGCTTGCCGCTTGCATCGGCATAGCTCATCGGCGTGGCCTGTCCGCCCGCCGGCAAGCGCGCCTCCCACAGTTTCTTGCCGTCGCGCACGTCGTAGGCGCGCACGTATTGATCGAGCGTGCCCGTGAGGAATGCGACGCCGCCCGCCGTCACCATCGTCCCGCCGAGACTCGGCACCCCGAGCGGCATGGGAATCGGCAGGGGCGCGCTGTCGCGGATCGTGCCGTTTTTGTGCATCCACGCGATCTTGTTCGTGCGCAGATCCACGCCCGCCATGTAGCCCCACGGCGGCGCCTGGCACGGAATCCCGAGCGGTGAAAGGAACGCGCTGATCTCATAGCCGAACGGCGTGCCACGCGCGAGCTTGATGCCGCTCGTCTCGCTGCCCTTCTTCTCGCCATTGCTTTCCGGAATCTGCTCGCGCGGAATCAGCTTCGACACAAACGCCATGTAATCCGGATTCGCGATCAAAATCTGCCGTACCGGATCGACGGAAATCCCGCCCCAGTCGAACACGCCGAAATTGCCCGGAAACACCAGCGTGCCCTGCTCTGAGGGCGGCGTGAACGCCCCGTCGTAACGCAGGCTTTTGAACTTGATGCGGCACCAGAGTTGATCGAAAGGCGTCGTGCCCCACATGTCCGCTTCCTTCACACGCGGCGGATTGAAATTGAGCGCGGAGACGGCCTGCGTCGGCGCGGTGCGATCGCCCTTGGCCGCGCCCTGCGGCACGGGCGTCTCGGCGATCGGCACGATCGGCTGCCCGGTTTCGCGGTTCAGCACGTAGATGCTGCCCTGCTTCGTCGATGCAATCACCGCCGGCTGCATGCCCCGCGCCGTCTGCAAATCGACGAGCGTCGGCTGGCCGCCGACATCCATGTCCCACAAATCGTGATGCGTGAACTGATAGTTCCAGCGCAGCTTGCCCGTCGCGGCGTCGAGCGCGACGAGGCCCGCGGCGAACTTTTCCGCCTGCGGCGTGCGCTCGCCGCCCCACTGATCGGGCGTCTGATTACCCATCGGCAGATAGATCATGCCCCGCTGCTCGTCGACGCTGAACATCGACCACATGTTCGGCGAATTGCGCACGTAGGTGCCACCGGGCGCGATCGGCTCGGTGGCGTCGGGATTGCCCGGGTCCCAGTTCCAGACGAGATGGCCGTCGTTCACGTCGAACGCGCGGATCACGCCTGAAGGCTCATTGTTCGATTCGTTGTCGGTGACGTGGCCGCCGACGATCACGAGGTTGCGAAACACAGCCGGCGGCGAGGTCGAATAGTAGCCGCCCGGCGTGAACGGGCCGATGTTCGCGCGCAGATCGACCGCGCCGTCCTTGCCGAAGCGCGTGCACGCCTTGCCGGTGTCCGCGTCGAGGGCGATCAGGCGCGCGTCCGCTGTCGGAAGGAACAGGCGACGCGGACATTCAGCCAGCGCGGTGGTCTGGGCGGGCGTCTGCGCGGGCGCTTCGGGCGTCGCCGATGCGGCATCGGGCGCGCTCGCTTCGGCCGCTGCGGGCGCCTCAGCCGCAACCGCAACCGCAGGCATCGGATGCATCGCCGCGTCGTAATACGCGACGCCCCGGCAGGTCATGTGCTCCCAGTGCTTGAACCCGACCGGGCTCTGAATCTGCGGATCGAAGCGCCATTTTTCCTTGCCGCTCGCGGCATCCAGCGCAATCACCTTGCTGTGCGGCGTGCACAGGAAGATCGTGTCGCCGACCTTGAGCGGCGTGTTCTCGTCCGTGGTTTCGGTGGGATCGTCATCGCCAGGCATGTCGCCGGTGCGATACGTCCACGCCACTTTCAGCTGATGCGCGTTCTGCGGCGTGATCTGCGCAAGCGGCGCATAGCGTTGCGCGAGCGGCGAGCCGCCATAGTCGGTCCAGTCGCCCGGCTTACGCCCCGTCGCGGCGTTGAGATCGGGCTGATTGGCATCGGCGGCCACGTCCACGTCGATGCGTCCGGGCCGGTCGTGCGGATCGTTGAAGAACGTGCCGATGCCGAGCAGCAGCACGATCACGATCGCCGCGGCGAGCGGCGTGCGCGCCGCACGCGCGGTCGAGGGCGGCCCGAACAGCGCGCCGCGATGCACGAACGGCATGAGCAGCCAGATCGCGAGCAGCAGCCAGATCCACAGACGCGGCATCAACTGCCAGAAATCGAAACGCACTTCGACGACCGCCCAGATCGTCGAGGCGAACAGCATGAGCGCAAAGAGCAGCAGCGCGGAACGCCGCCGTATCAGCAGCAGAAGCCCGGTCACGACGATGGCCGCGCCCGCGATCGCGTAGTACCACGATCCTTTCAGCGTCACGAGATACGCGCCGCCCGCCGCCAGCGCCGCGCCGATGACGATGAACACGATGGCCGTAAAAAACGTGAGCGGATGAAGTCTGCCGTGAACAGCCATGCGAAATTCCTCCGTGACGATGGATGCCGGAACGCGGCCGTCGAGCGGTCGCGGTTCGGGCCTGGGGCGTCGTCGGAGGGAGCAATCGTTGTGCCGTTCTGAGGAATGAACGGCGTGCGTGCAAGGACTTCGTCAGGGATGAAGTCGGGGGAAGTCAAAGCGGACGTCAGAGCGGACGCGGCCAGCGCCCGCCGGGCAGGTTCGCGGTCATGACGCCGGCGACGAACGCGGCCTTCAAGTCGGCGCGCTCGGTGAAACGGGGCGCGTCGAACCAGAGCAGAAATTCGTCGCGCCAGTTGCCCCACGCGTTTTCGTCGAATTCGAAATCTTCGTCGATGCGGCCGTTATCGCGCAGATACGCACCGACCACCTGTGTGCCGTTCCAGTACGCGACGGCGACATCGGTGAGATCCGCCGTCATGCCGCGCGGCAAATCCCGCAGCAGCATCGCGACATGCGCCTTGAACGATTCGAATTCGGACGGTCTCATCGCGTGCTCCGCGTCGAAAAAGTGCGTGAAAAACCTGCCTGCGGCGTGCCTGTTCAGCCGAACACGCCCTTGTTCAAATCCTTTTCGAACGCGGCGGTCCATTCCGTGCCGTGTCCGATGCGATATTCGCGTTCCTTCAACGTGGAACGCCGCGTGATGGTGACGTGGCCCTGCAGCGGATAAACATCGTCCACGACATCGGACGCGCCGCCTTCCTGCACGAGAAAGTCGCTTTCCTCCAGCCGATGCCGCGCGAGGATCGCCAGAAAATCCGCTCTTTCGTCCGGTGCGATCACGGTCATGACGCCCTCCAAGATCGAAGTGCTTCCATTCAAATTAGCACACGCGCGGCGGAACGTCGGCGCATATCTTGCGATAAGCGCGGCACGGCGCACGCGCTTACGATGAACGCGCCTGCCGATTATTTTTCATGAGGAGGGCATGACCGATGAACCGCGGATCGATCATCCTGTGCGCGACGGCGCTCGCCGTCTGCACCCATGCGCGCGCCGCCGACGCCGTGTGCGGCACGCTCGAAAGCGCCACGAACGGGCAAGACGGCATGTTCGCGCTGCGCGAAGGGGAAAGCGTGAATTTCTGGCGTGGCGGCGTCGTGAGGCACGGCGCGCTGCACGTCTACAAGGAAGGCGAGGTGTTTCGCGTGTACTGGCAGCCGGAAGGCAGCGGCGACGTGTACGTGCTCGCGAACGAAGGCACGACGAGCGTGAGGCTCATCCTCACGCCGGTGCGCGGCACGAAAGTGGAGACGGGGCCGGGCAGCCTGCCCAGGCAGAACGTGCTGTCCTGCCCCGATCTGTAGCGCTTACTTTGGCGCGAGCACCTTGCCGATCGCATCGGCGACGGCCTGCACGTTGCGCTCGTTCAGGCCCGCGACGCACATGCGGCCCGAGCGCAGGATATACACGCCGAACTCTTCTTTCAGCCGGTCGGCCTGTTCCGCGACGAGGCCCGTGTACGTGAACATGCCGCGCTGCTTCACGTAGCGCGTGAGCATTTCGCCGCGCACGTGATCCTTCAGGCCGTCGTGGATCGCCTGGCGCATGCGCGCGATGCGCTGGCACATCGACGCGAGTTCCTTCTCCCACGACTGCTTCAGTTCGGGCGTGTTCAGCACGTGCGTCACGATCTTCGCGCCGTGCGTCGGCGGATTGCTGTAGTTCGCGCGCACCGCGCTCGTCAACTGGCCGAGCACGCGGTCGGCTTCGGCGGCATCGTCGCAGATTACGTGCAGGCCGCCGCAGCGCTCGCCGTACAGCGAGAAATTCTTCGAGAACGAATTGGCGATGAACGCCGGCACGCCGCGGCGCGCGAGTTCGCGCACGGCGAACGCGTCGTCATCGAGACCGGAGCCGAAGCCCTGATACGCCATATCCACGAACGGCAGCAAATCGCGCTTTTGCAGCACGTCGATGAGCTTGAGCCATTGCGCCTGATCCAGATCGACGCCCGTCGGGTTATGGCAGCACGCATGCAGCAGCACGACGCTCTTCGCGGGCAGCTTGTCGATGCCTTCGAGCATCGCATCGAAGCGCAGGCCGCCGGTGGCTTCGTCGTAATACGGGTACGTGTTCACCTCGAAACCCGCGCGCTCGAAGATGAAGCGATGGTTTTCCCACGTCGGATCGCTCACCCACACTTTCGATTGCGGGAAATAGCGCTTGATGAAATCGGCGCCCACTTTCAGCGCGCCCGAGCCGCCGAGCGTCTGCACCGTGGCGATGCGGCCCGCGGCGCGCGCGGGGCTGTCGTGACCGAACACGAGTTGCTGCACGGCGTCGCGATAGTGCGCGAAACCGGCCATCGGCAGATACGGTTTCGGGCCGAGCTCTTTCAGGATCGACAGTTCCGCTTCGCGAACCGCCTGCATCACGGGCAGACGGCCTTCGTCGTCGAAGTAAATGCCGATGCTCAGATTGACCTTGTTCGTGCGCGGGTCCTTCTGGAAGTTTTCGTTCAGCGAGAGGATCGGGTCGCCAGGGTAGGCATCGATATGTTCGAACATGGTATGTGTGTCGGAGCGAGGATTTCAGCGGGATTCGAGACGGCCGGCGCGTTGCGCGTCAGTGCCCCGTTTTTTGAGATAGTAGCCGATTACGAGAACGGCCAGCCAAACCGGGATCAGGTACACGGACAGCCGCAGGTCCGGCGTCTCGAACATCACCCAGACGATCCCCGCGAGGAACGCGAGCACCACGTAGTTCGTGAGCGGATAGCCGAAGCTGCGGAACAGGGTCGTTTCGTTGCGCGCGCGCTTTTGCCGCCGGAACTTGAGATGGATGATGCTGATCATCGCCCAGTTGATGACGAGTGCCGACACCGCGAGGCCCATCAACAGGCCGAACGCGCGGCCCGGCATCACATAGTTGATGACGACGCACGCCGCCGTCACGAGCGCCGAGACGCCGAGCGCCGTCAGCGGAATGCCCCGCGCACTCACGTTTGCAAACATGCGCGGCGCGTTGCCTTGCTGCGCGAGGCCGTAGAGCATGCGGCTATTCGCGTAGACGCCGCTGTTGTACACGGAAAGCGCCGCGGTCAGCACGATCACGTTGAGCACGTTGGCGACGAGCGTGCTGTTCATCTCGCGGAAGATCAGCACGAACGGGCTGCCGCCGGTCGCGACCTTGTCCCACGGATACAGCGCAAGCAGCACGCCGAGCGCGCCGACATAAAAAATGAGAATGCGGTAGATGACCTGATTGGTCGCGCGCGGAATGCTTTTCGACGGGTCTTCCGCTTCCGCCGCCGTAATGCCCACGAGTTCCAGGCCGCCGAACGAAAACATAATCACGGCCATCGACATCACGAGCCCGTTCACGCCGTTCGGAAAGAAGCCGCCGAGTTGCCACAGGTTCGCGACGCTCGCCTCAGGACCGGCCTTGCCCGATGCGAGCAGATAGCCGCCGAAAAGAATCATCCCGACGATCGCCGCGACTTTCACGATGGCGAACCAGAACTCCGTCTCGCCGTACGACTTCACGCTCGTCAGGTTGATCGCGTTGACGATCACGAAGCACGCGAGCGCGGATACCCAGGTCGGCAAAGCCGGCCACCAGTACTGCATGTAGATGCCGATCGCCGAGAGCTCGGCCATGCTCACCAGGATGTAAATGGCCCAGTAATTCCATCCCGAGATGAAGCCGGACGCATGGCCCCAGTATTTGTCCGCGAAATGGCTGAAGGAGCCCGCGACCGGCTCGTCCACGATCATCTCGCCCAGTTGCCGCATGATGAAAAACGCCATCACGCCGGCGATGGCGTAGCCGAGCAGCACGGAGGGCCCGGCGAGTTTGATCGTTTGCGCGACGCCAAGAAAAAGTCCGGTGCCGATCGCCCCGCCGAGCGCAATCAGCTGAATGTGGCGGCTTTTCAGGCCGCGCTTGAGAGAAGCTTCGTTCGTGTTGCCCTGAACCATGTCGATGTTAAATGCCTGCTGTATCGCACAAATTACCGCTTTAGAAGCGCCGCTCGCTGTCCTGCCTCATTCCGACCTCTCCACGCACCGCCAATCGGGCAAAAAGTGTGGTTTTTTGGTGCGGATGGTCATATTGGCCGGCGGAAAAAACGCTCACTATCTCGGCAAGGGAGTCTGCGATTTTACCGCCCGGCGGCCCGCAGACCTTGCTGAGTGGACAACCCGTGATCGCGCGCCAATCTTCAGAGCGAACAACAAACGATTTGAGACCGGAATCAGGTGTTATTCGGAGGATTGATTTCGGCGCGACGGCGGACAATCGCATCATCCACTCACGGGGAGTCGCCATGTATCAGACGATGGAAGGAAACGCCAGGCCGCATCGTACGGCGGAGCGTTTCGCTGAAGCACCGCAGGACGGCACGCCGGCCACGCAAGCCGAGTTGCTGAGCACGCTGCAGTCGGTGTCGGACAACATCATGCGACTCGCCGGGCGCTTGCACGCCGGGCGCGATGCCACCGACGCCGACGCCGTGTCGATCACCGAGCAGCAGGCGCTCGCGGAGCAGTTGATCGGCCGGTTGCTGGCGATGCCCGCGTCGCAGGCGTGACAGGACCAAGGGACCGGGAAACAGGAAACAAGATCTAAGCGCGAGAGCGGACGCACGCCGCTCCGCGTTCATCGGGGAAGTGAAAATGAACTACTTGACCATCATCGCCGTAGTGTGGGGACTGTGCGCCGTATGCGCGGTGTTGTTCATCCGCGGCGCAGCGCAGCGCAATACGGAGCCGCTGCGCCCGCAGGCGGAGCGCGAGCCGAAAACGGGCCGCTCGCAGGATTTCAGCCGCCCGGCCTGACCCGATGAACCGGCGAGGCGCAACCACGCCTCGCCGCTTGCTTCACCTGCCTGATCGGCCTTACTTGCCCGCGTTGATCGCGGCGACGGCCGCACGCAGGCCTAGCAGATAGCTGTCCACGCCGAATCCCGAAATCTGTCCCTTCGCGATTTCCGCGAACACCGATTTGTGGCGGAATTCCTCGCGCGCATGCACGTGCGACATATGCACTTCGATGATCGGTGCGCTCAGAATGGCGAGCGCATCGCGGATCGCGTAGCTGTAATGCGTCCACGCGCCCGCGTTGATCACGATCGCATCGACCTTTTCCTCGAACGCGCGGTGAATGCGCGAGCACATCTCGCCTTCGATGTTCGTCTGGTAGCACTCCACGTCCACGCCCAGTTCCTTGCCTAGCGCGGCCATTTGCTCGTCGATTTGCGCGAGCGTCGCCGTGCCGTACTGCTTCGGATCGCGCTTGCCGAACATGTTGAGGTTGACGCCATGCAGCGTCAGGATCTTTGCCATGAGATTTCCTTGCGTGGAGAGTTAAGCGGAGTTAAGCGATTTCGACGATGCCGCCCGTGCTGGCGGCAAGCACGATAGCCTCGGTGATGCGCAGATTCTGCAGCCCGTCGCGCGCGCTGACAATAGGCTCGGCTTCGCCGCGCACTACACTCGCGAAATGCGCCATCTGATGCGCGAGCGGATCGTCGCGCGTCATCGGCACGATGCTTTCCTCGAACGGCTTCCACCACGAGCGATCTTCGGCGCGGGCGTAGGACTTGAGACGCATCGTCGGCACGGAAAGCGACCCGGTCGTGCCCGCGATCACGTAGCAGTCTTCGTCGGGATACGTGGCATACGCCTTGTTCTCCTGCGAGGTCTGCTCCCAGCTGCGCGGACACGCGGCCGTATCGGACAGCATGAACGTGCCGAGCGCGCCGCTCGCGAAACGCAGATTGATCGCCACCGTATCTTCGACGGGAAAGCCGCGCGTCGCGTGCGAGGCGAACGCCTGCACCGCGACGATATCGCCGCACAGCATGCGCAGATTGTGGACCTCGTGGATCATGTTCAGCAGGATCGGGCCGGCGCCCGGCTCGCGCCGCCACGGCGCGCTCGCGTAATACTCGTCGGGCTTGAAGAACACGGCGCTGCCCATCACCGCGACGAGCTTGCCGAGCCGCCCTTCCTCGATCACCTGCCTCGCGCGCGCCATGATCGGGCTATGCGCGCGATGATGCCCGATCAGCACTTTCACGCCCGAGCGTTCGGTTTCGTCGACGAGCGCCTGCGCTTCCTCGACGGTCGGCGCGATCGGCTTTTCCAGCAGCATCGGCACGCCCGCCGCGAGACAGATGCGCGCATGCTCGACGTGCAACTGATTCGGCGTCGCGAGCACGATGCCGTCGGGACGGTCTTTCGCGAGCAGTTCGTCGAGCGTCCTGTAGAGCGGCACGCCCGCTTTTTCGGCGATGGCGGCCGCCGCCGGCGCCGGATCGACGATAGCCGAGAGCGTGCAATCCGCACTCGTCTGCGCGACGCCCATGTGCGCCTGTCCGATATAGCCCGCACCCGCCACCGCGATGCGTGTCTTGCCTGAGTCTGTGTTCACTTCGATTCCACCGTGTCAAAAAGAAAACGCGAGTTCACCCCGGCGGCGCGTTTTCACGCACCGCCCGAGAAGGAAAAAAGCAAAGGAGATTTAAGAAGCGCGCGCGTTGGCGACCGATTCCGCCCGCAGCCGGTCGTACTCCGCTTTCTCGACGGGCCGCGCGTTCGCTTCGCCGAGCTGGTTGAGCGGAATGCGATAGGTCTCCCGCGCGCTCCACGCGGCGATCGCCGAGATGATCGTCACGGCGAGCGTGATCGAGCCGATCGTGAACGGAATGTTCGTCGATCCGGGCGGCGCGACGGTCGCGAAGAGCGCGGGCAGCAGCGCCGTGATCGTGGTGCCGACGTTCTGCGAGATGGCCATCGCGGAGACGCGCGTGCGCGTCGGGAAGAGCTCGGGATAGAAGCTCGGGAAGATCGCGTTATAGCCCTGATACACGATGCCCCACATGATCAGCGACGCGAAGATCGCGAGCCAGACGTTGTGGATGCTGATCGCGTACAGATACAGATACGACAGCACGCCGGAAGCGAGCGCGCCGACGATGATCGGCGGCTTGCGCCCGATCTTGTCCGACAGGTTGCCGACGATTGGAATCACCAGCACGGCGAGAATGTTGCCGACGACCGGAATCCACAGATACACGCTCTTGTGAAAGCCGACGCCGTAGGCCGCCTGCACCGCGTAGGCCGCGCCGAAGATGGTCGCGACGACGGGAATCACGTTCATCAGCGCCATGCAGACGACGCGGAACATGTCGCCGAGGTTGTACTTGAAGGCATCGACGATCGGCGAGCGCGGCACCGCGCCCTTTTCGCCTTCGTTCTCGAACGCGGGCGTCTCGTGCACTTCGCGCCGGATGATGTAGCCCGCGATCAGCACGAACGCCGAGAGCAGGAACGGAATGCGCCAGCCCCACGCATTGAACGCGTCCTCGGGCATGTAGTACGCGAGCGGCAGGAACACGGCCGCGGCGAGAATCTGCCCGGCCTGCACGCCTTGCAGCGTGAAGCTCGCGAAAAAGCCGCGCCGCCCGAACGGCGCGTGTTCGAGAATCATCGAGCTCGCGCCGGAGATTTCGCCCGCGACCGCGAAACCCTGCACCAGACGCAGGATCACGAGCAGCGTGGGTGCGAGCATGCCGACGCTGTGATACGTCGGCAAGAGGCCGACTGCCATCGTCGAGACGCCCATCAGGAACATGCACAGCACGAGCACGGTCTTGCGGCCGTGCGTGTCGCCCCAGTGGCCGAGCACGAATGCCCCGATCGGCCGCGCGACGTAGCCGACGCCGTAAGTTGCAAGCGACGCGACGATCGCCACTTTCGGATTGCCCGATGGAAAGAAAAGCTGCGGGAAGATCAGCGCCGCGGCCTGCGCGTAGATGAAGAAGTCGTAGTACTCGAGCGCCGAGCCGATCCAGCCGCTCGCGGTCGCCTTCTTCGTCTGCTTGTGGTTATCGGCGTGCGACGCGCCTTTTGCACCGGGCGGTGTGACAGAGTTCGTATCCATGATGTCTCCATTTTTGGGTCGCGCGACGGTTCTTGCGGCCGGCTTCGCGACATTGTCCTTACAGCGATATCACAGTTTCACTCGACGGCATCCGATGCGCGGCGCGCAGGGACATCCACTCATGATCGTCTTTGAAACGAAAGCTTTCGATGAGGCAAAACCCGTGCGCGCGGTGAATTTGAAAGGACTGGGGCGTAAAGTACTATGTCGCCGGAAAAACATAATCCGGCTGGCAGGAAAGTCAGAATGCGCTGTGGGAGAATAATCGGCGGGAGCGGGCGGGAGAGCTCGCCTAAGTCTTGAAAGAGACCTGATGAAGATCGCGCATCTCGATCAGATCGACGCGGATGAGCTTGACGAACTCGCAGATATCCGCCACCCAGTCGCCGGTTTCTTCCAGGATCGCGCGCAATTCCTGGCACTGGTCGAGCAGCATCGACGGGCCCAGCACCGACAGCCCGCCCGCCAGTTTGTGCGCCCAGCGGCTCAACGCCCGCAGGTCGCGGTGCTGGCACGCGGCGTCGAGCGTGACGATATCCTCATCGAGTTGCCGCAGGAACACGTGGGCATAGCTGGGCGGCACCGCGGGCAAGCGCGGGGGCAAGTCATCGTCGTCCTCGCCGGCTGCCGGCCCGGATGCAGGTTCTTGCGCGGCATTCGCCTGCAGGATGCCGGCCAGCACGGCAAGCGGCACGGGCTTGGTCAGATAGTCCGTAAAGCCGCGGGCGCGGCCCTGTTCCACGTCCTGTGCGCTCGCGCTCGCGCTGACCGCATAGATGCGCATGGACGGATCGAGCTGGCGTGCGGCGACGAGCAATTGCGCGCCCGTCATCCGCGGCATGTCCATGTCGGTCAGTACGATGTCGACCCGATGCTTGCGCAGCACATCGAGCGCTTCTTCGCCGTCCACCGCTTCGAGCACCGCTGCGCCGAGCTCCAGCAGTTGATCGCGCAACAGGCTGCGATTCAGCACGTTGTCTTCCGCGATCAGCACCTGCATTTTTTCCTCGCGCGGGGCCGATGCAACGCGCCGGTCCGCTGCGACGCTCGCTTGCCCGCGAGCAGGATCGGCCCGAACGCCGATGCTCCGCACCGCCTCCCGAAAGCTCTCGATACCGTACACGCTCATCTCGAACGAGCCGTCGTCGTGAATCACGGGGACGAGCGGACCTTTTTGCGTGACACGGATGAGACGCGTGCGGTCCTTCCAGATCGCGTCGATCTCCTGGTCTTCGAACTCGTCCGTTGCGACGAGATAGTCGCATGCGTTCACGGCTGCCGCCGGACTTTTGCCGGTCACATAGGTGAGCACGCTGGTGCTCTTTTCGTAGAGGTTATCGAACCACTCCCGATACTCGCCGGCGCGGCACATGATCGCCGGCTTGCCGTGAAGCGCACGCCGATCGCCGCTTTCGGGTTCGGGCGCTTTCAGCGGCAGTGAAATCGTGATCCGGGTCCCCACGCCTTCCGTGCTCCTGAGCGACACACGCCCTCCCATCAGCTTGCAAAGGTGTGCGCAGATCGACAGGCCGAGCCCGGTTCCATGCGCCTGCGTCAGACGTTGCGCATCGCCCTGCACGAAAGGCTGGAACAGCTTTTCGCACTGTTCCGCCGGAATGCCGACGCCCGAATCCGCGACGCTCAGTTCGAGCGCGGCATCGACCCAGCGCACCCGCGTGACGACCTTGCCCGAATAGGTGAACTTGAGGGCATTGCTCAACAGGTTGTTGAGAATCTGCGTGATGCGAATCGGATCGAACCAGAGCTTGCGAGGACATGCCCGATCGATGATCACGAAGAGCCGCAGTCCCTGCCGGTTCGCGAGCGGCGCCTGCGCGATCGTCGCGCGCACGACGAGATCCTCGATCGAGCTCCATTCCGGGTACAGGCGCATTTCGCCGATATCCATCTTCGAGAAATCGAGCACGTCGTTGACCACATGCAGCAACGCGCTCGCCGATGCCTGCATGGCCTGCACTCGCGCCTGCTGCTCGGGCGAGAGCGAGCCGAGCGCCACGAGTTCCAGATTGCCGACGAGCGACGACAAGGGCGTTCTGATCTCGTGGCTCATCGACGCGAAGAAGCTCAGTTTGGCCTTGGCCGCGGCGTCGGTCGCTTCCTTGGCTTGCCGCAGGAGCCGTTCGGCCTCGTGATGGTCGCTGATATCCGCAATCGCGCAGAACAGCACCTGCGTCTTGTTCACGACCGCCGACGTGTAGGAAATCTCGGTGTGAATCGGCGCGGCGTCCGACTTCGCGAATGAAAACTTGAACTGCCTGATGGCGCCGTCGCGGTTTTCCGGCGAGTCTTCGGCGATACGCGCTTTGAACTCGGTGCACAGCTCGGGGGGAATTCTCACGGCCGCGCCGTCGCGGTCGAGCATGTTGCGCACGACCTGATTCGCCGCGATGATGCTGAAATCCTTCTGCAACACGATGCACAGCCCCACGGGCGTAGCCTGCACCAGCAAGTGATTCAGGATTTCGCCCTCGACGG
The DNA here is from genome assembly GCF_001544575.2 of Caballeronia cordobensis. GTDB lineage: Bacteria > Pseudomonadota > Gammaproteobacteria > Burkholderiales > Burkholderiaceae > Caballeronia > Caballeronia cordobensis. The sequence continues at coordinate 244,714 of NZ_FCNY02000004.1, forward strand.
CGCGACAGGTTCGCTCGTAAGTGCGCGTGAGGAAGCGATAGTTCCAGTACCGGTACATCGCGAGCAGCATGGCCACGAGCGCGGCCGTCACGAGCAGGACGACGCCGATCTCCTGGCGCAGCGCCGAAATGACGACCTTGAGCGGCAACGCTGCGACGATACGCCCGACCCTGAGGTCGAGGGGCGGCATTCTCAAGCCCCAGCCCTGACCGACAAACCAGCGCGGCACAGCCACGGGACTCGTTCTCAAATTCAACTCCATAAACTCAGTCTGGTCGCTTTCCTTACCGGCGACGACCTGGCCGTCCATGCCGAAAACGGCTATCTCCGACATGGACGCGTTCGCCGTGGCGTTGGCGAGCAGCGTCTCCAGCACGAAATACGTGAACACGAAACCGTAGGGCTGGCCGTCCTTCTCGACCGCCATGAAGACGACGATCGAGGAACGCGGAAGGTGCAGCGCGGGCGGGGCGGACAACCACATCACGCGACGCGTCCGGGCGGCCTCCAGAATGTCGATGCCGTAGTCGGAGATGCGGGCCTTCGCAGCCTCGACGAGCACGGCCAGTTTTTCGACAGCGCGCGCGGGTACATCCGTATCGGGGAAGAAATTGAATCCGTAAGATGCGGGCCGGTCCGCCAACGCGAACTGCAAGGGCAGCGGCTTGCTCATGTCGATGGGCGAATGCCACGCCTGCTCACAGCTTCGGCTGAGGACCGTGTCCTGCACGGTGGAGGGATACGGCGCGCATTCCGATTGCGCGCGCGCCTTCTGGCTCGGCGCGGACAGCCGGTTTGCATTCACTTCCAGCAGCAGCCCGCCAGGCGTAACGGTTGCATAGTGATCGAAGATCGCGACGTTCAGGCTGCGCACCGTCATCTGCACGTCCACCTGCTCGCTTTTGACCGTGGTGCCGATCAGGAAAGCAGTGGTGCCCGCCGCCACGCACACCGAGGCAAAGATCAACAGGCCCACTGCAATCGCAAAGATGCGCCGCTCACGTTTCAGATTGCTTTCGAGCATCCGCAGCATCTGCAGAGGCGAATCCTGCGATGCGGCGAAGAAGCGTTCCATCAGGCCAGTCCCGTTTTGGCGGCGTACTTGACGAGATCAACGTGATTGTCGACATGCAGCTTGCGCATGGCCGAGCGCTTCTGCGTGGCGATGGTCGGCACGGACCGGTTCAGCGTGCGCGCGATCTCCGTCACGGAGAGCCCCTGCGCGAACAGACGCACGACTTCGAGCTCCCTCGGCGAGAGCGGCTGCTCACGCGCGAGATCGCGGGTTGTCGAACCCTCGCGCGCCAGACGATGTTCGATCTTCGGCGAAATGAGGGTTTCCGTCTTGCTCATCGCGCGAAGGCTCATCTGCGCCAGTTCGTGCGCCGGCTCTTCCTTGCTGACGATGGCGGCCACGCCGAGCTTGCATAGCTCATGGAACATGCCGCCGCTCGTCGTCATGGTGACGATGACGATGGGCACTTCCGGATGCGAGCGTCTCAGCATGCTGACGAGCCGCAAGCCATCGAGTTCCGCCTCCTCGTCACCTTGCATGACCAGGTCCGTGATGATGAGATCCACTGGCGTTCTCTCGAGCACGCGGATTAGCTCTTTCCCCGAATGCACGGTTGCAACGATTTCGTACCCAGGAAGCTTCGAGAACTGATCGGCAAGCGCGAGCAAGACAATGGGATGGTCGTCGGCGATTATTATGCGGACCTTGTTTGTCTGTCCATTCATAGGCTGACCCGAATGTAATGCATCGTACTTCGAATCGAAAACTGAAACAGACGACATGGATTCCTCAATACACCTCGGCGTCAGACTGCGGTTTATCATCCCGTTGCCCGACCTGCATGTCCTCTGGAGCCGATTGTACGGCACAGCCGAACGCATGCAAAGCATGCATCGCGTGGATGCAGGACGTTTTACGATTTTGCGTCACTACCTTTCACCAATCCTTCCTCGATGATTTGGAGTGTTTATTATCTCCATCCGTAATGAACCGAAGCGGTCGTTTCACCGTTCGCAATGCTGCTGCGCGCCCTCCGCGCGAAGGTCGCCGCGAGGCGCAGGTCCGATCGGCTCCAATGAAGGCCACGCGAAACGATGCAGCGGCATCGAAGCCCGGTGAAAGGCGGTGGCGTGCGCGTACTTCCCGCTTTCGATGAACACCATGCCCGTGATCGCGATCATGAACGAGGCGAACACGACCGCGACCGGAATAAGCGATTGCCAGATCCCGAAGCTCAACGCTGCGAGAATAAAGAATGACAGCGTGAAGAACACCGGAAGCAGAAACATGCTGGCCCAGCCGACGCCTTTACAACATAAGTGAAACACGCGGACAAGATGCTTTGGAACAGACATAGGATTTTCTGGACAGGAGTAGCTGACGATTCGATCGCACCCGGATAAGCGGTGCGAGCAGTGCATGATTGAATGCCTCGGTGGAACGCGGACCGCGGCGGCGCTGTTGGCAGCGCGCCGAAACGCGTTGATCAGGAATTTAGATTACGGCCTTGGGAGCAGATATAGACGGATGTCGAATTCCCCCGATATCGTTGCTCTCTCACAGCAATCGAAGCGTAGCGGCCCGCGGGAGAACATCCCGCGGCCGCCACGATGACCATCAGATGCCGGAGGCGCGCGCGTTCGCGAGCAAACGCGCAGGCATGGAGAACCTGAACTGCTGCAGATGTCCGACCATGCGAGCGACCACTTCCGACCAGTCGGCGCCAAAGCGTCTGCGAAACAATCGCATGCTCGGATACCACGGACTGTCTTCGCGCGTGTAATGCCAGCGCCAGTCGCCATAGCACGGCAGCATCAACCAGACGGGCTTGCCCATTGCGCCCGCGACATGCGCGACCGATGTATCGACGGTGAGGACGAGGTCGAGCGACGCGATTGCGCTGGCCGTTTCCGCCATCGTCTCGAGCGCGACGCCGACATCGTGGAAATTCGGGCGTTCACTCGCGTACCGGGCGGCTTCATCCGCGCCGGCGCCCTTTTGCAGGCTGTAGAACTCCATGCCTTCGAGCTTGAACACGTCGTCGAGCACGGCAAGCGAGGGCAACGAGCGGTGGCGGTCGTTCTCGTGGGTGGGATTGCCCTTGAAGACGATCCCCACCTTCAGCTTGTCATGCGCTGCCGCCGGGAGCTTCGAAGGCACGCCCTCCGGCGCGCGCAGATACGGCGTCGTGCTGGGCAACGCTTCGAGATCGAGCTTCAGCCAGGCCGGAATGGCATGGGGAAACACCCAGAAATCGACGTGAGGCAGCTTCGCGACGTTCTCGACGCTGACGACCTCGTCGGCCTCGCCCGATGCTTCATACAGCTCCGCGAGCGGCGCCTGGCACACCACCACGACTTTCTGCGCGCCGCACCGTTCGCGAAAAATGCGTGCAAAGCGAAGGAAGAAGATTTCATCGCCCAGACCGAACTCGCTCCAGATGGCGATGGACTTGCCGTTCAGAGGCTGCCCCGTCCATTGCGCCACGCCATGCGGCGGCTGCACAGTGGTCCTGCGCCTCCAGCCGAACGGAGCCATGAGCGCCTCGCGCATGGCGAAGCCTTCCTGCAGCTTGCCGCGCGATATGGCGTGCAGCACCTTGTAGAGCTGCGGCGGATGTTCGCCGGCCAGCCGCTTCGCGCACTCGTCCCATAAGGCGTCGGCTTCGTGCGGAACCTCCCAGCGCAGGAATTCGAGCATCGCACGATGATAGACATCGAAACGATAGGGATACGTGCGCGCTGCGTCCTTGCACGCGGCAATGCCCTGCCCGGCGCTGCGCGCCTGCGCCGCCGTCTCGAGCATCGCGCGCGCGGTCGGCACGTCGCGCTTGCGCAGGACGATCTCGATGGCGCACTCCGCAAAACCCTTGTCGGTCTGATCCACGCTATGCCGCTGGTCGTCATAGTGATCGCGAAGCAGCGTCACGCGCTCGCATTGCGCCACGTTCGACATGGCCGACACGAGTTCCAGCACATCGATCGAACGCGGCAGTTTGTGCGCCGGCTTGCAGATCGTGAAGCTCGCCTTGTGATTGCGATTGAACCGGCTCGGCCAGTCGCCCTTGCCATAGAGATCCTCATCGGGCACGGTGATGACCGCGTGGCCGCCCGGCTTCAGGAGATCGAGCCAGCGCGCGAGCGCCTTATGCGGATTGTCCTGCTCCGCGAGTATGTGACTCGCGTGCACGAAGTCGTATCGGGCGTCCGGCACGCCGTCCATCGCGGTCACGCTGCCTTGCGATGCGTCCCGCACGGCCGCGCTGCGCATGAGCGGAAACGAGGCCATGTGCTGGGTCAGCGGATCGTCCTTCCCGCCGATATCGAGCCCGTCACCCACCAGATAGCGCTGAACGAAGGACGGGTCGCGCGAACGGCGCAATGATGCCTTGCTAGTCTCTTTCATGTTCACCTCACGCCGCTTCGCACGATGCTTCGACAGCGATCTGATCCCGCCACAACGCCTCGATACGCTCGCCCAGGATTTCCGGGCGACCCTTGAAAATCAGCTTCTCGACCGCCTTGCGGCCGGCCAGCTTGCGCGCGAGCTGAGCGCGCTCCTTTCCGTCGTCGATGAGCCGCAGCGCCGCGGTCTTGTACTCTTCGGTCGTCTTCGCGATCATCCATTCGGGGAAGCCGAGACGGCGGAACATGCCTTCGTCGATATGCTCATGCACTTCACGCCCCGTCTTGCACACGCCGACGAGCCCCGCCCACACCGTATCGACAATGCCATTCGTATTGCCGAACGGGAACGGGTTCAGGAACATGTCGCACTCGGCGATCACCTTCATGTAGTTCGCGTAGTTCTGGTGCTTGTGAACGACGCCCTTGTCGCCCATCAGGCGACGCACGAGGTTGCGGACCTGCGGGAACGTGATGCCCGTCGCCTGCCCGACGAGAAAGTGAAATTCCACCGGCGTCGAGGCTTCCCTGGCGATCTCCGCGCACGTCTGCAGGAAGCCGGGATTGAGCTTGATCGTCGTACCCGCGACGGCGATCTTCACCGGATCGCCCTTCGCGCGCTTTCGCGCGGGCAAGTCGAGTTCCAGCATGGCCGCCGGCTGCCGATACGGCATGCCATCGCGCGGCAATTGCAGCAGCGTTTCGCTGAAGCAGGCCGGGTCGCCCACATAGTCCTCTTCGACGACCACGTAATCCATCGCATGACCATGCGTGGTGGCCGGATGCCCGAGCGCCATCAATTGCAGCGGCGCGACGCGCAGGCACGCGAGCGCCATCGTGATCGGGAACATGCCCACGCTCGGCATATACATGGCCTGCGCTTCGCGCGCCTCGCTCACATCGCGCACCTGCTTCACGCTGTCCCACAAGCTGCCTTCGAGCGGAATGAACTCGTGGAAGACTTCCTTGCCGACTTCGTCCACGCGGCCGTCGTAGCCCATGCCGATGATGTGGAACTTGTCGCGCATCGCGACGATCGTCTGCGAATGCGTGCGATAGATCGAATGATTCTTCGAGAACCATTCGAGCACCACGAGCAACACCGGCTTTTCGCCTTCCTTCGGCGCCTGCGGCTTGCGCTCGATATCGTGAAGGCCCAGGCTCGCGAACTTGCGGCGGATCAGCGTGTTGATGGGCTTCTTGATGTCATGCTTGCCCGGCAGGTCCGCATAGCTGCTATGCATGTACATGTCGTGCAGAATGCCCATCGGCAACTGGTCGATGCTTTCGACCTGATCGAGCCGCTCCGGCAGCCAGCGCAGGATCATTTCGCGCTTCTGGTGCGCCGCGGGCGTGCCGAGAAAGCGTGAGGACATGATCGTCATCGCGAGACTCGCCGTCGCCACTTTGTCGAAGTTCCACAGCACGTCCCAATCCAGACGCACTTCGGATTCCGGCGTGTAGAGCAACTGGAACTTGTGCATGTCCGCGGTGCGCAGTTGCACGGAGTTGCGCGCGTCTTCGTTATGACCGAGCGAGCGGAGAATGTGATCCGCGTTCCGGAACGGGCTCGCCGCGAACAAGCCGGCAATCCAGCGCTGGAGCGGCAGCATTTTGCGAATGCCGTCGTGCGAGAAGCGGAAGTTCGGATCGCTCAGAAGCGTCGTGATCGCGGACGCGATGCGCGTCAGCAGATGATCGTCCATGATGTCGCGCGCTTCGTTCGACTGCGCCCACGTATCGATATCCATGAGCACGCCGTAGTGCTGGTCGATTCGGGCGAGCAGTTTGAGCAGTTCGCTGCCGGCCTCGCCATGATCGCGGCGATAACAAAGGTATTCGAACTTGTTGATGCTGAATTGCATGATGTATTCCTTGAAGATCTGATGTGATACGTGAGCCCGATGCCCCGAAGGGTGCGCAGGCGGGCGATTCGGTCAATGGCTCCAGGTGACCGACAGCCAGTATTGGGTCGGCTTCTTTCCCGGTTCCACCCACGAGGTTCCGGAGAAGGCGTAGGGCCGGGCGATCGAAGCAGAGACCGTCGCGCCCCACGGCGTGAGCCAGTCGAGACTCGCGCCGTAGCCGCCGAGCACGCGGTTGTTGGTGACGCCGCCCACGCCGGGATAGGTGTTCTCCCACCCGTACCACGGCGAGTGGTTCACGCGGCCGTAGGCGAAATCGCTGAACACGCCGAACTGCAGTTGATGTCCCGCCGCGATCGGCACGCGGTCATACAGACCGACGCTCAAAACCGCCCCTTCGTCCGCCGATCCTTCGTCGGCACGATAGGCGCGCACGGCCGTCGGGCCGCCGAGGTTGAGCTTTTCGCTGCCGTCGAGATTGCGGCTCGCGAGTTGCGCGCTGGCGGCGGTCGAAACGAAGAGGTTGCCGCTCGGCGTGAGGTTGTAGGTCGCAAAGCCGCTGCCGCTCAACTTGGCGTAGTTGCCGCCGCGGTGCGTGACGTCGTCCGAGAAGTCGTTCGTGCTCAGGTGGCCGAGCGTCAGCGCGAGCTGCCCGCCCACCATGTTCGAGCGCAAGGCGCGCGCACGCTCGCCGTTGTTTCCCTGCAGCGTCAGTTGAATGGAGTTGATCGTGCCGTTCGTGCTGGAGCCGAGCTCCGTGAAAGTCGTCGACGAGCGGCTGTGCAGAAACGATGCGCCGCCCCAGAGATTGGCGTCGAGCCCGCGCATGAACGGATACTGCACGCCCGCCTGCGCGGTGGTCGCCACGCCCTTGGTCGGCGTGCCGACGTTCACGTTGTATTGCTGGCGCGTGAGGCCCGCAGTCAGGCGCAGACCATCGTCGAAGATCGGCATGCTGCCGGTCAGCGAGCCGGTCCACATGTTCTTGGTGGTGTCCATCAGCGTGAGCGCGTAGCTCTCGCCCATGCCGAAGTAGTTGTTCGCCGATGCGGTCATGCCGAACCGGTACGTCCCCGTCGATGGGTTGCCGTTGTTATCGAAGATCAGATCCGCGGAGACGGGCTTGCCCCGCTGCGCGATATTGAAGGTGACGTCGATATCGCCTGTCGACGCGCCCGCGGACACCTTCGGCGCGCCGTCCAGCGAAACGCCCGGCACGTCTTGCAGCAGTTGCGTCGCGCGTTCGAGACGGCCGGTGCGCAACATGCAGTCGCCATCGAGCGTGCTGCCGCCGCACAGCGCATGCGTGATGAGCCGCTGCAAACGCGCGTCGGCGACACGCGACTTGTTGTTGACGCTGATCTTGCCGATGCGGCCCGGAAAGACCGTGAACTGCGGCTTGCCGCCCTGACGCGCGGCCTGCCAGTCCTGCTCCGTCATGAGCACCTGTCCGAGCGGATAGCCGCCCTGGCGCAAAGCGAGCGTCAGGACGTCGGACCAGCGCTCGACCTCCTTGATCTCGCGCGGCGCAGCGCCGAGTCGGCGGAGACCTTGCGTCACCACTTGCTCGACGTTCAATGCATCGGCGCCGCCGCCCGGCACCACTTTCGCCGATGCCACACTCTGATCGCCAACCGGGGCGGCATCCATCGCGCCCGAGTCCTGCACCAGCGAACCTGCATCGGCGGCGCACGCGACTTTCGCGCTCGTCACGCCGACCAGCAGCATCGATCCGACCCACAACATCTGTCGCGTTGCTGCCGTCAATTCCTTCGTCTTGAACATTGCACCTAACCTTGATTGAACAAAATGCCCGAACGTCGTGTCTTGTTCACCGCTTAGAGGCAACGTCCGCCTTCGAAACCAAGGTTACGTTTCGAGGCGTTCAAATCGAATAGAAGAACTTCTAAAGTGAGGTGGGGATCGGCCGCAAAGCACCGTGGCGCGGGCATCCGCGAGACTGCAAGAGGCGAAACGGACTGTTTCGTCCGTGCGGTTTGCAGCGCCCTTCGTGAGCGCGCGCACGACAAAAAGCCCGGACGAAGCCGGGCCGTAAAGGTCATGGTCGAGCGATGCGAAACGCTCGCGAAGGGAGATCAGGCAGTCGCCGGAATCGCTGCCTTTTTCACGATCGACAAGCGCGATTGCGATGCGCCCGCGCGCTGCTTTCGCGCCGGCGTGCCGGCAAGCTCCTGCCAGAGCGCCTCGATACGTTCGCCGAGAATCTCCGGACGCCCCTTGAAAATCAGCTTCTCGACGGCCTGCCGGCCCGCGAGCGTGCGCGACAGTTCGAGCCGTTCACCGGCATCGCCGATCAAGCGCAGCGCAGCCGCCTTGTATTCGTCGTTCGTCTTCGCGATCATCCATTCGGGGAAGCCGAGGCGGCGGAACATGCCTTCGTCGATATGCTCGTGCACTTCGCGCCCCGTCTTGCACACGCCGACGAGCCCCGCCCACACCGTATCCACGATGCCGTTCGTATTGCCGAACGGGAACGGGTTCAGGAACAGGTCGCACTCGGCGATCACCTTCATGTAGGCGTCGTAGTTCTGCTGCTTGTGGACGACCGCCGTCTTGCCCATGATCCGCTGGATGTGATTGCGGACCATCGGATAGATGACGCCCGTCGCCTGCCCCACGAGGAAGTGAAACTCCACGGGCACCGTCGCCGCCTTGGCGATTTCCGCGCAGGTTTGCAGGAACCCTGGATTGAGCTTGATCGACGTTCCGGCGACCGCGATCTTTACAGGATCCGATTTGCTGTGTTTCCTCGACGGAAGATCGAGCCCGAGCATGGCCGCGGGCGCGCGATACGGCATGCCGTCGTGCGGCAGCTTCAGAAGCTTCTCGCTGAAACAGGCTTCATCGCCCACATAGTCCTCTTCGACCACGACATAGTCCATGACCGGGCTGTGCGTGGTGGCCGGATGACCCAGCGCCATCAACTGAAGCGGCGCGACACGCGTGCAGGCGAGCACCACCGTGACCGGAAACATGCCGACGCTCGGCATATAGAGCGCCTGCGCCTCGCGCGCTTCGCTCACCTGACGCACCTGGCGCACGTCCTCCCACATGTTGTCGCCCTTGATCGGGATGAATTCGTGGAAGACCTCGCGCCCGACTTCATCGACGCGCGACTCCATGCCCATGCCGACGATATGAAATTTTTCGCGCATCGCAACAATGGTCTGCGAATGCGTCCGGTAGATGGAATGATTCTTCGAGAACCATTCGAGCACGACCAGCAGCACGGGCTTCTGGCCGGGCTTCGGCGTGCGCGCCTTGCGTTCGACGTCGTGCATGCCGAGACTCGCCAGTTGCCGGCGAATCAGCGTGTTGATGGGCTTCTTGATGTCGTGCTTGCCCGGCAGGTCCGCATAGCTGCAGTGCATGTACGCGGAGTGCAGGACGCCCACCGGCAACTGGCCGATGCTTTCGACCTGATCGAGTTTGTCGGGCAGCCACGCGAGCAGTTGCTCGCGCTTGGCATGCGCCGCGGGCGTGCCGAGAAAGCGCGACGAGAGCAGCGTCAGCGCCATGCTCGCGGTGGCGGCTTTGTCGTGCTTCCAGAGCACGTCCCAGTCCAGGCGCACTTCGGATTCCGGCATGTAGAAGAGCTGGAATTTCGGAAAATTGACGAGTTGAAGGCGCACGGAGTTGTGCGCGTCTTCCACATCGCCGAACGAACGCAGAATGTGGTCCGCGTTGCGAAACGGACTTGCGGCGAACATGCCGCCGAGCCAGCGTTGATACGGGCGCGCCTTCCTGAGGCCCGCGTCGGAGAAACGAAACGTCGGGTCCGACACCAGCGCGGTAATGGCCGACGTGATGCGGGTCAGCAGGTGATCGTCCAGGATCGCGCGCGCTTCGCCGGATTGCGCCCAATCGTCGACGTCTTTGAGAATGCCGAAATTCTCGTCGATTCTGGCGAGCAGTTTCAGGAGCTCGCGGCCTGCCGCTTCTTTCTCGTGACGATAGCAGTGGTACTCAAACTTGTTGATGCTGAATTTCATGAACTCGTTCCTGACGGAGGAAATGGGCAGAGCGAAGCCGGCGCCCGTCACTCGGCTGACCGCCCGGTCGACTCGTATGGCGCGCGTTTTACGTCCTTGAAGAAAGGTTACGTTCCTGAGCCCGCGATTCGAATAGAAGAAGTTCTAATGTTCGAGATCGTGCGGGCGGCGGTTTATGCCGCTTGGATTCAGTGCGTTTCAGAAAGCAGAAAGCCCGGCACGATGGCCGGGCTCATGACTACACGTCGGGGCGGCGAGCCTGTTGCTGGCCCGCCGCATCCCTGCGTCGACTTACTTGCTTGCGGACAAACGGCCCGCCTTCTCAAGGCCTTGCTTCAGCCAGCCATGCGACTTGATGACATAAGGCTTGCCGCCTTGCATGCCGCTCTCCGTATAGAAGTACTCATGCGTCGTCTCGTTGACCGACAGGTCGGCCTTGAGTTGCGATGCCTTGTCTTCCATGGCGAAGTGCTTCACGCCATCGGCGCCGTCGCGGTATTGCATCGGCCGCTTCATCACGCCTGAGCGCGTCGTCAGCGTCGCTTCGGCGGAATTCGACGTCAGGTCAACCGACAGATCGCTCATCGTGGCATCGGCCCAGAATCCTGCATCGCCGGCTTCCACTGTCAATGCCTGCGCCTCGTCCAGGTACCAGTGCATCGCATGTTCGTACAGCACATACGCGGCACCGCCAGCCAGCGCCAGACCACCCACCACGCCCGCAGCGATGGCGCCACCGTCCGACGAGCCACCGCTGGTGACGTTGTGGTCGCCGTTGCCGCCGCCAGTGTTGCCGCCGTCGGCGTTGTTGCCGCCGTCCGCGTTGCCACCGCCGTTGCTGCCACCGCCGTTGTCACCGTTCGCGCTACCGCCACCGCCGCCGCCGCCCGTGTTGTTGATGACCTTGCTGCTGCCGTTGTCGATGACGCGGATCGTGCCGTTCTCCGTCACGTTCAAGTCACCGTTGATGTCCGTGCCCTTGCCGTTGGTCGAGTTGCCGTCGATGTTCACCGTGCCGTTGCCGCCCGCGTGGGTATCGCCGTTGACCACTATGCCCGTGCCGTTGGTCGTGTTGCCGTCGATGTTCAGCGTGCCGTTCTGCGTCACGTTCGTATCGCCGTTGATGACCACAGCGTCGCCGTTCGTCGTGTTACCCGAAATGTTTTCCGAGCCGTTGCCCGAGACATTCGTGTTGCCGTCGATAACCGTGCCGTTGCCGTTGGTCGTGTGGCCGTCGATGTTCAGCGTGCCGTTATCCGCGCCCGCCTGCTGCACGATATTGCCGGTCGCTGTGCCCGCGCTCGCCGTCGTGATCGTGACGCTCGTGCCGTTGTTCAGCGCGTTGTTGATGGTCGTGTTTGTGACCGTCGCGCTGTTGTTCGAGCCGCCGCTGAAGCCGCTCGTCACCGTGCCCGTGTAATTCGCATCCGTGCCAGTGCCAATGGTGACGTCCGTCGGATCGATCAGCCACTCGCCGGCCTTGCCCTTGGGCGCCGAGGCGCTCACCTCGCCTTGCATGTTCAGGCTATGGCCCGACGTTTCCACGAAACCGCCGTCGCCCTGGCTCGAACCCGCCTTGATCGTCGCGCCGCTGTCCACCTGCGTGAAATTCGCGAACTGCACGCCGTCTTGCAGCATGCCCGCCGCCTGCGTGCCAGCGAGCTTCTTCAGGCTGTCGCCGCCGATGATGACCTTGCCGCCCTGCGTCGCGCCGCTCGCGTCGATGCTCGCGTTGCCGAACACGCCCACGCGGTCGCCCGAGAGCACCACCGTGCCGCCCGCGCCCGCCGCGTTGGACGCGTCGATCTTGCCCGACACCGCCACGTCGCCCGTGCTGCCCGCATCGGCCACCACCGTGCCCGCGCGCACCACGCCGTCCAGATTCACCACCGACTTGAGCAGCGTGTTGCTGCCGCGCGCGGTCAGCAGCACCGAGCCGTTGTCCGCCTTGATCGTGCCGCTGTTTTCCACCAGCGCATCGGCCGTGGCCTTGTTCAGCGTCAACTGGATGCCCTGACCGTTGGCCAGCGCCACCGTCGCGCTGTCGCCCGCCGCGAGCGCCACCTGACCGTTCTTGCCCGCGTCGATCGAGCCGGTGTTGCGCACCTGATCGCCCATCAACGTCACATAGCCGTGCGCCTGGATCGTGCCGTCGTTCACCACGCTCGCGTTCTTGCCCGTCGAGTTCAGCTTGAGCGGACCGCCCGCCATGAACTGATCCGCATCGATGGCCTTGGTGGTCGCGAGCAGCGAGCCCACGTTCACCACCGCGCCCTTGCCGAACAGCACGCCGTTCGCGTTCTGGATCAGCACCTGGCCATTGGCCAGTAACGTGCCCTGAATGTTCGACGCGCCCGCGCCCGTCACGCGGTTGAGGGCCTGCGCCTGCGCGTTGGGCTGATTGAACTGGACCGTGTTGTCCTTGCCGACGTTGAACGAATTCCAGTCGATGACCGCGCGCTGGCTGCCCTGATTGATGCTCATGTTCGCGCCGGACTGCGAGATCGCGGCCTGACCGGCGACGACGCTGCCGCCCGTCGGCAGCGCCTGCGCATAACCGACCGACGGGTCGAGCATGAACAGCGCGGTCGCCGTTGCTGTCATGGAAGACACGATACTGACTGTTGCGCCTTCGCTCGAAGGTGCGCGACCACTGGATACGACGCCCTCACCGGGTGCTTTGCCCTGACTCTTCACATCTTCCGCAACCGCCACCAACATACCAAGACGCTTGCTAAACAGGCGGCGAAACCGATACTTGTTCATCTAAAAGAGACTCGTTTTGAATGGATGCACCGTGCCGTCGATACGGCATCGGACCAACACCACCTTGGTGTCAGGAATCGCTTCTAGCGGTGGCTTCGGGCGACATGCCTCGGCTATCTCTCGATGCCTCTATCGGAATACTTCCAATCCGAAGCCCGCACATGTGAAAGCGCTATCACGAATCCTGTAAGGCGGATATTAGGGACAGCGAAAGGTTGCCCATATAGAAGAAGTTCGAAGATCGAGGCGATGGTCGCAATCTAGATTCGAAAGGTGCGTCCGGCGCTTCGATGAAGGCGAAACCGGAACGAAGAGAGGGGAAGAAGGGTGCGACGGGGGGAAGAAAAGCGAAACGCGCTGCGTCCGAGCGCGCGTTGCGGCCTGCCTGGCGGCAAGCGCAAACGGCGTCCGGCGATCGAACATCTTCGATCGCCGGACGCCGCCTGTATCAGGCACGCCGGATGTCGAGCGCTGCCTGCATTCCGTTGAGCCAGAGCTTGCGGCGGGACGCGAAGAGGTAGAGATCGGATTCGCGCGAGAACCCGAGTTGCTGATAAGCCATGATGCGGCGCTTGCTGATGGTGCTCTTGCCACGGCCCAGCAGCCGCGACGTTTCCACCACCGACATGCCGCACAGCATGAAGCCTGCAATTTCCATCTGCCGCGCCGTCAACGCGCCGAAGCGTTGCAGTTCCGGCTCCGCATGGAAGCGGTGCAGCGCCGCTTCCACCAGGGGCGAGCGGAAACGCCGGCCCCGCGCGAGCGCGCGCACCGCGTCGAACACCTGGCTCAGGTTCTCGCTCTTGCTGACGATCCCGGCCACGCCGCGCTGCGCGAGACTGCCGATCAGAAACGGATCGTCGAACCGGCTGTAGACGAGCACGGGCAGGCCGGCATGCTTCATCGCCAACGAGGAGAGGAAGCACCACCCGTCCATCGAATTGCCGCGCGTCATGGAGTAATCCGCCACCACGACATCGCATTCATGCTCGTCGAGCACGTCGAACAAGCCGGATGCGCCGGTCACGGCGTCCACCACGTCGAAGCCCGCTTCCACGAGCGCCAGACGCAGCCCGCACACGGCGAGCGGATGTTCGTCGAGGATCGCCACCTTGATCTGTTGCCGAGACATCGCGCTCTCCTCAGGCCGCACGCGAGGACGCGGTGTCCCGCCATCCGCACAGGTCATCGGGCGCCAGGGCCTCGTACAGTTCGCTGCCGACGTCCCGCGAGGAGCGTTCGAGCGACAAGCCATGACCGAATGCAAACCGGTAGATGTCCGATTCGCTGGAGAAACCGAGTCGCCGGCAGGCCTCGTGCCGCTGCGAGCTCACCGTGTTGATGCGCCTGTGCAGGAGCCGGGCGGTCTCGGCGACCGTCATGCCGCACAACATCAGCCCCGCGATTTCCATTTGCCGCCGCGTGAGCGAAGTGAAGCGCCGCATTTCGGGAAGCCCGCCGAAGCGCTCGACCGCTTCGTGCGCGATCGGCGACAGATAGCGGCCGCCCTTCGCGAGAATGCGCACCGCCCGGAGCACCTCGTGCATCTCTTCGCGCTTGCTCACGATGCCCGGAATGCCGCGCTGCGCCAGCGTTCCCAGCAGGAACGGATCTTCGAACTCGCTGTAGACGAGCACCGGAATCTTGGGAAAGTCGCTCGACACGGTTGCGATGAAGCACCACCCGTCGACCTTGCCGTCGTCCGGCATCGAGTAATCGGTGATGACGACATCGCACGATGAATTTTCGAGCAAGGCCAGCAATCCCGACGGCCCGGTTTCAGCACCCAGCACGTCGAAGCCCGCACTCTCCAGCGTCTTGCGAAGCCCCGACAGCACGATCGGATGATCGTCCGCGATGGCAACCCTGATGGTCTCAGTCATTCCCTCACCTCCTGGCACGGCCCGAATGGCGATAACCGCGACCGACCGTTCTTGTGCCTGGGGAGCCGGACCGCGCTAAGGATCGTCACGATCATGCGGCCTGGCGGCGCGCAGCGGACCCGCGATTCATTGGGTCCGTCGTAACTTAGGTGAAAGATACGGGCGCGCCGTCTTCCGACATATAGAACGATGTCGAAAGGTTTCGGGGGAATGACCGGTGGGTCAGTTTGCGAGGGGGATTACGATATCAGCGTCCTTCGAATGACGGTCAAAAGGCGCTTCACGGTCTCTGCGCCCGCGAAGCCACCGACGCCCCTTGCGGCATCTTCACGCCGAGCGCCTCCGCCTTCAGCACAAGGTCCGCGAGCGATCTTGCCGCCATCTTCTTCATCGCCTGGCCGCGATGAATCTTCACCGTGATCTCGCTCAGGCTCATCTCCGCCGCGATCTGCTTGTTCATCAAGCCCGACACGACGAACGCCATCACTTCACGCTCGCGCGGCGTGAGCGATTCATACGAGCGCCGCAAGTCCGCCACCGACCGGCTCGCCGCGCGCCGCTCCTCGTCGGCGTCCAGCGCCTGCGCGACGGCGTCGAGCATGTCCTGATCACGGAACGGCTTCGCCAGAAAGTCCTTCGCGCCGGCCTTCATCGCCTTCACCGTCATCGCGATATCGCCGTGCGCGGTCATGAAGACGATCGGCAAGCCCAGCTGGCTCGCGGCCATCTGCTCCTGCACGGCGAGACCGCTCTGCCCTTTCAGCCGCACGTCGAGAATCAGGCAGCTCGGCACCTCGGGCATGTCGTACGCGAGGAACTCGTGCGCGGACGCGAACGTCGTCACGTTCAGGCCGACGGAGCGCAGCAGCATGCGCAAC
Organism: Caballeronia cordobensis; assembly: GCF_001544575.2. Lineage (GTDB taxonomy): Bacteria > Pseudomonadota > Gammaproteobacteria > Burkholderiales > Burkholderiaceae > Caballeronia > Caballeronia cordobensis. The sequence continues at coordinate 260,538 of NZ_FCNY02000004.1, forward strand.
GCATCGCGCATGGATTCGTCGTCGTCCACCACGTAGACCATCGCGCCGTCCTTCTCAAAGCTCATCGTCGTCCCCTTCGTTGTCGGGCAGCACGAAGCACAAGCGCGCGCCGCCATCCTCGGGCGCTTCCGCCCAGATCCTGCCGCCGTGCGCCTCGATGATCGAGCGGCAGATCGACAAGCCCATGCCCATGCCCTCGGCCTTGGTCGTGAAGAAGGCCTCGAAAAGCCGCCGCGCATTCTCTTCGCTCACGCCCGTGCCGGAATCCTGCACCGTGATCTGCGCATAGCCGGCGTCGCTCGCGCTCGCGCCCGTCACGATGCGCAGCACGCGCGGCCCGTCTACGCCGGACATCGCCTGCGCGGCGTTCATGATCAGATTGATGAGCACCTGCTGCAACTGCACGCGATCGCAACGCACCGTCGGCGAAGGTGCGGCCAGTTCGGTGCGCACGTCCACGCGATGCCGGTCGAGCTCGCGCCGCACCAGCTCGATCGTCTCGCCGACGATCTCGTTCACGTCGAGCGTCGCAAGCTGGCTGTCGCGCTTTCGCGCCATCGCACGGATCCGGGCGATGACCTCGCTCGCGCGCTTGGCGTCGCGGATCATCTGCGCGATCGACTGCTGCGCCTCGGCGATCTCCGGCTGCGGGCGGTTGAGCCAGCGCAGCCCGGCGTCGCCGCTCGTGACGATCGCGGCCATCGGCTGCGTGACTTCATGCGCGATCGACGCGGCCAGCTCGCCCAGCATCGTGACGCGCGTGACGTGCGCAAGCTCGGCGGTCGAGCGCGCGAGCGCCTCCTGCGCGCGCTTGGTGTCGGTGACGTCCATCAGCGCGCCGACATACTCGTCGCCGTCGCTTTCCGTCGATGCGCGATGCGCGACGAAATGCACGTGCTTCACCGATCCGTCCGGCAGCAGCAGCCGATGCTCGATCTCGATGTCGCACGCGCCCGCCTCGGCCGCCTGATGCGCGCGGCGCACGATTTCCAGATCGTCGGGATGCGTGCGCGCGAGCACCGCGTCGATGGACGGCGTGATGTCGCGCGGATAGTCGAAGATGCGATACGCCTCGTCGGACCACCACATCGTGCCGGCGGGCAGGCGCGTCGCGATGCTGCCGGTGCGCGAAAGGCGCTGCGCGTCGAGCAGGAACGCCTCGCTGCGCTGCAAGGCATCGCGCTGGCACTGCAGTTCGGCTTCCATGCGCTTGCGCGGGGTGATGTCGTTGCTCGTCGCGAGCACCGCGTGCGGCAGGCCTTTCGCGTCGCGCAGCAAGGCCGCGCGGCTGGCGATCACGATCTCGCCGCCGTCGTGGCGAACGCGCGTGATTTCGCCGTCCCAGCGGCCCGAGCGCAGCAGTTCGGCGTGGATCTGCGTATGCGGCACGGGCGAATTCGACTGCGTCATGCGCTGGATCGGCTGGCCGATCGCCTCTTGCGCCGTAAAGCCGTAGAGCGCTTCCGCGCCGCGGTTCCAGAACGTCACGCGGTCGTTCATGTCGTGCGCGACGATCGCGTCGTGCGTCAGATTGAGCAGTTCGAGCTGCTCCTGCATCTTCGTCGTGGTGGCCAGATTGCGCAGCGAGAGAATCGCCGTCGTGCCGATCGCGAGCAGGCTCACGGCGCAACGCGCGAGCGCGCCGCCCGAGACGTTCTCGTCGTGCGAAAGAATGAAGCCGACGAGCGTGAGGATCACGCAGCCCCAGGCCGTGCTGACGGTCGCGGTGCGATTGCCCGTCGATGCGACCAGCAGCACGACGATGACATACAGCACCGCGATGGCGATATCGAGCGGCGTGAGCGCGTCGATGAGAAACACGGCGAGTGCGATGGCCGCGGCGAGCATCGACACGATGCGGATATCGTGACGCACCGGGCGCGGCGCGCTTTGAAATGTCTCCATCACGGCCGGTCCAAGCCCGGCGAATGGAAACGAACGACGAACGAAACGAGCGGCAGGGTCATGGGGCGTTCGAAAAGAGCGTTCGTTGAGAACATCGCGGCGCGAAAGGCCGGATGACGCACTGCATTCTATCCCTTCAAAAAGCCTTCTTTGATGCGTTCCAGGCAATCCGCGACGGCCCCGCCATCGACGGGCTTGCTGAGAAAGCACACCGCGCCGCCGTCGATGGCCTGCCGGCGCGCGGCATCGGAAGCGAACGCGGTGATGAACATGACCGGCACGCGCGGTTTCAGCGCGCGCAGACGCTGCTGCAGTTGCAGGCCGGACATGCCGGGCATGTTGAGATCGGTGATGACGCACGCGAGTCCGTCGAGCGGATCGGCATCGAAAAACGACTCGGCCGACGGATACAGGCTCACCTCCCAGCCGAGCGAACGCAGCAGGCTGGAGGAGGCGACGCGGACAGATTCGTCATCGTCGATCACGGAGACTCTTGAAGGCGGTTGCAAGGGCGTTGTCCTGAATTTCGGCGGGCATGGGACCGTCCGCCGCTTGGATGAAGTCATCTTACGCACGCGGCCGCGGCGGCGAAATCATATGTACGTATATGTGGGACGCCGCGCGGACCTTTCATATGACGGAATCGCGGCCCGTGCAAGCGCGTTATGCACCGGCGACGTATAGTCGCGGACTGCCATCCAAGGAATCCCCATGTCGACCCCAACATCGACCTCGCTCGACCCGGCCCGGCACGTCCCGCTGACGCGCGGCCTCATCGCGCTGTTCGCTTTTTGCTGCGGCGCGATCGTCGCCAATCTGTATTACGCGCAGCCGATCACCGAACTCATCGCGCCCGATCTGCACATGGCGGGCGGCACCGCGAGCCTCATCGTGTCGCTCACGCAGATCGGCTATGCGCTCGGGCTCTTTTTTATCGTGCCGCTCGGCGATCTGGTCGAAAACCGCAAGCTCATGATCGCGACCGCGCTGGTTTCCATCGCGAGTCTCGCGGCGGCCACGTTCACGCACACGCCCGGCTGGTTCCTCGTGATTTCGCTGCTGATCGGCTTTTCCTCGGTGGCGGTGCAGATTCTGATTCCGCTCGCGGCGCACCTCGCGCCGGACGAATCGCGCGGCAAAGTGGTCGGCACCATCATGAGCGGGCTGTTGCTCGGGATTTTGCTGTCGCGGCCGATATCGAGCCTCGTCGCGGGTCACTTCGGCTGGCGCGCGATGTTCGGGGCCGCCGCCGTGCTGATGATCGGCATTACGACCGTGCTCGCGCTCACCATTCCGAACCGCAAGCCGGACCACCGGGCGACGTACTTCCAGTTGATCGGCTCGCTCGGCCACCTCGTGCGCACGATGCCGGTGCTGCGTCACCGTTCGCTCTATCAGGGGCTGATGTTCGCGTCGTTCAGCCTCTTCTGGACCGGCATTCCGGTCGAGCTGACGCGGCATTACGGACTTTCGCAGACGGCCATCGGCATCTTCGCGCTGATCGGCGCGACGGGCGCGACCTCCGCGCCGATCGCCGGGCGTCTCGCCGACGCCGGCCACACGGTGCGCGCGACTTTCATCGCGCTGATTCTCGCGGCGCTCGCGTATTTGCCCGTGGTGTTCCATCCGGCGTGGGGCGTCGGCGCGCTCGTCGTGACGGGCATCGCCCTCGATTTCGCCGTGCAGATGAACATGGTGCTTGGCCAGCGCGAAATCTACGCGCTGCACGCCGCGAGCCGCAACCGGCTGAACGCGGTGTACATGACGAGCATTTTCGTGGGCGGCGCGATCGGCTCGGCTTTCGCAAGCCCGCTCTACGAGCGCGGCGGCTGGACGCTGGTCGCCTGGGTCGCCACCGCTTTCCCGCTCATCGCGATGGCGCATTTCGTCCTGATCGGCCGCCGGCATGCCGCGCACACCTATACGCAAGGATGACTTGCCTGTATGCACGGCTGATGGCGTGAAGCGTTGCGCGAACGTATCTTGATTCCATCGAGGACAACAGCGGAATCGGGAGGCAGGCGGACATGGACAAGCTCTTCAGCATGCGCGTGTTTTCGCGCGTCGCCGAGACCGGCAGCTTCAGCGGTGTGGCGAAAGACATGGATTGCAGCGTAGGCATCGTGTCGCGGGCGGTCGTCTCGCTGGAAGACGGCCTGCGCACGCGGCTTTTGCAGCGCACGACGCGCCGCGTCTCGCTCACCGACAGCGGCGCGCGCTATTACCGCAAGTGCAAGACGATTCTCGCTGAAATTGACGCCGCCGACGCCGAAGCCAGCGACGCCGCCACCACGCCGCGCGGCCGCCTGCGCGTGCACGCGGCCCCGGATCTGGGGCTCACGCAACTGATGTCCACGATCGTCGAGTACCGCCGTGTGCATCCGCAAGTGACGGTCGATCTGAAGCTGCTGCCCGGCATGCCCGATCTCGTGCAGGAACAGTTCGACGTCTCGGTGCTCTCGGCGGCGGCGCTGCCGGATTCGGGCAACGCGTACCGCGTCGTCGGGCGGTTTCAGCGCGTGCTCGTCGCCGCGCCCGCGTATCTCAAGCGCAACGCGGTCGAATCGATCGGCGATCTGCCGATGCACGCGCTCACGCGCATTAATGCGCCGTTCGCACATCCGTGCGACTGGCATGCGGAGCTTGCATCCTGCGCCGCGGCCCAGGCGGAAGCCGCCGATCAGATCGTGGTAAACGACGCGCAGGCCCTTCGCGTCGCCTTGCTGGCGGGCGCGGGCGTCTCCGCGATGCCGCATTATTTCGTCGCCGACGACATTCGCGCCGGCCGGCTCGTGCGCCTATTTCCGGACTATCCGCTGCAGGGCGCGAGCGTGTACGCGGTGTATCCGTCGCGCCAGCATGTGGACGCGAAGATCCGGACCTTCGTGGAGTTCTTGTCGGCGTCGCTAAAGGAAAAGTTCGACGCGGCGCCCGCGATCAGCGCGCCGCCGCTCGAAACTCAGGCAGTCATGGCTTAGGAATGCGGATGCGGCTGATCATCAGCGAGCCGGAAATCGCGTAGATCAGCACGAGCGGATGCAGCGTGAAACCGCCGATGCGCCACGTGCCGAGCCACATGCTTTCGCCGATTGCGCCGGACCACGCGCCGATGGTCAGCAGCAGCACGATCAGAAACGAAGTCGGAATCGGCGTGCCCTCGAAGTGCGTGACCTTGCCGCTGGCGCCCGACATCTCTTCGGTCGTGACGTTGTAGCGCGCAAGCCGCGACACGCCGCACGCCACGAAGTACGCCAGAATCACGCGGTCATACAGCCCGCGCATGCCGAATCCATAGCCGATGATCGCCGGCGCGACGCCGAACGAGATCACGTCGGCGAGCGAATCCAGTTCCTTGCCCAGCAGCGACGCCTTCTGACGCCAGCGCGCGATGCGGCCGTCGAGCACGTCGAAGACGAGCGCCGCGAACACCAGCGCGCAGGCCAGATAGATATGCAGCACGTCCGAGTCGTCGAGATAGGACATCGACGAGAACAGCGCCCCCGTGCCGCACACCGCATTGCCTAGCGTGAACCAGTCCGCCAGGTGGAAATCGCGGATCATCGAGAATCGTTTCATGCGTTTCGGTTTTCGTGACGTTCGGGCAGCGCCGAAAACCGGCGCCGCGAAGCTGACAAGTCTATCATCGCGCCCTCTTTCCTTAGCACTCCGCATGCCAGCCAAACCTGTACGCGAACGTACAGGTTTGCGTTATACTGCACGGCATCGACTCCGCACTCTCGACGCCCGCCATGTCCACGATCAAGCCCGCGCGGCTCACCATCCGCGATGCCGCCGAACGGCTGCAGGTCACGCCGCGCACGCTCAAGTATTACGAAGAGCGCGGCCTCGTCACGCCCACGCGCAGCGAAGGCCGTTACCGGCTGTATAGCGAGCAGGATCTGGAACTGTTCGCGCGCATTTTGCGGCTGCGCTCGCTCGGTTTCTCGTTGCAAGGCATCGTCGAAATACTGAAACGGCCGATGGAAACGCTCGGCGAAGGCCGCACCGGTTTTTCGGCGTCGTCCTTGCGGGAAATCGAGCAGGCGCTGGCGCAGCAGGTCGACGCGGTGGATGCGCGCATCGCCGCCGTGCGCCGCGAACTGAAGGAAGCGCAGGCGGTGCGCAACGAACTGGCGCACGATCTCGACTATCTGAGACGCAGAATCGCGGGCGAGAGCAAGGAAGCGCTGTTGCAGGAACGCATGGCCGCGCGCAAGCCGCGCACGGATGCCGAATGATCTCGGTATCGTTTCGTTATCCGAAGCAGCTTGCGGATCGTCTGCTCGGCGATCTCTTTCCGTGGGCTATCGCGCTCGCCACGGGTCTCGATTATTTCGACAACTCGATCTTCTCTTTCTTCACGAGCTATATCGCGGGCGGCGTCAACGCATCGTCCGATGAACTCGTGTGGGCGTCGAGCGCCTATGCCGTCGCGTCGGTGCTCGGCATTCTGCAGCAGCAATGGTGGATCGAGCGGATCGGCAATCGCCGCTATATCGCCGGATGCCTGTTTCTGTTCGCCGCGGGCGCCGTCGCGGCCACGTTCTCCGAGTCCGCCATCGAACTCGCGCTCGCACGCGGCTTTCAGGGCTATTTCATCGGCCCGATGATGAGCGCCGCGCGCATTCTGATCCAGACGCGCTTCACGCCGCAGGCACGCCCCGCCGCGACGCGCCGCTTCCTGAACCTGATCCTGCTCGGCACCGCGCTCGCGCCGCTGTGCGGCGGCTATCTCGTCGCGTGGGTCGGCTGGCGCGCGCTGTTCTCATGCACCGCATTCGCGGGCGTGGCGCTCGGCGTGCTGGCGTACGTCGCGGTGCCGTCTTCGGGGCGCGTGCATCCCGAAGCACGCGGCGAGTCGCATTTCTGGCCGTACATCATCTTCGCGTTCGCGCAAGGCGCGTTGCAGATCGTCATGCAGCAAGTGCGGTTCGAACTCTTCAGCACGTCGCCGGAACTGATCCTGCTGACGCTCGCCGGGCTCGTCGCGCTCGGCTGGTTCGTGTGGCATCAGTGGCATCATCCGAAGCCGTTGCTGCGGCTGCACGCGTTGCGCGAGAAGACGTTTCAGGTGGGCATCGTGTTGTACATCGCGTTCTATTACATCAGCAACGCGATGAGCTTTCTCGTCTCGCGCCTGCTCGAAGCCGGGCTCGGCTATCCGGTGGAAAACGCGGGGCGGCTCGTCGGCTTCACGTCGATGGCGTCGCTCGCGATGGCCGTCGTTTATTTTCGCTTTTCATCGCGCATCAAGCACAAGAAGTGGCTGATCATGACGGGCTTTCTGCTCGCCGCGTTCATCGGCGCGTGGATGATCAACATGCCGCCCGATGTCAGCATGCCGTGGCTCGTCGCGCCCATGATCCTGCGCGGCATGCTGCTGCTTTTCATTGCGCTGCCGGTCGCGAACCTGACGTTCCGCATCTTCGCCATCGACGAATACAGTCACGGCTACCGCTTCAAGAACATCGTCAAGCAACTGACCTACTCGTTTTCGACCGCGACCGTCATCATTCTGGAACAGCATCGCGCCGCGTTGCACCAGACGCGGCTCGTCGAAACGGTCAATCCGTTCAATCCGGTCTTCCAGAACACGTATCAAGGCCTGATCGACAGTTTCGAACGCATGGGCCACGGCGCTGCGGCGGCGAAGAGTCTGGCGGTCGGCGAGATCGGCCGGCTCGTCACGCAGCAGGCGAACTTCCTGAGCTCGCTCGACGGCTTCTACTTCATCATCGGCGTTGCGCTGTGCGCGAGCGCGGTCGCGGCCTGGCAGACGCGCATCGACTGATCCGTCTCGAAGTATGATGAGCGCACGATCCACCCTCCCGCGCTCACGCCCATGCTCCCGCCAGGCCACGCCTATGAAGCCGTAGCAGGTCAGTTCGAATGGCGCATTCCCGCGCGCTACAACATCGCGCAGGATGTGTGCGACAAATGGGCCGACGGCTCGGGCCGTCTCGCGCTGATCGTCGAAGCCGCCGATGCCTCGCAACAGCGCTATACCTTCGACGACCTCAAGCGCCTCTCCAACCGCTTCGCCAACGCGATGAAAGCGCAAGGCGTCGCGCGTGGCGACCGCGTGGCGATCTTCGTGCGGCAATCGGTCGAAGCGGCGATCGCGCATCTCGCCGCGTATCGCATGGGCTGCATCGCGGTGCCGCTCTTCGCGCTGTTCGGCATCGATGCCATCGAGTTCCGGCTCGCGCATTCGGGCGCGAAGGCCGTCGTCACGGATGCCGAGGGCGCCGCGAAAATCGCGCAGGTTCGCGGCGCGCTGCCGGCGTTGCAGCACCTCTTCGACACCGACACGAACTTCTGGCCCGCGATCGAAACCGCATCCGACGACGACGCGCTCGTCGATACCGCCGCGGACGATCCCGCCGTCATCATTTATACATCCGGCACGACGGGCAAGCCGAAGGGCGCGCTGCACGGGCATCGCATTCTGCCCGGCCACTTGCCGGGCGTGGAAATGTCGCAGCAGTGCTTTCCGCGCGACGCCACGCTGTTCTGGACGCCCGCGGACTGGGCGTGGATCGGCGGGCTGTTCGACGTGCTCATGCCCTCGTGGCATCACGGCGTGCCGGTGCTCGCGCGCCGCTTCGACAAGTTCGACGGCGTCGCCGCGTTCGATTTGCTCGCGCGCCATAAGGTGAGTCACACGTTCCTGCCGCCGACCGCGCTCAAGATGATGCGCGCGACGCCCCACGCGAAGCGCGACGGTCTCGCGTTGCGCTCGGTGGCGAGCGGCGGCGAATCGCTCGGCGAAGAATTGCTGTCGTGGGGGCGCGCCATGCTCGGCGTCACCATCAACGAGTTCTACGGGCAGACCGAGTGCAACATGGTGCTGTCGTCGTGCGAAACATGGTTCGGGCCGCGCAACGGCGCGATCGGCCGCGCGGTGCCGGGGCATCGCGTCGCGATCGTCGATGACGACGGCGTGCCCGTGCCCCACGGCACGCAAGGACACATCGCGATAGCGCGGCCCGATCCGGTCATGTTCCTCGGCTACTGGCGCGACGAAGCCGCGACCGCGCAGAAGTTTCGCGGCGATTTCCTGCTGACGGGCGATCTCGGCACGCTCGACGGCGACGGCTTCTTCCGCTTCATCGGCCGCGACGACGATGTCATTACGAGCGCGGGCTATCGCATCGGGCCGGGTCCGATCGAGGATTGCCTGCTCAGGCATCCGGCGGTGCGCTTCGCGGCGGTCATCGGCGTGCCGGATGCGCAGCGCACGGAGATCGTGTGCGCGGCCGTCGTGCTGAACGAGGGCTTCGAGCCCGGCGCGGCGCTCGTGCGCGAATTGCAGGAACACGTCCGCACACGCCTCGCGGCGCACGAATATCCGCGCGACGTGCGCTTCGTCTCCGAACTGCCGATGACGGCCACGGGCAAGGTCATCCGCAAGTCGCTGCGCACGCAGTTCGCGGGCGGTGAACGTTGAGCCGCTTCGCGCGGCCTTTCTTCAGACGGCGATGAACACGAACCTGAAACGCATGATCGCACTGGCGGGCCTGATGCTCGCCTGCGCGTCGTCGATGGCGGCGAGCCTCGTCATCAACGTCGGCGGCGAGCGTTCGCTCACGGCCGAACAACTGCTCGCGCGCCCCGATGCCGCGACGATCCGCGTGCCGAACGACGTCACGTTTCATCGCACGATGACGTATCGCGCGGTGCCGTTGCGCGCCCTGCTCGGTATCGCCGCATTGCCCGCCGACAAGGAACTGCAGATCACCGCCACCGACGGTTTCGTCACGCACCTGCCCGCCAGGCTGCTTTTCGGCGATGCGAAAAAGCGCGCCGAACCGTGGCTCGCGATCGAGACGCCGGACGAACCGTGGCCACAGGTCTCGGGCAGCGGCGATATCGGTCCGTTCTATCTCGTCTGGATCGATCCGGCCGCATCGGGCGTGTCCAGCGAGCAATGGCCCTTCAAGGTCGATGCGATCCGCATCGCGCCGACGCTCGCCGCGCGCTGGCCGCAGATCGCGGTCGGCAAGAACGTGCCCGCCGATTCGCCGATCCGCCGCGGCCAGCGCGTCTTCGCGACGCAATGCATGGTGTGCCACAAGCTCAACGGCGCCGGCGACGCCTCGATGGGCCCGGACCTCAACCGGCCGCACAATCCGACCGAATACTTTCAGCCGTGGGTGCTGAAGTCGTTCATCCGCGATCCGAAGTCGATTCGCGCCTGGGCCGACATGAAGATGCCCGGCTTCGACAAGAACGCGCTCAGCGACGGCGATCTCGACGCGGTCATCGCCTATCTCGGCTATATGGCGAAGCACCGGAAGTAAGCGGGCACTGAGGGAAATCCCCACGTTTCATCGCGGCCACTTTGCATACAATGTTCCCGTCAGTCGTCTGAAACGGGGCCGCGATGCCGCAGACTCAACCCGCTTTGCATACAATCCCGCCCGAACCCGCGCGTTCGGCAGACGACGTCTATCTCGCGATCAAAGACGCGCTCGCCGGCGGCCAGTACGGCGCGGGCCAGTATCTGCGCGAGGAGCAGCTTGCAAAGGGCCTGGGCGTGAGCCGCACGCCGGTGCGCGAAGCGCTGCGCAGGCTCGACGCCGAAGGCTGGGTCGAAACGCGCCCGAACTACGGCGTGCGCGTGAAGGCGTGGACCCTGCAGGATGCGCGCGAAATCTTCGAAGCGCGGCTGCTCGTCGAGCCGTATCTGGCCGGGCGCGCGGCGCTTGCCATCGGCGCCGCGGACATCGTGCGCCTGAAAGCGCTCGCCGATGCGATGCTCGCCATCACGCAACATCCGTCGACGCCCGAAACCTGCGAAGCGTGGTTCACCGCGAACGGAGAATTCCACGCGATCATCACGGCCGCCGCGAACAACGCGCGCCTCGACCGCTCGCTGCGGTCGATGAAGGAAACGCCGCTCATCAAGTGGACCTTCGACACCTATAGCGACGAAGACCGCGAACGCAGCGCGCGCCAGCATTTCGAAATCGTTCTGGCGCTCGAACAGCGCAATGCCGCGTGGGCGGAAGCCGTCACGCGCTGCCATATCCTCGCCGCCGAAAAGGCGGTGCTCGACCGCTACGACAGAGAGCATCGCGCGCCCTGACACGCGCGGGCGGTCCGGGCCGCAACAGCATTACCAGAAATCCACTGGAGACACGCATGCTGAGCACCGATAGCACCACGATAAGCACCGTCAGCGCCGGACCACGGCTCGACCGGCTGCCGATTTCCGGTTTTCACAAGCGCGTGCTATGGCTCATCGGCGCGGGCATGTTTCTCGATTCCTTCGATATCTATCTCGCGGGCGGCGTGCTCGGCGCGCTCGCCAAGACCGGCTGGTCGACGATGCAGTTGAACGCCGCGTTTCTGTCGTCGACCTTTATCGGCATGTTGATCGGCGCGTTCACGGCGGGCGTGCTCGGCGATGCGAAAGGCCGCAAGTTCACCTATCAGTTCAATCTCGCGGTGTTCGGGCTCGCGTCGCTCGCGGGCGCGTTCGCGCCGGACATGACCTGGCTCATCGTCTGCCGCTTTTTCATGGGGCTGGGACTGGGCGCGGAGATCGTCGTGGGATACGGCTCCGTCGGCGAATTCATGCCACCCGCGGTGCGCGGGAAATGGTCGGCGTATCTGTCGCTCATCACGAACTCGGCGCTCTTTTTCTCGACTTTTCTCGGCTATCTCATCATTCCGTCGATCGGCTGGCGCGCGATGTTCGCCATGGTCGGCATCGGCGCGCTGTTCGTGTGGGTGATTCGCAAGAAGATGCCCGAGTCGCCGCGCTGGCTCGAATCGAAAGGCCGGTACGAAGAAGCCGAAGCGATCCTGCGCGACGCCGAAGCGGAATCGGCCAAGCGCTCGCCGCTGCCGCCCGTCGACGACGCGCCGCGCACGGTGACGAAGAAAACCACACTGCTCGAACTCTTCTCGCCTTCGCAGATTCGCCGCACGTTTGTCGCGATCGTCGTGCAGATCACGATCAACATGGTGATCTACGGCTTCATCGTCTGGGTGCCGACGTTTCTGATGAAGCAGGGCATCGGCATGGCGTCGTCGCTCGGTTATACGACGCTGATGTCGCTCGGCGGCCCGGCGGGCGCGCTCATCGGCGTGCTGATCGCCGACAAGGTCGGGCGCAAGAACGGGCTGATCGCGGTGTCGGTGCTCGCGGCCGTGATCGGCTGGCTCTACGGCCACTCCACCGGCGTCGCGATGGCCACGCTGCTCGGCTTCCTGCTCTTCACGCTGACGTATCTGATGGTCGCGCTCGGCGTCGCGACCTACGTGCCCGAACTATTCGCCACGGAAAACCGCATGCGCGGCAACGGCATCGCGGGTTGCGCGGGGCGCATCACCGGCATCTTCGCGCCGCAGCTCGTCGTCGTGATGTACGCCACGGGCGGCGTGAAAGACGTGCTTTCGATGATCATCGGCGCGCTCGTCGTGATGGCCGTCGTGCTGGCGGTGTTCGGCATCGAAACGAACCGGCGCTCGCTCGAAGACATCGCGCCCGCGCCGGATACGGATGGCGCGCTCGCGGCGTCGGCGGTCACGCGGGAATCGCATCGTTGAAACTTTCAGAGGACACACTCATGAGCGTCACGCACGAAAACAAGCGTCAGGCATTGAAAGCGCGTTTCGCGCGCAAGGAAATCGTCACCGCGCCCGGCATCTTCGACATGGTATCCGCGAAGATGGCCGACTCGATGGGCTTCGATTGCCTCTACATGACGGGCTTCGGCACGGTCGCGTCGTACCTGGGCCTGGCCGATGCGGGCCTCGCCACGTACACGGACATGGTCAATCGCGTCACGGCGTTTTGCGGCGGCACGCAAACGCCGATGATCTGCGACGGCGACACGGGTTACGGCGGCCTGCTCAACGTCGCGCATACGGTGCGAGGCTACGAGCACGCGGGCGCGGCGGGCATCCAGCTCGAAGATCAGGAGTTCCCGAAGAAATGCGGCCACACGCCGGGGCGGCGCGTGATCCCGCTCGAAGACATGGTGCGCAAGATCAAGGTCGCGGTGGAAAGCCGCAGCGACAGCAACTTTCAGATCGTCGCGAGAACCGATGCGCGGACGTCGCTCGGGCTCGACGAAGCGTTGCGCCGTGGCGAGGCGTACGCGAAGGCCGGCGCGGATGTGCTGTTCATCGAATCGCCGGAGAGTGTGGAAGAGCTGGAGAAAATCGGGCGCGCGTTCGATATGCCGCTGCTCGTGAATGTCGTCGAAGGCGGGCGCACGCCGCAATTGCCGCCTGCCGAATTGCAGCGGCTCGGCTTCTCGCTGGCGATTTATCCGGCGTCGGGGTTTCTCGCCGTCGCGAAGGCGCTCAAGGATGTGTACGGCGAGATCCTCGCGCAAAAGGGCACGGAAGGCGCTGCCGACGCGTTGTATTCGTTCTCCGGCATGTGCGAGCTGATGGGTTTTCCCGAGGTCTGGGCGTTCGACCGCGCGCACGCGGATTGAGCACGCGGCGTCATCCGGAAGGGCCCGCGCCGGCTACGCGCGGCCCTCGAATATCGCATTGAGATCGTTCCCCGCCGCGGCGTCGCTGAAGCCGTCGAAACGTCCATCGCAGAGCCCTTGCGCCGCGCGCATGAACGAGCCCCACGCGGCCCGCGCGAGCGCGCCGCCGACGCTTACGCGCCGCACGCCGAGCGCGGCCACATCGCTCAACGTGAATTCGGAGACGCCGCCGATCAGCAGATTCACCGGCTTGCGGCCGGCCGCCTTGACGACCGCCTCGATCTGCTCGCGCGTCCTGATGCCGGGCGCATAGAGACAATCCGCGCCCGCGTCGGCGTAGGCCTTGAGACGCGCGATCGCATCGTCGATATCGGGCTTGCCGGCGAAGAAGTTTTCCGCGCGGCCGACGAGCAAGGTATCGCCGCCGCTTTCGTCGATCGCGCGCCGCGCCGCCTTCATGCGCGCGACGGCGACATCGATATCGAACAAAGGCGCTGCCGCGTCGCCCGTCGAATCTTCGATCGACAAGCCCGCCACGCCCGTCTGCACCGCGAGCTTCACGCTTTGCGCGACGTCTTCCGGGCTCGCGCCGAAACCGCTCTCGAAATCCGCGTTGACGGGCAGATCGGTGGCCTCGACCATCGCGCGCAGATGCGCGAGCACGGCATCGCGCGAGACGTGATTGTCCGCGTGTCCTTGCGACCATGCGAAGCCTGAACTCGTCGTCGCGAGCGCCTTGAAGCCGAGCGTTTCGAGATAGCGCGCGGAACCGGCATCCCAGGGATTCGGCAACATGAAGCAACCGGATTCGTGCAGCGCGCGAAAAGCGGCGCGTTTCTCGGCGACGGTGCGGGGCATGGCGTGCCTCCTGTCGATGATCGGGCGGAACGTAGACGATACGCGATTCGCCGCGAATGCGCTGCGCGATGCGTTGCAGGGCGATTTCGTTTTCCGCCCAAAAAAAACGGCTCCGGAAAAACCGGAGCCGCTTCACGTCGCGAAGACGCCGCGAGGCTTACTTCTTCAGATCGAAGCGATCGAGGTTCATCACTTTCGTCCACGCTGCGACGAAGTCCTTGACGAACTTTGCCTGCCCGTCGCTGCTCGCATAGACTTCGGACAGCGCACGCAGCACCGAATGCGACCCGAAGACCAGATCGACGCGGCTGCCCGTCCACTTCCGCTGCCCCGTCTTGCGATCGCGTCCCTCGAACACGTCGCGGCTCGACGAGAGCGGCAGCCATTCCGTGCCCATGTCGAGCAGATTGACGAAGAAGTCGTTCGTCAGCGTTCCGGGCCGGTCGGTCAGCACGCCATGCGGCGTCGTTCCGGCGGACACGCCGACCGCGCGCAACCCGCCGACGAGCGCCGTCATTTCCGGCGGGGTCAAGGTCAGCAGTTGCGCCTTGTCGATGAGAAGCGTCTCCGGCGACACGCGCACGTTGCCCTTGATGAAGTTGCGGAAGCCATCGGCGACGGGTTCCATCGCCGACATCGAGAGCACGTCGGTTTTTTCCTGCGACGCGTCCATGCGGCCCGGCGTGAACGGCACAGTCACTTTCTGGCCAGCCTTCTCCGCTGCCTGCTCGATCGCGGCCCCGCCCGCGAGCACGACCAGGTCGGCAATCGAAATCTTCTTGCCGCCGGATTGCGCGCCGTTGAACGCCTTCTGAATGCCTTCCAGCGCCGTCAGCACCTTCGCGAGCTGCTCGGGCTGGTTCGCTTCCCAGTCCTTCTGCGGCGCGAGACGGATGCGCGCGCCGTTCGCGCCGCCGCGCTTGTCGGAGCCACGGAATGTCGATGCCGACGCCCACGCCGCCGACACGAGCTCGGATACGGGCAAGCCCGCCGCCAGCACTTTCTGCTTGAGCGACGCGACATCCGCATCATCGACGAGCGGATGATCGACCTCCGGAATCGGGTCCTGCCACAGCAACTCTTCCTGCGGCACTTCCGGGCCGAGATAGCGCGCCTTCGGGCCCATGTCGCGGTGCGTCAGCTTGAACCACGCGCGGGCGAAGGCATCGGCGAACTGGTCGGGGTTTTCCCAGAAGCGCTTCGAAATCTTCGCGTACTCCGGGTCGAGGCGTAGCGACAGGTCCGTCGTCAACATCGTCGGCTTGATCTTCTTCGACGGATCGTACGCGTGCGGAACCGTTTCGCCCGAATCCTTCGCGACCCACTGGTTCGCGCCCGCCGGGCTCTTCGTCAACTCATACTCGTAGCCGAACAGGTTCTCCCAGAAGCCTTGACCCCACTTCGTCGGCGTCGTGGTCCAGGTGACTTCGAGGCCGCTCGTGATGGTGTCCGCGCCCTTGCCGCTGCCGAAGCTGTTCTTCCAGCCGAGACCCATGTTCTCCAGATCGGCGGATTCCGGTTCCGGGCCGACGTTATCGGCCGGGCCCGCGCCATGCGTCTTGCCGAAGGTGTGGCCGCCCGCGATCAGCGCGACCGTTTCTTCGTCGTTCATCGCCATGCGCGCGAAGGTTTCGCGGATATCGTGCGCCGCCGCCAGCGGATCGGGATTGCCGTCGGGGCCTTCCGGATTGACATAAATCAGACCCATCTGCACCGCGCCGAGCGGGTTTTCCAGATTGCGGCCGTTGTCGGTGCGGCTGACTTCTTCGCCGTGCTTCTGTTCGTCGGCGGTGATCACGCCCTGGTCGTCGTCGTTGCCGGCCGCGCCCTTGCCGTAGCGGACATCGCCGCCGAGCCAGGTCTTTTCATTGCCCCAGTAGACGTCCTGGTCCGGTTCCCACGTGTCTTCGCGGCCGCCCGCGAAGCCGAAGGTCTTGAAGCCCATCGTTTCCAGCGCGACGTTGCCGGAAAGAATCAGCAGGTCGGCCCAGGAAATGTTCTGGCCGTACTTCTGCTTGACGGGCCAGAGCAGACGCCGCGCCTTGTCGAGGCTGACGTTGTCCGGCCAGCTATTGACCGGCGCAAAGCGCTGCTGGCCGCGACCGCCGCCCCCCCGGCCATCGCCGATGCGATACGTGCCGGCGCTATGCCACGCCATGCGGATAAAGAGCGGGCCATAGTGACCGAAGTCGGCAGGCCACCATTCCTGCGAATCGGTCATCAGCGCCGCGAGGTCTTTCTTGACCGCGGCGAGATCGAGGCGGTTAAACGCCTCGGCGTAGTCGAAGCCAGGATCGAGCGGATTCGACTTGCTCGAATGCTGATTGAGCAGATCCACCCGTAGTTGCTTCGGCCACCAGTCACGGTTCGTCGTGCCTGTGCCTGCGGCATGAGTAAACGGACACTTCGATTCGTTCGACATGCGTTATCTCCTTGCGAGGACGTACCCACTAGTTGTTCTGCTACCGACTGCCAAAGAGAGCTCGCGGCCTGCATCGGGCGATGCGTCGATCGTCGAGGCGGGCCTGTTCCACCTTAAAAAATACGTGAGAGCGACCCTCAATAGAATGCGATTTTTGCAATGCCGTTGATAGGAGACGGCTATAAGACGAAAAGCGCTTGCGAATTGCTCGCGGCTTGCTGCAGTGCAGAATGACGACGGCTGCGGTTCGTCATGAAAGCTTCTTGCGGATCGTACGTGCCTCGCATGACGAGACAGGGTCTTTCAGTCTATCAGCGTCTCGCGCGCTTGGCTGACGAAATGCGCGAACGCCGAATCCGGCGATGCGTCAAGTCGTCCGTTCGGGAAATGGTCGGCGGCGTCGAGATGTTGGAGTATTTGACAACACACGAGGGTGTTGTCAAAATGTCCAACAGCAAAGCAACGAGAGTTTTTTATATACACGAGGAAGTATCTCCCGGAGCGTTCGTTGAACTGAATATCTGGCGGGTTCCGCAACCTGTCCCGGGATGTACTCATTCGTACAAATACAGGCTCGCCTACGTCATAAACGGCGAGTGTGTGCTTCGTTACGACAATGAGCGAGGCAAGGGCGATCACCGTCATTTCGGGAACGCCGAGACGCCCTATGAATTCAGGTCGGTCAAGCAATTGAGCGCCGACTTCTTTTTGAACGTGCAGGTGTGGAACAGATGGAGGTCGAGATGAACGAGACCGTGAGAATTGGCATTCTGTCACTCGAAGAGATGGCCGAACAGACGCTGGCCGAACTCGATACCGGCAAGTACCACGGCGCTTTCTTCGGCTACGCCACCCCCGAACTGCTGTTTCGCACCTTCACCACGCCGCGCTGGCAGATCATCCGCGCGATGACCGGCGCCGGGCCGATGTCGATCCGCGAACTGTCGCGGCGTCTCGAGCGCGATGTGAAAGGCGTGCATCGCGATGTCAAGGCGCTGCTCGAAGCCGGCCTGCTTCAACACGACGAACAGGGCGGCATCGTGTTTCCCTACAACACCGTGCACGTCAATTTCACGTTGACGGCGGCCGATCTCGCGCTGCCCGGCGCCGCGTCGGACAAGACGGCCGAATCCGCGATCGATGAAAACAGCGCGCCATCGCGCCGCCCGCGCCGCCGCGCCGCGCCGCGAAAACGCGAGCCGCGTCCCACGGGAAGCCGCTGATCAGCTCCAGTCGTCCATGTCGTGTTTGATGCTGTGCCGGTTCGCGATGAGTTCGTCGACGCTCGGCTCGTTGTTCATCGCGCGCTGGATGGCGAGCTTCGTCGCTTCGTAGTTGGTGCGGTACATATCCTTCTTGTCGAGATTCGCGTCCGTCGCGCAACGCGGATCGATCCACACCAGGCTGATGATGCACAACTCGTTCGCCTGATCCTTCGGCAAGATGCCCTCGATCAGACAATCGACGACGGCATCGGCGGTTGCGGACTGCACCACGCCGCCGAACAGGTCGATGTTCGCCATGTCCTTCAGCGTCACCTTCGGAACGATCATCGTCGCGGGGCGCACGAGCTGGTTGCACGCCCGGATCGCGAACATCGCGGTGTGCCCCTTCGACTGCGCCATCATGTTGGCGAACGCGTGGCCGACCGGGCCATCGACGCGGCCGATCAGAATCTCCGGCATGGCGTCGGTCGCTTGTCCGGGCGCGGCCAGCACGGTTGCTTCGCCTGCGCGAAACGTCAGATCCAGACTCATGAGCACTCTCCTTGAAGGGCAGAACGAGGGTTCGAAAGACCAAAGGAACACCCCCACGCAAGGACGATGCCATTCACGCGGACGAGGCCGTGGAGGCGCATCCGCCGCTCGCGCCAAGACAGACTGTCCGCGCGGCGTGACACATTGCGCGGGACGCGTTTTCCCTGTCCTCCCTGTTTCGGGTGGCGATGCCGTTCACGCGCGCACTTAATGTACGACCGGGCGGCCGCGTTTCGTGCAGGCGAGCGCGGCCAGAACTTCGCACACGCGCATTCATGCTCGGGAGACAGATGCAATGAGCACGCTCGAAGCAAGCGGCAAGGTGTCGCCGTCCTATCGCCCGGTGCGGTTTCCCGAGCGCGAGACGCTCGTGGAGCGCCGCGCGGACGGCACGCTGATTCTGCGCAGCGCTCGCGCGCTGCCCCGCATCGAACAGCGTTCGTTCGTGGACTTCGTTGCGCTCTGGGCGGCGCGACGCGGCGACACCGCCGCGTTTTGCGAGCGCGACGCACAGGGCGAATGGCGCTCGCTCAGCTGGAACGAACTGTGGCGCCAAGTGCGGTCGGTGGCGGCCGCGCTGCTGGAAGCAGGACTGAACCCGCAACGTCCGCTTATGCTGCTGTCGGGCAATTCCATCGAGCAGGCCGTGGCGCTGCTCGCGGCGGAATACGTGGGCATTCCGGCCGCGCCGGTCTCGCCGCCCTATGCGCTCGCGAGCAAGGACTTCGCGCGCCTGAAGGCTGTTTGCGCGTCGGTGCCTCCGGGCGGGATCTTCGTGCAGTCGGCCGCGCCGTATGCGCGTGCGCTCGCGTCGATCGATTTCGCAGATGCGCCCGTCATCGCGGTCGAGGGCGCGCGGCAAGGACAGCTCGCGTGGGAAACGCTGGCGCATCGCCCGCTCGATGAAACCGCGGAACGCGCAGTCGAACGCGCGCACGCCACCGTCCGCACCGACGACACCGCCCGCGTGCTCTTCACGTCCGGCTCGACCGGTCTGCCGAAAGCCGTGCGGCTCACGTACGGCAATCTCGGTGCGGTCGCCGCGTATTTCTCCGACAACCTCGCATGGCTGCACGACGCGCAGCCGGTGTTTCTCGACTGGCTGCCGTGGCATCACGGACTGGGCGGCGTGCTGCACTTCGGCCGCGCGATCCAGTTCGGCGCGACGCATTACATCGACGATGGCCGCCCGGTTGCCGGGATGATCGAGCGCACAGTGCGCAATCTGCGCGACGTGTCGCCGACCATTTTCGCGACCGTGCCGTCCGCGTGGACGGTGCTCGCCGCGGAACTCGAACGGGATCGGAAGCTCGCGGAAAGTCTCTTCGCCCACGCGAGCTTCTTCGGCTACGGCGGCGCGAGCCTGCCGGCGGACGTGTGCAATCGCATCCAGACCGTCGCGCAAGAGACGATCGGCGAGCGCATCGCGTTCTGCACCGGTCTTGCAGCGACGGAAACGTGCGGCATGGGCACCTATTGCAGCTGGCCGACGGACGCGCCGGGCAACATCGGCACGCCTGCGCTGGGCTCGGAAGTGAAGCTCGTGCCGCTCGAAGGCGACGGCGGCCGCTATGAAATCCGCCTGCGCGGCCCGAACGTGTTCGGCGGTTATATCGGCCAGCCGGAACTGACCGCGGCCGCATTCGACGAAGAAGGATTCTTCCGCTTCGGCGATGCCGTGCGTCTCGCCGATCCCGCCGACCCGGCGCAAGGCATGATCTTCGCCGGACGCACGGTCGAGGACTTCAAGCTCGCGAATGGCTCCTGGGTGCGCACGGGCGCGGTGCGGCTCGCGCTCATCGACTGCTGCGCGCCGCTCCTGTCCGACGCCGTGATCTGCGGGCACGACCGCGACTATCTGACGGCGCTCGCATGGCCGAACCTCGCGGCGTGCCGGCGCATCGCGCCCGAACTCGAAGCGCTCGACGCGGACGCACTCGTCGCGCATCCGCTCGTCGTCGCCGAATTGAGCCGGCGTCTTGCGCGGCAGAAGGCAGGCGGCGCCACGCTCGTCATCGAGCGGCTGATGCTGATGGCCGAGCCGCCCTCGCTCGACGCCAATGAAATCGCCGACAAGGGCTACGTCAATCAGGCGATGGCGCGTGCCCGCCGCGCGCATCTGATCGACGCGCTCTATCACGCCGCCCCGGCTTCACAAATCGCGTGTCGCGCGAGCGACTGAGCGCGCGAGCCGCGAGCCGCCGGCAAACGCCGGGCGCAGGCTCGCGGCGTTCCCCTCGATCAATCTTCCGCGACGAACCCCAGCCCACGCGCCTGCAAGCCCAAGATGCGCGCGTCGTCGAATCCCCACTCTTCCAACGCCTCCCGTCCGCCCTCTCCACGCTGCGGCACCGGTCGCGAGATCCGCGACGGCGTGCGCGAAAAACGCGGCGCGGGGCCGGGCTGCACGATGCCATCGAATTCGACGAAACTTCCGCGCGCCCGATGATGCGGATGCGTCGGCGCCTCCGAAAATCCCAGCACCGGCGCGACACAGGCATCGCTTCCGTCGAACACGCGGCACCATTCCTCGCGCGTGCGCCCGGCGAACACCGCCGCGAATCGCTGCCTCAGCACCGGCCATCCCGCGCGGTCGTGCTGCGCGGGCAAATCTTCATCGGCGAGTTCGAGCTTCTCCAGCAGCTCCGCATAGAAACGCGCCTCCACCGCGCCGACGGCCATGTAGTGCCCGTCCCGCGTGCGATAGCTGTCGTACCACGGCGTGCCGCCGTCGAGCAGATTGCTTTCGCGCGTCTCGCGCCAGTTGCCCGATGCGAGCAAGCCCCAGACCGTCGTGCCGAGTTGCGCGGCGCCTTCGATCATCGCCGCATCGACCACTTGCCCCGCGCCGCCGCGCTGCGCGTCGAAGAGCGCGGCCACCACG
Source organism: Caballeronia cordobensis (assembly GCF_001544575.2). GTDB lineage: Bacteria > Pseudomonadota > Gammaproteobacteria > Burkholderiales > Burkholderiaceae > Caballeronia > Caballeronia cordobensis. The sequence continues at coordinate 281,823 of NZ_FCNY02000004.1, forward strand.
CCGAGCGCGAGCAGCATGCCGCCGCCACCGTAATCGCCGACGAGATTCAGCGGCGGCACCGGCGCCTCGCCCGCGCGCCCGATGCCGGACAGCACGCCCGACAGCGCGATGTAGTTCAGATCGTGCCCCGCGCGCGCGGCGAGCGGCCCCGTCTGGCCCCAACCCGTCATGCGTCCGTACACGAGCCGCGGATTGCGCGCGAGCGCCACGTCGGGACCGAGGCCGAGCCGCTCCATCGTGCCCGGGCGAAACCCTTCGACGACGATATCGGCCTTCGACATCAGGTCGAGCGCGGCATCGGCCGATTCGCGCTTCTTCAGGTCGAGCGTGATCGAGCGCCGCCCGCGTCCCATCACGTTCTTGTGCTTGCCGCTGACCTTCGGGCCGAGATCGGCCGCCGCGACGGGCCGGTCGATGCGCAGCACATCCGCGCCCATATCGGCGAGCAACATGCAGCCGAACGGCGCGGGACCGATCGCCTCGAACTCCAGAACCCGAACTCCGCTCAATACGCCCATGACGACTTCCCTCCAGATTTGAAAGATTCACGCGCGTCCAGTAAGCCAGATTCCGCGCCGCATGGGACCACCCCGCACGGGTAGATCGATTCCGCCCGATCCGTTATCCTGCGACGACATCCTCAAGCGCTGGTCATCGGAGCCGATGCTTACTCTTTCCCCACGCGACACCGCCATGCTCGGCGGCGATTTCGGCGACGGCCTCGCCCTCGCAATGCGCATCGTCGCGGCGACGGCGCGCGTCATGGACGCCGACACGCTCATCGACATCGCCTGCGCGCATATCGACGGCTGTCTCTATCACGGCGCCGCGAGCCTCGATTTCGTCGAGCGCTTCGTGGCGAGCGGCGCGAAGGTCGCCGTGCCGACCACGCTCAATGTCGGCTCGCTCGATCTCATTCATCCCGAACTCTTTCGCGGCGATGCCGCCATCGCGAGCGCGGGCACGCGGCTCATGAAGGCGCATGTCGAACTCGGCTGCGAGGCGAGCTTCACGTGCGCGCCGTATCAGTTGAAGCATCGGCCGAAGCTCGGCGAGCAGATCGCCTGGGCCGAATCGAACGCGATCGTCTTCGCCAACTCCGTGCTCGGCGCGCGCACGAGCCGCTATGGCGATTTCCTCGATCTCGCCGCCGCCATCACCGGCCGCGTGCCCAACGCCGGCCTGCACGTGAGCGCGAACCGCGCGGCGCGCATCGTGATCGAAGCGCCGGACTTGCGCGCCTCGCCGCATCGCGATGCGGATTTCGCCGCGCTCGGCTTTCTGCTCGGCCACGAAGCCGGCGCGACCGTCGCGGCCATCACGAATCTGCCCGGCGACACGACCGAAGACGAGCTGAAGGCGCTCGGCGCGGCGGCGGCATCGAGCGGCGCGGTGGCGCTCTTTCACGCGGTCGGCATCACGCCCGAGGCCGCGACGCTCGATCTCGCGTTGCAGGGCCACGCGCCCGAACGCACGCTTGCCGTGAGCGCGGCGGATCTTCACGCGGTGCGCAAGCGCTGGAATCGCGCGAAGCCCGGCGATGCGCTCGCCGCCGTGAGTCTCGGCACCCCGCATTTTTCCGTCGATGAATTCCGCGCGCTCGACGCGCTCTTCGAGCAGCACGAAGGCGCGCCTCGCTGCGACGTCTATGTGAACACGAGCCGCTTCGTGCTCTGGCAGCTCGAAGCGGAAGGCATTGCGCCAAGGCTCGCCGCGCGCCGCGTGCAGATCGTCGTGGACACGTGCACGTACATCACGCCGGTGATGAAGCAGATCAGCGGGCTCGTGATGACCAACTCGGGCAAATGGGCGCACTACGCGCCGGCGAATATCGGCGTGACCGTCGCGTTCGGCAGCATGAGCGAATGCGTGCGATCCGCGTTCGAAGGAAAGGTGTGCATCGATGAACTCGTTTGAAGCCGTCACGCTCGTGCCGGGACGCGCGCGCGCCGCGGCCATCGCGTTGCCGCCGCTCAGCTTCTGGGGCGGCTACGACGCCGGACGGGGTGTGATTGTCGATGCCACGCATGCCGGTCTCGGCCAAAGTCTCGCGTCGCGCATTCTCGTGATGCCGCGGGCGCGCGGATCGAGTTCGAGCAGCAGCGTGCTGGCCGAAGCGTTGCGCAACGGCACCGGGCCCGCCGGCATCGTGCTCGCGGAGCGCGATCTCATCGTGTCGATCGGGGCGATCGTTGCGAACGAACTCTATGCGTCCAACGTGCCCGTCGTCATGGTCGATGAAGCCGCGTTCGCGCAACTCGCCCGCGCCGAAGCGCGCCTCGACATCGAAATCGAGGCGCGCGATGCGGCACAGCCCGCGACGGTGCGCCTCATCGCGCCATGATCGTCTCGACCACCGATATGATCTGCTGGCCCGCCGTCTTCACGTGCTGTTCGAGCAGCTTCGCGCCGAGCTTCGCATCGCGCTTGCGGCATGCATCGATCAGGTTCATGTGCTCGTCGTGCGATTGCTCGCGGATCGGCACCTGCACGACCTGAAAGCGGAAGTAGCGGTCGCTGCGATCGTGCAGCACGCGCAGCATTTGCAGCGTGATATCGCGCCGCGCGGGCAGATAAAGCGTTTCGTGCAGACGCCAGTTCAGTTGACCCCAGACGCCCGAATCCGCATCGTCCATGTCGCGCACGAGCCGTTCGGCCTTCGCGATTTCGGCTTCGGTGATACGCGGAATCGCCTGCGAAAAAAGCCACGGCTCCAGCCGCAGGCGAATCTCGAACGTCTCCTGCACCTCTTCGATCGACAGCTCCGCGACATACGCGCCCTTGTGCGGCACTTTCGTCAGCAGGCCTTCGCCGGTCAGCCGCGTGATCGCCTCGCGCACCGGCACGCGGCTCACGCCGAGCTCGTCGGCGAGCGCTTCCTGGCGCAGCACTTCGCCCGGCGCGAGATCGCCCGACAGGATGCGTTGCCGCAGCGCCGTCGTGACGAGCTCGACCGTCGTCGTGCGCACGATCTTGTGCGTGGAGTCGCTTGGGCTCGGATTCGTGGCGACGCGAGACATGGCTTTTCAGGTGCTATTCGAAGGGTTGCGGCATCGTAGCACGCGCTTTCACAGCAAAGTCTGACGCACCCACGCGCCATTCTTCATCACCCCCGCGATGCGCTCGCCCTGCCCCGTCAGCACGCGAATATCCTTCAGCGGATCGCCATCGACCACGAGCAGATCCGCATACGCGTTGGCCGCGATCACGCCGAGCTTGCCCTTCATGTTGACGATCTCCGCGCCGGTCGCCGTGGCTTGCCGGATGACCTCGAATGCGCCGACGATATCCGCGCGTATCGCGAGTTCATCGCTCTGATACTGATGCATGTCGCCGAGCAGATCGGTGCCGAGGCCGATCTTCACGCCAAGGCCGTGCAGCATCGCCAGCGCTTCGAGACCGCGCTTGCGCACCGATTCGTTCTTGTCGAGCGTGTCTTGCGCGAGCCCCATTTGCGCGCCGACTTTCGACATCGCGTCATACGTGACGAGTGTCGGCACCGCATACGCGCCGTGCTCCGCCATGACCTTCGCGGCTTCTTCATCGGCGAGATTGCCGTGCTCGATGGTGCGCACGCCGAGCTTCACCACGCGCGCGATCGCCTTCGGCGTGTACGCATGCGCCATCACGTAGGTCTGATGCGACTCCGCTTCCTCGACGGCGGCCTTCACCTCATCGACGGAGAATTGCAGATTACCGATGGGATCGGTCGGCGACGCCACGCCGCCCGACGCCATGATCTTGATGTGATGCGCCCCCGCGCGCATCTCCTCGCGCACGGCACGGCGCATTTCATCGACGCCGTCGACCACGCGGCCGATCGCGCCCATGTTGCGGTTGCAGCCGCACGGGTCGGGGTCCGAGTTGTCGAAGCGCTCGCGAAAATCGCCGTGGCCACCGGTCTGCGAAAGCGCCTTGCCCGCGACGAACAGGCGCGGCCCGGCGATGGTGCCGTCTTCGATCGAACGCGAGAGCGCGTAGTCCGCGCCGCCCGCATCGCGCACGGTCGTGAAGCCGCGATTGAGCATGCCCGCGAGAATCGGCACCGCGCGCAAGACGGCGAACGTATTCGGCAGACGGCTGTTGTTGCCGAGATGCGCGACCGATGCGATCACATGCGCGTGGCAGTCGATCATGCCGGGCATCACCGTCCTGCCGCCGACGTCGATGACCTTCGCACCGCTCGCCTCGACGGGCTCGCGCGTGACTTCGCGAATCGTATCGCCTTCGATCACGACCGAATAGCGGCCGTCGTCGCGCTCGTGATCGGCGTCGAGCACGCGGGCGTTCTTCAGTATCAGCATGACGTGAATCTCCCTTTATTTCAGCAGGAATCCGTGCGCGAGCGGATCGCGGTCGTCGACGAAGATCGTGTTGTGGCCGGTCACGCGCGCCCATCCTTCTATCGACGGAATGATGGCGTCGTAGTCGCCGACGCGCGCGGCTTCCATCGGCACGCCTTCGAACAGCGTGCCGATGATGCTTTCATGCACGAAGCGCTCGCCGATCTTCAATTCGCCCTTCGCGACGCGCTGCGCCATGCGCGCCGACGTGCCCGTGCCGCACGGCGAACGGTCGATGGCCTTGTCGCCATAGAACACCGCGTTGCGCGCGCTCGCGCCCTCGACGGTCGGCTCGCCCGTCCACATGACGTGACTGAGTCCGCGTATCGCATCGTTTTCCGGATGCACGAATGCGTACTTCTCGTTGGCCTTTTGCCTCAGCACCGGGCTCAGCCGTTGTATGTCCGAAGGCTTCAGCGCATGCAGGCCTTCGTAGTTGGGCTGCGACTCGACGATCGCATAGAAGTTGCCGCCATAAGCGACATCGAAACGAATCTCGCCGATGCCTTCCACTTCGACGGACAACTCACGCGAATGCAGAAACGAAGGCACGTTGACAAGCTGCACCGAATCCACATGTTCGCCATTCATCCGATACCGCGCGAGGACGAGACCCGCGGGCGTATCGAGCCGCAGCACGCCAGGCTCGCGAGGCCGCACGAGTCCGTGCTCGATCGCGGTCGTGACCGTGCCGATGGTGCCGTGCCCGCACATCGGCAAACAGCCGCTCACTTCGATGAAGAGAATCGCCAGATCGCAGTCCGCGCGCGTCGGCGGATAGAGGATGCTGCCGGACATCACTTCGTGCCCGCGCGGCTCGAACATCAGGGCGGTGCGAATCCAGTCGAATTCGCGCAGAAAATGCGCGCGCCGTTCGATCATGTCGCGGCCTTCGAGCGGCGGCGCGCCGCCCGCGACGACACGCACCGGATTGCCGCACGTGTGTCCGTCGATGCAGAAGAACGTGGACTTCATTGCGCGAGCGCCCTCACATTCGCGATCGCCTTTTCCACGATCGCGATGGTCCGCTGCCGCTCCTCGCCTTCGAGCATCAGGCGCGGCGCCTTCACGTATTCCGGATAACCCGCCGTGATGTTCTCCGCAAGCTTGATGTACTGCACGAGCTTGACGTGCGTGTCGAGATGAAAGAGATCGATCAGCGCGCGATACAGCGCGCGGGCGCGGTCGTACTCGCCGTTCACCGCGTAATTCAGCAAATCGACGGATTCCTTCGGCATCGCGTTCGCCATGCCCGAGACCCAGCCCTTCACGCCGAGCGCGACGGATTCCACGATCAGATCGTCGACGCCGCAGAACACGACAAAGCGCTCGCCGAAGCGCGCGTAGAGGTCGGTAACGCGCGTCGTGTCGTAAGTCTCCTCCTTGATCGCAACGACGTTCGGTTCATCGGCGAGTTGCGCCAGCAGATCGGGACGCATGTCGACGCCATAGCCGCGCGGATTGTTGTAGATCATGAGGCCGAGCTTCGTCGAACGCGCAATCGACCGATAGTATTCGACGGTTTCGCGATCGTCCGAGCGATACGTGAGACCCGGAAACACCATCAGTCCCTGCACGCCAATTGTTTCGGCATCCTGTGCAAATTGCATCGCGTTCGCCGTGTTCAGCTCAGCGAGACCGGAGATCACGGGCACGCGCCCGTTCACCGTTTCGACCGCGATCTTCAGCACCGTGCGCTTTTCTTCGGGCGTGAGTTGCGCGTTCTCGCCGACCATGCCCATCATCACGACGCCGCCGACGCCGTTTTCGATCAGGCGATTCAGCCCGCTCACAATGGCATCGCGATCCAGCGAGCCGTCCGCTTTCAGTTTCGTCGTGACTGCGGGAAACACGCCTTTCCAGTTCACTTGCATGGTTGCTCCTTCAAGAGGTTCGGTTATCGAAGCGTGCAATCGAGTAATGCGCGAGCGGCACGCGCGGCGTGCGGCCCGCGAGCACGTCGGCGACGAGCGCGGCGGTCGTCGCGGATTGCGTCAGGCCGAGATGGCCATGGCCGAATGCGTAGACGACGGACGGCGCGCGCGGCGATGCGCCGATCACCGGCAAGGAATCGGGCGTCGCGGGGCGATGACCCATCCACTTTGCGGCGTCCGTATCGTCGATGCCGGGAATGAAGCGCTTGCCCAGCGCCAGCAAGGCGTCGCTGCGGCGATAGTTCGGCGGCGCATCGAGCCCCGCGAACTCCGCCGCGCCGCCGATGCGCAAACCCACGTCGAGCGGCGTCGCGACGAACTTGCGCTCCGCGAAGATCACTTCGCGCGTCAGTGCGACGCCGTGCTTCGGCAGCGTCGCGTTGTAGCCGCGCTCGCTTTCGAGCAAGACGGTGTCGCCGAGCGATGTCGCAAGCGCCGCCGACCACGCGCCCGCCGCGATCACGATGCGTCGTCCCTGCACACGCTCATCGTTGGCGAGCAGGACCGTATCCGCCGGTTCGATCGCGCGCGCGACGCCCGTCACGAAGCGCGCGCCGAGCGCACGCACGCGCTCGCGCAGCAGCGCGACGATGCGGCGCGGATCGCCGATATGCGACCAGTCGTCGAGAAACACGCCGTGCCTGAAGACGGGGGCCAGCGACGGCTCGCATTCGCGCACCTCTTGCGCGTTGAGCGCATGCCAGCGCGCGCCGAGTTCGCGCTTGAGCGTCCATTCGGGCTGATCGGCGGCGAAGGCTTCGTCGGTTTCGTAGACGGTGAGCGCGCCGCGACGATAGTGCATCGCGCTCGCGCCGATATCGTCGAACATCGGCAGGATGTCGTCGTAGACGCGGTTGTTCAGGCGCGCGAGCGCGTGCGAGATCGCGTGGAAGCGCGCGGGCTCGCTCGCGCGGCGAAACGCCATGAACCACGGCAGCGCCTTCGGCACATGCTTCCAGTCGAGCGCGAGCGGGCCGAGCGGGTCCATCAGCCATTTCGCGGCTTTCGTGAACATGCCGTGCACGGCAATCGGCGTGCTCTCCGTCACCGCGATGCCGCCCGCATTGCCGTGCGATGCGCGGTCGCCCTCGAAATCGCGGTCGATCACGGTCACGCGCGCGCCCTCGCGCAACGCGGCCCACGCGCACGCGAGCCCGACGATGCCCGCGCCGACCACCACCACATCCGGCATGGCTTCGCTCGTCATTGCAGCGGCGCGTGCGCCGTCTCCTTGATCGTGAAGACCGTGATCGTCGAAAGCAGCGCGGCCAGCATCACGAAATACGCGGGCGAAAGCGGCGAGCCGGTCGCCTTGATGAGCGCGATGGCGATCATCGGCGCAAAACCGCCGAACACCGCGTTGGCGATGCCGTAGCCGATCGACATCCACGTCGTGCGGATTTTCGTCGGAAAGAGTTCGGAGAGCACGGCGGGACCGACGCCCGAGAAGATGCCGATGACCACGCCGCCCAGCACCTGCACCGCGCCGACCATCGCCGCCGACTTGTATTCGAGCATCAGATGGAAAATCGGATACGGCAGCACCAGAAACGCGATGCAGCCGATGGTGTAGATCGGCTTGCGTCCGAAGCGGTCGGAGGCGGCGCCCCAGAACGGAATCGACACCGTCATCACGATCAGGCCCGCCGTGTTGAGCCACAGCGCCGTGGACGCATGAATGCCGACGTACTTCGTCGTGAAGGCCGGCAGATAGTTGAGCAGCACGTAGAGCGAAACCGTCCACACGATGACGAGTCCGCAGGCCTGCAAGCCGAGCAGCGCGGGTGAGCGGCCCTTGGTTTTCGGCGCTTCGTCGGATGCGCTTTGATAGACCGGCGTCTCTTCGCTGCGCTTGCGAATGATCCAGCCGATCGGCCCGATCACGATCGCCCCGACGATGAACGGCACGCGCCAGCCCCAGTCGAGCAGCGCTTCCTGACTGAGCATCGTCGTCATGAGCGCGGCCGCGCCGGAGCCTAACAGCATGCCGCCGAGCGTGCTGCATTGCTGGAAACTGCCGTAGAAGCCGCGCTTGTTCGGCGGCGCCCATTCCACGAGAAACGCGACCGCGTTGCCCAGTTCGCCGCCGACGGAGATGCCCTGCAGCATGCGCGCGGCGACGAGCAGGATCGGCGCCATGATGCCGATCGACGCATACGACGGCAGCAGCGCCATGAATAGCGTGGCGGCGGCCATCAACGGCATGACGAAGGTGAGCGTCCACTTGCGGCCCTTCTTGTCGCCGAGCCAGCCGAAGATGATCGCGCCGAGCGGTCGCGCCGCGAAGCCTAAGCCGAATGCGCCGAAGGTGCCGAGCATGGCGGCGAAATCGTCGCCGGCGGGGAACATCACTTTGGCGATGACGGTCGCGAGGAACGCGTAGGTGCCGAAATCGAACCATTCGAGAATGTTTCCGACGACCGCGGCTGTGACGGCGCGGCGGGATTTGGACGAAACGCGTGGGCTGTCGCCGGCGGCGTAGGGGTTCGCAACGGCGTTGGCGCGGTCGGACATGAGTGGCTCCCTCAGGTGAGATGGGACGCTGACCGGGCGATTGTGCGCCTATCTCAAAATTGAATCAAGGATTTTGGATCCAAAATAATAAACCGTGCGTTCGCGTGTTTCGCGATCGCTTCTGCTCTTTACGGTGCTGTTTGCGTCACCGCCTGGACGCTCGGCGGCGGCCCATAGAACATCTGCGCCATCACCACATCCGTTGCGCTCAGCTGACCGTTACCGTTCCAGTCCGGATTGCAGTAATTCATGATCGATGCGAGATCCCACGCGCCGATCATCATGTCGCCGTAGGTGCCTTGCGCGGGCTCGCTGCATGTCGAAGGCGTATCCGGCCGATTCTGCTCGTGCGCGAAGCCGAGCGCGTGACCGAATTCGTGCGCGGCTACGTTGCGGATGCAATACGCTTCGCGGCCCACGCAACTCGTGCTCCAGTTCCGGAAGGTGAAGTTGAGCACCATGCCGCCGACGACGTTGTTCAGCATCGTTCCGAGGCCTTGCGTGTGCGGCCCGTTGGTGGCGTTATCCTCGATCGAAATCCGTATGCCGTAGTAGTTCGGATCGTTCGTGCATTGCTGCCAGCCCGTGAACGAGGCGCCTGAGTGCGCCGACCAGCTCGCCTCGACGGCCAGACGGCTCCAGTCGCGTTGCGTGGCGTAAAGCGCGAAATCGGCATTGCTCATGTCCCAGCACACGCCGATGGGCATCCGCTTCCACACGACAGTCGATAATGCATAGCCCTTGCTCGTGGCTTTGTCCTGAGCGCCGATATCGCCGTCGCTTCCGCCGCACGCGCTCAGCAGCATTCCTAACAATAATGCAAATATCCCCGTTCTGAATCGCGTCATCGTTCTTCTCCGCGGCTATGCCTCGCAGCGAGAAGTATATTTTGAAACGGGTGACGGGAATCGAATGGTCATTACATAAGACTGTCGAAAATCGCGAAGCTCGCCGTGACGATGACCCCGCGCGCCGGATGCTCGCGATGTCCCAGCCCAATCTCCCCCCGATGCGCCTGCACGATCTCCTTTGCGATCGCAAGCCCCAACCCCGTGCCTTCCGTATCCGCGGAAGCACGATAAAACGGCTCGAACACGCGGCTGCGCGCCTCGGCGGGAATGCCAGGGCCATCGTCGGTGACGGTCAGCGTCACGCGCGCCGCATCGCACGCCACCGCGACAGTCACGTGCCCGCCCGGCTGCGTGTAGCGAATCGCGTTCTCGACGATGTTATAGACCAGCGCCGACAGCAATCCCTCATGCCCGATCATCGGCGCCGATTCCACCAGCTCCGCGCCGAGATCGATGTCCCGTTTCTGCGCGAACATCGCGAGATCTTCGATCACATCCTGCGCGATTGCCGCAAGATCGACTTTTTGCTTCGCCAGTTGCGCGTAGTCCGCAGCTTCCGCCTGCGCGAGCAGCAACAACTTGTTGGTGAGCCCCACCATCGACCGGTTGCTTCGCTGCATCGCCGCGAGCGCTTCGTTCAAAGACGGCTCCATCTCGCGATGCTGCCGCGCGAACTGCAACTGCGTCTCCAGCAACGTGAGCGGCGTGCGCAACTGATGTGCCGCATCCGCGATAAAACGCCGCTGCGCCGCCACCTGAAGCCCGAGCCTCGCGATGCACTGATTGATCGCCTCGACGATCGGCCGCAATTCCGTATGCAGTCGCTCGACGCGCAAGGGTTCGAGCTGCATCGGATCGCGGTCGATGACCTCTTCCTTCACCTTCAGGAGCGGCCGCAATTCGAAGGTCAGGCCGATGCACGCCAGCGCCACGGCCAGCAGCACCATCTCGATCTGCCGCACGAGTTGCGGACGCCAGAGCTCGCGCAGCATCGCATCGCGCGACGCCTGCGTCTTGCCGACGGAAACGAGCACGCGCCGGATCGCGCCGTTGTCGTACATCTGGCGCACGATGCCGACCGCGCGAATCGGCTTGCCGTGCAGATCGGCGTCGTAGTAGACCGGCGCGTCGTGGCCCGCGCTCGCACGCGTAGGAAAGTCGGGCGCGCCCGCGAGCAGACGGCCATCGTCGACGCTCACGTTGTAGAACACCTGATCGCCCTGCGGCGACGCGAACACCTCCAGCGCGGCAGGCGGAATATCGACGAGCAGGCGGCCATCGGACCATTCCACTTCGCCCGCGATCATCCGCGCGGACGCGAGCAGCGTGTTCTCCTGCACCAGATCGGCGGTGTGGCGCGCATTGTCGTACGCGGCCTTGCCGGTCACGAACACGTAGATCGCGAGCGGCACGAGCAGCCACCACAAAAGACGCACGCGCAGGCTATTGGTCATCTACTGGTCATCGTCCTTCTTGCGCAGCAGATAGCCCAGCCCGCGCAGCGTGACGATCGCGGCCGAACTGCCATCGAGCTTCTTGCGCAGCCGCGAGACGTAGATTTCGAGCGCGTCCTCGCTCGGACTGTCTTCGTGCGTGAAGATGGTATCCAGAAGCGACGCCTTCGAGACCGTCTTGCCCAGCCGCAGAATGAGCGCTTCGAGCACGCTGCGCTCGCGCGGCGTCACATTGAGCGCCGCGCCCTTTAGCGTGAACTGGCGCGTGTCGATATCGAAGACGAGATCGCCGCACGCGACTTCATTGGCCGTCGATGCCGAGCGCCGCCGGATCATCACCTTCACGCGCGCAACCAGTTCGCGCACTTCGAATGGCTTGACGAGATAGTCGTCCGCGCCCGCGCCGAGCAACTCCACCTTTTCGTCGATGGAACCGCTCGCGGTCAGGATCATCACCGGCGTCGCATCGCCGCGCTGGCGCATTCTTCGCAGTACGTTCTTGCCGGACAAGCGCGGAAGGTTGAGATCGAGCAGCACGACATCGTACTGATTCGTGCGCAGGCGCTGATCCGCGGACTCGCCATCCTGCACGGCTTCGAGCGCGAATGACTCCTGTTCCAGCATCTTCGCGAGCCAGAGCGAGAGCGTCGGATTGTCTTCGATGAGAAGCAGCTTCATGGTGGCGCGATTGTAGGGGCTACGGCGCCGGGCATCGCATCGGGTTAACACCCATGCTTTGCCTTCGGCATAGAAAGCTGACAGAAGGTTTCCCGTTCCTATAATCGCCGCACACATTCGAAAAGCGGGCCCATCTTCCAACGCGGCCCCACCTCAAGGAGACTTCTGATGCGTACTCTGCGCCAGATCGCTGCTGTGTCCGGTATTGCTTTCGCACTCGCGGCGACGTCCGTATCCGCGCACGCTGAAAAGATTTCGATCATGGTCGGCGGCGCGACCAAGATCATCTATCTGCCCGCCAAGCTGACCGAGCAACTCGGCTACTTCAAGGACGAAGGGCTCGACGTCGAAATTCTCTCGCAGCCCGCCGGCGTGGATGCCGAAAACGAGCTGCTCGCGGGCGCGGTGCAAGGCGTCGTCGGCTTCTACGATCACACCATCGACCTGCAAAGCAAGGGCAAGGAAGTGCAGGCGCTCGTGATCTTCGGCCAGGTGCCGGGCGAGGTCGAAATGGTCTCGACGAAGCAGGCCGACAAGATCAAGAGCATGGCCGATGTCAAAGGCAAGACGCTCGGCGTCACGGGCCTCGGTTCATCGACGAGCTTTCTCACGCAATATCTCGCGCAGCGCGCGGGCGTGAGCTCGAAGGAATACACGCTGCTGCCGGTGGGCGCGGACGCGAGCTTCATCGCGGCGATCAAGCAGGAGCGCATCGATGCGGGCATGACCACCGAGCCGACCGTCTCGCAACTGCTCAAGACCGGCGAAGCGAAAGTGCTCGTCGATATGCGCACGCTCGAAGGCACGCGCGCCGCGCTCGGCGGCACGTATCCGGCATCGAGCTTCTACGTGCAGCGCGCGTGGGCCGAATCGCACAAGGCCGACGCCACGAAGCTCTCGCGCGCGTTCGCGAAGACGCTCAACTTCATCGCGACGCACAGCGCCGAAGACATCACCGCGAAGATGCCGAAGGACTATTACGCGAAGAACAAGGACCTGTACGTGGCCGCGCTGAAGGCCTCGCTGCCGATGTTCACGAAGGACGGCAAGATGCCCGCCGATGGCCCCGACACCGTGCTGAAGGTGCTCTCGGCCTTCAATCCTTCGGTGAAGGGCAAGCATATCGATCTCGCGCGCACGTATTCGAACGAATACGTGGCGGGCACGGCGACGGCGTCGAAGTGAGGCTTTCACGATGACTCAATCCGCTCAACCTGCAATCGAGCTGCGCCACGTCTCGTGCCGCTTCATCTCGCCGGACGGCAAGGCCACCGTCGCATTGCGCGATTTCAGCATGTCGGTGGCGAAGGGCGAGTTCGTCGCGATCGTCGGCCCGACGGGCTGCGGCAAGTCCACGACGCTCAGCATGATCACCGGCCTGCTCAAGCCGACGACCGGCGAAGTGCGCGTCATGGGCCAGCCCGTCGATGGCATCGATCCGCGCATCGGCTTCGTGTTCCAGGCCGACGCGGTGTTCCCGTGGCGTTCGGTGCTCGACAACGTCGCGGCGGGCCCGCTCTATCGCGGCCGCTCGAAGTCCGCGGCCTACGACGAAGCCAACGAATGGCTGCGCCGCGTCGGCCTCGACAAGTTCGGCAAGCACTATCCGCATCAGTTGTCGGGCGGCATGCGAAAGCGCGTCGCGCTCGCGCAGACGTTCATCAACAAGCCCGAAATCCTGCTGATGGACGAGCCTTTCTCCGCGCTCGACATGCAGACGCGCACGCTGATGCAGGACGAACTGCTGCAGTTGTGGTCGGGCAATGCGGGCTCGGTGGTGTTCGTCACGCACGATCTCGAAGAAGCGATCGCGCTGGCCGACCGCGTGTTCGTGCTGAGCGCGCGGCCCGCCACGCTCAAGAAGGTCTACGAGATCGACCTGCCGCGTCCGCGCATCACGTCGGAAATCCGCTATCACCCGCACTTCATCGAGATTTCGCGCGATATCTGGCACGACCTGCGCGAAGAAGTGCAGATCGGTTGAACCTGTCCGAAAGGAACATCAAATATGTCCACGCCTCAACAAGCGATGCCCGCGGGCATCGACCCGGCCGCGCTCGCGCAAGTCGAACGCGAAGCGCAAAAGCGCATCAAGCAGCGCCATGCGCTCGTGATCGGACTGCGTATCGCGGTGCTCGTGTTCGTGCTCGGCGGCTGGGAGCTCTCGGCACGCCTGCACTGGATCGATCCGTTCTTCTTCTCGATGCCGTCCGCGATCTTCGAGCAGATCGTCGAATGGTTCGTCGAGGGCACGTCGCAAGGGCCGCTGCTCACGCAGGTCTGGGTGACGCTGGAGGAGACGATTCTCGGCTTTCTGATCGGCTCGGCCGGCGGCATTGTCTGCGGCATCGTGCTCGGCCGCAACAAGCTGCTCTCGGACGTGTTCAGCCTCTACATCAAGATCGCCAATTCGATTCCGCGCGTCGTGCTCGGCTCGGTGTTCGTGATCGCGCTCGGTCTCGGCATGGCGTCGAAAGTGGCGCTCGCGGTCGTGATGGTGTTCTTCGTGGTGTTCGCGAATGCGTTTCAGGGCGTGCGCGAGGCGGACCGCTACATGATCGCGAACGCGCAGATTCTGGGCGCGTCGCGGCGGCAGGTGACGACGTCGGTCGTGATTCCGTCGGCGCTGTCGTGGATTCTCGCGAGCCTGCACGTGAGCTTCGGCTTCGCGCTCGTCGGCGCGGTGGTCGGCGAATTTCTCGGCTCGAAGCAGGGCATCGGCCTTCTGATCTCGACGGCGCAAGGCGCGTTCAACGCGAGCGGCGTGTTCGCGGCGATGATCGTGCTGGCCGTGGTCGCGCTCGCGGCGGATTATCTGCTCACCGCGGTCGAGCATCGTTTGCTGAAGTGGCGGCCCGCGGCGAATTGATGCGCTGAATCGTTCGCTCGACATAAAACCCACGCGTTTGCGTGGGTTTTTCGTTTCGACGCTCAGCGAAGGCCAACTTCCTTCGCTCGCTCGACGTTGCAGTTTGCGTGCTCCGTGAACACCACGCGGCTCTGGTTGTTGTAGTAGACAGCGTAGCGGTCGGCGCCATGCTTGCCGAAGCCGTATTCCGTGCACTGCGAGTGCCACGGTCCCCAGTTGCCATCGGGCGGGCCGAGCCTGTCCTCGACATCCGCGCGCGTCATGCCGATCTTCACGCGGCTCATGAATTCGGTCGGATTCGGGTCCGGGATGAAGGCCGCACAGCCGTTCAGACCGAGCACGACGCAAACGAGCGCCCATGCCAGACATGCTTTCGATTGGATCATTCGCTTCAGCCTTTGCAAAAGGTCCGAAGCTATCGGCATCCGCCGCGCGGTTCAATCGACCTAGTCCGAAAGTGCGCGGGCGCGTCGCTGGCGCACCCATTCCGCCGCGCCGATGCACGCCGCGAGCCACGCGCCGCCCGACGCGAAACCGCCGAGCACATCGCCCGGAAAATGCACGCCGAGCACGACGCGGCTCGTGCCGATCGCGAGCACGATGAAACACGCCAGGGCGACGATGAGCGGATCGCGGCGCGTCGGCGCAAGGCGCAGCAGCACATAGGCGCACATGCCGTAGCAGACCATCGAGCCGAACGTGTGCCCGCTCGGAAACGCGAAGCTCTCGGGCAGCGGAACCGTCGAGCCGGTGGGACGGTCGCGGCGCATCATCGCCTTGAGCGCCTGATTGAGCAGGCCGCCCACGCCCGTCACCGCGGCGAGGTAGACGGCGAGACCGAAGCGGCGCGTGACGAGGAGCGCGACGCACATGAGCGCGCACAGTGTCGTGAGGAGCCACGGATCGCCGAGATGCGTGAGCACGGCGAAGCCTCGCGCGAGCACGGCGGGCGTGCCGTCGCGCACGGCGTCGACGAGACGCTGATCCGCCGATGAAAACGCCGTGCCGTGCGCGATGCGCGTCGCGATGCCGATGAACACGGCCGCGCCGAGCACGGCCGCCGCCAGCGCCGCCGCGATGATCGTCGCGCCGGATGCGCGGCGTCGGCGCGCGGCGAGACGCCAGGCCAAAGCCGCGATCGACGGTACGACGAAAAGCGCGATCGCGATGATCGCAACCGCATGGCGTTGCGCGAGCGCCGTGTAATCCATGATGTCCTGTTTCTCCGTTATTGCCCGCCGCGCGCGGGCTCAGGACGCTGTCGCGCTGCCCTCCGCTTCGACCGGCCGCTCCCAGCCGAACGCCTGCACGCGCGCCACGGGCGCGTCCATGACGAGCACGCCGCAGATGCCGCCCGGCATCGGCAGTGTAAGGCTGTGCCAGTCGGGCGCGGGCGCGTCCTCGCGCGCGCCGCCACATTCCGCGCGCGTTCTGCCGATGTGCGCCGCCTCGTCCCGCACGGCTTGTCGGGCGGCGGCATCGTGCGCGCCGGCCGTCTCGACGGTCAGCCCGAGCCCTATTTTCGCCGATGCCACCGCAATCACGATCCACACGCCCGAATACGCGACATCGACGTGAACCGCGCGCTCGCCGGGCGCATGAGCGACGACGATGCGTTCGTCGGGTTCGTCGTCCATGGTCACGTCTTGCGGCGCGCAGCCGAGCATGTACGAGAGCACGAGACGCAAGGTGGCGCGCGCGACACTGAAGCGCCGGCCGAGCGCCGAGTTCGGATGCAGTTTCGCGCGCCGGCGTTCGGCGGCGCTGAGCCAGTTGCCGATGTTCGACGCCGATGCGAAGCGGAATTCCGTCGGCACCAGCCAGAGATAGACCTCGCCGGGCGCGGGCGGTTCGTGGATCTGCACGCGCGCCTTGGCGAGATCGAAATAGCGCCACGGGGCGTCGGCGGCCTGCGGCGGGGGAATGGAGTCGGTGGCGGGCATGCGCGTCTGCGGAGGCGGCGGTGGCGGCACACTCGCGCCGGAACGCTCCGCATTCAGGAACAAACCAACATTTTCAGGACGCGAACCTTATGAACCGCTTAAGAGGACGAAAACCGCGCGCAAACCGCAACAATCCAGCCTACGGGTCAACCCCGAGTTGAGCTTTCCTCAACGCCGCCCTCAAAAATCGTCGGTTCCTCCCCGCGCGAAGCCCGCCGCAGAATGCCCTGCATCCACCGCATCGGTGGCGTAACCGGACACAAGGAACGAGACAGATGGACAAGAATCTTTTCATCGGCGAAGGCTTCGAAGGGCCGGGCGTGAACCTCGCCCACATCAACGTGCTGGTCGGGCCGCGCAACGGCCCCGCTGGTCAGGCATTCGCGACCGCGCTCGCGACGCCGTCGGCCGGGCACGCGCCGTTCGTCGTGATCGCGCAGCCGGGCGTGCCGACCAAGCCGCTCACGCTCTACGTCAACAAGGCGCAGATCGACGGCGATTTCCACGGCAACGCGACGTGGGGCGCATCGCAGGCGGGCATCGCGAAGGCGGTGGCCGAATCGCTCGAAAACGGCACGCTGCCGCCCGAGGCAGAAAACGACTGGGTCGTCGTGTCGGCGAACTGGGTCAACCCGAAAACCGACGATCTCGACGCCGTCTTCGAGAACAACTATCGCGCGTGCAAGAACGCGATCATCGCCGCGATGGAAGGCCTGCCGCGCAAGGAAGCCGTGTTCAAGGCCGCGCGCGACGTGTCCAACCCGTTCTACACGCCGAAGAAGTAAGGAGACGAACATATGGAATACGTGCGTCTCGGCCAATCCGGCCTGAAGGTTTCGCGCCTGTGCCTCGGCACGATGAACATGGGCACGCCGCAATGGAAGCCGTGGATTTTCGACGAAGCGCAAAGCGAGCCGATCGTGAAGCACGCGCTCGATCGCGGCGTGAACTTCATCGATCTGGCCGATTTCTATTCGACGGGCGTCGGCGAGGAAGTCGTCGGCCGCATTCTGAAGCGGCTTGCGAAGCGCGAGGAAGTCGTCGTCACGACGAAGGTCGGCTACGACATGGCGAGCTATCCGAACGCGGGCGGCCATTCGCGCAAGCACATCATGGACGGCATCGACGGGTCGCTCAGGCGTCTCGGCATGGATTACGTCGATGTCTACATGCTGCATTACTTCGACGTGAACACGCCCGTCGAAGAGACGATGCAGGCGCTCGACGACATCGTGCGCGCGGGCAAGGCGCGCTACATCGGCGTTTCGACGATGTACACGTGGCAGTTCGCGAAGATCATGCAGGCGTGCGAGAAGCACGGCTGGCACAAGCCCATCAACATGCAGTTGCAGTTGAACGTGGCGTACCGCGAGGAAGAGCGCGAGATGGTGCCGTATTGCATCGATCAGGGCGTGGGCGTCTCGGTGTTCAGCCCGCTCGCGCGCGGCCTGCTGACATCGGATGCGAAATCCACGCGCAATCAGACCGATTTCTTCACCGCGCAAATGTACGGCGATCGCGTGTCGCAGGAGATCGCGGCGTCGGTGGCGCGCGTGGCGGCGCGGCGCGGCGTGTCGGCGGCGCAGATCGCGCAGGCGTGGGTGCTGAGCCGTCCGGGCATTTCGTCGATGCTCGTCGGCGCGGATTCGGCGGCGCAATTCGACAGCGCGCTCGCCGCGCTCGACACGAAGCTCGACGACGAAGAACTGTACGAGCTCGACCGCAACTACACGCCGTGCGATCTCATCAACGATTACACGGCGGGCCGGCGCATCGCGCGCGAGGCGCGTGCCGCGCAAGGCGTCTTCGAAAACGCACTGGAGCGCGCAGCATGACGAACCTCCTGCAATCGAATCATTACATCGACGGCAAATGGCGCGAAAGCGCGAGCACGTATCCGGTGTGCAATCCCGCGACCGGCGACGTGATCGCGAACGTCGCGCGCGGCGGGAGCGCGGAAACGCGCCAGGCGATCGACGCGGCGAAGCGCGCATTTCCCGCATGGCGCGCGCTGACGGCCAAGGAACGCGGCGCGCGCGTGAAGCGCTGGGGTGAGCTGATGCTCGCGAACCGCAACACGCTCGCGGAGTTGCTCACGCGCGAACAGGGCAAGCCCCTGGCCGAAGCGCTCGGCGAAGTCGCGTATGCGGCGAGCTTCTTCGAATGGTTCGCGGAAGAAGCGAAGCGCAGTTACGGCGACGTGATTCCGAGTCCGAAGCCCAACTCGAAGATCATCGTGACGCGCGAGCCGGTGGGCGTGGTCGCGGCCATCACGCCGTGGAATTTCCCGCTCGCGATGATCACGCGCAAGGCGGGCCCCGCGCTCGCCGCGGGCTGCACGATGGTGCTGAAGCCATCGGAAGAGACGCCGCTCTCGGCTTTCGCGCTCGCCGTGCTGGCCGAGGAAGCGGGCATTCCGGCGGGCGTATTCAACGTCGTGTCCGGCGATGCCGCGGCCATCGGCGCGGTGCTGACGGAATCGCCGGACGTGCGCAAGCTGTCGTTCACCGGTTCGACGCGCGTCGGCAAGCTGCTCGCGAAGCAATCGGCCGATACGCTCAAGAAGCTGTCGCTGGAGCTGGGCGGCAATGCGCCGTTCATCGTGTTCGACGATGCCGACATCGACGCCGCCGTGCAGGGCGCGATCGCGTCGAAGTTCCGCAACACCGGGCAGACATGCGTGTGTGTGAATCGCTTCTACGTGCAGGACGGCGTCTACGACGCGTTCACGCAGGCGTTGACGCGCGCGGTGCACACGCTACGCGTCGGCAACGGCCTCGAAGGCGAGTTCGATCAGGGACCGCTCATCAACGATGCCGCGCTCAAGAAGGTGCGCACGCATGTCGCCGATGCCGTGAGCAAGGGCGCGAAGGTGCTGACGGGCGGCAAGCCGCACGCGCTCGGCGGCACGTTCTACGAGCCGACCGTGCTCGCGGATGCCGCGCCTTCCATGCTGATCGCCGATGAAGAAACCTTCGGCCCGGTGGCCGCGTGCTTCCGCTTCGAGACGGAAGCGGATGTCATCGCCGCGGCGAACGACTCGCCCTATGGCCTCTCCGCGTATTTCTACACGCGCGATCTCGGGCGCGCGTGGCGCGTCGCGGAAGCGCTAGAGAGCGGCATGGTCGGCATCAACGAAGGCATCATCTCGACCGAAGTCGCGCCCTTCGGCGGCGTGAAGCAGTCGGGGCTAGGCCGTGAAGGATCGAAGTACGGGCTCGATGAATACATGGAGCTCAAGTACATGATGATGGCGGGCCTCGGCCGCTGATTCACCGGTTCGCCGCGCACGCACGAACGATAAAGCCATCGCGTGCGCGGTTTTCAGGCGGCGTACGATGCGCCGCGCCACTCGGAAGTGGAGGAGATAATCTTGGATATGCAAAGCCTGGGCGCGCAACCGCTCGCCCCGCGCGCCGCCGCGCCCATCGATGCCGCGCACGGGCGCATCGCGCTCGACGACGTGCCGCTGAACCGCTTTCACGTCAAAATCGCGGGCCTGACTTTCGGCGCGCACTTCACCGAAGGTTATGCGCTCGGCACGATCGGCTACGCGTTGTCGTCGCTGAACAAACAGATTCCGCTCGATGCGTTCTGGATGGGCCTGCTCGGTTCATCGGCGCTGATCGGCATTTTTCTCGGCAGTCTCGTGTTCGGCTGGCTCTCCGACAGACTCGGGCGGCAGAAGATCTTCCTCCTGAGCTTCATCATCATCACCGCGGCCGCGTTCGCGCAGTTCTACGCGACCACGCCCGCGATGCTCGTCGGTTTGCGCGTGCTGATCGGCTTCGGCATGGGCGGCGATTTCGCGGTCGGGCATGCGATCCTCGCCGAATTTTCGCCGCGCAAGCATCGCGGCACGCTGCTCGGGTCGTTCAGCGTGATCTGGACCATCGGCTACGTGATCGCGAACGTGCTCGGCATGCATTACGCGGATGCATCGCCCGATGCGTGGCGATGGCTGCTCGCGTCCGCCGGCGTGCCGGCTTTCATCGTGCTGATTCTGCGCGTGGGCACGCCGGAATCGCCGCGCTGGCTGCTCGGCAAAGGCCGCAAGGACGAAGCGATGCGCATCGTGCGCAAGCACTTCGGCCCGAACGTGACGCTCGGTGGCGATACGGGCGAGCACTTCGCCGGCAAAGGTGGTTTCGCGCGGCTGTTCGAGCCGGACCTGATCCGGCGCACCGTGTTCAATTGCGCGTTCTTCGTGTGCCTCGTGATCCCCTACTTCGCGATCTATACGTTTCTGCCGAGCATTCTCACTGCGATCCGTCTGCCCGAAGGTTCCGGCGCCGATCTGCTGCTCAACGCGTTTCTCGTGCTAGGCGCGCTGCTCGGCATCTGGCTCACGATCCGGCTGTCGCGCCGCTCGTTTCTGATCGGCTCGTTCGCGGTGTGTTGTCTGTCGCTGTTTGCGCTGAGCGTGCTGCCTTCGTCGGCGAATCTCGGCATGATCGTGGCGTTCGGCATCTTTACATTAACGATGTCGGCGTTCTCGAATCTCGTCGGCGTGTTTCCGCCGGAATGCTTTCCGACCGAGGCGCGGGCGTGCGGCGTCGGCTTGTCGATCGCGTGCAGCCGCCTGGGATCGGCGGTGGGCACGTTCCTGCTGCCAATCGGCATCGCGCAGGCCGGCGTTCAGATGACGATGATGGCGCTTGCCGCAGTGTTGTTCGTCGGCATGATCGTATCGATTGCGTGGGCGCCTGAAACGAAGCATTTGACGTTGAATCAGGCGAGCGGCGGTTAAACGCCCTTACGGTTGCGCGGCCTTCGCTTCCTCGCCGCGCAACCGCGATCAGAGATCACCGACACTCACCTGCAAACCGTAGATCTTCCAGCATGCATCTTCGACTACGCCCCAAAGATCGCAGCGCGAAGCAGTGAACTCATCGCGAGCAAAATCCCGAAGATGCGCTTCGGAAATCCCTTCCACCAAGAAAACCCACTCTTCGGCAAAGCGATTGCCGCTTCGACGACTCTCTTCCGTCACATGCGTTGAAGCGGTCTCGTCAGGTTGTGCAAGAACAATCCGCGCGATGCCCCGCCGTTTGCACCAGCCGTCAAGCAACTCGGGCGTGATCGCTTCGTTTAATCTGAGCGGATCGGAAGGCCGCGCACTGACCATCATGACAAACGCCCCTTCGGCATTTCCGGCTTTCGCCATCAACCGGTATGCAGAGCGACGGCCATCCTGGAAGGCCGGAAGCGTGGCACGCGTCCAGGCAGTCGGGTTGTTCAGGCGTTCGAGATAGTCCGGCCGGGACAGCACGGAAAGACTGTCGACATCGTAGAGAATCAGATAGCACCGCTTGGCATCCGTACATTCGAAGCGCCGGCCACGCAGAAATCCGGGAATGGCAAGGCGCTCCGGCAAATGCTCGCGCGTATGCCAGGCGACGAAGTTCTCTTCGTCGCTTTCGCGTACGGTCAGCGTCGCACAGAGAATGGCTCGGTCGGATTGCGTCATCTTTTTCCCTCGAACGAAGCTACCACTCGACCGGCAATGAAACGAGTCCGAAGACATTGCCATTGCGCTTGAACTCGAGCGCATCGAACGGCACCGCGAGACGCAGCGTCGGTAACCGTTTGAACAACGTTTCGAACAGGACCTGTAGTTCGAGGCGCGCAAGCGGTTGGCCCAGGCACTGGTGTACACCGAACGAGAACGCGACATGAGAGGCGCCCTTGCCATCACGACGAATATCGAAACGGTCGGGCTCCGGGAATGCCTCGGGATCGTGATTGGCCGCCTGCACCGGCGCGAACACGCCTTCCCCCTTGCGAATGAGCTGGCCGCCGATCATGACGTCGGCGGTCGCCACACGAGCGGAATTCATATGCGTGATCGAGTGAAAGCGCAGCATCTCCTCCACCGCGCCCTTCACGAGCGAAGGGTCCGCGATGAGCGCCTTCACTTGCCCCGGATCCTCCAGCAAGCTCAACAGGCCGAGACCAATCTGATTGGCGGTCGTTTCATGTCCTGCCAGATAAAGCAGGACGCCCATCTGCACCGCGTCTGCATGCGACAGCTTCCCCGGATTGATCCACTCGATCGCGAGACGGCTCAACAGGTCCTTGCCCTCGCCAGGATCGCGCTCCTTCTCGCGCAGGAGACAGTCGATGTATTGCTCCATTTCCTGAGCAGACTGCCTGAGCAATTCCGGACTGATGTCGAGATTCATGCGATTGCTGCTCAACTGCTGCAACCGCGCGTGATCTTGATACGGTACGCCGAGCATGATGGAGATGACCATCGACGGCAGCGGCAGCGCAACGTCCTGAATGAAATCGGCAGGCGCGCCTTTCCCGATTATCTGTTCGAGCAGCGCATCGAGCGTCTCTTGCACGAACGGCCGCAGTTCATCGATGCGCTTCATCATGAACTCCTTGGTCAGCGTGCGCCGATACTGACCATGCTCAGGCGGGTCCATCGTGATGAAGGTCTGATAGGACTTCGACTGCGCCGCGCGTGCGGGCGACACGGAAGGATAGCCGTGTGTCTCCGGCGATGCGCTGAAGTGAGGGCTCGTCAGTACGTCGCGGAAGTCTTTCATCTTCGTCACGACCCATACGTCGCTGCCGTCCCACGCTTTCACGCGCTTGATGGGATCACTCTCACGAACGACCGCATAGCGCGGCGGCGGATGCAGCGGGCATTCCGCGGCACGGGGCCACGGGAAGGTGTCGTTGTCGAACGGACAGGATTGCGTGGAAGTATCGTTTGCCATCGGAAAAGCCCTTTTTGTCTGAACCGTTGCAGTCATTCAGCGCGCGGTCGCGCCGCCGTCGATGGGCAGCGCCACGCCGACCACGAAAGATGCAGCATCGGAGCACAGCCACACGACGGCATCCGCGATTTCCTCCGGTTGCGCCATACGTCCGAGCGGATTGGCCGTCTGCGCACGCGCGAGCAGTTCGTCGCCGAAGCGTGCGCGCGTCAGCGCCGTTTCGACCAGCCCCGGACACACCGCGTTGATGCGAATGCCTCGCGCCGCGAACTCGATCGCCGCCGCCTTCGTCAGCCCGACGACACCGTGTTTCGCCGCACCGTAGACGCCATCGGAAGGCACGCCAACGAGACCCGAGCGCGACGCATTGTTGACGATCGCGCCCTTCCCCGCGATCAGCATGTGATCGAGCTCGGCCTTCATGCAATGCCACACGCCTTCCAGGTTCACGGACATCACGCGGTCCCAGTTCTCCTGCGTGGAGACATGCAGGCTTGCAGCGCGATCCGGCACGCCCGCATTGTTGAACGCCATGTCGATCGCGCCGAAGCGCTCGACAGCCGATCGCATCATGGCCGTGACGGACTCGGCATCGGTGACATCGACCTGGATGAACATCGCTCGCGCGTCGACTTGCGTTTCGATTAGCTTGACGACCTCGACGCCAGCCGCAGCATCGGCGTCCGCCACGACGACGGCCGCACCGCGCCGGGCAAATGCAATCGCTGTGGCCCGGCCGATGCCCGACCCGCCGCCCGTGACCAGTGCCACCTTTCCAGCCAGGTTCCGACTCATTGCCTTCCCCTCCTTCGTTATGCCGCTATCGCCAGACTGGCAAACAGCGCGATCAGCGCGTCGAACGTCGCATGCCAGACCTTTCTGTACGGTTGCTTGTTCATCGCGGTCTCCCTCTACCAGCGGACAGGCAGCGCCTTCAATCCGTAGACGAAGGACGTGTCCTTGTAACGCAGCGCATCCTCGGGTACAGCCAGTTCGAGATGCGGAAAGCGTTTGAAGATCGTTTCGAACACCACCTGAAGTTCGAGCCTCGCAAGCGGCTGACCAAGGCATTGGTGAATGCCGAACGAGAATGCGACATGCGATTGGTCTTTCGTATCGCGGCGTATGTCGAAGCTTTCGGGTTCGGGAAACGCAAGCGGATCGTGATTCGCCCCGTGGAGCAGCGCCAGCACGCCCTCGCCCTTGCGGATCAACTGACCACCGATCACGACGTCTTCCGTCGCAACCCGGTTCGAATTCATGTGCGTGATCGAATGAAAGCGCAGCATTTCCTCGACGGCGCCCTTGACGAGCGACGCGTCGGCCATCAATGCAGCGCGTTGCTCGGGATGCTGAAAGAGGCTCAGCAGCCCGAGGCCGATCTGATTCGCGGTCGTCTCGTGTCCGGCGAGATAGAGCAGCGTGGCCATCTGCACGGCGTCCGCGTGCGATACCTTGCCGGGATTGATCCATTCGATCGCCATCCGGCTCAACAGGTCGCTGCCGTCGCCAGGATCGCGCTCCTTTTCCAGCAAGAGCGCGTCGATGTATTGATTCATATGTTGCGCCGACCGCGTCAATTCTTCGGGTGCGATCGACAGATCCATCCGGTTGCCACTCCATTTCTGCAGCTTGTCGTGATCCTCATAAGGCACGCCGAGCATGATCGAAATGACGAGTGACGGCAGCGGCAACGCGACAGCCTCGATGAAGTCGGCGGGTGCGCCGTGGCGCTCCATGTCGTCGAGGAGCTCATCGAGCGAACGCTGAACCAGCGGGCGCAAAGCCTGCATGCGCTTTGCCATGAATTCCTTCGTGAGCGTCCGGCGATAATGGCCGTGCTCGGGCGGATCCATCGTGATGAAAGTCTGGTACGACTTCGACTGCGCGGCCCGCGACGGCGAGACGAACGGAAAGCCTGGCGTCAGCGGCGAGGCGCTGAAATGCGGGCTCGTCATGACCTCGCGGAAGTGCTCCATGTCGGTGACGAGCCACGCGAGACTGCCGTCCCACAGACTGACCTGAACGACGGGAGCCTGCTCGCGCAACGTCGCGTATTGGCTCGGCGGCGCCAGCGGCGCGGCGCCGTCTCGCGGCCACGGAAAGCGCTCCGTGGCGAATGGGCATGTAGCAGTAGTCTCGAGCATGTTCATTCGTTCCTCGCAATGTGTTGGAGATCGCGGTCTAGAACCGGTGCCGCATACCCACACGCAGCACGACCTGATGCGGCGTATTGGATGGCGTGATCGTCAGATAAGACGCCACGGCGGATTGGCCGGTCGAATCCACGCCGGATGCGATCTGGTAGTTCGCCATGAAATAAACGTCGGTTCGCTTCGAAAGAAAGTAATCGACCGAGGCATTGAACATGTGGTACTTCGCACTGTCCTTACCGTCGATCGCGCCGCCCACGAGATAGTCGTATGAGCCGTTCAGCCAGAGGAACGGCGTGATGGCATAACGCGCAAACACGTTGTAGCTGTTGAATGCGGCGTTGCCCGTATAACCGCGTGGATTGGTCAGCGCGAGATTGCCCGACGAAGGCGAGTTCAGATCGCCGAACGTGATGTGCGAATAGTCGAAGCCGACCGTGACGCTCTGTAGCGCGTATTGGACCGCGGCGCCCATAACCTGGTAATACGCTGCCGACGCAAAGGCGCCATACACCGGGTTAGTTTGAACGCCGCTCGTCGCGCCGAGGTTATTCGCGGTGGCCGAGCTATTCGGGTTGTTCCCGAAGAATGACCGGTTCGGATCGCGAGCGCGCAGATAAGCCACGGCGCCCGTGAACGAGCCATTCGAATAGGAAGCGCCCGCGGAATAGATGCTGTTCGTGCCGAACGAACCCGCCACCCCGCCGAAACTGTACAACCCGCCAAACTTGAATCCGCTATAGGTATTGCTGGTGAATTTGACGGCGTTGTTCACCCGGTACGTGTTGCCGAAGTTATTGATGTCGTTGCCGTGCAGCGCATACGTGCCGTTGCCCACCGCGCCGGTGATCGGCCCGATGTAATCGACAGCCGAGTCGTACTGACGGCCGATCGTCACGGTGCCGTAGGGCGACGCGAGACCGACATACGCTTGTCGGCCGAATATGTTGCCGCCCTGACCGAGCGCGCCCGTGCCGATATCGAAGCCGTTCTCCAACACGAAGATCGCCTGATAACCGCCGCCGAGATCTTCGGTGCCGCGAAACCCGAGACGGTTGCCCTGCATGATGCTGCTGCTCATCGCGTATTGATGACTGCCCGTGCGTCCGCCGGGCGTCGCGGTCTGCGCATTGTTCACGAAGTTCAGACCGTAATCGATGATGCCGTAAATCATCACGTTGCTTTGCGCCGACGCCTGCGCTGATACAAACAAAACCGCGGCGGCTGACGGCCATCTCCAATATTTCATTGCTGTCTCCATGTCTCATATCTT
The DNA here is from genome assembly GCF_001544575.2 of Caballeronia cordobensis. GTDB lineage: Bacteria > Pseudomonadota > Gammaproteobacteria > Burkholderiales > Burkholderiaceae > Caballeronia > Caballeronia cordobensis. Next base: position 308,566 of record NZ_FCNY02000004.1, read on the forward strand.
CGAGACTTTGATTTGTAGTACTACATTAAAATCCTGATTTCGCTGATGTCATGTAACCGGTTCACCGCGCGCACAACGACAGGTTCGGTACGCCTGCAACAACCGCCGACCGGAACCGGTACAGCACGTTCGCGCGCATGACCGGCCCGCTTAGGACGTCGCATTCCATTGCGCATTCGAGATGCAGATGCCAGTGATCGCCCGCCGGCTGAACCGACCTGACCGTTGCGCCGACGCGCAGACCCGAGCCTGTCGGAACGGGCGCGACGAACTGCACTTGCTCGATCCTGTGAAGCGCGACATTCAGCGTGTCCTCCAGCATGTAGATCTGCTGAAGCATCGGAATCAGCAAGGCGAGCAAGACGCTGCCCGGCACGAACGCCTGATTCGCGCCGTCTATATGTCCCGTCGGCCGGTCATCGGTCCACGCGTCGAAGCGATCGAGCACGGCCTGATCGACCTCGAACCAGTCGCTGTGACCCAGATGGATGCCCAGACAGGCACGAATGCCGTCGACGCCACTCAGGATGATGGGCACTGGTTTCTCCGTATCGGCGATGTTCGGCCGTTGGTTCTTGTCACGAGCCGAACAGTTCGGCATTGCCTTCGCCGAGCGCGGGCGCGGCCTGGCGAGGTTTGAACAGGTGCCCGTTGAAGCGTGCCGGGTAACGTATCGCCCGAACTGCACCCGCGGGCGTTTCCAGTTGCGAATACAACTGGTTATGCCGCACCTGCGGATCGTTCAGATGCGCATCCGGCGCATTCACGGGGCCGGCCGGCACATCCAGCTCGCGAAAACGCGCGAGCCAGTGCGCGGTCGTCTGTTTTCTGAGCGGTGCCGCGATGCGCTCGAAGAACGCGTGCGTCATATCGCGCTTGCTGGTGATCTTCTTCAACTCGTCTTTCCATTCGGGATGCCCGACGGCTTCGAGCGTGCGGCTCAACTGCTTGCCCGACACGGGCGAAATCACGAGATACCCGTCGCTCGTCGCCAGCACCGGCTGCGGCGCGAGCGTTTCGGGCGATGCGTCGTCGATGAAAGCGCGGTTGTGGAACATGTCCGGAAAGTTGTAGTAGGACAGCATGTCGAGCATCGACGTCTCGAGATGAATCGCCTTCTGGGCACGATCGCGCGCGATCAGTCCCGAGAGCGCCATCTGCGCGGCGAAAATCGCGGCGACCTTGTCGGCGACGAAGGTGTTCGTCGCGCGCGGCGTGCCGCCCGCGGCTTCGTAGCTGAGCAGGCCGGTGCGGCCCTGAATCAGCGCGTCGAAGGCCGGCTCGGCGGCGAGTTCGCCGTCCGCGCCGTACCCTGTGATCGAAAGCTGAACGATGCGCGGATTCAGCGCGCTCACCGCCTCGAAGCTCAACCCGAGCGACGCCGACACATGCGGACGCCAGTTCTCGATATACAGGTCCGCGTCGCGCAGGAGCGTCTTGAATCTCGCGAGATCGTCCGCGGACTTGAGATCGAGCGTGACACTGCGCTTGCCGCGATTCGCATTGGTCCACACCGTGCCCACACCCTTCCATCCGTGACCGAAATTGCGATACGGATCGCCCGTGGGCGGTTCGACCTTGATGACGTCGGCGCCGAGATCGGACAGCATCTGCGCGCAGAACGGACCCGAGATATAGCTGCATGCCTCGACGATCTTCACGCCGGCGAGCGGGCGCCGGAAGTCGTGGTCGTCTTGCGTCGCGGCTGTCGTGGATGCGTGTGTCATGCGTGTTGCTCCTGTGTTTTGAGTGCGTGCGCCGCCGTGACGGCGCGCAGTTGCGCCATCGCGAGCACGGCGTCGAGAACGGGGGTATCCACGTCTTTGAGATCGCGCAGCGCGCGAATCGAGCGGCTCAGCGGTTCGAGTTCGAGCGGACGGCCCGCCTCCAGGTCCTGCAGCATCGACATCTTGTGATTCGATGCACCGATGGTCAGCGCGATGCGCTTGTCGGGCGCCGGACCGATGGCCAGCCCCAGTTGCGCGGCAATGGCATCGGCTTCGGTCATCGCCGCGCGGACGATGTTCAGCACGCCGCCCGCCTCCGCCATTTCCCCCAATGTGCCTTGCGTGAGCAGCGCAACGGGATTGAACGCGAGACTGTTGACGAACTTCACCCAGATCGCGGAGCGAATGTCCTTGTTCACCTTCGATTCGATGCCGCTCGCGCAGAGCAGCTCACTCAGTGCTCGCACGCGAGGCGAGTCGCTGCCGTCGAGTTCGCCGACCGGACAGCCCGCCTTCGCGCCGTCCTGCACGATGACGCCCGGCGCGCTCGCATGCGCACCGATCCAGTAGACACAGCCCAGCACCTGCGCCGGCGGAATCGCGCGCCATTGACGCCCGTCGCGATCGAGCGCGGGCAGTTGCCGCCCGTCGAAAGGTCCGGGAAACGCGTGAAAGAAGTAGTACGGAATGCCTGTGGTCGGCGGCAGCACCGTGGTGCGCGGGCCGATCAGCGGCGCGATCTGCTCGAGCGCTTCATCGACCTGATGCGCCTTGAGCGTGATGAACACGTAGTCCTGCACGCCCAGTTCGCGTGTGTCGGACGTGGCGCGCACGGGCACCGTGAACGTCTCGTTCGCGGTCGTGACGCGCAGCCCGTGGCGGCGGATGGCGTCGAGCGTCCTGCCTCGCGCGACGACACTCACTTCGCAGCGTCCGGCTCGTGCGAGATGCGCCGCCAGATAGCCGCCGATTGCCCCGCCTCCGAAAATGCATACCCTCAGCATGGTGCGCTCTCTTGCGAATTCGATGAACCGCGCCTTGCATCGCTTCCGGAAGAAGCGACTGTTGACGCCGCGATGAGCACAAGATACGGGCGAGCCCTGCCAAAGGGGAAATACTAAAAAACGATGATTCAAGCAGATCGGCGTATAGCTGCGAACCCCCGCTATTGCGCGGGCTGTTCGCTTCGTCTCGCGCGCCTGAAAGCCGCGGGCGCGACGCCCACGCTACGGCTGAATGCCGTGCTGAAGGCGCTGTCCGAGTAATAGCCAATGGACAGCGCGATATCGATGATCGGGCGCTCGCTGTTGATGAGCGCATCCTTGGCGAGCGCGATGCGCCAGTTCGACAGATACGTCGCGGGCGCAACGCCGACACGCTCCGCGAAACGCCGCGCGAAGGCGGCACGCGACATACCGACTTCCTTCGCGAGACTGTCGACGGTCCAGTGACGCGCCACGTCCGCGTGCATCCGCTGCAGCGCGAGGTGAATGTTGGGATCCGCCATGCCGCTGAACCAGCCCGCTTCGCGCGCGTCGATCTTCGTCAGCGGACGGCGCCACACTTCGACCAGCATGATCTCGACGAGCCGGCTCATCACGAGGTCATGACCCGGCAGGTCCCAGCCGGACTCGTCCCCGATCAGCGCGATAAGACGCGAGAGCCGTCCCGCTTCTTCATCCGACGAACGGATGTGCAGAAAGTCCGGCAGCATGCCCGAGAACAGCGCCGTATGCTCGGGTCCGATCTCGAAGTAGCCGCCGACGAGCCGCACCTTCTCGCCGCCGAGCCCTTCGTCCCAGCGCACGTATTGATCGCTCGCGACGTGCGCTTCCATCGCATGCAGCGTGCCGATGGCGTCGGGATCGCTCACGAGGCAGTAGCGGGCCGTCGCGCGCATCAGCAGATAGTCGCCCTGCCGCAGCAGGAGCGGCTGGCCGTGGCGCGGCACGTACCAGCATTGCCCCGTGACGACGAGGCAGAACACGGGTATGTCCCGGCACGGCACGCTCATGCCCCATCGGCCCTGGGCGTCGACCGTTCGCCAACTGATCGCCTGCGGCCGCATGAGCCGGATGATGTCGGTGAGGATGTCCATGTTGAGACGATCGATAAACTTTCAGAGACAGCCTCTTATAGATTAACTCACTTCGTTGCTTTACCTTGTCTCTCATCAAGCAGAAAAAACAGAACGGAGACACGCAATGAAGCTGAAGGACCGGGTCGTCGTGGTCACGGGCGCGGCGCAGGGCATGGGCCGCGCCATCGCGATCGAGGCAGCGCGCCAGGGCGCCGCATGGGTCACGCTCGCGGACCTGCAAGCGGACCGCGGCGCGACGGCCGCTCACGAGGTCGAAGAAGCCGGCGCGAAAGCCTGCTTCATCCGCACGGACTTGTCGGACACGGACGCGATCCGCCACATGATCGACGAAACCGCGCGCCTCGCGGGCGGCATCGACGTGCTCGTCAATAACGCCGGCGTCACCGACGACGGCCTGACCGGCCGCGCCCCGACGATCGAAGACCTGCCAGAAGCCGTATGGGACACGGTCATGAACGTGAATCTCAAGGCGATGTGGCTCGCGTGCAAGTTTGCCGCGCCGTGGCTGCGGAAATCCACGAAGAGTCCGGCCATCGTCAATGGCGCGTCGGTGGCGGGCAGCGTCGCGTATCCGGGTTTGCCCGCGTATGCGGCGAGCAAGGGCGGCGTCGTGATGCTGACCAAGGCGATCGCGCTCGATCTCGCCGATGCGGGCATCCGCTGCAACGCCTACGCGCCCGGCGCGATCGACACGCCGATGCTCGGCCACAGCGTCGAGCACGCGCAGGACCGCGAGAAGGCCCGCGCGCGCCTGTGGGGCACGCATCTGCTCAAACGTCTGGGACGGCCCGAAGAAGTCGCGAAGCTCGTGTGCTTCCTCGCGTCCGACGAAGCGTCGTTCTCGACGGGCAGCACCTTCAGCATCGACGCCGGCACGCTCGCGTGGCGCGGCGTCCACTGACCGCAAGCACGGTGACGCGATGCGAGCGACCCACACGCGCGGCGCGAAATCGATGCTGGCATGCCGCCTGGCTCGCACGTTGTCTCTCGCGCTGTATATGAGCGACCCGATTCGTCAGATGGCCGACGAACGGCTCGTTGCCGCCTATGTCGGCGAGCCGGAATCGAATCTGCGTGAGGCGGTCGTCGCGACCAGCCGCACGCGACCAGCAAGGAAGGAACGCTGACATGAACATGCGCCAACTCCAGTATTTTCTCGCCGTGGCCGCCGAGCTCAACTTCACGCGCGCCTCGGAACGCGTGAACATCGCGCAGCCCGCATTGAGTGCGCAAATCATCGCGCTGGAAGACGAACTGGGCACACCGCTTTTCACGCGCGAGAAACGCAAGGTGTTGCTCACGCCTGCCGGGGAAATTCTCGTCGAGCACGCGCAGCGCGTGCTCAACACGGCGTCGGCGGCCATTGCTGCGGTGCGCGCGTCGGGGCGCGGGGCGCAGGCGCATCTCATCGTCGGTTCGATCTACACGGCGATTTACTGCTTTCTGCCGAATACGCTGCGGATCTTCAATACGCTCGCGCCGAACTCGGACGTGAGCCTGCAGGAAATGACGATCTCCCAGCAGATCGCGGGGCTCAAGGAAGGCCTGATCGAAGTCGGACTCGTGCGCGGCCATGTTTTCGATCACAACATCGTGACCGAGCTGCTGTATCGCGAGCTGCTCGTGGTGGCCGTGCCCGCCGGAAGCGAGTACGACGTTCCGGGACCCGTCGACCTGCGCGATCTCGCGAAGTGGCCGCTCATCGCGGTCGCGCGCGGCACGGCGACGGAGCGCGGCTACGGCGACAAGATTCTCGACATCTTCGAGGACGCGAACCTCAAGCCTAACGTCGCGAAAGAGGCCTACGACATGCATACGTCCGCATGTCTCGTCGCGGCGGGCGTGGGCGTCGCGGTGGTGCCGGCCATCATGCAACTGATGCAGCCGCACGGCGTCGCCTACCGGCCGCTTGCCGTCGAAACCGCGGGTGTCTCGCTGTCGCTCGCCTGGCACAAGGACCGCGTGCCGCCGCTGCTCAACGCGTGGCGCGAGGCCGCGCGCGCGAACGCGGCGCAACTGATCGCGCGTCATCCGCAATACTTCATCGATACCTCATCGCCACGTCTCGTCGAAGCCGCCGCGGCTTAAGGCGCTCCACACAGCCACGCATCGATCTCTTCGCTGTGCTCGCCCAGATGCGGCGCCGCGCGCATGTCGGCGGGCCGCGTGCCGTGAAACTTCACCGGCAGGCGCATCTGAAGCGTGCCGCCTTCCGACGGATGCGTGCCCTGCTCGAAGAAGCCCACCGCGCTCAGATGCGGGTCCGCGAGCACACCATCGAGATCCCGCACTTCCGACGCGGGGATATCGCATTCGGCGAAAAGCATGAGCCAGTAACGCAACGGCTTGTTCGCCACGATGCGGGCCATTTCCGCGTGCATCCGGTCGAGCGCGTGGAAGCGTTCGCGCGCGGTGCCGAGCTTGTGCTTTTCGAGAAAGTCCGCATGCCCCGTCACGTCGAAGAAGCGGACCCAGCGTTCGTCCGTGTACGGCGCGACCGCGATGTAACCATCGAGACACTTCAGCGGCTGGCGCAGCGGATCGAGCTGGCGCGGATAACCGGCCGCATCCGTCGGCGGAATGAACGCACGGCCATAGAGATGCTCCTGCAACAGGAAATGCGTGAAGCTCTCGAACATCGGCACCTCGACGGCCTGCCCCTGCCCGGTCCGTTCCCGGTGCAGCAACGCGCCGAGCACGGCGTACGTCGCGTGCAGGCCGGCGACTTTATCGGCCATCGCCATCGGCAGATAGCGCGGCGCGGGGTTGCCGTCGGCGCGCGGCAGCAGGCTCGCCGCGCCCGATGCGGCCTGGATGATGTCGTCGTACGCGGGCCTGCCCGAATACGGACCGCCTTCGCCGAAACCCGTGCAGTGCACGTAGACCAGGCGCGGATGCAGCGCGCGGATCGTGTCGTATCCGAGGCCCAGCCGTTCGATCGCGTCGCGCCGCAGGTTGTGGATGAACACATCGCAGCTCGCAAGCAGACGCAACAGCGAGGCCTTGCCGCGCGGCGTCTTCAAATCCCATACGACAGAGCGCTTGCCGCGATTGAGCGTCATGTGCGCCGGTCCCATGCCGCGCGTTTTCGCGGGCCGCCCGACGCGCCTGATCTCGTCGCCGCCGAGCGGCTCGATCTTGATGACATCGGCGCCCATTTCGGCGAGCGTCGCCGTGCAATACGGGCCGAAGATCACCGACGTCATGTCGAGAATGCGGATGCCGTCGAGAATGGGCGGTGCCGCCATGTCAGACTGCCTCCTCGAGCGTCAGCAACAGCTTGAGGTCGAACGAAGGATCGGCGGCCTGCTCGCGCGTCGGACTGATGCGCCTGTGCAGCAAGCGACGCGCGGCCATATGTTCGGCGGGCCGGTTGCACGATTCGACGCCCGTCAGCCGATGATGCCGGTAGCGGAACACCGAGAACGCGCCGGATGCGGGATCGCCGCGCACGACGCTGCTGTCGAGCCTTCGTGCGACGCCCGCGATCTGCAGCCGCGCGCCGCCCTGATCGCTCCAGAAGACGGGTGTTTGATCATAGGGCGTCACGTCGCCGAGCAGCGCGCGCGCCACATGCCGCGCCTGATCGACCGCGTTCTGCACGGATTCGAGACGCAGCAGATCGCCGCCGTCGAACGCGTACGGAAACGCCGCGCAATCGCCGATGGCGGAGATCGCCGGGTCCGATGTGCGCAGACGCTCGTCGACGATGATTCCGTTGAACGCGGACAGACCGCACGCCGTGGCGAGTTCGCCGTTCGGCACGACGCCGGCGGCCACGAGCACGAGATCGGCGTCGAGCCGTGTGCCGTCCGCCAGCTCGACGGCGCACACATGATCGCCGCGGCCGAGAATGCGCTCGACGCGCGCATCGAAGGAAAAACGCACGCCCGACGCCTGATGATGCGCGGTGAACGCCGCCGACGTCTCCGCGGAAATCGCACGCTTCATCACGCGGTCCACCGATTCGACGACATGCACATCGCAGCCCCGCGCGGCCGCGATGCTCGCGACTTCCAGGCCAAGAAAGCCCGCGCCGATCACCACGATGCGCTTCGCATTGCCGAGTGCCGCCTTGAGCCGATGCGCATCGCCCACCGAGCGCAGCGACACGACGCCGTGCGCCGGCTGCGTCGCGAACGGCAGCGAGCGGTTGCGCGATCCCGTCGCGAGGACGAGATGATCGTACGGCACGATGCGCCCCGACAACAGCGCAAGACGCCGGCGCTGGCGATCGATCGCGCCGACGCGCTCGCCGGCCAGCCGCTCGATGCGCGCATCGTCGAACCAGTGCGCTTCTTCAAGGCTGAGATCGTCCGCCGCGACATCGCCGGTCAGGAAGCTTTTCGACAGCGGCGGCCGTTGATACGGCAGCGCCGCTTCGTCGCCGACGAGCGTGATCGCGCCTTCGTAGCCTTCGTCGCGCAAGGAAGCCGCGACCTGCAGCCCGGCCTGCCCCGCGCCGACGATCGTCACCGATTCGGGCCGCGCGTTCACTGCCCGCTCTCCTCTGCGGCTTCATCGCCGGTCAGCTTCTCGACCTTGATCGCCTTCGACGGGCATTTTCGCGCCGCGCCGAGCACCTTCTCATAGAGCGCCTCGTCCGGTTCCGTCTGCAACAGCTTCACGACGCCGTCCTCGTCGCGCTGGTCGAACACATCGGCTGTCGACAGCACGCACAGTCCCGCGCCGACACACACGTCCTGATCCACCGCGACGCGCAGTTTGAAGTTTCCGTTTGCCATGCCATGCTCTCCTTCATCGCTACGATGAGCGCGCTTCCAGTTGATTACCAGGTGACCGGCAAGGCTTCGAGGCCCTGCACGAAATGATCGCCCTTGCCCTTGATCTCTTCGAGCGGCACGGCAAAGCGCAAGTCCGGCATGCGTTCGAAGAGCGTTGCAAACACGACCTGCAACTCGACGCGCGCGAGCGGCTGGCCCAGGCACTGATGAATCCCGTAGCTGAACGCGACGTGATGATCGGCCTTGCGCGTGATGTCGAAGCGATCCGGCTGCTCGAACGCCGTGGCGTCGTGATTCGCGCCGGAAATCAGCGCGATCACGCCTTCGCCCTTGCGGATCGTCTGCCCCGCCACGTCGACGTCTTCCGTTGCGACCCGGAACGCGTTGTAGTGAACGATGGTATGAAAGCGCAGCATTTCCTCGACCGCATTGCGCAAAAGCGATGGCGTCTCGCGCAGCAGTCGCAACTGGTCCGGGTTGGTGAGGAAGCTGAACACGCCGAGCGCCATCTGGTTCGCGGTCGTTTCGTGGCCGGCCATCAGCAGGAGCTCGGCCATGATCACCAGTTCGCGATGCGTCAGATGCCCCGGCCGGACCTGCTCGACGATTAGCCGGCTCAGCAGGTCCGTGCGGTTGTCGGCGTCTTTCGCGCGCTCGGTGATGAGCCGGTCGAGGTACGAGAGGATGCGGTCGGACGCCGCCTTCGGAATCGACGGATCGACATCGAGCAGCACCTTGAGGCGGCTTTGCTCCTGAAAGAAGCCGTGATCGCATGCGGGCACGTCGAGCAGGCCCGCGATCACTTCGGAGGTCAGCGGCAAGAAGAGGTCTTCGACCAGATTCGCGGGCGGCCCCTTCTCCAGCAGTTCGTCGACGAGCCGGTTGAAGATCGAGTCGATGCGCGGGCGCATCTCGCTCACGCGCTTGATCATGAACTCCTTGGTGAGCATGCGCCGAAAGTGACCGTGCTGCGGCGGGTCCATGCGGATGAACGCGGGCTCCAGATCGAGCACGGCATTGCGCGCGGGCGAGAGGCTCGGAAAGCCGTCGATGTGCGGATCGCCGCTGAACCGGTTGTCACCGAGCACGGCGCGCACGTCGTCGTAACGCGTGAAGAGCCATGCGTCCTTGCCGTCCCACATCTGCACTTTCACCGGTCCCGGCTGCTGCTGAAAATCGCGATACTCCGCGGGCGGAACGAAAGGACATTGCCGAGGCATCGGGAACGCCGGCTTGCTGAAAGGACATCCAGACATCGCGCCTCCCGTCAGATCGATTGAATGCTTGAGTTCATGTGGGGACGCCGCTTACAGACCGCCATTGACGTCGAGCGTCGCGCCCGTGACATAGCGCGCGTCGTCGCTGACGAGAAAGCCGATGGCCGACGCGATCTCTTCGGGTTCAGCGGCGCGCTGCAGGCCCGAGCCCGCGATGAGCTTGTCGCGGATCTCCTTGGGCACCTTCTCGCCCATTGCCGTGTTGATCGTTCCCGGCGACACGGCCGCGACACGAATGCCGTGCGGGCCGAGCGGCTTCGCCAGACTCTTCGTCAGATTGATGACGGCCGCCTTCGAGCCGCCGTAGTCCGTCACGCCACTGCCCGCCGTCGCCACGATCGATGCGAGGTTCACGATCACGCCGCCGCCGCCCGCCTTCACGAGACGCTTCGCCACTTCCTGGCTCAGGAAGAACGGTGCGCGCGCGTTGACGCCGTAGGTGAAGTCGTAATCGTTCGGCGAGATGTCGAAGAACGTCTTGCCGTGCCAGACGCCCGCGTTGTTGATCAGCACGCGGATCGTGCCGTGCTCCGCGTCGATGGCTTCGACGGCCGCGCGAATCTGCTCGATATCGGTGACGTCGCACTTGCGGTAGGCGTACTCGCCCTTGCCCCACTCGGCGACGTCCAAGCCGACCACCTTATAGCCGCGCTCTCTCAGGTTCTTGCAAATGGCTTGTCCCGTCAGGCCGTTCGAGCCCGTAACGACTGCAACGTTTGTAGTCATGTGTCACCTCTTCTCACGATATGGTCTTGAACCGGATCATCTTCATGCACGCTCTGCATCGAGCGGCTCAGGCTCAAGATTCGCCCGTCAGGCGCGGCGGGTCCAATACTGTTTTGCGAGGGAGTGAGACCGAATTCCTATCGTTGCCGCTTCGTGACGGCGCGCATCAGCGCTGAACGACGATGCCCGCGCGTTCGCGATCCCAGCAGTCGGCCGTGACGCCCTCGGCGCGCAGCCGATACTTCTCGACGCGCTCGCTCGGCGTCTTCGGCAGGCTGTCCCGAAACGCGATGTAGCGCGGAACGGCGAAGTAGGCGAGGTGCGGCTCGCACCAGCGGATCAGCTCGGCTTCCGTGAGCGTTTCGCCGTTCTTGAGCACGATGACGGCCTTCACGTCGTCTTCGCCCAGATCGGAAGGCACGCCCACCACGCACGATTCGAGCACCGCCGGATGCGCGCCGATGACCGCCTCCACCTCGAATGACGAAATGTTCTCGCCGCGCCTTCGCAGCGCCTGCTTCTTTCTGTCGACGAAGTGAAAATAGCCGTCGTCGTCCTGCCGCGCGAGATCGCCCGTGTGGATCCAGAGGTTGCGAAACAGGTCGAGCGTCGCGTCGGGATCTTTGTAATAGCCGCTCGTGCCGAGAAACGGGCGTTGCGGCCTCACGATCAATTCGCCCGTCGCGCCGCGTTTCATTTCGTTATCCGTATCATCGACGATGCGCGCCTCGTAGCCCGTGATCGCTTTGCCGCACGCGCCCGCGCGCCGGTCATCGTACGGATTCACGAGACAGCTGCTGCATTCGGTCATACCGTACAGTTCGAGCAGGCGCGTGTTGAAGCGCGCCTCGAACGCATGCCAGAGATGCGGAGGCGCGGCGGCGCCCACCATCAGGCGAAGCGGATTGTCGGCGTCGAGCGGCGATGGCGCCTGCTTCATCAATATCGACAGCATCCCGCCGATGAACTTCGCCGACGTGCAGTTCCACCGGCGGCAATCGTCGAGCATGCGGCTCGCCGAGAAGCGATCGACGAACACCGCCTGCGCACCGGCCAGAATCGCGGGTCCCGTCGTGCCGTGCGCGCTCGTGTGAAAGAACGGCAGGCCGGTGTAGAGCACGTCTTCGTCGGTGTAGCGCGAGTATTTCACCGCCTGCGACCAGATTTCGTACCAGTAGTGATGGCTGATCGTCACGCCCTTCGAGCGCCCTGTCGTGCCCGATGTGTACGAGATCGTCGATAGCTGCCTGAAGTCCACCGCAACGCCCGGCGCGGTCTCCGCGCGGGCCATCAGTTCGTCGAAATGCAGGGTTTCGCGTCCGGGCCAGTCTGCGGGATGCGGCTGCCCGCGGCCATCCACGACGATCGTGTGATTGAGCTTCGGCAGCCGGTCGGCGATCGCGCCAAGCGCCCCGGCGTACGCAGGCTCGGTGACGAGCGCCACGCAATCGGCATGATCGATCTGATACGCGAGGCCCTCGCCTTTCAGCGCGACGTTGATCGGCACGCACACCGCGCCGATCTTGTTCAGCCCGAACCACGCGAACAGGAATTCGACGCGGTTCGAGAGCATCAGCGCGACCTTGTCGGCCGACCCGATTCCCAGCGCGCGAAAGCCGTTCGCCGCGCGATTCGAAGATGCGTTCAACTCCTCGAACGTGATGGTTCGCTCGCGAAACCGGAACACTTCGTGATGCGGATATCGCCGCGCCTTGTCCTCGACGATATGTCCGATCACGCGCTCCGTCTGCGCATAGTCGTGCATCGTCCATTCGGACCATCGGCGCGCGGCGCGTTCGAACTTGTCGTCCCACTGACCCATCGTGTCCTCACCATGATTCACCCATAGCCTGCCCGACGACGTCACGCAAGGCGCTCATCCTCGATGACGCGCATCAGACCTTCCTGCATCGCCGTGCCGATCCGCCGCCCGTCCTGATACAGCGCGCCCGCGCCCAGCCCGCGATTGTTCGTCGCGCACGGCCCGTTCATGTCGTAGTAGAACCATGCATCGGGACGCACGGGCGCATGGAACCACATCGCGTGATCGAGGCTCGCCGAGCGCGTGCGGCGATCCATCGTGCCGTAGCCGCGCGGACGCATCGCGGTGGTCATCAGGTCGAGATCGCACGCATAGGCAAGCACCGCGTGACAGAGCAGCGGATCGTCGCCGCACGGCTCGCGCAATCGGCACCACAGCCCGCTCGCGGGCGCCGTCACGCCCGGATCGAGCCAGGGCCGCCATATCTCGCTGCGCCGCTCGAAGAGCCGCATGATCGTCGCGACGTGCGAACGGCGTCGCTCAAGCAGATGCGCTTCGCCCGCGTAGAAATCCGCTTCGGCGGGCATGTGTTCGGGCGATGGCACATCGGGCATCGGCGCGAGACGCTCGTGATCACCCTCCGCCGCCTGAAACGAGGCCGCGCCGATGAACACCACGCGCTCGTCCTGCGTGACGGTCACCCGGCGCGTGCTGAAGCTGCGGCCATCGCGCACCGGCTGCACGTCGAAGCGAATGCGCTTCGACACATCGCCGGGATGCACGAAATAGCCGTGCATCGAATGCAGACCGTGCGACTCGCGCACGGTCCGCCCCATCGCCATGATCGACTGGGCGAGCAGTTGCCCGCCGTAGATGCGCCGCACGCCATCGACGAGCGATTCGCCCGTGAAAACGTGACGGCTCGTCTCGCGCACGCGCAGGATCGCCAGCAGATCACTCACCATCGCTTACCATCAGCCGGGAATCGCGACGACGAGGCCGTCCAGTTCCGGCGTGATCTCGATCTGGCAGCTCAGGCGGCTGTTGCTGCGTGGCTCGCCGAGGCCTTCGAGCATGTCGCGCTCGATATCGCACGCTTCGCCGACCGCGCCCATCCACGCATCATCGACATAGACTTCGCAGGTCGCGCAACTGCACGCGCCGCCGCATTCCGCGACGATGCCCGCGATCATGTTGTCCACGGCGCCCTGCATCACGGAACTGCCGAGCGGCACGTCGACTTCCGTGGTCTCGCCGCTCACCTGCACATATTTGACGACTGGCATTGCACACCTCTCTCTGGCTGAATCAATCGGACTGCTGTTGCGCCGTTTCGAACAACGACTTCAATGAAAACGTTTCGTCGGCCAGACGCGTTGCATCGAGCGCGATGCCTTCCGCGATCAGCCGCTTGCTGAGCATGAATTCCTGCGCGCGGTTCACGCAGTCCGCCGCGACGAGGCGCCCGCCCTTCAGATAGAACGCGCTGAAACTGCGGCCCGTGTCGCGCGCGCCGCGCACAATCACCTGGTCGTAACCTGCGTTGAGGCCCGCGATCTGCAGCTTGATGTCATATTGATCGGACCAGAACCACGGCAGCGCGCGATAGGGCTTGTCCTTGCCGCAGAGCGCCGCGGCCGCAGCCTTCGCCTGCTCCGTCGCATTAGGCACGGATTCGAGCCGGATGCGCCCGTAGTACGGCGACGGATGCATCGCGCAGTCGCCGGCCGCGACGATGTCCGGGTCCGAGGTCCGCGCGCATGCATCCACGACGATGCCGTTCTCGACATCGAGCCCGGCCGATTGCGCCAGTTCGACATTCGGCACCACGCCCACGCCGATCACGACGAGACTCGCGGGCAACGCAGTGCCGTCGCCGAGCACGATCCGCTCGACACGCGCGCCGCCTTCGAAACGATTCACCGTGATGCCGGTACGGATATCGACGCCCTCTTCCCGATGCACGCGCTCGAAGAACGCCGACACCTCCGGCGCGGTGACGCGCGCGAGCACACGCGGCGCCATTTCGAGCACGCTCACCTGCATGCCGAGCCGATTGAGCACGGCCGCCGTTTCGAGGCCGATGTAACCGCCGCCGACGATTGCCGCGTGCGCGCCCGGCTGCACATGCCGCCTGATGCGGTCGATGTCGCCGATGCCGCGCAGATAGTGCACGCCTTCCAGTTGTGCGCCCGGCAGCGCGACGGTCCGCACGCGCGTGCCGGTGCACAGCGCGAGCTTGTCGTAGGCGAGCGATGCACCATCGCTCAATGTCACCGACTTGCGCGCGCGATCGATCGCGACCACCCGCTCGCCGAGACGAAACTCGATGCCGAACTTCCCGTAGGCATCGGCCGTGCGGATGTGCAGGTCGTCGCTTGTCTTCTCGCCGAGCAGATACGCCTTCGACAAAGGCGGCCGGTGATACGGCAAATGCGGCTCGTCGCCGATCACGACGATGCGGCCTTCCCAGCCTTCCTGTCGAAGGATGGGCGCGAGTTGCGCCGCCGCATGGCTCGCGCCGACGATGATGCAGGTCCGCTCCACGATATCTCTCCTTGCCTTCTCATTGCCTTCTCATTGCGTCGGGGCGGGCCACGTGCCGCCCTGCCGCGTCAGCACTTCGTCGTTGTGCTCGCCGAGCATCGGCGGTGACCGGTCGATGCGCGTCGGCGTCGCGGAGAAGGTCAGCGGGTTATTGACGATCCTGAATTCGCCGCCCTTCGGATGCGGCAGCGTCTTCAACAGCTTGTCGACGACATGCCGATCGCTGAACACTTCGGGCCACGTGCGCACCGCGCCGTAGATCGCGCCCGCCGCCGAGAGGCGCGCTTCCCATGCGTCGAGATCGCGGGTCGCGAAGATCGCGGCCAGCCGTTCGTTCACGAGATCGCGGTTCGCCAGGCGCGCGGCTTTCGTCGCGAAACGCTCGTCGGTTTTCAGTTCGGGCGCATCGAGTGCATCGCACAGCACCTGCCAGAACTTGTCGTTGATCGTGATGATCATGATGTCGCGGCCATCGGACGTCGCGTACGTGTTGTTCGGCACGATGTCCCAGTGCTGGTTGCCCATGCGCAAGGGCGTCTTCGCAGTCAGATCGAAATACACGTCGCGCGGCACCTGGCTGAAGATGCTCGCATCGAGCATCGACAGATCGACGCGCTGCCCTTCGCCCGTGCGCTCGCGCGCCTGCAAGGCGGTCAGCATGCCGATCGCCGCGAGCAGCGCCGTGACGAGATCCGAGAACGGAAAGCCCGTCTTGAGCGGTCCGGATTCTTCCGTGCCCGTGACCTGCATCACGCCCGAGATCGCCTGAATGATCATGTCGAGCGCCGGGCGATTGCGGTCGGGACCGTTTCGATCGAATCCGGAGATCGAGCAATAGACAAGACGCGGATTCAGTTCTCGCAGCGCTTCATAACCGATCCCGACACGCTCCGTGAAACCCGGCCTGAAGTTCTCGACGAGCACGTCGGCCTCGGCGGCGAGCGCGCGCGCGGCAGCCTGTCCTGCTTCCGTTTTCAGATCGAGCACGATGCCGCGCTTGTTGCGGTTCACGCCGAGAAAGAACGCGCCGTCGCCGTTGAGCGTCGTCTCGCCCGAGCGGCGGAACGGATCGCCTTCCGGCTGCTCGACCTTGATCACGTCCGCGCCGCAATCGCCGAGCATCATCGTCGCGAACGGGCCGGTCATCATCTGCGTGAAGTCGAGCACCTTCAAGCCCTGCAGCGCCGTCTTCATGCCTTGTCCTTTTCGGTATAGAACGCTTCGCGTTCATGGTTCGATGCGCGCACGCCCTTGTCGCGGCGCTGCTTCATGAAGTTGTACTCGTCGGACTCGTAGCGCACGTTGGTGGCGAGCGCGTGCAGAACGTGTCCGTACGAGAATTGCGCGTCGATGCCGAGCGCGTTCATCGCCAGATTCGTCGCGGCCTTGCCCATCACGATGCCGTCGCGCGGCAAACGCACGATGCGCTCCGCCCATTCTTCGCCCGCCTCGGCAAGCGACGCGCGCGGCACGACCTTGTTGACGAGCCCGTTCGCGAGACAGGTCTGGGCGTCCCAGACGTCTGCCATCAGCAGCAGTTCGCGCGCCTTGCGCGGGCCGAGCGTCATCATTTCCCAGGCGGCGAAGTAGGCCGCGCCCGACAACCCGAGCTTCTGCTCCGGATGCCCCATCTTCGCGGTGTCCGCCGCGATGACGAGATCCGACGCTTCGGCCAGATACAAGCCGCCGCCGAGGCAATAGCCCTTCACGAGCGACAGCGTCGGCTTGAGAAACTTGAAGATCCGCTCGAAGCGTTCGATATACCGCTTGTCGTGCAACAGCCGCGCGCGCTGGCTCGGCTTGCGCGGACGACCCTTGTCGTCGAACGTGGTCTCGCCGTATTCCGTGCCGACTTCGGCCAGATCGTGGCCGGTCGTGAAGTCGTCGCCCGCGCCTTGCAGCACGACCACGCGCACGTCGTCGTCGGCTTCGGCGCGGTCATAGCCGTCCATGAGTTGATCGAGCATGGCGCTCGTCATCGCGTTCTTCTTCTCCGGGCGGTTGATCGTGATGTAAGCCCGGCCATCCTTCGCGACGTAATCGATGCTGCCTGTCATGCGTGTTCTCCTGTCCTGACGCGCGTGCGTCAGTTGTTCAGATTGATCGCGACCGCCTTGACTTCGGTGTAGAGCTCGATCGCCTCGAAGCCGCGCTCCCGGCCCCAGCCCGACTGCTTGTAGCCGCCGTAAGGCAGCGTCGCGTCGGGCGACGACAGCGCATTCACGTTGACGATGCCCGCCTGCATGCGGCGCGCCATCTTGTGCGCACGGCCGAGGTCCTTCGTCCAGATGCTGGCCGCGAGCCCGTAGGTCGATGCATTCGCGGTCGCGGCGATGCGGTCGAGGTCGTCGTCGGCGAAGGACATCGCGCAGAGCACCGGCCCGAAGATTTCTTCGTCGTGGACTTTCATGCCGGGTTTCACGCCCGTCAGCACGGTCGGTTGCACGAAGTAGCCGCGCTCGCCCGACGAGCCGCCGCCCGCGTAGAGCGTCGCGCCCTCTTCCTGTCCGCTGTGGATGTAGCCCGCGACGCGATCGAGCTGGCGGCGCGAAATGACGGGACCCATATCCGTGCCGGCGTCGAGGCCGTGGCCCATCTTCATGCCGTTCGCGCGCTTCGCGATGAGTTCGAGCATCGGCTCGAACGCGCGTTCGTGGACATAGAGGCGCGAGCCCGCCGCGCAAATCTGCCCGGCATGAAAGAAGATCGACGAGCACACGCCCGCGGCCGCGGCTTCGAGGTTCGCGTCGGGAAAGACGATCACGGGCGACTTGCCGCCCAGTTCCAGCGAGACGCGCTTGAGGTTGCCGCTCGCCGCCTGCAGGATGCGCCGCCCCGTTTCGCCGGAGCCGGTGAACGCGACCTTGTCGATGCCCGGATGCGCGGCGATGGCCGAGCCGACAGGATTGCCGAAGCCCGTCACGATGTTCAGCACGCCGGGCGGAATGCCCGCTTCCAGCGCGAGTTCGCCGAGCCTGAGCGCCGTGAGCGGCGTCTGCTCCGAGGGCTTCATGACGACCGCGCAACCCGCCGCGAGCGCGGGCGCGATCTTCCACATCGCCATGTTGAGCGGGAAATTCCACGGGATGATCTGCCCGACCACGCCCACCGGCTCGCGCAGCGTGTAGGCGTGCCATTCGCCCGCGAGCGACACGTTCGGCGTTTCGCCGCCCATCTTCGTCGTCCAGCCGGCCATGTAGCGCAGCATCTCGACGATGCCCGGCACGTCGCCGTTGCGGCAGAACGGCAGCGGCTTGCCGCTGTTGACGCATTCGAGTTGCGCGAGCTCGTCACCGTGCGCTTCGATCAGATCGGCGAAGCGCAGCATCATGCGCGTGCGTTCCGACGGCGTGACCTTGCGCCACGGTCCTTCCAGCGCGCGGCGTGCGGCTTCCACGGCGCGATCGACATCGGTGGCCGTCGCTTCGGCGACCGTCGCGATCACGTCGCCCGTCGCGGGATCGAGGATGTCGGTGCGCTTGCCGCCCTCGGATGGCATCATGCGGCCGTCGATCAGCAGTCCGTGCTCGCGCGAAAGGAAGTCGCGGGCCGCCTCACCCAGCGCCGGATGAAAACTCGTCGTCATGTCAGTGTCCTTCGTGGTCAATGTCGTTGTCCCGCATCACTTGCCGAGCAGTTGCCGCGCGATGATCAGCCGATGAATCTCGTTGGTGCCTTCGAGAATCTGGTTCAGCTTCGCGTCGCGCATGAAGCGCTCGACGGGATATTCGGTCGAGTAGCCGTACGAGCCGTGCACCTGCACCGCTTCGAGCGCGGCTTCCATCGCGACGTCGGTGACATAGCACTTCGCCATCGACGAAAGCAGCGTGAGGCGGCTCGTGTCGCCCTCGTCGATTTCCTGCGTACTGGTGTAGAGCAGCGTGCGCGCGGCCTCGATCTTCATCGCCATGTCGGCGAGCTTGAACTGGATCGCCTGAAAATCGCCGATCCGTTTGCCGAACTGGCGGCGGTCCTTCGCGTACTGCACGGATTCATCGAGCGCGGCCTGCGCAAGCCCGAGCGAGGACGCCGCGACCGAAGGCCGGTTGAGATCGAGAATCCGCATGCAGGCCTTGAAGCCCTGGCCTTCCTCGCCGAGCAGGCAATCGGCATCGACGCGCATGTTCTCGAAGAACACCTGATACGTCGGCGAGCCGTGACGGCCCATCTTCGTTTCCTTGCGGCCGACCTTGAGGCCGGGGGTCTTCGTATCGACGAGAAACACGCTGATGCCCTCGTGCCCGCGCCCTTCGGACGTGCGCGCGAACACCAGCATGAAGTGCGCTTGCGCGGCCCATGTGATCCAGCTCTTTTGTCCGTCGATTACGTACGAATCGCCGTCGCGGCGAGCGGTCGTGCGGATCGCGGAAACGTCGGAACCGGCTTCCGGCTCCGTGATCGCAACCGACGAGATCGTGCGGCCCTTCGCGGCTTCCGGCAGATAGCGCGCCTTTTGCGCGTCCGTGCCGAAGTGCAGCAGCGGCAGAATGAGGCCGATCGAGTTGTTCGCGCACAGCGTCGACGCAGCCAGCGACACTCGGCCGATCTCCTCCTTCGCGATGCACACCGACGTCAGATCGCCGCCCGGTCCGCCGTATTCCTCCGGCACCCACATCTGCAAGAGGCCGAGATCGCCGAACACTTCGACGAGCGCATCCGGAAAATCACGCGTCTCCTCCATGGCCGCGACGAGCGGGCGCACTTGTTCGTCCGCAACCCTGCGCACCATGTCGCGCAGCATCTCCTGTTCTTCGCTGAATTTCACCGTGTTCTCCTCGTATGCGCCGCGTCAGGGCAGCGTCACGTCGCGAAAGCCGAGCGCGCGCATCGCGGGCTCGTCGCTCACGCGAATCAGTTGCGCCTGTTCCGACAGGCTCTCGATCGCGAAGGCATGCCAGCAAGGAATGGCGATGACATCGCCGCGCGTAAGCTCGACGGCGCCGAGCGGCTCGACCGTGAACCGCACGTGGCCGCTCATCACCGTGTAGAGGTTGTTGTCGATGCGCGGACGCGCTTCGCGCCGTTCGCCGTGCGCGAGGCCGATCGACTGCACGCCGATGGTCTTCAGACACTCGGCGGCGAGATCGAACGTGCCGTGCTCGCGCGCGCCGCGCTCCAGATCGGCGCGCTTGTGACGCATCGGCGAATCCGGTTCGTGCGATGTCACCGGTTCGTTGCGCTGCGGATGATCCTCGAAGAACATGCATTCGAGGTTCTGCACGAGCGGCACATCGAGAAAGTCGATCCAGAACGCGGGCTCGTCGCCGAAGTTGCTGTGGCCGTGCCAGTGCCACGACGGCGTGAACACCACATCGCCGGGCGCGACGTCTATCTGCACGCCGTTGACGATCGTGAACGTGCGCTCGCCCGCATCGAGAATCAGGCGCAGCGCGTTGGGCGAATGCCGGTGCGAACGCGCGGTCTCGCCGGGCAGCACGAGCTGATATGCGGCCACCAGATTGCGGCAGGTCGGGTAGATGTTGTCCGCGATCGGATCGACCATGATCAGATTGCGCCGCTCGGCCTGCTCCGGCGAGACGAACGCGCACGCGGCATCGAGCGCGGCGCGGGCGTCGGCATAGCGCCACACGGCGGGCACGAAGCGCGGGCGCGGCGCCGGCCACATCTGCGGCGCTTTCTTCGCCCAGCCCGGCGAGAGCGCGCGGGCCTGCAAGTCATCGAAGTAACCTTCGGGCGCGGTGGGCGCCTGCGTGACGGTGTGCGACATCGCGGTTTCCTGTTCGTTTGTCTGCATGCGAAGCGGCACGCGTTACACCGCGAGACCGGCTTTCGCCTCGTCCCACACGGCGTGCGCGCCGAGTTCGCCCTGACGCACCTGGAGCGTCATCGCGCCGACGCCGTCGATCACGATCTCCAGCACGTCGCCGTCCTCGACGGGACCGACGCCCGCCGGCGTGCCGCTCGCGATGATGTCGCCCGGTTCGAGCGTCATCACAGCCGAGGACATCGCGATCATCTCGGGAATATCGACGATCAGATTGCGCGTCGATGCCGACTGACGCTCCTCGCCGTTCACGAAGAGACGCATCTCGATGTTGTCGAAATCGGCGATTTCATCGGCGGTCGTGATCCACGGCCCGGTCGGGCAGAACGTATCGAAGGACTTGCGCATCACGCGCTCTTCCTTGCCGCGCACGACCATGTCGAGCAGGCACGTGAAGCCGAACACGTAGTCGCGCGCATCGGCCCGCGTCACGCCGCGCCCTCGCTTGCCGATCACCATGCCGAGCTCGCATTCGTGATGAATCTCGCGGCCCGCGAGCGGCGGCAGAACGATGTCGTCCGCCGGTCCGCTCAGGCTCGAATTCGCCTTCAGGAAGAAGCCCTGACCGCTCGCCTTGTACGTCGAAATCACGCCGCTGCCTGCGCCGTGCTTCATCTCGTCGATATGCGCGTGATAGTTCGCCGGAAACGCGACGATCTTGTTCGGCCATTGCACGGGCGCTTCGAGGCGCACGTCGGCGAGCGGCCTGCTGTCGAGCCGTATCAGCGCATCGCGCAGCGCGGGACCGCGCGCCTGCCAGTCCGCGATCAGACGCACCATGCCGACGGGCGGCCATGCGCCCGGCTGCGCGCCCGCGAGATCGGTGATATCGATGACGCGCTCGCCATCCACCATCCCGATACGGCCTCGATCGAATGTGACGAGTTTCATCGCGTGGCCACCTCTTCGGTCACGACCGCTTCCGGCCTGACGGGATACACGCCGCGAATCACGTCGATCAATGCCTGCGACTCTTCGGGCGCCGCGTCGGCGCGCCATGCCACGTGGCCATCCGGACGCACGAGCACGAGTGCGCGCTCGTACGCGGCGCGTGCCGCGTCATTGCCGATATCGACGACCGCGAAGGGCACGCCCGCGCGTTGCGCCGCGTCGCGCAGCGGGTCCACGTCGAGCGATGCGTCGAAGCGCAGCAGCACGAAGTCCCGGCCGAACAGATCGAGCGTGGAGCGGCCCGGCGCGAGCCACACATGCGGCGCGCGATGGCCGGGACGCGAAGTCTGCACATAGGTGCTGACCGTGTCCTCGGGCTCGGGTGTGCCATCGGGAACCACGATCGACGACCCTTCGTAGCGGAAGCCCAGATGGATGCCGATCGTGTACCACTCGCGCTTCATCATCGCGGTGTAGGCGTCGCCGAACACGCGGCGCGCTTCGTCGCCCGCTTCGCCCGGCTCGAACACGGCGGCGCTCAGGTTCTTGCGCGGCGTGAGCATCAGCTTGAGATTGCTGGTCGCCTCGTTCACGTTGCGGATCGCCACGGGCCGGCGCTCGAACTCGTACGTGTCGAGCAGATGCGCGCCGCCCCAGCCCTCGACCATCGCCTGCAGTTTCCAGCCGAGATCGACGGCGTCCTGAATGCCCATGTTCATGCCGAAGCCGCCCGTCGGCGAAGTCAGATGCGCGGCGTCGCCCGCGATCTTCACGCGCGCTGTGCCGTAGTCGTCGGCGACGAGCTGGCGGCGAATCCACGGCATCACGGAGATGATCCTGAACTCGACATCGTCGCGGCCCACCGCGCGCTTGAACGCCGCGGCCACATCGTCTTCGGAGAGCGTGCGCATCTCGCCGTCGCCGACGATGGAAAAGCGCCACCAGTCGCGGCCGTTGATCGCAACCACCGTGCTCCATGTCCCTTCCGGCCCGATGAAGATATAGCGATAGCCCGGCTTCTTGTCGTGCAGCGCTTCGAGTCCCTTGCACTCGATGATCGCGTTGGTCGTATAGGTCAGCGCGGGCGTGCCCGTCATGCGGATGCCGAGCGTCTCCTTCACGCGGCTCGCGCCGCCATCGCAACCGACGAGATACTGGCACTCGATCGTCTCTTCCCTGCCCGATGCGAGATCGCGCACGGTAACCGAAACCCCGTCGTCACGCTCTTCATGCGACACGTACTCGGTGCTGTAGCGGATCTGCACCTTGCCTGTCTTTTTCGCGAAGCGCGTCAGCACGGGGTCGAAAAAATTCTGCGGGCAGCGTTCGCGCTTTTGCGGGCTCTGCTCGGGGCGCGCTTCATCGCGCACGCTCGGAAAGCGCTCACGGCCGAATTCGTAGCCGCCGGCCAGTTGCGAGACCCAGGCGTAATCCTGCGGATAGTCGCGGTTGTAACCCGCGTTTTCGACATCGTCGACGATGCCCCAGCGGCGGCAGAACTCCATCGTTCGAATGCCGACCATGTCCATCTTGGGCTGGAATACCATGCCGTCGCCGCGCTCGACGAGCACGCAGGGTATGCCTCGCCAGCCGAGATCGCCCGCAAGGGAAAGGCCGACCGGCCCCGCTCCGATAATGACGACCGGGGCGTGCCCGCTCGCTTCGATTTGCGCCATAGCTGAATGCTCCATCATGCTCCACGTGTCGTTAGAACCTACGTCGCACCGCCCGGCCTTGCGACGGCGGCACCTCGATGTGAAGCCACTCTAGCAAGCACCCCCGCGCCTCGACCAATACTGTTTGCAGAGGAATTCAGAGGATTTCCCTCTGATACGCACGCAAGTTTCTTCCTCTCAATGGATCGGAAAAACGTATTGGTTTCAGGCCGACAGGCATGGCTATCCTGTGAAACAGCCGACGGGCCGATACGCCCCGGCAGCCGACAAAAGACAAGATCAGGAGACACGACGCCATGCCCACGATCCGCAGCGGTTGATTTCGCCGCGCAGCCGCCCTTCCATCAGACCGGCGAGTCCTCTCGCACGGCCATCGATTCGCTTCCGCGCCGCATTTGTTCGGTTTTCGCGGCGCCGCCTTCCGAAGGTTCACCATGACCACCCATGAACGTCCCTGGTATCGCTGGTATGTGCTGTTCATCCTGACGCTGATCTACGCCTTCAGTTACGTCGACCGGCAAATCGTGACCATCCTCGCGCCGTATCTGAAGAAGGATCTGGGCGTGTCCGACGCGCAGCTCGGCCTGCTCTACGGCACGTCCTTCGCGCTGTTCTACTGCGTGTTCGGCATTCCGCTCGCGCGTCTCGCCGATGGATGGAGCCGCGTGCGCACGCTCGCGCTCGGGCTGTCGTTCTGGTCGCTGATGACCGCGCTCTCCGGCTTGTCGCGCAACTTCGTGCAACTGGGCACGGCGCGCATCGGCGTGGGCATCGGCGAGGCGAGCGCGACGCCCGCCGCCGTCTCGCTGCTCGGCGACTACTTCGAGCGCGCGCGGCGCGGCACGGTGCTCGCGCTCTATTCCGTCGGCGTGTATGTCGGCGCGGGTGCATCGCTTGCGATCGGCGGCTCGATCGTGTCGGCATGGGAACGCACCTTCGCGAACGGCAACGCGCCGCTCGGACTGACGGGCTGGCAGGCGTCGTTCATCGGCGTCGGCGTGCCGGGCATGCTGTTCGCGCTGATCGTGATCCTCACGGTGCGCGAGCCGGTGCGCGGCCGGCTCGACACCGTGCCCGCGAAAAAGGACCCGCATCCGTTCGCGAGCGCGCTGCGCGATCTCGGCTCGATGGTGCCGCCGTGGAGCTGGCTGCGGCTGCAGGCGCTCGGCGCGCCGCGCCGCGAGTACGCACGCAACTTCGTCTATCTGCTCGTGTCCGTCGCGCTCGTGATCGTGGCCACGTGGGGCACGAACCAGGTGCTCTCGGCGGGCCGCAAGGCCGTGATCGCGACGGTCGGCGGCGTCGACATCACGAGCAACCTCGTGCAGTGGATCGCCATCGCGGTCGCGTTCTACGTGTGCTCCAACTGGTATCAGGCGACGCGGCTCGGCGATGCCTACGCGCACCGTCTCATCACGGGATCGCGGACCTTCGCCGCCGTCACCGTCGCGGGCGCATTCCTCGCGTTTGCGATGAACGCCGTCAACGCTTTCGTCTTCGTCTACGCGAGCCGCACGCTCGGCCTGACCGCGAGCGCCGGTCTGCATCTGGGCATCATCGCGATCATTGCGGGCGGCGCGGGCATCAGCGTGAGCGGCTACCTGTGCGACTGGGCCAAGCGCAAGCACGCATTCGGCCGTCTCTATTTCGTCTGCGTGACCGCGACGGCGTTCAGCGCGGCAAGCGTCGTGCAATACCTCACGCAAGACGTCACGGTGTTCTATTGCGCGTATGCGGTCGCGACGTTCTTCGTGCCGATGTGGTTCGGGCCGCTTCAGGCCACCACGCAGGATCTCGTCATTCCGCGTCTGCGCGGCACGGCGTTCGCCGCGTTTTCGCTCGGGCCGAACATCTTCGGTCTGGGGCTCGGGCCGTACTTCGTCGGCATCGTCAGCGATGCATCCGGCGATCTGCGGCTCGCGATCCTTCTCGCCATCGGCGTGCTGCCCGTGTCGATCGGTGCGCTGCTGTTCGCGAGCCGTTCGCTGTTGCAGGGCGAAGCGGCCGCGCATGCCGAACTCGAACGCTTCAACGCCGAAACGCGCGACGAAGGCTACGTGGAAGTCAATAGCCCGCAACTCACGCACTAGCGGCGATTTTTCAAACAGGAGTCAGGCAATGAGGTCGTCAGCATGAAGGTACTGGTTACGGTCAAACGCGTCGTCGATCACAACGTGAAGGTGCGCGTCAAATCGGATCACAGCGGCGTGGAACTCGACAACGTGAAGATGTCGATCAATCCGTTCTGCGAAATCGCCGTCGAGGAGGCCGTGCGTCTGAAGGAAAAAGGCATCGCGACGGAAATCGTCGCGGTGTCGGTGGGGGCCGCTGCCGCGCAGGAGCAGTTGCGCACGGCGCTCGCGATTGGCGCGGACCGCGCGATTCTGGTCGAGACGGCGCAGACGCCCGGCGCGCTCGCGGTCGCCAAGCTGTTGAAGGCCGTCGTCGAACGGGAAGCGCCGCAACTCGTCCTGCTCGGCAAGCAGGCGATCGACAGCGACAACAACCAGACCGGCCAGATGCTCGCCGCGCTGTTGAACTGGCCGCAAGGCACGTTCGCTTCCGGCGCCGACGTCGATGTCGCGGCGCAACGGGTGACCGTAACCCGCGAAGTGGACGGCGGCCTGCAGACCGTATCGCTGCGGCTGCCCGCCGTCGTCACGGCCGATTTGCGTCTGAACGAGCCGCGCTACACGACGCTGCCCAGCATCATGAAGGCGAAGAAGAAGCCGCTCGAATCGCTCGCGGCAAGCGCGTTGGGCGTCGCCGTCGAGACTTCCCTCGAAACACTGCGTGTCGAACCGCCCGCCGAGCGCAAGGGCGGCGTGAAGGTGACGTCCGTCACGCAACTCGTCGACAAGCTCAAGAACGAAGCAAAGGTGATCTGATGGCCATTCTCGTCATCGCGGAACATTCGAACGGCGCGCTCGGCGCGGCCACGTTGAACACCGTCACGGCGGCCCGGGCGATCGGCGGCGATATCGCGCTGCTCGTGGCCGGGCAGCATGTGCAGGACGTGGCGGCGCAAGCCCGTTGCATTGCGCACGTGAAGACGGTGCTGGTCGCCGATCACGCCGAGTATGCGCACCCGTTGCCCGAAAATCTCGCGTCGCTCGTCGTGTCGCTGGCGGCGGACTTTAGCCACATCCTGTGCGCTGCGAGTTCGCACGGCAAGAACGTGCTGCCGCGCATTGCCGCGCTGCTCGACACGGACCCCGTATCCGACGTCATCGCGGTCCTTTCCGCCGACACGTTCAAGCGCCCCATTTATGCGGGCAACGCGATCGCGACAGTGCGCTCGGGCGCGGCGATCAAGTGCGCAACCGTGCGCGCGACCGCGTTCGCGCCTGTCGATGCGGACGGCGGATGCGCCGGCATGGTGCCCGTCGCGAGCGCGGCGGAAAGCGGCACGTCCGTGTTCGTCGGCGAAAAGATGGCGCGCTCCGACCGCCCGGACCTCGGCGCGGCGCAAATTGTCGTAAGCGGCGGACGCGGCATGCGAAGCGCGGAGCAGTTCGAGCTGCTCTACCCGCTCGCCGACAGGCTCGGCGCCGCGGTGGGCGCGTCGCGCGCCGCCGTCGATGCCGGCTTCGCGCCGAACGATCTGCAGGTCGGACAGACCGGCAAGATCGTCGCGCCGCAACTGTATGTCGCCGTCGGCATCTCGGGCGCGATCCAGCATCTCGCAGGCATGAAGGACTCGAAGGTGATCGTCGCGATCAACAAGGATGCCGATGCGCCGATCTTCCAGGTAGCGGACTACGGCCTCGTCGGCGATCTCTTCGAAGCGCTGCCGCAACTGCAGGACGCGCTATGACGCGCGCTCATTCAATGCCCATTCAGGAGTTCGCCGCATGACCTCGCTCACGCAGACATTGGCCGATTTCACCGTGGAGACGCGCTTCGACGATCTTCCCGCGCCCGTCGTGCATGAAACGAAACGCCTGCTGCTGGACACGATCGGCTGCGCGCTCGGCGCGGTCGATACGCCAAGCGGAAAAATCGCGCTCGACTATGTCGATATGCTCGGCGGCGCGCCGCATGCGAGCGTCGTCGGCGCGGCACGGCGCAGCTCCGCGACGGCGGCCGCGTATGCCAACGCGCGGCTCGCCAACGTGCTCGACGCCGACGACACCTTCCCCACATCGACGCACTTCGGCAACGCCACGGTGTTTTCCGCGCTGGCGCTCGCCGAGCTCGACGGGCGCAACGGCCGCGATCTGCTCGGCGCGATCGCGGTGGGCTTCGATGTCGGCGCACGCATCGGAAGCTGGATGGGCGCGCCGATGCAGATCGAGAACGGCAAGGTGATCGGCTGGAACGAACTCGGCGGACCGGCCGCGACCATCGCCTGGGCGGCCATCGGCGCGTCGGCGAACATCGCGCGTCTCGATGGCGGGCAGGCCAATCACGCGTTCGGCATCGGCGCAAGCAACTCGCCGCAGCCTACGCTGCGCAAATGGGCGGAATCCGTCGAGCAGCCGATGTACAAATACGCCGATGCCGGCTGGTGCGCGGAGATCGGCGTATCGTCCGCGTTGCTTGCGCGGCTCGGCAGCACCGGCTTCAAGGACATACTCGACGGCGAGCATGCCTTCTGGAAGTTCTACGGCTCGCCCGGCCACGACGATCACGCGCTGCTCGCCGGCCTCGGGCAAGACTGGCAGATTCTGAATACCACCTACAAGCCCTGGCCTTGCTGCCGCTGGATTCATCATCCGCTGACCGCGTTTGCGCAACTGCTGGATCGGCACGCGCTGCGGCCCGATGACATCACGCGGGTCGTGGTGCGAGCGAATCCGTTCGCGCTCACGCCCATCTTCCGTGAACAGCAGCCGCGCGATCTGCTGAGCGCCGAGTTCAGCCATGCGCACGCGCTCGCCGCCCTCGCCCATGCCGTTCCGCCGGGTCCGCGCTGGTACGACGCGGCAACCATGAACGACCCGCGCATCGCGGCGTTCCGCGAACGCGTGACGGTGACCGCCGAGCCGTCCTCGTCGAACATCGCCGAATGGATGACGGGCGGACAGTGGCGCGGCGTGCCCGGCGGTGTCGATATTCATGCGCGCGGCACCGTCTTCAGCGCGACGGCCGATCACGCGACGGGCGACCCGTGGACCGACTCGACACGCTTTTCCGATGCGCAGATCCGCAGCAAGTTCGGCGTGATGGCCGGGCTCGATCCGGCAGGCGGAGGCCCGGAAGCACTTCAGCGCGCGGTGCGCGAGATGACGGACGTGGTGATGGCGCTCGATGCGTTGCCCGTCGAACGGCTCACCGCGAGTCTCGGCGAGCTGTGCCGGTCGATGCGCGCGCCAACGCAGTGAGCGATGAACGGCCGGCGCGGTGCGCTCATGCCACCGCGCCGCCATCCACCGGCAAGGCGACGCCCGTGACGAAGCTCGCCGCGTCCGAACACAGCCACGCGATGCATTCGGCGATCTCCTCGGGCTCGCCGATGCGTCCCAGCGGATTCATCGTCGCTGCCAGCGCGGGCAGACCATCGCCGAATTTGCGTTCGACGAACGGCGTGCGCACGAGCCCCGGACACACGGCGTTGATGCGTATGCCGTGCCGCGCGTAATCGACCGCAGCCGAACGCGTCAGTCCGAGCACACCGTGCTTGCCCGCCGTGTAGATCGCGTGCCGGGGCTTGCCGACCAGCCCGGTGCGCGACGACACGTTGACGATCGCACCGCCGCTTCCCAGCATGGCCCGGATCTCATGCTGCATCGACAGAAATACGCCGCGCAGGTTGACCGACATGAGACGCGTCCAGTGTTCGGGCGTGGCGTCGGTCAGATCGATCGGCGTCTCGGACAAGCCTGCGTTGTTGACGGCGCAATCGATGCGGCCGTATTCGCGCAGCGTGCGCGCGATCATCGTTTCGATGGAGTCCGGACGAGTGACATCGGTCTCGATGAACAGGGCATCGCCGTGCTCGCGACGCAGACGTGATGCGAGCGCATCGCCCTCCTCGCGGCTCTGGTCCGCGATCACGACACGCGCGCCCTCACGCGCGAACCACGCCGACGTCGCCCGGCCGATGCCCGACGCGCCGCCGGTGATCAACGCGACCTTGCCGGAGAAAGACGGCATGGCGGGGACGTTCACCATGTGACGGGCAACGCTTCCAGCCGATAAACCTGCGATGTGCTGTTGAACGCGAGCGACTCGACCGGCACCGCGAGCCGCAATCCCGGCAGGCGCTTGAAGAGCATGCTGAACACGGTATGGAGTTCGAGACGCGCGAGCGGTTGCCCGAGGCACTGATGAATGCCGTAGGCGAACGCGACATGCTCTTGCGGATTGCGATGGATGTCGAACGTATCCGGTTGCGGGAACACGTCGGGATCGCGATTGGCCGCGAAGATCAGCGGATAGACGCCTTCTCCGGCGTGAATGAGCTGTCCGCCGATCGTCACGTCCGCCGTCGCCACGCGCGCCGAATTGAAATGCGCGATGGTATGAAAGCGCAGCATCTCTTCGACCGCGCCCGCGAGCAGTGAAGGGTCGGCGTCGAGTTCCGCGCGCTGGGCGGGGTTCATCAGCAGCGACAGGGTGCCGAGACCGATCTGGCTGCCGGTCGTGCCATGTCCCGCCGAGTACAGCAGCGAAGCGATCCGCACCACTTCCTCGCGCGTCACGTGTCCCTGCTGAATCTGTTCGATGACGAGACGGCTCAGCATGTCGCGGCCATCGCCGGGATCGGCTTCCTTTTGCGCGACGATGCGGCCGAGATGCGCCTCCATCTTGCGCACGGCGTCCTGCACGACCTCGGGCGCAGCGGTGTGATCGTTACGCGTCGTGCTCCATTCGCCGAGTCGCGCGTGGTCCTCGTAGGGCACGCCGAGCAGCGCGGAAATGACCATCGACGGCAGCGGCTGCGAAAAGTGCTCGACGAAGTCGAGCGGCGGTCCGTGCTCGATCATCCTGTCGATGAGTTCATCGACGAACTGCCGGACCATCGGGCGCAAGTCGCTCATGCGCTTCTGCATGAAGTCTTTCGTGAGCATCCGCCGAAAACGCGCATGATCCGGGTCGTCCATGTTGATGAACGCCTGACGCGAGCGCGCCTGCACGGCCCGTGCGGGCGAAACGGACGGATAGCCCGGCCGAAACGGATCGACGCTGAAGAACGGACTGCCGAGGATGGCGCGCACGTCCTCCCAGCGCGTGGCGATCCAGGCCGTGGAGCCATCCCACAGCCGGACCTTGCTGAGCGGCTGATTCGCGCGCAGGCACGCATATTCGGCTGGCGGACTGAGCGGCGCGTCCGGACGGCCGAAGGGGAATGCGGGCTCGTGAGCCATCACGTCTGCATCGTTTTGCACGCGTAGTTCTCCTCGATTCGAGCCTTCATTCCAGGCCGACATTGCCCGTCGCCGGCACGTCGAGCGTGCTGCGGCCGGCATCCGCCTTCGAGCGCGACTGGCTGACATGAAAGGCGAGAAACGCCGATACAAGGAAGAAGCCGGACATCACGTAGAGTCCTGTGCGGCTCGTTCCCGTCAGATCATGCGATATGCCGAGAATCCACGGCCCGACAAGTCCCGCGGTGCTCGCGACCGAGTTGATGAAGGCAATCGCGATCGCCGCCCGCGCGCCGCTGAACGACATCGCGGGGATGGTCCAGAAGAGCGGCACGGCAGCCTGCACGCCCGCTGCGCTGATGCACAGACCAATCAGGCCGATGACGGGCGATTCGACGCGCGCCGTGATGCACAGGCCGATCGCGGATAGCAGCAGGACGATCAGCAGATGCCATTTCCGGTCGCCGGTCTTGCGCGACGTCCATGCGACGAGCGCGATGCCGAAGACCGCCGCGAGCCATGGAATCGAAGAGATCAGGCCCGCTGCGACGGCATCGACGTGAAAGCGTTCCTGCACGATCTTCGGCAGAAAGTACGTGACCGCCCAGAAGCCGATGATGATGCAGAACTCGAGACCGATATAGAGCCAGGTCAGCGAATCGCACACGACGGCCTTGAGCTCGCTCAGATCCGCCTTCGAATGTCCATGACCCGATGTGGTCTTGGCAAGCAGATAGTCGCGCTCTTCGTCTGTGAGCCACCGCGCCTCCCTCGGGCCATCGGGAAGAATGAACAGCACGAGGATACCCATCAGAACGGCCGGAATGCCTTCGAGCGCAAAGGCCCAGCGCCATCCCGCGATGCCTGCTACGCCGTCCATCAACAACAGCGCGGCCGTGACGACCGAGCCGAGCGCGAGCGATATCGGCACGCTTAGTTCGAGCGTCAGATAGGCCTGACCGAGCAGATGCCGCGGATACCAGAACGTCAGATAGAACAGCACGCCGGGAAAGAAGCCCGCCTCCGCGACGCCCAACAAGAAGCGCAGCGTGTAGAGCATGGGAACACTGTGCGTTGCCGCGAGAAGGCATGTCACGATGCCCCAACTGATCATGATCCGCGCGATCCAGCGTCGTGCGCCGAAACGCACGATGGCCATGTTCGAGGGCACTTCGAACACGAGGTAACCGAGAAAGAAGACGCCTGCCGCGAAACCGAACGCGGATGCCGTGAGATGGAGTTCCTTGGAGATAGGCGAGAACAGCACGCCGAGATTGGCGCGATCGATATAGTTGATGAAGAAACACAGTATGAGGATCGGAATGATCCGCAGCGTCACCTTCAGGAAGATCTTCCGCTCGATGGCGGCGTGTCTGTCGGACCGTTCGGCGCCTTGCGCGACTGGATTGATTTGCATCGTCTCCTCACCAATGAGAGTGATCGGGCACTATCGACTGTCTTTACCGCTTCTTCGTGGCGGCATGGTGCAAACGTCGGACGGGCTCGACAGCGCGGCGCGAGACGAGGTCTTGCCGGTTTCGCGCGGATCGCGAAGACGACGAAGCCCCGGGGCCACGAAACAACGTTCGTGGTCCCTGCGTTCAGATTGGCTCGCTGAAGGTCATGCACGACGCTTGGCGCGCGCCGCGCTGGTCGGTCTGTCCGGATACGTTTGTCTGCCGGTAGCTTATGCGCCGACGCATGAGGCGACCAATACGTTTTTCCGATCCATTGAGACGAAAAATCTAGCGACGGTCAAAGGGCCGCCGCAGCGCCCCACGCGTTGATGAAGGGACGCGCCTTTTGCGGGGGATAGACCTGCCAGGAGCCATCGTCATGGCGAAAGAAAAGCATCGACAGATTGCGCGACGCGCGACTGACCTCCACGCGCACGCAGCGATGCGAACCGGCTTCGTCACGCGCGAGCCGCGCAACGCGCGCAGGAGCCGCAAGGTAGGGCGCCAGCCATTTCTCGACCAGCTCACGTAACGTCATCGACCTATCGTTCATTTCGCGACTCCCGGACCGGCTGTTTATTGGTCCCATGACCAAATACTAGTGGTCAGTTGACCAATAAACAAGGGCATTTCTTTTAGGCGTTTACCATTAGAACCTTCACGTATGGAGCCGACACGGTATAAGATTCGATTGAATTGGTCATATGACTAAATTATCTAGGTCGCGTGCACGGTAAGACAGCGGGCGACGTTACGAGACCGAGCCATGAAAAATCTGACGATCGCACTTTCCGACGTGGCGACCACGGAGAAAAAGGCATCGCTACGCGGGCGACGCGAAACGCGCGTGCCGGAAATTCTCGAGGCGGCAATCAGCGTGTTCGCGGCCGAGGGAAACGGCGGATTCACGCAGCGAGGCGTCGCGGCGGCGGCGAATATCAGGCTCGCCACGCTTCAGCACTATTTCGGAACCCGCGATTCACTTCTCAAGGCGACCATCGAGGAACTGGCGCAACGCTATCTGCGCCGCTTTCATGAACTGGGAGACGATGCCCGTCTGACACCTGAATCGCGCCTTCACGCCGTGCTCGATGAGACTTTCAACACGCTGACTCAGCCAGGCAATCTCATCAGTCCGTTCGCGCTCGAATGCTGGTGCCTGGCCGAACATCACCCTTCGGTGCGCGAAGTGATGGAAGAAGTGAGCGCGAAATATCAGACGCTATTCAGCGGACTCGTCGCGCAAATCAATCCGCATCTGGCTGCGGACGAATGCCGCATCAGGGGCGCGCTGATTTATTCGCATTGGCAGGGGCTGATCGTATTTCTGCGGCGCTCGGGAAGGAACGCGCCCGACCTCGCCGCGTTTCGCAAGGCGACAGTCGTCTTGTGGACGGCGCTCGGCAAAACGTCGTAGTGAATCGGGACATCATCGGAGAGTCGTGTGAGTCAATCGAAAATTCAGGCCGTCTATATGCGCGGCGGCACCAGCAAAGGCGTGTTCTTTCGCGATGACTGGCTGCCCGCCGATTCCGCCGTGCGCGATCGCATTCTGATGCGCGTGATTGGCAGTCCCGATCCGTACGGCCAGCAGATCGACGGCATGGGCGGCGCGACGTCGAGCACGAGCAAGGTGGTGATCGTCGGGCCTTCGTCGCGTGAGGATTGCGATGTGGACTATCGCTTCGGGCAGGTCGCCATCGACAAGCCCGTGGTCGACTGGTCCGGCAACTGCGGCAATCTGACGGCGGCTGTTGGACCGTTCGCCATCGCGCAAGGGCTCGTCGATGCGCCGCGCGACGGCATCGCCATCGTGCGCATCTGGCAGGCGAATATCGGCGCGAAGATCATCGCGCATGTGCCGATGAAAAGCGGCGAAGTCGTCGAAGAAGGCGATTTCGAGCTCGACGGCGTGACGTTCCCGGCTGCGGAAATCAGGATCGAGTTTCTCGATCCGGGCGGCGATGGCGACGATGCCGGCGGCGCGATGTTCCCGACCGGCAACGCCATCGACGTGCTCGACGTACCCGGCGTCGGTCCCATCGAAATGACGATGATCAACGCGGGCAATCCGGCGATTTTCATCGACGCGGCATCGCTCGGATTGCACGGCAGCGAACTACAGCGCGACGTGAACGGCGACAGCGCCTTGCTTCAGAAAGCCGAGGCGATCCGCTCGCATGCGTCCGTGCGCATGGGGCTCGCCGCGACCGCCGAAGATGCGACGCGCTTGCGGCCGCACACGCCGAAACTGGCGTTCGTGTCCAAGCCCGCGAGTTATGTGGCGTCGAGCGGGAAGGCAATCGACGCAAGCACGCTCGACATCAATGCGCGCATCTTCTCGATGGGCAAGCTCCACCACGCGATGACCGGCACCGGCGCGGTGGCGATCGCCGTCGCGGCGGTCATTCCGGGCACCGTGGTGAATCGGCTCGTGCCGGAATCGAAGGGATCGGTGTGCTTTGGGCATCCGTCGGGGAGTCTTCGGGTTGGCGCGGAAGCGGAGTTGAGGGATGGGGTGTGGAGGGTTACCAAGGCGGTTATGAGCCGCAGCGCGCGGAGATTGATGGAAGGGTTTGTGCTGGTGCCTTCTTTGGTGATTTCGGGTTGAGTGAAGCGGGCTTGGGAGCGGAAGAGCCTGCTTGGGAGGGTGTGCCGCTTCGGCGCTGCTTGGGATGCTGTTTATCGGCGACCGGACTTCGCCGTTGTGCTTCTCTGCCTTGTTCGTTCGATTTGTCGTGAGCTGGTCAGACTAACGGGGATGACCTGGTCGTGCTGTGAAGTCGAGGGGCGTTTCTCGACCCGGAAGGGACATCGAGGCCGCCCTAAAGCGGACGCTCGCGAGCAGCAATGTCGGCCATCCCACCGCGTGGAAGCGCAATAGCATTCGGTAACGGCGATCTTCGGCGGACGATTGCGTTGTAAGTAAAGAAAGTCAGTGCAAACAGGAGAAGCCCTGCGATCACGTCCGCCAGATAGTGACCGCCCTGCGTCGGGGTAGACAGAATCATGATTACGTTGAGCGGAGCGGCAATGCAAACGAGTCGAGGGAATCTTCGTAAAGAATACGTGAAGAGCACCGCCAACGCCGTGTGGAATGATGGCAGAGACACTAATCCTTGTGCATTATCGAGGTCAATAACCTTTAGAGACCCCACGCGGAGCAATGCGAAGTCGGACACCGTCGCTTTGGCGGCGTTATCGCTCACGTTGAAATGAACGAACGCGCTCGTTGCCGGAAAAGGCGTCGAGATCAAAAGCAAGTAGCAGCTTGCAATCACAAGTAAAAAAAAGAAAGCGGGCAATTCCTCGCGCGTTCCGAACAAGCCAAGAAAGACGGGTATTGCTATCAACTGCCATCGTCCGCTTGCATATGCAAATTCAAACACTCCGGAGACGAGCGGGTGAGCCAGTACCCACTGATAAACGACGGGCCAATCGAACCCTAGCGAACGGTCAAAAGCAATCAACGAGCGCTCAATGAGAGGCGCGTCCAGCGAGACGCAGAGATAAGACAAGATAAAACTGGCCGATACGAAGAACGAAAGCAGCGCGCTCCATGCAGCTGTGTCCGACACCCTGAAGTAGCGCAACTTCTTGGTAACGACGTGATAGCGAGGAAAGCGGCCAATAGCCCGCAACATAATTGCAATGCCGAGCAGGACTAGCGTTGCTTTGCAAGGAGGAAGAAGGCTTGTCCATCTCACGGAATGATCACTCGTTGCTATCCATAGGGCGTCGATCATCACGATGATCGAGACAATGCCCCAACCGACGACATAACACTGTCGAAGCGACCGCAGCGACGTAGTAGGGCCAGGATTCGACTCAGGCAAGCTCATTGGCAATGTTGGATCAGGTTGCAATGAATGGCGTTCAACGGAACGTAGTAGTGGCTTGTCGTGAAGCCATCGGACATCCGTGATTACGGCGGCGGAGCTGAGATCTTTAGACTGGAAGCGTCTCGTGATGCTGGATTCACCGAACCGCCAACAATCTGGACACCCTAGTCGATTGTCCCTTTGTGGCCGACTGGCGCACAATGCGAGCGGCAAACGCCGACCCTTCTCTACCAGCCAGCCCTCACGCACCGCCTCGTCACCCACCCCTCCCCCAAGTCATCCCGCACACCGATGACAATCAAGTCCTAGCCCCCGCCAGAGTCCCATTCTGCACAGCTATCTTTTCCACAATGGTCGGCACCAGCCGCTCAGAGAACCCCGCTGCGAAGCCAATCACAAGAATGACTTGCCAACTCATCGCCGAACCCGCGAGCGTGGCGTTGCCGAAGTTCGCGAGCGGCGTGATGCCGCTTTGCAAGAGACAAAGCAGCGCGCCCGCGCCGATCGCACCGACCGTAATCCGGAGCGCGGCATCGGCGATGTTGTCGCGTGTGAGCAGGTCGGTCAAAACCTTTCTTTGCTGGATGTTCATCGCAATCGAGAAGAACGCGCCGATCGTGCCGGCGCGCGCGGCGAGCCAGAGTCCCGCTGTCGGATGCGAAGGGCCAAAGACGTGCGCCTTGATTACCCAGAAGGCGATGCAAAACGCCGCAGCGACGGCCAGCGCAGACGACAAATAAAGAAATCGTCCCCACGACGCGCGCTCGGCGGCGATCTCATCGCGGACCTCGGCCAGCGTCAGCATTGGACTCGTCGAATCGCCTTCGAGACACTGATTCAATGCGGCGGCAACGCGCGCGTTATAGCGCCGCGCGCGTTCGGCCAGACCAGGCTTCCTGCTCTTTTCCCAACCGTCAATCAGTCCAGTAATCTGACTGCGCAACGGATTGAGGCACGCCATCTTCGCGCGCTGCTGGTCGGCGAGCGGCGTCCCCGATGAGTCAGCCACGCCTTCGTCCGCGTACTGGACGACGACTCGTTCCGAGCTGCGATAGATCGCGTAGCGCGGCGGCGCCTTGTAGTAGATCTCGCAAATCACGCGCTCCGACAAGTCCTCCTTCCCGCGTTCCACATCGCTGATACTGGCGCCGCGACGCGGCATCAGACTGAGCAATACCTCGGCGGGCGCCTCATACGCGAGATAGTAGCCAAGCAGTTTCCGCAGCAATGGCTCATCGAGCGAGGTCAAGGGCATATCGACATTCTTGGCGACGAGGCAGCTTGCCTGGATCGTCTGGTCGATGCAACTCGCTACATCGAAGGTCGCGTTTTCCGCGCCACTCAACGGCTTGACGATTCGAACGTTCCGCACGATGCAGCTACGCGCGATATCGAAGTTCTGGCAAAGCGCGCCGACGGTGTTGTCTGAGACTTCGAACAGCACGCCCCACGTACGCGCGCTCGCTTCCTCAAGCAAGTCTGGAACCGGCCCGCCCAAGCCTTCGCTGCGCTCGCGGAAAACCATGATCGCACCGTCGACGTAGCCCGAAGCAATGGGCTGCCGCGTCGCGTACTCGTCATACGCCTGTCTGGCCGTGTCCGCGCCAGGCTGTTCCGCTTGGGCATCGGCAGCCTCGCCGCCCACGATTTCGGTCATGCGCTGCACGGTTGTCCCGCTCGTCAGCGCACGCGCAAGCAGGCCTGCACGGTCGAGTTCCGTGCCATATGCGAAGAGGAAAGCCATGATGTCCCCAATCCAAAATTGCCACGCGCATCAAGCCTTCGAATAGTCGACGAAGCCCGTCAGCACCGTATCCGACGGCTTGCGCCGCTGCAGGCGAAACACGCCGACGCCATTGCGCGAGCCGTCCGTGTTGGTGTTGCCCTCGATCGTCTGCAGCGCGCCGCCCGGGAGCACCGATTCGACGATGCCCGTATGGCCCATTCCTCCTCCGAAGTCGAGAATGAAGATCAGACCGGGCTGAATCAGATTCCGGTTATCCAGAGCCTGTTGCCGCGTGATTCGTCCTACGTTCGCAAGGTCCGCCGCAGCGGCCCAGTGCTGATGGCAACTCGCGGTCTTCGGCAGAGGCGTTGCCCGGTTCATGTGTTGCGCGGCCTGCTCAAACACCCAGTACATGAAGCACATGCACCAGGGACGCGAGTCGGGACTGCCTTTGGTGGGATCCATGCCGGCCGCACGCAAATACTCATCGACCATCGGTCCTCTGTTAGAGCCGCGCGGCACCTCCATCTGATGGTCCTGCGACGCAGCCACGGCCAGCGCCTGCGACAGAAGTTGCGCGACTGGCTGGACGACCGATGGCAGCACGCCGAACAGCGCCGTCCAGGTATGGAACCCGATCTCGCCGTCAATCTTCAAGGGCAGCCCGCTGTCATCCGAGTGCTGAGCCTGGAAAAGCTTCACGACCGATTCCGTTTGCGCATCGAAGATGCCGGTCACGGATGCGCCATAGCCCAGTGCACGCAGCCTGTCTTGCACTAACCTTACTTTGTCGGGCGCGGCAATACCGGCTTTGAGAATCACGCCATCAAACGGTCTGATATCCACGGTAGGCTCCCGCTAAAAGGAAACGGCAGTTCGGAACTGGCCTACTCGGAAGACGAATCTCGGATCAGTGAATTGAAGAGGTCGCTGCGTGATTCACGTCCTTTATAAGACTGCATAGGGATGCGCGTCGCATCACGTTTGACGGACGCGATAGGCGGTTTCGGCCAAATCGCCGTCCACATACGACGCATGCCTTGCCGAGTGCGCCGACAAAAGCTAAGACATACTTATCGTGTGCTCGGGAAATGAGGGAAGCTCGCCATGGCAAAGAACATCATTTTTTGCGCCGACGGAACGTGGAACGGACCGAACACCGATCAAGACAACGACGGCATTCCTGATCCGACCAACGTGTTCAAGGCATTTCTCCTGTTGCGCGGCGTACCGGATCCCGCTTCGACGCTGCTCGCCTCGGAGCAGGAAATCGCGGAGCCGGGGCCGGACGGGCAAGTGGCCAAATATCTGCACGGCGTGGGCGATTCGCGTAACGTCATTAAAAAGTTGTTAGGCGGCGCATTCGGGGATGGCATCATCGCGCGCATCGTGCGTGGCTACACCTTCGTATCGCGCCACTATGAGCCGGGCGACCACATCGTCCTGATGGGATTCAGCCGCGGTGCGTACACGGCGCGCGCGCTCGGGGGCATGATCGCGAATGTCGGGCTGCTCGATAAGAGCCGCTTCGACCTCAACGACAAGGCGCTTGCGTATCGCATGGGCATTCTCGCGTGGCGCAAGCATCGCGAGTCGAGGCCCGCGCCGCGCGACACCGGCGGTGGACTGAAGGGCCTGCTGGACAGGATCGTCAACTTCGATCCTACCCTCCGCCTCACGGAGTTGCAGCCGGAAGATACCGTGGCCGTGGACGAGATACGGGCGATCGGCGTGTGGGACACGGTCGGCGCGCTCGGCATCCCGGCTTATCTGGACGACGAAGACTCCACCGTTGATCTGTACCGCTTCGCCGACACGGCGCTCAATCCGAAGGTCAAGTTCGGCATCCACGCGATAAGCCTCGACGAGCAGCGCGGCGACTTCACGCCCACGCTCTGGGACGCCCGTGCGGGCATCACGCAGGTGCTCTTCGCGGGTGCGCACGCGGACGTCGGCGGCGGTTATCCGAACAATGAATCGGGCCTCTCCGATATCGCCTGCGAATGGATGCTGAACCGCCTCGCCGATCCGTCCATCGGCGTTCGTCTCAACGCGCAGCCCTGGTCGTTGAATCCGGACTTTCTTGGCGAGGCGCACTCGCCGTGGACCGGTCTGCCGTTCTCACTGCGACCGTTCGGACCGCGCGGCCCGTTTGCCTTCCCTCAGGACATCGGCGCGCATATTTCGATCGCGCAGCGCATGGGCCTTGTGAACGTGGCCGGCAGACCGGTGCCAAATCCCAACCTCTATTCGCCCGCCGTTCTCGCGGCAGCCGTCACTGCGCAAACCAAATGGATTATGAGCTAGAGGGCTTCGCGGCATTCGGCTCGTCGCGTGCAGGGTGCTGAGGGGGCGTGCTCTTGAGCATCGCCTCATCCGCAAAGCAACGCGCACCCTGTCAGATGCGAGCAAGGGCGCAGCCGACGTTCTTCTATCCGCGTTGAACGCTTTCGCGGCGCGCATCGCGCCGGATCTCGTGTGACCGGTCCAGGCGTTTCCCGGTTGCGCCATCACATACCCACTCACAACCGCGCACAGCGCCGCCGGCGAGTTTCACCGGCGCGGCGGCCGCATCACCTCTTGTCCAGAAGCGTTTGCAATAGCCTGGCGCCGTCCCGGCCTTTCGCTATCTCGGCCACTATCACGCTCGTATAAAAATTCGAATGGATTATATCGCCACGCGATTCTACGGCCCGATTGCTAGGGAAAATCCTGACAACTTTCCGGCAAACTTCCGCGTAAAAACGGATATTCTATCTTTGTCTAGTTTTTTGGACGTATCGACGACCGGGTCAATCGGCGTCCACGTCACCGCCGCCGATGCGAGTTCATCTGGCGAGCGGGCCGCTCCTGGAAAAGCTGGACAAACAGGAGATCCGTCAATGTCAAAGAAGCACTTCAACGCGCTTTCCGCGGTATGCATAGCGAGTGCGGCGTCGCTCAGCACGCCCGCAATCGCGCAGTCCTCTGTTTCGCTCTACGGCCTCATCGATGGCTTCGTGGGTGAAGTGAAGAATCCGGGCGCGCACTCGGCAACAGTCATGCAGGGCGGCGGAATGTCGACGTCGTTCTGGGGTCTTCGTGGAACGGAAGACCTCGGAGGCGGCTACTCGACCTACTTCGTTCTCGAATCTTACTTTCAACCCAACAACGGCACGTTCGGGCGGTTCGCCAACGACAGTTTCTTCTCTCGCAACGCCTATGTCGGCCTTGCCACGCCCTACGGTTCGATACGCGCCGGCCGCCTCACGACGCCCCTGTATATTTCGACCATCAACCAGAACCCGTTCTTCAACTCGTACACGTTCTCGCCGTGGATCCTGCACACGTACAAAGGTCTCGGACCTCAGGGCGTGGTCGGAGATTCCGGCTGGAACAACGCCGTAGCCTATTCGACGCCCAACTGGGCGGGACTGACCGGCCAGCTCATTTACTCGTTCGGCAATTCCGCCAGCCAGCCCAGCTCCAAGAAATGGGGCGCGCAGCTCGGGTATGCCAACGGGCCGTTTCAGTTGACCGCCAATTATCAGTGGATCAACTACAGCAATTTGGCGGGCGACATTGCAAGCTCGCTGCCGGGCGTCGCGGGGCTGCAAAGCCAGGCCACCGCCCAACTAGCTGGTTCATATAATTTCAATGTCGTGCGCGTCTTTGCCGGCTATATGAATATCCGCGACAAGGCGGCCCCCGGCACGATCACCACGAACACGGAACATATCGGCGTCACAATTCCCGTTGGAGCCTCGAGCATCCTAGCCGCACTTGCGTATTCGAAGTCGTCGGGCACGAACAGCAACGACGTGAATCGCCTGACATGGTCCGTCGGTTATGACTATCCCCTCTCCAAGCGCACCGACGCCTACGCAGG
Organism: Caballeronia cordobensis; assembly: GCF_001544575.2. Lineage (GTDB taxonomy): Bacteria > Pseudomonadota > Gammaproteobacteria > Burkholderiales > Burkholderiaceae > Caballeronia > Caballeronia cordobensis. The sequence continues at coordinate 350,009 of NZ_FCNY02000004.1, forward strand.
GTTCAAGTACGACCGCTATGACAGCTTGTCCACCGGATTGACGTACGGCGTCGGGCTCCGTCATCAATTCTGAAACGGCATGCCGGGATTCAAGGGTTTTTACCCATTCGATTCGTATTGCGGTCATCTGAGAAAGAGTCTAGTCTAAATATTTAGACGAACGAGCGCACCAAGAGACGCTTCCGCTAGTCATGCAGTGAAATCCAGCTTCTATATCGGACCACGCTTGCAATTTCGGTGATTGTTGCCTGGAGCCGCAAGCCGATTTTGAGTCGTCCGAGCCGTCTATTTTTTTGTACAAACGGCGAAATAGAAGCCAGAAATGTGAATGGCGGAAGTCGATATCCGAGGTGTCAATGGAGAAAGGAATGGAAGCGAACGCGAAAGCAGCCGTATGCGAGAGATCTATTGCTCCGGCGGCGTCGGAACGACCCGACAAATACGCATGGAAAGCGCTGGCCGGGTCAGCCATCGGTTATGCGATGGATGGCTTCGACCTGCTCATTCTCGGATTCATGCTTCCGGTCATCGCGCTGGAACTGCATCTCACCACGCAACAGTCCGGCGCGCTGGTGACATGGACGCTGATTGGCGCCGTGGCCGGCGGCATCATCTTCGGTGCGCTCAGTGACCGGTTCGGACGCATCCGTGTGCTGACATGGACGATCGTCCTGTTCGCGGTCTTCACCGGACTCTGCGCCTTCGCCACCGGCTTCTATGATTTGCTGGCCTATCGGACCATCGCGGGCATTGGCCTCGGCGGCGAATTCGGCATTGGGATGGCGCTTGCCGCGGAGGCCTGGCCGGCAAAACACCGGGCACGCGTCTCGTCATACGTCGCGCTCGGATGGCAATCCGGCGTGCTTGCCGCCTCGCTGCTGACACCGCTTCTGCTGCCTCATATCGGCTGGCGCGGCATGTTTCTCCTCGGCGTGGCGCCCGCATTGGTCGCGTGGGTGGTCCGAAACAAGCTCCACGAGCCGGAAGTGTTCGTCCGCACCAAGACGACGGAGAAGAAACCCAATGCCTTCCGCATGCTCGTGATCGATCGCCGCACGACGCGCACGAGCCTGGGCATCGTCATTCTCTGCGCGGTACAAAACTTCGGCTACTACGGCATCATGATCTGGCTGCCGACGTATCTCGCGAAGACACTTGGCTTCGGGCTGACGAAATCGGCATTGTGGACCTCGGTGACCATCGTCGGGATGATGGTGGGTGTATACGTCTTCGGACAACTGGCGGACCGTATCGGACGCAAGCCGACATTCGTCATGTTCCAGATAGGCGCGGCTGCAATGGTCGTTGTCTACTCCACGTTGGGCGATCCTACGGTGATGCTCTGGGCAGGCGCGCTATTGGGCATGCTCGTCAATGGAATGATAGGCGGGTACGGTGCTCTGATTTCGGAAGCATATCCGACTGCCGCGCGTGCAACCGCACAAAACACGCTCTTCAATATCGGCCGCGCGGTGGGCGGCTTCGGTCCGATCGTCGTCGGCAGTCTCGCCGCAACCTATTCGTTTCAGGCAGCCATCGCCCTTCTGGCAAGCATCTATGTTCTCGATGTGATCGCCACGATTTTCCTCGTGCCCGAATTGAAGGGCAAGGAACTCGATTGAACGTTCGCGCGTGAGACCCGCGGGTCTCGCAGTCATATAAAGAGTGGAGTCGTCATGTCAGCAAGCCCGTGCGGCGGCGGAAAAGCCGCGACCGTTGCTTCTCATCGTTGCCGCGTCGTCGAACATTACTGGGTGAATCAGCGATACAAATACATTCGCCTCGAAGCGGATTCTCCTATCGCAACGGTCACGCAGGCTGGTCAGTTCTATCAGCTCAAGTGCCCGACCACGGCCGAGCACGAACCCTTCCTACTCCGGCCAATGAGTGTCTATGGCGCGGGACCGGAAGACAACCGTATCGAGTTTCTCTACAACGTGACCGGCGTCGGCACGAAAGCCATGGCGACGTTGCCGGAAGGCGGCTACATGGACATCGTCGGGCCGCTTGGCAACACGTTTACGTTCAGCCCCGGCTATCGCCGCATTCTGGTCGTCGCGCGAGGCGTGGGCCTGGCCACGATGGCGCCGCTCGTCAGGGAAGCGTCGCAGGCGGGCGTCGCGATCACCGCGGTCATGTCGGCCCGTTCGCCGGCGGATCTGATGGAGAAGGAGTTTCTGCGCGGCGCAGTCGCCGACGTTCGCAGCGTCTTCGATGCCGACGGTTCCTCTTCGGTCGAAGCCGTCGCGATCCTGATTCGCGATCTGATTCACGAGCAGCAACCCGATGCGGTGTACACCTGCGGATCGCAGCGCCTGCTCATGCTGCTCCAGCGCGTCCTGAACGACTATCCGCACGTCACCGCCGAAGTCGCCATGGAGCAGCACATGGCCTGCGGCATGGGCGTTTGCCTGTCCTGCGTGCGCATGTTCGATTGCGATGGAGACCGTAGATTTCTGCGTGTCTGCCGCGAAGGTCCCGTGTTTCCGATTCGTGAAGTCGTCGGGGAGGTGGAATTTGGCTAATCTCACGACCCGGGTTGGCGACCTGATCCTGCGCAACCCCGTCATGCCGGCGTCCGGCTGCTTTGCGATCGAATATCGGGAGGCGCTCGACTTCAACCGTCTGGGCGCGCTCGTCGTGAAAAGCGTGTCGCCCAAATCGCGCGCGGGTAATCCGACACCTCGCGTAGCCGATTGCCACAGCGGCATGCTGAACTCCATCGGTATCCCTAGCAAGGGTCTCGACTATTACCGCGAGCACGTACTGCCGCCCTACCTGAAATTCAACACGCCCGTTGTCGTTTCCATCTCGGCCGATACCGCGGATGAATTCGGCGACGCGTGCGAGCAAATGTCGTTGCCCGAAGTCGCGGCCATCGAAGCCAATATCTCGTGCCCGAACCTCGAAGCCGACGGCATGGCTTTCGCGATGCTGCCGGAAACGACGTACAAGGCGGTCACCGCCATCCGTCGCCGTACCCGGCATCCGTTCTGGGTCAAGCTCACGCCGAATGCGAGCAACATTGCCGCCGTCGCGCGCGCAGCCGAGGACGCGGGCGCCGACGCCATCGTCATGGGAAACACGGTGCTCGGCATGGCCATCGACATCCGGACGCGCAAGCCCAAGCTGGGGAATGTGATGGGCGGCCTTTCCGGTCCCGCCATCAAGCCGATCGCACTCCGCCTCGTGCATCAGTGTTATCGCTCTATCCGCATTCCGATCATCGGCTGCGGCGGAATTCAGAGTGCCGAAGACGCGATCGAATTTATGCTCGCGGGGGCAAGCGCCGTTCAGGTGGGCACCGCGTCCTTCCGCGATCCGGGCGTCATGCAAAAGATCGTTGACGGCCTCGCGGCTTATTGCGACGAGACAGGACTCGAACGGATCAGCGACCTTACGGGCCAACTCAAGCTCGACCACCAACTGAGCGACCGATGGCTGCGCTTCGCGCAACAATCGGGCTGAGCCGAGGGAATGGAGTGCCATCGCGCGCCTTTGAAGCACCGGTAATCCGGCGTCTCCTGCAATTGGATAAGCAATATGGAAATTGTTGATCTGGCCGACCTCGCGCAAAAGCTCTTCGGTGACATCCGTGCGCTGTCTTCTGACGGCGTGGGCGTCACGCGCGACAGCTACGGCGAGGGTGAATCGGCTGCCGCGGGTTATCTCGCCGGCTTTGCGGAGGCAGAGGGATTGCGCGTCGATATCGACCGTGCAGCGAATCTGATTTTCAGCTTGCCGGACACGGACCCCGACGCACCCGCGGTGTGGGTAGGCTCGCACATGGACTCCGTTCCGCAGGGCGGCAACTTCGATGGACTCGCGGGAATCATTGCAGGCCTGTTGTGCCTGGTCACGCAAAGGCGCAGCGCCGAGCCATCGCCCACGCCGCTGCGCGTGATCGCGTTTCGCGGCGAGGAAAGCGCCTGGTTCGGAAAGGCATACATGGGCTCAGGCGCGGTCTTCGGCAAGCTTTCACCGCAAGACCTCGAACTGAAGCACCGCTCGTCCGGACAAACACTGTCCAGCCATATGAAGAACGTGGGAGCGGATGTCGACGCGATCGCTTCCGGCGAGATCCTGTTCGACAAGTCGAAGGCCAAGGCTTATCTGGAACTGCACATCGAGCAGGGGCCGGTTATGGTGGCGAGAAAGATTCCGCTCGCCGTGGTGCCCGGAATTCGCGGCAATGTGCGGCACAATCGCATCACCTGTATCGGCGAAGCCGGACATTCCGGCGCCGTGCCCCGCTGGTTGCGACATGACGCCATGTTCGCCGTCGCCGATCTGATCACGCGGCTGGACGAGCATTGGCGCGTGCTGCTCGAACGCGGCATCGACCTGGTCGTGACGAGCGGCGTCGTCGGCACCGATCCTGTCGAGCATTCCATCTCCCGCATTCCCGGCACGGTCGGTTTCAGTTTCGAAGCGCGCAGCAAGAGCCGCGACACGCTCGAAGGGTTCTATCGACTCATGCGCAGCGAATGCGCGTCGATCGAGCGGGAACGCGGCGTCCGCTTCGAGTTCGACCGTCGCCTCGAATCCGCGCCGGCGACGATGGACGAAACTCTTTGCAACGCGCTTGCGGCATCGTGCAAGCGCTTCGCGATCGATTTCGAAGCGGTTCCCAGCGGCGCAGGGCACGATGCGTCGCTGTTTGCCAATGCGGGTATCCCGAGCAGCATGCTATTCATCCGCAACGAGAATGGCTCACATAATCCTTACGAAGCAATGGAAACCGAGGATTTCATCTTGGGCGTGATGGTGCTCGCCGACACCATCAACCGTCTTTGACGAATACGGCTTGAAACTGAATGCAACCCGCTTCGATTCGAGTAAGAATAGAAGCACTAAACGGACTCTTCGGGGTCCGTTTTTTTATTCGACGGCAATAGATTAATCAATATCCCGTACCGGCAAACCGATATCGACACGGCTACTGTTTTGCGAATCCATGAACGAAAGCATTCGAACGCGGGGTTTGTAAGCCGGCCATTTCGACGCCTGCAATATTTCATAATCAGCACAGCGCGCATCAGGCAACGTCTCCGCAGCGTTTCAGCCATCGAAATTCAATGATTGGCTTTAATAGGAAACCTGAACTTCGAATTTAGTTGCCTAGTTTCATCAGTTAGATTATCTGTAGATCTGCATATGCTTCCATGGCCGCTCGATAAGACTGCATGTCGGGCGCGAAAATACCAGGGATCGAAACGAATCGGGCATATCCACGCAAAGGAGACGGTCTCATGAACCGCTTTGGTAAGCAGTACAGATCTATTGCATGCACGGTCGCTGCGCTCGTTGCATATTCAGTCGCGGCATGGGGCGCCGAATGGCAGGAAGGCACGACTTATTCGGCCGGAACGACCGTCACCTATAACGGGCACACGTATCAGGCGCTTCAGACGCACACGGCGTACGCCGGCGCTGGCTGGACGCCTTCCAGCACGCCGACGCTGTGGAGAGATCTGGGCACTTCGGGGACACCGACGCCTGCGCCCGCTCCTGCTCCGACACCCACGCCGACACCCACGCCATCTCCGACGCCCACGCCCACGCCCACACCGACACCATCGCCGACTGCGTGCTTTGCGGCGTGGTCCGCTTCGAAGATCTACGCGAATGCGGGAACGAAGGTGACGTACAACGGACGCAACTATCAGAACAAGTGGTGGACACAGGGCGAGAATCCGTCGCAGTCCGGGACGTATGGCGTATGGCAAGACATCGGCGCGTGTTCGGGCACGCCGACGCCTGCTCCGACGCCGACGCCGACGCCGACTCCGACTCCGACTCCGACTCCGACTCCAGCACCTGCGCCAACGCCCACACCAACGCCAACACCAACGCCAACACCAACTCCTACGCCTACGCCTACGCCTACGCCGACACCGGCACCGGCACCGGCACCAATACCTACCCCCACGCCCGCACCGGCACCCACACCCGCGCCCAGTCCCGCAGGCGCACGCGAGGTCGGCGGCTATTTCGCGCAATGGGGCATCTACGATCGCAACTACAAGGTGAAGGACATCGATACGTCGGGATCTGCCAAGACGCTTACGTTCATCAATTACGCGTTCGGCAACCTGTATCAGAAGAACAACGGCTACGAGTGCGGCATCGTCAACAAGGCGGAGCCGGGCGCGACCAATCCGAATGCGCCCGATGCGGGCACCGGCGGCGATCAGTGGGCGGACTACGGCAAGGGCTTCGCCGCGAACGAATCCGTCAACGGCAAAGGCGATACCTGGGACGCGCCGCTCAAGGGCAACTTCAATCAGCTCAAGTTGCTCAAGGCGAAGTATCCGAACGTGAAGATCATCATCTCGCTCGGCGGATGGACCTGGTCGAAGTGGTTCAGCAAGGCCGCAGCCACCGATGCGCTGCGCAAGCAGCTCGTCTCGTCGTGCATCGATCTTTATCTGAAAGGCAATCTGCCCGTGGATAGCGGTTCGTCCAGCGGCGGCAACGGCGTGGCGGCCGGGATCTTCGATGGCATCGACATCGACTGGGAATTCCCCGGCGGCGGCGGCCAGCCGTACAACTACGCCGACCCGAGCGACAAGCAGAACTACACCCTGCTGCTCGCCGAGTTCCGCAAGCAGCTCGACGCCTACGGTACCCAGACGGGCAAGCGCTATGTGCTCACGGTCGCGATCGGCGCGGGCGGGGACAAGATCGCCAACACGGTGCCGGGCGAGTACAGCAAGTCGCTCGACTGGATCAACGTGATGACGTACGACTACCACGGCGGATGGGAAGCCACCGGGCCGACGGACTTCCAGTCGAACCTGTATGGCGACCCCAACAGTCCGAACATGAAGTCCGCGCCGCTCAACACCTACGTCGGGGATACGGCCGTCAAGGCGCTGCTCGCCGCGGGCGTGCCGGCCAACAAGATCGTGCTGGGCATTCCGTTCTACGGACGCGGCTGGACCGGCGTCACACCCGGAGCGAAGGGCGATGGCCTGTATCAGAAGGCGACCAAGGTCGCGCCCGGGAAGTACGAAGACGGCTATCAGGATTACAAGATGCTCAAGACCCTTCCCGGCACGGTCTACGAACATCCGGTGGCCAAGCAGTCGTACAAGTTCGACGGCACGACCTTCTGGGGCTTCGACTCCCCCGCCACGATCCGCGTCAAGAACGACTACGTGAAGCAGAACGGCCTGCGCGGCGTGTTCGGCTGGGAACTCGACGGCGACGGTCCCAACGCGGAACTCCTGACGATCATGGGCGAAGTCAACAAGTAAGCCCGACAGGGCCGCGCGCGACGGCGAAATCAACAAGCACTGCCGTCGCGCGCGAACGAAAAGCACAACAGAACAAGGGGAGACAGCCATGCAGAACACTTCGTCCGCATTGAGGGCGCAACTCGCGCGACCTGGTCTCAGCTTGCGCCGGCGCGGCTTCACGTTACTCGAACTGCTCGTCGTCCTGCTCATCATCGCGCTTCTGGCGGGCTATGTCGGGCCGAAGCTCTTCGGCGAAGTGGGCAAGGCGCGCAGCAAGACGGCGGCCTCGCAGATGAAGGGCATCGAAAGCGCGCTCGACCGCTATCGGCTCGACACGGGCCACTATCCCGCCACCGAGGCCGGCCTTCCCGCGCTGATGACCAACGTCGGCAACTCGGCGGGCTGGGACGGCCCGTACATGAGCAGCCAGATTCCGAACGATCCGTGGGGCAAGCCGTACATCTACCGGTCCCCCGGCGAGAACGGCAAAGACTATGACCTGATGACCTACGGCGCCGACGGAAAACCGGGCGGAAGCGGCGAGGACGCCGACATCGTCGCCAAATGACAGGCGCGGTGGCTGTCATGCGATATCGCGTTCGTGTCGACACCGACGGCGGCCCGCAAGAGCTCGATCTCGACGCCGCCGACGAAGCGCAGTTGCGCCAGAGCGTCGCCGCGATGGGACTCGCGCTGATCGAGGCGACGCCCGTCGACAAGAAAAGGTTCTCGCTCTCGCTCAAGAAGCCGGTGTTCGAGCGCGCGCTTTTCACGCAGGAGCTGATCGCGCTGCTCGAAGCGGGCCTGAGCCTCGTCGAAACCGTCGAGACGCTGCGCGACAAGAGCAAGGAAGGCCTCAACCGGACGGTCCTGCAAACGATCGTCGATGCACTCTATGAGGGCGAGCCGCTCTCGCGCGCGCTCGAACGCCAACCGGCGCATTTTCCGCCGCTCTATGTCGCAACGGTCGCATCCGCCGAGCAGACCGGCCATCTCGCCGAAGCACTCAAGCGCTATCACCACTACGACGCGCGGCTCGCGGTCGTGCGCAAGAAGGTCGTGTCGTCGATGGTGTATCCGTCCATCGTCATTGCGGTCGGCGCGTCGATCATCCTGTTCATGGCGTTCTACGTGGTCCCGAAGTTCAGCCAGGTTTTCGCGACGATGAAGGACATGCCGCCCACCGTGCGCGTGATGCTCGCGTGGGGGAATCTCGTCGAGAAGCACGGCGGCGTGCTGCTCGCCGCGATGCTCGCCCTGCTCGCCGGCGCGGGCTGGTCGCTCAGGAGTCCGGCCGTGCGCGGCAAGCTGTTCGCGGCGTTTCTGCGCCTGCCGAAGCTCGCCGGCTATCAGCGGCTTTTCGCCCTGACGCGCTTTTATCGCACGCTCGGGCTGTTGCTCGCGGGCGGCATGTCGGTGGTCGCGTCGATGGAGCTTGCCGCGCAACTGCTGCCGCCGCAGATGCAGACCGCGCTTGCGCAGGCGCTCGACGACATCCGCGCGGGCCAGGCGCTGTCCCGCGCGCTGCCCGCCGCGAACCTGACGACGCCCGTCGCGGAGCGGCTGATTCGCGTCGGCGAGCAGAGCGGCGAACTCGCGGGCATGGTCACGCGCTCGGCCGAATTCTGCGACGAAGAACTCGATCGCGCCATCGACACGCTGATGCGCGTCGTCGAGCCGGTGCTGATGCTGGTCGTGGGCGGCGTCGTCGGGACGATCATTTTTTTGCTCTACATGCCGATCTTCCAACTTGCCGGAAGCGTGGGGTAAAACATGGCACAGACGACCCCGATGGACCAATCGCCCGTGCGCGCGCTGCGCCCGAAGCAGCAACAGTTCTGGGACGACGCCGGGCACGATCCCGCCGATTATCTGAACAAGGTGAAGCAGACAATCGGCCTCGCCGCCTTCAGCGCCGAAGCGCTCGAAACGCTCGAGCCGCGCTTCGATCTGCTGCCCTTCGGCGAAGCCATGGCGCGCCGCTGTCTGCTCGCCGCCGGCAACAATGCCCGGCTCTGGCTCGTGCTCGCCGATCCCTTCGATCCGAACCTGCGCGCGTGGGCGATGCATCGCGTGAAAAAGCCGTTCGCGTTCGCGTTTTGCGTGCCCACCGAGTTGATGGCGTATCTCGCGCTGCACGAATCGGCTCATCAGGCGCTCACGCAGATCGATGTCGGCAGCCAGTCGGCGGCGACGGCGGATGCGGGCGTCGAAATCACGCTCGCGACACTCGCATCCGACGTGCATCCGGTGATCCGGCTCGTCAATTCGTCGCTGTACGACGCGCTGAAGGCGCGCGCGTCCGATATTCATATCGAGAGTACGGCGACGGGGCTCGTCATCAAATACCGCATCGACGGCGTGTTGCAGGAGACTGCGGCCGCGCCGGGCGTCGATACGGCCGAGCAGGTTCTGTCGCGGCTGAAGGTGATGGCCGATCTCGATATCGGCGAGCGGCGCATTCCGCAGGACGGGCGCTTCAAGGCGCTGATCAACCAGCGCGAAATCGATTTTCGCGTCTCGATCATGCCGTCGATACATGGCGAGGACGCCGTTTTGCGCGTGCTCGACAAGCAGCGCGGCGAGGCCGGATCGACGACGCTCAGGCTCGACGCGATCGGCCACGAGCCGGAAATCGTCGATGCGATCCGCGCGATCGCGCACGAGCCCTACGGCCTTTTGCTCGTGACCGGCCCGACCGGCTCGGGCAAATCGACGACGCTCTACGCGACGCTCACCGAGATCAACACGGGCGACGAAAAGATCATCACGATCGAAGATCCGGTGGAATACGAGTTGGGCGGCGTCTTGCAGATTCCGATCAACGACAAGAAAGGGCTGACGTTCGCGCGCGGCCTGCGCTCGATCCTGCGCCACGATCCGGACAAGATTCTCGTCGGCGAAATCCGCGACGGCGAAACGGCGGGCATCGCCGTGCAGGCCGCGCTGACGGGCCATCTCGTGCTGACCTCGGTGCACGCGAACAACGTGTTTTCCGTGCTCGACCGCTTCCTGCACATGGGCGTCGACATGCACAGCTTCGTGGACGCCCTGCTCGGCGCGGTCGCGCAGCGCCTCATGCGCAGGAACTGCCCGCATTGCATCCGTGACGACGCGCCGCCCGACGACGCCACGCTGCGCGCTTCCGGCCTCACGCGCGAGCAAGTCGCGGCATGGCGCTTTCGCAAGGGCGCTGGGTGCGAGGCGTGCCGGCGCACGGGCTATCTCGGGCGTCAGCCGATCGCGGAGGTGCTGCGCCTGAACGACGCCATCAAGCAATGTTTCGTCGAGCGGCGGCCGATCATGGAGCTGAAGCAACTCGCGCTGTCGAGCGGTTTCGTGCCGATCCGGCAGATCGCGCTGCGCGCCGTCGCGGATGGCCGCACGACGCTCGCCGAAGTGAACCGCGTCACGATGGTCGAGGTTTGAGCCATGACGCGCTTATCGGACTTCTCGGACCGGCTCGTCGCGTCGCACTCGGTGCAAGCGTCATCGTGGATGATGTCGCGCTTCACAGATCAACTCGATGCGCTGCGCAGAGCGGCGTCGAAACGGCCGACGCTCAGGAAGCCGTCGATGTTTTCGCGCACGACGCTCTGGATCGACGGCGAACGCGCCCACGCGCTCGATTCGCCGGTCACGACGCCGCTCTCGCCCGCGGGCGACGTCGCCGCCGCGCTCAAAGCCATCGAAGCGCTCGCGCCCGCACCCGCGCGGCCCGGCCTGCATGCGTTGCGCGTGATCGTCGGCGCGCCGTTCGTGCGCTATCACGCGCTGCCGTGGCAGCCGCTTCCGAAGCCGGACGACTGGGTTTCGGCCGCGCGCATGCAGGCGGTTCAGGCGGGCGCGGGCGCGGAGCCGTGGCGCTATGCCGTGAGCGACGGCGTATGGGGACGAGGCCGCCTCGCCGCCGCGATGTCCGAAGCGTTCTGCGCAGGCATCGAACGCATCTGCAAGGCGCGCAAGCTGCAGCTCGCGGGCATCGAGCCGGGCTACACGTTCGCGCTCCACCGGCACGCGCGGCGCATTCGCGATGGCGCGATCGCGATTGCCGGACTGGAGGAAACCGCGGGCGCGGCGGCGATTGCGCATATCGGCTTCAGGCGCGATGGCGGCTGGACCGGCTTTGTCACCCTGCCCGTGCCCGGCGCGCTCGACGATCTCTGGCGCGACGCCTTCGCGCTCTGCAACGCCGATGCGCCCGAGCGCCGCTACGTGATCGGCCCTGGCGCGGCGGATCGATGGATCGCGAACGCAGCACAGGTCGAGTGGCTCGCGGCGCCCTGGGACGCATCGGCATGAAAGCGCCCGCGCTGAACCTGCATCGCCCGAACCGGACGGACGCCGTGCCGGGACTGGTCGCGCTCCTCGCCGGCATCGTCGTGCTGATCCTGACGATGCAATATGTCGACACGCTCACGGAACAAGGCGAAGCGCTCGACGAACGCGAAAGCGCGGTCGCGAAGCAGGAGCAGACGTTCAGGACCATCAGCAATGCGCACCGCAATTCGGGCGATGCGCATGCCGCGCAACTCATGGCGCAGCAGCGTTATGCGGCGGAACCGGCGCGCGCGCTCGTCGAAGGCGGATGGAATCCGAGTATCGCGCTGCTGTCGCTCGACATCGCGACGGCGTCGCGGACCATCAACATGCAGTTCGAGACGCGCTCGGCGCAGGAAGCGCTCTCTTACGCGGACTGGCTTCAGGCGCAGCCGAGCACCGAAAGCGTCACCGTGAAGCGGCAGACCGAGAAGGCCGGAGCGCCGATGACGTCGGTGGAAACGGCGATCGAGTTGACGTGGCGGCCGTTCTTCGGGCGGCCGGTCGTGGCGGCATCCGGGCCCGCGAGCGCGGCCGCAGCGGCATCCGGCGCGTCCGGCGGAGCACCGAAATGAGCCGCCTCGTCTGGGAACTGCGCCGCGCGCAATGGCGGCTCGGCATCGTCGGCGCGCTCGCGATACTGCTGATCGGCGCGGCGGCGGTCATCGCGCTGGTGCAGATTCTGCCCTTGCACAACGACATCGCCGCGCGCGAAGCCGACCTCGATGCGCGCGCCGCGAAGCTGAAGCTGCCGCCGCCGCCATCGCCCGATCAGGCGGTCGCGCCTTTCAGCGCCGAGCAGCGCTATTTCATCTTCCTGCACAGCCTGCACGCGATCGCCGCGAAGAACGGCATCTCGCTGCCGCAGATCACGTATCAGCTCGCGGCGCCGGACAAGGACTCGTCGCTCAGGCGCTATGTCGTCGAGACGACGTTTGCGGCCACGTATCTGCAATTTCGCGTCTTCCTGTCCGAATTGCGCACGATGCCGGGGCTGCGTTGCGAGCGGCTCACGATCGCGCGGCCGAATATCGGCGTGACGCAACTGGATGTGCATCTGCAATGCGCGTTTCTCGTCGAGGCATCGAAATGAACCGGCTCGACGTCCGCACGCTGAAGGTATCGCGCCCGCTGCTCGCGCTCCTCGTGGCCACGCTCGGGCTGATCGTGTACGCGTACTTTCACGGCGCGGCGGATGAAGCGCCCGAACTGCCCGCGGCCGTGTCGCGAAAGCCAGCGGCGGCCGCTTCGCCAAACCCAGCTTCCGCGGCGAGCGCCGTCGCGACGGCGAATGCCGCGCCGCCCACCGCCGTCGATATCTTTCCGGCTCAGAACTGGCAGCCACCTCCTCCGCCTCCGCCGCCGCCTCCGCCCAAGCCGCTGAAGCCACCCCCTCCGCCCGAGCCGCCGCCGCTGCCGTTCGTCGTGCGCTCGCTCTGGCTGGATCAGCGTGGCGTGCTCTACGTGCTGCTGTCCGGAGCCGGGCGCGAATTCTCGCTGTGCGCCAACTGCGACCGAAAGGGGTTCCTGAAAAAGGGCGACGTGATGCTCAACGCATACCAGATCGAGGACATCGACCGAAAGCAAGTGCAGCTCACCTACCTGCCGTTGAAGCGCCGCCAAGTGCTCGCGCTCGGAGAACTGAAATGAGCCGGCTCAAGAAGATCACGGTCCTGACCTTGCTGTCGCTTCTGACGGCCTGCGCGAGCGAGATGCATCGCAAGGGGCTGGAAAACACGCTGTCGAACATGACGCCCGACGCGCAGCTCGATCTGCTCGCGCAGCAGACCGCGCAATATCCCGACGATCTCGAGATTCGAAGCTGGTATCTGAGCTTGCGGCGGCGGCTGGAAGTCGATTATCTGAATCGCGCGACGGTCGCTTATCGCGCGGGCGATTCCGCGCAGGCGCTCGCGTGGGCGCGCAAGGCGCAAGAAGCCGCGCCCGGCGACGACGCCGCGCGCAGCATGATCGAGTGGATCGGGAAGCAGGCGCCGATCGATACCGCCGTGCAGTACGCCAGCACGATCTATCTGGATCAGCCGCAGGAAGCGCTCGGCATTCTCAACGACGTGCTCGCGAAACAGCCCGGCAACGCCCGCGCCGCGCGCCTGCGCGATTCGATCGTCACGCCGAAGGGACAGGATCTCGCGCCGAAGCTGGACAAGGATCTCGATCAACCGATCACGGTGCAGTTCCGCGATCAGCCGCTCATCAGCATTTTCGAGCTCGTGTCGAACATCACGGGCCTGAACTTCACGTTCGATCGCGACGTGCAGGCCACTGCGCCGACGACCATCTTCGCGAGCAACACGCCGGTGAAGCAGGTGCTCTCGATGGTCCTGCAGGCCAATCAGCTCGCGAGCAAGGTCGTGAACGGCAACGCCGTGCTCATCTACCCGAAACGCCCGGACAAGGAAACCGAATACAGGGATCTCGTGGTGCGCACGTTCTATCTCGAGAACGCGCAGGCCGCGCAGGTGCTCGCCTCGCTCAAGCAGATGGTCAAGACGCGCGACGCCGTGCTCGACGAGCGCACCAACGCGATCATCATGCGCGACTCGGCCGATACCGTGAAAGTGGCCGAACGCATCATCAAGGCGCTGGACGTGTCGCCCGCGGAAGTCGTCATCGATGCGCAGATTCTCGAAGTGACGTCGTCGGACCTGCTGAATCTCGGCATCAACTGGCCGAACGGCGCGAACTTCGCGCTGCAGCCGGTGCCGGACGATCCGAACACGACGCCACGAGAAGCCGGCACGCTCACGCTTGCGCAATTGCGCAGCCTGAACAGCGGCGACGTGCTCGTGCGCATCGGGCCGCTCGGCATCAATTTCCTGCAAAGCCAGGGCAAGACGAAGACGCTTGCGAATCCGAGCATCCGCGTGCGCAACCGCGAAAAGGCGAAGGTGCTGATCGGCGACCGGCTGCCCGTCGTCACGACGACGCTGTCCAGCAACTTCAGTTCGGAAAGCATCAATTATCAGGATGTCGGGCTGACGCTCGAAGTCGCGCCCGTGATCGCCGGCAACGACGAAGTGCAGGTCAAGCTGCACATGGAGGTGTCGAACGTGACGGACACGATCACGACCTCGACGGGACTCGTCGCGTATCAGATCGGCACACGCTCCGCCGACACCGTGATGAGCGTGCGCAACAACGAAACGCAGATGCTCGCGGGCCTGCTACAGCGCAACGAGCGCTCGGCGGGCAGCGGCTGGCCGGGCCTGAGCCGCGTTCCGGTGTTCGACCGCATTTTCGGCACGCGCGCCGACGACCAGCATCAGACCGAACTCGTGCTGCTGCTGACGCCGCGCATCGTGCGCAATCAGGCGACGCCCGCGGGCAACGTGATGCAGTTCAACTCCGGCACGGAGACGCGCATCTCGACGGATCGCAATGTCATTGCGACGAACGACAGCGTGCGCATGACGCCGTCATTGCCGCCGCCCGCGGCGGTCCCGCCCGCCGCGCCCGCCGCGCCTTCGCTGCCGCCGCCCGCGCCGCCGCCCGTCCCGGCGCCGCCGCCCGCGGCATTCCTGCTGCCGGTCGCGCCGCAGCAGCCGCCCGGCGGCGAAACGCCGCCGTTCACCCAGCCCTGACCGACATGCGGACCGCACGCCATGCAACGAGGCTTCACGATCATCGAGATGCTGGTCACGCTCGCCATCCTCGCGGTTCTGGCGACGGTGGCCGCGCCGCTCGTGCAGATCGCCGCGCAACGGCAGAAGGAAGACGAGCTGCGGCGCGCGCTCTGGAGTATCCGCGATGCCATCGATGCCTATAAGGCCGCCGGCGACGCCGGCAAGTTCGATCGCGCGCCCGGCGACTCCGGCTATCCGCCGAAGCTCGACACGCTGGTGGCGGGCGTCGTCGACAAGACCAGTCCGGCGGGCGCGCGCATCTATTTCCTGCGACGCGTTCCACGCGATCCGATGTGCGATTGCCCGAGCAAATCGGACGAGCAGACCTGGGGCAAGCGCAGCTACGCGAGCCCGCCCGAGTCGCCGGGCGAAGGCAACGATGTCTACGACGTCTATTCGTTATCCGAAGGAGCCGGGCTCAACGGCATTCCTTATCGCAAATGGTGAGCGCGATGTGGAGAAAGATTCGGCGCGGCTTCACGCTGATTGAACTGCTGGTGGTGCTGGCGATCATCGCGACGCTGCTCACGCTCGTCGTGCCGCGCTACTTCGGCCAGGCGGACAAGGCGAAGGAGACGGTGCTGCATCAGAACCTCGCCGCGATGCGCGATTCCATCGATCACTTTCGCGCGGACCAGGGGCGTTATCCGCAAACGCTCGACGAGCTGGTGCAGAAGCGCTATCTGCGCGAAGTCCCGATGGACCCGGTCGCGCAGAGCCGCACGGCATGGACGGTCGAGCAGCCCGCCGACGGCACGCCGGGCGTCTACAACGTGCGCAGCGGCGCGAAAGGCAAGGCGAAAGATGGCACGAACTACAGCAGTTGGTAGGCGGCGCGGCCGGCAGCGCGGCTTCGGCATGTTGTGGGCGCTGGTATGCGTGGCGCTCATCGGCATCTATTTGATGGAAGTGGGCACCGTGTGGACGACGCAGGTCAAGCGCGCGAAGGAAGACGAGTTGCTGCGCCGTGGCGATGCGATTCGCCGCGCGATCGTCGCCTACGTGCAGGCGGACCAGAGCGGCGCGTATCCGAAGAGCTTTGACGATTTGCTGCGCGATCCGCGCGTGTCTTTCGTGCGGCGCTTTCTGCGCGAACCCTATGCCGATCCGATGACGAACGGCGAATGGCTCTTCGAGCGCGGACCGGGCGGCGAGTTGTACGGCGTGTACAGCGCATCGGGGGACGAGCCGTTGAAGAAAGACGGCTTTCCCGATCAATACGCGGGCTTCGCCTTGAAGCCGACGTATCAGGAGTGGAAGTTCACAAACTTTCCGGAGCGAAGTATGAGCCGGCGATAGCGCGAGGCGGCCTCGCGTGGAGGAAACGACATGTTATCGATTCGAAGAAAAATCGCGCTGCTTCCGGTCGCGCTGATGCTGCAGGCCAGCGTGACGCTCGCTCAACAGGCGTGGAGCGAAGGCAGCACGTATACGTCCGGCACGATGGTGACGTACAACGGGCGCATCTATCAGGCGCTGCAGACGCACACGGCGTATCCGGGAGCGGGATGGACGCCGTCGAGTACGCCGACGCTGTGGAGGGATGTCGGCACGGCGGGACCGACGCCTGCGCCTGCACCTGCACCTGCGCCTGCGCCTGCGCCTGCGCCTGCGCCTGCGCCTGCGCCGACGCCGACGCCGACGCCGACGCCGACACCATCGTCATGTTTTCCGGCTTGGGCGGCAGCGACGGTGTATTCGAACGCGGGAACCCGCGTGACGTACAACGGCCGCAACTATCAGAGCAAGTGGTGGACGAAGGGCGATAATCCGGCGCAATCCGGTCCATACGGACCCTGGCAAGATTTGGGCGCGTGCTCGGGCGGTACGCCTACTCCCGCGCCTACGCCTACTCCCACGCCTACTCCCACGCCTACGCCGGCACCGACGCCTACGCCCACGCCTGTACCAACACCGACGCCCGCCCCAACACCAACACCAACACCGACACCAACGCCAACGCCCGCGCCAACCCCAACACCAACACCGACACCAACGCCAACGCCCGCGCCAACCCCAACACCCGCATCCTACAAACCCCAAATCACCTACATCCCCGCCCCGGCCGGCTATCCCACGGACGCGCAGTTGGCCGCGTCCGAGAAGGCGCTCGTCGATCAGGCGAATGGCCCGATGATCGCGCTCCTGCGCGACGCCCAGCGCGTCCTGCCCGATGCCGATGTCAACGCGGTCGTGCCCGGCCGCGCGGCGAATCCGTCGAATGTGCGGCGGGTCGAGTCGATCGTCCCGGCAGCCGAGTTCGACAAGCTCTTCCCCGTGCGGCACGTGAAGTATTCGTACGTGAACTTCCTGCGCGGCATCGCCAAGTTCCCCGCGTACTGCGCCGACTACACCGACGGACGCGACGCCGTTGCGATCTGCCGCAAGCTGTTGGCCACGTCGTTCGCGCATTTCACGCAGGAAACCGGCGCGAACTGGCCGTCGCTCACGCCCGCGCAGGCGCGCACCGATCCGAATCACAACAACGCCGTGCTCGCCTCGATGCCGCAAGACACCCCGATTCCGTTCTGGCAGCAGGCGCTGTGGTTCCTGCGCGAATCGGGCTATGAGGAAGGCTCGGCGGTGGGCTCGTATCAGCAGTGCATACCCGGATCGCACGCGACGAACTGGATCTTCTATCCGTGCGCGAAGAACGCCCAGGGCAACTATCTCGATTACTTCGGGCGCGGCGCGAAGCAACTGTCATGGAATTACAACTTCGGCCCGTTCTCACAGGCGCTCTACGGTAACGTGAACACGTTGCTCGACAACCCCGGAAACGTCGCGGATACGTGGCTGAACTTCGCGTCGGCGACGTGGTTCGCCGTCACGCCGCAGACGCCGAAACCGCCGATGACCTGGGCCATCGACGGCACCTGGAAGCCGAACAGCGTCGATCTCGCCAACAACATGAAACCGGGCTTCGGCGCGACGGTGTACATCATCAACGGCGGGATCGAATGCGGCGGCGGCGGCGCGGAAAGACCGCAGGTCACGAACCGCATCAACGCGTACAAGGAAATCGCAAAAGAACTTGGCGTGACGATTCCGTCCGACGAGCCGCTCGGCTGCGCCAACATGCGCGGATTCCAGGAGGGATCGGCGGCGGCGATCAAGGCGTATCTCGACAAGGACTACTCGTGGGTCAACGGCAAGCCCGCGACGGGCTGCAAGATCGTCGATTATCAGATGCCCTTCTCGCTGCTCACGCCCGGCGACTACAAGGCCTGCACCGACTACTTCTTCCGCGGCAAGGTCATGTTCAACGGCAAGGTGGAGGTCGATAACACGAAGTGACAGTCACGCTCACCGGCCGCTTCGATAGCGGTCGGCGAGCGCCTTCACGCGCGCCACGTAGGCCGTGGTTTCGGCATAGGGCGGCACGCCGCCGTAGCGGTCGACGGCCGCCTCGCCGCTGTTGTAGGCGGCGAGCGCGCGATCCAGATCGTTGCCGAAGCGTTTCATCAGCCACGAAAGATACTGCACGCCGCCGCGGATGTTCTGCGCGGCGTCGAAGGGATCGCGAACGCCGAAGCGCAGCGCCGTCGACGGCATCAGTTGCATGAGCCCCTGCGCACCCGCGCGCGACAGCGCGTTCGCCCGATACGCCGATTCCGCGTGGATGACGGCGCGCACGAGCGCACTGTCGACGCCGAACGTAGCCGCGCTGGCGTCGATCTCCTGCTGGTAGGCGCGTTGGTCGAGCAGCAGCGTCGCGACGTTGACGGGCGCATCGCGCGCGCAGAGATGGCAGGTCTCGATGAAATGTAGCTGAATCACTGTCACGTCGCGCGGCGCGCGTTCCGGCATGCGCGTCAGATAGTGACGCACGCCGTCTTCGACGTAGCTGTAGATGCGCGTCGTGGATTCCCGTCGCGACAGGCTCGCGAGGCGCGGCGTCTCTTTCTTTTCGCCTGACTTAGCGTCCGCTTGCGCGCCCGAAGCCCCGACGGGTGGGCTCCATTGCCACGACATATTCACGCGGCTGCAATTCGCCTTGTCCGCGTGTACGCTGACGTAGCTCACCGAGTTGTCGTCGCCTTCGCATCGGAGCATCGAGGCGGCGTGCGCGGTCGACGCCGCCGCGATCCATCCGCACGCGAGCGCGCAGCCGATCGAGCGGCGCACACCGGATGCCGAAACGATGATCGTCGCTGCGCGTCGCATGGCCTGACCTTTAACGTGATTCGCAAAGCACGGTTCGCATCGCGCACGGCGGCATCGGAATCATGCGCCCGCGCGCACAACAGTCGCTACGTTTGTTTCCAACAACGTCGTTGTCTTTCGCGCCGCCCTGTGCTTCCATGGAGGCGCACTCTCTTTCTCCCGACGCCCACATGAGCACGATTCCCCGTTTCGATGCCGCATGGCAGACCTGGCTCGACGACAACCTCCGGCGCGGATGCACGCATCAATCGATGATCGACGCGATGATCGCCAGCGCGTTCCATCCGAATGCGGCGCGCTCGATACTCGCCCGCCATCTCGCGGGCGAAGCAGTCGGACAGCATGACGATGCAACCGCCGACTACGTCTACGGCAAGCCGATGCTGCCGCCGGGCCGCGTGCTCGTCGCGAGCGATTGCGAGTCGTCGAAACTCTTCAGTTGCGATGAGCCCGTCGTCGCGCTGCTCGCCGATGTCTTGAGCCCCCGTGAATGCGACCGGTTGATCGAGATCGGCCGCGAACGGGTGCAGCGCTCGTCGGTGGTCGATCCTGACTCGGGCGGTGAAGTGCTGATCGATGCGCGCAAGAGCGAAGGCGCGTTCGTGAACGGTTCGACCGATCCGCTCGTCGCGACCATCGACCGCCGCATCGCCGAACTCGTGCAGCAGCCCGTCGAGAATGGCGAAGACTTGCACATCCTGCGCTACGGCGCGGGCGGCGAGTATCGCCCGCACTTCGACTACTTTCCTGAGGAACAAGCAGGCAGCAAGCACCACATGCAACGCGGTGGTCAGCGCATCGCAACGCTGATTCTGTATCTGAATCAGGTGGAAGACGGTGGCGACACGACGTTCCCGGATATCGGCCTGACCATTCATCCGCGACGCGGCGCGGCGTTGTATTTCGAGTATGTGAACGCGCTCGGCCAGACCGATCCCAGGACGCTGCATGCCGGCATGCCCGTCGAACGCGGCGAAAAATGGATCGCGACGAAGTGGATGCGGCGCGGGCGCTTCCGGACGCAAGACTGATACGCCCGCTTGCGGCTGAATTGCGCCGCGCTTCCCACAATCGAAACGATGAGCGCAGCGATGTGCGCCGATATCCGTGCATCGCGAGTTTTCCCGTGAAGAGTCGCAGATGAAACGCCGAGGTTCAAGCTGTACGGACAGGCAGGCAGCAATTCGACGATACACCAAAAATATTGCTTGGTATATCTAACTTAATACATCGTCAATCGAGAACGGATGAGTTTCATTCCAGTCGCTCATTTCCAAAAGATGACGCAAATCGAAACGCCAATTCGCTTCAATCGACGCTTCGATAACATCCTTGCCTTCAATCGGGCCTCGACTGTGCAATAACGCGTTCAATAAGAGTCATCTCATTTATTCTTAAGCTCGTCTGACGTAACTTTCTGTCATCGGTCGATGCCATCTCGCGGTTCGAAGAGAGCGCATTGCAAGCAATGGATACGGAGGTTCATCATGAAGAGCAAGCTGTGCGGCACGTCGACGCTCATCGCGTGCGCGGTGTTGACGATGCTCGATATGCCGGGCGCGCGGGCGGCGGGCCGGTCCGCGTCGTTCGAAGTCGGACTGACCGTTCACGATACGTGCACAGTCACGGCCGTGACGCCGGATGCCGGCTCCGCGCCGCGCGATCTCACGGTGAATTGCAGCGGTCGCACGTCGCCTTACGTCCTGCAGGACGGCGACTTCGAACCGAAGTTCGGCAAAGTCGTGCGCGCGCTCGCGGGTGAAAGCAACACGCCCGGCGCGCGCTACGCGCTGGATCACGACTCCGCGCAGGCCGCAGTGATCAGAGCCGCGCACCGCCGCGCCGCGCAAGCCACGAATGCCGATGAAGGCGCGCCCGATGCAGCCGACGATGTTCCGAATGTCGTCACGACCACGGTCGTGTTCTGAGCAGCGTGTCGTATTGAAGGGCGACTTCCCGAAGCCGCCCTTTTTCGTTTGCGCTCGCCTTTGATTCGATTTCGTCAACACCATGTTTTGGAGAGGCGTACGCGACTTAGGAATCGTCGCATTCACTCTCAATTCCCATCTCATTAATCTGTTCACATGTCGACGGGCAACGGAAACACGCCCGCCACGGCAAGCCTTCCGACATCCACATAGAGAGAGTTCAAACATGAAGATCACGTTCGCCAAAGTCGCTATGGTCGCCGTCATGAGTGCAGCCGCGTTGTCCGTCGCGCCGAGTTCGTTCGCAGGCACCAAGAGCGCCACGTTTCAGGTTTCGCTCACCGTCGAGGCCGACTGCGCGATTTCGGCGAATCCGCTGAACTTCGGCACGACCGGCGTGATCGACAACAATCTCGATCAGACGACCAGCCTCGCCGTCACCTGCACGAAGGGCACGCCGTACACGGTCGCGCTCGACGCCGGTTCGGCCACGGGCTCGGACATCAGCAACCGCCTGCTCAAGGGCACCACGGGTTCGGACACCGTGACGTACAACCTCTATCGCGACGCCGGCCACACGCAGGTCTGGGGTCAAACGACCGGCAGCGACGTCGTGACGGGCACCGGCAACGGCGACGCCCAGTCGATCACCGTCTACGGCCGCGTTCCCGCGCAAGCGATGCCCACCGCCGATACGTACACGTCGACGGTTACGGCTACCGTTGCGTTCTGAGACGCTCATCGAAGCACGATGCGCGGCGCTTGCCATCATGCGTGATTCGCACTATCAATGACTGACGGTCGGCCAGTATCCGGAGGTCAACGATGCGACGCGTGTTCCTCTGCGCGCTAACGGTTTCGCTAGCGCTTCACGCCAGCTCGCCGGACGCCGCGTCATTGCAGATTTCGCCCGTCTCCATTCGTCTCGATGCAACCGAAGCCGGCAAGACCATCGAATTGAGCAACGAAGGCGATCAGCCCATCAATGCACAAGTGCGCGTCTTCAGTTGGGATCAGGTCGACGAGAAAGAATCGATCGTCCCGACGCGCGATCTGATCGCCAGTCCGCCCATTGCGCCGATTGCGCCTGGCGCGAAGCAAGTCGTGCGCGTGATCCGCGTCGATCGCACCGCGCCGCCCGCGGAGCGAACCTACCGGCTTTTGATCGACGAACTGCCCGCAGCGGGCGCGGAAACCGCAAACGCGGTTCAGTTTCGATTTCGATACTCAGTACCCCTTTTTATTTCGGCTGCCGGCGAAGAAGGCGCGCCGGAGCTGCACTGGTCCATCGTTCAGAAAAACGGTCAGCCGTTCCTGCGCGTGAGCAACAGCGGCAAGCTGCATGCGCAACTGAGCGCGATCACCATCAGGACGGCGAGCGGCGACGTGCCGCTTTCCTCCGGATTGCTCGGCTATGTGCTCGCGGGCCGCGTGCGCGCGTGGTCGCTCGCCGACATCAAACTGAAAGGCGCGGCTAGCGGCGTGAAAGCGAGCGTCAACGGCAAGCCGCAGGACGCGAGGATCGAACCGGCGCAGTGACCGGTTGATGGCGTCGGCCGCGCGCAATCGTACTGTTTCATAGTGACCCCCGCGAGCGGACTCTGGAGACGATGATGACACGCCATAAAGAACCCTTCCGCGCAGTCATGCCAAACGGGAAACAGGCTCGCGACCTGTCCACGATTTTACTCTACTCAATTGTTTCGCATAACTACGCGATATTTAAATTTGCCACGCGACATGATCGTCGATAAGCGCAACAAAGGACGTTCCAGTCGCCATGCCTGCGTGGCCTGCCCTTCGCGTACGTGCCGCGTGCGGGTTCATTGCGCTCTGCGTGATCTCGTCGAAAGTCGTTGCGCAAGACGACATCACCGGCGGTCCGCCCGCCGACATGCCGAATCTTGCCGGCGCCGCACGCGCGATGCCGGCCGCGAGCCCGCCGGGGGCGGCGCAAACGCTCGTGCTCGAAATCGTGCTCAATGGCGCGAGCCTCGGCGAACCTGTGACGTTCCAACTGCGCGACGGCCAGTTGTACGCGGAGCCATCGACGCTGGAAAACGCGGGCGTGCGCGTCAACGACCTCACGCCGGACAGGGATGGCTGGCTGGCGCTTTCATCGATTCCTGGGCTGCGCGCCGACTATTCCGTCGCGAAACAGCAGGCTATTCTGCAAGTGGACGAAGCGCGGCGCGTCACGCAACGAATCGGCTATCGCACGCCGTCCACGCCGAAAGCGACGCCCGGCACCGGCTTCGTGCTCAACTACGACATTTCGTATCTGCGCAATGTCGGCGAGGTCCACGATGACCAGTTCGGCGTGTGGAGCGAGCAGCGCTTTTTCACGCACTACGGCGTGTTCGACAACACGGGCACTTATCTGAACGGCACGGGCCTGAACCGCTACACGCGGCTCGACACCAACTGGACGTATTCGCGCCCGTCGACGCTGTTCACGATGACCGTCGGCGATACGATTTCCGGCTCGCTCGCGTGGTCGCGCTCGGTGCGCTACGCCGGTATCCAGTTGCAGCGCGACTTCAGCCTGCGTCCGGATCTGATCACGTTTCCCTTGCCGGTATTCGCGGGTTCGGCGGCGGTGCCATCGGCCGTGGATTTGTATATCAACGGCCTGCGTCAATACAGCGGCAACGCAGCGCCCGGCCCGTTTCAGATTTCGCAGCCGCCGAGCTTGACGGGCGCGGGCGTCGCGCAAGTCGTCGTGACCGATGCGCTCGGTCGCCGCGTGACGACGAGCATTCCGCTTTACATCGATACGAAGCTGCTCGCGAAAGGCTTGTCGAACTATTCGGTCGATGTCGGCTTTCTGCGCGACAACTACACGATCCGTTCCAACGACTACGAGTCGTCGCCGATCTTCAGCGGTCTCTATAGCTACGGCGTGTCCGACTGGCTCACACTGCAGGCGCACGCGGAAGGCGGCCAGGGTCTCTCCAACGGCGGCGCGGGCGCGATCGTGGGCATCGGCAATGCGGGCGTCATCAGCACGGCCGCGGCGGGAAGCAGGCTGCGCGGCATGACGGGCGCGCTCTTGAGCGTCGGCTATCAGTACATCGGGCCGAAGTTCTCGTTCACCGCTCAGGCGACGCGTGCGACCGACGGCTATCGCGATATCGGCGCGTTGTCGGGCACGTCGCTCTTCGAACACATTTACCAGTCCACGGCGTCCGTCGCGCTCGGGCGCGGGCAGTCGGCGAGCCTCAGCTATATCGATTCGCTCGACAGCTTTGCGGGCCACGCGCGCGTCGTGACGCTCGCGTACAACGCGCAGCTCGGCCGGCGCTGGTCGCTGTTCGCCACCGCGTATCGCGATTTCCTGCAGCGCGACGTGTGGGGCGGCTCGATCGGCGTGACGATCGCGCTCGGCGGCAATACATCGGTCGCGACGACGCTCGCGCAGAACGGCGGGCACATGACGGCGGACGTCACTGCGTCGCGCCCGGCGGATTTCAGCGGCGGCTGGGGCTGGTCCGTGCAGGGCGGCGCGGGCGCGGATTACCGGCATGCGTTCGCGGGCGCGAACTACCGGGCGAGCTTCGGCGACTTCCAGGCGACCGCGCAGCGCTTCAATGGCGTGACGACGGCGACCGCCGAAGCCGCGGGCGCACTCGTCGTGATGGACGGCACGGTGCTGCCGTCGCGCACACTGACCGACGGCTTCGCGCTCGTTTCGTCCGACGGCATCGCCAGGGTGCCGGTCCTGCAGGAAAACCGCCTCGTCGGCGCGACGAACCGGCGCGGCTATCTGCTCGTGCCCGATCTGACGTCCTATCAGCGCAATCAGATCGCGATCGATCCGCTCGCGCTGCCCGCCGACGTGCGGATCGAGCGCACGGGGCTGGACATTGCGCCGGAGCGTCGCTCGGGCGCGCTGGCGCACTTCGGCATGGAGCGCTACCGGGGCGCGTCGGTGAGTTTCGTCGATGCAAACGGCCGCGCGCTGCCCGCCGGCGCGACGGCGACGACAGCAAGCGGCGCGGCCGCGACGGTGGGCTACGACGGCATCGCATTCTTCGACAAGCTCGACGCGAGCAACACGGTGACGATCCGCGGCAAGGATCTCGACTGCACGGCGATCGTCGCGTACGAAACGCCCGCGGCCGGCACGCTCGCGCAACTCGGGCCGGTGCCGTGTATCGCGAACCGGAGCGACGGGAGGTGACATCATGTACAGGCTTTTTTGCATCGCCCGATGGGTGGCCGTGCTGGTCGTGCTCCTCTTTGCGCATCACGCGGCGAACGCGCAGACTTGCACGTTTTCGGTCGGCTACACGAACTTCGGCACGATCAGCGCGATCCGCACGGAGCCGGAGGATATCGTCGGCGGCATCCACATTCTGTGCAGCGGCTACACGACGCCGATGGTCCGCATGTGCCTGAACATCAGCGCGACCGCGCCGCGCCAGTTGCTCGGCCCGGACGGCGCGGCGCTCAACTACAACCTGTACGTCGATCCGGATCACGTCGGCGTGTGGGGATCGGTGACCGCGCCGAGCACGACGCCGCTGATTCTCGACTTTCCCGTTCATCAGGGCGGCCAGGTGTGGGCGAACGAGCCGTTCTATGGGCGCATACCGCCGAACCAGAACGTGCCGGTCGGCACCTACACGCAGGCATTCTCGGCGACGGACACCTACTTCGTGTTTATCGGCTACAGCGGCACGCCGCCGAATTGCGCGACGTCGACCGCGCCGTACACGACGGCCCCGTTCATGGTGACGGCGACCGTGGGCAGCGACTGCGACATCAGCGCGACGCCGATGCGTTTCGCCAACGCACGCCTGCTCAGGAAGCCGTTGCTGGCCACGAGCTCGCTCACGGTCACCTGCACTGCCGGGCTGAACTACGCCATCGAACTCGACGCCGGCACGACGCCGGGCGGCAGCGTCACCCAGCGCAAGCTGCTGCTCGACAGCGGCGCCGACACGATCGACTATCAGCTCTATCTGGATTCGGCCCGCACGCAGATCTGGGCCGACGGCACGAACGGCACATGGCGGCTAGTCTCCACGAGCTCGGGCACGACGCGCCAATTCACGGTGTACGGACTTGTGCCGCCGCAGCCCGCAAAAACGCCTGGGCGTTATACGGATACGATTACGGTGACGGTGAACTTTTGAGGCCGCGCTTTGCGGCAGCCAAACCAAATGAGTTCAATTTAATTTCGCAAACCTGAATAATAAATTCCTAACACGGTCTAAATCCTCTCGACTCGCGCCACGCTCCCGGATTTCTGGGCGTGGCGTTTTTCTTTACGTGCCCAGCATGGTCGCATCCCCTTCAATCGCGTGCCGCGCACTGAACGTTTCAGAAACTGAACCAAAAGCTTACTTTCGAGTTGCTTTATGCCACGTTAAGAACATCTCGACTGCATTCGAATCCATTTTGTTCCCCTTAAATAAGGCGACACTTTTTTACAGGTTATCGCAATTCCCTGCGCAGTTTCAGCAGGTATATTGCTCACGCATTCTTCCTTAAATACGCCAGGAGGTTAAGCATGTCTCGTTTCGCAGAGCTCTTGAAATCAAGAGTTTCGACCAATCGTTATGACGTTGCTCGCACACTCGGCGATCGGCAAATTGAAGAATTAATCAGTCTTGCCACGACCGCTCCGTCCGCCTTCAATCTCCAGAACTGGAAGTTTATTGCCGTACGTAGCGCGGAAGGAAAAGCCAAATTGCTGCCGATTGCCTACGGCCAGCAGAAGGTCGTCGATGCCGCGGTGACGTTCATCGTCTGCGGGACGCTGGAACCGCATCTCACCTTGCCATCCGCTCTAAGGCCTTCGCTCGATGCCGAGATTGTCGATCAGGCGATCTACGACGGCTGGATTGCAGCGGCACAGAACATGTACGGAACCAATCCGGTAATGCAACGCGACGAGGCTGTGCGCTCTGCATCGCTCGCCGCGATGACGCTGATGATTGTTGCAGAAGAGCGCGGGCTCGCATCCGGTCCGATGATCGGGTTCGATCCCGCGGGCGTATCGGCGGCGTTTGATTTGAAGGCGACCGACGTGCCCGTCATGCTCGTGACAGTCGGCTACGCAGCGCCCGGCAACTGGCCGCAGAAACCGAGAAAGGCTGTCACCGACGTGGTGTCTCTAGCCTGAACGGCTTCGAATCGACCTAGTGACCTGATCGGCGCCCTGTCGCGCCGAATCATACGGACTCCACCTGAAAGGACATGCGCCATGAAAGCCTATGTGATTGACCGTATCGGTGGCCCCGAAGTCCTGCAACTCCGTGACATCCCCTCTGTTGCTCCACAAGCGGACGAAGTTCGCATCCGCGTACGTGCGTTTGGCCTCAACCGCGGGGAAGTCTATCTGCGCGCCGGCAAGATGGGGCCGATCGAAGGCGTGCGGGTACCCGGCATCGAGGCCGTCGGGGAAATTGCCGAGGATCCGTCGGGCACGTTCCGCGTCGGGCAACGCGTCGCCACCGCAATGGGCGGGCTGCAATTCACCCGTCACGGCAGTTATGCCGAGGAGGTCACCGTGTTGCGCGCCAACGTAGTCGATCTCGACGGCACTGATCTGTCGTGGGAGGAGCTTGCCGCGCTTCCTCAGGCATATCTGACAATCTGGGGAGCGCTGACCCACAGCCTGTCGATCGATGCGGGGCAAACGCTGCTCGTGCGCGGCGCGACATCGACGGTCGGCCTCGCGGCGGTAACTTATGCGAAAGCGTCGAGGTTGCACGTCATCGCGACAACGCGCTCGCCCGATCATGCGGAGCAGCTTCACGCCGCCGGTGCCGAGCACGTGATCATTGATGCGGGCAACGTCGCGGATGATGTCCTGCGCCTTCGGCCTCACGGGATCGATGCGGCGCTAGAAGTCGTCGGTGCGGCGACATTGCGCGATACCGCGAAGACGCTGAGGCCCTTTGGCGCGGTGACCGTGATCGGGCTGCTCGCCGGGCCGCCGGTGCTCGAGAATCTCAATCTGATGACCGATCTGCCGCCTGCGGTCCGGCTGTCCTTCTTCCCGAGTCAGTTGTTCGGCTCCGAGGCGCTGCCGCTCACGCATGCACCGCTGCGCCGGATCGCCGACGACATCGCCGCAAAGCGCTTGCCATCGCATTTGCAACATACGTTTGCCTTCGACGAAGTTCGGGAGGCGCATACGTGGATTGAAGGCAATCGCGCGCACGGGAAACTGGTCGTGCGTATCTGAGCCAGCTCGTAAATTGCAGCGAATCGACAAGCGGGTGCGAGTGCCCGCTTGTAGCCGACAGCGTGAGGGAAACGGTTTTCTTCTGGCTTCCGAGTCCTTCAGCGGCCCGCGACCTGATCGTGGCGATCGGGACCAGGCGCCTTCTCGCCGCCATGCGTCGCCACTGCGTGGATCTCCTTGTTCCGGGCGATCAATGCTTCCGTGGGCGGATACTGAGTCCGGCCAGCGGGCGAGTATCCGTCGTGTTGCGCCTGCGCCAATTCCTGACGCACCTGCTCGCGGGACTTTTGTGCCAATGCAGATTGCGAAGCCAAACCGATCGAAATACCGGTCATTGCGAGCACGACCGCGAGTTTTGCTGCTTTCATTTCTGTTCTCCAAGTTTCGACCGCCGAGAAGTGGCGCGTCATGGAAACAGTATGTGAGCCCGACAGTGCGCGAACGTGACGTGAAAATGAGAAATATGTCAGACGAGCGAATCGACTGCGTGTCGAACCATTCCATATGCATTTCTCATCTTCACGTCATGGTGACGCATAAGCCATCGAGCATACTGAACTTCAAGTTGCACCGAATGGCAATCTCACTGAACGGAGAAAGAGATGAAAGCAATCAAGTTCGCAGCCCTGCTCGTTACCTCGACAATCGCGCTCGGCGCGGTGTCCCAGGCGGCTCTGGCGCAAGCAAAGACGCGAGACGAGGTACGGCAAGAACTCGCTCAGGCACAACACGACGGGCTCATTCCGAGCAGCACGACGCACTATCCGCCAAGCGACGCACTGATCGCTCGCAATAAGGAAACGCACGCAATAGCGAGACACGCCGGTGAGACGACGCCGCCTGTCGATCATCACGACAGCATCGCCGCTCGCTAAACTCTGCGTGCGCCGGCATCAACGGATAAGGTTGGCTGGTTCCTTTGTATCGTTTGGAAAGGCCAACCAAAACCGGGTTCGTACGTTAGGCTGACTCTGGACCCCGCAGCTTCCGCCGTGACTTTCCATGATCGACTTCACGATCGCCAGTCCAAGCCCCGAGCTCGATGATCGGCTATGCCGTGAAGGATCGACTCGATAGAACCGATCGAAGATGCGGTCTATGTGCTGCGCCGCGATCCCCGCCCCGGTATCCGACACGCTGACGGTCGTCCAATCCGCACCTTCCTTACACTCCACGTTGATCACAGTACCCTTCGGTGCATGCGCGATCGCATTGGAGATCAGATTGCTCAACGCTCGCTGGAACAGAAGAAGGTCGGCATCGACGCGCGCCTGCCCCGAGACATGAATCTCGACGCCTACGTCTTGCGCCAACGATTCATAAAAGCCGGCGAGGCGTTGCGCCTCTTGCGCCGCGTCGAGCCGTTGAATATTGAGCAGAGCGTCCGCGCGCTCGGAACGCGCGATGAAGAGCATGTCTTCGATCATGCGCGAAAGCCGCTGAAATTCGTCGATGCTGGACTCGATGACATCCCTGTATTCATCCGCGGCGCGCTCCTGAGACAGGGCCACCTGAGCCGCCGCCTGCAAGTTCGCGAGTGGAGTTCGCATGTCGTGAGCGAGGTTCGACGAGAACTCGCTGAGTCGCGTGAACGACTCGTTGAGCCGCTCCACCATTCCGTTGAACGCGAACTCCAACTCTTTGAGTTCGCCCGACGTATCCAGTGACGGCAAGGGGTGCGCAAGCCTTGCGGTGGACATCTGCTCTGCCCGGGCGACGAGCTGACGCAACGGCTTTAGCCCGAACTTGGCGATGCCGTATGCGAGAGCAGCGGCCAGCACGACGCCAAGCACCTCGATCACGACGATCGTATATGCATAAGCCCGAAGCAATGCGGCATCGCTTTTGCCATCGTATTGCATGATCACGCGCACGCGTTCGCCCGGAGCGGGGTTGAGCGACGCCGACGCGGCGAGATAGCGGAGCTTTGTTTCCGGCCGCGCAATGCTCAGGCCGTCCGAGGGCAACTTATCGATCAGCGCGGGGCCATAGGGCTGAAACCCGGTTGTTTGCAGCAAGCGCCGGCCGTCGCGATCGTAGATCGCCATGGCCACGTTCGGATGATCGTGCAGTTGATCCGACCACGTTTCCGGCTTGCGCGCGATTTCATCGGCGAACTTGATTTCGTCGAAATGGCCCTGCAGCGCGGCCATGATGCTCGTCATCTGCTCCGATGCCGTCCACTCGATTCGGCTGCGTAGCGCCTCGTAGAGCGCAAGGCCGCTTAGGGCCAGGATGCTCGAGGTCGAAACCACGATGAGGACGGTGAGCCTCGCCCGTAGCGTCCTTGGAAAGAATCGCTTCATGGCATGCCAATGCGCGTGCCAATGGCGGCGTTCATTTCTCATCTCGCACTTCAAGCACATATCCCATGCCGCGAACGGTATGAATGAGCTTGGGCGCATAGGCATCGTCAACCTTCGAGCGTAAGCGTCTGATCGATGAATCGACCACGTTGGTATCGCTATTGAAATTCATGTCCCAGACCTGAGAGGCAATGATTGCGCGCGGGAGAATCTCTCCGTTGCGTCGCATGAGCAGCCACAGCAGCGCAAATTCCTTCGCCGTCAACAAGATCGCATTGCCCTGTCGGAAGGCCTTGCGTTTGGTCAGATCGAGCTCGAGGTCGGCCACGCGAATCGTGTTCGAATCACCAGGTTGACCGCGCCGGAGAATGACTTTTATCCGGGCAGTGAGCTCCACGAAATCGAATGGCTTCGACAGATAATCGTCGGCGCCAAGCTCCAGTCCCTTGACCCGGTCGCCGACATCGTCACGCGCCGTCAGAAACAAAACGGGTGTCTTCTTCGTGCGGCGGAGGTTTTGCAACACTGACCAGCCGTCCTGGCCGGGCAGCATCACGTCCAGTATCAACAGGTCGTAGTCTTCCGTTTCCGCCTGATACTGGCCGGATAGGCCGTCCTCGACCCAATCGACGGTGTACCCCGCCTCGGAGAGCCCCGTTTTCAGATAGAGGCCCATCTTCGCCTCGTCTTCGACAATCAGAATTCGCATTACACGTTTCCTCGGGAGTGGCGCAGACGCCGCTGAAGCCAGCTTGGGACGATCAGGCCGAAGCGCCGTTCGAACATGGAGCGCATCGATGTCGCGTGGCTCACCCGGTACAGCACGGGTAAAACCAGCAAGGTCAGCGCGGTAGACGAAAGGATGCCGCCGATCACGACGGTCGCCAGCGGTCGCTGCACCTCGGAGCCCGTGCCGGTTGCGAAAGCCATCGGCAGGAAACCGATCGAGGCGACGAGCGCGGTCATCAGCACGGGCCTCAGGCGGGTTAGCGCGCCTTCCCTGACCGCAGCATCGAGCTGCGCCCCGCCTTCTCGCAGGCTGCGGATGAACGATATCATCACGAGACCATTGAGCACCGCGACGCCCGACAACGCGATGAAGCCAACCGCCGCCGTGATCGACAACGGAATGCCGCGCAGCCAGAGCGACACGACACCGCCGCTCAATGCGAAGGGAATGCCGGTGAATACCAGCAAACCGTCTTTCACGTTGTTGAACATCACGAACAGCAGCACGAACACCATGAAGAGCGAGAGAGGCACGACGAGCTTCAGCCGTTCACTCGCGCTCTGGAGTTGCTCGAACTGGCCGCCCCAGGACACCCAGTAACCCGCCGGAATCTGCACATCCTGCCGGATCTGCTGGCGTGCATCCGCCACAAAAGAGCCCACGTCGCGACCACGCACGTTCGCGCTCACGACCACGCGCCGCTTTCCATCCTCGCGGCTGATCTGATTCGGGCCAGGACCGACTTCGAGCGTTGCGAGTTCGGCCAGCGGAACGTACGGCGCCTGCACCACCGGACCGCTCGCCGGCGTGAGCGCCGCGGCCGGGAGCGCGATCGGCAGCCGCTTGATGGCTTCGATATCAGAGCGCAGCTCATCCGGCAAGCGCACGACGATGTCGAAGCGGCGGTCGCCCTGAAAGAGCGTGCCCGCCTTCTGTCCTCCCACCGCCGCGGCTATCGCGTCCTGAATATCGGCGACGGTGACGCCGTAGCGCGCGAGCTTCTCGCGTTCGAGATTGATGGTCAGCACCGGAAGACCGGTCGTCTGCTCGACCTTGACTTCGGATGCGCCCGGCACCTTGTTCAGCGCCGCCGCGATCTTTTCGCCCGTATCGTTGAGCATCGACATGTCGTCGCCAAATATTTTCACGGCGACATCGCTTCGCACACCGGAGATCAGTTCGTTGAAGCGAAGCTGGATCGGTTGCGAAAACTCGTATGCGTTGCCCGGCAGTTCAGCCAGCACGGTCTCGATTTCCTTGATGAGTTTGTCACGCGACTTGCCGGGGTCGGGCCATTCCTTCGCCGGCTTGAGCATCACATAGCCATCGGACAGATTCGGCGGCATGGGATCAGCGGCGATTTCAGCGGTACCGGTGCGCGCGAACACGCGGTCGATCTCGGGGAAGCGCTGCTTGAGCGTCTTTTCGATCGTTTTCTGCATGTCGAGCGACTGAGACAGACTCGTACCGGGAATGCGCAGCGCAGCCACGGCGAGATCGCCTTCGTTGAGGCTCGGAATGAACTCGCTGCCGAGCCGGGTCGCGAGTCCAAGCGTGAGCGCCACGATGACCACCGCGCCCGTCAGCACGCGCCTGGGTTGCGCCATAAAGCGATTCAACACAGGCTCATAGGCACGCCGCGCCCAGCCCATGATGCGGTTTTCTTTCTCTTCCACTCGGTCGCCGATAAAGAGCGCGACCGCCGCGGGAATGAACGTCACGGTCAGCACCATCGCGGCAGCCAGGGCCATGACGACCGTGACGGCCATCGGATGAAACATCTTTCCTTCGACGCCCGTGAGCGCGAAGATCGGCAGATACACCACCATGATGATGAGTTGCCCGAAAACGAGCGCCCGCCGCGCTTCCTGCGACGCGCCGAACACTTCGGCAAACCGTTCCTCGCGCGTAAGCGGCCTGCCGCGCAGCGTTTGCGCATGCGCGAGCCGCCGCACGCAGTTCTCGACGATCACCACCGCACCATCGACGATGATGCCGAAGTCGAGCGCGCCCAGGCTCATCAGATTCGCACTCACCTTCGCGTTCACCATACCGGTGAACGTCATCAGCATCGACAGCGGAATCACGAGCGCCGTAATGATCGCCGCGCGGATGTTGCCCAGAAAGAGGAACAGAATGACGATGACCAGCACCGCCCCTTCGAGCAGGTTCTTCTTGACCGTATCGACGGCCTTCTCGACCAGATGGGTCCGGTCATAGACCGGAATGGCGCGCACGCCCCTGGGCAGCGAACGATTGACGTCGTCCATCTTGAGCGCGACGGCCTTCGAGACCGCGCGGCTGTTCTCTCCCATCAGCATGAAGACCGTCCCGAGCACGACCTCTTCACCGTTGGAGGTCGCCGCGCCCGTGCGCAGTTCGCGCCCCGTGTCGACCTGCGCAATGTCCTTCACGCGAACGGGCACACCGCCCACGTTCGTCAACACGACGTTGGCCAGATCCTCCGCCGAACGGGCCTGCCCCGGCACGCGCACCAGATATTGCTCCCCGCGCTTCTCGATATAGCCCGCGCCGACATTGTCGTTATTGCGCTCCACCGCACGCACGACATCCGCCAGGGTCAGTCCATAGGACATGAGCTTCGTCGGGTTCGGCGCAATGCGAAACTCCTTGACGTATCCGCCGATCGAATTCACCTCGGTCACGCCGGGCACATTGCGCAGCTGAGGCTTCACGACCCAGTCCTGAAGCTCGCGCAAATCCGATGGGGTGTAACGCGTCCCGTCCGACTTGCGCGCCGAAGGTTCCGCTTCCACGGTCCAGAGATAGATCTCGCCGAGCCCCGTCGAGGTCGGACCCATCGCGGGCGTCGCGCCGGGCGGGAGCTTGTCCTTCGCCTCCTGAATGCGTTCGTTGACGAGCTGGCGCGCGAAATAGATGTCGGTGCCGTCCTTGAAGATGACGGTGACTTGAGACAGGCCATAACGCGAGATCGAGCGCGTCTTTTCGAGATTCGGCAGACCCGCCATCGCCGTTTCGACGGGATAGGTGATGCGCTGCTCAGCCTCGAGAGGCGAATAGCCGGGCGCGGCGGTGTTGATCTGCACCTGCACGTTGGTGATGTCGGGCACGGCGTCGATCGGCAGCTTCTGATAGCTGTACACGCCGAAGGCCGCAACGGCGGCGACCGCGAGCATGACGAGCCAGCGGTGCGCGATCGCAAAGCGAATCAATCGCTCAAACATGGAATGGTCCTCTGATGCGGCGGGTTGCGTCGTTCACTCTTCTTCGGCACTGCCTTTGCCGAGCTCCGCCTTCAGGACGAAGCTGTTCGCCGCGACGTACTGCTGGCCGGGGTGCAGCCCTCTGACGACTTCGGTGACCCGTTCGTCACGCCGCCCCGTCTCGACCGCCTGTGCGACAAATCCCTTCGCGGACTGGACAAAAACGGAAGGCGTGCCATCGACGTCCTGAAGGGCGTCGGTCGCGACGGCAATCGGCACGTCCTGCGTGCCTGCGTCGACAGAAACGTTGACGAACATGCCAGGCCGCCACGCGCCATTGGGATTGGGCAGCACGACGCGCGCGGGCGCGGTGCGCGTCTGCTCGCCGAGCAATGCGCCGACATAGGCGATAGGGCCGCGCGAGGCCGATTCGAACGCAGCGGCGCTCACGGTGGCTTCTCGTCCCACGCGCACGTCATTGAGCCGTTGCGCCGGCACGGCCATTTCCGCCCACACGCTGGAGAGGTCCGAGATCACGAAGACGTTGGCGTCTGCCGCGATGGCCTCGCCGGGTGTCGCATGCTTCTCGATCACGGTGCCTGAAAACGGCGCGCGCAACTCATACTGATTCAGGCTGCGGGCGCCCGCGGGGGCATTGATCGCAGCGAGCTTCTGGCGAGCGTTCTGGGCCGCAATCTCCGCTTCGCGCAATTGCACCTGCGCTTGCAGGAAATCCTGCTCGGCGGAGACGCGCTCTTGCCAGAGCGTTCGCTCCCGATCGTATGTCGTGCGCGCGGCCGACAGACGCCGCTCGGCCGTCAGCAGTTCGCTGCGAAGATCCGCCAGACCCGTGCTCGCGATCACGGCAAGCACCTGTCCCTTCTTCACGTTCTGCCCGATCGACACGTCCACGCGCTCCACAATGCCGGCCACGCGGGGCACGACGTGGGCGGTGCGATCCTCGTTGAACTTGATCTCGCCCGGCAACTGAAACGAGGTTGCGATCTGCGCCGGACCGACCTTGGCCAGGTCGATCTTTGAAGTCTTCAGTTGCGCCTCGGATAGCACCACAGCGCCATCGGTGCGGGCGTATTCGAACGAGGCGTTGCCATCGCTTCCTTTGACGTTGACGATCGCGTCGAATACGTGCGGTTTTGCAATGGCCTCGGTGGACATGTACTTCTGCCCTGACTGCTGAAACGCCAGCGTTTCCTTCTGCCCGTCGTATCGGGTCACACTCGCCGATACCACCACGTCCTTAGACAAAGGCTTGCCATCGCGGGCGGGATAGACGATGAGACGCGCGTCGCCGGGCTTTTCGGCGAGCACGACTTCGAGCGTGATCGGACCGTTCTTCAGAAGAACGCCGCCGTGCTGTCCGGCACCGGCATCGGCCTCGTCTCGTTGGGCCTTGGCAGCCGTGGGTTCGAACGCAGGCGCTTCCTTTTCTTGCGTCATCGCATAGGCGGCAATGATGATGCCGATCCCACCGAGAGCGGCCATGATGAAACAGGTTCTGCGGCGCGGCATGGTGATTCCTTCAGGGTAAAGTAGTCGTCGACGGCGAAACGGCGGGAAGCGGCGTGCCGACGAGGCGCCCCACTTCCGCATAGGCGAGATGAGCCGCGGTCAGCGCCTGGACGTATTGCGATTGCGCTTGAAACAGCGTGCGCTGCGCATCGAGCACATCGAGAAACGCGAACTTCCCTAGTTCAAAGCCGCGCGACATGGCGTTCAATGCGTCTTTGGAGGCCGGCAGCACATCGTCCTTGAGCCTGCGAGCGGCCTGCACCGAGGTTTCGTAGTTCGCATACGCGCGGGTCAACTCCAGTTGCATGCGCAAGTGCTCGTTATCGAAATCGGCGCTGGCTTTCTCGGCTTGATGAGCAGCCTCCAGCAGGGCGCCTTTGTTCGTGTCGAAAAGCGGCAGCGGAATGGATACACCGATGACCGCCTGGTTGTCGGGTACACCACCCGTGATGACACGCTTCATCCCGGCGCTTACCGTGATATCCGGAATGCGCTTGGCCCGCTCAACGGAAATGACGGCGTCCGAACGCAGCATTTCGGCACGGGCCACGCGCGAGCCGGGGCTATTGCCCAACTGACCGACCAATACCGAAAGCGGTTCGAGACTCGGCACCGACTCGATGTCCCCGCCGGCTGCACTGCCTCGCACTTGCGAGTTGCCGGTGACCGATGCCAGACGCTCGCGAGCGGTCAAGACACGCGCGGCCGCATTCGTCACTTCGATCTGCACTGCGCTTGCCGCAATGCGCGCCTTCGTCGCTTCAACCGGCGAGACCTTGCCCGCGCGGGCGCGCTTCTCCGCAAGATCGGCGGAACGGGCGGCGATGTCGGCGGATTCACGCGCGACTTGCTCCTGGCGCTGTGCGGCGAGTTCTTCATAGAACGCGGCAATGACATCCGCACGCAATGCCGCACCTCTGCCGTCAAGCGCGGCGAGCGCGACCTCGCGCCCGTAGGACGCCACGTCGAGCCGTGCCTGACGCTTGCCGCCGAGTTCGATGAGCTGATTGACCGTCGCTGTGCTCGTGCGCTCTTTGCCGCCAAGCCCTTCCTGCAGAAACGACAATTCAGGATTGGGTCTCGCGCCCGCCTGCATCAATGCGCCGGCCGATGCATCCGAGTCCGCCCTCGCGCCTCGCAAGAGCGGATTGCTCTGAGCGGCAAGTCCGAGCACGTCGATCAATGAAATTTGCGGCAGGCCGGTTGATGAAGCGTTTCGCGGCTCCTGCAAGCCGCCCTCATCCGCAATCGGTTGAACGGGAGACGCCTGTGCGTAGTTTGATGTTGTGACCGCCAGGAGAGCCAGAACGGCAAGGGTTCGCGTAAGCATGTGCGGCATTCGAGGATGGGAGTGATGCGATGCTACGGTTCTGTCGCAGTGCGAAGATGAGACGAAAATGATATTTCTGTCATCGTCGGGCAAGCCGCTCATCGCCCGACTTTATTGGCCGGTACTCGCTTCAGAGGTTGTCGGCTTTGCGGCATCTTCGGGGTGCGCTCGCAGGTAGGCCTCCCGGTTCTTTTTCCTGGAAGCCTCGGTGGGCGGATATTCGCTTCGTCTAAAGGGAAGGACGCCGTCTTTGTAGGCCTGCTCGAGTTCCTGACGCGCTTGCTCTCGCGTCTTTCCTTCGTTCAACGGACCTTCGTGAGCTTGCGCCAAGCCGGCCATCAACAGCGCGGCTGCAACAACACATATCGATTTCATCGGTGACTCCACAATAATTGGGTCGCTTACAGCTCGACTCAGTGTGGAGCACCGACGGTGCGTCTCAATGACTGCAAGATGAGAAAACTATCATCTCGCCGTCAGCGTGATCACCCCGTCTTGACCGTCGCTTCAATCACGAAGAAGACGATGAAACCGACAAAGAATGCAGAGGTGGCCAGCGCTGTCTCGGACACCTCATGCGCTTCGACGAGGAGTTCTTCGGTGACCAGATAGATGAGCGCAACCGTTCCCAGGCCGAGGAGGCCCGCGTAGTAGACGGAGGGCAAGTTGGCGAGCACCGCGTGGGCTGCAACGGCCGATGCCGAGAGCAACACGGAAAGCGAAATCGGGACGACGATTGCCCAAAGGCTGCGCACACCGGCAGCGCTCAGCGCTGTGCTAACCGAGAGCGCCAGAAAGAGCACCTCGAGCGTGAGCGCGATGGTCAGAATCACGCCGGTTTCCTCGCCCGCCGCGAAAGCGATGCCCAGCACGAGGCCATCGATGATGAGGTCGACTGCTGTAACGACCACGAGACCGGCCGGAAGCGTGGAACCTTCAAGCCGCGCTTCCAGGCGGTTGCAGACTGCCTTGATGCCCAACATCAACCCCAGGCCCAGTGCGAAACCCATAACGACCGGCCACAGGGCATGCTTGCGGTCTTCGGGAAGCAATTCGAGCGCTGCGGCGGCGAACACGATGCCCGCCGTGAAGTGCTGAATGACGCTGGTGGTGCGCGCGCCGGGCTTGCGCGCCGAAGCGATAGCCGCGCCGGCGGCAGCAGCCAGCACGGGCGGCAGCGTGAGGAGTGCGAGTTTAACCGCGGGCGTCACGTGGCGACCGGCGTGCCGCACTGGCTACAGAACTTCGTGCCTGCCGCCATCGGCTGATTGCACTTCGCGCAGGCCTGTGGCGTGAGCGAGGTCGCGCATTGACTGCAAAAGCGAGCACCCTCGGCATTGGCCGCGCTACATTTGGGGCACATCACGCCCGGTTGCGCCGGGGAAGCAGCGCGGCCGGGCGTTCTGCCCCACCCTTCATTGGGAGCGCAAGTGCGTTCGTCGGCATAGCCGCCAGCATTGCCGTGGCTGTTGCCGTGATGGCCATATCTGTCGTCATGCGATCCACCGTGCGATTGACCGTGCGACCCGCCGTGCCCGCGATCATGTCCCCCGCGGTTTTGGAAACCGTGATGGCCTCCCAACATTCTTTCAAGCCAGCTCATGGCTTTCCTCCAGTTTGGTTGAGTCCTTGCAGCCCTTTCGCCTGCGAAGCGTCATCGATCAGGGCCGTATGCTCACAGTACACACCCTGAAGTGGCTTCAAGGTCAAGGGATTTTTTTAGAAGGGCGCCCCAAACCGGTACAGACTCAGCCTTCGCCTTGCACGGCGTCAGTATTGAACGTGTACAGGACTATCTTCCATTTTCCGTCGGTCTTGCGCAGCACGAAGACTTCGCGGTTGTAGTCGAGCACGTTCTTACCGTTTAAGACAACCACGGAGCCACGTTGATGGTGCGTGCGGACCACGGCCGTATCTCCATATACATCGATGGAATCGTAATCGAGCACCGTATTGAATTTTGCGATCCTGAATACGCTGTCGTACGCGTCGATCTTCTGCTGACGTGTCGCGAGAGTACGTTTGCCATTCCACTCAGCGACGCTACCATTCGCAAAAAGAATCCAGAATTGCTTTCGTGTCTTTCGCATTGAGCGCAGTCTCGTACTGATGGACGACGGCGTACACCGCCCTCTGCGAGGCACTGATGGCAGGATCGCTGGAGAAGGGAGGCGTTCCCGTTTCGGACGCGGCGGCCTGAGCGATCTGCGATCCACCTAGCGTGCCGACGAGAGCAACCATGGCAACAGTCATGCGAAACGTGTCGTACTTTTTCATTCGGTCCTCAACCATGGTTATGCAGTTCGTCTGGATCAGACGGCAGAGTGCAGTTCATGAAACACTGCGGCTCTTTGCAACGGACATTGCAAACTTTGAGTGCGTTTTAGCGCCGGTCGATTGAATACTTCCCAGGACCGGTCACGCACAGCAAAAGTAGTCCACCGGCGATGCTGACGTTCTTGTAGAAATTAATCATGTTCGCGTACTGCTGCGCACCGGTCATCGTCCAGTAATGGTGGCCGATAAACCCCGTGCCTAATGTGTAAAGCACAAAGATCGCGGCGAGGGGACGGGTATAAAAGCCAATCACGATTGCAATGCCGACGAAAAACTCCATGACGATCGCAACAATGGCGGAAAACGCCGGCGCGGGTGCGCCCGTCGAGGTCATATAGGCGACGGTGTCTGAATAGTGGGTCAGTTTGCTCCAGCCGAAGAGAACGAACAGAATCATCAGCAGCACCCGTCCGATCAACAGG
Organism: Caballeronia cordobensis; assembly: GCF_001544575.2. Classification (GTDB taxonomy): domain Bacteria; phylum Pseudomonadota; class Gammaproteobacteria; order Burkholderiales; family Burkholderiaceae; genus Caballeronia; species Caballeronia cordobensis. The sequence goes on from NZ_FCNY02000004.1 coordinate 390,353, forward strand.
AGTTCGTCTTTTCGATTTTCGAAGAGCGTATATCGCATTTTTCAGCTCCAGGTTGTGGTTGCAATGCAGGGCCATGCTCAAATGGAAGGCTGCATCAGCACGGCGTGACCGATGACGGCACCCCACTACGCGCTGAGGCCATCAAAGCGAGCATACCCGCGGACACTATGGCTGGTATCGCCACCGCAAGGAAAAGACTGTTGTTCGACCAGTTCATCCGCATGAGCTCTCCGCCAATGACCGGGCCGATGATCGAGCCAAGCCTGCCGACACCCAGGCTCCAGCCCACTCCGGTCGAGCGCAGCAACGTGGGATACCAGGTTGCCGCCAACGCATTGATGGCAGGCTGCCCCCCGATGATGCTGAATCCCGTGATACCGACCACGACAAACAACAGCGGTAACGGAAGTCCCGTCTGGCCAATCGCGGCAATCGCGAACGCTGCGACGAACAGTGCAGGGATGAGCACCTTATAGAATCCGATTCGGTCGATAACCGGCCCCATCGCCAATGTTCCCGCAACACCGCCGAGCTGCAGTGTGGTGCCAACCAATACAGCCGTCGAGGTTGAAAGTCCAAGGTCTTTTGCGATCGTAGGCAACCAGTTGGACAAGAAGTAAAGGTTGAGCAGGTTCATGAAATTCACGCCCCACAGCAACAACGTCGTCTTCGCGCGGCCACTACGGAACAGCTCCGCAACCGGAGCGCTCTTCGGACGCGCCTCGGGCACGACGTACTGACTCTCAGGCGTCGCGGCGCAAGCAGGATCGATGCGTCGCAGCGTGTCGGCTACGCGCACGAGGCCGGTGCCGCGAACCACGGAGAACAACATCGACTCCGGCATGTGGAAGGCCATCATTGCAGAGAGCACAATCGGCACCACGCCTCCGACGACGAAAACCGATTGCCATCCCCAAACGGGAATCAACGCGGCGGAAATCAGGCCGCCTAACACCGCGCCAAGCGTAAAGCCACATGAGACCCACATCATCAGCGTGACGCGCCTGCGCTTCGGACTGAACTCCGCGGCCAGCGCCATCGCGTTAGGCATGATCGCGCCGAGACCCAGACCCGTTACGAAGCGCAGCACGAGCAACCCGGTTATCGTGGTGACTTGCGTCGTCGCGAGCATGCACAGTCCGAAGGCAAAGGTTGCCCCGATCAGTACGGGCCTGCGCCCGATCTTATCCGCAGCGATGCTTAGCACCAGCGAGCCGATCAGCATGCCTAGCAAACCCGCGCCGAACACGATGCCGAATGCCGCCTTGTCCGCCCCCCACGCATGAATGATTGCGGGCGCCACGAAGCCCATCGACTGGACATCGAATCCGTCGATCAGGACGGTCAGGCCAACCATCGTCAATATTCGAAGCTGCAGGCGGCTCAAGGGCGCCGCGTCGATCACGGCAGCGATGTCTATAGGCTGTTGTGGCGTGTTCACTCAGGTCACTCCTGTTATCTGCCGGCATTAAAGCGGCCGCCGCCGCATAGCCGAACCCTTTGCCGCACACGTGGCGGATTCCGTTGTGTGGAACTTTAGGAGGCCCGCTGCCGCCGATAAAGACGCCTGCGGGCATTTTATTTGTGCCTCTTGGGCACAAATTGGTGATGCGACGTATACTCTGGGGCATCACTGGAAACGTCGAACCGCTGTCGATAAGGAACGTCGCGCATGAAAGATTCGGCCATCGATCGACTGGGCGAGATCCAGCTCTTCTGCGCTGCGGCTAAGGCGCAAAGTTTCACTGGCGCGGCTGCGGCGGCCGGCGTGACACCGTCCGCGATCAGCAAGGCCGTAGGTCGCCTCGAAAACCGTCTTGGCTTGTTACTGTTTCATCGCACGACTCGCGCAGTCCGCCTTACGGACGATGGTCTTGTCTACTACGACGCCTGCCGCCTAGCGCTGGATAACATTCAGGAAACCGAACATTCTCTGACGGCCCACGGTCAACCGCGCGGCGAACTCAAAATCAGCGTGCCGCCAAGCTACGGCATCAAGCACATCGTCCCGCTGATACCGCAATACGTCGAGCGTTACGACGGGAAAGTGGAGGTTGCCGTGTCCCTGAGCAACGCCGTCGCCGATTTCGCGACTCAGGACTTCGACATGACGATTCGTTTGGGCCAGGTTGCCGACTCACGCCTCGTTGGACGGCTTCTTAACAACGCCCAGCTTCGCGTGGTGGCATCGCCCGAATACTTGCGCCATCACCCCGCGCCGGCCCGGCCCGAAGCATTGCGCGATCATGTGTGTCTGGGACTTGTCATGCCCGATAGCGGACGTCCGTTGCCATGGTCTTTCGCCGAAGAAGCCAAGACTGCCTACGAAATTCCTGTGCGCCCGGCAATGACGTTCGATCATCCGTTCGCGACGTTAGCCTGCGCGATCAACGGTGGGGGCGTCACGCAACTGTTCGATTTCACGGTTGAGGACGATCTGCGCGATGGTCGGCTGGTGGAAGTATTGGCGCCATTCCGGCCGCTGCCTCAACCGATTTTCGCCGTCTATCCGACCAACCGGCATCTTTCGGCCAAGGTGCGCACGTTTGTGGACTTCCTGCTTGAGAGGCAACGCGCTCTTGGCCGAGTCGCTTGATCTTCACGATTACATTCGCACGGTACGACGTTGTCCGTCCCGTTCGATGACGAGTGACAATTTGCCCTTCGCCGTGGTATTCAACGCGGAACTGGTTTCATCCAGAGAAGCAGGATAGGCCGGCTGACCATTAACCTCGATCAGCACATCTCCGTTTCGGATATCCTGCTCTTCGAAGGACTTCGACGTGTTGGCGGCGAACGTCACTTTGCCATCGATCAAGCGAACGCCAAGTCGACGAACTTCGATCGGATTGTCCTGTGCGAGACGGCTTTCGTCGAAACAGAACTCGAACGTGCTGGGCACGAACATATAGCGGTCGAGCTTGGCCAGGAAATCGCGGCCCAGCAGATTACTGCCTTTCTTGCCATTCACGTAGGAAAACTCAAAGCCGCCAATCGGCTGCTTGTCCAGCGAAAATCCGGTGACGAAATAGTCGGAGGATGTCTCCAATCCGTTGATCGATCCACTCTGACGTGTCCCGGTGAGTTTGGCCGTTTTGGCACCTTTGAGCAGCTCGAGCGTCTCAGCATCGATGCTCGAACCTTCCGCGCCTGTATCGATAGCAAACTCGATAAACTGATCCCCCGTGCGCAGATAGAGCGCGGGCCCAGTCACCGGCGGCCCATCCCGATAAGGCACGCAGTGCGCAAAATGCTCGTTCGCCGGTGGATGTTGCCAGATGGTGAGCGTTTTCTCGCGATTATCGAGAACCCAACTGAACTGGCGAAAAATCTCGACACCTAGAATACCGTCGATCGGCGCGGTTTTCTTCGCCATAGCAAGTATCGATAAATCGACGCCAAACCATGGGTAGAAGTCCGGTACGACATGGCTGCCGATTTCGATAGGTTGAGCTTTCCATAGGCGCAGCCGGTCCTTCGCCAATTTCTCACCATCCGCTGCACTTATGCCCCGGTCTATTGCTGAACGAAAAACGGTGGCCGTCTGATAGCTTCCGGGTTTCGTGATCGTCGAGGCGAAGTGATTATCCAGAACCGTGTAGCCGAAACCCGTGTCCAACAGGAAACGATAATCTCTTCCTGCAATCCTAAGTGGAACGATCAAACCATATATCGGGCTGAAGGAAGTGCTCAGAACAGGCGCCGCAGCGCTTTGCTTCGGCATGACTTCTTTCGGTGTTTCAGCCGCCTTATTACACGCACTCAGTGAGGCAACGCTTACTGCCAACGCCCCAAAAAAAAGGGGTGCTAACTTAACTCGCTTTACTTGTTCCATCTTGTACCCGAACACTTTTGATCTGAAGCTTTGCTACGCCGCCCCTTTCCGTCGACCGGGCCTTACGGCACGTCGGCATGGGGTTTCAGTTTCCTTCAGCGCGCTGCTTGTCATTTTACAGGCAAGCGTCCGGTGCAAAGGCAGTAAAACCAGCGATGGGCGACGAGGAAGCTTTGCTGCGTGGCATCGTTGGACGCTTCCAAGCCCGGTTGCCTCACATTTTCGACTGGTCTGCTCCGGCTTGGGACACGCTCACGTCATTCTCGGCGGCGACAGTTTGAGACGTTCAACGCCCGCTTGCAGAGCGTCAACAATCCCACGCGTCATTCGCGCACCGGGGAATGGCGAGCCGGAAGGTGATGCGCATAGCCTTGCCGCGTCCAGACATGAATATTCGCAGCAGGTCATGACCGCATGGACATCGGGGAGAAAGCCTCAGCGCCGATAGCCGGTGACGCCCGCAAGCGAAGCAACGTCTTGTTGCGAGAATGAGCAGCAGGTAAAGCATGCTGATTCCACCCGCCACGACCATGACCGCGAAAATGAATACCGCCGTTTGCAGGCTGATCGCCGTGAATGCACAGACGGCGATGACGGCCAGCATGAGATTGTGCCCGCGCCGTGTACCGAAGAAGACGAAGATGGCTCGCGCGGTTTGAAAGAACGCGCGCGCACATCCCACGCTAAAGTGAGGAAAAACGTCGATGAAAACCTACGGAATCTGAATGCTCAAGCTTCGGAACAATCGAAAATCCGCATCGCTGATTTCCTTGCATTCCCGATCGCCGACTTTTCTTTCGCCGTCGTCGCTGAGCACTTGAATCGTTTCCTTATCGGGGATTTCGAAGAGTGCTTCCGGCGACAATCCGTCGAAGCCGACGCTTCTCACCGGCTCCGGCGCATCCGACGGATTCCCCGACCACTTGAACAGGGCGAACGTCCCCTTCTTTGCGGGCGGACCTGCAACGATGAGGTAGCTGCCCTTCACCCGTTCGATGCTGCGTATCCCTCGCTTCTGGAGATCGAGTGCAATAGGCGCCCCGAGCCGTGCCTTCTTACCCTCGATCATCTCCTGCGGATTTTCCAGCGGTACGATAAGCGCCTTTCCCTTGATGATCGGGTTGCGAAATCCAATCAAGAGCTGGCCATCGGGTGTCGCCGCGAGTCCCTCGATGTTCAGCCCATCCTTCGCTTCGGCTGCCAGGCTACTCGCGATGTCGAGCTTGAACGGTTGCAAATCGGTGTCGGCGAGCAAGTCATCGAGAAGTCGAGTGTACGGAGTTCCAACGACCTTCAGCGTCACTGAATCGCCTTGTCCGACAATGTCGGTCGCGAAGAAGCGATGTCGTTGCTCGCGTAGTTTCCCCTTCGCATTTCTTCCGTGAGACGCGATCCAGAAGATTCTGTTTCCGATCCTCGCGGCACCTTCGAGATCCGATTCGTCATTGCCCAACGAATCGATGACCGACACGCTCGATACTTCCTTCGCTTGACCGCGACGATATATTTTGAGTATGTTGTGCTCGTCGTCGGCTACTGCGAACAGATTCTCGTCCAGCGCGATGGCCGCCGAAGCGTCGCAGATGCCTCGGTATTCCGTTATCGAAGGTTCGCTTGCTGCAAGCGCGCTGCCGAGCAGCGTCATGCACAAAATGGCTACGGCGCTATTTTTCATTGCGATCTCCTCTTGCGTGATCCGCCTGACCGCCAAACGATGCGATCCGATCAAAACCGGGACTGCTTGGCTTCAGAGAATACTTGAGGCGATGAGTTCCTCAGTTACGTGGCCGCATCGCCCATATCCGATTTTCTTCGGAGGAGATTCGTAAGTTCGTTACTTGGAGGCTGATGTGGTCAGGTTTTCCCAGCACCCCTACGCCTGCGCAGCCTTCGCCCCCTCGCCACGCAACCACTCCGCAAACGCCTGCACACTATCCGAGCTCGCCTCCGCAGGCGCGATATCCAGCCAGTACCCATACGGCCCCGTCGATTCCACCGGCGACAACAGCACGAGCGAACCCTCGTGCAACTCGTCGGCGATCATGTTCCGGTCCACCACCGCCAGCCCCGAACCCGCGCGCGCCGCGTGAATCGCCTGATCGAGCGTCGAGAACTCGATGCCGTTCTCGCCGTACGCGCGCGGCAGTCCCGCCGCGTCGAGCCAGTTGGGCCACAGCGTGAGCCGCGCATCGTTATGCAGCACGTGCAGCGCGGGAAGCCGCTGCAATAGCGCCTCGACGGGCTGCCCCGCGAACTTCATCGCGCCGGCAAGCACGTGCCGCTCGATGAACAGCAACTCCGACCGGTGATCCGCCCGCGCCTCGTAGCCGAAGCGAATGCTGCATTGACGTTCGTCGATGGCATCGGTGCGCACGGAAAGATCGATGTCGGGCACCGCGTCCATCAGCGAGCCGAGGCGTGGCGAAAGCCAGCGCGTCGCGAAGGTCGGCGGCGCGCTCACGGTCAGACGCCGGCGCTCGCCGCGTTGCGCAGTCGACAGCGAACGCGTCACGCGCTCGATCGAATCGAACGCATCGGACAAACACGCGAGCAGCTCCGCGCCCTGCTTCGTAAGACGTATGCCCTTGTGATCGCGATCGAACAGCTTCGTGCCGAGCGCCTCTTCGAGCAGGCGAATCTGGCGGCTCACCGCGCCGGGCGTCACGCACAGCGCCGCGGCGGACTTGTTGAAGCTCATATGGCGCGCGCTCTCTTCGAAAAAGCGCAATGCGGTCAGGGATGGCAGCCGGCGCATGATCGTCTCTCCCGCTCAGGCCCGCGCAGGCTTTCCGCCACGCCCGCGCGTCTGCTTTTCGATCTCCGCGCGCAGCCACTCGCGAAACAGCGCGACCTGAGGCGAATCGTCCTGGCCGGTGCGCGTGACGAGCCAGTACGACTGATGCCCGTCCACCTCCACATCGACGATCGGCACGAGCGTGCCCTGCCGCAATTCGTGCGCGATCATGTGACGATCCGCGATGGTGACGCCCAGCCCGTCGACGGCCGCGCGGATCGCGTGATCGAGCAGGTCGAACTCGTAGCCGCCGCGCGTATCGACACCGCCGATATTCGCGGCCTTGAGCCAGTGCTGCCAGGTGAGATAACGCTGATCGCTGGCCGCGAGCACATGCAGCAGGGTGAACGCGTTCAGGTCGATGTCCGAGGTATCGCGCTCGCCGATCAGCGCTGGCGAGCACACCGCGATATGCCGCTCGTTCATCAGCAATTGATTATCGAGGCTGTCCCACTCGCCGTTGCCGAAGCGGATCGCGCAATCGAGCGCGCCCGATTCGACGAGATCGTCCCTGAGACGCGTGGTCAGCGTGATTTCGAGCTCGGGCGCGGCGGTGCGCAAGGATTGCAGCCGCGGCATCAGCCAGCGGCTGGAAAAGGTAGGCGGCGCGTTGATGCGCAAACGCTTCAGATGCGTCTTCTCCTGAATGCTGCGCACGGTCAGTTCGATGCGGTCGAACGACATTTTCAGCGCCTGCAGCAGAAGCCGCCCCGTCGCCGAGAGTTCGAGATGATGATGCCGACGCAAAAGAAGCGGCTCGCCGAGCTGCGTTTCGAGCTGACGCACCTGACGGCTCACCGCGCTTTGCGTGACATGCAGCATTTCGGCCGCGCGCGTGAAGCTGCCGGTGTGTCCGGCCACCTCGAAGGCCCTCAGCGCGTTCAGGGCGGGCATCTTTCGCTTCAAGTCGGTCTCCCTTTCCTCGCGTTCGAGGCGCGCTTTTAGCACGCGTCGACGCCGGACCATGCCGCTCTCAGGCAGCATTTTACGAATCGAGGCAAATTATGCCGCTTCGGGGCGTGAAAGCGTAGCGACGCGCTCACGCCCCGCGCGCATCAACCGATCGCGGCGGACTCCGCCGGCTCGGGAATCCGGGCAACGGTCGCGCGCGCGTCGTCGAGGATCATGTCCGCGCCTTTCTCGGCGACCATCATCACCGGCGCATTCAGATTGCCCGACGTGATGTTCGGGAAGACCGACGCGTCCACGATCCGCAAGCCCTGCACGCCGTGCACGCGCAGCCGTTCGTCGACGACCGCGGTGGCCGCGTCCGGCCCCATCGCGCAGGAGCCGCACAGGTGGTAGATCGAACCCGACTGCTCGCGGAAATACGCCAGCATGTCGGCATCGCTTTGCACGTTCGGCCCCGGCGAGATTTCCTCCGCGGTGACCGCGCGCAGCGCCTTCGAATTCATGATCTTGCGCACGAGCTTGCTGCCCTGCACCGCCTCGCGGATGTCCTTCGGCGTCGTCAGCGCGTTGATGCGGATCTTCGCGGCATCCTCGACGCGGTCCGATGCGATCTCGACCGAGCCGCGGCTCGTCGGCCGGCACGGATTGAAGCACAGCAGGAAACCGGAATACGGCTCGGGTTCGAGCTGCGCCTTGCTGCTCTTCGGAATGCGATACGACAGCGGATTGAAGTAAAGCTGGAGGTTCGGTTCCGCCTCGTCGTCATCGCCCTTGAAGAAGCCGCCCGACTGATTGACGCTCATCGAGAGCGGCCCTTTGCGCGACGTCAGATAACGCAGCGCGGCCTTCGCCTTGCCGAAAAGCGAGCCGAGTTCGTCGTTCAGCGTCTTCACCGTCGCGCGATAGTAAAAGCTCACGCACAGATGATCCTGCAAATTCTTGCCGACCGCGGGCAGTTCATGCACGACGGGAATGCCGTGCTTCGCGAGCAGCGCGCGCTCGCCGAGGCCGGAAAGCTGCATCAGCTTCGGCGAATCGACCGCGCCCGCCGACAGAATCACTTCACGCTTCGCGCGAAACCGCAGTGCCTCGCCGTTGCGCGTCGCGGCCACGCCCGTCGCGCGCTTGCCGTCGAACATCACACGGCTCACGCTCACGTTGCGCTCCACGCGCAGGTTCATGCGCCCGAGCACGGGATGCAGATATTCGAAGCTGCTCGACGAACGCTCGCCCTTGCGCGCATTGAGATCGTAGACGGTCGCGCCTTCGTAGTCCGCGCCGTTGATATCGCCGGTCACGGGATAGCCCGCCTGCCGCGCGCCTTCCAGGAAGGTGCCGCAGATCGGATGCGCGCCGTCTTTCATCGACGAAATGGCGATCTTTCCGTGCGCGCCGTGATATTCGGTGTCGCCGGCCCAGTGCGATTCGAGGAGGCGGAAATACGGCAGCACGTCGCGATAGCTCCAGCCCGCGTTGCCCGCGCGCGCCCAGTCGTCGAAATCGTGCGGCTGGCCGCGCACGTAGATCATCGCGTTGATCGAGCCGGAGCCGCCCTGCACCTTGCCGCGCGGGCAATACAGCGAACGGTTCTGCAGTTGCGCTTCCGGCTCGCTGTAGTACATCCAGTTGTATTGCGGGTTGTAGTAGGTCTTCGTGAAGCCGACCGGCACCCTGAACCAGAACGAATCGTCCGCGCCGCCCGCTTCGAGCAGCAGCACCGAATGCTCGCCGGACTCCGTCAGGCGATTGGCGAGAATGCAGCCCGCCGATCCCGCGCCGACGATGATGTAGTCGAATTCCATGTCTTTCATGCCTGATTAGCCCTTGGCGGGCGCGAGATCCTTCACGTCGGCGGGTTGCGCCGCCATCTGCAGATGCAGCCGTTCGCCCGTGTACGGCGTATGCGCGCGCACGACGTCCATGTTCAGTTCGACGCCGAGCCCCGGCTCCGTCGACGGAATGATGTAGCCGTCTTCCCAGCGGATCGGCTTCTTCAGCACTTCGGCGTGGAAGCCGCCCCACGTCTCGATGCTTTCCTGAATCAGAAAGTTCGGCGTACATGCGGCGATCTGAATGCTCGCGGCCGCCCCGACGGGACCGTTGTAAAGATGCGGCGCGATCTGCGCGTAATAGACCTCGGCGAGGCTCGCGATCTTCTTCGCTTCGAGCAGACCGCCCACGCGCCCGACATTGAATTGCAGGATCGATGCGGCTTTCGCTTCGAGCAGCTTGAAGAACTCGTACTTCGTCGTGAGGCGCTCGCCCGCCGCGATCGGAATGCTGGTCTTCGCGGCGACTTGCGCCATCGCACCTTCCTGGCCCGGCGGCACCGGCTCCTCGAACCACAGCGGATCGAACTTCGCGAGGCGCTGCGCGAGACGGATCGCGGATGACGGCACCATCTGGCCGTGCGTGCCGAACAGCAGATCGGCCTTGCTGCCCACGGCCTCGCGCACCTTGCGGCAGAAGGTTTCGCAGCGGTCCATCACGTCGAGCGAAAGCTGATGGCCCGAGTAGGCGGTGTACGGCCCCGCCGGATCGAACTTGACGGCGGTGAAACCCTTCGCCACGTTATGCGCGGCGCATTCGGCGGCGAGATCGGGATCGTCGTAGTCGTATTCGCCGCGGCTGTTCTTCGGATACAGATACGTGTACGAACGCAGGCGCTCATGCACGCGCCCGCCGAGCAGTTCGTAGACGGGCTTGCCCGCCGCCTTGCCGATGATGTCCCAGCACGCCATTTCGAGGCCGCTCACGACGCCCATCATCGTGAGATCGGGGCGCTGCGTGAAGCCGCTCGAATACGCCTCGCGATAGAAGCGTTCGACGCGATGCGGATCGTGGCCTTCCAGATAACGTTGAAAGACGTCTTCGATGATCGGCACCATCGCCTTCGGATGGAACGTCGCGGAATAGATCTCACCGACGCCTTCGATGCCGCACGCCGTGCGCAGCTTGACGAAGATCCAGTACATGCCGCCGATATGAGGCGGCGGCACGGCGACGATATGCGTTTCCAGTGTGGCGATTTTCATTGTTGCGCTCCCTGTTTCGCGAGTCGAAGTTTGAACAAGATGGCCGCCACGCCGCCGAGCGCGGACATGAAGGCGATATAGCCGAAGTACAGCTGATAACCGTAGACACCCGGATAGTTCTGCGTCAGATAGCCGTTGATGAGCGGCAGCACCGCATCGGGCGAATAGCCGACGACGGACACGAGGCCGATCGCGAGACCCATCGTTTCGGCGGGCACCTTGCATTGATCGAGCAGCGACCAGTAGAGGCCGCGAATCGCGTAGGTCATCACGCCGATGAACAGGACGATGACCGCGACGAGCGCATGACTCGACATGCCGGGCGCTGCCATCAGCGCGATGAGCGCGGCGGACGCCGAGAACAGCGCGACGATCAGCACGGAAGTCTTGGAAAAGCGATCGCCGAGAAAGCCGCCGCCGATGCCGCCGATCGGCCGCATCCACAGCTTGAGCGTCGTGATGAAGCCCGCCGCGACCACCGTCAGGCCGATTTCCTTTTCATGCAGATATGCGGAGAAGCTGTACGTGGACCAGAAGACCTGATAGCCGCAGAACACGATCGCGGACAGCAGCGCGAGTTGCGGATTCTTCGCAAGCGAATAGAGATCGCGCAGCACGTTGCGCTTTTCGCGCTTCACCGCCGTCGCGGCCGCGCCGCCGTTCGGATCGCGCACGAGACCGAGCACCACGCCGAGCCCGATGCACAGGAACGCGTACATATAGACGACGAGCCTGAAGCCCGCTTCGGTCGATGCGCCGCGCGTCTGCGTCATCCACGCGAAGAGCGAAATCGCGATGGTCGCGAGGAGCGCCTCGATCAGGCCGCGCCCGCCGTCGAGAAAGCCGAAGAAGCGGCCTTGCTCGTCGGCGCCGGCGATCATCGACACGCGCTTGATGATCGCGGCCCAGAACGTGAGGCCGGTCGTCAGGCCCCAGCCGCCGAAGATCGCGATCAGCGCGCCGAACGAAGGCGCCGTGGAATACCACAGCCCGAGCGCGCCCGTCGCGATCAGCGAAAAGCTGATGAGCACGCGCGGCCTGACGCGGTCCGCGAGCCAGCCGCTCGGCAGATAACAGACGAGGAAGATCGTGCCGAGCGCGGAGTACAGATAGCCGAGTTGCGCCTCGGAGATATGAAAGACTTCGAGCATCGTCGGCTGGTAGACCTGCCGCAGATACAGAATCGGATAAATGGCGCCAGCGGCGATCACGAGCAGCGCGAGCTGGATATAGCGGTCGGCGCGCGAGCTTTCGCGCGGTGCGGCGACGCTCGCGCCGGATTGAGCGGGATTCGATGACACGGATGTGCTCCTCGAAGAGCCGCGTCACGACACGTCGATGCCGTGACGCCGGATCTTCACTATGTTTTTTGTTGGGTGAATTGAGCGCGGACCGGCGAACGCCGGCCGCGAGAATCAGTACTTCATGACGACGAGACGCGTTTGCGTGAATTCGAGCATGCCGTGCTTGCCGTCGTCGCCGCCGATGCCGGAGCGCTTCCAGCCCGCATGAAAGCCCTGATACGGATCGGCGGGCGTGCGGTTGATGTAGAGCTCGCCCGCTTCGATCGCGTTGGCGACTTTCATCGCCGTGCGGTAGTTCTCGGTGTAGAGCACCGACGAAAGCCCGAACTGATGATCGTTCGCCATCGCGAGCGCTTCGTCGATCGTGCCGTACTTCAGCACCGCAAGCACGGGACCGAAGGTTTCTTCCTGCACGATCTCCATGTCCTGGCGGCAGTTCGAAAGCAGCGTCGGCGGATAGAAAAAGCCCTTGCCCGCCGGCACTTCGCCGCCGGTTTCGAGCGTCGCGCCCGCTTCGATCGCGCGGCGGACCATCGCGTGAATGCCGTCGCGCGACGCCTTGTTCACGAGCGGGCCCATGTGGCTCGCGTCTTCGCTGCGGTCGCCGATCCGCTTCGCTTGCATCTGCGCGCGCAGCAGGCCGACGAACGCGTCATGAATGCTCTCGTGCACGTACACGCGCTCGATAGCCGTGCAGAGCTGGCCGCTGTGCGTGAGCTTCGACGCGACGAGCTCGCGCGCCGCCTTCTCCAGATCGGCATCCGGCTCGACAATCGCGGGCGTCTTGCCGCCGAGTTCCAGCGAAGGCTTCGCGATGTTCGCCTTGCAGTATTCGAGCACCTTGCGGCCCGCGTTCACGCTGCCCGTCAACGTGATCATGCCGACCTTCGGATGCGTGCAGACGACTTCGGCGGTGGCGTGATCCATCGCGAGAATATTGACGACGCCCGCGGGCAGCGCCGCGCGCTCGACCGCGCGCGCCAGTTCGAAGGCGGACAGCGGCGTGTTGTTGCTCGGGCGCACGACGACCGTGTTGCCCGCGATCAGCGCAGGCGCGATCTTGCGCATGAGCGTGTAGATCGGGAAGTTGAACGGGATCAGGCACGCAACCACGCCGATCGGTTCGCGATGCAGCACGAGGTTCTCATCAGTCGTATCGCTCGGAATGACTTCGCCTTCGATGCGCCGCGCCCATTCCGCGTGATAGCGCGTGATCTGCGCCGCGTAGACGGCCTCGTTGGTCGCGTCGAGCAGGCTCTTGCCGGATTCCAGCGCGAGCGCCGCGCCGATCTCGGCGGAGGCTTCGGCGATCGCATCGGCGAGACGCTGCATATGCGCGCCGCGTTCGGCGGCCGGCGTCACGCGCCACAGGCGTTGCGCGGCGGCGGCCTGATCGACGGCCGTAAGCGCCTGTTCACGCGATGCGTTGTGAACATGGCCCAGCAACGCCTCGGTCGCGGGATTCAGGATGGCGGTGACTTCGTCGCTCACGGGCTCGATGAAACGTCCGTTCACAAAATTCCGTTCTAGCTTCATGTCTGGCGGGTTCCTTGATCGCTGTGCAACGCATTCTTTCGTGCGTCGCGCTGCAACGACAAGCGAAGAATTCGCTGGAAGAACATTCAAAAAACTCACGATGGCTGTTCGACTAAATCCTTTTTCAGGGTCGTTCGCATCGCTCACAATCGGTCGCTCGCGGTTCCGGCGAACGTCTGCCGGGACTTCTTCATCCAAAAGTAAAAGACTTGAGACTTACATGAGAATCAAAGCAATTTCGCTTGCCGCGCTCGCGTGCATCGCATCGTCGGCTCATGCGCAAAGCAGCGTCACGCTGTTCGGCGTGCTCGACGAGGGGTTCGACTACACGAGCAACGTCGGCGGAAATCGCGCGTATGAACTGACGAGCGGTTATGCGTCGGGCAGCCGCTGGGGTTTGCGCGGCGTGGAGGATCTGGGCGGCGGCACGCAAGCGGTGTTTCAGCTCGAAAGCGGCGTGAACCTGAGCAACGGCGCGGCCGGGCAAGGCGGACGCATGTTCGGGCGGCAGGCTTATATCGGCGTGACCAATGACCGGTTCGGCTCGGTCAGGTTCGGCCGTCAATACGATTCGGTGGTCGACTATCTCGCGCCGACCACGGCCAACGGCAACTGGGCGGGCTATCTGTTCGCGCATCCGTTCGACAACGACAACACCGACAACTCGTTCCGCGTGAACAACACGGTGAAGTACGCGAGCCCGTCCTTCGGCGGATTCCAGTTCGGCGGCACGTACAGCTTCAGCAACGACACGAACTTCGCGAACAACCGGCAATTCAGCGTCGGGGCGTCGTATGCGAACGGCGGCCTGCTCGCGGGCGCGGCCTATCTGCGCGCCGACGGCACCGGCCTCACGGCGAACGGCGCCATCGCCACGAACGATGCGAGCTTCATCGCGCAGCGCATGCAGATCTTCGGCGCGGGCGTGAATTACACGTTCGGCAAGGCGACGGCGGGCTTCGCCTATACGAATTCGAGCTATGCGAATCCGGTGACGAACGGATATATCGGTGTGCCGCTCGCGTCGGCCGGCAACACGCTCAGGAACCTCAAGTATCAGAACTTCGAAGTGAACGGGAAGTATCAGTTCACGCCGGCGTTCTTCGTCGGCGCGCAGTATGTCTACTCGATGGAAACCTACGATTCGACGGCCGGCACCGTGAAGCCGCACATTCATTCGGCGGGTCTGATGGCGGACTACTTCCTCTCGAAGCGCACGGACATTTACGTGCAGGGCGCGTATCAGAAGATCGCGGGCAGTTCGACGGATTCCGTCATGGATCAGGCGTTCATTCCGGGCACGCAGGGGTTGTCGTCGAACTCGGAGCAGTTCGTCGCACGCGTGGCGCTGCGGCACGCGTTCTGACGTCTTTCGCACGAAGCCTGCATGGCGGCCGCGCCGGACCATACGCGCGCCGCATGCCGCGGGCGCGCACAGCGTGCTATCGTCGATGCGTCATTTCGATGCCGCCATCATGAGCCAAGTGCGCTATCCCCTGGGGCCCGATGACCGGGTTCATCTGCTGTGCTGGCTCACGTGCGGATTGCTCGGCGCGTACTACATCGAAGGCGACTGGCCCGATACGTCGTTTCAGGTGCGCGCGGCGCATCGCTGGCTCGACCGGCATCATCGCGCGGCAGAGTGGATCGAAACCGCGCGGCTTTCGGCGGCCGCGCAGTCGCTCGCCATGCGCTTTGCCACGACGCTCGACGCCGACGCCTCGCGCGGCGACATCGAGCGCATTCTCGAAGGCGAAGATCTCGACTACGAGAGCGCGCTCGTGCAGCGCATCTATCACGAATGCTGGATCGAACTGACGAGCCGGCGCAAGCCTTCGCACTAGAAGCACTTTCAATCTCCCTTCATAGTTGCGCCCGGCGGCGCTCAATTTCCATGCCGCGCCGCACACGTGCCCCGGCGCGTCTCGCGTGCGCGCAGCCCCATTTTTTTGAGCCGCACGAATGTGCGGAACCCCACATAGGCGCGCAACGCCGGGCGCTACCATCGGCGCGCCTGCTCGCACGTCGATGTTCGCGCTCCCGTGATCGAATCGCCGGGGCGAAAAGCGGCTACACCGTCAGCGGCCAAAACGACCATAAACGAACAAAAACGCCCGATTGAACGGAGGCAGCCATGCAGCGCAGCATTCGTCCGCTTCTTTCCACAAACCGTATTCGTCGCCGCGCCCGCCTGCGACCGCTCGCGATGCTCGTGCCGCTCCTTGCGGGAATGTCGTGCGCGACGCTCGCCGGCATCGCCGAGGCCGCGCCGCCATTGCCGGCCGGCGGCCAGTTCGTCGCGGGCAGCGGCGCGATCGCGGGCGGCGGCGCGTCGCTGACGATCAATCAGACGACATCGCGCGGCGTCATCGACTGGAACAGCTTTTCGATCGGCGGCGGACGGCAGGTGACGTTCAACAACGGCAACGGCGCGACGCTCAATCGCGTGACGGGCGGCGACGCTTCGGTGATCCTCGGCCAGCTCAACGCGACGGGCAGCGTCTATCTCGTCAATCCGCAGGGCGTGCTGGTGGGCCCGGGCGGCGTCGTCGCGACGGGCGGGCGCTTCGTCGCGTCGGCGCTCGACATCGGCAACGACGCGTTCATGCAAGGCGGCCCGCTCACGCTCTCGGGCGGTGGCGACGGCATGGTCATCAATCTCGGCAAGATCGGTTCGAGCGGCGGCGACGTGTTTCTCGTGTCGCGCACGGCGGCGGTGAACGGCGGCAGCATCAGCGCGCCGCAGGGCACGGTCGAGATCGCGGCGGGCAATCAGGTGTTGCTGCAGGACGCGTCGGGCGGGCAGCAGGTCTTCGTGCAGGCGGGCAGCGGCGGCACGGCCATGAACGGCGGCGCGATCGCGGCGGCGCAGGCGAACCTGCAAGCCGCCGACGGCAACGTCTACGCGCTCGCGGGCAACAGCGCCGCGATCCGGGCGACCGGCACGGCGACGCGCGACGGCCATGTGTGGCTCGTCGCCGACCAGGGCAACGTGCACGCGAACGGCGCGATCGCCGCGGCCAACGCGGACGGCAGCGGCGGCACGGTCGAGACGACCGGCAACACGCTCGATATCGCGGGCGCGAACGTCCAGGCGCGCACCTGGAAGCTCGGCGCGCCGGCGTTCACCGTCGATCAGACGAGCGGCGCTTCACTCGCGCGCAGCCTGACGAACGGCACCTCGGTCGATGTCGAAACGGCGAGCGGCGATCTCGCCGTGAACGGCAACGTGCAATGGAGCGGCAACGGATCGCTGACGCTCGGCGCGGCGCATAGCGTGACGATCGCTCCCGGCGCGACGATCGGCAACACCGGCAACGGCAATCTCACGCTGCGCGCGGATGCGGGCGGCATCGACAACGGCGGCGGCGTGACCAATGGCGGCACGATCGACTGGTCCAAGAGCGGCGGCATCGTTAGCGCGCTCTACGACATGAACGGCACGTACGCACCGGGCACCGTGCTCACGAACAGCGGATGGACCGCCGCGCCGTATAGCGGGGTCGTCGCGCAGGCGAGCGCGTACAAGCTCGTGAACAATCTCGGCGATCTGCAAAAGGTGTCGCAAGACCTCGCGGGCAGCTATGCGCTCGGCAAGGATATCGATGCGAGCGCGACGAGCTATCCGAACTACTTCACCGCGATCGGGGCGACGTCCACGCCGTTTACCGGCCAGTTCGACGGCTTCGGTCACACCATCGACAAGCTCGCGTCGATCTCGAATGCCAACGACGACTATTACGGCATGTTCGGCGTGATCGGCGCGAGCGGCGTCGTACGCAACCTGAATCTCACGAACGCGAGCGTGAGCGGCTATTCGTCGGGCGGGCTCGGCTTGCTCGCCGGGCAGAACGACGGTCTCGTCACCTACGTCAATACCACGGGCGCGGTCAGTCAGAACGGCTTCGGCGGACGCGGCGCGGGCGGGCTCGTCGGCGTGAACAACGGGACGATCGAGCGCTCGTCGAGCACGGCGGACGTCGGCTATCAGACGCCGGCGGGCGGGCTCGTGGGCACGAACAACGGCACCGTCGCGCAGTCGTATGCGACCGGCACGACCTTCGCCGGCTCGCACGGCGAGACGGCGGGACTCGTCGCGTTCAACGCGGGGCTCATCACGCAGTCGTACGCGACGGGCGGCGTCGGCGGCTTCGGCGGCGGCGGGCTCGTGTACGAGAACGGCACGACGGGCGTCATCAACGAATCGTTCGCGGTCGGGCAGGTCGGCGGCGGCGGGCCGCCGGGCGATGCTTACGGCGGCATCGCGGCGTACAACCAGGGCGCGATTCACAACAACGTCTACTGGAACAAGGAGACGACGATTCGGACGAGCGCGGCGGGATCGAACTCGGGCACGGTGCCGCCCGATTCGAACGGGCTGACGACGGCGCAGATGAGCAACGTGTCGAATTACCTCGACTGGAATATTCCGGCGGGCGGCGTCTGGGCGATGCCGGCCGGCGCGACGCATCCGGTATTGCAGTGGCAGCAGGCGCAGCCTTGAGGTGGTTCGCGGGATGGCGCGATGCGCGCTGTCCCGCGTGTTAGCTCCCGATCACCAAAAACACCTCCCCCACCGGCGCCTTCGATCCATTCGGCACCGCCGCCTTCAACGGAAACCCATACGTTCCGCGAAAGCTCACGAAGCGCCCCACCTGCACGCGAATCCCCGCCCCGATACCCGCCAGCGAAGCATTGTTCGGCTCGCCGAATTCGGGGATCCGATTCCAGACGTGCCCCGCATCGAAGAACACGAACGGCTGCATCGCCGCGATGCCCGCCGAAATCGCCGGGGCGCGCAACTCCGTCTGCACGTTCCATCCGCGATCGCCCTGCGCGGTGTAGGGCTCGTAGCCGCGCACGGTGGCATCGCCGCCCAGCCCGAGTTCCTCGCTCGGCAAGAGCGTGCTTCCGGTCCACTGTAGAAGCCCGCGCGCCGACACCGAAAAGCCCGACTTGCCGAGCGGCATGTCGCGCTGCGCCGACAGTTGCATGTACTGATAACGCGGCTTCGCGCCGAGCCGCGCCGCATCGTAGGCGGCGTCGTTGCTGCTGCTGTCGAAATAGCCGGGACTCACAAAGAGCGCGGCATTCAGATGCGTGTCGCCCGATGCATCGCTGCGCAGCAGGTCGTAGGCGAAGACGAACTGATGGATATGCGTGTTCGCATTGAACACCTGAAAGCCGCCGAACTCCAGGTCGTTGTTCGAGCGCTTGAAGTCGTAGCCGATCTGCACCTGCTGCTGCCACGCGCCGGCGTTGTCGAGCGGCGGCAAGCGCCAGTCGTAGCGAAAGCTGAGCTGCGCACTCAGGCCCGTCTGTCCATAACTGTCCGGCAGACGCGGCGTGCTTTGCGCGAACACACCGAACAGTTCGACGCGATCCAGCCACGGCAGCGGCGCGACCACGTTGAATGCATGCGCGATATAGCGCGGACGATCCGGCCGCCCTTCGATATCCGGATTGCCGCTCAGCAGATCGTTACTCGCGGTCATCTGATAGCCGATGCGCGCATCGATGCCGAACAGGTTGCCGTAGTCGAATCCCGCGAGAATGCGATCGCGGCCGAGATCGCGCACGCCGTCGTTGTTATAGCCGCCGTAGAGGCGAAACGGAAAGCGGTCTTCGGTTTGCAGCACGACATCGGTCGTATTGGCGGCGACGCCGGGCGCGTAGACCACATCCACACGCCGGTACGGATTCGCATTGAGCAGCGCTAGGCCCGCGGCGACATCGGCTTCGCGGATCGGCTCGCCGGGCGCGAGCGGCATCTCGCGCATGAGCAGCGCATCGGAGAAATAGCGATTGCCTTTGGGCGTCACGCGCCCCGCGCGAAACTCCGCAATCGCGATCTTCACGACGCCGTTGCTCACGTCCTGCTCGGGGACGTAGACATCGACGAGCGGCTGGCCCGCATCGCGATAGCGCTTCACGACCGCGCGGCGAATCTCGGCGAGACGCGCGAAGGTCAACGGCTTGTGGAGATCGTTCGAGAAGCCGTCGAGAAACTCGGGCGTGAGCAAGGGAACGCCGCTCGATGTGATCGCGCCGTTCGCGCCCGACTGCATCGGTGAAGCGGCGTCGGCACGCACGAAAGCGATGCCGCGCAGATCGCGGATCGCGATATCGTGCGATCCGTCGCCCGGCTCGGGCGGCGATGGCGCTGCGCGTGGCCTCGCGGCGGCGGGCGGCGCGAGCGGCGCGACATCGCGATACGACTGCGCGGCGGCCTCGCCTGCATGAACGACGCAGACGAGCGCGGACAAAAGCGTTGCGGCGAGTCGGGCGCGCGTCAATCGAAGCGGCGCGCGCGGCGAACATGAATCATGTCGGCTCCGGCGTTGTCTCGCGTGGTCGGGCTTCGCATGGTATCAGCGCGTCGCGCGGCGCGGAACGACTCATGCGGCAAGCTTGTTAGCTGCGCGCCATCGCGCGTAGAAATGACCCGGCATGCCGCGCGAGCCAGTAGGAATAACCGCTCGCTCGCGCCACGCGTATTACGACATGCCGCGAGCCTATCTGCGGAGCGCTCAACCCATCTATGATTCGAAGTTGATCGGCTTGATGCACGGCCGACCCCGCATTGTCAGGACCATGATGGACAAATCCTCAACCGGCGCAGACATGACCGACACCGCGACGCCCGATGCGTCCGCCAGCGCGCAATGCGCGCGCGAGCCGATTCACATTCCCGGCGGCATTCAGCCTCACGGCGTGCTCTTCAGCGTGGACGCGCACTGTTACATCACGCAGACGAGCGCGAACGTCGCGCAGTTCGCGCATATCGAAGCCGATGCGTGCCTCGGCCGCGCGCTGTCCTCGGTGCTCGGCCAGCAGGCCGCCGAACGCGCGAGCGCGGGCCTCAAGCAACTCTCGCGCGACGGCGCGACGATCCACGTCGGCAATGTCGTGCTCGACGGATGGACGCCGCGCGGTCCGGTCGCGATCGTCGTGCATCGGCATGACGGCCTGCTGTTCGTCGAAGTCGAGCCTGCGCAGGACACGGCCGACGTCTTCTCGACCATGTATCCGCTCATGCGCTCCTTCGTCACCGACGTGCAATCCATGCGCACGGTCGAGCAGCTGTGCCAGTTCGCCGCGACGGAGATCTCGCGCATCGCGGGCTTCGGCCGCACGCTGGTCTATCAGTTCGATGACGAAGGTCACGGCAACGTGCTCGCTGAAAGCGTCGAGCCGGGTTATCCGTCGTATCTGAATCAGCACTTTCCGGCCTCCGACATTCCGGCGCAGGCGCGCGAGCTGTATCGCCGCAACCGCATCCGCCTCATTTCGAACGCGAACTACGAAGCCGCGCCGCTCGTGCCCGCGCTGCATCCGGCGACCGGCCGCCCGACCGATCTCACCCACGCGTCGCTGCGCAGCGTCTCGTCCGTGCATCTGCAATACATGCGCAACATGGGCACGCTCGCGTCCATGTCGATGTCGATCATCGTCGACGACAAGCTATGGGGCCTGATTTCCTGCCATCACGCGACGCCGCGCCTGCCGCCGTTCGAAGTGCGCACCGCGTGCGAGCATGTCGCGCAGATCGTGTCGCTGCAGATCGAGGCGCGCGAGACGCAAAACGAAGCGCATTACCGGCTCGAACTGCGCCGCATGCTGTCGAAGCTGCTTTCGTCGATGGCGAACACCGACAGCTTCGTCGAAGCACTCGTCGGCGACGCCGCCGATCTGCTCGGCTTCACCCGCTCGTCGGGCGCGGCGGTGATCTTCGAAGGCCGCACGTCGCTCGTCGGCGTGACGCCGGGCGAGCATGGCGTCACCGCGCTCGTCGACTGGCTCGACGATCAGAGCGAAGACGTCGTGCTGTCCGATTGCGCGTCGCGGGATTGCGCCGCGCTCGCCGGCTCGCCGGACGTGGCCGGCTTTCTCGCGGTGTCGATCTCGAAGATCTACCGCAACTACGTGATCTGGTTTCGCCGCGAAGTCGTGCAGACGATCGAATGGGCCGGCGATCCGCGCGCCAAGCTCACCAGTCTCGCCGCTTCGCTTTCGCCGCGCGAGAGCTTCGATACCTGGACCGATGTCGTGCGCGACCGCTCGCTGCCGTGGCGTGCCGCGGAACGCGAGATCGCGCTTGAATTTCGCGCGGCGGTGCTCGGCATCGTGCTGCGGCGCGCGGAGGAAATCGCGCAGCTCGCGACCGAACTCGGACGCGCGAATCACGAGCTCGAAGGTTTTTCGTACACGGTGTCCCATGATTTGCGCGCGCCGTTGCGGCACATCGTGAGCTTCGCGGATCTGTTGAAGCAGATGGACGGCGAGAAGCTCTCCGAGCGCGGGCGCGGGTATCTGGACCGGATCGTCACGTCGGCGCGTTTCGGCGGCCGTCTCGTCGACGATCTGCTGTCGTTCGCGCAACTCGGCCGCGCGGCGCTGCGTCCGCACAAGGTCGATGTGCACGCGCTCGTGCGCACGGTCATCCAGAACGATATCGACGAACAGGCGTCGTCGCGCGTGCGCTGGACGGTGGAGGCGCTGCCGCCGATCGAAGCCGACCACGTCTTTCTGCACGTCGCGTTCGCGAACATCATTTCCAACGCGGTGAAGTTCAGCGCGCAGCGCGAGCAGCCGGAGATCGAGGTCGCGGCGCAGGACGGCACGGGCGAGCTGGTCGGGCACGCCGTGTATCGGGTGCGCGACAACGGCGTCGGCTTCGACATGCGGTATGTCGACAAGCTCTTCGGCGTGTTTCAGCGGCTGCATGTGAACGAACAGTTCGACGGCACCGGCATCGGGCTCGCGAACGTGCGGCGCATCATCGAGCGGCATGGCGGCAAGGCGTGGGCCGAAGGCACGCCGGATCGCGGCGCGACCTTCTACATGGCGCTGCCGAAGCAGTTCCGCCCCGAAAGCGGCGTCAGGCGCGATACCGCCGCGACCGCGCTCGCGCGCCTCGCGGCGGGCACGGGCGGCGCGGGGCACGATATCGAACAGCTTCTGAAGCGCGCGGAGCAGGAGAAGAAATAAAAACGGCCGCGATCTCGTCGATCGCGGCCGTTTCATGTTGCCTTCGCGTGGCTTTCTGATGCAGCGCTGCGCTTAGAAGCGGTGGCGCAGCCCCACCGTCGCGGCGACCTGATTCTGCGTCGACGACGGCGACAGCGTGTTGATCATCGCAACGTTCGCGCCGGCATTGCCGAGGTCGCCCGATGCGTGTTGATACACGCCTTCGACATAGACATCAGTGCGCTTCGAGAGCGAGTAGTCGGCCTGCAGCGAAACCGTGTGCCACTTCGGATCGCCCGAGCCGTTGCTGCCCGTCACCTTGCCGTCCGTGTACGTGTAGGCGGCGTCGAGCGCGAGCGCCGGCGTAAGCGCGTAGCGGCCGTTCAGCTCGAAGTTGTTCAGATGCAGGTTCGTGTTGCCCGGAATCGCGATCGACGTGCCGCCTTGCGACGCGGCGAGCAACTGGTCGTAGTGCGTGTTGGTCCACACGAAGCCGACTTGCGCCGGGCCGTACGTGTAGTTCACGCCCGCGCCGAAGGTGCGTTGCAACTCGGCCGTCAGATTGGCGTTGTTGCCCTGTCCGGCCGACACCGCGCCATTTGCGTTCGTGCCGTTGCGCGAATTATTCGTCTGCAGATAAGCCGCCGCGAAATTCAGCGGACCATTGCCGTACGAAGCGCCCGCGCTCCATGCGCGGTTATTCGAAAACTCGCCGGCGTCGTTCGAGAAGCCGTACAGGCCGCCGAACTTGAAGCCCGCGTAATTCGCGCTTTGATATTTGACCGAGTTCTTGATCGAGAACGAATGATCGAGATTGTCGTTATCGAACGGATGCCCGGCCATATTATTGCCGAAGCCCGAACCCGCTTCCGAGAGCGGCGCGAGATAATCGACCATCGAATCATACTGACGGCCGAGCGTAACCGTGCCGTATTGATCGTGTTGCAGGCCGACATAAGCCTGGCGGTTGAACATCGTATTGCTTTCGGTGTAACGGCCGTTATTCAGGTTGAAGCCGCTCTCCAACTTGAAAAGCGCGTGCAAACCGCCGCCCAGATCTTCCGTGCCTTTCAGGCCGAAATACGTATCGGAAAGCGCGCCGCTGCCTTGCTGCCAGTTGTTATGGCCGCCGGAATTGTTCGTGTAGACGAGACCTGCGTCCAGCGTGCCGTACAGCGTGACGCTGCTCTGCGCGTGGGCCGCCGCTGCGAACGTGCCGAGAATGCCCGCGATGAGAAGAGTTTTTTTCATGGTTCTCTGAGTGTCCTGTTTAATGCGAAAGCTTCCGGGGTGCAGCGGGCCATTGGCCTTTCGCTTCCCGCGAGAAACTGGACACACTGTATGCGACGAGCGCGCGAATTTGGCTGCGCATCGCGCGCAATAATCATTTGCTGATTTCGCGAATCGGTGCGCCGAGGGCTTCATATCCGTTTAAGCTCAACTGCTTAGCGGCAATTCCGTGTGAACAATGCACCGAACCCTGTTGCGCATGGGCGACGTCATTAGTGCGTATCGCGGATAAGTCCATTGCGCCGCGTGCGGTTTATATCCGCCGATGCGGTTGTTAAGCTGCATCCGTCAACAGAACTCCGAGAAGTTATTCTGAGGACACGGAGCGGTTTCGCGAGAGGAGACCGCTCCGTTTCAACGCGCCTTCATGAAATGAATTGGCTTTTCTTTGCGATTGGTCAATATGCGCGCTTGCGACGTTTTAATCGTCTCGCATTTTCTACGTCGCGCGAAATATTCAGTTTTCCAAACGATTTCTCGCGAGAATTCGCACGGATATCGGAACGACTCGCATTTAGACGCATAAATGCGCTAAACGCGATATGTTTTACGGAATATCCCGTTCGCTTTGAAAACTTTGCGCACTAATGCGGCGCGGGACGTGCAATCCGCCAGCTTCCGCAATGCATCCGCAAGAAATTTCATCTGCCATTCATAAATGTGTAACCAGCGCCCAAACGTTTGCCGCTTGAGCCCGCCGCGGGTTTGGCCAGCATCGTTTCAATTCGAAACATCTTGTAGTGCTTTGAATTCCCTGTGCGGTACATGAATTGCTTAAATAGAGGTCTCTGCAAAATCAGCCGGAACAGTGCCATGAAGAGAAGTGCCAATGCGACCACCGTCCCCGCGTTTCGACAGCGTCGACCCGCCCAACTCGCTGAGCGCGAGCTTCAGCATCTTGAGATGATCCTGGCGAATTTCGTCGATCCCAGCGTGGCGTCCGATCGCCTGCCCGCGCGATATTGGGACATGCGCGTCGCGCAACTGGACGAGCAATACGATCTCGTGCCGTCGCAAAGCCAGCGCGTCGCATTGCTTCAGAAAAAGCTCGCGTTGCTGGACAGCGCGCTCGAGTCCGCTTCTTCCGCCGCCGACGTGCAGGAAGAAGGACAGCAGAGCCGGCGCGCCGCCGCCTAGCTCGACCGCGTAGCCCCGGGCGGCGACGACACCGCGCCCACCCAGTCGTCGACGAGCGCGCGTGCCGCCGTGTGTGCGCACATCAGCGCGTCCTCGGCCGAGACGAAGCTCGACGCATTGCTGCCCATGCGCAGCGGCGAAAACGCCGTGACCGGCCTGCCCGACCGGCTGATGGTCACGCTCGCCAGATAGTGAATCGCGCCAGGCGGCGGGACCAGCCTGCAACTCGTTTCGATCGCGACTTCGAGCACGAAGCCCTTGTGGTTGTACGACCGTATCATCGGATCACCCCGTCACTATCGAACGGCGCGGCGGCACACGCTGGCCGCCGTCGCACTGCGCTCGCAGCACGGATCGTTCCCGCGTAAGGCCGGACGCGCCGCCCTCAGTGATTCAGTTCTTCGAGACGCAGCCCGTTGGTTCTCGGCCCGAACAGGCCGATCGCGAGCGCGACGATCAGCATGAAGACCGTGATGCCCGTGAACACGCCCGGCACGCCGAAGTCCTTGAGCAGGAACGCGATGATGAAGCCCGACATCATCGCGCCCGCGCGGCTCGCCGAGTACACGATGCCGCTCGCACGGCAGCGCACGGCCGTCGGAAAGAGCTCGGTCTGATACGCGTGATAGCACACCGAGATGGTCTGCCCCGCGAGCGAGATCAGCACGCCGAGCGCGATGAGCGCGGCGGGCGATTTCATCTGTCCGAAGGCGATGCCGCTCGCGATCACGACGAGCGCGCCGCCGACGATCAGCCATTTGCGCTGGATGCGATCGGCGTAGAACATCGCGAGCATGGGGCCCACCGGCAACGCGAACGCGATGATGAACGAATACAGCAGACTCTTCGTGACGGTGATGCCTTGCCCGATGAGCAGCGTCGGCACCCAGTTCGCGAAGCCGTAATAGCCGATCGCCTGACAGAAGTTGAAGACGATGAGCATGATGAGACGCGAGCGATACGGCGCGCGCAGCAACTCGGACAGCGATGCGCGCCGGTGCGCCGGCTGCTCGACGACAGCCGCGGGCGGCGGCAGCGCGGCGCCCGACTGGCGCTCGACCACGCGTTCGATCTCGCTCACGACGCGTTCGCTTTCGTCGTGCCTGCCGTGCATCGCGAGCCAGCGCGGGCTTTCGGGCACCGCGCGCCGGATGAACCACACGATCACCGCGCCGACCGATCCGGCGAGCACGACGATACGCCATCCGTCGAGCCCGAACACGGTTTCGGGCACGAGCCAGTACGACAGAATCGCGGCGACGGGCGCGGCGGCGAACATCACCATCTGATTGAACGCCATCGCGCGGCCGCGCATGTGTTGCGGCACGAGTT
The DNA here is from genome assembly GCF_001544575.2 of Caballeronia cordobensis. Taxonomy (GTDB): domain Bacteria; phylum Pseudomonadota; class Gammaproteobacteria; order Burkholderiales; family Burkholderiaceae; genus Caballeronia; species Caballeronia cordobensis. The sequence goes on from NZ_FCNY02000004.1 coordinate 416,498, forward strand.
CGGTCACGTAGCTGTCGATGGTGATGATCTCCACGCCCACGCCGATGCCCGTCACGAAGCGCCAGAAGATCACGCCTTCGGGCGTCGTCTGAAACGCCATGATCGCGGAGCCGATCGAATACCACAGCAGCGAGACCGTGAACACGCTGCGCCGCCCGTAGCGGTCGGGCAGCCAGCCGAAGAAGAACGTGCCGATGAACAGTCCCGCGAAGGTCGCCGCGATGAAACCCGCGATGCCCGTGAAGCCGAAGAACGCGTGCGTGGTCGTCTGCAAGAGGCCGCTTTTGGCCATGCCCGGCGCGATATAGCCGGTGAAGATCAGATCGTAGATTTCGAAGAAGCCGCCGAGCGAGATGAGCAACACGAGCATCCAGAGATGCCGCGTGACCGGCAGGCGATCCATGCGCGCGGAAATGTGCGCGCCGGGCGTCGTGGCGACGCGGACGTCGGGCGATGCAAGCGGCTCGGCGACCGCGCTGAAGGTTGGCTGCATTGTCTTGTCTCCTGAATTGACGATGGCGCTGGTTTTTATGTGCGCCCTTCGCTTCACATCATGCGATGACGCGTTTGGAAAGCCGGCCCAGCACTTCGTCCGTATGCTCGCCCACGCGCGCGAGCGGCTGGCGCACGCCGGGGCGGCGTCCGCCCATCGTGAGCGGGAGCAATACGACATCGGTGGTGCCGCCGTCGTCGGTCTGCATCGGCACGAGTCCGCCGCTCGCCTTCAGATGCGGATCGTCCAGCAACTGCTCGGGCCGCATGATCGGCGCGTACGGAATGCCGGCCGCTTCGAGCTTCGGCGCGAGTTCGTCCGCGCGATGATGCGCGAGAATCTCGCCGAGCCGTTCGAGCAGATGCGGCCGCACCGCGACGCGCATTGCGTTGGTCGCGAACTCGGGTTCTTGCGCGAGATCGGGGCGCGCGAGCACGTCGCACAGCGTGACGAACTGCTTGTCGCTGACCGCGCCGATGAACAACTGCTCGCCTTCGGCCAGGGTGAAGACGTCGTAGACGCTCCACGCCGAGACGCGCGAGGGCATCGGCGGCGGCGCTTCGCGCGTCATCGCGAATTGCTGCATGTGCTGCGCCGAGAGGAACACGCAGTTCTCGAAAAGCGCGCTCTGCACTTCCTGGCCGCGCCCGGTGAGATCGCGTTCGCGCAACGCGGCAAGCACGCCGATCGCGCCGAACATGCCGCCCATGATGTCGTTCACCGAGGTCCCCGCGCGCAGCGGCCGGCCCGCCGGACCGGTCATGTACGCGAGACCGCCCATCATCTGCACGACTTCGTCGAGCGCGAGACGCTTTTCGTACGGGCCGGGCAGAAAGCCCTTGTGCGAAACGTAGATGAGCTTCGGATGCGCCTTCGACAACGTTTCGTAGTCGAGCCCGAGTTTCGCCATCAAGCCGGGGCGGAAGTTTTCGAGCAGCACGTCGCATTCGCCGATCAGTTCCGTCGCGGCCTCGCGGCCCTCATCCGTGTTGATATCGATGACGACGCTCTTCTTGTTGCGATTGAACGACCGGAAAAAGCCGATGCCCAGTCCCGGCAGATTGCGCGTCTTGTCGCCGCCGGGCGGCTCGATCTTGATGACTTCCGCGCCGAGATCCGCGAGGATCATGCCGCAGGTCGGTCCCATCACCATATGCGTGAACTCGATCACGCGCACGCCTTCGAGCGGCAGGGTTGAATGACTCATAGCGTCCTCAGACTTCGATTGCGGTTTTCGTGTCGAACGTGACGGGCAGGCCCGCGAGCGCGAGCGCGCCATGCAGCGTCTCGCCGTCGAGCCAGCGCGCGAGCTTCGCGCGCAGCGTCAGCAAGGCGGAAATGTCGATGCCGGTTTCGATACCCATGCCGGCGAGCATGAACGCCAGGTCTTCGCTCGACGCATTGCCGCTCGCGCCCGGCGCATGCGGACAGCCGCCGATGCCCGCGAGCGTCGCATCGAAGCGCGCGACGCCGGTGTCGAGCGCGGCATACGCGTTGGCGAGCGCGAGGCCGCGCGTGTCGTGGAAGTGGCCGCACCAGAAGCGCTCGCCTGCGATCTCCCGCGCCTTCTCGAACAGCGCGCGCACGGCGGCGGGACCGGCATAGCCGACCGTATCGGCAATGGACACGCGATCCGCGCCCGCATCGAGCAAGGCCTGCATGTGGCGCAGCACATCGGCGTGCTCGACGCGGCCCTGAAGCGTGCAGCCGAACGCCGTGCCGATGCCGCCTTCGATCATCGTCTTCGAACCGGCCGCGTCGCGCGCGGCGCGCATGCGCGCGACTTCGGCGACCACTTCCTCCGGCGTCTTGCGCAGGTTCGCGAGACTATGCGCGCGGCTCGCGGAAAGCGGCACGAGCATCAGATCGGCTTGCGTGTCGATGGCGCGCTGCGCGCCCTGCAGATTCGGCACGAGCACGGAAACGAAGAGGCCGGGCAGCGTCTTCGCATAGGCGACGAGCTCGGCCGTATCCGCGAGTTGCGGCAGCAGGCGCGCGGGCACGAACGAGCCGACTTCGATTTCGCGCTGACCGGCGGCGTAGGCGTCGCCGATCCATTCGATCTTGCGTTCGGTCGGCACGATCGTGCGAATGCTTTGCAGGCCGTCGCGCAGGCCGACTTCGCGGATCACGGCGTTCTGGGGGAACGCGGGCATGGGTTTGTCTCCGGGTCTTGTGTGTGTATGAGCTCGACTCTAGACATTCCGCAAATGCCCTAAAAGCGGTATTTTGGAAGGCCCATGCTTCCCATCCGGAATGTCTCCATGCGCGATATCGATCTGAAAACGCTGCGTCTCTTCGTGACGGTGTGCGAACACCAGAACATCGCGCGTGCGGCGGCGGAATCGCACATCGAGCCTTCCGCGATCAGCAAGCGCATCGCGCAACTGGAGACCTCGCTCGGCGTGCCGCTCCTGTCGCGCTCGCGGCGCGGCGTCGAGCCGACGCCCGCCGGCATCGCGCTGCTCGAACACGCGCGCAGCGTGCTCTTCACGATGGAGCGCATCGCGAACGATGTCGCCGCGTTCGGCGGCGGCCTCAAGGGGCGCGTGAGCATTTGCGCGTCGGCCTCGGCGATTGCGGAGGCGCTGCTCGACGATATCGCGTCGTTCATGCGCGAGCCCGCGAACCAGAACATCAAGGTCGATGTGGAGGAGCGCCTGTCGAACGATCTCGTGCGGCAGTTGCGCGAAGGCGTGGCGTCGGTGGGCGTGTGCTGGGACAGCGTCGATCTGCGCGGCTTGCGGCATCGGGCGTACCGGCACGATCGGCTGGCGCTCGCGGTGCCCGCCGGTCATCCGCTGGCGAAGCGCCGTTCAGTCGCGTTCGAGGAGTCGCTCGAATTCGAGCATGTCGGTTTGCCCCCCGCCACCGCCGTTCACACGATGTTGCAGCGCGCGGCCGCGCAGGCGGGCAAGACGATGTCGTACCGCGTGATCGTGTCGAGTTTCGACGCGGCGTTTCGCGTCGTCGCGGCGGGGCTGGGCATCAGCGTCGTGCCGATGGAAGTCGCCGGAACGTACCGGCAGGCGCTCGGCATCGAAGCAGTGCCGCTCTCCGATGCGTTCGCAAAGCGCCGCTTCGTCGTGTGCTTTCGCGATTTCGATACGCTTCAGCCCGCCGCGCAGCGCCTCGTCGAGCATCTCGAAGCGCGCGCGTTGCTTTAGCTTTAGGAAGGCGCGTCGCAGAACACCGTTTCCGTGTCCTTTTTCTCGATGGTCAGATTGACCGACCGCGCGCCGCCCGGCCGCGTGCAATGCCGTTTTCCGGCGGGCACCGTCAGCAATTGACCGGCGCGCAATTCCACGACGCCTTCCTCGAACTCGATGATCAGCGTGCCCTCCACCGAAACGAAAGTCTCGTCGGAGTTCGGATGAACGTGCCATCGATACGGCGCGTCCATCACGCTGATGTGAACATCGTGATCGTTGACGGTGGAAACGACGCGATTCATGTAGCCGTCGCGCGCGGCGTCGGCGATCGCCGCATAGTCGATGATTTCGCTCATCGGTTCAGGCTAACGCGGCGCGCGCCACGGCTCAAACGAATTATTTTTGCTTCGATGTGAGCGCGATTGACTTACAGGCGAACATCCGGCGCATCGGCGCGCGCCATGATCGCCGCGATATTGCCGATGGCCGGTTGCAAGTAGCGCACCGGCGGCGCATCGGGCGGCAACGGCGCGGGGCCTGAGTCCGTCGCGCGCGCATAGACCGGCAGCGGCGGCGCACTTTGCGCGCTCGACGCGACCGGAAACACCGGCCCGCCCACGATGCCCACGCCGATGAAAGGATGCGCCTGCGCGATGGTCACGAGGCCGAAGGTGAGTTTGCACGCCAGGATTGCATGTTTGATCGCTTTCAAGTGCCGTCTCCTTTTTGCCGTTTTGTCGATGGGAGGATTCTGCCGCGGGAGAATGAGAGAAGAATGAGCATCGACTAGACTGATTCATCATGGACAGCCGATTCGCATCGATCCTCACCGCACTGACCGCCGCGGCGCTTTTCGGCGCCACCACGCCGATCGCCAAGGCGCTGCTCGGCCCCATGCCGCCGTTCATGGTCGCGGGCCTGTTCTATCTCGGCAGCGGCGTCGGGCTGGGCGCGGTCCTGCTCGGCCGCACGCTCTTGCGCGCGCAGGCGAGGGGCGTCGGCGCGCGGGAGTGCGCGTGGCTGTTCGGAGCGATCGCGTTCGGCGGCGTCGCCGGTCCGGCTTTGCTGATGCTCGGCCTGACGAGCACGCCCGCCGCCACGAGCGCGCTCTTGCTCAACCTCGAAGGCGTGCTGACAGCGGCGATCGCGTGGATCGTGTTTCGGGAGAACGTCGATATGCCGGTGTTTCTCGGCATGGCCGCGATCGTCGCGGGCGGCATCGTGCTCGCGTGGCAGCCCGGCGCGACCGATGCGTCGGCGGGTGCGCTGCTGATCGCGCTCGCGTGCCTGTGCTGGGCCATCGACAACAATCTGACGCGCAAGATCGCCACCGCCGACGCCATGGTGATCGCCTGCGCGAAAGGGCTCGTCGCGGGTGCGGCGAACCTCGGCATCGCCTTCGCGATGGGCGCGCATCTGCCCGCGCCGCGCATCGCCATCGCCGCGATGACGACCGGTTTCGGCGGCTACGGCGTGAGTCTCGTGCTATTCGTGATCGCGCTGCGGCATCTCGGGACCGCGCGCACGGGCGCATACTTTTCGGTCGCGCCGGTGTTCGGCGTCGCGCTTTCGCTCGCGCTGTGGCCGCAAGCGCCCGGCGCCGCGTTCTGGATCGCCGCCGCGCTGATGTCGCTCGGCGTATGGCTGCACGTGCGCGAGCGGCACGAACACGAGCACACGCACGAGCGGCTCGAACATACGCATCGGCATGTGCATGACGCGCATCATCGGCATGAACACGACTTTCCGTGGTCCGGCGACGAACCGCACACGCATGCGCACGTGCATCTGCCGATCACGCATACGCACGCGCATTTCCCCGACGTGCATCACAGGCATGCGCACACGCGCGGCTAGAACACCTTGCCCGGATTGAGCAGGCCGTGCGGATCGAGCGCCGACTTGATCGCCCGCATCGACGCGATATCGGCTTCGCGGCGCGCCAGATGCAGATAATCGCGCTTCTTCGTGCCGATGCCGTGCTCCGCCGAAATCGATCCTTCGAACTCGCGCGTGACGTCGTAAATGACGGCGTCGAGATCGTCGTGATCCTGCTTGCCGCGGCCGGGCACGTCCACGACGATATGAATGTTGCCGTCGCCGAGATGGCCGTACGTCATCACGATCGCGTCGGGCCAGCGCGCGCGCAGACGCGCCTCGCACTGCGCCGCCGCCTCGCCGACCTGCGCGATCGAGAAGCTCACGTCGTACGCCGCGTAGTTCGGGATGAAGCGGTCGTACTCGCCGGGCGCATCGCGGATCGCCCAGAAATCGCGCGCGTGCGCTTCGTTCGATGCGATCGCCGCGTCGCTCACGATGCCCGCTTCGAGCATGTCGCCGAGAAACGCCTCGAACGCCTCGCCGTGGCGCGCGGGATCGGCGCCCACGCTTTCGAGCAGCACGTAGAACGGATGCGCATCGGCGAGCGGCGCGCGCAGGTTCTTCAGATTGGCGATGACCGTGTCGTGATAGCCCGCCCACATCACTTCGAACGCGGACACGCCTGCCGCGAGGCTCGCCTGCGCGCGCGTGAGCAGCGTGGTGACGGCGGCGAAATCCGGCAGGCCGCACCAGGCGGTGGCCGTTGCGGTGGGCTTCGGCCGCAGCCGCAAGACGATGCGCGTGATGACCGCGAGCGTGCCTTCGCTGCCGATCAACAAGTGCCGCAGGTCGTAGCCGCTGTTGTTCTTGATCATCTTGTTCAGCCCGCCGACGGTCTCGCCGCTCGCGAGCACGGCTTCGACGCCGAGCACCTGATCGCGCATCATGCCGTACTTGATGACGCGGTTGCCGCCCGCGTTCGTCGCGAGATTGCCGCCGATGGTGCAGCTTCCGCGCGCGCCGAGATCGAGCGGAAAGTAGAAGCCCGCCTCGCTCGCCGCTTCCTGAACGACTTGCAGCGGCGTGCCGGCTTCGACGGTCATCGTGGCGGAGATCGCATCGATCTCGACGATGCGATTCATCCGTTCGAGGCTCAAAGCCACTTCGCCGCCGAGCAGATTCGCGCCGCCGACGAGCCCGGTCAGACCGCCTTGCGTGACGACCGCCTGCTTGCAGCGCGAACAGATGGCGAGCGCCCGGGCGACTTCTTCCGTCGTGCGCGGACGGACGATCGCAAGCGGCGTGGCGCCGGGCATGCCGCTCCAGTCCGCGACGCGCCTGTCGCCGAATTCATCGGGGAGCGCCACGACCTGCGCGCCGAGCGCTTCACGCAATGCCATCACTGCTTCGCTTGCCGCCATGCGTCGTCTCCGTTTGTTGTCTTGTGTCGATGTCAGATGCGATAGTTTGAACCAAAACGCGCGACAATGACCGGCGGGCTCGTGCAGCGAGGGTGACGATGGAACGGACCGACTTCGAAAGCGCGCTGACGCAACTGACCGGCGCGGCGGAACTGGTGGCGGCTGGCGCGAGCGATGACCTGCGCGCTCAGGCGTTCGAGATGCTGGCGTTCTTCCGGTTGCGGCAAGGGCGCGCGGCGGCCGTATCGAACGATGAACTCTTCAAGGACACCGCAATGGCCGCGCTCACGATGGCGGGCCGCAAGGAGTTTCTTGCCGCGGCTGCGTTGCTGGAACAGGCGCGCGGGTTGTGCCGAAGCTAGCTAGAACAACTCCGTGTCGAGCGGCAGCAGGTTGATCCACTTCACTGCGGTGCGGCGCTCAACGCCATCGTCATGAATCGACCGTATCATCACGCGCTGGCCGCGCGCCTCTCCGAGCACTTCGACGATACGGTTTCGATATCGCGCAAGCGAGCCGCGTAACGGCTTGCGCTTCCTGCTCTTGCGGGGAGAAACTGCGGGCATGGACGTGACAACGATTTATGACGGCCACATCATAGCGATGCGCACGCCTTCTCTCAAATACCAGACATCCTCACTGCGATCCGCCACACCATGCGTCGAATCACTGTCCGCACGTCGCCCATACATGGCCGGGGCGTCTTCGCTCTCGCCGATCTGCCCACGGGCGCGCTGCTGCTCGAATACAAGGGTTTGCGTCTCTCGTGGAAGGAAGCGCAGCGCATGCACGAGAAGTCGAACGCGGAGAACGGTCACACGTTCCTCTTCGGTCTCGACGACGGCAGCGTGATCGATGGCGCGCGCGGCGGCAATTCCGCGCGCTGGCTCAATCACAGTTGCGCGCCGAATTGCGAGGCGGAGCAGGACGGCGAGCGCGTGTTCATCCGCGCGATCAGGCCGATCGGGAAGGGACAGGAGTTGTTCATCGACTATTGCCTGACCGTGGATGGCCGGCGCACCGCGGCCGTCAAGCGGCTCTACGCGTGCCGATGTTCCGCGCCCGGCTGCCGCGGCACGATGCTCTCGGCAAGCCGGTAATTGCGCAGATGATTTTGTTACAGCTCTTACCGGGGTAAGACCGGCAAGTTACAGAGGCCTTTCGATGGGCGGTTATACTCAGCCCCGTCTCAAAAAAACGAAAAGCCTCTTATGTTGAAAAAAATCGTGCAGATGGTCGGTATCGCGGCGATCGCCGCTGCGGCTTCGCTGCCGGCTGTGGCCGGCGACATGAATAACGCGCTTGGCGGCGCACTTGGCGGCGTGGCCGGCGCTGCGCTGGGTGGCGCGGTGGGCGGCAGCACGGGCGCGGTCATCGGCGGCGCGGTGGGCGGCGGCGCGGGTGGTGCGGTCACGTCGAATCGCAGGGAGCGCACCGGCGCGATCGTCGGCGGCGCGCTTGGCGGCGGCGCCGGCACCGCGGCGGGCAACGCGATGGGCGGCCGTAGCGGCGGCCTCGTCGGCGCGGCTTTGGGCGGCGGCGCGGGTGCGGCGCTCGGCGGCAACGTGTCGCGCTCGAACTCGTATGCGGACGACTATTCGCGCGGCCATCGGTCGGGCAAGCGGCATCACAAGCATCGTCATTACGATTGAGGTGGGGGGGGGAGGCTCGGCGTCGGACACGGCGCGGCCGACGAGCGCGTTTTCGCCTTGAGGACACCGTAGAGTCCGAAACGCGCTCCCACGCATCCCTATCCCACTCCAAGCCCCCCTTCAGAACTCGCCGTGCGCTGCCGATAAACACGCTGACGTCATCAGCCACTGCAGCCACTCGATCCGATGAAACGCGACTCTTCCGCAAGCCCGCTCCAGGCCGCCTTCCTGCGGCACGAAGACACCCTCGCGCCGCCGCAACGCGCGCTCGGCGAGGACGATCACGCCGTCTATCGCACGCTGCTCGAATCGACCAAGGCGATTCCCTGGAAGATCGACTGGGCGACGATGGAATTCGTGTACATCGGGCCGCAGATCGAGGCGCTGCTCGGCTGGGCGCCTTCGTCTTGGAAGACCGTGCACGACTGGGCCGAGCGCATGCATCCGGATGACCGCGAAGCCGTGGTCAACTTCTGCGTCGGCCAGTCCAAGGCGGGTACGGACCACGAAGCCGATTACCGCGCGCTCACCCGCGACGGCGGCTATGTCTGGCTGCGCGACGTCGTGCATGTCGAGCGCAACGGCAAGGGCGAAGTCGAGGCGCTGATCGGCTTCATGTTCGACATCAGCGAACGCAAGCGCACCGAGGAAAAGCTCGCGCAGTTGCAGCGGGAACTGGAGCGCCTGTCGTTCAGCGACAGTCTCACGGGCGTCGGCAACCGGCGCCACTTCGACAACGTCATGGCGCGCGAGTGGGACGCCGCGAAGGCAGCGGGCAAGCCGCTGTCGCTCGTCATGATCGATATCGATTTCTTCAAGTCGTACAACGACTACTACGGCCACGTTCAGGGCGACGCCTGCCTGCAGCGCATCGCGCGCGTGCTCGGCGAGGCGGCCGGCGAGCGGCATTTTCTCGGGCGCTTCGGCGGCGAGGAATTCGCGCTGATTCTCGCCGACACCGATGCCGAAGCCGCGATGCGTCTTGCCGAACGTTGCCGCACGCTGATCGCCAACGAAGCGATCCCGCATGTGCGCTCGCCGCACGATCAGCAAGTGACCGCGAGCTTCGGCGTGGGCACGGTCGTGCCCGGCGATCGCATGGACGTGACGGCTTTCATCAATCTCACCGATGCGCAGCTTTATCACGCGAAGGACAACGGCCGCAATCGCATCGCGGCGGTAGATCGCGCGGGCATGCAGGGCGAGGCGTTCAAGGCGCAGACGCGCTGATCGTCAGACGCGCCCGCTCACCGGAATCGCCGCGCCCGTAATGCATTGCGCATCGGGCGACAGCAGAAACGCGATCACCGCGCCGAGCGCTTCGGGCTTCACCCAGCGGGAGAAATCGGCGTCAGGCATGTCGCGACGATTCGGCGGGGTATCGATGATCGACGGCAACACCGCGTTCACCGTCACACCGCGGTCCTTCAGTTCTTCGGCCAGCGCTTCGGTCAGGCGCAGCAGCGCGGCTTTCGATGCCGCGTACGCGCCCATGCCCATGCCCGCTTTCATCGCGGCCAGCGCGCCGATGTTGACGATGCGCCCGCCTTCGTTCGCGCTCAGCGCCGCGAGCGCCGCCTTCGATGCGTTCAGCGCGGTCTTCACGTTCACGTCGAACATGGCTTGCCAGGTATCGGCGCCGCCGTCCGCGATCGTCTGCCATGTGAACGCGCCGGCCACGTTCACGAGCGCATGCAGGCCGCCCATCTGCTCGACGATGGCGTCCATCGCCGTTTGCGCCGACTTCGCATCCGCCAGGTCGATGCCGGTCACGATGCACGCATCGGCGAGCGGCGCGGGCAACGCGTCCTGCTTGCCGCCGTGGCCGATCAACGCGATGCGCGCGCCGCGTCCGGCGAGCACGCGCGCCGTCGCGAGTCCCAGAGTGCCAAAGCCGCCCGTGATGGCGACGATCCTGCCTTCGAGAGTGTTCATCGCGTTCTCCGCCTGTGCGTAGGTCGAAACGGCGGCGGCCCTTCGGCGCGACGCCCGGAACGCTATTGTCCTTCCGATTCGGGGCGCGCGGCGGCCCGCTGCACGGCCAGCACCGCCGCCGACGTGACCAGCCCCGTCAGCAGGATGCCGAGGAACGCGACGGAAACCGAGACGACACGCCCGACCGGCGTGGTCGGAACGATGTCGCCGTAGCCGATCGTCAGGCCGGTCACGCCGCACATGTAAAGCGTCTCGCCGAACGTGACCGGCGCGTGATCGACAGTGTTCACGGGACCGCCGAAGTAGTACATCGTCACCGCAAGCGCGATGAATCCGGCAATGTTGACGAGAAAGAGCGGCGAGAGATGCCACATCACTCTCATCATCTCGATGAGGGTCCGGCCGGGCCTGATTTTCGGATACGCGTGACGCTTGCGGGCGCTGCTTGGCATGACTTGCAACCTCGGGCCGCGCGCGAACCGTTCAGCTAAAAGAGCGTCCGTGCGCGGAGATTCATCGGCCTGCCATCGTAGCGCCGCAGCTTGAACCGGCGCTATCGAACGATGTCGCCCGAGCGTCCGGATACATCAAATTTTACGTTTTCACGCGCCGACGCCATCCGCGCGAGCAACCAGACCGCGGCGGCGACACTCAGCGCGCACACGCCCGCGACGGCGAGCGACGCCGAGAAGCCGCTCGCGAAACTCGCGCGCGCGATGCGCAGAATCGCTTCGCTGCCCGCGCCCGCGTGGGCGAGGTCGCCCGAGAGCAGGCGCGAGAGGAAGCTCGCATCGAGCACGGCTTTCGGATCCGCGAGGCTGCTCGCGTGCAGATCGAGCGCGGCGTGCGTGCGGCTCGCGAGCACCGCGCCCAGCACGCCGACCGACGTGACGATCGCGGTGAAGCGGGTCGTCGTGCTGATGCCCGACGCCATGCCGGTGCGATGCGCCGGCACGCACGCCATGATCGCTTTTTGCGTGTCGCCATTGAGCACGCCCGCGCCGAGCCCTGTGACGATCATGCCCACGGCGATCAACGCGTAGCTCGACATCCCCGCGAACAGCGCCGTCAGCAGATTGCCCGCGCCGATGATCGCGAGGCCGAGCGTGAGCAGCGCCATCGGCGGAATGCGCCTCGCGAGCGACGCGCCGATGTACGGTCCGACGACCATCGCGATCGCGAACGGCAACATGCCGATGCCCGCGCGCACCGCCGGCAGTCCGAACGCGTTTTGCAGATAGAGCGGCAGGAAGGTCATCATCACTTGCGCGCAGGCGGCGTAGCCGAACATCGCGAGGACGGCGGCGACGAAGCGCGGCTGGCGAAAGAGCGCGAGATCGATCATCGCGTGCGCGCGCGAGCGCTGCACGCGCACGAACACGGCGAAAAGCGCCGCGCACGCGACGAGGCGCGCTTCGGTGCGCCAGTCCGTCCAGCCGTCCGCTTGCGCGTCGATCAGCGCCCAGATGCCGAGCGCGAGCGCCGCGGCAAAGAGCGCGCTCCCGGCGAGATCGAGCGCGCCCGCGTGAGGGTTGCGCGATTCGCGTATGCCGCGCCACGCGCAGTACGCGAGCAGCGCGCAGATCGGCAGGTTCATCAGGAAGATCCAGCGCCAGCCGGCCCATTGCGTGATGACGCCGCCGACGAGCGGCGCGATCGTCGTCGAGACGCCCATGCAGGTGCCCCACACGGCCCACGCGCGGGCGCGCGCCGCGCCTTCGTGGAAGGTGTTGGCGATGATCGCGAGCGCCGACGTCAGCAGCATCGCCGCGCCGACGCCCTTCGCCGCGCGCGCGATGTTCAGCGCCAGCGCCGACGGCGCGAGTCCGCAGCCGAGCGACGCGAGAAAGAACACGGCGAGCCCGGCGATCAGCATTTTCCGGCGGCCGATGCGGTCCGCGAGCGCGCCCGCGGGCAACAGGCACGCCGCGAACGCGACCATGTACGCGCTCACGACCCATTCGACCTCGGCGAATCCGGCATGAAAATCCCGCGCGATGGACGGCAGCGCCACCGCGACGACGTTCGTGTCGAGCGTGATGAGCGCGCACGTCGCGGAGGCGGTGAGCAGCACGAAGCGGTCGGAGGCGGTCGATGACATAGCGATTTCGAGATAAGCGATCGGTCCGTCGATGCTAGTGGCATCGCTCTTTCCTGTCATTGACATAGAATCGTCAAATAATTATCGAAATCGTGAATACACCATGCCTGTCGAATTGCGTCATGTGCGCTGTTTCCTGAGCGTCGCACGGCATCTGCATTTCGCGCGCGCCGCGGAGGAACTCGGCATCGCGCCGCCCGCGCTCACCAAGCAGATTCAGGAAGCCGAGCGGCTGCTCGGCGTGCGGCTGTTTCATCGGACGAAGCGATCGGTCGCGCTGACGGCCGCGGGCGAGGCCTATCTGAGCGAGGCCGTCGGCGCGCTCGAACATCTCGCGCGCGGGGCCGAGCGCGCGGCGCTGGCGGAGCGTGGAGAGCTGGGGCGCATCGTGATTGGCTATGTCGGGTCGGCGGTGTATTCCGGCGTGCTGCAGGCGACCGTGCGCGGCTTTCGGGCGCGCTATCCGAAGGTCGAGATCGGCATCGAGGAAATCGTGATGCGTGACGCGGGCGCGCTGCTGATCGAAGGGCGCATCGACATCGCCTACGTGCGGCCGCCGGTGCCGTTTCCGGAAGGCGTCGAGGCGCGCACCGTGCATCGCGATACGTTCATCGTTGCGTTGCCCGCGGATTCGCCGCTGACGGCGTCGAGCACGATCACGCCGGCGCAGTTGCGCGAGCAATCGTTCGTCGTGCCCGAACAGGAGTCCGGCACGCTCGAAGTGGCGCGGCGCGGGCGCTTCACGGCGCGGATCGTCGCGCAGCCGGGCACGCTCGCGGCCGTGCTCGCGCACGTGTCGCTCGGCGGCGATGTCGCCGTCGTGCCGCGTTCGCTTGCGCAATGCGTGACGGTGCCGGACGTGGAATATCGCGAGATCGCGGGCAAGGCGGTGCCATCGGAAGTGGCGATGGTGTATCGGCGTTTCGAGCGCGCGCCGGCGGTGCGGGCTTATCTCGATTATGTCGATGCGGCGGCGTCACAGATGTAGCGCTTCGAATCCCGCGCGGTGCGCGCGTGCGAGCATCGCGCCGTGACGGCGAAGCGCTTCGCGGCGGATCGACATGGCGTCGCGCATGGCCGCGTGCAATATGTCGATGGGCACGACGCCCGGCGCGTTCGCGATCTCCCACGTCGATGCATACGCGCGCTGCTTGTGCGCATCGCCGTGTTGCAGATTCACGCGCGGCAGGCCGTACGCCATCGCGACGATGCGTCCATGCAGGCTGCTGCCCGCAAACCCTTCGCTGCGCGCGATCAGCGCGCAGATATCCCAGACGTTCAGCGAATCGAAAATCTTCACGGCGGCATGGCGCATGCGCGCCGTCATGCGTTCGTATACGGCGATGTCGTCGTGCCACGGCGCCGCGCCTGCACGAAAGAGCGCAATGCCGAGCCCGGTTGATTCGACGAGCAGATCCAGTTGATGCGCGATGCGCGCAAGCGTGGCTTCGTCGCCAAAATCAGCGCTGAACTGGATGGCCAGATAGCCGCGCGACCCTACGGGGCGCGCCGCCTGGATGCGCTCGTCGAAGAGTTCGGCTACGAGGGCCGCCGGATCGGGGACCAGCCGCGCGTCGATGCCCGCGCCTCGCAGCGTGGCTTGCGTTTGCGTGTCCCGCACGCCGATGGCGTCGGCGGTTCGGAGCTTCGTCAGCACTTCGTCGCGTAGCGCGGCATCGCGCAGATCGAGCGTCGCGCCGCCGATTGCGTCGAAGCAGATCGACGCCGCGCAAGGAAACGTCTCCCGGCCGATCACGTAAGGCGCGTGCGCGTCCGTTCCGAGTTGCGCGCGCGCCCAGACGCGGCGCTCTTCCGCGCGCGAGCCGTAGCGGGCGATGCAGGACTGCGCGTCCTCGGGGCGCGTCAGCATGACGGCAGCTTCCCATGCATCGCACGTCAGCAGCTCACCGCCCGCGTGAATCAGCGTGACGGGCTCGTCGCGCCAGCGCGCTGCGAGTTGCGGGAGCGCGGCGACGTCGTGGCCGCCGAACGCGCGCAAGTCGCGTTGCGCGCATCCGGCGAACACCGGTTCGATGCCCGGCAAGCGTTCTTCGAGCAGACGCGCGGCGACGTGCGCGAACAGCATGTCGCCGAAGTTATGACGATCGAACGCGCCGAAGATGATCGGGCCGTTGTGCGCGGCTCGCGGATTAGCCAAAAGGCCACCTATTCAAGGAAGCGCTCGACAGGCAGCATGAACCCGTCGAACTGACGAACGCTCAGTTCCAAATTCTGGAGAAAACACACATGTTGATGCACGCTGCTGGCGGAGTTCTGTTAAAGTACACACGAGGGTACACACACGGAATCATCATGCCTATCACCCGAATCTTCCGCAACGGCAACTCGCAAGCCATTCGCATTCCTGCCGAACTCGCCTATCCGGAAACGGAGACCGAGGTCGAGATCGAACGGATCGGCGACGAACTGCGCATTCATCCCGTGCGCCGCTCGCTCGCGGGCGCGCTCGACCGCTTCAAGCGCTTCGATTCCGATTTCATGGCGTCCGGTCGCAACCAGCCGGAGCAAGACGATCGGGAGTTCTTCTGATGCCGCGTTATCTGCTCGACACCAATATGTGCATCTATCTGATGAAGCACCAGCCGGAGCAAGTCGCCCGGCGCTTCGAGCAATGCTACGTCGGCGACGTGGTCATGTCCGCCATCACGTACGCCGAGCTGCAATTCGGCGTCGCGATGAGCGCAAGGCCCGAGCGAGAGCGCGCCAATCTGGCCTCGCTCGTCGAGTTGATCGAAGTCGCGCCCTTCGGCGAAGAGGCCGCAGCCGCGTATGGTCCGATCCGCCACGCCTCGCGCGAGCGCAACAAGGGCGCGCTCGACAAGCTGATCGCGGCGCATGCGGTCGCGCTGGGCGTGCCCGTCGTCACGAACAATGTCAGGGACTTCGCGCATTATCCCGGTGTGACGGTTGAAAACTGGCTTGACGACAACGCGTAAGCGGGCCATCGTCAACGTCCGCGAGACCGAGTCCGCTGGAGCGACCGATGTTCATACGAGACGGCGTCACCTACGAGTTTCATCACATGGGCATTCCCACGCGCGAGCCGCGCGCGGGCGAGCGTTACAGCGCGCAGTTCCGCATGTACACGAGCGATGCCGAATGCGAACTCATGCATGTGCAGTATCACCGTTTCCAAGAAGGCAGCGCGCTGCCCGAACTGATGCGCACGGTGCCGCATGCCGCGTTCAAGGTGAGCGATCTGGCGAAGGCCGTGCAAGGCCACGTGATTCTGCTCGGCCCTTATGAACCGATCGATGGCTTTCGCGTCGCGGTGATTCGCGACGGCGAGGCGCCCGTCGAGCTGATCGAAACCACGCTCACGGACGAGGAAATCTGGGGGCGGGCGAAAAGCGGCACGCAGTCGTCGATGTATCGGCGGGAATGATCGGCGCGCCGCCCCGCTTCGCTCACGACGTCACGCGCGTGATGCCGCCGCTCGACAAGAGACGCACGCGCTCGCCGGCATAGAACATCTGGCCATCGGCGGCCTGAGTGATCGCGCGCAGATCGCCGTTATCCAGCCGCACGGTAATCTCGAGCCCGTGCTGCTTTTCCATCCGGTCCTGCACCTGATCGCCCGCCACCGCGCCCGCGATTCCGCCGATCACGCCGGAAAGCAGCGAGCCATGCCCGCGGCCGATCGCGCTGCCCGCGACCGCGCCGAGCAAGCCGCCGCCGATCGCCCCGAGCGCGCCCGGCCGGCCGTCGTTATCGTCGATGGTGACAGGGCGCACGCTCTCGACGGTCGCCATCCGCACCGTCTGTTCGCGCTGGGTCTGCATGCTGTCGTACACGTCGGCGGAATTGCCCATCGACGCGCAGCCGCTCATGCCCACCGTGCAGGCGACGGCCAATGCACATACGGCGATAGTCGACTTGTTCATTTTTCTCTCCTCGAATCGGACGATGTCTCGTTGGAATCGGCCCGCGTTTCGTGCATCGCGGCGCCATGTGGAGCATCGTAAAGAGGCCGAATGAGCGCGGAATTACGCGTCGCGGCGCGCTTGACCTGCATGATTGAAGCGCTTATACAGGAACGTCACCGCTCGCGACCGGAGTCCTGAATGACGAGAAACGCGCTTTCCCTCGTGCTGTGCGCCGTTGCCCTCGCCGCGTGTTCGACGGACAGCGCCAATACGTCCGCCACCGCGCCGCCCGGATCGGTCACGGCGACACTTCCCCCCGGCGGCGTCTACAAGGGCGCGCTCAAAGGCAGCTCCGCCGACGCCACGCTGCTCATGCTCTTCAACGGCGCCGCGTATCTCTTCTACAGCGGCGCGGGCGGGACCGGTCTCGCGGGCGTCGCGGTCGCGGCCCACGGCGCGCAGGCGGGCAACGGGCGTTTCACCAGCGATTCGGCGTTCGACTATCGTGTGGGGAAAGCGAGCGCGTCGGCGGCCGTGTTCAGCGCCGACTTCTCGCACGCGCCGGCCGTCGCCGCCACCGTCGCGGACACAGACGGCGCGGCGCTCGCGTTTTCCGGCCGCGCCGCGCCGATGCTCGACATCGCGCCGAGTAAGGCCAACGCGGGCGGACTCTACAGCGGACGCGGCATGTCCCTCGCCGGGACGACGCAGACGCGCATCACCGTGGCCGGCGACGGCTATCTGGCCGGCAGCACGACCTCCGGCTGCATCTTCCGCGGAACCGTCGCGCCGCACGAAGGCGCGAACGCATACGACGTCTCGGTGACGTTCGGTCCCGCGCCCTGCCCCCTCCCCGATGCGACCGTGACCGGTAACGCGGTGCTCGACGGCGCCCGACTGCTGGTTGCGTTGCCAAGCCCGGATCGCGCGGACGTGTTCCTCTTCGACGGGCGGAAATAGATGCCGCGTGAAGACGCGGACCGCCGCGAAAGTTAAGCGCCCGTTGCTTACAAAGGCAATTTGTATCCTAAGATTGTTTCACCGCAGGCAGCGTCGCGGCGTTCGCGTCCGGTTGCGTCTCGGGCCGTTCGCCTCGGCGAGAGTGGTCGTGTGTTGTTCAGTGCATCTTAAAAAGCCGTACAACAGGAGACAACCCAGATGAAGACAACGCTCAAGCTTTTGCCGTTGGCCGTAGGCACCCTGTTCGCCTGCCTGCCGTTCGCGAATGTGGCGAACGCCGCGCAGGACAACGTCAACACGCTGTCGAACTTCCGTCAGACCGGCAACGCCACGCCGGCGGAAAAGATTCCGCAAAGCGGAGCGACCGCCGATGCACTGCGCAAGAACCTCGAACAGATCAAGCTGCCGCCGGGCTTCAAGATCGAACTGTACGCGGTGGTGCCGGAAGCGCGTCACATGGCAATCGAGCCGTCGACGGGCGTGGTGTTCGTCGGTACGCGCAAGAATCGCGTGTGGCAGGTGACGGACCGGACGAAGCAGCGCGTTGCGAGCGATGTCGTGCAATTTGCCTCCTCGGTGACGTTCAAGGTGCCCAACGGCGTGTGCTTCTCGCCGGACGGCGTGCTCTACGTCGTCGAGCAGAATCGCGTGCTCGCCTTTCCCGCCGCGCAGTTCTTCGGCGAAGGCGGGCCGGACGTCGCGGCGGCGGTCGTCGTGCCGCAGGGCAAGCTGATTCCGACGCAATTCGAGAGCTTCAACCACGGCGCGCGTGCATGCCGCGTCGGCCCGGACAAGAAGCTGTATATCGCGCTCGGCCAGCCGTGGAACGTGCCGCCGAAGGACAAGCTCGCCGAGCTCGACAAGAATGGGCTCGCGGGCATCATCCGCATCGATCAGGACGGCAAGAACCGCGAAGTCTATGCGCACGGCGTGCGCAATTCGGTCGGTCTCGACTTCAATCCGAAGGACAAGACGCTGTGGTTCACGGACAACCAGGTCGACGGCATGGGCGACGACACGCCGCCCGGCGAGCTGGATCACGCGACCAAGGCCGGCGAGAATTTCGGCTTTCCGTGGTACGGCGGCGGCAAGGTGCGCACGGTCGAGTACAAGGACCAGAATCCGCCGGCGGGCGTGGTCTTCCCGCAGGTCGAGTTCGCCGCGCACGCCGCGGACCTCGGCATGTCGTTCTACAACGGCAAGATGTTCCCGCAGAAGTATCAGGGCGGCATCTTCGATGCGGAGCACGGTTCGTGGAACCGCACGAAGCCGGTTGGCGCGCGCATCATGTATATCCCGATCAAGGAAGACGGCACCGCGGGCGAGCCGGAAGTCTTCGCGCAAGGCTGGCTCACCGAGAGCGGCGAATACATGGGCCGTCCGGTGGACGTGCAGGTGCTCCAGGACGGCTCGCTGCTCGTCTCCGACGACTACGCGGGCGCGATCTATCGCATCTCGTATTCGGGGGCCAAATGAAGAGAGCGTTGACGGGCGCGCTTCTGGCGGGCCTGCTCGCGGCGGCGGCGCACGCGTCGTTCGCCGCCGGCGACATCAAGGCCGGGCGGGCGAAGGCGGCGCAATGCGCGGCGTGTCACGGCATCGACGGCATGTCGAAATTGCCCGAAGCGCCCAATCTCGCAGGGCAGACCGAGGAATATCTCGTGAAGGCGCTCAACGATTTCCGCACCGGCGCGCGCAAGAACGAAATGATGACGATGATGGCGAAAACCTTGTCGGACGCGGATGTGGCCAATCTCTCGGCGTATTACCACAGCCTCGGCAAGCAGTGACATCGCCGGACGTGTTGCAATTTCGCTGCGGACCAAACCCGATTGCGATTTTTTTTGATTTAGGTATTGACGTGGGGACTTAAGGGTTTATACTAAGACCTGTCTCCTCCATGTCTCAACCGATGTGGATTCAAGCCCGCTCATCGAAGCGGGCTTTTTTTCGCCCGAAATTCCCCTCAGCCTTCGTTCCCCTCGGACAGCCCGTCGCCCAGTTCGGCCTCGATCTGGTCGATGGACGGCAACGTCGCCTCCAGCGATTCTGGCACCTCGCGAAGCAGTTGATACTCAGCGACGCCCATCGGCTTGGCGACGCCGCGCAGCGCATATTCGGCGACGAGCCGGTTCTTTTCCTTGCACAGCAGAAGTCCGATGGTCGGCTGATCGTCGGGCGCGCGCAGTTGCGCATCGATCGCCGAGAGGTAGAAATTGAGCTGGCCCGCGTACTCCGGCTTGAACGCTGTGGTTTTCAGCTCTACGACCACGTAACAGCGCAGCTTGAGGTGATAGAACAACAGGTCGATGAAGAATTCGTCGCCGCCCACGTCCAGCCGGTATTGCCGCCCGACGAAAGCGAACCCCGCGCCCAGCTCCAGCAGAAACCGCGTGATATGGCGCGTGAGCGCCTGTTCGATGTCCCGCTCCTGCGCGTTTTCGGCCAGTCCGAGGAAATCGAAGATGTACGGGTCCTTGAGCGCTTCGCGTGCCAGGTCCGACTGAGGCGGCGGCAACCGCTCGCTGAAATTGGTGACGGCGCTGCCGCTGCGTGCGCTGGCGGCGGTTTCGATCTGCATCACCAGCACCTGGCGCGACCAGCCGTGTTCGAGCGCCTTGTCCGCATACCAGTTTCGATCGTCCGGATTTTTGACCTTGTCCAGCAAGGTGCAGAGATGGAACCACGGCAATTGTGCAGCAGGCTGCTGCACGAATGCCTCGTCCGGCCAGGCTTGCGCCAGGGCGCGCATGTACTTGAGATTGCGCGGTGAAAAGCCGCGCATGTCGGGAAACGCCGCTTTCAGATCGCGCGCGAGCTGGTCGACGACACCCGCGCCCCAGCCTTGCCGCCGCTGACGATCGAGAATGTCCCGGCCGATCTGCCAGTACAGCGTGATCAGTTCGCGGTTCGCGCTGGCCGCCGCACGCCGGCGCGCGGCTTCGACGCGAACTTTCAGTTCGGCGAGCCAGCGCCGGTAATCCTCGCCCCAGGCGCTGGGAAGTTGGGCGGTCATGCGGTTCCTCGGTGCGTCGCCGGTTGTTTGTGAACGGCTATTATCGGCGGATTCGACTTTTCGGAACGCTCGGACTTCGTTTAGGGTGGTCTCCCCACGCGCCCCTCGCGACTGGCTAGGGGTTTCGGTTTTCGGGCTCTTCGGCCTCGATGCTTCGGGTTGTCCACAGATTTTGTTCACAAGCCTGTGGATATCGCCTCAGGTATTGCTGCAACGCATTGATTCGACACTGCTTCCGACCGACGCCCAGCGACGCGCCCCGTGCGCGCCGGCAGTCTTAGTCGCCTTTCGGCAGGCAGGAAGCGAGCATCGCGTCGATGCGGTTCATCTCGATGCTGAAAAGCGACTGCGGCGCGGTGGCGCTCAGCTCGTCGGCGGCGGAGCTCGGCAGCGCCATTGCAATGGTGGCCGTCGCGAACAGCGCGACGATCATCGACAGGAACCAGGAAAAGACGGCCATCGCCAACCTCGTCAAGTAGATCTCTCGGAATCGGCGCTTCAACGTCAGCGCGTGATTGAAGAGTACGGCTGTGTGTGGAATCGCACAGCCCTACGGACGGGGGGACTTGAAGGAGGGTGGCTACGGGCGAAGCAGCGGCGAAGGCACCGTCGACACGCTCTGCGCGATCGCCGCCGCCTCTTGCGCGCGCATCGCGCGGATGAAGCCGTCGCGTTCGCGCAGGCGCTGCCAGTATTGCGCGATCGATGGCGCGAAGCGCTCGCTCAGCCCGATCAGTTCCGCGAGCATCAACGCATAGCCGACGGAAATATCCGCCGCCGTGAAGCGCCCCGTGCACAAGTACGGCTGCGCCTCGAGCAGCGGCGCGAGCGTGCGCAGGCGCGCGTGAAACCAGCGCGCGTAATCCTCGGCGATCTGCGGCTGAACGCGCTCGGGCGGCTCCAGGTGCGTGTAGCGCAGCACGAGCGTTTGCGGGAACGTGAGCGTCGCCTCGCCGAAATGCACGAAATTGAGATAGCGGCCGAAATCGGCTTCGTGCGGCGCGACGTCGAGCGCGCCCGGCGAGTAGCGCGCCGCCAGGTACTGACAAATCGCCGCCGATTCGGTCATGAAAAGCGCGCCGTTTTCATCGTCAGTCAGCGCCGGAATCGTGCCGAGCGGATTCACGTCCTTGAACCCGCGGGCGAGCACCCGCGGCGGAAACGGCAACATCTTCAGTTCATACGGCACGCCGATCTCTTCCAGCGCCCACAGCGGCCGGAACGAACGCGCGCTCATGCAATGATGCAGCGTAATCACGTCGATTTTCTCCGCGCGTCAGCCGAGCCACGTCGGCTTGCGCTTCTCCAGGAAACTGCGCACGCCTTCGCGCCCTTCGTCCGATGCGCGGATGCGTGCAATGCGCTCTGCGGTCTCCGCGATCAACGTTTCGTCGATGTCCTTGCCCGCGAAATCGGCGGCGAGTTGCTTGCACTCACGCACGGCGTTCGGACTGTTCGCGGCGATGCTGGCGGCGATCGCCTCGACGCGCGCATCGAGCTGATCGGCGGCGACGGCTTCATGCACGAAGTTCAGACGCAGCGCTTCGGCGGCGTCGAAGCGCTCGGCCGTGACAAAGTAGCGATGCGCCGCGCGCGCGCCCATCGCGCGGATCACGTAAGGCGCGATCGTCGCGGGCATCAGGCCGAGCTTCGCTTCGGACAGGCAGAAGTTCGCGGTGTCCACCGCAACCGCGATGTCGCACACGGCGACGAGACCCATGCCGCCCGCGTAGGCATCGCCCTGCACGCGCGCGATGACGGGCTTCTTGCAGGCGTAGATCGTGTTGAGCATCGTGGCGAGGCCGAGCGCGTCGGCGCGGTTCTCCGCTTCCGAATAGCCCGCCATGCGCTTCATCCAGTTGAGATCGGCGCCCGCGCAGAACGCCGGGCCGTTCGCGGCGAGGACGATGACGCGCACGTTCGGATCCTCGTCCAGCGCGCGGAAAGCGGCGGTCAATTCGACGATGGTCGCGTCGTCGAACGCGTTGCGCACCTCCGGGCGATCGAGCGTCACGCGCGCGACGTGTCCTTCGATGCCGAGCTTCAGGCGTTGCAGATTCGTTGCGTCGGTCATGGTGTCGTCTCCCTGTTCTCTCGAATTGAGCGTTGCTCAATTTCCTGATTTCCGTGGCTTGCGTTCATCGATAAGTGTCATCGAAAAGCGCGCCGATGGTCAACATCATTCTTTGAGCATGACTCACAAACGGCTCTCGGCGCAATCGTCCGACGAGAGCCCTATCCGGTATGTCACGCAACGAGCATGCGCGAGCGCAATATAGTCGTATATATTACGGTGCTCACCGGACTGCGCGACCACAGCGCGGCCACACGCTCGCGGCCTCCGGCAGGCCGCCCGCAGTCGATCCACGATCGATCCATGACCATAACGCCAACTCGATTCAAGGAGCTTTACGTGAAGATTCGTATTTTGCGCGCTTTGCTTTCCGCGTTCGTTCCGCTCGCCGCGGCCCTCGCCGCGACATCGGCGCTGGCCGGCGAAGTGCAGGTCGCGGTCGCGGCCAACTTCACCGCGCCCGTGCAGGCGATCGCCGCCGACTTCGAGAAGGACACGGGCAACAAGGTCGTCGCATCCTTCGGCGCGACGGGCCAGTTCTACGCGCAGATCAAGAACGGCGCGCCCTTCGAAGTCTTCCTCGCCGCCGACGACACCACGCCCGCCAAGCTCGACGCCGAAGGCGCCACCGTGCCCGGCAGCCGCTTCACGTACGCGACGGGCGCGCTCGCGCTGTGGTCCGCGAAAGAAGGCTATGTCGACGATAAAGGCGAGGTCCTGAAGAAGAACGCGTTCACGCACATCGCGATCGCCAATCCAAAGGCCGCGCCCTACGGTCTCGCCGGCTATCAGACGCTCGACAAGCTCGGACTTACCACCGAGATCAAGCCGAAAGTCGTCGAAGGCCAGAATATTTCGCAGACGCAGCAGTTCGTCGCGACGGGCAACGCCGAACTCGGCTTCGTCGCGCTGTCGCAGATCTACAAGAATGGCAAGATCACGAGCGGATCGGCGTGGATCGTGCCCGCAGACCTGCACGAGCCAATCAAACAGGACGCCGTCATCCTGAGCAAAGGTAAGGACAATCCGGTCGCGAAGCAGTTCATCGACTATCTGAAAGGCCCGAAAGCGGCCGCCGTCATCAAGTCGTACGGATATCAACTGTAAAAATGCCGCTCGATAGCGCCGATCTTCAGGCAATCACGCTCACGCTCGAACTCGCGTCGCTGACGACGGCGCTCCTGCTCGTCGTCGGCACGCCGATCGCGTGGTGGCTCACGCATACGCGCTCGAAGATGAAGGGCATCGTGGGCGCGGTCGTGGCGTTGCCGCTCGTGCTGCCGCCGACGGTCATCGGCTTCTATCTGCTCGTGCTGATGGGCCCGAACGGTTATGTCGGCAAGCTCACGCAGGCGCTCGGCATCGGCCTGTTGCCGTTCACGTTCGCGGGGCTCGTCGTCGGCTCGGTGATCTATTCGCTGCCGTTCGTCGTGCAGCCCTTGCAGAACGCGTTCGAAGCGATCGGCCGGCGTCCGCTCGAAGCTGCCGCGACGTTGCGCGCGGGACCGTGGGACACGTTCTTCACGATCGCGTTGCCGCTCGCGAGGCCGGGCATCGTCACCGCGACAATTCTCGGCTTCGCGCATACGGTCGGCGAATTCGGCGTCGTGCTGATGATCGGCGGCAATATTCCGGGACGCACGCGCGTTGTCTCCGTGCAAATCTTCGATCACGTCGAAGCGCTCGAATACGCTCAGGCGCACTGGCTCGCGGGCG
This sequence comes from Caballeronia cordobensis, assembly GCF_001544575.2. GTDB lineage: Bacteria > Pseudomonadota > Gammaproteobacteria > Burkholderiales > Burkholderiaceae > Caballeronia > Caballeronia cordobensis. The sequence continues at coordinate 440,726 of NZ_FCNY02000004.1, forward strand.
GCATGGTGCTATTCTCGTTCATCGTTCTTCTGCTGCTCTATTCCAGCCGGCGCTCCGTTACGGCTCATGTCTGAACTCACTTCATCGCGCCTCGCGCTCGATACCGCGCGCAGCCGTTCCAGCGAAGCCATCGAAGCGCGTTTTCTCGTCGAGCATGGCGGCTTCACGCTCGATCTCGATCTCACGCTACCGGGGCGCGGCATCACCGCGATCTTCGGCCATTCCGGCTCGGGCAAGACCACGCTCCTGCGCTGTCTTGCCGGACTCGCGCGACCGCGCGCCGGGCGGCTCGTCGTCAATGGCGAAATCTGGCTGGACACCGAACGCGGCGTTTTCCTGCCGACGCACAAGCGCCCGCTCGGCTATGTCTTTCAGGAAGCGAGCCTGTTTCCGCACTTGAGCGTGAAGAAGAATCTGCGCTTCGGGCTCGAACGCGTGCGGGATGCGCAACGGCGCGTCGATCTGGCGCAGGCGGCGGAACTGCTCGGCATCGGACATTTGCTGGAGCGCATGCCCGCTGGCTTGTCGGGCGGTGAGCGGCAGCGCGTGGGCATCGCGCGGGCGCTCTTGACTAGCCCGCGTCTCCTGCTGCTCGACGAGCCGCTCGCCTCGCTCGATCAAAAGCGCAAGCTCGAAATCCTGCCGTACCTCGAACGTCTGCACGACGAGCTCGACATTCCGGTGCTCTACGTGAGCCACGCGCCGGAAGAAGTCGCGCGTCTCGCCGATCATCTCGTGCTGCTCGACGGCGGCCGCGCGCTCGCGAGCGGCCCGATCGCCGATACGCTCGCGCGGCTCGATCTGCCGCTCGCGCTCGCCGACGACGCATCGGTCGTGCTCGAAGGCATCGTCGACGGATACGACGGCGCCTACGGCCTGCTCACGCTCACGCTGCCCGGCTCGCGCGCGAAGCTGACGGTCGTGCATGCGCCCGCCGCCGAAGGCAAGCCGGTTCGCGTGACGGTGAAGGCGCGCGACGTGAGTCTCATCACCGGCGCGCACGAGCATGACCGCAGCAGCGTGCTGAACGTGCTGCCCGCGACGGTCGCCGGCATCGTGGACGACGCCAATCCGGCGCAAGCCGTCGTGCGGCTCGATGTCGACGGCTCGCCGCTGCTCGCGCGCGTGACGCGCTATTCGCTCGACCGGCTCGGCATCGCCGAAGGCATGCGTGTGTGGGCGCAGGTGAAAGCGGTGTCGCTACTGGCCTGAACGCGCCTCCGAACGCACCTTCAGCGCGGCGTATTGCAGCAGCATGATGGTTTTGCCATCCATGATTTCGCCGCGCCCGATCATGTCGAGCGCGGTGTGCAGCGGCACTTCGATCGTCTCGATTTCCTCGCCCTCCTCCGCCACGCCGCCGCCGTCCGACACGCGCATCGAACTGTCGTACTCGCCGAGATAGAAGTAGAGCTTCTCCGTCACCGACCCGGGGCTCATGAACGCTTCGAAGATCTTTTCGACGCGATGCACGCGATAACCCGTCTCCTCCTCCACTTCGGCGCGGATGCGCTCTTCCGGCGAGGCGTCATCCAGCAGGCCGCCGGGCGTTTCGACCAGCATGCCGTGATGCCCGTTGACGAACGCGGGCATGCGGAACTGGCGCGTCAGCAGCACGTTGCCGGTGTTGCGCTCGCGCAGCAGAATGGTCGCGCCGTTGCCGCGGTCATACGTTTCGCGGCTTTGACGCTGCCAGGTGCCGTCGCGGCGCAGGAAATCGAACGTGACCTTTCTGAGGACGTACCAGTCGTCCGACAGCACTTCGGTTTTGAGGACGCGCACGCGCTCTTTCGTTTCCATCGCATTCACCTGTTCGACAATCGACCGCGCTCATGGTAGCGTGCAGCTTCGTGCAATATCAAGCAACTTCGTGCAAAACCATGTTGACCAGCCAACGCAAGAAAGCGATCCTCGACGCGCTCAGCCGCGACGGGCAAGTGCTCGCCGCCGATCTCAGCGCACGCTTCAATGTTTCCGAAGACACGGTGCGGCGCGATCTGCGCGAGCTCGCCGCCGTTGGACTGTTGCAGCGCGTGCATGGCGGCGCGTTGCCGGCATCGCCTGCGGTTGCGTCGTTCTCAAAGCGCGAAGAGATGGAATCGGATGCGAAGCGGCGCATCGGGAAAAAAGCGGCGGAGATGATCGCGCCGGGGCAGGTCGTCATCGTCGATGGCGGGACGACTTCCGCGCTGCTCGTGCGGCATCTGCCGCCGACGCTTTGCGCGACCATCGTCACGCATAGTCCGAGCGTTGCCGTGGCGCTGGCGGAACACCCGTCGGTCGAAGTCGTGCTGATCGGCGGCAAGCTCTACAAGCATTCGATCGTCGCCGTGGGCGCGGCGGCCATCGAAGCCATGTCGCATATTCACGCCGACATTTATTTCATGGGCGTCACCGGCGTGCATCCGAGCGCCGGCCTCACGACCGGCGACTTCGAGGAAGCGCATGTCAAGCGGGCGCTCGCGGCGCGCGCGGCGGAAACGGTCGTGCTCGCGTCGGCGGCGAAGCTCAATGCGGCGTCCGCGTACCGAATCGGTGGAATCGAGCTGGCGCAGACGATCATCGTCGAGGAAGCGGCGGATGCGAAGCTCGTCGAGCCGATCGAGCACGCCGGAATCACCGTACTGCGCGCGTAATGCCGGCACAATTTATTACCCCGTAACGCGCCGAAAGATGCGCCCCGCCGCGCGCAATTGAATTTCTCCGGCAAGTGGCATAGCGTTCAAGGATGTCCCGCGAGCGGTCAACTGCGAAGTCCGCATTTCCGTTATTGACCTCGACTCAGCGAACATTTTTTCCCGGAGAACGTCGTGAATCGCCTGAAGGTTTTTATCGCACTCTCGCTCGCGGCGAGTGCGTGCGTCGCCGCCAATGCTCATGCCTGGGCGCGCGTCGGTGTATGGGTGGGCGGGCCCGTGTATTACCCGTATGCGGTCGCACCCGCGCCGTACTATTACTATTCGCCGCCGCCCGTGATGGTCGCGCCGCAAGCGCCCGTCCAGTATGTCGAACAGGGGCAGCCCGCCGTCGAACCGGGCGCGCCGCTGCAGGAAACCGGCATGTGGTACTACTGCGATGCCGCGAAGGCTTATTACCCCTACGTGAAGCACTGCGCGGGCGCGTGGCGTCCGGTTCCGGCGACGCCGCCCTCGAACTGATGCTTTACGGCATTCCGAACACGACCATGAAGCGAATTCGCAAGAATTTATGAAAGATTCAAGGCTTGCCCCGCTGGTTGCCCCGCTTCTCGCGGCGCTCGGCGCAATCGGCCTTTCGGCCTGTACCGTGATGCCCACCGGCCCTAGCGTGATGGCGCTGCCCGGCAGCACCAAAACCTTCGACCAGTTCCGCGCCGACGACAATTCCTGCCGCCAGTTCGCCCTTCAGCAAGTCGGCGGCGTGGACGCGAATCAGGCGGCGACCAACAGCGCGGTCGGAAGCGCGGTCGTCGGCACGGCGCTCGGCGCGGCGGCGGGCGCGGCGTTCGGCGGCGGCTCGGGCGCGGCCATCGGCGCGGGCGCGGGCTTGCTGACCGGCAGCGCTTACGGCGTCGGGGCGTCGCAGATGTCGGGCTACAACGTGCAGCAGCGCTACGACTACGCCTATCTGCAATGCATGTACGCCGCGGGCGACAAAGTGCCCGTGCGCGGCAGCGTGCGCACGATTCAACCGGCTGGCTCCTCGTACACCACGCCGCCTCCGCCACCGCCCCCGCCGGGCTGGCAGCCGCCTCCGCCGCCCCGCAGCTAACGCACTCGCGGCCATTGCCCTACCGCCGCGCGAGCAGCGTGTCGGGCACGAACGACGGCGCGACGAGCAAGCCCGTCACCCAGCCGATATAAAACCGCAGGTCGCTCCAGAATTCCGAGCGCTCGTAGATGCGAAACGCCTGCACGTGCGCAAGCCACAGCACGAGTTGCAGCGCGCCCGTCAGCAGGAGCCACGCCAGCGCGATCACGCCGGTTGCGCGTGCGCAGCGCCGGAACGTCGAGGCGTTCCACTGTTCCCGCACGATCACGCATCCCGCGATCAGCACGCAGATCGACGGGATCGCGCTCGTCACGAGCACGCGCGTCTGCCAGTCGAAGACGATGCCGGCGACCAGGCCGGCGATCACCGCGAGCGCCGCGACGGGCCACGCGATCCACGACGGAGCGCGCGCGGCCATCCACGCAATCGTGATGAAAAATGGCGTGATCGCCCATTGCAGCGCGGTCGCGACGGCCTTTGCCAGATTTTCGCTCGCCTGCTCGTTCGCATGGCTCGCCGCGACATAGACGGTGATCGCCTCGTGCACGCAGACCGCGACGACCGCGAAGGTCAGCGCCTCGCACGCGGCGAAAGCGGGCGATTTGCTCGCATGCGCGGACGCATCGCCGAGACTGCGCAGCCGTTCCAGCACCGGTTCGACGAAAAACGCCAGAATCGCGCCGATGAAAAGCGCGGCCGCGGCGTCCGTCAGCGAGAAATGGCCGAACAGGGAAAACAGGCCTTGCCACAGAAACTCGGGCGCGGCCGAGCAGACGGCCACCCACAGCGCGAAGAAGAACCCGTTCGAAGCACTTCTGAGCGGCATGGCCACCTCGATGCGTTTTTATTGCTCCGGCAGCGACGCCTCTTTCACGCGTTGGACGAGCGCCGCGCGCACGCGCTCGCGCACGTCGGCGGGAATCGCGAAACATTCGTAGGCAAGCGCCTGCGCCACGGTCACAACGCGCATTTCTTCGTAGCGGCGGCCGCTCTCGATCATCGCTTCGAACGCGTTGGCGCGCTCGTTGATGTCGATGGGATCCGCATCGACGAGCAGCACGGCGTGCGCGAGCACCGCGTAGAGCGGCCGGTCGTCGCTCTCGCCGTGCGGCACGCGCCGCCAGTATTGCGCGGTGCCGGCGATCTTGCGCGCGTCGTCGCCGGGGCCCCAGGCAAGGTTGAACCGGCCGTCGCAGAACGAGCCTTCGACGGCCTGCCAGTGCGTCAGCACGCCGAGCGAGTTGAGCGCGTCCGCGACGATCCTGCACAGGTGGACATAGATGGATTCCGACAGCGTGCCCATCGGCGCGCGCACCGGGTACGCGAGGCTCAGATTGAGAATACCCGGCCCTTGCGGCACGAGCCCGCCGCCCGACAGACGCAGCCACACCGGGCAGCCCCGCGCCGCGAACGCTTCGCGGGCATCGGCGAGCGCCGCGTAGCGTTGATAGCTGCGCGGCACGACGAGCGATAACGGCGCTTCCCAGACATGCGCGACGGCCTGTCCGGCGACGGCGCGCGCGAGCAGCGCTTCTTCTGCCTGCATCGGATCGGCGGGCAGCGCGGCGGGATCGATGAGTTCGAAAGACATAAATTCGACGGATTGGCGCGATCCCGACATGGTAGTCAAGAAAGCGTGGGCGCGCCGCGACGGTGCGATGCTCCGCCGCGGCGCGCATCGGGCGATCACCCGCCCTTGCCCACCTGCTCCTTCAGCAACGCGTTCACCTCGTTCGCCTTCTCCATCTGGCTCATGTGCCCGGCATCGTCGAACACTTTCACGGTCGCGCCTTGAGGCGCATTTTTCGCGTGCGCGGCCGGAATGATCTGGTCCTTTGCACCCCAGATGACCAAAACCGGCTTGCCCGATTCCGCGAGCTGTCCGCCCGGCTGCGCGCTTTGTTTCCCGCCCGCGAACAATCCCGCATTGAGCGATGTCAGCGCGTCCGACACGCCGTCGAGCCGCTTGTACTTCAGGAGATCGTCGAGCATCTGGCGGCTCACCAGTTCGGGATTCGCGAACAACAGTTCGACCACCGGCTTCAATTCGCGACGCGACTCCGCCGTGACGAAGCCTTCGGTGTACGCATTGTTCACTTCGTCGCCGAAACCGGCGGGCGATATCAGCGACACCGATTGCACGCGCGCGGGCGAATCGACGGCCATCTGCGCCGCGATGCCGCCGCCCATCGAATGGCCGACGAGATGCGCTCGCTCGATGCCGACCGCGTCCATGAACTTGCCCACGAACGACGCCAGCGCCGCGAGCGACGTCCCCGGCACGTTCGGCGTGGATTGCCCGTGGCCCGGCAAATCCAGCGCGAACACGCGGTTCTTTTCGGCCAATGCGTCGAGGTTAAAGAGCCAGTTGTCGAGATCGCCGCCGAAGCCGTGGAGAAACAGCACCGCTGAACGCGCCGCATCGTCGCCGCCGCGCGAGGCGTAGCGCACGCGGATGCCGTCCACATCGACGAAGTGATACGCCGCCGCTTCCTCGCCCTCGTCCTCATCCTCGGCGGGCGTGACGTAGGACGACACGTACTCGTCTATTTCCGCATCGCTCACTGAAGAAGGCGCGAGCACGCCGAGCAACGCTTTCACCGGCAGCACATCGCCCGCCGCCGCGACCCGCCGCCGTAGCAGACCCGCATCGGGCGCTTCGACCGCGTTGGCGATCTTGTCGGTTTCGACATCGAGAATCGGCATGCCGACAGTGATCTCCGTGCCCTCCTCCACGAGCCATTCGTTGACCGTGCCTTCCTTCATCGACAAGCCCCATTTGGGCATGACGATCGGTGTGATTGCGGCCATCAGTGCTTTCCTCCCTTCATGGTTTTTCGTGCGGCGTCGGCGATCTGCGCGGCGCTCGGAATGTACAGGTCTTCGAGCGTCGGCGAGAACGGCACCGGCGTGTGCGGCGCGCACACCATCTCGATGCCCGACTTCAACGCGCCGAACGCGTGCTGCGCGACTTGCGCGGAAATATCGGTGGCGATGTTGCAGCGCGGATTCGCCTCGTCGACGACGACGAGCCGCCCCGTGTTCTCGACGGTTTCGAGCACGGTGTCGAGATCGAGCGGCGAGAGCGTGCGCAGATCGACGACTTCCGCTTCGATGCCCTCTTTCGCCAGCGCCGATGCCGCTTCGAGCGCGCGATGCACCATCAGGCCATACGTGACGATGGACACGTCCTTGCCATCGCGCACGATGTTCGCCTCGCCGAACGGAATCGCATACGAGTTCTCGGGCACTTCGCCTTCGAAGCCGTAGAGATTCTTGTGCTCGCAGAAGATGACGGGATCGTTGTCGCGGATCGCCTGGATCAGCAAGCCCTTCGTGTCGTAAGGCGTCGACGGGCACACCACTTTCAGCCCCGGAATGTGCGTGAAGAGCGATGTCAGCATTTGGCTGTGCTGGGCCGCCGCGCGAAAGCCCGCGCCGACCATCGCGCGGATCACGACGGGCGTTTCCGCCTTGCCGCCGAACATGTAGCGGAACTTCGCCGCCTGATTGAAGATCTGGTCGAAGCAGACGCCCATGAAGTCGATGAACATCAGCTCGGCAACGGGGCGCATGCCGCACGCAGCCGCGCCGATCGCCGCGCCGATATACGCCGACTCCGAGAGCGGCGTGTCGAGCAGCCGGTCGCCGTGCTTCGCGTAGAGTCCCTTGGTCACGCCGAGCACGCCGCCCCACGCGTCTTTCTCGCCGTCCGCGCCTGCGCCGCCGACGATGTCCTCACCCAGCACGATCACGCTCGGATCGCGCGTCATTTCCTGATCGATGGCTTCATTGATCGCCATCTTCATGCTCAGTTTGCGGGCCATGATGTATGTCTCCTGTTTGAAGTCGGCGATTTAGTATTTGACGTAGACATCGGTGAGCAGATCGGCGGCGCTCGGCAGCGGCGCGTCCTTCGCTTCCTGCACCGCGCGGTCGATCAGCGCGGCGACTTCCTTGTCGATCGCGTCGAGTTCTCCGGGCGCGATCACGTCGGCCTGCGTCACGGCGTTCGCGAACTTCTTGAGGCAATCCTTGTTCGAGCGGATATCGTCGAGCTCGCCCGGCGCACGATACGTCTGCGCATCGCCTTCGAAATGGCCGTAGAAGCGGATCATCTTGCATTCGAGCAGCGCCGGGCCGCCGCCCTCGCGCGCGCGCCGGATCACTTCGCCCGCCGCTTCGTGCACCGCGAAGAAGTCGGTGCCGTCCACCGTCACGCCCGGAATGCCGAAGCCCGCCGCGCGATCTACGTAGCTGTCCACGGCCGTGCCGTAATCGCGTGCCGTCGATTCCGCGTAGCCGTTGTTCTCGATCACGAAGATCACCGGCAGATTCCACACCGCCGCGAGGTTCAGGCTTTCGAGAAAGGTGCCCTGGTTGGAAGCGCCATCGCCCGCGAAGGTGATGCCGACTTCGCCCTTGCCGCGAAACTTCGCCGCGAGCGCCGCGCCGCAAATCAGCGGCGCGCCCGCGCCGAGAATGCCGTTCGCGCCCATCATCCCTTTGGAGAGATCGGCGATATGCATCGAGCCGCCCTTGCCGTTGCACGAGCCGCCTTTCTTGCCGTAGATCTCCTTCATCATCTCGATCGGATCGACGCCCTTCGCGATGCAATGCCCATGTCCGCGATGCGTGCTCGCAATGCGGTCGCCGTCGTTCAGATGACTCATGATGCCGACGCCCGCCGCTTCCTCGCCCGCGTAGAGATGCACGAAGCCGGGAATGTCGCCGCGCCCGAAATCGACGTGCAGGCGCTCCTCGAAATCGCGGATCGTGCGCATCTTGCGATAGGCGGTCAGCAGTTCGTCCTTGGAGAGCGGCAAGCCGCCCGCATGTTGCGTAGCTGTCATCTCTGTCTCCTTCGTTGAGGTGGTCTAGCGGGTATTGCGCTTGAGCTGACGCATCAGCCCGGACGACGCCGCGTAACGCATGCACGCGGCGACATCGATGCTGCGAAAGGCGTTTTCATGCAAGGTGATGGTCACTTCGTCGCCGGGGCCGAAGGCGAGCTCGCGTTCGCCGTCGAGCGCGACGATGCCCGTGCGCTGCTTCACGCGATGCGGCACGCCATCGACGAGGCGCGTCCAGTTCGCGATCGGCACCGCTTCGACGAGGCCCGGCGCGATCGGCGCGTGCAGGTCGAATTCGCCTTCGCCGGGCGCGGCAAGCTCGATCGCGACGCCGCCCGCTTCGTGCCGCCCGAGCGGTTCGAGCAGACCGGCGATCGCCGACATGCCGATCGCCTGCGGATCGGCGTAAGACACGTAGACGGCGGCGAGCGTGTCGATCTTCCACAGCGCCCGCGCGCCGATGAAATGCTCGCGCGAAATGACGGCATCCACTAGCGCGATGTCGCTGCGCACGTGGCCTTGCGCATCGCGTATTTCGATGTCGAGCCGCTTGTTGGACGCGAGCGCGTCGCGCGACGGCACGCGGCCGGTCGCGTAGAGCCCCGCCGCCAGTCCGGCGATGGTCGGCTCGCGCATTTCCGGATACGCGTTGTTCGTGCCCGTCGAAAGACCGGCGATCGGCACTTGCCCGCACTCGCGCACCACCGCGCGATGGGTGCCGTCGCCGCCCAGCACGATGAGCGCGTCGGCGCCGGCTTCGCGCATCATGCGCGCGGCGCGGAACGTGTCGTCGACGCGTGCGGTGACGGGCATGTCGAGAAACTCGACCGCCGCGAGCGCGGCGTCCGGGCCCTGACGGCGCGCGAGATGGCGCTGGAGCATGACTTTGAGGCCTTCGCGGTCCGGCATCATCAGTACGCGCGGCACGCCGCACGACGCCAGCGACGAAAGCAGGCGCAATACGATATTCACGCGGTCCGCGAGCTGAAGGCTGTTCGCGTTCGCGATGACGCGCCGGATGTCGCGCGCCGAAACAGGATTGGCGATGATGCCGACGAGCGGCGTTGCGCTTTCACGCATGCCTGTGTCTCCGCTTTGTGTGTTGTGCGGCGGATAAAGGCAAGCGCTATGCCAATCGGATTTTCGAGGGATTTCCCGTAGAAAGCGGGCGTTTTAGCGGGGTGTAACGTGCGCCGCCGTGACAGGTGTCACAGCGGCAGGTGTATCGGAGCGTACAGGCGTATCGGCGCTCAATGTCCGTTCGCGTCGCGCTGGTTCGGCGACTTGATGCCATAGCGCGCCATGCGCCGGTACAGCGTCATGCGGCTCACGCCGATCTGCCGCGCAACCGCGCTCAGATTCCAGCTCGCGGCGCGCAGGTATTGCATCAGCAGCATGCCTTCGGGCGGCAGGCGATGCGGATCGAAGTCTTCGATCGCGCGCGGCGGCGCAGCCTGCGGCGCGCTGAATCCTTCGGGCAGGTCATCGACGTCGATCAGGCCGTTCGAGCACACCGCGCGCGCATAGCGCAGCGCGTTCGAAAGCTCGCGCAGATTCCCCGGCCAGTCATGCCGATGCAGGCGCTCGCGCGCCGCAGGCGACAGCGTGACCCGGTCGTCGCCGAGAAACCGGGCGATGAGCCAGTCCAGATCCGTTCGCTCGCGCAGCGGCGGCAACGCGAAGCGCGCGCCGTTCAGACGGTAGTAGAGGTCTTCGCGGAAACGTCCGTCCTGCATGAGCGCGTCGAGCGAATGATGCGTCGCGGAAATCACGCGCACATCGACGGACACGGGCCGCGATGCGCCGATCGCGAGCACTTCGCCTTCGGCCAGCACGCGCAGGAGTCGCGATTGCAGTTCGCGCGGCATGTCGCCGATTTCATCGAGAAACAGCGTGCCGCCGTCCGCTTCCTGAATCAGGCCGCGTTTGGCCCGCGCGCCCGCGCCCGAGAAGCTGTTCGGCAGATGCCCGAACAATTCGCTTTCGATGAGCGTCTCCGGAATCGCCGCGCAGTTCACCGCGACGAACGGCCCCGCACGCCGCGCGCTCGCGCGATGCAGCGCCTTCGCGAAGAATTCCTTGCCGCTGCCGGTTTCGCCGTTGACGAGCAAATTGATCGGCGAATCGACGAGCTTGGCCGCCCGTTCCAGTTGCCGCGTGAGCGCGGCATCGCCGCCGCACAGCGCGGCAAGCGGCGCGGGCACTTCGACGGCGCGTGGCGCGGCCGCGTTCGCCGTTGCCGTGAAGCACGGCGCGGGCGGCATCACGCTCAGATACAGCAGCGAGCCGGATTTCGCGAGCGGCACCGCGCGCAGTTCGCTCGGGCGCGAATACACGAAGCGGCCGAGGTCTTCGATACGCGCGTCGAACAGCGCGTCGAAGCGCGCGCCGATCAACGACGCCGCGCCATCGGCCGACAGCACGCCCGGCGCGATCGGCCGGCCGATTTCCGCCGCGAGCATGGCGTGCGCGCGCCGGTTGTGTCCGACGATGCGCCCGCCCGCATCGAGCGCGATCAGGTATTCCGGCGCGACATCGACGAATTCCGGCGAGGTGTTCAGCTTCAGAATCCAGTCTTGCCGATGCGTGCGCAGGAAATTCGCATTCTCGATATGCCCCGCGTAGATGCGCACGAGCTGCAGCGCGAGATTCTGGCTGTCACGCGCTTGCGGCGAGGTGAGCGCGGAGATGTCGAGAATGGCGCACAGCGCGCCGCGCGAGTCGTAGAGCGGCGCGGCCGTGCACGTGAGCGGAATGTGCGTCGCGTCGAAATGGTCGATCTGATGCACGGTCAGCGCCTGGCCGGTCGTGAGCGCGGTGCCGACCGCGCAGGTGCCCGCGCCCGCTTCGCTCCATTGCGCGCCGAGATAAAGGCCGGCGCGGCGCAAGGCGGAGTCGGTGTTTGCGTCGCCGATGTAATCGACCGTCACCCCGAGCGCGTCGGTCAGCAGCACGACGTAGCCCATGCCCGCAACCTGCTCGTAGAGCGTTTCGAGCCCGTGCCGCGCGATGCGCGCGAAATCGTCAATGCGTTGCTGATGCTCGCGCAGACGCGTCTGCGGCAGGATGCGCGCTTCCTGCATCCGCGACGGATCGAGTCCGTACTGATGCACGCAACGCCGCCACGAAGACTCGATGATGCTGTCGTGCGTGCGCGCGGAACCGAGCGCGTCCGCCCGCGTGGTCGCCGCGACGACTGCCTCGATGTGCTCGCGTTGCCGCATGTCCATGCGTGCTCTCCTTGTGTCTCCGTGAGCCGGGCGTTTTATTGGCGCTGGCGCGCGCTTTCGTTGTGATCGCCTTCGGGCAATGCTGTCATGCTCGCCGCGCGAACGCGGGATAAACCGATTCGCACGACCGTGTATCAGGCCATATGATGCTCGAATCGGCAGAACGCGTCATGCGGCGATAGCGCTGCGCCGCAGCAAAAACGCGTGCCGGTTCGAGCGGCGCATCAAAACGAAAATTCAGGAGACGACGGATGACGAAAATCGCTTACGAGGATTTCGAGCGACAGATCCTGCAGCATCACATCATCAAGGGCAACGTGTACGAGAACGGCGCGGCGCTCGTCGAGCGCGCGAACAAGTGGATCGCGGAACACGGCATCGACGTGCTGAACGTCGAGAGCCTCTCGACGTTCGGCGCCGGCGACGATACCAGCGTCAGCCACTGGTACTCGGGCATACGCGTCTGGTATCGGACCGCGTAGGAGAAACGCTCAGCCGCGGCCGACGAACGGCATCTTCGTCGCCATCACGGTGTGGAAAAGCACGTTGGCGTCGAGCGGCAGATTCGCCATGTACAGCACCGACTGGCCGACGATTTTCACGTCCATCATCGGCTCGATGGCGATCTCGCCGTTCGCTTGCGGCACGCCCTTCGACATGCGCTGCGAAAGCTCGGTGAACGCGTTGCCGACATCGATCTGACCGACCGCGATGTCGTACTTGCGGCCATCGAGCGACGCGGATTTCGTCAGCCCTTCGACCGCGTGTTTCGTCGATGTGTAAGCAGCCGAATTCGGGCGCGGCGCCGTCGCGGAAATCGAGCCGTTGTTGATGATGCGCCCGCCCATCGGAGATTGCGCCTTCATCGTGCGGAAAGCCTGCTGCAGGCAATAGAACATGCCGTTGAGATTGATATCGACGACATTGCGCCATTGCTCGGGCGTCCAGTCTTCGAACGGTCCGGGCGGGTTCGACACGCCCGCGTTGTTGAACAGCAGATCGACGCGGCCAAAGCGCGCGACCGCCGCACCGAACAGTTTTTCGACCGATTGCGGATCGGCGACGTCGGTCGGCACGGCGAGCGCGCGATCGCCGGCGTTCGATTCATCGATGACGGCTTCGAGCGGCGCGGGACGCCGCCCCGCCAGCACGACCGACCAGCCGTCGCCGAGCAGAGCCAGCGCCGCCGCGCGGCCGATGCCGCTGCCCGCTCCGGTGACGATGGCGATTCGTTGAGACTGGTTGGCTGCGTCGGACATGTTTGCGTTCTCCTGTTGTGCCGAGCGCGACACTTGCGCGCTCGATCGGGAGAACATTATCGACGAAGATTCAGCGACTGCGCGACGCTTCCGTGGTGACCGGCCCCGCGGTCGTCGTCTCGCGCGGGCCGCTGCCGTCGCAGAAGACGGCGGTCATGACCATCGGCACGACCTGCTTCACGACCGCCGTGCTGCCCGATTCGCGCACCTTCGCCTCCACCGTCTCCGCCGCGCCGAGCACCACGACGCCGTACGCCGAATCGTTGATCGGCTGGCCGCTGCCGCGCTTGAACATGTCGTCGCCGTGCTCGTAGCCCAGCACGGCGTAGACGCGAAAGCCGTAGGCCGTGAGCTCGCTGCCCTGCGTCGGCTTGAAAGCGTTCACGGAATTGGCTTCGACGCGCATCGGTTGCGCGTTGATGGACTTGCTCGCCACGAGCGGCGCGATGAATCGGTGCGCGCTGGACTTGCAGTCGAGTTGACTTTCGAGCGGTGTCGCGTCGCACAGGCTGGGCAGCAGTCCCCCGACCACGGCAGCGAATGCGGTGAGCGTTGCGAGAGGAGCGGTTTTCATGGCAGCGTCAAAACCAACGGTTCGTAAGGCCGGCAGGGATGCACGGGCATCTCCTCCGATGCAATAAGCGAGCCAGCGAACCGGCCCGCACGTCGCGCAGGCGCTGCATCAAACCGCAAGGGCTTGCCTTCTTATGTGTTGATTGACTTCTTGACCTTGGCGCTTCGCGCAATCCTCGTACTCATCCGGCGATTCCTACAACCTGTTTTGTAGTCGAGGCAATGACAGGTTCTGCCGTTCGACACGCGGCGTCTGTACGAGATCCCTCAATCTTTTCTTTTGTCCAGATGGCGGGATGACACCGCGCCTCGTGATGTCTTCGGGGCAAGCAATCGGTGAAATCGTTATATTCGGCGATTCGACCTTTGAGGACCTTACATGACCATTCTGTCCGATTTTCCGATCACGAAGAAGTGGCCCGCTCAGCATCCCGAGCGCATTCAGCTCTACTCGCTGCCGACGCCCAACGGCGTGAAAGTGTCGATCACGCTCGAGGAAACCGGCTTGCCGTACGAGCCGCATCTCGTGCGCTTCGATGCGAACGACCAGATGTCGGATGAGTTTTTGTCGCTCAATCCGAACAACAAGATTCCCGCGATCATCGATCCGGACGGGCCCAACGGCGAGCCGCTGCCGCTGTTCGAATCGGGCGCGATTCTCGTCTATCTCGCGGCGAAGAGCGGCCAGCTCATGCCCGCCGATATCGCGAAGCGCTATGAGACGCTGCAATGGCTGATGTTCCAGATGGGCGGCATCGGCCCGATGTTCGGGCAGGTCGGCTTCTTCAATAAGTTCGCCGGCAAGGAATTCGAGGACAAGCGTCCGCGTGCGCGCTATGTGGCCGAATCGAAGCGGCTTTTGGGCGTGCTCGACAAGCGCCTCGACGGGCGCGACTGGATCATGGGCGACGAATACAGCATCGCCGATATCGCGACGTTCCCGTGGGTGCGCAATCTCATCGGCTTTTATGAAGCGCGCGAGATCGTGGATTTTCACGAGTTCAGGAACGTGGAGCGCGCGCTCGATGCGTTTCTTGCGCGGCCGGCCGTGCAGCGGGGGCTTGATATTCCGAAACGGGGGTAACCCGGGCGTTGACGGTCGGCGGACGCGAGTCTATTCCGATACGGCGGTTTTCTCGCGCCCGACGCCAATCGCAGAACCGGTTCAGAATAAAGGCCGAAGCAGCGCGCGATTTTCGCACGCCGGTTGAAATGCGTTACGCATCAATGCGTTGCCGCAGTGATGCCCGGGATATCCACATGCTTGTCCAACAAATCTGTGGACAAGTACGCGCGCATGTCAGCCGCCGCCAACCCGCGCGCCGCCCGCGTTCTTCGATGCGAATCTCGACCGTGGTGACGCCATGAATGCCCTTCCCTCCTTTTTCCCTTCCGGTGGACATCCCGTTCGCGCCGTTCGGCCGCGGCGGTTTCCCGCCATCGCCGCCATCGGGTTGATCTGCGCGGCGGCTCACGCGCAAACGCAATGCCCCGGCTACGTCGAAACCGACGCGGGCAGCGCATTCGACATCGCGTCGATCATCAGAGATACGGGATCGCCGCAATCGGCGCTCGACAAGATTCGCAACGCGGTGGCGCGCGTCAACGCGGGCGGCGGATGCTCGATCTTTCGCGATCGTCTCGCCTGCGAGGAAACGCTTACGCTCGCGAACAAGGCGATCGCCGCGCTGCAGGTTTGCGCGACGCCAGGCGCGAAGCACGGTTAGCGCTTCGCGCGGACATAAAAAAACGCGTGCCGCCCAATCAGGCGGCACGCGTTATCCAGTGCGCCCGAACGTGCATTCGGGCGACGGCGACGCAAAGGATCAGCGATCCAGGAACGGACGCAGCTTGTCGGCGCGGCTCGGATGCATGAGCTTGCGCATCGCCTTGCTTTCGATCTGGCGGATACGCTCGCGCGTCACGTCGAACTGCTTGCCCAGTTCTTCGAGCGTGTAGTCCGAAGCCGTGTCGATGCCAAAGCGCATGCGCAGCACCTTCGCCTCGCGCGGCGACAGCGCATTGAGCGCATCGTCGATCGCGGCACGCATGTTCGCATGCACCGCGGCGTCCGCCGGCGAAGCGGCGCCCTGATCTTCGATCATGTCGCCAAGCGTTGCGTCGGCATCTTCACCGACCGGCGTTTCGAGCGAAACCGGCTGCTTCGCGATCTTGAGAATGCCGCGAATCTTCTCCTCCGGCATTTCCATGCGCTCGGCGAGCACCGACGGATGCGCTTCCTGGCCCGTCTGCTGCAAAATCTCGCGCGAGATGCGGTTCAGCTTGTTGATCGTTTCGATCATGTGAACCGGCACGCGGATCGTGCGCGCCTGATCGGCGAGCGAACGCGTTACGGCCTGACGCACCCACCACGTCGCATACGTCGAGAACTTCCAGCCACGGCGATATTCGAACTTGTCCACCGCCTTCATCAGACCGATGTTGCCTTCCTGAATCAGATCCAGGAACTGCATGCCGCGATTGACGTACTTCTTGGCGATAGAAATGACCAGACGCAGGTTCGCTTCGATCATCTCGCGCTTGGCCTGGCGCATTTTCAGCTCGGCAGCCGTCATTTGACGGTTGATCTGCTTCAGTTGCTTGAGCGGCATCTCGACGACGCCTTCGATGTCGATGAGCTTTTGCTGCTCGGCCTGAATCGCCGGCAAGCTGCGCTCGAGCGACGCGCCGTAATTCTTGGCACCCGCAGCCGCGCGCGTGGTCCATTCGAGATCGGTTTCGTGACCCACGAAGGATTCGACGAACTTCTCACGCGGCATGCCACAACGATCCACGGCGATTTGCAAGATGCGGCGCTCGATGTCGCGCACTTGCGCAACTTGCTGCTGCACGTCCGCACAGAGACGGTCAATGGTCTTCGCCGTGAAGCGGATCGAACCGAGTTCGCGCTGGATTTCAGCGCGCGCCTTTTCGATGGCCTTCGTGGCAACCGCGCCCGATCCCTTAGGATTGCTTGCCTGTTCCGCGAGTTCGCGCACACGTGCGAAGATTTCGAGGCAGTCTGCCTTCAATTGCTTCAAACGCGCCTCGTTCGACGCAGCCGAA
Source organism: Caballeronia cordobensis (assembly GCF_001544575.2). Classification (GTDB taxonomy): domain Bacteria; phylum Pseudomonadota; class Gammaproteobacteria; order Burkholderiales; family Burkholderiaceae; genus Caballeronia; species Caballeronia cordobensis. Next base: position 457,457 of record NZ_FCNY02000004.1, read on the forward strand.
TCGCCGCCGTCGAGATCGTCGTCGTCATCTTCGTCGCTGTCGGATTCGTCGGTGTCCGTATCGACATCGGCCGAGTCGTTCGTTTCGGGGGCCGAAATTTCGGCTTCTTCCGTGTCGTCTTCCTTCAGGCCGTCGACCAGTTCGTCGATCTTGAGCTCGCCCGATTCGACCAGAGCCGAGTCGTTGAGAATCGTCGCGACTGTGGACGGGCACGCCGCGATCGCCTGGATCATTTCGTGCAGACCATCTTCGATGCGCTTCGCAATGGCGATCTCGCCAGCCCGCGTGAGCAGCTCGGTCGCGCCCATTTCGCGCATATACATGCGCACCGGGTCGGTCGTGCGGCCGAATTCGGAATCGACGGTGGACAACGCGTTTTCCGCTTCTTCGTCCGATTGCTCGTCCGTGACCACGCTCGGGGCGTTATCGCTCAGCAGCAGCGTTTCCGCATCGGGCGCTTGCTCGTAGACCGCGACGCCCATGTCGTTGAACGTGGCGACGACCGTTTCCATCGCCGCGGTTTCGGCGAAGTTATCCGGCAGGTGGTCGTTGATCTCGGCGTGCGTCAGGTAGCCGCGTTCCTTGCCCAATTGAATGAGCGCGCGCATCTGGCGCTGACGCTCTTCATTCTGCTCTGCGGTCATTGCGACGTCGGGCTGCATCGTGCCGGTCTGGCCCTTCCCTTTGTTCGCTCGCCGGCCCGGTGCTTTGCGCGCCGGCGCGACGACGTCCAGCTCCGAATCTTCCCGATCAAAACTTGCCATACTTTCTCCTCGACAGGTTTGCTCGGCGACGACAGATCCCCGGGAGCGAGCGTAACGGCTCGCGATGATATCGATGACAGCTTCGACCACGGACGGCTTGCTGAAAATCGCATCGAGCAAAGCACGCAGACCGCCTTTCGGACGCGGTTTGCGTTTTCCAATCGCCCAATAAGGCGCAACCTTAGAGTATACCAGTGTTTGTTGCGACGCAGCAGGTTTTTCAAAAGTTTTCCGTTTGCGTTGGTTGCAAGAGACTGATCGGAAATGTTCATGTTTCGTCTAGTCTCGCGCGTGGAACGCGCGCAAGGCGTGGGGCATGCCTGGTAACGCATCTGGTACCGCCTTCAAGAGCGTACTAAGCAGCGGCGGGCGCAATCGTTCTGGCGTGGGCGGCGCTGCAACGTCTCTGAGTTTCATAGTGGGGGCGACACCCGCCAGCTTCAAGCGAAGAATGCGTTTGAGATCGCCGAGGTGGGCTTCGACGTTGCCGCTGCGTTCGAAAGGACGAGAAGGTTGTGGCGTCGGCGTTACCGTGCTCGGGTGATCGTGCTCGGCGTCGCTCGCGTCCGGCGCATGAGCAACGGGGACGACGTGCCCTGCATCGAGCGCTGCCACGAAGTCCTGTGCCCACGCACCAGCGTGAACCCGCGGCTTCAGCTCGTCGCGATGCTGGATCGTGATGGAGCCGCGGTCATCGGAAATGCGATAGCGCCGAAGTCCATCGCGACTGACAAAAGATTGCCCGCTGAGCTTAGCAATCGCATCTTCGGTGCGCTGCGAGCGAAGGCGTTGTTGCTGCTCGCGTTCGAGCGCACTGCGTTGGCTTCGCAGGCGATAGGCGAAATCGACCGGGGCGTGCAAAAGCGTTCGGAGATAGCTGATTGGGTGTTTCGCGCGGCTCAGATGCGTCCAACTCGCTTCGACAACGTCGGACAGCAGTTTGCCGTGAAGCTTGGCTTCGCGCATGAGTTTGAAAATCAGAAATTCACGGAAGCCCAGAGGCAACAGACGCTTGAGGTCGGCGGGGAGGCGTCCTGGTTGTCTCTTTTGAGTTTCAGGGATTAGATCCTTATATATAGCGCCGTCTGCCACCGTGACAGACGGATGGGCGCAAGAAATGGGCGTTGCCGTCTGATTCGCGTCTTCCTGCGAAGCGGCGGGCGTGCTCTCGATGGCGCCTTGAGACTCGATGAGACCGAGCAGCGCGGCGGCCTTCGGCGTCAGATGGAGATACGCGCGTCCGAACAAGCCTGCCTGACCATAGCGAGTCTGAGGCGGCCGGGTGATAAATCCGGCAGCTTCGAGATCGTCCAGACCGCGATAGAACGTGCGCATCGATTGCTGGGCGCGACCGGTAAGCAATTCGCGACGGGCGAAAATCGGAGCGTAGGGGCGAGCCGCATCGACGGTGCGAGCCAAGGCGGCAAGCAACGCACGAGCGCGCGCGGGCAGGGCGGAGGTGTGGGTCGCGCGATGGGCAGCGCGAAAAATCACCCACGGAAGATTCGACCGATCACAGGCATATTCATCGAGCGCCTGCTGATCGTCGTCGGTAGAGGGCGCTTCGGAAGTTTGAGGGCGAAAAACCGCCTCGCCTGCAACGGAATGTTGCGCGATACGCATGTCAAGTACGTCCATTTCGAGAAATGGAAGACAAACGCTTGACTGCCGATCGCGTTCCGCTAAACTTCGAGATGTGTACTCGTGACCCGATTGGCGTCGGGAAGCGGAACGGGCGATAAGCAGTTAAGCCCGATATTCAAAAGCCTTCGGTTGGCGCCGAAGGCTTTTGTCTTTGTGCAGCGTGTTCGTTACATAGCGTTCCTGGCAGTGACGTTAAGACAAGTCATTGATTTCAAAAGAAGTTCTACTAGATACTCCAATCAACCACTTACTGATGTTTGTTAAGTTGTTGATTTAAAAGAAAAACCTACTAGAGTCTCAGTCTTGCTCCGCCTCGCTCAACGTTTTGTTGATGAAGTCGGCGATCCTCTGGCCCCACTGCTCCGCATCCGTTGCATCCTTTTCGAAGAAACGGACACCCACTACGCCGTTTCGAGTCGATATCTCACAGACCTTTCTTCTTCCCGACCGAACGACAGTTGCGCTTGGCGCCGCAACTTTCGGCTTCTCGGCTGCCAGAGCAACAGCCCTGTCTTGCGTGAAGTTTTCGTCGTCGATCAGCCGACGAACCGCTTCGATCACCTTCTCCGACTTTCCTGCTTCCGTAAGTGCGGCCAGCTTTTGTGCCGCGTTGCTTCCCAGACGCTCCGGTCGTTCTGCGAGCGCGATCTTGGCGGCCTCCGGTAATGCGTCGAACGAGAAGATCCGCGTGACGTGACTCTTGCTCAGTCCGGCGCTTTCAGAGATCTCGCTTCGCGAAAGACCGCTCAGTTCTTGTAGTCGCTTGAAGTTCCAATACTTCTCGAAGTCCGTGAGCGACGGCGAAAGCAAGTTCGAAAAGAACGCCGCGAATTCGATCTCGCCTTCCTCTATCGACGCCACATTCGCCCGAATCGTCGTTCGCCCAAGTTCACGATAAGCAGCCACACGGTTATGTCCGGCGACGATCTCATAGCGCCCTTCCGAAAGCCCACGTACGAGAATCGGCGTGGCAAGGGCGTGCTGGGCGAGATTGCTCTTCAATTCCTGAAACTGCTCGGCAGTCAGCTTTCGGCGCCGGCCGTTCACTTCCACGAGCGCGTCGAGTGGCACTTCGAGCGCCGCGCGTTCCTCAAGCTGAGATTCGAGTTCTTTGATGCGCGCCTGAGCGGTGTTGATGCGATGCTGCGCATCCATCAGCCGTCCCGGTGACGTGCGCGGTTCGGTATTCACCGGACGCGCCTGTGCAGACTCGCTTGGCTTGCTACCGATGTTCGCTGTCTTGGCGAGGAGTCTGTCCCCGATGCCCATTTACGCCTCCGTCTGATTCCACGCGCGTACGAACTGCGCGTCGAGGTGTTCGGCGAGCCGGTCGAGCGGCTCTTTGAATCGGTTGTATGCGGCCGTGCTGCCGTCCGGTTTCGACAAGTCGTAGACCGTCGACAATTGCGCGGACGCGCCCTTCGGTACGGTCGACTCCGGAATCTCGAACGGCAGTACGCGGTCGCCATACGCTTTCTGAAGCCAGCCGCGCACGACGCGCGAGACGTCATCCGACTTGGCTTTGGTCATGATCACGTTGACGAAATCGAAGCGCTTCTGCTCGAGCACGCCCGGCAGCTTCTTCGCGATATCGGCGAAAAGGTGCCAGAACTGCGTCGAGCTGGCGAAGTCGAGCGCCTCGGGCGGGCAGGGCAGCAAGATCGCATCCGACGCGAGCAGCGCGTTGATGGTCAGATAGCTCAGCGCCGGAGGCGTGTCGATGACGATCGCGTCGTATTCGTCCGTGAGCGGCATCAGGCCTTTGCGGACGATCTCCCAGAATTCGAAGGTGCTGTCGTTCAACACCTTCGCGGGAATCTCGAACTCGGCGTCGAAGAGCGACGACGACGCCGGAATGAGGTCGAGGTTGTGCCAGTACGTTTCCTGCACCGCGTAGTGCAGCGTCGTCTGATCGCCGTAAATCAGCGGGAGAAGCGTCTGGTCGTCGGAAATTTCGGCGTCGGGCGCCCATCCGCAGAGCTGCGTGGTCGTGCCTTGCGGATCGCAGTCGATGACGAGCACTCGGCGTCCGAGCAGCGTCAACGCTTGCGCGGCGGAGACGGCGGTGGTCGTCTTGGCCACGCCGCCCTTGAAGTTCGCGATGGTCACGATCCGGCCGCGTTTGCCTTCCGGCCGACGCATGCGCTCTTTCGTCGATCGAATCCAGACGAGCGCCTCCTCCAGCGTGAACTCCTTGCTGCGGCCTGCGCCTTTCGAGGTTCCCGCCGGCAAATCGCCTTTGGTCGTCAGATACTGGAACCGCTGCTTGTCGATGCCGCAAAGCGAGGCGACCTGCGCGCTGGTAAACCTCGGCGCGCTCTTGCGCGGGTACGGCTCCAGCATTGCATCGCGGATCTGATTGAGGATGTCAGTGGCTTGGGCGGCCACTCCCAAGAGCGTTTCGATCGAAACGGATTGATCGACTTCGGGAAGCCGAGCGCTTAGCATGGAATTCGCAGTCACTGGCGGGCCTGGGTAAGCAGAAAATTATTCGGTTTGTGGAAAACAAGTTGCAAACCGAAGAATAAACGGCGAACCGGTAAACCTCAAGTAAACTCTGAAGTACTTGAGCGCCCCTGCCGGGCATTTTTACAACGCTTTTCGTTCGTGTAAACGCGAAACTACGTCGGGTCCGTGATTTTCCGAGTCATCGAAGCACTTCGAATCAGGGTTTCGACACCGAGAAAACGGCCCGCGTCCTCACTTTTGAGATAGAGCGACGTGGTCGATAGGTCGGCATGACCCAGTCCGGCACTGACTTCGCGCAAGTCGGCCCCGTGCCCGAGTGCGTGGGTAGAGTGCGTGTGACGCAGCCAGTGCGTGCTAGCGCGTTTCAGGTGACGGCCGCCGCCAGGCGTCCGCGATTCCACAAGCGCAGCCGCGTTGGCGAAAACGTTCTTGAAGATTTTGCCGACGCCGTCGGGCGTTACCGGCTGACCGCCGCGCGCCTGAGCCAGAATCGGCGTGCCTTCCGCGCAGTCCAGCGGAGCCGGAAGGCCGCGCAACTTGAGGTTTTCGCAAAGCGCCTCGACGACCGCTGGCGGCAACAGCACCGTGCGCGCCGATCCGCGCCCCTGACCAACCGCGAGACGCCAGACCGGGCGGTCGATGCCGGACAGCCGCCCGACGCTGAGCGCGCAGGTGGTCGCAGCGGCGAGTTCGGCGCGCCGCAGGCCCGTCGCGTAGGCCAGGACGAGCGCCAATCTGTCGCGGTGCTCGGCGAACGAATAGTCCGCTCGCTCGACCGACCGAAGCACGACCGACCACTGTTCAACGTCGAGTGTCCGTGTCACCGAATCGAACACGGGCGGGGCCGCGACACGCGAAAGTCCCGCGAACGGGTTAACTCCGAGATAGCCTGCTTCGACCAGCCATTCACACAGCGCGCTCAATATAGAACGCGCCGTTTCCCGGCTCCGATCAGACAGCGGACCGGCAAACGGTCGCCAGCTCGGGAGGCATCGCTCGCCGCGCTGAGCCGCGACCCAGCGCTGCCGCGGAGTCGGATCCGCGAGAAATGCGTTGATGTACTCGCCGCAATCTCCGTCATCCAGCGATGAAAGCGGCTTGCCTTTCTCCACCAAGGCCCACAGCAACAGCCGCTCGGCCTCCCGCCGATACGCACGTCGCGTGTGAACACTGCTCGACCGCGCATCGAGCCAGGCAAAAATAGCGCGAATATCGGTTGAGAACGCCACCTCTGCGTTCCGGCGATTCGACCCTTTGGAGCCATCGAGCGCGGCGGGAACGCGCAGCGCTTCGAGCGGCGCGATGGCGAGCGCCACGCTTTTCTCGATCGGCTGCGTGTGTGATGTCGATAAATCCTCGGCTCGCCATTGCCGCCTCGGCAACAAGGCGCGCTGCGATAGCGCGTGTCCGAGCGCCTGACCGTGCAGTTGCAGCCAACCGACGATCCGTTGCGCGCCCTTCGGCCCGAGCCGCGGCACGGCCGTGTGCCAGCGATGCCCGCGCCGTTCGATCAATTCGACGACATCCGCGAGCGTCGTCAGTCCGGCCGATGCGAGCCGCGCCGTGACGGCCGGCTCGAACCAGCCGTCGACCGGGTGATCCGGGCGAGGGTCCTGGGCGAGCGACGCCTCCATCCGCGCAAGCGCCTCGGCCTGCCGGCGGCGCAGCCGCGCATTGCGCGTGGCGCGGCGGTCAAGCGCCGGAGAACTTTGCGGCGGATACGCCTCCTCGTACAGCGCGAGCAGTTCGGACTCGCCGTAGACGCCGTCCGGATCGATGTTTTCGCGGAAGTCGTCGAGCGTGGGCGCTGCCGCGGCCGGCGGCGGATCGAAAAGGGGAATGCTGCCCGGACGAAGCCGCAGCAGGTGCGCGGCCTCCGTATCGCGGGCGCGCCGGGCAAGGACCGAGAGCGTGTCGCGCAAGGCGTCGATCAGGCGTCGCGTCGTGCGGACGTCCGCGCTGGCATCGCCATACGATGTATGCAACTGCGTCTCCGACACCCCGTCGAGATAGCCGCGATACAGCGCGAAATGCTGACGCGTGAGGCGGCCAGGGCCGCGCAATGACGGATTCGCGAGATTCGCGTCGCTCGAACGACTTGCGGGCGCTTCCATTTATCCTTTCTTATCAACGATTTGCGGCAAGGTTATCAACCACCTTCGAATTTAACAAGAAAAATCGCTACATCTGATAAGTCTAATTATCAGCATGAAGCGTCGTCTCTGAAGCGCAGATTGCAGGCGCGCTTGAATGTTCATGCGGCCCGGCGCATATTTTCAGCACGCCCACCGCCCGCACTCCGCAGGAGAAACGAGCCGATGCTTGATCCTGTACGCCCCGCTTCGAAACCGCCCGAGCAGGACGACGCGTTCCGCCCGAGCCTCCCGGAGGTGTACGCGTCGGTGCATGTGCCATCGGGCGGCCGATGGATCCGCCGCTTCCTCGCGTTCGCAGGTCCGGGCTACATGATCTCCGTCGGTTACATGGACCCCGGCAACTGGGCGACCGATCTCGCCGGCGGTTCGCGCTTCGGCTATACGCTGCTCGCCGTTATCCTGCTGTCGAACCTGATGGCGATCCTGCTTCAGGCGCTCGCCGTCCGGCTGGGCGTTGCCACAGGCCGCGACCTTGCCCAGGCGTGCCGCGATCATTACTCGAAGCCCGTCAACTTTGCGCTCTGGCTCGCGTGCGAGACAGCGATCATCGCATGTGATCTGGCGGAGGTGATCGGTACCGCCATCGCGCTGAACCTGCTTTTCGGCATTCCGCTGATCGCGGGCGCGCTGCTGACCGCGCTCGACGCGTTCCTTCTTCTGTTGCTGATGAACAAGGGCTTCAGATTGCTCGAAGCCTTCGTCATTACGCTGCTGATCGTGATCGCGGGCTGCTTCACCTTGCAGATCGTCGCCGCCGCACCGCCTTTCGCCGACGTGTTGCGCGGCTTCGTGCCGTCGCCGCGCATCGTCGCCGACCGCGAGATGCTCTATGTGGCGATCGGCATTCTCGGCGCGACGGTCATGCCGCACAACCTCTATCTGCATTCGTCGGTCGTGCAGACACGCGCGTACGGAAAATCGGACGCGGCCCGGCGCGACGCGATCCGCTGGGCGACCATCGACAGCACGATCGCGCTGACCCTCGCGCTTTTCATCAACGCGGCGATCCTGATCGTCGCCGCCGCTGTGTTCCATGCGAGCGGGCACGAAGACGTCGCGGAGATCGGCGATGCGTTCCGGCTGCTGTCGCCCTTGCTGGGTTTAAGCATCGCATCGACGCTCTTCGCGGTCGCTTTGCTCGCGTCGGGTCTGAACTCAACCGTCACCGCCACACTGGCCGGCCAGATCGTGATGGAAGGATTCTTGCGCCTGCGCATTCCGAACTGGGCGCGGCGGCTGATCACGCGCGCGATCGCGATCGTGCCCGTGATCGTCGTGACCGCGATTTACGGCGAGAAGGGCACTGCGCAACTGCTCGTGCTGAGTCAGGTGATTCTGTCGATGCAACTGCCATTCGCGGTGATTCCGCTGGTGCGCTTCGTGTCCGATCGTCGCAAGATGGGCGTTTTCGTGATCTCGCGATGGACGGCCGCGCTGGCGTGGCTGGTCGCGGGCGTCATCGTCGTGCTGAATGTGAAACTGCTCGCCGACACGCTGCTGTCGTGAGCGCGTGGCACGCGCCGTATGAAAACAACTCGCTCTATATATATGAGGAGACGCAAACAATGAGCGGCAAGTTCATCGACATCACGCTTCGCGATGGCGCAGCGCTTTCGGCCTACGTGACGCAGCCCGCGCAAGGCTCCGGCCCCGGCATCGTGTTGCTGCACGATACGGCGGGCCTCGACGACTTCGTCATGCGCACCGCCGATCTGTACGCCGAAGAAGGTTATGTCGTGCTCGCGCCGCGGCTTCCATCGCACGACCCGAAACCCGGCGGCGTCGCGGCGGAAAATTTCGCCGCGCTCGTCGATAGCCTGCGTGCGTTGCCGCAGCAGGCCGGCAAGATCGGCGTAATCGGTTTCGGCCACGGCGGGCAACTCGCGACGCGCATCGCGAGCCAGGCGGACGTCGATTGCGCCGCCTGCTATTGCGCCGGCGACTTCCACGCTCTGCTCGACGATATCCCGACGATCCGCTGCCCAATGGTCTTCCATTTTTCCGGCGACGGCGCGCACGATCCGCGCGACATCGAATCCGCGCTCGCAGGCAAGCCGCACATCGAGCGATACGTCTATCCGGACACGAAGAACGGTTTCATCGTTCCGGAAAGCGCGCACTACGACAAACCCGCCGCGCTGATGGCCTACTCACGCACGCTTTCGATGCTGCGCAAGGTGCTCGGCCCGCTCTTCGATCTGAACCGGTTGTGGGAGCAGCACTGCTACTTCGAATTCGGCACGCGCGATGTCGACGCCGTCATGCCGACGATGGTCGGCGAGCCGTACGTCAATCACGTCCCGACGATGACGGGCGGCGTCGGTCACGATCAGCTCAAGCGCTTCTATCGCTATCACTTCGTCCATTCGAATCCTGCCGATACCAGGCTGATTCCCGTGTCGCGCACGATCGGCTCGGACCGCGTCGTCGACGAATTCGTTTTCTGCGCGACGCACGACCGCGAGATCGACTGGCTGTTGCCGGGGCTCGCGCCGACCGGGAAATACTTCGAAGTGCCGATGCTCGCCGTCATCCGTTTTCGCGGCGACAAGCTCTACAACGAACATATCTACTGGGACCAGGCTTCGGTGCTGGTGCAGATCGGCGTGTTGAATCCGGAAGGCCTGCCCGTCGCGGGACGGCAAACCGCGCGCAAGCTGATCGACGAGACCTTGCCGAGCAACGAGCTCATGCCGAACTGGGCGTCGAGCGCAGGCAAGCCGATTTGAGATGCGGGTCCACCTTCCCTGGGCGCTGGAAGCGGTAAGCCGTTGCATACTGTCATCACATTAAAAAAGAAAGCCGGAGACAAAGATGACCGCAGCGCCGCAGTGCCCTTTTCACGATCACGCTCCGAACGGCTGCCCGGTGAGTCCGCGCGCAGCCGAGTTCGACCCTTTCGGCGACGGATACCAGCAAGACCCGCCTGAATACGTGCGCTGGGCGCGCGAACAGGAGCCCGTGTTCTGGAGCCCGAAACTGGGTTACTGGATCGTCACGCGCTACGACGACATCAAGGCGATCTTCCGCGACAACATCACGTTCAGTCCGTCGATCGCGCTGGAGAAAATCACGCCGACCGGCCCCGAGGCGAACGCGGTGCTCGCGTCCTACGGCTTCGCGCTCAACCGCACGCTCGTCAACGAGGACGAGCCCGCGCACATGCCGCGCCGCCGCGCGTTGATGGACCCGTTCACGCCCGAGGCGCTCGCGCAGCACGAACCGATGGTGCGCGCGCTCGCACGCGAGTATGTCGATCGCTTCATCGACGATGGCCGCGCCGATCTCGTCGATCAGATGCTGTGGGAAGTGCCGCTCACCGTCGCGCTGCATTTTCTCGGCGTGCCCGAGGAAGACATGGACACGCTGCGCGAATACTCGATCGCGCACACGGTCAACACGTGGGGGCGGCCGAAACCCGAAGAGCAGGTCGAAGTCGCGCACGCGGTCGGCAAGTTCTGGCAATTCGCGGGCAAGGTGCTCGACAAGATGCGCGAAGACCCGTCCGGCCCCGGCTGGATGCAGTACGGCATTCGCAAGCAGAAGGAACTGCCCGACGTCGTGACCGACTCGTATCTGCATTCGATGATGATGGCGGGCATCGTCGCCGCGCACGAGACAACGGCGAACGCCACCGCGAACGCGCTCAAGCTGTTGCTGCAACATCCCGACGCCTGGCGCGACATCTGCGAAGACCCGAGCCTGATTCCGAACGCGGTCGAGGAATGTCTGCGCCACAACGGTTCGGTCGCGGCGTGGCGCCGGCTCGCGACAAAGGATGTGACGATCGGCGGCATCGAGATCGCGGCCGGTTCGAAGCTGTTGATCGTCACGTCGTCGGCGAATCACGATCAGCATCAGTTCGCCGATGCCGATCTCTTCGATATCCGCCGCGAAAACGCCAGCGATCAGCTGACCTTCGGCTACGGCGCGCATCAGTGCATGGGCAAGAACCTCGCGCGCATGGAGATGCAGGTTTTCCTCGACGAACTCACGCGCCGCCTGCCGCACATGCGGCTCGCCGAGCAGCGTTTCACGTATGTGCCGAACACGTCGTTTCGCGGGCCGGAGCATCTTTACGTCGAGTGGGACCCGGCGATGAATCCCGAACGCGCGAATCCGTCCGTGCGTGAGGCGCGCGCGGTGGTGCGCATCGGCGAGCCGTCGTCGCACGCGGTGAGCCGCGCGGTGATCGTCGATTCGGTCGATGCCAGCGCGGATCGCATCGTGCGCGTGCGGCTCGTGTCGGCGGACGGCCGCGATCTGCCGCGCTGGACGGCGGGCTCGCATATCGACGTCGTGTGCGGCGAAACCGGACTGTCGCGTCAGTATTCGCTGTGCGGCGATCCCGACGACCGCCGCGCCTTCGAAATCGCCGTGCTGCGCGAGACCGACAGCCGCGGCGGCTCCGCGTGGGTGCACGACAACGTGAAGCCGGGCGCGCACTGGCGCATTCGCGGGCCGCGCAATCACTTCCGGCTCGATGAAACCGCGAAAAAGCTGGTGCTGATCGCGGGCGGCATCGGCATCACGCCGATCAGCGCGATGGCGCGGCGCGCGCGCACGCTCGGCATCGACTACGAGGTGCATTACAGCGGACGCTCGCGCGCGTCGATGACGCTCGTCGACGAGATGCGCGCGCTGCACGGCGAGCGCCTCGTTCTCCATGTGTCGGAAGAGGGCGCACGCAACGATTTCACCACGCTCGCCGTGGACGCCCGGACGCAGGTCTACGCCTGCGGCCCCGCGCGCATGCTCGATGCGCTTGCCGACGCGAGCGCGTCCTGGCCCGAGGACGCGCTGAAGATCGAGCACTTCGAATCGAAACTCGCCACGCTGGATGCGGAAAAGGAACACGCGTTCGAAGTCGAGTTGAAGGATTCGGGACTCGTGCTCGCCGTGCCAGCCGATCAGACGCTTCTCACGACGCTCAGGCGCGCCAACGTCGATGTGCAAAGCGATTGCGAAGAAGGATTGTGCGGTTCGTGCGAAGTGCGCGTGCTCGAAGGAGAGATCGATCATCGCGACGTGGTGCTGACGAAGGGAGAGCGTCAAGCCAACAACCGGATGATGTCGTGCTGCTCGCGCGCAAAAGGCAAGAGACTCGTTTTAGCGCTTTGATTGATTAACGGCAGTCGAGCGGCTTTCGTTCCATGGGCGAAACCGCTCTTTTCCGGCAATGACATTTTGTCGCAGCACTGCCCGATCGATTAATTGCGTCGGGCTTCATCACGTCGTCACACGCCAAAGCTAACGCGGTGAAAAAACCGATAATGGTTAAAGACAGATTGGTTATACGCAGTAGTTAATTCGCGTATATGGAATGACGCCTGTCGGAATATTGTTATCCGGCAGCGGATACGTCCTTGTCCACGACGCGCGCAACCCCCCGCGCCGGGCGGGAATTTGTATTACGGACTTACCCGTATTTGGTCAATTGATCATACAACCTGCGCAATTTTCCTCGTCATATAGGATGATTATTGAACGCGTGTTCGAGCATTGATGCAATTTTCGGCACGTCCGTTGCGGTACCTTTTGCGGAAACTAGGGTTTTCACCTACTAATATGAAAATTTTTTGCACATCTTTTCCGTTTAGAATTATTACTAATTTGATGCGTCGCACAAGCACGCACGACCGTAAAACTTCCAATATGCCCTGGTGCCCTGACTGCGCGTTCTCACGCGCGGTGGAATCGCTTCTGCGCGATTTGCGGCGGCCAGGCGAAAGAGAAGGCCGGTGCTTAACCTGAGAGCTTCTATTAAAGGCCCATTTAAATGGACCACGTAATTGGCAACATATTCGCCGCATCCCGTTCGGGATATTTTCTGCGGAGCGAACCTTGTCTCACGGACGAGGTCATCTCATAGCCGGCGCGACGCTTTTCGTGGTCGCGCGCTTATGCATCGACGGTCGGACATCGCTCCGAATTCGACGATGCGCACCAATCCGCCCGGGTTCTCATCGAACTCACCGAGTCCATTCGCAATGGATGCCTTTTCCATGCCGCGCGAGTCTCATCGGGACGGAAACCCAGCTCACGCTTTCGCTGTTTGACGAGGATAGAAAATGACTGACGTAGTGATCGTATCGGCCGCGCGTACGGCGGTAGGCAAATTCGGCGGTTCGCTCGCGAAGATCGCGGCGCCGGACCTGGGTGCGACGATTATCAAGGCCGCGCTGGAGCGCGCGGGCGTGAAGCCGGATCAGGTGAGCGAAGTCATCATGGGTCAGGTGCTGGCCGCAGGCTCGGGTCAGAACCCGGCGCGCCAGTCGCTGATCAAGGCCGGTTTGCCCGACATGGTGCCCGGCATGACGATCAACAAGGTCTGCGGCTCGGGCCTGAAGGCGGTGATGCTGGCCGCGAACGCGATCATCGCGGGCGATGCGGATATCGTCGTCGCGGGCGGTCAGGAAAACATGAGCGCCGCGCCGCACGTGCTGCCGGGCTCGCGCGACGGCTTCCGCATGGGCGACGCCAAACTCATCGACACGATGATCGTCGACGGCCTGTGGGACGTCTATAACAACTATCACATGGGCACGACGGCGGAAAACGTCGCGAAGGAATTCGGCATCACGCGCGAGCAGCAGGATGCGTTTGCGGCGCTGTCGCAGAACAAGGCCGAGGCCGCGCAAAAGGCGGGCCGCTTTAACGACGAAATCGTGCCGGTCGCGATTCCGCAGCGCAAGGGCGACCCGATCCAGTTCGCCACCGACGAATTCGTGCGTCACGGCGTGACGGCCGAAGCGCTCGCGGGCCTGAAGCCGGCATTCTCGAAGGAAGGCACGGTGACGGCGGCGAACGCATCGGGCATCAACGACGGCGCGGCGGCGGTCGTGGTGATGTCGGC
>NZ_FCNY02000040.1 GCF_001544575.2 Caballeronia cordobensis
GCCGACATCACCACGACCGCCGCCGCGCCGTCGTTGATGCCCGATGCGTTCGCCGCCGTCACCGTGCCTTCCTTCGAAAACGCCGGCTTCAGGCCCGCGAGCGCTTCGGCCGTCACGCCGTGGCGCACGAATTCGTCCGTGGCGAACTGGATCGGGTCGCCCTTGCGCTGCGGAATCGCGACCGGCACGATTTCGTCGTTGAAGCGGCCCGCCTTTTGCGCGGCCTCGGCCTTGTTCTGCGACAGCGCCGCGAACGCGTCCTGCTGCTCGCGCGTGATGCCGAATTCCTTCGCGACGTTTTCCGCCGTCGTGCCCATGTGATAGTTGTTATAGACGTCCCACAGGCCATCGACGATCATCGTGTCGATGAGTTTGGCGTCGCCCATGCGGAAACCGTCGCGCGAACCCGGCAGCACGTGCGGCGCGGCGCTCATGTTTTCCTGACCGCCCGCGACGACGATGTCCGCATCGCCCGCGATGATCGCGTTCGCGGCGAGCATCACCGCCTTCAGACCCGAGCCGCACACCTTGTTGATCGTCATGCCGGGCACCATGTCGGGCAGACCGGCCTTGATCAGCGACTGGCGCGCCGGATTCTGGCCCGAGCCTGCCGCCAGCACCTGGCCCATGATGACTTCGCTCACCTGATCCGGCTTCACGCCCGCGCGCTCCAGCGCGGCCTTGATAATCGTCGCACCCAGGTCCGGCGCCGCGATCTTCGCGAGCGAACCGCCGAATTTGCCTACCGCCGTACGCGCGGCCGATACGATCACTACGTCAGTCATTTCAGTTTCCTTTGGTATCGAATGTTAATGCGGCTTTGGGCCGGCATCGCGTGCTCTCATGCACGATCGCGCCGCTCAGTAGTCGCGTTCCAGAACGTAGCGGCCAGGTGCGGCCTCGATCACCGGATACTTCTTCGAACCCTGCGACGCTTGAGGCTTGACCTGTTCGCCCGCGTTCTGCGCGAGCCACTTCGACCAGGTCGGCCACCAGCTTCCGGGATGCTCCGCCGCGGCGTCGAACCACGCGTCGGGATTGTCGGGCAGGCGCTTGTCGTCGCTGTCGATCATCCAGAAGCTGCGCTTGTTCTTCGACGGCGGATTGATCACGCCCGCGATATGCCCCGATGCGCCCAGCACGAACTTTTGCGGGCCCGTGAGGAGCGGCGCGGAGGCATAAGCCGATTTCCACGGCACGATATGGTCTTCGCGCGAGCCGTAGATGAAGGTCGGCAGCTCGAGGCTCGACAGGTCGATCGACTCGCCGCACACGGTCAGCGCGTTCGGATTCTTGAGCTTGTTCTCGAGGTAGGTATTGCGCAGATACCAGACGCACATCGGGCCGGGCAGGTTCGTCGAATCGCTGTTCCAGAACAGCAGATCGAAGGCCTGCGGCGTGCGCCCCTTGAGATAGTTGTCGACGACGTAGTTCCACACCAGATCGTTCGGGCGCAGATACGAGAACGTGTTCGCGAACTCGACGCCGCGCATGAGGCCCGCCGGCGCGCCGCCCTTGCCGCCGATCGCCTGCTCGCGCATCTGCACGTGTGCCTCGTCGACGAACACGTCGAGCACGCCGGTGTCGGAGAAGTCGAGCATCGACGTGAGCAGCGTCATCGATGCGGCCGGCTCTTCACCGCGCGCTTTTGCCACGGCGAGCGCGGTCGAGAGAATCGTTCCGCCGATGCAGAAGCCCAGCGTGTTGATCTGGTCTTCGCCGCTGATTTCCCGCACGACGCCGATCGTCTCGAGCACGCCCTGTTCGACGTAGTCGTCCCACGTCTTGTGCGCGATCGACTGATCCGCGTTGCGCCACGAGAGGATGTACACCTGATGCCCTTCCTGGAGCGCATAGCGCACGAGCGAGCTTTCCGGCGACAGATCGAGGATGTAGTACTTGTTGATGCACGGCGGCACGATCAGAAGCGGGCGCGCGTAGACCTTCGGCGCGAGCGGCTTGTACTGGATCAGTTGCAGCAGCTCGTTCTCGTACACGACCGAGCCTTCGGTCGAGGCAATGTTCTTGCCGACTGAAAAGCGCGATTCGTCCGACTGCGAAATCTTGCCGCGCTGCATGTCGCCGAGCAGGTTCAGCATGCCCTGACGCAGGCTCTCGCCCTTGCTCTCGATGAGCGCCTTTTGCGCCTCGGGATTGAGCGCGAGGTAATTGCTCGGCGACGCCGCGGCCGCCCACTGCTGCACCGTGAAGCGAATGCGCTCGCGCGTTTTCGGATCGCTCTGCACGGCATCCGCGAGTTCCTGCAGATAGCGCGCGTTGAGCAGATACCACGCGGCCGTGAAGGCATACGCGGGCGTCGATTGCCACGAGACATCGGTGAAGCGCCGGTCTTTCAGCGCGGTCGGATCGATGGCCTGCGCGCCGGCCTGCTTGAGCAGCTCCGAGGTATCGCGCGCATAGTCGCTCTGCAACTGCTGGAGTCGCTCAGGCGGGATCGCGGCGGTCGGAATCTTCGGCAGCGTGGGCAGACCCTGCATCGCCGCGCCGAAACCCGGCATGCTGCTCGCGAGCTTGGCGAATTCCGCGAGGCCGTCCATCTTCGTGATGTCGGGCATCTGCGGCATGGCGCCGAGCGTCGGAAAGGCATTTGGGAATGCCGAGGGAAACCCGTTCGGAAAACCGTTGGCGAATGCGCTGAATGCCGCGAACGGCGACGCCGCTGCATTCGCGGTATCGGCGGCGTTCGGCGCGCTCGACGCAGCTGCGCTATTCGTCTGTTGAGTGAGCTTCGCCCATTGCGCGGGGTCCGCGACGGAACGCCACGCGTTCAACCATTGATCGAACGCCTGCTGTACGCCAGTCGATTCGGCAGATGACGCCTGAGCCGAAGTGCTGTCGGCGGTACGGGAGCGGGAAGAGGAGGAAGTAGATTTGGAAGCCATACCCGCTTTTGACCTGTGAGTCTCGTAAGACCTGGATTGCTAATGCAGGCATCGCCGGGCTTTCCTGACCAGCGCGCAAGTATTGGTGCGCCTTATGCGCGTGGCAAGAAAGAGCCTTGCTACGCCGTGCCCGATTGAATGAATTCCGGGAACATTCTTGCTCCAGGATGTCAGGCATGTCAATGCTTCGTCCCGATTTTGCCGCAGTGCGATATTTTTTTAATTATCGTTTTCCCCCATGCGAAATATGTGTTTCACATGGGGTTTCGTCGGCGGCTTCGTTTCCGGTTTCGTACGGAGTTTCGTCACAACCGGGCAATGATTGTCGGATAGCATCCAACGCGATTTGCGCGCAGTTAATCGGCGAGCCAGATCATCGCCGCCATGCGGCCGGTCACACGGTCGCGCCGATACGAGTAGAAACGCTCTCTTTCCGTGACCGTGCAATGCGTGCCGCCGTGAATGCGCGCGGCATCGACGCCCAGATCGGCGAGGCGCAGGCGCGCGAGCGCGTAAATATCGGCGAAGTATTTGGCGGGCGCGCCGCCAGCGGCCCTGAATGCCGCTGTCGTGGCGTCGCGGCGATCAGGCGGCGCGGCGGCGGCGAAGGCATCGAGCACGTCCTCGCCCACTTCGAACGCGGCCGGGCCGATGGCCGGTCCGAGAAACGCGTTGAGCTTTGAGGCCGGCACGCCCGCGAGCGCCGCGACCCGCTCGCCCGTTTTCTCGATGATGCCGCCCGCAAGCCCCCGCCAGCCCGCGTGCGCGGCGCCGACGGCGCGGCCTTCGTCGTCGCAAAAGAGCACCGGAAGGCAATCGGCCGTCATCACGACGCACACGACGCCCGCGCGGTCGGTCACGCTGGCGTCGGCGCGCGTGCGTTCGCCTTGCGCCAGGCGTTCCATGACCGCGTGCGCGTCTTCGACTTGCGTGCCGTGAATCTGTTCGAGCCACGCGGCATGGGGCGAAGCCGTCAAGGCGAGCGCGCGACGGCGGTTCTCGCGCACGGCCTCCGGCGCATCGCCCGATGAAAAGCCGAGATTGAGCCCGCCCGCGCCGGATGCGCCGCCACCGAAAGGCGCGAGGCTCACGCCGCCCGCGCGCGTCGTGACGAACGCCCGCACGCGCGGCGACACCTTCCATTGCGGCCAGAGGCAGTCCTTCGATTGCAGATCGGCGGTGTCGTGCGTCATGCTTCGTCGTCCTCGTAGTCTTCGTCGTCCCAGTCGTCTTCGCCCTCGCCCATTTCGTAGGCTTGCGCGAAGTCGCCCTCCTCGTCGAATTCGACTTCCTCGTCCTGCCCGAAGCCGAGTTCCGCGGCGAGTGCCGCGATGTCTTCCGGGACGTCCGCGCGCCAGTGCACGTCCTTGCCGGTCGCGGGGTGGATCAGGCCGAGCCGCCACGCGTGCAAGGCCTGACGCGCGAAACCGTTCGGCAACGGCGTCACCGAACGCTTGCCGCGCGCGCGCCCGTACACGGGATCGCCGAGCAGCGGATGCCCCGCGTGCGCGCAATGCACGCGAATCTGATGCGTGCGGCCGGTTTCCAGATCGCAATGAATGGCGCTCACCGGCTGGCCGTGCCACGTCGTGCGGTCGATCGTCTTGAAGTGCGTGCGCGCCGGTTTGCCCGATGCGCTCTGCACGACCGCCATGCGCGTGCGCTCGCGCGGATCGCGGCCGATGGGCGCGTCGATCGTGCCTTCGTCGCGCATGGCGCCCCACACGAACGCGACGTAGCGGCGTTTCACCGTGCGCGCCTGCAACTGACGCACGAGGTCGGTCTGCGCCTGCAGCGTGCGCGCGACGACCATGAGCCCGGAGGTTTCCTTGTCCAGCCGATGCACGATGCCGGCGCGCGGCAGCCCCGCGGCCGCCTCGCCGTAACGATGCAGGAGACCGTTGAGCAGCGTGCCGCTCCAGTTGCCCGCCGCCGGATGCACGACCATGCCGGCGGGCTTGTTGATGACGACGAGCGTCTCGTCTTCATACACGATATGCAGCGGCACCGCTTCGGGCGCGAACGCGAGCTGCTCGGGCAGCAGGTCCGGCACGAGGGTGATCGTGGCGCCGAGCGGCACGGGCTGGCGCACCTTCGCGAGCGCGCCGTCGACGCGCACGCGCCCTTCCTCGATCCAGCCCTGCATGCGGTTGCGCGAGAACTCGGGGAAGATCCTGGCGAGCACCTTGTCGAGCCGCTCGCCCGCGAGCGCGTCGGGCACGCGCGCCTCGCGCGGCGCTTCGCGGTCCGCGCCGGCTGCGGAATCGGCGGATGCCGAGTCGTCGCCGGTGGCGCTTCGGCTATAATCTTTGAGTTGGTCTTTGGTACGACGAGTACTTGAGCGGGTCATTTGAACGAAAATTCGGCGGCATGAGGCTGCAAAGGCGGGCTGCATAAAGCGGCCCATGAAGCGGCAAGCCACGCCGGAAACACAGCTAGAAACAGCGAAGAATCTGCAAGAATCAGCCAGGAACAGCAAGCACTGATGCGAGCCTTCAACACCATTCATCACTCGATGCGTCAATCGATCAAGTATCTGGCGCTGGCCGCGAGCGTCGCCGTCGTCGCGGCCTGTCACGGACTGCCCGAGAAGACCGACGAAACGGCAACGTGGAATAACAACAAATTATATACGGAGGCTCAGGACGCGCTCTCCGGCAGCGACTGGGGCAAGTGCGCCAAGTACTTCGAGGCGCTCGAAGGGCGCGACCCGTTCGGCCATTTCGCGCAGCAGGCGCAGATCAACGTCGCGTACTGCAACTGGAAGGACAGTGAAACCGCGAACGCCGACCAGGCCATCGACCGTTTCATCAAGCTGCACCCGGATCATCCCGAGATCGCGTATGCGTACTATCTCAAGGGCATGATCCACTTCAACGACGATCTCGGCCTCTTCGGCCGCTTTTCGGGTCAGGACATGAGCGAGCGCGACCCCAAGTCGCTGCGCGAGTCCTATGACGCGTTCAAGGTCGTGGTCGACCGCTATCCGCAAAGCAAGTACGCGCCCGACGCCGCGCAGCGCATGCGCTATATCGTGAACGCGCTCGCTTCGCACGAAGTCCACGCGGCAGATTATTACTATCGCCGTGGCGCGTATGTCGCCGCGATCAATCGCGCGCAACTCGCGATTCGCGAATACAAGAACGCGCCGGCCACGGAAGACGCGCTGCATATCATGATGCTGTCGTACGAGAAGCTCGATCAGCCGCAACTCGCCGACGACACCAAGCGCGTGCTCGCCGCAACGTTCCCGGACAGCCCGTACGTGACGGGCAAGCGCCGCGCGAACGCCGACAAGCCCTGGTATCAGATCTGGTAATTCAGGCACGACGCAAAAATGGCCGGTTATCAACCGGCCATTTTTTTGTTTCGGCAAATAGTCAGGACTCCGAGCGTTATTCCGCCAGTTCCGTTTTCCATTTCGCCGCGTCGGTGAAAAACTCGCGCACCACGTCCAGTTCGCGCGTGCGCTTGAACGGCGGCAGGCTTTGCCAGATGCGCCGGCCGTAAGGCTTGTCGACGAGGCGCGTGTCACAAATCATCAACACGCCGCGATCCGTTTCCGCGCGAATCAGACGCCCCGCGCCCTGCTTGAGCGTGATGACCGCCTGCGGCAACTGATGCACGGCGAACGGGCTCAGACCCTTCTTGGTGAGCGCGTCGAGGCGCGCGGCGAGCACGGGGTCGTCCGGCGGCGCGAACGGCAGCTTGTCGATGACGACGAGCGAAAGCGCGTCGCCGCGCACGTCGACGCCTTCCCAGAAGCTTTGACTTCCCACGAGGATCGCATTGCCGTAGGCGCGAAAACGGTCGAGCAATTCAGTGCGGCTCGCGTCGCCCTGCACCAGCAGCGGATTGTCCCAGCCGCGCCGCTCGATCACCTCGCGCAGACGCGTGGCGATGCGATCGACCGCGCGCAGCGTCGTGCACAACACGAACACGCCGCCGCCCGCCGATTCGATAACGGGCAGCGCCGCTTCGAACACGGCATCGGTGAATTGCGGCGACGACGGCTGCGGCAGGTTGCGCGGCACGTACAGCAAACCCTGCGACGGGTAATCGAACGGGCTCGGCAAAGTCATCGAACGGCGCGCGTTCAGGCCCATTTGCGCCGCGTAATGCGTGAAATCGCCGCGCACGGAAAGCGTCGCCGACGTGAAGATCCACGCGCGCGGCACGCCCGCGCGCTGCTTCGCGAAAATCGGCGCGACGGACAGCGGCGTTTCGTGCAACTGGACCGTGTGCGAGAACACTTCGATCCAGCGCACCATTTCGTTCGGTTCTTCTTTCGCGGCTTCCCTGGCCGTGTCCTCGTCGGCGACGACAGCGCGCTCCAGCGAAGTCGGCGGCGTGGTCCAGCCCGCGAGCAGATCCTGCAACTCGCGCGCGCGGCGCACCAGCGCCTGCAACGATTCCGCGCGCTCCGCATGCGAGCCGAGCGCGGAGGCGAGCGCCGCGAGATGCGTTTCGAGCGTGTCGAGCGCTTCGAAGATCGGATGGCCATCCGGCAACTGGCCGAGCGACAGGCGCACCGAATCTTCCTTGAACGCGAGCCGCACATCGCGCGCGGCGCGTTCGAGCGCGGCGCCGAGCTTGGTCCAGTCGGCGGCGTCGCGCGCATGCGAAAGCCCTTCGGCGACCGTATCGCGTGCGAGTTCGAGCAGTTGAGTGGTCGACAGCGTCTCGCCGAAAAAGAGCGTCGCCGTTTCGGGCAACTGATGCGCCTCGTCGAAAATGATCGTGTTCGCCGTGGGCAGCAGTTCGGCCATGCCGGTGTCGCGCAGCATCACATCGGCGAAAAACAGGTGATGATTCACCACGACGATGTCCGCCTGCTGCGCCTCCTTGCGCGCCTGCATGACGAAGCATTCCTTGTAGTGCGGGCATTCCTGGCCGAGACAGTTGTCGCGCGTGGACGTGACCATCGGCCAGACGGGCGAATTCTCCGGCACGCTCGCGAGTTCGGCCTTGTCGCCGGTGCGCGTGATCTTCGCGAAACGGACGATCTCCTGCAGATGCGACGTGTCCTGGCGCGACGGCAAACGGCCGTTGTCGGCGGTGCGCTCGAGGTAATAGTGGCACAGGTAGTTCGCGCGGCCCTTCAGCATCGCGACCGACACCGGCACGGCGAGCGCGTCGCGCACGGTCGGAATGTCGCGCTGAAAGAGCTGATCCTGAAGATGCTTCGTGCCCGTCGAGACGATGACCTTGCCGCCCCACAGCATGGCCGGAACCAGATAGGCATAGGTCTTGCCCGTGCCCGTTCCAGCCTCGACGATAAGCGTATTCTCGCCGCCGTCGATGGCCGTCTTCGCCGTCGCGATGCCGATATCCCCGGCCGGCTGCTCTTCCGGCTCATAAGGCTTGTCCGACGGTCCGAGCTTGCGCGCGGGGCGGCGCTGCGCCTCGAACATCGCGGGCTCGGGCATGGCGCGGCCGGACGCTTCCATCGCGGCCGCGACCGAGCGCGCCATTTCGATCTGCGACGCACGCGATCGATAACCGTCGATCGCGCGTGCGAGAAGCCCCTGGGCGGAGAAGATAGCGTCGAGCTCGGCGCTGCGCTTGGTCGTCAGCGCGAGCGACGCGGTCGCGTCGTCGCTGGTTTGTGCGGATGAGTTCAAGGCGTGCTAATTCCTGCGGGTTCCGGCGCGCCCAGCTTCGCGAGACGCCGGCGCCAGCGCGAGCCCGCGGCCGGCGCGCGGCGTTCAGTGCGCGTCCGAGTCCAGCTGCAATTGCAGCAGGAGAATGGTGTCCTTCACTTTGAGCTTGCGCTTCTTCAAGCGCCTCAGCTCCAGATCGTCGATGCCGGACAACTTGTCGATCAGCGTGTCCAGGCTGTGATGCTCGTCCTGCAATTGCGCGATGCGATCGCGAAGCACGGCGGCATCCGTGGCGGGTTGACGGGGTGCGTTCAAGCGCTGCTGCATGCTCGCCTCCTTTCATCCTCTTCGCTCGGGCTTGCCCGGCTCGCGCCACAGCCCGCCCTATTTACCTTGCTGCTGCTGTTGTTGCTGCTGTTGCTGCTTGAGCTTCAGTTGTTCCTGGCGCTCCTGCTC
Source organism: Caballeronia cordobensis (assembly GCF_001544575.2). Classification (GTDB taxonomy): domain Bacteria; phylum Pseudomonadota; class Gammaproteobacteria; order Burkholderiales; family Burkholderiaceae; genus Caballeronia; species Caballeronia cordobensis. Next base: position 8,963 of record NZ_FCNY02000040.1, read on the forward strand.
CTGCTGCTGCGCCTTTTCCTGCGCCTTTCTCGCGGCTTCCTTCTGGCGCGCCTCGACTTCCGCGCGATGCTGCGCCGCTTCCTGCTGCTTCTGCTCGAAGCGCTGCGCTTTCTCGTCGCGTTCCTGCGCGTCCTGCACGCCGCGTGCGCGCGCTTCGTCGAGCTTCTTCTGGTAGTCCGCCTGCTTCTGGTCGTAGGCCTTCTGATTGGCCGCGCGCTGCGGCGCTTCACCCTCGCGCTGTGCGGCGGCGAGTGCGTTCTGACGCTGCTTGTCCTCGAAGGCCTTCTGGCTTGCCTGCTCGTTCGCCGCGCGCTGCGGCGCTTCCGCCTGATATTGCGCCCGTTTGATCGCGGCCTGCTGATCACGCTCCTTCGCATGTTCGGCGCGCTGCTCGTCGTCGAGCGCAAGCTGTTCCTGACGGATCTGCTGACGCGCGTCGCGCATTTCGTTGCGCGCCTTGTCGAGACAGTGATTCACGAAGAACTTGCTATAGCAGTCGTGCTGCTTCACGCCGTAGCGGTAGTTGTTTTCTTCGGTGCGCTGATCCAGCACTTTCTGCCGCTCGACGAAGCCGGCTTTCAGCGCGGCGTCGGCGCTCTTCTCGGATGACGGCGCGGCGTCGAGCGGACGCGCACTCACGGACGTGCCGGGATCGATCGGTTTGGCGGATTGAGCGAGCGCGCTGGACGGAGCAACTGCGCCCGTTACGCACGACAGCAAAACGGCCGCCGCGGCCGGCAGGTTCGAAAGGCGAAAGTTGGGCAAATGAATGACGGGCAACGTGATAAGGAATCAGGTGCGAAGCGGCTTCGCCGATGCCCAAATTCTATCATCGCGCGCCGGAGCGCTCCGGCATTTATGGCAAAATGCCCGGCTCAGCAACCCGGTCCGAACCCCGCTCGTCACGCGGCCGCCCGCCCGCAGCGCCTCGCTCACGCGAATCCGGCGCACGCGGCGCGGACCGCGCCGCCGAGCCGAAGACAGCGCAGAATCATGACGGAAACCGTAGCACTCAAGATCGTACAGCGCATCGCCACCGAACTCACCGTGCAGCCGCGCCAGGTCGCCGCCGCCGTGCAGCTTCTCGATGAAGGCTCGACTGTCCCGTTCATCGCCCGATACCGCAAGGAAGTCACGGGCAACCTCGACGACACGCAATTGCGCACGCTCGAAGAGCGCCTGCTCTATCTGCGCGAACTCGAAGACCGCCGCGCCGCGATTCTGTCGAGCATCGACGAGCAAGGCAAGCTCACCGACGAATTGCGCAACGCCATCGAAGGCGCGGACAGCAAGCAGGTGCTCGAAGACCTATACCTGCCCTACAAGCCCAAGCGCCGCACGCGCGCGCAGATCGCCCGCGAAGCCGGACTGGAGCCACTCGCGCAGGCGCTGCTCGCCGACCCGACGCTCGATCCGCAAGCCGAAGCCGCCAAGTACGTCGATGCGGACAAGGGCGTCGCCGATACGAAAGCCGCGCTCGACGGCGCGCGCGACATCCTCTCCGAGCAGTTTGGCGAAACCGCTGAAATTCTCGGCAAGCTGCGCGAGCATCTGTTCAGCCAGGGCCTCGTCATGTCGAGCGTGGTGGCCGGCAAGGAAAGCGAGGAAGGCGAAAAATTCCGCGACTACTACGACTACAGCGAAACGATCCGCACGGTGCCCTCGCATCGCGCGCTCGCGCTGTTTCGCGGCCGCAATGCGGGTGTTTTGAGCGTCAAGCTCGGCCTGGGCGAAGAACTCGACGCGCAGATTCCGCACCCGTGCGAAACGATGATCGCGGGCCATTTCGGCATCGTTAATCGCGGACGCGCCGCCGACAAATGGCTCTCCGACGTATGCCGCTGGTGCTGGCGCGTGAAGGTGCAGCCGCACATCGAAACGGAATTGCTCACGCAGTTGCGCGAAGAAGCCGAGCACGAAGCCATTCGCGTGTTCGCGCGCAATCTGAAGGACTTGCTGCTCGCCGCGCCCGCGGGTCCGAAGGCCGTCATCGGTCTGGATCCGGGTCTGCGCACGGGCGTGAAGGTCGCGGTCGTCGATCGCACGGGCAAGCTGCTCGCCACCGACACCATCTATCCGCACGAGCCGCGCCGCGACTGGGACGGCTCCATCGCGAAGCTCGCGCGCATCGCGGCGCAGACGCAGGCCGAGCTCGTGTCGATCGGCAACGGCACCGCGTCGCGCGAAACCGACAAGCTCGCGAGCGAGCTCATGGCCAAGCATCCGGACCTGAAGTTGCAAAAGATCGTGGTGTCGGAAGCGGGCGCGTCGGTGTATTCGGCGTCGGAACTGGCAGCGAAGGAATTTCCGGAACTCGACGTTTCGTTGCGCGGCGCGGTGTCGATCGCGCGGCGTTTGCAAGACCCGCTCGCCGAACTCGTGAAGATCGAGCCGAAGGCGATCGGCGTCGGCCAGTATCAGCACGACGTGAATCAGCGCGAACTGGCGCGCTCGCTCGATGCGGTCGTCGAGGATTGCGTGAATGCGGTCGGCGTCGATGCGAACACTGCATCGGTCGCGCTGCTCGCGCGCGTGTCGGGGCTGAACGGCACGCTCGCGCGCAATATCGTCGATTATCGCGACGCCAACGGGCCCTTCCCCTCGCGCGAGCATCTGAAGAAGGTGCCGCGTCTCGGCGACAAGACCTTCGAGCAGGCAGCAGGCTTCTTGCGCATCAACAACGGCGAGAATCCGCTCGATCGTTCGTCAGTGCACCCGGAAGCGTATCCGGTCGTCGAGCGCATGCTCGCGAAGATCAAGAAGCATATCGGCGATGTGCTCGGCAAACGCGAGGCATTGACGGGACTCTCGCCGACCGAATTCGTCGACGATCGTTTCGGTCTGCCGACCGTGCGCGACATTCTCGCCGAACTGGAAAAGCCGGGCCGCGATCCGCGCCCCGAATTCAAGACGGCGACGTTCAAGGAAGGCATCGAGAAAATTTCGGATCTCGTGCCGGGCATGATCCTCGAAGGCGTCGTGACGAATGTGGCCGCATTCGGCGCGTTCGTCGATATCGGCGTGCATCAGGACGGCCTCGTGCACGTGTCGGCGCTGTCGACGAAATTCATCAAGGATCCGCATGAAGTCGTGAAGGCGGGCCAGGTCGTGAAGGTGAAGGTGCTGGAAACCGATGTGAAACGTCAGCGCATTTCGCTCACGATGCGCCTCGACGACGACCTCGCGCCGGCCAGTTCGAACGCCGGATCGCAGCCGCGCGGCGCGTCGCAGGATCGCCGGCGCGATGCGCGTCCGAACCAGCGCCGCGAGCCGGAGCCGGGAGGCGCAATGGCGGCGGCGTTCGCGAAACTGAAACGCTAAGACTTCAGTCTGCCAACAAAAAACCCCACGTTTTGCGACGTGGGGTTTCTTTTTGCGCGCCTGAAAAACGCTGCGTCAGATTTCGATCTTCGTTCCCAGCTCGACGACCCGATTCGCGGGAATGCTGAAGAAGTCCGTCGGCTTTGCCGCGTTCTGATGCATCCACGCGAACACGCGCTCGCGCCACACGGACATGCCGGGCAGTTCCGTCGGCACGACGGTTTCGCGCGCCATGAAAAACGACGTGTCCATCAACTCGAAGGTCATCGCGTGCGTGCGCGTGATCTGCTCCAGCACGGCCTTCACGTCCGGCGTCTCGTTGAAGCCGTACGCCGCCTTCACGAGGAACAGGCCGCCGCCGATGTCCTTCACTTCGAGACGATGTGCGTCGTCGACATACGGAATGTCGCGCGTCGTGAAGTTCATGAAGATGGTGCGCTCGTGCAGCACCTTGTTGTGCTTCAGGTTGTGCAGCAGGCTCACGGGCACGAGCGAATCGCTGCCGGTGAGATAGATCGCCGTGCCCGACACGCGATGCGGCGGATGCGCGAGCAGGCCTTGCAGGAACGGCATGAGCGGAATACCGTCCGCCGCCGTGCGATCCTTCACGATCATGCGGCCCTTGTACCACGTCATCAGCAGGAAGAAGAGCGCACCGCCGATGCACAGCGGCAGCCAGCCGCCCTGCTCGATCTTGAGCAGGCTCGCGCCGAAAAAGCCGATGTCGATCATCAGGAACACCGCGATCATCCCGCCGACGAGAAAGCGGTTCCAGCCCCACAGATTCACCATCACCACCGACACGAGGATGGTGGTGGTGAGCATCGTCGCGGTAACGGCGAGACCGTACGCCGCCGCGAGGTTCTCCGAACTCTTGAAGCCGATGACGATGCACAGGATGATGAACAGCAGCATCCAGTTCACGAGCGGAATATAGATCTGGCCGATCGCGAGTTCCGACGTATGCAGGATCTTCATGCGCGGCACGTAGCCGAGCTGGATCGCCTGACTCGTGAGCGAGTACGCGCCCGAAATGACTGCCTGCGAGGCGATCACCGTCGCGACCGTCGACAGAATCACGAGCGGCAGCAATGCCCAGTCGGGCGCGAGCAGGAAGAACGGGCTTTCGATGGCCTTGGGCGAATGCATCAGCAACGCGCCCTGGCCGAAGTAATTGAGCAGCAGCGAGGGCATCACGAGGCCGTACCAGCCGTAGCGGATCGGCTTCACGCCGAAATGGCCCATGTCGGCGTACAGCGCTTCCGCGCCCGTCAGCACCAGCACGACGGAGCCGAGCACGATATACGCCTGCAGCACGTGCTCCTTCATGAACGAAAACGCGTAATACGGATTGAGCGCGACGATGATGCGCGGCTCCATGATGATGTGCGCGGCGCCCAGCACGGCGAGCGTCACGAACCACACGACCATGATCGGGCCGAAGAGCTTGCCGACCACCGCGGTGCCGTGGCGCTGAATCCAGAACAGCGCGATCAGGATGACGATCGTGATCGGCAACACGTAGGGCGTGAGCTTGGGCGCGGCGATTTCGAGACCTTCGACCGCCGACAGCACCGACATCGCCGGCGTGATGACCGCATCGCCGTAGAACATGCACGCGCCGAAGATGCCGAGCATCATCAGCACGCCCGAGACCTTGCCCGCCTGATTCACACTGCGCAGCGCGAGCGTGGTCATGGCGAACACGCCGCCCTCGCCGTTGTTGTCGGCGCGCATCACGAAGAGCACGTATTTGACGGCGACCACCATGACGATCGCCCAGAAGAGCAAGGAGATGACGCCGAGGATCGACGCCTCGGACAAGCCGATGCCGTGCGATGGGCTAAAGGCTTCCTTCAACGAATAAAGAGGACTCGTGCCGATGTCGCCGAAAACTACGCCGATGGCCGCGAGCGCAAGCGAGGACATGGGTTGTTTATGCTCGTGCGCGTGAGTCGTGTTAGTCATAAAAGCGATGTATCCGTCCAGAGCGGAATAAAACGAACGCCATTCTATCTAACGTCGCACGCGAAGATGTCTTCTTGCGTGTTGCTCATGCGCCACGAGCGCCGCGAGTGAGAGTTTAGCATCGCGCCCCACGGGCGTCGGCGGGCGCGCTCGGCACGGGGCGCGGGGCCCGCCGGCCGTGCCCGCAAACGACAACGCCGTTGGCCCGGGCAGCGTGCCCGGAACAACGGCGCTCGTCTCGTGATGCTGTAAAAAACGATCAGGCGTCTCACCTTACCCGCGGCCGTTTTGCATGCCCCGCTTGATCCACGCGCCGAGGTTGTGCGGGCGCACCGTGTCCCACTCCTCGAACGGCTGATGAATCCACGGGTTCGTTTCGAGAAACTGAACGTGATAGTCAGGCTTGATCTTCGAGCACGCCTTGTACCAGAGCACCGCCGAGCGCACCGACGTGATGCCGGGGTAGCGCTCCTTCAGATGCTCCTGCACGCGCGCGAGCGTGACGCCGGAATCGACGAGATCGTCGACGAGCAGCACGTTGCCGGACAGATCGCCGCGCGTCATCGTGATGTACTGCGCGATGTCCAGCTCGCCCTGCTCCGTGCCCGCGGCTTCGCGATACGAGCTCGTGGCGAGAATGGCGAGCGGCAGGTCGTAAATGCGCGAAAGCTGATCGCCCACGCGCAGGCCGCCGCGCGCGAGACACAGGATCTTGTCGAACTTCCAGCCCGACTCGTGCACTTTCAGTGCGAGGACTTCGATCAGCCGGTGGTATTCATCCCAGCCGACCCAGAGGTTCTTTTCGTCGTTGCGCGGGTCCGTCATCGCGATCATGGTGAGGCTCTTTCAAATGCTTAGGTTATATACGAAATGTGGCCGCAGGAGGCGGCCACATTTTTTACAGCGTCCGGTTCGGGTCGAGGCTCGGGAGCGCTCAGACCTTGAACGGATGGCGCAGCAGAATGGTTTCGTCGCGGTCCGGGCCAGTCGACACCATGTCGATCGGCACGCCCGCCACTTCCTGCACGCGCGTGAGATAAGCGCGCGCGTTCGCGGGCAGCGCATCCCATTGCGTGATGCCGATGGTGCTTTCCTTCCAGCCGCCGAAGGTTTCGTACACCGGCTCGCAACGCGCCACTTCCGATGCGCCGCGCGGCAGGATGTCGACCGGCTTGCCGTCGAGCGTGTAGCCCGTGCAGAGCTTCACTTCGTCGAGGCCGTCGAGCACATCGAGCTTGGTCATGCACAGGCCCGAAATGCCGTTGATCTGGATCGAGCGGCGCAGCGCGGCGGCGTCGAGCCAGCCGGTGCGGCGCGGACGGCCCGTGACCGAACCGAATTCCTTGCCGACGGTCGCGAGATCGAGGCCGACTTTCTCCTGACGCTGCGGATTGTCGGCGTCGTACAGCTCGCTCGGGAACGGGCCCGAACCGACGCGCGTGCAGTACGCCTTCGTGATGCCGAGAATGTAGTTCAGCCGCTGCGGCCCGATGCCCGCGCCAGCCGTCGCCGCGCCCGCGACGCAGTTGCTCGACGTGACGAACGGATACGTGCCGTGGTCGATGTCGAGCAGCGTGCCTTGCGCGCCTTCGAACAGCAGATTGTTGCCGGCGTGGTTCGCGTCGTAGAGGCGGCGGGAGACGTCCGTGACCATCGGCGCGAGACGGTCGGCGTAGCCGAGCATCGTGTCGAGCGTTTCCTGGAAATCGACGGCCTTCGCGCCGAGATACTGCGTCAGCACGAAGTTATGGAAATCGAGCGCTTCGCGCAGGCGTTCCTCGAACACGGCGGGCTCGAAGAGATCCTGCACGCGCAAGCCGCGGCGGGCCACTTTGTCTTCGTACGCCGGGCCGATGCCGCGGCCGGTCGTGCCGATCTTGCCCGCGCCGCGCTTGGCTTCGCGCGCCTGGTCGATGGCGACGTGATACGGCAGAACGAGCGTGGCGGCTTCGGAGATGAAGAGGCGCTTCGAAACGTCGATGCCCGCGGCTTCGAGTTCGTCGATTTCCTTGAACAGCGCTTCCGGCGACAACACGACGCCATTGCCGATATAACAGGCCGTGCCCGCGCGCATGATGCCCGACGGAATGAGGCGCAGAATGGTTTTCTTGCCGCCGATGATGAGCGTATGGCCGGCGTTGTGACCGCCCTGGAAGCGCACGACGCCCTGGGCGTGGTCCGTCAGCCAGTCGACGATCTTGCCCTTGCCCTCATCACCCCACTGGGTGCCCACCACGACGACGTTGCGCCCGGGGTTCACATTCACTGCACTGGCAGACATGTTGATTCGTTAGCTGGTTAAAAACGTATTTTACCTAGGTTCGCGGAAGGTTCCGAGTTTTTCGGGCCGCGTTTCGCGAATTCGTCACGCTCGCATGATCGACATCGGCTAATAAAAAGTCCTTTCCGATCAAGCGACTGTATTTGCCGTGCTCAAGTGCGCGGCTCGATCGTCCATGCGCCGTCGCGCTCGACGAGTACGCGGTCGAACGCGAATTCGTCGAGCACGTGGTCGTGGCCGGGCAACGCCTGAATGACGACTTCGCCCGCGTCGCGCAGCGCGAGAATCGCCGCGCGCAGCGGTTCGTCGTGCTTCCACGGCGCGAGAATCGCGCTGCCGCGCGCGTCGACGGGCGAGATGCGCGCCACTTCGCGCAGATCGAGCGAGAAGCCCGTCGCGGGTCGCGCACGACCGTACGCGAGGCCGACATCATCGTAGCGGCCGCCTCGTGCAACGGCATTGGGCACGCCATCGATGTAGGCGGAGAACATGACACCGCTGTGGTAGGCGTAGCCGCGCAAATCCGCGAGATCGATCATCAGTTCCGCGCCTTCGACCTGACTTGCGAGGAACGCGAGGTCGTCGAGCGCGCGTGCGATCACCGGCAGATTGGGCAGACGGCCCCGCGCAATCTGCAACACGGACGCATCGCCATACAGCGACGGCAGCGCGCGCAACGCTTCGCGCGGCACTTGCCCGAGATGCGCGGTGAGTTCATTCAGACGCGGCACGTCCTTGCTTGCGAGCGCGTCGTAAAGCCCTTCGCCGAGCGACGCCGCGGCCGGTTCGAGCTCCAGCAGCGCGGCGAGCACGCCCGCGTGGCACAGATCGAGACGCACTTTCCTCAGACCTGCCAGATGCAGCGAATCGAGCATCAGTTGCTGAATCTCGAGATCCGCTTCGAGCCCTGCGTGGCCGTAGATTTCAGCGCCGATCTGGATCTGCTCGCGCGTCGCGTGCAGCCCGCGCGGTCGCGTGTGCAGCACTACGCCGGCATAACACAGGCGCGTCACGCCCTGCCGGTTCAGCAGATGCGCGTCGATGCGCGAGACCTGCGGCGTAATGTCCGCGCGCAGGCCCAGGGTGCGGCCGGACAACTGATCGACGAGCTTGAAGGTGCGCAGGTTCAGATCGCTTCCGCCGCTCGTCAGCAGCGATTCGAGGTATTCGAGCATCGGCGGCATCACGAGCTCGTAGCCGTACGAACGGAACCGGTCGAGCAGGCGGCGGCGCAGCTCTTCGATCTTGCGGGCCTCCGACGGCAGAACGTCGGCGATATTCTCAGGAAGTAACCAGGTGGACATCGATGCGATTCCTACGGGACGCGAGCCTTCGCGCTTCAGGCGCGAGGACTTCGACGGTCAGGGACGAAAGGATAAAGACAAGATAGGCGATATGGCGGCGCGCTGCCCGCCGCGGTTTACGTGGCGATCAGCAGCAGGATCAGGCCGAGCACCATCGCGACCAGTCCGCCGATGCGGATATGGTGCGTGGGCCGCTCCGCGATGCGGCGAAAGGTATCGCGCCACGCGGTCGGAAAAACGAAGGGAAACATGCCTTCGATGATCAGCATCAACGCAACAGCGAGCAGTAACGTCTCGGCCATGTCCAGGGGATCGTAGGCGCCGCGCCGGCCAGAAGCGGGCGCGCGGCGCGGGCGGGAATCAGCGTTTCGCCGTGGCGGGAGGCGACGTGTCCGCCGCGCCGCCCGTCGGGCTCTTCATGAAGCGGAAGAAATCGCTGCTCGGGTCGACGACCATGACATCGCCCGGCTTGAACGTCTTCTTATACGCTTCGAGACTCTGATAGAACTGGTAGAACTGCGGATCGCGTCCGTACGCATCGGCCGCGATGGCCGCCGCCTTGCTGTCTCCTTCGCCCTTGATCGACTGCGCCTGGCTGTAGGCGTCCGCGAGAATCGCCTGCTGCGTGCGTTCCGCGTCGGCCTTGATCTTGTCCGCTTCCGCCGTGCCCTTCGCGCGCTCGTTCGCCGCCGCCTGCTGGCGCGCCGCGATCATGCGCTTGTAGACCGAATCGGCCACCGCCGACGGAAAGTCGATGCGCGTCATCTGCAGATCGACGAGTTGCACGCCGAACGCCGCCGCTGCGCCTTCGACGCTCTTTTGCGCGTCGCTCGCGAGCGCCTGCTGATTGCCGAGCGACTCGGAGAGCGTGTGCTTCGCGAAGCTGCTCGCGAGCGCCGTGCGCGCGAGCGCGAGGATGCGCTCCTCGGCCGTCTGCGTGTTCTTCTCGTTGCTCTCGAAAAGCTTCAGCGGATCGGCGACGCGATACTTGATGACCGTGTTCACCAGCACTTCGTTCTTGTCCGAAGTCGAGAAGCGGTCCGCGCCGGATTCGTCGATGGTGAGCGTGCGCGTGTCGATGAGCGTAAGCGTCTGGAACGGCGGCGGCAGCTTGAAGTGCAGGCCGGGGCCTTCGAGACGCGGGTTGCCTTCGCCATGCGCGGCGACGATGGCAGCATGTCTTTCGTCCACGGTGAAGATCATCGACGAACCGATGAACAGCACGATGACGACGGCGACGACGAGCGCGATGATTCGATTCATGTTCGCGCTCCTTATTGCAGGTCTTCGGAGCGGCTGCGCGAGCGGAACGCATCGCGCGAGCGCAACGGATCGCTGCCCGCGTTCGCGCTGGCGCCGCTCGCACCGCTGGCGGCGCTTGCCGCGCTGGCGGGTGCGACCGCGGCTGCGGGCGCCGATGCACTCGCCGCAGCCTGTGCGCGGGCCTGCGGCCCTTCCGCCGCGGGCGCTGCACCCGTCGCGGCCGCGCCGCTCGCGTTCGCCGACGACGACGCTGCCTGCTGCCGATTGGCTTCGACGAGCTTGTCGAGCGGCAGATACACCACGTTATTGCCGGCACGGCTGTCGACGAACACCTTCGTGGTGCGTGAATAGATCTGCTGCATCGTGTCCAGGTACATGCGTTGACGGATGACCGCGGGCGCCTTCGAGTACTCCGCGTAGACTTCCTTGAAGCGCTCCGCGTCGCCCTGCGCCTGCGTGACTTCGCGATTGCTGTAGGCGCGCGCCTCGTCGATCAGCTTGGCCGCGTCGGCCTTCGCGCGCGGCAAGAGTTGATCGGCATAGGCCTGCGCGGTATCGCGGGCGCGCTCGTTGTCCTGACGCACGCGCGACGCTTCTTCGAATGCCGACTGAACCTGCTGCGGCACCTGCACGCTCTGCACCGCGACGCCCGTCACCTGCAGGCCGGTGCGGTACGTGTCGAGCGAACGCTGGATGGATTCCATCAGGCGCGCACGCAGCGCTTCGCGGTCTTTGTAGAGCATGTCGTCCGTGGTGAGGCTGCCCGCGATCTCGCGAATCGCCGCCTGCGCGGCCTGCGTGACGCTGTCCTCGGCATTGAGGCTGCGGTACAGGAAATCGGTGGGCGACTTGATCTGGTACTGCACGGCGAAGCGCACGTCGACGATATCGGCGTCGTTCGTGAGCAGCGAGGCGTCGCGCACGTTGCCCTGCGAAAGCGCTGCGCCGCGCCCGACTTCGACTGAGCGAATCTGCGAGGTATCGACGATATCGCTCGACTGGAACGGATACGGCAAACGCCAGTGGATGCCCTGCGAGACCGTCTGACGATACTTGCCGAATTGCGAGACGACGCCGACATGCCCGTCCTGCACGACGAACACGCCGCTGCCGAGATAGATGGCGATCAGCACGCCGATGACTATGCCGAGCCCGATCTTCGTGCCGCGGCCATTTTCGCGCGGCGCGCCGTTGCCGGGCTTCTTGCCGAACACGCCCGCGATGCGGCGATTGAACTCACGCCACATCTCGTCGAGATCGGGCGGACCCTCGTCCTTGCCGTTCGGGCGCTTGCCGTCCTGCGGACGCTTCGTGTCGTTCTTCACGCCATTGCCGTCGCCCCGCCCCCAGCGCGGATCGTTGATCGAAAAGACGGCATGCTCAGCTTGCCGGATAGTCCGCTCTTTGTAGTCGTTCACTCGGTGATTCACCATTAGACAGCCGGGTCAAGGCCGGGCGGGGCCGATGCGATTCCGAAACGGATCAGTGTCCGTGCTCAGGAACCTTGTGATCGTCACGTTCAGCGTCCTGCCGGTGGTCTTCCGGCTGCGCGTTCGTGCCGTGTATGTCGTTAGACCCGGCCTGCGTGGATTGCGTTGCTTCGGAAGCCTCTTGCGGCACCGGAAATTCGGCGAGCACGCTGGGTAGGCCCGCATCGGTTTCTTCGGCTTCCGCCGTGGCGATTTCGGCGATGGCAGCGCGCAGCGCATCGAGCCCCTGACCCGTGCGTGCACTCAAGAAAACGCGCGAAATATTACCATACTCGTCCCTTTCAACCGCCTCGCCGCGGGCCGCGAGCTCGGGCACCGCATCGATCTTGTTGAAGACGAGAATCTGGCGGATGCCGTCCGCGCCGATGCCGCGCAACACCTCGTTCACCTGATCGATCTGATCGAGGCGCACCGCGCTCGACGCATCGACGACATGCAGCAGCACGTCCGCGTGAATGGTTTCCTCCAGCGTCGCGCGAAACGCGGCGACGAGCTGGTGCGGCAGTTCGCGGATGAACCCGACCGTGTCCGACACGACGACATGGCCCGCTTCCTCGCCGAGGAACACGCGGCGCGAGGTAGTGTCCAGCGTGGCGAAGAGCTGATCGGCCGCATATGCCTGCGCCTTGGTGAGCGCGTTGAACAGCGTGGATTTGCCCGCGTTGGTATAGCCCACGAGCGACACCGACATCGTGCGGTTGCGCACGCGCTGGCGCCGCTGCGTGCCGTGCTGACGGCGCAGTTTTTCAAGCCGCGACTTGAGCGCCTTGATGCGCTCGCCGATGAGCCGGCGATCGGTTTCGAGCTGCGTTTCGCCCGGACCGCGCAAGCCGATCCCGCCCTTCTGCCGTTCGAGGTGAGTCCACGCGCGAATCAGCCGCGTGGACAGATATTGCAGTTGCGCCAGTTCGACCTGCAGCTTGCCTTCGTGACTGCGGGCGCGCTGCGCGAAAATATCGAGAATGAGGCTCGTGCGGTCCACCACGCGGCGGTTGAGCGCAACCTCGAGATTGCGCTGCTGCGCGGGCGCGAGCGCGTGATTGAAAATGACGAGTTCGACGTCGCTCGCTTCGCATTGAAGGCGCAATTCCTCGACCTTGCCGCTGCCGATAAACATCTTGGCATCGGGACTCTGACGGCGGCCGGTGAGCGTGACGGCGGGATGGGCGCCCGCACTTTGTGCGAGCAGACTGAGTTCTTCGAGACTGGCTTCGAAATCGATCTTGCCGAAATCGATGCCGACGAGCGCGGCGTTGATCAAATTGATGTTTTCAGATTTTTTGAAGCGACCGGCGAGTTGCTTAATGTTGATGTTCGGAATGCAAATCGCGCCGGTCGCGACGAGGTTTAGGACGATTCAGCGTCCGGGTGGAAATTCACCGGACGGGCCGGCACGACCGTCGAAATGGCGTGCTTGTAGACCATCTGAGTGACCGTATTTCGGAGCAACACGACGTACTGGTCGAAAGATTCGATGTTCCCTTGAAGCTTGATGCCGTTGACCAAATAGATCGACACCGGCACGTGCTCTTTACGCAGTGCGTTCAAAAACGGGTCTTGTAACAATTGCCCTTTGTTGCTCATAGCAAACTCCGTGTTTTTTTGCAGGTTGGAAGTATTGTGGACGAAGAAAAAGAGATCCGCCGACAATCGCTACACTATAGCTGATTTTCGCTGTTTTACGTTTTCGGCGCCGGGTCCGCCAAATGGCCAGCAGCGCCGTAACGCAAGGCTTCACGCGGTTCTCATTCCTTGTCCGCGTAAGGGTTTCGGCTCGACCGAAACTCTATGCGAAGTGGAGTGCCGGCGAGACCAAAAGTTTCACGAAAGCGCCCTTCCAGATAACGCTTGTACGTGTCCGTGATCGCATCGAGCGCGTTGCCGTGCACGACGATGATTGGCGGATTTTGCCCGCCCTGATGCGCATAGCGCAGCTTCGGCCGAACCGGGCCGCGACGGCGCGGCTGCTGGAATTCCACCGCTTCGATCAGCGCGCGCGTGAGCTTGGGCGTCGGCAGCTTCGCCATCGCGGCGGCGTACGCGTCATCGACCGATTTCATCAACGCGCCGATGCCCGTCTTCTCCAGCGCCGAAACATAGTGGAACTTGGCGAAATCCAGGAACTTGAGCTTGCGCGACAGATCCGCCTTGGTGCGCTCGCGCACGTGTGAATCCAGACCGTCCCACTTGTTCACGCCGACCACGAGCGCGCGGCCCTGCTCGACCACGAAGCCCGCAATGTGCGCGTCCTGGTCGGAAATGTCCTGCTGCGCGTCGAGCAGGAGAATGACCACGTTGGCATCGGCGATCGACTGCAGCGTCTTCACCACCGAGAACTTCTCGATCGCTTCGAACACCTTGCCACGACGGCGCAGGCCGGCCGTGTCGATCAAGGTGTATTTGCGGCCTTGCCGCTCGAAATCAACATAGATCGAATCGCGCGTGGTGCCGGGCATGTCGAACGCGATCACGCGCTCTTCGCCGATCAGCGTATTCACGAGCGTCGATTTGCCCACGTTCGGACGACCGACGATCGCGATCTTGACGCCGTGCTTCGCTTTCTCTTCTTCCGTCTCTTCCGGCTGATCCTTGTACGCGATGTCGAGCGCGTCGTTGATCATTTCGACGACGCCGTCGCCGTGGGCGGCCGAGATCGCGCGCGGATCGCCGAGACCGAGTTCGTAGAAGTCCGCCGCGACCGCCGAGTACTTCATGCCCTCGGCCTTGTTCACGACGAGAAAGAGCGGACGGCCGGTCTTGCGCAGATAGTCCGCGATGGCCTTGTCCTGCGGCGCGAGCCCGTTGCGCCCATCGACGATGAACACGACGATATCGGCCTCCTCCACCGCCTGACGCGTCTGGCGCGCCATCTCGTGCAGAATGCCGTCCTTCGCGACGGGCTCGAAGCCGCCCGTGTCCACCACGAGGTACGGACGTTCGCCGCCCACGCGGCCTTCGCCGTAATGTCGGTCGCGGGTCAGGCCCGGCAGGTCCGCGACGAGCGCGTCGCGCGAGCGGGTAAGCCGGTTGAAAAGGGTCGATTTCCCCACATTGGGGCGCCCGACGAGGGCAATCACGGGTTTCATCTGATGTTGTTCAAGGTTGAACGCCAGGCGAACGCGGAACGGGCGGTAGAAACATCTCGTTGCGTTCCGCTACGCCGCGCAATGGCTGCGCTTGTCAAAATTAGCATGGATTCGGCTTGCCGAACGCGAGGCGCGTCGGGACTCGCCCTTCGGCGGTCGTGCCGGTTGCCTCTGTGGAGGCGCGTTTTGCACTTCGCACGTCGGCTTCGTGCGAGGTGCTTCAGTCTTGCGACCCTGCTCTTGCGTGCAGGTTTTATCGCGATGCGCACGCGGCGCACCGCTTCTTTCTCGTGCGGCTCGTCGTGGCGAGCCTGCCGCGCCGCCGGTTCGACGGCGCGCTCGCTGCTGCCCTCAGTTGCTCGGACGGAAGCCGTACAGATCGCCGTCATGCGTCTGCACGACGAGCGTGTTGCCCGCCATCACGGGCGCCGCGGTGATCGCGCTGCCATCGGTCGGTGTGCGGCCGATCATCTCGCCGTTCTCCGTGTTCAGGAAGTGCACGAAGCCCTTGTAATCGCCCACCACGACCGCGCGACCGAGAATATACGGCACGCTGACATTGCGGTTCTTGAGCGTGTCGGTCTTCCAGATTTGCGAGCCGTCCGACGCGCGGAACGCGTTGACGACCGACCAGTCGTCGCCCGCCGCGACCAACTGTTCGGACTGCGCGAGGCCGCTGTCGCTCGAGAAGTTCTTTTCCCACACCGGGCGGCCCGAGTTCGCATCGAAGCAGCCGATGCGGCCCTGGAACGTCACCGCACACGTCTGCGCGCCGACGAGCCCCGGCGCGCCGGTCACGTCATTGATGCGCTCCACTTCGGTCACGCCCTTGGGATACGACACGGGCGCCTGCCAGTAGGCGTCGCCGGTCTGCAGGTTGATCGCCGCGAACGTGCCGCCAGGGAAACCCGCGAGCACGGCCTGATCGCCCGCGAAGGTCATGCCCGCCGCGACGCGCAGATTCAGCGGCACGGCGCGCAACTGGAACACCCACCTCTGCTCGCCCGTTTGCGCGTTGAATGCGATCACCTTGCCGTCGATCGTGCGCACGATCACGAGATCGTTGCCGACGAGCGGCGGCGAAACGATCTCGCCGGGCGCCGTGGCGGTCCACAGCAGTTTGCCATCGGCGCCGAGCACATCCACCTGGCCTTTCAGCCCGCCCACCGCCGTGAGATTGCCGTCGCTGCCGACGCCCGCGGACAGATCGTCCTTGAGCTTCGTGCGCCAGACATCCTGTCCGGTCTTCGCGTCGATCTTGGCCACCGTGCCGTTGGTGCCCGCGGCAAACACGAAGTCGTCCACAGCGACCGGCGAGAACAGATAGCGGCCCGCCTTGCCGACGCTCGCCTTCCACGCCTGGTTGACGTTCAGCACCGGCTTGAAGTCCGCGAGCGGCACCGGCACGCGGCGTTCATCCTTGGTCGACGAACAAGCGGCCAACAAGACGGTCATCGCGCAAGCGAGCGGTACGGCGTAGCGTTTCAAAAAAATCATCGGTGGACGCAATATGAAATAGTGAATTGGGTGGGTCGGCGCTGACCGCCGCGTCGCTTCATGGCGGCGGGGCGAGCCAGCGGGAGCCTATCGGGTCGATTCGGGTCGATACGAAAACGGCGCGGATCAGCCGCCGAGCGCATCGAGCTTGAACTGGACCAGTTGACGCGCGGAGGTATCGTTCGCGGGCAGCGCGTCGAGCGCAACCTTGTACGCCGTACGCGCGTCGTCGCGCTTGCCTTGCGCCGCGAGCAGATCGCCGCGGCGGTCCGCGATCACGCCCTTGAATGCGTCGAGCGGTTGATCCGCAAGCAGTTTCAGGCCCGCGTCATAGTTCTTCTCGTCGAGCAGAACGAGCGCGAGACGCAGCTTCGCGATCTGCTTGTACTCGTCGTCCTTCGCGTGGTCGATCGCCCATTGAAGCTGCGCCTTCGCGCCCGCCGTGTTGCCCGCGCCGTACAGCGATTTCGCGGCTGCGAGCGCCGTCATCTGCGCGTAAGCGGTGCCGCCGAACTTGTCTTCCATGTCCGCCGCGACCCGCGCGACGAGCGCCTGATCGTTGCTGTTCGCCGCCTGCTGCAAATGGTCGTACAGCACCGACGCTTCGGCCGCCTGACGACGCTGCCAGAAGTTCCATCCGTTGTAGCCGGCCCCGATGACGAGCGCCACGAGCACGATCCAGGTCGTGGCGTTACCCCATTTGGCCCACCAGGCCTTTACGCTTTCGAGTGATTCTTGTTCGTCGTGATAGCTCATCGTCCAGCTAGTCCTTACTGCGTTTCAATTCCCTCGACAAGCGCCGCGCGCCAGTCCGGATCGTGGTGATCGGGCGCGTTCTCGCGCGGCATTGCGCCTGAATATCAGTCGCCCTCGTCTTCGGCGGTTGCAACCATCGCATTGATTAGGTATTCGGTCAAGTCTTCCGCCGGAACGTTCACCTGCTCGTTCTTTTGACCTTCGGACGTTTCGCCGCCCGCACGGCGCAGCGGCTTGACGCCGATCGTGCCCTGTGCGAGTTCGTCCTCGCCGAGCACGACCGCGAAAGCCGCGCCGCTCGCGTCGGCCTTTTTCATCTGCGACTTGAAGCTCGCGGACGCACCGTCCGGGCTGCAATGCAGAATGACGTCGAGGCCCGTATCGCGCAGACGCTCCGCAACGATGAACGCCTGCTCGGCCGCCTTCTCGCCCTGATGCACGACGTAGACGTCCGTGCCTTCGGCTTCCGGCGCGAGCTGCTCTTCCTTCAGCAGTTCGAGGATCCGCTCGACGCCCATCGCCCAGCCGCACGCCGCGGTGGGCTTGCCGCCGAGCTGCTCGATCAGCGGATCGTAGCGTCCGCCGCCCGCGACCGTGCCCTGTGCGCCGAGCTTGTCGGTGATCCACTCGAAGACGGTGAGGTTGTAGTAGTCGAGGCCGCGCACGAGACGCGGGTTGATCGTGAACGGAATGTTGTTCGCCTTGAGCAGACGCTGCACGCCCTCGAAGTGCTTGCGCGACGTCTCGCCCAGAAAATCGACGAGCTTCGGCGCGTTTTGCGCGATCTCCTGCATCGCCGGATTCTTCGTGTCGAGCACGCGCAGCGGATTCGTATAGAGGCGGCGCTTCGCTTCTTCATCGAGCGAATCGACGTGCTTCTCCAGATACGCGATCAGCTCCTTACGATGCGCCGCGCGCTCCTCCGCCTGACCGAGCGAATTCAGTTCGAGGCGAATGCCGGTGAGTCCGAGATCGTCCCACAGACGCTGG
This sequence comes from Caballeronia cordobensis, assembly GCF_001544575.2. Classification (GTDB taxonomy): domain Bacteria; phylum Pseudomonadota; class Gammaproteobacteria; order Burkholderiales; family Burkholderiaceae; genus Caballeronia; species Caballeronia cordobensis. The sequence continues at coordinate 26,919 of NZ_FCNY02000040.1, forward strand.
CACATCATGATGATTTCGGCGTCCGTGTCCGGACCCGCGAAACCGAGCGCTTCCACGCCGACCTGATGGAACTGGCGATAACGCCCGCGCTGCGGACGCTCGTGACGGAACATCGGGCCGATGTACCAGAGACGCTTCGGGCCGTCGTACAGCAAATTATGTTCGATGGTCGCGCGCACCACCGCCGCCGTGTTTTCGGGGCGCATCGTGAGATGCTCGCCGTTCAGCGCGTCGGTGAAGCTGTACATCTCTTTTTCGACGATATCGGTCACTTCGCCGATACCGCGCGTGAACAACTGCGTATGCTCGATGATCGGCGTGCGGATGTTCTGATAGCCGTATGCGCGCAGCATCGACTTGACGGTCGATTCGAAGAACTCCCACAACGCGGCATCCTGCGGGAGGATGTCGTTCATGCCCTTCACGCCGCTCAGTTTGTCGAGCCGTTTCTTCTGTTCAGTCATCTGTCTTCAGAGTGTTGCGGTGGAAGTCTCTTCACGCTTGCCGTAGGTGCGCTCGACGTAATCGCTGACGATCTGCTGGAATTCGCCGGCGATGTTCTCGCCACGCAGCGTCTTCACCTTCACGCCGTCGATGAATACGGGCGCCGCCGGATTCTCGCCCGAACCCGGCAGGCTGATGCCGATGTTCGCGTGCTTCGATTCGCCCGGCCCGTTGACGATGCAGCCCATCACCGCGACGTGCATCTTCTCGACGCCGGCGTATTTGTCGCGCCATTCGGGCATGGAGCTGCGCAGATACGTCTGGATTTGCGACGCGAGCTCCTGGAACAGCGTGCTCGTCGTGCGGCCGCAGCCGGGACACGCGATGACCATCGGCGTGAACGAGCGCAGGCCCATCGTCTGCAAAATTTCCTGGCCGACGACGACTTCGCCCGTGCGCGCGCCGCCCGGCTCGGGCGTCAGCGAAATGCGGATCGTATCGCCGATGCCTTCCTGCAGCAGCACCGAAAGCGCCGCCGTCGATGCGACGATGCCCTTCGAGCCCATGCCCGCTTCGGTGAGCCCGAGGTGCAGCGCGAAGCTGCAGCGTTTCGCGAGCTCGCGGTACACGGCGATCAGATCCTGCACGCCGCTCACCTTGCACGACAGGATTATCTTGTCGCGGCCGAGACCCAGTTCAACCGCGCGCTCCGCCGAGCCGATCGCCGACTGGATCAGCGCTTCGTACATCACACTTTGCAGTTCCCACGGCGTCGAGCGCGCGGCGTTTTCGTCCATCATGCGCGCGAGCAGGTCCTGATCGAGGCTGCCCCAGTTCACGCCGATGCGCACCGGCTTGTCGTACTTGACGGCGGCTTCGATCATCTGCGCGAACTGCGTGTCGCGCTTCGCGCCCTGGCCGACATTGCCCGGATTGATGCGGTACTTCGACAGCGCCTCCGCGCACGCGGGATAGTCGCGCAGCAGCAGATGGCCGTTGTAATGGAAATCGCCGACGAGCGGTACGGACACGCCCATGCGATCGAGCTGATCGCGAATATGCGGCACTTCGGCCGCCGCTTCCGGCGTGTTCACCGTGATGCGCACGAGTTCCGAGCCCGCCTGCGCCAGTTCCTTGATCTGGATCGCGGTGCCGATGGCGTCGGCGGTGTCGGTGTTGGTCATCGACTGGACGCGCACCGGCGCGTTGCCGCCGATCGTGACGAGCTGGCCGCCCCAGCGCACGTCGACCGCATGCGATGCGCGGCGCGCCAGCGGCCCGCCGAAGACCGGCTCGGTCGAACAAATCTTGCTGCTGATCAGGGATTGAGCTTCGGATTGCATCGAAAAACCCTTTGGCAATCTGCGCGCCGATCAGGCGCCGCGTTGCGTGAGTGAAACCTCAAACGGGCGTCGCGGCTTGCACCGTGACGCCCCTGACTTGTCCGTCGCGCGTATCGATCGTCTCGATCGGGCCACCTCGCGCCTTAGGGCAGCGAGAGGCGCGCGACGTTTCCGCGAGCGGAGGAATAGCGCTTGGCATCGACCGGTTCGTCGTCGACCGACAACGACTCGACACCCTTCACGTTGCCGACGGTCACCTTGAACGGCGCCTCGCCTTCCACGCGCTGCGTGCTGCCGGCGCGAACGAGACCCGAATACAGTTCCTTGCCGTCCTTGCCGCGCACGCTGAACCAGCTATCTTCCTTGACCTTCAGTTCGATGGCGCCCGAGCCGCTGCCCGCGACCGATGGCGCAGACGCCGCAGCAGCCGGCACCGCGGTCGCCGCCGATGCCGCCTTCGCCGATTTCGCCGCCGATGCGGGCGCCGCCGCGCCGGGCGCGCTTGCACCCTGGCTTGCACCCTGCACCGCCGAAAGCGTGGACGACGAAGCCGGGAGTGCGTTCGTGCCGAGCGGACGCGGCATCGGCTGCTCGCCGGGCGCTGCCGCGACTTCGGGCAGCGAGGCCTCGCCCGTGTTGGCTGCGGCGGCCTCGTCCGGCGTGGGCGTGGATGACGGAGCGGCCGGCTCGTTCGAACCCGGCGTCGACGACAGACCGACGCCCGTCGTCGCTTTCAGGCGCGCGAGCCAGTTGCTCGAATCGCCGCCGGTATGCCACATCACGAGCGCCGCCAGTACGACGATGATCGCGAGCACACCCCACAGCCACGACTTGCGGCGGCCCGACGAATTGCCGAGCGGCACCGACACGCGCCCGCGCGGCAAACCCGCGCCCGACGATACCGGCACCTTCAGATTGTGCTCGATCGCGCCGTCGTCGCGCCGGAACGCCTGCGTGAACGGCGCCGGATCGGCGCCCAGAATCTTCGCGTAGCTACGCACGATGCCCGCGGCAAACGTGCGGTCGGGCATCTGGCTGATATCGCCCGATTCGAGCGCGAGCAGTTTCGACGGCGACACCTTGAGCCGCGCCGACACATCGTCGATCGACCATGCCTTCGCCTGACGGAGTTGCGCGAGACGCGCGCCGACCGCCTGCACCGAGTCCAGGGGCCCCGCCTGACTCGCGCCGAATGCCGCCCCTTGCGCACCGGCCTCGCCGTCGTGCTGACCGCCGGCCCGGTTGCCGGTATGACTACCAAAAGGCGTCGGGTGCTGCGGCTCACTCATGCCAAATTCCTCGCATCGATTCTTCTCTATCGCTATAACGCTGTTGCTTCGTTCGGTTCCAAAACCCCGTGCACGATACAACTCCGGCGCCATTGCAGACCGCTTTATAACAAAATGTTCGGCTTTTCGTGCCGCGTCCCGGCGTGCCGCGCCGGGCTCCGCGGCTTTTTTGATTCGAACGCCCCGTCAGACCGCCCGCACCTCGATCGTCTTGCTTCCGGCGCGGCCCGTGCGCTCCGCAAGACGCGTGCGATCCTGCACTGCTCCCGCGAGCTGGCCGCAGGCGGCGTCGATGTCGTCGCCGCGCGTCTTGCGCACGGTGGTCACGACGCCCGCGTCGATCAACACCTGCGCGAAGCGCTTGATCTGCTCGTTTTTCGAACGCGTCAGCCCCGATTCGGGGAACGGGTTGAACGGAATGAGGTTGAACTTGCACGGCACGTCGCGCGTGACGGCGAGCAACTCGCGCGCATGCGCTTCGCTGTCGTTCACGCCATCGAGCATGCAATATTCGAACGTGATGAAGTCGCGCGGCGCGACTTTCAGATACCGCTGGCACGCGGCCATCAGCTCGCGCAGCGGGTACTTCTTGTTGAGCGGAACCAGCATGTCGCGCAGCGGGTCGTTCGGCGCATGCAGCGACACCGCGAGCGCCACCGGCAGGTCCGCGGCGAGACGGTCCATCATCGGCACGACGCCGGACGTGGACAGCGTCACGCGCCGGCGCGACAGGCCGTAGGCGTTATCGTCGAGCATCAGGCGCATGGCCGGCACGACGGCGTCGTAGTTGAGCATTGGTTCGCCCATGCCCATCATGACGACGTTGGTAACGACGCGCTCGCCCTTGCCCGGCCCGCCGACCTCGCGCCCCAGCGAGCGGCGCAGCGCGAACTCCGCCATGCGCAACTGGCCGATGATCTCGCCCGTCGTGAGGTTGCGGGAAAAGCCTTGCTTGCCGGTGGAACAGAACCGGCAATTCACCGCGCAGCCCGCCTGCGACGACACGCACAGCGTGCCGCGCGTTTCTTCGGGAATGAACACGGTTTCGACCGCGTTGCCGTTGCCGACGTCAATCAGCCACTTGCGGGTGCCGTCGGTGGAAACGTGGTCGCTGATAATGCCGGGCATCGCCATATTGGCGCGGCCCTTGAGTTTTTCGCGCAGCGATTTCGCGAGATCCGTCATGCCGTCGAAATCGTCGGCACCGTATTGATGGATCCAGCGCTGCAATTGCTTGGCGCGAAACGGCTTCTCGCCCAGGCTCGCGCAATACGCGGTCAGCCCGGCGGCGTCGAGATCGAGAAGGTTGACGGTGGTGCTGCTCGTCATGTCGAGTTCTGCCATTTCTGATTGCGAAGCCCGGAATGGAAGTGCTCCGGGACCGTTCGCGCCAATTCCTGCTTTCTTACGACTTCTTGTGCGTCGAGGCGCGATGCCGGGCTGGCCGCATGGCCAGCACGGCGACAACGCGAAAATTAACGCGAGTAAACGTTCACTTGCGGGAAGAAGAATGCCACTTCCTGGGCTGCCGTTTCCGCAGCGTCCGAACCGTGCACCGCGTTCGCGTCGATGCTGTCGGCGAAGTCGGCACGGATCGTGCCCTTGTCCGCCTTCTTCGGATCGGTCGCGCCCATCAGGTCGCGGTTCTTGACGATGGCGTTCTCGCCTTCCAGCACCTGGATCATGACCGGGCCCGAAACCATGAATTCCACGAGATCCTTGAAGAACGGACGCGCAGCGTGCACGGCGTAGAACTTCTCCGCGTCGGCGCGCGACAGGTGAACCATGCGCGACGCGATGATCTTCAGGCCTGCGTTCTCGAAACGGCTGTAGATCTGGCCGATAACGTTCTTTGCCACTGCGTCCGGCTTAATAATCGACAGGGTGCGTTCGATCGCCATGAAAAACTCCAGAAAATGAATGGTTTACGGATTAAAACGAATCGACAATTGTAGCACGAAGCAAGGTATCATTGCGATTGAAACCTTACGGTGCCGTAAGAATCAAACCGGCAAGACCTTAAACGTCGGGGCGTCCGAATCAGCCTTTCGAGCTATTGAATTCGGGGCGCGCCGGGGCCATATTGGAGCAGAGCGCCGCATTGCAACCGGGAAGCGCGCGGTGCGGCGAAAACGGCCCTAATGCTGGTTTAAGTCCGAGAACTTATCATTCGTGTATGACGGAAGTCGCGGGAAGACCGAACGACAATTGGAGCAAGGAGAAACCATGAACGAATCACCCTATGGCTTTGGCCGTAATGGCAGCGTCACCTCGGTCGAGGTGCGCAACCGCGTGCTGCGTAATACTTACTGGCTGCTCGCGCTTTCGATGGTGCCGACGGTGCTCGGCGCGTGGGTCGGTGTCGCAACGGGCTTCTCGCTGTTCGCCGCCACCAGCCCGGCGATGAGCTTCATCGCGTTCCTCGCTATCGCGTTCGGCTTCATGTTCGCGATCGAAAAGACGAAAGACAGCGGCATGGGCGTGGTGGTCCTGCTCGGCTTCACGTTCTTCATGGGTCTGATGCTCTCGCGCCTGCTGAGCTTCATCCTCGGGTTCTCGAACGGGCCGCAGCTGATCATGATGGCGTTCGGCGGCACGGGCGTGATCTTCGCCGCGATGGCGACCATCGCCACCGTCAGCAAGCGGGATTTCTCCGGCCTCGGCAAGTGGCTGTTCATGGGCGTGCTCGTGATCCTGCTCGCCGCGTTCGCGAACATTTTCCTGCAGTTGCCGGCGCTGATGATGACGATCTCCGTGCTCGCCATCGTGATCTTCTCGGCGTATATGCTCTTCGACGTGCAGCGCGTCGTGAACGGCGGCGAGACGAACTACATCAGCGCGACGCTCGCGATCTATCTCGACCTGTACAACGTGTTCACGAACCTGCTGGCGCTGCTCGGCATTTTCGGCGGCAACCGCAACTGATCTGCCGCACCGCGACAGAAACGCAAAACCGGCCTTCGGGCCGGTTCAGACTGCTGACCAACCCCACGTTTTCTCAACGTGGGGTTTTCTTTTTCACCCGAAGGCGATTTGAGCGCTCACCG
>NZ_FCNY02000064.1 GCF_001544575.2 Caballeronia cordobensis
TGTTGCCATCGGGAAGATAGCGCGCGAGATCGCCGGTGCGATACATGCGTGCGTCGGGCTCATCGCTGAACGGATCGGCGAGGAAACGCTCGGCGGTAAGTTCAGGCCGATTCAGGTAGCCGCGCGCAACGCCCGCGCCACCGATGTAAATCTCGCCGATCGCGCCCATCGGCACGGGCCGGCCCGCGGCATCGAGCAGATAGATGCGCGTATTGTCGATCGGCCGGCCGATGCTATCGACGATTGCATCGTCGCGTTTGATGCGCTTCCAGGTCGAATACGTCGTCGTTTCGGACGGCCCATAGAGGTTGCACAGCCGCTGAACGCGCGATTGCTCGAAGATTTGCCGAATCAGTTCTGTCGTGAGCGGTTCGCCGGCGAGATTGAGCGTCGAAAGGTCGATATCTTTCAGCGCGTGCTGCGCAAGGAGCGATTTGATCGCTGAAGGAACCGCATTGATCAGCGACACGGATCGCGGCTGCCGGACGAGCGACAGCGCGTTATCGACGAGGCAGACCGATGCGCCGCGGCTCAACGGCAGGAAGCACTCGAACACGGACAAATCGAAATTGATCGACGTCGAAAAAAGCGTGTTGCGCAACGCGTCGAAAGTGAAGTTTCGCTGCGCCCATGTCAGAAGATTGACCGTCTGGCGGTGCTCGATCATGACGCCTTTAGGCGTGCCGGTGGAGCCGGATGTGTAGATGACATACGCCAGATTGCGCGACGTCAGTTCGGGAATGCGCGGATCGTCCGTGGACAGTGCAAGCGGCTTGTGCGGATCGAGCACGACGTACGAACTCGTGTCGCGCAGTGCGGCGCGGCCGGTATCGTCCGCGACGAGCAGCAGTGGCGCGGCGTCATTCAGGATCGATGCAAGGCGCTCGCCGGAATACTTGGGATCGAGCGGCACATAAGCGCCGCCGGACTTGAGAATCGCCAGCAGGCTGATCACCATCTCCGGGCTGCGCTCCACGCACAGCCCAACGCGCGTGTCGGGCGTCACGCCAAGGCCGATCAGTCGATGCGCAAGCTGATTGGCGCGCGCATTGAGCGCGGCATACGTCAGCATCGTGTCGGCGAAGACGACGGCGATCGCATCGGGGCTGCGGCGGACTTGTTCTTCGAACAACTGGTGAATGCATGCATGCTGAGCAAAAGGCGCGCTCGTCGCATTGAACGATTCGAGCAACAGCTTGCGTTCGTCGTGCGGCAGGATATCGAGCTGATCGACCGGCATGGCGGGCGCGGATTCGAGCGCATTGGCAAGACTGTCGAGTGCCTGATGCATGTACGTGCAGATGCGTTCGGACGAGATCGGCGCGACGGCCTGCGCATCCAGCGTCAGCGAATCGCCGTTGTTGTCGATCGACAGCGTGAGCGGATAGTTGGTGCGCTCCTCGAAACCGATCATGTCGATACCTTCGAGCGCGGCGCGGAACGGTATCGCCAACGTCTCGGGCGGGCCGTCGTTATGCCGATAATTCAACAGTGCACTGAACAGCGGTGTCGAGGCGGGCACGTCGCTGCATCGTTGCGCCAGCGCGAGCGGCGCGTGTTCGTGCGCGAGCAACGCGCTCAGGCGTGCATGCGTGTGTCGAA
>NZ_FCNY02000021.1 GCF_001544575.2 Caballeronia cordobensis
TAGGCGTCGGTTTCTTGAGCATGGCGCTCATTTAACGACAAAGCCCTGGCAAGAGCCAGGGCTTTGTCAGCAGTCTGGGCGCCTTCATGACGAAGGCGCCGCCCATGCTGCGAGAATCGATGCTCAGGGATGTTTTTCAGCGTGTTCGCGCAGCGTATTGGCCGGCACGCCGATCAGCACGGCGAGGCCGCCGAGCATCACGATCGCGGCGATCGCGGACAGACCGATCGCGAGACTGCCGGTCATCGTCTTGATCCAGCCGAGCGCAATCGGCCCGCAGAACGCGCCCACCTGCCCCAGACTGCTGATCGCGCCGATGCCCGCGGCCGCGGCATCATCGGAGAGATAGGCAGGTGGAATCGACCAGATGATCGCGGCCGCCCCAAAGTACGAGATGGAGATCATGCCGAGGCAGATGATGGCCGCCGCCGTGTTGCCCGACAGCACGGGCAGCAGAAAGCCGCCCAGCGCGCCCACCGCCGTGCACAGGAAGAAGTGCCAGCGCCGCTCCAGCGTCACGTCGGAACTGCGCGCCACAGCGAACATGCCGAGCGCGCCGATGATGTACGGCAACGCCGAAAGCAAGCCGACGTTGAGCACATCCGACACACCCGCCTGACGGATGATGGTGGGCGTCCAGTAGTTGAGGATCGTGCCGCACAACGGCACCGTGCCCCAGCCCGCCGCAAGGATATACACGCGCGGATCTTTCAGCGCCACCAGCAACTGATGACGCGTGTGCTTCGCGGGCTTCTTTTCGGCGCGGTCGGCGGCGAGCGCATCGAGGATGATTTTCTTCTGCTCGTCATCGAGCCAGCGCGCATCTTGCGGACGATCGACGAGATAGAAGAACGCGACGATGCCCATCAGCAGCGCGGGCAGGCCTTCGAGGAAAAACAGCCATTGCCAGTTTTTGTAGCCGAGCACATCGACGAAGTTATGCAGGATCCAGCCCGACAAGGGCCCGCCGATGATGCCCGCCGCGGCGATCGCCAGCAAAAAGCGCGACGTGATGCGCGCGCGCCGCGCGCCGGGGTACCAGTACGTCAGATACAGGATGATGCCCGGCCAGAAACCCGCCTCGGCCGCGCCGAGCAGAATCCGCGCGACGTAGAACTGCATCGGCGTGGTCATGAACGCCATCGCGGTGGAAATGCCGCCCCACAGAATCATGATGCGCGAGACGGTCAGGCGCGCGCCGATCTTCTTGAGCCACAGCGTGCTCGGCACTTCCAGCGAGATATAGCCGATAAAGAACAGGCTCACGCCGAGACCGTAGGCCGCATCGGACAAGCCGAGGTCCTGCTTCAGATGCAACTGCGCGAAGCTGACGTTCACGCGGTCCAGATAGTTCAGCACCCAGCAGACGAAGATGAACGACATCAATCGCCAGGTGACCTTGTGATAGGTGGCCTCGACGCGCGCGTCCGCCGCGTCCGATTCCGACATGAATTGCGTGACTGTGGATTTGGCCACCAAACGTCTCCGATTCCCGTGCTCATGAGGACGATGCGCCGGCGCATGCGGCGTTCACCGCCTCGTCCGGGCATCTGCGATTTTTATTCGATATCTAATCATAATGGTAAGGAGACGGCTGGATGCGAACAAGTTCGGGTTTGCACGGAGAGACCTGTCCGATCTCCGGACAGCAGGACGATTGACCCACCGGCTATCATGTCGGGGAAAGAACCGCTCTACGAAAAGACACTGTCATGACACGAAAGAAGACTGTAGAAGGCGCGCCGCCGGAAACCGCGGAGATGCTGCGCCACTGGCACGAATCCGTGCCGAACGACCGCCTGGCGCACCTCGTCAAGGACGCCACGCGCTCGATGGTGCGCGCATTGCAGATGCGGCTGGCAGAGCACTCGGTGTCGTTCGGACACTGGACTTTCCTGCGTATCCTGTGGGAAACCGACGGCCTCACGCAGCGCGAACTCAGCGAGCAGGCGGGCGTTATGGCGCCTACGACCTTCGCCGCCGTGACCGCGATGGAAAAGCTCGGGCTGGTCGAGCGTCAGCAGCGTCCCGAGAACAAGAAGAACACGCATGTGTTTCTGACGGCCGAGGGCCGCGCGCTGAAGGACAAGCTCGTGCCGCTGGCCGAGGAAGTCAACGAGATCAGCGTGACGGGCCTGAGCGAGCGCGATATCAAGGTCGCGCGCAAAGTTCTCCTGACGATCATCGAAAATCTGGCGGACGACGAGTCCGGATCGACGAACCCCATGCGACGCGTCTTGTCGACACGCGAACTGGGCAAGCTGATCGCCGAGCGCGGCGAGAGTCTGGAGGATGTCTGAGGGGTTGCCCTCGGGACGTCGAGCCTACGAGCCGTCGCAGTGACGGCTTCCCGGTTTGCTCGCCCGCCGACGGCAGCGGAATGAACGACAGCGATCCCGCTCGCCGGTCACAGCTTCTCAAGAAGTCGCCGCTTACCTGACATAAGGAACGGGCAAGCCGTTTCGAATGACATACACGGTTGTCGGCGCGCCCTTCAGATTCCCTTCGGCATCGAAGGAATACGTGCCGGCTATCCCCTTGTATTCTTCCTTCGCCAGTTGCGCGATCAACTTGCTTTTGTCGGTCGTCGTCGCCGCTTTCGACATGGCGTCGGCCAACATCTTCACGCCATCGTAGTAGTTGACCGCATAGACTTGCATGTCGATGTGATAAGTGTCTTTGTACTTCTTGATGAATGCTCTGCCTTCCTCGGTCCGGTCCAGAGCGGTGCCACCCTGGGAACAGTAGACAATCGAGGCCGCATCGCCTGCCACTCTTCCCATGTCGGCTGTACAGATGGCGTCCCCTCCCAGCAGCTTCGCTTTCAGGCCGCGCTGCCGCATCTGTTTGACCATCGGCGCAGCTTGAGATGCGTAGCCGCCGAAGAAAATGACATCGGGATTCTTCGCTTTCAGCGCCGTGAGGACGCCAAGGAAATCGGTCGCCTGACCGTTGGTGAACTGCTTGTCGATGATTTCCAGGCCGTTCGCCTTGGCCGATTCCTCGAACTGTTCCGCGATGCCCTGTCCATAGGCAGAACGGTCGTCGATGATCGCAACCGTTTTGGCCTTCAACTCCTTCGCTGCAAAGTCTCCCATCGTTCCGCCGAGCTGGGCGTCGCTGGCGCCGATCCGGAAAATGTTCTTGAAGCCTTGCTTGGTAATCGCGGGGTTCGAAGCGACAGGCAGGAGCGGAACCCCTGCATTGTTATAGACGCGCGACGCAGGAATCGCCACGCCCGAGTTGTACGGCCCCAAGACAGCGACGACATTGCGATCAACGAGAATCTGTGCAATCTGAACGCCGGTTTTTGGATCGGCCTGGTCATCTTGCGACTCCAGTTTGAAAGTGACCTTCTTGCCCGCTACCAGCACGCCTTGCTTATTGAGTTCGTCGACAGCCATTCGCGCGCCGTTTTCATTGTCCTTGCCGTTCGCCGCTTGTGGTCCCGTCAGCGGGGCCGAGTGTCCGATCACGACGACTTCCTGTGCCATTGCCGGCAGCGTCAGCGTGACCGCTGCGCAGGCTGTCACGCCAAGCGAGATCAATTTATTCATGCTTCGTCTCCAGACAACAGGTCGGTGTTATAGATGCTATGCCGTCTGTGCCGACGGCGTGCATCGCGTTAATAAATAGCGTAGATCTTGCGAACGGGCTCGAGTACATCCCAGCGCCCCGTCCATCCGGGCGGCAAGACGACGAGGTCCCCACCGGTGATCTCCGTCACGTCACCCGTCGAGTCGTCGGTAAGCCTGGCGCGCCCGGAAATGATGTACGTGAATTCGGTGTCCGGTCGATTGATCACTGGCCACCCGCCTGGCTGACATTCCCAGATACCCAGATTGCCAATCGCCTCGGGCGCAACAGACTGGACGGCAATCTGGGGATCGCCGCTATCGGCCCCGGCTCGCTGGCCGGCTGAGGCGAGTCGAGCCGAAGCAATATCGGCGGCTTTGACGATGGTGAACTTCGCCATGTATCACTCCTTTTTCAATGAGCACCCGTCAGCTTTTCGAGAACCCGTGCTGTACGAGAGGGTTGGTTGGTTACACGTTCTTCGAAATCACTGAAGCCCGCCGCCGTGAGACCGCCATTGATGCCAATCCAGCGAAAAGGCTCCGGCTCCCAGGCCGGCGAGCGATGATTCACGACAGGCAACTGGTTGATCGCTTCTTCGCGATCGAGAATCAGATTGCGCAGGATGCGGCCTGCGAGGTTACTCGTGGCGACGCCATCGCCGACGTAGTTTCCCGCCCAGGCAATGCGCGCGTCTTTGTCCATGCTCACGGTCGGGCACCAGTCCCGTGACACCCCCAACGCGCCGCCCCAGCGATGCGTGATGCGGGCATCGGCCAGATGGGGAAAGAAGTCGAGCATCGCGGCGTGGATGTTGGCATGCACCTTGTCGACCCGTTCATCCTCGGGTGCGATTCGGGAGCCGAAGCGGTAAGGCGCACCGCGACCGCCAAACACCAGTCGGCCTTCCGCCGTCACCTGTCCGTACACCCTGAGGTGACGCATGTCATTGAAAGCCAGGCGATGATCGAGCTTCAGCCGCTGGCGAAGCGCCTGCGGCAGTGGCTCTGTCGCCAGCACCAGGGAATAAAGCGGAATGACGGAACGGCTGTTCGAGGGCACCTGGCAGGAAAATGCCTCGGTGGCACGCACCACCGTCCTTGCCTTGACGCCGCCGTGTGCCGTGCTCACCCGTCCGGGCGCGATGTGGAGAGCGGCCGTCTTCTCGAAGATTCGCGCGCCCATCGCTTCGACAACGGACGCCAGTCCACGCACGAGCATGCCGGGATGAATCAGCGCGCAGTGCTCGGTGTAAAGGCCGCCCAGCACGCGCTCGGCGCCGATCCGCATCGAGGCTTCGTTCGCATCGAGCGCGCGCCATTGATCCGGCAATCCAAAGCGAACCGACGCATCGACCGACGCTCGTATTCGATCGAACTGCGGCTGGCTGCGTGCAAGGGAAAGAAAACCTTGCTTCGCATAATCTGCGTCGATGCATTCGAGATCGAGCACGCGCCCGATTTCGTTCACGGTCTCGTTCATCGCTGCCTGCAGATGCAATGCCGCGGCGTGCGAATACATGTGCGCCACGCGTTCGAGCGAGATCGGAAATATCGCCGACGCCCAGCCGCCGTTGCGGCCCGACGCGCCGAAGCCAACCGTTTCCCGTTCCAGCAGAACGACGTTTAGCGATGGCTGATCCTTCAGCAGATAGTAGGCAGTCCATAACCCCGTAAAACCCGCGCCGACGATGACGACATCGGCTTGCTCTTCCCGGGCCAGCGTTTCCCGCGCGGGCGCATCTTCATGCCACAGCGGGCGGTTCGGAAGTTGCGTCAGTTGTTTCAGCCGCGGATCGAGTTCCGTCCGGACAGGCATAGGGTTGTCTCCTGGAAACGAATTTGTCTTTTGTGACCTCCATTAAAAGCAATACGAGCCGGCAAAACCATGCGCAAAATTTCGGCTCGAAGAACAGCTTTTGTACAAATGTATGACTATCGGTCCTGTGTTCTCGATAGATCGTCGGAGAACAGATTCGCAGCCTTTCCAGCCTGAATGGCGAGCCACAACCGAGTGATGCCGTCGGTGGTAGTCGGTTTGACGCCGCTCAACTGCTCGATTTGTCTCAGCCGATAGACAAGGGTTTGACGATGAATCGCCAGGTCGAAGGCGGTGGATTTCCAGTTGCCATCGTTCCCGAGAAAGGTCGTGAGCGTCGTGAGCAGCGCGGTACCGTGGACGCGGTCGTACTCGATCACAGGACCGAGATAGCGGCCCACCAACGCGCTCGCCTCGGCGAGTGACCTCGGCATCGTGACATAGCCGGTTTCGATTTCTCCGTAGCGTACGAGGCCCGCTCCGACTTCACGTGCCTGTGCCAGTGCGAGGCGTGCCTGTCGCACGCTTTCGCGAAAGCCGGCCGTCTCCGTGACGGGCCCGCTTATGCCGATCACGGTGCCCTTGCCCAGATCGGACCGCAGGCTTTCGATCGTGTCGGCGTCGTCCGGAGCCAGCACGAGCAGCACGTCGCCTTCCAGCAGCAACGGCCGGCGGGCCTGCAAGGCCGGCGCATGGTGGATCTCCGCGACGCTCCACGGCCCTTGTTTTCCCGGAGAGACCGCGAGCACGACGAGCGTGCCCGTCAACCCGCGCCGCTCCAGGATTGGACGAAACGAAAACTCGGCCTCGCCCCGCAACAGGCTGCGCAAGAGCGCGGCGCCTTCCATGCGGAGGTCGTCGCGATCGATCATCATGCGTTCGAGTTCGATCTCGAGCAGGCCGAGCAGAGAGCGCACTAGCAGCGGATCTTGCAAAGCGTCCGCGTCTCGGCGAGAGATGACCAGATTCGCCCTCGCTCGCCCGCCGATAGCGACGCGTTCCTCGAAGACAGGGCTGAGCTCATCAGACGAAAGCGACGCGCACGACGAAACGATGATCCAGCCGCTGCCCGCATCTTCGATCGCGAGACCGAGTCTCAACCGATCCGAAAGAACGGTCAGTCGTCCGGCCATGTCCGGCACTTCGCGCAGAGCGGTCGCATAAGTCTCGAACAGTTGTTCGCTGGCTCTGAAACGGTCGCGCTGGGCCTGAAGCACGCTTTCGATCACGTGTCTCGACAACTGAACGAATTCGAGTTCGAAGCTCGCCGCGAGTACCGGGAACATGAGACGGTCGGCCGCCTCCAGCATCTCGCGCGACACTTCCGGCGCATCGACCTGACGTGCAACGACCAACGCGCTGGCATTGCTCTGCGCCAGCTTCTCGAGCCAGGCAACCTGGTCCGACGCGTTGCGCGGCAAGCCCACGCCCGTCGTCATGACCAGATTGCCGGCGGCGATCCATCTCCAGGGGTCGGGAAGATCAACGGTATGCGCCCAGTTGATCGTCCGCATCAGTCCGGACGAGCCGCCAAGCACCGCCAGTTTCAGAGATTCGGTATCGAGCAACGCCTGCACGGTGATCATCGGTCGCGCTGGGTAGGGAGATAGCGTGGATGGATGTGAACGACAAGCACGACATGGCCTTGCGGCTACTACGTCAAAGACACTTCAGCACGTCACCCGGCCGAACGAACCGATAGGACTCGGTAATCAGGCCATCTACTTTCAACTGTGCCCTTCGTTCCTCGGCCTGCTGTCTGATGTCGTCCGTGACGTTAACATTCAGCTCGGCTTGCCGCGGCGAAAAATCAGGATCGCCCTCTTTGACCGGAACCGCAGATTTGCTCATTTGAGCGACGCTCTGATCCGACAACTGAGTCGGTCTGATGACGCGTTGCACATCGCGCTCGCTGCGACGATTGTTGCTCCTGATCGTGAAGTCGTGATTTGCGATCCTGCCTGTAGGGCTGTACATCACCGAAGTGACCAAACGGTCCAACGCGCAGTCCTCTTCCTTTCTGCGATGTGTGATGTCGCGCCTGGGACGCTCGGGGATAGCCAAGCGCGTGATGCCGCGATCGTTGATCGCACCCAACACATCACGATGATCCTCCAACACACACACCTCGCGGCGTGGCGGCCAAAAATCGAAATTGCCATGGCCGCCCCACCAATCGCCGACGTGGATCGCAAAAATCTCCGGATAGATTCTGCGTTCGGTTCGCCGGACGGGCTTGGCGTCATAAAAACACATACAGGCCATTTGGATTAAATGGGTTGCACCCAGCAAGGCCAGCGGCTCGTACACCACAATTCCAAAGCGGTCGTGCGGATTCCAGTCGGGAAAGACATCCCGTGCGGTTGCCGCCTTTCCGGCAACCTCGACTTCATAGAAGTCGGAACTCAATGCGTCGATCACATGCATGGCTGCTCCTCGGCTCAACTCAGATTGTGCGTTTGACACTGGACCTCGTCGCGCAGCACCCGAACCGGGTACGTCTGCAGCCCACACTCGGCGGGGCCTTCGAGCAGCGCTCCCGTTTCGATATCGAACCGCGCGCCATGGAGCGGACATTCGATTTCCTTGCCTTCCAGCCATCCGTCGGACAGCAAGGCATACGCATGGGGACACACGTTATCGGTCGCAAAGTAGCGGTCTTCGACCAAATAGATGGCAACCGCCTTGTTGCCTACCTCGGTGGCAAATGCGGTATCGGGTTTGAGATCGCTAACCCTGCATACGGTAGTCCAGTCTTCGTTCATCGGAATGCATTCTCCTTAAGGTATGTCACGAGTTCGATATTCGCCTGCGACGCCGTTATAGCGCAGCGACAGGCATTGCAGATGTGTACTGCGACGGAAGCGGTGTGCCTCGCTTGATGGCACGTTTGATCGCCGATACGTCTCGCCCGCTATTGGCTGCGATAGCGTTGACCAGTCGGTCTTTTTCGTCCCAGCCTAAAAGCACCCACTGGTTCGAAGCAGAGTCGCCAAGCAAGGTGCGCTTCGAAGCGATCTCCGGAAATCCCAGACACTGGATATTGCTGCCGAACTGATCGGACCAGAGCCACGGCATCTCCGCGTACGCCGCTGACGCGTCGCCCGCCGCGGCTCGCCCGGCCACCGTGCCTTGTTCGCTCGCAGCCATCCAAGACTCCGATCGCGTGTGAATGCCCAAATGCGCCACCGGGTAGCGGGTCACTTCACCCGCCGCGAAGATGTTGGGATCCTGCGTTGCGCACCGTGGATTAACCACGATCCCGTTCTCGACGTCCAGTCCGCAGCGGCGCGCAAGCTCATCGTTCGGCACCACGCCAATGCCCACGATGACGATATCGGCGTTCATCTTGCCTTCGGATGTATCGAGCACAACCTTCCCGGACGCTGTGCGTGAGATTCGTTCAACCTGAGTACCCAGCAGGACAGCGACGCCTCGAGAGACGTGAAGGTTGAAGATCCACTCGCTTAGCGTGGTGCATCCCGTCCGTGCCAGCACATTCGGCTGCGCCTCCAGAACAGTCACCTTGCAGTTTCGCTGTCTCGCCGCCGCCGCAACCTCGAGGCCGATAAAGCCGCCTCCAATGACGACGACATCCGAACCATCGGCGAGCCGGCTTCGAAGCGAGATTGCATCTTCGAGTGTTCGCAGATAGTGCACGGGTTCTTGCGCAATGCTTTCCGGCAGTCTGCGCACGCGCGAGCCCGTCGCGATGATGAGTTTGTCGTAAGGAACATCGCGCCCGCATTCGAGCGAAGCGCGCGCGTTATGCCGGTCGATATCGACGACATTCGCTCCATCGATGGTCGTCACGCGCGGATCGCCATACATGTCAGCGCCCGAGAGGTACATGGGTTCGACGCGATCCGTCAGAAACGCTTTCGACAGATGGGGGCGGCTGTACGGTGTCTGGCGCTCGGACCGCACGATCGACACCCGAGCGTCAACGCGCATTTCAACGATGCTTCTTGCAGCCTGGTGCGCGGCGGTTCCGCCGCCAACAATCACGAAGTGCTCCATATGCCTCGCTCCCTGTAGTGCTCGACCTCACTTTAGTAAATTGCACTCTGTACTACAATGCACACATTTTCGCGATTTCGCGTAGTACAGATGGGAGAGTCTATGGAGCGCTTCAGGCAGGTCGCGGAACTCGTCAAGAAGCGCCTCGATTCAGGACTGATTCGACCCGGCGATAAGCTTCCATCCTTGCGGCGGCTTGCGGAGGAAACGGGCTTCAGCGTCGTCACTGTTTATAAAGCCTATGAGTTGCTCGAATCTCAGGGCATCTGTGCGTCACGCGACCGGTCCGGCTTCTACGCGCTGAAGGCACCGCAAAGGGATGCGCAGCGACGAGCCCATGCCTTGCCCGTCATGTCTCCCGATAACGTCCGTTCGCTCGACGAGGCGTTCGCTTCCCGGGTGCCATTCCACGCGAAAGCATCCGCCATGATGCTCCAGGCGGGTGAGAGCCTTGCGGACCCGATTCTGCGCAAGACCTTCCGGCGCGCCCTGCTCGAGACTCCTTCGCGAAGCGCCGACATGATGGGCGGCGATGCAGAGCTCAGAACCGCAATCGCTCGCCGCGCGGCGCAGAGAGGTATTCACGCGTCACGCGATCAGGTCGTCGTCACGCGGTCCGCGATGGAAGCCTTCAACCTTTGCCTCGACAGCTTTTCCACGAACAATCGTCCGGTTCTCGTCGAGAGCCCTTCGTTCTATCCGATCCTCGAGAGCCTGCGCCATCGCCAGATCCAGGCGATCGAGATCTATTCGCATCCCGAGTTCGGCATCGACCCCGGGCAATTCGAACATATCCTCGAGACGACGGGCGTGAAGCTCAGCGTGCTGACGGGGGCGAATCGCATCCCAACGGGTATGACATACGATCGGGAAACCTCGAGACGCCTCGTTCAGGCGGCTGAGCGGCACGGCGCAGTCATCATCGAAAACGCCATCAGCAGCGAACTGACCTACGGTGCGCTTAACGCCTCTACGCTGAAAGAGTTCGATCGTTTCGACACGGTTATCCAGTTCGGAGGAACTGCATCGACGCTGTCCTCCAACTATGAAATCGGCTGGATACTTGGGAACGAACAACGCGCGGCGAGGATTCTGGCGAGTCAGCAGCTTAGTGGTTTGAACATGCCTCATCGCGCCTTGCAAGCAGCGTTGGCCAGCTATCTCAACAGCCGGCTGGCCGAACGTCATACGCGTGCGAATTGCCAGTTCCTGGCCGAACGCATGAAGCAGGGGCTTGAACTGATGCGGGCAAGCTTTCCGGAACAAACCGCGTTTTGCGAGCCCAGCGGCGGCTTCATGTGCTGGGTAAGAGGCCCCCGGCACTTCGATCCAATGAAGCTGGCAATGAGCGCCGCAAAGGACGTTTTCGATTTCATCCCTGGCCCGTTCTTTTCGCCGGCAGGTGCCTTCCGGAACTTCCTGGCGCTCAATTTTTCGGGGGACTGGACGCAGTCTCGGAGAAGGAAGCTCATTCGACTCGGTGAATGCCTTCGAGGCGACCGTCAATGAATTCCTTCACTGCGTGCTCCCGTGCCTCGATTCAAGCCTGGTCGAGCAAGAACTGCAGGAAGTAGTCCAGTTGGGCAGGAACCATGTGTTCGCCTCGATGCGTCAGCGCTCCACGCCGCGCAGCCTCGTGTAAAAAGCGGGTCACAGGCGGCTGCATGATGACATCGGCGACGACTGTTCCCTCCTTCAGGTCTGACAGGTCGCATGGGAGCGGGTCGCTTTCTTGCATCCCAAGTGAAGTGGCGTTGATGATCACATCATGCCCCGACGCGGCCGGTATTCCCATGTTGAAGTCCGGCCCCGGCGCCGCCTTTGAGACCTGTTCGAGCAGAGCACGGCTTTTGTTCTGGCTACGGTTCGTGACCGTGAGCGCTGCGATGCCCTGACGTGCGAGAGCAAGTGCGATGGCCGATGCCGCCCCACCCGCGCCGATCAGCAGAACGCGCTTACCGGCCAGGACAACGCCTTGCCGCACCATCCCCTCGACAAAAGCCATGCCGTCGTACAGTCGGCCGGTGAAACTTCCGTTCTCGTTCCGTCGCACGGCGTTCACGACTTTTAGCGCCATCGCATCTCCCTCGAGGGTGTCACATAGCAGTGCGGCGCGCGCTTTGTACGGAATCGCGACAACGATCCCCGCAAGGTTTTCCACGCGACGCAAGCCGTCGAGCACATCCTTTAGATCGCTGCCCTGCACCGCCCACGGAACCATGAGCGCATCGATGTCACGCGACGCACACAAGGCATTGAAGAATGTTGGGGTACGCAGGTGATGGGTCGGCCAACCAACGGCCGCAATGATCCTGCTTGATCCGGTTACGGTAGCTGCGTGTTGAGCGACTTCCACAGGGTGACTCCCTGGAATGAAGGTGCCGCCGCGCTGATTCATTCGCGCGCGGCGCAATTCGACTGAGATGTTGATGACGGGCCACGCTGTGCGGCCCGCTCAATCCCCATACTTGAATTTACTGCGGGAGAATAGCTTTCTCACCATCGGCTCGAAGAACTCCAATGGCAAGGTGTCGTAGTCGGGGTCAAACGACACTTGGTCCCAGTTTTCGCACCAGTCAACAGCCCTCTGATAAAGCGGATGATCCCGGTATCGGTCGCGCAGGTTCCGGTCCCGCCCGATGTGGTGGTAGTAGTAGTACCCTTGAAATATGGCGTGATGCTTCAGTATCCAGAGGTTGTCATCAGAAATGTACGGCCTCAAGATGGCAACGGCCAGCTCACAATGATTTTCGGGCGCCAAGGTGTCACCGATATCATGCAAGAGCGTCATCACAATGGTGTCTTCATCGGCGCCATCCCGATACGCTCGCGTGGCCGACTGAAGCGAGTGTTCATATCGGTCGATCTTGTAGCCGACTCGGTCGCCTTTCAGCTTGGCGAGTAAGCCCAGGACACCGTCCGCGAGGTCGAGGAAGAGTGGCTCGAACTTTCTTTCTAAGAATTGATATTCCTCTTGCGTACCTTGATCCATTCGGGTGAATGAGACCGTGTCGTTGATGATCGCCATGATTTCTTTATCTTCCGAGAAGGTAATGCGTTACGCCGCGATAGCGTTTGCTAGTACGGACAGAAATAGCCATCCGTACAGCGAGTATGCGAGGTTGCTTCGCGGTCGATATATTCACTAAGCTGCTCAGTTCCAGCGGTGCGCCCTCAGCAATTCTTTTAGAACTTGTGTCGAATTCCGACCGTCGCCATGACTTGGGAGGGCTTACCCGCATCGATGTCCTCAGAGCCGATGACTGCTTGCGCGACACCTTTCCCGTCGGTTCCAGTCGCGTGCGCGTAGGCCACAACGCCGTACACGTCGGTCCGCTTGCTCAGGTTGTAGTCGGCGCCCAGCGCAACCTGGTGTCGCTTTGCTGAAGAGTCTCCCAGCGACCGCATATAGTTATAGCCTATCTCGGTCAGCAACGCCGGCGTGATATTCCATACGGCGTACACGGAGCCATTGTGATACTTCTCTGACCGCGTGAAGGTCGACGAAGCGTCCGGGTTGTACTCGGAATAGCTGTAGTATCCACCGACAATCACCGGGCCAAATGCATAGTTGCCCCCTGCGCGGCCGATATTGATCGAGCGCGCAGTTGCATATGCCGCGTTGACACTGCTGTTGAAGAACGAATCCGCCGTAGTCGTGCCTCGCGTGGAGAGTGTTGCGTTGCCATTGTCGACGTGCATGTAGCCCGCGGCGACATTCACGGGCCCACCTGACCAGCCGGCCGCCGCGCTGTATGTTTGACCCGATCCCGTCGCACCTGCGATTCCGCCCAACGAGTACATGGCTTCGACCTGCAAGCCGCCCCAGACCGGACTGACCCACTTTACGGCATTGTTGAAACGGACGCTGTTATCGGAGTTGTCCACGTCGCCGGGTGCGATGAAGAAGCCGGCAAGCCAGTTATCCCCTTGCACCGGCTGAACCTTGTCGACTAGCGGATCATACTGCCGTCCGAATGTCACAGTGCCCCATGTGTCTTTACCCGAGAGACCAACGTATGCTTGCCGTCCAAACATCCGGCCACCTTGGAAGAACTGCCCGGTGCCGGAGTTGAAGCCATTCTCGAGTTGGAACACCGCGGCGAGTCCCCCTCCGAGATCCTCGCTGCCCTTCACGCCCCAGCGCGACCCTGACAAGATGCCGGTCGACATTAAGTACTGGTTCGTCTGTCCCTGGCTATGATGCACGTACATCAAGCCGGTATCTATGACGCCATAGAGTGTGACAGCGGACTGCGCCTGTGCTCCGCCGAAAAACAGAACCCCAGCCAGAAAACCGATTGCCTTATTAGTATTCCTCATTGCCTTCTCCGAAGTTTAGCTCGCTCTTGTGCAGCTGGTTTTAGGTTTTTATTTCAGGACGATGCGAACGTCGTGACTCAACGTTCGCATGCGCTATCAATGCTCATCGCCGCTAGCTCGCGTTGGTTGAATAGAACTATGGCGCGAGTCAGTCAAATTCCGTGCGCTGCCATTCTCCGCGTGTACCAGAGTGCAAATTTCTCCAGAAACACCTCGGTGTGTTTCGAGTACGGACCCGGCTGGTATCCCGGATCCTGCGTTCCGGCATGATTCACCTGCATGAATCTCGCATCGGCGGCGTTTGTCGCTTTCCAGACTTCGGTGAGTTCTTCCAAGTCGTAATCGACACCTTCTACAGCCTCCGCGTGAACCAGCCACTTCGTCCGAACCAGTGTCGTGTCCGGGCTTAACGGAATGCAGAAAGTGATAACCGCGTGGTCGATCATCACGTGACTCCACGAACTGTGAGTCCACAAGTGGGTGCTTCCCAGATCTCTGCGAGCAGACTCGCCTAGCAGTTTTCTGGACGCAACTCGTGTCGTCATGGTCTGGGACTCGCCGGCTCCGATGATCACCTGTCTCTGCGCGCGGAACATGGTGGGTTTGTCCCCATCCATCTCGTCGTGAACGCTATGAATGAGGCCGTCTTCTTCCCAACTGGCTACCTGGCGTCGAGTCCGCGCTTCGAAATCTTCGACCTCCAGCCGCTCTTGTTCGGTGAGGTCATCAACGGAGAAGCCTAGATCCGCGGACGACAAGCTCACGAGAAGTTCGGGGTGCCCACCCTTGCAGTGGTAGCACTCGCGGTTATTTTCGATAACGAGCTTCCAGTTTCCCTGTTCGATGACGTCAGTCTCAAAGGCCACTTTCGCGTCTTCGAGGTGAAAAGGCGCCAGCCGCGGAGTCATGACTTCTTGGAGTCTTTCAATGTCCCCAGGCGGGGTGTCCGCCAGACAGACGAACAACAAACCACCAATGTTTCGAAGGTGGACAGAGTTCCGGCTTCGGCATTGGTGGTCGAAGTCCTTGCCCATATGCGATGCGTGCTTGCGGAAAGCACGAATTGCACCATCGTCGTCACAAACGACTAACACTGACGCCTTACCTACATCGATCGCCGAAACATCTCCCGGTTCCGGAACATCGGCTGCTACGCCGACCATGATCCAGTGCTGATGGAAGATGACATCGATGTCGTTCTGAAAAATGTCTTCCCGACCATAAAGCTCGCTGGCCATGCTATGGCCCAACCGACGTGAATCGAGCAATTCCCGATGTGACTTTGCGAACCCAACGCTCATGTTTGACCCCAATGAACCGGCGGAAAATCCTTAGTAGCGACGATACTATCTAGCCATCGCACGAGCCTACTTCAGGTACCAGCCCCACGGCTCGCCGGACACGTATGCAGTAACCTGCTTCGTCTCAAGGTAGTTCTCGAAGCCCCACCTGCCAAGTTCGCGGCCAATGCCGGACTGCTTGTAGCCGCCCCAAGGTGCCTCGGTGAATGACGGCTGCGAACAATTGACCCAAACCGTGCCGGTTCGTAGCGCAGCGGCGACCCGCTCAGCACGCTTCGTATCTTCCGTCATCACAGCCGAGGCAAGTCCGAACCGGGTGTCGTTTGCAAGCGAAATGGCCTCCTTCTCGGATGCGAACGGGCGCACGCAAACGACAGGACCGAAGATCTCGTCAAGCCATGCAGAACTGGTCAACGGCACATCCGTCAGGATGGTGGGTTCAAAGAAGTAGCCAGCTTCGAGCCCTTCAGGGCGCCCGCCGCCCGTCAGGATCGTCGCACCGTCCGCGACGGCCTTTTCGACCGCAGCCGTGACACGCTGATGCTGAAGCTCCGACACGAGCGGGCCGAGAAGCGTGCCCGCTTGCAGACCATCTCCGATCGAGATCTTTTTGGCCTCAACGACCAGGCGATCGATAAAGTTCTGATAGATCCGCTCGTGCACCAGCACACGTGACGTCGCGGAGCACACTTGACCTTGGTTCCAGAAAATGCCGAACATCACCCACTCCACAGCTTTGTCCAGATCGCTGTCCTCGAATACGAGGAATGGGGACTTACCGCCGAGCTCCAGGCTGACCCGTTTAATGTCTTTCGCCGCCGCTGCCATGATTTTGGAGCCTACTGCTCCAGAGCCGGTGAATGCCAATTTGTCGACCATCGGATGATCGACCAGTGATTGACCGGCATCGGCTCCGAATCCGGTCACGACATTCAGCACGCCGGGCGGCAGATCCACCTCTTCAGCAATGCCCGCGAGTTCAAGTGCGGTAAGCGATGTCTGCTCTGCCGGCTTGAGCACCACCGTGCATCCCGCCGCAAGTGCGGGTGCGACTTTCCATGCAGCCATTAGCAGCGGGTAATTCCAAGGGATGATTGCGCCAACCACGCCCACCGGCTCACGCATTACCTTCGTTTCGAATCGGGCATCGGGCAGCGTGATCGATTCACTCCGATTGTCGTCAAACTCCTCGGCCATCCTGGCGTAATACTCGAAGCAATAGGCAGCGTCGCCAATATCCCACTCGGCTTCCGGCCGCGGCTTGCCATTGTCCCGTACTTCAGTTTCGGCGATAGCGGACAAGCGGCCGCGTATCACCTCGGCGATACGACGCAGATATCGCGCACGTTCTTTACCGGAAAGACGTGGCCAGGAACCCTCATCGAACGCAAGACGCGCTGCGCGAACTGCGTGGTCGACGTCTTGAGCAGAGGCCGCCGAAATCGTATGGAAAACTTTGCCATCGGCCGGGTTGAACACCTCCAGCTTGCCGCCTAGAACCGGCTGAACCCATCGTCCGTTGATGAAAAGAGCATCTCGCAAGTTCATATTTCTTACTCTGAAAGTGATTTAGTTAATACTATTCGCATACCTAACCAGGCGTTCGAGCAGCAGCACATATCCGATATGCCGTGCTAAAGCTTCTCTGGTTACGACAACGCGAGGAAACGCTTTGGGATCGAGCTCCTGAATACACGATCCAGCACGAGAGCCAGAATCACGATAGCGAGGCTCGCCCGCATTCCCAGACCGAACTCCATCCGTGAAAGGCCGCGCGTGACTTCCGCACCAAGTCCACCGGCCCCAACCAACCCTGCGAGCACAACCATTGCAAGAGAGAAGAGAACGCATTGGTTGATGCCGACCAGCAAAGTGGGCATTGCCGAGGGCAATTGAATCTTCCAAAAGATGGTCTTCTTCGTCGCGCCTATCGACGTACCGAGCTCAATCCGATTCTCCGGGATCTGACTCATCGCCAGAATCGTCAATCGGATCATTGGCGGAATCCCATATACGATTGTCGAAAGCAATGCAGGCACGACACCTAACCCGAACAAGATGACGGCCGGAACCAAATACACCCAGGGCGGCATCGTTTGCATCATGTCCAGAATCGGACGGGCGATGATTTTGAGTCGCTCGCTTCTGGACATGAGAACGCCTAGCGGCACGCCTACCAGAACCGAGAAAATCACCGACAGGAGAATCACGACAATCGTCTGCAGCGTGGCGGCCCACATGCCGATTAGCAAACACAAAGCCAATCCACCGGCGCACAGCAGTGCTCCCCGCCATCCGGCGATACACAGAACGAGTACGGACAATGCGCCGATCGTGACCAACGGCGGTGCGAACGACAGCACATATACGACCGCTGAGATCAGCGTGCCAAAGACATCGGAAACTGAAGCGAAGAAGCTGTGATGGTTCATGTTGAGCCAGGACACGACTGGCGCGACGGCCGCGCCCGGAGACACATGTATCAAGTCAATCACCGCACACCTCCTTGTCGCCGCTGCCCCATCCGTTGCGTCAATCGGTCTAGTACGATCGTGACAACCACGATCGCGATGCCGGCATTGACGGCCTTATCCATCTTCAACAATCTGACCGCGTCATAGATTGCCTGTCCTAACCCACCCGAGCCGGCAATGCCCGCGATGACAACCATTCCGAAACTCAACATGAGGCTTTGGTTCACACCCGTAAGAATCGACGAAAGCGCGAATGGAAGACGAATCTTGAACAACAGTTGGGTCGATGTCATGCCGACAGCGAGCCCCAACTCGTTGAACTGGGGCGGCGTCATTCGCACACCATGAGCAGTCAGACGCAAAGCAGGCGGAATAGCGACGATCCATGTCGCCCACATTGCAGTCGGCGGTCCGTATCCAAGCAGAGCGATGCCGGGTAGCAGATAAATATAAGGTGGCATGGTCTGTATGAAGTCGAGCACGACGTCGAAGCTTCGCACAAAGCGGGTCGTCAATCCGAGCGCAACACCCAGCGGAATTGCCACGATTAACGCCAGAAACGTAGAGCTGAAGACCAATGTCAACGTGCTGATCGTCTCGGGCCAGAGCCACATCGCTTCACAAAGCCAAAGCCCAAAGAGCGCGGCCAGAGCGAAGACGCGACCGATGAACAGCCACCCCGTCACTGCCACAACGAGGACCAGAACCCACCATGGGACGGCGATCAATAGTGCATTGAGACCTTTGAAGGTTCCGTTAAGCACGAAACTGAGGCTGTTGAACGCCGTGGTCGCGTGGTCCGTTAGCCATCCCAGACTATTGTCGACAACACTGTCGAAGCCTTCGGTAAAGTCAATCATTGCGTGGACCTCTCAGTCGCTGTTTGGACGCCCGTCACTGGCTTACTCCGCAGCGCGCGTGGCGCACAACAGGTTCTCACGGCTTACCATTCCGACGATCTGGCCGTTTCGTTCGACCGCCAACCTTTCCGCACACTTGGCGATCGACAAATCAATCATTTCCTCGAGATTTGCGTTGATGTTCACCGTGGGGTATTCCGTGACGGTCACGCTGGATCCGCCGTGCGACACCTCGGCCAACACAGGCTGCATGACGGAATGAGCCTTGACGAGTTTGAGACGCGAGACGCCTTCCATGAAATCTGCGACGTAAGAGTCGACAGGGTGCAGTGCGATTTCTTCCGGCGTGCCGATCTGAATAATCCGCCCCTCGCGCATGATCGCGATGCGGTCCCCGATGCGAATCGCTTCCTCGATATCGTGCGTGATGAAGATGGTTGTTTTTCTAAGCTTCGTGGACAGTTGCTTGAATTCGATCTGCAACTGCTTGCGAATCAGCGGGTCAAGCGCGCTGAACGGCTCATCCATGAGGAGCACGTCAGGCTCAGCGGCAAGCGCCCCTGCAATACCGACACGTTGCTGCATCCCGCCGGACAGCTCACGTGGGAAGCGATTCGCCCAATTTCCGAGACCGACGGTGTCCAGCGCAGCCTGACTGCGACTTCGCGCATTCGCGGAGGATTCGCCCTGGACCTCTAGCGGCAGCATGACGTTTTGCAAGACAGTGCGATAGGGAAGCAATGCGACCTGCTGAAATACCATGCCGATGCATCGGGAGCGAAGCGCGCGAAGCTCCGTGTTCTTCAGCTTGCAGATATCCTTACCACGGACAACGACCTCGCCGCTCGTCGGTTCGATCAAGCGGTTGAAGTGCCGAATCAGCGTGGATTTTCCGCTTCCTGACAAACCAATAATGCAGAAAGTTTCGCCTTCGCCGACCGAGAACGAAGCATTGGCCACGGCCGCCACGCAGCCGAATTTCGCCAGGAGCTCGTCCTTGTTATAACGGCCGCTCTTGGCCGCTTCGAGGGCAGCTGAAGTCTGGCTACCGAAGATCTTCCATACTCCGCGGCATTCCACGGCGGTTGCCTGCTTCACGTGGGGAAGTTCGTTCATCATGTTCATACGTCCATCCGAAGTCGGAGAAAACTCGTCGGAATGACCGCCGGCGATGACGCCATGCCGGCGTCATCGCGGCCCGCGCATTAGTTGTTCGACAGCACCGACCACCTGTTGATGAGGTCAGTGTGGTCCTTCCACCATCCATCGATAGCCTGATCCATAGTCTTGCCTTCATTCACCGCGGTATTCATACGGGTGATGTCGTCAATCGGCACGAACATGCTTGCCATCGCTTCGCGCGCGCGAGGATTCGCCGCAGACCAACCTTTCTTGGCAATCCAATAGTAGGTCTGCGGAGGCGGATAAACATGCTTCGGGTCTTCGAGGTATTTGACCTTGAACTTCTGGTCCATCCACGACGGCTGCCACAGCATGGTCACGATGGGTTGTTTTCGCTCCATCGCCGACTGGAGTTGAGCAATCATCGCTGCCGTACTCCCTTCCACGAGTTGATACTGCAGGCCGTACTGTTTCACGGCGTCCGCCGTTTCTTGCATCACCCCTGTCCCGGCTTCGATCCCGATGATTTTCCCGCCAACCTGATCCTTGATCGAATTCAACTGTTCGATCGAGTTAATCGACATGTAAGCAGGCACAACAAGACCTTGCCGAAGACCGTGGGACGCAGTGGAAACCTTTTCCATCCGGTCCTTGTTTCGCTTCCAGTAGTCCGCGGTGACATAGTTGATATGTGAAACCATGAGATCAACATCACCGCGTGACAACGCGCTGAAGGCGATGCCCCAATCCGCGAATGTCGTGACCTGCACCGTAAAGCCCTGCTTTTCCAAGAACCGCTTGGCGATGCCTGTCAGCGGTACGGTGTCCTCCCACGGTAGCGTGCCAATCTTGACGACTTTATTGTCGGCCGCACTGACGTTAAGAGCGAAGCTCAACATAAGCGCGCCTGCGAGCATCTTCCAAAACTTACGCATGACGGTTGTCCTTCCGGGAAGCGGGTGAGTAGTCTAGTTAATCCGGAGCCACGACCGCGCGGTCACTTGATCAACGGGGCAATCGCCTTCTGGATAGCCGCGTCTTGCTCGGCCGAGATACCTCGGAGGGGCTTGCGCACGTTTCCGGTGCCGAAGCCGCGAAGCTGAGCCGCGCGCAGAACCGATTGGACATAGTAGCCTTGCCAGAAAAGCAGGATAGAAGGCAGCATGCGTTGCCACAGTGAGAGCGCTTCCGAAAACTTCTTTTCCTGAATGAGGTTGTACAGTTCTACTGCTTCGTAAGGCATGTAGTTCGCGGTTCCCTGAATCGCACCGACTGCGCCCGCCATGAACGCATAAGCGGCAATGGTGTCCGCACCGTTCAGGACGTTGACCGATGTCTGAAGATATTCCTGATGAATTGCGAAGTCGCCGCCGCTATCTTTGATGTATGCAAAATGCGGGAGTTCGGCAAGTCGCTTGAGTAATGCGGTCGAAACGGAGATACCCGTGGATTGCGGAATGTTGTAGCCGACGATATCGACCTTCACTGCAGCATCCACATCTTCATAAAACGAAAAGAGGCTGTCTTCGTCGGACGGTCCTTCAAAGTACGGCGGCAGAACCATGATTGCATCGGCGCCGATCGACTCGGCATGGCGCGAACGTCGGATCACTTCGTCGACGTTCAGCGCAGAGGTCTGGCAGATTACGTTACAACGCCCCGCCACACGCTTAACACCGAGTTCGTATAGGTTGTTGCACTCCGCTTCCGTCAGGTACGGATGCTGTCCCGTACCCGCACCGAGCACAAGGCCATGAACGCCGGCGTCGATATACTTGTCGATCAGCGCCTCGTACACCTTGAGATTGATCGACCCGTCCTCATTAAACGGGGTTTGCATTGCGAGGTTGATACCAGCCAGTTTTGCCTTTTCCATTTGTTCCTCTCCAAAGAAAAAATTCAAACTTCAACGCCTGCCTTTTTGAACCGGCTGCCCGTGACGAACTTGACCCCAAGCGAAGTAATCAGAGTCGGGTAAGCTCGGCTGGGCGGCGTCTTCGTCTTCAAGATGTCGATCGACCGCGAACGCATGCCGGCGGCCAGCTCAGCGACGGCCTTACCGAACGCGGTGCCGCGAGCAATGCCTGTCCCATTGCAGAACGCTGCGCCGTATACATTCGGTGCGAGCTCGCCCCACGCCATGCCACCGTTTTGCGACAGGGTCAGCAATCCGCCCCAACTCGCTTCAAAACCCATTTTGGAGAGTTCAGGCCACCGGCGATCGAAAGACACCTGTTGATGTTTTCTCGCACTCATCACATCGTCGATGGTCGTCTTGAAGTGCGTGGCATACGAGTACACGTTGCGCAGATACAGCCGGTTGTCGAATGTCCGTCGCACGGTTGTGCCGAAACTGTTCGCAGGAATCAGCCCGTAAGTCTGGTGGCTCCCCACCGACGCAAGCTCCTTTTCAGTCAACGGACGCGTCATGCTCGCGAACGTATAGACCGGAATCGCGGAGTTCGGGAAGAAGCCAAAGTTCTGCAGATAGCCTGCTGTGCAGATAATCACTTTGTTGGCTTTGATGGTCCCGGCAGCGGTCTCGAACAGATGATGCGAATTGCCGAACAACGCAGACCGCACCGCAGTGTTTTCGTAGATCGTCACGTTCGAGGGCAGCTTGCGCGCGGCATTCTTCAAATACTTGGCGGGTTGAATCAATACCGTACCCGGGTGATGCAATGCCTTGATGTAATGCTTGCTGCCCGTGATATCCTGCATTTCCTCACGCTCGACCCAACTGTATTTCTGCCCTAGACGATCAAGCGCTTTTGAGAATTCCACCAGGTCTTGGACGCCGGACGAAGAAGCTGCGCTGTGATACTTTCCTTGCGGATCCCAGTCGCAGTCGACGCCCAACTCGTCGACTGCGCTCTTGATATAGGCAATGCCTTCGGTATTCACATGCAGTTCGTCGCGATTCCCCTGGTCATCTTCGACAAAGTCGCGCTTGCGGGGGTTGTGAGCCAGGTCAATCGCAAATCCCATGCACCGGCCGGACGCGTTGTTGCCGATGCGACCGGCATCCACGAGAATCACTTTCGCCTGCGGGCGGAGCTCCGCATATCGGCGTGCCGCGTGCAGTCCCATCCAACCGGCACCAATGACCAGACACTCGCACGACACGTCGCCTTCCTGAGCCTTCAACGGTAAAGCGGGACCGGATGTTAGATACCATCCCGAATCCGTCGGCTCAGTCCGCGGCGGTTCCACCGTGATGCGTTTATGCAAATTAGGTACTGCAGCCAAGATAGATCTCCTCGAAACAAAAGCGCGTCGAAGTACGTACAACTAAGTTGTTTAAATTCAATACGATCGCCGATCCAAGATCGCTAATTCACTCGCTCAGCAGCAACGGACGAGTTTCGTCGTGCTTATTCCAACCCCTGCTTGTGTGGTTGTGTACTGCCGCCAATCGGTTGGCTAGCAGAGTCCCCGTTGCATCCGTCGTTTTGTTGATTTGAAGATTAGGCTCGTTGTACATCTTTGTCAATCGTACAAACACTAGTGTACACACGACAGACGGTCTCTTTTTTTGACTGCTCGACGCAGCGGTTTTGATAAGGTATTTGAGCGGGATGCAGAGTGCGCTATGTCTACAGCGGCTTCTTAAAACGACATGGGGCACGACGCTTGCGTTTCATGCCGGAATGAGACGAAACGCGTTAGCGCCATGTTCATCAAGGTCCGCGGGGAAGTGAGGAATCGCTGCGGGTTGAAGACGAGGGAAGCAAGGAGGCTTGCTAGATATTCGCTGGCCCCATATCCGCGGGGGCCAGCCTTACTCACGATTCGTAGGATTAATAGCCCACTCGATAGACCTGTCCGGTATCGCCGCCCTCGATGCTTCTGACGTAAGCGAGGCCGACTCGCGAGGAGCTGACCGGGTCGAAACCAGGAAAGTATGGTCCGAAGGACGGTACCGATTCTTCGAGCATGGTTGGACTCACAACGTTAATGCGAAGACCGCGTTTCAGATCGATCGAAGCGCCGAGCGCAAAGCCTTCTAACGCTTTATTCACTGTCGCCGCGTTGGTCCCGTCGCGAACGGGTTGATCAGCCGTTATGCCGCTTGTCAGGGTAAAAGAGCCTCCGTCATTCACCCACGCCTGACCGATGAGCACCACGTTGACCTGTCCCATCAGTTTGTCGGTCAACCCGGTCCAAAACTGCGCCACGGTGGTCTCCGCGAGTGATCCAAAGTGCACGTTACCCGCCGCGGTCACGACGTGGCCCACTCTTCCAATCGATTCGAAGAGGCGTGTCACGTCGGAAGGATCTTTGAAGTTCACCCGATGCGAGCCTCTAGTCGCGCCAACCTCGACGACATCATGACGCCCGGCCAACGCGCCCACAACGGCCCTCCCGATCGTGCCGGTAGCGCCAATAATCAAAACTTTGCTCATTACGTCTCTCCGTGACCATAGTGGCGTGACTGTCTCGTTGATTAGTGCACGTCCTGTACAGCATTGTCAACCGTAGAAACACTCGTGTATGCGTTCTGTGCAATCGGCCGATTTCCGGTTACTCTTCGAATGTGTGATGCGCTCAAAAATCGAGCGCTCTCGATTCGTATAAGGATTTCCAGATGGACCAGATTGTGGACACAAACCGCAGCTCTCCCGAAACTTGGCTCGACGCTGCTTACGATAACCTCCTCGAGGGAGGCATCGATTCGGTTCGCATTCTCCCGCTCGCTAAGAAACTGAATCTGTCGCGCACGAGCTTCTACTGGTTTTTCAAAGATCGCGAAGAACTCTTGGCGGCGCTACTCAATCGGTGGAAGGCGAAAAACACAGGGAACTGGATCGAGAGAACCCAGGCATACGCCGAGACGATCAATGAG
The DNA here is from genome assembly GCF_001544575.2 of Caballeronia cordobensis. Taxonomy (GTDB): domain Bacteria; phylum Pseudomonadota; class Gammaproteobacteria; order Burkholderiales; family Burkholderiaceae; genus Caballeronia; species Caballeronia cordobensis. The sequence goes on from NZ_FCNY02000021.1 coordinate 24,341, forward strand.
GCGGTCCTGAACGTAACTGACTGCTGGTTTGACGACTCAATCTTCGATTCTCGCTACGAAGCCGCCATGCGCAGTTGGGCTCAGCAATCTCCGGAGGTGGCTCGAGAAACCGCGGACGATGACGAAAGACGAATCGCGGCGCTTGTCGCCATGTTCGAGCGGTTCGAGTACGAGCATGCCGATGCGGATGTGCGAGCTCGCGCGATGTATTACACGCAATTAGGGTATCTCGCATCACAACCGAATGATCCGATGTCGCTGCGCATGTCCAGGATTTCCGCATACGCTCAACTATTCACGTCCGTAAAGCCGACAGAACGCGAACTCGAACGATTCTTTGCACGCCGAAAGATGTGGCCGGATAAGCCGGAAGCATCAAAGAAGAAGGCATAAGTTCGCAAAGGGGACGACCCGCGAAGCGACGGGCTCGTCCATGAAGTCACCTGTCGCCTCGCATCTCGGCCCGATGCGTTAAAGATCCTTAGTCAGTCGCAGCGCGTCGTAGATGGCTGCATGCGTGTTGCGCGCAGACACTGCGTCGCCAATGCGAAACAGTTGATACCTGCCCTCCGGATTCTTGCAATCAACTTGGGGCTTTCCATCGATGAGGTCGTCGTAATTCACGGCCCCGAGGTTTGTCGAAAGCGGTTTGAGCTCAAAATAGAGTTCATCCATCGGAATGGTCCCGTGATTCACCACGATCTGGTCGTAGCGCTCTTCCTTCCGGATGCCGCCGTAGTCACTTCCAATCGTCGCTATCAAATCCGCTCCTTCACGACGCACGGACTCGAGTCGATAGGTCACGGTGAACTTCGTCGCGAGCTTCTGTAACGAGCGCATGTACGGTACGAGGTTCATGCTCATCACTTCAGGCGAAAAAGTGCGATCCGGCGTCATGATCTCGACCTTGCCGCCGGACTGAGCAATGGTCTCGGCAGCCTGCAACGCAGCGTGATCGCCGGCGTCGTCGAAAATGAGAACATTTGCGCCTGGCTTGACGTCGCCCGAGATGATGTCCCAAGAGGAAATCACGTGCTCGTTCCCTTCGATGCAGACCTCTGTGTGAGGCATGCCGCCAGTCGCAACGATAACGACTTCTGGGTTTTCCGAGTTCACGGTTTCAGCGTCCGCGAACGTGTTGAAAACAAAGCGCACACCACGCTTTTCGCACTGCGCCATGCGCCAATCGATGATCCCGATCATTTCTTTTCGACGGACGTTCTGCGCCGTCAACCGAATCTGGCCGCCGGGATCGTTCATGGCTTCAAAAACTACAACGTCGTGCCCACGTTCGGCGGCAACTCGCGCAGCCTCCAGCCCTGCCGGTCCCGCCCCGACGATCACCACCTTGCGCCTTTTTGCGGCTGGCTCGATGGTTTGAGGCATCTCGATCTCACGGCCGGTCGCCGCGTTGTGAATGCACAGCGCCATGCCGCCCTGATAGATACGATCCAGACAATAATTCGCACCGACGCAAGGCCGAATGTCGTCCTCACGCTTCTCGATGATTTTTCGCACGATATGCGGGTCCGTCATGTGCGCGCGCGTCATGCCGATCATATCGACCTTTCCAGCCTCGATCGCATAGCGCGCCGTTGCGACATCTTGAATCCGGGCCGCGTGGAACGTCGGGAATTCCGTCTCCTTGCGAATTTCGCCGGCGAAATCGAGGTGAACCGCGCTCTTCATTCCCATGATCGGAATGATGTCGGTCAATCCCGCATCAGTCTCAAGGTGACCACGGATAACATTGAGAAAATCGACAAGGCCACTGCTCTTGAGTCGCTTTGAAATCTCGATACCCTCTTCCTTCGTGATGCCACCCGCAATGGTTTCATCTGCCGTGTAGCGAATCCCGAGAAGAAACTTCTCTCCAACGCGGTCCCGAATCGCTCTAAAAACGTCGAAGGTAAAACGCAGGCGGTTCTCGAGTGAGCCACCGTAAGGTGCTTCGAGGGTGTTCGTCAGGGGAGACCAAAACTGATCCATCAAGTGGCCATAGGACTCGATCTCAAGACCGTCGAGTCCTGCCGCCTTCATCCGCTCAGCCGCATCAGCGAAGTCTTTGATGATTCGGTCAATGTCCCATTCTTCTACTTTCTTCGGGAACGCTCGGTGTGCGGGCTCCCGGTTGTGCGACGGGGACACTGCCGGTAACCAGTCACCCTTGTCCCAACGGGTACGCCGTCCCAAATGAGTTAACTGAATCATCACCTTCGCCCCGTGCTCGTGGCACTCGTCCACCAAATCCTTCATCCACGGCACCACTTCGTCCTTATAAGCCAGGATGTTGTTGAACACGGGCGGACTGTCTTTGGAGACCGCTGCCGAGCCCGCCGTCATCGTCAGTGCGATTCCGGCTCGCGCTCGCTCAACGTGATAGGCACGGTACCGCTCTTTCGGCATCCCGTCTTCGGCATACGCTGGCTCGTGCGAAGTCGTCATGATGCGATTGCGGAACGTGACGTGTTTCAGCGTGTAGGGCTGGAGGAGCGGATCCGTGGACATGCGTGCCTCTTGGATAGGTTGGGGGACTATCAGCGTTCTATGTGCAGAGACTAGAACTACTGTACCAACCCGTCAAGTGGATATACTGAGTGGTACACTAAAGTTATCTGCGCATCATTCGGGGCAACCGCTCTGCATCGAAAGTCGTCGCGAACAACCGCAAAAGGACTTGATGGAAGACGCAATCGATCGAACTGACAAAACGTCCGACGTGACGCGTGGCTCCGCCGACGCGTGGCTGGCCGCTGCTTACGAAGCGCTACTCGAGGGCGGCGTTGAAGCGGTTAGTCTTCATTCATTGGGAAAGAGGCTCAATCTTTCACGAACGAGTTTTTATTGGTTCTTCAAGGACAAGAACGAACTCCTTTCACGTTTGCTGGCAAAGTGGAAAGAGAAGAACTCCGGAAACTGGATAAGTCGTACCGAGGCCTATGCCGATAGCATCGCTGAAGCGATGCTGAACGTCTTTGACTGCTGGTTCGATGATGCAATCTTCGACTCGAAATTTGAAGCCGCTATCAGAAGCTGGGCTCAGCAATCTCCGGAAATTGCGGGCGAATTAGCCGAAGACGATGTCGCGCGCATCTCCGCGCTGACTGCCATGTTCATCCGATTCAATTACGAGCCGAAGCAGGCTGACGTGCGTGCGAGAGCGGCCTACTTCGTCCAGATTGGATACGTTTCCGCACGGCAAAACGAAGAACTGTCGGTCCGCATGATGCGGATTCCCGAATACGTGGAGGTTTTCACGGGACGTCGCCCGAAGAAAACCGAGCTTGATCGCTTCTACTCGAGGCGAGGATTCAAGTGAATCGTGCTTTTGGAGTCAGCATCGCGTTTCGCCCACGAGGCGTCGTTCGGCAGGTGCGAAAGAATCTCCAATTAAACATGGAAGCGACATTCTCTCGCAGGCTGCGGCCCGGCCAGCATCACGCTCAGCCTGCGCGCACCAGTTGACGATGGTCTGCGCCGTCGGTTCGAACTCGCGCGCGAGTTCCCGTGGCCGTTTAGCCATCTGCTAGACGCCAGCCGCGTGCCATTTCCATGCTACGCGCGATATCGACTTCAAGGCCGAGCCTCTTCGCCCATACTAACTATCGCAAGTCGTTGAGTGGAACAGAAGTCGATCCGCCAGATTCGGCGCTATGATCGTTATATTCGTTGCCAACACGTATGCACTAGACTGTAACCTACCGTTGCCACTTCGGCTGCGAGTGCGCCAGTTCCATCCATCCTTCAGAGGGCCTTCTAATGAGTCAGGACGACGGCCTCAGCGCCGACTTCATCGCGAAGCAACGAGCACGGCTCGAGCAGTTGCAGCAGGACGTTCTTGGCAATGAAGAGAATACCGTTGCAACCGAACGGCAGTATCAGGAAGAACATGGCTTCGAAGCCGAGGAATCCGAAGACGAGGCGCAACGTCGAGAGCAATATGTCGCCAATCAAGCCTTGCGCGATGCCAACGACCAACGAATCAAGGATATACGGCGAGCGCTGCAGAAAATCGACGAAGGCACCTATGGGTTTTCGGATGCTAGCGGAGCGCCTATTCCAAAGGCCCGCCTCGAAGTGATGCCTGAGGCCATCTTCACAGTTGCGGAACAGGAGAAGCGCGAAGCTCAGCGATAAGCGATCGACTCGGCGGCACAGCGCTAAAAATCTGCAGGCGCGCTCGACCGCCGGCGCCGCTCGCGTCACAAGCCTAGTGAGCGAGAAAGGCGACGATTTTACCCACTGTCATCAGCGCCTCTTCCATTCGCGAAGACCACGGACTACTACAGTTAATCCGGATAAAGTTCCGATATGTTTTCTCGAAGATGGAAAACATGTGACCCGGACCTACGGTGATGCCCCGCTCGAGCGCCTGTCGATAGACCTCCATCGCGTCCACGCTGGCAGGCATCTCCACCCACAAGACGTATCCCCCGCGAGGCTCGGAGATCCGTGTCCCCGACGGAAAAAATCGATGGATCAACGCTCGTGTCAATCTGGTCTGATGCGCGTAGGTCTTCCGCAGGCGCCGGAGATGACGTTCATACCCTCCCGACTTCAAGAATTCCGCGATCGCCATTTGCGGAATGGGTGGAGAAGTCAGTGTGTTTAGAAACTTCAGATTTTCAATCTTATCCCGATACACGCCCGGAACTACCCAACCAATACGGTACGCTGCCGTCAGACTCTTTGAAAAGGAGGCGCATGTCACGACCAACCCCTTTTTATCAAACGCTTTTAGCGTGGACGGCGTGGTCTTTCCGAAATACAGCTCGTTATAGACCGCATTCTCCACGACGGGTATTTCATGCCTTCCGAGCAGAGCCATCAACTCCTCTTTTTTCTCGTCCGGCATTTCAAACCCGAGCGGATTCTGGAAATTCGGCATGAGCATGCACGCCTTCACATTCTCTCGTTCGATCAGGCCAGACAGTGCATCTGTGTCGATTCCCAGCGTCGGATGCGTTGGAACTTCGATGGCCCGCATCCCCAACCGCTCGATCGCATGCAGCATGGCGTAAAAAGTAGGCGATTCAACGGCAACTGTATCGCCAGGATTCGCAATTGCCTGCAAAGCAAGATTGATCGCTTCGGTTGCGCCCACTGTGATGATGATCTGATTGGGATCCACGAGGAGCCCGCCTTCCAGATGACGCTTCGCAATTTGCCGGATCAGTTCGTGATTCCCTGGTGGCAGCGCATCACCGACACCCCACATCTTTTGTGAACGGCCAATCTTTGCCGCTATCCGGTTGAGTTTGTCGAACGGAAACAGCGTGGCATCCGGATAGGGCGACCCCAAGGGCACCGCGTGTTCCACTTGAATCCTGCGTAGCGTCGACAGCACCAGTCTACTCACGTCCACACGGCTGGATACCGAGACCGGTGCCGAGGTAAGGAGCGGCAAAAGCGGCCTGTCGTCGGCGCTCGCTGAACTGTCGCGCACGTAGAAGCCGGATTGAGGTCGTGAGGAAATCAAGCCTTTGCTTTCCAGGCGCAGGTATGCGCGTATGACCGTGGATATGGACCGGCCGTGCTGCTTGCTCAGTTCCCTAACGGATGGCAGGCGCTCACCCGGTTTGTACACTCCGCCGCGGATAAGCCCTTCCACGTCGTCTGCAAGCCTTTCATACAGCGCCATATAAACCTCAGACAAATGGATGGTAGCCGTGCACCTTGTTCGCCCGCGAAAGGAACAGCGAGCGATTTCTACCGATTTTTGCAACTGTACTCTATTCAAACTGCCCAATCTGTGACGCATGCACTAGCAGTAACGCGCCTATCGTGGAAGCAATCCAAATAGCTGATAGGTAATGAACATGCACAACAGACACGCCGCTGTCCGGCTGCAAGAAAACAACCGTGCCGCGCTTCCAGGCAATCAGGCGTACTCTCGCCGCGCTCCCGCACAAGGAGATACGGGAGGGCCTTGTAGATGAATCTCATCGAGAGCATGCGTATTTATGTTCGAGTGGTTGAACGCGCCAGTATTTCCGACGCAGCGCGGGATCTCGAGATCGGCCAGTCGACGGTGAGCGAGCGAATCGAGAAGCTTGAGAAGTTCGTCGGGTGCCGCTTGCTTCTCCGGAGCGCGAGAGCCTTCAGTTGCACGCCCGAGGGCCAGACATTCTATGAACGGAGCAAGACGATCCTTCAGGCCGCGTCCGAGGCGATAAGCGAGATTTCCGGAGATCAACAGCTCGCAAACGGCGCTACGCGCATCGCAGCACCACATTGCTTCGGAGAGACGATACTGCCCCACCTCATCGAATACTTCCGAAGCAATTTCCCGCCGACGCCATTGAGCCTGACGCTGAATGACCGGGTCGTTGATCTGGTCACCGAGGGGGTGGACATATCATTTCGCATCGGGCACCTTGGAGAAGGCGCGTTCATCGCTTATCCGCTCGGAAAGGTGAGCCGGTTTCTCGTGGCTTCGCGCGCATACGCTGACAGGAACGGTCCCATCGAATCGCCGAGTGATCTCGCCTCTCATCCTCTGATCAGCTTCAACAACCCAGCGGATCAGATTGCGATGATCAGCGACTCGGGCGTCGTGGAGAACATACCTTTTCCAAGCGACATCAAGACAAGCCACTGGCGCCCGGCGTTTGAAATGGTCCGTCGCGGCATGGGCATTGGCGTGTTCGAAGAATATGCCTGCACAGAAGCACTAGAAAACGGCGATCTAGTGATATTGCTCCCCGGCTTCCAGATTGTCCCGCTGGATTTGAATCTGCTGATCCAGGCCCAACGTCCCGTGCCGCAGAGAGTGCGTACGATCGTCTCCATTCTGAGAAATGTCGTTCCGAATTTTCTGCCACAAACCTCGTAGCAGCGTTCAAAATAGGGAGTGCTCATCGGTGGTATTCATGGCAACAAGCGTGACCCTAGAGTTGAACAAGCCCCGCCTCACGCCCTTACTATCCGACCTCCTTATTCGTTGTATTCAATAAAACATTACGACCAAGTCGTTGACGATACTTAGCATCGTTTAGCACATCGCACCAGGCATAGTGACACCACCTACAATGACTCATCTCTTGTCACGCTGAATTCGATTCGAATAGCTCCGTCATAAGCGCACACAGGAAACCTGAACGCTTTCTTGAATGCGCGGCGCCGGATCGCTTTGGCAGCAACGACCGCAATTCTTATCCGCATCCCTTCGGAGGCCGGCATGGCAAAAAGAGAGGTACCAGGTGTTCGTCCGTACGATTCGCCCGCGGGTGGCTGGGGGGCGCTGAAGGCCACGGCGCAAGCCGTGAGAACTCAGATGGAGACGGTCGAGGCACCTATCACGCTGATGCGCACCAATCAGCCTGATGGGTTCGATTGCCCGGGATGCGCATGGCCTGACAAGGAGCACCGGTCTACGTTTCAGTTTTGCGAGAACGGAGCGAAGGCCGTCACCTGGGAGGCGACCACCAAGCGCGTCGGCCCCGATTTCTTTGCCGCGAATACTGTTACCTCCTTACGCGGCTTGACCGATTTCGAACTGGAAGGAATGGGAAGACTGACGCACCCGCTCGTGTACGATCGGGCAAGCGACAAATTTCTCCCGGTTGCCTGGGACGATGCGTTCCGCCGCATCGGAGAAGTTCTTCGCAACCTGTCTCCCGATGAAGCCGAGTTCTACACGTCGGGCCGAGCGTCAAACGAAGCCGCCTACCTGTTTCAATTGTTTGCGCGCGAGCATGGCACGAACAATTTCCCCGACTGCTCGAACATGTGTCACGAGCCGACAAGCGTCGGCCTCCCGCAATCCATCGGCATTGGTAAGGGGACGGTCTCGCTGGAAGATTTCGACGTAGCCGAGCTCATCATATCCATTGGGCACAATCCCGGTACGAACCATCCTCGCATGATGGGCACGCTCCACGAAGCCTCGCGGCGCAACGTGCCGATCATCGTCTTCAATCCGTTGCGGGAACGCGCGCTCGAACGCTTCGCCGATCCCCAGGATGCCATCGAAATGGCAACATTCAGTTCGACGAGAATCGCATCGACCTACTATCAGGTAGACGCCGGCGGCGACGCGGCCGCGATCAAGGGCGTCATCAAGGCATTGCTGGCGATGGATGCGGAAGAAGGAAACGTGCTCGATCACGATTTCATCGCCCAACACACGAACAACTTCGAGGCGTTCAAGCAGGATATCGAAGCGACGGAATGGGCCGACATCGAGAAAGCGAGCGGACTCAATCGGCCGGGCCTTGAGCAGGTCGCGCTCGCCTATGCAAAGTCGAAGGCGACGATCGTTACCTACGGCATGGGAATCACCCAGCATAACCGGGGAACAGCGAACGTCAGGCTGATCGCTGACCTGCTGTTGCTGAAGGGAAACTTCGGCAAGCCCGGCGCCGGAATTTGCCCTCTCAGAGGGCACTCCAATGTGCAGGGAAATCGAACCGTCGGGATCACGGAAAAGCCGTCTACCGCGTTTCTCAGCAGCATTGAATCGGTTTTTGGCTTTTCGCCACCACTAGTGCACGGTCACGATGCCGTGCAGGCGATGCAGGCCATGATCGAGCGGAAATCCAAAGCGCTCGTCTGCCTGGGCGGCAACTTCGCTGTCGCCCTGCCTGACTCCGACGTGGCCTTTCCCGCCATGAGAGAGCTCGATCTCAGCGTTCATATCGGCACCAAGCTCAATCGAACCCATCTCCTGGTCGGAAAAGAAACCTACGTGCTGCCGTGCCTGGGCCGGACAGAGCTCGATATGCAGGCCAGCGGCCGCCAGTCGATTACCGTCGAGGATTCAATGTCGATGGTTCATGCGTCCTCCGGCAAGTTGACGCCTGCATCCGAATTCCTGCGCTCCGAGCCCGCGATTGTCGTCGGCATGGCGAAAGCGACCCTGCCAGCGAGCAAGGTCAAGTGGGACGAACTCATCGCGGATTACGACAAGATCCGCGATGCCATCGAGCGAACCATTCCCGGATTCGAAGCGTTCAATGCACGGATCCGCGTCCCCGGTGGCTTCAGGCTCCCCCTCCCGCCTACCGAACGTGTTTGGCCCACGCCCTCAGGCAAAGCCGAATTTTCGATCTACCAGGGCGTCAAGGAGGATGCCGACGTTCTCGGCGCCGAAGGCGTGCTGCGCCTGATTACCATCCGTAGCCACGATCAATACAACACCACGATCTACGCAATGGATGATCGCTATCGCGGCGTGTTCGGGAGACGCGACATACTCTTTATGAACGAAGCCGATTTAGCTGCACTTGGCCTTGAACATGGCGATGTCGTCGACATCGAGACGATCTGCACCGACCGGACACTAACGCTAAAAGGGATAACAGCGATTGAATACAAGATCGCTCCAGGCTCAGTCGCGGCTTACTACCCGGAAGCGAATGTCCTCGTTCCGCTGGATTACATCGATAAGGAAAGCGGAACGCCCTCATACAAGTCCGTGCCGGTACGCGTGCGGCGCTCGGAGGCGACCGCGCCCTGACATGCTGAAGCCGCAACGTCTAAAGACAATCGCTTAGACAGCGAATCAGATTCACCGCGTCTCGGCACGCCCCAGGGGCTCGTCATCCCGAAGACGACGTCCCTGGAGTTCATTGCCCGAGTTGTGACCTCGCATCATGCCAATGGAGCCGCGCCCAATGGATATTTTCGACGCCTTTCATCTTGCGAGATTGCAATTCGCATTCACCGTATCGTTCCATATCGTTTTTCCGGCCATCAGCATCGGGATGGCCAGCTTCCTCGCGGTACTGGAGTGGAGATGGCTTGCAACCGGCGACGTCGCTTACAGGGAGATGTTCCACTTCTGGTCCCGCATTTTCGCAGTCGGCTTTGGCATGGGTGTGGTGTCGGGCGTCGTGATGGCCTACGAATTCGGGACCAACTGGAGCGGCTTCTCCGACGTCGCGGGAAACATCACCGGACCGCTTCTCACTTACGAGGTCCTGACCGCGTTCTTTCTCGAAGCCGGATTTCTGGGTGTCATGCTTTTTGGATGGGACCGTGTCGGGCCGCGCGCGCATTTCTTTGCGACGCTCATGGTGGCCGTTGGGACGCTGATCTCGACGTTCTGGATCCTCGCCTCCAACAGCTTCATGCACACCCCTCAAGGGTTTGCCATCGTCAACGGCCGCATCGTGCCCACCGATTGGCTCAAAGTCATTTTCAATCCTTCGTTTCCGTATCGACTCGCGCACATGACGATCGCGGCTTTCATCGTTGCCGCGTTCATCATTGCCGCGTGTGGCGCCTGGCATCTAAGAAACGGCCGTGCCGACGAGCCCGTCAAGCGCAGCTTTTCGATGGCCCTCTGGATCTTGCTGCTCCTCGCGCCCCTCCAGATCGTGGTCGGTGACGCACACGGGCTGAACACGCGTGAGCATCAGCCGGCGAAGATCGCAGCTATCGAAGGCCTGTGGGAAACGGAAAAAGGCGGCACTGCCCTGAACCTTGTGGGGTTTCCCGATATGGACGCCGAGGTCACGCGTTACGCAATCTCGATACCGCATCTGGGCAGTCTTATTCTCACCCATAGCTGGACCGGCGAGATCCGCGGACTGAAGGAATTCAAGAAGGAAGATCGACCTTATTCGCCGATCATATTCTGGACCTTTCGGTTGATGGCGGGCCTGGGCATGCTCATGCTGCTCACCGCGCTAATCGCCTTGTTTCTCCGGTTCCAGGGACGGCTGTATGAGGCTCGCTGGTTTCACGGCTTTGTATTCTGCATGGGGCCTTCAGGCATCGTCGCGTTGTTGGCAGGGTGGATTACCACCGAGGTTGGGAGACAGCCGTGGACGGTTTATGGCGTCCTTCGAACGATCGATTCAGTATCTCCGATCGGCGCTCAGCAGGCAGGCGTATCCCTTCTGATGTTCGTGATGGTCTACTTTCTGGTGTTCGGTGTTGGCATCTACTACATGCTCAAGATGATGAAGCGTGGACCGAATGCCGTGGTCGATCAGTGGGCGCATCTGCGGCACCCTGTGCTTCGAAACCGTCCGCTCGACGCACTCGAGGGAGAACAATAAATGCAACTCGATCTTCCGATTGTCTGGGCACTCATCATCGGCCTCGCCGTCTTTATCTATGTCATCCTCGACGGATTCGATCTCGGCATCGGTCTGCTATTCCCGTTCTTCGAAAGCAAGGGCGAACGGGAAGTCATGCTCAATACCGTCGCTCCAGTCTGGGACGGCAACGAAACCTTCCTCGTGTTAGGCGGTGCCGGTCTGTATGGCGCCTTCCCGATCGTGTATTCGACACTGCTTCCCGCGAACTACATGCCGCTCATCCTGATGGTGATCGGTTTGATCTTCAGAGGCGCGGCGTTCGAGCTCCGGGCAAAAGCTCGGCGAACCCAGCATGCCTGGGATCTCGCCTTCATTGGCGGATCGGCTCTTGCATCGTTATGTCAGGGCATCGTTTTGGGTTCGCTCTTGCAAGGTATCAAGATCGTCGACGGTCGCTTCGCAGGCGCACCTTTCGACTGGCTCTCGCCGTTCAGCCTGTTCTGCGGTTTCGGCCTGATGACCACCTACGCGACGTTGGGATGCGGATGGCTCATCATGAAGACCGACGGCGAAATGCAAAGCAAGATGCGCGCGGTGATGAAGCCGTTGGTTGCCGTCTTGTTTGGCACGATAGTCGTTGTCAGCATCTGGACGGTGCTGGGACTTCCAAGGGTGGAGGCACGCTGGTTCGGGAGCGGTAACACGAAATATTTCGCACCGGTGCCGATCCTGGTTGTTGCCTGTACCTGGGGCATTTACTACGCCCTCAAACAACGTCACGAGGCCACGCCCTTCCTTCTGACCCTCGCGATATGCTTCCTCGGCTTCAGCGGGTTGATCATCAGCATCTGGCCGTACATCGTTCCGCCCTCCCTCACGATCTGGGAGGCGTCGGCTACCCGATCGAGCCAGATTTTTGCCCTAGTCGGAACAGCTATCGTCCTGCCGGTCATCCTGGTCTACAACGCGATGCAATATCGGGTGTTTCGTGGAAAAGTCCGTGAGGGCGACGCTGGATATCACTAAGCCGTTCTCCTGGAACCAAGCGTGGCGTTGGGCCGGACGAACGCGATCAGTCCGGCCGAAGCGATCAACTCCCGACCTATTCGCCTGTTGAGAGCATTCATGATTGTCCGACCGAATCAAAACTGGTTCACGTTGCTTTTCGTATGGAACGGCTCGGTGCTGCAGTCGATTATCCCTCAGCTTGTTTTCATGCTGATCATCAGTAGCCTTGCAGTTCTGACCCAGGGGAAAATCTTTGGCGAAAAAATCCCGCTGAACACGACCCCGTTCACGCTGTTAGGCATTGCGCTGGCGATATTCCTCGCGTTTCGGAACAATGAAAGCTACGCGAGATTCAACGAGGCTCGCCACCTGTGGGGCAACATCCTCATCGCCAGTCGCAATCTTGCCTCGCAAACGCTGTCCTACTTTCCGACGCAGATGGATCATGTCCGTTTCTGCAACTTGATCGTCGCCGTTCCCTATGCGCTCAAACATCAGTTACGTCGAACCGATTCGGTGCACGACCTTCACCGATTACTCGACGACTGTGAGAAGACTACGTTGCAAATGAAAGCCTACGTACCGGCTGCCCTATTGAGCGCAATGCGTGAACGCCTCGCTCAACTCGAAGACCGAGACGGGAGCACGATGACCAGGCTCATTATTTTGGACAATCAGATTTCCGAGCTTGAAAAATCAGTCGGCGGATGCGAGCGTATTGCATCGACGCCGATTCCGTTCGCCTATAGCGTGTTACTGCATCGTACCGTCTACGCGTATTGTGTCTTGCTTCCTTTTGGACTTGTGGACTCCACGGAGTTCTTCACTCCCCTGCTCTGTGTTTTCATTTCATACACCTTGATCGCATTGGAGGCAATCGCGAGTGAGGTGGCGAATCCATTCAGTGAGGCACCCAATGCGCTCGCCCTCGATTCCATGTCACGGAACATTGAACGGTCGGTCTTCGAGATCTATGGCCGCCCGATACCCGATGAATTGCGGCCGCGGCGCCCCTATCAATTCACGTGACGTCAATCGAGGAGGTCGGAATGTCGAGTCATCTGATAATCGCCACGTTTTCGAGCGTGGCGAACGCCGAACAGGCTAGCCGGGAAATTCAGCGCTTCGCATCCGAAGATGAAGGCCTGACGATTCACAGCGGCGTACTGGTGCAGAAAGGATCCGACGGCAACACAAACGTCCTCGCCACGCAGTCGAGAGCGATCTGGGGCCCGGTCATCGGAGCCATTACCGGTACGCTTCTGGGCTTACTCGGCGGCCCGGCGGGGGCGTTATTAGGTTTCACCGTGGGTACGTCCGCGGGTATCGCCCAGCAACTCATATCTGATGTTCTGGACGATGAATCAGTGAAGTCGACCCTCACTCTTCTTCCGGCCGGTCAGGTGGTTCTGATCCTGGAAGCCGACGAGGACTCACCCGCGCATGTCGATGCATTGATCGCTGCATCCAGGGGCAGCGTCGTCCGTCGCGATCTCTAATGAGACAGGGCGCGCGTGAGAAGCAGTTTGAGCGGATAAACCGCAATCACGGTGGCTACCACGCCGAATACCCAAAGCGCGATAAACCAGCACATTTTCGTGACCAGTGCTTTGCGCTTGCTCCGGGAGTCTGCTTTTATCATTTCAACCTCGCAAGATTGCCCTTCTCGCCACGCTGCTAACTGCACTCGCCATCATCGAACGATTCGTGAATGTTGTCCGCGCAGCGAGCGCGAGAAACTCAGTCAAACGCCGTCATGATCTACCGTAGAAGGTTGTTCCATCCCGACGCCGATCGACTTCTGACTGCACCCAAGCCGACGCACGCTCGCGGGTAGCGACCCAGGAATGTGACGCCTGGCCATACTGTTGCATCAAGACCCGGCGCGCCCATTCGATCCCATCGCGTGTCGCCTCCTCGACAGTCAGCCATTCGGGCTGAGTCGTCCGGGGCCATACATCGACGAGCGGCTGGCCGTCCTTGCTGAAGTCGATTTCGGCAACCCACGCCCCTCTTTCATTTTGACGGACTTCGACCGCGATGCTGAAGCCCCTAAACGCATCAAGTGCAGGACCCATAGTTCCCTCCGTTCGAAACGCACCCACTAATGTAGTCGTTTTGCAGGCGTCATGTGTCCGCGTGCTCCGATAATTATGATCGGTTGGAATGCGGATAAATTTTCCGCATGGATGTCAATCCGGTCATGGCTACATAAATAAGCATCCCAAATCGTCCGAGAGGTTCTCCGTTCCTTCGAGCATATACAAGCGTCGCTAAAAAAGCGCCTCTTTGCCGTCGCGTGGCCTATGCTGAGTGAAACGCCCTTTTCAAGCTATCCGGAGGTGCACCATGCAACAGCAACAGTCAGAGTTCGACTTCTACATCAACCTCACCAAACCGACGCTCGGACTGTACGTTCGCAAAGGGGCAGGCCTGCCGGATTTTGCAGCGGCCGAGGCGAAACAGTGGCAATTTTCCGGGCATGTCTGGCAAAGCGAGCTATCGCCCGAGATCCTCAAGGAACTGGAGGCGAACGGCCATGCGTTTCAGGAGCTGGGCGGCTGACATCGCCGCCCGGTTCCGGACAGAACGCGATCAGGTCTCGCTCTTCGCCGATTCCTTCCTGCCTTCCGTCTTCGGCGCGCTCTTTTTCGCGGCTGACTTGGCCTTCTTCGGCTTCGCTTCCGCTTCGACCTTGGTGAACACCATCTTGTCTGTGTCCTTGTCGTAGCTCACGTCTACCGTGTCGCCGGATTTGAGCTTGTCGCCGAGGATTTCCTTCGCGAGCCGCGTTTCCAGTTCCTGACGAATCTGGCGCTTCAATTCGCGCGCGCCGAACTCCGGCCGGTATCCCACATCGGCGAGATGATCGATGACCGAGTCCTGCACCTTGAGCGTGATGTCCTGCGCGTCGGCCGTGCGCGTGACGCGCTCGATCTGAATCTGCACGATCGCGCGGATGTTCTCGCGCGAAAGCCCATGAAACACAATGATTTCATCGATGCGATTCAGGAACTCGGGGCGGAAGTGGCCTTTCAGCACGTCCATGAGCTTCGCGCGCATGTCCTTTTCCGAATCGCGATCTTTCTCGTTCTTTTCAAGGTTATCCATGATGATGGACGCACCGAGATTGCTCGTCGAGATGATGATCGTGTTGCTGAAGTCGACGACGCGACCCTTACCATCGGTGAGGCGGCCATCGTCAAACACCTGCAGCAGCACGTTGTTCACGTCGGGATGCGCTTTCTCGATTTCGTCCAGCAGGATCACGCTGTACGGACGCCGGCGCACCCGCTCGGTGAGCTGACCGCCTTCGTCATAGCCGACATATCCCGGTGGCGCGCCGATCAGCCGCGCCACCGCATGCCGCTCCATGTATTCCGACATGTCGATGCGAATCACCGCCTGCTCGTCGCCGAACACGGTTTCCGCGAGCGCCTTCGCAAGCTCGGTCTTGCCGACGCCCGTCGGTCCGAGGAACAGGAAGGTCGCGATCGGCCGGTTCGCCTGGCCCATGCCCGCGCGCGACAGCCGCACCGCGTCGCTCACGGCGACCACCGCCTCGTCCTGACCGACCACACGCTCGCGCAGCGTGTTCTCCATGTCGAGCAGCTTCTGGCGCTCTTCCTGCGTAAGCTCGGTGACGGGAATGCCCGTGAGACGCGACACCACTTCCGCCACCGACGCCACCGTCACTTCGAGCGTCTCCGATCCGGTCTTGCGCTGCCAAGCCTCGGTGAGTTCCTCCAGCTTTTTCTGTTTCTCCTTGATGCGCTCCTCGAAGTTCTTCGCTTCATCGAAACGCTTGCGTGACGACGCGTAGTCCTGCTCGCGCTTCGACTGCGCGATCTCCGCTTCCAGCTCCTGAATCTCGGGCGGCCGCGAGGTCGAACCGATGCGCACGCGCGCCGCGGCCTGATCGATGAGATCGATGGCCTTGTCCGGCAGATAACGCGACGTGATATAGCGATCCGACAACTCGGCGGCGGCGACGAACGCATCGTCCGCGAAGGTGACCTGATGATGCGCTTCGAGCTTGTCGCGCAGCCCGCGCAGGATAACAATGGTCTGCTCGACCGTCGGCTCCGGCACGAGCACGGGCTGAAAGCGGCGTTCGAGCGCCGCATCCTTTTCGATGTATTTCTGATACTCGTTGAGCGTTGTTGCGCCGATGAGGCTCAGTTCGCCGCGTGCGAGCGCCGGCTTCAGCACGTTGGCAATATCGAGGCCGCCCTCACCGCCGCCCTGGCCCGCTCCAACAATCGTATGAAGCTCGTCGATGAAGACGATCAACTCGTCCTGCTTGGCCGTGACTTCATCGATGAGCTGCTTGGCGCGCTCCTCGAACTCGCCGCGATACTTCGCGCCCGCGACCATCGAATTGATGTTGATCTCGACGAGCCGCTTGTTGCGCAGATCTTCAGGCACGTCGTCATTGACGATTCGCTGCGCGAGACCTTCGACGATCGCGGTCTTGCCGACGCCCGGCTCGCCGATCAGCACGGGATTGTTCTTCTTGCGTCGTGCGAGCACCTCGATCGTATTTTCGATTTCCAGCGCGCGGCCGAGCACCGGATCGAGCTTGCCCTGACGCGCCATGGCGGTGAGATCGCGGCCGAACTTGTCGAGCGTGGGCGTGCCTGTGGGCGTGTCCACGCGGCCGTCTTCCGCGCCCTTGCCGACCACCTTCACCACCTTCTGACGGAGCGCTTCCGGCGTCACGCCATATTTCTTGAGCAGCGTGCCGGCAATCGAGTCAGGCACGGCCGCGAGCCCGATCAGCACATGCTCCGGACCGACATACGAATGCCCCAGTTCGCGCGACGCCTGGAACGCGTATTGAAAGGCTTTCTTGAGGCGCGGCGAGATCGTCATCTTCTCGACCGGCGCGTCCGGATCGGCCTTCCCTTTCTGAGCGTGCTCGTCGATATAGCGCTTGATGTCGTCGGGGGCGAGCTTCAGCTCCTTGAAGAGCGCCTGCACGATGTCGGTATCGGCGAGAACGTAGAGCACTTGCTCCGTGTCGAGCTCCGTTTTCTGCAGCTCGTGTGCTTTTTCAGCGGCACGTTGCAGTAACTCCATCGTTTGTTCGCTAAAGGCGTCGGTGACGTCGACGGACTCGCGCGGCACGGAGGCAATCATGTCCTCCTCGTCTTCATCGCCGGCGTCCTGCATGCCGCCCATCAGACGAGACAATCCGCCGCCGCCCAATAGTGAATCGAAGGGATTCAGCATGCTTTGATGCCGCATCAACTGCCGGTAGTCGTACTCGCAAATCGACATCGACTTGCGCTGGCCATTCTGCGCGACGGTCACTTGGGCGACAGCCGGACGGGCATGACAAATTTCGCAAAGGGCAGCCATGATCAATCGTCTCCATGTTCGGGGCGGTTCATCATCGAGCCCACCGATATGCGACTGTCGATCGGGCTCGACCCAAACCACCGCGTGGTAATCAGGTCTCACTCCCCAAGGTCTTTTATGGCGTCGTATTGTCCGGTGCGGCCGGGGGTCACTCCCCCACCGCGATGGATACCGAAGCCTCGCTCGTCAACATCAGGAACGTCAGCGTCTCGCGCAGATACAACTGCACGGTCGTGTCGGTATGACTCGTATAGCCGATGGACAGGTCCTGTCCGATATGCAATTCGTAATCGCCTCCGCGCGTGGACAGCACACAGCCGCCCTGCAACGCGGGCGCCCAAATGACCTCCCCGCTCACGATACGTTTGATGTGCTGGATCACCGGATAACCTTGATCGCTCGCCTCGGCAAGCGCCGTGTAGGCATCCGCCCCGAGCAACACCGAGTACGGGCCTTCGACGCCCGCGAGCCGCAGCTTTTCCAGCGCCTGACTGACCGCCGCGGGGTAGTCGGCCACGTCCGCCGGCAAAACCGTGGGCGGGTTCGAACTGCCCTCGCGTATCCCGACGATGCCTGCGGCGCCGAAGCCATCGAAAATCGCGCTGTCCTCGGCGAGTGCCAGTTCGCTCGCGGCGGTTTTCGCGGGCTGCCAGTCGCCGTCGTTCGAGCCGCGCTCCACGCTGTCGACCGCCTCGCGCTGCAGCGTGAACGGCACGCTCAATTGCACGAGTTGCCGGACGTCGTAAAGCTTGGCCGCCACGCCTTTCTTTGGAGCGGCGATGTTCGTCTGGTGCCCCGTGCCGATGGCCGCGAGCGCGACTCCGCCCGGGCTTTTCACGTCGATCACCCGCCGCCCCGCGACGGAGCGCTTGAAGGTGCGCGCCACTTCGGCTTCGATCTGTTCCCATGCGTCTTCGGAAATCGGTGCAAGCTCGCGATGAAGGTTATTCATGTTGTGGCGTTCCTTTGAGTGAGCCGATGTTCAGTTTTCCGTCGCGGGTCGCTTCGCGCCGAGGCGCGCTGGAAGGCGAGGCCGACACCGCCGCGGCGGGCGTTCTGTCGGGAAGCGCGTCGAGCAGATCGGCGGACGGCACGAAGAAGAGCCCGCCCGTCACCGCGCGACTGTAATCGAGCAGACGGTCGTAATTGCCCGGCGGCCGACCGACGAACATGTTCTCCATCATCTGCTCGATCGGTCCGGGCATGCGCGCATAGCCGATAAAGTAGGTGCCAAACTCCTTTGCACCGGGACGGCCGAAGGCCATGTTGTGCCGCAGGATTTTCACCTCCTGACCATTCTCTTCGATGGTCGTGAGCGAGCTGTGCGAGCAAGAGGGTTTCACGTCCGCGCCCAGTTCGACATCGGACAGCTTCTTGCGCCCGATGATCTTTTCTTGTTGCTCGACCGTCAAAGCATTCCATGCCCTCAAGTTGTGAAAGTACTTCTGTACGACCACATAGCTGCCGCCCGCGAATTCCTCATCCTCATCACCGACAATCGTGAAGTTTGCAGCGCTTTTGCCCGATGGGTTCTCCGTGCCGTCGACGAAACCCACCATGTCGCGCAGATCGAAGTAGCGAAAGCCGTGCACCTCGTCGACGACCGTGACGGCATTTCCCAGTTTGTCGAGCAACTGTGACGCAAGTTCGAAACAAAGATCCATGTGATCCGCGCGGATATGCAGCAGGATGTCTCCGGGCGTGACAATGGCGCGGCGCTCGCCCGATCCGAATTCGATGAACGGATGCAGCGACGCGGGACGCGGCGCGCCGAAGAGAAAGTCCCACGCTTCGGAGCCGAAGCCGCACACGCAAGAGAGCTTAGCGGTGGGTGCGCGCGTGCCGACCGCGCGGACTAGCGCGGCAATCTCGCCGCACCATTCCCGCACGGCAGCAGCCTCGTCTTCGCCGCGCGCTACCGTCAGTGTGAGAAAGATCGCGCTTCGGGAGATCGGATCGCAGACGGCTTGTGGTTCCGGTGTGTTGTTGTTGGGCATCTGAAATTTTGCAATCACGTCGGGGTACTCGCTCGACGGGGAATCACGCCGATTGCGTCACCGGGACAAGAACTTCGGAACGTGACTGTGCGTCTCCCAATACAGAGTTAGCAGGCACGACACCGTTATGACATCACGACGAAATTCCGTTTACCGATGTTTAGTATCGGATAGCGCGTACGTGCGACAGGCCGCTGGAGCCGGGTGACAATCCAATGCGCATGACGAAGCGGTCTTTCATATCATGCAGGCGTCACCTCTGTTGCAGATGCTCCTGTATCTCTTTGATGCTCAACGTCGAATAATCCTTGCTGACCTTTTCGAAGACGAGTTCACGGGTTTGTGCGCTCAGGCTGGACAAGATCATGCCAAGAAACTTGGATTCCGCTATTAGTCTCAGGCGGCCAAAGCGTTGATGGAGACGCGCCTGTTCGAGGTATTCAGCTACCTGAATTGCAAATTTATCCCGTTCTTTTTCCGTTCGTTCGCTCCCGGAAAATTCGACTGCCTGCTTTTCGGTTAGCGTCGTGGCGCTATGCGCGACATTGACGAAATCGTCGACTTCTTCCAGGTCGCGTGTGAGCCCTGGAGCCTGGAACACGCGCGCCCGACCTTCATCCGCCACTACAATCCACGTCTTGTCGTTCATCATGTCCCTCCGATGCAAAGCCCTCAAAACGAAAGCGCTCTCAAACGTCGGCATGCGGATCTCAGTGGCAATCTTCCCGCCCGTGTTATTGGCATGTCGGCGACTGCGGTTGATACCCGAGTTACATTTGCGCGCTCAAACGGTCATGTCCCCGATGTCCGCAAGCTTAAGCCACCGGTGGCGTTGCCAACCATCGGTACGAGCCGATACTTATTATCGAATCGCTAAGCCAGACCAATTAATTTGTCTTCCACATTAGATGTGTAGAAGCATGCCCTCGGCGCGGTACTTCGCTGCTGTCCGCCGATCAATGCGAGACGAAAAGCTGGACCCGATATTGGCTGCCCGGAGTTTCGCGAGGGACGGGTCACGGGCATTCGACAGAGCGATCAAGTCTCTACGTCGCGAGATGTCGCTGTCGCTGTCTCTCTGGGTATAGATGCAAGGCACTTGCGGAAAATAGCGCCGGAGACAGGTGTTTCGCTGTGCGTCGTCGAAAAGCAAGGCGCGCTCAAAGACAACGAGAGATGGATGAGTTGCGATTTGCCGAATTCGACGACTCATTTACAGGCTTACAGACCAGCGGAACTGTGGAAGAACTCAATTGGCTTCCGGAAAATTAACCAAATAACTTCTGTTTTGGCCGGATTCTGAGGTCGAAACGGAGCCTAGGCGCTTGGTCTGTTACTCAAATAACTTCCGGGAGCGACAAGTTTCAACCCTAAATCTTCCATCGTCGCGAAGAGACCGTCAACCATCGTTGCGATTGGGCCCCGTGAGCGTCCGTGACCGCTACCAGGCAAGAACGTCCAAGCCGAGCATCTCATCGGCCATTGCTGACGTTCGTCGTTTGCCGGCGGGACGGCTCTTCAACCCTCGACACCGGGTCGTTCACAACTACGGTCATCGCGAACAGCGGTTCGCCTTCCGACCAAAAAGCGAAATCGACCCACTGCAGCCGTCCGACAGTCAGCCGCCTCGCGGGCCAGTATTGTCAGCGGAGCAGACGTTCGAAGACACGACGTACGGATGCTTCAGACGAGATTCGTCCACAGCAAACTCGGTTAGCCAGCAGCGCCTCGCGTGCGATTACTAAAGTTCGGGGCCGGCCCGGGACAAGATTCCCGTCGTACGCGAGCGCTTTTCGGGCGAACTCGACCCCGCTTGCTCGACCTCACCTAGTCGGATCCTCGCGGCTGTGGCAAGCACGAACGAAAGTTTCCTTTGACTTTGAGAGATTGTTGGTCTTCGTTAAGCGCGCTTCATTCCATTCTCTCGTTCGAACCGTTGATATGACCCTTGCGCGTAGTCCGCTACGTCACCTCTCGATCAGCGGCCGAAGCCAGCGGCAAGTAAGACACTGGCGTCCCGCCGATAACCCGCCTACTAGAAACAAACAATTTGACTGCGGTCAATATTTTCGAGTTTCTTCTCCTGTCGAATCGTTTCGCTCAACCGAAATATAGTTCGAGACTGTGCGGATCGGTATCCACAGCGCTCTATGCCCGTCTCCGCGGGCTCACGACTAAATCACCATCGCGAAGCCGTTCTGTAAGCCGGCGATGTGTTTATCTATCGAAGGATTTCCGATGTCGCAGTTCTTCTCTTCCATAAAATCCAGAATCATTCTGGTCCTCACAGCCAGCATGCTCATCACGGTTCTCGTGGGCGGAGCCGGGCTGTATGGCATGTCGAGTCTGAGTGGCTCCATGCAGGAAACGTATCGCGGCAATATCGTTCCGATCACGCGCGTGGCAAAGGTACGCGCTGCGATGATGAATATGCGCCTCGCGCTGTGGAGAATGCAGGCGCAGCAGATCAAGGATCTGGTCCCGAAGGTTCGGGAATTCCAGTCGCAGATGGACAGTGACTGGAAGAGCTATTACACGGGCGGTGAAATCACCAGTCCGTCCGAGCAGGCGATCGCCGACAAGATCAACGCACTGATTCCGCGATTCGAAGCCGCTGTGGCGCAGGAACTTCCGTTCATCGAGGCCGGCGATTTTGCCGCGGCAGGCAGACTTCAAACGGAAACCGTGTTCCCGATGGGCAACGAACTTTCGGATCTGATCGGCGACGACTTCGAGAATAATGCCGATCAGGCGCGGGACGCATCAGCGGCAGGCGAAGCACAAGCGGCGCGCCTTACATGGATCAATCTGACCTTGATCCTGATCGGCGCGGCCGCTCTGACGGCATCGACGGTCTATCTCGTCCGAGTCATCACGGTTCCGCTGAACAACACGGTCAGAATCGCCAGCGATATTTCGGAAGGCCGTCTCGATAGCCGTATCGTAGCGAAGGCACAAGGCGAATTTGGCCACTTGCTGGACGCCATGAAAACAATGAGCGAGACCCTCGCCGGCACGGTGCGAGGCATTCGCGATTCGAGCGAGTCCGTCAATGTGGCTGCGGCGCAGATCGCGGCGGGCAATCAGGACCTGTCGGCGCGTACCGAAGAGCAGGCTTCATCGCTGGAACAAACCGCCGCGAGCATGACGCAGCTCACCGAAACCGTTCGTCAAAACGCCGACAACGCGCGCCAGGCGAACTCGCTCGCCAACAATGCGCGCGAAATGACGGACGCGGGCAGCGCGGCGGTCGAATCCATGGTTGCCACGATCAAGGACATCAGCGCGGACTCCAGCCAGATTGCTGAAATCACCGGCATGATCGAAGGCATCGCCTTTCAGACCAATATTCTCGCGCTGAACGCGGCCGTGGAAGCGGCGCGCGCCGGAGAGCAGGGCCGCGGGTTCGCGGTGGTGGCGGGTGAAGTGCGCACACTGGCGCAACGCGCGTCGGTGGCGGCCAAGGAGATCAAGGAACTGATCGAAGCTTCGGCCAAGAAAGTGCACCGGGGCGCGGAACAAGCCGGTGTCGTCAGCGCCAACATGGATCAGGTCAGTCATGCGATTGGCCGGGTATCCGACATCGTCGGCGAGATCACGGCTGCATCGGACGAGCAAAGCAAGGGCATCGAACAGGTCCACGCAGCGATCACGCAAATCGACGAGGTCACGCAGCAAAACGCCGCCCTGGTCGAAGAAGCCGCTGCCGCTGCGCAATCGCTGCAGGAACAGGCCGACCGGATGAAATCGGATATGGGCTTCTTCCGACTCGATGGCGACGCATCCGCAATCACGCGAAAAGCGCCTGTCCCCTCGCCTGTCAGGAAACTGCCAACCGCATCGATCGCGAAGCCCCGAAAGGCGATGTCGTCCGCCAGCACGAAGGCAATCGATCCTTCCGCATCGGCACCGGCACCGGCACCGGCCGACGAATCCGAATGGCAAACCTTCTGACGCCAAGGAGCAAGGTATGAATACATCTTTGCAAGTCAACCCTCACCTTCAGGCCGTGCTTCCGCGCGCAACCGAAGATATGAGCGAAACGGCTGGCCCCGTTCTTCGCGCTGATATGAAACCCGAAGATCTGGTGGTATCGCTTGGCAACGGCTACATCCAGTCGACAGCCCGGCTTGTCGTCACGCAGGAAATCGCTCAGGTGTTGATCTCATTGACGCAGCAGGAACAGCGAATCGAAGCGGAGGCGCTGTTCAAGAAACGCATGGACAGGATTCTCGCGCTCGGCGACGACAATCCCATGCCGCAGGCGTTTCAGGACGAACTGCTGATCGAAGTGCGCAAGTGCTTGAACGCACTTCGATGAACCGGTCCATTGCGGCGAAACAGCATGGCAATCTATCAGGAAAGCAAGTACGTAACCGTCTTCAAACACATCGCGTTCGATGCGCTTCACGCGGCAGGATCGCGCGCACCACATTCAGGCGTCTACCGCTGCGAAGGATGCGGCGTCAATGAAGTAGCGGTCTCGGGACACCCGCTGCCTGCACAAAGTCATCATCGACATAGCGGCTTACAGCAAGGTTCGATCAGATGGCGGTTGATCGTGGCGACTAGTTAGCGTCGCGAAGAAACGCAAGCACGCATCATGCAAAAGAAAAGCCGCCCTCGGGCGTAATGCCGTTCAGTTAAGGTCCTTTCTAAGGTACCGGACGGAGTAACGTGAAGGGCGCGATTTGACGACTCGCTCGCATGTGCGGCCGGGTCGTTTTTCATTTGGCAATGCCTTCAGCCGTTCGCGCAGTCGCTGAAGGCATGCGGGCAGCTTGGCGAACGCAGGGGTGACAGCGGCCCACATCATCTCGTGCTGGATTGTGTGGACGGCGCGCACAAAGCTGATGTCCGTTGGAGCGAGTTTCACTTCGAAGGCGGCATTGGCGATCTCGCGACGGATCAGATTGTAGGCAATCAGGGCTCCCCAAATTTCCTGATAGACGCCTTCGACTGTGCGGCTACGCAGGGTCAGTTCCATCCCCAGCATCGACTGCTTGAGTTCTCGGTAGCTGGTTTCAATCTGCCAGCGGCGCTCGTAGCAGGCGACGATATCGGCCGGTTTGAAGCATCGGCGATCGCTCAACGAGGTCAGCAACACGCGTTCGCGCCCGCGCGCATCGATGGTGCGAATCGCGCGCGCCTGCCAGAACTCAGGCAGTGCAGGACACTTCTTGCGTGCCGGAACAGAGACGCGCATGCGCACGGTCGCATCCTCAGCGGTGCCCGCGATAACGTCCCAGCGAGTATTGGACTTGGCCGGAATCAGAAAGTGACGATTGCGGCCATTCATGGTCAGGCCACACAAGATCTCAGCGGCCAAAAAACCCCTGTCGAACACAGTGAGTGAATCGTCCGGCACCTGCGGCAGCAGGCTTTTGGCATACACCATTTCATTGGTGTCGTAGCGGCCGAAGTTCACGTCGGCGACCAGGTGGGTCGGAATGGAGCTCAGCGTGACCGCCCGGACCTGAGGATAGCTGGCGACCTTGCCGCTGGCATAGCCCTGGGCACCAAAGTGCTCGCGGTTGGCAGGGCTGTCGGCAATACGCAGCGTAGTGCCATCCATCGCCCACAAGCTCAGCCCTTTGAACCCGTGGTGAACCGCGTCCTGTGTGCACCAGGCGCGCGCCGTGCGTTCGAACAGCCATGCAAGCGGGGCCTCGCCGATGCGCTGTCGTGCCTGTGCCACCGCGCTCTTGCTCACAAACGGTGCTGCGTTGTCAGGCAGGGCCAAATCCAAATTATCCAGGACTTCGCTGATCGACCAGTGTCGATACATCGCCAGCGCAATCACGAGCCATACCACCTGTTCGGCCGGCAGCCGGCGACGCCGGATGCTCGCCACTCCTGTGGCCTGAACCGCTCGCTCGATCCACTCATACGGCAAATGCTCGGCCAGCCGACTCGGATCGGCCGGCTGCTGCGCTTCGAGAAGAAAAGTCAGGTGGCTGGAAAGCATCGCGCCGTCAAGTTAACAGCGCGACGCCTCGTTTACAACCACTTCTTAACGCTCAAAAACAAAATGCCGTTCAGTCTTAACTGAACGGCATTACGCCCTCGGGCGGCTTTCTATCGACTGCGAAAAAGAGGCTCAAGGCAGCATGAAAGCCGTCGTCTCCGGCGACACGCTTCCCGCCGAAAAACACACCTGATTCTTGCCGTGCTGCTTTGCTTCGTACATGGCGCGATCCGCTGCGTTCAGCAGCGTGTCGGGCGTTGCGGGCCCGTCCATGAAGAAACTCACGCCGATGCTGCACGATGCAGTCAGTTCGATGCGGTCGAGCAGAATCGGACGCGAACACGCCGAAAGCAGCCGCTCGACGATGCCTCGACAATGTTCCGCCAATCGCACGCCAGGCAAAATCGCGACAAACTCGTCGCCGCCGATTCGCGCGAGGAAGTCTCCCTCGCGAAGCGCCTGGCTCAAGCGCTCGCCAATGGCCGCAAGAAAGCGATCGCCGGTTTCGTGCCCTTGTGAATCGTTGATCAGTTTGAATCCGTCGAGATCGATGAAAGCGAGCGCAAAGGTTTCGCCTGCCCGAACGCATCGCTCGATGAATGCATCGAGCTTCGTCACGAGCGAGCGGCGATTCGGCAGCCCCGTCAGCGCATCGCGATAAGCGGCCGCTTCGAGTTGCTTCTGCTTTTCTCTCAGCTCGGTCACGTCGGCAATCAGAAAGATGAAGTTCTCGACCGCGGTCTCGCTCGCCTTGACAGCGGTCACCGTTACTTGTGCGACGAATGAGCCGCCATGCTTCTTTCGCCCCGTACTTTCGATGCGCAAATGTTCGGTCGTGCCGGAGAGCAGCATGGCCGAAAACTCTGCGATGCCATCCTCGCTCTTCAGAAACGATTCGATGGAAAAGCCCATCGCTTCGTTTTGAGCAAAACCCGTCGTCGCGCAGAACGCGTGGTTGACCTCGACGATCCGACCTTGATGATCGGTAATGGCAATCGCCTCGCTGGAATAGGTGAAGACATTGGACGCTTTGAGCAGGCGCTTGTTAGCCAGCTTCTGGAAGGTGATGTTTCGCGCGATTTTCGAAGCGCCGATGATTGCGCCCTCGCCGTTCCGGACGGGCGAGACTGTCACGGAAACATCGACTTTGCCGCCGTCTTTCCGGATACGCGTCGTATCGAAGTGATCGACCCGCTCTCCTCTTATCACGCGCGCCAGAATCATGTGTTCTTCTTCGAGGCGTTCGGGAGGGATGAGCACCAATACGGGCCGGCCGACAATCTCGTTCTGCTCGTAGCCGAAGATGGCGCGCGCACCGTTGTTCCATGTGCGGATGATGCCGTCGAGCGTCTTGGCAACGATGGCATCGTCGGAAGAATCGATGATGGCTTCCGCAAGATGAAGCGAGGTCGTCTGATCGAAGCTGTCGGTGAAATTTCCGGCAGCGAGTGTGGAATGAGCTTTAGCCTCGGACTTTCTCATCTGCTTTCCTTCTGCGCGGTTTTCGACGCCTGTTCTGAAATCGCTGTCGCCCGATCAATTCGGGGTGGAACTGAGGCTCGTTGCGATGTCGAAGATATAGTTTTGCAGGCTCGCTCTCTCCTGGTCGGAGAGACCTTGCAGCTCGACGCCGAAGACCTTGTGATGCGCGCCTCTGACCGACGCGTTTCTGACGATGCCTGTCAGCATGAGCGACGATCCAAAGCCGTCGCCGGCCGGCAATCGCAGCGAGATTCGAAAATGCTCGCCCACCATCAGATCCGCTTCCGGTACGGAAATGCCCATTCCGCCGATGCTCAGATTGACGATGGTCGCATCGAATCCGCTTGTCGTCATGTCGTTGCGGATGACGCGCGCATCGAGATCGACATCGACACGAAGATGGCGCCGGAAAATCTGACGCGTCGCCTGCACCGGAAGATCGATGTGGAGGATATCGAAAGGTTCGAATACGCGAGCCTGCACGCGACTATGAAACATGTAGATATAGCGGCCGACGACGATCTTTCCCTTGACTTCGATACCCGGCTGAAATGCGTCCGCGCACTGTGGCACCGTGACCAGCAGGCTTTGCCCTTTCAGCGTTCCCACGAAGTTCGCGCTGAACGACACGTCTTCTTGCCTGCTCAAGCTCAGAAGAAAGAATTCCGGACCGCGCGTGAATGCCGGGAACGACGTGACGACCGGACCCTGCGAGCGAATCTCGCGAGACTGCGTACGCGTGTTGGTGTTCAGAATGCCGAATACCCGTCCATTCTGGATTCCGCGATAGTCTCCGCGCATCTCATGCCTGAACGCCTTCATTTCGATCAGGCGATCGATCTGATCCTGTTTCTGGATCACATAACCTCGTCCTAGCAGAAGATCTCCGGCGACGGAATAGACCGGAAACTGCAAAGGAACGCCGACGCTCAGATCGGCATGGGAGACTCTAACTCGGGCCATGTTCTAATCACTGATTTTCGTAAGGCACGACACTAAACCTGAGCGATACCAACTCAGGCCGGAATCGCCTCGAGCTCGCTGATGCGATCGGGACGTCCCTTTCCCGCGCGTGCCGGAGGACGGCAAATGCCGCAAATAAAGTTTGGCTTCAGCTCGAACTTATGACCAATGAATTGCCCCTGGCAACATGTGCAACGGCACGATTCGAGTACGTCGCACTCGATGAACCGCAGCAACGTCCAGGCACGCGTCAAGCTCAGAAGAGGTTCGCGATCCGTGCTCGACGTGTGTTCCAGGTAAAGTCGATAAGCGCTCAACAACGCCTCGATGCGCTCCACTTGCGCAGTGTCGAGCAGGAAGCGATAGAAGGAATAAAACAGCGATGCGTGAATGTTCGGCCGCCACGTCAGGAACCAGTCTTCCGAAAAGGGCAACATGCCCTTGGAAGGCGACACGCCTTTCAGCTCCTTATAAAGTCGGATCAGACGATCGCGAGACAAGGTCGTCTCCGCTTCGAGCACTTGAACGCGCGCGCCCAAATTGATCAAACCGATGGCGAGCTGGGTTTGATGCGCCTCATTCAGCAAACTCTTCTGTGCGAGCTCCGACGTGTCCTTCGTCTTTTTCAGACACGGATGAATCCGGCTCATTGAATCGACTCGACGGGTTGCTGAACGAGCAAGAGCGCTGTCTGCATGCGGCTCATATCGATGTGTTTGGCGTGATGTGTGAGGGTCGAAAGAATCGCATGATCGTCAAAGCGGAACCGGCATAGCATGATGTTGGAATCGGCAAGCTTCATCAGTTGTGCAGGCGTGATCATCGCGAGCACTTCCGCCACGTCTTTCCCGATGCCGAGACGCAGCATCGCTTCGGCCAGATCGTCACGAATCATATTTTGCGCGAGCAGGAGGTAGGACAAGTTGACTTCCCGCAGCGCGTCGAGACGTTCGATGCTTTTCAAAATAACCTCGTAGTAATTCGCTCAATCAGCCTGATTCCGCATCACCCAACGGATTGACCACATGATATTGAGATAAGGCGACGAAGATATTGAGCGCAATCAAAAATGAACTATCGTTCACCCTGTTCCGAATAGTCGCCGATCCGTTTTAAAGTCAGATTTCCGAAACAAGGCTGCGTCTCGCCGATTGATAGCTTTCGCTGCCGACACCGTGTTGCGCAAACGCTTCGAGCAACGCGTCTTTCGCGGGCGATCGCGAAACCGAGGGGAGAATGCAATCGAGCGCGATGGCGGAATCCGGGAACAAGCACACCGACATCGCACTGCGAACCTCCGAATGCAGATGCAGTGTTTCTTCCCAGATCAAAAG
This sequence comes from Caballeronia cordobensis, assembly GCF_001544575.2. Lineage (GTDB taxonomy): Bacteria > Pseudomonadota > Gammaproteobacteria > Burkholderiales > Burkholderiaceae > Caballeronia > Caballeronia cordobensis. The sequence continues at coordinate 53,448 of NZ_FCNY02000021.1, forward strand.
ACGCGCGAGTTTGCCCAGCCGGCTGACAGGCTGTCCGGTCTGCAACATCGCGGCGTTCGTGTTCATCCACAGGGCAATCTGCGCGGCCGGCATCGGACGCGCGATTCCATAACCCTGAACGAAATCCGCACCGAGAATGACGAGTGCATCGACGAGGCCTTTATCTTCGACGCCTTCCACGACAACCGTCTTTCCGAGCGAATGCGCGAGCCGCGTCAACTGATAAATGAAACGCAGCATGTCGGAATTGTCGTTGCCATCCAGACGCACGATCTCCTTGTCGATCTTGATGCAATCGAACGGCAGCACTCTCAGCCGGTTCAGGCTGCTGTGTCCCGCGCCCAGATCGTCCTGCGCAAGAATGACGCCGAGCCCCTTGTATTTGAGGATGCCTTGAAGAGAACGCTCGCGCTGCAACTCCTCCGTCTCGAGCACTTCGAGCGTGAGGGCGGATGGATCGCATGCGTGTCTTGACAGCACGTTCCGTGTCGCGTCGAAGTAGCGCGGGTCATTGAGTCCGCTTGGCGGGAGATTGACAGAAATATCCAGGTCGATGCCTTCCCGAAGCCAGCTATTCCGTTGCGCCAGAGCTTGCTCCAGCCCTCGCACGAAGAGCTCGTACATATCGTCGCGCGAGAAGGTCGGAAGGAACTGGCCGGGCGCGAGCAGGCGATGCCCGTCATGCAAGCGCGCCAGTGCCTCCACCTTGGCAACCTCGCGCGTCCTCAGATTCAGGATCGGCTGGTAGTGCATCTGCAAGCCGTCGGCGCGCAGCAGTTCGCTCCACTGCTGCCTGACCGAAAAGGGCACGGTGTGCGTGCCGCCCTCGACGTGTTCGATGCGGGTTATCGCGAGGCCGAGCAAGGTCTGCACGAGCGCGATGAAATCATGTTGATCGCCGCCCGCAAATCCGCCGGGCAACGCACTATAAAGGCACAGCACGGCTCGCGGGGCTTCGCCTATCGGGCTGAGTGGAATCGCGGCGAGAGAGCGAAAGCCATGCTCGCCGAGAAGCTTTCGCCAGGGCGCGACGTGCCGGTCGGTGACGGTGTTGATCACGCGCGCCGTTGTGCCCGTCCGGAAGGCGACGCCTATCGGGCCTTGGCCCAACCGGTCGTTCTCATGCTTCAGTACGCCCAAGCCTTCGGCCTCGATGGCCTGCAGATAGTCCGGCAGACGCGCGCCGCCGACAGCCTCCCAGCGAAAGCGCCCATCCGCGTCGGGACGCCCGACCGCACAGCCCGCTATTTCCTCAAGCTGTGCGATGGCCTGCACGATGCCATCGACCAGACTTGCATAGCTGTCCACTTCGGAGGTAATACGGATGATGGACAGCAACAGTTCGGAACGCGCGCTTTGCACCTCCTTGTAAACCTCGGCTTGAATGGCGAGATCGCGTGCAAAACGCAGAGTCAGTATCGTCAGTGCCTCGCCGTGGCTATCCGGATCGATCTCGCTGCAGATCGCGCTCTCAAAGATCGCACGGCTGTGAACGAGATTCTCGTGATCGAGTCCGAGCGTCGCATGGATCCGGCCGATTCGCAGCGCCATCGTGCGATGCTCGGCCGCCGTGAGGTCGGGATTTGCGAGCCTGAGCACGTTTCGGATTTGCTGCGCTTCGAGGTGCGCGAGCTCGGAATCCGAAAGCCGCTCCAGAATGCGCCTCGACTCGGGCAGGCCGGCGAGCATCGAATAGAAGCGATTGACCACCCGCGACGCGCTGTCGGACAACGCGGACGTCAGCGATGCCAGCGCGCGTCGATGCGCCTCTCCGTAGATCGAAAATTCTTCATCTGCCGGGTGAGCCCCGTCGGTCTGCGAGGCAAGGCGGTTTAGCATGGCGTGCTTTCCTCTTTATATTTTTGGCGCTACAGATTCAGCTTGCGGTTGAATCGCCTCTCGAGACAAAGGGCGCGGAATCGCTCGGCGTTACGTCGCCGCTTTCTTGCCGAGGGTGCCGAGAAAATAGTTGATCTCATTCAGGAACGCGGTCTGTGCGCCTGCCGGAAATACGTTGTCGTCCGTCATTTCAAGCACGCGCTCGATCCGCGTTCTGAAACTGCGCTCGATGTCCGCGCGCGAACTGACGGGAAAATGTGTCAGTAGCGCCTGACAGAGTTCGCGTATCACGATCATGCGCACGCCGTAGTCGAGTAACGCGTTGCCCTGAACGGTCGTGAGCTGCGTATGCGCTTCGTTTGTCGCTGCTTCAAAGGCGGAGGTCTGCATGGCTTGACTCATAAGGAAGATGTTTCGAGACGCGCTTCCGCTTCGTCAAACCGTTGTGACGGCAGCGGAAGACGTCGCTGCGGAATGCGGCCTGCTTCGTCGTGCTGGCTGATCCGACGCGCTCGATAGCTCAAACACGGAAACCGCATTCGTCATTTGCACCGCCGACTGCTCCAGCGACTGCGCAGCCGCGGCGGATTGCTCCACGAGCGCCGCATTTTGCTGCGTGACAGAATCGATCTGGCTGATCGCCTGGTGGACCTGCTCGATCCCCTGACTCTGTTCTTCCGACGCTTCCGCAATCTCGCCCACGATATCCGAGACTTGCTGGATGCCGCGGATCACCTGCGCCATGGAGACGCCTACGACTTCCGCCTGTTCCACGCCGTTGCGTACAAGCGTGGCCGACGACTCGATCAAATCCTTGATCTCCTTTGCCGCCGTCGACGAGCGTTGCGCGAGCGCGCGCACCTCGCTGGCCACGACGGCAAAGCCTCGTCCCTGTTCGCCCGCGCGCGCGGCTTCGACCGCGGCGTTGAGCGCAAGAATGTTCGTCTGAAACGCGATGCTCTCGATCATCGTCGTGATCTCGGATATGCGCGTGGAACTGTCGCGGATATTGCCGATGATCTCGACCATCGTCTGCACCGCCGAGTTGCTGGAATTCGCTGTCTCGCGTGTGCCCATGGCGAGCGTGTTCGCATGGCGGGCGTTGTCGGCGTTCTGCCGCACCGTTTGCGCCAGCTCCGTCATGCTGGCCGCGGTCTCTTCGAGCGACGAGGCCTGCTGTTCGGTACGCGACGACAGATCGATGTTGCCGCTCGCGATCTCGCGCGCCGAGATCGAAACCGCCTCGCTCGACGAAAGAATGCCGCGCACCGTCGTCGTGAGCTGATCGCTCATTCGCTTCATCGCGTCGAGCAGCGGGCGAAACTCGTTTTGCGAATCAAACTCGATCGGGCTGCGCAGATCGCCCGCCGCGATGACATTCGCAACTTGCACGGACTGTCCCAGCGGCGTGGAAATTGCCTTCGACAGATACATCGAGGCACCGATCGCAATGACGACGCCGACGATGACGATCAGCCCGAGGACCCACATCAGTTGGCCGTTTCTCACCGCGCTATCCGCAGCGAAGTTCTTGGCTTGCTCGACATTGAGCTGGACATCCCGACTGATCAGGTCGGTCAGGCGATCGCCGAGCGGCGAGAGCGTATTTTGTTGGAACCCCGCGCTGGCCTGAAAATCACCCTTTTCGATCAACGCCAGCTCTTCCTGCACGGCGGCGCGGAACTGCGTCAGTTGCGTTTCGATGTTCTCCGCAATAGCCCGCTCTCCCCCGCTCGACACACCGTTCGGGTAATAACTCGACCAGGCCTTTTCGATCGCGGTCACCGCATCCCGGACCTTCGAGGTTTGGTGCGTTTCCTGTGTGGCCTGAATCATCCACAGCACGCGGCGCGTATTGAGCACATTGGCGCGAACGCCGGCGAGCTGACTGATCGGCAATGTATTGCCCGAATAGGACGTCTGCATGTTGTCGCTCAGTTTCGACATGCCGTAAAGGCTGAAGAGACCGAGCGAAAGCATGAGTGCGACGGCAATGCCGAACGCAAGCATGATCCGGAAGCGGATCGTGTGGAGAAAATGGTTCATCGTATTTCGTTCAAGCTTGAGACGACACTCGGCAGCCGCTCCGCATGAAGGATCCGGCGAGTGGCGTGAAGAATTCGGATAAAGGTATGCTCTTCGATAGCGACGAATGCTAACCGTGCCTCGCCGGATGAACGTTGACCGCGATCAATTTTGAGATAACCACGAAGTTCATCGTTTCAGCATGTCATCGAGTTTGGTGTACGCGTCGCATCGCTCAGTGAAACGCGGTCGGATCATTCCTCTTCGTCGAATAGTTTCTGATTCACCGCATAGCGCACGAGTGCCGCTTCATGCGGCATCTGCATCTTCTCGAGAATGCGCGCCTTATAGGTGCTCACGGTTTTCGCGCTCAGACAGAGATCCTTGGCGATCTCCGTGATGGTGCCGCCCGACGCTATCCGGCGGAAAACGTCGAACTCGCGGTCGGACAAGCGCTGATGAGGAAGGGCGCTGGCGGGCTCGTACAGGCGCTGCGCGTATTGCTCCGCCATCGAGATACTGACATAGACGCCGCCCGACGCAACCTTGGAGACGGCCGCGAGCAGTTCGGATGCCGCGCAGGCCTTCGTCAGGTAGCCCGCCGCACCGGCCTTGAATGCGCGTACCGCGTACTGCTGCTCGGCTTGCATCGTCAGAACGAGAATACGCAGATCAGGCTGCTCTTTTCTGATCTGCCTCAGCAGATCGAGGCCGTTGCGGCCCGGCAAAGACAGATCCAACACGAGTACGTGCGCGGGCGTCGAGCGCACCAGTGCCAGCGTGCCCGGCCCGTCGCCCGCTTCGCCCACCACGTCGAAACGTCGGGAATTCAGGAGAATGCGATGGAGACCTTCGCGAACCAGTTCGTGATCGTCGGCGATCAGAACGTTCGTCATGGGTTGCTCGGGCGTTGCGTCCTGATGGACAGCAACGGCTGTCGCGGCACAGTGGTCACGCACACCTCCGTGGGTGGCATATCGGCGTTCAATATGCCACCACTTTGGCATGGCGCGCAACACGGAGGCTAAATCGCAGGCGATTGTTTGCTGCGACGCAGCGTAATAGACTGTTTTAGACTTTCTCAAGTCCCTCGCGGTCAACGATTCGAACCTTTTTCGCGCGCGCTTGAATCAGCCCGTCGCGCGCGAATTTCGACAGCATCCGGCTGACCGTCTCGAGCTTGAGTCCGAGATAGCTGCCGATTTCTTCACGTGTCATGCGAAGTTCAAGTTCTTCTCTCGGATAGCCGCGACCACCTACGCGATCCGAGAGATTCAGCAGAAAGGCGGCGACACGCTGCTCGGCCGACATCGTGCCGAGCAGCATGACGAGCGCGCTTTCCCTGACGATCTCTCCGCTCATGGCCCGATGCAGATGTCGCTGCATCGCGCGGATGCTAAGGCACATCCTCTCCAGTTCCGCGAACGGAATCACGCAGACGGAGCTGTCTTCGAGCGCGATCGCATCGCATGCATGGCGATCGACACTCAAGCCGTCGAGGCCGAGCGTTTCGCCGGCAACGAAAAAGCTGTTGATCTGTTCCACGCCGTCACGGTGCACGAGCACGGTCTTGAGCGAACCCGTGCGAACCTTGTATACGTTCTCGAACCGGTCGTTCGCGCTGAAGAGCCGCCCTCCCCGCCGAATCGCACGCGTCGCGCCGACGATGTCATCGACTTGCGCGAACTCCCGCGCGGAAAGTTCTGCCGGCATGCACAGGAAGCGCCGCGAACAGGTCGAGCAGCGCGGCGCGGTACGCCGCGTCGCAACGGGCGGCAGCGGCAGGCGTTCGTTTGATGCGTACATCCCTTTCTCTCCCAGATCGGGCGCGTGTTCGGCAAGCGTGCCGCTGGGCGCCGTGAGCAAGGCAAGATATCGATGCCCACCATCGAAGTCTGGGGTATTCGGATTTCGCGCAAAATCAGTCGCCGCCGCGGATCGATGTAAGGCTGCGAGCACGTCTGTAGGGAAACGCCTACACGTGCCTCGCCGAGTAATCGCGGCGCGGGCGAATTCAAACTCGTCGAAGATTGGATTAGATCAAAAACCGGAGCCTTCACTTTCTCCCAAAGTACTCGGTCAGGCGAATAATTCGCATGCACGGTCGGATCCCCGTCCGCGCCGTGTACTGGACAGCTCTCGTCCATTACTGCGCGTCACCGCCCCGGTGACGCGCTTTTTTTTCGCAGTAACCGATTCAGCTTGCACAATCGCCGGCGGACGGTACGCCCGGTGCGCGGCCGTCCCACTGCTCGCTCAGATGCGTACGCGCCTTGAGTTCCGCCACGTTCAACAGCTTTACGTGACGATGACGGACCTGAATCAGCCCGCGATCCATCATCTTCGACAATAGCCGGCTGACGGTTTCCAGCTTGATACCCAGATGATTGCCGATGTCCTCGCGTGTCATGCGCAAATAGAACTCGCTGCTCGAGTAGCCACGCGCGGCGAATCGCTCCGACAAGTTCACCAGGAACGTAGCGACTCTTTCCTCCGCGCTCATCGAACCGAGCGAAAGCAGCATCGCGTGATCCTTTCTGACTTCACGGCTCGTCATGCGAAGCAACTGCTGTTGAAGGAACGGCGCGCGGATCGCGAGCATGGCGAGGTTCTCAACGTGAATCACACACACATCGGAGTCCTCGAGCGCGATGGCATCGGACGCATATCGGACTTCGTCGAAGCTATCCAGTCCGACCAGATCGCCCTGAATATTAAAGCCCGTGATATGTACCCTGCCATCCTCGGAGCTCGTCAGCGTTTTCAGCATTCCCGAGCGAATCGCATATACCGAAGTCAACGGATCGCCTTGACGATACAACGTCTGCCCCTTTCGAATGCGGAGACGTTCGTGGATCTCGATATCGAGGATCGAAATTTCTTCCCGACTCATCCCCTCGGGTACGCAAAAGCGGTCCAGCGAACAACGTGAACAACAAGGCATGACGATCTTTCCGGGTTCTTGACGGAGGCAGCGTGCAGCGTCGCGCACGACGAATCATCGACGTCGTTGCGAGTGCGAATAAGCGGCATGTGGATTTTGAATCGGCCTACGGCGATCCCTCTCACCAAGCGGTGTTCCGGGGTCTGGGCGAATAGCCGACCGCGCGGCGCAGCCCGGAGCGGCGCACCAGGCAACGCAAACCGAGAGGTCCGAACAGCTTGCAAGGGTAAGGCGCGGACCTCGAAAAATTCTTGATTGCCGTCAATTTTGAGATAGATCAGGGATGACGTTCGCCGGAGCGCAAATCGTGCGCGACACAACACGGGACTGCCGCCAGACGACGAATCGAATGCGTTCTTAAGCAAAGTCAATATCCGGCAGACGGCTAAACATTACGCTCTGAAGATTTCCTGGATCCCCTCAACACAGGCTGGCCGGATCGGCATCGCAATGAAACTACTTACGCGCATTTACCGAGGGAAGATAGTAGGCGTGGTGTCGGCGGGTGGCATTGCGTTGATCGCGCTCATAGCGTTCGGGCTGCTGGAAACGTCGAAACTCGAGTCGAATGTGGCGGTGTTGTATGCGGGCAATATCGCGCCGGTCAGCGAACTCGACGCCATACGCATTGCGGAAATGGACATGCGCAGGCAGTTCTGGAGAGCGCTCGCGTTACGCAATCCTGACGTCACGACGAAAGCCATTCAATCGATACGCGGATCAATTGAAAAGCTCGACAGGGCGTGGTCGCGCTATTTCCCGGTAGGCATCAGCAGTGCAGAGGAACGCGCACTGGCGAATGTGCTCGTACGCGACTTGCCTAGATTCAAAGACATCGTAAAAGAGGGCGTGGCCTTGCTGGCAGACGCACGCTACGACGCAGCGTCGAAATGGTTAGACAGCAACATCGATTTCATGGACCGTCTGGACACCAGGCTCGGCCAGGACATTGCTGTCAATACGCGGCAGGCTGAACGATTCGCTCAGGAATGCGCGTCGATCGTCAATACGACCTTCATGGTCGGATCTGGATTTGTCGGTGCGGTCTTATTGCTGGTTGCGGGCCTGTTCTTCTATCTGTTGCGTGAGCGTAACGACGTCAAGAGAGAGACGCGATATCACCTGTGGATGGCCAACCGCGTCTTCGAGCATGCTTCGAACGGCGTCATGGTCATCAACAAGAACGGACTGATCGAGCGGATCAATCCGGGTTTCACGATCCTGACCGGCTACACGCAGGACGAAGTAATTGGCCGCTCTCCGTGCCTGCTCAATTCCGGACGCCAGAACCGGACCTTTTATGAAGATCTCTGGCATCGCCTGAACGAAACCGGCCATTGGAAAGGCGAGGTCTGGAACCGCGGAAAGGATGGCCGTATCTATCTCGAATCCATGTCGATGTCGGGCATCCGCGACAGAGACGGACACTATTCGCACTTCGTTGCATTCAGTTCCGATGTGACGCAACGTCAACTCGAAGAAGAGCGCCTGAGTTATCTGGCGACGCACGACGCATTGACCGGGTTGCTGAATCGCGCGCAGTTCGGCGAGCATCTGCGTCAGGCGATCTTGCGCGCGAAACGCAAGCTGACGCGCGTTGCGTTGTTGTTCATCGATCTGGACGGCTTCAAGCAGATTAATGACACGCTCGGTCACGGCGTGGGCGATTTAGTGCTGAAGACCGTCGCATCGAGGATCAGACAATCGCTTCGCGAAAGCGACGTGATCGCGCGCTTTGGCGGCGACGAGTTCACCGTCATTCTCGAAGACATAACCGATCCTCAGGATGTGGCACGCATTGCGCACAATCTGGTGGCATCGATAGGACGTCCGATGGATATCGACTCGACGCAGGCGCGCGTGACCACCAGCGTTGGCATCAGCCTATTTCCCGACCACGGCGCGGGGCCAAATGAACTGCTCAAGCGCGCAGATATGGCAATGTACGAAGCGAAGGATTCCGGCAAGAACGACTTTCAGTTTTGTGCGCTGACGGAAGACGCCACGGCGATGCACAGCGCCGAAGATGCCCAGGCAGACCAGGCGGAGTGACCTGTCAGAGCAGTCCCAGCGAGGCATCGTAGGCGTCGGCGGTCATCACGGGCGTCAGCGTGAAGTTGAAGAGATCGTTCCATTGGATGATCCATGCAGCGAGTTTCGACGCATCGTCCGCTTCGATGACTGCGTATCCGCCCGGCTCCGCGATGGCATGCCAGCGGGCGATAACGGTGATCTCTTTCGACCTCGAACTATCGCTTCGCATGCTCTTGTAGCGTTCGACCGCGGCCTTTCTTGCGGTCGCGGGACCAGACCAGTGGACGACGAATAGCATGAAAGACCTCTTTTCTCACAGGCGGCGTGGACAGATGATGCTGGTTTTCGAATCGCCACATGAGCAGAGAAGCAATGCGATCAAAAGCCACTGCCGCTTTGCGCGGGCGCTACGCTGCAAACCATATGAACTCGCAGGCGGTTTTTCAAGCAATTAACTTCCAGAAAGATGTTTTACGCTTACCTCGACAGTGTGGAAGAACTCAATTGGCTTCCGGAAAATTAACCAAATAACTTCTGTTTTGGCCGGGTTCTGAGGTCAAAACGGAGCCTAGGCGCTTGGTCTGTTACTCAAATAACTTCCGGGAGCGACAAGTTTCAACCATAAATCTTCCATCGTCGCGAAAAGATCGTCAACCATCGTTGCGATTGGGCCCCGTGAGCGTCCGTGACCGCTACCAGGCAAGAACGTCCAAGCCGAGCACGTCATCGGCCATTGCTGACGTTCGTCGTTTGCCGGCGGGACGGCTCTTCAACCCTCGACACCGGTCGTTCACAACTACGGTCATCGCGAACAGCGGTTCGTCTCCCGACCAAGAGGCGAAATCGACCCATCTCGGCCATATGATCCTGAAAATCGTCAACGACCGGTTGCGAGCCATTCCGGTCGTTTGAATTAGGCATAGCATTCAAAATTCGCGGGCGAGCGATCTACCGTCCAGCAATCTGGAACGGAACCGTTCGTCTCGCCCAATATGTTGAAATATCAGAACTTGTGCCGAATCGCCACGCGCGCCATCACCTGCCGATTCGTCGATGACGGCCCCGCCGTATCCGGATTCGATGCCACTTCGAGTCCCGTGCCCGCCGCCGCTCCTTTCGGCCGGCGTGGCTACTTTGCGAGCTTTACCTGCAAGGAGTGCAAGCCGGACAGCTCCTGGCGGCGGCGGTCGTCGGCAACCTCTCTGACAAAATCGGCCGCCGGCCGCCAGTTCTTGCCGGCGTGCTCAGCGCCGGGTTGCTCTCTTTCGGATACTTGTATGCCATCAGCATCCATAGTCTCTGGCTCACGGTGGTTCTTTCGGTGCTGATGTGGGGCATCGCCTACCAGGGCTTCAACGGTGTGTTCCCGAGCCTTTTCCCGGAACTCTTCCGCACGCGAGTGCGCGTGACGGGAATGGCCATCGGACAAAACGTTGGGACGACGCTTGCAGCACTGACGCCAACGCTCTTTGTAGCCGTCGCGCCTCCCGGCACCGCCAACATTCCGCTCAAAATCGGCTCACTAACGTTCGGCATCTGTCTTGTGGCTGCGTTCGCCGCTTTCACTACGCGGGAGACGTATCGCATGCGCCTCAACGACCTTGGCGACCGCAATGCGGTCCCCGTACCAAAAGCCGAATACGAGCGCTTGCGGGGCGAAGTGATGGCTGGATCAACTAAAACGGCCGATGCGCAACATCTCGGAAATCAGGTTCGTTCGTAGTGGTCCCGCCTTGATGCAATTTGGCATCAGCCGAACAGAAAAAATGCGGCCGCGGCGCTGGCGGCTTCACTGACACGCACACAGGAAATGCAAATGCATAACGAAGACACACCCCGTTACGAGGGCCCGCGCGAGCTCGCGGAATCTCTAAGCGCGTTTGCGCGCATCAGCGCGGCCGAGGCGCCCTGGAACCAGGAGGGCCTGCGCGCCGATTCTGAGTATCGCGACCTCGGACTCGCCGCGGTAACCAACGGTCGGATCGGGGCGAAGCACATTCGTGCGCTGAAGCCGTTCACCGATCCTACCGGCTGGCATTGGCACGACATGACTGGCCACTACCTGTATGTGCTGCGCGGATCCGTGACGTTCCGTTTCGCGGGAGTGGAGGGCGACGTGACCGTTAGTGCAGGCGACGGCCTGTCGCAACCCGCCGGCGTGCCGCATAACGTGCTATGGCGCTCCGACGACCTCGAGGTCATCGAGATCAACGAGCCTGCTGTCTACGGGACCTGGGATCTCGACGCACCGCCTGCACCCTGGAAGTGACTGCTCAATCCCTTGCCCTTCTCATCACATAGCGTGCTCTCGGCGCATCCGACAGTCGTGGATGCTCCAAAACCGCGACGAACGGATTGCGTGATAGAGACGCGGTACACGTAATCAACGCGGCTTGCTTCGAGTATGGATGTACCGACATGCCCTTAGTACGCCACGTTTCCGAGCAGTCAGGAAAGACTGCGCCATCAGCCAACCTCGAAGACAACGCAGCAATGGATCCACATATCACAGGAACAACGCGACTCTACGGGTTAGTGGGCGATCCACTGACGGCAGCTAAGTCGCCACAGTTGTTGAACCAACTCTTTGCTGAACAGCACGTGGACGCAGCTTGCGTTCCGTTCTGGGTGCAGGCCGAAAACCTGCACGCATTCGTCATTGGTGCACGAGCGATGGGCAATCTCTCGGGCATGCTGGTCACCATGCCTCATAAGCAACGGATGCTGGAATTTGTGGACGAACTAGATGCAACTGCTCGTCAGGTCGGCGCCATCAACGTCATCCGGTGCCAGGCGGATGGACGGTGGGTTGGCGCGATATTCGATGGCGTTGGCTGCGTTCTTGGAATGCAGTGGGAGGGCAACCACCCTGCGAACAAGTCTGTGCTTCTCGTCGGCTCGGGAGGCGCGGGAAGCGCCATTGCATTCGCAGTCGCGTCCGCAGGTGCCAGCAGGCTAACCATTTCCGATATCGATGAACGTCGGGCTGCCGACCTGGCGGCAGCTGTGGCTGCCGAGACGGGCTGCGACGTACGTTTAGGGCCACCCGATCCGCAAGGATTCGAGGTGGTCATCAATGCCACGCCCCTCGGCATGAAAGTGGGTGATGCGATACCGGTCGATCCGGAGCGGCTCGCGCCTGGCGCCATCGTCGTCGACATCATCAACGCCTCCGAGCCAACACCGCTTCGGCGCGCCGCGCACGCACGCGGGTGTCGTACCGAGGACGGGGGACCGATGCATCGGGGGCAGGCTGTCCATGCACTTAAGTTTCTTGGATTCGACTACCGCCCCGATGGACGATCAACACCAGACCACAATCCGCGATAAATAGGTATTTCAAAGGAGAATATGCATGAGAGTTGCTTTGCTGGAAGTCAGCCATTGGCATGTCCCGCTCTATCTTGATGCGCTGGAAGCCCCCGGAATTGAAGTGGTCGCCGTGTCGGATGCGGAGCATGTCAAGGGCGAGGCGATTGCCGCACGATTCGGAAGCAAGCTGTACTCGTCGGCTTATGAATTGCTCGAGCGTGAAGAAGTTGATTTCGCATTCGTGTTCGGACGGCACTCCGAGATGCCGGCGCTCGCAGAAGCCGTGATCGCGCTTAACATTCCGTTCGCGCTGGAGAAACCTTGCGGCGTCAACATGTCACAGGTCACCCGACTTCGCGAACTGACCGAGCAGGCCAATCTCTATTGCGCAGTGCCATTGATCTTCCGAATGAGCGAATTGCTCAGCTCGCTCGAGGATGCGGAAGGCCGCATACCGTCGGACTTCAACTACATGTCGTTCCGCTTTATTGTGGGGCCGCCCGGTCGATACGAGGCGGCCGGCGCCGGCTGGGCGCTCGATCCCCAGTATTCCGGAGGCGGATCGACAATCAATGTGGCGACACACTTCATCGACCTGTTTCGATTGCTCACTGGCAAGGAGGTCGCGCGAGTCTCTGCCACGATGAACGCAAGAACGCATCGAGGGGACGTTGAGGACTATTCGCTGCTGACCATGCAAACCGAAGACGGCGTGATCGGCCTGGTGGAAACGGGCTATAGCTTCCCCAGTACGCCCGACGAGCAGCGCGAGTTTTCGTTCACGCTTGCATCAGATCGAATGTACGCGAAGTCCGGGCCCGACCGGATCGAGATTCGGGACAGAAACAACTTGTCTGCCGGCACGCGGAGCCGCCGCCTCCAGCTCGAAACTGACATTTACTACCCGTTGTTCGTCAAGCAGGTGCTGACAGAATGCCGTACTGGCGCAACGCCAATCGCGTCGTTGCGCGACGCAGAGCTCATGATGCAAGTCATGGACGCGGCGTACGCGTCAGCTCGACTCGGGGGGGCGCTTCAGACTTTGGCGCCGATCTCGAAGTGACGTATCTGTCGGATCGCGCGCTAATGCTGCAAACCACACATTGCAATGCGGCCGACTATCCCGCGCCGTACGAAGGGGACTGGATCGCACGAGATTTCCGTTTCCACACCGGCGAGGTGATGTCGGAGGTTCGGATCCACTACCGGACCATCGGCGACCCGTCAGGTGAGCCGGTTCTCGTCTTGCACGGCACGACGGGCACCGGGGCAAGCATGCTGACACCTGGTTTTGCGGGGGAGTTGTTCGGACCCGGGCAGCCGCTCGATGCCAAGAGGTATTTCATCATCGTTCCGGACGCTCTAGGAGCCGGTGGATCGTCCAAGCCGTCCGACGGACTGCGCACACGATTTCCGGCTTACAACTACGACGACATGGTGCTCGCGCAGCACCGACTACTGACCGAGCACCTGAACATCCGGCACTTGCGCCTGTTGATCGGTAATTCGATGGGCGGCATGCACGCATGGATCTGGGGCGTGCGGTATCCCGATTTCATGGATGCGCTCGTGCCGATGGCGTCACAACCGACGGAAATGTCCGGCCGAAACTGGATGCTGCGCCGCATGCTCATCGAGATGGTCCGAAACGACCCGGAGTACCAGGGCGGTAACTATGAGAGCCAGCCAAGTTCGTTGCGCCTTCTCAACGCGTTTTTTTCACTGGCCACTAATGGTGGGACGCTCGCCTGTCAAAAGGCGGCGTCGACGATGGAACTAGCCGACGAGTACGTCGACACGAGATTGGGTCAACCGTTCACATTGGATGCCAACGATTACTTATATCAGTGGAGTGCCGCACGCGGCTATAACCCGGCACCAGCCCTGGAAGACATTGAAGCTGCCGTCCTCGCCATTAACGCCGCCGACGACGAACGCTATCCGCCGGAGACCCGCTTGATGGAGCGCGCGATGCAGCGTGCGCGCAACGGCCGGCTGTTTGTTATCCCTGCGAGCGAGGATACGTGCGGCCACGGCACCAATGGGCTCGCTCGGTTCTATAAGCGCGGGCTGCATGAATTGCTACGGACGTCCCCGCGCAGAGTCGGAGTGTAATGCCTCTACGGACCTACCGCTGACCTCTTCCGACCCCAGCCGTCGTTAGTTTCGGACTTGCATGCCCGCTGCGGAGAGTACAACGGTCGCTGCGGTAGACCTCTCGCTGCACCGTCGACCGTCGCGAAATGGCTATTGCTGCCCGTCGGCGTTCGAGGCTGGATTGGGTCGCCGCCGAGGATCTGGATGAGAGTCTTCGGATTACCCTGACCCTCGTGTTAGTCCTTATTGTTCTCCACACCGGCAAGCGCTGCTGGCGACAACGCAGAACGTGAGCGACCCCGAAGCGGACAGGGTGGTGAAACCTCCTACAACCTCTCCAAGAACAGTGTCGATCTCCGATCACTCGGTTCGTCGTCAGTAAGTCCGCAGCCAACAAAGGATCTCCCATGAAATTCCTAGGCCTGGCCTACTTCACCCCAGAAAAAATGGCCGCGATGGCACCAGTCGACGTCAGGGAACTGGTGAGCCAATGCCCGGCGCTGGACGAAAGAATGCGCGCTACCGGTAAGGTTCTGGTTTCCGCATCGCTTGGCGATCTAGACAAATGGAGGACGCTTCGTCCAAGCGGCGGCAAAACGCACGTCACTGATGGGCCTTACGCCGAGTCGAAGGAAGTCGTGGGCGGCCTGTTCATCATCGAGGCGGATACCCGTGACGAGGCGTTGCGCATTGCGTCCATGCATCCGGCCGCCACGCTTGGCGAAGAAAGTGGATGGGCCGTCGAGCTCATTCCCATGGATTCGTACCTGGCCCGATGAGCGCGTGGGGACAACTGTTTCGACAATCCGTTGGCGCTCATTTTTACAAACGCCTGTACGGCTTCATGCCTCATCGCGGCCATATCTGCTTAGACCCGTGCCAGGCCCCGACGATGCGTTCGACGTAACCATGCCGACGGCCGTCCACGACGCGGACCCCGCCGCCGTGCCCGCGCCGGGGCGAGACTCCCTCGCTCCCACGACGCTCGATCCGGGTCGCCGGTCACGGCGACAATCAGGTGACATAGCGAAGCAACCTACCGACCTGCGTGGCTACCCCATAAGGTGCGAGAAAGGGAGTCCGCTGCCGAAGCGCTGCGAGGCGCTTGGTTGATGTCGAACCGACAATGTCCTGTAACACCGAGACCGCTCGAGCGAAGTCAGTCGTATGTTCGAACTGGGTGTGTGGCCATTCAATACCCCACATTAGGCGCGATGGTCCGTAGGCGCGGAGCAACTGTTCGGTTGCCTCACGGAAGAACGACGTGCCCGGCTCCGCGCAGCGATAGGCGCCTGAAATCTTTACCCACACCCGACCGGATGCGCCGAATGCGAGCAGTTCGTTAAATCCAAGGTCGCTCGTTCCCTTGTCGGGAGCCGGCCTTCCAAAGTGGTCCACAACCACGGGCAAGCCTTGGTCGAGAAGCGGCTCGATAAGTGCCGGCACATCGCACGCATGTCTGTGCAAATCGACATGCAATCCAAATAGCGCAAGTCGTCTGCCAAACGTGGTCCAAACTGACGAACGCAAATCTGGAAGCGGCCGCCCTATCAGATTGAGCCTGATGCCGGTCGCACTGCTTCTGACGAGGCGCATACCGAGCGAACATCGTTGCCCTCATCGGTACATATATTCATATATATGCCTATATCTCGAGATTAGGCTTGTGCGGCTGGGTGTCTGTCGGGATTATCTCTCGGAGACGACAGTGCTACAGTAGAGATAGAGTTGTGTATATCTATATGACCTATGGACATCGTCACTTTCCCCACTAACGCAGACCTGCGGCTGCCGCGCTACCAACTTATCCGCGACGATATCGTACGCCGTATCGCCGATGGACAATGGGCACCCGAGCAGGCGATACCGACCGAGGCGGACCTCTGTCAGGCCTACGAGGTGTCCATCGGCACCCTGCGCAAAGCCATCGATTTGTTGGTGGCTGATGGCGTTCTGACCCGCACGCAGGGCAAAGGGACTTTCGTCCGCCGGCCGCGCTTTGACTCTTCCTTGTTCCGATTTTTTCGCTTCAAATCAGCGGACGGCAAGTCAGTCCAGCCGACAGGAAAGGTGTTGGGACGTACTGTTCTGAAACCAAGCGAAGCGATTCGCGCGGCACTGCAAATGAAGAGCAGCGAAAAGTGCATCCGCCTCTCTCGCGTTCGTCTCATCGATTCCGAGCCAGTCCTTCGGGAAGAAATCTGGCTTGCTCGCCATCGCTTCGAAGCGTTGACTACCCTCCCGCTCGACGAGTTCGGGGATTTGATGTACCCGCTTTATGAACGCACGTGCCGACAAATAGTGGCTTCAGCCACGGAGACGCTCACTGTTGAGCAAGCGACCGAGGAGGACGCGGCTGCGTTGCGCGTCGATCTCGGCAGCGCGGTCATCCAGGTTCAGCGAATCGCTGCCGACTTTGCGGGAACACCGATCGAATGGCGGACGACCCGAGGCGCTGCGGCTGGTTTTCAATATCAAGTCGACATTCGCTAAACATCCAGCTTTCGCGTTGGTCTTCTGCCGGCGCTTTCTCCCCCGTCCTAGCGAAGCCCGCATCATCGCGCGCTGGTTATCCCGAGGCTAATTCGCACCGAATCACTGTCGTCGCATCCGCGACAGTGAACCGGCGCGCGACCGTTCGCGTCCGGGTAATACCCCATGGAACGGCGAGGTCATTCAGAGATATAAAGATATATATGTTTATATCTTACGTCCTAGCTTGGTCTGCCGCAGATTGTCATTGTGGGCGGAGCGGCAGGCGTTCTCCCTGGAGGGACCATGGACACGACTCCGATTTCTGAACAGCATGTCATGCGAAAAATGGCATGGCGCCTCATGCCGTTGCTCATTGTGATGTTTCTCATCGCATTCATCGATCGCCAGAACGTTGGTTTTGCCAAATTGGAGATGGTGCAGGCGCTGGGCATGACTGAGGCCGCTTACGGCTTTGGTGCATCCTTGTTTTTTATCGGATACCTGTTGTTCGAAGTTCCCAGTACGCTTGCTCTTCATCGCTTCGGCGCTCGTACCTGGCTGGCGCGAATCATGGTCACCTGGGGAATCATCACCGTTTTGCTGGCGTTTACGAAGTCTCTTCCGTTGTTCTACTTCTACCGTTTTGCGCTCGGTGTCGCTGAGGCGGGCTTCTATCCCGGCGTCATCTACTACCTTACACAATGGTTTCCACAGAGCTACCGGACTCGCGTGCTCGGATTCTTCACGCTCGGCAGTGCCCTGGCAAATATGCTCGGTTCTTTGGTTGGCGGGCTTCTGCTCTCCCTCGGTGGGACATGGGGACTCGATGGCTGGCAGTGGGTTTTCATTGCGACCGGCGCTCCGGCGATCATTGTTGCCTTCGTCGCCTTGAAGTACCTGCCGAATTCCGTGCGGGTTGCTCCGTTCCTTTCACAGGCAGAAAAAGACGTGGTGCAAGCGGCCTTTCTGAGGGAAGCCTCTCCGGAGGCAAAGGCGTCGCACCCATGGGCTGCATTCATCGACCCCAAGGTCCTCATGTTCGCCGCGACTTACATGTTGATGTCGACGTCGCTGTATGGCGTGACCTACTGGATGCCGACGCTCGTGAAAAGCTACGGCGTCTCAGCCACCGTCAATGGACTGCTTAACATGATTCCCTGGGCGCTCGCTGCCCTGCTCTTGCTCTGGCTGCCAGGGAAGCTGAAACGTGAACGTATTGTACTGCGCGCAATGACCGTCGTTGCAGGCATCGGAGTCGTCTGCTTTGCATCGAGCTTGGTTTTGCCCACCACGTCTCTACGCTTCATCGCGCTTTGCTTGGGCGGGGCGTGCATTCCGTTGTTATACCCGTGCTTTTGGTCGCTCCCGCCGCGTTTCTTCACTGGCGCTCGCGCGGCAGCCAGTGTTGCAGCGATCAACTGCATCGGCAATCTCGGCGGGTTCTTTGGCCAGAACCTGATGCCGTATGTCGGTAAGGTGACTCAAAGCCACGCTGCTCCGATGCTCGTTCCGACTGCGTGCCTGTTGGTACTCGCGATAGGTACGGCCATAGCGCGGTCCATCGGCGCTCGTCGACAGGCGGCAGCGGCGCCTACGGTTCAGGTTTGAAGCCGTAGACCACTCGCACGGCAATCAAGATGCCAGTGAAAGTCTGAGCAGCAGGTCGTTTATGCGCCTTCGCTCATCGCGGAGGCCGGAAGCGGCGTCGGAGGCGTGAGCCGCGGCCTCCCACCCATCTGTTTTAGCCGGTCCGATTGAAGGGCCGCAGCAGCGATGTCATATTTCGTCCGCCTGCATTGATAACAGTCGCGCATCAATGCCTCAAAAAAATGCACTTATCGCGAAGGTCGTTTTGCGTGAGTATCTGACCTCAAGATGATCCCAGCAACATGGGAACACAAACAAAACGCGTCGGAGACACGGTATGTACGACCTGAGGCGTGACTTGCGCAGCTAGCGCGTGTTGCCAGAAATTTCCCTCGCATGCGCTTATTGACCGCGCGGCGAGGTCCACTCAGTCCAAATGTCAGACCGCGTAACCCACGTGAGAGTCTACCGCGCTCGGACCCGCTGGCGCTTTGATCGCCGTTCACAGCTATCGCATCCGCTTCAAGCGCTTGCAACACCCAACAGCGCCCGCACTACTTTCGCATTTCGTAAGAACCTCAGGAGACATCCATGCAAATTACCGGTATGTTGCACGGCTCGCGCTTGTTGCAGTTCGTCGGTTTTCCGGCGAGCGAAATCCTCGGGCCCAGCGCCAGCGAAGAGGAAATCAAAACCTTGATCGACCGTCATCGTCAGGTCTTCATTAAGCCAGTTTTTAAAGGCGGCGTTGGAAAGAAGGGAAAAGCAGGTCTCCTCGGCCGCGCCACCGATCTCAAGACTGCGTTAGCAGAGAAGGAACGTCTGTACTTCGCCGAGCACACCGTTGGTCATATCAAGGCGAAGGCGAATGGCGTGACGTTCGAAGCCGGTGTGCCAGCGAAGCACGAAGTGTATTTCTCGATCACCGATTCCACCCGCTTTCGCGCACCAACCATGACGCTCTCGCACATGGGCGGCATGGACATCGAAGAGGTGGACCCGAAGCACGTCGCCATGGTGCCTTTCGATGCATTGACGGGGCTGAAGGCGTTTGTCGTGGCCAACGCGCTCTCCGAGATCGGCGCGCCGAAGGAGATCATTTCGCCGCTCGTTCAGCAGTTGCCGAAGCTCTGGGAGCTGTTCCACGACTTCGGCATGACCACGCTCGAGCTCAATCCGATCCGGATGCGCGAAGACAAAAACGGGCGGCTCACGCCAGTCGCGTGTGACTTCAAGTGCGGCTTCGATCGCGATGATCCCCGCTGGGCGCGTCTTGGTCTGCCGCCGCACCTGTTTGCCGCTGACTACTCCGACTTCGAACAGGAGATCAATCAGTTGCGCACGCACCAGGGGCAAAGCGACGTCTACGTGATCAACGAGATGGGAACGATACTGGCGCCCACCTTCGGCGGCGGGGCCAATTCGCTTGTCACCGAGATGCTTGGGGACGCCGCGATCATCTCGTCGGATTTCGGCGGCAATCCGCCTTACGCAAAGATGAAGGAAGTGGCCCGCATCTGCTTCAGGCACTGGCTCAAACAGTCGAACGTGTTGTTCATCATCGGCGGCAAGTCGAACAACACCGATATCTTCGAGACGCTGCGCGCGATGGCTGACGCCCTTCGCGAACACTTCAGCGAGCATGGCCCGACGCCCCTCTATGTCGTGCTCGGCCGCGGAGGTCCGAATCTCGTGCGCGGCATGTCCGCACTCAGGGACACCTGCGACTCGCTCGGTCTGCCCTACCGGCTCTTTGGATTCGACTCCGATATCAGCGAAGTGATTCAGTACGCCCGCCAGGCGGACGCGTGGATGCGCGCGGGCGGCCGGGCCGAGATTGCCGCGCGGATCGGCGCGAGCGCAATGAAAGCCGAAGCGAACCCGGCCTGAGGAGATGGACATGCACAAGCAAGGCAATAGCCCCTTCAAGTATTTCGTCGGCATCAACTCACTCGCGCAGATCGCCACGCGCGACGACCGCGTCTGCGTGCTCAACGTTCTGGGCGGTGAATCCTCGGACGTGACACCCGTCAGCCACGCGTTTTCTGGCGGCAACGTCGTGTTTGGCACAGCGCCGGGCAAAGGCGGTCAAATGCTCGCGACGCCCGCCGGCGATGTGCCCGTGTACAACAACGTTCGCGAAGGTCTTGAGGCAGGACACCGGTTCAACTGCGGCGTCGTCTATCTGCCGCCGTCGGCCGCGCGCGACGGCGTCGCGGAGCTGATTCGCGTCAATCCCGATTTGCGCAAGATCTTCATCATCACCGAGAAGATCGCGGTTCACGATGCCCGCGAAATCCGCGCGATGGGGCAGCAAGCCGGCATCGACATCTTCGGCGCGAACGGTCTCGGCGTCGCGGATTCGTGGAATCGGGTGAGAATCGGCGGAGCGCTCGGCGGCGACAATCCAGACGATTCGCTGCGCGCAGGATCGATCGCGATCTTCTCCAATTCCGGCGGCTTCAGCACGACGATCGCGCAGTACCTGCGCATGAGCGGCTGGGGCACCTCGACGGTTATTTCAAGCGGTAAGGACGTCTATATCCATTACGCAGCGCCGGAATTCGCCTTCGCGCTCGCCAACGATGCGCGTAGCAAGGCGGCGGTGCTTTATTGCGAACCGGGCGGCTACTACGAGGCCGACGCACAGTTCAGCAAGCCGGTGGTCGCGTGTGTAGTGGGACGCTGGAAGAGCCGACTGACGCGCGCGGTCGGCCACGCCGGTGCGATGGCCGGCGGCTCCGACGACGCGCAAGCCAAGGAACGCTGGTTCATGGAGAAATTCGGCGTGGACCAGCTCTTCACGCCCGACGATCCGTGCTGCTCGGCCAAAGGGGCGGTCGTCACGAACATCGCGCATATTCCGGCGGCGCTGACGGCCGTGATGCGCGCCAACGCAACGATGCCCGACTTCGAGCCTGAAGGCAGTCTCGCGCTCAAACCGTGGTTCGGCTCGGACCAGGGCATCGAACTTCCGTCGGCCCTCGCTATTCCCGTGGTAAGTGCCGTCGCCCCCTATGACGAACAGGTCTCGCAGGTCAATCGCCAGGTTGGTTCGATTGCCCCTCGTCAGACGCTCAAGGACGCCTCAGGGGCGTCGCAGATGGATGCGAAGACGCAGGTGAGCAGCCTGCACGGCACCTCAATGCTGGAGGCCGCGACGCGCTCGCTCGAAGCGAATGTGAGCCTTGCGCTGCTGCACGAATTCGGCGGCGAGAACGACGAAAAGCTCATCAACGTGGCAATTGGCGCATCGGTCAATCTTCACGGCATGCCGGAACTCGCTGCGGCGCAAGCCGCTCGCGAGGCCGGCAATGCGCCGAACGCGATTCTTGCGGCTGCGGCCTCCATCTGCGGGCCGAATCGTCAGCGCGCCGCGCGCGAAGCCGTCAAATGGCTGATCGACCGCTTCTCGGCGGCTGGCCTTGCGCGCGCGCACGACGAAGACTTCGATCTTGATCTCGTCGATGCGACCGGCAGTGAGGCGTTCTTCGGCGACGCCCGGGATCCGCGCGCCGAGGCCATGCTCGCCGGACTTGCGGCGCGCGGTGCAAGTTCGACTTTCGTTCGCTGGCTCACCTCACGGCCCGCTCACCCGAGCGCAGATGCGGTACTGGCCGCGATCACGACAACGCTGGCATGGGGCCCGCTCATGCGTAAGCGCATCTCACGCATCACCGCCGAAAGCCTGCCCTGGTGGAGCATGCTGATCGGAACGCTGATCGGGGCATCGGCCGACGCCTCGCGCCACGGCCCGGACGGCTTCAGCGGCTTCTCCTCTGCTGAAGTGCTGAACGAGCGCAGCGTAACCGAGCTCTGCTTCGCCGCCCTTCTCAATCTCAAACCAGGCCCTGAGGACCTGTTCACCTTCAAGACCCTCGCAGGCCTTCTGCTCACCAATGGTCCCGGCGCGATATCGGCACAAGGGGCAAAGGGCGCAGTGTCCGCGGATGGACCGGAATCGCCCGAGCGCGTGCAGCTCAATAAGGCGCTTGTCGGCTTTCTCTCGCATACGGGCTTCACGCACGGCGGCAATGGCTACGAAGGCATCGCGTTTCTGATCGACGCCTTCAAGGAAACCGCCTTGGACAATCCGTCCAGGCCGGACCACGCCATCGACCTGCGCGCGCTCGCCGAGCGATCCGTTGAACAGTATGCGCAGTACAAGGCACGACAGAAGAACGCGGGCAGCCTCGACATCGCCAAGCTTCCAGGCGTGAATCATCCGGTATTCAAGGACAGGCCGGTCAACCATGATCCGCGCGAGGTGTTCATCGCCGATTTGTGTGAGAAGCGCGGCGAGTACAACGTGTTCCATGCGTACTATCGCGAACTCGTACAGGCACTGTTCGATGCCGGCGTGTCTCGGAACGTCTACTGCGTGAATGTCGATGCGATCATCGCCGCGCTGTTGCTGAAGATGCTCTGGCAGCCCTTGCGGCGCGGGGACCTGACCGAGTCCGATCTCGAAACGGCGGCGTTCACGATTTTCCTTTATCCCCGCATGCTGGGCTGCGCGGGGGAAATCGACGATCACCTCAACCGCGGTCGCAACATGGACACGCGCACGCCTGCCTCGCAGTGCCGCTTCGTGGCTTGATACCCGTGATGAAGGATTGATGTTCAAGGAACATCAATCCTTCCAAAAGTTGCAATTTTCGTTTTTCAGAATTCCGGCGACCATTAGGTACACAACAATACGCCGGGATGCCGTGCATCCCTATTCAGGAGACATTCGATGCACCC
The DNA here is from genome assembly GCF_001544575.2 of Caballeronia cordobensis. Lineage (GTDB taxonomy): Bacteria > Pseudomonadota > Gammaproteobacteria > Burkholderiales > Burkholderiaceae > Caballeronia > Caballeronia cordobensis. Next base: position 76,507 of record NZ_FCNY02000021.1, read on the forward strand.
CTCCGCTCATACCGCGTCCTCCGGACAGTCGAAGAGTGCCGCCGTGCTGCGCGTCACGGCTGGCAACTTCCTGGAGCAGTTCGACTTCTTCCTGTTCGGCTTCTACGCGACTCAGATCGCCGCGGTGTTTTTCCCTGCGGCCAGTGAATTTGCTTCGCTGATGATGACGTTTGCCGTCTTCGGCGCGGGCTTCCTAATGCGGCCGCTTGGCGCGGTCATTCTGGGCGCGTATATCGACGATGTGGGCCGCCGCAAGGGTCTGATCGTGACGCTCTCGATCATGGCGAGCGGCACCATCCTGATCGCATTCGTGCCGGGCTACGCGACCATCGGCCTCTTCGCTCCGGCCCTCGTGCTGCTCGGCCGTCTGCTGCAGGGTTTCTCGGCGGGCGCGGAACTCGGTGGCGTGTCGGTGTATCTCGCGGAAATGGCGACGCCCGGCAAGAAAGGCTTCTTCACGAGCTGGCAATCGGCGAGCCAGCAGGTCGCCATCGTCGTTGCCGCGGCGCTCGGCTTCGCGCTCAATCAATGGCTCGACACGGCGGCCATCGCCGCGTGGGGATGGCGCGTGCCGTTCTTCGTCGGCTGCATGATCGTGCCGTTCATCTTCATTCTGCGGCGCAATCTCGAGGAAACGCAGGAGTTCAAAAAGCGTCAGCATCGGCCGACGATGGCCGAAGTCTTTCGCACGCTCGTACAAAACTGGAACGTCGTGATCGCAGGCGTGATGCTGGTCGCCATGACCACTACCAGCTTCTATCTGATCACCGTGTATGCGCCGACCTTCGGCAAGACCGTTCTGCATCTGAGCACGGCCGACAGCCTCCTCGTCACGCTGTGCGTGGGCGTGTCGAACTTCATCTGGCTGCCGATCGGCGGGGCGCTGTCGGACCGCATCGGGCGGCGTCCGCTGCTGCTCTCGATGACGATTCTCGCGATCGTCACCGCCTATCCCGCGCTGTCGATGCTCGCGCACGCGCCGAGTTTCATCAATATGCTGCTCGTGCTGCTGTGGCTGTCGTTCATGTACGGCATGTACAACGGCGCGATGGTCGTCGCCCTGACGGAAGTGATGCCGGTCGAGGTGCGCGTGGCAGGCTTCTCACTGGCATACAGTCTTGCCACGGCTGTCTTCGGCGGATTCACCCCGGCGATTTCGACGGCGCTCATCCACATGACAGGCGACAAAGCCGCGCCAGGCTATTGGATGAGCTTCGCAGCGGTTTGCGCGCTCGGTGCGACGCTCGCGCTCTACCGGCGCCGTCCGGCCGCGCTTCGATCCGCCTAATCCATCCATTTCCTCAACCTCACATCACGCGAGCGGATGAAATCCTTCCTTCTCAAGTTCTGCATCGCCGCGCTGCTTCCCGCCACACTGCCTGCACGAGCGTGCAAGCGGCCGGACTGCACGTCATGAGTTCGGGCGGATTCACCGCCGCCTATAAAGTGCTCGGACCCAGGTTCGCGGCAGCAACGGGCAACACGCTCGATACCGCACTGTGACCGTCAATGGGCAAATCGCCGGAAGCCATCCCGAACCGGCTCGAACGCGGCGAGCCCGCGGATGTGGTGATCATGGTCGGCTACGCGCTCGACGAGCTCATCAAGGAAGGCAAGGTCGTGCCCGGATCGCGCGTCGAGCTTGCGGACTTGCGTATCGGCGCGGTCGTGCGCGACGGCGCGCCGAAACCCGATATCGGTTCGGTCGATGGATTGAAGCAAACGCTGCTGCACGCGAAATCGATCGCCTACTCGCACAGCGCAAGCGGCGTCTATATCGAGCGTGAGCTGTTCAAGCGGCTCGGCATCGAAGACCAGGTGAAGGTCAAGGTGAAAATGATCCCGAAGATTCCGGTGGCGTCGGTCGTCGCCAATGGCGATTACGAAGTGGGATTCCAGCAAGTCAGCGAACTTCGTCCGGTGAAGGGCGCCGCGTTCGTCGGCAAGATTCCGGAGTCGATGCAATCGGTCACACGCTTTGCCGCCGGTATTCCCGTCGGCGCGCAGCATCCGATCGAAGCGAAGCCGTGGCTCGACTATCTCGCGTCGCCCGAAGTCCAGCCGGTCGTCACGTCGACGGGACTCGATTCCGCTACGACGCACTGAGTGCAGCACAACGACTCAGCCCGGTAGGCCCGCGGGCTGATCGAGCGAGTCAACGGCGCGTGGCCCGACGCGCAATGCGATGAGCTGACTCGCTCTGCCGCACGAACGCTGCCACATTGAAACAAAGATCACCGCGCAGGCATTGCTGATCACGCTCGTCAGGGCGCGCGCCTAGAACAAGCTTGCGGACAAGTTCGGTGCGTCCGCACTGTTCAGGTTTCTACACTGACTTAGTGTCTTTGGAGACACGCAACGTCAAGGACAGAGAGGGCAACGTCCTGCTTTCGCCGCCCGCACTGACGCCGCGGTTCCTCGCGTCCGCTGCGTTGTTCACAGTCGGATGCGGCGGAATGACGCCGCGCCGAGTGGAAGTCAGTCGGTCACGGCGAGTTGCTTTGATCCTTCATCCGCGACGGGAACGTAGTGTCGTGGCTCCAGATTGAAAACACTTCACTGTTCGAGCGACCTCAAAAGCCGTCCCAGATCGCGGGGCTCGACACGGATGACCCGTTTGCCAGCAAAATAAAAGGGATTTCGAAGCAAGGAGAGCCCGAGATACGAGGCGACGCTGGTACTTGCGACGGTCGAACCAGAAGCGTGAGTCTACAGAGCTGCCCCTTCGCAAGCGACTGGCTCCAGACTCCGCCCCGCGAACATAGGGAAGATACACTGAGGATCAAGGGAGCTGCGTTTGCGATCGAAATCATTTGAGCAAGAGTCCGATTGAGAGGTCGGACGATCTTGTTCATCGGACACGTAAATGCCCTTCGAGCATCTGTGCCAGCACATGGACCTTCGGCGTCAGTTGCCGCGCTACCGGCCACAACAAGCTGAGCGGCAAGCCATCAGTTGCGGCCTCACCAAGGATCGTGACGAGGTGGCCGGCCTTCAGATCATCCCGCACCAACCAGGTCGCGAGTTGCGCGATACCAAGTCCCGCCCGTACGAATGCAAGTTGTGCTTCGGCGTCGCCTGCCACGATGCGTGGACGCACGACGCATTGCACGACTTGCCCGTCCGCCGCAGCATACGACCACGGCGGCTGCGTGCCATCGGACCGTCCGTATACGACGCAGGCATGTTCCTGCAAGTCGTCGATCCTCTGCGGCATGCCGTTTTTCTCAAGATAGGCCGGCGCCGCGCAGAAGATCAGTCGTTCGCGGCCTAGAAAGCGCCGGCCGAGCGACGATGGCAGATCCGGCGGCCCGCCGATGCGCACAGCGAGATCGATGCCTTCTTCAGCCAAATCGACGAAGCGGTCTGCGAACAACAGATGCGGCCGCACGTCCGGATATTGCGCTGAAAAGCGCGACAGCACCGGCACGACGCACAGACGGCCGAAGGAGGCCGGCAACGCAACGCGCACGGTACCAACCGGCTCGCGCTTTTGCGCGGCGAGAATGGCTTCCGCCTCCGCGAGCTCCGACAGAATGCGCGTGCAGGTTTCATGGAACGCACGCCCTGCGTCGGTGAGCGCGAGGCTGCGCGTCGTCCGCTCGAATAGCACAACGCCGAGCCGCCGTTCGAGCCGAGCAACGCTCTTGCTCACCGCCGAACTCGTAAGGTTCAGTCGTTCCGCAGCCGCCGTGAAGCCGCCCGCGTCGGCGGCGCAGACGAACGGAACAATACCTTTCAGGCGTTCGGTCGGAAATGCAGCCAATTGATGAAATATATTCGGTTGAATATAGAAATAGTATCCCAAATGAGAAATTCAGTCTGAAGTATCCTCGAGCGATGAACGAAACTCGGACTTACACATGAATCATCGAGCACTGATTGTCGGCGCCAGCGGCATTGTCGGGCGAGCCTTAGCGGATCGTCTGCTGTCGGCCGGCTGGACCGTTTATGGACTATCGCGTGGACGTACGGCCGGCGTGCCGGGGTGCCGACTCATCGTCGCGGATCTCGCGTCGGCCGAATCTGTCGCGGCTGCGACGGCGAACGTCGACGTCAGCCATGTGTTTTTCACCGCTTGGGCGCGGCAGGCGAACGAGAAGGAGAACATCCGCGTCAACGGCGCGATGGTCCGCAACGTCCTCAATTCGTTGGGTCGGCGCTCGAAGCTCGAACATGCAGCGCTGGTTACCGGGCTGAAGCACTATCTCGGCCCGTTCGAGGCATACGCGTCCGGCGCAGTTCCGGATACGCCTTTTCGGGAATCTCAGGGGCGTCAGCCGGTCGAGAATTTCTACTACGAGCAGGAAGATCGGCTCTTCGACGCCGCGGCGCGCGAAGGCTTTACTTGGAGCGTACATCGCCCGCACACGGTTATCGGCTTTGCGCCCGGCAACGCGATGAACATGGGGCAGACGCTCGCCATCTACGCGACGCTATGCCGACATACTGGCCAGCCTTTCGTCTTTCCTGGCTCCGCCGCACAGTGGAACGGCCTCACAGACATGACCGATGCACGCCTTCTTGCACGGCATATTGAGTGGGCGTCGACGAGCGAAGCGGCGCGAAACGAAGATTTCAACGTAGTAAACGGCGACGTTTTTCGCTGGAAAACGATGTGGGGGCAACTGGCCGGTTATTTCGGCATCGAAGCGGCACCATTCGACGACATTGTGCGACCACTCGAAGGTCGGATGCTGGACGCCGCGCATCAATGGCGCGATGTTGCCGCAAAGTACGGCCTGGTGGAGCCGGACATCGATCGGCTCGCGTCGTGGTGGCACACCGACGCCGATCTTGGCCGTCCAATGGAAGTCGTGACAGACATGACCAAGAGTCGTAAGGCCGGGTTCCTCGATTACCAAGGCACGCCAGATGCGTTCTTCGACCTGTTCGAGCGACTCAAGGCAGAACGTTTCATTCCCGGTTAAGGGGTAGCGAACGGCCGCTGTTCGGGGCGAATTCAACCGGTCGATGCAACACAACGGAAGGGGATGCGCCCTTGGCTTCGGACTTCCTCGATGAACAGGAGCAGATTCGCGGCGTTACGGCGCGAACGCGTAACCTGCGCTTGACGGCAGTGCACTCGATAAACGTCCGGCTCAGGGCCGCCACTTCCTTTGTTTGTGTCTTGTCGAGATAGGCGGTCATCTTGCTCATCCAAACGGCTGTTGATCTCGACGCCTACTCTAGGCCGCGACAATGAGCCAACAATTACGAGCCAGACGGCGAAAGAATCGACGCAGAGACTATGTCGCCGATCCGTCGCGGCACGTCCCCCGCCGAAAAGCCGGCGCAAAGCCGATCAGACCGGCGACGGGGCCGATTGCGAGCAGCCAGGTCGAATCGAGGCCGATGCGCTCGAACAGCGCAGTTGCGGCCGATATCGAAACGACCGTGAGCGCAAAGCCGATAGCGTTCTGGATCGCCAGCGCGCTTCCGACGAGCTCCGGCGGACAGGCATCGGCCGATAAGGCAGAAAATTGCGGAGAGTCGGCGATGACGGTTGCTCCCCACACGAGCAACAGGGTCAGGAGCCAGGGCGCGCTCGCGTCGCGCCACACGAGCGCGAACAGCACGCAACACGTACCCGATATTGCCAGCGCGCCCGCGGCCACACGCGCGCTGCCGAACCTCCGCGAAAGCACACCTCCCGCGAGACAGCCCGCTGAACCTGCCACGAAGATGAGAAACGCGAGACCCGAAGCGCCTCCGGCGTGACCGCTGATCGCCAGCGACGAATGTGCGACATAGAGCGGAACCAGTGTCCAGAACGCGTAGAGCTCCCACATGTGACCGAAGTAGCCCAACGCCGCGGCGCGAAAATCCGCGCGCCTGAACGTATCGAGAAGACCGGGGGATGACGAACCCTTGACCATCACGTGGCCATCGAGCGGGCCGCGCTCGTGCGTTCTGTCGCCGAGGACGAATATCAGCAAGGCCGCCAGCAGAGCCAGCACCGACGAAGCCCCGATGATCGCTTGCCAAGGCAGATTCGTTCCCATCGCCTTCAGTGCGTGCGGGAGTCCGGAGCCCAGCGTCAGCATGGCGACGAGCTGCGCGAGCGCCGGTCCGGTTTTCTCTGGCGCCCAGCTCACGACCAGTTTCATACCGATCGGATAGATGCCGGCCAGACACACACCGACAAGAAAGCGACATATCACGCCGGAAACGATGCCAGTCGCGAGCAGCGCGAACATCGCGTTGAAGAGCGCGCCGAAGATGGCGCTCCAGACGAAGATGGAACTCGCGCGAAAGCGGTCGGCATTTCCGCGCATGGACATCGCAAGCGTACCGAGAATGAACCCAACCTGCACGGCGCTGGTGAGCCAGCCGATATCGCCGGCGCTCGCGTGCCAGGCTCGCGTGATCCCCGACGCAGCGCCATTCGCGCTAAACCAGAGCGACGTGCCGAACAGTTGAGCAAGGGAAATCACAGCCACGGGCCCGATGCGTTCGGCGAGCAGTCGCCGCGCACCGCGGAATTCGGTCATCGCCACGGGGAACCTCCTGATCTTCTGGCCATCGGTCATGCCGCTCAAAACAGATAGTTCACGCGCAGGATGCCTTCGTTCGAGCTGTAGCCGCTGCCGAACTGGCCGTCGTACTCCAGCTTGAGTTCGGTGCGCTTCGATACGCTTGGATTCACGCCGACCTTCACCTTCGCGAGCGACGAAGGCGCCGATGCCACCGCCGAGAACGGCGCCACGCCCGGCGCACTGCCGACGAACTGTGCGTTCGCATCCCAGTAATTGCGGTTATGGAACACGCCGCCGACCGCGAGGTCCGGCCACAACGTCATGCCGTTTGCAAACGTCCAGCGTCCGCCCACTTCCAGCATCGGCGACACCGACAGCGTCGTCGCATTGGCGCTGTTCACCGCGAGGTCGAGCGCGCTCGCACCCTGCTCCGTGTAGGCATTCGTATGCATATGGACGAGTGCACGTCGACATAGGGCTTCACATACGAGTCGTTCATCGGAAGGATGTAGACGACGCGCGAGTGCAGGCCGGCTTCGTACGCGTTGAACGCACCCTTGGGCTGTGCAGCATAGCCCGGCAGCGTCACGTTGCGGGTCGAGTCGTACCCGCTAAGGCCACCGTCGACGCCGCCCGAGCGCCATCACGCTGTGCCTTTGACACGAGCACTGCGCGTCGCTTTCTGATGCTTCGAAACGGAGTGTGCCGACTTCACGGGGGCGAGGAAAATACCGTCTTTCAATGGCGGTATACGCATCCGATATAGCGATCGATCCGCATTTTCGCGCTATCCGATACCGCGCCTCGCGGCCCTTCGGCATCGCGGTGACAAAGGCGTTGACAAACCGGCACATCGCGACGAACGTTAGTCGTCTTGCGTCCTTCAACCGCTTGCGACTTGCCCACGACACGGCGCCGCCATGAAAATCCGACAGCATGCGGTTCGCGATCGAAGAAGCGAAGAAAAATCCGGCATACCCATTCGGCGCCGTCGTCGTGCACGAAGCATCGGGCGAAGTGCGCGGGCGAGGCGTCAACATGTCGATTGAGAACTCGATGTATCACGGCGAGGTCGTGGCCATGAACGATTGTGTTGCGAGGTACGGAAACCGCGGCTGGCAGGAGTGCACTCTCTATACGACGGGAGAGCCCTGTTCGATGTGTACCAGCGCGATGGTCTGGGCGGGCATTCCCCGCATCGTGTGGGCGAGTTCGATGAACACGATCAAGGCAGCCGGCATCAATCAGATCGAGCTTTCCGTGATCGAGGTAGTCGAGCGATCGAAATCGTTTTATCGGCCGGAGGCGCTCGTTGCCGGCGTGCTGGCGGCCGAAACAGATCGGATGCTTTTGCATCGCGAGAGAGACGGCTGATCCCTAAACCTGCGGTCATACCGTGCTCAGCGACGGAAGCGGGGTCAGTGAATTTCTGGTCGTTAAGTATTTATGATGGAGACGGCCCGATGAACGCAACTGTCTCTAGCTATAGCGATAGCGGACCTACAGATGACGTGCTCCTCTTGATCCCGAGTGACCGCTTGTGGCACATGACCGAAGTTTGCGGGTCAAGTGCGTCGCGACCTCGAGAACGCGGCGCGAACTTCAGCACCCGACCCTGCGTGGACGTTGTCTTTCTCTGGCTGGTTGCCCTGGAGCAGACATCGGCGCAACAATTGACTGAGCGTCTCCCTGGCACCGACCCTACCGGAATGATCGAGACCATCGCGTTCCAGACGGACATCCTCGCGCTGAATGCGGCCGTGGAAGCCGCGCACAGACGAAGAAGGCCGTGGCTTCGCCGTCGTCGCGGGCGAAGTCCGCGCGCTCGCACAGCGGGCGTCTGTCGCGGCGAAGGAGATCAAGGAACTGATCGTGGTCCCGTCCGGGAGAGTGCAGGCAGGCGCGGAACAGGCCGCGCTCGTCAACACCAACATGGAACGCGTGAGCAAGGCGATCGGTCAGCTATCGGATGTCGTCGGCAAGATCAGCGCGGCATCAGATGAGCAGAGACGCGGCGTCGCGCAGATCCATGAAGCGATCACGCAGATCGACGATGTGACACAACAGAATGCGGCGTTGGTCGAGCAGGCGACGGCTGCTGCGCAGTCGTTGCGAGAGCAGGCCGGCACAATGAAGCAGGACGTCGGACTTTTTCCGTCGGCGGCAGCGTGACATCTTCGCTGCCGCGCCTACGGCCGCGTCTGTACGGAAGCCGGCACGACCGCTGGCGTTTCAGTTAAAAGCTGCATCGGCGAAAGCCCAGGTTCTTCCGGCAGCCACGCAACCGCAATCGTAGCCGTCTGCCGCGGCAACGGCCGGTGACGGAGAGTGGGATTCGTTCTAAAGGCACTGGGAAGGCCGCGCCCTATCAATCCTTTTACGTCAAAAGGCCCGTGCGATTTTCTGTCTGCGAAGGAACCAGGCGCGATTCGGATTGCGCATTCGGGCAGATCACCTTCACCAGCCGTTCGACGATCTCGTGCATCGTCGAACCGGGATTGAATACGTCGGCGACGCCTTTCTTTCGCAGCAAGAAGACGTCTTCGTCGGGCACGATTCCGCCTAGGACGAGCGGCGTATGCACGTCGCGATCGGCAAGCTCGCGCAGCAATCGAGGCACGAGCGTGCCGTGCGCACCGGCAAGCGACGAAACGCCGATAACATCGTACGAGCCTTGCGCAGCGAGCTTCGCGACCTGGGCCGGCGATGCGAACAATCCGGTAGTCGTCACATCGAAGCCTGCATCTTCCAACGCGGACGCCACGACACTCGCGCCGCGATCGTGTCCGTCGAGTCCCAGTTTCGCGATCAGCATGCGTGGCTTTCGACCAAGCCTTTCGCGCAGTTGCGCGACGCGAGCGCATGCCGTGTGCCATGCGTCGTCACGACGATATTCGCCATACACGCGTGTCGTATTCGCCGTTGCCGGAACATGACGCGGCCACATGGCTTCGAGCGCGCGCGTGCATTCACCAACCGTCGCGCGGGCGCGCATGCAATCGATCGTCAGCGCGAGCAGATTGTCGGCTTCGTCGCGTGCGGCGCACGACAATGCGGCCAGCGCGGCGCGCACGCGAGATTTGTCCCGCCGGCGCAGCACGTCAGCGATTCTGTACGACTGCTGCACGCGCACCCGCTCGCCATCGATCGCGAGACAGGCGGGCATATCGTCGTCGGCATCGTCGACAATGAACGCGTTTGCGCCGACGATCATCTGCATTCCCGAATCGATGCGCGCCTGCGTCGCCGCCGCGCGCTCTTGAATCTGCCGATGAACCCAGCCCGTGCGAATCGCTTCGAGCGCACCGCCGCGCGCCTCGATTTCGTCGCCAATCTCGCGTGCTCGCTCTGCGACGCTCGCAGTCAGCGATTCCATCATGTACGAACCTGCCCACGGGTCGACGACATCGCACAACCCCATCTCGTGCTGAAGAATCAGTTGCGTGTCGCGTGCGAGCTGCGCAGCGGATGCCGATGGCAACGCAAGCGCTTCGTCATGTGCATTCGTGTGCAGCGATTGAGTGCCGCCGAACACTGCCGCAATCGCTTCGACGGTCGTGCGAACGATATTGTTCTGCGTGCGTGTCGCACCGAGCGACCAGCCCGACGTCTGGCAATGCATCCGCAGCGCGCGACTCTTCGCCGACGTCGCCCCCTCTTCTTCGGCCATGCTCGACCAGATGAGCCGCGCCGCGCGCAGCTTTGCGATCTCGCCAAAGAAGTCCGTGCCGACGCCGAAGAAAAAGCTCAGTTGCTCGCAGACGGCATCGACGTTCAGGCCGCGCGCACACAGTGCACGCACATAAGCGCGGGCGTTGGCGAACGTCAGCCCTAGCTCCAGCGATGCATCCGCGCCCGCTTCCTGAAAGTGATAGCCCGAAACGGATAACGCCTTGAAGCGCGGCATCCGCTCGCTCAGAAACTGCACGACATCCGCGACGATTCGCATCGACGGTTCCGGCGCGAACACGCAGGTGTTGCGCACCATGAACTCCTTGAGGATGTCGTTCTGCACGGTGCCGGAGAGCGACGCCATCGCGATGCCGCGTTCCTCCGCCGCGACGATGTACGCCGCAAGCACCGGCAGCACGGCGCCGTTCATCGTCATCGACACGGAGACGCGTTCGAGCGCGATGCCTTCGAAGAGACGCGCCATGTCGTCGACGGTGTCGATGGCCACGCCCGCGAGGCCGACGTCAGCGCGCGCTTCATCGTCGGTCGAGTCGTAGCCGAGTTGCGTCGGCAGGTCGAACGCGACGGACAAGCCCTGCGCACCGCGATCGAGCGCCCGGCGAAACGCGAGGTTCGAATCGGCGGCATCCGCGTAGCCGGCGTACTGGCGGATGGTCCACGGTCTGGCCGTGTACATCGATGGATACGGTCCGCGCACGAACGGCGCGGCGCCGGGCATCGAGTCGAGATGCGCGAGACCTTCCAGATCCGCCGCCGTGTAAAGCGGCTTGCGCGGCACGCGGTTCATGCGCGTCTCCGTGTCTTGTGTGTCAGTACGTCGGCGATCTTCACGCCATCGCGCATGCGCTCGATCTCGCACCAGTGCGCGATGCGCGCATCATCGATCAACGCGCGGCGAAACGTTGCCCGCAGCCCTTCGCCGACGTTGATGTTGCCGTGATAATGCAGCTCGCGCGACACGAGCGCGGGCAAGTCCGCAAGACGCCACGTCTGCCATTCCGCACGATCGACGAACGCCTGAAAGCTCGCGAAGTACAGAAAGTCCGCGCCGTTGAAGTCGCTGTACGGGCACGGCAAAAACTCGACCGGCGCGCATTCGGCCGCGTGCAAAGCGATTCCGTCGATACTCGCTGCTGCTTCACGCAGGCGCAGCTTGCGCGCCATCTCCTGCATGTCGGCGATGAGCGGATTCATCGGCGCGATCTCGCCTTTGAGGTTCGCAAAACTCGCCCGCGCGACCGAGCGATTGTTGCGCGCTTCGGTGCGTCGTACGAAGGTGGACATCATCGACAGCGCGGCGATCGAGTCGTCTTTGCCGCTCACGCGATGTTCGCTGAGATGCCGCACCGGCGCGACACGCGAAAGCTCGGTGCGAATGCGCAGCGCGTCGTTCTCGCGCACATCGTGCATGCCGTCGGCGCGCAGCCGGATCGACGTAAACGCGGCATACGCGCGGCTGCCCTCGTCGGAGATGAAGTCGCTCGCCGTTTCGCGCGCGAGCGCGTCCCAATGCCGGTCGCCGCACTCTTTCAGCAGCCAGTTCTCCGACAGCCCCGCGCAATTGAGCTGCGGCATGCCGGCGCGATAAGGATCGTCGTGACGAGGCATGAGCTTCCTTCACGCGCACGCGATCGACGCGCGCTCCGGCGCGTTTGCCCGCTCCGCGCACACTGCATCGACGATGTACTGCGCATCGCGCGCCACGCCGGAAAAGCGGCCCGAGCCCCAGGTATGCAGCCATGGCAGGCCGATGAAATAGAGACCCTTCACCGCCGTCACGCCGCGCATATGCGACGGATATCCGCGCCCGTTGAACACCGGCGCATCGAGCCACGCGAAGTCCGGCGTAAAGCCGATGCACCATACGATCGACGTGATCCCGCTCGCCTGCAGATCGAGCTCCGCGCGCTCTTCCTGCGGCTGCCAGATGGGTACATAAGGCGCAGTGGGAGGCGCGTCGATGCCGTGCTTCGCAATGAAAGCATCAATGCTCGCGTTGATGCGGTTATAGGTATCATCGGCGTCATCGAGATTCGCGCGCAGGTTGGTCGCGAAACGCAGCTTGCCGTCGCGGAAGTCTTCGAGCCGGCCAAACAGCTCCATGCCTTCGAGCGCGAAGCGGCGCAGATCGATGTCGCGTCCGCCATCCCGGCCCGTGACGTAATGATTGGTGTTGTCGCGCACGCCTTCACGCAACGGATGATCGGTCACGGGCATGTCGTAATAGCGCATGTCCGCGAGCCAGTCGACGACATCGCGGCCGCGATGAAACCGCGCGCAACGCGGCGCCTCGCCGACGGCGAGATAAACCTTGCGTCCCGACAGATGCAGATCCTCCGCGATCTGCGCCCCCGACTGACCCGAGCCGACGACGAGCACCGCGCCGGGCGGCAGCGCATCGGCGTTGCGATATTCCGATGACTGCACCTGCACGATGTTAGCGGGCAGACGCTCGGCCATGCGCGGCACGATCGGCGTGTGATAGCCGCCCGACGCGACGACGATCTGATCGGCCGTGAACTCGCCGCGCGTGCTCGTCACGGCGAAGCGTCCTTGCGCGTCGCGCGTGACGCGCGTGACCGCCGCGCCTTCGAGCACCGGCGCATTCACCTTGGCGATGAACGCATCGAGATATTCGATGATCTCGTCCTTCTTCATGAAGCCGTGCGGGTCCGCGCCCTGATACGGATGCCCCGGCAACGCGCATTGCCAGTTGGGCGTCACGAGGCAGAACGTGTCCCAGCGCTGCGTGCGCCATGTGTGCGTGACGCTGTGCTTCTCGAGCACGAGATGATCGATGCTGGCCTGCTTCAGGAAGTAGCTGGCCGAAAGCCCGGCCTGTCCGCCGCCGATGACGATCACGCTGTAATGCGCCGGCGCGGTCTGCGATGAATCGATGTTCGACATATTCAATCCCTCTACCATTCGACAAGTGAGTCAATCGAGCGCCAGCACGGTGACGCGTGCGTCGTGCGCTTCGCTGAAGCGGCGCGCATCCTCTTCGATGCGCGCAAGCTGATCGAGCGCGGCCGAGCACGCGAAGCCGTATTTCTCCCGCACGCGCTCCGAGCCGATGTTCAGCGCCTCGCGCGAACGCGCGACGAAATCGCCGACGCTATAGCTTTCGCCTGCCGCGAAATACTCGCCGACGACGGTCGAAGGCGAATAGCAGTTCGCCTCGACGCCGTCGGGCCAACGAACCAGAAAATGCATCACTGGCATGGTGTAGCCTCGGTTGAGGGGTTCATCGCGCACATATGAAGGGCTCCTCGTTCAGGTTCCATAGCAACGCGGCATCGCCGTCGCGCGTCAACACGACTTCACGCGATGCATCCACTTCGCCGATCACCGCGCTCGCGAGGTCGCGCGAAGCAAAGCGTGCGAGCACTTCATCGACATGTTCGGGGCGCACGGAGAGTAAGAAGCCGAAGCTCGGAAACGCCGTGAGCCAGCGCTCGAAATCGACGCCTTCGGGACATGGCAAGGCATCGAGATCGATGCGCACGCCGGCTTTCGAACATTCGACCAACATCAGCGCGGTGCCGAGCGCGCCCGCCATGCTGATGTCCTTCGCGGCATCGCACAGGCCGTCTTCGGCTAGCGTGGGCAGCAGTTCGTAATCGCCACATGCGCGGCCAGCCGGCGCGCCGACCGATGCATTCCAGAACGGATAAGGCTCCTCGAAACGGCCGCGCAAATCGACGGCCATCACGAGCGCATCGCCGGGGCGCGCGTCGAAGCTCGTCAGAAGCTTCTTGGCCCGCCCGACGATCGCCACCGCGAGCTGCGCGCCGTCGCTGCGCACGTTGCTATGGCCGCCGACGATCGGCACGCGATACGCCGACGATGCCGCCGCCATGCCCGCGAGCACGTCGGATGCCGCTTGCGCGTCGCCGCTCCACAAGGCATCGACGACGGCGAGCGGACGTCCGCCCATCGCGTAGATATCGCTCACGTTCACCATCACGCCGCTGTAGCCCGCGAACCACGGCATCGCGCGCACGAAGTCGCTCACCAGCCCTTCGATCGCGAAGAGCAGATAGCCGTCGCCATCGGGAATCGCGGCGCAGTCGTCGCCTATCGGCACGTTCGGCACCGAATGCGCGAGTGCGGGCAGTCGCGACAACACGCCCGAGATATCGCTCTTGTGACGAAACCCGCGACTCTCGCGCAAGCGTTCGACGAGACCGGCCAGCGCGTTCACGACGGCCTCCGCGCCAGCGCGACGAATCCGCTTTGCGGCGTGACGCACGGCGGATACGCATCGAGTTGCGCGCGCATCAGATGATGCGCGCGGCCGAAGAGCGTCTCTTCCTGCTGCGTGTCCCAGCGCAGACGCCGGAAAAGCGGTACGTTCTGCGCCTGCACGTGCGCGAGAAAAGTCTCGCATCCGAGCGCGTGTGCGCTCGACACCGCGAGGCGGATCAGCGTCGAGCCGATCTTGCCGTGCGAACGAAAAGCCGCATGCACCGCGAGCCGCGAGCCGAGCCATGCGCGCGGCTGCGTTTCGTGGATTCGTACCGTGCCGACGACCTGCTCCGGCATGCCCGCGACGCAACTCAGCGCAACGAGAAGTTGCGCGCGTTCGTCGATCTCATCGCGATCGTCGCCGACGAACACGCCCTGCTCGATGCAGAACACCGCGCGGCGCAGCTTGTACGCTTCATCCGCTTCCCACGGCAGCGTCGCCCACTTGACGCGATACTCGACCGGCGTGTAGGCGAGATCGAATGCATCGCCTTCGATGGCTTCGACGAACATGTCACACCTCGTACGAAGAAAGCGACGAGCACGCGCCGCATTTGGCGCAGCCCGCTTTGATATCGGCAGAGCGCATGCTGGCGTTTGCGAGCATCGCACCGATGGGCGCCAGCACTGAACGCATGAAATCCGGCGCGGGCGCGGGATGATCTTCGAGCGGCGTGCCGCTGATCGGCACGAACGGCACGACGAACGGATACACGCCGAGCGCGATGAGCTCACGCGCCGTATCGACGATGGCCTGGGCGCTGTCGCCCAGCCCCGCGAGAATGTACGTGCTCACCTGTCCGCGTCCGAACACGGCCACCGCCGCCTCGAAGGCTTCCATGTAACGCGCGACCGGCACCGTCGCCTTGCCCGGCATGATGCGTTCGCGCACGGAAGGCGTCACCGCTTCTAGATGCATGCCGAGCGTGTCGATGCCGCTTGCCTTCATGCGCTCGAACCAACGATCGTCGTCGGGCGGCTCACATTGCGCCTGGATCGGCAGATCGACTGCGGCCTTGATCGCGAAGGCGCTTTCGCAAAGGATCTGCGCGCCGCGATCGGACGTCGGCGGCGTGCCGGTAGTGAGCACCATATGCTTGACGCCATCCAGCAGCACGGCGGCGCGCGCCACTTCGGCAAGCTGTTCCGGCGTCTTGCGCGCAATCGTGCGCCCCGCAGCGAGCGACTGGCCGATCGCGCAGAACTTGCACGACTTGCGTCGGCTCTCGTAGCGGATGCAGGTTTGCAGCACGGTCGTCGCGAGCACGTCCGCGCTATGCAGCGTCGCGATGTGCGAGTACGGCACGCCGTCGAGCGTCTGCATCGCATAGAAGCGCGGCGCCTTCGGAAAGCTGATGCTCGCAATTGGAATCGCATTGCGCATCAGCGCGCTTTTGCCGTTCGCATCGGGCTCTCCGGCGACGAACGGCGACTCCCACGCGGTGCTCGTATGCACGGGCACCATGATGGTCACGCCATCGACCGTCACCGCCTTGTGATCCGACGGTCCCGCGCCGCCGCGCCGGCTCGACACACCCGCGCGCGGATCGACGAGCCGCAGGCCCGTCGACTGAAGCTCAGTCATCAATTGCCGTGTCGATGCCGGCAGGTTCTCTTGAGCGCTCATCGTGTTCGGTGTCCTTGAAGGAAGTGACGGGCGATGCCGGGCGATCGTTGATCGCGAGGCTCAGCAGCTCGGGCCGTGCGTAATGACCGACCGAATCCATCATGCGTTTGCGCTTCGTGATGAGCGCCATGTCGAGATCGGCGATCACCATGCCCTCGCCTTCGCGCAAAGGCTCGGCGAGATGCTGGCCTTCGGGCGAGACGATCGCCGTATTGCAGCCGCCGCGCAGTGCGCGTTGCAGGTTCGGATCGGGCGTGACGGCTTCGATCTGCGCATCGGTCAGCCAGCCCGTTGCATTGACGACGAAGCAGCCCGATTCGAGCGCGTGATGGCGGATCGTCACTTCGATCTGCTCCGCGAAGATCGGACCGACCAGCGAGCCGGGGAACTGGCTGCAATGGATCTCTTCGTGCTGTGTCATCAGCGCATAGCGCGCGAGCGGGTTGTAGTGTTCCCAGCAAGCGAGCGCACCGACCCGTCCCACGCCCGTTTCGACGACCTTTAGACCGGCTGCGTCGCCTTGTCCCCAGATCATGCGTTCATGAAACGTCGGCGTGATCTTGCGGCGCTTGAGCAGCAGCTTGCCGTCGGTATCGAAGATCAGTTGCGTGTTGTACAGGCTGCCGTGATCGCGCTCGTTCACGCCGAGCACGACGACCATGTTCGCGAGCCGCGCGTGTTCGGCCACCGCCTGCGTGACCGGACCCGGCACCACGACCGCTTCCTCGTAGAGCTTCATGTGATCCGCGCCCGATGCCACCGGCGCGCGCACGAACGAGAAATACGGGTAATACGGCACGAAGGTCTCGGGGAACACAATGAGCTGCACGCCCTGCGCCGCAGCTTCGTCGATGGCCGTACAGACGCGGTCGAGCGTGCCGTCCGGACGCTCGAAGTCCGGCGTGATCTGCACGGCGGCGGCGCGCACGATGCGCTTTTTCGAAAGGGCATCGGCCATGATCGTCACACGGTCCACGTATGGATGACGAGCGCGTTCTCCTTGCGATGAAGCAGCTGGATATCGAGAACGTCGAGCGGGTTGATCGGACGAATGCCTTCGATGAGCGAGGCTTCGCCGTGTCCGTACAGCGCCTGCAACGCGAAGCGGCACGCGTACACCTTGCCGCCTTCGGCCATGAACTTCTGCAGTTGCTTGTTGAAGTTGAGATGGCCGGGGAAGGCTTCGTCGCCGAGCGTCGGAAAGCCGCGTTGCAGACCGAGCGTGACGCCGGGGCCGTAGAGCAGCACCGACGTATCGAAGCCCTTGCGTTGCAGGCGCGTGGCCTGCAGCATGTTCACGAAACCGATCGAGCCTTCGAACGCAACCGTATGAAACGTGACGAGCGCCTTTTCACCGGGTTCGGCCTTCACATCCTCGAAGACCTTCTCTTCGTAGTCGACCAGAAAGTCGCCGTTCTTGTGAAGCGGTTGATTGACTGCGGGCATGGCATTCTCCGATGTATGGGTTCGCGAACGAGCCGTCGCGCTCGATCGTTATCGATCGCTTTCATCGCGACGGCGAACGCTAAAACGCAACGGATATGCCAATGATTGGCCCGCGAAATGCAATCACTTTGCAATCAAGCAAAACGATCTTGCATGCGCGAACCGAAAATTTTTTGCGGAAGCCTTGATTCACGGGCCTTCGCGACGCGCCGCCTCGCTCATGCTCACACAGCCCACGCACGATTTCAGCGCAGAAAAGCGTGTGCATGGTGCGCGGCACACCGAAGCCGTGCATCGATGCGATCAATGCAATCAAGTGCGATCAGCGCATGCGATCTCTTTTCGATCGATTGTTTTGTCATGCTAAGGTCATCCGAACCATCACCGGAGACATCGCGGTCATGAATCAGCTTGCGCATCACTGGGTCAGGAAGCTCGAAGACAGCAGAAAGCCCGCTTATCTGACGATTCCCGATCTGATCGAGGAAGACCTCGCGAGCGGCCGGCTTCGTCCGAGAGACCGGCTGCCCGGTCTGCGCGACCTCGCCGATCTGCTCGGGCTGAACTACACGACCGTCGCGCGCGCGTATGCCGAAGCGCGCAAGCGCGGCCTGCTCGATTCACGCGCGGGCAGCGGCACGTTCGTGCGCGGCAGAACGCAGACGTTGCCGCTCGCGGGTGGCAGCAGTGTCGAGATGTCGATGAACATGCCGCCCGAACCGCCCGCGCTCGCGGCGCGGCTGCGTGCATCGGCGGCGAGTCTGATGGAGCGCGCCGATCCGTTTCAGTTGCTGCGCTATCAGGATTTCGGCGGCACGGCGGCGGATCGTGTTGCGGGACGCGAGTGGCTCAAGGCGCGCATTCCCGATGTCGATGTCGATACCGTGCTCGTCTGTCCCGGCATTCATGGCGCGCTCGTCGCGCTGGTTTCGCAGCTTGCGCGGCCCGGTGAAATAATCTGTCTGGACTCGCTCGCTTATCCGGGGATCAAGGCGATCGCATCGCAACTGGGCGTGCGCCTGCAAGCCGTGCCGCGCGACGATGAAGGGCCGCTGCCGCATGCGTTCGAAACATTGTGTCGAACGGAAAAGCCCGGCGGCTTCTATTGCAATCCGACCTTGCAGAATCCGAGCACGTTGACGTTGACACGGCAGCGGCGCGAAGCGCTGGCGGATGTGGCCCTGCGCTACAACGTGCCGATCATCGAGGACGAGCCTTATGGGATGTTGCCTTGCGATGCACCCGCCACGCTTGCCGAACTTGCGCCCGAACTGACGTATCACGTGACGGGCTTATCGAAGACGCTCGGCGCGGGGTTGCGTGTCGCGTATCTGAAAGCGCCGACGTCGCGGCAGACTCAGCGCATCGCGGGAGCGTTGCGGGCGACGACGGTCATGCCGAGTCCGTTCACCGTGCTGCTCGCAACGCAATGGATCAACGATGGCACCGCCGCCGACGTGCTCGATTCCATTCGCGATGAAGCAGCGGCGAGGCAGGCCATCGCGTCGGCGGAGCTTCGAGGTCTCGCCTTCGACGCGGATCCGCAAGGGTTTCATCTCTGGCTGCCCGTGCCTTCCATGTCCGACTGGAGCGCGCCCGAACTTGCCTTGCAGTTGCGCAATCAGGGCATCGGCGCGGTGGCCGGCGCCGCGTTCTCTACCGATGGCAATCCGCCGAATGCACTGCGACTGTGTCTCGGCGGGCCGCAGGATCGCGAGGATTGCCGCGAAGCGCTAAGGCGCGTGGCGGACATGATGGCCGATCCGCATCATCTGCATATGCCCATGCTTTGAAGCGATGCGTACCATCAAGCACCGGTGGCGTAACGTCGGCAATGCTCCAGGTAGCCCGCTTCGTGGCTGCTCACCAACTGAACGATGCTGTTCCAAAGCCATAGCGGCGCGTCGATGTTCTTCGATCGATTGCGGCCGAGTTCGGCTCGCCACTCCCGCTTCGTAGCGTCGTCCATCTGCCGCGCATGCGCCTTGCCTACGACGCCCGCGAGATAGTGCGCGACGTGCATCGCGTCATCCTTGCCGAGTTGCCCGATTTCGAGCTTCATGTCCTGTGGCAACAACTCGCGGATCACCACGCCGCGATCGAGCAGGCGTGCCGCGCGCATGCGTTCACCGAGATACGGCGACAGGTTTCGCGCACCTTCGAGGACGCGCAAGGCGTTGTCGCGCGGCATCGCGACGTCGTCGTACCGGGGCGCGGCGGCCTTCACACCTTCCTTGATGTCCATCAGACACAGGTCGTCACCTTCCACGACGCCACCATCGACATCGAGCAGGACCGCATAACGCAGACGGCCGAGCGAGCTGCAACCTTTCACCCAATACGCCGCGTCCAGCACGACGACCTCGCCGGACTCCTTGCGTCCCTTCAGGCTCGTCGGCAGGCTTGCGATGTCCTCATGGGCGAAGAGCGCGCCGATCGCCTTTCGCTCGTCTCTGGCAAGCGGCCAGAATCGTTTGCCCAAGGGAATCGTCGGATGCAGATCCTGGATGCGCTCACGCGCGAGATGCTGCCACGATCGACGCACGGCTTCCTTCATCGTTACAAGAACGGGTTCGGGACGCTTGAGGTCGATGACTTCATCCGCGAAGGCGGATTCATATCCTGCGGCCAACGCCTCGACCATTCGCACGACGTTCAGGCCCGACAACGATGATCCGCGCGCAGCCGTCGCGAGCGACAAACCCAGACGAACGACGTCATGCACAGGGTTGCCGATCACCGTCTGGTCGAGGTCGCGAATCTGGATTTCCACGTTGCCTTTGGCATTGGCAATCGGTCCGAGATTGCCGGTGTGGCAGTCGCCGCAAATCCACACCCCCGGGCCGCGGGGCAACGATTCTCCGTTCGCGTCCATCAACCACTCATAGAATCGTTCGGTATTGCCTCTGACGTACGCGTGCGGCGAGCGCGCCATCTTGCAACGGCGCAGTTCGGTCAGAAGCGCCTGCCGGTCATCGGGCGCAGGCATTCCCTTGTTCGCTTTGCTGTTCTTGCTCATATCCGATTGCCACGAGTAGTCGGCAATCAGAGCAGGAGCTGTGCCCTTGTCTTCCAAACGGCTTACGCGGACGGCGAGTCACGCAGCCATTCAGGTGTCGAAGCGTGTCTCCAGCACGCCGGCGATATTCGCCAGATTCGCCTTGAGCTGTTCCAGTGCGAACGACAGCGTCGACAACGCCTGCAACTGCCGTCAATCGTTCGCGGGTTCGAGAATGACCTTCGCGATATCCGATTGGACAGCAGTGGACGCATCGTTCAGCGGCCCGAGAGAGCGTTCGGCAGGCGGCAGCCGCGCGCCGCTGCGCATCCACGAGTTTTTGCGCCGCGCTCGCTGACGAGACCTCCGCGAATGTCGGCATGCTTGATCCGCAGCGGATCCTGGTGATCGCTCGCACTACGGCCGCTCGCTATCAGCGGGCCAACAAGAGCATCGCGCAGATCGCTCGCGAACTCGATGTCGACTATGTGCTAGAAGGATCGCTGATGCGCGAAGGCGGACGGGTTCGCATCCTGGCGCAACTGATTCGCTCCTTCGATCAAGTGCAGCTCCTGAGCTGCGCGCACGAGCCGATGGCCAAAGGCGCGCTCGATATTCAAAAGGAAGTTGGCGCGGCGCTAGCGAGGGAGGTCTCGCCCGCCCTCGCCGAGCGGCAGCAACACAGGTTGTCACGCAGGCTTCCGATCGATCCGGCCGCGCACGACGCGTATCTGCGTGGCCGTTATTACTGGACGCGCCGCGTGCATTTTGATGCCGGCTTCGCCGCACATCATGCGCTGAACGACGAGGACTTCATACGTGCGCACAGCTACTTCGAGACCGCCCTAGATCTCGACCCGACCTATGCACTGGGCTACGTGGGGATGTCGAACATCTACGGCTCCACGGCAACCCATGGCTTCTATGCGCCCTCGCAGGGCTATCCGAAAGCGCGCGAGGCGGCACTGCGCGCCTTGGAGCTCGACCCAAGCCTTCCCGAGGCGCATCAGGCCCTCGCGGGCGTTCATTACTTCTACGACTGGGACTGGCGCCGCGCGGAAGAGGAGTTTCTCGCGGCCCTGCGCCTGAACCCTAGCCACGCCGAAACCAGCCGCCTCTATGCGCGATTGTTGCTCGTGCTCGGCCGGGAGGCGGAAGGACGCGCCCAGTTTGAACTCGCGGAAAGAGTCGATCCCCTCGGATTCGAAGGTTCGCGTGTCTTTGGGCTCGTGCAGTCGGGCCGGTATGACGAAGTGATTCGCGAGTATCTCAGCGCGGGGCGTGGCCCGAGCTCGCCGCTCATATATCAATTGCTCGCGACCGCTTTCGAGGTCGAGGAGCATTTCGAGGAAGCGATCGACGCAACCATCGACGCACTCACACGCTGCAATGAATTCGCCCGTGCCGAGGCGATTCGGACAGTGTGGTGTTCGGGCGGCTATAAAAAGGTTCTCGAATGGTACCTGCAAGATTTGCTGGCAAGACGGCGACACCGATATACCTCGCCTTTCCTGCTCGCCGAGATCTACGCGCGGCTCGAGAGGCCGGACGAGATGTTCCACTGGCTTGAAGTCGCGCTCGCAGAACGCTCGCCCCGGCTTTGCGAGCTTCGCACGAACGCGTGGTTCAGGCGTTTCCGCTCGATGGGACGTTTCCGCAATGTCGAACGGCGCATCGGCCACTGACTTTCCGTGGGACGACCGTTCAGTGATGGCGAAACGTATCGGACCGCATACGCATTTCACTCGACCGGGCAGAATCGCCAGGACTGGAAGAACTTCGGTCCAGGGACGAAAGCGAACCTGCGCTCGCCGACGTATCTGCTACGCCGCCGATATCCTTTGCGGACTGCGTTGATTGAGGCGGCTGGGTCGACGGTCTGTCTTGCGCCCAAACGTGGCACGAGACGACCATCGCCGCGACAACCGCTACGACTTGGGTCATTTTCATTTCAGCTTACTCCGGTTCCGGATTTAGCACGGCTGTCGAGAAACCAGTCGTGAACGTCGGCGCGTAGAAGAGCCTGCGGATGGCTGTGAGTTCACGCCTAGCCGTCAGGGTGCGCCGAGCGGCGCACGGGGGCCATCGACGAAATCTGAAGAAACGCTTAAGCACGCCCGGTTGAGCCGGCGTCCAGTCGGCAATCCGCACATAAGTGTGTCGCGGATCGACGCCAAGCGGACCACCGATATGCCGAAGCGCACGACTGCAAAGCTTCCCGCAGCGGTCATTCCCTGCGATCGAAAAGAAGCGAGCGCTATCGTCGACGCCTCGACGTCGCTAAATGTCTGGTTGAAGTTGGCCGTCGACGATTGGTTGTCTGAGGCTCGAGTGGAGCTATTTCCCGACGGGCGCCGAGGCAGTACGGTAGATCCTAATTGATGCGGGGGAATAGGCTTGGCTCAGTCATTTCGCCAATTTTTGGACCTATCGGCCGAAATCTCAGAATAGTAACGTCACGTTATGTCATGGATCACGCGCAAAGGCGAAGCAGCTGACCTGCGCCCGTGGCGCAAGAGACATCATTTATGGCCGAATGCCAAAGGACAAATATGATCCGCTTGAACTGGAAAGAGATCGCCCCGGACGGCGCAAAGGCGCTTTTCGGTATCCATCACTATGTGACCAAGAGCACCAACCTGCCAGAGGAACTCATCCATCTCGTCTTCCTCCGTGTTTCTCAAATCAACGGATGCGCCCATTGCATCGACATGCACAGTCGCGATCTTAGAAAGACCATGTCCATCGACAAGATCACGTTGGTAACGGTGTGGGACGAGGTTCCGCACCTGTTCTCCGATCAGGAGCGCGCCGCCTTGGGTTGGGCCGAAGAGGTGACTCGCTTGAGCGAAACGCATGCTTCGGATGAGGCTTACGCAGCGGCCTCAGCGGCATTCGCACCGAAAGATCTCGTCGATCTCACGATAACGATCGCCGCGATGAACGCTTTCAACCGTCTCGGCGCTCCATTCCGCCTTCCTGTCGCCGCCAGGATCTGAGTCCACGAAGGCATCTGACAGCGACGCGTCCGTCAGAATTTGCGCTACGTCTCATGCCGACAGAGACGACCCCATGCTGCAGCCGCGACTGAAGATGCGTTTGCCATTTGTGAACTGATGTGGGAGGGTCACGCTCATACCGAAGCTCGGTGTCTAACCGACGCTTTCACGTCTTCACGCGTTAAGTCTGATCTGTAGCGCCAAGTCAATCGAATCTGAACGACCGACGATCTCTGCGTCGATCAGCGGTTCCCCGGCCAAATCCCCGTTGGCCTGCGAAATCCCGCGCGCCATATGCTCGGCAAGCGCAAGTGCGCATCGCCCACATATGGGGTCACGCCTGAAGACGCTGTTTCAAAAATTCAAGCACCCGGTCACGGACTTTGAGGGTCGGCTCTCCCTCTTTGTCAATCAAATTCTGCGTGAGTACGCTATGAGGCGATGGCACATGCTTGGCCACGAATGGCGCGACATCCTTATTCGCCACCTCGTCCGGCAACACGATGCCTTCAAAATGCTCGCCCAACGCGTTCTGGTAAGCAGTAAACCTGGCAGCAGTACACAGCGGGTCGTCACGGAAACGCAACCCAACTACTTTCAGGCCTTCCCGATCCAGTCTGGAACGCACCTGGCTCAATTCTTCAGGCGAAATTTCCAAACCACCTGGGTCGTTGAGCGGCAAGGCCGGCTGCGCCAACACGGGCGCAATCAGCGCTGAGTCAAGCATCATCGTCAACGCGAAATTTCCCGTGAAGCACATGCCGACCGCACCAACGCCCGGCCCGCCGCATTCTGCGTGCGCGTGTCTAGCCAACGCGCGTAACCAGTGCGTCACCTTGCTTGAGCGCCCGGATTGCATAGCGCTGAACTCGGCGCTAATGCAGAGGCGTTGCAGTACCGCTGCCCCTTCGTCGGCGTCAACCACCGCCCCATCGCGGCCGAACAATGAGGGCATATATACGCGGAACCCTGCATCCCTGACCCAACGGGCAAAACGGGCGACAGGGGGACTAATGCCCGGCACTTCCGGCATCACGATAACCGCAGGTCCTGCACCCGCCAGATACACTTTCTTGCTGTCACCCTCAAACTCAAACTGCCAGGTTGAAAAATCGTCCAAGGGATCATCGACACTGACATCGCGCGTATTCATGCACAACTCCTTTATGCCGATTGCGCGCCCGAGCTTGCGCGCTTCGAACTCTTACCTAACGGGCTGCAATTAATATAGTGCAGGCGTGTTCGAAATGGGTGAATATTGGTTAAGTGGCGTGCATGGACACGTCGTCACTTGGCACAAAATTGCGAATTGCTGCCACAATCGGCCACGGCCGAGCCATAGCCACTGGACTTCATCCATTCGCTCACGGCGATCAAGGTCGGCGAGGAACTACTTATCGACTACAGTCTCGTCATTTATGGCGAGATCACCCTGCGGTCGGGCATTCGACGGCGGCTATGGGAGTGGTTCAGTCATCCGCGCCCGCGTTTCGGGGACCCGGCATGTCGCGCTGGCACCAGCGCGGGATCAAGCCGCGCGAGCCCGAGCGAATCTTCGGTAAGACGGACCACTACGTTTCCAGCTTAGCAAAACGACCATATCGGCGGTCATTGGTTGACACGATTGTTCTTGTGCATGAAGCTTACGCTGCACGAACGACGTTGCCGAGCGGTTGACCGATACTGAGCTTGTGCTATTTCAACAGCACCTCAGGCAACGCCATCGAACGAGAGCCGCCAATGTGCGGCCCTGTTGACTCTTTCCCCCGCAAAGCCGGTGACAACGTTAATTCGCTTTCTGCAAACTCTTGAATTTACGCGCTTTCGGTATGCGCCGATGCGTCGGGTCCGCGAAGTGACAACTTTGATTTGGTCTACGGTCGCGCCCGCGTCGGTGATTTGTGGGCCAGTCGGATCGCAGAGGCCACTTGGATCGCACCACGAACTGAGCAGTAGAGGAAATTCTAACGCCGCAAAGATAGCGCCTCCATGCTTACAATGTAGATGCAGTGCCGCAGGTCACGACTACCGGTTTGCGCAGTTTTCCGTAGGCGCGGTTGACCGGTGTTCTTTGCGTTTCTCCTCCAGTTTTACTACTTTCACCTGAGGAAAAGAAATGACATCCACGAAGATCTTCCTTGCCGCGGCGATTTCCATCGGCGCGATCATCGCGACCGTGCCCGTTGTTGGTGCGCAAGAGACAACCGTAGCGACTTCCTCGAAATCATCCGCCAAAGCAGCAAATCGGCAACTCGCGAAGCAGGTTCAGACCACGCTGTACAAGCAAAAAGGTTTGGAATCTGCCGATATTCACGCTGTCGCTCGCAGCGGCAAGGTTACGCTGGTCGGGATGGCGCCCGATCAGAAGCAGATAGATCTCGCGGGGAAAATAGCCGAAGGCGTACCCGGTGTGTCGTCGGTTACCAACAATCTCACGGTGGAAGAAGCCGGGCATTGAAATCGGCTTCAACGTGGCCAGTTTGTCGCACGCACGTTACCGCTCCGTGAACGACGCGGGCTGTTGGGCTTGCTTGTGGTTCGACAGCCGCCGTCGACGGAATTGGCAATTTGTCGTGTTGCATCCGCCAGCTGCAGCCGCAAGGTAAGGACGCCGATCCACGGAGTGTCAATGCCTCTCGCTGGATTCGGCGATCTGATTTCGAAACGCGTAAAGGAAGACATTCACCCTGTTTGGCACGTAGCGCCTGCTCGGCATCCCGCCTAGACCGACAAGTCCTGCATCGCCGCATCCTCCAGTCGATCTGCACCAGCGCGGTGTTGCCCGGTCGGCGGCGCGATCCGCAAGGCTGCGTCGAGCCCCTGTCCGACGATACCAATCTGATGATCGGAAGATCGAGGTCGATGCGAAGCTCTGGATTGGCTTCGAGCAAACTCGCAAGCATCGGCGGTGCGACGGATTGTCCGAACCCGGTTGGCGCTGTCATACGAAGCACTCTTGACGTCTTTTCCGGCAACGGCCTAAGCTCGACGCGCGCACCGGACTCCGCATCCGCCATTGCCTTGGCAAAGCGGACGAACGCTTCACCTTCGGCTGTCAGTGTGAGCGATCGAGTCAAGCCACCGCCGCGATCTTCTTTCAGGTTCACCGACGCGACTGAGCCAGATTAAGGATGTCAGCTTCGCGCGCTGCCAGTGAGCAAGTATTCTGCATTTTCTCTGGGCATTCTCGAATGCAAACCGTGTAGTGAAAAAGTTTCGTCAGGGAAACGACGTTGTATTGGAACCCGGCATTGTTGCCACGGACGGATACTTGCTAGCAATGGCCCCTGTAATGGGGCGGAGGAGCCGCACGAGCGTCCTTATAATTCATATGCCAATGGCCGAATTTCCGCCGGAAATCGCGGCGGGCATCTCCTTTGATTTGGCCGGCGCCGATCCGTGAGTGACCGCTTAGGGATGCGGCCGAAAGCAGACTGGCGGGGCGTCGAACGTCGTCGCGCAGCACGAATGAAGATGACCCTAAAGCTTCTCAATGGCCGCCCGCGCGGGCGGCATCCGCGCCCGCGCCTATGCCCGGCTTCGTCAGCCAGATGAGCGGCACGATCGCGATGAAGATTACCGCGGACAGCCAAAAGATGTCGTTGAGACCAAGCATCGCGGCTTGCGTCGTGAGCGTGCGCTCGAAGAATGCCAGCGCCTGCGACGGACTTCCGCCGAGCGCGCCTTGTACCGAACCGATCGCATCGACGAAAACCGGGTTGTGCACGCTCGCCTGTTCGACGAGTTGCGAGTGATGCAGGATCGTTCGATCGTTCCAGCCTGTGTTCGCGAGCGACGTGCCGACCGCGCCCGCGAACACGCGCACGAAGTTCGAAAGTCCTGCAGCCGCCGGAATCTTCGAAGGCGGCAAGCCCGACAGGATGATGGCCGTCAGCGGCACGAAGAACAGCGCCGTGGGGATGCCTTGCAGGAGCGTCGGCACGACCAGCGTCCAGGTATCGACGCCGGTCGTGTAGTGCGAGCGCATGAAGAACACCGTCGCGAAACCGAGAAACGCGAGCGTGGCGAGCACGCGGGCGTCGGAGCGCGGCATCAGCTTGCCCATGACCGGCGCGAGGATTACCGCGAAGATGCCGAGCGGCGCGGTGGCGAGACCGGCATCGACGGAACGGTAGCCAAGATATTCCTGCATCCATTGCGGCAGCAGCACAAGGTTCGAAAAGAACACCGCATACGCGACGGAAATCGCCACCGTGCCGCCCAGGAAATTGCGTCCGGTGAAGAGCTTGATATCGACCACGGGACTCTTTTCCGTCAGTTCCCATATGAGGAAGAACGCGAAGCTGACGAGCGCGAACACGCCCAGTCCGACGATCAACGGCGAATTGAACCAGTCGAGGTCCTTGCCCTTGTCGAGCATGATCTGCAGCGACGCGACCCACGCGATCAACGAAAGCAGCCCGACTTTGTCGATCGGAATGCGCTTCACCGGCGTCTCGCGTTCGCGATAGATCGCCCACGTCACGCCCGCCGCGAAGAGGCCGACCGGAATGTTGATGTAGAAGATCCACGACCACGAATAGCTGTCCGTGATCCAGCCGCCGAGCGCCGGACCTGCAATCGGCCCGACTGTCGCCGTCATCGCCCAGAGCGCGAGAGCGGTCGAACTTTTCTCCTTCGGATAGGACGCGAGCAGAATGGCCTGCGACATCGGAATCAGCGGGCCGGCCACCGCACCCTGCAAGATGCGCGCGGCGAGCAGCACCGGCAGATTCGGCGCAATGCCGCACAGCCACGACGAGAGGACGAACAGCAGGATCGACCACACGAACAGCTTGATCTGTCCAACGCGCTGCGTGAGCCAGCCGGTCAGCGGAATCGAGATCGCGTTGGCGGCGGCGAAGAGCGTGATGACCCACGTGCCTTCATCGACGGAAACGCCGAGATTGCCCGCGATGGTCGGAATCGCGACGTTGGCGATCGACGAGTCGAGCACGTTCATGAAAGTTGCAAGCGCCACCGCGATGGTCGCTAGGACGAGTTTGCCGCCTTGCAGCGGAGCCGGTTGAGGCGTCGAGTTCATTGCATCACCTGTCTTGTCTTTCACTGACTTATCAGATATATGGATATAAAAAGAATGCGCGTCAGTGCGACGTCATGTTCGCCGCGATGATCCGTTCGATCTCCGCGTTCGCTTCCTCGCCGTAGCGGCTGAAGACATCGGTCTTATAGGAGGTCGTCGTGGCCGCGCCCAGTTGCGTACCGGAACGGTCGCGCGTCTCGACTTCCGTTTCCATTGACAGGCCGATGCGCAGCGGATGCGCGTCGACTTCCCGCTGATCGAGCTTGATGCGTACCGGCAGGCGCTGCACGACCTTGATCCAGTTGCCGGTCGCGTTTTGCGCGGGCAGCACGGCGAAGGCCGCGCCCGTGCCTGCCGAGAAGCCTTCGACGTGGCCGTGGTACTTCACCTTCGCGCCGTAGGCATCGGCCGTGAGCGTGACCGGCTGACCAATGCGCATGTGCGCGAGCTGCACTTCCTTGAAGTTGGCATCGACCCAGACCCCGTCGAGCGGCACGATCGCCAGCAGCGGCGCGCCGGCCGCCACGCGCTGTCCCACCTGCACCGAGCGCCGCGCGACGTAGCCGGTGACCGGCGCGGGCAGCGTGTTGCGCGCGTAGTCGAGCCACGCCTCGCGCACTTTCGTGGCAGCCGCCTGCACGTCCGGATGCTGCGCGATGGACGTGCGGTCGGTCAGCACGTGATTCGCCTCGGATTGCTGGCGCACGGCGTCGAGCGCAGCCTTCGCCGCGTTCACGGCATCGCGCGCATGGTCGACGTCTTCGCCCGAGACCGCACCGGTTTCAGCGATCGCCATGCGGCGTTTCAGGTCCGCCTGCGCGCGCATGAAGTCGGACTGTCGTTGCGCGACCGTCGCCGCGTAGTACGCGTTGTTGACGTACAGGCTGCTCACTTGCCGCACGGTCTGCGCGAGCTTCGCTTCGGCGTTGGCGAGCGCGACTTTGGCGTCGGCGTCGTCGAGCGTGACGATGGGCGCGCCCTGACGGACGATCTGCGTGTCGTCGGCGTTCACGGCGATCACGGTGCCGCTCACTTCGGGCGTCAGTTGTACGAGATTGCCGCTGACATAGGCATCGTCGGTCGATTCGAAAAAGCGGCCCGTAGTGTAGTAATAGCCGCCCCACCCCGCGCCCGCGATCGCTACGGTCGCCGCGAGCAGCGAAAGCAGCAGCGTGCGCTTGCTGCGCGGTTTTGTATCGGCGGCGGATTCGGGCCGATCCGTTTCGCTGCGTTCTTTGATCAGGGTGTCGCTCATGTCGGTGTTCCGGTTCGATTGAGTGTGTCGTTCAGCGTGCGGCGATGGCATCCGCCGATGTGTCCGTGTAGCCGCCGCCCAACGCGGCCGCGAGCGCGATCTGCTGGTCTCGCCGGTCCATCTTCAGGTTTGCGACCGCGCGTTCGGCGGCGAGCGCGTTGGTCTCGGCGTTCAGCACGGTCAATTGATTCGCGAGTCCCGCGCGATATTGCGTGAGCGCGAGTTGCTGCGCGCCGTGCGCGGCGTCCTGCGCGGCGCTGGCGTCGGCAAGCTGTGCATCGGTTGAACGGATTTGCGAGAGGTTAGTCGCGACATCGCTCAGCGCCGTCACAAGCGTCTGGTTGTAGGTCGCGACGGCATAGTCGAGATCGGCGTAGCGGCCTTTCAATTGGGCGCGCAATGCGCCGCCGTCGAAAATCGGCAAATGGATCGCTGGTCCCGCCGACATGGTCCGGCTCGCCGCCGTCAGCAGCCGGCCGAAGCCGAATGCATCGAGCCCGAGCGTCGCGCTCAAGTTGATGTCGGGATAGAACTCGGCCTTCGCTTCCTTGATCTCGTGCGTCATCGAGTCGACGCGCCAGCGCGCCGCGACGAGGTCGGGGCGGCGGCTCACGAGATCGGCGGGAAGATTGCCGGGCAGACGCACTTCATCGCCGATGCCAAGATGAGGACGCTCGATCGACAGACCGCGATCCGGTCCTTCTCCCAGCAGCGCCGCGATCTGATAACGCGTCGTGACGATGCCGCCCTCGAGGGCGGCGAGCGTCGCGCGGCTCGACGCGAGATCGGCGTCGGCGGTCTTGCGCTCGACTTCGCTATCGAGCCCGTTGGCGATGCGGCCCGCCGTGATGCGCACGATCCGTTCGCGCTCGCCGACCTCGTTTTGCGCGATGTCGCGCAACGCGTAGAGCCGCGCGAGCTGATTGTAGGATCGCGCAATCGATGTATCGAGCGCGAGGCGTACGGCCTCGGCGTCCGCTCGGCTGGCCTGTACCTGCGATACGGCGGCGCGCAACGCTTCGCGATTCTTGCCCCACAGATCGAGTTCGTACGATGCGGATAGCAACCCCCTGTTTTCGGACTGCCACGATCCAGCGTAAGGCGGCGGCACGAGCGCGTTCTCAGAATAGCGCTGACGCGTCCACGAATACGACGCTCCGACCTGCGGCATGGCGTTCGCCCTCGCGGTCTCGCTATACGCCGATGCCGCCGCGATGCGCGCCCGCGCCTGTTCCAGCGTTGGGCTGCCTCGAAGCGCTTCGTCGAGCAGCGCGCGCAGTTGGGCATCGCCGAACTGATCGGCCCAGTCGGGCGCGGGCCAGCGGCCATCGTCGGCGGGAAGGCTTTGCTGCGTCGCGTAGGTTTGCGGCTGCGCCATCTCTTTGTCGCTATGAATGCCTGCGTAGTTCGCGCACGCAGCCAGCACTGCTGCAAGTGCCAGCGTCACGCCGACTCGCGCGATACGCGACAATCGAAGTTGATTTGTTTGCTCTATCATTTTCTGACCTATCAGATAAATGTATGAAAAAATTAGCGTGCGGGTATGAGCGCCGCGCACTTAGTCTTCGAGGAACTTGTTCAGCAAGCGGCGCAGTTCGTTGAACTCCGCGCGCGTGAATTTCTTCAGACGCTTGTTGAGGACGGCCGGCGCGACATGCGGCAATTCAGCGGCGATCTTTTCGCCCTCTTTCGTCAGCTTGAGATGGACGACGCGCCGGTCTTCCAGGCTGCGCGAGCGTTGCAGCAGGCTGCGCGCTTCGAGCTTGTCGAGCATGCGCGTCATGAGGCCGGTATCGATGCCTAGCAACTTCGAAAGCTCGAATGGCGTTTGCGTCACGCCGCCGCGCATGGACATGAGGATGCCCATTTGCTGCGAGGTAATGCCAAGATCTTTCAAAGCCGCGTCCAGCTCCGCAACCAGAAGATTGCGCGCCTTATTGACGGCAAAACCGACGCTTTGCGTGAGCGTGAAGCTTTCCGGTGTGTAGTGATCCATGCCTGTCCTCCAGCGCAGTGAACTGCAATGGAAGTAACTTTACTGCAAAGTCAGATTTTGTCAAAGCCTGTTTTTTGCAAAAATCTTTTGGCACGGCTGGAAAAGAGGCTTTCGGCGGCAGGATGAGCAACGGCGATGGGAAAGCCTCGGCTGCCGGCCGATCTCGACGGGCAACATGCCTCTATGACGTCGGCGTTTCTTGCTCGCGACGAAGGCTTTGCTGTCTCATCAAGACATCGCGTTCATTCACACATATCGCCACTCGAAACCTTCGGCGGTCTGCGTCACGGTTCCTGCCGATGTCTCGGCGAAATGTGCGGCGAATACCGTCGCGCCCGTATCCGCGGCATGCGCGAGCAGTCGCCCTCGCGATGCACGCGCCTGCTGCCCGTCGAGACAGAACATCGAATTCCATTCCGGTCGATGCACCTGCACCGCACTGTGCATCGTGTCGCCGGAAAAGAGCGCCGTTTCGCCGCGCGAACGCATCTCGATCGCCATGTGCCCGCTGCTGTGGCCGAACGTTGGCAGAAAACGGATGCCATCCAGAATTTCTTCGCCCTCGTCCGGCACGACACGCGCCTGACCGGATTCGATCACGGGAAGCACGCTGTCATCGAACACCATACGACGCGATTCGCCTTGCGGCATGAGCAACGAATCGCGTTCGCGCTCGCCGAATACATACGACGCGTTGGGAAACACCGGCGCCCAGCGGCCATCCTGCCAATGCGTATTCCAGCCCACGTGATCCACATGCAAATGCGTGAGCAGCACGTAATCGATCTTCTCTCGCGCGAAGCCCGCTGATTCGAGCCGTTCAAGCACGGGATTATCGAGCTTGTCGAATAGCGCGCTGAATGGCCGCGACTTGCCGTTGCCGATGCCCGTATCGACGACGATCGTCATGCCGTCGATTTCGACCACCCAAAGATGGGTCTTCAGTTGCACGCGCGCGTTGGCGAGGTCGAGCGTGTCGGCGGCAAAGGGCTCGGAAAGTGCTCGCCCGTCGTCCGCGGTCCACGCGGGAAAGAGCAAATCCGGTGCGAGCGCGAAGCAGGTTTCATCGACGCGCGTGATGGTCGCCGCGCCGACATGATGGACGTGTGAAGCGGATTTCATGACGGTCCTCTCTCTCAATGTGCGCCCGCAGCGGTCACCCGGCGCGTCGCCAATGCATAGAGAATCGTGCTGACGAATGCCGACGCGCCGCCGACTATCGCCAAAGAAATTCCGAGGCTGGCGCCCGTCGCTCCCAGCCGCTCGTTCAGATAGCCGACCGACAGCGGACCCACGCCGCCGCTGATCGCATTCGTCATGAACACGAGCAGCGCAAGCGAGCGGCCCCGCATGCGGTTCGGCACGGCGATCTGCAGCGGCACGGGTGCAAGTCCCATCGCGATGCTGGCAGTCAATGCGCTGACGCCATAAAGCACGATGGCAAGCTCGCTGTTGGCGACGAGCGGCATCGCGATAGCGGCAGGCACCAGCAGCGCAACGGCGAATGCGGAGAAGCCGAGCACCTTGCGCAGCGTGGTGTCGTCGGTGACGCGCGTCGCGAGCAGGCCCGCACATGCGACTCCGAGAATGCCGCCGATCATGTACGCAGGCGCAGCCATCTGTCCGACGACTTTCGGTGCGAGATGAAAATGCCGCATCAGCAAGGTCGGAAACCACGCGGCGTGCGAATAGAACAGCGTGATCAGCGCAACGTAAGCCGCGAAGTACGGCAGGCAAAAACGATTGCGGACAAACAGTTCGGCGAGCACGTCGCGCATCGAAGGCATCTCGTCGAGCTGGCGCGCGCCGTGCGCGCCCGCCTCGCGTCTCGCCGGTTCGCGGACCGTGAACGCCACGAGCGCGGCCAGCAGCAGCCCAGGCAGACCGACCGCGACGAACACCGCTTGCCACGGCGTAAAGCCTCGCGCGCCGAGCCATGCGTAGCCGTCACCTGTCGCCGCCGCCGACAACAACATGCCGCCGCCGAATAGCGCAGCGCCGCCGCCGACGTATGGCCCGAGCATGAACACACTGCTCGCGCGCGCCACGCGGCGCGGCGGAAAGATGTCACTGAAAATCGACAGCGCTGCGGGACTCAGCGCGGCCTCGGCAACTGCGGTTCCCGCACGCGCGAGCAGCAGTTCCGTGAAGTTGGTCGCGAAGCCGCACGCCGCCGTCGAGATCGCCCAGATCGCGATGCATGCAGCGATCAGCTTGACGCGATTGCCGCGATCGACGAGGCGCGCGACGAACACGCCCGCCGTTGCATAGCACATCGTGAACGAAAACCCTTGCAGCAAGCCGATTTGCGTATCGGTGAGCGCGAGCGACTGCTTGATCGGCTGCACGAGAATGCTGACGACCTGGCGGTCCAGATAAGAAAACGCAAAGCAGACGAAGAACAGCAGCACGATATACACGGGATGGCGCACGCTCTCGTACGGCGTGATGTGTGCGGCGTCGGCGGCGAGCCGGCTCGAAACGGGGTGATCGCTCATATGAGGTCTCCTGGGTTGATGGATCCGGCTCAATCGGCGCTGGTTTCGCAAGCGAGCAGCGCGATGCAGTCGCCGGGCTCGACGCGCGCGAGCGTCCGCACGCACATCACGACGCCGTCGCCACGGAACGCGATATCGAGCGGGGCTTGCCACGGGCGATGGGGATCGAACAGACGTCCGGCCAGTTGACCTTCGCGCGCCTGATCGCCGAGCTTGAACGCCGGTTCGAAGACGCCGGGAAGCGGCGCGTAAACGTAATGACGCGCCCCTTCGACTCGCAGAAAGCGCGTCTTGCGGGCTGCCGCGGTATCGGCGTCCGGAATCACGCCGAGCCGCCGCAACACGCGCTGCAAGCCGTTCTCGACGATCGCGAGGTTCGCCGCATCGCAGCCGGCATGTCCGCCGAATTCGCCGCACAGGAAGAGTTTGCCGTGACGTTCGGCAGCCGCTGCCATCGTGCGGTCCTCGCCGAGCAGATCCATGATCATCGTGTTCGGCGCGCCGAATTCGCGCACGAGGTCCATATACAATGCGCGCCGTTCGCGTTCGGCGGGCGGCGAGGCAAGCAGTGCCGGCGCGTGCTCGAACGACGCGCCGCCCGCATGGAGGTCTATCACGACGTCGGCGCGCGGCAGCAGTTCGGTTTCGACGTAATGCGCGATCATCTCCGTCGGCTGGCCGTTGCGCGCGCCGGGAAACAGGCGGTTCAGGTTGCCGCGATCGATCGGCGACGTGCGTGTGCCGTTGATGAAGGCCGGGAAGTTCAGAGCGGGAATCACGATCAGGCGGCCACGTATCGTCATTGACGGCATGTGCTGCATGAGCTTCATGAGCGCGACGGGGCCTTCGTACTCGTCGCCGTGATTGCCGCCAGTCAGCAGGACGGTCGGGCCCGTGCCCGCGCCGGCGTTGAGCACGGCGAGCGGAATGGGCACGTGTCCGTATGCCGAGCGGTCGTGCGAATACGGCAGACGCAGCGTTCCCGTCTGGAAGCCCGTGCGTTCGAAGTCGATGTCGGTGGCGATGAGCGAAGCGGAAGTGGACATGGCGCGATCGGTAAAGAGCTTGGGGTGTCTTTACTATCGACGACGATAAAAAGTCCGGCCAATGCCGTTTTCTGCGGCGGGTGATGCCTGCAAGGCATCGCATGCGAGACGATCGAGCCGCTAGGCCAGCAGTTCGACGAAACGCTTCAGCGCGGGATTGGCCTCCTGCGCGACGAAACAGAATTCGAGCGGCAAAGGCACGGAGAGATCGCGCAATGCGACGAAGCGCACCCGCGCGGGCGGCCGGTCGCGATTCGCGGCATTGACGATGGCCGCGCCCAGTCCCGCCGATACCAGCGAAAGAATCGCTGTTTCCGTCGATGCCTCCTGACGGATATCGAGCGTCAGCCCCCGTTCTGCGCACGCGGAAAGCAGGCGGTCGTAATAAGCGGGATAGACGCGGCGCGGAAACGCGATGAACGGTTTGCCGGCGAGTTCTTGCGCAACGACGGCGCCCGCGCTGCCCTGCGGCCACGATTCCGGCACCGCCAGCACGACGTTCTGGTCGAGCACATGCACGCTCTCGATGCCTTCCGGCAGCGCGCCAAAGCGATAGGCAAAACCGCCGTCGAGCCGCCCCGCAGCCAATGCATCGAACTGTTCGGGCGTGTTCATCGGCGTGAGTTCGAGCGCGACATCCGGCGCGGCCTGCTCAAAGGCGCTCAGCGCGTGCGAGACGATGCCGCTCCACGCAGCGTTCTCGACGAAGCCGATACGCAGATGACCTTGCACGCCGGATGCGATGCGGCGCGCAAGCCGGTTCGCGGCATCGACGCGCCCGAGAATGTCGCGCGCTTCCGCCAGATACGCCTCGCCTGCCGGCGTCAGCTTCAGGCCGCGCGGCGTTCGTTCGAACAACGTTGCGCCAACGGCGTCTTCGAGATCCTGAATCTGCCGGGATATCGCCGGTTGCGTCACGTGCAGGTGCTCGGATGCGGCCCGCACGCTGCGCAATTCGGCGACGGCGATGAAATAGCGAAGATGCCGAAGCTCCATGTCCGTTCCTGTCCGATGGAAGTGTTCAGATTACCAACACTAAGCCCAGCTTGCGCACCGTCTCGAGATGCTTCGGTGCCAGACGGCATTGCATCCGGCCAAGCGGAATACATATTGAGGCGCTTGATTTTTGCGATCAATGCGGTTGTTCCGCCCGCTCTCTGGCTAAGCGCGCGCGATTGGCTTTCCGCTTTCTCTCAGACGGAGCGAAAGCAGCGACGGGTCCGTCACACGGGCCGGAAAGATTTAAGAGTGGAACCAACGATGGTCCGACCGCTGGATAAAAGGTGCAGCATTGCACTTCATTTGATACCGCGCTTCGCTCGGCGGAACCGTCATCGGGGCTTTGTCGGCCTTCGCCGTGGTTTTGGATCGACGCCTATGCGTGGATCACGTGAGCGTACAAGCGATGTGACATGACAAGCGACATCCTCAAATGCAGGGTCGCTCTGCCTTACGCAAAGCCACTTCCCCAGCACCTGATGTGGCCGTACATACAAGCAGCCCATTCCACGGTTCGGCCCGGTCGGCGACCACCAGGCTCAACAATCCGTCGACGTACGCCGCGTCGCAGCCAAACATTCGTCTTCGGAAATATGTCTCGTCGTTCTCGAGAGCCTCGAAAATCCAGAGGAGTGAGTTTCTGACCTTAGACGGCATCTGATTTCAGCGGATTATCCTGCTAGTTTCAGCCTCGACACATCGTTGACAGACCGGAGGAACGATCCCGTTGAGCGTCAGATGAGCACCCGACGTTCATCGATGGATGTTCAGGCGTTCGCAATTTCCAACCCGTTGGCGAAGCATCAAGCACATAGTCATTCAACGCCTGTTTTTGCATTTTCAGAGTACGCTCAGATTGATAACTTCACCGCCCGGGCGGCATGGCGGATCCGTCTCGCTGCGCATGCAGGTGAATCCGAATATAACGACCAGTCGTGATGCCACCATGCAATTACCGCTGCAGCGTCTCGCTCGGTCATGGCTCGGGCGACTTGCTCGATCTCGTCGGCTATCTCGTGCCACCAACTAGGTGATTCGCCGTCACTTGCACGCGGGTCGATCGCTTCGCGGTATATCGCCTTGGCTTGTTCGATTCTGATTTTCATCGACTGTCCGTTGTCCGTCTGCATGATCACCGAAGCCAGACCGTAGCCCGCTCAGGGACGTGTCAGTAAGCGCAAGATGCGCGGATCATGCCGGACGTCAATCACCATCTCAATCTTGATATTGGCTGCGTCGGCTTGCACTGGGTTGAGAATGTAGTTGTATGCAAAAGGCATCACTGCGCTGGGTACTTTGAGCAACGCTGTCGATCCCCCTTCAAGCCATTCGCTCCCAGCCGATTGCGTGTACGACCGATCCTCTCTCCAGTTCTCGGGTAAAGCGCTCTCGCCCAACTCGGCAATGGACGCGCTTTCGCTGACTGCAACGCGCAGGAGCCGATAGGTGTCGGGCAGATCCGAGGTGGACGGAATTTCTTGATGAACGAGTGTCTCGAGCAGCGCGCCGGCCGGATGCTCGGCCAAATACACCACTGGCCGTCCGGCAAAGTGCCAACGACCCGGTGCACGTAAGCCGCCTATGCCTTTGAGGTCGGCGTGGTTGCTGATCCTCCACAAGACCATCAAGCGAAGTATCCTTCGTCAATCTGTACCAACGCGTCCTCAACGAGGCGAGCACCATGCTCGGTTGCCGCCATTTCGAGGGCGGTACGGCCGGCGAAGCGCTTCTGCGGATTGCGCAACCAACTCAAGGCCTTTTCGTTGCTGCCAAATGCGGTGTTCGCTTGCGCGACGATCCTGGCCAAACGGATTGCTCGATCGGACTCTTCTGTCGACAGGCGTTCGTGTTGCTGCCGGCGATGCGTGAGCGTGCGCCGCGGGATGATGAAGGCTAACTCGTCTGCCTTCAATCCTCGGGCACTGAGCCGCTCAATGACGTCGACGTCGATGCGCCCCTGAGCCAATCCGGCGAGATCAGCGTCATCCCGCACGCGCGCATCCAGCAACTTGCCCAGCAATGCGTACTCAGCCCGTCGCGGATTGCCGGCGCCAGTGGGAGTAAATGCCATCGTTCCCATGATCTCTCCTTTGGCAAAATGCCACATGATTATAGGCGTTTTGCCACGAAACACGCAAGTGACCGGAGTCATCGCGTCTTTATCCCTCTCATCCGCTTGTCCGGAGACACGATCTAACCCATTGTTTTTGCATGCTTTTATCTTTACGTGATGTTTACAAGATTGAGGCAGAGGAAAAAATGTCGAAAACAAACGCGGTGATCATAAAGCCCCGCCTGCCCTCCGCCGACCTCCCATGCACTGCAGCCTGCACTGCTTGAAACGCTCGTTGGATGGCAGCGCGGGCCCGCGTACAGGCGTCTGCCGTTGCCTTGGACTGACGGTGCGAATTGTCGAGACTTCACGGATCCCCGCCCGATCCTCGTGGGGCGCGGCTCATTTGGGGCTCCTCGCCCTTTCCAATCGATCGTTCTCGCTTGGTCACGTCCGCTCTTTCCCCCGAATCGGTGTTCATCAGAGAAAGACACATGATCGACCGAGACTCGTCCACGGCGCCGGCAACGGTTGGACGCCCGCGGTCGAAGGCGGTGGTCCGTACGGACGGGAATCTTCATCGCGTGCAACATTCGTAGCCTGCGCTCGTGCGTCGCCGCCAACGC
Organism: Caballeronia cordobensis; assembly: GCF_001544575.2. Classification (GTDB taxonomy): domain Bacteria; phylum Pseudomonadota; class Gammaproteobacteria; order Burkholderiales; family Burkholderiaceae; genus Caballeronia; species Caballeronia cordobensis. Next base: position 115,514 of record NZ_FCNY02000021.1, read on the forward strand.
ATAGAGGACGCAAGGGTCGGCGCATGGGAGGCGAGTCCCCGCACGAGAGGGACGCACATGTTCGCGATACGGGGAAAAACGTATGAAACCGGGAAGGAACGGCCGATGGACCTGGCGTGGCCGGCGGCGGCTCTACATCGCCTTCGCTGCGCTTGTCGCCGTGCTGATCGCGATCGGCTCAGGCGTGCTGCGACATGTCAGGGCGGACCGGCACGACAGTGCGCTTCAGGCTTCGAGCATCGTCTATCACATGCGGCAGGATCCGTCGCCGTGGACGCATACCGAGGAGGACGCCTCACGCATGCTCGCAGATATCCGCGAAAAGCGCGTGGCCGCGATCGGCGTGACGGTCGATGCCATGCTCGTTTCGACGAAAAGCGGCACGCGCTATTTCGTCACCGATCGTTTCGCCGTGTTCTCCCAATCGCTGCTGCTTAATCCGACCAAAGGCGACGGCGCGCCGGACTACCAGATCGCGTGGTTGCCGAACGTTTCCGTCGGTGCGCAAGCAGGCTTCGGCCCGCTGCTCGGCGTGCTTCGCGACTGGGCCAGCATGCTGGTGTACGCGCTGATGCTGGCCCTGATGCTCTGGTACATGCGCCGTGAGATGAAGGGCGACGTCACGGTGATCGACACGCCGCCCGACATGTGCTTTGACGACGTGATCGGTGCAGTCGAAGCGAAGGCCGCGCTTGACGACATCAAGGCCTATCTGCGCGATCCGAAGTCGTTCACGAAGATGGGCATCCGTCCTCCCTGCGGCGTGCTGATGACGGGCGGTCCCGGCGTCGGTAAAACTCGGCTCGCGCAGGCGCTGGCGGGTGAATGCGGCGCGCATTTCATCGCCATCACGGGGAGTTATTTCAGCGCAAAGTATTACGGCGCCGGCATTCAGAAGGTCAAACACCTATTCAGGACGGCGCGCAAGCACGGCCCAACGGTGATCTTCATCGACGAAGCCGATGGGCTTGCCGCGCGCACCAGTGGTGCATCCAGTTCCGCCGATGGCGAAAGCAACCGCATCATCAATCAGTTGCTCGCGGAGATGGATGGTTTCGAGAAGAACGAAGGCGTGATTCTCGTCGCCGCGACCAACTTTCCCGACAACCTCGACGAAGCGCTGCGTCGTCCAGGCCGCTTCGATCGCATCGTGCCGGTGCGTCTGCCGGATGTAGCAGATCGCGTGAAGATATTCGAGTACTACCTAAGCAAGCTGCCGTCACGTTCGACGGACATCGACTGCGATCAGCTCGCGCGCCTGACGGTCGGTTTGTCGCCCGCGTCGCTGTCGATGATCGTCAATCAGGCCGGGCTGATCGCGCGCAAACAAGGCGCGGGCATGGTGTGCGCCGGGCATCTGCGCGAGGCGGTCAAGGTGGTGCGTATCGGCGACGTGAGCGGCGCGCAGAAGGCGCTCGATGCAGACGAAGTGCGTCGCGTCGGCGTGCATGAAGCGGGACATGGCATCGTAGCGGCACTGCTGGGCGCGGGCGTGCTGGAGGAGCTGACGGTATTGCCGCGCGGCGGCGCATTGGGCATGGCGCTCATCACGAAGCCGCAGGACAAGCATCTGTATCGGCGCAGCGAACTGGAAAAAGAACTCATCGTGCTGCTCGGCGGACGCAATGCGGAATTGCTGATGTTTGGCGAGGCGTCGAGCGGCGCGGCGCAGGACTTGCAGGAAGCATCGCGCATCAGTCTGGAGATGGTGTCGCGGCTCGGATTCGGCAGCGATGGCAATCTGTTCAGTCTCGCCGCGCTGCCACGCGAGAGCGCCGGACGGCAACTCGACAGCGCGATCGAACAGGCCAACGCGCTATTGAAGGAGATGAACGAGCGCTGCTTCGACCTTCTCAGGCGGAATCGGTCGATTCTGGAAGATGTCACGCACGCGCTGACAGAGACCGAGACGGTGCCCGGCGCATACGTCTATGAACTCATCCGCAAGAGCGAAGTCACGCCATTGCGCGAGCGGGAAGCGGTGTGTTTCAGTGTGGTGGCGTCTGATACGAAAGCACGCGGGTGAATGCCTCCCGAGCGCTTCAACGACAATCACGGCTGGTTGCCGAGTTGCTTGCAGGAGATCGTCAACGCGATTCATCGATGCAAGGTGACGATCATGCGCACCTTGCGGCAAATCCCGGCTGAAGACCGTACTGCGAGGCGCGAGAATATATCGCACATAGGCAATCGCGGCGACCTGCCGGTCACGTCCCGCTGACTGGATCGCAGACGACATGCGGAAAACTCTCGCCGCGCCACGACAACAGCGAATCGCGCACGCGCAAGGCCGCCGCGTAGGCGGACCATCCGGCCCCCACGACGTCGGATTGACCGGCGCCTGCCTCGCCCTGCATCGATGCGCCGAGCGGTCCGCCCTGCGTCACGCCGGCCATCGCGTGAACATCGAGGCGAGCGCGCCGACGCGCACGGTCTGCGTGAGCTTGCCCTGCGATTCTTCGGCGTTGACCTGGCTAGTAGCTGCCCAGCGAAATTGTCGGGGGAATAAAGTGCTACGTTTTGGCGTCCGAACTTCGAGCAGCTACCTGGCACGGACGCGACTGTTCAACCCGATGTGCATCTCGGCCCCCGGGCGATGGCTCGTAAAACTGTAGTGCAGCAAGTCGGGCGTAGAGTGGCGAGTGCTCCAGCAACTCGGCGTGACGGCCTTGCGCAACGATGCGACCTTGGTCAAGTACGACGATTCGATCGGCCTGTTGCACGGTCGCAAGACGGTGAGCGATGACCAAAGTCGTGCGGTTGTGGGCGGCATTGTTCAATGCCGTCTGCACGAGCCGTTCGCTCGCCGCATCGAGCGCGCTGGTAGCTTCATCGAGAAGCAGGATCGGCGGATCCTTGAGAATGGCGCGCGCAATGGCGATTCGCTGACGCTGTCCACCTGATAGCCGCACGCCCCGCTCGCCCAGATATGTGTCATACCCTTGCGGCAGTTGGTTGATGAAGTCGGCAGCAGCAGCCATCTCAGCAGCTCGTTGCACCTCTTGGAGTGTCGCGTCGAGCTTGCCGTAGCGGATATTGTCGAGCACGCTTCCCGAAAAAATCACCGATTCCTGCATCACCACGCCAATCGTCTTTCGTAGCTCGGCGAGCGACACTTGCCGCGTCGGAACACCGCTTATGAAAATGTTTCCAGATTGCGAGTCGTAAAAGCGTAGTAGAAGTTGAAATAGTGTGGTTTTTCCCGCCCCGGATGGGCCGACCAGCGCAACGTGCTCGCCGGGGCCGACCTCGAGTGTGAATCCGGATAGTGCCGAGATACCAGGACGAGACGGATAAGAAAAGCTGACGTTCTCGAAGCGAATGCCCTCGGCATGACGCGGAAGCGGGATCGTCGTGTCCGGCTCCGCTACAGGCGAACGCATCGCCAGCAGTTGAAGCAGTCGCTCGGCAGCACCGGCGGCTCGCTGGAGGTCTCCCCACACCTCGGCGACCGCTCCAACGGCACCCGCAGTAAATACCGCATAGAGGATGAACTGGGACAGTTGCCCAGCCGTCATCTCGCCGGCCAGCACGGCCTTCGCGCCGAGCCAAAGCACAAATACGACCGCAGCAAAAACAAACGCGATGACCACGGCAGTCAAGCCGGCGCGCGCCCGAATCCGTATCAGCGCTGTATCGAAGGCTGCTTCCACGGCTCCCTCGAAGCGCCTCGATTCGTGCGCCTCCTGCGTGTATGACTGCACCGTCGGCATGGCATTGAGCACCTCGCCCGCGAGCGCGCTGGCGCTTGCGACCTTTGCCTGACTGTCACGTGAGAGCCTGCGCACCTGACGCCCGAAAATGACGATGGGCGCGACCACCACGATGAGCGTCGCGATGATGTAGCCCGACAACACCGGGCTCGTTATTACCAGCATCGCCAAGCCGCCGAACGTCAGCAACGAGTTGCGCAATCCGAGCGACAGGCTGGTTCCTACCACTGTCTGAATCAACGTCGTGTCGGTCGTGAGCCGCGACAGTACCTCTCCCGTTTGGGTAGTCTCGTAGAACTCGGGACTCATCTTTGTCGCGTGATCGTAGACGGCTCGGCGTATGTCAGCCGTCACCCTTTCTCCCAGCCACGAGACACAGTAGAAGCGCAGCGCCGTGGCACCGGCGAGGACCAGCGAAAGGATGAATAGCGCGATGAAGTAGCGGTCGATGTGCGCGTGCTCGCCACTGGCGAAACCGCGGTCGATCAGATATTTGAAGGCCACGGGGAGCGCCAGCGTCGCGCCGGCCGACGTCAAGAGCGCCAGGAACGCAACTGCCCAACGCGCGGCGTAAGGACGTAAAAACGGCAGCAGAGCGAAAAGCGGACTGACACGCGACGGAGGAAGTGCGGCAGGCGACATGGGGTAACCCGAAGCGAGTCTGAGATGCACCTATTATCCCAGTCCCTGGCATTGAGCCGTCACCACGGACGCCTGTTTCGACAATGAGCTCGTCGCAACCGCCGAAGGACGGCGCCAACATCGCCAAGAAAACGGTCGACCGAGGCGCGATCAAGTTTCTGGTAGACCCAGTTCTTGATCTTCCTGGGAATGACGAACCCCGCTTTCGGCACATCCGGAGCCGCTCAGGATTGGCTATTGATGTGTCGCACAACGACATATGACGGCGTCATGTCGGCATTCGATCGCCCAACCCCGCCTGCGAAACGGAATCGCGCCGGTAGTCAGTGATGACTCGGTTTCACACCATGACTTTGTGGCTGTCCGTCCTATTGCTGCCGCAAAAGCACAGGAGATTGCCGCCTATAATGATTACGCCATCGTTTCGTGTAGGTCGAGCAGCAGTGTGGTGCAGGCGTCGTTCGTTTGATCAATGACAACCAAGGAGAAGTGAATGGACGCGTATATTGGCGAAATCCGCATGTTCAGCTTTGACTGGGCGCCCAGGGGCTGGATGCTGTGCCAAGGCCAGACGCTGCAAATAGCGCAATTCCAGGCGCTGTTCGCATTGATTGGCAATTTCTACGGTGGCGACGGGACGCAGACGTTTCAATTGCCCAATCTAACGCCACTGCCGGTAGCCGGCGGCGGGGCCAACGAAAAGACCGGCCCGGCGATGAACTTTGCGATCTGCATAAACGGCATCTTCCCGACTCGGGATTGACCATACCCGGGCGCGGCGACTCATTTTCCCGGTCGCCGTTCCGAGGTTGAGACGGTCGCTGCCGAGATTGCTTCGAACGACGAGTTCCCGTCTTCGTGAGATTCGAAGAGACTCTCTCTCCGTGGTCCCAGAAGATCTCACCGCTTTTGGTCAGATGCCCTCAAGCCAGCGTCTTCGCTTGCCGATACCCGATGAATTCCCAAACCACGCTTCGTCCTGCTAAGCGCGCACACCGCGTATCCCTGGCGCACGGTCTCTACCCTTGCGCTTGCAACCGTATGCTCCGATGACGACCCCGAAGATGACGACCAAAAGCATCAGCCGACGCACTTTCCTTCTCGGCATGGGGGCATCGAGCCTCCTCGCCGCATGCGGAGGCAGTTCGGGTTCGAACGCGGCGTCGGGATCCACGGGTTCGTCGACCAGTCCAGCGCCCTAATCGGCGCTCCAGGCGGGAGGCGTGCAACCCTCCGCGAAGGCGCCGCTGACGCCCGATCTAACGCAGACCGATCTGCCGGCCGGTGCTTTGGGATCGTGTTTCATTCGTAATCTGAATCCCCATTTCTGAAACGCGGCCGTAACGGCGCGCCCATAGAATTCCTACCATGCGCTAAACGAAACGCGCCAATCTTACCGGAGAACAAATCATGCCCATGCCGTGCTACCTCACCCTCGAAGGCAAGAACCAAGGCAAGATCGAAGGCTCGAACAAAGTCCAGGGTCACGAAGGAAAGATTCTCGTACAGGCCGTCGATCACACCATCGAAATCCCGAAGAGCCCGCAAACGGGTTTGCCTACCGGCAAGCGCGTGCATGGGGCGATGACGATTACCAAGGAAATCGACAAGTCCTCGCCCAAGCTGTTTCAGGCGCTGACCTCGGGCGAGCAGATGAAGGACGTGTCGCTGGAGTTCTACCGCATCTCGCCGAAGGGCACGGAAGAGAAGTACTACACCGTGAACCTGTCGAATGCGATTCTGACGAATATGAAGTCGTGGACGCCGAATGCGCTGGATCCGGACAACAAGCACATTGGCCACATGGAAGACCTCGCGTTCACGTACGAGAAGATCAGCTGGACATACGAACCGGACGGTATCGAAGCCGAAGATTCGTGGCTTGCGCCGAAGGCTTGATGCTGGATTGATGAGAGAAGTCCACCTCTCGCGATTAGGTGAAAAAAACCGTCCGGCCGGACGGGGTTGTCGCCGTTCAAGCGCGGAACACGCTTACTTGCAATGGCGCTCCCAATGATGATGCACGCGGACCTTGTGACACACGGCATGATGATAATTCGAGTCAGCGGAAGCCGGAGCAACAAACAAAATTGCCATGCCCGTGGCAAGCAGGGTGAGAATTGCTTTCTTCATCAGTTCGTCATCCTGCAAATGGAAGAGACGAAACCCTAGCAGCGCGAGCTTACGCGGACCTTGGCTTAATAAAATCGTGCGGAGTACTCGTTCCCGTCAATTGGCAAAATCGACCCAGAAAAGCATTGTCCGCTTCCGGGCGCGATGCGGCCATATGCGACACCGGGTTTTCCGCTAGGTCGGCCAAGTCCTTAAGGGTGTTCGCGAATAGTTTAGAACTTGTGCCGCATGCCAATGCGCAAGGAAACTTGCTTGTCGTTAGCACAATTGCATTCGAGCGTTGCCAAACTTATCCCGTCGCTTCGCTCGGGAAATAGACTGTCGTGCCGATATTACGGCAATGGACGCCACAGACCGATATCCTACGAGTGCGAGCGAGCTGCGATCGACCGACGCTGAGCTCGCCCATCTGCGTGTCATGATTGCGATAGCGGTTCGGCATCGGGAGACCTTTTTTTCGCGCAGCTACTGGCGCGCACGCGTGACTTCCTTAATGGCTACGAGTCACCTACTGCCGGCGCAGTTGCACGTCACATCGGCACTTCTCGCTCAGATTGACTCGATCACGGAGAGCGCCCAGACCTAGGCTCATATTCTTTGATTCTCGGTAGACCCGTTCGGAAATACGGTGACCTTGATAGCGACGCCCCCTGCTCCAGTCGGTGTAAGGTGATCGCTTCCTCTCCCTTCGCATCTGGGCGCACCCTTCCTTAGCTTAGATATCCCACATACTTTGCAAGACTATTTGCGAGTTAGCAATGCAAGCATCGCTTAGAGTTTGAGCGGTTCATCTGGGCTCCGAATAGGTAATCACCTACTACACCTAATTCGCATGGTCGCTCTTTAAAATCAGACATTCGCACGTCGAGTTGCAGCAACTGGCAACAGCACGCTCCCCGCAGCGGGATGGCGCGCATTGGGAACTCTTCGGGCTCAAAACCCGAGGCCCCTGGGTTCTAGAATCCCGCCCCCGCAACCAAAGCCGAGATGGCTTTGCGCGATTGAGGCCACTTCGGATACAGGATTCTTCTTCGAGGCTGGGCGCTATGCGGGCGCTGGCCGCGAAAATACGGCAAGACCGCCACACCATCAAACCCGCCTCCATGCGAGTTTTTTCCGGACATTTAACAGCTTCGGAGCGGCTATGCGTGAACTCTTTCCGCTAGAAACTCGTTCGGCACAAGCGCTTTAAACGATTCAAATCGAGCACGCCAACCTTTGTCAACAACCAGTAACCGGCCCGTCATCGGGCGGCTGCCATTTCAATCCGGCCATTAAGCGAAGTGCGTTCAGCCATGAGAGTATCCTTGGTGAAGCGTTCACCGACCCGACGCGATTGCGCGACCGAATTATGGCAAGATCGCCCCTGTACCGAACGGTGACGACCTATGATCGACGCGCTTCGGCCAAGCCCGCACTGGCGCGTAGGCGGCGCACCCAATTTCGAAACTCAAACCCGTCGAACTGACCGATGACGAAATACCTTATCTCCTTTCCAGGATCGGCGATGGATACCTCCGACGCGGACATGGCTGCGGTCGGCGAAGCGGCACACGCGGTCATACGCGAGGCGAAAGATGCCGGCGTCTATGTGTTCGGCGGTGGTATCAACGAGGAGGTCGCGCCGCTGATGGTCGCCGCGGACGGCACGGTCACAAACAAGACCTACCCGCAGACCAAGGAGTTAGACGGCGGTTTCTGTGTCCTAGAACTGCCGTCGCGCGAAGCCGCCGTCCAATGGGCCGCGAAGATCGCCAAAGCCTGCCGCTGCTCGCAGGAACTCCGCGAGTTCGGGTACGACCCACAGAGCTGACCGGCGAGGGCCACAGCCCGGTTCGAGCGAGGAGGCGGGACAACCCGGCCCGAGGACCGCGGCGACGCGCCTGGCTACGAAGACTTTCTGCAGGCCATGGCCGATGCACAGCACCCACAACATGGCCGGTGGCTTTATCCACGAGAGCTGGGATGCGAACGCCTCCTTTGATATTTACGACAACGACTGGCTCGTAGACATCGAGGTCTGAGCGTAAAGGCGTTTTCGACTCCTTCCGACGCCACGCTTACACGTGAGGGGCTGGCGCGTGCCCCTTTAATAACCGATCTCTGCCTGACGACGAACGCAGGCGTCTCGGCCTTTGCTGACATTCGGACTTCGACGTCAGAGAGGCGGCTACGGGGCGGCGACCAACCGTGCCATGGATCCATAGCGCCCCGCTAACCTAGCGTGTCAGCCAGCTAAATCTTCGAGAGAGTCACCCGTCTACGCGGATCGCACACGCCGAATTCTACTGCTGCCACGGTAATGCGGTGTCGATTGAGCTCAAAGGCGACGCGCAGTTGCGCCGGCGACATGTCTTTCGCGCCGAGTCCTTGGATTGCGAGGCGAGCAGAATCGGCATGGGAGCAGAAGTCCCAACCAAGTCCGAACGCGGAAAAATGAATTTCGCCGTCGGCGAAAGCAGGTTGCGAGAGCTTCAACTGTGTTCGGGTATCTGAGGAAACATTCATCATCGCGCTCCAAAGGGGCATCGAACTATTCCAGCATCTCTTGGATTGCGCACCCGCGTCGGCCGTCCCCTTGATGCATCACGTTCTGTACACGTTTCTCTGCTCCGCGCTCGCAATCGCGATCGCGGTCGTAAATCTCGCCTAATTCTCGCGCGACACACTGTGCGCCGGCGTTTGAGTCGCGCTTTCCCGTCAAGCATCATTCGTGGGCCCGCATGCCTGCGCGTTCCCCGCACTGGATTCCGCCATGCATCTCGTCGGTATGATCTTCCCGATCTTTGCGATCGTCGTCGCGGGATGGCTCGCGGGCGCCACCGGCTATTTGCCGCGTACGCTCGGCGCCTCGCTGACACGTTTCGCCTATTACATCGCCATGCCCGCGCTGGTATTCCTCACCATCGGCGACGAGACGCTGCACTCGCTGCTCGACTGGCGCTTCCTCGCCGCATTCGGCGGAGGTTCGCTGATCTGCTTCGCAGTTGTCATGGCGATCGCTCGGTTCCGGCCCGGCGCGACTTTCGGCACGAGCGCCATGATCGGCGCTGCGGCCTCGATGACCAACACCGCGTTCGTCGCGCTACCCATCCTCAAGGCGCTGTACGGCAAGCCGGGCGTCCTCGCGGCGGCGATCGCGACCGTCGTCATCGGCGCCATCATGTTTCCGCTGCTAGTCGTTCTGCTGGAAATCGACCGCTTCGGCACCTCGCGGACGATCCGCCTGGGACCGTTGATGCGCCAGATCGCAACCAACCCTGTGATCCTCGCGACGGTGTTCGCGCTGATATGGTCTTATACTGCCGTCGGCATGCCGAAGCCGCTCGAGTCTCTGCTGTCGATTCTCGGCGACGCGTTGACCCCGTGCGCACTGTTCGCCATCGGGCTTGAACTGACCATCGGCGAACTTCGCGAGCGCCTGTCCTTCTACTTGCTGTTATCGGTGATCAAGCTGGTGCTCATGCCGATCGTGGTCTATGCGCTGTGTCGCGCGAGCGGCCTGGGCGACACGCTGACCGTCGCCGCCGTCGTCTGCGGTGCAGTGCCGACCGCGAAGAGCGCCTTTGTGCTCGCCGCGGAATATGATGTCGAGAAGAAGATGGTGGGCGCCGTCATTTCGATGTCCACGTTGCTATCGATCGTCACGCTGTTTGTCTGGCTCTACCTCATCCACGGCGCCTGACGTTGTTGTTGTCAAAGCCAAATTTAAATGGCGCGCCGAGGGGGCAGCGGTATTCCTGGACTACCAAAACGTAGTTCTTGCATTCGCACGAAGACCGCATTCGACTAATCAAGCTGTACGAACATTGGGAAGCGCTTTACCGCGACTGTTCGTCAATTAGGCTACATTCGCTGGTACAACGAGAAGCGAATCAAGATCTCGCTCGGCGCACTCGGTCCGATTGAATACTCGAGAGCCTCGGGCTGACGACCCAATCCAGTTCGAAAATTCTGCCGCACCCCGTTTCATCACTGTGAGTGGCTCACTTCCAGCCGCTCGCCAGTGTCGACTCGGAGGAGTCGATCACCTGGCGCAAAGCCACAGTTCGGTCCTTAGACCGACTCGCCGAGCCGCCCCGCACTTCGACGTCAACCTCTTCCCCAACCTCCCGCTTCCCCCCGCCCGTAACTTTCAACTAACTCTGGAGCGACACACTAGCTTGTCAGCGCGCCGTCGCGGTCCGGCGGCCCATCCGCGATCCGCAATGCCGAGCTTCAATCGCTCTTACACCGTGGAAAAACCGATGTCTGATCTACTCACTTCTGGCGATGCCGCCACGATCGACGACCAACGGGAACAGGTTTGCGCGACGCAGTGTGATCGCCGATCCCACGATGAAGGCTGGCCGCCTAAGGAGACGATGAACGATACGGCCTTGCCGTTCGCCGAGTACCGATGCATCCACCAGTTGTTCGAGGAGCAGGCCGTTCGCAATCCTGATGCGCTGGCCGCCGTGTGGGAAGACACGTCGCTGACTTATGCGGTGCTCAATGCGCGCGCCAATCAGCTTGCGCACCGAATGATCGGCCTTGGCGTGACGCCGGATGCACCGGTGGCGCTATGCGTCGAGCGCGGCCTCGACATGTTGATCAGCGTTCTCGCTATCCTCAAAGCAGGCGGTGCCTACGTACCGCTCGATCCGGCTTATCCTCGCGAGCGGCTCGCACATGTCCTGAAGGACGCCGCTCCATTGCTGATCGTTGCCGACGAGGCGGGACGCGCCGCTCTGGGCGACACCGCCACACTGGCGGTGATCGATCCGTGCGCGCCGCTCGCGCCTCTCACACACAATCCGTCTGTCTGCGGCCTTCACTCGCGTCATCTCGCCTACATCATCTATACCTCGGGTTCCACCGGTACGCCCAAGGGCGTTATGATCGAGCATCGTGGCGCGTTCAGCCTGGCGAAAGCGCAGATCGGCTTGTTCTCAACGTCTCCGACGAGCCGGATCGCGCAGTTTGCATCCATCGGTTTCGATGCCAGTGTCTGGGAAATGTTGATGGCGTTCGGTGCGGGCGCCGCGCTTGTTCTCGTGCCGGACTCGGTGCGCCGTTCAGGCGAAGCATTGGCCGAGTACTTCTCGCGCCATGACGTGACGCACGCAACGCTTCCACCGGCTCTCATCGGAACGCTTCCGTCCGGCGCGTTGAGCACACTGCGCACGCTTGTTCTCGCGGGTGAAAGCCCAAGCCCCGCGCTCATGTCGGTTGCCGGGCCGCAAACGGCCGTGTTCAACGCGTACGGCCCGACCGAAGGCACGGTCTGCGCGACGACATGGCGATGCCCGTCAGATTTCGACGATGCGGCCGTGCCTATCGGTAGGCCGATCGACAACACGATCATTTATCTGCTCGATGCCGCGGGCCGGCCCGTGCCGATGGGCGCGATCGGCGAGATTTACATCTGTGGCGCGGGCGTCGCGCGCGGCTACCTGAATCGGCCTGAACTCACCGCCGAGCACTTTCTCGTCGATCCGTTCAGCGATGAGCCCGACGCACGCATGTATCGCACCGGCGATCTCGCGCGCTATCTCTCCGATGGCAACA
>NZ_FCNY02000005.1 GCF_001544575.2 Caballeronia cordobensis
ATTAGCTTGACCTCGAAACGCCTCAGGTGCGACATCTGTACTTTGCTCAAGTACGACACTACTACTTTGCTGTGACAAGTAAAATATTGATAATTGGCCTTATGTAAAGTAGCGTGTTCGATGAGAATGCTTATGACGTTCGTATGCGAATGCTTCTTCTCTGAAACCACCTCCCTGGTCTGAGTATGGCGACAGCGTTCGCCGCCTGGCATCTTCCAATGCCACACGCCGACTTGCGCCTAGCCTCAAGCCTGCCTCCTTCCCTGCCGATATCCCGAAGAGTTTCCAACTGATGCCCTGTGCGATGAAGCCCTCGCACGGCGTATCCCAGGCCCGGGTCTCCACCCTTGCGCCTGCAACCGCATGCTCCGATAAAAGGCCCGAAGATGACGACCAAAAACATCAGCCGACGCACGTTCCTTCTCGGCATGGGGGCATCGGGCCTGCTCGCCGCATGCGGAGGCGGTTCGGGTTCGAATCCGGCGTCGGGATCCTCGGGTTCGTCGTCCAATCCGGCTTCCTCGTCGGCGCCCCAGGCGGGTGGCGCGCAACCCACCGCGAAGACGCCGCTGACGCTCGATCTCACGCAGACCGATCTCCCGGCCGGTACGTCCGTCTACGCCTACGTGATCGGCGAGACGAGTCTGACCTCCGGCGTCACGCAGTACTGGGTGGATTCAACAGGCACGCCCCACGTGATGAGCGTCGCCGACAACACGATGGCTCCGAAGACGTTTCCCGGCGCGTCCGCGCTGCCCGTGAGCGAAGCCGCGGCGCTCGCCGAAACCTATCCGCTCGCGTGGGCCGATTACAGCATTCCGCTCAAGGTCGGTTCCAGCTTCGTGCTGGATCTGTCGAAGCTCAACGCAACGAGCATTCCGGGTCTGGGCACCGGCACGGCGGCGTTCAGCGGCCGCATTTACCTGTCCGTCGGTGTACCGAAACTGCCGTTCACGGCGCTGGGCAGCAGCGCATACACTGCCCCGGTGACCGTCGACGGCCCCGGCTCGCTCACCATGTTCGACTGGATCGAATTCTCCTTCGACAGCGAATGCAATTTCAACGGCAACACCACGCAAGTCGATCAATTCGGCTTTCCGCTCTTGCTGAACGGCACGCCGGGCGGCGCCCAGCAAGGTCAGTACAACGCCTCGCGTCCGGCTATCCTCGATGCGGTGTCGACGCTGCCCGCCGCGTTCTACCTGCCGCAAAACGTGCCCGCGCCGTCCGCGTTCCCGGCGGGACTCGCGGTCAACGGCAGCGTCACCTTGCGCGCGCTGTCGCCCAAGACCATCTCGGCGCAGAACCAGTACAGCGGTTCGCTGCTGACGTATTTCGATCAGACCATCGAGAACTGGTATCAGACCTGGACCACCACGCCCCTGTCGGTCACCGATCTCGCGACGGGCACCTACACCGGCATCGTGCAATCCGGTGTCGGCCTGACGTTTTACGCCGGAACGGCTGCGAGCGGCACGGCGGCGTTCACGGTCGGCGGCGCGGGTACACCCGGCATCTCCAGCTATGACGTCTGGCAGTGCGCGAACACGCTCGCGACCGGAAGCGACGCTGCCAAGAACGTGCAGAAGATGCTGGCCGCCGCTTTCAACCGCGGCGTGATGTCGAACGCGCTCGCCGATGCGACCTGCAAGAACGACGCATCCACGTTCTATCAGATCACCAATCCGAACACCCTCGTCTTCAATCCGTGGGCGCAGTTGTTCCATCGGCTGAGCACCAATTCGCTCGCCTATGCCTTCCCGTACGATGACGTCTGCGACCAGAATCCGTCCATCGGGCTGACGGGGACGCAGTCGGTCACGATCACGCTCGGCAAGTTCTTCAGCTGAGCTTCGGGTTCGCGGATGCTTCGTCATCCGCGACCGGTGATTTCAGCATCGCCTCATGGCGCAGCATTCTGCCCACACGCCGAACTGACGTGTAATCCAGCTTCTTTTCCAGACTTCGTTTTTAGACCGAAGCCCTAGACTTTCCGCTCCGAAGGCCCTTGCGCGCATCGCACGTGACCGCTTGGGCCTGTCACTATCGATTTCGGAGCACCCAGATGGCGACCCCGCCAAACTCCCCGCAGACCGTAACGCTCCATGAAGCGCTGAGCCGCGGGAAAGAGGAGATCGAACGTTTGCAGCGCGACTACGGCCATGTTTTTAGAAATACATAGTCAGATCAAATCTTGCCTGTTGAAGCAAACCGCCAGAATTTGCACGGAAGGTACGAATACCCCAACGTCCATTCGCTTTCGAAGCTCACGCAGCTCTACGCCGACGTGATGGTCGAGCAGGCTTCGTCGGGCGCGGTCGCGCTGGGCATCGGGCCGTCGTCATCAATCCGGCAGACGGTAGTGCTCGCGGGCGTTCATCACCTGTTCTGAACGCGCGCTCAGCCAAGCAGCAGCAAGGCGTCCGCGAGCGACAGCACCGTCGTGCGCGATTCGAATGCGGTGGAAAACAGATGTTCGTGCACCACCAGATCCGGGTCGTAACAGCAATCCTTGACGGTGTACAGGCAAAAGTCCGCGTCGCTCGCATACGCAACCGACGACAGCACGACACCGGTCGACGCGATGCCGGCCATGATCAGCGTGTCGATGCCTTGCGCGGAAAGCCGCACGTCGAGGTCGGTGTTGAAGAACACGCTGGCCCGGTGTGCGATGACGAGTGGTTCGTCGGCGCGCTGAGCGAGCTCCGGCGCGGTCTCGTCGCCGGTGAAGAGACCGCGCCGCTTGATCTCCTGCCCGTTCTTGTTCAACCGGCTGACTTCCGGATAGCCCGGACCGAACCGTAGATTGACGAAAAACACGCCGACGCCCTTGGCGCGCGCCGCGTCGCATAGCGTGCGCGTATTGGCGAGCAGCGACGGCGCGACCGATGGAAAGAGCCCGAGAATATCCGTCTGGTAATGCATGACGATAAGCGCGGTGCGCGCCGGATCGATTGCTGCAATTTGCTCGCTCATGTGCGGGTCTCCTTGACGTCGAGTGCGATGTTGCCGTCGACATCGTATTCGATTTCGCCGCATGAGATCTTTTCGATTGTCGTCGCGATAGAGCCACGTCGTACACACCGTGGAACTGTAGTGCGCGTAACGAAACCCGCCGCGCATCCCGATGCGGCCTTGCAAGCCTTCGGCGTCGCGATCAGCGATCGGACGCTGGTCAGCGAAGACGTCGCGGCCCAGCGGCTTGTCACGCCGTTCGATATGATGCTCAAGACGGGTTCGCTACGACTTCGCCCATCCGGATTGCGTCGCGCATCAGCCGAAGGTCACGCTCTTCAGCGACTGGATCGTGCGCGATCGCAATGCGGCTGCGACTGCCGCATAGCGATGGGCGTCGAATCCGCTTCGCGCGGACCGCTCGCTCTCGGCACGACCAGCGTCAAAGCCACGCCCACGACACCGATCACGGCCAGAACATAGAAGATCGAATTCAGCGCGAGCCCCGAGCCGATCAGCAAGCCTCCCAGCAGCGGACCGATCACGCCCCCGAGACGCCCGAAACCGGCGCACCACGCAACGCCCGCGCCACGCACGCTGGTTCGATAATAGTTCGCGACGAAGCCGTAGATCAGCGTTTGCGTGCCGCTCGTACCCAAGCCGACGATCGCCACCAGCGCCAGCAGCATCCCGAGCGGCACATTCAACGTCAGCAGCGCGATCGAGATCGAGCCGATGAGAAAGCACGTCGCGACGACTGGCTTCGGACCGAATCTGTCCGCGACACGCGAGCCCGCCAGCGCGCCGATCACCGCGCCACCGTTTAGCACCAGCAGAAACGACAGCGATCCCTTGGCGTCGAATCCGGCCCGCAGCATTAGTTCTGGCAACCACGTGTTCAGCGAGTAGACGAGCACGAGTCCGGTCGCGCTCATCAGGCCGAGCACGATCGTGGGCAACAGATAGGAACCGAACAGTCCTGCGAACCCCGCTTTCTCCGATGTGACCGCCGCGGCGCCGATGTCCGGCCCCTTGACGGCTTCGGGCAGCGGCACGCCGGTGCGCTCCGAGATGGCGCGAGCTTCGTCTAACCGTCCGCGGCTGACGAGCCACGCCACCGATTCCGGCATTTTGAAACAGGCTAACGGAAGGAGCGTGACCAAAGGCAGCGCGCCGATCCAAAACATGCCGCGCCAGCCGATGTGGTTCAGCAGCAGGATCGCCAGCATGGCCGCCAGCAGACTCCCTAACGGCACGCCGGAATACGTGATCGCGTTGCAGAGGTTCTTGCGGCCTTTCGGCGCGTATTCCGACACGAGCGCGCCGGTCGTCGCCACCAGTGCGCCGACGCCGAGACCGGTGATGAAACGCATCAGCCCGAACATTGCCGTGGTGGTGGTCATCGCGGTAATCGCCATGCCGACCGAGAACCAAGCGTACGAGAACAGCATCACTTTGCGACGGCCGAGGATGTCGCCGACGCTTCCCGCGAGCAGCGCCCCGACAAGCACGCCGACGAGCGCATAACTACCGAGCGCGCCCGCGGTCGCCGGCGTGACGATGCCGATATGCGACGGGTCGCGCAGGAATCTCGACACGACCGTGCCATATACGACGAGATCGTAGCCATCGAAAATCAGACCCACGGTGGCGAGCGCCACCACCCATACGACCGTGCGACGGCGTAGCGTCTCTGCAGCGATTTCTGTTGTCATCGTGATTGCGAAGCTTCCGTGTGTTGAGTGCCCGTTTGCGTTAAGCGATTTCGACAAACATCTTCGATATCCTTACGATTTAGCGTACGGCGAACCGGGACGAGACACGCTGCACATGCCAGTGCGATGAAATGGCATGGTGTCGTCTCCTATGGGTTTGACCAACTTGAATAGCAATATACTCCGTACACCAACTATAATTCAAGAAAATTTCGCGATTCTGCGGTTTACCCTGAGATCGAGATACGAGTTCGATATATTCATACAACCGCCGTGAAAAGAAGCCACCGACGCCACTCGCAGCGAGCCCTTCACCTCTCGCCACTCTGGCTGGCGATCCGAGCGCGGGTATCACGTGATCCGTGTGCGGCAACGGCCAGTCGTCGGGCGGCTATAACCGCAATACCGGCACGGCTTGGTCGTCGCAAACGAATCAGAACGGGAAGCGGACGACGCAGACCAATCGCGGTGGCGAAGCGACGACGATGAACGGCAAAGGCGTGGTTCAGGGCGCCAACGGGAAAACCTGCTATCGCACGGCCAATCATCACGGTTGCAATTGAAGGATTCTGGGCGCCCGTCGCACTCACCAATAAAGCGCATCGCTGCTGAGCCAGCCATCCTGGCGGCGACGCCAGTATTCGGCGTGCAGCGTCGCTGTGAGCGCACCCGGTCCCGTGCCGATTTCCACGTCATCGATGCGCGTGACCGGCAGGATGCCGCCCGCGGTCGTTGTCAGGAATGCTTCGTCCGCGCGTACGAAGCGTTCAAGCGTGATGTCGCTTTCCGACACCGGGATCTCCAGCGACTCCGCGATCTGGATCACCGTGCGGCGCGTCATGCCGTCGAGCGCGGCGCTGCGCGGAGTCGTCAGCTGGCCGTCGATCACGGCGAACACGTTGAAGCCCGGACCTTCGGCGATATGTCCATCGATGCTCTTCAGCACGACAGTGTCAGCTGAGCGGTCGAGCGCGTCGAACAGGCCCATTTCGAAGTCGAGCCAGTGATAGTGCTTGATCAACGGACTGACCGATTGCGTCGGCACGCGACGGATATCGCTGACATGAACGTGCATGCCCTTGCGCTGTTTCTCGGGCGATGCGATCCACACATAGGGAATCGCGAACGCCTGGAAACGGTTTTCGCACAGACGCGGATCGCGGCTGCCGACCGGCGGCACGCCGCGCGTCATGATGATCTGCACGTAGGCATCGCGCCATCCGCCGATCGCGACGAGCTTGCGCACGACGTCGCGCGACAGCGTGTCAGGCGTCATCGTCCTTGCGTCCGCAAGTGCAGGTTGCGCACGCAAGCGTGACCTCTTTCACTCCATCGCGCTACGTGCGGAGAAATTCGCGCTTACTGTCGAGCGTTCCCGCCTCATCGAGACGGCCATCGACGAGATCCGGCGGCGGCAGACGCCTGTGCCGTCGGATGAGACACTGGCGCAATGGCAACGCGCGATGACTCCCGCCTTTCCTGACGTCACATCTGGCGACACATTGTGCGGCGTTTACCTCCCGGACTGCGGTGCGCGCTTCTATGTCAATGGGCGGCTGACGACCGAGGTCGATGACCCCGCCTTTGCCCGTGCCTTCTCCGATATCTGGCAGGCACCCGGCACCCGGCCACCTGCCCTGCGCCACCATCTGCTGCGCGAATCACAGTGATGCTCATACGACTAGCCGGCATCTCCCGGCGACTGGAAGCCTGGTTGTCCAATCTGACTGGGGACTTGCGGCACGCGCCGGAAACGCGAAGTGTCATAGCCCATTGCTTCGAAGCGGCCGAGTGCCGCGCGATAGTCGGTATCGCTCATGTCGGGGTCGCGTGAGAAGACCCAGCCGAGGCTCTTGTCCGGATAGCCCACGAGCGTCACCCGATACTCCGGATCGACATACAGCGTCAGTTGCGAAACGTAGATTGGCCAGAACAATCGCACGCGCCACTCGCCACCACCGCTGCCCGCAACCACCGAATCCACAAACTGCATGTGCTTGAAGGGCGCATCAAAACCGCCGGGGCGGTAGACGTAGGCATCGTCGATACGTCCGTCAGGCCGCAGCGCCCATTCGGCGTAGCTGCCGACGTTTCCGCGCTCGCCAAAGTACGGGATATTCGCGATGACATACCAGCGGCCCATGTAACGATGGAGATCAACCGGCACCGGTTGCAGCGGCACGGCGGCCCGCGGATTGGGATTCGACGGAGGCCCT
This sequence comes from Caballeronia cordobensis, assembly GCF_001544575.2. Lineage (GTDB taxonomy): Bacteria > Pseudomonadota > Gammaproteobacteria > Burkholderiales > Burkholderiaceae > Caballeronia > Caballeronia cordobensis. Next base: position 6,887 of record NZ_FCNY02000005.1, read on the forward strand.
GAGCACGCCGCACAGACAAGCAGCAGTGCGGCCACAGCAAAGCGGCCCGCCCAACGTGACAGGATGCGCGTGCGTTGACCTCGACGATGCGTTCCCATCGTGCCCTCCTTTATGTGGTCGCCGGACAGTGGGTGCCTGTTTTGGTGTGGATAGGCCAGCGCAGCGACGGAACCGGCCTTCTGCCAAAAACACCTAACGCTTGACGAGTCGGTAATGCGCGACGCCCCACTCGTTGCCACCGGCATAGCCAAATAGCGCCGACACCGCCAGATAAAACATGCGCCACCGCTGGAACCACACTGCCGCTTTGCGCTCGCCGTAAGTCTGTGTGAACACAGGCATCAAACGGCTGCGGGCAGCATCGAGGTTGGCTAGCCAATGGTCGGCTGTGCGCGCATAGTGCATGCCGTTGAGCCACCATTGCCTCGTGACACGCAGGTCATCCTGAAAGTGCAGCAGCAGCGCCTCTGATGGCATGGTCCCCCCAGTGAAGAAATACTTCGACATCCAGTCGGTACCGGTTTGTACCCGGAAGTGATAGGCCAGCGTGCGGTGCGCAAAGATGTGCACGAACAGCACGGCATCCGGGCGCATCCAGCGCGCGATCTTGCCAAGCAACAGTCCGTAGTTCTTCATGTGCTCGAACATCTCGGCCGAAACGACGCGGTCAAAGCGCCCGCCTTCTGACATGTCCGCAAACTCGAAATCGACGATGTTCCCGGTGTGCACGCTCAGATTAGTCAGGCCACGCTCGGCAGCACGCGCTTCGATCCAACTGCGCTGGCCCTGCGAATTAGACAGCGCCACGATGCGCGCATTGGGATAGCATTTGGCCATCCACAGCGATAGCGAGCCCCAACCGCAGCCCAGATCCAGAATGCACTGGCCATCCGCCAAGCCAGCGCGTTCGGCATAGCAAGCGAACATGGCCTTTTCTGCCTCGGCCAGCGGTTCACTGCCGGTGTTGTACAGCGCGCACGAGTACTTCAGTTGCGGCCCGAGATGCGCTTCGAAGAATGCCGGCGGCAGTTCATAGTGCTGCGTGTTTGCCGCATCCGTCTCGATCGCGATAGGGCTGCTTTGCAGTTCGTCGAGCAAGGCATTGAAGCGCCGTGACCGCAGCTCGCCGTCATGAATGCCCTCGTCGCGCAGACGCTGGCGCATGAGCGCGCGCATGCCAGCGCGCACCAGCCCATCGGGCAGCCAGCCTCGCTCGCACCACTGGATGAGCCAGCCGTCACTGGGCTCGGCCGCGGCTCGCGCGGGGGTGGTTGGTGTGGACAGTGCAGTCATGTGTGGTCTCCTTGGGTCTGCACATCAATGGCGCGGCGGCCAGGGGATCAGAACGCTCGTGGTGCGTGCGTACTCGGTGTAGTCGTCGCGCGTGGCGCACAGGTGGGCTTCCAGCATGGGGACGCCCGAGACCTTCACGAGGAGCCACGCCATCGCCACCGGTGGCAGCAGCGTCAGCCACGCCCCCGGCGCGCCAATCGCCAACGGGACATAGGCCAGCCAATGCACGCATTCAAAGAAATAGTTCGGATGCCGCGAGTAGCGCCATAGCCCCACCCGGCACGTCTTGCCACGGTGCGCCGGATCGGCGGCAAACCTGCGCAGTTGCCGGTCGGCCAATGCCTCCCCAGCCACCGCAATCCCCCACAGCGTGACAGCAGCCGCGACGGCGAAAATGCTTGGGGCGTCGGGCCGGTGACTCGGCACGGCAAACGCAATCGAGAGGAACATCGACACCGCGGCCTGCAACTGAAAGATGCCGAACATCTTCCTTGGTGCCGCTGCGCCCCATTCCTCACGCAACTTGCGATAGCGCGTATCTTCCGGCTTACCGAAATTGCGGCGCCACAAGTGCCAACCGAGTCGGCATCCCCAGATCGCACCGCCCACGCCGACCAGCACGCGCGCCTGTTCCGAGCCCGTACCAAGCCATGCATAGAGCAATGCCACCACGCCGAGCGAGAATGCCCACACCGGGTCGATCATGCCGGCGTTCTTGTTGGACAACTGCCACGCCCACACGGCACTGAACACGGCCACCAGAAACAACAGCGCAATGAGGGCAACACCAAGCACCGACATGGTCACCTCCGTTCGAGCAGAAACTGCGAGACGCCGATTCGGCCTTCTTCGAAACCGGCTTCGCAATAGGCGAAGTACAGCCGCCAGATACGGATGAAGGCTTCGTCAAAGCCGAGCGAGCGGACGGCATCAAGACGCGCTTCGAAACGTTGGCTCCAGCGACGCAGCGTCTCGGCGTAATCACCGCCAAAGTCGAGCCGGTCAATTACACGCATGCCGTGCTGCTCTGCCAGACGGATGAAGCGCTCGCGACTGGGCAGCATGCCACCCGGGAATATGAACTGTTGAATGAAATCGGTTCCGGTGCGGTAGCGCTCGAAAAACACCTCATCGATGGTGATGCTCTGCACCAAGGCCCGGCCGCCATGGCGCAGACAACGCACCAGCGTCTGAAAATAGGTTGCCCAATAAGACTCGCCCACCGCCTCGAACATCTCGATAGAGGCGATAGCGTTGTACGCGGCATCTAGATCACGGTAATCGCGCAGCTCGACGCGGGCCCGCGACTCACCAACGAAGCGCGCTGCCGTGTAGCGGCGCTGCTCCTCTGACAGCGTGATGCCATGCACGCGCGCGCCACGCCCACAGGCCATCGCCATGAGACCGCCCCAGCCGCAACCGATCTCAAGCACGTCCATACCCGGCCCGACCCTCAGTAGATCGCATGCGCGCCGATACTTGGCAGTCTGCGCATCGGCCAGGCTGCGCTGCACATTGCCGTCAAACCACGCTGACGAGTAAGCCATGCCCTCGTCCAGCCAGAGCCGATAGAAATCGTTACCAAGGTCGTAATGCAAGTGGATATTGCGGCGGCTGCCACGACGGCTGTTTCTGTGCAGCAGGTGACGCAGGCGAAGAAACACGCGCGCAAATGCATTTCCGAAGATCGCCTGTTCTAGCGTGACGGCATTGACGATCGCCAGACTTAGAAGGCTCGCCAGGTTGGCCGAATCGATCCACCCGTCGCGATACGCCTCGGCGAAGCCCACGTCACCACTGCGCAGAATGCGTGCGCAGGCGCGCCAGTCCAGGATGCGCAGATCAGCGACCCGCGGCGAGCCGGCCTCGCCGACGTATATCTCGCCGTCGGGCGTGACGAGGTGGAGGAAACCGTGCCGTAACCGACCGGCCAGCGCCACGAACAGACGCCCGGCGGCGGGAACATGGGATGGCACCCAGGCGAGGGACTGCGTGGCGGTCATCGGGAGTTCTCCGGAGAAGATCTGTCGCGAGCGTCGCGGCCCAAGAACGGCACGCCCTTGATCCACAGGCGAAGGGCCTGCCAATGAATGCGGCCAATAACCTGCAAGGCGAGCAACGGTTGCCGTAGCAACGCGCGGCGCAGGTGAGCGGCATCAAACGGCTGCAACCGTCCACCGATGGCCGTGTGCAGCAACAGGCCATCGCGATCGTAATAAGCAATGCGAACCAATGCCGTTGCTGCGGTCTCGGTAAAGCGGAACTGATAGCCGCCCTCGACCCGGCAGAACGGCGAAACGTGCAGCGCTTTACGGCACGTCAGCACGATATGCGTATCAATGGTGCCGCCATCTTGCGCGCAGACCAGGTAGCGGTGATGCTGGCCGAAGGTGTTGTTGACCTCGGCCAGCACCGCGCGCAGCGCGCCGGCCGCGTCGTAGCAGTACCAGAATGAGACCGGGTTGAACATCCAACCCGCAATGCGCGGGATGGTCTGCAGCCAGACGTCGCCGTCGGCGTTCAGACCGGCATCGCGCAGCACGCCTCGAATCCAGATAAGCAGGTCTGTCCCGTCGCGCGGTCCGTAGTCACGCGTGCGCAACGACAGCGGCCGCAGGCAGTCCACGCCGAACCATGGGCTTGTCAGGCGCCCCAGCGCGGACAACTTCACGCGCACGGCGAACACCGGGTAGATGAAGCGATTGGATACCGGTCGCAGACGGCGGTGCATGACCTGACCGACGAGGAGTTGCGCGTCCGCGTTCATGGCGCCACCTGTGCCCAAGCTGGTGCGCAGCCAAAATCCGCCGCAACCCGCAGGGCGGACTTCAGACCGTCCTCATGGAAGCCATAACCCGTCCACGCACCGACAAACCATGTGCGGCGCCGACCTTGAAGCGCCGGCAAACGCGCTTGCGCGTCGATGGCCAGTTGATCGAATACCGGGTGCTCGTATTCGAAGCGGCGGTACTCCAGCTCGGCCGCAGGCGGTGCCAGCGGGTTAAGCGTGACCACCACCGGCGTCGACACGGGCAACGGCTGCAACCGGTTAAGCAGGTAGCTCACATACGGCGCGCGGCTGACGGCCCCATTACGTGGCGCTTCGAGATAATTCCATGCCGACCACACGCTGCGCCGGCGCGGCAGCAGGCTCCTGTCACGGTGCAGGAAGGCAGTGTTGGGCTGATAGCGGAACGCAGTCAGCACAGCGCGTTCGTCGTTCGATGCGTCGTCGAGCAGACGCAGCGTCTGCGGTGCGTGCGTTGCCAGCACCACGGCGTCGTAACGCATGCTACCCGAATCGATCAGCACGTCGACGTGGTTTGCCGCGCGACGGATGCTGCGTACCGGTGTTGCCACACGCACGTCAGCCAGTTGGCCGGCGATCACGCGCACGTAGCTGCGTGCCCCGCCTTTGACGGTGCGCCAGCGCGGCCGGTTGAAGATCTGCAGCAACCCGTGATTGAGGCAGAAGCGCAGAAACGCTTCCGCCGGGAACGACAGGACGTCCCGGCTGGGCGTCGACCAAATCGCCGCAGCCATCGGCAGCAGGTAATGCGCGCAGAACGGTTCGCCGTATTGGCCGGAAGCCAGCAGCGCGCCGAGGCTATGGCGCTCGGCTCGGGCCGCGGCCAGGTGGGCCTGCGCGTGGCGATTGAAACGTAGGATGTCTCTCAGCATCGACAGAAACGGCCTCGATACCAAGTTGCGCGGCTGCGCAAACACCGTGCGCAAGCTGGTGCCGGCCCACTCAATCGCGCCCCCGTCCACGGACACGCTGAACGACATGTCGCTCTCGCAATGCGCCACTCCAAGCTCGTCGAACAGTGCAATCAGGTTGGGATATGTTCGCGCGTTGAAGACCAGGAAGCCGGTATCGACGCCAAACGCCTCCCCGTGCTCCTCAATGTCGACGGTATTGGTATGACCTCCGAGCCTGGGCTGCGCCTCGAACAGGGTTACGGCGTGGCGCTTGGCGAGGAAATGCGCTGCCGCCAGCCCGGAGATGCCCGAGCCGATGACCGCAATGCGCTTCGCAGGAAATGGGAAGATCTTCAAGGCAGGGCCTCTTCGAGTCTTTGAATACTTATCCCTGGCTACGGCCAGGCAGCAGTGCAAGAAATTCCAGGGAGGCGGCGATGTTGTCGTTCGCGTGAAAGCGATTACCGGCGCTCATCAACCGCCCCCGAATCCGGGCAGAGAGCGGCACGCTACCGACCGCCCCGGCAGCGCCGGGCGGGTCAAAAGTGACGTTCATTGAAGTTGCCTCCGAAAGTCGGCGGTGCACTCACCGCCCCCGCCCGCTCAGGTGGGCTCCTGAGCGTATATACGCAGCTAGCTCGCTGGCGGATTCATCGTCTCTGAGCGAATCGCGAATTCCATCGCGTCTTCGAGCAACAATCTGGCGCGGTTGGCGACATCGCCGAGATGCCGGTGGAGTTGTTCGTCGAGCGAAGAGCGCACCATGCAGCCGTCGCTGAAGTGCTCGAATGCATCGAGCTGGCGGATCAGCGCAACGAGGTGCCGCGGGCATTCGCAGGCGATCGTCTGCGATGCGTTGGCAAAAATCTCGAGCTGGCGGTCCGTAAACCGGCGCGCGTTGCGCCGCAGGGGCTGTAGCTTGCCGTAGACCGCGTCCACTCGCACGAGCTGCGACAGTTCCTGCAGGATCTGATCGAGTTCGCTATGTGCGTTTGGCTCGCGATACAGCCGCACGCCCGCGGCACGGAGCGTGTCGGTGGACCGCACCGTGCCGAAGCTATAGATCACGCCAACTGCGCTGGCGCCAGAACTGCGCGCCGCGACCAGGATGGCTTCGGCCGTTTCGGGCTGCAGTGACGCGGCTTCTACAATTAGTGCGTCTGTGTGCGGCGGTAGCTCCGGCGGCGTCTGTCCGTCAATGGCTGGCAGCTCGGTAATCGGATCCAGGCCCAACGACGCGAGCGTGTTTTTCCTGCGCCGAACGCGCTCTGCCATGAGTGGGCCGCAGACGGCAAGCGAAATGACTGCCTGGGCTTGAAGCGGATGAGACGCTTCAGCAGCACCGGATGTTTCGAGCAGTTGCTCAAGCTCGGCGCTCCCGGCGCGCGCAATCGCGCCAATGGCGTGCCCCTGATTGACGAGGGACCGCAAGAGCGTGAGCCGTTTGACGTCCTCGCCGGAATACAAGCGCTGTCCGGTCTCCGATTTGGCGGGCGAGATCACGCCATAGCGCTGTTCCCACACACGGAGCGTGGATACAGGCATCTTGGCCATGCGAGCAGCGGTTCCGCTTCGATATCGAGGCCTTGCGTCATCTTGCTGCACAATCGTCTCCCAGCAGTGCGACGTGCTCACTATGAGACGCTTTAACACCAATATCGTCAACGATATGAAGCGCAAATCACGGCTAATCGATGCAGGTGAGTAGCATTTGAGTCGCTATTTCGCGGGCAAATAGCCTCATCCGGGCGGTCTGGAACGAGGACTTTGGTGTGTATGTTGCGCGCAAGGCCTGGCGCCAGTTGCTGCGATGGCGTGGAGGTCGCACGCTGCACTGTTGCGCGCCTAACGAACGTGATTGGCCTCGAAGCTGTGCGGCGCGGACGCCGGATCAAGACGACGCGGCGCGACGATGCGAAGTCAGTTCTGGGCCGAGCGGCCTAACGCGCTGTGGGTCGCAGTTTCACCTATTGCTGGAAAGGGTCGGGCTTGGTCTCAGCCACTCGGCGATAGCGCCTTGGAAAACAGGTCTTATTTAGCGGTTTAGCGATTGGTCATCGCATTTCCCTGTATCGACGCGAGCAACTTCTGCAGCGAACTGAAGTCTGCCGGCTTGACGAGATGGTGATCAAAGCCGGCGGATGCGGTCCGTTCGCGATCCTCGTCCTGGCCCCAGCCGCTAAGTGCGATCAACTTGATGTCCTTGAGTGCGGGGTCACGCCTAAACCGTCGCGCGACCTCCCAGCCGTCCAGAATAGGCATGCCGAGGTCGAGTACGACCGCCGATGGTGTCCACTCTGCGGCGCTCGCAAGCGCCGATGCTCCGTCGTACACGACGCGCACTTCGGTGCCGAGGGCGCTCAGCAGCATACCCAGACTATCAGCGGCGTCGTGGTTGTCGTCGACGACCAGAACCCGCAGGCCTCCGAGAGCATGTTGGCCATCTTGCTCTGTGCTGCTCAGCGCTCTACTCCTCGCGTGCCGCAACGGCAGTCGAACCGAGAACGTACTTCCTTGCCCAAGACCATCGCTGTGCGCCGAGACGCTGCCACCGTGCATTTGCGTGAGGCGCTGCGACAAGGCCAAGCCGATGCCGAGCCCACCGCCGGATCGCGCGTGCGCTGTGTCGACCTGCGCGAACATCTCGAAAAGTCGAGGCAGTTGCTCGGGCGACAATCCGACACCGCTGTCGCGAACGTCGACGACGGCCCATTCGCCTTCGCGCCGACTCTCCACCTCGACGCTACCTCCAGCGTCAGTGTACTTCGCTGCGTTGTTGAGTAGGTTAGCGATGACCTGCGTGAGTCGCACTTCATCACCATCCACAACCAATGGCTGCTCGGTCGCGCGGACTGTCACGCAATGACGACCGCGGTCGAGCAGCGGCTTACTTGTCTCAAGCGCAGTCCGGACGACCTCGTTCAGGTCAACAGGTGCGCGTTGCAACTGAAGCTTGCCGCTGCGAATGCGAGAAGCCTCCATCAGGTCATCGACCAGGCGCACCATGTGATTGACCTGGCGCTCGAGCATTTCGCGCGGGGCGGACGGGGGCACGTCGTCGCCAGTAAGGCTAAAAAGGTGCAACGCGTTACGGATCGGAGCGAGCGGATTGCGCAACTCGTGCGCAAGCGTGGCGAGAAACTCGTCCTTGCGCCGGTCTGCATCGAGCAACGCTTGCTCGGCTTGCTTGCGCGCCGTCACGTCGCTCGCTGCACCAAGCCACTCGACGATAACGCCGTCTTGAAGCACTGGGATCGCACGCGAGAACACCCAACCGATGGTGCCGTCAACGCGCGTAACCCGGTGCTCGAGTTCGAAGGGAGAGCAGGCGTGTATCGCGGCTTCGACGGCGGACATGACTCGCGGGCGCTCGTCGAGAGGGATGTAGCGCGTCAGCCAAGCGTCGCTCGGCTCCAGCGTGTCGACGATGAAATTCTGGCCCAACAGTTGGCGCAATTGCATCCAGTCCGGGCTCATCCGGAAGATGATGTCGGATGTGGCCGTCACCAATGCACGAAACTGCGCCTCGCTGGCCCGCACTGCCTGATCAGCGTCGCGGCGCAGCTGCGCAGTCGCGAGATGCGCGCTCACCCGCGCCATCAGTTCCCGAGCCGAGAACGGCTTGACCAAGTAGTCGTCGGCCCCCGCGGCCAATCCTTCGATTCGCGCTTCCTCACCGGCACGCGCCGACAAGAGGAGAATTGGAATGGTGCGAGTGCGCTCATCGGCGCGCAATCGCGCGAGCAAACCGAATCCGTCTAGTTCCGGCATCATCACGTCGGTAAGCACAAGATCGGGCGGTGCGGCAAACGCCTTGTGAAGCGCATCGATGCCGTCGACGGCCGTTGTTACCGCGTAGTGAGGGCTCAATAATCGCTGAAGATAGGCACGCAAATCGGCATTGTCATCGGCAACTAAGATGCGATGCGCGTCCGGCCGTAGCGCGCGCATCTCGGCAGCGGACTGCAACTCTTCCTCCCCGCTGCCGGCTGGCGCATCGTCACGGCTGGATGGCAGCCACTGCAGCGCTTCGCCCACGTAAGCTGCCGCGTGCAAAGGCCGGTGCGGCGCCTGCGGTATCTCACGCACCTTCTGCGGGGCGAGGTGTGCCTTGCCGAAGGGCAAGCGGACGGTGAACTGGGTGCCGCGACCCTCGGAGCTCTCAACCTCGATGGAGCCGCCATGCAATTTGACCAGCTCATGCGTGAGCGCCAGACCAATACCGCTTCCCTCGAAGCTGCGCCCGCGCACGCCCTCGATGCGCTGAAAGCGCCCAAATAACTTATGCAGTTCCCCCGGCGGAATCCCCGCGCCGGTGTCGCGCACCAGCAGTTCAGCGCCGTTGCCGTCATCAGAGGTCCGGACCGCGACCATGATCGAACCTTCCAAAGTGAACTTGAAGGCGTTTGAAACGAGATTGAGGACGATCCTCTCCCAGTGGTCGCGATCAACGTAGACCGGCTGCGCGAGCGGCGGGCAGTCCACATCCAGTACGAGCCCCGCCTTCTCGCACGCGGAGCGGAAGGTGCTGGCGAGTTCGGCTGTGAGCAACGGCACGTCGGTGGGTTCAAACGTCGCGCTGGCACGACCGCCTTCGACGCGCGCGTATTCAAGCAGCGTGTTGACCAATTTGAGCAACCGCTCTGCATTACGCTGCGCCGAGGCCACCAAGGGCTGCTCGGGACGGCCGTCGAGGCCCGCGAGCGCTTCTTCGAGCGGACCGAGCATCAAGGTGAGCGGTGTCCGGAACTCGTGACTGACGTTGGTAAAAAAGGTCGTCTTGGCGCGATCAATCTCGGCGAGCGCCTCGGCACGCCGCCGCTCGGCCTCATAGGCTTCGGCTTCAACCAGCGCGCCGCCGATGCTGGTCGCTACCAAGTTGAGGAACGACCGATAGTCATCGTCCATCACCAGGTGGGAACTGATGCCACAGACAAGCAGCCCGAGGGCGTCGTCGCGAGATGCGCCGGGGATCGGTACGGCTAGCACTTGCTGCACGGGGCGATATGACACATCCAGCGCGTTCTGCTCGTGCGCGTCAGTCATCATCGAAAGTTCGGTCGGCAACCCGTTTGCAGTCGCATCGTCGAGTCCGATGCTTCCGACCAGGCGAGCCTGCGCCGCTTGGGACTCTCGTAGATACACCGCCGCAAAAGGGATGTCGTGCGGGTTTCTGGCCAGCGCGTTGAGCGCGTTGCGCGCCACCTCCGTCGACCGCCGTGCCCCGGCCTGGCGTTGACCCAGTTGCCGCAGCAAGTCGATCCGGCGCTCGCTGATGACGCGATCCGTAGTCTCCGTACACGGGCAAAAAATGCCGTCCACACGCGCCCCGTCCGGCGACACGATTGGGCCGAAGCTGAAGCGAACGTACACTTCCTCAGCTGGCAAGCGTCGCGCGAAGTACATCAGCAGGTCCTCGGACCAGGTCGCTTCCGCAGTCTCGACCACGCTCCGCAGCATAGGTCCGATAGTGGGCCAAATCTCACGCCAGCATTCGCGCGCGGGCGCGCCAAGGAACCGTGGATGCTTATCAGCGCCGAGGAATGAGATGTACGCGTCGTTGTAAAGGACATTGAAGTCCTCGCCCCAGTACATGACGACGGGAATCCGCGATGTTAGGCACAGGCTGAGCGCACTACGCAGGTGCAGTGGCCAGCCGTCAGGGTCGCCAAGCGACGTGCGCGACCAGTCGAGCTCGCGCATTCGCCGCGACATCTCGCTGTTACCCGGGAATACGGGATTGAGGTTAAGCGGCACGATCCTCCTGGAGAGTGGCCGACGAGCGCGCTGCTCGGTTTGTTGGTTTAACGCCTACCCGGCGAGACAAAAGCTGGACGCGACGGAGAGCTCAATCGAAGCGTGGAGGTCATCGAAGCGCGGCTAGTCCCAATGCCTTCGCAACGCGCATTTTGACCGTACAGCGGGCGTCTTGCAACGCTGGGGCTGGCGTCAGCGCAACGACTGCCAGCGCAGAACTCCCACTCAGCCTCCAATGGTCACACGAAGCGCTGCAACAAATCGCGCCTTGGCCGGACGCTGTTTCCTAGCGAATGCCGGCGCTTCGGAACACGTCGCCGCCGCTCGAACCGGAAAGTACACTTACCCCATAGTGGCGAATTCGATGGAAGCCGATAGGCAACACATGGAGCAGGAAGCGGCGCATGAATTCGCCGGGCTCGAGCGTCATGACCTTGTGCCGGGTGCGACCGTTCTCGCGGTAGTCCTTCCAACGGAAGCTCACGCCACGCTCGTCTAAGGCGAGCAACCGCTGGTTGGAGATGGCGACGCGATGTGTGCAGCGTGACAGGTACCCGAGCACCGCTTCAGGACCGGCAAACGGACGCTCGGCATACACGAACCATTCCGAGGCTCGCAGCGGCGCGAGCCACCTTGCGAAGGCCTCGCGATCCGCGAGTTGCGCAACCGCGCCGATCACCACGTTCCGCTAAACGCCTGCTGTACCTTATGCGAATCAGTGACACCGTTCGCAATCAGCAACTGCGTAAGCAACCGGGCCTTTTGCGGGTTCAGGTCGAGCGACACGACGAAACCGCTCTTGTCATCATCGACCTCCACGTTTCTGTTCACGAACCCCGACATTACGCGCGTCGAGCGGACCACCACGATTCCCTTTTTAGCCGCCCGGTCGAGCGCAGCGAGCGCTTCCTTCGACGCGTCGCCATCGCCTTCGCCTGCCAGCACGATGCCTTTTGCGCCATCGCTGATCGCGTGGTCGATCTGCATTCCGTCCATGTTGCTATGCGCATACACGATCTCGACGCGCGGCAATGCACCATTCGCCGGCAAGCCCAGCACGTTGCGCGCGGTTTGAGGCAGCGGCGTGACAAACCGCACGCTTGCCGGATCCACGTAGCCGACCGCGCCCGCATTCGGCGAAGCAAACGCCTGAACCGCGGTCGTGTTGGTCTTCGTGATCCAGCGCGGCCCGTGAATCTGGTCATTCATCACGACCAGCACGCCGCGCCCCTGAGATTTCGGGCTCGCCGCCACTTCCACCGCTTCATAGAGATTGCCGGGACCATCGGCGCTCGTCGAACCGCCGGGACGCATCGAGCCGACCAGCACCACCGGCTTATCCGAGCGCAGCACGTTTTGCAGGAAGAACGCGGTCTCCTCGATCGTATCCGTGCCGTGCGTAATCACGATGCCATCCGCCTCGTTCCGATCGAACGCCTCCTGAATCCGGTGCGCCAATTGAAACCAGATCTTGTCGCTCATGTCCTGCGAGCCCACATTGGATATCTGCTCGGCGCTGATATTCGCGAGCTTCTCGATGCCCGGCACGCCACGCACGAGATCCTGGCCCAGCACGTTGCCCGAGTTGTAGCCGATCGCCGAGCGCGGATCAGCCGTCCCGGATATCGTCCCGCCCGTCGCCAGCACGAGAATGCGCGGCGTCGCAGCCAGGGCGGCCGTCGTCGCGTCCGGCGCCGCATCTGCGGCCAGAGCGCTCGTTCCATGGAGCGCGCTCGCACCCACGACAAGCCCTGCGACAAGCATTGCGCCTTGCACGATAGTCTTGATGCTCATTTCCTTCTCCTCCGTTGATTGGACAGCGCAAAAGACGGGACGCCGCGATTCAGCCGAGCGCCCCGCCGGGTGTTTCCTTACGCGGCAGACGAGATTTTTCTGGGCTGCGTCAGCATGGCGGGCTGCAGAATCTCGTCGAGCTGCAACTGGCTCAGGAGCCCCTTTTCGACCACGATCTCCGCGACGCTGCGCCCCGACGCGAGCGCTTCCTTCGCGACCTCGGTCGAGTGCGTGTAGCCGATGTACGGATTGAGCGCGGTCACGATGCCGATCGATTGCTCGACGATCGAGCGCAGCCGGTCGCGATTGGCCGTGATGCCATCGACACATTTCGACGCGAGCGTGAGGCATCCCGCGCGCAGATGAGCGACGCTCTTGAAGAGACTATGCGCGATGATGGGTTCGAACGCATTGAGCTGAAGCTGGCCCGCCTCCGCCGCAAAGCTGACCGTCACATCGTTGCCGATGACTTCGAATGCGATCTGGTTGACGACTTCCGGAATGACCGGGTTCACCTTGCCCGGCATGATGCTGGAGCCGGCCTGCACCGGCGGCAGGTTGATTTCGCCGAGTCCAGCGCGCGGGCCGCTCGAAAGAAGCCGAAGGTCGTTGCAGGTCTTCGAGAGCTTGACCGCGACGCGCTTCAACACACCGGACAACTGCACGAACGAGCCAACGTCCTGCGTCGCTTCAACGAGGTTCGGCGACGTCGTGAGTTCAATGCCGGTCACGTCGCTCAAATGCCGGCAGACGAGCTGCGCATACTCCGGATGCGTATTGATGCCAGTCCCGATCGCCGTTGCGCCGAGGTTGATCTCGCAGATCAGCTTCGCGGCTTCCCTCAGCCGCTCTTCGTCTTCGCCGAGCATGACCGCAAACGTGCTGAATTCCTGCCCGAGCGTCATCGGCACCGCATCCTGAAGCTGGGTGCGGCCCATTTTCAGGTCGTTGCTAAACTCCTGCGCCTTGCGTTCGAACGACGCGCGCAGCACGCCCATCGCCTCGACGAGTTGCATGATGCCCGTATAAGTCGCGATCTTCAGGGCGGTCGGGTAGACATCGTTCGTGCTCTGCCCGAGATTCACATCCTCGTTCGGATGCAGGACGCCGTACTCGCCTCGCTGATGTCCGAGATGTTCGAGCGCGAGATTCGCGATGACTTCGTTCGCGTTCATGTTGGTCGAGGTGCCCGCGCCTCCCTGAATGACATCGACGACGAAGTGGTCGTGCGCCGTGCCGGAGCGCACTTGCCTGCATGCCTGGACGATGGCCTGCATCTTGAGTTCGCTCAGCAATCCCAGGTCGTAGTTCGCGAGCGCGGCTGCTTCCTTCACGCTCGCCAATGCGTTGACGAGATTCGGGTAAGCGGAGATGGCAATACCCGTGATCGGGAAGTTGTCGAGCGCGCGCAGCGTGTGAACGCCATAGTACGCCACGGCGGGCACGGCGAGGTCGCCGAGAAGGTCGTGTTCGATGCGTTCGGTGAGTGCTAACATATGGATTCCTATGTAATTTCAAATGCGAATTGACACTGACGAACGGAGTCATCCGGCGCACATCGTGCGCAGGACAGTCAGCGATATCGATTGGATGAACTAGGTTGCTTCGGGCAGCAGCGGCGTCGCGCTCGCGTACGTCACGCACTGTCTTGCAAGCACATCGGTCGGGTCGACGAGCCGTACGCGCGCGCCGCCTGCCCCGGTGAAGTCAGTCCGCGGAAACAGGAGCGGCAATTCGGTACATCCCAGGATGATGACTTCGACACCCTCGGCGATCAGGCCCTCGATCGCGGCGGCGATATCCTCCTGGCACGCTCCGGTCGTGAAGCCGGCTTTCACGCCCTCCTTGCCGTAGATCGCCGCCATCACGCGCGCCTGCAAGGCGGGGCCCGGAACGATCTGCCGCAAGCCCTGTGATTCGAGCGCTCTCTCGTAGACGCCGCTTGCAACCGTACCCGACGTCGCCAGAACGCCCACCGCGCGCAGTGCCGGAAACGTCTCGCGAAGATATCGCACGGTCACGGTCAGCATGTTCACGATAGGAACGGCGAGATAGGGTTGAATGCGCTCGACGAATGCGTGGGCCGTGTTGCACGGGATGGCGATGATGTCCGCTCCCCCCGCTTCGAGCTTCTTGCAGGTCGCATAGAGCGAGATGGTCGGGTCGGGACCGTTGCCGACCAGATTTTCCGTGCGGTCCGGAATCTGCGGATTCTGTTCGACCATCAGCTTGATATGGTCCTGGTCGCGCCTCGCAGGCGTTGCGCGCACGATTTTGTGAATGAAATCGACCGTCGCCGCCGGCCCGACTCCGCCGACCACGCCGACCTTGAAGAGCGTTTCCGGGGACCCGTACTGGCCCGACACGACGTATTGCGCATAAACGAGGTTCGAATCCACCAGCGGGACCCGCAGCGGGCCGATGTCCTCGGCGACGAGCGCGATCTCCGTCAGGCCAGGCACGATGACATTGGCGCCTTGCGCGATGAGGTCTTCGCAGGCCTCCCGCAACAGTTCGACTGGCCGGCCGCGCAGCGTGCCGCTCTTCACGCCGTTCGGTCCGTAGACGGCCTCGTTGACGAGGTCGCGCCCTTCCGCCAGACGCGGATGGATCACGTCGAACTCGGGCGCCGCGAAATACGATTCGAAGAGTCCCTTGCGCCGCGCGTAGGCGGACGCCAGCACGCCGATCCGTCGAACGGCCGGAAACTTCCGTCGTACATGACTGCGGACCGCTTCGACCATATCGACGATCTGCAAGGGCGAGTTGGCCTTCAGCTCATCGATGAAAGTGTGGCTGAGAAAGCAAGGGAGCACGACCGTAGTCACGCCGCGCTTCTCGAAGCTGTTCATCATATTGAAGATGTACAGCTTTCTTTGCGTCAACGTATCGCGGCCGGCATCGGAGCTCCGGAAGGGATGTTGCTCGAAGATCGCGTCGAAATGCTCGCCGTCGCTCGCAGTGGGCATCGACTTGATCAGCTTGAAAAAGACGTCTGCGCTCGCGAGCGGCCCGAGTCCGCCCACCACGCCGAACTTTCGCACGCTCGTCAGATTGCCCTCGCTCATTTCGTCTCGCCTTCGAGCTGGCCGAACGCGACCGTCTGCGCGACTTGCTCTTCGCGGACTGCGCGCTTGCCTTCCCACTTTGCGATGACCGCCGTGGCGATGCTGTTGCCGATCACGTTCGTCGCCGTGCGCCCCATGTCGAGGATCTGGTCGATGGCGAGGATCAGCACCACGCCCGAGGGCGGCAGATGGAACATCGGTGCCACGGCCGCGACCACGACCACCGAGCCTCTCGCGACGCCGGCCATGCCCTTGCTGCTGACCATCAGGACGAGCAGCATCAGAATCTGCGTGCCGAGCGGCATGTCGATTCCGAACGCCTGGGCGATGAAAATCGCGGCGAACGCCTGATACATCATCGAGCCGTCGAGATTGAACGCGTATCCGAGCGGCAAGGTGAAGCCCACCACTTTCTTGTCGACGCCGAACTCCTCGAGCTTCTCGGTGAGACGCGGATACGCGGCCTCGCTGCTCGCCGTCGAGAACGCGAGCATCGCGGGTTCCCGGATCGCCTTCAGCAGCGCCCAGATCGGGTTGCCGAGAAATGCATAGCCCACCAGGATGAGCGCGGTCCACAAGAGGGCGAGACCGGCATAGAAGCTGCCGATGAGCTTGCCGTAGGTCATCAGCACGTCGAGCCCGTGCACGGTGATCGCGGAGGCGAGCGCACCGAAGACACCGAGCGGCGCGAGGCGCATCACGTAGTCGGTCAGCTTCAACATGGCGGGCACGAGCGCATCGATGCCCGCGATCAGCGGTGCCACGCGCGGGTCGGACTTGATCACGCTCAGGACGATCCCAAACAGCACGGAGAAGATCAGAATCTGGAGGATGTCGTTGCGCGCCATCGCATCGAGGATGCTGGTGGGAAACGCGTGCGTCACGAAGTCCTTGAAGTTGAGGCCGCTAGTGTTGAGGCCGGTCGCCACGTCGGCGCTCGTCTGGGTCATGTGCAATCCTGCGCCCGGCTGAAACAGGTCCGCGAGGAAGAGGCCGAGCGCAAGCGAAAACAGCGACGCGCTCAGGAACCATCCAATCGACCTCAAGCCGATTCGGCGCACATCGCTCGTGCCTTCCATGCCGGCGAGGCCGGAGACGAGCGTGGCCAGAACCAGGGGCGCAATGATCATCTTGACGAGCCGCAGGAAGATATCCGTGATGATCGAGAAGTAGCCCGCGATTTCCTTGGCTTGCGCCGCATCCACAGCCGTCCGATGGCAGACGTAGCCAACAGCCACGCCGAGCACCATGCCGGCGAGTATATAAAGGGTGAGTCGATTTTTCATTTGTCTCCGTCCAAGGATGGCGACGTCAGGGTCGCTTTTCGCGGCCGCTGCGCGCTCGGGGGCTGGCAAAGACGCCGCGAATTCAGCGGCGCTTTTGTGTCTGGACGGAATCTTAGGGAAGCTGGAAAAAAGGTGAATGCTACTCCTGCATATGGTTATGCGAGTTTCGCATAACGCGGGACAACCCTATCCGGCGGCACCGGAAGCGGCACGGAGGTGACGCCAGAGCGAATCCAGAAATTCGCTGTGGTTCGACGCATCCCGATACACCCGAAGCTCCACTTCGAGTTGCCATTCCGCCGTGCCGGCCGGCACGAGATCGCCGGCGTCGAGTTCGGCAAGGATGGAGCTTCTCGGCAGCCACGCGACACCCTCGCCTTCGAGCACGAGCTTCTTGACCACTTCCGCCATGTCGGATTCGTAATGAAGCCGCAAGGCGGGCGTCGAGCGGGCGTGAGCGAGCAGGACTGCGAGGCAGCGTCCGAAGTAACTGGTCTCCGTGTAGGAGATGAGCGATAAAGGACGTTCGTTCGTGCCGGGCAGGCGGAATGCGGGCGCGCTTCGCTGATTGGGCTTGCAGACCGGCATGAAGGTGTCGGTGCCCACGGTGAGGTACTCGTATCGCGTCGGGTCAAGATGCAGCGGCAGCTCGGGATGATGATAGGCGAACATCAATTCGCAATTGCCGTTGACGAGCATCAGGATCGAATCGTGGACATTGGCCGGAATGACGCGGGCGCGCACTTCGTCGAAATGCGCAGCGAGCGCACGCAGCCACGCGGGCAGGAAGTTGAGCGCGATGGTATGGCCGGCGGCGATCTGCACGCCCTTGCCGGCAATGCGCTGCTCGGTGCGGATGATGGCGCGCGTGTCGAAGAGCTTCTCGATGATGTCCTCGGCCGCTTCGCGAAAGAGCTGACCCGCGGGCGTCAATGTAGGAGGAAAGCTGCTTCGGTTGATGAGGTCGGCGCCGACCCACTGCTCAAGCGACTGAATCCGCCTGCTGAACCCGGACTGCGTCACGTTGCGAAATTCTGCCGCCCGCGAGAAGCTTTGATACTGCGCGAGCGCGATGAAGTCTTCGATCCACTTGATTTCCATAGCTTGTCCGTATCGGTTTCAGCGACAAGGCAGATCGGCCGCCGGATGACCCTCGGATTCTACGGGACGCATCGTCGCCGATTGAGCCGTCGGATGCCCGTCCGTGTTCCTCAGCGCATGGGCTCTTCGAATTTCCCACGCTAATAAGTATTTGGCGGCTCGAACCCGACGACGCGCCGCTGCTCGAAGCCATCTTGCGCCAAGCGGACGGCTAGCTTGAACGGGCGCCGCGCTACGTACACGTGGACGCGCGCGAGCGATTGGAGCGGGTTCGCGGTCGGCGGCCGCCAAACTGCGCTGGCAGGCGCGGCGCACCTCCGGTAACCCCTGCTCTCCATACAGAACGCCGCTCGAAGAACCGGTTTAATCTTCGCGCGCTGCGGTTGCTCATGTGCACGCCAAGTCACGGTTGCCAATCGGCGATTATATTTAGGATTACGATATAAAAGATGATCATTGGCCTCATGTAAAATCGATATGCTCGTCTAAGGCGTTGAGACGACCTGGACTCGCCGCTCGCCACCGGCTATTCGAACATAGCAGCGCGCACGGCGGCCGCACCGGCACCCGTCGGTCGAACTTGCGGCACACTGTTTCTTTTCGTTGGAAGAGCGATCGGTGGCCAAGGCATACAAACCCACGGCGGAACAAGAAGCCGTTGTCGAAGCCGCGAAAGGCGGCGGCGATCTGAAGGTCAAAGCGTATGCGGGCGCAGGCAAGACTTCGACGCTTCGGCTCGTCGCTCAGCAGCTCATTGGCCAGCGGGGCAGCTATCTGGCCTTCAACAAGGAAATCGCGGACTCGGCGAGACGCGGCTTTCCGGCCAACGTCTCATCCCGCACCGTTCATTCACTGGCATACGCGAGTGCGCCCGCGTGGCTGACCGCGCGCATCAATCTGCCATCCGAGCCGCCACACGAGCTGGCCGCCCGATATGGGTTCGGCCCTATCGAAGTGCCGACCATCACAGGAAAGAACGCGAAGGTCGATCCGTTCGAAATCGGCCGGATGATCGTAGACGGTCTCGGCCGCTTTTGTCGGTCCGCCGATGATGCGCCGCAGCCCTTCCACCTATCAGTCGACGAGAAGATCCGCGACGATGCGGCCGATTGGCTTCGCGAGCAACTCGTACCCCGCATCGGGCGGCTATGGGCGGAAAGCATTAACCCGCGCGGCCTGAAGGCGATACAGCCTGACGTTTATCTGAAGGTGTGGGCGCAATCCAATCCGCGTATCAACGCCGACTTCATCTTATTCGACGAGGCGCAGGACAGTGACGGCATCATGCTGTCGGTTCTTGCCCGGCAACGGCACGCACAGAAGATCTACGTGGGCGATCCGTATCAGCAAATCTATGAGTGGCGCGGCGCAGTCAACGCAATGGCGCAAATTGATGCGCCAGAGCGGCCGCTGACTGAATCTTTCCGTTTCGGTCCGACCTTCGCAGGACTCGCGAGCCGCGTGCTCGCATTACTCGGAGAGGCAATCCCTATCCGAGGCCAGCCGAGCATCGGCTCGATCATGGTCGAAGATCCGTCCGTTCAGCCGCCCGTGGACGCGGTGCTGTGCCGCAAGAACGCCACGGCCATCTGGCAGTTTGCGGCGGGCATCGAGATGGGGCATCGCCCGGCACTTCGCATGAACCCCAGCGAGGTCGTCGCCTTTGCCGACGGCGCTGATCAGCTGCTCAACGGAAGGCGGGCTTTTCGGCCGACCGCTCTATCGTTGTTTGAAAACTGGAATGAGGCGCAAGCATTCGCGCGCAGCGCGGTCGGCCGCGATTTGCTGCCTGTCGTGGAGATCGTCGACGATCGTGGCACGGACTATTTGCGTGCGCTCGCTCAACGTCGGACGCCCGAGGGCCAAGCTGACTACGTCATCTCGACCATTCATCGGGCGAAGGGACTGGAATGGAAGCGCGTGCGGATCGTCAATGACTTCCGCTTCAAGACGGTCGACGGTCGGCTGACGTTGGACGAGGACGAGATGCGGCTGCTGTACGTGGCACTTACGCGCGCGCAACACGTGCTCGACATCTCGGACGTGCGGGATGAATTGTTGCGGCTCTTCAACGTGCCGAAGGCCGCGCGCCGATAGGAGGTCAGGCGGCCTGTGCTTGCAACGCGGCGTCGCGCTCGAGCGCTGCTTTCGCGGCCAGCTTCGTCTTGCCTGCTCGCGACGGCGGCTGGCAAATGCCGCAGACCATCGTGTGCGACGGCTCATGCGCGTGCGCGACGAACTTGCCGCGGCAACGCGTGCAGCCAGCCAGACGAAGGATCCCGGCGTCCTTGAAACGGATGAATGTCCAGGCGCGCGTCAGGTCCATCTGCAATGGCTCGCCGATCATGTCGAAATGCTCGGCATAGAGCGAGTACGCGCGAGTCAGCAGATCCACGCGGTCCAGCCCTTTGCTGTTCGCTTCCAGGAAGGCGTAGACGTTCGCGAACATCGACGTATGAATGTTCGGCGCCCACGTCAGATACCAGTCCTCCGAGAACGGCAGCATGCCCTTCGGCGGCGATGCACCCTTCACTTCGCGATACAGGCGAATGAGCCGTTCACGCGAAATCGTCGGGATTTCCGATTCCAGCACTTGCATGCGCGCGCCGAGCTTGATCAGCGCGATGGCACGCATGACCTGAGCAGCTTCCTCAGCGAGGCTCTTCGAAGGCGTGGTCGTGGTCATCTTCAGGCCGCCAGAAGGACGTCGTTAGCGACGGCCGACGCCGCGGCTTCGTTGCTGCGAACGGCGAGGCCCCCGAGCATCGCATCCGTGCTCATGCGGAAGAAGCACAGCACTTGCGACGACGATGCGAGCTTCAGCGTCTGCTCCGGCGAGAGCTTCAATAGTAGATCCGCCATGTCCGCCGAGAGACCCAAATGCGACTGTGCCGCTTCCCGGTCGGATGCCAGAACGCGTCGCGCGAGCATGAGGTAGGACATGTTCAATTCGCGGATAGCACTGAGGTCGGAGGTGGTGTTCATAGCGGCAGTCCAGAGAGTAATTTCGACTTGCTCGTCGCGCTGTCAATGAAGGCGCGAACGAATTGTCTGATTACAGATCGGACTTTGCAACATTTAGTTACACAGGGTAAACGTTTGCGATAGACAACTGACCTTTTCGCAATCGTTAGCGCGGAATGAGATTCTTCTTATCTGACGGTACATTCGCACTGAGATATTTCGGTTCGGATGGTCTCTGCGCCGATTGCTCTACTGTTTTTCAAGTTGCGTGAGTCACAGTCACCTTCGTCGCAATGAGAAAAATGCAAAGTCTAAATAAGTAACGATTACCGATTCGGCAATTTAGACTGATGTTTTCCCGCGACAAGCTTACTTGCGGTGAGAGATGCTGCTGCGCTCCGGAACCGACTAGCCGAGAGCACGCGCCGCAGACTTTCTTTCAGTAACCGCACATCTGTGATCGCGGCACCGACGTATGTCTCGAAACTCTTCGTCTCGGTCCCGCCTCCGTGACGCGCAGGTCAGCGCCGGTCGGGGCGCGACTAATAAATGCCCATTGCGCCTTCGAGCGCGCGGACCATCGACACCAGACGCGGCCCGATGTCGCCCTCCAATTGCCCTTCTTTCAAAAGATACGACGGCACGCCGCAGTTGAACACCAGTATCTCGCCGTCGGCGGAAGGCTTCATCGGCACGGCGACCGCGTGCACTTCGCGGCGCAAGTCGCCGTACGACGCGCAGAACCCGCGCTGGTGAAACGATTCGATGCTCGCCATCACGCGTTCGCGAAACGTCGTCCAGTCGCCAGGCGTCTTGACCGAGATTTCGTTGCACACTGCCTCGCGCCGCTCCAGCGGCATGGCGGCGAGCAAGGCGCGCCCCATCGCGGTACGCACGATCGGATAACTCAGGCCGATGTCCGCGGGCAAGCCGAGCGGCGTCGCGCTGCGGCTGCTTTCCAGGTATACGACGTTCAGCCGGTCGCGCATGCCGAGCGACACGGAGCCGCGCACCTGATCGGCGAGCTCCCTCATCGACGGCCGCGCGATCTGCCGCACCGTGAGGCTCGCGAGCAGCGGATAGCCGAGCGAGAGCACCGCCGAGCCGAGCTGAAACTTGTTGTTGAGGCGATTCACGCGCAGATAGCCGAGCCGCGTGAGCGTGTAGGTGAAGCGCGAGATGGTGGCCTTCGTCATTCCGGTGCGCGCGGCCAACTCCGCATTGCCGAGCTGCGGCTCGCGCGGCGTGAAGCACTGCAGGATGTCGAGCCCGCGTGCGAGCGTCGTCGCGAATTGGCGATCGCCCTCGAATTCGTCCGGCTCGTAGCGCACTTTCGAGTCGGCATAGTCACCCGTCGGCGGGTCCATGTGTGACGCATCGCGGGACATATACGGGTTTCTCCTCAATGATGCCGGCCATTTTGCCCAAACCGTTCCGCATATCCAAACTCTGTTCAGCATAGTCGAACAAGTACGCTTTCGCCGCCCGCCCTGCCCGATAGTGTCCTCACACATCGATCCACATGGCGGAGACAGACATGACGCAGAACGATTCAGCTTTCGATGCACTACTCGCGGGAGTAGAACGCTTCGTGCGGGACGAGGCGATCCCGCGCGAAAGCGAAGTCGAAAACAGCAACGAAGTGCCGCCCGATCTCGTCGCGCGGATGCGCGCGCTCGGCTATTTCGGCTGGAGCATTCCGCGCGAATTCGGTGGCGCGGGCCTCACGACCGAGCAACTGGTGCGCGGCGCGATGGCGCTTTCGCAGGCATCGGTCGCATTTCGCGCGCGCGTCGGCACGAACACGGGCATCGGCTCGGAAGCGCTCGTCGCCGACGGCGCGCCCGAGCAGAAGCGCCGCTATCTGCCGCGCCTCGCATCCGGCGAACTGACGGGCGCTTTCGCGCTCACCGAGCCCGCCGCCGGCTCCGACGCCACCGCGCTTGCCACGAGCGCGCGCCGCGACGGCGACCATTACATCCTGAACGGCAGCAAGTGCTTCATCACCAACGCGCCCATCGCGGACGTGTTCACGGTGATGGCCCGCACCGATCCGTCGAAGCCGGGCGCGGCGGGCATCTCCGCGTTCATCGTCGAACGTTCGATGGCGGGTCTCTCGACGAGCGAGCCCTACGAAAAAATGGGTCAGGCGGGCTCGCCCGTCGGCGACGTGATCCTGCGCGACTGCCGCGTGCCCGCCGCGAATCTGATCGGCGGCGTGGAAGGACAGGGCTTCCGGACCGCGATGAAAGTGCTCAACAAGCAGCGCATCCATCTCGCGGCGCTGTGCACGGGGCCGGCCATGCGCATGCTCGACGAAGCCGTCGCCTACACGATGACGCGCGAGCAGTTCGGACGGCCCATCGCCGAATTCCAGCTGATTCAGGCGCTCATCGCCGAATCGCAGACGGAGATTTTCGCGGCCCGCTCGATGATCCTCGATGCCGCCCGCAGACGCGACGCCGGCGAGGACGTCACGCTCGAAGCCTCGATGTGCAAGATGTTCGCCTCGGAAATGTGCGGCCGCGTCGCGGACCGCGCGGTGCAGATGCTGGGCGGCCGCGGCTATCTGTCGGGCAATGCGGTGGAGCGCTTCTATCGCGACGTGCGCGCGTTTCGCATCTATGAAGGCACGACGCAGATCCATCAGCTGAACATCGCAAAGATCACGCTGAAGCGCGCCGCGGCGGCGCGTGACATGCGCGCCGGCAACGAAGTCGCCCGCGCCGCGTGAGGAGAGCCGCCATGAATCACAATCCAAAACTCTCGATCGAACGTCTCGTCAATCCGCGCTCGATCGCAATCGTCGGCGCATCGAACGACGCCCGCTCGATCAGCGGCCAGCCGATGCGCTTTCTCATGCAGCACGGATATCGCGGCGCGCTCTACCCCGTCAATCCGAAGTACGCGGAGATCGAGGGCGTCGCATGCAGCCCGAGCGTCGCCGCGCTGCCCGCTACGCCGGATCTGGCGCTGATCCTCGTCGCGGCGAAGCGCGTGCCACAGATGCTGCGCGAGTGCGGCGAGCGCGGCGTCCCCTACGCGATCGTGTACAGCTCGGGCTTCGCCGAAGCGGGCGACGCGGGCGCGGCGCTCCAGCGGGAATGCACGGAGATCGCGCGGCGCTTCGGCATGCGCGTGATCGGCCCCAACTGCCAGGGGCTGGTCAGCACGGGCGGCCATGTCTACGCGGGATTCGGCGCGCCCTTCGGCGTGTCGTACCGCAGCGGCAATCTTTCGCTGATCTCGCAGAGCGGCGGCTTCGGCTGCGCGCTGCTGCTGATGGCCGACGAGCTCGGCATCGGCCTGCGCCACTTCATCACCACCGGCAACGAAGCTGATGTGAGCCTGCTCGATCTCGTCGACGCCTGCATCGACGATCCGGAAACCTCGCTGATCGCCGCCTACATCGAAGGACTCAAGGACGCGCGGCGCCTGGTCGGCGTGGCGCGGCGCGCGCTCGACGCCGGCAAGCCGATCCTCGCGTGGAAAGTCGGCAACACGCCCGACGGCGCGAAGGCGGCGGCCTCGCATACGGCGAATCTCGGCGGCGCGTCCGCGCTCTACAGGACGGCGTTCCGCCAGGCCGGCGTGATCGAAGTATGCGACATCGCCGATCTCTGCGACTATGCGAAGGCCTTCGGCATGCAGCGGCTGCCGCAGGGCGCGCGCGTCGCGGTGGTGACGCTTTCGGGCGGCGCGGGCATTCTCGCCACCGACGTCTGCGCGCAGAACGGCATGTCGATGCCCGCCCTCACACGCGACACGCTCGACCGCCTGCGCCCGCTCGTGCCGGCGTTCGCGTCGCTCGACAATCCCGTCGATCTGACGGCGGGCATTCTCGCCGACCCACGCATCTTCGCTGACACGCTGCAGTTCATCGCGGACGATCCGAACATCGACTCGATCGCGATCATGGCAGCGGCGGCGAGCGGCGAGGTCGCGCACGCGATGGCCGAGGCGATCGCGCGTGTTTACCGCGCAACCACGAAGCCGATGATGGTCGCCTGGAACGCACGGCGCGACATGGCGAGCGCAGCGTACCGCGTGATGGAAGACGCCTGCGTGCCGCTCTTTCCGACACCCGTGCGATGCGCCCGCGCCCTCGCCGCGCTGTCCACGTATGCACTGGCGCGACGCGCGCGCGCCGGGTCACGCCATGCGGCCCGCCCCACACGGCGTCCGGTGCCGCACGTCGCCGCCCTGCTCACGCAAGGCGCGGGCGATCTCACCGAGCATGCGGCGCAGAGCCTGCTTCGCGCATACCGCATCGATGCCCCGAAAAGCGCGCTCGCGCATCATCGCGACGACGCGCTCACGGCGGCTCGCGCGATCGGCTTTCCGCTCGTCGTCAAGGTGCAGTCGCCCGACATTCCGCACAAGACCGAGGCGGGCGCCGTGCGCGTCGGCATTCGCGACGAAGCCATGCTCGCCGAAGCGTTCGACGCGGTGCTCGCCGGCGCGCGGCATCATGTGCCCGGCGCGCGCATCGAGGGCGTGCTGCTACAGAAACAGATTCGCGATGCGGTCGAAATCATCGTCGGCATCGAGAACGATCCATCGTTCGGACCGGCCGTGATGTGCGGCCTCGGCGGCGTCTATGCAGAAGTGCTCAAGGACGTGGCGTTTCGCCTCGCGCCCGTGACGCACGACGATGCGCACGCGATGATCCGCGAGCTGCGCGCCCATGCGATGCTGCTGGGGGCGCGCGGCAAGCCCGCCGCCGACATCGACGCGCTCGCCGATACCCTCGTCGCGCTGTCGGACATGGCGCTCGATCTCGAAGATCATCTGCGCGAGCTGGATATCAATCCACTGTTCGTGCTGCCGCAGGGTCAGGGCGTGCGCGCCGGAGACGCGCTCGCGCGGCCCGTTCCGCAGCCATATGCGCACGCCGGACACGCGGGTGAAGTCGAGCCTTGCACGAACGCGGTCATGGATGGATAGTGAGGCCACGCCTCGCTGTTTCCGCGGGCGCGGCCGATGCCGCGCCTCATCGATTCCGGCTTATTTCCGCGAGACGATCCGATCATGCACAAGCTTTCCCCCGCCGACACGCCGGCTGCGAGCGAACTCTCTCCCGCCGACGTCGAGCGCACGTACCGCAAGATTTTCTTCCGGCTCATCCCGCTGCTGTTTCTTTGCTATGTGGTGAGCTATGTCGATCGCGTCAACATCAGCTTCGCGAAGCTGCAGTTCATGCACGATCTCGGCTTTTCCGAGGCGACCTATGGCCTGGGCGCGGGGTTGTTCTTCATCGGCTATGTGCTGTTCGAGGTGCCGAGCAATCTCTGGATGCAGCGCATCGGGGCGCGCCGCACGCTCCTGCGCATCATGTTCGCGTGGGGCGTGATGTCGAGCCTCATGATGTTCGTGCGCACGCCCACGCAGTTCTACGTCATGCGCTTTCTGCTCGGCGTGACGGAGGCGGGCTTCTTTCCCGGCATCATCTTCTATCTCTCGTGCTGGTTCCCCGGCGCGCGGCGTGCGCGGGTCACCGCGTTCTTCATGATGGCGACGGCCGTCGCGGGCATCGTCGGTGGTCCGGTGTCGGGCTTCATCATGACGCGCCTCGCGGGCGTGGCGGGCCTTCCCGGCTGGCAATGGCTCTTTCTGCTCGAAGGCCTGCCTGCCGTGGTGCTGGGCATCGTCGTGTACCTTGCGCTCGGCGATGCGCCCGCGGACGTGCACTGGCTCTCCGATGACGAGAAAGCCCTGGTGAAAGGCGACCTGCTCGCGGAGGAAAAGACGAAGCACGCCAGCCATCTCGACGGACTGCGCGGCGCGCTCGCCAACCCGCGCGTCTATCTCGCGGCGCTCGTGTACTTCGCGGTGATGATGCCATTCAACGCCATCGGCTTCTGGGCGCCGACGGTCATCCGCGATCTGGGCGTGAGCAACCTGCTCGACGTGGGCCTGCTTTCGGCGCTCGTGTTCGTCGCGGCGGCGCTCGGCACGTATATCGTCGGCTCGCATTCCGACCGCACCATGGAGCGGCGCTGGCATGTCGCGGTGAGCGGCGCGGTCACGGCAATCGCATTCGCGCTTCTGCCGCTCGCGGGCCACAACGTGCCGCTCGGCGTCGGGCTGCTCGCGCTCGCGGCCGCTGCGTCATATGGCAGCTTCGTCGTGTTCTGGACGATTCCTCAAACGTTCCTGCCGCGTTCCTCCGCCGCTGGCGGCATCGCGATGATCACGAGCCTGGGCGGCACCGGCGGCTTCGTCAGCCCGGCGTTCGTCGGCTGGATCAAGACGCAGACGGGCAACGCCGAATACGGACTGATCGGCCTGGGAATCGTTCTGCTCGCCGGCGTGACACTTCTTCTTGCATTCCCCGTTCATGGAAAGAATCGTGTCACTTCAGAACCCGCGCGGCGCCTACCCGCGTGATCAAATTCCAAGACGCTGCCGCCGGTCAGCGCGCGTAATGAAGGAACGACAACGCGTTAGCGGGTAGACAGCAAGTCAATGATTTACAACGATATTAATTTGGTGTCGGAAGCCGAAGCCCGGCCACAGCTAGCGCGCCCTAACCCGGAAAGTGCATGGGAAGCAAGGTCATCCCGAATATCGAATCACGCACATCAACACGGAGAATTACGAGGACATCGCGAAACCTTCGAGGGGCAGCGAAATGTCCTGATGCTGGTCGCGGGCCAGGAACGGAGAGACACAATGGCGAAAAACAATCCGACGAATGCTGCATCGAAGCATGCGCGTGAGGCGGTGGACGTGGCTCACGAGTCCACGCGCCACGAAATCGATGTTCAGATCGTGCTGGTCCTGCAGGGTGGCGGCGCGCTGGGCGCCTATCAGGCTGGCGTCTTCGAGGCCATGCACGACCTCGGAATCGAACCGGACTGGGTGATCGGCACGTCGATCGGCGCGATCAACGGTGCGATCATCGCGGGCAATCGTCGCGAAGACCGCATGACGCGCCTGCACGATTTCTGGGAGCGCGTGACGTGGAAAGAAACGCACGCCGCAAGCTGGCTCGCCGCGTTCACACCGGCATGGCTCACGGGCTTACCGTTGGTCCATCTGATGGATGCGTGGACATCGCGGATGCCGGGCTACGAACCGTGGCTGCGCAGCCTGTCGATCATGACGCACGGCATCCCCTCCTTCTTCACGCCGCGGCCCTATGCGTGGCTCGGCCTGCAAGCGCCCGTCGGCACCGGGCAGGCCGCGTTCTATCACACCGAGCCGTTGCGCGAAACGCTGATGTCGCTGATCGACTTCGACTATCTCAACCGCAAGGAGACGCGGCTGACGGTCGGCACGGTCGGCGTATGCAGCGGTCAGATGCGCTATTTCACCAATCGCGATGGACCGCTGGATGTGCAGCACGTCATGGCATCGGCCGCGTTTCCGCCGGGCTTTCCTTCGGTGCGCATCGACGGCGACGCGTACTGGGATGGCGGTGTCTATTCGAATACGCCGCTCGAAGCGGTGCTCGACGATCGGCCGCGCCTCAGTTCGGTGATTTTCACGGTTCAGTTGTGGCCTGAACATGGCGGCGAACCTGCGTCGATCACAGAGGCGATGAGCCGGCAGCGCGACATACAGTACTCGAGCCGCGCTGAAAGTCATCTCGAACGACAACGGCAAATTCACAGATTGCGTCACGTGATTCGCGAACTCGGCAAGCACATGTCCGGTGACGAACTCGAAACGCCTGTCGTCAAGGAGTTGCTCGGCTGGGGCTGCGGAACGACGATTCAGGTGATCGAACTCGATGCGCCCACGCTCGATCGCGACGACCTGCACAAAGACATCGATTTCTCGGCGGACGGTATCAGACGACGTTGGGAAGCAGGCTATCTGGACGCGCAACGGATGATCGACCGCGCGCCGTGGCGTGCGGAGCCGGACCCGATGGAAGGCATCGCGATTCATCGCTCGGACGATGAGGCGGCGTGATTCGATCGCGCTTCGTCAAAGTTTCTTGCCATTGCTGGCGATCACGTCGCGATACTAATAGAAAATGTCTTTCGGAATCCGGTGCAGGTCTCGCCGCTGCACGGCGACTTGCGCGGCCTCGCTGAAACGGCAACTGGCCCCGTTCCTGCGTAAAACCCGCGAAGGAGGACACGCCCATGTACCGAGCCGCTTTCGTCACGCCTGAAATGTTATTGATCGAGTATTCGGTCTCGATGTCGCCGCTGCTGGTCAAGCGACGGCAGCCGGACGCGCTGTCGCTCGTGCGACGTCTTGCGTCCGTGCTTTGCGGACTCCGCTGACTCTCGCACTTACCCCCTTCATACTTCAAACCGGTGCATCGCCGTGCGCGGCGGTGCATTCGCCTGGTTCTACGCCCCCCTTTCAGTGCATGTCGGAAGACTAAGTCCCGTAGATCGTGGCCTTCGCGCTGGCACGCTTCATGCCTAATGAATTATATTCAAGTCACTTGAATATGATTCTGGTTGCCTTCAAAATAGCTCACGCGCAAGGGGAGTGTCATGAACAAACGTCTTCGCCATTTGCTGACCGCACTGACGGGCGCGCTCGCGCTCAACGCCGCCGCGCCGTCGTTTGCGCACGCGGACGATCTGCTCGCCCGCATCAAATCGAACAAGGAAATTACGATTGCGACGGAAGCGCGTTACGCGCCCTTCGAATACGTCGATAACGGCAAGATCGTCGGCTATGACGCCGATCTGATGGCCTACGTCCTCAAGTCTCTGCCCGATGTGAAGGTCAAGCAACTCGACCTGCCCTTTCAGGGTCTGCTGCCCGGTCTCGATGCAAAGCGCTTTGACGTCGTCGTGACAGCGGTGACCGTCAACAAGGACCGCGCGGATCATTTCGCCTTCACCGTGCCCGTTGCCGATGCGACCACCGGCGTACTCACCCGCTCGGGCGATGCGTCTATCAAAACGCCGAACGATCTGAACGGCAAGGTGGTCGGCTCGCAGACCGGCTCCGCGCAGTTGCAGGCGTTGATGGCGCTCGACAAGAAGCTGAAGGAAGCGGGCGGACCAGGCCTCAAGCAGGTCAAGCAGTATGTCGCGTTCGACGAAGCCTATGCGGACCTCGCCGTCGGACGGCTCGATGCGGTTGCGCAATCCGTCGCCAATCTCGGGCCGTTGATGAAGTCGCGTCCGGGCGTGTTCGCCGTGCTGCCGCAGACCATCGGTCCCAAGAGCTACTTCGCATGGGTCGCGCGCAAGGACGCCGACAGCGCCGCCCTGCTCAAGCTCTTCAGCAATGGCATCGCGAAAGCGAACAGCGACGGCACCATGAAGAAGCTCCAGGAGAAATGGTTCGGCTCGACGATGGACGTTCCGACCACGCTGCCCGCGCCTTCCATCTGACCTTGCCATGAACGGTCCCGATCTGCTCACGCGCTGCATCGGCTACTTGCCGCAGTTGCTCGACGGCGCGCTGACGACGCTCGTGCTGTCGGCGGTTGCCGTCTGCTGCGGCTTCTTCGTCAGCGTGTTCGTCTACACGATGTCGGTCAGCGACAGCCGCCTGATGCGCACGACGGCGCGCGGGTACGTCAGCGTACTGCGCGGCACGCCCGTGCTCGCGCAACTGCTGGTGTTCTATTACGTGCCGTCCGCGCTCGGGCTGGAATTGCCGGGGCTCGCGGCAGCGGTGATCGGGCTGTCGCTCAACACAGGCGCGTATCAGTCGCAGATTCTGGGCGCGAGTTTCCGCTCGATCGCGCCCGGGCAGATCGAGGCGGCATCGACCTTCAATCTCACGCGTCGTCAGACCTTGTGGCATATCGAGGTGCCGCAGGTCGTGCGTGCGACGCTGCCGGCGCTGGTGTCCGAGATGATTGATATCGTCAAGGCGTCGGCGGTGGTGTCGGTCATTTCCGTGACCGATCTGATGCGCGTGGGACAGCAGCTTTCGTCATCGACGTACCGGCCGCTCGAGGTGTACGCAATCGCGGCGGTGTTTTATCTGGCGATCACGTCGCTGCTCGCGGGCGCGGGTCATGTATTCGCGCTGCGCGCAGCTCGGCGTCCGTGAGGCATCGGCATGCACAACTTCATCTCACTCATTCCACGCTTCATCGAAGCAATGGGCACCACGCTGGAAGTGAGCGTACTGGCGGCGCTCATCGGTATCGTCGCGGGCTTCGGGCTCAACGCGATGCGTCTCGCGCTCGGCCGTCCGTTCGCGCTCGTTTATGGCGCGTTCGTGTGGCTGGTGCGCGGCACGCCTTATCTGTCGCAGCTCGTGATCGTCTATTTCGGGCTGCCGGTCATCGGCATGACGTTGTCGGCCGTCCAGGCCACGATTCTTTCGCTCGCGTTGTATTCGAGTGCTTATTTTGCAGAGCTCTTTCGCGCGGCGTGGGCGAGCGTTCCGCGCGGCCAACTGGAAGCCGCCGCCGCATTCGGCGTGAGCCGGCGCGACGCTTTTCGCGCCATCGAGTTGCCGCAGGCGCTCGCGTTCGCCGCGCCGCTGATCGCGAACCAGACGATTCTCGTCATCAAGGAGAGCGCGGTTGCATCGATCATCACCGTGCCCGAACTGACGATGACGGCAAGCGATATCGTCGCATCGAGCTACACGTATATCGGACCGTATGCGCTGCTCATCGCGTGTTACTGGCTGCTGACGCAAGCCGTGTCGCTGATCGCGCAGGCCGCCACTTCCCGCATTTCGTTTCTGAAGAAGACATCATGAGCGACCTTCCGATTCTCAAGCTGCGCGCCGTCGGCAAGTCGTACGGCGAGAACCGCGTGCTCAAGGGCATCGACCTGGACGTGATGCGCGGCGAAATCGTCACGCTGATCGGACCCTCCGGTTCGGGCAAGACCACGGCGCTGCGGTGCATGAACTTTCTCGAAGCCTACGACGAAGGCGAAGTGTGGATCAAAGGTCAGTTGCTGGGCTATCGATCGCCAGGGCGCACGGCGAAGGACCGTGACAGCGAAGCCAGCATCGCTGACGTGCGCCGTCCCATTTCGATGGTCTTCCAGCAATTCAACCTCTGGCCGCACATGAGCGCGCTGGACAACGTCGCGACACCGCTCGTGCTCGCGAAGAAGATGAACCGGCGTGAAGCGCGCGAAAAGGCGCACTCGGCCCTCAGGCGCGTGGGCGTCGAACACAAGGCCGATGCCTATCCAGCGCGACTGAGCGGCGGACAGCAACAGCGCGTGGGCATCGCGCGGGCGCTGGCCATCGAACCCGAAGTGATTCTGCTCGATGAGCCCACGTCAGCACTCGATCCCGAACTCGTCGAAGAAGTGCTCAACGTCATCCGTTCGCTTGCGCAGGAAGGCATGACGATGGTGATGGTCACGCACGAAATGAGCTTCGCCGCGAAGATCTCCGACAAGGTCGTGTTCATGGAAGCAGGAAAGATCGTCGAAGCCGGACCGCCCGCGCAATTGTTCGGCAACACGCGCACGCCGCGTTTGCAGCAGTTCCTCAAACCCTGGCTCGAACGCAGCTTTACGATTGCAAGTGAAGGAGCGATGTCGTGATCGCAAGACAAATCGCGGACGCCGTGAACCAGGACCGTCTGCTCGAATCGATCGATACGCTCGCCACGTTCGGCGCGCGCGGCGACGGCGGCGTGGACCGTCCCGCGCTCGGCGAACGCGATATCGAAGCGCGGCGCTTCCTGATTGACCGAGCGCGCGCGCTCGGATGCAGCGTGCATGTCGATGCGTGCGCGAATCTGTTCTTCCGGCGCGAAGGCGGTGCAGCACTTGCGCCGGTGATGACCGGCAGCCACATCGATACACAACCGACCGGTGGCAAGCTCGACGGCTGTTATGGCGTGCTCGCGGGCTTCGAAGTGCTCGCCGCATTGAACGATGCGAACGCGCGCACGCGCCGACCGCTCGAAGTCGCGATCTGGACCAACGAGGAAGGCACGCGCTTCTCTCCCGGCGCAATGGGATCGAGCGCGTTCGTCGAGCCGTCGCGTATGGCGCGTTATGCGGACGTGCGGGATTCCGAGCGCATCACGTTGAGCGCGGCGCTGGACCATCACCGGCGCGCGTTTCCCGGATTGCCCCAACGCGCACAGCATGAAGCCGCACATGCTTTCGTCGAACTTCACATCGAACAGGGCCCGCAACTCGAAGACGCCGGCGTGCCGCTTGCCGTCGTCAACGGCATTCAGGGCGTGCGCTGGTACGCGTTTCACGTGCAAGGCACCGCGGCCCACGCAGGCACCACGCCGATGCCGCTACGCCGCGACGCGATGACGCTTGCCATCGCGCTGCGTCAGGAACTCGATGCCATCGCCCACGAACTCGGCCGCGCCGATACGCGCGTCACTTTCGGGCGCTGGAGCATCGAGCCGAACTCGATCAACACCATCCCCTCGGCGGTGAGCTTCACCATCGACTTCCGTCATCCCGACGCGAGCGTGCTCGCTGCGTTCGATGAACATGCGCACGCCATCGCGCAACGTCATGGCGCGCGCATCGAAGCATTGTTCACGCATGCGCCCGTCGCCTTCGATGCATCCGTGTTGGCGTGCATCGACGAAGCCTGCCGCGCGCTCGATGCCCGCACACTGCATCTGACCTCGGGCGCGTTCCACGACGCGATGTATCTCGCCACGCATTGCCCGAGCGGGATGATTTTCGTGCCGAGCATCGACGGCATCAGCCACAACCCAGCCGAAGCAACGGACGCGGGACATCTCGTGCTCGGCGCACGCGCGCTCGCCCATTGCCTCACCACACTCTGCAACGACTAAAGGAGCCCACATGAACGCCCCTGCAACCACCCTCGCAAGCGTCGAAGACAATGGCCAGGAAAACGGCGTGAACGCCACGCTGAACGAACCGATCTCGCCGGACGGCACGCCGGAAATCGGCACGACTTACACGGTGCCCGCGCGTTGCGGCCGCGCGGTGCGCGTGAAGGCGGGCCAGACCATCCGCATCGCCAATCCGCACGGCACGCAAGTGTGCGATACGTGGATCTTCAACGCGCAGCATCTGAACGAGTTCCTGTCGTTCGAACATACGCGCGCTTTCATCGACAAGATCATTCCGCAGCCGGGCGATCCGCTCGTGACCAACCA
The DNA here is from genome assembly GCF_001544575.2 of Caballeronia cordobensis. Lineage (GTDB taxonomy): Bacteria > Pseudomonadota > Gammaproteobacteria > Burkholderiales > Burkholderiaceae > Caballeronia > Caballeronia cordobensis. The sequence continues at coordinate 40,870 of NZ_FCNY02000005.1, forward strand.
GCGACGCCCGATCGCCGAACTCGTCGCAGATACTTCGCCCGGCGTGCACGATACGCTGATTGCCGCGTGCGATCTGTATCGTTATCGCAATCTCGGTGTCGAGCACTATCACGACAACTGCGCGGACAATTTGCGGCTTGCGCTGAAGGCCATCGGTCTGCGCACGAAGGAAGTGCCCCAGCCGTTCAATCTGTGGATGAACATTCCCGTCAAGGCGGATTATTCGATCGACTGGCTGCCGCCCGTGTCGAAGTCCGGCGATTACGTGGATATCAAGGCCACGATCGACTGCGTCGTGGTCATGTCGGCGTGCCCGCAGGATATCATTCCGATCAACGCGCTCAACCCGCTCGAAGTCGAGTTCACGGTGCTCGCATAAGCGCGCCCTTCTTCCTTTCGATGGTGTTCATTCGTGGCCAGCAAACGACCTTCTTCACCTGCAGCGCGTACTTCACCTAAAGCCGACGCCGCGCCGGCGTCCGCCGCCGATGGCCTCGGCACGCGTCTGCGTCATGCGCGCATGGTGCGACAGATGACGCTCAAGGTGCTCGCGGAAGCGGCGGGTTGCTCGGAAAGTCTTCTGTCGAAGGTCGAAGGCGGCCACGCGACGCCATCGCTCGCCATGCTGCACAAGCTCGCCATTGCGCTCGACACCAACGTCGCGGCGCTGCTGTCCGCGCCGACCCTCACGGCTTCGCCCGTGCAGCGTGCGAGCGAGCGGCCCTCGGTGCGCTTTCCGGGCGCGCGAGCCGCTCCGCCAGCGGGCAAACGCAGGCGTGCCGAGGGCTCCATCATGCTCGAACGGCTCGTCGTGCCGAGTCCGGGCCAATTGCTTCAGGGCGATATCCACGTTCTGGAACCGCTCGCGCGCAGCGACGAGCAAATTCATCACGTAGGCGAAGAGCTAGGCTATGTGCTCGAAGGCGAACTGGAACTCACGCTCGGCGATCAGAGCTATTCGCTCAAGGTGGGCGATTCGTTCTATTTTCCGAGCACCGAGCCGCACAGCTATCGAAATCCGGGCGATACGGTCACGCGCATTCTGTGGGTCAACACGCCGCCCACGTTCTGATCACTGAACTCCTATCATGGCCACCACCGATCTTTCGCAGATGCAGTTGCCGCGCTTCGCGGGCATTCCCACTTTCATGCGCGTGCCGTTCGAGCGCGATCTCGCGGCGCTCGATATCGCGCTGGCGGGCGTGCCCTTCGACGGCGGCGTAACCGCGCGTCCGGGCGCGCGCTTTGGCCCGCGCGAAATCCGCAATATGTCGACGATGATGCGCGCCATCCATCACGTCACGCGCTTCAATCCGTTCGAAGCGTGCCGCGTGGCCGATATCGGCGATGTGCCCTTCGAGCATCTTTACGATCTCGAAGCCGCGCACGCCGATATTCGCCGCTTTTTCGAGCCCGTGTTTCGCGCCGGGAAGATGGCGCTGATCGCGGGCGGCGATCACTCGATTACTTATCCGGTCTTCCAGGCCATCGCGCCGAAGCAACCGCTCGCGCTCGTGCATATCGATGCGCACACCGACACCTGGGACGCGTTCAAAGGCTCGAAGTTCACGCACGGCGCACCGTTCAGACGCGCGGTCGAAGCGGGTTTGCTCGATCCGACGCGCACGATTCAGATCGGCATACGCGGTGCGCAGAATACAGACGAAGGCTGGCGTTATTCGCTGGATCACGGCATGCGCGTGGTGTTCATCGAAGAGTTCGAGGAACGCGGGGCGGCGGCGATCGTGGAGGAAGCGCGACGGGTGGTGGGCGATGCGCCCGTCTATCTTTCGCTCGATGTCGATGGGCTCGATCCCGTCTTCACGCCCGGCACCGGCACACCGGAAATCGGCGGATTGACGACGCGCGAAACGCTTGCGTTGCTGCGCGGACTCGACGGGCTAAACTGGGTCGGCGGTGATGTGGTGGAAGTGTCGCCGCCATATGATCCGAGCGGCAACACCGCCCTTGTCGCCGCAACGTTGATGTACGAGATGCTGTGTCTGTTCGCGGCACGTCAGGCGCGATCGAGTTGACGCAGCACAGCGTCGAACGCTCTCTAGCCCGATGGTCCCGACATTAGCGAGCGAACGTATCGGGGTCGCGGCCATTCGCGGCCAATCATGCGACCGATCTCCGCTCTCACCCCTCTGGCCGGTGGCAAAATCCCGCGCCTCCATTCCGACGATAGCGGCCGCGTTACGAAACATCGTCGAGTCCGCTAAGGCCCTCTTGTCGATTGCCGGGGATTACCGTCAGCGAGTCTCGCTCCTTCAGGCGGCCCCGAGCCGTGCCTTCTCGACGAGCCCGTCCTCCCGCGAATGTTGGTTCCTCGGCCTTTGCGGACCTTCGGGCATCGGCCTTCGTGCGGCGGCTCTAAGTTCCATTCCTGTCGTTCGACGCTTCGAGAGTGCGACTGTCGGGTATACTGATGCCCATACGTACCCTCGCACTGTTGCTGCCGTCTGGTCTGGGAAAGGAGCGCATTGCTGTCAGTCAAGCCTTGGCGCGGCCATCGCCGGAACTCAGCGAGACGACTTCATTTGTCGACTGTTGTGGGCATTGGCGGACAGGTCCGGACTGCGGGCCAAGCGGATTGCCGATTTTACCCCCGCCCCATCGCTGGGTTGATTGCTGCGCTTCAGCCTTATTCTCTGCCCGGCGCCTTACGACCGCGCACTAACGAAGTTGTTGGCTGCCGGTGGTACCTCAGGGAGCTAGTGGGATGATGCTGTCTTGGATACTCGGAAGCGCTTCAACCACAATCAAGGTGAGTTGCCGAGCGCTTACGGCCCACCTCGCTGCTGGCAGGGTCCATTACCAGTTGGTGGAAATCCGTTTGCGGTTGCCTCGCGGTGCCGCTCGAAACCTGGAACACTTCCGCTCCCCTCGCAGAATCTAGCTTGATATCGTCAGTTCGAAGTATGCTACGGAGGCTTGCAAGCAGCGACAACGTCAGTCAGCTTCAGGCAGAACCACTTCTTGACTGGCTCGTCGGCTAACCTCGGATAATATGCATCAGTCGTCGCGTTACACTTTGAACGATCGGACAAGGCAGACTCACTGGTAATCGCGAAGATGAGATGCTGTTCGTTCTTGAGGCCAAGCTGCGTGCCCCTGAACATGGGGCCACCCGAGTCGCCTGAACATGGCGAGGTCGGCATTTTGTTTGTCGTCGTTACCTCGGTTGGATCATTAGTGATATTAAGTTGTTGAAATCCGACGGTGAGCTTCCACGGGGGCTCATTAGAGGAACGCCTCCCGAAGCCTGCCACGGTGACGCTCCTATCCGGTGGGGGCGGACCGAACGAAACTAAGGCGGTACTTCTGTTTTCGGTCGATGCTGGATCGATCCGGAGCAGAGCTACGTCTCCGCGCGAGCTATCGTGATAAACGTCACTCACCGCTGGCATCGATACCAGCTTGTGCTTTCGGAATGTACATTGCCGAGGCGCGGCAATATCCTTATCAAACGACTCACTAAGGCAGTCTGATCCAAGCTCGTCGGGAAAAATGACCGACAACGACAACTTCGACTCGAGTTCAAAGCGATCACCTTGGTCCGCGCTTAGATAGTGTCCCACGCAGTGAGCGGCTGTTATAAGCCAACCTTGGCCCAAATGGGTTGCCGTGCAATGAATAATATCCACGTCAGCGATAATCGCAACCTCCGGGAAACCGCGTCGGTAAACAATTGCGTCGATGGTGCCTTGCTTTGTTGGTAAAAAAGACGGTTGGCCTCCTGGATACGTTGCGGGAGGCTCCGCGTCCGTTCCACTACCTGGCATGTAGAGCTTAACCTGGAGGTTCGATAGAAGCTCGACGATTCCTAAAGGAAGCGACTTCCTCAGGCGCTCGACGAGAACGGGGTCCACCGGCGCGGGAGATCGTGCCATCGCTTCCAGCGTGGACGGCTCCAATTCAGGCGCTACTGCAGTGATCGTTCGCGGATCAACTGCACGGGCGACGCTTAGAAGATACGCCCGGTAATGTATCGATTTATCCAAGGTATCCTGGTCTGCTCGGACAGAAACGCGCGCGGTCGGTTGCTTTCCCAAGTACTCTTGCATAATCCCCTGAAACGCCGGATTATGGTTTTCTGTCGTGCGCAGCCATACCTTTGTGTTTGCTTCTTTTGCCCGTTCCTCCAACATTACCCTCGCCTGCGCCTCGTAGATCAGACGTGTGTAATCTTGAGCAAAGCCGTATAAAGGAATGCAAATACCAATAGACAGTAGGCTGAACTGCACTGCCACAACGACGACGATCTTAGCAATCATTGCTTCAGAGCCGCGTCATACTCGCTCTTTGCTTCAACGAGTCCCTTCAGCGCCTTGTACCGCGCCGTCTGCTCTTCAATCTGTTTTGTCGTAAGTTCTCCGCTTGGCGGCGCTGTCACTGCCGCCTGCGCGTCAAGGAGAGCTTTCTGCGCATCGAGTCGCTCTTTCTCTTGCTTCATTGCCTGTACATCGGGTGGGTCTGCTTCCTGATCCCGTTTGTTCGCTTCGTGCCTGTCTTGCACATACTTTTGCACCTGACCAAGCGCGCTGTTTAGCGATTCAGCAGCATTGGCCGCGGCCGAATCCGACTTGAAAGTAATCTTTGACACGGCTCCACTCGAATCGAACGACAACCCAACCGTCCTGCCTGCAAACATTCCACCCTTGAGCGGTATCTCTACTAACCGCCCCAGTTGCGGCAGAGTCGACGCTATATTCGACAATCTCTCATTTTCCGCTAGCAGCATTTTGCTGTCGTCAAAGCACTCGCCACGACAACCGATTAACTTGACTGCGGCAGGCTGAAGGTAAAACAAACCGGTGCTTGGCTCGATCGCCGCAGAAGAAGACGGGTATTGTGGTGCATCGATGAGCAAGCCCACTACCAGATCGCGAGCGATCAATTGTTTGTCGACCATCATCTTGCCCTTTAGTTTATCTCGTCCGGCTGCTGTCAACCACTTCTCTTGCGTGTCACTCCTTAACGGCAGATACTTAAGCCTTCCTTCTGTCACTGCCGCGTCGGCTGGGTTAACAGGCGTCGAAGGAGCCGGATATGGCGAAAGTGTCACATCCGATGTTTCCATCAACCACTTGTCCTTAAGTGACTTTATCCTGGCGGACGTTGCTGTTGCATCAAGTTGGCGAACGTTGACCGCCGAAACGCCGCCCTCTAGGCGCGCGATTTCATCAAGCGCGGCGATGGCTTCCGCGCCGCACCATTGCTTTCTCAGAGTACTTTCCGACTCTGTTTCGTTCTTTTCGTTCACTACCTTCGGCGATATGGGGTTGGCAATCAAGGCGACCTTGATTGCGCTACCAACAAGGTTTCCGATGATCGCCGCTGTTTTATCTTCCGTTTGCACATTGACCGACTTCAACATGCCGATTGTTTGCGCGTCGGTCGAAAGGTCGATCGACGCATCAACCGTCTTCAAGGCTCCCTGCAGATCGACCAGGGAAACTCTCTTCTCCCGTTGCATGTCGCTCTCAATTCTTGACGTCCAAACGATGCTCGTCTTAATAATAATTCGGAGGGTGGCACTAGGTGCCTTCGGTGCAGGCTTCGAGACGTCACACTCAAGCAACTCTCGGGTAACGGTCGCCATAAACACCGCCTTAGGAAGGTAGTACGGAATCTCGGCGGTTAGCGTCTTCGAGGCATTGTTCGTATCATCTCTACTTGCGTCGGTAAATTGGCCGCACGCAGCGACGACGATAGCTGCGGATAACGCTGCTGCCCGGGCAACTCGATGCGTCTTGGAAAATCGGTAAGTCATGAGATCCTCGGCCCGTTATGCATCCATTCATGCTCCAAAACCACCGATCAAGTAAGAATTGCAATCTAGGCAAACCGGCTCTATGGGATGGAGTATGTCTTTGATTGAGCAGTCCTGCTCTGCCGCGTCGGAAGTGAAGTCTCGCTCTGCTGCATATTTTTATAGTCACTGATTCGCCCAACATCAACCAATCTAAAGGCTTTCGTTGTTGAAGCTCGTTCAAAATCGCGTCCCGTTTGCCATAAAACTTAGCTAACTACATAAATAACGCCTTCCAATGAACGGGCTTCCTATCGCGCTCGACATCGTCGATGCTCTGCACCGCCTCAATCGTCCATTTAGGATTTCTTGAAATTGCATTCGGTTGCTCCTATCTTCTTGTCAGGACCTCTCGTACTTGCTGACGTCAAGAGAGTTCAGGAGTGTTTCGGACGGATGTGCAAGAACTTGCAAGCGTGGATGGGGCGTAGCATGTCTGTACGTACGCCGTTCTAAGATCCCATCGCCGCTTAGTTGCTGGTCGAAAATGAAGGAGCGAGCATTCGGGGAGCTGTTGCTTCTTAGGAAAACGCGGATTGCGCTGATACGGTTGGACGCCGACTGACCCGCTGTTCGGGCAACGTCTCAAGTCGCTCTAGGCCAGCCGGCGGCCTCCGGCGGCCGGCCCGACGGGCGCAAGGCCAAACGTATTGGCCTTTGAATTGCGACGTCATTGCTAAACTTTGCGGTTCTCGAGCCCATACAGAGATATGGGGAGGTCATTACTCAGTCTATCGTGCTATGTCTTTTAGCGCACAATCTTCGGTCAGAAAGAAGGGGTACGTCTCAGAAGGCTTAAAGAAGATCAACCGTACACCACTTTTTTGAACTGACCGTGACTGAGAAATTCTGCCGATTCAACTTCATGGTTTGATCATTTGGACACTGATGGGTGGAACAAAGATAGCGGCGGGTTGGATTCTACATATTCGATCTTACTAAGCAAACGGAAATAACCAGCGCTGATTTAGAAGCCTTGAGAAGTAGCACCAATAAGATGCTTGGCAAAACATCAATCAACGGCTACCTTTTCAAGGGACTCGCTATGGATCCGCTCCTAAAAGATGACGACGAGTTACGCATCCGCAGTCGCCGCACCTTTTTAGAATTATGTTTACTGCTCCCAACTGGTGCGGCATTGGGCCTGAAACCACTTATGGCGATCGCTGGGGACATGGCGGCTACCGCTACCTGGCCGGAGTATATTTTGCGACGGGAGAGTGACGAGTTATTTTTAAAGCTAAAAGCGGTGGGGTTCCGTGAGTCACGTGCCGCGGGCGCGCGCTGGCTGTTTCCGGTTAGCAGTGTTAATGAACGGTATCTGGTGTTTGAATTTCCACCGCAACACTATGCCGAAATTGCGCTCCCGGCAGACAAGGAGATTCCACAGGTCTTTGACGAGAAGTCACTGTCACAAATCCGGCTCACCGCAAGCGCGCCGAGCCAGTTGGTGTTCCGGATTGGGCGTACACGTCCCATCCGGCTGCGGCTTGAATCCCTACTCGCTTGGGATGAGTTTGAGCTTGTCTTACCCGACCTTGATCGTGTCGCGGCACCCTATCAGCTGGATATCGGTGACGTGCAAGCGACTCCTTCAACCCGCATTGAGCTCCCATGGGGCATCGATTTAAGTCCCGCCGAAAATCCGGCAACGTCAGCTTATACCTTTGATGAACCCTTACGTATGCGGGTGGCGGGTATATGGAGTGAGCTTTGGTCAACGTCGCTACGTCGCAAGTCGGAACGCTATTCGCTTTCCATTCCGATGGAGGTTCTGAGTGTCAGGGGTTTTGACCAGAAAAGCGTGGACGGTACGGTGGATACGGGCACACCTGTCGTTACGTACGCTGATCGTCCCGGCATGCGCTTTCCACCTTCGCCGACACCGCTGAGCAATTATGCTCGTATTGAAATCGCAACAAGTCTCTCGCGTCGCTTTCCGTACACGGGCAAAGTAGACCCACTGACCAGCACAGGAGTCATCCGTTACGAATCGGACGACCCGAAGCAGAGCGGCTGCATACAGGCCTGCTATTCGCCGGGTCGCACGATCCCCGTGCAACAGCTACGCTTGAGCGCGAGAGGTGGATGGTTGCAACTCAAGGGCAAGTGGGATGCTTTCCCGGGATGTGCTCTGTCGGGCTGGGTCCACTCGACCAGTCTTGGCCGTGATCACCATGTCGAGGCGGTGAATGAAGGATTTTTATATCCATTCGGTACGCCCTGCGAACTGATATTGCTCTCCGAGAGAGTATTCGGTTTGGACGATCAGGGATTCTTCGTAGCTCCGCTGATCATGCAGGCAGTCCTTCAGATATCGCAACCTAACTCTATCGAGCCAGGCCATGCTGAGACCCCGTTCCAGCAGATTTCGGTGATAACGCCCAGATCGCCGCCGCTCGACCTTCCCCCAGGAGGAGACCCGGAAACCTACATCCACTATGACTTTTTTCTGCCACTTGTGGGTGGTAAGCCATTCGCGTTTGAACATCTTGGGACTGACTGGGAAGGCAAGAAGCATCGCGCGTCAATGCCCATGATTTTTGTGAATAACAAGGCACGGGCACCTAACGGCCTCATCTGGGAGCCAGGCTCCCAATGGAATCCGAGCAGTCCCAATATGGTTTGCCCTTCGTTTCCCATCACGCAGGGCGACGCGTCCCACGCAATCGATCAGAGCGCAGCAGGTGAGGGTCTTCGTGCAGTTGATAAGCAGTGGACGCTCATACCAGGACGGTTTGCGCACTATGGCGGCGCGTCTGTTGCGTTGGCCTCCAGCATCGAGAAGGGCGCGACAGCGCAGCACGTCGACTGGATAGAGTGGGTGCGCGCGAACATACCCGACCTCAAGCCAACGTCGGTTAGCCCACCATTCCGCCCGCGCGCGAGAACCATGCGGGTTCGAATTCAAAGCATGGGGCGGATTTCTGGAGAGCCGTCGACCTGCCTCGTGACTTACCGCGACGTCCGGTTTACCTACTCACCCATCCTGGATCCAGAGCCAACGACCCCTCCTGCCGATTATTTCTTCAATGTCACGGCGCAGTCACCCGCACCCGAAGCCCCCTATATCTACATGCTGGAAACGCGTGCGCTTGTTCCGGAGCCTGGCCGAGTCACGCCGCGATCGGCAGAAGAGGCTGCGAGGGCTGTCAGGCAGGCCTACTTTGGGGTATCTGTGAATCCCAGTCCGATACCGGATGACCTGTTTCTGGGTTTAGACAACGAAGTCCGCTTTGGTCGCTCTGCTTCATCGGAGGCCATAGGTGGCCTCTCTGTCCCTGACACGCATCTGAGCTTCGTAGATAGGAAGCATGGACCGATGGGGGATGCCACCTTCAATGAAGGGCGATGGCTGGGCTATGTCGACCCGGCCAGAAGCCGGATTCAGGCCGCGCAGCGGCTCGACTATGCCGCGTTTGCGCTTATCAGCAGGCCGCAGCACGACAAGGCGCCGTTCGACAGTTGCCGCGAGCCGACAATACGGACTGCGCTCGTGAACGACGCACGCCATCTGATGGGCGTTGCGGCAGGGCCCGCGCTGATGCTGACATCCGGCGCCACGTCAGGAGACACGCCGGGTGTGGCGCCCGGCCTGAAACTTGGCGACATGTTCGGTGCGAATGCGCAGATCATACCCGGCTTGAGTTTTGCGGATATTTTCCGGGACATCGCACTCAGTTCGTCCGCGGGAAGCGCTGCCCACGAACGTGCGGCTTCTCCGCCGACCTGGCTATTGCGTACAACAGGTATCGAGTGGCTTGCCGACGTGCTGGAAGGCCGGGCGCCCCTGCCCATTCCAGCACTGATCGCGATCCTGCAGAAGCAGGCAATGCCCGCGGTGCCCGGTGAGAAGCCCCTCACGCTCGGCGTCGATGCGGCGCTACAGTGGTCAAACGATGTATTCACGGAAGTCCCGGTCGGGCCTGTGACATTTGTGCCAACCGATGGTGAAACTCGTATCGACATCAACGCCCACGCGCGCATCGATCTTGGCGAGGTTTTTATCCCTTCAGACGGCTCCGGATTTAAATTTTCAGCTGGCACGCCGAGAGTGTCGGCGAATGCGTCGCTGGTGGATTTCTCGGTAATTGTCTTCAGTGCACTGAATGTAAGATTCTCAAAGGTCGAATTCCAGATTTTCGAGGATGGCCACAAGGATTTTATCGTTCAACTCAAGTCAGTCGATCTGCTACCTCCGTTGGACTTCATTAGTCAGCTTGCGGCCATCTTCGAAGGTCTCGGCGACAACAGTGTCCATATCGTCCCTACACCGGCCGAGATCCGGGTGTGGCAGACGCTCCAGTTCCCGGCTGGCGGTTCGGGCCCGTTGTTTATGGGGCCAGCGATGATTTCGAATCTTGCGCTCGGCTGGTCCGTTACGATCCCTCTGAAAGGGCGGGATGTTCTTGCAGTTGGATTTTCTGTGTCGACGCGTGAGAAGCCACTGACCATTTATGTGCCGCCATGGTATGGCGGGAAAGCTTACGCGCTAATCGAGGCGACAACGCGCGGGTGCCGCCTGGTTGAAGTCAGCATGGAATACGGCGCGCTGATCCCGATTGAGTGGGGAATTGCGAAGGGGCAGGCCTCGGTCACCGCCGGCATTTTTTTTTCGCTGCAGCGCGACGTTGTCGCCAACAGTGCGACTGTGACAATGCGAGCGTTTGTAAAAGCTGCCGCCAATCTAACGGTCGCGAGCATCATCGATTTTGCGGGTCTCATCTATATCGCGATGGAACGTATCGCGGGTGCACAAAGAATCATTCGGGGCACTGCAGAGGTGTCCGTATCGATCAAGATCGGCTTTGTGCGGATTTCGTATTCGTTTTCGGCCGTTCACGAAGAGGTTTCGGACGATCAGCACAAGGCGGCCGCAGGCGCTGCTGTGGAGATGCAGGCGTTCTCGGCTAACGCCCTTCCCGAGAGCACCTGCTCTCGGATCGGTCGGGGTGCGCCTAGCGATGCAATGCCGTTTGGACCGAAGTTTCAGAGAAAGCGAAGGACAGCCTTTAGACGCATACTCGCCGGATATCGATAGGGAGAACGAAATGCAAGTCGCCTACCGGATCACGCCGATACCTCTGGACTCCAGTAATCCTGAGCAGCGGCCATTGCGTTTCGACGTCCGCCTAGTCACCGTTCCGGAATTTTCCGAAGGGACGGTGACGAGAGCCGACATGATGAATGCGCTCGCCGCCCATCCCGTTCTTGGACGTTCGGCCGATCAACCCATCGATGCTGTAGCGGTCCCGCTGGCTGAGTGGATTGCATCCGGGAGGCCGGCGGCCGTCACCAACGGAATTGCGATTTCGTTGAAGTATTCGGGAGCGAAGCCATTTGAGGCCTTGCGGGAAGTGCTGGACAGTTACCTCGAGAGGCCGGCTGACTTGGCGGTGTCGCCCGTGCATCACGATTCGCGTTTCGATAAGCTGCGCGAGCAGGATTTCGTCGATCTTAATCGACTCCATGATGACCTATGGTTACTCCGCACGCACATCTACGCCAGCGTCACGGAAAGGCTGGCATTCACGACGTCCATTTCGGCCGGCCCCTCATCCTTTGACAAGGCCCGATGGGTAAATAACTACGTACAATCGACTGCTCTCGAAGTCGTATTCGGCGATTCTTACGGCGTCAGGCTTTTCGCGAACAGCCCCGTTAGCGCCGCAGCTGCGCGCCTGAAAGACGGCGTCAAAAAGATTCAGGACCGGCTGGCGAGTTCTGACGCCGCCGTCCGCGCTTTTGTTGCTTCTCACGGTCTTAGGCGTACTTCGGAAAAAGGAGACGTCACCGTTTCGGTATCGGATCCCAATGTCGCAATCCACGCGGCCCTGAAGAACGCGCTACTGAGCGAAACATGCGGAATCTCGACATCGTGGCATGCAGTGTCGGCGCAACCGGTAACGGGTGATCATGTGCTCTTCCTGCAAGGTAAGTCCTTTGCACAGACGTCGCACCCACTCGTACTCCACTCAACGGCGTTCAGGCGGATGGGACATACCCATCCTGTCAGTTTCGTTGACATCTCGCAGCCCGGAAAGCGGACGCGGACAACGAATAGTGCGCTAGCTTGCCTGAACGACGAGCAGGGTAACCCGAGGTATCGGGCGACTGCAATCAACGCAGAGGTCGCAATAATTCAGGGAACCGTACTGCAATTCAATAACTCCCTTTCCAATACGGCACAACCGTCTCCGCAACAGACAGGGAGTGATTTTACGGACGTGCTTGACCAGCGGCCGCCACAACTGCTCAGTGACGAGCACCGAGGCGTAAATGAGCCTGAATGCGCGGGATTGACGATATCCGCTCCAACCGCCGACCTTATCACGCCCGCCGCACTCAACAACCCTCAGCGGGAAGCGCTCTGGCCGTGCCTCTTTTTGGAAGATCTCTGGACAGGATTTCGCCTCGACCTTACGGACAGTGCCGAGGTCCGCTTCAGTAGCGTTCATCATCAGGTTCAGGAAATTACGTTGACGGGGTCGTCGCGCAAGATCAAGGGCCCGGTTGAGGACGTATATGAAAGGGAGCAGACTGCCGCCTCTCCCTCGGCCCGGAGTACGGAAATAATAAGGTACGTCGGTATGAGTTCAGGGCAGGCGCGTGACTACCTGCGTTTCCTCGGGACGGAAAAACGCATTTCGCCACTTGCCGATGCTCCTTTCCTGATAAACGTAACTGACTATTCCAGTGCTACAGCATTACGATTCGGACGCCTCTATTGTTATCGACTTCGAAACGTCCTGATGGGCGGTATCAGTCTTTCGGCAGCGGATGCGGATAGTCTGAGTCGGACGGACAGCTTTGTGCAATGTTGTCCCTTTTTTCGGGCCCGCGCATACAAGGCAGGGGAGCTGGTATCCGCTAATTTCAGCAACAGCAATGATGCATCCCGGTCCATATTCCTCACGCCAGACGCGCCGGATGCAAGCGTGTGGGTAGTGCCAACTCCGATCAATATGGATACCGCGCGGTATCACGGTATTTTCCTGAGTCAGAAAAGTGAACCGGCAAGAAACGCCCACCGCCAATTTGTGCAGAACGTCAGCCACTATTTCAGGCGGCGCCCGTCCGACGACCTCCAGTATTTTTTCGATCCTGATGTGGCTGCTATATCGGTGCAGGTGACCGTGCTCAATGGAGATCCAGACAGCACGTCCCAGGAATTCACGTATGAGCGAGATACGTTCTGCGAGCTTACGCCCCACATGCACCTTAGTCCAGTCCGGGTCGAATATGGTCGCGTCGGACGATGGGAAGAGTTCAGGCCGATTGAACTCCGGTTTTCCATTTCTTCGGGAACGCACGTGGAGGTGACGAAGCACGGGCGGACCGTTCGCATTGTTGCTCCCGTGTCGGCTGAGCTGGAAATCACCATTCTTCCCGAACTTGGGAAAGACCAGCTTCGTCAGACTGCATCCTACGCAGCCTCGAGCGCACAATTGAAGTTGCGTGCAACACCAAGCCTCGCGGACGCCGCATCGATTGTACCGGCCGTTGCAGAACAGAAACTTCAAGTGACTCATTGCGCTAAAGCGCCAACAATGAGACCGTTTTTTGGAGGTATGCCAGTCCGGTTCTCGCCGAAAGGTGAGACAGTGACCGTGGCCGAGCGAAGCCGGTTTAAGGAAACCGCCGACCTCCCCGGATACATTCAGGTGGATGCCGCTTCTGCAGGACAGGTATGGCTCGAAGCGGAATGGTCCGATATCGAGGACAGGCCGTGGCAGGATCGGCCCGCGCTGACATCGGCGCGTGCGAATTCCACGCCGAGAAGCATCCTCTTTGACAAGCATTCGCCTCCGTCCGCGTCTTTAATGGCCCGTGTAGCCATGTCGAGCGCCAGCCTTTTCATGCAGTCTGTGGGGGGTGTGCAAAGCTCATTTGGCTTCCAGTGTGCCGAAAACAAAATATTCCTTTTGAATCCACCGCAGCCGCAGTCGCAGCAGCCATCGTCCGCACTGGGCAGGCCATGTACTCTCAACTTTGTCGATGGACGCCGCAAACGCGCCAACGTAACGGCCGTGACAAGTTCGCGCTACAAGGCGCAATTCAAACCTGGTCCGGCGTCAGCGTTCCAAAGCAAGTCGGAGCGGATACTGGTCGACGTTCCAGCCTCGATGATGCTTCCTGCGCCTGACATCAGTCATGTCGTCCCCATATCGCACGATTTCGTTCGGCTTGGCGGAGGTACGCGCAGAACCCAGCGGATTTACGCCATGCGTATTTATGTGCGCCCGCCGTGGTTGGTTTCCGGACCCGGAGAGCGGCTGGCCGTAGGATGCAGATCGGGCGCCGCTGCTGGCGGACCAGTGAGCAGCCTTGACAAATTTGTGACTCAGTGGGGCGAAGACCCCATCGAGCGTCCTCATCTCGACGTGGCGCGTGAGCCGCCACGCATGACGGATTTCCAGGTTCCTGAAAATGGGAATACTGAACCGCTTGATGCAACGTTTTACCCGCAACGAAGTATCGAAGGCGCGAACGAGGTCCTTTATCTTGACAATCTGTCTGTCGCCGATGCTTCCCTCGCACAGCGGACGATATCAGTGGCCAGCTTTGCGTTGCGCAGAGACCCCACGACGAAGCTCTGGTTCTGCGATGTGCGCGTGGCGGGTGGATTTCTTGGGTGGTGCGGGCTTGCACTTTACCGGCACCAACCTCACTCGCATGAGGACCTTCAGTTATCGGCTACGCCGGCGTGGGTATACGGGGCGATCTTGCATGGAGAGCAGATCGTCTGGGTGCGTGGAGTGGGCATGCTTCATGTGACTGTCGGACCGGTGTTTGATCGGAATACGTCATTCGAGCTCGACCGGACGTCATATCACAACGATGTCACTCGCGATCTGACCAGGGCCGCGGGAACGCGTGTGACGCTTCAGCAATATGAGAGCGGGCGAGCGACCTATTTCGAGGGGATCGTAAAGACGGCGGACGGCCCGTGGAGCCTCATCAAGCGCAGATTTGGCAGTGAAGTCGCTTCGATCAGCCTGCATGCTGGAGGATAACATGAAACTCCATCGCGGTCTGGTGACAACCTGTACGACAGCACTTGTGGTGTTTGCGATGACACCGACGGCTTGGGCCGAATGTTTCAAGCCTTTGCCGCTCGAAGACCTCGCTTCGCGAAACGTCGATTACTTTAGGGATCTCGGTGACTGGAGGTCACCTATAAAAAAAGCAAGGCAAGTCAAGAGGTTTCTCCCGCCTGATAGCGGCGTAGGCGACGTAGTAAATGTTGATTTCTATTACGTTGTGTTTAAGAAGCCATTAAATAAATCGCTTGTGGAAACATTCAAAAATATTCGACTTCATTTCGATGAATTCGCGCGGGGCTCCACAGGCGATTACGATTTTAAGCCATACGGAACGCTGATCGATGTCTCCAAGTATGGTGAGGAAAACAGAAAACAATGGCAATCAGACAATCCCATAGGAGCCTTGATGACGTTCAAACTAGACACACATTATCCGAATCCGGTTAATAATCTTCAGAAGGCGGTAAAAAGAATTGAGATTGTCAATCCGTGGGGCAGCGTTCAGGTGACCTGCGCTACCAAAACTGATTTTATCTTTTCGACGGTGGAAATAGCCACGGGATGGAAACATTCTGTCGCGGGAAGCCGTGGCTTTGGGATTCGAGATGCCGAAAACGGCAACTGGATGTTTTACTCGAAAGCTTTTGACCGCGAGTCAGATGCTTGGCAGAATCGTATTGCGGGAAAAGGCGTTTTCTGCTACGGGCACCTTTTCTGGCTTAATTTCTATTCGAACATGAAAGATTTTCTGAACAAGAATGGAATGCCTGTTCAACGCGTCGCGAGTACCAACCACGGAACTGCGTGGTGGCCTCTAAGACCCAACGATCCTCCGCCTGCTCAACCTCCATGCAAGTGACCGTCACGGTCCGGCGAGTTACAACACAGCGCTAGTCAACGCTGGACCTTCCTCGGTTCCCGAGGATCCGTTGATCCGGCGATCGGTCGAAGGGCTGAAGTGGGTCGCCCGCCTTCCTCGCAAAGTGAGTGATCAGCTTTTCGAACTCGTCGCGAACCCATGTTGCGGCAACTCGGTAACGTTGTGGCAACTCCCGGGAATATGGCGCTCATTGCGAAGTACGATAAAGAAAACTATAGGAAACTACGAATTGAATGATTTCAGGAATTTAGAAAGGAAAAGCGCCGATCGACGTTCCGAATGAAGTGCATTCGGTGTTTAGAAGTCAGATTTTGCCCGCCTATCTGGCACTGGGGCCGGACGACCAATTGGTTAGGTACTGGCGCTCGCGCGGCGCGTTCCCCGGTCCCGAACGATCCAAACCCGATCAGCTGAACGGCGTCGCCCGCGGCCACCGTATTCGAAATCGTCTCAAACACTGCATTGATCGCCTCTTCTGCGGCGGTCTTGCTCGTACCCGACGCCGACGCAACCGCGTCGATCAGTTCCTGCTTGTTCATTGGCGTCTCTTCCTCTCTATTGAAAACGAATGCGATCTTACCGAAGCGCTACGAAAGCACGGCACCGCCGCTGCTACGAGGCAGCATCGGTCGCATCCAGGTCGAACAGATCCGAGGTCGTGCTGTGTGCAGCGAGCAGCTCGGGCAATTCATCATTTCGAACCTTGGCCAGCGTGTCTGGCGCCAGCCAGGTCTCTTCCATCGCTTCGATGCCTTCTTCGATCATCCGCTGCAGAAAGTAGGACTGTTTCCGCCCCGTGGCCTCTGCCAACACACGTAATCGCTGTTCGATAATCGGGTCGATGCGCACCGCCACGACCCGCAATCTATTTTCTGCCGATCTTCTCACCTGTTTGCTCCTTTTGACCGTCGGCGCAACTGCGGCACCAACCGTCCGTGGGTCGCGCCGCTAGCCGGCGCCACCCGGTCATTATCTAGGTTCGAGCTTTCGCTCTCGCCGTTTTGCCAACGGCGGCCTTCCGAGCGGCTCGCCTGACTGGCGGACTGGATTCTGACGTCGACACGCGCCGCGTTGGGGAGCGCGTCGTTCCGCGCAGCGTCTTCAACTGCTCCTGAAGTGACTTGTGTGCCGCTTCAATCGCGGCGAGCTGTCGATTCACGCTTCCTTGGCCGACACTACGAGGCGTCTGCCTTCGTTGCCTCTATCGCGGTTTTTGGACGTCACCACTGCGGGCAGAGTTCATTGATGTCAAAGCGTGGCTCGAACAGGAAGAGTCGCTGATTCAGATGTCGCTCAGTGAACGCAACCGCCTGCACATCACATCTCTTGGCAACGTTGGGACGACGCATGTCGATGCGACTGAACTGCAATCAGCGTCATGCCGGGCACTTCGTTGAGATGCCAATTTCGCATACCCGTGGTTCCGCGCCACGCAAAGCAACCGCCCAGATTGAGCCATGGCGGCTTCGCGAAGGGGGCGCATCCCACGCCAGCGCCTGGGCGAGTCGCACCTCAAATTGAATCGCATCCCTCACTGGCCTAGGTCCAAGGAGTCCGCCAAACTATCCGCGATGAAAGGATACAGAATCTTCATGCTTGCGCTGTGCTCAACGCGTTGCAAGAAGGCATACAACTTTTCTTTAGAAAAGAAAGCGAAAAGCAAATCATCGTAAAACTGGATTGGTTTGTCGCACGGCAGATCTGGCGTCATTTGTCTCCTCTTGAAAAGCTAAGCGAAATTGCTTGGTTGGATCACATGCTTACCTTGCCTACGCTTTGAATCCGATCTTGCATCGATCCGCCTAACCACTCCATTTGCCTTAACTACGATCGGGATAGTCGCTTCCCTTGCGATCCTGCCGACCACGAGACCCGATCCATGACCGACGCACCGAATCGCCGCATGCATCTCGCGACGCTGCTCCAACCCAATGGCCATCATACGGCGGGCTGGCGTCATCCCGATGCGGAACTCGGCGGTGACTATGACTTCGAGGTCTACCGCAAGCTTGCGCAAACCGCGGAGCGAGGCAAGTTCGACGTGTTGTTTCTCGCGGATGCAGTCGGCTTGCGCGAACGCGAAACCACCGAGCAGCTGAGCCGCTCGCCGATCACCGCTAACCTCGAGCCGCTCGGTTTGCTATCCGCGCTGTCGGTCGTCACGTCGCGGATCGGATTGGCCGCGACCGCATCGACCACGTATAACGAGCCGTACCACGTCGCGCGCAAGTTCGCGACGCTCGATCACCTGAGTCACGGTCGCGCCGGCTGGAACGTAGTAACCTCATTCACCGATGGCGAGGCGCGGAACTTCAATCGCGAACATCATCCGGATCACAAGAGCCGATATAGCCGGGCCCGCGAATTCGTGTCGGTCGTGCAAGGACTCTGGGATAGCTGGGACGACGACGCGTTCGTGCGCGACAAGCACACGGGCCGCTACTTCGATCCCACGAAGATGAACGTGCTGAACCACCGTGGCGATCATTTCTCGGTGCGCGGTCCGCTGAATATTGCGCGTTCGCCTCAAGGGCATCCGGTCCTTTTTCAGGCAGGTTCGTCTGATGATGGGCTCGAACTCGCCGCGGCCACAGCCGACGCCGTATATGTCGCGGCACAAACGCTCGATGAAGCGAAGGCGTATTACACGCGCCTGAAAGGCAAGGTCGAAGGGCTGGGCCGCGCGCCGTCTGCCGTCAGGATCCTGCCAGGCATCCAGCCATTTATCGGACGCACAGAGCAAGAGGCCGCCGAGAAGCATCGCGCGTTGCTTGAACTGATTCATCCGGATGCCGGGCTCGGGATTCTGTCGACGCTGATTGGGGTCGATATGTCGGCGTATCCGCTTGATGGTCCCGTACCCGAGCTACCCGTCACCGAAAGCCATCGCAGCCGGCAAAAGCTGCTTCTGGACCTCGCGCGCAGAGACAATCTCACGGTCCGGCAACTGTACGGTCACGTGTGCAACGGCGCTGGACATCACACCGTCATCGGCACTGCGGCGCAGGTTGCAGACCGATTACAGCACTGGTTCGAAAGCGGCGCCGCAGATGGCTTCAACATCCTTCCGCCCTATCTGCCGGCCGGTCTCGACGACTTCGTCGATCACGTCATTCCCGAACTGCAGCGGCGCGGGCTGTTCCGTACCGAGTACGAAGGCGCGACGTTGCGCGAGCATCTCGGGCTCGATTCGCCAATGCGGAATCGTTCATGAGTGCCGCATCGTCGCAAGCCGCGAAGCCGCTGATCCGCATGAATGCCTTCGCGATGCAAAGTCCTGTGCATCAGTCACCCGGACTCTGGCGGCATCCGCACGATCGCTCGCTCGCATACAACACGCTCGATTACTGGATCGCACTTGCGAAAACGCTCGAACGCGGGCTCGTCGACGCGCTTTTCATCGCCGATAGCCTTGAGTTCAACGACATCTATGGCGGCAACACGGACGCCGCGCTCAGGCATGCAGCGCAAGTGCCCAAACATGATCCGTTGATGTCGATCTCCGCGATGGCCGCCGTCACCGAACATCTCGGATTCGGCGTGACGAGCAATGCCAATCACGAGCCGCCCTATCCGTTCGCGCGGCGCATGTCGACCCTCGACCATCTCACGGGCGGAAGAATTGGCTGGAATGTCGTGACCGGCTACAGCAAGAGCAGCGCCCGTGCGCTCGGTCAATCGGGCGTGATCGCGCACGACGATCGCTATGACATCGCCGATGAATACATGGAACTCGTCTACAAGTTATGGGAAGGCAGTTGGCAGGATGGCGCGGCGGTGCGCGACCGGTCCTCCGGCGTGTTCGCGCTGCCGGAAAAGGTGCGCCGGATCGTCCACGAAGGACGCCATTTCAAGGTTGACGCCATTCATCTCGCCGAGCCCTCGCCGCAACGCACGCCATTGCTGTTCCAGGCGGGATCGTCGTCGCGCGGCAAGGTGTTCGCCGGCAAGCATGCCGAGTGCGTGTACGTGAGCGGCCCGAGCACGGCGGTGATTGCGCCCGTCGTCGCGTCCACGCGCGCGCAAGCCGTGCGTGCAGGCAGACGCGCCGAAGACATTCTGTTCTTCGCGATGGCGACGATCATCGTCGGACACACCGCAGCCGAGGCACGCGCGAAGCTCGCCGATTACGAGCAATACGTCAGCACCGACGCCGCCCTTGCGCTCTTCTCGGGCTGGACCGGCATCGACTTTTCGAGGCTCGATCCGGACGAACCGATCCGGCATCTGAAGATCGAGGACGGTATCCGCTCGGCGCTCGAAAACTTCACGACATCGGACCCGGGCCGGATATGGACCGTGGGCGAACTCGCGCGGCATAACTCGATCGGCGGGCGCGGCCCCGTATTTGTGGGCTCGCCCGCGCAAGTCGCCGATGAGATGGAAGCGTGGGTCGACGCGACGGGCATCGACGGCTTCAATCTTAGTTATGCCATCACGCCGCAAGCTTACGAGGATTTTGCGGATCTCGTCGTGCCGGAACTGCAACGTCGCGGCCGCTACAAGCGCGAATATGCACCGGGCACGTTGCGAGAAAAATTGTTTCCACAGACCGGCGCTTTCTTGCCCGATCGGCATACGGGGGCGGCCTTTCGCTTTGCGGAATAAAGCTTCAACGAATCGACCATTCATCCATCCATCAAGACTCGACAGGACACACCCATGCTCCACCGGACCGTACTCAAATTCGCGCTCAGCGTACTCGTCAGCGGACTCCTCGCGACCGGCGCGAGCGCGCAGACCGCGAAGCCGCGCGTGCTGAAAGTCGCGACAGGCGGTGTCGCGCCCTATGCGGACATTCTCAAGTTCGCACTGGACCATTCCGATCTGAAGCAACAAGGCGTCGATGTTCAGGTCGTGCAGATGACGGACTTCGTGCAGATCAATCCGTTAACCGAACAGAAGCAGCTCGACGCAAGTTTCTTTCAGCATTTCCCGTATCTCGATCAGTCGAATCACGATCATCAGACGCATCTTGTGCCTGTCGTTCCCGTGTTCACATCGGTGTTCGGTGCCTTTTCGAAGCGCTATAAATCGATCAAGGATTTGCCCGACGGCAGCCTGATCGTGTTCCCGAACGATCCGGCCAACAGCGGCCGCTCACTCGCGCTTTTCGCGGACTATGGTTTGATCACCTTGCGTCCCGGTGCGGGCATCAAAGCGACGCAGGCGGATATTGCGAGCAATCCGCATCGCTTCAAGTTTCGTGAAGTCGATCAGTTGATGCTCACGCGCACACTCGACGACGCCGATCTCGTCGCGATCAATGCCGCGTATATCTTGCAGCTTGGCATGAGTCCGTCGAAGGATGCGCTGATCACGGAGAAGGTGGATCGTTTTCCGAGCGGTCTTGTTGCGCGCCCGGACAACAAGAACGACGAAGCGGTGCAGAAGCTCGCCAAAGCGCTGACAACGCCGGAAGTGCGCCAGTTCATGACGCAAAAATTCGGTGATTCCGTCAAGCCGCTGTTCTGATCGATCGACATTTCATTGGAGAGGCGCGCATGTTCGAATTAGACAAGGTTGGCAAGATATATGAAATGCGCAATGAGCGCGTCGAAGCCGTGATCGATGTTTCGCTGAAGGTAAGCGAGGGCGATATCTTCGGCATTATTGGTTTCTCGGGCGCGGGCAAATCGTCACTGATCCGCCTGATGAATCTGCTAGATCGTCCGACAAGCGGCAGCGTGCGCCTGAAGGGCCGCGATCTCACCGACATGCCCTCTGCCGAACTGCGCGCGACACGGCAATCCATCGCAATGATCTTTCAGCATTTCAATCTGATCAACAACAAGACGGTGTCCGCGAACGTGTCGTTTCCGCTGGAAATCGCGCGTTTTCCGCACGCCGAACGTGAAGCTCGTGTGCGCGAGTGTCTGTCCATCGTCGGTCTGCTCGATAAGCTTCATGCCTATCCAGCGACCCTTTCCGGCGGTCAGAAACAACGTGTGGCGATCGCACGCGCAATGGCCAATCGACCATCGGTCTTGCTGTGTGACGAACCGACTTCGGCGCTCGATCCGCACTCGTCGCAGGAGATTCTCGATTTCCTGCTGAAGGTGAATCGCGAACTCGGCGTGACGATCGTCATCGTGACCCATCAGATGTCGATCGTGAACGAGATATGCAACAAGGTTGGCGTGATGGAAGCGGGACGCCTCGTCGAAACCTTCTCGCTAGCCAATCGCGCGTATCAACCGGTGACCGATATCGGCCGTTTGCTCACGCGTCATCGAGACAGCAGTTTCAACACGCAAGTGGAATCGAGGCGCGCATATGCTTGAAGCGATCAATGCAGTCTTAGACAACGTCGCACATCGGATGCCCGAGTTGCTGGTGTCGCTCAGTGAAACATTCCTGATGGTGGGCATTGCGCTGGGCGCTGCGATTCTCGTCGGCATTCCGGTCGGAACGTTGCTGTATCTCACGCGCAAAGGCGGCCTGGTCGAGCGGCCGCGGCTCTTCGCGCTGTTCGACATTCTCGTCAACGTCGTACGCTCGTTTCCGTTCATGATCCTGATCGTCGCGCTGATTCCCGTAACGCGTTTTCTGCTCGGCACGTCGCTCGGTACAGTCGCAGCTTCGGTGCCGCTATCGATAGTTGCGATCGTCTATTACGGGCGTCTCGTCGAACAATCGCTGCTCGATGTAGATCGTGGCGTGATTACGGCAGCCGTTTCGATGGGCGCCACCTTGCCGGAGATCGTCTTCAAGGTGCTGCTCGTTGAAGCACGCTCGGGGATCGTCTACGGGCTGACGATTGCGACCATCAGTTTTCTTTCGTTCTCCACGCTGGCCGGTGCAGTGGGCGGCGGCGGAATCGGCGACTTCGCGATTCGCTATGGATACTTTCGCTTCGAGACAGACACCATGGTGTTCACGATCGTGGTGATCGTGTTGCTTGTGCAATTGATCCAGTTTTCGGGAAGCCGGCTCTCGCGAGTTATCGACAAGCGGTAACGCGCGCGGCCGGTTCGATTCAGCTTGGTCCGCGATGAAAACAATCGCATTCGCCCTGCCGAGCCACAGTCGGACCGCGTCGCTCCCCGCGCCGATCGCGAAAGCATCGCTCAACGCAATGCTGATGCCGCTCAAACGCAACTGCTCCGCAACGGCCGCATGCGTGCAAGACTCGGACAGTTGCAGCCAGAGATGGAAATCCCGCGGATCCCTCTCCGCTTGTGCGAATGACATAGGGGGCGCGGCGAGCGCCGCGAACAGGGCGCCCGCCGCGCTCAAAAAAGGCACGTCGATCGAGAAGGTTTTCTGACCTGAATGCGATGCTGGAATGAAACGGTTAAGCAGGATGCACGGCAGTCGAATCTTCGCCAATCTGCAATGCCTGATTGAAGCGGTTGAAGAATCCGCACAGCGCGATGCGCAGCGTCAGCTCCACGATCTGCGCTTCGCTGACATGCTCGCGCAAGCGCAGGAGACGTGATCGCGAATGCGCTGCGGCGCGTTCGTCACGACGATCGCATACTCGATCACCAGCTTGTCGAGCGCGTCGAGCTTGGGATGATCGGCTTAGTCGTGCAGCGTGCGTACGCAATCGTTGAGCAACGAGATCACGATCGCCATCTCGATGAAGCGGTACGGCACCGCATTGCGAGCTTTCAGCTCGAGCAGCATGCGGGGCAGATGCTGCACTGCTGGCGTCACGTGCGAGAGTACGGAGAATTGATCGGCGAAATGCGCGCCGTTGTCCGTGAAGGCATCAAACAGTTGACGCTTCTTCGCGGAGAAGCTTGAAGGACCGGGTTCGCTTACGAGAGGCATACGAAGTCCTGCGTTGTTGAAGAATGATCGAATGGACGGCGCCAGGTACGCGCCCCCACCCTGGTGAACTCAGCGGAAGCTCGCGCCCACGTGGGGCGCTTCCAGATACGGGCCGCGACCCAGTAGCTTCTCGCGCAGCGTGCCTTCGGCATACGCGGTCTTGTATGCCCCGCGCCGCTGAAGCTCCGGCACGAGATACCGGACGACATCATGAAAGGTGCGCGGCGACTCCACCCATGCAAGATTGAAGCCATCGATTCCAGTCTCTTCCATGAGCGACTGCAGTTCGTCCGCCACCTGCACGGCGTCACCCACCACGACAGCGC
This sequence comes from Caballeronia cordobensis, assembly GCF_001544575.2. Lineage (GTDB taxonomy): Bacteria > Pseudomonadota > Gammaproteobacteria > Burkholderiales > Burkholderiaceae > Caballeronia > Caballeronia cordobensis. The sequence goes on from NZ_FCNY02000005.1 coordinate 64,720, forward strand.
CGCGTCCTCCTATGGTCACGAACTCCACCGCGTCGCGCACAGTCCATTCGCGCTCGGGATCGAGCTTGCTGAAGGAGGCGAGCGCCGACTGGCCGGCGTTGGTATCCACGTAGCTCAGCGTGTCGTCCGGCTGATAACCCGACAGGTCGATTCCGGTCCAGCCCGAGAGCAGCGCGATCGCCCCCTCGTAGCTCCCGCGTTGCCGGTAGGCTTCGTAGCGCTCCTGAGCCCTCTGTGCCGTCTCGTCGACGATGACGGTGAGCATCCCAAAGAGCTGCGCGCTGTCGGGCGCGCGTCCCGCCTGTTCCAGCGCCGCGCGAATGGCGAGGGCCGAAGTGCGCAGCCCGTTGCGCGTCGGCGCGCCGAGGAAGATGCATTCCGCGTGGCGCGCAGCGAAACGCGCGCCGCGTGCCGAACCGCCGGCCTGAAACAGCAGTGGCGTGCGTTGCGGCGACGGTTCGCACTGGAAGATCCCCTCGCTCTCGAAGTAGCGGCCCTTGTGCACGATCGGACGGACCCGGTCGGGATCGGCATATACACCGCGTTGCGGATCGCGCCTGACCGCGCCCTCCTGCCAGCTTCCTTCCCAGAGCTGGTAGCAGACCTCCAGGAATTCGTCGGCGCGATCGTAACGCTCATCGTGGGCGCGCAGTTCCGTCTGACCGAGACTGCGCGCGCCGCTTTGCAGGTAGGAAGTCACCACGTTCCAGGCGACCCTGCCGCGAGTCAGATGATCGAGCGTCGTGAAGCGCCGCGCGAGCAGATAGGGCGCCTCGTAGGCAACGGAAACCGTTACGCCGAAGCCCAGATGTCGCGTCGCATGCGCCATCAGCGGAATCAGGGGAACCGGATCGTTCATCGGCACTTGCGCGGCCGTGCGCAGCGCCGCCGCGGGGCTGGCGCCGAACACGTCATAGATGCCGGTGACATCGCCAAGAAACAGACCGTCGAACAGTCCCCGCTCGAGCACCTGCGCGAGTTCGACCCAGTAGTCGGTGTCGAGATAGCCGACCGAGCGGTCGTCGGGCGCCGTCCACTGACCAGGCGCGAGATGCCCGACGCAATTCATCATGAAAGCATTAAGGCGGATGTGGCGAGGCATGTTGGAGCGGGTGGCCGTACGTGAAAACCTGCGATTCTAGTGTTCACCACGGCCGCTCAAAACCGCGAATTTGTCACACGCTTTTCAGCTCACGCATGGGAAGGAACGCACGATTGAGGATATGGCCTGACCGCGCGCGACGGGCCGGGCCTTCATGCCGGTGACCTGTCCGTCTGCTCACCCGCTCGCGAGCGCTATCGACGTGTCAGCATCGCGAGCCTGGAATGGGCATGCAGGTCATAGTTCGACAGGGTGCCGGTCACGATGCGCGTGACCGGAAAAGTGGCTACCGATGTGGCGACCGGCTCCGAAGCATCATGTGACTTCCCGGCCGGCGCGCGGGCCACTCCATTTGCGCGCTGAAAACGTGTGACGCGAGATGACTGCGCACAAATTTCCACGGCACCCTCGTCCACGAGCGCCATCAGCAACAAACGCACCACTTCGGTCGACCTGCCGAACGCCTGCGCAAGCTTCGTCGCGGAATAGCGCTCGCCGCTGTTCATGGCGTCCAGCAATATTGCGTGAGTCAGCTTCATGGCAAAGAAAGTCTCAATAGTGAGCGTGAATGCACGCTGGCATCCTGTACACCCGCGTCGATGAGTCGGGTTGGCGAACAGTGTCAGGCGCGCCTTGGCTGAACCCAACCAATTATATTTGCTATGTAAATCGACACCGATCGATCAGCCCGCCCCGCTCCGTTCTATGGTGGACGCGCGTTTCGCACCGGTGCGTTGCGAGTTCGGCGTGTATGTCAGCACTCATGCGCGCTTACTGCGCATCGCGTCCCCTGCATGAAGCGCGGCCGTCCGGCAGAGGCGACACGACTAGCATGATTCCCGTCGCTCAGCGATGCTTAGCAATTGCGCGAGAAAGATTCGCGCCCATATGAAGTCCAGGCATATCGATCCCATGATTGCTTCTTTGGCGTGCGGCGCTACGGGCGGCTACTCTCGACTCTTTCGCCTCGCACATCGCGGCTTCATCCGCTTTATCCATCATGCCGACTTCCGCCGACATCGCCGCAGACTGGCTGCTCTCCGGACTCGAACTGCGCAGCACGCTCTTCCACGTGGGGCGGTATTGCGGCGCGTATCGGGCATCGACGGCGGGCCATCAGCGCGCGAGTTTCCACTTGATTCTGGAGGGTGCGTGCTGGCTTCATCTGCCGGAGCGGCCGGGCCGGCCGCAGCGGAGCGTACGGCTCGGCGCCGGCGATGCAGTCTTTCTGCTGCACGACATGCCGCACTGCCTCACGCCCGAGCCGAATGCGCCCGCCGCCGCCGAGTACGCAACGCGCATCGGTACGATGAGTCCGCTCAATGCCGAACCGACCGACGGAGACGGCCTGGCTCTCGCCTGCGGATTCTTCGAATTCCGCTCGGATCTGGGCGATGCATTGAATGCGCTTTTGCCCGATTACATCGTCGTTCGTCACGATGATGTCCGGTTTGCGGGAGCGCGCACGCTGTTCGACCTGATTCGCGCCGAGACGGCGCGCAACGGCGACTCGCCCTCGCCGCTCATCAACCGTCTGACCGATGTGCTGTTCTTCTACGCGCTGCGCGCCGTCGCGAGCGCAGACGACTTTGCGCCCGGCCTCTGGTCGGTCATGCAACGCGCGGAGTTCGCCCCGCTCGTCAACGCGATCATCGAGCGCCCCGGCGATGACTGGAGCACGCATGCGATGGCGGCGTTCTGCCATATGTCACGCGCGCGCTTCTGCAAGCAGTTCGCCGAGTCGTGCGGACAGCCGCCCGCGCAATTTCTGGCGATTCTGCGCATGAAGGTGGCGGCGGAGATGTTGAGACGCGGCGCCTCCATGCTGAACGCGGCGGAACACGTGGGCTATCAGTCCGAATCCGCATTCGCACAGGCGTTCAAGCGGGTCACGGGACTGCTACCCGGCGCATGCCGCCGCGCGCATCCTCGTCATCCTTCGGCGGCCGTGCACTGACGAAAGGCGGGCGGCAACCCTGCAAGACGAATCCGCATGATTCCTGGACGGCCGAGCATTGCGGCCGCATCCGTGCGTCGGACACACTAAGGCTTTCCGATCGAGGATGCCATGAGCCGTCTGCCTTTGAACACCATCGAGACCGCACCCGAGGCGAGTCGCCCCTTCCTGCAGAAAGCACTCGCAGCCAACGGTTTCCTGCCGAATCTCGTCGCGTCTCTCGCGAACGCGCCGGTGGCGCTCGAAACCTATCTGACCGTCGCCGAAATCAACGCAAGAAGCGGGCTCACGCTCGCAGAGCGGGAAGTCGTGCAGATCACCGCCGCGGCCGTTCACGGCTGCGGGTTTTGCGTCGCCGGGCATACGGCGGTCGCGCTGAAAAAAGCCCAACTGCCCGCGGCGCTGGTTGAGCAGGTCCGTGCACAAGGTGCACTCTCCGACGCGCGGCTCGACGCGGTCGCGGTGTTCACGCGCGCCGTGATCGCCAGCCGCGGCGCAGTCTCCGACGACGCGCTGGCGACGTTCAGGCGCGCGGGCTTCAGCGATGCCAATGCGCTCGAAGTGGTGCTCGGCGTGAGCCTCGCCACGCTATGCAATTTCGCCAACAATCTCGCGCGTAACGAACTCAATCCGCAACTCGAGGCGTATCGCTGGGACCGCCAGGCAGCATCGGACACACGCGCCGCATGAACGCGCCACGACCAGACCAGGCGCTCGACGCCTGGCTCGACCTGCACGCCGAAGCGCTCGACTCGGACCCGTCGCGGGCTGCCGAAGTGTTGCCGCAACTCGTGCTCGCGGGCGCGGCGGCGGCAGGCGTACCCAAGGCTGCGGGCGGCGCCGGCGGAACGATAGCGGATGCCATCGACATGGTGGCCGCCGTGGCCCGGCGTTCGCTGACGGCGGCGTTCGTGCTGTGGGGTCACCGCACGTTCATCGAGTATCTCCTGCAGAGCGACAACCCGACGCTGCGCGAAGAAACGCTTCCGCCGTTGCTGGCGGGCGAAATCGCCGGCGCAACCGGACTGTCCAATGCGATGAAGTTTCTGTCCGGTATCGAAGGCCTGCAGATGCATGCCACGCGGCGCGGCAACGGCTACGCGCTCGAGGGCGGCCTGCCGTGGATTACCAATTTACGGCGCGAAGCCTTCATCGCCGCGGCCGCGTTCGATCACGACGACGGCGCGCCGCCTGCGATCTTCGCGATACCGCACGATACGCCGGGCGTCGAGCGCAGCGACGATCTCGACCTCGTCGGCCTGCGCGCCAGCAATACCGCCGCCCTGCGCGTGAAGGGCACGGTGCTCGACGAAACCTGGCGCATCGCCGCCGATGCGCGCAACTGGCTCCTGCGTGTGCGTCCCGCTTTCCTGGGCCTGCAATGCGGCATGTCGGTCGGACTTGCGCGCGGGGCGCTCGAAGCGACGTCGGAAGCCGCGGCGTCGTCGCGCGATTCGATCCGGGCGGAAACCGGCGCGCTGCAAGCGACGCTCGACGAGCAGGCCATGCAGCTGCGGCATGGCGTGCTCGACGGCACGTACCTCGAGCGGCCCGCCGCGCTTTTCGCGCTGCGCATTGCGCTTGCCGATACCGTGACCCGCGCGGTCTCGCTCGAGGTGCAGGCGAGCGGCGGACGCGGCTTTCTGCGAAATCAGGGCGGCACGGCGCGCCGCGTGCGCGAAGCCTCTTTCATTCCGATCGTCACGCCGAGCCTCGTGCAGCTGAAAGCGCAGCTCGAACAACACCGGCGGACGGCCACCTTATGACGGGCGCGCACATTGTCGCGAGCGACGTCGCTCTGCGTTATGCGACACGCAGCGTGCTGCACGGTGTGGATCTCTCGGTCGCACCGGGGGAACTCGTCGCGCTGCTCGGGCCGAGCGGCTGTGGCAAGTCGTCATTGTTGCGCACGGTCGCCGGACTGACGAAGCCCACTGGCGGAAGCGTTCGCATCGACGGGAACGTGGTCGAGGGGCCGCGCCCGGATGTCGTGTTCGCCTTCCAGGATCCTTGCCTTTTGCCCTGGCTCACGGTCGAGCACAATGTCGCGTTCGGACTCACGTTCAGGCGCCAGCCGCAACTGTCCCGTGCGGATCGCAAGCGGCGCGTGAAAGATGCGCTCGCGGCCGTCGGCCTGTCCCATGCGCGCACGTGGCTGCCCTCGCAGCTCTCGGGCGGCATGGCGCAACGCGCGGCGCTGGCGCGCTGTCTTGCCCGCGAACCGCGTGCGCTGCTGCTCGACGAACCGTTTGGCGCGCTCGACGAAGTCACACGCGCCGGCATGCAGCAGCTTCTGCTTGAAACGGTCCGGCGTACCGGCGCCGCGGCGCTGTTCGTGACGCACGACATCGACGAAGCGCTCATCGTCGCCGACCGCATCGCCCTGCTCGGCAACCGTGGAACGCTGGCCGGACAGTGGGCAATCGACCTGCCGCATCCTCGCACGACGCAGATCCAGTCGCTGGGCGAACTCCGCATTTCAATCCTTCAGGCGCTGCACAACTCGATCACCGAAGCGGCGTGAATCTCACAGCAGGGGAAATCATCTCGATGTGCCAGTTACCGATGTCGCGCCGCGAGTGGCTCAAGCTCGCATCGCTTTTCAGCGTCGCGGGCGCGGCTCCGCTGCTCGGGGCGCTCCAGGCACGCGCCGCCAGCGAGCCCGACGCGCCCGTGCGCATCGGCTACCTGCCGATCACCGACGCAACACCACTGCTCGTCGCACACAACAACGGATACTTCGAGGCTGCGGGTGTCCGCGCCGAAAAGCCGACGCTTCTGCGCAGCTGGGCACAGCTCGTCGAAGCTTTCCTGTCCGGCCAGGTGAACGTGGTTCATCTGCTGTCCCCGATGACCGTCTGGGCGCGCTACGGCAGCAAGGCGCCCGCGAAGGTGGTCGCGTGGAATCACGTGAACGGCTCCGCGCTGACCGTTGCCCCGGACATCGGGTCGATCGGTGATCTTGCAGGCAAGACGGTTGCCGTGCCGTTCTGGTATTCGATCCACAACGTTGTCCTGCAGGACATGCTGCGTGCACAGGGGCTGCGGCCCGTGCTCAAGAGTACGGCGCCGCCCGGTCCCAAAGAAGTCAACCTGATCGTGATGCCGCCGTCCGACATGCCGCCCGCGCTCGCCTCGAAACAGATCGCGGGCTACATTGTTGCCGAGCCCTTCAATGCCGCCGCGGAACAACTGAATGTCGGACGGGTGCTCCGCTTCACGGGCGATGTCTGGCGCAATCACGCGTGCTGCGTGATCTTCATGCACGAGCAGGACCTGACGCAGCGCCCCGACTGGTCGCAGAAAGTCGTCGACGCGATCGTCAAGGCGCAGTCATGGACCCGCACGCATCCGGAAGACGCGGCGAAGCTGCTCTCCAAGGAAGGCCCGAATCACTACACCCCGCATAACTCACAGTTGCTCGCCCGGGTACTCGCGCCCTCTGCCGCCGAACAGGGGCGCTACCTCGGCGACAAGGCGATTCAGCACGCGGACTGGCACTCGAAGCGCATCGATTTTCAGCCCTATCCGTATCCGAGCTATACCGAGGAACTCGTGCGCCGGCTCAAGACGACGCAGGTGGATGGCGCGAGCCAGTTCCTCGCTTCGCTCGAGCCGTCCCAGGTCGCGAAGGATCTGGTGGACGACCGCTTCGTGAAGAAGAGCATCGAGGCGGCAGGCGGGATGACGGCCTTTGGCCAGGGTGCGGGCTACGTGCGTCAGGAGACGATCCTTGTCTAGCGTGCTCGTACCGGAAGCGCCACTCGCGGCACAAGCGCAACGGCGCGTCTGGGCGCGCTGGCGCGGCGTGTTGCTCGGGATCGCCGGGCTGACGGCGACGATCGCGCTCTGGTGGCTTGCCGTGACGCTGCTTGCCGGACACAACCCGATGGCCGCGCAGTTCGCACCGCAGCGCGCCCTGGAGGCCCTGCCCGCGCTCGCCTCGGAGGACCGGCTCTTCGAGCACATCGCAACGAGCCTCAAGCGCATCGCGGTTGGACTTGCCTGGGCACTGATCGTGGGCGTACCGGTGGGCTTCGCCCTCGGCCGTCTGCGCTGGCTCGAACAAGCGCTCTCACCGACGCTGCAGTTCATGCGCATGGTCTCGCCGCTGTCATGGATGCCGGTTGCGGTGATGTCGCTCGGTGTCGGCGACCGCGCCGTGTACTTCCTGCTCGCCTTCGCCTCCGTCTGGCCGCTGGTTATGAGCACCGCGGCGGGCGTCGGCCATCTCGACCGGCGCTGGATCCGGCTCGGCGAGAGCCTCGCCGCCACGCGCACCGAAATGCTCTTGCACATCTACGTGCCCGGAATCGCCGCGCACGTACTGACGGGCGTGCGGCTTGCCATCGGCATCCTGTGGATCGTGCTGGTGCCTGCCGAAATGCTCGGCGTGAGCGCCGGCCTCGGTTATCTGATCCTCGACACGCGTGACCGCCTCGCGTATTCCGAGCTGACCGCCGTGATTCTCGTGATCGGCGCGCTCGGCTTCCTGCTCGATCTCGCCGCGCGCGCTTTGGCGGCGCGCCTGCGCGGCGGTACGGCGGACGGAGAGCGCTGAATCAGAAGAACAACAGCGTTCGCAGTTCGATGCTGCGACGCGGCTTCGCATCGGGCGGCGCAGAGGAATCCTCGAATGCGGTGTGCGCGGTAAATCGCGCAATGCCGTCGCCCGCGGAATCGTAGATCTTGATGAGCAGCGCCTCGTCCGGCGTCATATCCGGGAAGTAATACCAGCGGTGCTGCAGGTTGTGCACGAACGCATAGGTTTCGCCGGTCATCGTCGGATAGACCAGGTCCTGCGCCACGGCATCTCGCAAATCGATGCTGCGCGAGTCGCACAGCGCAAGCGGGGACGATTCCACCGGCTCGCCGACCGGGCGCCAGAGGTTGACGATCGCAAAACGCCCTCTCAGCAACCGATCGGCCTCTTCAAGCGGAAGATGATCCCGGACCCGACGCGGCCCGGAGACGAACGTCTGATCGTTGTGGATGCGCAGTACCGGCTCCCTGACGCCCTGCGCCCGATCCGCATGGCCATCGCGCAGCGTGTGATCGAAGATGACGACGCGCTTCGCGCCGGTCCACGTCTTGAGCAGCCGCTCGGATTGCGCATAGTAGACCGAGCGAATCGCGGCCTCGTCGGAGAAATCGGTTAGAGCCGGCGTTGAACGATGCAGTTCGAAGCCGTTCCGGTCAAGCGACAGTCCTCCGGGCGGCGGCCGTAGGCGCGCGTTCGAAATCCTGACCGCGTGCGCGCGATATTCACCCGTGCTGCGCGGTACGCCCGCAGGCGGCTCGTACGCATAGGAGACCGGCCGTACGCCCGTCGGCACGAGGTAGTTCAGCTTGGCCTCGACCTCGGATTGCCGGGTAGCTTCTCTTTCGACGACAACATCGCTCATGATGTGCTCCGCGATCGGTGATCCTGTCCGGGTAGTCCGGTTGCGACCGTCTCAGTGCAACGGCGCTTCGGTGTGCAACTGAAGCGCGTCGGCGGTGTGGCTCATGTCGAAGTAGCCGGCGCGCGCATAGAGCGCAATGCATTCGAGCCGATCCGCGCGCGTTGCCGCATCCACCACGGGGCGTTCGCCTGCCTCGTCCACGCCGGCGGAACGCGCGCGAAAGCGCCCCTGCAGCCGCATTGGCGAGCCCGTTAGAGCGTGCCAGTACAGCGCCAGGAAGTGCGACATGACTCACATCCAAAATAGCTCGGTGTCACCAATCTAGGCCGATGAGAACGGTTCCACAAACAAGCTTTTCTGCAAAGCATTGCATTTCCAAACGCCTTCCGCGGCGTCGGAGACAGTGGCCTGTCCAACGAAACCGTCACGAACTCGAAGTTATTGGTAGCTCTGCGCGGCGCAACAGGATCACGTCTTTTCGAACTGACACAGCCCTTATCGATGAAGACCACCACGCCGTTGACGTCCGCACTGCTTTCCATTCTCCTTGCCTGGTGCGTGGCCTGTGTGCAGCCGGTTCAGGCAGCGGGCCAGACGGTTCGAGTCGGCATCATGTCGGGCGAGGACGAGGACGTCTGGCACACGGTGGCGGCCAATGCAGCGAACCAAGGCATCACGGTGAATATCACAACTTTCGCCGACTACACGCAGCCCAACGAGGCGCTCGCCCAACACGACCTCGACGCTAATTCGTCCCAGCACAAGCTGTTGCGGGCGTCGCAGCACGCGCATGCCTTCTTGCACCTCGGCAGCCCGCTCGGGCGCATCACCTTCGCAGGTGATGCACTCGTCGTCCACACACCGAAGGGGCGTTAACCAGTCGATTTTCCTGATCTTCGCGACAGGCTTTCATTCGAATATCGACGCGCGCGCGGCATCGCTGCCATGCCGTTCGCGGCGGATCGCGAGCATCATTTCGCGGCCCTGCAGGCACGCGCAGCGGTTTGCGCAACTCGCAAAACACGACGATGTCATCCAGCAGATATTCGCCGATCCACACACGGCCGGCACGACCGAGCGCGAGCGCGCCATCGTCCGCTACGCGATCGATATCACACTGGCGCCCGAATCGATCGATGCGAACGCGCTGGCGCCGCTGATTGCAGCGGGCCTGTCGAAAGGCGAAATCCTCGACTTGTCCTAGGCGGTAGCGATGTTCGCTTGGGCCAACCTGCTCAAGCTCATGCTCGGCGAGCCGTCGTTTCCGTCATAGTTCACGGCGAAGCCTGACGCGAGCGCTCCGCTCGCGTCATGCCGTGCTTAGCGGCGCCCCGCCAGACGACGCACGACCGAGATGAAGCGATCCACCTCGTCGCACGTGTTGTAGAACGCGAGCGATGGCCGCACCGTCGCTTCGACGCCGAAACGACGCAGGATCGGCTGTGCGCAGTGATGCCCCGAACGCACCGCAATACCTTCCTCGTTCAGCGCGCGGCCGACCTCTTCCGGCTGATAGCCCTTCAGCACGAACGACAGCACACTTGCCTTGTCGTCCGCCGTGCCGATGAGCCGCACGCCCGGGACCGGACGCAGAAGATGCGTCGCATAGGCCAGCAGATCATGCTCGTAGCGCCCGATGTTCTCGATGCCGATGCGCATCACATAATCGAGCGCCGCGCCGAGACCCACCGCATCCGCGATATTGCCGGTGCCCGCCTCGAAACGGCTCGGCGGACCCTGAAATACCGTGCGCTCGAAGGTAACGTCCTGGATCATGTTGCCGCCCCCTTCCCACGGCGGCATGTCCTCTAGCACTTCCCGCTTGCCGTATACGGCGCCGATGCCGGTCGGCCCGAAGATCTTGTGTCCGGAGAACACGAAGAAGTCCGCATCGACGCTCTGCACGTCCACGCGCATGTGCGACACCGACTGCGCACCATCGACGAGCGCTCGCGCGCCCGCACGATGCGCCATCGCGACAATCTCCTGCACCGGCACGACGGTGCCCAGCGCGTTCGACACCTGGGTCACTGAAACGATCTTCGTGCGTCCGTTGAGCATGCGCTGATATTCGTCGAGCTTCACCTGCCCTGAATCGTCGACGGGAATCACGCGCAGTGTCGCGCCCTTCTCCGCGACAAGCTGTTGCCACGGCACGATGTTCGCATGGTGCTCCAGATGCGACACGATGATCTCGTCGCCCTCGCCGACGTTTTTTGCACCCCACGACTTCGCGACCAGATTGATGCCTTCGGTCGTGCCGCGCACGAAGATGATCTCTTCCGTCGACGATGCATTGAGGAAGCGTCGCACCGTCTCGCGCGCCCCTTCGTAGGCATCGGTCGCGCGGCCCGCGATGGCATGCGCGGCGCGATGGATGTTCGAGTTCTCGTGCGCGTAGAAATACGCGAGCCGGTCGATGACCGCTTGCGGCTTCTGGGTCGTTGCCGCGTTGTCGAACCAGACGAGCTGTCTGCCGTTGACGCGCTCCTGAAGGATCGGGAAGTCGCGTCGGATCGCGTTGATGTCGAACGGCGGATGGGCGGACCTGGCGTAGGACGCATGGTTGCGTTCGTCCTCCGCGAAGTAATAGGCACCGGTTCGATCGGATCCGCCCTGCGCCGCAGTGCCGCGCCTTTCTTCCGACAGCGAACGCAGAAAGTCATCGCCGGGCAAGCCGAACGATTCGGGGGAGACGCCTTGTCCGGGACTAAGTGTCTCGCGATGCACATGCGCGGGCTGACTGCCCTCGTTCAGAAAGTAATAACCGGACGTGAACGCGCCGGGTGCCGATGGACGCTCGACCTGCACCGGCTCGGTTCCCAGCGCCGCACTGCCGAAGCGTGGCTCCAGCGCGGGCAACACAGCTTGCGCGGAATCCGGCACGGTGTCGTGAGCGATCGCATGCGGGGCAAGCGCAGGCACGCGATTGCCGAGCGAAAGTACATGGAGCGGCGAGGACGGCACGAGATTCGCTCCGGGAACGTGCCCTTGCGGAAGGGTCGCGCCCGGCACGCCGGTGCCTGTTCCGCCTGGGCCTGCGAGCGGCGAACCAGGCGGCGCGGGATTGCTAGCCACGCTCGTAACCGGCGCCGTGAAGGGCAATGCCGCCGAGACCGACTGCCCTGCGCCGCTGCCGACGCTAGCCGCTGCCGGCGTGGCGCTGCCCGGAATGCTCGAGAAAAATTCATTCGCGAGACGCGCGAGCGTCGCGACATCAGGCAATCCTGCCGGAGCCTCCGATTGCGGCGCCGACGGCACGCGATCGCTCAGCGGGTTATCGATAGGTGTCGGGATACTCATGGTACTTGGCGATCTCCACGTCGTCGAGGACTGCCAGTGCATCCGGAGAATGCACGGCGAGCGAGCAATACAGCGAGATCAGATACGACGCGATCGCGTGATTGTTGATGCCCATGAAACGCACGGACAACCCCGGACCCTGCTCGCCTGCCACGCCCGGCTGATACAGCCCGACCACGCCCTGGCGTTTCTCGCCCACGCGCAGCAGCAGGATCTTGGTCTTGCCGTCCGCCACCGGCACCTTGTCGGACGGAATCAACGGAATACCGCGCCACGTGAGAAATTGCGAGCCGAACAGGCTCACTGTCGGCGGCGGCACGCCCCGACGCGTGCATTCACGGCCGAATGCCGCGATCGCCAGCGGATGAGTCAGGAAGAACGCGGGTTCCTTCCAAACCTTCGTGAGGAGTTCATCGAGGTCGTCGGGTGTCGGCGCGCCCATCAGCGGGAAGACGCGCTGGTCCTCCGCGACGTTGGCCAGCAGTCCGTAGTCAGGGTTGTTGATGAGCTGGCTCTCCTGCACCTCCTTGATCGTCTCGATCGTCAGGCGCAATTGCTCTTTCGTCTGATCGTGCGGGCTGCTATAGAGATCGGCGACTCGGGTCTGCACGTCGAGCACGGTGCTCACCGCGTTCAGGAAGTACTCGCGAGGATGCTCTTCGTACGGGACGAAGGTGCGCGGCAGCATGCTCTCGTCTTCGCGCTGCGTGCACAGCGCGCGCACTGCCTCGGGGTTCTTGACTTGGTTCAGACGATAGATGCCGGCCTCGACCGGTACCCACTGCAACACATGCGTGAGCCAGCGAGGCGTGATGGTGGAGAGTTGCGGGACGGTCTTGGTGGCATTGGCTAGTTGCCGTGCTGCATTATCGCCGAGCGCGGTCGCGCCGCCGACTGTCGCGGTCATGAGAAGCTCCGGGGTCTATATGATCTGAACGGGAATACTTATGAACGAGCGTCATTATCAGAAGCCGCAAATTCCCGATCAACCTGCTATAGACGTCATTTCTCCACGTTTTCCGCATCGCCGTCGGTCAGCGATGCCGATCTCTGCTCCAACTGAGTCGTCAGTAACCGCGCGATCGGCACTTCCAGAGCCTGCGCGAGCTTCTCTACCGTCACGATCGATGCAATGCAGGACCCGCGTTCGATTTCCCCGACATAAGTTCGATTGAGACCCGCGTGCGCCGCGAGCTGCTCCTGCGTCCAGCCACGAGACTCGCGCCATTGCCGCACGGCGAAGCCGAGATGTTGCACGAGCCCGCTCATGATTGTTGCTGCCGCACTTGCGCGTTCGCTGCAGCTTCTGCACTTTGTGTCAGCGCCTGCGTAATGGAAGCGCCTGGGGCAACATCGTGCGTGAGCCACACGTTGCCACCGATCACCGCGCCGCGCCCGAGCGTCACCCGGCCGAGGATCGTCGCGCCGGCGTATATGACGACGTCGTCCTCCACGATGGGATGACGTGCCAGCCCCTTCTCGAGATGTCCGTCCGCGTCGCGCGGAAAACGCTTGGCGCCGAGCGTCACCGCCTGATAGATGCGCACGTGATTGCCGATGATGGTGGTCTCGCCGATCACCACACCGGTGCCATGATCGATGAAGAAGCCCGAGCCGATACGCGCACCCGGGTGAATGTCGATGCCGGTTTCCCCGTGCGCGAGCTCGGCGATGATGCGCGCGAGCAGCGGCAGCTTGAGCCGGTAGAGTTCGTGCGCGATGCGGTGATGAATCATCACCAGAATGCCCGGATAGCACAGCAGCACTTCGTCGACGCTGCCTGCTGCCGGGTCGCCCTGATACGCCGCGAGGATGTCGCTGTCGAGCAAGGCACGAATGCGCGGCAGTGCGCCGGCGAACGCGCGGACCGTTTCGCTCGCGCGCGTGTCGATTGCTTGATCGTCGCGCGGCAGATGACGGGCCTTGTACTGCAGTTCGAGCTTCGCCTGCGCGAGCAGACCCTGCAGCGCAAAATCCAGCGCGTGACCAATGTAGAAGTTCTCACTCTCCTGACGCAGGTCACGCGGACCGAGGCGCATCGGGAAGAGCACCCCTTTCAGCGCTCCGACGATGTCCGCAAGCGCCTCGCGCGCGGGCAACTCGCGCCCGCCCGGTTCGAGCGAGCGCTTCTGCACTTCCCGCCACTGCTGGCGGACCGTCTGCAGCGATTGAACAATGTCGGCAATATCGAATGCGGCCACAGTACAGTCCTTTCGATGATATTTTCGGCGAACTTCTAGTCCTGAACCCAGGGCAGGCCGAGGTAGCGCCAACCGTTCTGCGTGCCTCGCCGCTGTTGCTCGTCGAGATCGCCCTCGAAGCCCTCGCTCACGTTGAAGGCATTCACAAAGCCCGCTTTCGTCGCAGCCTCGGCGGCGGCCGCCGAACGTTTCCCGCTGCGGCACAGAAGGAGCACGACGGCATCCTTGCCCGTCTTTGCTTCGAGTTCGCGCGCGAAACGCGGATTGCGCGTCAGGCTGGTGCCCGTCGCCCATGCAACGTGAACACTCTCGGGCACGAGACCTACGAACTTGCGCTCCTCGGCTGTGCGCACGTCGACCAGCACGGCATCCCCCGTCTGGACCAGATCCCATGCGTCGCGTGGAGACACGCTGCCCGCAAAAGGCAATTGCCCTGCTGTCGCGGCCTCGCGCGCCGCTTCCAGCACCGGATGTGTTACGCGTTCCTGCACTTCGTCAGTCATGACGTCTCCGTTATCTAACTTCGCCACAGATGCCGACGGCGCCGACAGTCGTCTGAGGAAATCAACCGTCTATAGCCACCAGACCGAACTATGCGAGCAATCCCGCCGAAGCTGAACGAAGCATTCTTCATTTGCAAATGAGGACTCGCCTTTCAGCGTCGATGCGTCGGCTGGACGTGCCGCGCGCGCATTAGCACATACGCAGCAACACGCTATCCATTTGCAGAACGCTTATTTAGGCTGCGCAGACCCGCTCCCTATACTCGCTCTTCGGTAGCACTCCGTTGGGAGGAGTGCCAGTTCTCGACACATGCTGGAGGAGTAATCGAATGAGTCTGCGTCCCTTGCACGATCGTGTGATCGTCAAACGTCTGGATCAGGAAACCCGCACCGCATCGGGCATCGTGATTCCCGAGAGCGCCGCAGAGAAGCCCGATCAGGGTGAGATCCTCGCGGTCGGGCCGGGTCGCCGCGACGCCGATGGAAAACGGGTCGAGCCCGACGTCAAGGTCGGCGACCGCGTTCTGTTCGGAAAATATTCAGGCCAGGCCGTCAAGGTCGATGGCAACGAGCTGCTCGTGCTGCGCGAAGAAGACATCGTGGCAGTCGTGAACGCAAAATAAGGAGCGCATGAAAATGGCAGCAAAGGATATCGTTTTCTCGGACAACGCCCGCACGAAGCTCATCGAGGGCGTCAATATTCTCGCCAATGCAGTCAAGGTCACGCTCGGTCCGAAGGGCCGCAATGTCGTGCTTGAACGCAGCTTCGGCGCGCCCGTCGTCACCAAGGACGGCGTGTCCGTCGCCAAGGAAGTGGAGCTCGCGGACAAGCTGCAGAATATCGGCGCGCAACTCGTCAAGGAAGTCGCCTCGAAGACCAGCGACCTCGCCGGCGACGGCACGACCACCGCCACCGTTCTGGCGCAGGCGATCGTCCGCGAGGGCAACAAGTACGTCGCGGCCGGATTGAATCCGCTCGACCTGAAGCGCGGCATCGACCGCGCGGTGAGCGCCGCCGTCGAGGAACTGAAGAAGATCAGCAAGCCGACCACGACCAGCAAGGAGATTGCCCAGGTCGCGACCATTTCCGCCAACGGCGAAGAGTCTATCGGACAGCGTATTGCGGAAGCCATCGATCGCGTCGGCAAGGAAGGGGTGATCACGGTGGAAGACGGCAAGTCGCTCGCCGACGAACTCGACGTGGTCGAAGGCCTGCAGTTCGACCGGGGATATCTCTCGCCGTACTTCATCAACAATCAGGATCGCCAGGTCGCCGCGCTCGACGAGCCCTATATCCTGCTGCACGACAAGAAGGTATCGAACATCCGCGATCTGCTGCCGGTGCTCGAACAGGTGGCGAAAGCCGGGCGGCCGCTGCTCATCATCGCGGAGGACGTCGAGGGCGAGGCACTCGCCACGCTCGTCGTCAACAACATTCGCGGCATCCTCAAGACCGTGGCTGTCAAGGCGCCGGGCTTTGGCGACCGCCGCAAGGCGCTGCTCGAAGACATCGCCATTCTCACGGGCGGCCAAGTCATCTCCGAAGAGACCGGACTCACGCTCGAGAAGGCGACGCTCGCCGAACTGGGTCAGGCCAAGCGCGTGGAAGTGGGCAAGGAGAACACCACCGTCATCGACGGCGCAGGCGATTCGAAGAACATCGAGGCGCGCGTGAAGCAGATTCGCGCCCAGATCGAAGAAGCTACCTCCGACTACGACCGCGAGAAGCTCCAGGAGCGGGTCGCCAAGCTCGCCGGCGGCGTCGCCGTGATCAAGGTGGGCGGTGCGACCGAGATCGAGGTGAAGGAAAAGAAGGACCGCGTGGACGACGCGCTGCATGCGACGCGCGCGGCGGTCGAGGAAGGCATCGTGCCGGGCGGCGGTGTCGCGCTGATCCGCGTAAAGCAGGCGATCGCCGGTGTCAGGGGCGCGACGCCGGATCAGGACGCGGGCGTCAAGATCGTGCTGCGCGCACTCGAAGAGCCGCTGCGTCAGATCGTGTCGAACGCAGGTGAAGAGGCGAGCGTGGTCGTCGCGAAGGTGTCGGAGGGCAGCGGCAACTTCGGCTATAACGCGGCGACGGGCGAGTACGGCGATCTGGTCGAGTCGGGCGTGCTCGATCCGACCAAGGTCACGCGCACGGCGCTGCAGAATGCGGCGTCGGTGGCGGGCCTGCTGCTCACGACCGATGCCACGGTACACGAAGCGCCGAAGGATGCGGCAGCGGCCGCCGCGCCGGCCGGGGCGGGCGCGGGCGGCCCAGGATTCGACTTCTGATCCACACGCTCATCGAGCGTCGAGCCTGAAAACCCCCACGCTGGCGCGCGACGTGGGGGTTTTTGCATGCTGACCACGAGCAGCGCGCGCTGCGCCACGAGCGACGGCAGGGAACGAGTTTCAACGGTGGACATCGATCGATAGGAACCAGGTTGATTTCAGAGCAGCAGGCGCAGCCGGCGCACGGCTTCGGCCACATCGCGATCGGTGGCGTCGCGCGGACGCGGCAGATCGATGCGCACGATGTCGCGCACGCGCCCGGGACGCGGCGCCAGTACCACAACACGATCGGCCAATACGACAGCTTCCTCGACGTCGTGGGTGACGAACAGCACCGTCGTATTGCGCAGCGCGCGGATGCGCAGCAACTCGCCATGCATCTGCGAGCGCGTCTGCGGATCGAGCTTCGAGAACGGTTCGTCCATCAGCAGGATGCGCGGCTCGCCCACCAGGCTGCGCGCCAGCGCGACGCGGCTGCGCATGCCGCCGGACAACTGGTGCGGATGGCTTTCCGCGAACCCGTCCAGCCCCACGATCTCCAGTGCGGCCAGCGCGCGCGTCCGCCGTTCTTTGGCGGACAATGCCGGGCGCGCGGCTTCGAGACCGAACTCCGCGTTCGCACGCACCGAACGCCACGGCAAAAGCCGGTCTTCCTGGAACATGTAGGCGAGCGCGCGACGGTCTTCCTGCCGCGTGGCGCGCGCATCGCCGAGCCAGAGCTCACCGGCGTCCGGATCGATCAGCCCCGCAACAATGTTGAGCAGCGTGCTCTTGCCGCAACCCGAGGTGCCGAGCAATGCGACCGTCTCGCCATCGGCGACCTCGAACGCGATGTCGTCTAGCACCGCCAGATCGCCGAAGCGCTTGCTGACGCCTCTTACCGATATGGCTCCGCTCGTCATCGGCGCGGCTCCAGGGTCGTGAACACAGGCAACGACGCGCCCGCGCTCGACAGGCTCGCGTAGACCTTCTCCATCGTCATGTCGCGGAACGTCTCGATATGCCGCCGTGCGATGGTTTCGGCGCGGCGACCGTCGTTGGCGTCGAATGCGTCGATCATCGCGTTGTGATCGTGCTTGATTTCGGGCTTGGTCTTCTGCACACCGAAGCCCAGCGCGACCAGCCGCGACATCTCATCCACCAGATTCGCCAGCATGCGATGCAGTCTTTCATTGCCGCTTGCCTTCGCAATGGCCAGATGAAACTCGCGGTTAGCGTCCATGAACACGTCGATCTGGTCATTGAGCGCGCGCTCGGGATACGGCACGCGGCACGCCGCCTCCAGCCGCCGCAGCAAGGCGGTATCGACCCGGCCGCAGGCAAGGCGGGCCGCCAGCGGTTCGAGCTGCACCCGCAATGCGAACACCTCTTCGACGTCGCGCAAGGTGACGGCGGCGATCCGATAGCCCTGCCGGGGCATCGCGCGCACATAGCCCTCATGAGCGAGACGCACGAGCGCAATGCGGCAACTGCTCTTGCCGAATCCGTACTGCTCCATCAGCTGATGCTCGGTGAGCACCGATCCCGGCATGAAGCGGCAGGTCAGCACATCGTGCCGGATGCGCTCGTAGGCGTCTTCGCCGCGCGGCGTCGGATTCGGTGAATGCGCTTCGTTTGAATCGTGCGGCGCAAGTAAAAGGTCTTGTGAGCTGCTCACGACACTCTCTTGAATGACTCAAGAGAACATCCTAAAACGGTCTCGTTTGCCTGATAACGAAGAAAATCGCAGATTGATGTGAGTAGATACGATAGCGTGAGCCGCTCAGGCAAAACGTCGAGCGATGTGCACGCGTGAAGGTTTTGCGCAGGAACGAGTCGAGCGAGTGGCGGACCGGCTCTGCCGAATGCCGACGCACACGAAGATCTGGGCGGGTTTCTGGCTCGCGCAGAACGCGGATGATGCTCGGATGTTGAAAGTTTTCAGCGACGCATTTTCCCGTATTGAAACCCCTGCGCAGCGAAAGCTGCTAGGCGGATCCAACGGTCGGACTCGAGCTAACCGCGGTCGAGTTCTCGAAGAGTCGATGACGACGGCCCACATTTGAAGACGAACATGAAATACTGCCTGATTCGGGCGGCCGTTCTTAATTTGCATGGACGATCTGGTTGATGCGTCGTACTCCGTTAGCGTCGCTATCGACCCATTTCGGCCAGTCCGCGACTGCGAGATAAACGGCCGTCCTCAAAATCTCAACGGCCGTTGGTTACTTCAATAAAGATGCAAATGGCGATGTGTCAGTCAACGATGGTGCGTTGCGCCAAAGTGATCCGACATCTGCGTGCGTGATTACCCGATACGTAACAAGCACGGCAAGTTCACTGCGCGACGAGAGTCAGTTGACTCTCACCTAAGCATTCGTTCCGCCATCGACCGTTAGATTCGCTCCCGTGATATACGCCGCCTCGTCACTAGCAACAAAAGCAACGATCGCTGCAATTTCGTCGACGTGCCCGTACCGCTTAAGGGCAGTCATCTCTAACTGCGGGGTCGCCCAATCACCCCCTGCTGGGTTGAGATCCGTGTCAATCGGACCGGGTTGAATATTGTTGACGGTGATAGCGCGTTCGCCCACCTCGCGGGACAGGCCTTGCGTGAACATGCGTATGGCAGCCTTCGTCGCAGAATACGAGACAAGGCCCGGCGTCATCATTCGCTCTCCCACGCACGAGCCGATATTTATGATGCGCCCCCCTGTCCTCAGGTGCTTAAGAGCTGCTTGTGTTGCTAGGAACACGCCTCGGATATTCAGGTTGATCACGTGGTCCAATTCCTCCAGCGTCGTCTCTTCAAACCGTTTCGGAATGGCTGTCCCTGCATTGTTGACGAGGATGTCAAGGCCGCCATACGCGGTAATCGTCTGCTGTACCGCACTATTGATTGCCTCTGCACGTGCGGCATCGGCTTGGATTGCAATCGCTTCTCCTCCGGCGGCTTCAATTGCTTTCACCACGGTTGCCGCGGCTTCACTGCCTTTAGAGAAAGTGATCACCACGCGTGCGCCATCCGCGGCCAATCTTCTGGCAATGGCAGCACCGATGCCCCGGGACCCGCCTGTCACGATCGCAACCTTATTACCTAGCTTAGCCATAAGAACTCCATTTCCTCGTTTAGTGGAAAGATCCACCTCGCCGCCGCAGACGAAGCAACGCAACAAGCGGCGACGAAGTGGTGAAACACGTTGCTTTCAAGGGACTGTCAATAAGGCAGGACCTCCGGAATTTCCGGGACAATGCCCAGCATGGTGAAGGAATCGCTTGCATCTCCGCACGTCCATACGACGAGGCGATTCGCGCGGCAACTGGCAGTAGTCTCCGAAAGCGGATGCGAAGACGGATGCTGATTTAGTGCTGGCGCATTTACCGCTCGCCACTAGTGCTCGAAATCGTTGGCTTTCGTCACGACCGTCAAGGCTCGAAGACCTCCACGCGGGCGATCTCGATCGCGAACTTCGCGTCTCACTCGAAGCGCGTCAAGCCCCTTCAGCAAGGACTCGCTATCCAATCCGTTTCGGTAGTCGAAGTCGACATGGGCAAACACGACCACGCCGTCCTCGTCAAGAATGTAGGTCGCTGGGACCGGGACGAGAAACACGCCCGACTTGCGTATCCTAGGCGGTACATAGCCCAGATCGATATAGCGACTACGCAGTTCCTCCGGAAGATCAAAGGTTAAGCCGAACGCTCGCGCAAGGCATAGGTCGGTGTCGACGAGTTTGGGAATCGGTAACCGGTCAGCGCGATCGTCCGATCCGCCGGGCGGAGCAACGGCGAGCGCCGTTGCTCCCGCGGCAGCGATACGCTCATGCACGGCCGAGAATCGCACGAGGTTTTCTTCACCGAATGCACACCACGAACCACGCTGGAAATAGAGCACGACCGGACCCGCGCGCAGCAGTTGATCCAGCGCGACGCGGCGGCCGAGCGTGTCATGCAAGGCAAACGTCGGCGCCCGGGATCCCGCATGCAGCGCGTTCGTTGCTGCAGCCGCCTTCGAGACCATCGTGATTTCCGCCGCGGCATCCGTGTCCACTACCACTTGTGCTTGACTCATGATCGATGTCTCCATCGAAGCCGGCCGGGCATCGCAATGGCCTGCGCACGGCCGGCTTTCTTGCTGTCACGCTGCATCCCGCGAACGCCCGAACTAGCCGTTACACCGCCTCGGCACTTTCTTCGTCCTGGACAGTGCGGCTTGCTGCCTGCTGCACCTCATACATTGGAAAGTCCGAGTAGTTCTCTTCGTTACCTCCCCAGAACGCCGCGCGGACATAAGGCGTGAGCGGCAGATCACGCGCCAGGCGAGCGGGAAGATCCGGGTTCGACGAGAAGTGACGTCCGAATGCAACCAAGTCGGCCACGCCCGACTCGACGACCGCGATCGCACTTTCGCGATCGAACCCGCCCGCCGCGATGATCGGACCCGAGAAGTGTGGACGCAGATACGCCGCCGCCACGACAGGATGGCCATGATGCAATGTATCGTCCCCCTTGATACGCGGCTCGATGACGTGAAGATAGGCAATCCCGTACGAGTCGAGCACCTTGGCGACATGGCTGAACGTCGCCTCAGGGTCGCTGTCGGATACGCCGCCCCATTCGCCCGACGGCGAGATCCGCACCCCGACGCGATCCGCGCCGAACACGGAAATCAGCGCTTCGAGTGCCTCGCGCATGAAACGCACACGGTTCTCGACCGGGCCACCGTATTCATCGGTACGCCGGTTCGTGCCGTCCTGGATAAACTGGTCGACGAGATAGCCGTTGGCCCCGTGCAATTCGACACCGTCGAAGCCGGCCTTCTTCGCGCGTTCCGCAGCCTGACGGAAATCTTCGACAATCCCCGCAATCTCGTGGGTTTCCAGCGCACGGTGCGGCGACACCGGAACGAACCCGTCCGTGGTGAGCGCAACGCCTTCGAATGGCACCACCGAGGGCGCGACGGGCGAGCCGCCGTCGTTGACTTCGACGTGGCTCTGACGTCCACCGTGGATCAGTTGCAGGAACGCGCGACCACCCTTCGCGTGCACCGCGTCGGCGATCGCCTTCCAGCCCGCGTCCTGACCGTCGTGGAAGATGCTCGCCGCGCCTAGATACGAGCGCGCCTGCCGTGAAATGCTCGCCGCTTCGATGATGACGAGGCCCCCTTCCGAAGCACGCTGAGCATAGAAGCTCGCCATCATCGGGCTGGGAATATCATCGGGCTGAATGGTGCGCA
This sequence comes from Caballeronia cordobensis, assembly GCF_001544575.2. Taxonomy (GTDB): domain Bacteria; phylum Pseudomonadota; class Gammaproteobacteria; order Burkholderiales; family Burkholderiaceae; genus Caballeronia; species Caballeronia cordobensis. The sequence continues at coordinate 86,683 of NZ_FCNY02000005.1, forward strand.
GACGGGTCATAGGCGCAAGGACGACACGATGAGCGAGGTCATAGGTGCCGACTTTGCTGGAACTAAACAGCCTGGTCATGATGTTTCCTTTGAGAGTATGGTTGCGCACCCCAGGGACGGGTGCGTCACGCGATGCGTTGAGATCAAATGTAGAGAACCGGCGGGGCCGGATATAGCCCTCTATCAGGATGAGGTCTATTCCAGATCGGGATAAATCGGCGACGCGAATGGCTGTGCGTTGCGGGCTGCCACCGCCACGCGGGCATGAGGCCTCCACATCGAATGCGTCTTGCCAGGTGAGGTACGCTATCGGCACGGCAGACGCCGCACCTTGCTGGTGCTTCGAACCCTGCGCACGCGGCGCCTCATCCATTCTGCGCAGCTCAGGAGAATTCCGATGGACCGCCTTGCCGCATTCGAGATTTATATCCGCGTCGTCGATACAGGCTCGTTCTCCGCAGCCGCGCGCCATTTCGACATCGGGCAGCCGGCCGTGTCGAAGGCCGTGGCGCAACTGGAGGAATGGCTCGGCGTCAAATTGCTACTGCGCTCGACCCGCGCGTTGACGCCAACCGAGGCGGGGCAAAATTTCTACATACGTGCGAGGCGTGCCGTCGAGGAATCGGGCGCGGCCGTGCTTGCCGCACGGGGCACGGCTGCGGGATTGACAGGAAAGCTTCGCGTGTCCGCCGCAGTCTGCTTTGCAAGGCTGCATATCGTTCCAAAGTTGCCAGGCTTTCTGAGCAAGCATCCCGACCTGGAAGTCGAACTGCTCCTTGACGACCGCAATATCGATCTTGTCGAAGAAGGCGTCGATCTGGCATTGCGAATGGGTGACCTGCGCGATTCAAACATGACCGCCCGACGCATCGGCGAGGCTCGCCGGCGCGTACTCGCGACACCCGCGTACTTTGATCGCTGCGGCATTCCGACGAAGCCTGCAGATCTGCTCGAGCATCACGCGGTGGTCTACACGCGCGACATTAACAGCGGCGAGGACTGGACATTCCGCAGGGACTCCGTCGAGCAGTCCATCAGACTACAGAGTCGCGTGAAGATATCCGCGACCGAGGGATTGCGCGCCGCCGTCTTCTCGGACATCGGCCTTGCCGTCGCGTCCGAATGGGCGTTTTCTCCCGAACTAAAATCGGGAGCGGTCGTCGCTGTCATGGATGACTGGAAGCTGCCGGGTATAGCTCTCTCCGCGCTGTATCCGACGGGGCGTATGGCGAGCGGTAAAGCGCGTCAGTTCGCTGCTTTCGTTGAAGAATGTCTGTCGGCCGAATTTGCGCCGACGCTCCTTTCTGCGTGAAAGATCCAGGGTAGTCGACAGGCGGCGATAACAACAGCCGCGCACCTTCTTGCGTAGCGAACCACTTGAGATTCGAACTCGAATGGCTGGTTAAGGCGAGTAGGCGGCCGACTTGCGCCTGCACTACGAGCGTCGCCTCCTGGCCGAGCCCGGCCTGACGGTGAATTCTGACGCCTCGGCCTTTGCCGACGTTCGGCGTTCAGCCGTAGTAGAAATGCAGCGCGCCGCACTGCTGACATTCGCGATCTCGGACAAGCCCACTTTTGCCAGCCATTGAGACGGCTGTCGATACTTCTGTGAACGCGCCAATCCGATGGGCATGATCAACATGGACGTAGCAATATTGTCCTCAAATCCCTCCGCGAGATCATTCCGTGCCCTACTGAATTTGCGCAATGCGCAGAAGATTAGTGGTACCAGGCGTGCCGAACGGCATGCCCGCAGAAATGACGACGGTTTGACCTGATTCGCCAAATCCTTCGGCACGAACCGTCTCGCATGCCAGCTCACTTACTTCAGCCGCATCGACCAGTTCCTTACACAAGACGGAATGGACGCCCCAGGCCAGCGCGAGACGGCGGGCCGTTCCCATCTGCGGTGTCATGCCGACGATCGGCGCGCAGGGCCGTTCGCGTGCCATGCAGAGGGCTGAGTAACCGGAACTGGTGTAGGCAACGGTGGCGACTGCGTCGAGCAGGCCCGTTACGTGCCGCATCGCATACCCGATGGCATCCGACGGCGTCGCGCGCGGCTCGGCATGAGACGCCGCCATCACCTCGCGGTAGTAAGGATCATGCTCGGTCTGTGAGATGATCAGATCCATCATCCGCACGGCTTCGACGGGATATTTCCCACTTGCCGACTCGGCCGATAGCATTACCGCATCCGCGCCGTCGTACACGGCGGTGGCGACGTCGGACGCCTCCGCTCGAGTCGGTACGGGCGCGGTGACCATCGACTCAAGCATTTGAGTCGCAACGATCACCGGTTTGCCGGCCTTTCGACAGGCGCGCACGATACGTTTCTGAATCGCTGGCACTTGTTCCGCAGGCATTTCGACGCCGAGGTCGCCGCGCGCAACCATTACGGCGTCCGCCTCGTCGACGATCGCATCAAGGCTGCCGATTGCCGCCGGTTTTTCCAGCTTGGCCACGATGCCAACTCGGTCGCCGACGATCTTCCTGACCGCCTGGATATCTTCGACCCGCTGTACGAAAGACAATGCGAGCCAGTCGATGCCGAGGGTAAGACCGAACTCGAGATCGCGACGATCCTTTTCAGTCATTGCGGAGAGAGGCAAGACCACATCAGGAACGTTGACGCCCTTGCGCTCCGATAGCGGCCCACCAACGATCACAGTAGTTTCTGCAAAGTCGGGTCCGCACCGTTCGACTCGCAACTGAACCCGGCCATCGTCCAGCAAGAGGTTAGTCTGCTCTTTCAGCGCAGCGAAAATCTCAGGGTGGGGAAGCGCGACGCGCGTCGCGTCGCCCGGCGTTGCATTGTCGAGATCCAGCCGAAACGACGCGCCCTTCGCAAGGGATATCGGACCGCTCGCGAACGTGCCAATCCGGAGCTTCGGCCCTTGGAGATCAAGAAGCACACCGATCGGCCGGCGCAGGTCCTTCTCGATCGACCGGATGACTTCGAGTCGACGTTGGTGATCTTCATGAGACCCATGGCTGAAGTTCAGCCGGAAAACATCCGCACCCGCCTTAAACAGGGCTTCGATGGTGTCTCGGCTGGTGCTAGCCGGTCCCAATGTTGCAACAATCTTCGCGTTGCGAGTTCGGCGCATCGTTATAGACTCCTTGAAAGGTCGCCACGCTGAGCGGCGATGTAGATGGCACGAAAATCGTTCACGTTGGTCAGCGTCGGGCCGGTCGTGACCGAGTCCCCCAGTGCCTGGAAAAAGCCGTGCGCGTCGTTGTTCTGCAGGCTATCGGTCGGGCGCATACCGCGCTCCCTTGCGCGCTGCAGCGTGTTGGGCCGGAGAATGGCGCCTGCGATTTCTTCCACCCCATCGACCCCGTCCGTATCGCCCGCGAGCGCGTAGATGCCCGCCTCGCCGTTCAGTGCAACGCCAAGCGAAAGAAGGAACTCGACGTTACGCCCGCCACGGCCATCGCCTCGAATGGTTACGGTCGTTTCCCCGCCCGACAGCAATATGCACGGCGCCTGAAATGGCTGGCCGCGCCGAGTGACTTGCATGGCGATTGCCGCCATGACAGAGCCTACGTCGCGAGCTTCACCTTCGATTGCGTCGCTGAGGATGTGTACGTCGATACCCGCGTCGCGCGATTTGAGCGCAGCCGCTTCAAGCGCCAGTTGCGGTGTGGCGATCAAATGTGTTTCTATCTGAGCCAGGCGCGGGTCGCCAGGCTTCACGCTCTCGGATAGACCCTCTTCGAGAAGCGCAATTGCTACAGAAGACGCACATATCTCGTAACGGCGCAGGATGGCCAATGCATCTGCGCACGTTGTCGTATCGGGAACCGTCGGGCCCGACGCGATATCCGCGGCGGCATCTGCGGGAACGTCCGAGATAATGAGGTTGACGACACGCGCCGGATAGCAGGCAGCCGCAAGACGGCCGCCCTTGACGCGCGACAGGTGCCTGCGCACACAATTCATCTCGGATATCGTGGCCCCACTGTCGAGCAGCGCCTGATTCATTTCCTGCTTGTCCTGCAGCGTGAGTCCCTCCGCGGGGAGAGGAAGTAACGAAGAGCCACCCCCCGAGATAAGGCAGATGACGAGGTCATCCGCGGTAAGCCCCGAGACGAGCCGCATCATGCGCTCGGCGGCTTCCAGACCTCGGGCATCGGGCACGGGATGCGCGGCCTCGACGATCTTAATTCGCTCGCACGCGACTGCGTAACCGTAGCGTGTGACGACGAGACCTTCGAGAGGAGCGGTCCAGTGGTCTTCCACGGCTTTTGCCATGGCAGCCGAGGCTTTTCCTGCGCCGATCACAATCGTGCGTCCACGCGGAGGCTGTGGAAGAAAGTGAGGAACTCGCAGAGCCGGCTGTGCTGTCGTAATCGCGGCATCGAACATGTCTTTCAGTAGACGGTCCACGTCCACGCCATTGATCTCGGCCAGACCTTTGGATTGGGAGGGTTTCATTACTGCTCTCACAGGTTGGCCGTTGGCCGAGATTGAAGCGAAATGCGCCACGGTCCGTCGACACGCATTACGCACTCTCGATCGCTTGGAGAAAGTCAGGACGAGTCGCACACGTCCCGGATACGTTGCCGGGCCAATGGTTCGTGTTGATTGGGTGCGCGAGTTCCGTACGCGCCCGCCTTCATCCGGCGAGCGCGGAACTCAAACCGCCTTTCCTTAAGCAGCTTGGCTGGCGGCTGCCTTTTGGAGTTGCGCGCAGACCGCTTCGGTGACTTGCGCCGTCGTTGCGCTACCGCCAAGGTCTCGCGTATGGAGCGATTTATCAGCAGTCACCTTTTCGACTGCCTGCATCACACGCGTGGCAGCATCGAATTCGCCGAGGTGTTCGAGCAGCATCACGACCGACCAGAACGTGCCGACCGGATTGGCGAGGCCTTTGCCCATGATGTCGAATGCGGACCCGTGAATCGGTTCGAACATCGACGGATAGCGGTGCTCGGGATCGATGTTGCCGGTCGGGGCGATGCCGAGACTACCCGCAAGCGCGGCAGCCAGGTCACTCAGAATATCCGCGTGCAGGTTGGTTGCGACAATCGTGTCGAGCGTCTCAGGGCGGTTGACCATGCGCGCGGTCGACGCGTCGACGAGTTCCTTGTCCCATTTGACGTCAGGGAACTCCTTCGAGATTTCCAGCGCGATCTCATCCCACATAACCATTGCGTGGCGTTGCGCGTTGCTCTTCGTAATAACGGTAAGCAGCTTGCGCGGACGCGATTGCGCCAACTTGAATGCGAAGCGCATGATGCGTTCAACACCGGCGCGAGTGAGGATCGACACGTCCGTTGCGGCCTCGATCGGATGACCTTGGTGCACGCGGCCGCCGACGCCCGAGTATTCGCCTTCCGAGTTCTCGCGGACGATTACCCAGTTCAAATCTTCCGGCTTACAGCGCTTGAGCGGTGCATCGATGCCCGGGAGGATGCGCGTCGGGCGCACGTTCGCGTACTGATCCAGACCTTGGCAGATCTTCAGACGAAGACCCCAGAGCGTGATGTGATCGGGAATATCCGGGTCGCCTGCCGAGCCGAACAAAATGGCGTCCTTGTCACGGATCGCATCAAGACCGTCCTCGGGCATCATTACGCCGTGCTTGCGGTAATAGTCGCCGCCCCAATCGAAATTTTCAAACTCGAAGGCAAACGACTTGTCGGACTTGGCAAGCGCTTCGAGTACTTGCTGGCCAGCGGGAACAACTTCTTTGCCAATGCCGTCACCGGGGATGGTTGCGATGCGATACGTTTTCATGTCTGTCTCCGTCCTTCATGAGTTGGGTGTATGCAGTGCCCTCGTTCAAGCGAACCAGGAAAAATGTCCATGGCCGCCTAAGCCTGGCACTACTTGATGAATCTGAGTTGGGCGCTGATCTTTTCGAGAATCGGCTTTTTCTTTTCGTTGAACGCGGCCTTGTTTTTCGCCATGAGATTGTTGCCCTTGGTGTCGATGGAGATAATAAGGGGGCCGAACTCTTTAACCCGATTGATCCACAACGTTTCGGGCATGCCGAGATCCTGCCATTCCGCGCCCTCGATCTCCTCAACGAGCGTCGCAGCCAGCACCGCGCATCCGCCCGGGAAAATGGCATGTACGGCTTTGTGCTCTTCGCAGCCGGCCGCCGTCTCGGGGCCCATGCCGCCCTTTCCCACAATCAGCTTCACGCCAGTCTGCTCGATGAACTCGCGTTCGAACTTCTCCATGCGCATGCTGGTCGTCGGGCCGATCGAAACCATTTCGAAGCTGCCGTCTTCTTTCTTTCGAACGATCGGGCCAGCATGAAAGATTGCACCGCCTGCGAGATCCACGGGAAGATGTCTGCCTTGTTCGATGAGTCTTCGATGCGCCACGTCACGACAGGTCACAAGACGACCAGTCAAATAAACGACGTCGCCGACATTGAGGTCTTCGAGGTCTTCGCTCTTGATGGGGGTGGTCAGGACTTTTTTCACAGAACCACTCCTTCATGCGACAGGATTTCATAGGTCGAGTCGGCATTGATGCGAATCTTGCCGCGCCGATGCGCCCAGCACCCCGTATTGATCGCAACGCCGATGGTCGACGGATGACGTGCCGACGATTCGATGTTCACGCCCATCACGCTGTTGTTACCCGTCAGCCCCTGCGGCCCGATTCCAATCTCGTTGAGCCCTTCCTCAAGCAGCTCCTCCATCAGCGCCGCCCGCGGATTTGCACTTTTAGAGTTGACCGGCCGCAGGATTGCCAGCTTGGAAAGACGCGCTGCGGTTTCCACCGACGTCGAAACACCGATGCCAACCAACAGCGGCGGGCACGCGTTGACGCCGCGTTCGGTGATGACGTCCATCACGAACTCCGCCACACCTTCGTAGCCCTGCCCCGGCATCAATACTTTTGCCGCTCCCGGCAGAGTGCAGCCGCCACCGGCCATATACACGTCGATCGTGCAGCTATCGCTTTCCGGAACAATGCGCCAATCAAGCCATGGAATTTGCGTGCCGGTATTCGTGCCTGTGTTTTTCTCTTCGAACGTCTCGACTGCGTTGTGGCGCAGCGGTCCCATCTCCGTCGCGCCTGAAGTGGCTTCGCGCAGAATCTCTTCCAACTCCCCCAGCAACGGAAAGTTGGCTCCGGCCTCCACAAAGTACTGGATGACTCCAGTATCCTGACAACTCGGACGGTCCAATTTATCGGCGGCTTTCTGATTGCCGTCCATTGAATCGTAGATTGATTTCGCGAGCGGGTTCGTTTCCAGAGTGCGCAGTTCGGCCAGCTTCGCCTTAACGTCCGTCGGTAGACGTTTTCCGATATAAGCGGTGAATTTGGCCATGGTGTCCGTCACGGACTGAACGGCTGCTTCCTTGTCCATCTTGAATTCCTCTAACAACTAGTGATCGGGGACGCGCTTTAGTTTTCAGTGCGCCGCGGCATTGCCGGGCGTGACAGGCGCTTTCTGAGTACGGGCGAGCAGCAGCGTAAGGACCGCGGAGAGTACGAGCAGGCATGCAACGAAATAGAGTCCTCCTGCATAACTACCAGTCTGATCCTTGACCCAACCGATCATCGCCGGTCCAGCGAAGCCGCCCAGATTCCCGATCGAATTGATCGTCGCGATACCGGTGGCGGCTGCAGCGCCTGACAGAAACATCGTCGGCATGGTCCAGAGCGGCGGCTTGGCGCAGCTAATGCCGATATTGACGAGCGTCAGGGCAGCAATCAGTCCTACGACGCTATTGGCGACCGCCGCAATAGCCAGGCCGACGGCAGCCGCCACACACGCCAGCGCAACGTGCCATGTGCGCTCGCCGGTGCGGTCAGAGTGGCGTGACCAGAAGATCATGGCAACGACCGAGACCACTGGGGGGATGGCGTTGAGTACGCCAACGGTCATGGAGGAGACGCCGAGCTGCTTGATGATCTGCGGAGCCCAGATGCCGAGCGTATAGAGCCCTGCAGAAGTCCCGAAGTAGATGAGCGACAAGGCCAATACGCGGGGATTAGCAAGGCCGCTGATGATGCCGTGCTTGGCGGTAGTGGATCTTTTGGAAGCTTCGTCGTTCATGACGTTGACGAGCCAAGTGCGTTCGTCGTCCTTCAGCCATTTCGCCTTTTCGGGTTTGTCGGTCATATAGAAGAACACGACAACACCCAGAATGAGCGCCGGAATTGCTTCCAGAATGAACATCCACTGCCAGCCGTGCAGACCCATGACGCCATTCATTTCGAGCAAGGCGGCAGAGAGCGGCGATCCCAAAGCGGTGGAGAGCGGTGCAGCGGCCATGAAGAAAGCGACCACACCCGCACGGTGCCGCGCCGGGAACCAGTAACTGAGGTACAAGATGATTCCCGGGAAGAAGCCCGCCTCAGCGGCGCCCAGCAGGAATCGGATGATGTAAAAACTCGTCGGCCCTTTAACGAAGGCCATCGCGGCGGAAATGATGCCCCAGGTGACCATGACCCGAGCGATCCACATCCGCGCGCCGACCTTGTGCAAGATGATGTTGGAAGGCACCTCAAACAGGAAATATCCCCAGAAGAAGATGCCGGCACCAAAGCCGAGGATCGAGGCAGTGAAGCCCAGATCGGTTCGCATGGTAAGCGACGCAAAGCCGATATTGACGCGGTCAATGTAGGCGACGAAGTACAGCAGCATGATGAACGGCACGATGCGCCATGTGATCTTGCGCAGGGTTCGTTTTTCCAGATCCATTTCCATGGATGTCTCCTGTTCCGATTAACTGTGTCGCCGTCTTGCGCGGCTCTGATTGCCTACCTCCGAGGACGGAGTGGCTGTTTGGCAGTTGCCAGAACAAAGACTAAAACCAATGACGACACGTATGAATCGAGCTAGACTTAAAACATCATTGCAAAAAACTCACGAATCATGGACTCGGACCTCGGTTTCTTCTGCCTGCTGGTCAAGCGAGGGAGTCTGGTGGCAACGGCGCAAGAGTTGAATCTGACTCCACCAGCAGTGTCGCGGCGCCTGTCAGCGCTGGAAGACCGATTGGGGGTCCGTCTGCTTAACCGGACCACTAGACGTATTAATCTGACCAATGAAGGTGAAGTCTATTTCGCCCATGCGCAGCGCATCCTGAGCGACATCGACGACATGGAGCGTCTGGTTTCGAGCAGCCGTGCGGCCCCCAAGGGGCTGTTGCGCGTGAATGCGCCTCTGGGCTTTGGCAGGTCTTATATCGGACCCGCGATTTCAGCTTTTAGTCACGACTTCCCCGAGGTGGAAGTACAGTTGCATCTCACGGACCGGCCCGTCAGCTTGCCCGACGAAAGCATCGACGTCTCGGTACGATTCGGGGAAATGCCGGATTCGCGGCTCATTGCGAAAAGGATCGCGCTTAATCGCCGCCTTTTGGTCGCTTCGCCCAGTTACTTGCGTGCCGCCGGCGAACCAATCTACCCGCATGACCTGACGCAGCATCAATGCATCGTGTTGCGGCAAAATGAAGCGGCCTACGGCAACTGGCGTCTAAGTCGTAGTGGGCGCACCGAGACCATCAAAGTACACGGCAAGTTGAGCACTAACGACGGAGAAGTTGCGCTTAATTGGGCGCTCGAGGGGCAGGGAATCCTCATGCGTGCCGAATGGGATATCGCGAAGTATCTTCGCAGCGGACGGCTGGCGCAGGTTTTAGCGGACTACCAAACTCCGACTGCGGATATCTACGCTGTCTATCCAGAGCGGCTGAACCTGTCAGCGAAAGTCGCTTGCTTCGTTGAGCATCTACGCAACTATCTGGGCCAACACGCCGACGGTCCTTCGCCAACCGGCTCGCCCTGGTAGCGAGGGGAAATTCTTCCAAGCATGAGATGGTAGCGTATGGTCAGCCTGCAAACTCCATAGACATGACCGAGGCCTTTTTGTGCTTCTGATTCACGTCATGCGTGCTGGCGTGCGGGGCGGGATCAGCCCGCCCGCACGCGTTCGCGCAAGGTCGCGTGTTCGTATGTATCGGGGCGCACGCCGCGCCGCTTCAATTCCGGCACGACGAGATCCACGAACTCGTCCATGCACGCAGGCAACGCATGCGTGATGCAGATGAAACCGTCGCCGCCGCCTTCGTTCAGCAGCCGCTGCAACTGATCGGCCACTTCGGCGGGATTGCCGACGACATGCGGACCTTGCCCCGCCGCGAAATGCCGCGCAATCTCGCCTAATGGCATATCCGGCGCGAAATCTTCGGTAATCGCCGCGAGATGCCCGCGTATGCCGCTCGTCTCGCCGATGTCGGGAAACGGCGCGTCTTCGTCGAAGCGGGAAAGATCGGTGTTGAGAAACGCCGAGAGCATCGTGAGCCCCGCCTCGACCGTCACGTTGTCGCGGATGGCGCGCTGCTTCTGCAGCGCTTCCTCGCGGGTATGGCCGACGATCGGCACGATGCCCCACAAAATGCGCACGTCGTCCGCGCAGCGTCCTGCCCGCAGCGCTTCCCCCTTTACCTTGTCGACGAACTCGCGCATGCCCGGTGCGGAATGCCTGAGTCCGAATACGAGGTCCGCGTGACGCCCGGCAAACGCCGCACCCGCGCTCGACGACCCGGCCTGCGCGATCAGCGGCCTTCCCTGCGGCGAGCGCGGCACGGTGAAGCGGCCCTCGCTTGAAAAGAAATCGCCTCTTAAGTCGATCTTCGCGCCTTTTCGACGGATCGGCGAACACGCCCGATACGCGGTCCGCGACGATCGCATCCGGCTGCCAGCTATCCCACAGCGTGTGGCATAGCCGCAGGTATTCGTCGGCGCGGCGGTAGCGCGTGTCGTGCTCGTCCAGCGTCTGCCCGAACTGGCGCGCTTCCGGTTCGCCCGCCGTCGTGACCAAATTCCACCCGACGCGTCCCTCTGTCAGATGATCGAGCGTCGCGAACTGACGTGCCACCCAGTATGGCGGCAGGAACGCGGTACTCAATGTCGTGACGAGACCGACGCGCTGCGTGACGCGCGCCATGATGGAAATGAGCGGCAAGTGATCGTGACGCGGACACTGCACGGCCCAGCGCAGCGTATCGTCGCTGTCGCCGCGATAGGTCTCGTAGATCGAATACGAATCCGACAAAAAGATCGTGTCGATGCCGCCGCGCTCCGCCGTGCGCGCGACATGCTCCCAGTACGGCGCGCGATCGTAACGGAAGCCCTGGAACGAGCGCGGCAGCCGCCATTGCCCGACCGTATGCGGCGACGCCGAGTGCGATAAAAAGAAAGCCAGCAGCACGATAGGCCTCCCCGTCATACCGCGCGATATCGCGCACCGGGATGCGTGGCGCGCAAGTGCGGACCGCTACCCGCGAAGAGCTTTTCGCGCAGCGTTCCCGGCGCATAGCCACTGCGATAGCGCCCGCGGTTCTGCAACTCGGGCACCACGAGGTCGACGAACGCATGCAGACTTTCGGGCATCACGGTGCGCCGCAGATTGAAGCCGTCCACGCCGGTCGCGTCCGCCCAGTCGATCAGTTGCCTGGCCACTTCTCCTGGATCGCCCACGATAAACGGCCCGCGCCCGCCGATGTGATCGAAGCGTGTCATGTCGCGTGGCGAGATGGGACGGCCCGCCCGTTTGGTCAGATTCTCGACGGTCGATTGCAGCGCGTTGCTCTTCACATAGCGAAGCGGCTCGTCCAGATCGAGTGTCGCGAAATCGATGCCGGTCCATCCCGACACCAGCGTGAGCTGCCCGAGCGTATCGACATACTCCGCATATTCGGCGTGCAGTTCGCGCGCTTCGGCGGACGTGCGCGCCACCACCACCGTCGCGCCCAGATACAGCAGTAGATCCTCGGCGGCGCGGCCCGCGTCCACCGCATGCGAGCGAATATCCCGCGCTGCCTGCGCGACGATGGCCGGCGTCTGCCCTTCGAGAAACACGCACTCCGCATGTGCGCCCGCGAACGCCTTGCCCCGTCCCGACGCACCCGCCTGATACAGCACCGGCGTGCGCTGCGGCGACGGCTCGACCAGATTGAAGCCGTCCACGCGGTAATACGGGCCGTCGTGCAGCACGCGGCGGATCTTCGACGGATCGGTATAGGGCTTGCCCGCGCGCTTGTCCCGCACCACCGCCCCCTCCGTCCAGCTTCCTTCCCACAGCTTGTAGGCCGCTTCGAGAAAATCCTCGCCCGCTGCGTAGCGTTCGTCGTGTTCGCGCGCGCGATAGAGGCCCATGCCGCGCGCCGCGCTTTCGAGGTAGCCCGTGACCACGTTCCAGCCGGCGCGTCCGCTCGTCAGGTGATCGAGCGTCGAAAAGCGCCGCGTGAACTGATACGGATGCTCGTAGGTCAGGTTCACCGTCACGCCGAAACCCAGATGCTTCGTCGCGTGCGCCATCGCGGGCACGGTCAGCATCGGATCGTGCGATGGCGATTGCGCCGCCGCGAAGAGCGCGGCATCCACACCGCCGCCGTAGACATCATAGATGCCGAACACATCGGCGAGAAACACGCCGTCGAACAGGCCACGCTCGGCGGTCTGCGCGAGTTCAATCCAGTAATCGAGCGTGTTGTGCGCCAGGGACCGGTCGCGCGGATGACGCCAGAAGCCCGCCCACGAGTGCGCGGGCGCGTTCATGTGGAAGGCGTTGAAACGAAGTTGTCTATTCATAGGGGTGCGCGAAACACAGAGGACGCGCGTGATGCGCCCGCGATTGAGCGATTGAGCGATTGAGCGATTGAGCGATTGAGCGATTGAGCGATTGAGCGCCTCACAGCTTAGGAGACCGCCCGCGCGCGGAAAACCAAGTTTGTCTGCTAAGGAATGCGACCGGACCGTGCATTGCTGATAGCAGCGCCGCTGGAAAACTTTGCAGCATCGCGCTCGAAAGCATCGGCGAATTAATCCGTTTGTTGTGGACGTCCGACGCCCGAACATGAAGGGCTTCCAACTACGGTCCCGGTCCATGTCCCGTCACGAATCCTTTGCCGAGCGCGTCTACTGGGTCACCGGCGCGTTCGGCGCGCTCGGTTCGGCGACCGCCCGGCGGCTCGCCTTGGCGGGCGCGCATGTCGTCGCCTCCTCGCGCACTATCGATATGCGCCTCTTCGAAGACCTGCCGCGCGTCGTGCCGCTCGCCGTCGATGTCTCCGATGACGCGAGCGTGCGCGCCGCTCACGCGCAGATCCAAGCCCGCTTCGGGCGCCTCGACGGCCTCGTGCTCAGCACGAACGTCGGCGCGTTCGGCGATTTTCTAGATCTCACCGACGACGACTGGCATCGCGTGATCGACGCGAAACTGCTCGGCTCCGTGCGACCCATTCGCGTCGCGCTGCCCGGCTTCATCGCGCAGGGCAAGGGCGCGATCGTCGCGATCTCGGGACGCGGCGGCATTGCGCCGCCGCCGAACCACTTTCCGGGCTCGAGCGTCAATGCAGCGCTCGATCTGCTCGTGCAGGGCCTCGGCCGCAAGTACGGACCGCACGGCGTGCGTGTCAACGCCGTCGCGCCCGGTCCGATCCGCTCGCCGCGCTTCGACGCCATGGCAAGCGGTCAGGACGATGCGGAACCCACACGTCTCACCGCGTTGGACGGCCCCGGCACGCCCGACGACGTCGCGGCGGCGGTCGCCTATCTGCTCTCCGACGATGCGCGCTTCGTCACCGGCACGCGTCTCTACGTCGACGGAGGCGGCCCGCCCTACGCCTGATTGTTCATTCCAACGCTTATACGAAGGACTTCTCGCTCATGCCCCGTTTCGTATCCGCCGCGCAGTTGCGCACGCTCATCGCCCAACGTTCGGAACTCGCCGTGCTCGACGTGCGCGAGGAAGGCGAACTCGTCGAACAGGTGGAACGCGATGCCATCGCCTCCATCGACGTGATCGACTTCGGCACCGCCACTGCGCGGCGCAGCCGTGAACGGCTCGCCGCATCCTCCGGACCACGCGCATGAGCAGCATCGCGACGGCCGCGTTCGACGGCGCGTCGAGCCCAGCGGACATCCCCGGCAGCCCGTTGCACGCCGCGTTTGCGCAACCGCTTATGCTCGGCCTGTTTTTGCCAATTCAGAACGGCGGCTGGTCCATTTCGACCTTGCCGCGCGGCACCGACTGGCGCTTCGATTACAACGCGCGTCTCACGAAACAGGCCGAAGCGCTGGGATTCGATCTCGTCTTCGGTCTGGCGCAATGGCTCGGTAAGAACGGGCATGGCGGGACGCTGAAATACCGCGAGCAATCGCTCGACGCATTCATCGCGACGAGCGCGCTCGCGGCGATCACCGAGCGCATTCTGCTGATCTCGACAGTGCACGCGCTGTACGGCCCGTGGCATCCGCTGCATCTGGCGAAGTTCGGAGCGACGCTCGATCACATCTCGAACGCGCGCTGGGGCATCAATCTCGTCACCGGTCATGTCGCCACGGAATGGGCCATGTTCGGCCAGCCGATGATCGAACACGACGAACGCTACGTGCGAGCTGCCGAGTTCGTCGGCGTGCTCGATACACTCTGGCGCAGCGATGCAAACCTCGATATACGCACGCCGCACTGGCAACTGAACGACGCCTTCGTCAGCCCGCGTCCGCGCTACGGACGGCCGGTGCTCGTCAATGCGACGGGCTCCGACGCGGGCATCGACTATGCGGTGCGTCATTCGGACCTGATCTTCATTACCAGTCCCGCAGGCGCGGATTTCGACGATGCCATCGGCGCGCTGCCCGCGCACACCGCGAAAATCCGCGCGGCCGCCGCCCGCGTGCAGCGCCGCGTGCGCACGCTCATCAATCCGACCATTGTCTGCCGTCCGAGCGAACGCGAAGCGCATGCCTATCGCGATGCGATCGTCGCCCATGCGGACGAAGGCGCGCTCGATGGCTTCGTCGGACAAGCGCGCCACAGCGATGCGAAAGCGTGGGCCAGGCATAGGCGCGAACAACGCATCGTCGGCGGCAATCTTCATCTGATCGGCTCGCCCGAGCAGATCGTCGACAAGCTGCTGGCGCTCAAGCGCGCCGGCTGCGACGGCGTGCAACTCACCTTTTTCGATTTTGAGCCCGATCTCGCGTACTTCGGCGAAGCCGTGCTGCCCCTGCTCGTCGAAGCGGGCCTGCGCCACGACCTCGGTCATCGATCCACTTCCTTGCCAACGACCTTAAGACTCCCAAGCGGCAACTGCACCTGAACACCAACATTACCGGTGTCGGACGTCACCCGGCGGGCTGGCGCACGCTGGACAATCCGCGCGCCATCATCGACCTGAACTCCGCCCGGTTCAAGCGAATCGATCCCGCGATGTTATGCGGCATGCTGCAGATATGCTTATCAACGGCCTCGCGGGCCGTTCACTGGCTAAGGACTGCGTCCGCGCGCAGACGATAACCGGCGCGCGCCGCATCGCCGATCTGCGCGGGCAACTGCTCTTCCCATTGCAGGTACTTCGTGATCGCCGCGACGTTGCCTTCATGACGGTCATGCGCCCAGAACAGATAGTCGATGCGCGCATCGTCGGCGGGATGCTGCGGCGTCGATTCGACTGGCAGTTGCGCCGCACGCCACGCAGCGAGCCCGCCGCGCACGCATTCGACCCGCGCATGCGGCAGATGCTCGCGCAGATCGATCGCGAGGAGCGCCGCGAGTGTATCGTCGTCGCCAAACACGACGATGGCCTGCAGGTCGCGCAAAGCATCGACGACAGCATCGACACGCGCGCGGTTGATCCATTCCGCTCCCGCCGGATGCGCCGTCCGATACGCCGCGCTTGATCCCGCGACGACGCCCGCCGCGCCCTCGCTCAACCGTTGCGCGGCCGCGAGCGGATCGATCCAGTGCTGCCCCGCCCACGACAGTTCGAAGTCCGCGCCGCGGCGTTCGCACACCAGCGTGACGCCTTCGAACGGAGCGCGCAGCACGTACACATCGATGCCTAGCTGCGCAAGCCAGTGCGCCGTGACGATCGCGCGAGTCCGATGCTCGTCGACGAGCACCGCGCGCGCATGCCGGGTTCCGATCCAGCGGTCGGTCGTCTGAACGAGCTGGCCGCCGGGCGCATGCACCGATCCCGCGACGTGACCTGCATCGAATTCCGCGGCAGTACGGACATCGAAAAGATACGTGGTGCGCGATGCATCGCCTTGCCAATCGCGCAACTGCGCATGATCGATCCAGCGCACGTCGAAACGCGCGGCGATCGAAGCAGCGCGCGCCTGCGCGGCCTCGCCCGGCGCCGCATGCGCAAGCGCAGCCGGCGACGCGCCCGATTCCAGTTCGAAGCCCGCGCGGCGCCACGCCTGCGTGCCGCCGCGCAGCGCAAACACCGGATTGCGCACGCCCGCGTTGATGAGCGCCTGCGCGCCGATGATCCCGCGCGTGCGCCCCGCGCACGACACGACGATGGTGCGCTCAGGATCGTCGAGATACGCATCGACGAGATGCAGCAATTCCGCGCCCGGCGCGCTGATCGCGCCCGGCACGTGGAAGCGTTCGAATTCCTCGGCGGTGCGGCAGTCGAGCACGACGACCCCCGAATCTTTCGCGCGCCGCGCCTGCAGTTCCCGCGGATCGAGCTGCGGCGTGTGATACGCGAGCTCGACGCATTCCGCGAACGCCTTGCTCGGCACGTTGACGCCTTCGAACAGCGTCTGCCCCGCGTCGCGCCATGCGGCGACGCCGCCTTCGAGCACTGCGACAGCGCCGTAACCGAGCTCGGCGAGCCGGCGCGCGGCGTCAATCGCGACACGCTGTACGCCATCGTCGATCAGCACGATGCGCGTCGACAGGCGGGGCAACGGCGTCGCAATGTCGCGCTCCAGCGTGCTGTACGGCACGTTTATCGCGTGCAACGGATGACTCCAGCCGAACTCGCCCTCCTCGCGAACATCGACGAGGGCGAGTTCGCGTTCATCGCCGAGCCAGTCGAGCAGCGTGCCGATTCCGATATGGTTGACGTCGTATGCCGAAGCGGTCATGAAAGGTCAGTCCTGTATAAGCGGCTGTTGCTGTTCCTGCGGGTTCCAGACACTCGCCGCGTAGAGCGGCTCATCGAAATCGGCGGGGATGTCGGCATTGAGGCGTGCAGCGTGTGCGTCGAGATCAGCGTGAAACAGATCACGGCTGATGCGCCGAACGACCGCCGGAATGTCGCGCTTCATGCTTGGCACGTCGCCGACCGGCACGCCCGCGCTGACGAAGCCCGCCGGGTTGTAGACGTGAATATCGCGCAGCCAGGGCGCCGCGCCCGGTGTCTTCTCGAGATATTCGAGTGCTTCGCCGAGATATGGATGCGCACCGAGCACCGCATCGGCTTCGGCGGTGGGCGGCGTGTACTGGTCGCGCCACAGACGTACATGCGGCGCGATATCCACGAGTTCCGGCCGGGCGGGCACGTCGATGACATAGCCCGTCCCAGCGATCACGAGGTCGGCGAAGAAAGCGGTGCCGCGCACGTTCACGGCAATGCGATTCGCCTCGACGCGCGCCGCGCCGATGGTCGCGCCGAGATGCAGATGGAAGTTCGCGAAGCGCGTCACGCGCTCGATCGAATCGCGCGGGGCAGTCGAACCCTCGCGACGGAAACGCCGCGCCTGCGACCAGCGCAGGGCATCGGGAAGGCTATGATAGTTGTCGTAGGCGCCGGGATAGCCGCGCGTGCGCGAGACCGGCTTCGAAGCGAGCGCATCGCGGCGCGCGAACAGATGCACGTCGGCGGCGCCGGCTTCAAGCGCAGTGGCGGCGGCATCGAATGCTGACGCAGCCGCACCGATCACCGCGACAGACTTGCCGCGCAGCGCTGCGAAGTCGATGGCTTGCGACGTATGTCGTAACAGCGCGGGCGGAAGATGTGCCAACGTATCCGGCAGATGCGCGCGTCCGTTTCCCGCGATGCCATTGCACAGCACAATCTTGCGCGCCGTTTCGACGCGTGCTTCGCCGTTCGCATCGAGATGCAGCCGGAAGTGATCGCCCGCCGGCTCGATGCGCGCGAGCCGCACGCCATAACGCACGGGAATGTCGAGAAACGCGCGATACCACGCGAGATACGCGGCCCATTGTTTGCGCGGCGCGCGCTCGATCGACCTGTACGCGTCACGGCCGAAGCGTGCTTCGTACCACGCGCGAAAACCGACGCCCGCAACGTCGATCTCCGGCCCGACGAGCGTCTTCGGCGTACGCAGCGTGTTCATGCGCGCGCGATTGAGCCACACGCCGGCGCCGTCCGCGTCCCTGGCCGCGTCGATGACGCTCACGCGCCCGATGCCCGCGCGACGCAGCGCAAAGGCGAACGCGCAGCCCGTCTGCCCGCCGCCGACCACGAACACGTCGTGATCGATGCCCGCACGCGCGAGCACCCAGTTCTCGGGCGCGGGGCCGAGCAGATCGAGCGCGCGGCGCGCTTCGCCATCGACATCGAAGAATTCGCTCATGCGTCAGTCCTTCGTTGCGTTGTTCGCGACATTCGCGTTGCTCGAATACTGCCGATGCCATGCGAGCAGTTGCTGCGACGGCGGCATGTGCCACTTGTTGCCTTCATCGATCAGAAAGCCCGTGCGGTGCCAGTCCTTGACGATGCCGTCGAATGCGGCGACCGTATCGCTCTGCCCCTTGCGCGCCCAGATCACGGACGGCGACGGGATAAGCTGCGTTTTCATCGGCGATTCATAGTCCTTCCATTCGCCCGATTCGCTCAGGAGCCGCGCCTGAATGCCCGGTGTCACATGCACGGACGCGACGCACGCGCCGCCGCGCAGCGCGAGCAGCGCCTCCGGCATGCCCTTGAACGCCTTGATCTGTGCGCCGTATTGCTCGATCAGCGGCTTCGTGTAGTTGCTGCCCTGCGACACGCACACCGCCTTGCCGCGCAGATCGCCCCAGTCGTGGATGCCCGCGCTCTTGCGCACCATCGCGGAGCCGCCGATCTCCTCGAACGGCGTCGGCGCATAGCTCAGGATTTCGTCGCGCTCTTTCGTGTACTGCATGCTGGCGATGAGCGCATCGACCTTTCCTTGCTGAAGAAATTGAACGCGGTTCGGCGGCGTCACTTCGACGGCCTCGAACTTCACGCCGAGATGCTGCGCAAGGCTCTGCCCGAGCTCGACGTTGTAGCCGACCGGCTGGCGGGTCACGGGATCGAGCGAGCCATACGTGCCGTCGAGCACCACGCCGACGACCAGCACGCCGCGCGACTTGATGCGATCGAGTGTGGCGTCGGCATGCGCCGACCCGGCGACGGCGGCAAGCACGAATGTGAGAAACGCGTTGAGACGCGCGCGGCTGCGTGAGCGATGCATCATTCGAATCTTCCGTTTGTGAGGTATGCGTTCAGCGCGCGATACGCCGGAAGGCCTGCGCGAGATCGTCGATGAGATCGCGTGGATCTTCGAGGCCGACATGCAGCCGCACCACCGGTGCGCCGCCGCGCCAGGCGCTGTGCGTCTCGAGCCGCGAGGCGGGCGCGATCAGGGCGAGGCTTTCGTAACCGCCCCACGACGCGCCAATGCCGAAGAGCCGCAACGCATCGACGAACGCGACGGCATCGGCGAGCGTCGCATCGCGCAAGGCGAACGACACGAGCCCGTTCGCACCGTGGAAATCGCGCTGCCAGAGCGCGTGGCCAGGATCGCCCGGCAGCGCGGGATAGAACACGCGCTCGACGACGCCGGTGGCTTCCGCGAGATAGCGCGCGACATCGAGCGCGTGCCGCTCATGCTGCGCGAGCCGCACGGCCAGCGTGCGCACGCCGCGCAGCGCGAGCCATGCATCGTCGGCGCCGACGGACAAGCCGAGCGCTTCGTGCGTATCGCGAAGACGCCGCGCGACGTCGCGGTCCTTCACTGCCACCGCGCCCTGCATCAAGTCCGAATGGCCGCCGGCATACTTCGTGATCGCCTGTATCGAAATATCGGCGCCGAGTTCGATGGGCCGGTACAGCACGCCCGCTCCCCAGGTGTTGTCGGCGGCGAGCAACGCGTCGTGCTGTCGCGCGAACGCGGCGAGCGCGGGAAGATCGACCACTTCGTACAGAAACGACGATGGCGATTCCGCATAGATCAGCCGCGTGTTCGCTCTGACGTCGTTCGCCGGCAAGCCGGCGCCCGCGCTGAAGTACGAGAACGACACGCCCAGCCGCGCAAGCAACGGTTCGATACGCTCGCGCACCGGTCCGTAGACGCTGTCCTGCACCAGCACGTGATCGCCCGGCGACAACAGCGCGATGAAGGTCAGCGAGATGGCCGCGAGACCCGACGGCGCGAGCAGCACATGCTCCGCGCCTTCCAGCTCGCCGAGCGCCGATTCGAGCGCGCGATGCGTCGTGGTGCCGTGACGCCCGTAAGTCGCGACGGCCTCGCCCGCCTCGCGCCGATGATGCAGCCCCGCGCGCGCGGCATCGTTCTCGAAGCGCACCGTGCTCGTACGCACGAGCGGCGCGTTGACGGGCGCGGCGCCGTCGTCGAACGCGGGTGCGCCTGCGCGCAGCACGCGTGTGTTGAGACGATCGCGTTGTCCCGGCATCAGCCGACCGCCTGCGTCGCGCGCTGCATATGTGTCGCGTTGTAACGCACGACGCGGCCCGTATCCGGCTCGAAACCGAGGCGGCCCGTCAGCGTTTCGAGCGGACGGCCATAGAGATGGAAATGCAGCGTCGGCGTCTCGCCGCTCACGTGGATGCTGTGGATGTCGTCCGGCAGGAACGCGATCGGCGTGCCGGGGCGCACAAGCACTTCCCGATCCACTTCGAGTTGCGCGTGGTCCGGATCGGCGCCATCGTCGGTGCGGCGATACACGCGGTTCAGCTCGTCGCCATCGACCGCGACGATCACCGCCCACGTATCGTGGTTATGCGGAATCGTCGTCTTTCCCGGCAGCAGCGAGTTGAGATAGAGCGCAAAGCCGTCCTCGCCGGGATTGAGCCGATAACGCACCGACGTGTCACCGCTTTGCGCTTGCGGCGGCGGGAAATCGTCGACATCGAAAAGATCGGAACGTGTGGCGAGTTCGGCGAGACGTTCGCTCAGGCGACCAAGCGCGTCGCGCGTCAGGCCGTCTTCGCCGACGATGCGCCGCGCATCGGCCAGCAGCGCCTGCACGGCTTCGTTGCGTCGTTGTTCTTTATGCGTCGTAGTCATGCTTAGAGGGGGCTAGGTTAAACGGCTCGCAGCGGCAGATGATTTCTGTCGTCGCCGCGCGCGCGTTGCAGAAAGAGGCGCGTGCGCTCGTTGCGCGGATGACCGAACAGTTGCGCGGCCGGCCCGTGCTCGACGATCACGCCGCGTTCAGTGAAGAAGACCTCGTCGCTGATGTCGGCGGCAAAACGCATTTCGTGGGTGACGAGCACGCAGGTCTGCCCCTCGTCCGCCAGCTCGCCGATGACGTTCAGTACTTCACCGACGGTTTCGGGATCGAGCGCCGATGTCACTTCGTCGAACAGAATCAGGTCGGGCCGCATCGCGAGCGTCCGCGCAATCGCCACACGCTGCTGCTGCCCGCCCGAGAGCGCACCCGGATACGCATGCGCCTTGTCGGCGAGACGCACCTTCGCGAGCAGCGCGTGCGCGTCGTGCTCGGCTTCCGCGCGGCTCTTGCCGAGCACGCGGCGCGGCGCGATTGTCAGGTTGTCGAGCACGCTCAAATGCGGAAACAGGTAGTACTGCTGGAACACGAAGCCCACGCGCTTACGCAGCGCAATGCGCTCGGCGTCGCTTTGCTGCGCGCGCACGTCGATGCCGTCGATGTGAATCGAGCCGCGATGCGGCGTCGCGAGGCCGTTGATGCAGCGCAGGATCGTCGATTTTCCCGAGCCCGACGGTCCGATGATCGACACCGCCTGACCGCGCGCAACTGTCAGGTCGATGCCGTTGAGCACCGGCGCGCCATCGTAGGCGAGATGCAGGTCGCGGATCGATAGCAGCGCGTCCCGCGTGCGCGGTTCGCTGACGGGCGGTTCGTCGAAGGTCGAAGAAGCGAGCGCGATGCGGTTCATGCGGCCTCCTGCTGCAGACGTGCCGGCGCTTGGGCGCGCTTCAGCGCCGCGACGGCGGCGGCGAGCCGCGCGGCGCCTTCGACGAGCTTCGCGCTGTCCGCGACCATCGACAGGCGAATGTGGTCCGGCGTGCCGAACGACGTGCCGTCCACGACGGCGAGACCGTGTTCGTGCAACAGGTATGCGACGAAATCGACGTCGCTCGCGATCGTCTCGCCCTTCGGCGTCGTCGAGCCGATCAGCGCGTTCACATCGACGAACGCGAAGAACGCGCCTTGCGGCGGCACGCAGCGCACGCCGTCAATCTTCGCGAGGGCGTCGAGCAGCAAGCCGCGCCGCTCGCGATACGCCGCCACCGACATCGCGACGAACGCCTGATCGCCGCGCAACGCGGCCGCGAGCGCCGCCTGCCCGATCGACGACGGAGACGACGTCGATTGCGACTGCACGACGACCATCGCGCGAATCAGTTCGACGGGGCCCGCGCCGTAGCCGACGCGCCAGCCGGTCATCGCATAGGGCTTCGATGCGCCGTTGACGATCAACGTGCGGGCCGCGAGATCGGGCGCGAGCGTCAGAAAGTGATCGCGCGCGCCTCCATCGAAACGAATGTGTTCGTAGATTTCGTCGAGCAGCACCCAGACGTGCGGATGCCGGCGCAGCACGGCGGCGAGCGCGCTCAGTTCGTCGATGTCGTACACCGCGCCGCCCGGATTCGACGGCGTGTTCAGGATCAGCCAGCGCGTGCGCGGCGTGATGGCCGCTTCGAGCCGCGCGGGCGTGAGCTTGTAGCCGTCCTCGGGGCGCGACGCGACCGTGACTGGCACGCCATCGTTGATAGACACCATCGCTGGAAACGACTGCCAGAACGGCGCGGGCACGATCACTTCGTCGCCTTCGTCGAGCGTCGCGGCGAACGCGTTGTAGATGACATGCTTGCCGCCGCTCGACACGATGATCTGGTCCGTCGCGTAGTCGAGACGATTTTCGCGCGCGAGCTTGTCCCGGATCGCGGCGCGCAGATCGGCGGTGCCGGCTGGTGGCGTGTACTTCGTATCGCCTGCGGCGAGCGCCTCGATCGCGGCCTGCTTGACCGGCACCGGCGTGTCGAAGTCGGGCTCGCCCGCGGTCAGCTCGACGACCGAACGTCCGCTGGCCGCCAACGCCTGCGCGCGCGCCTTCGCGGCGGCATTGGGTGCGAGGCCGATTCGCGAAGCGCGGCGGGAAAGAATCAGTTGGGTCATCGCGGGTTCCGTGCAAGTCAGCCAATGATTCTATGGATCGCCGACGCGCGCGCTAACCAACGATTGCGTGAATGAATATCGCATGAATCGCGATGCGCATCTGCCGCAGTTCGCCATTTGCTTAGCAGATTCGCTTCGTTTTCCGGCGACCTGGATGCGGCTATCGTCGAGTGCTGCCCTCGCCGACCTTCACACCTTCCGCATGATTACAACGACCTTATTCCGGCGCGTCAGCGCGACCGTCGTCCTCGCCTCGCTCAGTTTCTCCGCCTGCGCCGACGCCACGCTCGAGCGCATCGCGTCGCGCCACGAGATCGACGTCGGCGTGATGATCGCGGGCAGTCCCTTCGGCTCACTCGATCCGCAAACGCAGCAGCCGCGTGGCATCAACGTCGATCTCGCGAACGACATCGGCAAGAGACTCGGCGTGAAGGTCAATCTCGTGTCCGTGCAGCCGTCGACGCGCGTGCAGTTCCTTCAGCAAGGCAAGGTCGACATTCTGATCGCCAATATGGAATACACGCCGCAGCGCGCCGAAATGCTCGACTACGTGCCGACGCCCTATTACCGCGTCGGCGGCACGGCGATCACGCCGAACAACAGCGGCATCGCGCGATGGGAGGACCTGCGCGGCAAGCCCGTCTGCATCTCGCAGGGCAGCAGTTATATCCGGCCGGTCGTGGAGCGCTACGGCGCGGTGCCGCGCGCGTTTCCGGGCGCGTCGCAGTCGCTGCTCGCGCTGCGCGGCGGCAGTTGCGTCGCGGCCGTGCACGACGCCGCGCCGCTGCTGTATCCGCTGCAACAGCACGATCCCGAATGGCGCGACTACCGCACGTTGCAGCCCGAGCTGATCCCGGCGTCGTCGGTGATCTGGGTGCGTCAGGGCGAGAAGGACACGGCCGCGAAACTCAACGTGATCGTCGAGGACTGGCATCGCAGCGGCTTTCTGATCGCGTCCGAAGCGAAGGCCGGCTTGCCGCCGTCTCAGGCGCTCGTCGAATGGCACGCCAGTCTGCCGAAGGGGCCGTGATGAGCGCATCGCTGCACACGCTTCTCGCTGCCGCTGCGCGCGCGGGCTTCGACTTCCGCTTCCTGCTCGATGCCTACGAGCGCGATCCGTTTCTGCAGGGCATCGTGGTGAGCATCGAGATCATCGTCGCGACGATGATCGGCAGCGCGATCGCGGGGCTAGCGCTGCTTGTCGCGGTGCGCGGCAGGCGCGCCTGGCTCGCGAATGCGGCGCGCGCGTTCATCGAACTGACGCGCAGCACGCCGACGCTCGTGCAGCTGTATTGTGCGTTTCTCGTCGTGAACATGCTGATCACGCAATGGTTGCAGATGCATCACGCGGACAATCCGTTCAAGCCGTTCTTCTGGATCGTGCTCGTGCTGTCGCTGCACAAAGGCGCGTTTCACGCGGAAGCGCTGCGCGCGGGCTTCGACGCGCTGCCGGCACAAACGATTGAAGGCGCTGCGTCGCTCGGGCTCGATCGACGCAGCCGCTTCTGGCGCATCGAGTTGCCGCTCGCGCTGCGCACCGCCTTGCCGACGCTCGTCAACAACGCGGTCGAGCTAGTGAAGGCGTCGGCGCTGGCATCGGCGATCGCGGTCGGCGACATCACGTATCAGTCGATCATGATCTGGACGCAGCGCGACAACGTGCTCGCGCTGATGGTGCTCATTCTGTCGTTCTACGGCGCGCTGACGTGGCTCGTGAGCCGCGCGGGGCGCTGGCTCGAACGACGTCTCTGGATACCCGGCTATGGCGCATGACACACTCGCTTCTTCCCCGGCGATCGCCGCGCCGCGCGGCAGGACGCGGCCACTGTCGGGCTTCGCGTCGGGCACGGCCGCGATCGTCGGCGTGCTCGCGTTCGGCGCGCTGCTATGGGCGATCGCGCCTGAATCGGGATCGCGCATCGACACGCTCAAGCAACTCGTCGAATGGACTCCCGCGCTCGCGCACGGCTTTTCGCTGAACATCCTGATCAGCCTGGGCGCCGTGGCGATCGGCACCGTCGCGGGCGTCGTCGCAGGCGCGATCGCGTTGTCGCGCTCGTTCGCGGGACGCGTCGCGCGGTGGCTCATTCAGGCGTTTCGCAATGCGCCGTGGCTCGTGCTGATCTACTTCACGACCTACGTGTTTCCCTTCGAGTTCAACGTGTTCGGCAAGACGCTGCCCTTTCCGGACTGGCTGAAGGTGACGCTCGCGCTAGCGTTGCCCGCAGCCGCGAACATCGCGGAAATCTTTCGCGGCGCGGTCGCCTCGACGCCAACGACGCAATGGGAAGCCGCGCAATCGCTCGCGTTTTCGCGGCTTCAAGTGCTCGTGCACATCGTGCTGCCGCAATGTGCGCGCCGCATGCTCCCGCCGTGGACGAACGTATACTCGATCATCACGATGGGCACGGCGCTGTCGTCGCTGGTGGGCATTCACGATCTGATCGACACCGCACAGATCGCGAGCAGCACGGTCGCGCGTTCGAGTTTCACGGTGCTCACGTATGTCGCCACGCTCGTCGTTTTCTTCGCCTACTGCTATCCGATTTCGCGCTTCACGCGCTGGCTTGAACGCCGCGTAACCTCGTCCGCATGACACCCATCACATCGAATCCGCACGAATGACCTCTCATCCGCTGCGCACGTATGAAGACGTGCGCGAAACGCTGCTCGCGAAACGCGAAGTCGCCCTGCTCGACGTGCGCGAGGAAGATCCGCATGCGCAGTGTCATCCGCTGTTCGCGGCGAACTTTCCGCTCGCGCGCATCGAACTCGATACGTGGACGCGCCTGCCCCGCCGCGACGTGCCGATCGTGTTGCTTGACGATGGCGAAGGACTCGCCGCACGCGCCTTCGACAAGTTCGTCGCGCTGGGCTACACGCGGGTCGCGCTGCTCGCGCGCGGCCTGGACGGCTGGATCCGCGCAGGGGGCGAAGTGTTTCGCGACGTCAACGTGCCGAGCAAGGCGTTCGGCGAGTTCGTCGAAGCGCAGCGCCACACGCCGTCGCTGTCGGCCGAAGCGCTCGATGCGTTGCAGAAAAGCGGTGAGAAGCTCGTCGTGCTCGATGCGCGCCGCTTCGACGAATATCGCACGATGAACATCCCCGGCAGCGTCAGCGTGCCCGGCGCGGAACTGGCGCTGCGCGTGCGTGCGCTTGCCCCCGATCCGGCGACCCGCATCGTGGTGAATTGCGCGGGCAGGACGCGCAGCATCATCGGCGCGCAGTCGCTCGTCAACGCGGGGCTGCCAAACCCGGTCGCCGCGCTTCGCAACGGCACGATCGGCTGGACGCTCGCGGGGCAAACGCTGGAACACGGCAGCGAGCGGCGCTTCGATGCCGATGCGGGACGCGAGCCGCCTATCCTTGAAACATCACGACAATCCGCACTGGCGCTTGCGACGCGCGCGGGCGTGCGCCGCACATCGATCAACGAAGCGGCGCGCTGGGCTGGCGAGACATCGCGCACGACATATCGCTTCGACGTGCGCACGCCCGAAGAGTATGAAAGCGCCCATGCGCCCGGTTTCCAGGGCGCGCCGGGCGGCCAGCTCGTGCAGGAGACGGAGATGTTCGTGCCGGTGCGCGGCGCGCGCGTCGTGCTCTTCGACGACGATGGTGTGCGCGCGAACATGACGGCGTCGTGGCTCGCGCAGATGAACATCGACACCTATGTCGTCGATGGCGCGCATCGTGGCGATCTGACGGAAGCTGGCGCCTATCGCCCTGAACGGCCGCATCCCGCGCCTTCGCCGAAAATCTCGCCGCGGGAACTGGCCGCGCTGCTCGACGGTGCATCGGCCGGCAGCCGTGCTGCTCGATGTCGCGCCGAGCGCGAATTACGTCAGGTCGCACATCCCCGGCGCGCACTGGATTCTGCGCTCGCATCTCGCATCCGCTTACGATGATGTGCGCAATCTCCCAGACGCCCGGCATTACGTGCTGACGTGCGGCTCGGGCGCGCTGGCCGCGTTCGCCGCCGCTGATCTCGCAGCGCTGACCGGCAAGCCCGTCTCCGTGCTCGACGGCGGCAATGCCGCCTGGACGCGCGTCGGCCTGCCGGCCGAAGGCGGCGAAGCGAAGCTCGCGTCGCCGCGCATCGATCGTTACCGGCGGCCGTACGAGGGCGTCGGCAATGCGCGCGAAGCGATGCAGGCGTACCTCGACTGGGAATACGGGCTTGTCGCGCAACTGGAGCGGGACGGCACGCATGGGTTTTTCGTCATCTGAGGAGGCCGAACATGACTCGCATGAACCGGCGCGCCTTCAACCACATCGCCATGACGTCGCTGCTCGCAATCTCCGGCGTGCGCGCGGCATCGTCGTTCGGGGCCGCGAAGCCGGCGCCCATTGCCTTGCGTATCGGCTATCGGAAGTCGTCGACGCTCATCACGCTGCTCAATTAGACGAACCTGCCGCCCAACCGCTCATGTCCGGTTGACGAGGTTACCAGGTGTGGTCCTGCGCGGTCCCGAGGACCGGTCGCGGATTTCGGCACTCGACGCCAAGCAGCAGTTCGACCTACGCTTCTTTCGATGACCGGTTCCGCAGGTACACCGGACGATGGACTTGGTAAGAAAGCAGCAACGATCGCCCGTCATCGGAACACGCTTGTTCGACGTGGCGTTGCGGGATGGCGCGAGAGCGCCGGTAAAGCACCGGGCCACTCCATAGCCATGTCCGATACGTGCCGTCGCGTCATTCCATCGCTTCACGTGTGCAGGGCCTTCACAACTGCCGGTTGTGAAGAACGCCGCGTGCCAATAAACAGAATCGCTGCAAGCACGACGACACCGCTAAGCAGGATCAGGCCAGCCACGCTGGAACCGATGCTCGCGTCGGCCCATGCCTTCACATTGGGTGAGACAAAGTTGCCGACGTTGCCGATCGTGTTCACCATCGCGACGCCGGAAACAACCGCCATGCCACCGAGGTAGTTCGTGAGCATCGACCAGAAGATGGGTTGAACAGCCCACAGGCCCGCTACCGCGAGACAGAGTGCGATCATCGATAACAGCGGGGACGCGCCCGCCGCGACGAACATCGAGATGGCGGCGACCAGCAGGCTCGCAAAGCCGAAGACCACCAACCTGTTTCCGCGGGCGGCCCATCTCGGAACAGCAAAGGTCGCGATGAGCGCACACGTCCACGGAATCGCGACGACAAACCCCACGAGTGCATTCGGCCCTGTGCCGAGCAGTTTTCCGACGAAGGTCGGAAGGTAGAACACCACCACCGACACGCCCATCTGGATGAGAAAGAAAATCAGCCGAAGTACAGCACGGTCCGGTCGGAAAGCGCAGAGACCGCGCTGTGAGGGCCATGCGAAGTCTTCGACGACTGCTCCGCCTGGAGCACGGCGAGCAGTTCGCGTTTCTCGTCTGCTTCGAGCCAGTTGGCGTCGGCCGCTTTGTCATCGAGATAAAACCAGGCCCCTACGCCGACGGCCGCCGCCAGTCCTTCGAGCATGAACATCCACTGATAGCCGTGCAATCCGAATACACCGTCGAATCGCAGGCCTGGTCGACCTCTCGACCGCGCGATCGGAAGCAGTGTTGCCATTGATGACGGCATCCATATTTGTCTCCTCCGGTGAGGTTTGCTCGCGTGCTGCGAACCTTGTTTAATCAGCAGGCGTTATGCGGCGCTCCACGCCGCGCGCAAAAATGCCGCACTCTCCCGCATCGAGGTCAGCGGTTCATCCTTGACCCCGCATTCAGCACTGAGAAGGCCCTGATAGCCGCCGGCTTTGAGATGCCCAAGAAACGTCGGATAGTCATACGAACCTGTGCCCGGATTCAGCCGGCCGGTGTCTGCGAGATGAATGTGAGCGAGCCAGGCGCAGTGCTCGCGCACTTCATCGAGCGGCTCGCTTTGTTCGTCCATGTGATAAAAGTCGGCAAGGCCGCGTACTTCCGTCCGGTTCAGCTTTTTTGCCAGCCGCACACCATCTGCGACGCTATTCACAAGATTCGATTCCTTGCGATTCAATGGCTCGATCACGAGGGTCGTGCCGCTGCCCTGCAATGCGTCGGCGCACCATGCGAGCGTGCTCAGGAATTCGTCTTCAGCCTTTGCCTGAGTCCAACCGTCCGGAATGTTGCGTGTCCAGCCGCTGCCGAGCACGACGACGCGCGCTCGCGCAAGCGTCAACAGTTCCACGACGCGATCGAAATAGGTGCGATTGCGGTGCTCGTCCTTCTCCGGACCGACGATGCGCGCATCGTGCGGAAAGAGATAACTGAACGCGAGCGCGGGCAGCGGCAGATCGCCGACGCGCGCCTTGGCATCCGCGAACGCCGTGTCATCTTCGAGTTTCATCGGCACGAGTTGCGCCTCGATGTAGTCCAGCCCTGCTTCTTTCATCGATGTCGCGTTCTGCAGTGGGCCACACCAGCCGAACCGGGGTGTCGTCGTCATTTCGTCTCCTTGCTGTTCGATGGATTCAGTAGCTCAGCTTCGCGACCGAGCGCAGCACTTCCGGCGTGGTCGTCGGAAAGCCGAAGAATTCGAGGTAAGCGGGAATCTGCTCGAACAGCATGTCCGAGCCAACCTGGAAGCGGCAGCCGCGAGCCTGCACAGCCTTGAGAAACGCGGTCATCTCGCTCCTCATCACGACTTCACCGACGAAGGTCTCCGGCGCGATGCGCTCTACGTCCACCGGTAGTGGATCGCCATCGTCCATGCCCATCGGCGTCGCGTTCACGACGAGGTCGTAACCCGCCGGATCATTGTTGCCCGTCGTGACTTCGAGCCTCGGGTAATGCGTCGTGAGACGCGCTTTCAAGCCTTGCGCCGATTCAGGCCGCGCGTCGAAGAGACCGAGCCACGCCACGCCAGCCGCGGCCAGCGACGCGGCGATCGCCGATCCCACCCCGCCGCAGCCTACGACGAGCACGCGCGCGCCTTCGAGCTTGCAGCCCTTGCGCCGCACGCCCCGCACGAAGCCTTCGCCATCGAACATGTCGCCGACGAGGCGTCCGTCCACTGCCCGCCGCACCGCGTTGCACGATCCGGCGATCTTCACGGTGGGCGTGGCCTCATCGAGCAAGCCCACGGTCGTCACCTTGTGCGGCATGGTGACGAGCGCGCCACGGATGTTCTCGAGCGTGAAGATCGAGCGGAGGAAAGCCGGGTAATGCTCGGGCGTGCAACCCATCGGCACGACTACGGCATTCACGCCGGCGTGTTCGAAGTAAGGGTTGTAGATCATCGGCGACTTGAAAGCGTGCGTTGGATAGCCGATGTGGGCGATAAGTCCGGTGTTGCCGTTGATCATGCTTGTCTCCGTTTCAAAGCATGATCGAAGGTTACTATCGCCCATCCGAAGTATTATTAGTCGATATAGCATTCCATAATCACCAGATCATGCTTAATGAACCGATGCTCGGCGATCTCCGCCTGTTTTGTGAAGTCGCGCGGCGGCTGAGTTTCGTCGCCGCGGCACACGAGTTCGGCAATTCGCAAACGCACGTCAGCAAGCGCATCGCCCTGCTGGAAAAGACGCTTGGGGTGAAACTGTTGCATCGCACGACACGCCGTGTGTCGCTCACGACCGACGGCGAGACGGTCAATCGATGGGCGCGCGCGATCCTCCAGGACGTCGATGCGATGCGCGACGATCTGTCCAACCTGCGGGTAAATCCCAGGGGATCGCTGCGTATGAGTTCAAGCCAGCGCCTCGGTCGCAGTCACATTGCGCCGATCGTGTCGCTGATGAAGAAGCGCTATCCCGAACTCGAAATCTGGCTGGAACTCGTCGACCGGCGCGTCAATCTCGTCGAAGAGGGCTTCGATCTCGACATCCGGGTGGGAGCGGTACAGGAGCCGGGGCTGATCGCCCATCACATCGCCGTCAGTCCACGTGTGTTGTGCGCGGCGCCCCACTACCTCGACCTGCGCGGGCGCCCGAAAAGCGTCGACGAGCTCGCGCAGCACGACTGCCTCGTCTTTCGGGAACGCGACGAGCCGTTCGGCGTGTGGCGTCTGCTCGGTCCGGGCGGCTGGAGCACGGTGAAAGTCACCGGTCCGCTTGCTTCGAATCACAGTGACGTCGTCTTGCGCTGGGCCCGCGATGGTCACGGCATCGTGATGGTCGGGCAGTCGTATGTCGCTCAAGCACTCGCTGACGGCACGCTCGAACGCGTGCTGCCGGCCTGGGAGCAACCGGCGGACGTATGGGCGATGTCCGCCTCACGCGCCGCGCAATCGGCCAAGGTGCGCGTTTGCATCGACTTTCTCAAGCAGGAACTCGCGCACGGCGAGTTCGCGCTCTGGAAACCTGAGTCACCGCACGCGACCCCGAGCCGACGTTAAGCCCTTCGCAGATTCACTGACATGGCGCGACAACAGCGGGCTGATGGTCTGTAGGCTCACGCAACTTGCCGCGCGCAGGCGTGCAACCAATCGGCCGGATGTTCGATCGTGCGCAAAAACGTCTCCAGGCTGGCTCTCGAAAGCCATACACTCGCATTGTTCTCGAGTGGATGGAACAAGAAGCTTTCCTCGTCGCTCAGGTCGGCATCGATGACCAGTCGCACCCGGCCGGCTTCATCATTGACCAGCGCTAGCGGACTCAAAGAACCCGTCCGGATACCCAGCAATTCGAAGAGCTTATCCGCCGACGCGAACGACAGACGTCTGCTGCCTAGTGCTGCAGCGAGCTCAGCAAGATCGAGGGACTTCGTCGCCGTGGTTACGACGAGGAAATAGTGATCGTTCTTGTCCTGCAAAAGCAGATTCTTGCAGCGAGCGCCCGACAGTGACAGCGTCAACATGCTGGACTCGGACATGTTGAGCACCGCGTCATGTTCCTCGCAGAGGAAGGGAATATGCCATTCCTCGAGAAGCTTCAGGAGTTCGTTTTTTCCCAGCACGGTGTCGTTCATTTTATTCATGAGCGGACCGGCCCACGCTCCGGAGCCGATCCTGTTTCATCAAAGGGTCAGGCATCGAAGACCGGATACGACGCCCGGCGAATAGCGGCGATGGTGTCGTCCTGCGAAAGCAATCCGGACTCGTCCAGAATCTTCACCAGCGAGCGACCTTCGGCCACGGATTGCCGCGCGAGCTTGCTTACGCGAGCATAGCCAATCTTCGGCACGAGCGCGGTTGCGACTGCCATCGAGTCCAACAGATGCTGTTCGTTGCGGGCGACGTCGGCCTCGATGCCCGCCACACACTTCTCGCCGAAGCGCGCAATCCCATTAGTGAGCAACGCGATACTGTCGAAGACACGCGAAGCCACGACTGGCTCGAAATGATTGATCTCCAGTTCGCCGTACTGAACCGCCTGTGCGACCGCGACATCGTTGCCGACGACCGCGAAGCTCAACTGGATCATCGCCATCGGCAGGACCGGGTTCACCTTGCCCGGCATGATCGACGAACCCGCCTGCGCCTCGGGCAGCTTCAACTCCCCGACCCCGCCCACCGGACCCGAGGACAGCACGGTCAGGTCGGAAGCGATCTTCGCCAGCGACACGGCGCAGGTACGAAGTTCCGCGGAGACGCGCGAGAAAACGTCCATGTTCTGCATCGCGTCGAACGGATTCGCGGGCGCCTGATAATCGACGCCCGTGATGCTGCAGAGATGCGTGTACACCGCCGCGCGATAGCCCGCCGGCGCACCGAAGCCCGTACCGATTGCCGTGCCGCCGAGCGGGAGCGTGCGAAGCTTGTGGCGAACCGCAACGAGTTCTTGCGCCAGCCGTTCCGTCAACGAAGCATAACCCCCGAATAGCTGGCCGAGACGCATCGGCTGGGCATCCTGCAGACAGGTCCGGCCGAGATGCAGAACATCGGCGAACTCCATGGCTTTGCTGTTGAAAAGGCCGGCGAGCGTCGAGACCTCCTCGATGAGCGCACCCAGCATTGCATGTGTGGCTATCTTCAATGCGGCGGGATACGCATCGTTGGTCGATTGCGACCGGTTGACGTGGTCATTCGGATGGATGACCTCGTAGTTGCCGGCACTGTGCCCCAGGATTTGCTGAGCACGATTCGCGATGACCTCGTTGAAGTTCATATTGGTCGATGTCCCGCCCGAGCCTTCCATCAGATCGACCACGAGCGAGGCATCGAATCGCCCTTCGGTGACTTCCCTGCAAGCCGCAACGATAGCTTCGCACTGCTCGCCGGTGATAACTTCGTTATCGCGATTGGCCAATGCCGCGGCCCATTTGACTTGCGCGAAAGCATCGCGAAACGCGGAATAGTGGGCGATGTTCAACGGTGAAACCGTGAGGTTGTCGACCCCGCGAACTGTGTTCACGCCGTAAAGTTTGTCGCCAGAAATGGCGACCTCGCCGACATAATCACGTTCGATGCGAGCTTCGCTCTGAGCAGGCTTATTCATGGAGATTTCTTCCGCCAACAGTAATGAGTTTTTCGATGTCCCCGCCGAGCGCGGCCAGCCTCGGCAGGAACGATGTTTCGACGACTTCGCGCGCCGTATCGCAGGCGTCGTCGAAGAAAACGTTGTATTCGTCCCGGCGCGCCACGAGGTACAGCGAGCGCTCCAGGCCCAGCTTCTCGACGATATGCGTGGCAACGTTGCCCGCATGCGTCACGCCCTGAAGATGGCACATCGGCGAAGTAATGGCCCAGCCGATGCCTTCGGCCACCATCGAAGTCAACGCATCGGCGTTGTCCAGTTCGAGCCGCGCGGGTGCGCGAATCTCGATGCGCCGAAGGTATCGTTCGATTTGCATGCCCACCTGCGACGTCCGGTTGAACCTCACGATGGGCATACTGTTGATCAGCGCGCGCAAGTCATCGATGGTCTTTACAGGCGTTCCGAGACCTTTCGGCGTTATCACGAAGTAGCGCTCGGAGAACAAGCGGTACCGCACGACATCGTTCGCATCGATCAGCGGATCGCTCGTGACGATCAAGTCCAGATCCCGGCGCAAAAGCGCTTCGCCCTGTTGAGGGCTCAGGCCGGTGCGAATCGACAACTGCGACACCTTGCCCAGCAGCTTCTTCGTGAAGACCGAGCCGCATGTCGACGCGAACGAGTCCACCAGTCCGATGCGCAAGTCGGGTTTGATACCGCGTCCCGCTTCGATAACCTGCGCCTTGAGGTTAGCGATTTCCTCGCTCAGAACCGCGCCCCGGTTTCTCAGCGCGATGCCGAAGGGCGTCAGCGCCATCGGCCGCGTCGTTCGATTCACCAGCACCACGCCGAGCTCGTCTTCCAGTTGCCGGATGATCTGCGATACACCCGATTGCGATATGCCCATCCTCGTTGCCGCGGCAGACATGCTTCCCTCTTCCGCAACGGCGACGAAGACCTGGACGGCATGCATATCAATGGGTTTATTCGACGGCATGTCATGTCCTCGAGTAAGCGTCATGAGACACGTTCGCGCATCGTGTGGCAATCGCCGTCCGCGGTCGTCAGCGGCGCGTTTTACTAGCGCCCGGCGCGGAGGCCGCGAACGTCGCATCATGATGTCCGGCTGCGTCCAATGCATCCTCGGCGACACTGTCGGACTTCACGTCGGACAGATTCTCGCTGCCGGTTTCAGGCGCCATGAAGTGGCAAAAGACGCCGCCGAAAAGCAGTACCGCAACGCACGCGCCCAGTGCCGCGTGAATGCCGACCTGCTGAACGGCGATCGGCAGCAGGAACGTGCTGATCGCCGAACCAAAGCGGCTCGAAGCGACCGCCAGACCTACGCCCGACGCGCGCAGATGGGTCGGGAAGAGTTCGGGCGGATAGACGAACTCGAGGTTCGCCGCGGCCGAGAGAATGCACGCGAAGATGCCGAAGACGAGCATCGTACCGATGGGACCGAAACTCGCATACGTCAGCACCGCGAGGCCGAGCGCCGCAAGATAGAAGGTGCCCAGGAGAAACGTGCGGCGAGAGATGCGATCGATCAGAAGCAAGCCGATCACTGCACCCGCGAGCAGCAGGACGTTGTAGACGAGGCCGCCGACGAACTTGTCCTTGACCTGCAAAGCCTCGAGGACTTTCGGCGCAAAGGTGCCCAACGCAAAATAAGGAATGACCTGGCAGGTGTAGAACACGCAGCCGACCAGCGTGTTCTTGCGCCAGCGCGGCGAGAACAACTGCGACCACGCGCCTTTTTGTTGCTGCGGCGCGGCGGTCGTCGTAGCGAGCGTGACGTCGGGGCCGAATCTGCGACGGACGATGGCGAGGGCTTCGTCGCCGCGTCCGCGTTTCATGAGCCACAACGGCGATTCGGGCACGATCAGGCGAAACGGGAGAATGAGCAATGCCGGAACGCCGCTCGCCGCCAGCATGATGCGCCACGCATCGGGTCCGATTTCGCGCATGGCGAAGCCTGCGAGATACGCGCCGACATAGCCCGCCGCCCACGCCGCTGCGAGCACGCTCAGCAGACGGCCACGGTAACGGCGCGGCGAGTATTCGGTCACGAGAGACTTGCTCACGACATAGTCCGCGCCGAGGATAAGTCCAAGGGCCAGACGCAAGACCAGCAATTGCGAGGGCGACGTAACGAAGTACTGTGCGGCCGAGACCACCGCGAAAAGCAACATGTCCCACGCGAAAATCGTCCGGCGACCATATCTGTCCGCGATGGGACCTGCCAGCATGCTGCCGAAGAAAAGCCCTGCAAGCGATGCCGCGCCGAGCAGTCCCATCCAGAGCGCATCGAGGTGCAACGGCCCTGCCGCCATGCTTACCGCGATGCCGATGATGCCCAGCACAAAACCATCGCTAAATTGACCGCCCGTCCCGCTGAAAGCCACGCCAACGTGGAATGGGCGAAGAGGCAAGTCTTCGAGTAATACCTGTTTGCTCACGTCTGTCTCCTGTCTCTGGTATGGCGCTCATGTCGATGCGCCTTGAAAACCAGTGTAGAGCCGCGACTTCAGAAAATCAGCAGGTCGGGAGACAGTATCAGGAACTCTAATAATGCGCTCTTGCAAGGCTGAAACTAGAGCGCTTCTTTGACGCGAGAATGAGAAATGGCCAAGCGACCCATTAATCAAATTCTGGCAAAACCAAGCGACTGTTTCGGGTGCGAAATCGACACCCGGCTGCCGGGCTAACGAGGTTATCGAATGACACATGATGGCCGGCTCCTGCTCCAGGCACGTCCGGCCCAGTTCGGTGCCTATAATTGCCAGTGAGCGTTTCAAGCAGCCGAAGCCCGCTGAGCCTGCGATAACACTAGCGGGCTCATGGGCGGGAATCAGCAACCCGCGAGCAGCCGGCGGCGCGGTGTTAGACCGATTTACCTCATTTAACGAGCCGCTTACTCAATCGTCATGTAACCTGTTTCCTTAAGAACGCGTGGTCAGCAACTCAGTTGATAGCGCGTCGGCCATGATGGCTCGGCGCTGTCCAAGGTGGAAATCGTGTCAAGCAAGCACAAGGGAGAACAGTATGAAGGTCCTCGTTGTCCTGACATCGCACGATCAACTCGGTACTACCGGCCGGAAGACTGGTTTCTGGCTTGAGGAACTCGCGGCTCCGTACTATGAATTCAGGGAGTCCGGAGCGGAAATTACTCTCGCGTCTCCGAAGGGTGGACAGCCCCCTCTCGATCCGAAGAGCGATGAGCCCTCATTCCAGACGGAGCTTACTAAGCGTTTTAACCTTGATGAGGACGCGAAGGGACAGCTTGCGAAAACTGTTCGGCTCGACACCGTTAAGCAAGAAGATTTCGACACGGTCTTTTATCCAGGGGGCCACGGCCCAATGTGGGATCTCGCGGAGGATCCGACTTCGATCAAGCTCATCGAGTCTTTCCTTGCCGCCGGAAAGACGATTGCCTTGGTTTGCCACGCTCCGGGTGTTCTGCATCGTGTGAAGAATCCGGATGGCACGCCCGTTGTGAATGGCCGGCATGTAACTGGATTCACCAACGGCGAGGAAGAGGGAGTAGGACTAACTACCGTCGTCCCGTTTCTCGTTGAGAATGAGCTACTCGATCAAGGTGCAATATTCGAGAAAGTCAAGGATTGGGGCGTCCATACAGTTACCGACGGTCAACTTATCACCGGGCAGAACCCCGCGTCATCAGGCCCCACTGCGAAGGTGCTGATTGCGGCACTTCGCACGTAATAGCCCGTACGCGAACGGCCTGAACGGGCCGGCTACTGTTCCAACGTGTCCGGCCCGGCTCGACGCCTGAAATCCCCGATGGCGACCCTGCCCTTTGTCTCGTGCGTCCGCACCGAGTGAGCAGCGTGGCGTGCCGGGCAACGCGCCCTCTGATGTCGGCGGCGCGCGTTTCGGACTAGTTCGCGACGGCGAGCAGCGGCCTTGGCGTCGTGGAATCTGTCCGCAACCTGCCGTTCGACCCTCGGTACACCGAGCGTCTCTTTACGAGGCGCAACGGCCGGTCACTCGCCGTACCGTATCGGCTGCCCGCATCGAACGGAGATCTGCACGGCGGCGCAGCGCTTAAACGACATCATGGGCGAGACCGCGGTAACGTCGAATCAGGCCAACATCGTGCACTACCCCTTCAATCGCTTCTCCAAATACCTCAACGCCCGCGCGCACCGGGCAGGCAATGGCCATTCCGCACGATAAATGAACCACAAGGTGTCGACCACGGGCGAACCGCTTTCCACCACTTCGATCTTGCCCTGCTGCGCGAACGCCGCCCGCGCATGATGCGGAATGACCGTGAATCCCAGCCCGCGCGACACGAATTCAAGGATGAGCGCGATCTGGTTGCTGAAACCGTTGCACGGTAGGTCTCCGACGCACGCGTCCTTCCGAAAGCGACGGCTCAGCAAGCGATTCGCCATCGCCCGCCCATCCGGATGATCGATGAAACCGAGCACTTTGAGATCGCTCCACGCACGAACTTTTGCGCCGGCCGGCACGACGAGTTCTAGGGGTCCTGAATGAACTTGTGCGCGGTGAGACGCCTATCATCCGGCTTCACCGTGACAATGCCGACGTCGTATCGATTAGTCAGCACCGCGTCGAGCACCTCCGGATCTGGTGCGAGACAATGACGGATCTTCCATTGCGGATGCTGCACCTGCCACTCCAGCATTAATGGAAACAGCGCCGACCCGATGCTTCCCGGCGTGACCAACCCGATATCTCCGGGTTCTTCTACAGCATCCGACACGCGCGCATCGAGCCGCCGGCGCGCAGCTTTTATCGCTTCGCAATAGTCGAGCAGCGCGTGCGCCGCAGGCGTCAGTTCGATGGCGCGCGGTCGGCGTATCACCAGCAGGCCGAGCGCATCTTCCAATTGGCGCACATGTTGAGAGACGGCGGCCTGGGTCAGACCGAGCCGTTCCGCCGCGCGTGTGAAGCTGCCGAGTTCGACCAGCGCCGCGAACGTGTGTAGCCATTGCGGATTGAGCATAATGAGTTGTAGCCGCAGCTGGCCAGTTCTTCCGCCAGCGCTTCGTTTGAAGGCCGATCACGTCCCGGCGACGGCCTCTGATCGATGAGCGGTCTAGCACATTGGGCCGGCGGCAACTGAAGCAAGAGCGGTCGCACTCGCGACGCGCAGCCGGTCCAGACTACTGTCCCTATCGGTTCCGTCAACTCTGGGCGAGCCCCTCGACTATCACCGCTCGAGAGGTTGCACCCCTAGACCGATGCTTCGCGATTGCCTGAGCGGCGCCGCACGAGTGTCAACGACATGCCTTGGCGGCACGGGTCAGGCAATCCATCCACCGTCGACCGTCAGGCTCTCGCCGGTCGTATAGCCTGCTTCAGGGCTGGCTAGATACGCTACGGCCGCCGCGATTTCTGCCGGTTTGCCGAAACGACCCACGCTTGCGAGCTTTGTCATCGTTGCGTGGTCTTCCGTGCCAGGCTGCGGAGCAAGTTCTGTATCGATGGGGCCAGGCTGAACCGCATTAACGGTCACGCCGTATTTGCCGAGTTCGCGAGATAGCCCGCGAGTGAAGCCCCTGAGAGCGAACTTCGATGCTATGTAGAGCGTCACGCCAGGCAAGGGCGCCGCTTCGCCAAAGGCCGAGCCCACGTTGATAATGCGTCCCCAGCCCGCTACGACCATTCGCGCTGCTGCGTCTTTTGCCAGTTCGATTGGTGCTCGAACATTCAAATTAAAGTGAGTGTCGTATGACGTTCCCGAAGAATCGAGAAATGGTCCGTACTCGACCGTGCCAGCGTTGTTCACGAGGATATCAAGCCGCCCCTCGAATCGGCCGCCAAATGCCCCGTTCATTGACTCAATGAGGCTCTTGATGCCTTCGGGCTGCGACAGGTTAGCGCCGAAGACCTCAGCCTCGCCACCGGCATCACGGATTTCCTTCACGACTGATTCGGCCCGCGCCCGGCTCGACGCATAGTGAACGATTACGGATGCGCCGTCGCGCGCAAGACGCGCGGCGATGGCTGCACCAATTCCGCGCGAAGCGCCAGTAACGAGGGCGAGTTTGCCTTTTAAAGCTTGGGTCATGGTTTTCCTCAACACGTAGGTTGCAAAGCGGTTCCCTGGCTGTATGGCCGGGACGCACCGCTGCATCGGAGCCAGTGCTTTCATGCACTGGTTGATGCGTATCCTCCGCTCGGGTAGCGTGGTCCGGTAGTCGCCCGTGAGGAATAGCTCCTATTCCTGCCGCGAGGGAGCAGACCGAAGCAATCGGCACCTGAGCGCGAAGCAACTACGCTGTGAGGTTTTCGCTGGATCCGCGCTCATTGAGAACGTGCTCGACAAACGCGACGAACGCACGCGTCTTCGCGGTTGCCATGCGGCCGGACGGAAAAACCGCCCATAGGTCAATCGGCGGCAACGTCCAGTCAGTCAGGACGGCCTGAACTGTTCCGTTCGCGAGTTCGGGGGCGAACATCCATTCTGAGGCGACAGCAAGGCCGAGGTGAGCGAGCACCGCCGCGCGCATTCCTTCAGCTGCATTCACAGCTATTCGGCCGGACAAGCTTACGTTTGCGTCAGAGCCGTCACCGTGGCTGAACAACCACGATTCGCCGCCACCGCGCACGGAATAAACGACCGCCTGATGTCGGCTCAGGTCGGCAGGGGTTTGCGGAAGTCCGGCTTCCGCGAAATATGACGGTGTGCCGACGACGAGTCGCCGCCCCGTGGACACGCGACGCGCGGTCATGGACGAATCGTCCAGGGCGCCCATACGCAACGCGACATCAACGCCCTCTTCGAGCAAATCTACTGACCGGTCATCAAGAACGATATCGATGCTCAGGTTCGGGTGTTGATCCAGGAAAGACTTCAACCTTGGCAAGACGTGGAGCCGGGCAAATGTGACGGCTGCGCCTATCCGCAGTCGTCCGGACAGGCCATCGGACGACTCACGCGCCGCCTGTTCGGCGTGGTCGGCCTCATCGATGGCCCGGCGGGCGTGGTCGTAGAACCGCTGACCGGCATCCGTCGGCGCCAGGCCGCGTGTCGACCTCAATAGCAGACGGGCGCCCAGACGTTCCTCTAACTGTGCTACTGCCTTAGAGACGGCCGGTTGGCCTAATTTCAACCGGCGAGCGGCCGCAGAAAATGAGCCCGCATCGACAACTGTTACGAAAGTCTCCATCGCAACCATGCGGTCCATGTGCATCCTCCTGGAAGGTTATCAGCGGAAGTGCGCAGTGTAGCGAAATGACGACCCGTCCAGACAAAGCACGCGATAGCTGGCGCCGGCCTCACCAAGGCGATTCGATGCTGCAGGCCGCTCGTATCGGTCAGCGAATGGTCGGTAATTGAATGCCTAAAACGTTCGAATGATCCAGCGCCGCTAAAGATCCTCGCCGGGAAACCGTAAACGCAATGGAGTTAATTCAGGATTCGGGTCGCCCCGGTATTTGGCTCCTTCGAATCAAGCCTGACATGGTGCTATACGCGACGCGCCAGGTCGTAGTTCGAAGGTGCAGCGGACCGAAAATCGCCGTCGAGCACGACGGCAAAGAAATCTAATGTCAAGCGCGCGACAAGACGGGAAGAGAACAGGCACGTCACGTGCCGCCCCGTCCTGGAAAGCGCTTTGTGTTGTTCTTTCAAGCGACGGCAAAAGGACGGACAAAATGGGCCTCGGTCCCTCACTGCCCAATCGAAGAAGCATGCTGCTCCTCCCGACATACGCGATCGTAAAGCGCGTATGTCGGTGGATCCATCTTTCGTCTCGCGCTTCCGGAGCGACGCTCGTTTTCGTCGCACTGGCGTTATTCGGCATGCCGGCTCTCGCCCAGCAAAACGTGCTGCGCGTGCTCGCGTGGCCGGGCTATGCCGACCCCGACGTCGTGAAGACCTTCGAATCCCGCTTCAACGCACGCGTCGAAGTGACCCTCGTAGACTCCGACGAAGCCTTGTGGATCAAGATGCACGCGGGCGGAAAGTCACAGTTCGACGTACTGGCGGCCAACACCGCGGAGATAAAGCGCTATACGCTCGAGAACCTGCTCACGCCTCTCGATCTGGCTGAGCTCCCCAACACGCAACGGCAATTGCCGCGGTTTCGCGCGCTCTCGTCGATCAACGGACTCACCGCGAACGGCGAAGTCTACGCGATTCCCTATACGTATTCGTCGATGGGACTGATCTACGATCGCAAGCAAATTCCCGTTGCGCCCCGCTCCATGAATGAGCTATGGAATCCGCGCTACCAGGGCAAGGTGCTCGACTTCAACAGCGCGCAGCACAACTTCTCGTTCACGGCGCTCGCACTTGGGTATCCGCAACCGTTCCAGCTCACCGACGCGCAAACACGCAAGATCGCGCGAAAACTGGTCGATTTGCGCCGTAATCTGCTCACCTACTACACCGTGCCCGAGGAAGCAACGGCGGCTTTCATTCAGCACAAAGCCGCGCTCATGTTCGGAAATTACGGCACCCAGCAACTCGCGCTGCTGCGCAAGGCCGGTGCAGATGTCGGTTATGTCATTCCCGAAGAGGGTGCGCTTGCCTGGCTCGATTGCTGGGCCGTGACTCGAGCTGCCGCGAACCGGCCACTCGCGCTCGCCTGGATCAACTACATGCTTGAACCCGACGTGAGCGCAGTGCTCACGCAACGACAGGGTCTTGCGAACACGTTGATCCCGCCACCCGATTACAGCAGCGACAGCGCCCATCTCATCTGGATCCAGCCCGTGGAAAACATCGAGGTGCGCGAGTCGCTATGGAGCCGGATCGTGTCCGGCGACCGGCCGGAGCGCTTTCCATGATGCGGCCCGGACTGACAGTGAAGTTGTCGTTGTTGCTTGCCCTGATCGGCGTGCTGGCATCGGGGTCGACCGGCTACTACGCGTATCGCGCCAACCGCAACCTGCTGGTTGGCGAGGCGGGACACAACCTTCTCACCGCTACGGAACTGCTCGGCCGGCGCTTCTCCGTTTCGATTGACGACATGGCGGCTGACGTGCTCGTGCTCGCCACCATGCCGTCCTCGGCGCTCGTTGCCGAGTCAGCGGAGGACATGAAAACGAAGGCGGATCGGACACGGCTCGCGCAGGTCTTCTCGAGCTTCATGCTGCATCATCCCGTGTATCTACAGGCGCGGCTCATTGCGCGCAATCAGTTCGGGCTCGAGAGGATTCGCTTCGATCGCGACACACGCGGCATCGTGGAGGTCCAAGGCGCAAATCTCCAGGAGAAGGGCCAGTTCGCCTATGTGTTCGACACGCTGGCATTGGCGCCCGGCCGCGTGTACATCGGGCCGATCACCATCAATCGCGAGTACGGCGCGCACTACGCCGAAGGCAGGCCCATCCTGCGCCTCGCCGCACCAGTCGCCACGCCCGCGGGCGGTGTCGTGGGCGTCGTGGTCCTCGACGTGGATCTCACGGTCCTGCTCAAACTGCTGAGCACCGATTTGCCTCCCGACTATCAGGTGTATCTGGCTAACGAATGGGGCGACTTTCTCGTTCATCCCGATTCCTCGCAGGCTTTTGGCTTCGACAAAGGACGCCGCGTGTTCATGCAGGAAAGCTTCGCCGCGACGAAGCCGCTTTTCGATCGAGCGAAAAACAGCGTGCTAATCAATGGGCTCACCAACCCGGAGCAAGCGCGCAACGACGTGCTCGCATTTGTGAGGCGGCCATTCGGCGCGACCGCAGGCAATCGCTTTGTCGTGTTCGGACTCGGCAAGCCGCTCTCTGGCGTGCTTACCGGTGCGAATCTGCTCGGTGACCGGATCGTGCGCATCGTGTTGTTTTCGAGCGTGGCGGCGCTCCTGCTCGCTATCCTTTTTGCACGCGCGCTAACCAAGCCGTTGCAGATACTCACGGACGCAGCAACGCATTTCTTCGCCGAAAGCGTGACTGAAGCATTGCCGCTCAAGCGCACCGATGA
Organism: Caballeronia cordobensis; assembly: GCF_001544575.2. Lineage (GTDB taxonomy): Bacteria > Pseudomonadota > Gammaproteobacteria > Burkholderiales > Burkholderiaceae > Caballeronia > Caballeronia cordobensis. The sequence goes on from NZ_FCNY02000005.1 coordinate 130,064, forward strand.
GATCGGCATGCTGGCGCGCTGTTTCGATCGCATGCGGCGCGAGATCAAGGCCCAGGTGGACGCGCTTCACGACAAGCAGCATCAGCTCGCGCATCTGGCCAATCACGACGTGCTCACGAGCCTGCCCAACCGCATGCTGTTCATGCAAAGGCTCGACGCAGCAGTCCAGGAGGCGACGGCGAAGAACGAGCGGCTCGCCGTGCTGTTCGTCGATCTCGACCACTTCAAACAGATCAACGACCAGTTCGGTCATTCGATCGGCGACACCGTTCTCGTGGCCATAGCGCACCGTCTGCGGCAGCTGCTTTCGACGGGACATACGGTGGCGAGACTGGGCGGCGACGAATTCGTCGTGCTGGTGGAAGGCGCGTATTCCTCCTGCGCCGCGGTGGATGTCGCCGCAAGGATTGTCCGCGCGCTGGATGAGGATCTTCCCATCGCCGGGAGACGCGTAACGGTGGGGGCAAGTGTCGGCATCAGCGAGTTTCCGGAGGACGGCACCTCCGCGCGCGACCTGCTTCTCACCGCGGATGCTGCGATGTATGTTGCGAAGTCGAAAGGGCGCGGCTTCTGGCAAAGCTACTCCGACGTGCTTGAAGGGCAGCAGGTTGAGGCCGCAGGCGAGAAGACAACTGCCGACGAAAGCTAGGCCGTTCACGCCGTGCAGGCCAAAGTTTTGGACGCGTCCTTGGATGACTGTTTCTAGCGAAACGACCATCCTTTGTCGGACCCTTTTCGGCCACGCGGACCGTAGCTGCCTCGACGTCGGCAAGCGAGTAGACAACTGACATTGTGATTCATGCGCGCCGCATCGGAGTGATGCTGGGAGTTCAAAACGTCTTCATCCCGTACACGATCGGAGCGTCGCCCGTCCGCCGTTCAGCGCGCGTCGACCACGGAAGATTCCGCGTCTGCGAGCATGGCCGTCAGCGTCGCGTGCGCGAATGCGGGTGCGTCGACGTGAAAGAGCGATTGCCCCAGTGCGTCGCGCGCGTTAAGCCGTCCCCGCGAGCCATGCGCGCAAGCCCGCTTCGGGCATCACGACGATATTGCTACGGCGCGCGGCGTCGGTCATCGTCACGTCCGGTCTAGCCGACGGACGCAGACTCGGCTTGGCCCTATCCTAAGACGCATCGTAAGACTCCTTCAACACGAACGGGAGCTCAGAAAGACGTGTCTGCGCCACCTTCAAACATCGATTTCCGAACAGCGAATATCAAGGCGCTTCTCGGTGAGACTCGCGCCGTAGGCGTGGCGTTGGCAGGCGTGGCGTTCGGCTCCGGAATCGGAGTCTTGGCCTCTGCTCTGCTTTGGACCGTCGGCACCGATAGCGTTGGGTGGGGTTCCTTTGGTTTCACGCGTCTGGCGGGTGCCATGTTCGCGGGTTTAGCGCTCGTCGCGACCTTCAGCCTCCGTCTTAAAGCGTCCCTCGACCGACTGAGTTCACTGGAAGAAAACATCATGGCGTGCTTCGCTAGTACCGACGCTTCGAACTACGCTCCGTTAAGTTTCGGAAAGACCGTCAAGCGCGCTCGAGTCGTCGGGCACCCGACGGCGCTTCGCGAGAACGCAGAGCAGGAAACGGCTGCACTGCTTGAACGCATTATGCTGCCCCGCAAGGACCGGTCCTAGGCCCGTCGCCACAACTTCGAAACCACATAGACGAGAGTTGCCTGCAAGGACGACGGACGTCCATCTTAGGAGTAAGCTGGGGGTGCTGAACCCACATTCCTGGACGGAGACAGCAAGATGGGAACCGCCATAGATTCGACTTTCGACGCCGAAGGGCACCCTTCCGAGTCGCTGCGCACGCTGGCCTCATATCTGGAAATCGCGTTGGAACGCGGGAAGTCTGTGGTCCTGATGCGCCGCGACGCCGAAATCTGTTCAATCTACATTGGCAACCCGGCCGACGAGGAAAGCGAATTGAGTCGCCGGGGGACAATGTCGAAGGCGGTCGCAGAAGAGCTACTTGAACTCACTCAGGTCGGTTTGAACCGGATAACTGTCGGCGATCAAACGTACCGGTTTTTCCGGAGCTTCACGCTTATCTCCGATGTCGGCGCAGTGATATTTGCTCCGACATAGGCTGGCTGTTCCCGAATGCCGTCAGGTAGATGCTGGACGAAGCTGATCAGCCAAGCGGATGCCCCCGGACTGCAAGAGGTGAACGAAACTCTCGTCGCCCGCGACGCCCAAACGGCCTATTCAATGGTCGATGTTGAAGGGAGCCGCTGGCGACGAGCGCCTGTCGGCGCTACCGTCTCGGCGTGTTCGCAATATAGCTCTCAACGCAACCTGCCATCAGTTGCAGCCGTAGCCTGTACGGCGATTCCACCAGCATATCGCCTGACCATCCGTGCAAACGAACATACTACCAACCGCGTCGCACTGAACCGTTGATTGCCGACGCCCGTTGGCGGCCGAACTGTCCCTGGTCAGTTCCGAGTCTGATGACGCGACCGCGGCTTCTATCTCTGCCCGAACCCTCGCGCTTCCCTCGGTTGGCTTCTTCGTCGCAACTACAGGCGCGACGCTACACGCTGATATGAAGGCAGTCAGACAAATCCAAGTGAGCAGACGGCTCGTTGTCGTTACATGCATGCTCTCCTCCCTTTCCTTGGCAAGCAAGCATTGCTCCTCACCAACTGAACGGCAACTGCCGTAGCGGGCATGAAACGATTCTATCCTTGCGTGTGTGTTCCGGTTCAGCCGTTCTCATAAAACCGCTCGTGGATGCTAGCGAGAAACCCTACCAATTGTCGCTTGGCTATCGTTCTGGGCACGTATGAGCCATGCGCCCCTTGGGTTCAGCGGTTGGTTAAGGCCATTAACGAAGCGGCAACGGCGCGACCGATTCGGCGCGGCACCAACGAATTCTCGTGTCTAGCGTCAACGTCACAGCTTTCCGAGCGTTAATTCAAGCAAGGCGCTCAGCCTTATATCTTGGGAGACTACTCATGAACAGGTTCTTTGCAGTCGCTACGGCAGCGTTCTTCTCGGTTGGAATCGCGTGCGCCCAAACGTCCGCCCCGGCCGCAGCAACCGCCAAACCCGCGCCCACCGCAGCAGCGTCGAACTGTGAAGCTCAAGCAATCGATAAGAATGGCAAACCCCTGTCCGGTGCGGCCAAAAACTCATTCGTCAAGAAGTGTGAAGCTGGCAACAAGACGACTGTATCCGCGACGTGCGCGAGCAAAGCGGTAGGGAAAGATGGAAAGCCGCTCGCCGGCGCTGCGAAAACGTCGTTCATGAAAAAGTGCGAAGCTGACGCCAGCAAATAATGCGGAAGCCGAAGAAGGCGGGTCTGGTCGCGGTGGACCTCGTTCGCCGTTGAACTGGCCCGCCTTCGTTTCAAAACGAACGCTTACCGTACTAATTCATTAAGGGGTGTGTCATAGTTCGCGTGTTACCTAACACGGAGGCGAGCATGGCTACTCTCGAACAAATCCAGGCCCGGATGAAGAAGTTGCAAGCGCAAGCGGAGGCCATCGTCGCCAAGAATGCGCAAGCTGCAGTGGACCAGATACGCGAATTGATGTTGAAACACGGATTTACTACCGCAGACATCGAAGCCAAGGCGAAAGCAAGAAGGGACGCAAAAGCTCGCGGTGGCGCTCTCTCCAATCAAGGCGTCAAAACGTCAACCCTTAACAAGGGCAAATTGCCAGCAAAGTATCGAAATCCGAAAACTGGCGAGACGTGGAGCGGGCATGCCCGACCGCCGGCGTGGATTAAAGACGTCAAAGACCGGACTAGATTCCTCATCGATGGCGTCAATACCGCTTCTCCGGCAAAGAAGATCTCCGGATTCAGCGCAAATGCTCCCGCTCGCAAAGTGCAACCAAAGGGCGCGCAGCCTGCAAAATATCGCGACCCCGAGTCTGGAGCCACCTGGAGCGGTCGGGGCCCTGCTCCCAAGTGGCTGGCTTCCGCAAATGACAGAACCAAGTTTCTGATTGAGCAAGCTCCTGCCGCCAATTCGGATGGGTCGGCGACCGGCGCGACAATCAAAACGAAAGCTGCACGGAAGGTCAGCGCCGTGAGCAAGAAGATTGGCGCCAAGAAGACTGCTGCATCTACAAAGAAGCCTGCGGTTGCGAAGAAGGCCGCGACGACGGCCTCGGCGAAGGCAACAGCCACTGCGAAAAAGACGTCTGCCCGCAAAACGGCTGCTCGAAAGCTCTCGCCTTCGACGACAACGACGATGCCGGCGCCGGAAGTCGTTAATTAACATCGAATCGGCATGAGATTGCCGCTGCGAGCGCCGCACTTTGGTGCCGCATGAGTGCACTTCAACGGCGTTGCAACCCTGGAAGCGGCGATCGCAGCCGCTTGAAAGCGCCTGGCTTTTGCAATCAACGCGGCCCGTCCGCTCGCGCTGGACTCTACTAAAACCAATTTGAGCACGTAGGGCAGTTTTTATTCATGACTTCACTGACCTCTGCTCACCTACCGTTCATCGACGGGTAAGCGACGCTTCTTGTAGCTCACCGCGACCGGTGCAGAGGGCGTAGCGGGAGGCGTATGCGGCGGCTCATCAGGACCGAATTCCTGCATCGCCGCAAAGAGCGCATCGTTGAGCACTTCCTCAAGCGCCAGTTCTGCACCACTATCGACAATGGAGCCTTCCGACTTCTCCTCAGGGTAATCCGCTCCAACGGCTTCTGCCGGAGCCGGTTCGAAACCGTGAGCCTTGCCGGAGAGCGCCCACAGCATCATGAGCTCTTGCGCCCGGGCATAGGAACACGTAATGACCCCTCGAACCGTTTCCAACTGTAGCGCGCGGCGCGCTAACAGTGTCTCCGCGTCGACGTGCTCGTCGTCGGCCAGCATGCTCGCCGAGATGTCAAGGGAATTTGCCTCGCCCGCCGCCAACTTCGCGGTTGTAGCGACCAACTCGCGCAACCTTTCAAACCCACATCCTCGCGCCACTGCCTCAAGCGCCTGATTCGAGCTCAACGCGTTCCTGCCGCCGGCCAGCTCCTGCAGAACCTTCGCCTTTTCCTGCGCGGTCTCGGAAGAAATTAGGTAGCGCGCTTTTGACTTGTCTGCCATGCCGATGTCGCCCTCCTTGCCGCGTCGACGACGCTCTGCGCTTGGAGCGCTTCTCGCCCCCGCCCACAGGCCATCATAGTAGCTCCGAAATCATGTAACTGCGGTCACATGGCGACCACTTTACACCCGTCGATCTGAGGCGTTTATCGGCGTTCGAACGAACTGGCGCGGCGACTCGAAGCTAGTACGCGATACGGGTTAAGACGCTAAAGGACATGTGATTCTGCTCCAAGCGCGCTTCCACCGCGTGCTTTACATCCTCATTTCCCGGAACTTCGAGGTAGCTCCGTCCCGCGAACCCAGGCTCAAACTCCAGGCTGGCTTCATCAGCGATTGCTTGCAAGATGCTGTGTTCAGAAGACTGCAGAATTTGGTCGTCTTCAGGATGGAGTACGGCGAAACACGTCGACATTGATGAGCTCCATTCGATAGTCAGTCGTTCAGCGGGCCGGTGCTCCCTTTCCTCTACTTCGCTAAGCGAGGAGCGCAGTTGGATTCAGGCTAGCAGATGAGTTTGACGCCGTTGCAACGTTGACAGCAGGTGCAGGGCTAGAGTCTAGCCACTATCATCCGCAACGCTTCTTGCGCCATCCACGTATTGTCGCGCCGGACTGGCAGCCCGTTACGCGACGAATCGTCGCTTCTGTCGATACCTTTTTGCATGTATGACGATTCCGGGCGCAATCAGGGCCTATGGCAAGCCGGTTTCACTCAATAGGCTGCGTCAAGTCGTCTATCTGTGATCGCGCTTTTCTTTTCATCCGTGAACCACGGGATCTCGTCGTGGGGTCTCGGAACCCGTCGTGCTGAACGGCGCCACCTACTTGCTTCGTGCTCTCGGTTTCGGTCTCGAGCGATCCCACAACAGCGGACTGGTATTCACTGATCCAATATTCTTCTGTCCCAAAGCGGTCACACGTCAAGCCAGTGCTGTTCGAAAAATCTGACAATCGCCCTCGTCGCGCAAGGGCCGCGCAGGTCAGTATAACTACCATCGGGAGACCCTCCCGACCATGCGTGGCCAAGGCCATGGACAATCCACTGCTCGCCGACCAGCGCGCCGGTCTGGTCACGAAAAACATGCCGAGTGGAAGCGTGGACGCCCACACCTGGATTGCTGTGCATCGACTCGACAGACGTGTCGCCGAAGTCGCCATGCACGGTCCGGTTCATCGCAACGATCTGTTCGCCGTTGCGAGGATGCACCGTGTCGTCAGCATCTCCGTGAAAGACGATCAACGGCACCGTGCGCCACTTTTTCCCGTCGGGCATCGACGTGGGCAATCTAATTTTGCCCTTGCCGTCGTTCATTGCGCAAAGCGCCGATAGGTGCTCGTTTGCAACCCCAAACGCCACACCCGAGTGAATGGCAGCGGCAGCATAGAGATCTGGATGTGTCACCGCAAGATTCACAGCCATCGCGCCACCGGCCGACATCCCAGCCACATACACGCGAGCGCGATCGACGTTATATGTCGCCATGACATGGCGTGTGAGGGCAGCAATCAACGCAGTTTCGCCGCGGTCGCGCGTTTGGTTTTCAGGTCGAAACCAGTTCCAGCAGCGCAGCAGGCTGGCGCTCTCCGATTGCTCGGGATAGACGACGATGTAGCCCTTCTCTTCTGCCACCGCATTCATTCCAGTCCCCAGCGCAAAATCGTCGGGGTCCTGCTGCGCCCCATGCAACATGACAATTAGCGGGAGCGACTGGCCACAATAAATGCTCGGGATATATACCTTGAAAGCTTGCGTTTCATCGCAGACCTCGACGTGTTGGCTCAACCAATGGGGTGGTTCGATCGAACCGAGACCGTTCCCACGAAGAGCAGTCGGCGCTTCCTTCAGAGTCGGCGACGAAACTATTGGCATAACAGGGATCGACGCGGGATTTACCTGCTGCGCATCCTCGCCACACCGTTGCGGGTTTTGCTCGCGATCAGGCGGGCTTGCAACCGCTGCATCTGTGCCTTCGAGAAATTGCGCTCCATAGGGCGCAAGCGCGAATCCGAAAAGTGACCAGAACGCGTTCGCGGGACTAAACGGGTCGAATGAGCTCATCTGTGTTCCTGATTATGAGTCGCGCATAAAATGAAAGGACGCGTTCAAACCTTCGACGACGACCGCTCGGTGAGCCAATAGCGAAGTTCTCGTAGCCCCAACGCAGCTTGGCTTGTCCTGACCTAAGCGATGCCCGGATAGCGTGGCACGATGACAAAGGCCTGGTCGGTTCGACGCCGGACGTTATCCTGAAAGCAGCGGTCGAAGTGCAAACGACGTGCCAACCCGCCGCGGCTGCGTGGTGAACATAGTTACCGGGATCGAGCCGCAACGCCGCACATTCCGAACGGAAACTCTTTGACGCGTTGGCCAATCGCTTGCTGCTCATCGGGCGCGACTACCCACAGCGAGTACCGCCCGAGCGTGCTTAAAATTTCCTCCAACGGGAAAGGAACCACCGGCTGTCACCTTCGTCTCAAACGTCGGTGCGGTACGGTCCACTGCTACCGCGTATTGCCGCATTTTTTATTGCGGAGATACGCAGCGCTCATATCGTTGTGACTTCATGAGACCCACCCGGAGATCATTCGCGCAGTGTTGCAAGGAACGCTCAACTGCCTTCGCTTTCATGCAGCGCTTCGTCCTTTACCGAGTTCCATTCGACTTTCAACAAGGAGCGGTCAATGTTTCAGTATCCCGGTTACTTCGCATACCAGATGCCGTCGCTCGCGCGCGCCAAGCTGCAAGCGTTCCTCAACATGAGCGGGACGTTCGCCGGCGGCCTGCAGGCGCTTGCTGAACTGAATGTACAAACAGTTCGCAAAATGGTCGAGGAAAGTAACGCCCTTCTGAATGCGGGGAATGAAGCCAGTACGGGTGACGTGCTCGGTTGGCAATCGATCATGCTCGCACAGTTTCCCCAAAAGGCCGCTTCTTATGGCCAGCATGTAATATCGATCGTGCAGTCCACGCAAGACGACATCGTTGGCGAAGTGCGTCGGCAATACGAATGCAACGGCATCAAGTTCAATGACATGTCGAAGGCCGCAGCCGATGACGTGCATACTGCCTCGCAGTCGTCGAGCGCACTCGTAAAGGACCTGGCCGATTCCGTGAAAGACGCGGCGCGGGAAACGAGCGGCGCCGTGCTGGACGTAAGCAGCGAAATTGCTAAGAGCTCGCGTACTGCCGGCAAACGTTCGACCTAACCCTGCGATGATGCATGGAGCCTCATGAGCGGTTCCATGCGCGACGTTGCGACAGCCGGCTCTCTTCGGCAGCGTTGTGCAGCCGCCCACAGCCGCGCTGAAGGCTACGCGCTCAACCGTTTCTGAAGATTCCCGCTTTACTTAGGATTGGAAATGAGAATGTGCTGCTTCGCTTTTGTTAAGCTATTTTGAACGCGAACAAGCGTCGCCGATATGCGGACCATCCGCCTTCTACTCGACGAAACGGCAACGGCAGCACCCCCCACCGCAACCTTCAAGACTTAAACGATGCTCTCATCGTGTCTCCAAGCTGCGCAACCGCACGGCTGAAATTCCCGATGTGAGGCGCATGCAACAACCATACATCGAGCTGAGGCGCGAAGCGCGCGACCTTCACGACTTCGAGCCGCCGCTGCCAAACGCTCTGCGTAAGCACGCTGCGCGGAACCAGGCCCAAGCCCAGGCCGGAGGCGATGAGTTGCAGCTGCATCTCGCTGCCGTGCGTATCTGCCTTGACGCGCAGGACGTAACCGGCCCTCTCGATCGCGTTTTGCAGCGCCGCCCGATATCCGCACCCTTCGGGGTTCAGGATCCATCCGCCATCCGCAATGGCCGCGAGCGTCGCACGATTCGAAACCAGCGGACGCCTTTTGCTCTGAACGATGACGAGTTCCAGCGTCGCGACGTGTTGGCGCACGTAGTCATCGGCGGGTTGTCTGCCCTTCGGCGTCAGAATGGCGGCGACATCCAATCCACCTGCATCGAGCAGACGAAGCAGACCGGGACTCCAGTCCGATCTCAACGTCACTTCGAGTGCCGGGAATGCGTCTCTGAGCGCGGTCAGGGCGTCAAAGAGGACGATATCGGCGATACCCTGCGGCAAACCGAAGCGCAGCTTTCCCGACGGGTCGCCATCCTCACGGGTGACGTTCATCAGTCGGTCGAAGGCAGCGAGCAACGGAACGGCATGCTCGTGGATTCGATGCGCAAGCGCGGTTGCACGCGGCGGTTTGGAATTGCGGTCGAGAAGGGGTGCGCCCAGCACATCTTCCAGCCGCTGGATGCGCTTCGATACCGCCGACTGCGTGACGCACAGCTTTTGCGCGGCACGGGTCAAAGAGCTTTCCTCCACCACCGTCACGAAGGATTTCAATTCATCGATCATTATTCCATTCCGTCATTTAATCCAGTCTGAATATTCGCTTTTGGAAAGCATGGATTGAGTCTAGCCTAGTGAGCGTTATCACGCACTCTCGCCTTGAGGCCACTATGCCACTCGTCCGAATCGATCTTTCGAAAGCCGCGCCACCCGCCGTCGCTCAGGCCGTCAGCGACACCGTCTACGAGGCAATGACCTCGATCGCCAGTGTCCCTGCCAACGACAAATTTCAGATCGTCACCCGCCACGATGCTGACGAACTCATCTACCCCGCCGATGGCTATCTCGGCATCGCTTACTCTCCTTCCATTGTTTTCATCCAGATCACGTGGAACACCGGGCGTTCGATCGATGTGAAGAAGGCCTTCTATGCCGCCGTCGCTGACGGCATTTCAGCGAAGACGGGGCTGCGAAAGGAAGATGTCTGGATCAGCCTGGTCGAGGTCGCACGCGAAAACTGGTCGTTCGGCAACGGGGAAATGCAATACGCACCCGCCGACTAGCCTGGATCAGCGCTCGCAGCGCATGGAGGAAAACATGAAGCCACTGGAGCAGTTGACCTTTCATTCGCTGGAATTGCAGCCCGTGCTGATCCCGCTGAAGCGGCCGATCGTGTCGCGGGTCGGCAGCTACTCGGACTGGCCGGTTATCGCCATTACGCTGAGAACGAACGAAGGCGTCAGCGGATGCAGCTACCTCGAGCCGTACCTCGCTCATTCGATGAAGTACATCGTGTCGATCATGAGCGATCTGGCAGCCAGTAAGAAGGGCAAGCGCATCGCGCCCTTGTGCGACTTTCAGGCAGACCGCAAGTCCTTAAGTCTGGTCGGCTACGAAGGTCTTGCGATGATCGCCATCGCAGGGCTGGACATGGCGGCCTGGGACGCCCTGGCGAAAGCCGCGAATCTCCCGCTGGCGCGATTGCTGGGCGGCGACGTCGGCACGGTGCCCGCTTATAACAGCAACGGTCTGTGGCTGACGGATACCGGGAAGCTTGCCGACGAAGCGCTTGCGCTGATCGCGGAAGGCGGCTTCGGGGCTGTCAAGCTGCGGCTCGGGCGAGATCGATTGCAGCAAGATGTCGACGCCATCGAAGCAGTCCGCGATGCCGTGGGCGGCGATATCAAACTCATGGTCGATTTCAATCAGGGCATGCGATTCGGCGATGCCGTGCGCCGCTGCCATGAACTGGACGACTTCGGGCTGTACTGGTTCGAGGAGCCCATCGCCTACGACAACATCGAAGGGTATGCCGATCTGGCCGCCGGCCTGAAGACGCCGCTCTGCCTCGGTGAAAACTTCTACGGACCGCGCGCACTGTCGCAGGCGGTCACGGCCAAGGCAGGAACCTTCGTGATGCCGGACATGATGCGCATCGGGGGCGTATCAGGCTGGCTTCGCTCGGTGCCGATCGCGGGCGCGCTCGGCATCGACGTGTCCAGTCATCTGTATCCCGAAGCTTCCGCGCATCTTCTGCGGATCACGGAAACGGGTCACTGGCTCGAATGGCAGGACTGGGTGGAGCCGATCCTGGAGGCGCCCTTTTCCATTAAGGACGGGTTGATTCATGTTCCCGACCACCCGGGCACAGGCGTCGAATTCGATCGGGAGGCGCTGGCGCGGTTTGCTTTTGGCTGAGCGCCAGCGCTCGCGATCGCGATCGCGATCGCGCCATTGCGAACGTTACTGCGCCGTCCATCCTCCGTCGCTTCGAGGGCGCGGCCTGGTCCGTGTCATGAGCGTCTCCTCAGCGGCAATTACGCGGGAACAGCCGCGCCGTACGGCACGTCGCGATTGCCGAAGCGCCGCACACGGATGTTGGCTTGCTCGCCGTGCGCGATCATGCCTTCGATCGCGCACAGCCGCGAACAATATGAGCCGATCAGCGCGCTCGCTTCATCCGTCAGCACCTTCTGATACGTGCAGGTCTTGATGAACTTGCCGACCCACAGACCGCCGGTGTAGCGCGCGGCCTTGCCGGTCGGCAGCGTGTGATTGGTCCCGATGACCTTGTCGCCGTAGGCGACATTGGTGCGCGCGCCGAGAAAGAGCGCGCCGTAGTTTTTCATGTTCTGCAGGAAGTAATCCGGGTCGCGCGTCATCACCTGAACATGCTCGGATGCAATGCGATCGGCCACGGCAACCATTTCTTCGAGCGTATCCGCCACGATCACTTCGCCGTAGTCGCGCCACGAAACGCCCGCCGTACCGGCCGTCGGCAGAATCTCGAGCAGGCGTTCGACTTCGGCGATGGTGTCCTTCGCCAGTTGCATCGAGTTCGTAAGGAGAACGGCCGGCGTGTTGAAGCCGTGTTCTGCCTGACCCAGAAGGTCCGTCGCGCACAGTTCCGCATCGACGCTGTCGTCGGCGATCACGAGCGTTTCCGAAGGACCTGCGATCAGGTCGATACCGATACGGCCGAACAATTGACGCTTCGCTTCCGCGACATAGGCATTGCCCGGTCCGACCACCATGGCAACCGGATCGATCGTCTGCGTGCCGAGCGCCATCGCCGCGATCGCCTGAACACCGCCGAATGTGTAGATCTCGTCAGCGCCACCGAGGTGCATGGCCGCAACCACAGCGGGATTCGGCTTGCCACCGACCGGCGGCGATGCGGTGATGATGCGCGGAACGCCCGCCACCTTGGCGGTCACGACGCCCATGTGTGCCGAGGCAACCAGCGGAAACTTGCCGCCGGGGACGTAGCACGCCACACTGTCCACCGGCATGTTCCTGTGGCCCAGCACCACGCCCGGCAATGTTTCGATTTCGACATCACGAATCGACTCACGTTGTGCCTGTGCGAAGTTGCGCACCTGAGCCTGCGCGAACTTGATGTCATCGAGTTGGCCCGAAGTCAGCGTGCGAACGCAGCTCGCAATCTCGCCCTCCGACAGCCGGAAGCGCTCGGGCGACCAGTTGTCGAATTTCGCCGAGAGCTCGGCAACTGCGGTGTCACCGCGCGATGCCACGTCGGCAAGGATGGCCGTAACCACGTCACGAACCTTGGCCGCGTCCTGCGAGGACGCTTCGGCGCTACGGCCATGCTTCAAGTATTGGATTGCCATTTGCATTTCCTTTGTACGAGATGAGAAAGAAGCAGCGTGTGACGGTGCTGGAAGGCTCGCTGCGTTGATGCAAATGTAGCGCAGGTTTTTATGCAAAATTTGCGCAAATGCTCGATACTTTCCCTAGATGGCCTAAATCATTAGTTCGCAGAGGCTTCCCGTCACGACGCATCGATGCAAATTTATGCAAACCAGACCTCGTCCCGACGCCCGCACAAGGACGTCGAAAGTCAGACTTGAAGATGTCGCCGAGCGCCTGGGCATATCGGTGTCCACCGTCTCGCGGTCATTGGCCGGTCACCCCGCGATCAGCAGCGAGACCCGTGGCGCCGTGCAGGCTGTCGCGGCGGAAATGGGTTATCGAATGCCGTCGCAAGGTCGATCCACGCGCAAGTCGGCGACGAAGCTGATCGGCGTGGTCGTTGGCGCGCTGCATAACCGCTTCATGACATTGCTGCTGACGCATCTTCACGACGCCTTGCAGGAGTTCGACTATCAGATCACCTTGATGATCGACTCGATGAACGACCCGAACAACCTGCTGGCATTTCGACCCTTGATAGACGGCTATCTCGACGGAATGATCTTTGCCACCGCAACGCTCGACTCGCCCGTGGTGGCGGAGATGCAAAGGCGCGGGATTCCGTTGGTGCTCGTCGTTCGGTCCGTGGACGATGTGAGGGTCGACACGGTGGAGATCGACAACGTTCACGCCGGCGCGCTCGCGGTCGAGCATCTCCATCAGTTGGGGCATCGCCGGATCGGGCTGATCACGGGCCCGCAGAATACGTCGACCAGCAGAGACCGTGTCAAAGGGGCGCTGCAATGGCTCGCGGGAGCGGGCATAGCGTCGACATCGGTGCCATTGATTCATTGTGATTACACCAGCGAGGCCGGCTATTCGAGTGCCATCGCAATGCTGAGCGAGAAGCACCCGGTCACGGGCATCGTCGCCGGGAACGATACGATTGCGCTCGGTGTGCTCGAAGCAGCCAAAAGGCAAGGCATCGCGGTGCCGCGACAACTCTCGATCATCGGCTTCGACGACATGCCTCTGGCGGGATCGCCGCTGGTCGGGCTGACCTCGATTCGACAGCCGGTCGAAGCCATGGCGCGCACCGCCGCACGCAGGCTCGTCGAGCGCATTCGAGCCGGCGGCACGAGCGCACCCGTCCACGATGTCCTGCCCATCCAGCTGGTTCGTCGCGATACGACCGGGCCGCTCGGCTGACCGGTTATAGCTGTCGGGCCTATTCGGCTGCCTCGGCGTTCGACACGTAGCGCGGAGCAGCTTTGGCGTTCGCAAACCGCGGCGTCAGCGCGCGACGGTCCGCTTCCCACTTGGTCCATTGGTCGCCGTCATGCAGCGTCGGGATGGTCACAGGTTCACCATGATCGAGCCCGGCGAGCGCGGCGTCCACGAGATCGTCCGCCGTCATCGTGCTTGCCGCTTCCTTTTGCTTCGCATAGCCCGCTACGTCCCAGAACTCGGTTGCCGTCGCGGCCGGCAGCACGGTCTGCACGCGCACGCCCTTGCCGGCGAGGTCGCGCTGCAACGCATGGCCGAAGCTCAGCACATACGACTTCGACGCACTGTAGACGCCATTCAGCAATTCAACCGCAATGCCGACCACCGAACTGATGTTGACGATGGTGCCAGCGCCCTTCGCGACGAACGCGGGGGCGGCCGCATAGGTCAGGCGCGTAAGTGCCGTGATGTTCAGGTCGATCATCGATTCCATCGAATCGACGTTGCCATCGAGCACCGATGCAACCGAGCCGACGCCCGCATTGTTCACGAGCATCGTGATGCGCGGGTCTTCGCGAAGCAGGGTTTCGATTTTCGTGAGCGCGGTTTTGTCGTTGAGATCGGCGGCGACGGTCTCGACAACGCGGCCCGTCTCTTTCGTGAGGCGGCTGGCAAGCGCATCGAGCCGGGAATGGTTGCGCGCCACCAGAATGAGGTCGTAGCCGCGCCTGGCGAGGCGATCCGCGTAGATGGCGCCGATGCCGGCCGATGCGCCCGTGATCAGCGCGAAACCTTTCGTAGAAGCAGTCATGATCGTTCCTTTGAGTGGGTTGAACCAACTGGGTGCCGGTTCATGGAGCGAATTCTGACGTCAGCCGGACGTGGCTTCAATGTCATAGATGCAATGATTCCAGCCATCCGACCTTTGCCATCGTGCCCGTCTCTTTTGTGCTACCTTCAATGAATCAGGCCATCTAGCACGGGACATCATGCATACCGTCGGACTTCTCGTTTATCCAAATTTCCAGTCGCTCGCGCTGGCCGTGGCGAGCGTCTTCGAGTACGCCAACCTGCTGCGCGACGAGACGTCGTACCAGTTCAGCATCGTGTCCGAACACGGCGGACCGGTCGCATCGTCGCAAGGGTTTTCGGTCCACAGCGAACCGCTGGCGAGGGAGGGTTACGACACGTTGATCGTCGCGGGCGACAACGAATGCCGTCTGCCTTCGGCGGCGCTGGTGGACTATCTTCGGCAGGCACCGCGTCATTCGCGACGCATTGCTTCGATCTGCACGGGCGCGTTCGTTCTGGCCGCTGCGGGTCTGCTGGAAGGCAAGCGGGCCACGACGCACTGGTTCCACGCGCGCGCCCTCCAGACGCAGTATCCGAATATTCAACTCGAAGAAGACCGCATCTATGTGATCGATGGCCAGATGTGGACCTCAGCGGGTATGAGCGCGGGCGTGGACCTCGCACTCGCCATCGTCGAAAGCGACTTCGGGCTGGAGACGTCGCGCATGGTCGCGCGCAAGCTCGTGCTGTATCAACGGCGCGGGGGTGGCCAGTCGCAGTTCTCGGCGCTGCTGGAGATGGGCGCACGCTCGGATCGCGTGCAGATGGCGCTGACCTACGTGAGCGAAAATCTGGCGAGCGATTTGTCGGTCGAGCGGCTGGCCGAAGCGGCAAGGCTCAGTCCGCGCCAGTTCAGCCGGGTATTTCGTGAAGAAACGGGGCAATCGCCCGCAAAGGCAGTCGAACGGCTTCGCGTGGAAGCCGCTCGTCTGATGATGGAGACGACGCGCCATCCGATCGAGGTCGTCGCGAGAGAGACGGGCTTCGGCGACCGCGAACGCATGCGTCAGGCCTTCCTGCGCGCATTCGGTCAGCCGCCGCAAACCATCCAGCGGGCGTCGGGCGTCACGCCGCTTGCGGTCTGATGCACACCAGGTCGGGCTGAACTACTGCTCGCCCGGCGTCCATTCCGGGCTGTAGCCGCCCAGCGCCGGGTGATACATCTCGTCCCCGGAATGCTGCGTGAATTCGACGTTGAGCCGGTCTTCGCGCAGGCCGAGAATATCGACGCAATGCGCGCATAGCGCTTTGGCCACGTCCATGCGCAGCTCGGGTGGCCGTCCCTTTCTGATGTCCAGCATCATGACCGCGACCGGCACGGGCTCCTCACCGGCTTCTGGAATCCGCCAGACGCCTCCGTCGCCAAGTTCCCGAATCGCGACGCTGATTCGCCGGATGTCGACCGACATCAACTGTGCGTAGGTCTCGCTCATCTTCAGCGCCAGGCGCTGCTTGTCTTCCACCGGATAGTGGCCGCATACATCCAGTTGCAGGTACGGCATGGTGGTCGCACTCCTCGAAAGCCTCATTCTTGATCGAACGCGGAGCCATTCCAATGTCGCATGCGCAAGGTTTCCGGCCATGCAACCGAGGTGGCGTCCTGGTTCAGTCGTCAGATTCGGCCCGTCGCGTTCAAACAAGTCCGGAGGCAGTTAAGTTTTACTTATACCCTCGCATTTTTGATTGAATCGACTTGCCGCCATTGGCCACCGACCATGGACTCATGCCCGACGCACCTGTGTGCGCCGGAAACGCAGCGAATCCACGGAGGTCATCCATGCAAGCCGACGTTCTCGTCACCCGCAGCGCCGAAGTATCCGACCAGCGGCGCGCCCTCGCGCGCGCCGTCGCAGCAAGCAGTCAGGAAGTCGTCGATCTGGCGCGTGCGCTGGTCGCGGAGCCGAGCCCGTATCCGCCCGGCGACACGCACGCCGTCGCGCGGCGCATCGAGGCCATGCTGGCGGGCAGCGGCGTCGAGATCACGCGATACGGCACCCTGCCGCATGTGATGAACCTCGTCGTGCGGGTGCGCGGCACGCGGCCCGGCCGGCGCCTCGTCTTCAACGGCCATCTCGACACCTTCCCGCTCGTCGATGCGGATCGCTGGAGCGCCGACCCGAACGGCGAGGCCCGCGACGGCAAACTCTATGGCCTGGGCGTCTCCGACATGAAAGGCGGCATCGCGGCGATCGTGTTCGCGCTGCGCCACCTCGCCTCACTGCGCGACACGCTGCCGGGCGAAGTCGTCGCGACCTTCGTCGGCGACGAGGAAAGCATGGGCACCGAGGGCGCGGGCTATCTGCTCAAGCACGTGCCCGAAGCCTCCGGCGACGCGATGATCAGCGCCGACACCGGCTCGCCCGCCGTCCTGCGCTTCGGCGAGAAAGGCATGATCTGGCTGCGGCTGGACGCGTCCGGCAAGTCGGCGCATGCGGCCCACGTTCACCGCGGCATCAGCGCGATCGAGCGGCTGCTCGACGCCATTCAAGACCTCAGAACACTGCGCGATCATCCCGTCGATGCGCCCGCCGACGTGCTCGCTGCGATCGACAACGCAGGCCCCGCATCCGAAGAACTGTCCGGCCGCGGCGAAAGCGACGTGCTGCGGCGCGTAACAGTCACCTTCGGCACCGTTCAGGGCGGCCGCTTATCGAATCTCGTCGCGGATCACGCGTGCGCCACCGCCGATATCCGCCTGCCGGTTGGCGTGAGCGTCGCGCAGATCGAGGCGCGCATCAACGCGATCCTCGCGCGGCACGAAGGCGTCAGTGTCGAGATCACGCGGCGCTACGAGCCGAACTGGACCTCGCCCGATCACGAGATCGTCCAGCGCGTGCGCCGCAATTGCGCGGCGCGGCTCGGCATCGAGCCGGTCGTCAACATGCGCGTTGGCGCATCGGACGCGCGGCACTACCGCATGCACGGCGTGCCCACCGTGGTCTGCGGACTCACCGCGCACAACATGGGCTCGTTCGACGAGCACGTCCACATCGACGAACTGCGCGCGCTCGGAGAAATCTACGCCCTCACCGCCTTCGATTACCTGCACGGCATCTGACCGGCCCCTCCGGCTTTCGTATCGCCTATCGCGTATCGCGTCAGCTTCCACACGTCGTATCGACCAAGGAAAACGCCATGTCACACGACCTGAGTATCAGCCGCGAGCAGCGCGGCAAGTTCCGGCGCATTCTGGCTTCCGCGCTCGTCGGCAACATGCTCGAGTTCTACGATCTCTTCATCTACGGCTTTCTCGCCGCCATCCTCGCGAAAGCGTTCTTCCCCACGGGCGACGCCTACACGTCGATGCTCGCCACCGCCGCGACCTTCGGCATCAGCTACTTCATCCGGCCGCTCGGCGCCGTCGTGATCGGCGGATACGCCGACCGGCACGGCCGCAAGGCCGCGATGATGCTGACCATCTGGCTCATGGCGCTCGGCACGCTCGTCATCGCCTGCGCGCCTTCGTATGCGATGCTCGGCGCCGGCGGCACGCTGATCCTCGTGCTCGGCAAGATCCTGCAAGGCTTCTCGGCGGGCGGCGAGTTCGGCTCGACGGTCTCGTTCGTCACCGAGCACGCACCGCGCGGCATGAAGGGCTATTTCGCGAGCTATCAGGTGGTCGGCATCGGGCTCGCGACGGGACTCGCGAGCATCGTCGGACTCGGCACGACGCGCCTGATGACGCCCGAAACGCTGCTCTCGTGGGGATGGCGCGTGCCGTTCATCATCGGCCTCGCGATCGTGCCGTTCGGCTACTGGATTCGCCGCCGCGTCGACGAAACGCCCGAGTTCGAGGCGAGCCGGCACGAGCACAGTCCGCTGCGCGAGACGCTCGCGACCGCCAAGGCGCGCATCGCGGCGGCGATCGGGCTGTACTCGCTCGCCGCGTCGACGAACTATCTGCTGGGCGTCTTCATTCCGCTCTATGCGCAAAAGGTGCTCGGCCTCTCCCCTGCCGATTCGATGCTCGGCGCGATCGGCTACTCGGTCGCGCAGATCTTCCTGCCGCCCGTGTTCGGCGCGCTGTCGGACCGCGTGGGACGGCTCGCGCTCATCACGGCGGGCACGCTGCTGACGGTCGCGCTCACGATGCCGGCGTTCCATCTGATGGTCGCGCAACCCACGGTCGGCGTGTACGTGCTCTGCATCACCGGCCTCACCGCCTGCGTGATGGTGTTCCAGGGCGCGATGCCCGCGTTCGTCGCGGAGCTGTTTCCGCACGGCACGCGCACGACCTGCATCGCGATCGTGCACAACCTGACCTTCGCGGTCTTCGGCGGGCTCTCGCTGATGATCTGCACGTGGATCGCCAACGAGACCGGCAGCAAGTTCGTGCCCGCGTGGTACGTGATGGTCACCGCCGTGGTCGCGCTTACCTGTATCCTCTGGTTCAGGTTGCGCTATCAGCCCGCGCGCATCGAGGAGAACGCGCTGAACAACGCGTGAGCGTCGCGCCGGTCTTGCCGCGCGGGCCGGCTCGCCCGGCCTGGCCCAACCCGACCGGAAACGACATTCGATGAGACTCAGGCACATAGAGGTAGTCAACGCGATCCGCGTCACGGGCACGCTGAAGGCCGCCGCCGCGCTGCTGTCGCTCACGCAGCCGGCGGTCACGCAGATCCTGCAGAGCGCGGAGCGCCAGCTCGGCTACGCGCTCTTCGAGCGCACGCGCGGCAAGCTGGTTCCGACGCGCGAGGCGCAGCGCCTCTTTCCCGAGATCATGAAGCTCGACGAGCAGTTGCACGCGGTGCAGCGGCTCGCCGACAACCTGCGCGGCGGCACCGACGAATCGTCGATCCGCGTGCTGGCCGCACCGGCGCTCGCGCAGACCGTCGTCGCCGATGCGGCGCTGGCGTTCGCCGCGATGCATCCGAACGTGAAGCTCTCCGTGCGCTCCGATTACTCGGCGACCGCGGTCGCGAACATCGCTCTGATGGACGCCGATGTCGGCGTGCTCTATCACAGCATCGCGCATCCGGCGATCCGCGAGATCGAGCTGGCGTCGAGCCGGCTCGTGTGCGTGGGTCATCCCGACGTGCTCGCCGACGCCGCGCCAGTCGAGCTCGCCGCCTTCGACGGGCGCGAGATCCTCGGCCCCGACCCCGACGATCCGGTCGGCCGCCTGCTCAACAAGCGCTTCGAGGAGCACGCGCTCGACGTGCGCACGACCCTCACGGCGCAGTCGTATCACTCGCTCATCGCGCTTGCCGCGCGCTCGCGGCTCGTCACGATCGTCGATGAATTCTCGGCGCTTTCCGCGCGCGCGTTCGGCCTGAACGTCGCCCCGCTCGCGCCGGAGATCGCGATTCCGGTCGTCGCGAGTCTCGCGATCAGCGGCGAACGTTCCGCGCTCGTCGATCAGTTCGTGCAGATGTGCAAGAAAATCATGCGCGCGCAGATGAAACCGCGCGCCGTTCAACCCTGAACCTTCCCGACTCCCGAGCCATGACCATTCAGACCTTCAACCCGTCGCGCGCCACGCGCGGCATGGCGGTCGCGCCGCACTCGCTCGCCTCGCAGAGCGCGCTCGCCGTGCTGCGCGAAGGCGGCAACGCCGTCGAAGCGATGATCGCCGCTGCCGCAACCATCGCGATCGTCTATCCGCACATGAATGGCATCGGCGGCGACGGCTTCTGGCTGATCTCGCGGCCGGGCGCCGAACCCGTCGGCATCGAGGCGTGCGGCGCGGCGGCGTCGGCGGCAACGATCGAGCGGTATCGCGCGCTCGGGCTGGAGCGCATTCCGCATCGCGGGCCGCTTGCCGCGAATACCGTCGCGGGCACGGTATCGGGCTGGCATGCGGCGTTCGAGTGGTCGCGCACGACGCTCGGCGGACGGCTGCCGCTGTCGCGCCTGCTCGACGATGCGATCGACTATGCGACGCACGGCGTGCCCGTCACGGACAGTCAGGCGCGCTGTATCGCCGCCAAGCGCGATGAACTCGAAAGCGTGCCCGGCTTCGCGGATACCTTCACGCCCTCGCCCTTGCAGGCCGGCGATCTTTTCACGCAGCCGCGCATGGCCGCGACGCTTGCGCAACTCGTGCGCAACGGGCTCGACGATTTCTATCGCGGGGATCTCGCGCGCAGCATGGCGGCGGAATTGAGCGCGCTGGGAAGCCCGCTCGCCGCCGGCGATCTGGAACGTCACCACGCGCGGATCGTGACGCCGCTCGCCCTCGCCCATTCGCTCGGCACCGTCTACAACATGCCGCCGCCGACGCAGGGCGTCGTGTCGCTCATCATCGTCGGATTGCTGGACCGTGTGCTGCGCGACGACATGGACCCGCTTGGCCCGGAGTATGTTCACGCGTGCGTCGAGGCGACGAAGCTCGCGTTCGCGATCCGCGATGCGCACGTCTGCGATCCCGATCACATGGACGTCGATCCGCAGGCGCTGCTTGCGCCCGAACGTCTCGATGAACTCGCATCGCGCATCTCGATGGATCGCGCCGCGCCGTGGGGCAACGGCCTCGGTCCCGCCGACACGGTATGGCTCGGCGTCATCGACGGCAATGGCGTTGCCGTCAGCTTCATCCAGAGCATCTATCACGAGTTCGGCAGCGGGATCGTGCTGCCGTCGTCGGGCGTGAACTGGCAGAACCGCGGCTGCAGCTTTTCGCTCGACGCAACCTCGCGCAATCCGCTGATGCCGGGACGGCGGCCCTTCCACACGCTGAATCCCGCGCTCGCGCGTTTCGCCGACGGACGCGTGATGGTCTACGGCAACATGGGCGGCGACGGCCAGCCGCAATCGCAGAGCGCGGTATTCACGCGCATCGCGCGGTACGGATGGAATCCGCAGACGGCCATCGATGCGCCGCGCTGGCTGCTCGGCCGCACGTGGGGACAGGCGAGCGATTCGCTCAAGCTCGAAGCGCGCTTCGGCGAAGAGACCGCCGCCGCGCTTCGGCATCTCGGCCACGAAGTCGATGTGCTGCTGCCCTACGACGAAACGATGGGCCACGCGGGCGCGATCATCCGTTATCCGAACGGATGTTTCGAAGGCGGACACGATCCGCGCAGCGACGGCGCGGCGATCGGCTGGTAACGCATGTTCCCCGCGTGATGTTTCATGCGGGGAACGCGACGCTCAGAGCAGCGCTTCGCTGCGCGCCATGCTTGCCGACGGCGCAGCGGCGACCTGAACCGGTTTCCCCGGCCACTCACGCAGCACGGCTTCCGCGACGAGTTCCGCCGTCGCCGCCGAAAGCGTCCATCCGAGATGCCCGTGCCCGGTGTTGTAGAACACGCCGGGACGCCTGCCCTGCCCGACCTTCGGCAGCATGCTCGGCAACATCGGGCGCAGGCCGCTCCACGGAATCACGCGCGCGGTCGATACTTCAGGAAAGTAGCGCCGCGTCCATTCGACCAACGGCGCGATGCGGTCCGCGCGGATATCGCGGTTGAAGCCGTTCAGCTCCGCCGTGCCCGCCACGCGGAAGCGATCCGCGCCGAGACGGCTCGTGACGATCTTCGCGCGGTCGTCGAGCAGGCTGACCCACGGCGCGTTCTCGCGGCTGCGCGCATCGTCGAGACACACGGTGATCGAATAGCCTTTGACCGGATAGACGTTGACGTGATCGCCGGCCATCGAGGCGAACGCCCGGCTGCCCACGCCCGCGCAGATCACGATGCCGTCGAACTGAAGCACGCTTTCTTCGCCCGCCTGCTCGACCGTCAGCGCAATGCTGCCCGCCTGATCGTCGATCGATTTGACCGACGTGTCGTAGCGGAACTCGACGCCGTGACGCACGCATGCATCGGCGAGACCGCGCGTGAACTTGTGGATGTCGCCGGTGGAATCCGAGGGCGTGAAGAAACCCGCGTGAAAACTGCCCTTCAGCGTCGGCTCGATCGACGCGATTTCCTGCGCGGTGACCGCATGGCGCGCCAGCCCCGCGCCGTTGAGAATCTCGTTGACCTTCGACGCGGCCTCGAACTCCTTGCGCGTCGCGTAGAAATGCAGGATGCCGCGCCGCTCCAGATCGAAGTCGATGCGCTCCGTCTCCGCGATGCGGAACAGATGCTCGCGCGCCGCGAGCGCGAGGCGCACGGTCTCGGCCGTGTTGGCCCGATAGTTCGGAATCTGCCGCAGGAACTCGCCCATCCAGCTGTACTTGTGCCAGCCGGGGCGCGGGTTCATCAGCAAGGGCGCGTCGCGCGTGAACATCCACTTGAGGCCCTTCAGCACGGTTGCGCGGCTGTTCCAGACTTCCGCGTTGCTGGCCGAGAGCTGCCCGCCGTTGGCGAAGGAGGTTTCCATCGCCGCGTAGCGATGACGTTCGAGCACGGTGACGCGCAGGCCGCGCTGCGCGAGGGCGTACGCGGTCGTGACGCCGGTGATCCCGGCGCCGATGATGGCGATTCGTGACATGACATGGTCCAGTTTTCGTTGAGCATCGCCGGCCGTTCATAGCCGGCACCGATGCCCCATCTGTCCATGTACCTGAGAGTTTCGCCCGCGCGCCGCGCATGACTGCCGGCCGGGGCTCCCCTTCGGTGGGCGCGCATGGCGCCGCTCTCCAGATGTTCCGGCGCGCACGGTCCTTTTGCCTGAGAGTTTCCGGGGCGGTTGCTCCGTCGGCGTCGTCGCGAAGGACGAGCTCTTCCGTGGCGCGTTGTCGAACACCTCGACGATACCCATCCGAAATGCGCGTGGCAAGCCCTTATTTTGCGAGGGCTTCGGCACGCGCCATGCTGCTCGTCGATTCGGGCTGCGCGGACGCAGATGCATCGCGCGCTGCCGGCTCGACGTCCACGCGCTGTGTGCGCCGTCGCTATTGCAGAACCGACGCACAGAGCTTCGCCAGCCGCTCATCGAGCGAACGGCCCTGAACGTCGATCTTCGCGCTGTGGAACTGACTGAGCTGGGTCGAAGGTTTGTCGTATTCGATGCTCGTGCCGCCCTGCGCGTTTTCATAGACCATGATTCGCAGCGGAGCATAGAGTCCGGCGGCCATATCGACACTCGTCATTTCGGTGGCGGTGAGAATGTTGCCGGTGAAATACTCGGTGCCGTTCTTGCGCTGGCCCTTGAGCGCGAGCCAGTCGCCATGCACGCCGATATAGTGGATGACGAGTCCGTCGCTGCCCGCGGCTTTTTGAAGCGCCGCGTGCAATTCGTCTACCTTGTTTTCCTTGAGCAGCATACGGATGTGGTCGTCGAGCCTGCCAAGGCGGCTTTCCAGTTCCTGCTTGACGGCGGCGTACGGTTTGCCCGACGAGACGACGACATGATCGACGATCATCTTCGTCTCCGACACCTCGACCGTGGCCGCCCTCGCGGACGCGCAAAACATGTTGAAGCACAGCGCGGCGGCAAGCGTGGGGGCGGTCAGCCGTGCGGCCATGAAGCGTAAGTGATTCACAGAGATCTCCTTCGAGAGACAGGTTCGAATGGTTTAAGAGCCGGTGCCGCCCACATCAGTGTTCCGATGCGGCTTCGGCGCCAAGGCCGCTCAGCATCCGGAGTTGCTGCGCGTCGAAGGCATCGCGATCGGCGCTGCGGCGTGTCGTCACCGACCCGAGCCAGCCTGCGACGAAGCCCACGGGAATGCTGAAAATCCCGGGGTTCGACAGCCAGAACGGCGGCGTGACGTCCTTGAAGAAGATGCCCTTCGCGCCGATCACCGCCGGCCCGACGAGAACCAGCCCGATCGCGGACAGCGTCCCGGCGATCACGGCCGCGATCGCGCCGCGATCCGTAAAGCGCCGCCAGTACATCGAGTAAAGAATCACGGGCAGATTGGCGCTTGCCGCGATGGCGAAGGCCAGTCCGACCAGAAACGCGACATTGAACGTCTTGACCAGCAGCGCAAGCCCGATGGCCACCGCGCCGAAGACGACCGTGGCCAGCTTCGCGATCCTGACTTGCCGGCGCTCGTTGTTGCCGGACGCGGGAAACAGATGGCCGAAGATGTCGTGCGAAATGGTCGACGCCGACGAAATCATGATGCCCGACACGACGGCGAGAATCGTGGCGAAGGCGATCGCGGATACGCAAGCAAGGAGCAACTCGCCGCCGACGGAACCCGCGCCGCCGCCGAGCGTCGCCGCCAGCAGCGTGATGGCGCTGTTGCCGGAACTCTTCGTCGCCAGAATCGCAGCCGGTCCCACGATGGCGCTCGCGGAGAAACCCAGCACAATCATCATGGCCGCGAACGAGGTCATCACGATCAGGCCGATCTTCGCCGACTTTCTCGCCGCGACGGCGGAGGGCACCGTGTAGAACCGGGTCATCACGTGCGGCAGACCCGCTGTGCCCAACACCAGCGCGAACGCGAGCGACAGCGTGTCGAGCGGATCCTTGAAATAACCGCCGGGCACGAAATACTTCTCAGGATGCAGCGATGACAGGCGTGCCTTCTGAAACAACGCGCCCAGATCGAAGGAGAAATACGCCATCGCAAGCAGGACGAGCACCGCACCGGCGACCCAGACGAGCACCGCTTTCACGATCTGCACATAGGTGGCGGCCACCATGCCGCCGAAGAGTACATACGCGATCATGAGCACGCCGATCAGCACGATTGCAGCGTCGCTGCCGACCGGGAGCAACAGACTGGCCAGTGCGCCGCCGCCCACCAGTTGCGCGAGCAGATAGGCCAGCGAAATCAGCAACGAGGACGTCGAGGTGGCCGCGCGAACGCCGCGGCTGCGCAACCGGAGCGCGACGACATCGGAGAGGGTGAACTTGCCGCAGTTTCTCACCGGCTCGGCAACGATGAGCATGATGATGATCCATCCCGCGATGAACCCGACCTGATACACGATGCCGTCGAAGCCGAACAATGCGACGAGTCCGGTCACCCCGAGAAACGATCCCGCCGACATGAAGTCGCCCGCCAGTGCGAGACCGTTCTGGAACGGCGAAAGATTGCGCCCGGCCACGAAAAACCCGGCCGTGCCGCGCGAACGGCGAGCGCTCCAGCCGGTCAGAACGAGGCTGAGCCCGATAAAACTCACGAAGGCGATGATACGCAGGCCGCCATGCCCGAGGAGACTATCCATGCTGGTCACCATTTTGTTGACCGAGCGCGCTCTGAAGAAGCTCGGATGCTTTCGGGTCGTAGACGCGTCCAGCCCATGCGCAATAGGCCCAGAACGTCGCGATGACGAGCGCGAACTGAAAGACGATGGCCAGCAGACCGAGGTTGAACTCGCCGTACACGGGTATGTACATCACATCCGAGCAGCCGAGCACAATGATAAGAATACCGAAATAAGCCGCCAGCGATGCGTAAAGCATCGACCAGACGAAGCGGTTTCGCAAGCGCGAGAGCGCCAGGGTTTTTTCGCTGACGGACAGGGCAGACGGGCCGGTCTGGCTCGTGTTTTGCCGCTCGAATTCCGCGTTGATCGATTCCATCGACTGCATGTCGCGTCTCCTACGATTGTTGTGATGGTGAATCTCTGAACCTGTCATCGCGCGGCGCTTGCCGGCAGCACTTCGCCACGGCACTCGCCGAAACCGATCCGCGCGAAGCCCGTTTTGCGGCAGTAGCCGCGCAAGATCACGGCGTCGCCGTCTTCCACGTAGCTGCGTTGTTCGCCGGTATCCAGCGTGACCGGTTCGCTTGCGTTGCCGGCGAGTTCCATCAGCGCGCCCGCTTCCGCTTTCTCCGGGCCCGAGACGGTGCCGCTGCCCAGCAGATCCCCCGCCCGCAGATTGCAGCCGCCCACGGTGTGATGCGCGACCATCTGCGCAACGCTCCAGTACTGATGCCGGAAGCTGGTGCGTGAAAGCTGCGAAGCCGGAAGATTGCCCGCTCGATGACGCGCCGTTTCCAGCCAGACTTCGAGCTGGATATCGAGCGCGCCTTCTCTGCTGTTCCGCTCCGAATGCAGATACGCAAGCGGCTCACAATCTTCGGGCGGCCGCGGCAGCGCGAGCCGGAACGGCGCGAGTGCTTCCATCGTCACAATCCACGGCGAAAGCGTGGTCGCGAAGTTCTTGGCGAGAAACGGCCCGAGCGGCTGCATTTCCCAGGACTGGATATCGCGTGCAGACCAGTCGTTGAGCAGGCACAGGCCGAACACATGACTGTCGGCGTGCTCCAGTTCGATCGGTTCGCCGGGCGCATTGCCCTGTCCGATATAGATGCCGAGTTCGAGTTCGTAATCCAGCTTGAGCGATGGCGAGAACACGGGAGCCTGCGCGCCTGGCGGAACGATCTGCCCTTTCGGCCGGACGAAGCGCTGACCGCTGAGTCCGAGACTCGATACCCGGCCGTGATAGGCAATCGGAATCGATCTGAAATTCGCGCTCACGCCACTCAGACCGAGCAATCTGCTGATGTTGGTCGCGTGATGAATCGACGTATAAAAGTCGGTGTAATCGCCGATTTGCGCAGGCAGCCCATGTTCGACTTCGGACATCGGCACCAGGCAGTCGCGGAGCACGTTGCTATCGCTCGGGAACGCGCGCTCGTGAAGCGCGGCGAACAGCGCGTGCCGCAACGCGCCCCATGCGGCCGGTCCCAGCGAAAAGAAAGCGTTGAGCACGGGCTGCGCGCAGGCCCGCGCCGCTTCATCGGCGACACCGCTCAGGCGTCCCTGAGACGCCCACGCGCCGAGATCCACGACCTGATCGCCGATCGCGACACCGCCGCGAAACGCTTCGTCCGTGTTCTTTCTGCGGAAGATGGAAAACGGCAGGTTCTGGATCGGGAAATCGCCGTCCGGCATGTTGGCCGATTCGACCCAGCTGCGCGCAGCGGGATCGTGAGTCTGGTTCAAAGTGCGGAGCATGTTCGTCCCGTTCAGGCAGGTTGGATCTCGCGCCGGACACCGGCGAAAAGGCTCGTCTTCGCCGAGCCGCGCGCGGGTTTCAGTCGATTGATTGCGCGGGGTTGTGACGGCTGAGGAGAATGCCCCGCTCCTGCAATTCGCGAATGAATCCGGCGTCGACCTTGCGCTCGGACAGCACCTCGGCGTTGTGCTCGCCCTGAAAGGCCGGCCGGCCCGGCAAAGGCAATTCGGATTCGCTGAAGTGCCACGGCGCGCCCGGCATGCGTGTCGTGCCGCCGGAGCGGTCATCGATATCGACCAGCGCGCCCCACTCGCGCACCCACTCGGATTGCGCGAACTCGTTGGTACTGCGCACCACGCCGATGGCCAGTCCGCCCTCGCTGACCTGCGTCTGAAGTTGTTCGAGATCGTCGAAGCCCAGGATCCATGCGCGCACTTCTGCCAGCAGCTCCGCAAGGTGTTGCCGCCGCAACAGCGCCGTGCCGAAGCGGGGATCGCTCAGCAGATCGTTGCGGCGCATCATCGTGCAGTAGCGTTTGAACATCGGTGTGTAGATCGGGCTTCCCGCGATGGTGAGCCGCCGTCCATCGGGCAGGTCGAAGATGTGCGAGTCCGGCGCCGACAAGATGATCGGCTCGCCTTCCGTGTCGATCTCCGAGAGCTGCGCGCCCGCGCGTTCGTTGACCGACAGCATCGTGGCCGCCATCGACACATCGACATGCTGCCCCTCACCCGTCCGCGCACGATGCGCGAGCGCCGCCAGCACGCCGATCACGCCGTGAAGCCCCGTGTACATGTCGGCATGACTGCACGCGTCGTTGCGCACTTCGGTGAGCGCGTCGCCGAAATGGTTCTGAACGATGTCCGTCAGTCCCGACTCGGCCTGCACGGTCGGGGCGAACGCCGGCCGGTTGCGCCATGACGTCGCCTGCCCATAGCCGCTCAGCGACGCATAGATCACGGACGGGTTGATTGCGCGGACCTGCTCGTAGCCCAGTCCGAACCGGTTCAGCGTGCCCGGCCGGAAGTTCTCGACGATGACATCCGCGTCGCGGCACATGTCGATCATGATCGCGCGGGCTTCGGGAAAGTTGAGGTCGAGGCTCACGTTGCGTTTGCCGGCGTTCTGCTGCACGTAGTAGAGCGACATGTCGCCGATATGCGGCATGCTCACGCGGCCGATATCGCCGGACGGCGGTTCGATCTTGGTCACGGTCGCGCCGAGGTCGAGCAGCGTCTTGGTGCAGTGAGGTCCGGCGAGCACACGCGTGAAATCGATCACGCGAATCCCTTCGAGTGGTGCCGACATGTCAGTCTCCCTTGAACTCGGCCGTGGCGGGCCCGGTCGCGAAGAACGCGGCGAAGCCCCGTTCGCGATCGCCGGTCTTCCAGATCATTTCGTTGAGCCTGACTTGTTCGAGGTCGGCGCTGCGCACGCCGCCATTGGCGGCGAGATTGGCCTGCTGCTTGATGCCGTTGAGAACGCGGGTCGGCCCCGCCGCCAGTTGACGAGCGAACGACAGCGCCACGGTCTGCAGTTCCGCTTCGGGCACGACGTGATTGATGATGCCCCAGCGTTCGAACGCCTCGGCCGAGTGCCGCCGGCCGATCAGCGCGATCTCCTTGGCCCGCGCGACACCGGCGCGCTGCACGAGCCGTTGCGTGCCGCCGAGCAGCGGAATCAGACCCACGATGTTCTCGACCTGACCGAAATAAGCCGTATCCGCGGCGACGATCATGTCGCAGGTCAGCGCTATTTCGAGTCCGCCGCCGAGCGCGGCGCCGTGAACAGCGGCGAGCGTCGGAACCGGCGCGTTTTCCAGTACGTCGAGAAACTCGAAGAGCTTTTGCTCGTCGTGCTGAATGACGGTCTTGCCATCGACGAACGAACTCATTTCCGCACCGGCGGAAAAGTGGCGCATCTCGCTTCTCAGCAAGATGGCGCGGGCACCGCGCGTCACCACGTCGCGATACGCCGTAAGCAGATCCGCGATCATCGCGTCGTCGATCAGATTGTGCGGTGGCTTGGCCAGCGTCACGATTCCGACGGCGCCGTCGGTTTCAGTCTTGACTGTAGTCATGGTTCTCTCTGTTGGGTTCGACATTGCGCGCCGCAGCCGTCCGGTTCGAACGATTTTTTCGGCACCGCGCTCAAGGGGGAAAGACGGCTGGAGCGTCCGTCGTAAAAGGCTCAGGCAAATGCCTGCGCGGTCCGGGCCGCGTGCGCCTGCTGCGTCGCCGCATGACCGGGGTCATTCGCGCCACATTCGTGGTTCGAATGTGCTTTGCCCGGCACGCTTGCGGGAGGCTTGCGGAAGGCTGAAGGCGTCATGAGGTGTCTCCGTCTCGTTTTTTCGGCGTATGCCGTTGGTGTCTACTATCTCCGCGAGCGGTGTGCGCAGCAACGGCAAACTCTGCCAATTGCCGCGTCAAACTGTGCCAAACGCGTTCACCCTTCGACGCAGGAACGTGCGAATATGACCACTCACCGGAGTGAGAAGACATGCGCCCTTCGAAAATAGTCACGCCGCTGCATCCGGATCTCGACGCGCCTTCGCAGAGTCTTCTCGGTCTCGCCGCGCTCGCTGCGGAACTGGCGGCGGAAGGCGTTTCGGTCGACAAGCTTTTCGCGAACACGGGCGTGCGCGCGAATCAACTCGAAGACGCGCATGCAAGAATTTCGCATCGTCAGCGCCTGGCGATTTATCGCAATGCCCAAAGGCTGGCCACGCGCGCCGACGTGGGATTGCTTGCGGGTGCGCGGCAACGCATCAGCGACTTCGGCATCTACGGTTACGCGATGGTGAGCAGCACCACGTTCGGCGACGCGCTGAAATTCAGCGTCGAAAACGTCAGGATGGCGGGCGCTGTCCTGCAGGTTCGCTATACGGCGACGGGAGACACTGGCATTCTCAGCAGTCATGGGCTTGCGTCGCTTGGCGACATGCTGCCGTTCGTCGCCGAGTTCTGGCGAAGTTCGATGACCGTGCTGTTCAGCCGGGTTCTGGAAGCGCCCTTTCCCTCCAAGCGCATGGTCATGGCCTATCCCGCGCCGCCGCACTGGCGCAACTACGAGCGAATGTTCGATTGCCCGGTGGAGTTCGGCGCGGACTCCATGGAGTGGCATTTCGACGTGAGCGTGCTGGACCGTCCATGCCCGAATGCGAATCCGATCACCGCGCAGATCTGCCAGCAGTTGTGCGACCGCATTCTCGAAGAGCGCGATGGCATCCCCGAACTTCAAAGGCAGATTCGCATGGCCTGTTTGAACTCGCCGGGTGTGTTTCCTTCCGCCGAGAAAATGGCGGCGCACCTTGGCATTTCGCTCAGGACGCTGCATCGCCGGTTGGCTGAAGACAACTATTCTTACCAGACCCTGCTCAACGATATGCGACGCTCGCTTGCAATCGAGTTTCTCGAGAACACGCGACTGCCTATCGAGCAAGTTGCGGAGCGGATTGGATTTTCCGATGCCGCCAGCTTCCGCCGCTCCTTGAAGAAATGGACCGGCAATTCGCCAAGTGCGTATCGGAAGGGAATCGACAAGGACAATTCCAGCTAGGCGCCAACAGGGAGTCCGCGGCGCCCCTGCCCTCTGCGCACGCTTGCGTTTCAGCCTCTGCCGACAAACGGCATCTTCGTGGCCATGACCGTATGGAACAGCACGTTGGCTTCGAGCGGCAGACTCGCCAGGTACGCGACCGAGCGCCCGACTATCGCCACGTCGATCAGCGGCTCGGCGGCGATTGTGCCGTTCGCTTGCGGCACACCGTGCGCCATCGCCGATGCCAGCGCGCTATGCGCATTACCGACGTCGATCTGACCGACGGCGATGTCATGCGCGCGGCCGTCGAGCGACGCGCAGCGCGTGAGGCCGGTCACGGCGTGCTTGGTCGCCGTGTATGCGATCGAATTGGGCCGCGGTGCCCACGCCGACAGCGAACCGTTGTTGATGATGCGCCCGCCGCGCGGCGTCTGCGCCGACATGATCCTGAACGCCCGCTGCAGGCAGAAGAACATGCCGTCGAGATTCACGCCGACGACACCGCGCCATTGCTGCGGCGTCCACGTCTCGAAAGGCCCCGGCGGATTGCCGACGCCCGCGTTGTTGAACAGCAGGTCGAGCCGGCCGAAATGCGCGACGACGGCATCGAACGACGTCGCCACCGCGTCGGCATCCGACACGTCACACGACAGCGCGAGCGCGCGGCCCGCAAACTCGCGGGTCTGCGCAATCTCCAGGAGAGGCTCGCGGCGCCTGCCGAGCAGGGCAATCGACCAGCCGTCCCGAAGCAGCTCGATTGCCGCCGCACGGCCGATGCCCGATCCCGCTCCCGTCACGATGCCCACACGCGGCGTGTTCGCGTCTTCTTGTCGGATCATGCACCCTCCATCAATGGTTGTCGCGCGCTTCGCCGCGAGTCTCGACGATGTTCAGAAACAGCGTCGCCGGTTCGAGGCAGGCACCGCTGCCCTGCTGCCCCACCATGCTGCGATAGATGGCCTGCCACGGCGTCTGATTCGCAAGTTCGGGCGGGGCCCACGCGGCGCGGCGCGCAGCGAGTTCATCGGCGGATACGAGCAGATCGACACGCCGCGCGTTGAGATCGATACGCAGGCGATCTCCGGTCTTCAGCAACGCGAGCCCGCCTCCCACCGCCGCTTCCGGCGACACGTTCAGGATCGACGGACTGCCCGACGTGCCGCTCTGCCGGCCATCGCCCATGGTCGGAAGCGTGTCGATGCCACGCCGGATCAACGCAGCGGGCGGCTGCATGTTCACCACTTCGGCGCCGCCCGGATAGCCCACCGGGCCGCAATTGCGCATGACGAGGATCGAGTGTTCGTCGATGTCGAGCGCGGGATCTTCGATACGCGCGTGATAGTCCTCCGGGCCTTCGAACACGATCGCCTTCACTTCGAACGCATCCGCATGGGCGGGATTCGACAGGAAGCGCTCGCGAAAGCGCGCGTCGATCACGCTGACCTTCATCACGGCGTTGTCGAACAGATTGCCGCTCAACACGACGTGGCCGCCCGATGCCTTCAGCGGCGCATCGAACGAGCGGATTACTTCGCGGTCAGGCTCGGCTACACCGGCCAGATTCTGCGCGAGCGTGCTTCCCGTCACGGTCAGCGCATCGCGATGAAGCCGGCCCGCGCGAAGCAACTCGCGCATCACGCCCGGCACGCCGCCGGCACGGTGAAACGCTTCGCCGAGAAAGCGCCCCGCCGGCTGGCAATCGACCAGGAGCGGAATCTGCGCGCCCACGCGCTGCCAGTCGTCGAGCGTATGGTGCACGCCGATGTGACGCGCGATCGCGATCATGTGTATCGGACAATTCGACGATGCGCCGATTGCCGCAGCAACCACGACCGCATTCTCGAAAGCCTCATGCGTCATGATGTCCGACGGCCGCAGGTTCTCCGCGATCATCGACACGATCCGTTTGCCCGTCTCGTAGGCGAACCAGCCGCGTTCGCGGTACGGCGCGGGCACCGACGCGCAACCGGGCAGCGACATGCCCAGCGCTTCGGCGAGCGCGTTCATCGACAGCGCGGTGCCCATCGAATTGCAATGTCCGGCCGATGGTGCGGACGCGGCCACTTTCTCCATGAACCCGTCATAGTCGATCTGTCCCGTCGCAAGCTCTTTGCGGGCCTCCCACACGACCGTGCCCGAACCCGCCAGCTTGCCGCGATGCCAGCCGTCGAGCATCGGGCCGCCCGACAGCACGATCGACGGAATATTGACCGTCGCAGCCGCCATGAGGCACGCGGGTGTGGTCTTGTCGCAACCGGTCGTGAGCACGACGCCATCGAGCGGATAGCCGTGCAGCACTTCGACCAGGCCGAGATAGGCGAGATTGCGGTCGAGCGCGGCCGTCGGACGCTTGCCAGTCTCCTGGATCGGATGCACGGGGAACTCGAGCGGAATCCCGCCTGCGTCGCGAATGCCGTCGCGTACGCGCTTCGCGAGTTCGATATGGTGGCGGTTGCACGGCGCGAGATCCGAGCCCGTCTGCGCGATGCCGACGATCGGCTTGCCGGACTGCAACTCCTCGCGCGTGATGCCGTAGTTCATGTAGCGTTCGAGATACAGCGCGGTCATGCCGGGATTCGCCGGATCGTCGAACCAGCGGCGGCTGCGCAGGCGCTTTGTTTCCGCCGGTGACTGATGGGATATCAACGAGGTCTCCGTGAACGATTCAGCGCGTGCGCAAGAGCGCTTCATGACGATCGACGAACGACGCCACCGCTTCCGCGAAACGTTCGAGATCGCTCTCGTCGTGCGCCAGCGTCAGCACGATAAAGCCGCGCCGCGCGACATAGCAGCCGCGCTCGAGCATGTGAAAGAAGAACAGGTCCTTGAGCGGCGACTCGCCTTCGACGAAGTCCTGCACCGAATGAATCGGCTGTACGCCCGCATGCAGATTCATCAGTGAACCGATGCCGGTGAACTGCATCCCTACGCCGCGTTCGCGGCACAGCCCGTTCAGGCGCGCGCGCAGCCGCTCGCCCTTCTCGCTGAGCGCGGCGGCGGCACCCGGCGTGTAAAGCTGCGACAAACCCGCATGGCCCGCGGACATCGATAGCACGTTGTTGTTGAAGGTACCCGCGTGCGGCGTGGCGCCGGGTCTGCGCGGATCGAACTGCGCCATCACGTCGGACCGTCCGCCGAATGCGCCGAACGACATGCCGCCGCCGATGTATTTGCCGAAGGTCGTGAGGTCCGGCCGAATCCCGAGCAGCGCCTGCCGTCCGCCGCCCGAGAGCCGCGAGGTCACGACTTCATCGAAGATCAAGAGCGCGCCATGCTGCCGCGTGAGATCGCGCAAGCCCGCAAGAAAAGCCGGCTCGCCGACGATGCATCCGCCCGCCACCTGCATCGGTTCGACGATGACCGCGGCGATCTCGTCGCCGTGCGTGGCGAAGATCTGCTGCACGCCGGCCAGATCGTTGTAGGTCGCGACGATGAACTCGTGCGGCACGTTCACGGGGCTGTTGCCGCTGCCGAAGGTGAGCACGCCGCCGTGATATCCGCCCGTGAACGCGACGACCTTCCTGCGCCCCGTGAAGATGAGCGACGCCGCGATGGCCATCAGGTTCGACTCGGTTCCGGAGTTGGTGAAACGCAGGGACTCGACCGACTCGAAGCGCTCGCGTAACAGGCGCGCGAGCGGCACTTCCAGCGTGTTGTGGCCCGTCAGGTTCAGGCCGTTGTCGAGCGCCTCGACGATGGCCGCGCGGATCACCGGATGACTGTGCCCGTACATCGCCGTCGTGTATTCGGCGAGAAAATCCGTGTACGCGTGGCCGTCGAGATCCCACAGGCGCTTGCCCTCGCCACGCGCGATCGTCAGCGGGAACGGCGCATAGAACAGCACGGAGCGCGTGTTGCCGCCGGGCATGACCGCGAGCGCATCGACATGCGCGGCGGCGCTCTTCGGATTCGATTCAGCGAAGCGTTCGGCGGCCTGTTCCGCGGCGCGGGCGAGTCCTTCCACATCGAGTTGCGGGGTGGATGCGTTCTTAATGAGCATACATTTCCTGGATGGTTCGAGATTCGTTCATGACTGGTGTCGTGCCTCGGCTCAGTCGACCGGCACGATCGATCCGCCCGCCGACCAGTACACGGTCATCGGTGCCTTGATCCATTCGCCGCGCTGATCGAACCGCACCTGACCGAACAGCGTGTTAAACGTGGTCTGATGCAGCGTCTTGTCGAGTGCTTCCGGAGACAGCGACTGTGCCACGGCGATCGCGTCGCCGATCATCATGGTCGCGGCGTAGAACGACGGGCCCTTCTGGTCCGGATTCACGCCGTACGTCGCCTTGAAGCGCGTCTCGAAGCGCTTTCCTTCCGGCAAGGCGCCGAGCGGCGTGCCGCCTTGCGGACAGTACATCTTCTTGTCGAGCGCGCCGTCCGCGAGGCGCGGAAATTCGCCGACGCACAAGCCGTCGCCGCCCATCAGGACGCCGTTGACAGCGAGGTCGCGCATCTGCCGCGCGAGATAAGCTGCCTGACCGTAGTAGCCGCCGTAGAAGATGCCGTCCGGCCTCGTCGGCTTGATCTTCGAGAGCACAGCCTTGAAGTCCACCGTGTGATCGGTCGAGTACTCGCGCGTCACGATATCGATGCCGAGCTTCTTCGCGGTGGCGACGAACACATCCGCGACGCCCGATCCATACGCGGTGCGATCGTCGATGACAGCGACGCGCTTCAGATGCAGCGTGTTGGCCGCGTAGTCCGCCATCTTCGCGCCGAGCACGTTGTCGTCGGTGGTGAGGCGAAACACGTAGGGATAGCCCGGCACGGTCAACGCCGGGTTCGAGGCCGCGGGCGTGATCATGATCACTTTGGCGTCGTTGTAGATCTTCGACGCGGGAATCGTCACGCCCGAGTTCCAATGGCCGATGACCGCGATCACGCCGCTGTCCACGAGTTGTTGCGCGGCCGTGACGCCGGCTTTCGGATCCGACTGGTCGTCCACCGAAATCAGCTCGAATCTCAGCGGCTGGCCGCCGAGCATCATGTGTTTGGCATTGAGGTCGTCGACAGCCAGTTTCGCGCCGCGTTCGTTGTCCTTGCCGCTCGCGGCCTGCGAGCCTGTCAGCGGCCCCGCGACGCCGATCTTCACGAGCGTGTCCGCTTGAACAACCGGCGCCGCGAACGCCACGCTCATGCATAGCACGAGCGTCCTGATTGATGAGATGCGCATGATCGTGCTCCTGTTACCTGTCGATGAGACGTTCCAGCACGCTGCGCACGGGCGCCAGCGTGGCAAATTCATAGTCCGGACGCGCCTGCCAGTCGCCCAGACGTTCATCGCCGCGATTGATCCAGGCGACGCGGATACCGAGCGGCTTCGCGCCGTCGATGTCCGCCCAGGTCCCGATCGAGCAATGGAAGATCTCGTCGGCATTCAGGCCGAGCGTCGCGAGCCCTTTCCTGAAGATGGTTTCCGAGGGCTTGTACGCCTGCGCCATTTCGGCCGTCGTCACGTGCGTGAAATAACTCACGAGGCGGCTGCGGCGCCACAGGTCCGTGTCCATGTTGGTGATGGGCATCAGCGTGAAGTGTTCGCGGGCCCAGTCGAGAAAGGCGACGGCGTCGTCGAAAGGCGGCGATGACTCGACCAGATGCGTGAGCAGCAGCTCGGTCAGCGCGGCCATGTCGCGGCCGTCGGTGCAGCCTTCCGCCAGCGCTTCCAGAGCGCCCGTGAGCGCATGCTGCGCCACCACGCGATAACGCGTATAGGCGTGGCTTCGGTAGGCCTGCACCGCGCGCATGTCCCAGTCGTGATAGACGTCGGCGGCGGACTTCGCCGGATCGAGAGACAGATGCTGCAGCACCGCTTCGATGCCGCGTATGCCTCCCGCGGTCACGTCGACAAGCGTGCCGAAGTAGTCGAAGGTAAGCGCCTTGGGTTTCATGAGTCGGTCCTTTGCATAGTATGACTAATCAAATAGGAGATCCCGCCACTTGCACCGGCGGCATTCTTTTTCAGCGAGATACGGCGAGTAAGCAGCGTCCGTCCTGTCGACTTGCATTTAATGTACGCCGTACAATTAAATCATGCAAGCGGCCGTATTCCCGGGTTTTCCCGGACGTGTCGCGTGACGGCACCGATTGCAGTAGAGTGACGCTCGGTCGAACTCGAACTCGGGAAGTCACGTTGAGAAAAAAGGAAGAGGCTGCGCCGGAAAAAAAGCGCAGGGGGCGCTCGGCACGCGATCAGGGGCTCTCGCGGGAACGCGTCGTGGAAGCCGCGCTCGCGCTGATCGATGCCAAGGGTTATGCGTCCTTTAGCCTGCGCGATGTGGCGCGGGAACTCGGCGTCTATCCGACCGCGATCTACTGGTACGTGACGAGCCGCGACGAGTTGCTCGTCGAGGTGATCACGCGCGCGCTAGGCGACCTCATTCCCCGGCCGCTTGCCGCCGACCGCTGGCGCGACTGGCTGAAAGAACTGTTTCATCGCTACCGTTCCGCGATCGCAAGGCATCCGAACGTCGCGCCGCTGCTCGGGTCGCAGATCATATCGAACGCCAGTATGAATCCGGCGATGGTCGAGGCGATACTTCAGACGCTGTTGTCGGCGGGCTTTGAATCGAACGAACTGATCCATGTCTACAACACCGTGATCACTGCGATGGTCGGATTCGTCACGCTCGAGTTCGCAGGCCACGGCGCCGACGAACGCGACGAATGGGAGAACCGCCTACGCACACGCTTCGAGGAGCTTGACCGCGACGCTTTTCCGCTGTTGACCGCGAACATGGCACGTATGTCGAATCAGGCGTTCATCGTGCGATGGAAGGGAGGAACGAATCGCGCACTCGGGCAGAGCTTCGATCGATATATCGATGTCGTGCTGGATGGATTGCAGGGACAACTGGCGGGCGATGCCGATGCCAAGAAGCATAAGCAAGGGGAATCTTCGGGTCCCGGTCGCTGACTGGCCCTGCTATGTCCGCGTTCAACTGCCCGGCGCGCGCGAGGCCAGATAACGTTGTGGCGGTTCTCCCGTTACCTGACGGAACATGACGATGAAGGCACTGGCGCTGCGATACCCCAGCTTCTTCGCCACCGGGGGCAGAGCCAAACTGGCGTTTATGCTGGCATACAACATTCGTTCTGAATTTGGATGGGTATGAGTTTCACGCGTTTAGGTGCGGCATCGTCGATGCCGCACTTTTCGCGTTATGGAACTCACCATAACTATCCAACACGCCTCCACTTCCCAAACTTCGCAACCTCCCGTTCATCAAACGCAAAGCCCAACCCCGGCTCCTGATGCAGCACGACGCGCCCCTCGCGATGTTCCAGTTGCCGATCCACCAGACGCCGGAAGTTCAGCACCTGATCGTCCCAGAAGTACTCGACATAGCGCGCATTCGGCGTTGCCGCAACAAGCGGTGCGTGCAAGTCATGGAACCAGTGCGGACACATCACCACGCCGTACGATGCAGCCGTCGACGCGATCTTGCGCCATTCGGTGATGCCGCCGCACACAGCCGCATCGGATTGCAGGATCGACGCCGCGCGCTGGTCGAGCACCTGCTTGTGATACCAGCGGCCATAGCCGATCTCGCCCGTCGCGACCGGAATGCGTGTGGCCTGGGCGAGGCGCGCATGATTGTCGACATCATCGGGGGAGAACGGTTCTTCGATGAAATACGGATCGTATTGTTCGAAACGGCGCACATGCTGCAAGGCCTGCGTCAGATCGCGCCAGCCGTTGTTCATGTCGATCATCAGTTCGATATCCGCGCCCACGGCTTCGCGCGCGGCCCTCACGCGCTGTTCCTCTTCCTGCGGCGACAGGCGCCCGCCTTTCATCTTGACCGCGCGAAAGCCCTTCTCGACATAGCTCGCCATTTCCTCGCCGAGTTTCGCGGGGGTCTTGCCTTCGAGGTAATAGCCGCCGCTCGCGTAAGCGGGCACGCTGTCGAGTTCGTTCGCGCCGAGATATTTGTGCAACGGCACACCGTGCGTGCGGGCGTTGAGATCCCACAGCGCGATATCGAGTATGGACAGCGCCCGCATGACGGTGCCCGCGCGACCCTGCAGGAGCGCTTCGTCGTACATCGCCTGCCACAAGCCTTCGACGGCATACGAGTCGCGTCCGATCAACACCGGCGCAAGCAACTGCTCGACCGCCGCCGTCAGCAACTCGCCTGCCGCGCTGCCGACATAGCAGAAGCCCAGCCCTTCGACGCCATCCGTCGAGCGCACCTTGACGAGCCCGTAATGACGCGTGGACACCGTGCGCGTGGAAAACGACGTCACGCGGTCCAGCGGCACGGCGGGCGCGCACACGTCGATGGATTGAATGATGGGCATGCTTGTCTCCCTGTGTCTGGATTGAACGTCGCGTCCAGTGTGATGACACGCGTGCCGGACTGGAAGTATCCTTTGGCTTCTTCAAACCAAAAAATTTCTTTCGATGGACTCGCGCTATCTGCAGAGTTTCGTGTTCGTCGTGGAGCTCGGCTCTATCGCTGAAGCCGCGCGCAGGCTGGATTTGACGGCCGCCGCCGTCGCGCAGCGCGTGAAGATGCTGGAGCAGGAACTCGGCACCACGCTCGTGCGCCGCTCGGGCCGCACCGTCGGCGCCACCGAGGCCGGCGAGCGCATCCTGGCGCGGGCGCGCACGGTGCTGCACGATATCCGCGATCTACGCACGGACGTCGAGGACACCGACCAGCTCGCCGGTCAATTGCGTCTGGGCGGCATGGCGACCATGATGGGCAGCCTCATCCCCGATGCGCTCGCGGTGCTGCTGCGGCGTCATCCGCAGGTCGATTTCTATCTGGAGCCGGGCACGTCGCTGGATCTGTATCGCAAGGTGACGACCGGCGATCTCGATGCCGCCGTGATCGCGCAGCCGCTTTTCAATCTTCCGAAAAGTTGCGACTGGCACACGTTCCGCTCGGAACCGCTGATCCTGCTGACGCCTGCTTCGATGGAAGTCGAGGACGTGCACGGCACCCTGCTTTCGGAGCCTTTCATTCGTTACGACCGTAACGTCGTGGGCGGACAGCTTGCGGATACCTATCTGCGGCAACACGGCATCAAGCCGCATCAGCGCTGCGAGCTGGACGGGCTGGCCGCCATCGCGACGCTCGTCGATCGCGGCCTGGGCGTATCGCTGGTGCCGGACTGGGCGCCGCACGAATACCCCGGCCTGTCCGTGCGGAAATGGGCCTTGCCCCATGTCACGCCCAAGCGCCTCGTCGGGCTGATGTGGGGCCGCTCGTCCGCGCGCATCCGGCTCGTGCAGGCCTTCCTTGGCGCGGCCGAGGCCATCCAGCGTGCGCGGCAGGACAAAGGCAAGGCGAGGCGCTAAGGTCGTGCGGGCCATCTTCGGAAGCAAAAATAATTATCGTTTGATGCAAGCGCGAGCGGGTCGCCGCCACATGCATCGGCCGGGATAATGCAGACAAACCCACAGGAGACGCTGGCATCATGAGCGATACATTCAAGAAAACGCCCTCCAAAGACGGCGCGCAGCCGGAGCGCGAACCGGGCGGCCTGCGCAAGTCGCTGACGAACTACGGCGACAACGGCTTCTCGCTCTTTCTGCGCAAGGCGTTCATCAAGGGCGCGGGCTATACGGACAGCGCGCTGGATCGCCCGGTCATCGGCATCGTCAACACGGGCAGCGCGTATAACCCGTGTCACGGCAATGCGCCGCAACTGATCGAAGCCGTCAAGCGCGGCGTGATGCTCGCGGGCGGC
This sequence comes from Caballeronia cordobensis, assembly GCF_001544575.2. GTDB lineage: Bacteria > Pseudomonadota > Gammaproteobacteria > Burkholderiales > Burkholderiaceae > Caballeronia > Caballeronia cordobensis. Next base: position 170,660 of record NZ_FCNY02000005.1, read on the forward strand.
CTGCCGATGGACTTCCCCACCATCTCGATCGCCGAATCGTTCTCGCAGCCCACCAGCATGTATCTGCGCAACCTCATGTCGATCGACACCGAGGAAATGATCCGCGCGCAGCCGATGGACGCCGTCGTGCTGATCGGCGGTTGCGACAAGACCGTGCCCGCGCAGCTGATGGGCGCGGCATCGGCGAACATTCCGACGATCCAGCTCATCACCGGTTCGATGCTGACGGGCGCGCATCGCGGCGAACGCGTCGGCGCGTGTACGGATTGCCGGCGCTACTGGGGCCGTTTTCGCGCGGAAGAGATCGACGAGACCGAGATCGCGGCCGTCAACAATCAGCTCGTCGCGAGCGTGGGCACGTGTTCGGTGATGGGCACGGCAAGCACGATGGCCTGTATCGCCGAGGCATTGGGCATGACGGTGCCGGGCGGTGCATCGCCGCCGGCGGTGACGTCGGACCGCATGCGCATTGCGGAGATGACCGGCACGCAAGCCGTGCAAATGGCGCGCGACGGACTCACCATCGACAAGATCCTCACCGCCGAAGCCTTCGAGAACGCCATGCGCGTGCTGCTCGCCATCGGCGGCTCGACGAACGGCATCGTGCATCTGACGGCGATCGCGGGCCGCATGGGCTACGACGTCGATCTGAAAGCGCTCGATCGCATGGGGCGCGAGACGCCCGTTCTGGTCGATCTGAAACCGTCGGGTTCGCATTACATGGAGGACTTTCACAAGGCGGGCGGCATGGCCACCTTGCTGCGCGAACTGAAGCCGCTATTGAATCTCGACACGCTGACGGTCACGGGCCGCACGCTCGGCGAGGAAATCGAAGCCGCGGGGCCGGCATTCGAACAGGATGTGGTGCGGCCCTTCGACCGGCCGATCTTTCCGCAAGGCGGCATTGCCGTGTTGCAGGGCAATCTCGCGCCGGGCGGCGCGATCATCAAGCAGTCCGCGGCGAACGCGAAGCTCATGGAGCACGAGGGCCGCGCGGTCGTGTTCGAGAATGCGGCGGACCTCGCCGCGCGCATCGACGCCGACGATCTCGACGTCAACGCGGACGATATTCTGGTGCTGAAGAACATCGGCCCGAAGGGCGCGCCCGGCATGCCCGAAGCGGGCTATATCCCGATCCCGCGCAAGCTCGCCACGGCCGGCGTGAAGGATATGGTGCGCATCTCCGACGGCCGCATGAGCGGCACCGCGTTCGGCACCATCGTGCTGCATGTGACGCCCGAATCGGCGGTGGGCGGGCCGCTCGCCTACGTGCAGTCCGGCGACCGGATTCGCCTGAGCGTGGCGAAGCGCGAAATCTCGCTGCTGGTCAGTGACGACGAACTCGCGGCACGCGCGGCGCGTCATCCCGTCACCGTGCCGAAAGCCGAGCGTGGCTATCGCAAGCTGTTCTTCGATACGGTCACACAAGCGGATCAAGGCGTCGATTTCGATTTCCTGCGCGCTACGGAACATCGCGGCACCACGCCCAGAAGCTAGACGCAACGCGTTCCGTTCTCCTCCGCGTGAGGCCGCCTTCGGGCGGCCTCTTTTCATTGCTGCGCCGGGTTTCGCGCGAGACATCAAAAATTCTTTTCTTTGAAGCAAGCATGTAGCGGCACTTCGAGGTCCGGCGCGCGACGATACTGACCGCGCCCCTCGAACCTGTCAGGACACTCAGGAGACGCTTGCATGACTTCGTCAAGGACCTTTCAGGGCGCGCTGTCGCCCGTTCTCACGCCATTCGACGACGACGGCGCGCCCTCGGCGCAACGGCTCGTGCGCCATTGCCGCGCGTTGCTGAACGACGATGTCGGCCTCGCCGTGTTCGGCACCAACTCGGAAGCCAACTCGCTCTCGGTCGCGGAAAAGCGCGGCCTGCTCGACGCGCTCATCGCCGCGGGACTGCCCGCCGCGCGCATGATGCCCGGCACCGGCGCGTGCGCCCTGCCCGATGCCGTCGAACTCACGCGACACGCCGTGGCGAACGGCTGCGGCGGCGTGCTGATGCTGCCGCCGTTCTACTACAAGGGCGTGAGCGACGAAGGCCTGTTCCGCGCCTATGCCAGCGTGATCGAAGCCGTCGGCGACGCGCGTCTCAGGATCTACCTCTATCACATTCCGCCGGTCGCGCAGGTGCCGTTGAGTCTCGCGCTCATCGAACGGCTGCTGAAGGCGTATCCGGGCACGATCGCGGGCATCAAGGACAGTTCGGGCGACTGGGGCAACACCTCGGCGCTGATCGACGCGTTTGCGGCCACGGGCTTCGAAGTATTCGCGGGCAGCGAGACGTTCCTGCTGCGCACCCTGCAGGCGGGCGGTGCCGGTTGCATCACCGCGACCGGCAACGTCAACGCGGCCGCCATCGCCCGACTTGCGCGCGAATGGCAGGCCGTCGATGCCCCCGCGCAGCAGCGCCGGCTCGATGAAACCCGCGCCGTGTTCCAGCGCTTCCCGATGATCGCCGCCATGAAAGCCGCCATCGCGTGGCAGTCGGGCGACGACGCGTGGGCGAACCTGCGTCCCCCGCTCGTCGAACTCGATGCGACGCAGCGCGTGCAGCTTGAAAACGCGCTGGAGGCGATCGGCTTTCGCATGCCCCATGCGGACCAGCTTGCGTTGCGCGCCGAAGCGGCGCACTGAGCGTCGCACAGCCACTACAACGACCCGGACGACAAGAAGGAGACAGCCTTGTACGAAAGCACGTCATTTCCCGCATCGATCGAAGCCAGCGAAGCCGACTCCATCTTTCGGCGCGTCGCGTTGCGCTTCATGCCGCTCCTCTTCACCGGTTACGTGGTGGCTTATCTGGATCGCGTGAATGTGGGCTTTGCGAAACTGCAAATGCTCAACTCGCTGCATCTGAGCGAAGCGGTGTATGGCTTCGGCGCGGGACTGTTTTTCGTCGGGTATTTTTTCTTCGAGGTGCCCAGCAACCTGCTCTTGCATCGCATCGGCGCGCGACGATGGATTGCGCGCATCATGATCACGTGGGCGCTGCTCTCGATGGCAACCGCCTGGGTGAGCACGCCCATGCAGTTCTATGCCGTGCGGTTCATGCTCGGCGTGGCGGAAGCGGGATTTTTTCCGGGCATGGTGCTCTATCTGACCTACTGGTTTCCATCGCACCGGCGCGGCAAGATGGTCGCGCTGCTGATGGCGGGCAATCCGGTGTCGGGGCTCGTCGGCGGACCGGCATCGGGATGGATCATCCATTCGATGAACGGCCTGTGGGGCCTCGCGGGCTGGCAGTGGCTCTTCATCATCGAAGCGTTGCCGTCGATCGCGCTGGGCATCGTGATCCTGAAGCATCTCGACGACCGCGTCGCCGATGCCGCCTGGCTCACCGAGCGCGAGCGCCGCGTGGTGCAGGATGAAATCGCCGCCGATACCGCCACGCAGACGCACGGCTCGGTGCGCGCCGTGTTCACGTCGGCGCGCGTGTATCTGATGTGCCTGATCCTGTTCGGCATCGTGATGGGCTCGTATGCCATCGGCTTCTGGCAACCGAGCATTCTGCGCTCGACCGGCATCGAAGACGCCTTCGTCATCGGCCTGCTGACGATGATCCCCTACTCCATCGCGCTCGTCGCGATGATCGTCGCCGGCAAGCATGCGGACCGCACCCGCGAGCGCCGCTGGCACGTCGCGCTACCCGCGCTGATCGCGGCGGCGGGCTTCGTGCTGTGCGCGCTGTTCGGCTCGTCGTCGGCGATCTCGGTGGCGGGCCTTACGCTGGCGACCGCGGGCGTCATCACCGCCTTGCCGATGTTCTGGGCGTTGCCCACCGCGTTTCTCGGCGGCACGGGCGCGGCGGCGGGCATCGCACTCATCAACTGCACGGGCAATCTCGCGGGCTTCATCAGCCCGGCCGTGATCGGCTGGCTCAAGACGATGACGCATTCGCTTTCGTCGGGGCTGTTCGTGGTCGCGGCGTCGCTCGCGCTCTCGGCGCTGCTGATTCTCGTCTTCGTGCCCGCGAAACTCGTCAACAGGTAAGGATGCGAGATGCAACACGACGACCTCACCCTGCCGCCCGTCCTGCAGATCGGCGAGTTTCCGGCGATTGCGCAGGCGCTGCTGAACGAGCGGCTGACCTTGCACTCGCTCGCCGACATCGACGCCGACGATGCCCTGCGCGCGCGCATCGGCGCAATTGCAACGCGTTCGAACTACGACATCGACATCGCGCTGATCGAGCGCCTGCCGTCGCTGCGTATCATCGCGACGAGCGGCGTCGGATTCGATCGCATTCCGGTCGAGTTCGCGCGCGAACGCGGCATCGTCGTCACGAACACGCCGGATCTGCTCAACGCGGCCGTCGCGGAACTGACTATCGGCCTGATCCTCGCGTTGCTGCGCCAGTTGCCGCTGGCGGATCGTTACGTGCGCGAGGGCATGTGGAGCCGGGGCGCGTTTCCGCTCGGATCGAGTCTCGCTGGAAAGCGCGCGGGTATCGTGGGCATGGGGCGCATCGGCAAGGAGATCGCGCGGCGGCTCGAACCGTTCGGGACCGAGATTGCCTACTCCGGCCGCACGCGCCAGAGCCTGCCGTTCGAATGGTTCGCCACGCCCGTGGAACTGGCGCGCTGGTCCGATATATTGATCGCGAGCTGTCCCGGCGGCAGCGCGACGCGGCATCTGATCGATGCGGCCGTGCTCGATGCGCTCGGCGCGAAGGGGCTGCTGGTGAATATCGCGCGCGGTTCGGTGGTGGACGAGGCGGCCCTGGTGGCGGCGCTGCAACGCAAGGCGATCGCCGGCGCCGCGCTCGACGTCTTCGAACACGAGCCGCTCGAGGCCGGTTCGCCGCTCTGCACCTTCGATGAAGTCGTGCTCGCCCCGCATATCGGCAGCGCAACGCATGAGACGCGTCTCGCGATGGCGCGTCTCACTGCCGATAACATCGTCTCGTTCCTGACGACGGGAAAGGCCCTGACGCCGGTCTGCTGATCAAACGAAGCCGTAGAGCTTCGCGGGCGTATCGACGAGGATCATCTTGCGCGTGGCTTCGTCCGGAACCACCCGCGCGAACAGGTCGGTGAGCAAGGCGTCGTCGGGAATGCGGTTCAGCGGCTGCTCGGTCGGATGCGGCCAGTCGCTGCCCCACAGCACGCGCTCCGGCGCGACCTTCGCGAATCCGGATGCCAGCGCGACGCTGTCCGCATAGGTCGGCGGCCCGACGCGCGTCTCGTTGTAGAAGCCGATCAGCTTGACGTACGCCTTGCCGCTCGTGAGCAGTTCCGACACCATCTGAAACGCGGTCTGATGGAGCGCGTCCGGTTCGGGCACATGCGCGAGATGATCGAACACCACCGGGCACGGCAGGTCGTACCACACGCTGCGCGCCTGCAGCAGAAACGCCGCGGGCGCGTTCACCTGCACATGCCAGCCCATCGGCGCAATGCGCGCCGCCAGCGGCTTCACCATGTCGAGCGTGGTCGTGCCGGGCGGCGCGAGATTGAAGCGGATGCCGCGCACGCCGGCGCGATCGAGCGCTTCGAGTTCCGCCTGGGTGACGCTCGTATTGACGACCGCGATGCCGCGCGCGCGGCCATCGAAACGCGCAATGGATTCCACGAGCAGGCGGTTGTCCACGCCATAACTCGATGGCTGCACGATCACGTTGCGCGTGGTGCCGATGCGCTGCTGCAATTGCCGGTAGTCGTCCACGGTCGCATCGCCGGGTTTGAGCGTCGCTTCGGGCGCCCACGGATAACGATGATCGTAGATATGGTGATGACAGTCCGTCGCGTTCGGCGGCATCGGCAGCGTCGCGCGCTCGGTGCCCGTGGACCATTTCACTTGCGAATTCTGAACTTGCGTTTGCGCGCAGCCGCCCAGCATCGCCAACGCACCGAGCGCCTTGAGCGTCGTGCGGCGCTTCTCATCGAATCCCGCCATGCCTTCTCCTTTTATTAACGTCATTCAGTCGATGCGATCCGGATTGCCGGCGAACTCGCGCAAACAACCGAATCCGCCATGAAACAGGGCCTCCGTTTCATCTTCGGGCGGATTCGACGCAAGCACCTCCGCCGCATGTGTCTCGCCGTCGTCCTGAGGGACATAGCCGAGTGCCCGCGCGTTCGCATTGCTCCAGCGATTGCGCGCATTGTCCGACACGCCGTACACGACGACGAAGTGATAGTCGGGCGCATCGATGCAGCGGCGCGTGAGCTGAACCATGTCGCGATGACTGATCCACGAGGCGAGATGCCGCGGCGCGCTCGGCCGGTCGTCCGGGCGAAACGAACCGATGCGCATGCACGCGACCGACATGCCGTACTTGTCGGCATAGAGACGTCCGAGCGCTTCGCCGAATACCTTCGATACACCGTAGCGGCTGTCGGGCCGGAACATGACGGTGTCGTCGATCATGCGATCGCGCCGATGAAATCCCACCGCGTGATTCGAACTCGCGAACACCATGCGCTTCACGCCGGCCTGACGCGCCGCTTCGAACACGTTGTAGCAGCCGTCGATATTCATGTCGCGGATCTTCTGCCATGTGTCCTCGTCGGGAATGCCCGCGAGATGCACGACCGTATCGACGCCTTCCATAATCGCGCGCAGCGCCTCCGGGCGCGTGATGTCCGCCGTGACGACTTCCTCATGCTCGCCCGCGCTCGCCTGAGGCGCGATATCCGCGAGACGCAGCGCGTAATGTCCCGCGAGCCCCGCGCGCAACACGCGGCCGATCTGCCCGCCCGCACCCGTGATCAGGATACGTTTCATATAGAGTCTCCGTCTTAGCGTGCCGACTGGCCTGCGATGCCCAGGTTGGACACGCGGCGGTTATGCACGAACAGCACCATCGCGATCACACCGGTAAAGTCGATGAGCGCGCCGAACAGGAACGCGCTGTGATAGCCGCCGAAGTACTGGATGAGAAAGCCCGTGAGCGCCGGCCCGATGATGCCCGACAGATTGCTCAGGAAGTGAATGAAGCCGCCCACGCCGCCCTGACGATGCAGCGGCAGGATTTCGTGCTGAATGGCCCAGATTGCCTGGCACGAACCGGTGAGAAACAGCAGCGCCGCCGCGATCAAACCCACCGCCGCCGCAAGCGATGTCGCCGACGTGATGCTCAGCACCGCCACGCCCGAGAGCGCCAGCGGAATCGTCGCGACGAGCTTGCGCGCCTTCACGGGATCGTCCATGCGCCGGTAGATCCAGTCGCCGATCAGACCGCCGCCGAAGTAGCCGATCGCGCCGCAGATCCACGGTATCGACGTGATAATGCTCATCTGCTTCAAGTCGAGATGCAGCACGTTGGTGAGATAACTCGGCAGCCACGAGATGAACACATACTGCGTGTAGTTCACGGCGAACAGCCCCGCGCCCAGCGCGAGCGTGCTCGGACGGCGCAGATACGCGCCGAGCGTCATGCCGTCGTCCTCCACGTTCGCGGCTTCGGCAACGGCGCGGCTTTCGTCGATCAGGCGGCGTTCATCGGCATGCACGCGCGCATTGCTGGCGGGCTTGTCCGTCACGAAGATGCGCCACACGACGAGCCACAGAAAGCCCAGCACCGCAATGACGATGAACGACATGCGCCAGTCGAACGCATACGCAATGAGCCCGACGATGGGACCGGCGATCGCGTTGCCGAGCGTTTGCCCGGAGAACGTGAAGCCGATCATCGTCGAGGTTTCATGGCGCGGAAACCAGTTCGAGATGGTGCGGTTCGTGTTCGAACTCATGGGCCCTTCGCCGATGCCGAAGAACACGCGGCACAGCAGCAGCGACACGAATCCCGTTGCTGCCGCAGTGAGGCCGCAGAACAGCGACCATAGGCCCATTGCGTAAGTGAACACGCGCACCGTGCCCCACTTGTCGGCGAAGTAGCCGCCGAGAAACGAGAAGATCGAATAGCCGATGAAGAAGCTGCTGAAGATGATGCCGAGCTGCGAGGGCGACAGGTCGAGCGTCTTGCTCACGATGGGCGCGACGATGCCGAGCGCCGCGCGGTCCATATAGTTGATCGCGCCCGCCGTGAATAGCAGGCCCGCGACCACATAGCGGTATTTGCCGGTTTTCATATGTCTCCTTGACTGCTTTTTTATGGGTCACGCGGCGGCGACTTCATGTGCGTCGCCGGCCGTCGCGAGTCACGCGCACTGCGCCTTCAACTCATGATGCCGATCTGCCAGGGCACGAACTCGTGATCGCCGAGGCCGAGCAGTTCGCTCTTCGTCCGTTTGCCCGATGCCGTTTCCAGCAGCGCTTCGAAGATGGCTTGCCCCATGCTTTCGATCGTCGCTTCGCCATCGAGAATCGCGCCGCAATTCAGGTCCATGTCTTCGCTCAGGCGCCGGTACATCGCCGTGTTGGTGGCGAGCTTGATCGAGGGCACGGGCTTCGCGCCGAACATCGAGCCGCGCCCCGTCGTGAACGCGATGAGATTCGCGCCGCCCGCGATCTGCCCTGTCGCCGACACCGGATCGAAGCCGGGCGTATCCATGAAGACGAGGCCGTTCTGCGTCACCGGCTGGGCGTAGCGGTACACCTCCATCAAAGGCGTGGTGCCGCCTTTCATCGACGAACCGATCGACTTTTCGAAGATGTTCGCGAGTCCGCCGACCTGATTGCCGGGGCTGACTTTTCCGTTGATCTGCACGTCGCGGCCGACGGAATACTCTTCTTTCCACCAGCGAATGCGCTCGACGAGCTTCTCGCCCACCGCGCGACTCGCCGCGCGGCACGTGAGCGTGTGCTCCACGCCATAGACCTCGGGCGTCTCCGAGAGGATCGCCGTGCCGCCGTGACGCACGAGGATGTCCATCGCGGCGCCGAGCGCGGGATTCGCGCTGATGGACGAGAAGCCGTCCGAGCCGCCGCATTGCAGGCCGATCTTGAGATGACTCGCATCGACCGTGCTGCGCGTCACGGCGTTCGCATGCGGCAAGAGCGCCTTCACCGTTTCGATGCCCGCCTCGATGGTCTTGCGCGTGCCGCCCGACTCCTGCATCACGAAGGTATGCAGACGCGAATTCGCTCCCATGCCTTCCTGATCGAGCAAACCTTGCAGTTGATTGCGTTCGCAGCCGAGCCCGACGATGAGCGCCGCCGCGAGATTGGCGTGTCGCGCGTAGCCCGCCATCGTGCGGCGCAGAAGCTGCATGGGCTCGCCGCTCATTTCCATGCCGCAGCCGATCGAATGACTGAACGCGACGACACCATCGACATTGGGATACGCCGCGAGACGTTCGGGCGTGAACCATTCAGCGATCTTGTGCACGACGGTCGCGGAGCAGTTCACCGTCGACAGAATGCCGATGTAGTTGCGCGTCGCCACGCTGCCGTCCGCGCGCACGATGCCCTGAAACGTCGCACGTTGCGATGCGGGCAGCAGGTCGACCGCGCGATAGTCCCGGCCGTGCGCATAATCGCGATCGAAATCGCGAAACTCGACATTGTGTCCGTGGACCAGCGTGCCAGCCGGAATATCTGTCGCGGCAAAGCCGATCACGACGTTGTACTTGCGAATCGCCTCGCCTTGCCGGATCGCGCGTGCGGCGATCTTGTAGCCGGCCGTGACCTGGCTGCGGCTCACGAAATCTTCCGCCTCCACGCGCGTGCCGATGGCCACATCGGTGCGGGCGATCACCACGTTGTCATGGGAATGCAGGCGAATCACCGGCCCGGCGACGCGCTTTTCGGACTGCTCGATCATGGGGGTTCTCGTTCCTTGGACGTTTGATGCGCGGCGCGCACGCGCCCTTTTACGCGTTCCACGACTCGCCATGCCCATGATACGAATCGGGGATTTGCTATGGCTTGCTTGAGAACCAAGAATTTTTATCGTCCGGAGGCTTAATCTTCAGGCTCCGGACAAACGGTCCATGCAGAACAACCCGGCAAACAGGAGACGACCCGATGTGGCAACAGACCGAACGCTATCCCGACCCCCGCGTGATCTCGCTCGATCCTTCGTTCGATCGCTATCGCGTGAACTTCTCCGCGGTCGAACGCCTTGCAACAGGCTTTCGCTTCATCGAAGGCCCGGTATATTTCGGCGATGCGCGATGCGTGTTGTTCAGCGATATTCCCAACAGCCGCATCATGCGCTGGGACGAAGAGACGGGCGCGGTCAGCGTGTACCGTGCGCAGTCGAACTACGCCAACGGCAATACGCGCGACCGTCAGGGACGGCTCATCACCTGCGAGCATGGACGGCGCATCGTGCGCACGGAATACGACGGGCGCATGACGGTCCTCATGGATTCGTTCGAGGGCAAGCCGCTCAACTCGCCGAACGACATCGTCGTCAGATCGGACGACTCGATCTGGTTCACCGACCCGCCGATGGGCATCTGGGGCCACTATGAAGGCAACAAGGCCGAGCCGGAGCTGCCGCATTCGATCTACCGCATCGACGGCAGGACGGGCGAAGCGAGCCTCGTCACCGCCGACCTCAAGGGCCCCAATGGTCTGTGCTTCTCGCCCGACGAGAAGCGCTTGTACGTGACCGAATCGCGCGGCGTGCCGAACAAGCTGATCCACGTCTTCGACGTGTCGGACGATGGCCGCGGCATCGGCCGGGGCCGCGTGTTTTACGACGCGGGCGTGGGCACCGTCGACGGCATTCGCGTGGATATCGACGGCAATCTGTGGTGCGGCTGGGGCATGGGCAGCGAAGAACTCGACGGCGTGATGGTGCTGTCGCCGGCGGGGAAAGCGATCGGCCGCATCGCGCTGCCGGAACGATGCGCGAACATCTGCTTCGGCGGCCCGAAGCGCAATCGTCTCTTCATGGCGGCGTCGCAATCGCTCTATGCGGTGTATGTGAACACGCAAGGCGTCGCGGGCGGTTGAGGGTGCGGGCTGGGGATTCTGCGCGTTTGCACGGGCTATCCTATACTCGACAGCCTTTCGCTCTGATCAGTCGCGTAGTCCGCTCTGCGTTATGCCCCGAATTCCGCCTGCGCGATTCGTCATCGGTTGCGCATTCATCGCGTCAGCGCTCACCGTGGTCGTCGTATCGTTCGCGTGGGTCGCCGGGTGGATTGCCTGGCCCGGCACGGCACCGGCGCTTTCGCCCGCACGTCTGATCGACGCATTCGAGCACGCAGGCGGCAGGCACCTAGGGTTTCGTCGCAATCATGCCAAGGGAATCTGTGTAAGCGGCTACTTCGACAGCAACGGCAACGGCGCGGCGCTTTCGCGTGCCGAGGTCTTTCGACCGGGCCGCACGCCGGTGACGGGGCGCTTCTCCGCGCCCGGCGGCAATCCCGCGGAAAGCGACGCGGCCACCACCGTGCGCAGCTTCGCGCTGCGCTTCATGATGCGCAACGGAGAAGAATGGCGCACCGGCATGAACTCCGCGCCGGTCTTCGCCGTTCGCACGCCGCAAGCCGTGTTCGAGCAACAGGAAGCCATGCGGCCCGACCCGCGCACGGGCCGCGCGGATCCCGCCAGGCTGGAGGCGTTCTTCGCGGCGCACCCGGAAACCAACGCGTTGCGCGACTGGCTCGCCGCGCATGCGCCGTCCTCGACCTTCTACAACGCGAACTATTACAGCATCAACGCGTTCCGTTTCACCAATTCGGACGATGCCACGCGATTCGTGCGCTGGAGCGTGACGCCGGAAACGCCCTACGCACCCTTCGACGCCAGCCGGAATGCAACGCGCGATCCCGACTTTCTCGCGCATGACCTGCGCACGCGGCTGCGCGAGCATCCCGTCACATGGCGCTTGATGCTGACGCCAGCCGGCCCGGGCGATCCCGTCGACGACGCCACGCGCGCGTGGCCTGCCGAACGCGAAGCGCATCGAATCGACGCGGGGACGCTCGTCATCACGTCCGCCGAGTCGCAGATCGACGGCGCATGCCGCGACGTCAATTTCGATCCGACCGTGCTGCCGCGGGGCATCGCGCCTTCCGGCGACCCGCTGCTCGCCGCACGCGCCGCGGCCTACGCCGAGTCGTTCAGGCGTCGCACAGCCGAGGAGGCCCGTGCGAACGTGCGTTGAAAAAATGAGAGAACGCGTGGAATAAAGCCCTCGGGCGAAGTGTTTCATCCCAAGTTAAACTTTGCGGTTCGTACCTCGCGCCGGTGCCGGGAAGGAGACGATCGACCACGATCGCGACAGCACGCGCGGCATGGATCCGCCCGGGGATCATGGAGAGATACGTTCAATGAGCGGTGCAGACCTGCCCGGCATGCTTCCTGACATGCTGCCGCGCCTATGGGCATTCGCGCTTCGTCTTTCGGGCGACCAGCACGATGCCGAAGATCTCGTGCAGCGCGCGTGCGTGCGCGGGCTCGAACGCGCACATCAGCTTCAACCCGACACCGCGCCCCTGAGCTGGATGTATGCCATCATCCATTCGACGTGGATCAACGAACTGCGCGCGCGCAGCGTCCGCAAGCGGGCGAGCTTCGAGTGGGACGACGACTTCCTCGAAAATCTGCCCGACCCGGTCGACAGAAGTCCGGAAACGCAGTTGATGCACGGGCAGATCGTCGATGCGATCGAGCGCCTGCCTGAAGCGCAACGTGTGGTCATGTTGCTCGTCGCGGTCGAAGGCTTCTCGTATCAGCAGGCCGCGGACACGCTGGAGATTCCCATCGGCACGGTGATGAGCCGCCTCTCGCGCGCCCGGCAATCGATCGGCGCCATGTTCGGCGAGCAGACGCCCAAGGCTCGCCCCGCTCCGACTCACAAGGATTCGTTCGCATGATGGCCGACGACGCTCAACTTCTCGCTTATGTCGACGGCGGGCTCTCTCCGGAGGAGCGCGAATCCGTCGAAGCCCAACTACGCGAATCCGCGGAAGCGCGCAAGAAAGTCGCGCTCCTGCGTGCCTCGAAGGTCGAGTTCGCGGACGCCTTCGCGAAACAGCCTCTGCCTCCCGTGCCGGAGAGCCTGCGGCTCAACATCGACCAGATGGTGAAGGCGCATCGGGCCGCCGCGGCCGCGCCCGCCGCCGCCAATGAACCCGCCAATCCTGACGACGCGCACGCTCCCGCCGCGCCGGTGCGGTCGCGGCTGCGCCGCATGCCCATGTGGCTCGCCGCGGCATGCGTCGCGGGCGCGTTCGTGGCCGGCCAGTTCGTCCATTTCGGCTCGCTGCTCGGTTCACCGCAGCCCGGCGGCGGCACGCAAATGGCGAGCGCCGATGTCTCTCCGTGGGTCGCCGCCGCCGTCGGCTATCAGAAGCTCTATACGCGCGACACGGTCGGCTATCGCGAAGACGATCCGGCCACCGCCGCCCGCGTCGTGGCCGATATCCGCAACGAAGACCGCATCGCGCTGCGCGTGCCGGACCTCAGCAGCGCGGGGCTGACTTTCAAGTCGGTGCAGCGCCTGCGCTTCAACAACAAGCCGCTGGTGCAGATCGTCTATCTGCCGCGCAACGGGCCGCCCATTGCGCTGTGCGTGATGAAAGATGCCCGGCCGGACGAGACGGTCGCGTCCCGCACGGTCGACGCCATGGACGTCACAACCTGGCGGCAGGGCGAGATGAGCTATGCGCTCATCGGCCAGGCGGGCGACGTCGATCTGGGCGCGCTCGGCAAACGCATCTCCGAACTCGACATGGCGCCGCTCTTCAGCGAGGCCTCGCACGGGCCGGCGAACCTGGCCGGGTGATGCGCCGCGCTTTTCTTTTTTAGCGCATGGAATAAACACCGTTTCCGGGTGTTGTGTGATTAGCCCCTCGTATCCGGGGGGCGTGGGACGCGCGTCCGGTTCGCCGGACAGCGCGTGAGACCGCGCTGCACAATCCGCCGCGAACAGCGCTTGAAAGCCTTATGACACCGGACGACATCGAACTGCTGGCCTACGTGGACGGCAAGCTGCCCGCGCCTGAACGCGCGGCGCTCGAGCGCCTGCTTGCCGCATCGCCCGATGCGGCGTTGCGTGTCAAACGCCTCGAAGCGTCGAGCCTGCCGTACGCGGAGGCCTTCGCGTATCAGCGGCTGCCGCCGGTTCCGCCGTCGCTCGCACGGATGATCGACGGCATCGCGCAGGCCGCGCGCCTCGACACGCCGGGGCCGGCTCACAGCGGGCGCGGCGCCGGCGCCAACGACGACAGAAACATCGGCGCGCCCGTATGGCACGCGACGGCGCGGGTCCGCAGGACAGCCGCGGCCGGCTGGCTCGCCGCGGCGTTCTTCGCCGGCGCACTTGCATGCGGCTTCGCGTTGCGCTTTGGTTACGACGATGCCCGTCTCGTGCCGCATCAGGAAGGCGCTCAGGCGTCGGCTCAGGTATCCGCGGACCCGGCGGCCGCGCCCTGGGTCGAGGCCGCCGCGCACTATCAACAGCTTTACAGCCGGGAAACGCTGGCGAATGTCGAGGCCGATGCGGCCCTCTCGCAGACGACGCTCGACAAGATTCGCCAGGACGACCGGCTCGCCATCGGCATTCCCGACTTGCGCGCGTACGGCCTCACGTTCAAGCGCGTCCAGCGCCTGCAATTTCATGGCCGGCCGCTGGTGCAGATCGTCTACCTTCCCGCGCAGGGCAATCCCGTCGCGCTGTGCCTGATGCACGAAGCGCAGGCTGACGCGATGCCCGCCGACCGCACGGTCGCCTCGATGGCGGTCGTCACCTGGCGCCGTGCGCACATCGGTTATGCGCTCATCGGCGCATCGGGCGACGCCGCGCTGAACCGGCTGGCGCGCAGCCTCGCGCAGGGCGACGCCGCCTCGCTGTTCGGCGCAGCAGAGGGTCTGCGCACCCTCGTCGCATCGTCCAGCTGAGGCGAGACAGCACGGAATAATCGCGCTTCCCGGCTGTTGTGTTGAAGAGACCGGCGTCTGCCGGACCACAACGCATCGACCGGCGGCGAGGATGATTCATCGATTGCCCTTCAGCACAGCAGGACTTGTCATTGCCGCGGCGGTAGCGTCGCCCGCTTACGCGGGATGGACGCTCGCGAGCGCCGATGCGCCCGTCAGCGTGATTCGCGGAGAGCGCCTGAGCGACCTCACCGCGGGCGCGAGCCTGCGCGAAGGCGATATCCTCGAATCACGCGAAGGCGTCGTGCACCTGCAGGACGAACACGGCACGCTGCTCGCGCTCGGCGCGCGCACCCGCGCCATGCTCGCCGCGGATGCGCACGTCGCGCTGCTCGACGGCTGGCTCAAGGTGGCCGCCGCACCCTGCGACGCTCACGCATGCGCTGCGCCGCATGTGGATACCGAGCGCGGCGCGCTGGATATCGGCGCTGGCGCTGCGGCGATCGTGCTCGCGCGCGACGATACGAACGCCGTCGATATCTTCAGCGAAACCGGCACGCAGACCCTCCCGGCGAAACCGCCCGTGACGCTCGCCAGCGGCCGTTTCGTCACCCTCGATGCGCATGCCGGCGCGCAACAGTCGGCGCGGCCATCGAGTGCATTTCTCGCCGATATGCCCGTCGCCTTTCGCGACGCCTTGCAGCCGCTCCCGCCCGCGAAGCCGTCGCAGAACGCGCCGGTTTCGCGCGCCGTGAATTACGGCGATGTCTCGCCGTGGCTCGTCAGCGGCCTGCCCGAACGCAGGACATTCCCTGCGCGCTTTCGCTCGCGTCTTGCCGACACCGCTTTTCGCCGCGACGTGGATGCGCATCTGAAGGCACTGCCCGACTGGCGCGCCCTGCTCTATCCGCCGCGTCGCCCCAGCGCCGAGGGCGCGCGTCATCCATAAGCATTGCATATCATCACCATGTCATCGCCATGAAGCTCAGACTGTCTCTCACCGTCAAATTCAACCTCGTGTTCCTGGTCATTTTCGCGGTCGCACTGGTGGCGATCGGCGCGGTGTCGGACCGCCTGCTTCAGAAGCAGGCGCTCGAAGAAACCGTGCACGATGCCAACGTGCTTGCAAGCGCGGCATCGTCGATGCAGAACTACACGGCCGCGCACGTGACGCCGCTGCTCGCCACTCAGGTGAAGTACCGCTTCGTCCCCGAATCGATTCCCGCGTTCTCCGCCATCGAAATGCTGAACCTGCTGGAGAAGGACTTCCCGAACTTCTCTTACAAGTCGACGATGCTCAACCCGACCAATCCGCGCGACCGGCCGACAGACTGGGAAACGGACGTGATCCGCCATCTGCACGATCATCCCGAACTGAAAACCCTTTCCGGCGAACGCGATGCGCCCGGCGGCCGGGCGCTGTTTCTCGCGCGTCCGAGCCGCATCACCGATGCCGCGTGCATGCAGTGTCACAGCACGCCATCGGCCGCGCCCGCGACGGTCACCGAGAAATACGGCACCGCGAACGGCTTCGGCTGGACCATGAATGAAGTCATCGGCGCGGAGTTCGTGTCGGTGCCGATGGCGCAACCCGTGGCGCGCGGCCGCGCCGTGTGGCGCACCTTCATGCTGTCGCTGACCGGCGTGTTCGCGGTCTTGCTGATCGCGATGAACGTCATGATGCATGTGCTGATCACACGGCCGATCCGCTCGCTGTCCCACGCCGCCGATGAAATGAGCCTCGGCAAGCTCGACACCGTCATTCTGCAAACGCGCGGTTCGGACGAGATCGCCTCGCTCGCGGTGTCGTTCGGCCGCATGCGGACGAGCCTCGTCGAAGCGTTCCGCATGCTCGACGAAGAGCAGGCCTAGCCGATGCCATCGGCAGACGACGTGCCGGCAACGCTTGGGCGCTACGTCATCGAGCGCGTGCTCGGGCGCGGCGCGATGGGCATCGTCTATCTCGCGTTCGATCCGCATATCGAGCGGCAGGTCGCGCTGAAGACGCTGCACCGCCTTGCCGCCGACGACGCCACCGCCGCGCACGAACTGACCGCGCGCTTTCTGAACGAAGCGCGCGCGTCCGGACGTCTCGTGCATCCGAACATCGTCGCGATCTACGACTACGGCGAAGCCGACGACATCGCCTTCATCACGATGGAATACGTGCGCGGGGAAAGCCTCGCCGCGCGTCTCGCCCGGCACGCGCGCACGGCCACGCCGATGAATCCGGCCAGCGCGCTTCGCTGGTTCGCGCAACTGCTCGATGCACTCGACTACGCGCACGAGGCTGGCATCGTGCATCGCGACATCAAACCGGCCAATCTGCTGATCGCGCCGCGCGGCGAATGCAAGATCGCCGATTTCGGCATCGCCCGTCTCGACACGTCGGCGCTCACCCAGACGGGCACCTTGCTCGGCACGCCGAGTTACATGTCTCCGGAACAGTTCACCGGCGATACCGTCGATGCGCGCGCCGACCTGTTCTCTGCCGCCGTCGTGCTCTATGAAATGCTGACTGGCGTGTGCCCGTTCACCGGCACCCCGGCGGCGGTCATGCGCGGCATTCTCGACGACATGCCGCCGCTTCCGTCGAGCGTCGCGCGCGGCGTTCCCGCTTTTATCGACGACCTCGTGATGAAGGGCATGGCGAAGCGCCCGGACGCCCGCTTCACTTCGGCGCGCGAATGGCGCGACGCGGTGCTGGCCGCGCTCGCTGCCGATGCACAGGACGATGCCGAACGCACGGTGATCGCCGCGCGCGTTCCGCCCGCCGCGCTGGATGCGCTCGTTGCGCCGCCCGCCTTCGCGCCGGACATGATCGCGCAAATCGAAAAGCGCCTCGCGAGCCACGTGGGTCCGGTCGCATCGCTGCTGATGCGCCGCGCCTGCGCGAACGCGGCGGACATCAATACGCTGCGCGGGCGGCTCGCGGCACATCTGCCGACAGACGAAGCGCGCCGCGATCTCGATGCGTTGCTGATGCGCCTGGCAGCCGTTACGCCGCCTTCGCCCGACGCACGGGCGCAGACCGTCAGCGCGGAAAGCGTGAACGAGGCCGCCGCGCGGCTCACGACTTATCTCGGCCCGGTCGCGCGCATCGTCGCACGCCGCGCCGCCGCGCAATCCGCCGATCTGCCCACTTTCTATGCGCGTCTGCTCGACGCCGTGCCCGACGAGCATCGCGAGACCTTGCGGCGCGAATGGGGCATCGCGGGCGGCTAGCGTCAGTCGCCGAGCAGACGCAAGAACAAGCCGGAGTCGAGCGCGCCAGTGTGCCGATGCGCTTCGCCGTCCGCTGCCGTCCACCACGTGCTGCCGCTATCAAACGAGGTTGCACGGAACGGCGGCGCAGGCAATGCCGCGAGCCGCGCCTCGAATGCACGCAATGAAAACGACGGCGCGAGCGTGGACAGCGCGAGCGCAGCCGCCGCTTCGTGCCACGGCGAATCGCAGGCGCACGACGCGCCGTCGGTTTGCCGCGCGACGATCAGCGGGAAGTAGCGCCCCACCGCATCGATGCCGGGCATCAGCACGCCGGCATACGCGCATTCGTCGAACGAGCCGGGACTTGCGCAGAAGCGCCACACGGGCATCGCGAGATAGTGTTCGAGCCAGTCCTCCGGCGCACGCTGGCGGGCCGTCAGCAGGCCGCGTTGCAGCCAGGCGTCGCAGGTTTTCACGAATGAGTCCGGCAAACCGCGCCCGACGAAGTCTCCGTGCGTGCGGACCTTGCCATAGAAGCCCGCGCTCATAACGAAGCCGGGCAACGGAAGGCATTCAGGACGCCCGCGCGGAACGCATTGTTCACGCTGCTGGCAACGAGCGACAGCACGACCTTGCCGCCATCGAACGACACACTGAAGCGATCGGGTGGCCCGGCCTGTTGCACCCGCGCACCGTCGAACACATGAAACAGCGCCCACGGTCCGTCCGCGCGCAGCGGCGTACCGTCGGCGGGATCGAGTTCGACATGGGCCTGCCCCGTGCCCTTGCCGCTCGGCCAGCGAAACTCGGCCGTGGCGTTGGGCGCGTCGCCCGAGGCGGCGAGCTGCGTGCCGTCGATATCGAGCACGAAGCGCTTCACCGACGGATCGAGCGACGTCACTTTCGCCGTGAAGCGAACGGACACATCGCGGCCGCCGTCGCGGAACAGCGCATCGCGCAACATCGCGGCACGCTGGAACTGCACCGGCACGTCGTCCGACAGACCGAGCGCCTTCGCCTCGGGACGCCACTTCCACACCGCCCCCGACGTGTCGACGCGGCTCTGCAGATTCTGCTGAAAGAACGTATCGACGAGGCCGCCGGGCGCGAGCACGCGCGCGAAATCGTCGGGGGCTGCGTCGCGCGCTGCGCCGCGCACCAGCGGATAGCGCCCGTCGAGCGCCTGTCTGCACGCCGGCGCGACGCTAGCCGCCCACGCGGACTGCAACTGCGCCCGCTGGCTCTGGATCTGCACGGTATCGGCGTTGCCGGCGACGCCCTGCAGGATGGCCGCGAGCGGCGCGGGCGCATTCTGCGACATCAGCTTGAGCCGGTCCAGCGGCGCGGTCGCGGGCAGCGGCAGGGACTGCCTGCGCGCGGTGTCTTCCGCCTGCAAGGTCGCGGCGGCGTCTTTCAGCGCGTTGACGTAGTCGTCGAGCGGTGCGCCGGCGAGATCGTGCAGCGCCTGGAAATGCGCATCGACGAGCGTCGGCGCGGCGGGCGCGTCCGTCTCGACGCCGATGCGCTTGCGCAGCGTGTCGAGCTTGCCGGGCTGCACGGCGGGCGGCGTAAAGCGCGTTTCGCGCGCAATCCCTTCGATCAGCGCGCGCAGCGGCGAATTCGGCGCGCCGAGCAGGTTCGCCACGCGGGCGCCCTGATCCGGCGCATCGAACGGCACGACGCCGATATCCGCCAGCAGCGCGTCCCATTGGCGAATGGTTTCGTCGCTATAGAGGCGTGTGAGCGCGGTGCGCAACGCGTCCGTATCCTGCGCGCCGGCGCGGGTCTGGCCGTTGCCGAGCACCCAGTCGTCCTTGGGCAGATTCGCAAGCGCCGCTTCGCGCAGACGCTCGAACGCCGCGAAGCCCTCGCGCGTATAGGCGCCGTCGATGCCTTGCGTGAGCGGCGCGCCGCTCTTTCTGACGAACACGATCTGTCCGCTCGGACCCGCCGCCTTCGCGACCGTGAATTCCGGCAGCCGCTGCTGCGCAAGCTGCTGCTGGATGCGTCCGTCGAGCCGCTGCGCCAGCGGCACGCGATTCAGCACGGCGCGCGCCTGCGCAATCAGGCTCTGGTCGAGCGGCAGGTTCGAATCGAACTGTCCGCGGCTGAACAGCGCCCGGAGATGACGCTCGATGTTCGCGCGCTCTGTGTCGCTCGCGTCCTTCATGGCGCCCTGCCGCCAGGTGCGCATCGCCCAGACCTGCAGTGCGTCGGGGTCGAAGTGGGCCGGATCGCCCAGCATCAGATACGCGCGCAGGGCCTCGTAGAGCGTCGCTGTATCTTCAGACCCGGCGTGGCGCAACTGGTCCTCCATGCGCTGCACGACGATCGGCAGCAAGGTCTGCCGCAACAGCCGCTGATAGACGCGCTCGGCTTCGAGCCCGAGCTTCTCGCGCTGATCGAGCCCGAAGCCCGCCCACCACGACGGTTCGCGCGAGGCGCGCTCGGCATCGCCGCCGGGCAGATCGCGCGCGGCATCGAGCAGCGGCAGCACGGCGAGCGGACTGTCGCCGGCGCTCGTCTGCTTCGCGCGTTCCGCCAGCGCCGCGATCTGCTGACGGCTTTCCTCGACGAAACGCCGGTTCTGCCGGTCGCTGGCAATCAGTCCGGCCAGCCCCGCCGCGAGCAACACGCCGATCAGGCCGACGGCGATCCGCTGAAAGCGCGTGCGCCGCCGTTCCGTGCGCGGATCCGTGCCCGCGATCCCCTGCTCCGCAAAGATCACGTCACGCAGCAGCCGCTTGACGAAGTAGGCGCGTCCGCTCGATGCATCCGCCATCACGACTTCGCGGCGCAGTCCGAGCGAGCCGGCCATGGCGCTCATCATGCGGTCGAGCGGACGGCCGCTTTGCGTGCCGCTCGTGAAGTAGACGCCGCGCAGCAACGCCGCGCGGGAGAAGCGCGAATCGCCGAAAGCATCGTCGAGAAAGCGCTGCAACGCCTGCTCGATGCCCGCGAACTGCTGCGGGAACGCGTGGATCAGCGCGCGGCGGCGCACGTCGGTTTCCTGCTGCATGCGTTGCAGCACGCGGTCCTGCACCTGCCGGTGAAGCAGACGGAACTCGTCGGGAAAGCGCGCGAGCGGTGTGGCGGCCTCGGCTTCGCCCTGATCCGATGCGAGCGGAAACGTCACGCCCCAGACCTGTTCGCGTTCGTCGCGGCCGAAGTCGTCGAAGTATTCGGAGAAACCCGCGAGCATGTCGCTCTTGGTGACGACGACGTACACCGGCAGACGCACGCCGAGTTGCCTGTTCAGTTCGGACAGACGCTCGCGGATGGTCACCGCATGCGCGGCGCGCGCTTCGTCGGACTGCTGCAGCAGATCGGCGACGGACACCACGGCCATCACGCCATCCAGCGGGCGGCGCGGACGATATTTGCGCAGCAGGGCGAGAAAGCCGAGCCACGCGCCGCGATCCGCTTCTTCATGGCTATCCTGCGTCGTGAAGCGGCCGGCGGTATCGAGCAGCACGGCGTCGTCGGTGAACCACCAGTCGCAATTGCGCGTGCCGCCGACCCCGCCCACCGCCTGCGCGCCCAGCCGGTCCGCCAGCGGAAAGCGCAGGCCGGAGTGCGCCAGCGCGGTGGTCTTGCCCGCCCCCGGCGCGCCGACGAACATGTACCACGGCAGATCGTAAAGCGCTTCGCGGCGCGGCCTGAGCCAGCCGGCCACGCCCTGCTTCGCGCCGCCGCGCGTTTCGCGCAGCGTTCTGAGAGCGTCTTCGAAACGCGTGCGCAGCGTGGCGAGTTCGGCATCGGCGGCCTGGCGCGCGGGGTCCGGCTCGCGCCGCGCGGGATCGAGCGCATCGGCGACGAGACCCTGCACGAACTTCGACCCGGCGATGCGCGCCTTGGCATACCGCACGCCCCAGTATCCCGCCCAGCACAGGACGATCAGCGCGACTGCGAGCCACCGGCGTGCTGCGCTGTCGAGCGGCGCGCGTCCGTCGAAGGCGACGAGCGGCCCGTAGAACCATACGAGCGCAACCAGCGCGAGCACGCCGGCGAACGAGACGACAGCAGGCTTCTTCAGGGTATCGATCCACTTCATGGTGCGGCTCCCGGCGAAAGAATGTCGATGCTCACGCGGCGATTGCGTGCGCGCCCGGCGGCCGTATCGTTCGAGGCGACCGGTTCCGTGTCGCCGCGTCCTTCGGCGCTGACCCGGGCCGGATCGGGCAGTTTCGCGGCGAGCATCGCGCGCACCGTGTCCGCGCGCGCCTGCGAGAGCGCAACGTTCGACGGAAAGCGCGCCGACACGATGCGCTGGTTGTCCGTATGCCCGATCACGACGACATTGCCCGGCTTGTCGCGCAACGCTTCGCCGATGCGCTGCACGAGCGGGGCGAAATGCGCATCGAGATCGGCGCTGCCGGACGCGAAAATCTGCACGCCTTGCGCCGTGTTGTTGAGCGTGACGGTCGTGCGGTCCGCCGACTCGCCGACCGTCACCAGCCCCTGCGCGATCTCCGGCGCGAGGAAGCCGCTCAGCGCGGCGGCCAGCTTGGGCGCGGCCTTCGTCTTGTCGGCGAGCACCGGCGCGGGCGCGACCCGGATCGCGCGCATCGCGGCGAACACCGGATCCGAGAACGCGTTGATGCGCAGGCCGAGCACGAGCCCCGCCGTCATCAGCACGGCGGCTGCGAGCGCGAGCGCCACCCACAGCGGCAGGAAGCCGAGCAGCCGTTTGCGTTCGCGGTCGGCGGGCCGCCAGTGCGGCGACAGCGCCCGTTCCATCGCACCGCGCTGCGCGCGGATCATCTGTTCGAGGCGGGCGCGAATGTCGTCGAGCTGACGCTTGCCGCCTTCGATCAGGCGATAGCGCCCGTCGAAGCCGAGCGCGAGCATCACGTAGATGAGTTCGAGCATGTCGATATCCACCGCCGGGGTTTGCGCCAGCCGTTGCAGGATGACGAAGAGCCGCTCGCCACCCGATGCCTCATTGTGAAACGTCACGAGCAGACTGCGGCGGCCCCAGACGCCCGCGCCCCACGGCGTGGCCGCAATGGCTTCGTCGATGAACGTGCACAGGCAGTAGCGGGCCGGTCCGAGCTGGGCATCGGGCACGCCGAACGAGCGGCCATCGGCCTCGAACCTGCGCACCATCTGGATAAGCTGTGCGCGCAGGGCTTCGAGATCGGGGTGGCTCGCGAGCCGGCGCAGCGGCAGCGCGAGTTCGAGCAGCGGACTCGCCGCGCGCAGGAGCGGATTGCGCCCCGCGATCGAGGCGTCGAGCGGCGCGAGCGGCGCTTCTGACGTCGCGGGCGGCGCGCCGGCGTTCGTCGCGGGCTCGCGCTTGCGGCCGGGCGTCGGCATCCGGATGGTCTGGGCCGCGTCGAGAAACACCGCGTCGTCGAGCGGCGGGTGGGTGTCGTTGGACATGGAAAGGCTTCCTTTAAACGGCGTGGCTTCAGTGCCGGATCGCCCAGAGTTCCATCGCGAGGCCGGGGAATTCGCCCGCGACGTGCAGCGCCATGCCGGCGGAGGACGCCAGCGTCGCCCATGCTTCGTTCTTGTCGTCGAGTTCGAAGTAGCTGTAGCCGGCGTGGAACGGCAACTGGCGCGGCGCGACGGCGAGCGCGCGCAGCGCAATGCCGGGCAATTGCAGATTCACGAGGTCGCGGATCTTTTCGATACTGCCGATCTTCACCTGACTGCCGAACCCGGACAGCAGCGTGTCGGTCGGCACCTGAGCGCGCGCCGCCAGCACGAAAGTCGCCCCGGTGAAGAGCGCGCGATCGTTGACCAGCGCGACGCGCAGGCCGTAGCGGCGCTCCTCCAGCGCAATGGACACGACCTGCGGATCGGCCACGCGCGACAAGGCGAGGCGCAGCGCGGCGATCACCGGCTCGAAGCTCTCCTTCAGCCGTTCGTGCCGGTACGCGGGAAATTCCGGCGGCCGGCGGCCCGCCTGACTGAACGTGGCAAGCTCCCCCGCGAGGCCGATGCACACCCGATAAAGCGCCTCGGGATGCAGCCCGCTCAGCGCGTTGAAATGCGCGACGAGCGGCTGCGCCCGGTTGACGATCTGCAGCAGCAGGAAATCGGCGATCTCGGCCATGCCCGCGCCATCGGGCTGCGCGAGCCGCCCCGCAAGCGCTTCGCCGCGCTGCTGCAGCAGGCCGGCAAGCTCCGTCGCAAAGCGCGCGAGCTTGCCCGCCACGCGATAGTCGAGACACGGCGCGCAGTATTCATCGTCGAGCACCACACGGCCGTCGCTCTTGCGTTCGATCACATGCGCGACCCCGGCGCACGCATGGGCATGCGCGACGTCGGGCGAGAGCGCGAGGCGCAGACGCAGCTTGCCCACCTGCAGCAGCGTGGCGAGCGCATCGGCGTCGTTGCTGTCGTGAACTTCGACATCGCCTGCGCGATAACGCGCGAGATTGTCCGCGTGTTCGTCGCCGCCCGATTCCGGCGAGCCGGGGCGTCGCACCGGCAAGGCGAGCATGACCGTCACGTTCGCCGCGTTCTCGGGAATCTCGAGCGGCTCGGGCAGGTCGTCGTCGGCGGGCAGGCTGAAGGGCGTGCCGTCCGGCAGCACGCCGGCCACGGATCTAAGCGCGAGCTTGCCGAGCTTGAGCAGCGCCTCGTCGATTTCGAGTTTCGTGAAGCCCCACGCATACGGACGCAGTGCGCCGGCGCGGCCTTCGAGCAGCGCCTCGACATGACGGTCGTGCTGCTGCAGATGCTGCGGCTGGAGGAACATGCCCTCCGACCAGATGACCTTGTTGTTCCAGTACATGAGCTGACTCAGTCTTTCGGGGATTGCAGCGCATCGAGCTGCGCCTGATACGCACGGCCG
This sequence comes from Caballeronia cordobensis, assembly GCF_001544575.2. Classification (GTDB taxonomy): domain Bacteria; phylum Pseudomonadota; class Gammaproteobacteria; order Burkholderiales; family Burkholderiaceae; genus Caballeronia; species Caballeronia cordobensis. Next base: position 195,366 of record NZ_FCNY02000005.1, read on the forward strand.
AACGGCTCGCCGAAGCGCTGCTGAAAGTCGTCGCCGGTATCGCGCGACACGCGTTCCCAGGTCTTGACGTAGCGCTGCCACAGCCGCGCCTTGCGATTGCCGACGATGGCGTGGAACCGGCCCGGCGCGTCGAGCGAGCGTTCGATGGCGGCCGGTTCGATGCGCGCCATGGCGTCGTCGAGCGCGGCGCGCATGCCGGCGATGAGCGCCAGCTCGTGCGTCTGGATGTCGTGGAACGCGGCGCGCATGGCGTCGTCGGGCGCAAGGTAGCCGCGGCCCCGCGCGCCGAGCATCTGCGTCAGCGCACGATCGGCGTCCGGAAAGAACTTGAGCGGATTGTTGTCGCGCTCCTCGATCATCGTCATGGCCATGCGGGTTTCGCGCTTGGTCATCGCCCGCGAACGAAGGACGGACATCGCGCCCTGCGTGGCCGTGCGCAACATCGATCCGATCAGGCGCGCGAGGTCCGGCGCGGCGATGTGCGCGACGTCGGCATGTTCGACGCCGAGGCCGTCGAGCAAGGCATCGAGCAGCGCCGCTTCGTTCTGCGGCGTATCCGCTTCGTCGTCTTTCCATGCAGATGGTGGCGCATCGCGCACCTCGTGCGGCGGTGGCATAACGGGCAACGCCGACATGACGCGTTCCGGCGAGACGTGCTCCAGACTGCGCACCGCCGCCTCCACCCGTGGAGCGCGCGGCGCGCCCGCGTCGCGCAGCGGATCGGCGCCGCTCAGCGCATCCATCAGGGCCTGACTCGCATCGCCGCCGAAATTGCCGGGTTCGCGCAGGAGCGGCGTCGCGGCAAGCGGGTCGGGGGTGAAGGGGGCATCGTCGTCGCCCGGTCCGGCGTGAGACGCGGTGCGGTCATGCGGCGCGTTCCAGTCGTCGGGAATGAGCGGCGCGGGCGGCGGCGCCTCGAATTCCGGCGTGGCCGGCAAGGCCGCGGACGGAACCGGCGCGGACGGCGCGGGCTGCGTCATCAGCGTCTGGTCGACGGCGAACACCGTTTCGACCGACACGACCAGCGTATAAGCCCCGATCCCGATACGGTCGTCGTTCGACAGGACGGCCTCGCGCTCGGCCCCGAGCGCCTCGTCGTTCAGGAGCGTCGGATTGCTGCCGGCATCGACCAGAACGTAGGTGTCGCCGCGGCGTTCGATGCGCGCCTGAATGCGCGAGATGCCGCGCTGCGCGTCTCCCAGCACCAGCGTGCACTCCGGCGCGCGCCCGATGGTGGCGCCCTCGTCGATTGCCATCGTATGCGGCGCGGCGCGCTCGTCGCCTTCGCCGCCTCGCACTGTCAGCGTCAGTGTCATCGTGATCTCCTATTTGCGGCCCTTGCTGGCGCCATCGTCGGCATCGCGCGGCGGCGCGGGCGGCGCGGGCGGAATGGCGAGCGGCACCGGCGGCACGCCAGGGCCGATCGGAATCGGAAAGCTCGACATCTCGATCGTCTCGGGACCGATGAGGATGTACGACGCGCCGGCGCGCAATGCGATGGTCGCGCCCGCCTCGACTTCCACCGCCGCGCCCGCCTTGATGCGCACCGTCGCGCCCGCCTCCAGCGAGTACGCCTCGCCGACAAACTGGTCGTGCGTCGTCATGCTCGCCGCCGACACGCCGCCGAGCACGCGCGACGTGCTTCGCCCCGTGACGGAATCGTTGCGCGCGCCGCGCGTCGCGCGGAACTCGTCGCCGCCGATGCTCACGTGGCGCTCGCCCGATACGTTCATCAGGGCGTCGTTCTTGATCCAGGTTTCGTGATCGCGTTCGGCATGAAAGAACATCTGCTCGCTGCCCTTGCGATCGTCGAAACGGACTTCGTTGTAGCCGTTGCCGCCTTTGGTCGACTGGCTCTTCAGCGTGGAGACGGCGCTTTGCGCGGGCAGTTCATACGGCGGCATGTTGGTCGAGTTGTAGGCCGCGCCCGTGATCACCGGCCTGTCCGGGTCGCCCTCGACGAACTCGACGAGCACTTCCTGCCCGATGCGCGGCAGGAACATCGCGCCCCAGCGCCGGTTGGCCCAGCCTTGCGCAACGCGCACCCAGCAGCGGTCGAGCGGGTTGGCGCCGTCGGTCTGCGTGAGTTGTTCCCAGTGGAACCGCACTTTCACGCGACCGTATTGATCCGTGAGGATCTCCTCTCCCGGCGGCCCGATCACCACGGCGGTCTGCGGTCCGGCGACGCGCGGCGCGGGCGTCACGCGCGGCGAGCGGAACGTGGTGTCGCCGCGGATCGCCCGGAAGCGGCAATCGAAAAGCGGCCGGCTCGGATCGTCGGAAGATACATAGGCATCCGACACGATCTCCGCGTGGTTTTCGATCACCAGATACTGACGGTTCTGCGCGCTCGCAGGATGATCGCGAAGACGGAACAGCCCGCCCGCCGCGATGCCACGCACGGTGCTGCGCCCTTCGATCGAATCGTTCTGCGTCTGATGGATCTCGACGTTCACGCGCGCAAGCCGCTCGCCGTCGCCCGCCGACAGATGTCCGGTCAGATGCTCCTGCATCAGATAGCGCGGCGGGTCATACGGCGCGCCGCGCGTGGCCCGGGCGACGAGCCCTTCGCTGTTGCTGACGGAGGCTTTCTCGAAGTCGTAATCGTTGACTTCGTAGCGCCCCGTTTCCAGCGTCGCGCCCGATACCCAGCGATACACGCATTCCTCGTCCTGCCGTGGCGTGTCCCATGCCTGAAACGGCACCGTGCCGTAATGCGCGATGGGCCGGTGTTCGGCGCCGGAGTCCGCGAGCACGAGCGTGTGCTTGCCGCCTTCGTGCTCGAAGAAATAGTGAATGCCTTCGCGCTCCATCAGGCGGCTGACGAAATCGAAATCCGTTTCGCGGTGCTGCACGCAATGATCGAGCGGCGGATAACTCGCCGTGCACGCGTTACGAAAATCGACGTCGTACGATTCGAGCACCTTCGACACGATCTGCGGCACCGTGCGCTGATGGTAGAAGCGCCGGTGCGCGGCGCGCGTGAGCAGCCACATGCGCGGATGCACGATCGCTTCGTAGCGCGCCATGCGGTTCTTCGTGCTGTCGCCGGGAATCAGGAGACGCAGCGTCGTCACGATGCCGTTGAACTCGCGCGCGCCGCCGGCGGGATAGTCGAGCGTCACCGTGAGGTCCTGCCCGAGCACCTTGCCCGGATCGATGTCGTTATGCATCGAAAGAAAAACGATCTCGTAACGGCTCAGACGCCCGAGCGCCTCGCTGGCGGACATGCGCAGGAACACGGCATCGCCGCCGAGCGCCGCGCAATTCAGGCGCACATGGCGTTCAGTCGAAGGCATACGTGAACTCCTCGTCCTCGACGCCCACATGCACCCGCGAAAGGGCCGTGCCCGCCATCACGCGCGACAGATACTCCGTACTGATGCGCGGCAGCACGCTGTTGGTGAGGATCGCGTCGATCATGCGGCCGCCGCTTTCCAGCCGCGTACAGCGCAGCGCGATCTGCGCGACGACGGCATCGTCGTAAGTAAACGGCACACGATGCATGCTCGTCACCCGCTCCGCCACGCGCCCGAGCTGCAGCCGGATGATCGCGCGCAGCATGTCGCCGGAAAGCGGGTAATACGGAATCGTCACCATGCGCCCGAGCAGCGCGGGCGGAAACGTCTGCAGCAGTTGCGCATGCAGTTCCCGCTCGATCACCTCCATCGGCGCGGGCGCCCGCGGGCCGGCGCACAGTTCCGCGATACAGTCCGTGCCCGCGTTGGTGGTCAGCAGGATCAGCGTGTTGCGAAAATCGATGGAACGCCCTTCGCTGTCGTCCATGCGGCCCTTGTCGAAGACCTGGAAGAACAGTTCGTGCACATCCGGATGGGCCTTCTCCACTTCGTCGAGCAGCACGACACTATGCGGACGGCGGCGCACCGCCTCGGTCAGCACGCCACCCTCGCCGAAACCGACATAGCCCGGCGGCGCGCCCTTCAGGAGCGACACGGTATGCGCCTCCTGATACTCGCTCATGTTGATGGTGATGAGATTCTGCTCGCCGCCATAGAGCGCCTCCGCGAGCGCGAGCGCCGTCTCCGTCTTGCCGACGCCCGAGGTTCCGGCCAGCAGAAACACGCCGACGGGCTTGTTCGGATCGTCGAGTCCCGCGCGCGAGGTCTGCACGCGGCGCGCGATCATGCGCGTGGCGTGGTGCTGCCCGATGATGCGCCTGTCGAGCAGTTCGTCGAGACGCAGGACATTGCCCACCTCGTTCTTCAGCATGTTGAGCACGGGCACGCCCGTCCAGTCCTGAACGACCGCCGCGACCGCGTGGCGATCGACGCCGGGCAGGATCAGCGGCGCTTCGCCCTGATGCAGGGCGAGGTGCGCCTGACGTTCGCGCAGCGCGTTCAGATCCGCGTCGGGCGCGTGTTCGCGCAACGCGCGGCGGCGCGCGAGGATGTCCTCGACCATGCCGCGCTCGGCGTGCCAGCGCGCTTCGAGGGCCGCCAGATGCGCGTTGGCAAGCTGCAGGTCCGCGGATGCCGCTTCGTGCCGTGCCGCGGTATCGATGCCGATGGCCGCCTCGCGCGCGATGACGTCGAGTTCGGTCATGAGCGTCTCGATGCGCCGCCTTGCATCGTCGACGGCGGGCGGTGTCGCATGCTGGCTCACGGCGACCCGCGCGCAAGCGGTGTCGAGCAGGCTCACCGACTTGTCGGGCAACTGACGCGCCGGCAGATAGCGATGCGAAAGCCTCACCGCCGCCTCGACGGCTTCGTCGAGGATCTGCACGCCGTGATGCGCTTCGAGCGCAGCCGCGACGCCGCGCATCATCGTCACCGCGCGCGTCTCGTCGGGCTCATGCACCTGCACGACCTGAAAACGCCGCGTGAGGGCGGGATCCTTCTCGATGTGCCGCCGGTATTCGGACCACGTCGTGGCCGCGATCGTGCGCACGGCGCCGCGCGCCAGCGCCGGCTTGAGCAGATTCGCCGCGTCGCCTGTGCCCGCCGCCCCGCCCGCGCCGATCAGCGTGTGCGCCTCGTCGATGAAGAGGATCACCGGCTTCTCCGCGGACTGCACCGCATCCAGCACCTGACGCAGACGCGTCTCGAACTCGCCTTTCACGCCCGCGCCCGCCTGCAGCAGCGCCACGTCGAGCGTGCGCAGGCTCACGTGCCGCAAGGCGGGCGGCACATCGCCCGCGACGATGCGCAACGCCAGCCCTTCCACGACCGCCGTCTTGCCGACGCCGGCCTCGCCCGTGAGAATCGGATTGTTCTGCCGGCGGCGCATGAGAATGTCGATGACCTGGCGGATTTCCTCGTCCCGGCCGACGATCGGATCGAGCTTGCCGGAGCGCGCGTCCTCGGTCAGATCGACGGTGAAGCGTTGCAGCGCGTCGTTCGTCCGCGGCGCGCCCGCGTCCGCCGAAGGCTGCGGCGCGGGCGCTGTCTGCGCTTGCGTTTCGGGCGAGCCGTCGAACAGATCGGCATGACGCTCGACGATATCGTCCGTCTTCACGCGGTCGAACTCGCGCGAGATGCCGCGCAACACGTTGCGCAGCGCGGGCGTCCGCAACATGCCAACGAGCACATGCGCGCTACGTATCGCGTGCGCCTCGAACAGCAGCGATGCATGCACCCAGCCGCGCTCCACCGCTTCTTCGAGTTGCGCGCCGATATCCGTCACCGACGATGCGCCGCGCGGCAGACGGTCCAGCGCATCGGTCAGATCGCGCGCGAGCACCGATGGATCGATGTCCGCATGGCGGATCACGCGATGCAGATCGGAATCCGGCAACTGCAATACCTGATGCAGCCAGTGCACGATCTCCACATACGGATTGCCGCGCAGACGGCAGAACGTCGTGGCGCTTTCCATCGCGCGGAAGCTGAGCGTGTCGAGTTTGCCGAACATGACGGCACGGCTGATGTCTGCCATTGAGCTAGTCCTTTGCATGAGATGAGGCGAGCGGCCGAAGCATGAGCTGCGTCGCGTCGCGGCTCGGCGCGCGCGCATGCAGCCACGTCGTGTAGCCAAGGCGCTGATGCCGCCCGAGCGCGAGACGCGGGACGTCCGCGCGCTGCAATTGCAGATTCACGTCCCATTCGAGCGGGTCGCGCACATAGAAGCGCACCCAGTCGACCAGGCGCACGAGGCTCGCGCCATCCGGCAGGAAGCGCGCGTAGTCGTGCAGCGAAAGCGGGCCGAGCACGATGCGGAACTTGTGCTGGCGATCGAACACGCGCGCGCCGAGCATCGTGCCGACGCCCATGCGCGCGCCGTCGTCGGGCGCGCCGAGCCGCGAGCGTGCCTCGTCAGGCAGCTTCAGCCAGTGACCGACGTTCTGCGTCACCTGCACCGGCAGCCCGAAATAACGCGACAGCACCAGCCGCAAGCCGGCGGCATGGCGCGTCGGCCCCGCCAGCAGCCCGGCGAAATGCAGCCTGGCAAAATCGTGCACCGAGTCGCGGTTGCGCAGCGATGGCTGATTGAGCCCGAACACCGTGCCGACATAGGACGAAAAGCGGTCGTCGTCGCGGCGATCCAGACTGACGACCGGCTGCGCGGCCGCCCATGCGCGATAGAACAGCGACGTCATGCGGTGATGAAACACATCGAGAAAGCGCGCAAAGGTCGGATCGCCCGCATTGCGCGCGCGATCGCGCACGTATTCGGTCAGATGCGTGGGCATCGGGCCGTTCGGTCCGAGCAGGCCGAAAAAGTTGACGGCGAGCCTGGGCGGCTGTGCCTGCATGCCGACGAAGTGCTTCAGCGTGGTCGGAAAGAAGATCAACTCCGGTTCCTGGCCGAAGCGCACCGCATCGTCGCGCGGACGCAGGGACGCGCCGGTGCGCGGCCACGCCGGATGAGCCGCGTCGATGAGCCTGACCGCCTGAAAAAAATCGAAGCGGTTCGCATCGGCGGCGAAGCGTTCGAACAAGGTCACAGCGTCCGGCATCGTCCGCTCTCCGGCGCCCAGCGCATGATTTCACCGCGCGTCACCGACGACACGATGGTTTCCGTGAAGGCGTTCAACGAGACGTATTGCTCGAAGAAGCGCGCGAGCACCGCGCCGAACAGAAACGCGCTCGCGCCTTCGAATCCGCTCTCGTCGAGCAGCACGTCGAGTGCGAGGCCGCGCCCGAATACGATCGGCCCGCGCGAGGGCAACCGGCGCGTGACCGCGTTCGAGCGAATCGAGCGCAGTGCATCGATCTGACGCGCGGCTGCGCTGTCGCCTTCGGGCGCGTAGAGCGCGAGCAGATCGCGCATGGCGCGCGCGCCGCTGCCGTCGGCATCGTCCACGAGGGAGCCGTGGTTCAGCGACAGATGGCTCAGCAGCCGCCATGCGACCGCGCCCTGTGCGTACGAAGGCAACGGACGGCTCGGCGCGGCCACGCAGCGCACGGCCGCGACGGGCGCTTCGAGTTCCAGCGTGAAGTCGGTCTCACCGCGTCCGAGCGGCATGGTCAGCGTGAGATCGCGGTTGGTGCACAGCACGCTGATGCCGAGCTGATGAAGATCGGCGGGATAAGGCGACTCGCGCGTGTCCACGAGCGCAATCCACGTTTCGCTGCCCGCATAGGAGGAACGCGCGGCAGACCGGACGCCGCGCTCGTTCTCGCGCGCCGACGGCAGACGCTTCTCGCGACGCACCTGATAGAACGCGGCATCGGGCTCGTCGATGCCGAGATCGCGCATGCGGTAGAACGGCTGGAATGCGATCTCGCCGCCGCCCGCACGGTATCCCGTCACGCCCTGAATGCGGACCACCTCGAAATCGCGCGGCCGCGTGCGATCGACGACGACGTGATGTTCGAACTGCTCGCCCGTTACGGCGATGCGATCGGCGCGCCGCGGGAACAGATTGATCGCGGGCGTGCAATGCAGGGCGAAATTCGCCTGATCGACGACCTGTTCCAGCGCGGTGTCCGCGCGCGACAGCAGCACGACCAGTTCGATCTCGCTCTTGTCGCAGCGCGCCAGTTGAGCACGCAGTCCCTCGATACCAATGAACATGAAACGCTGCGGGCAGGCGAAATACTCCTGCAGCAGCCGATAGCCCGGAAACGATTGCTCGCTCACGGGCAGCAACGCTTCCTCATCACTGAAACCGAGCGGGCGCAGTGCGGAGGCCGGCAGCACGGCATCGCCCGCCACGACGCCGAGCGTCGAGCCAATCAGCAACTCGTAGAGCTTCGCGGCGACGCCATCGTTGCCGCGCAAATAAATGGGCAGACGATCGATCGCGAGGTCGCGCAGCTTCCGCCCGCCGGCCGCGCGCAAGGTCAGACGCAGGCCCGCCTTCACGCCGCGAGGCAGGCGCGCTTCGATGCCCGGCATCGCGCCGGTATGCGTGAAGAGCCGCACCGCCGACAGTTCGATGGGCCACAGCGTCAACCCATGCGCGGTGCGGAATTCGCAACGCGTTGCGCGTTCACCGTCGAGCCGGCCGTGCAAGGCGGTGCCGCGCGGCACGGGCACGCCCTCGGCGAGCGCGGGATGCGTCATGTCAGGCTGCACGTGCACGACGGTCATCGCGGGCGTCGGTGCCAGATAGTGCGGATAGACCAGTTCCGCCAGATGCTGCGTGAAGCGGGGAAACTCCGCGTCGATCTTCATCTGAACGCGGGCGGCGAGAAAGCCGAAACCTTCCAGCAGACGCTCGACGTAAGGATCGGCGCATTCGAAGCCTTCGAGTCCCAGCCGTCCCGCGATCTTCGGAAACGCCTGCGCGAATTCGCCGCCCATTTCGCGGATATGCTGCAATTCGCGGCTGTAGTACTGGATGAGGTCGGGGTTCATCGCTCGATGGCTCCTTCGAATACCTTGGCCTTGCCTGCTTCGAGATCCAGCTCCGTGCGCAGATAGAGGCGCTCCGGCACGGGATGCGCATGCAGATCCGCCTCCACGATGAAGGCCAGCGCGTTGTGTTGGATGGCCGCGTCGTCCGACTGCATGGCGCGCACCCGCAGCGTGCCAGGCACGATGCGCGGCTCGAACGCGCCGATGGCGTCGCTCATCAATCGTTCGATGCGTCCGATATCGACGTTCGACGCGCTCTTGCCGGCCAGGTCCGCGAAGCCGAAGTTGAGCACCGATGCCGCGACTTCCGGAAAACGCGCGATATCCTGCGCCGACGCGATACCCTGCGCGTTGAGCAGCCAGCCGATATCGCGCATCACGCTCAGGCGTTGCGCGCGCGCCGAACTGGCCCGGTGCTCGCGCCCTTCGCGCGATGCGCCGGGCGCATGATCGGTCAGACGGTCGAGCAGCGACGGCCGCACTCTGTCCGCGTTTCTCATGCGGATGCCTCGCTTACGCGGTCGCGTTGGCGGGGATGTTCCACTTGCTCTCCACCACGCCGCCCTGCGCGGACCCGGTGCTCGGGTCCTGTTGCTGATACGTGACGTGAAACTTTTCGAAGTTGAGCGTCACCGTCTCCGTGAAGCGATCCTCGGCGTCCGAGCCCCCGGTCGCGTAGTTCGTCACGATGATCTTTTCGAGCTCGATGGTGTAGTACTCGAGCGGCTTGGTGCCGCCCGCCTTGCGTACCGTGAGCTTGCCGGTCGGAAAGTGCTTGCCGGTGGCGCAGGCGGAAATGATCGACGGCGTGCCGCGGTCGGTGTATTTCGTGATGGTCAGGTCCTGCACCGCGACCTTGCCGCCGCCGCCGCCCGTGCCGAGGTGCATGGTCCCGGACTGCGACAGACCCCAGCTCCACGAGAGCACGTCGATCTCGTCCTTGTGCTTCGAATCCAGCGATTCGCCCTTGACCGTGTCCAGCTTCAGAAAAATATCGACTGCCATGACGTTTCCTTATCGATGATGGATTGACTGCGCTAAAGCGTGTGTGCCGTTCAGGCGGCTTTTGCGGAAGGCAGCTTCGAGACGAGCCGCAACGACACCGTCAGGCCTTCGAGCTGGTAGTGCGGCCGCAGGAAGAACTTGGACGTGTAGTAGCCCGGATTGCCCTCCACTTCCTCGACGACGACTTCCGCCGCGGCCAGCGGCCGGCGCGCCTTGGTCTCTTCCGACGAGTTGGCGGGATCACCGTCCACGTACTGGAGAATCCAGTCCTGCAGCCAGCGCTGCATCTCGTCCTTCTCCTTGAAGCTGCCCACCTTGTCGCGCGCGATGCACTTCAGGTAGTGCGCAAAGCGGCCGCACGCGAACAGATACGGCAGACGCGCCGCCAGATTCGCGTTCGCGGTGGCGTCCGGGTCTTCGTACTCGATCGGCTTGTTGAGCGACTGCGCACCGATGAATGCCGCGAAGTCGGAGTTCTTCCGGTGCACGAGCGGCATGAAACCGTTCTTCGCGAGTTCGGCCTCGCGACGGTCGCTGATGGCGATCTCGGTCGGGCACTTCATGTCCACGCCGCCGTCGTCGGTCGGGAATGCATGGACCGGCAGGTTCTCGACCGCGCCACCGGACTCGATGCCGCGAATGCGCGAGCACCATCCCCACGTCTTGAACGAACGGTTGATGTTGGCCGCCATGGCATAGGCGGCATTCGCCCATGCGTATTTCGATGCATCCGTGCCCGCCGTGTCTTCCTCGAAATCGAACGCGTCGACCGGGCTCGTCTTCGCGCCATAGGGCGTGCGCGCGAGAAAGCGCGGCATGGCGAGACCGATGTAGCGCGAGTCCTCGGAATCGCGCAGCGAACGCCACGCGGCGTGCTCGGGCGTCTGAAAGATCTTGGTGAGATCGCGCGGGTTCGCAAGCTCCTGCCACGAATCCATCAGCATGACGGCAGGATCCGCGCCGGCGATGAACGGTGCGTGCGCCGCCGCCGACACCCTGCCGATCTGCGTGAGGAAATCGACATCGGGGCCGCTGTTGTCGAAGTAATAGTCGGCCACGAGCGCACCGTACGGCTCGCCGCCGAACTGGCCGTATTCCTCTTCGTAGAGCCGCTTGAAGAGTGGGCTCTGATCCCATGCCACGCCCTTGTACTTGCGCAACGAACGGTGCAGGTCCGCCTTCGACACGTTCATCACGCGCAGCTTGAGACTCTCGTCGCTTTCGGTGTTGGTGACGAGGTAGTGAAGACCACGCCATGCGCTTTCGAGCTTCTGAAAAGGCTCCGCATGCAGGATCACGTTGATCTGCGCGCTCAGCTTTTCGTCGATGCGCGCAATCAGCGCTTCGATGGTCGCGAGCGCATCGTCGGACACGCGCTGCGTGTCGAGCAGCGCCTGCTCGGCAAGCGTGCGCACCGAGCTTTCGACCGCTTCGCGGGCCTTGTCAGAGCGAGGACGAAACGCCTTCTGCAGGAGTTGCTGGAACTCGCCTGACGGGCTCGCGTCGTCGGCTTCGTAGGCGGGTTGCCGATCGCGCTCGACGGATTGATCGAAGTTGGTTTCTGCCATCGTCGTTCCCTTATTCGGTGTCCTGGGTTTCGGCATGCTCGCCGGGCTTGGGTGAGGCGGCCAGCGAACTCATGAGCGCCGGGTCTTCGAGCAGCCGCGCGACGAGCTTCTCGGCGTCGGTCTTGCCGTCCATGTAGGTCAGCAGGTTGCGCAACTGACTGCGTGCTTCGAGCAGCCTCGCGAGCGGTTCCACCTTGCGGGCGATCGCGGCGGGCTCGAAGTCGTCCATGCTCTCGAAGGTCATGTCGACGCCGATCTTGCCTTCGCCCGTCAGCGTGTTGTCGACCTGCATGGCGACGCGGGGCTTCATCGAACGCAGGCGTTCATCGAAGTTGTCGATGTCGATCTCGAGGAACTTGCGCTCCGCGACAGGCGGCAGGTCCTCCTGCGGCTGCCCGGACAAGTCGGACAGCACGCCCATCACGAAAGGAAGATTGACCTTCTTCTGCGAGCCGTACACCTCGACGTCGTACTCGATCTGCACGCGCGGCGCGCGATTGCGCGCGATGAATTTCTGACTGCTCTCTTTGGCCATCTGTCGGTGCTCCTGGTTGAAAAGCGCGGCGTGAGGCTCAGTCGTCGAACGACTCGACCGCCGATACGCCGACCACTTGGGTGAGTTGCGCCAGTCCTTCCGGCGCGAGGTCCTTCATCAGATCGACAAACGATTTGTCGATCAGCGTGATGGCGCGCCCGAGCAGCAGCGGCACGGGGCTCGCGGGCTCCTGACGCGCGTAGTACTCGCACAGCCGCGCAAGCGTCGCCGCCACGTCGGCGCGGCTATTGATGACGTCGCCCGCCCCGGCCGCCATCGGTACGCCCTCGCCCAGCACGGGTGCATCCGCGCGATTCCCGAGACACCCGGCGAAAAGCGCTCTCGCCCGCTGCAACAGCGTCTTCAACGGAGCGAGATCGAGCGTCCTTGCCGCACCGACACGCGCCGACAGAAGCGCTTCGAGCGCCTCGACGTGAACGGCCGCGGCATCGAAAGCAGCTTTCGCGCGCAGCGATGTTTCAGGTGTAGCCGAGATCGCCGCCTCGATTTCCGGCGCGCTGCGCAGCGCGCGGCCATCGGGTGCGCGGGCATCGCCGCTGGCGTAGGCCCATTCGCGCAGCGTGACCGGCTGCCCCTGGCCCGACAGCGGCGTGTCCGCCAGTTCGGCCAGCAAGCCAGCGGGATCGACCCATGCGGCAAGCGCATTGACGCGCGCGGTGGGATCGTCGGCATCGCCCGCATCGAGCTGAGGATGCACGTGCGGCCATTGCTGTTCGAGCAGTGCGACCGTGAGGGCGAGTCCATCGCTCAGTCCTTCGACGCCTTCGCGAGCCAGACGGGCCCGCGCCAGCGGCACGATCACACGCAGGTCCCGCGTGCGCTCCATCAGCGCCGTGCCGAGTGAGTCCACGACGGTCCAGTCGGCCGGCACCGCGGCGACGAGCGTCGCGCCATACTCCGCTTCCGGGCGGCCCTTGATCGCCTCTTCGAACTCGCGAAACTGAGGGTCGTACTCGAGGTCGGGCCCGCAGGGGGCATCGTCGGTGAGCGGTGAGAGCCAGCGATTCCAGCTCTGATGCGTAATGAGCGCGGTGTTCATGTCGGCTTTGAGATGAGAGATATAATTTCGTCATCCTAATCGTCGAATAACGAAATATTCCGATGCAGGTTCGACGGGATGCTTTATCGATAGAAGATGTAGGTGGCCGTATAAGGCGAACCGGCCAACTCATGTTCCTGCGTGCACGATGTTTGCGGCTTCACGCCCCCGATCGTATTGACGCGCTGCACGCGGTGCACCGAAGCCAGCAATCCCGGCGTGCCCGTCGAGCGCGTTTCGAGCAGCAGTTCGGGCACGCTGTTTGCCGTCTTGCTCGGACGTTGTGCCAGCACGCGGCCTTCGATCCGGCTGCCATCCCCGGCTTGCCAGGACGGTCCCGCCCCATGCTCGATGACGGGTGCGCCGCTCTCATCGGAAAGCGTGGCGCGCGGCGCCTTGAATACCCAGCCGAGCACGCGATCCGCGCCATATTCACACGAATAGATCTGCTCGCCCGACGCAGTCGTTCGCAGCAGCGGCTGGGCATCGGGCAAATCGACCGACGCCGCCTGTGCGCCCGCGCCGCACGCGACGATCATGAAAGTGACGCCGCTCAAGGCGTGCATGGTGCGTGACAGACCGTTCATCTCGTGCTCTCCTGTATCCCTGTTTGGAAGCCGCCACGCGTGTGGGACTTGCGCTGGCTCTTTCATAACACCCGAGCCCCGCAGGCTATTCCATCGAATCCTGGCTGTAATTCGAGGCGGAGTCGGAATCCGAGCCGCGACTGGGCCCACCGTGGTACGCGTCCAGAATGTCCATGTAGGTCGGCGAAGCGGGAGTCGGCGGAAGCGACGGCGGTGCGGCGCCGCTGGTCTCATCCAGATGCTTCTCGAACTTGTCGGTGATCAGGAACCGTGCCAGCTTGAGTTCCGGCCTGAACAGGCCGTTGAGGGTTTTGTCGGTGTCATCGTCGGATAGCGCGGAAAGGAGCTTGCGCTGCGAATCCGGGGTCAAGTCGCGCGTGAGTTCCACGATCGATAACGCCACGCCCACCATCATCGAGCCGCCCGAGAAGACATAGGTCGGCTTGTTGTAAACGTCCACTGCGTTATTGACCTTCCGGTAATCGCTTTCAGGGAGTCCGGGAACGCGGCGCGGGAGCGTGTTGTCCGGCGGTGCGACCATGTCGTTGAGGCTCAGCCACGCATGTTCGAAGCGCGAGCCGACCCGCGAGGACGCAAGATCGAAACGGTACAGCACGTCCCCGAACCGGCTGCTGGCCTTCTTGGGCGTGCGGCCACATTCGAGCGAGAAGAACACGTAGTCGTCGTTGGCCGCCTCGGCGAGATCGGCTGCCTGCGAATGGGACAGATCGAACGTGATGCCCTTTTCGATCAGCTTCTTGCGCGAATACAACGTGGTTTCCCCGTCGCGGTCACGCTCGGCGGGTGTGAAGTGGGTCGCGTAGAACGGCCGCTTGTCGAACTTCGTCACGAAGTCGTACTCGAGCGGGTTAAGCCTCTTCAGGTTGGCGCGCAGGCGGGCGAGATTCGCGCGCGAAAGCTTGTCGATAGCCTCGATCTGTCCGTTGTCCCTTTGATGTCTGCGCCAGAGTTCACCTTTGTCGAACATGTCCCGCTGCGGCTTTTCGGCGACTCGTGCGCGCAGTGCGGAAGCGGTCTTTCTGGCGAATCGGTCAAGGGACTCGGGGCTGATGTCCGCGGGCCTGGCGTTGCGCTTTTCATCGGTCATGTCGCGTTCCTCCGTTCAGATGTCTGAGTCAGAACATCCGACGGGGCCGCATTATTCCGTGTTTTTTTGGCTCAATATTCGGCGTTCGAATCCAGCGGATAGACCGGCCGCTTCAGATTCTCGAATGTAAAGAGCCCGTAGTCGGAGCTCGTCGCGCCACGGCTATCGCACTCGACAAGTCCGCCCGAGATGGGCACGAACACCGGCCTGCAATACATGCGCGACTTGAGGATCAGAAACCGCGCGCCGCGAGGATCGATACCGACGCTTTCGAACACGCCCAGATCCCACGGCTCGTGCGTGCGCTCCGTCACGAGGATGCGCGCCGCCGGCGTCTCGATCACCGCCGCGCGGCCCATGTAGGCGCGCTGTCCCGTGTACGTCGGGCCGCTGATCACATATTCGCCGTCGGTCAGGGCACGCACGATGCCCGTCACTTCGAGCGGCGGCTTGCCGAGCGATGCGACGCTTGCGAGCTTGTTGCCGATGCCGACCGTGACCGTCGCGCCCTCGCCCGCTTCGAACAGCGCCGCCACCGCTTCGGGATCGCACAAAGGCCCGACGACGATGCCTTCGAGTCCTTGTTTGAGCGCTTCTTCGAAGGCGTCGGTCGTGTCGCAGGTGCCGCCCGACATGCAATTGTCGCCGTGATCGAGCAGCAGCACGGGCTTGTCAGTGTCGCGCGCGAGCGCCGCGCCTTCACCGATCGATTGCGCAAGCGGCGCGCTGCGATACACGAACGCGTCGCGCTCGTCCCAGATCTGACGCGCGATCCGGTCCGCCACGTCCTGCGCCTTCGCGCGCTCGCCGTCCGCGACCACAACGACGCTGATGCAGGGCGCGGCGATATCCGCGAGAGAGAAACCCGACAGCACGGACACCGCCAGCACGCCCTCCTCCCGCTCGGCGGCGCGCGCCGCATCGACCGCGCGCTTCATCGCGCCCGCGGCGGTCGAGCTTCTGAGCGTGTGCGTCAGGAGCGGCGGCTGCGCCCATGCCATCACGGGCGCGGCCTTGCCATGCACGAGATCGAGCAGAAGCCGCGCGGCATGCTCGCCGCTTTCGTACATGTCGATGTGCGGATAGGTCTTGAAGCTCACGATCACATCCGCGTTGTCGATGATCTTCTGCGTGACGTTCGCATGCAGATCGAGCGACACGGCGATGGGCGCATGCGGCAGCGCGCGCCGCACGCGTTCGAGCAGATCGCCTTCGCCGTCGGGCGAATTCTCCGCGACCATCGCGCCATGCAGATCGAGCATGACGGCATCGCAACCGTGAGCGGCATCGACGATCGTCTGGCAGATCGCGTCATAGGCGGCAGCCGCCACACGGCCGCTCGGGTTCGCCGATGCCGCGATCGGCGTGACGATCTCGGCATGCTCGCGCTTCGCCGCGTCGATGAACGCGGACATCGCCGTGCGCATGCCAGCATGCTCGCGAAACGCGTCCTCGCCATAACTGGGGCCATTGCGTCCGAACGCCTCGAGCGAAGTCGCGACCGGCGAAAACGTATTGGTCTCGTGATTCATGCGCGCGATGAGAATCTTCATGCGGCTTCTCCTTCGGACGCGTTCGCGGCTCGCACCATCACCTGAAGCAGCACGTTGCAGCCCGCTTCGAGATGGTCGGCGCGTGCATCCTCGATCTCGTTGTGGCTGATGCCGTCCTTGCAGGGCACGAAGATCATCGCGGCGGGCGCCACGCGCGCCAGATACACGGCGTCATGCCCCGCTCCGCTCACCACATCCATCGACGTGAATCCGAGCGTGCCGGCGCTCTCGCGCACCGAAGCAACCAGCGATGCCTCGAACGGCTGTGGCGCGAAGTAGACCACTTCGTCTACCGTCACCGGCAAGCCTGCTTGCGCGCATGCGTCGCGCAGCGCGTTGTCCATCGCGGTAAGAGAAGCATCGTCGGCGGCGCGCAGATCGACGGTCAGTTTCACGCGCCCCGGAATCACGTTGCGCGAGTTCGGATGCACGTTCACCCAGCCCACCGTGCCGCGCCCATGCGGTGCGTGATCGAGCGCGATGCGATTGACCGTGCGAATCAGATCGGCGGCGACGAGCAGCGCATCGCGCCGCAACTCCATCGGCGTCGGGCCCGCGTGCGCTTCCATGCCTTCGATCGTCACGTCGTACCAGCGCTGGCCGAGCGCGCCGCGCACGACGCCGATCACCTTGTCGTTCGCTTCGAGCGCCGGGCCCTGCTCGATGTGCGCTTCGAAGTACGCGCCCACGTCATGCGCCGCGACGCGTTCGCCCGCATAGCCGATCGATGCGAGCGCGTCGCGCACGGACACGCCTTCGCGGTCCACTTGCGCGAGCGCGTGATCGAGCGTGAATGCGCCCGCGAACACGCCCGAACCCATCATCACGGGAACGAAGCGCGATCCCTCTTCGTTGGTCCACACCGCCACTTCCAGCGGCGCGGCCGTGCGCACGTTATTGTCGTGCAGCGTGCGCAGCACTTCGAGGCCGGCCAGCACGCCGTAGTTGCCGTCGAACTTGCCGCCGGTCGGCTGCGTATCGATGTGACTGCCCGTTACAACGGGCGGCAGATCATCGCGCTGGCCCGCACGGCGCGCGAAGATGTTGCCGATCGCATCGACGCGCACGGTGCAGCCGATCTCCTGCGCCCACGCGATGAAGAGATCGCGGCCCTGCTTGTCGAGCTCGGTGAGCGCGAGACGGCATACGCCGCCCTTCTCCGTCGCGCCGATGCGCGCGAGCGCCATCAGGCTGTTCCAGAGACGCGCACCGTCGATGCGCAAGCCGGCATGCGCCGGCATATCGTGAGCTTGCATTCGGAATTCCTTCGCTGAGAGTGGCGCGTGCGGCGTTCAGGCGACGCCTACGCCGAGATAACGATCCTTGACCGATTCGTCCGCGATGAACGCATCGTTCGCGCCTTCGTACACGATGCGCCCTTGCTCGATGATGTAATGGCGGTCCGCGAGTTGCGTGCACACTTCGAGGTTCTGCTCGACGAGCAGAATCGCCACGCCCGCTTGGCGGATCAGCTTCAGTTGCGCGACGATCTCTTCGACGATCACCGGCGCGAGTCCCTCCACCGGTTCATCGAGCATCAGCAGGCGCGGATGATTCATCAGCGCGCGGCCGATCGCGAGCATTTGCTGTTCGCCGCCGGAAAGCTGTCCGCCTCCGTTCGTGCGGCGCTCTTTCAGACGCGGAAAGATGCGGTAGATATCCGCAAGCTGCCAGGGCGAATCCTTGCGAGCGCCGAGACGCAGATTCTCTTCGACGGACAACACCTTGAAGATGCCGCGATGCTCCGGCACGAAGCACACGCCGCGCGCCGCGATCTTGTGAGGCGGCAGCTTCGCCAGCTCCGCGCCTTTGAACTTCACGCTGCCTCGTTGCGGCGTGACGACGCCCGCGATGCTCTTGAGCGTGGTCGATTTGCCCGCGCCGTTGCGCCCGAGCAGCGTCACGGTCTCTCCCTCGCCGATCTTCAGCGACACGCCCTGAAGAATATGGCTCTTGCCGTAGTAGCCGTGAATGTGATCGACATCGAGAATCATGCGCGGCCTCCGGTGATCATGTTGCCGAGATAGGCGCTGCGCACGCGCTCGTCGCCGCGAATGTCCGCCGGCTTGCCTTCGACGAGCACGCGGCCTTGCTGCATCACCGTGATCGTGTCGGAGATATCCATCACGATATCCATGTTGTGCTCGATCAGCACGACCGTGTAGTCGTCGCGCAGACTGCGGATCAGCTGCTTCATGTCGTCCAGATCGTCGATGCCCATGCCCGAGGTGGGTTCGTCGAGAAAGATCGCCTTGGGACGCGCGGCCAAAGCCATCCCGACTTCGAGGCGGCGCTGCTGCCCGTGCGACAACGCGCTCGCCTGTGTCGCCGCGAAGCGTTGCAGCGCGAGGCGTTCCAGAATGGCGTCGACGGTATCGCGATGTTCGAGCGCGCCGCGCGGAGGCGTCCATGCATTGAGCGCGCGCTTCGCATTCACGCCTTGCGCGGCGAGCCGCAGATTCTCGCGCACGGACAGATTCGCAAAGAGGCTCGTCACCTGAAACGAGCGCGCGATGCCACGTTTCACACGACGATGATCGGGCTCCTGCGTCACATCGTGACCATCGAACACGATCGTGCCCGCGCTGATGGGCACCGTGCCCGTCAGCACATGAAAGAGCGTGGTCTTGCCCGCGCCGTTCGGGCCGATCACGGAGTGCACGGTGTGCTTCGCGATGCGCAGATTCACATCGGTGAGCGCTGCGAACTTCCCATAGCGTTTGGCGACGCCCTTCGCTTCCAGTATCGATGCGCTCATGCCGGCTCTCCCCGATCGCGCTTCACCGCGCTCCAGATGCGTTCGCCCAGCCCCCACAAACCGCGTTGCATGAAGAGACTCACGGCGATCAGCACGAGACCGAGCAGCAGCAGCCAGCGTGGCCAGAGTGTCGAAAGCCAGTCGGCGAAAAGGACATAGAAGGCCGCGCCGAGCACGGACGAAAACAGATTGCCCGTGCCGCCGATCACGGTCATCACGAGAATCATCTCGCTCGTGTGATAGTCGATGTTCGACAACGGCGCGATGCCCGTCATCATCGCGTGCAGCGCGCCGGCCAGGCCCGTGACCGCGCCCGAGACGACGAAGGCCGCGAGCTTGAAGCGTCGGACGTCGTAGCCGACAGCGGCGGCGCGCGCTTCGTTGTCGCGGATCGCAAGCAGCGTGCGGCCGAAGACCGAATGCGACACGCGCAGCATCAGCCAGAACGCGATCAGGAACAGCACCGCGACGAACGCGTAGTACTGCCATGGCGAGGCGATCGGCACGAGCGTTCGCCCGAACACGGACAACGCCGGACGCGGGATATCGAGCAGGCCGTTGTCGCCGCCGGTGAGATCGGGCGTCGTGTAGGCAAGGAAGTAGAACATCTGCCCGAATGCGAGCGTGAGCATCACGAAGTACGCGCCGCGCTGACGAATGGAGAACCATCCGACGATGGCCGCGGCCAGCGCGCCCACGACGACGGCGCCCAGCAACGCCGCGGGAACCTGAAGTCCCGCCTTCGTGAGAATGAGGCCCGCGCTATAGCTCCCGAGGCCGAAGAAAATGCCCTGCCCAAAGGACAGCAAGCCCGTATGCCCGAGCAGCAGATTGCAGCCGAGCGCGGCGAGCGCAAAAACGAGCACTTCGGTGGCGAGCGACCCGGATCGCATCGTCAGCGGAAGAATGCAGACGACGGCGGCCGCAAGCAGCAGAAAGCGATAGCGATGCAGCGGGCTCATGAAGGATCGTCGTGGCACGCTCACGTCCAGAGTCTTCGTTTCGAGTTCGGAATTCACGCGGTCCTCCCCAGCAGGCCGTTGGGACGCAGCAGCAACACCGCGGCCATCGCGACATAGATCATGAGGCGCGCGCCTTCGGGCCATAACGTGCTCATCACGCTTTGCACGATGCCGACCAGCAATCCGCCGACGAGCGCGCCGAGGAAATTCCCCATGCCGCCCACCACCACCACGACGAACGCCACGCCGAGCGCTTCGATGCCCATGAACGGATCGACGCCGCGGATCGGCGCGGCAAGCACACCCGCGAGCGCCGCCGTGCCCGCCCCCAGCGCGAAGACGAGACTGAAGATGCGCGTCACGTTGATGCCGAGCAGCGACACCATCTCGCTCGATTCGCTGCCCGCGCGCACCGCGCTGCCGAGCCGCGTTCCGTCGAGCACCCACCACAGGATGCCCGCCAGCACGGCCGTGAAGGCAATCACGAAGAGCCGGTATTTCGGGTAGATGAAGCTGCCCCACATCACGACACCGTTCAGGATGTCGGGGACCGGCACGTTATCGCCGATCGGCCCCCATGCGAGGATCGAGCACTCCTGGATGACGAGCGCGAGACCCACCGTCGCGAGGATATGGAACTCGTGCTGCTGCGCATAGACATGCCGCAGCACCGCTTTCTCGACGATCCACGCAATCGCGCCGACGACGATGGGCACGATGACGAGCGCGGTCCAGAAGTTCATGGACCACTGCATCGCCTGATAGCAGAAATACGCGCCCAGCAGATAAAAAGCGCCGTGCGCGAAGTTCACGAAGCGCAGCAACCCGAACACGATCGACAACCCGACCGCGAGCAGAAAATACAGCATGCCCACGCCGATGCCGTTCACGACCTGCAGCAGATAAACGTTCATGGCCTTGCATCACGAAAGTGGCGGCGCGAATGCGGGTCGTGCCCGCATTCGCCTGAGAACAGCGCGTCAAACCATCATGCGTTTCACGCGAGCTTGCACTGCGTCTTGTCGAGCGGCAGGAACGATTGACCCGAGCTCACGATGTCGGCGTAATCGTCCTTGTCCTTCATCTTGCTCTTGGGCTTGCCCTTGAGCAGATAGTAGTTCTTCAATACCTGATGGTCTCCCGCGCGAATCTCTTCCGGACCCGTCAGGCCCGCGTACTTCATGCCTTCGAGCGCGGCGACGACTTTCTTTGGATCGGCGGTGCCCGCCTTCACGATGCCGTCGAGCAGAATCTTCGTGCAGATGTACGAACCCGCGAGGCTGTAGTTCGGGTTGGACTTGTAGGTCGCGTTCACGCGCTTCACGAGATCGTGATTGAGCGGCGAGTCGATCGCATGCCAGTATTGCGCGCCGAAGTACACGCCCTCGCAGATGTCCGGCCCGAGCGCTTCGAACTGCTCCAGGCCCGAGGCCCAAGCCATGAGGATCGTGCAGTTGTTCTTCATGCCGAAGCTCACGGCCTGGCGCAGCGTGTCCGACGATTGCGAGCCGAAGTTGAGGATGAGAAGCACATCGGGTTTGGCGGCGACCGCGTTGGTCAGATAGCCGCTGAACTCTTTTTCGTTGAGCGAGTGATAGCTGTTGCCCACATGCTCGATGCCCTTCTCCTTGAAGATGGCCTTGGCCGCCGACAGGAGGCCGTCGCCGAACACGTACTGCGGCGTGATCGTGTACCAGCGCTTCGCCTTGGGCATCGTTTGAATCAGCGGGCGCACGGTCTGTTCGATCGCGCCGAAGGTCGGCACCGACCAGCGGAACGTCGCGCTGTTGCAGTCCTTGCCGGTGAGCTCGTCCGCGCCCGCCGTCGTGATGAAGATGCCGTCGGCCTTCTCGGCTTCCTTGCCCATTGCAAGCGCTTCCGACGACAGAATGCCGCCCGCGAAAAAGCGCGCGTTCTTCTGCTGCGCGACTTCCTGCACGCGCCGCACGGCGGTTGCGGGTTTTCCCTCGGTATCGAGCGCGAGGTAGGCGAGCGGCTGGCCGAGCACCTTGCCGTATTGATCGATCGCGAGCTTCATGCCGAGATCGGCGTACTTGCCGTTGGCCGCGAACGGGCCGGACATCGGAACCGGGCACGCAAACTGAATCGGCGAGCCCTGCGCGAAGGCGCTTCTTGCCACGAGCGCTTCGAGCGAGCCGGGAATGGCCGACAGCGCGGCCAGCTTCAACATGTTTCGGCGATTCAAAATTGACGCTCCTTGAGAAGTGACCTGCGCGGCCGCCGCGCTTTTTTTCGTGGTACGTTCATGCGTCGGCTTGGATCTATTTATGATGATAAATAGAATGAACCTGATGCTAGGAACAATAAATTCGGGTGTCAATAAGGCAATATTCCAGTCTGCGGAGTCGTCAACGCCCCGCATGCGCAAAGTGGACGAGAACAGGGAGCATCGACATGGTGATGGAGCGTGCAAAGCGCGCCGGCGCGGCAATCGAGATCGCGCAGCAGCCGATCAAGCAGCCGAAGCGCGCGGACCTGGTCGCGGAGGAGATCAAGCGACTCATCACGGAAAAGAATCTGAAGCCCGGCGACAAGCTGCCCCGTGAGGTCGAATTGCAGCAGCTTTTTTCCGTGAGCAAGAGCACGACGCGCGAGGCGCTCAAGTCGCTCGAAGTGCAGGGACTCATCAAGGTCACGACGGGGCCTTCAGGCGGCGGCACGATCGTCGAGGTGCCGCTCGATCGCACCTTGCAACTCTTGCAGAACTATCTGTTCTTCAAGGACGTGACCATCGACGACATCTACACGGTGCGTCAACTGCTCGAGCCCGAACTGGCGGCGGGCGCGGTGCCGCATCTCACCGACGAGGATTTCACGGCGCTCGAAGCCAACATCGCCTGTTGCGACGAACCCGCGTCGATGCATGCGAATCGCGACATCGTGCGGCAGCGTCAGGAAGACGTGAACTTCCACGATATTCTCGCCGCGGCGAATCCCAATCCCTTTCTGCGATTTACGTGCGAGTTGATCAACGAGATGATCCGGCAACTGATCGAGTTCAGAAACGACACACCGCAAGCCGAGCACGAACGCTTTGGACGCGCCAACGTGAAGATCCACAAGGCGATCACCGAAGCGGCGCGGGCGAGGGATTCCGATAAGGTCCGCGAACTGATGGTGATCCATATGACCGAGGCGCCGCGCTATGTGAAGCGCATGAAAGGCAAGCTGCGCGGGCGCCTCATTCTCGACTCGGAGATTCGCAAGCGCGTGAGCGGACGCGGCTGAGCACTTACGCAGCAAGGCTGCCGATGAACTGTCTGAGGTTATCCAGCACGGGGCGTTGATCGCCGGCGAAAGCCCAGTGGTCCGCCCCATCGAGCTCGACGAATCGCGCATGCGCGATATGGCTTGCGAGATGCCGGCCCGCGCCGATGCGCACGGCGCGGTCGTCGCGACGGTGCAGCACGAGCGTCGGAATCGAAACGCGGCTCAGAAGATGCCGCACATCCATATCGCGCAACGCTTTGAGCACGCCCTCGATGGCGCCCGGACTCGACGCGGCTCGCAGCATGCCCGCCCACCAGGCTCTCGCCTGCGCATCGCCGGCGAGGCTCGGCGCGAATGTCTCGATGCCCGCGGGCCCGCCCCAGTGCGCAATGAGTTCCCGCAGCCACGCGTCGTACTGGCCTGCGTGCAGCGCGTGAGGATAGTCCTGCGTGGCGGTCCCTTTCGCTAGCGAGCCGAACAGAACGAGACCCGCGACGCGGCCGGGGTGATCGACGGCGAATCTGATGCACGCGGGACCGCCCTCCGACGCGCCGAATAGCAAGACGCGGCGGCTTCCGGCGGCATCGAGCACGGTGCCGATGTCCTGCGCGGTCGCGTCGACGCCGGGATTGAATCCGACCCGGTCGGACAACCCGATACCGCGACGATCGAGCAGGACGAGACGGCCCATTCCCGCGAGCGCGGACAGAAACGCGCGGCATCGCGGCTCCTCCCACACGCGTTCGACGTGGGAAACGAAACCGGGCAGCAACAGCACGTCGATGCGGCCGTCGCCGTAGGTCTGGTAAGCGAGATGAACGCCGCCGCCGCTGGCATAGCGCGTCGGCGGCGGATCGCCGACCGGCGGCGCTGCGCTCATATCCAGCAGCGCGCACGTCTCGGCTTCGGGCGCGACATGGAGTTCGTCGCGAAGGCGCTGCGTCAGCGCGTCGAAGTGCCGCCTGGCCGTGGCCCGGTCCCCGCCGAGCAGAAGATTGCGGATGAGGTGGCGTCCGTACACTTCGCTGAGCGGATCGAAGGCCACGAGACGGCCTGCGTGCGCGGCGGCCGCGGCATAGTCGCCAGCCGCGTTCTTGTCTTGCACCACGCGCTCGAACGCCTGGATCGCCCGGCCCCGCAGGGCCTCCCGCCGAAAAAAGGCCCACTCGTCGAACGCCGGGCAGTCGCCGGGCGAAAAACCGTCGAGAAAATCGCCGGAATACGCGCGGCACGCCCGCTCGTACTCGCCGCGATCGCAGGCTTGCTCGAAAAGCTGCGAATCCACCTGCAAATCGATGGCCGCCGACCATCGGATCGTCGACCGGTCGGCGCTCAGCACGTCGTCGCCGAGCGTGAGCTGGAGGCGATGCAACAGCCGCCGCAGCCGCGCCCGCACGACTTCTTCGCGGTCTTCCGGCCACAACATCGCGGCGATGGTGTCGCGCCCGACCGACATCTTCGCTTCGGCCAGGTAGACCAGCAGTGCAGAGCCCTTGCGCAAGGCCAGCTGGCACGGTTGACCATCCCGGCGAATCTCCGGAAATCCAAGCGTTCGCACGCTGAACGATGCCATGGCGGGGCGGCCTTCGATGATGGCGTCCGGGGGGACGCTCAGGGGACGAGGCAATCCTAGCATTGCCTGCAGACGATGGCCGCGGGGTTCATCGCGACAGATCGAACTGGAGGATTGCCATGAAGAAACTGGGCGAACATGCGATCGTGATCGGCGCAAGCGTAGGCGGTCTGCTGGCCGCCCGCGTGCTGTCGGATTTCTATACCCGCGTCACCGTGCTCGAACGCGATGCGTTTCCGGCGACAGACGCGCCGCGCAAGGGCGTGCCGCAAGGCCGGCATACCCACGGGCTCCTTGCGCGAGGCAGCGCGATATTCGAGGCCTTCTTCCCGCGATACAACAGCGAAGTCGTCGCGCTAAGCGGAGGCCTGATCGGCGATGTCGCCAACGACGTGATCTGGATCGGTCACAACGTGAGGCTCGCCAACGGCGCGAGCGACCTGAGCGGTCTGCTCGCGAGCCGTCCGGTGCTCGAAGGCCATTTGCGCCGGCGGCTCCTGGCGTTGCCCAACGTGCGGGCGATAGACCATTGCGCCGTGCGAGGGCTTGCCGCCGATCCCGCCCGCATGCGCGTGACGGGCGTGCGCGCGAGTGTCGACGGCAAATCCGAAGAGACCTTCGACGCCGACCTCGTCATCGACGCGACCGGTCGTGGTTCATCCGGCGCAGCGTGGCTCGAAGCGCTCGGCTACCCCGCGCCTGCCGATGAGAAGGTCGACATCGGCATCTGCTACATGACGCGGACTTATCGGCGCCGGCCGGCCGATCTCGACGGCAAGCACGGGATCGTCGTCGCCGGCAGCGCGCCGGACTGGCGCAACGGCGTCATGCTCGCGCAGGAAGACGATACGTGGATCGTCAGCACCGGCGGTTATCTCGGCGACGACGCACCCGGCGACGATCAGGGCTTTCTCGCGTATCTGGCGACGTTGCCGACCATGGCGATTCATGATGTCGTCGCCAGCGCGGAGCCGCTCACCGATTTCAGGCGCTACCGCTACGCCGCCAGTCTGCGCCGGCGATACGAGCGGCTCGCGCGCTTTCCGGCGCATTACCTGGCTTTCGGCGATGCGATCTGCAGCTTCAATCCAGTCTACGGACAGGGGATGACGGTCGCGGCCGAGGAAGCGCTGGCGCTGCAGCGGTGCCTCTGCGCAGGCTCGACGGATCTGGCGCGCCGGTTCTTCGCGGCGGCCGCGAAAATCGTCGATATTCCGTGGGACATCGCCGTTGGCAACGACCTGCGTCATCCGCAAGTCGAGGGTGCGCGCCCGCCGATGCGGCGTTTCATCAACTGGTACATCGGCAAGCTTCATCGTGCCGCGACCCGCGACGCCGTGCTGGCGACTGCGTTCCTGAAAGTCGTGAACCTGATGATGCCGCCGTCGTCGCTGCTGAGCCCGGCGATCGTCAGGCGCGTCTGGCTGGGCAACCGGCGGCCAGTTTCATTCGTTCGCTCGCCGGAGCCGCGCGTGCGCGTCAGATGCGATTGAAAGCGAGCCTCGAACCGTTTTGTGAACGGGTATAAACAGCCTCAGAATAAACGCCATGAACATCAATACAGCTGCGCTTGACGACGCCGTTCTTGTGTTCCTGCATTTGACCTTGCATGACCACAACCGCGCCCGGAAAGGCTTCGATTGGGAGTGCCTTAATCGCCTTTATGAGCGCGGCTTCATCGACGATCCCGTCAGCAAGACGAAATTCGTAATACTCACTAACGACGGATTGCGCAAATCCGGGGCGGCTCTTCAGGCAGTTCTTCAGCACTGCTGGCAGCAAGATCGACTAACGAAGAAAATTTCTGACTCACAACACTAGATGCCCTCGCAAGGCAGGGCAAGAATTTCATCGGCATCCTGCAAAGCGTGCCTGCGGCGATACGCCACAACCTCGAAGAGGCCATGCGCCTGCCCGGCATGGCGCCGACGCGTTAGTCATATGGGCACTCGCCATCGCGCGCCTATCAGCGCTTCGGTAGAGACGCCCGGCACGCGAAACCAGGCGGAAATCAACCTGATTAACCGCACATATCTTGTGGCACCGGAAGCGTTTTTTTGACGGGGTGATGGACATACTCACGCGCCAGTAGGCAAACCCGGCACGTGGCGCCGCGCGCATGGTAATTGCACGAGTCTGTTTGCGTTGGGTGCACAAATCTTTGCGGATCGGTAACGGGAACAATAAAACAACGCGTTACACTGATATGCAGCGTCACGGACGACTAACCATAGTCATGAGTTGTACGCCAATGTTTTGAAATCGGCCGCTCGGGCCAGTTTGAGGAGAATAAAGAGTGACGCAAAAGCTTACCAGGTTGGCACTTTTCGCCGCGATTGCTGGCGCACTATGCACTTCGGAAGGTGCTGCAGTTGCGGCATCGAAGGCGGTCGTATCGTCCGTCGGGCATACACCGAATGCAGAGGCGATAGATGCACTGGTCAAGATGAACAGTTATTTGCAAACCGTCAAACAGTTTGATCTCAATGTCGATTCGACTACGGATCAAATCATGGTCGACGGTTCAACGACGCAACTGATTCAGGTGTCGCACAACACGAAGATGACCGTGAGCCGCCCCGGCTCGCTCAAGGCCGATATTGTCGGTGGCGCGCCAGGCAACAGCCGGCACGCTTTCTACGACGGCAAGAGCTTCACGCTCTATACGGAGCCGAACAACTATTACGCGACGGTCCCCGCGCCTTCGACGATCAAAGAGTTAACGGACGATCTTCAGGAAAAGTATGGAGTCGAGTTGCCGCTGAGCGATGTCTTCTCGCTGGGTGCGAATCCGTCTGACTTCACCCATGTGATGTCTGCGGTTTATATAGGCGATGAAGTTGTAAGCGGGAATGTATGTTCGCACTATGCCTATCATGAAAAGACGGTCGATTGGCAAATCTGGATTCAGAAAGGCGATCAGCCGCTGCCATGCAAGCTGAATATCGTGACCTCAACGGACAAGGAAAAGCCCCAATACACAGCGGTGTATCACTGGAATCTCAAACCCGAGATCACGTCGGCAACATTCAAATTCACGCCCCCCGTAAATGCACATCAGATCAAGTTTGTGCAATCCAGCGGCGCTCAATAAATTTCAATCCAGAGATCACCATGCACTCGAAAAAATTCCTGATGACAGCGAGCGCTGCGTTGATAGCAGCGGGGGTTGCAACAGCCGCAGGCGCATTTCAGGTTCGGGGCGGCGCTCAGACGTCGATGAATGCCGCTAACTTTCAGGCCGCGCATGAAACCAATGTCGCGACCCGGCAGGCCAACCGTACCGCGCGCGCGAGCGATCGCCAGAATACCATTCAGCAGGTGAGTTCGAACCGGACCACTGCGGCTACGAATATCAGCAACAACCGGACCAATGCCGTCAATAACTACAACGACAACCACGGCAGCTGGTACAACGATCACCCGGTTGCAACGGCCGCTGCCGTGACCACGGCGGTAGTCGGGACGGCGGCCGTGGTTGGCTCCATCGTTCGTAGCCTGCCCCCTAGTTGCTCGGCGATGAACGTGAATGGTGTGACGTACCAGCAATGCGGCTCGACGTGGTATCAGCCGCAATACGCTGGGACAACCGTGCAATACGTGGTGGTCAACGCCCCGGGCTGAGAAACGCGGGCGTCGATGTTTTAACCGCGTCGTCGCCCCATCAAGCAATCAGGCGGCGACGCCGGTGGCGGGTGCCGGAGTGCACGTCGGTGCCGCCCGTCAGCGGTTCAAGGCTGGCCTATGCATCCTTTCGGATCAGGGTCGGCTTTTGCCGCGGCCATTGGCCGGTTTGCCACGTGGTTTTTTCACGCTGAATGGATTGCCGCCGGACAAGCGCGTACCTTGCTCCGCAGCCACTGCACGTTGCGCCGTGGGCTTGCGCTTGTTTTCGCCGCTTTGCGCGCCCGTTTTCGTGCCGACTGCCTGCACGGTGCCGGGCGCACCTTGCGGCACTTTCGGCTTCTTGAGCTTTTTGGGCTTCTTGACGATCTGGCCCGTCGTGCTGGTTTGCGGCACGCGATGCTCCGCTTCGAATCCCGGCTCTTCTTCACGAGACAGCGTTTCCCTGATCAGCGCTTCGATCGCGGCCAGTTGCGGCGCTTCATCGGCGCATACGAGGGACACCGCCACGCCGCTCGCGCCCGCGCGGCCGGTGCGGCCCACACGGTGCACATAATCCTGCGCGACGATCGGCAGATCGACGTTGATCACGAGCGGCAGGTCGTCGATATCGAGCCCGCGCGCAGCCACGTCGGTGGCGACCAGCATCTGTACTTCGCCCGTCTTGAAGCGCTCCAGCGCACGCAGGCGCGCGGGCTGCGGCTTGTCGCCGTGGATGGTGTCGATCGCATAGCCCGCTTCGTCCAGCATGGCCGCGAGGTAATCCACGCCCTTGCGTGTCTTGACGAACACCAGCGCGTGCTCCCACTTGTTCTCGGCCACGAGGTGCATGAAAAGCTCGGGCTTGTTGCGCTTATCCACGGGCACGACCCATTGCCTGATCTTGCTGGCCGTGGCATTGGGCGGGCTGACGCTGATATTGACCGGGCCGCGCAGAATGCTCGCCGCCATGGCGCGGATATCATCGGTGAATGTGGCGGAGAACAGCAGCGTCTGGCGCTCGGCCGGCAAGGCGGCAAAGATCGCGTTGAGTTCGCGCGCGAAGCCCAGATCCAGCATGCGGTCGGCTTCATCCAGCACCAGCGTTTGGACCTGATCGAACTGCACGGCGTTCTGGCGATTGAGATCCAGCAGGCGGCCCGGCGTGGCGACGAGCACATCCACGCCCTTGCGCAGCTTCATCATCTGCGGATTGATGCTCACACCGCCGTAGGCGGCCAGCAATCGCAGATCGAGGCCTTTGCCGTATGCGATAAAGCTTTGCAGCACTTGTTCGGCCAATTCGCGCGTGGGCACCAGCACCAGAACCCCCGCGCGGTTGCTGGACGCCGCCGGACCGTGCTGCACCAGCCGCTGCAACAGCGGCAGCGCGAAACCCGCCGTCTTGCCCGTGCCGGTCTGCGCCGCGGCCATGACGTCCTTGCCGCTGAGCACGGCGGGAATCGCCTTGACCTGCACGGGCGTAGGTGTCTGGTAATCGAGGGCCTGCACGTTGCGCAGCAAGGGGTCGATCAGGCCGAGCGAGGCAAAAGACATGCGCGTATTCCGGGCTAAAAACCTCGATTTTAGCGGTTGCCGCGCCGATCGAACCGCGCTCGGTCGAGTCTATCGCCGGACAGCGGGACGTAATCTCAGAGGACCGTCAGGCGGCGATCCGGCGCATCGTCGAGATTCGCGCGCGTGGTTGCGGCCCGCGCGACTTCGAGCCGGTTGCCACCGCGCGATTTTGCGCTGTAAAGCGCGCGATCCGCGGCGGCGAGCACTTTTGCCAGCGTGTCTTCATCAGTTCCGAAGCGCGCCATGCCGACGCTCACCGTCGCCTCGATCTCCATGCCGCCCGCGGTGCGCGTGACCGTCTGCGCGAATCGACGGACGACCGCTTCGGCGAGGTCTTTCGCGCGGGCGCTTTCGTGCCCCGGCAACAGGGCGGCAAACTCTTCACCGCCGATGCGCGCGAGAATCGCATCGCGTCCGAGCACGCTGCGCAGAATCCCGGCGAACGACTTCAGCACTTCATCGCCGGCTTCGTGGCCGAAGCGGTCGTTGATCGCCTTGAAGTGGTCGAGGTCGAGCGCGAGACAGGACACAGGCGGAAAGGCCTTGCTTTCGCGGATGACGCGCGCCCCTTCTTCGAAGAACCATCGGCGGTTGCCGAGACCCGTGAGGTAATCGGTCTGCGATTCGCGTCGCAGATCGGCGTGGGCTTCGTCGCGCGCGAGGCGCAGGAGCGTCATCGGCAGGATGACGGAATAGAGCACCCCTTCGTACATCGTCACCTGGCCGATGATCGCCAGCAAGTGCGGTCCGAACGATGCCGCCAGCCACGGCAGAATGGTGATTCTGAACGCATAGAAGAGCGCGTGACCGCCCGTGACGGCCACGGCGATATTGCGCGACTGCTTCCATTTCGAATCGCGCGTGTCGAGCAGTTCGCGCGCGGTCAGCGCGCACACCACGAAGATGGGCACGGCGCTGATGTACGCCCACATGACCGCTTCGCCGCGCGTGCCCGCGATGGCCCAGGCGACCGCGAGTATCGACACCATGCCGAGGGACATCGCCCCATAACGCCGTCCGTTCAGGAGCGCGACGCCTTGCAGGTTCAGCAGATATCCGCCGACGATGATGATATTCGCCAGCGCGGAGCCCACGACGCCGGGAAGGCCGGGCACGCTATGCCGGATCGAGGCGGCGGCGCAGCCGAGCGCGAGCGTCGCGTAACCGGCTGCGAGCACGCCGAGTTCGCGCCTGCGCCGCGGATACGACCGGCGCTCCCAGAGCGTCAGGCCGCTGCTGGCGAGGAGCGTTCCGATCGCTAACAGATAAATGGTAATGAGGTCGACACGCATGCGCTCGCTGAGGCTTCTCCCAGCCGAAGACGATCTGACATGACTCGTTTACGGCAGGAAAATGGAAAAATTGAGGCAGGCAGTGTGCTTCGGCTCAGTGCACGCCGAAGTCGGATCGCATCTTTCGAAACCTGGCCGGAGTGACATTAAACTCGCGTTTGAACAAGTTGATGAGATGCGAGCTATCCGTGAAACCACATTCATACGCGATCTGAGTGATTGACCGGTCGCTGTTGAGCACCATCCATTTTGCTGTTTTGAGGCGCAAGCTTCTCCAGTATTGGAGCGGCGCGACGCGGAGATGCTTCTTGAAGAGCCGATTGAGTTCGCGCTCACTCGTGCCGATCGCCTGCGCTATGCTCGCGACCGAGCCCGGTTCCAGCGTTTGCTGCATCATTAAACCCACGGCATTCACAACGCGCCGGTCCGGACAATGCAAGCCAATTTCGGCGTTGCTTTTCATGGCCTGCATTTCGTCGAAGCCCCGATCGGCCATCAGGTAATGCATCGCCTTGTGCGAACGCGTGCTGCCGCAATGCGTGGTCACAAGATGCATGGCGAGATTGATGGCCGCAAGGCCACCCGGGCATGTAATGAAGCCCCCGTCTGCCACGACCGAGGCGTCCGTCACGGCCTCGATATCGGGAAAATGGACCGCCATGGCTTGCGCCAGCGAAAAATGCACTGCGCAGCGCTTGCCGGACAGATAGCCCAGTTCGGCCAGCACGAATTGGCCCGTACATAGCCCGACGACAGGCACGCCCGCTTCGACGCAAGATTGTACGAATCGGTAGAGTTCGTCGGGAATCGGCGTCGAGCTGTGAAGCTGGCCGCCATGCACTACGACATAGTCGTATTCGGTCGGGTCGCCGAAGATCCTGGTTGGCAACATGGTGAAACCGCAGCTTGCCCTGATCGGTGCGATCTCGTGCGATAAAAGGTCCCACGAACAGTAGATCTGCCTGCTGAAGTCCGCCTCATCTGCCGAGAGCCGCAGAAACTCCACGAAGCATGAAAGCGACATGAGCGTAAAGTCCGGCGTCGGAACAATGCCGATCCTGAGCGGCGCTTCGACCTCGGGCGCAGACTTGCTCGGTCGAAGGAAAGAGTAGTCGCGCCGCATCCGCCGTCTCCAGAACGTACCGTCGATTGTCCGAAGCGTACAATTTTTTTAATTCGCCAGCAATTATAGTTTTCTACAGACGACGCGCGGGCAAACAGGTCAGCACGCAAAGACTTTGGGAGAAGGCAAATGAGCGCTGTGACGTTTTCAGCTCGGGATATTCGCTCGGTCATGACGTGGGAACGCGCCATTCAGGCACTTCGCGACGGTCATCTCGGAGCACGACCGCGCAACGGCGGCTTTCTGGTGCAAGACGGTGCGTTCAGCCTTTTTTCGCGGGCCGTGATACTTCCCGGCTACGGCGCCGGCGTCAAGGTCGCGTCCATTTTTCCGCCGAATGCACAGAAGGAAAGTCCGCGAGCGGCTGAAGACGCCATCTTCGTCATCGTCGATGAAGAGACGAAGTCCATTTCCTGCATCCTCGACGGCCCCGAAATCACGCGCTGGAAAACCGCGGCCTGCTCCGCGCTTGCCTCCTCCCTCTTGTCGCCCATCGACAGTCGAACCCTTCTCGTCATTGGGGCGGGGCCGGTTGCACTCGCGCTGGCGCAGGCGCATGTGCACGTCAGGCCATCCATCGAGCGGATCATGCTATGGAATCGCACGCGGCAGAAGCTGGAAAGCCTTGCGCATGCATTGCAGCAGCTAGGGCGCACGATCGAAGTCGTCGCGAATGTGGACGAAGCGGTGTCACGAGCCGATGTCATTTCAGCCGCCACGGGTTCGACGCATCCCATCATCAAAGGCCGATTCCTGAAGCCCGGCACGCATGTCGATCTGGTGGGCGGATACCGCGCAGACATGCGCGAAGCCGACGACGACGTCATCGCGCAAGCCCATGTGTTCGTCGACTTCATCGACACGGCACTTGAGGCGGGAGACATAGCAGGCGCCATTGCCAACGGATCGCTCGCGCGAAACGCGATCAAGGGTGAACTCTTCGACCTGGTTCGGGGCGCGCCAGCAGGCGACCGGAACCTGACCGTGTTCAAGAACGCCGGAGGAGCGCATCAGGACTTGCTTGTGGCGCTGGCGGCGGCCAAGGAACTAAGCGCGAGCGTCCAGCGGTAAAAGGCTTTCCCGCGGGCGCCAGCTTCGTTCCGCGACTCATCCGAACCAAAGAATTCTTTCGTCACCGCGAGGCTAATCCGGCTGAACTCGACATCAGTCTGGATCAGTCACGCCACCAGGAGCCGTCCTTGAAAATCACCAAGATTTCCCTCTATCAAGTCGATCTTCCTTTGAAGGAAGGAAAGTACAGCTGGTCAACGTATTCCTTCGCTTCCTTCGATAGCACCGTGCTCATCGTCGAGACCGATAGCGGCCTGACCGGCGTCGGTGAAATCTGTCCGCTAGGCCCTTCTTATCTGGCAGCCTATGCGGAAGGCGCCCGCACCGGTCTGATGAAACTCGCGCACGGCTTGCTGGGCGAGGACCCTTGCCAGCTCGGACGAATCAATCTCCGGATGGACGAATTGCTCAAAGGGCATCCGTACGTCAAGTCCGCACTCGATATGGCGTGCTGGGACATTCTTGGCAAAGCAACCGGTCAGCCCGTCTATAACTTATTGGGCGGGCGCATTCACGACAAAGTGAAGCTCTTCAAAGTCGTCAGCCGTCAAGAGCCCGACGCGATGGCCGCCAAGATTCGCCAGTATCAGGAAGAAGGCTTCAGGCAGTTTCAAATGAAGGTCGGGGCGGCGCCGGACGGTGACATCGAGCGAATCTTCGCGGTGTCGGCAGAATTACGCCCCGGCAACATTCTCGCCGCGGACGCCAATACCGGCTGGCGCCAGCATGAGGCGATTCGCGTCGTCAAGGCGATTCGCGATGTCGATATCTATATCGAGCAACCGTGCCTCAGCTATGAGGAGTGCCTTGCGGTCCGCAAACATTCGGATCACCCCATGATCCTCGACGAATGTATGGAGGACATCAAGGTCCTCATGCGCGGGTATCAGGATCAGGCAATGGACGTCATCAATCTGAAAATCAGCCGAATCGGTGGCTTGACGAAGGCGCGCCTGTTCAGAGATCTTGCGGCCACGTTAGGCATCGCCCTCACGATCGAAGACTCGTGGGGTGGAGAAATCGATACCGCAGCCATCGCGCACCTTGCCCATTCGGCGCCTGCCGGCTACCACTTCCAGTCGTCCGCTTTCCACGAATACCACAGCCTGTCGATCGCTTCGGGTGGACCGGCAATGAGCGACGGCTACATGTATGCCTCCGATGCGCCGGGATTGGGCGTCACCCCGAACATGGAAGCGCTCGGCGATCCCGTCGGCACGGTGTCGTAAGGGACTGGATAACGGGGTAAACGCGACTGCCCCGCTTTATCCCATAACTTGTCCGAAACATGCAATTCCAAAGTTTTTGATGCCGCTAATCTGACTGCACGAATTGCCCACCGTGAAGCAGCCTCGTTTGGCGCGCTGAACCCGCTCATGTTGATGAGGATTTCTGATGAGTAGCCTTGCTCGCGCTTCCGAAGTGCGCCCCGTCAGCGCACCGCCACTTACTGCCATGCCAGCACCGATACTTCTCAAGGCCGTTGGAATCGGCAAGACCTTTGGCGCACACCGCGTTCTGGACAAGGTCAGTCTGGAAATGAGAAAAGGCGAAGTGGTGGCCATCATCGGACCGAGCGGTTCCGGGAAAAGCGCGTTTCTCCGCTGCATCAACCAGCTCGAAACGCCGACCGAAGGTGTTGTGTCGATCGGAGATGTCACGCTGTCCGCAGGCGCGTCACCGTCTCGGCGCGACCTGCTGGCGCTGCGACGGAAGATCGGGATGGTGTTTCAATCCTTCAATCTTTTCCCGCACTTGAGCGTTCTGCGCAACGTGAGTCTGGCGCAAGAACGCACGATGGGGCGAACGCAAAAAGAAGCCGATGAGCGGTCGATGGAGTTGCTGGCCCGGGTCGGGCTTGCACAGAAAGCGAATCAGTATCCTGCGCGTTGCTCAGGGGGCCAGCAGCAGCGCATCGCCATTGCAAGGGCTCTGGCGCTCGATCCGGAAGTCATGCTCTTCGACGAACCGACTTCGGCACTCGATCCCGAACTAGGCCTCGAAGTGCTGGCCGTCATGCAGGAACTGGCGGCATCGGGCATGACCATGATCGTCGTGACGCACGAGATGCACTTCGCCGAGCGCGTTTCCGATCGCGTTGTATTGATGGCGGATGGCCGCATTCTCGAAGAGGGACCGAGCGCCGACGTCATGCGCTTTCCGAAGACCGAGCGCGCCATCAAGTTCTTCCATGCCGTGAGGGATCGCTCATGAGCATCACCCTATCCGCGCTGCTCTCCGGTGTTCCGTGGACGATTGCAGTGACAAGCGTGTCGTTTGTCGTGGGCGCCGTGGCGGGTCTGCCGATCTGCGCGATGCGTGTCTCGAAGAACGTGATCGCGCGCAGTGTCGCTAACGTGTTCATCGTTGCATGTCGATCGATACCGCCGATCGTCTTGCTGTTCTTTATCTTCTTCGGAGTTGGAAACGGGTTTCTGGCGATGAGCGGCTTTACTGCTGCCGTAATCGGGCTCGGCCTGATCACGGCAGCGAATATGTCGGAGATTTATCGCGGTTCCTTGGCGGCGATCCATCCCGGGCAATTCGAAGCCAGCAGAGCGTTGAATCTTTCAAAGGCCCAGCAATTCAGGGATGTGATTCTGCCGCAGCTCGGACGTATTGCCCTTCCATCCGCCGGTACCTATCTGATCGGCCTTTTGAAGGACTCCGCGATCGCATCGACCATCGGCGTGGGTGAACTGGCCTTTCAGGCATACCACCTTTCGCAGGAGACCTTTCGCGGGCTGAGCATTTATGCCGAAACGGCACTGCTTTACATCTTGCTTAGCTTGCCGGTCGCTTATCTTGCCCGCCGTGCGGATGCTCACATGCGCTCGAAGGTTTCACGATGACTCATCTCCTCGAATTCTGGAAAGACTGGTTCCCCGCCCTCGCTGACGGCTTCGTTCTGTCGTTGAAAGTCACGGCTGTTTCGCTGATCGCTGGCATTCCGCTGGGCATGCTGCTCGCGTTGACCGTCCAGGCAAAGTCGCGCCTTGTTCGCTATACCGCGCTTTTCGTCGTCGAGGTCGGCCGCGGCACGCCGCTCCTGATTCTTCTCCAGTTCGTCTACTTCGGCATGCCGTCCGCCGGGATGACCTTCACCGCTTTCGTGGCTACGGTTATCGCTTTTACGTGCAATGCCGGGGCCTACACGAGCGAGATCATCCGCGCGGGATTCGATGCCGTCCCGTATGGCCAGAAAGAAGCTGCGGCCAGTATCGGGCTGACAAGTTGGGATGCGTTGCGCTTCATCGTCATTCCGCAAGGCCTGCAGGTTGCATTGCCGGCGCTACTCGGATTCTCGGTCCTCATGCTTCAGGGGACGTCGCTTTGCTTCACCATTTCACTTCCCGAGATCGTGAGTCAGGCGTCCAGCATCGGCTCAGACACATTCGAATACATGCCGATACTGACGCTGGCGGCCTTGTTCTTCGTATCGGTATGCGTTCCCGCCAGTTTTCTCGTGTCCTTTCTCGAAAGGAGACTGACCCGGCATACCGCCTGACTTAACGCTGTGTCGACGCATTACTTAGTTTCCATCAATCCCCGTAACTTCGGATACCGAAATGAAAGCACATTCGATTGGCAACCTGGGCATTTGCGCGGGCGTCATGTTCGCCCTTCTGTCGGGTAACGCGATTGCGGACGAGTGCAAGCCCGCTCACACGTTTTCGAGCGTCACGCCGGGCACACTCACCATCGTCGCGCACGAGTACATGCCTTTTTCAGGTAAATCGGGAGATGACGCAATCAAGGGAATCGACGGCGATATCATCAAGGCAATCGCCGCGAAAGAATGCCTGAAGCTGAACGTGAGCATTGTCGATGCCGCAGCGGTCATTCAATCGGTGTCGACCGGCAAGGCGGACTTCGGTATCGGTGACTGGCAGCGAACCGTGGCGCGTTCGAAAGTACTCGGCCTGAGTGGCCCGCTCTACACAGACCAAATGGGTGTGATCTCAGCGGACGGCGTGGACACCATCCCCGCGCTACAGGGCAAGAAAGTGGGCGTTGTCGCCGGCTCGTACTGGAACGCCGATCTCAAGAAATATCTCGGTAGTTCACTGACGATCTATCCCAACCCGGTTGCCTTGGCGCAAGATCTTTCAGCGAAACGTATCGATATCGGAATCGATAGCTACCTGACCGCAGCGTATAACCAGAAGACGGCGGGATATCGCGGATTCAAGGTGTTACCGATCAGGCCAGACGCAAGCGTGCCGGCGTCGCTCAGTCCTAGTCAGGCAGGGTTTCCCTATCAGAAGTCAAACGGCGCGCTTGGCGATGCCATCACCGCGGATATCGCGGAAATGCACAAG
Source organism: Caballeronia cordobensis (assembly GCF_001544575.2). Classification (GTDB taxonomy): domain Bacteria; phylum Pseudomonadota; class Gammaproteobacteria; order Burkholderiales; family Burkholderiaceae; genus Caballeronia; species Caballeronia cordobensis. The sequence continues at coordinate 233,058 of NZ_FCNY02000005.1, forward strand.
GCCGGTGACATTGCCAGAATCATCCAGTCCTACGACTTGCAACCTTCAGCGGCTGACGTAGGCGAGCCGCGGCTCGTGCAGTAATTCATAAGACGCCCAGGCTCTCATACACACCATAAAAGGCAATCGATCATGCGCTGGAAAAAGACTTTGCAACTGCTCGACGTTCATTGCGAGGGAGAGGTCGGAAAGGTCGTGTTATCCGGTATCTATGACATTCCGGGTGAAACGATGACGGCGAAGATGGACTACATCAACAAGGAGAACGATAGCCTGCGCCGCTTCGTCTGCCTGGAGCCGCGTGGCGCCGTCAATCAAACGGTGAACCTCATGGTCCCGCCGTGCGATCCGACAGCCGATGCCGGTTTTATCGTTTTGCAGGCCGACGAGGCGCATCCGATGTCAGGGGCCAACACGATGTGCGTCGCCACGGCCCTTCTCGAAACCGGGATGATCGAGATGCAGGAACCGCACACCCGGCTCCGGCTCGAAGCGCCTGCCGGAATCGTCACGGCTAATGTCGAATGCAAGGACGGCAAATGCGTTCGCGTGTCTCTGGACATGATTCCCGCCTTTGTGGAAGCGCTGGATCAGGTGGTCGATACAAGCGAATGGGGCAAGGTCAAGGTCGACATTGCCTTTGGCGGCGTGTTCTATGCCGTCGTGTTTGTCGAACAGCTCGGCTTCGAAATCAGGCCTGAGGACACGGATAAGCTGGTCCGGGCCGGGATGGCGATCAAGAAAGCGGCCAACGAGACGTTCAAGGTGCAGCATCCGGAGATTCCGTCGATCGACCATATTGCCTATGCGATCTTCGCGCAGCGAATGCCTGGCGGCGTCATTCGCACGTGCTGCACCCTTTGGCCGGGGCGAGTCGACAGATCGCCGTGCGGCACGGGAAGTTCAGCGATTCTCTCGGTATTACATGCGCGCAAGGAGCTCTCCGTAGGCGACGCTTTCACCACGCAGTCGATCATCGGGAGCGAGTTCCGCGTGCAATTGACGGGAGAGACGTCAGTGGGGACCAAGCCGGCCGTGTTGCCGAATGTATCCGGGCGTTGCTGGACCTATGGGATGAGTCAGCTTTCACTGGATCCGACCGATCCGTTCGCCGCCGGGTTCGCGCTCCCTGATGCATGGGGATCCGAAGCCATTCACATCAGTTGAGCACGCGAGAGACAGAGATGGCAGCGTCGTTCGACGCTGCCATCCCGCCGGCGCAAGATCCGTTACGCCGAGATCGGCGCCACTTCCTTCACGAGGTAATCGATCAGCGCGCGGGCCGCGGGACGTGAAGCACGGCCCGGCGGAAACACAGCGTGGACCTCGACCGATTCGAGTTGCCAGTCTTCCAGAACGCGGACGAGCCGTCCGTCCGCGATTTCATTGCGGCAACCCCAGAAACCGACCGTCAGGATGCCGAGACCCGCAACGGCAGCCGCCGTCGCACCCTCGTTGACCGAGGTCATGAAGCGGCCCTCGCCGCGAAACGTCACCTCGCGCCCGTCCTTCCTCAGCGTCCAGCCTAGTGACGCCGCGCTGGACGGTCCAATCACGAACGTATGCCGGCCAAGGTCCGCCGGTTCCAGCGGACGGCCCGCCTTCGCAAGATAGTCCGGCGAAGCAACGAGCAAGCGCGCAGAGCGTCCCAGCAGCCTCGATCGTGCGCTCGAATCCGGCAACGCACCGAAGCGGATCGCCACGTCGGCGCCTTCGGCAATCAGATCCTGGCGATCGTCCGACATCAGCAACTCGATGTGCAACGCCGGATGCAGTGCCATGAATCGTCCGATGCGCGGGATCACTTCGCGAATGCCGAAGCTCGTCGACAACGCCACGCGAAGATGGCCGCGCAGATCCGAACTGCCGCGCGCCACATGATCCGCTTCCTCCAGCGCCTCCAGAATCGCTTCGACGCGCGTCAGATAGTCGGCGCCCGCCTCGGTCAGTTTCACGGCCCGCGTGCTCCTGACGAAGAGCGCCGTGCCCACGTCCGCCTCCAGTTCGGCGATCTGCCTCGAGACGGACGGCTGGCTCAGGCCCACTTCGCGCCCCGCCCGGCTGAAACTCGATGTACGGGCGACGCGGACGAAAAGCCGCAGCGTCGATAGCTTGTCATTCATTTGCGTGACGAATAACTGATAGTCATTAGCGCATTCTACCCGGCTCCGGTCAAATGAATCATGATGACTTCACGCCAGCACCGGCGCGTCAACAAGGAGCGGGAACATGTCACTGCAAGCGAAACTGGATGCCTTCAAATCGCACTTCGAGAGCAAGGTTGCGCCGCCCGAAGTCGTCGAAATTTTTCACCGGACCACGGCCGAGCTGATTGCGAGCGGTCAGGCGGAGCGCTCGCTGAAGGCCGGCGATATCGCGCCCACCTTCACGCTCGCCACGGCCGAAGGCGAGCTCGTCTCATCGACGGACATGCTCGAACGCGGACCGCTGGTCGTCACGTTTTATCGCGGTGCCTGGTGTCCGTACTGCAACCTCGACCTGCAAGCCATCGAGGAAGTCGCGGCGGACATTCGCTCCCTCGGCGCCACGCTCGTCTCGGTTTCGATGCAGACGGCGGTCAACAGTCTGAAGTCGCAGCGCCAGAACAAGCTCAGCTATCCGATTCTGGTCGACGAAGGCGGCAAGACGGCCGACGCGTTCGGCATCCGCTTTCGGCTCCAGGACGAACTGATCGACGCCTACAAGGGATTCAAGGTCGATTTGCCGGACATCAACGGCGAGCCGAGCTGGACGCTGCCGATGCCGGCCCGCTACGTGATTGCGCCGGACGGCACGATCGCCTATGCCGAAGTCAGCCCGGATTACACGCAACGGCCCGACCCGAGCGAACTCGTTGCCGTGCTGCGGCGCCTGAAAGAGACCGTTTAAGACCCGCGCGATTGTCGCTGCCGCGGCGACAAAGAAACCACCGGCGGCGGCTTTATCGCCGTCGATGCGAAACCCATACTGGCCTGAACATCGCGCGAGCTCATAGCGGCCCGCGCGAGAGTCATTTCCCATCCCATCCGATCAGGAATCCAGGTCATGTCACCCAAGCCAGACCGCTTCGAAGACCGCCGCCGGATGAAGCACGCCGGAACGAAAGCGACATCATGAACATTTCCCGATTCTTTATCGACCGGCCGATTTTCGCGGCCGTGCTGTCCGTGGTCATTCTGCTCGCGGGGCTGATCGCGCTGACGAAACTGCCGACGGCGGAATATCCGGAAGTCGTGCCGCCGTCGGTGGTCGTGCGCGCGCAGTATCCCGGCGCCAATCCGAAGGTGATTGCGGAAACGGTCGCCTCGCCGATCGAGGAACAGATCAACGGCGTCGAGAACATGCTGTACATGCAGTCGCAGGCGAACAGCGACGGCAACATGACGACCACGGTCACGTTCAAGCTCGGCACCGATCCCGACAAGGCGCAGCAGCTCGTGCAGAACCGCGTATCGCAGGCGCTGCCGCGCCTGCCGGAAGACGTGCAGCGGCTTGGCGTGACGACGGTGAAATCGTCGCCCACGCTGACCATGGGCGTGAATCTCCTGTCGCCGAACGATCGCTACGATCTCACGTATCTGCGCAACTATGCGCTCATCAACATCAAGGACCGCTTCGCGCAGGTGCCGGGCGTCGGCGAAGTCGTGCTATGGGGCTCGGGCGACTATTCGATGCGCGTGTGGCTCGACCCGACCAAGGTGGCGCGCCAGAACCTCACCGCCACCGATATCGTGAAGGCAATCCGCGAGCAGAACGTGCAGGTCGCGGCGGGCATCGTCGGCGGCGCGCCGATGACGACCAGCGTGCCGCTGCAACTGAGCGTGAACGCGCAGGGACGCCTCAAGACCGAGGAGGAGTTTCGCCGCATCATCCTGAAGACCTCGGCCGATGGCGCGGTGACGCATCTCGGCGATGTCGCGCGCGTCGAGCTGGGTGCGTCGGAATACGCGCTGCGCGCCGGCATCGACGGCAAGAAGGCCGTGCAGATCATCCTGTTCCAGCAGCCCAACGCGAACTCGCTGCAGATCTCCGACGACATCCGCAAGCTTACCGCCGAGATGCAGAAGGACATGCCCGACGGCGTGAAGGCGGAGATCGTCTACGACCCGACGCAGTTCGTGCGCGAGAGTATCGACGCCGTGGTGCACACGCTGTTCGAAGCGATCATTCTCGTCGTGCTGGTCGTGATCGTGTTCCTGCAAACATGGCGCGCGTCGCTCATTCCGCTGCTGGCGGTGCCGGTGTCGATCGTCGGCACGTTTTCGCTGATGCTCGCGTTCGGCTTCACGATCAACGCGCTTTCGCTGTTCGGCATGGTGCTCGCAATCGGTATCGTGGTGGACGATGCGATCGTGGTGGTCGAGAACGTCGAGCGCAACATCGCGGCGGGGCTTTCGCCGCTCGAAGCGTCCTATGAAGCGATGCGCGAGGTGAGCGGACCGATCATCGCGATTGCGCTGACGCTCGTCGCCGTGTTCGTTCCGCTCGCGTTCATGTCGGGGCTCACGGGTCAGTTCTACAAGCAGTTCGCGATGACCATCGCCATCTCGACCGTGATCTCCGCGTTCAACTCGCTCACGCTGTCGCCGGCGCTGTCCGCGCTCTTGCTCAAGGATCACCACGCGCCGAAAGACTGGCTCACGCGCGCGATGGACCGCATCCTCGGGCCGTTCTTCAGGCTTTTCAACAAGGTCTTCCAGCGCGGCTCGGAAGGCTATGGCAAAGGGGTCGGCGGCATCATCAACCGCAAGCTCGCGATGATGATCGTCTATGCCGTGCTGCTCGGCGGAACCGTTCTGCTCGGCAAGCTCGTGCCCGGCGGCTTCGTGCCCGCGCAGGACAAGGATTACTTCGTCAGCATCCTCCAGTTGCCGGCGGGCGCGTCGCTCGACCGGACCGAGAAGGTGGTGAACCAGATGGGCGAGATCGCGCGCCGGCAGCCGGGCGTCCTGCACACGCCGGAGTTTCCAGGCCTGTCCGTGACCGGTCTGATGAACTCGTCGAGCAGCGGTCTGGTGTTCTCGGTCGCGAAGCCTTCGAAGGAGCGCGGCAAGGGCGAAACGGGCGCGGATATCGTCGCCGGCTTGAACCAGCAGTACGGCCGGATCAAGGATGCCGCCATCGCCACTTTTCCGCCGCCTCCGGTGCAGGGGCTCGGCACCATCGGCGGCTTCAAGCTTCAGATCGAAGATCGCGGCGCGCTCGGCTACGAGGCGCTCAACCGGGCCGTGCAGGCCTTTCTCGCGGCGGCGGCGAAAGCGCCCGAACTCGGGCCGTCGTTCTCCAGCTATCAGATCAACGTGCCGCAACTGAACGTGGAACTCGACCGCGAGAAGGCGAAACAGCTCGGCGTCTCCGTCACCGACGTATTCGACACGATGCAGATCTATCTCGGCTCGCTCTACGTGAACGACTTCAACAAGTTCGGCCGCGTCTATCAAGTGCGCGCCCAGGCGGATGCGCCGTTTCGCGCCAACGCCGACAGCATTCTGCAACTGAAGACGCGCAACGAACGCGGCGAGATGGTGCCGCTCTCCTCGCTCGTGAAGGTGACGCCGACCTACGGCCCGGAGATGGTCCTGCGCTACAACGGCTTTCTCGCCGCCGACATCAACGGCGGTCCCGCGCCGGGCTACTCGTCGGGTCAGGCGATGGCGGCAGTCGAGCGCATTGCGAAGGAAACGCTTCCGCGCGGCATCAGGTTCGAATGGACCGATCTCACGTATCAGCAGATCCTGACGGGCAACACGGCCTTCTGGGTCTTTCCGATCAGCGTGTTGCTCGTGTTCCTCGTGCTTGCCGCGATGTACGAAAGCGTCACGCTGCCGCTCGCGATCCTGCTGATCGTGCCGATGAGCATTCTGTCCGCGCTCGCCGGCGTATGGCTCACGCGCGGCGACAACAACATCTTCACGCAGATCGGCCTGATGGTGCTGGTCGGCCTCTCGGCGAAGAATGCGATTCTCATCGTGGAATTCGCGCGCGAACTGGAGATGCAGGGACGCTCCATCGTGCAGGCGGCCATCGAGGCATCGCGGCTGCGTCTGCGGCCTATCCTGATGACGTCGATCGCTTTCATCATGGGGGTCGTGCCGCTCGTGATCTCGACCGGCGCGGGTTCGGAGATGCGGCGCGCGATGGGTATCGCCGTGTTCTTCGGCATGCTCGGCGTGACGTTCTTCGGCCTCATGCTGACGCCCGTGTTCTACGTGATCCTGCGCAAGCTCTCCGGCGCGAAGCCTTTGCGCGACCGGCATGGCCGTCATCCGCACATTCACGGGCCGGACGATGCGCCGCTTGCCCCCGCGCCGTCCGCGGCTTCCGCTACCCCTGCCCGAACCGCCGAAGCCAGCCGCGAACCCGCTTTGCAGGATTGATTACGTGTGAATCACTCGCGCTGCAGCGTCTCGGCCAGATGATTGACGACAGCGCGTGTTTTCGCCGCCATTTTCTGGCCCAGCGAGATGATCGCGTGCACGGGCGGGCCGTCGACATCGGCTTCGGGCAAGACGTGCACGAGCCTGCCCGCGCGTACATGCGGCAGCGCGACGCGATCGAAGATTTGCGCGATGCCGAAACCCGCGACCGCCGCTTCGACGAGCGCCTGACCGTCCGCGAGCACGAGCACCGGCGGCGGCGCGAACGCTTTCGTCGATGCGCCCTCGCGCAGGGTCCAGGGCCGCAGACGTCCCATCGGTCCGCGGAAGATGACGGCATCGTGCTCGCTCAGTTCGTCGAGGTCCGCGGGCGTGCCCTTGCGCTCGAGATACTCGGGCGATGCATAGAGACCCTGCCGCAGGTCGCAGAGCTTGCGCACGGTCAGTTCGCTGTCCGCGGGCAGCGCGCCAATGCGCACCACGATGTCCCAGCCCTCGCCGATCGGGTCCGACATGCGATCCGTGAGCGCCACTTCGAGCGTCACCTTCGGGTGCCTCGCGCGCAGGTCGAGAAAGCTCGGCAGCAGCAGACGGCCAAAGCCGGCGGGCACGTCGATCTTCACGCGTCCGACCGGTTCCGAGCGCCGCGCGGCGAGTTGCTGCTCGGCTTCGCGCAGACCGTCCAGGGCCTCGCGCGCGGCTTGCAGATAGGTTTCGCCGTCTTCGGTGAGACGCACGGCGCGCGTCGTGCGCTGAAAGAGGCGCGTGCCGAGCCTCGCTTCCAGCCGCTGCACGGCTTTGCCGACGTTGGATTTGCTGTTGCCCATTTCCTCGGCGGCGCGCGTGAAACTGCCGGTCTGCGCGACCGCCACGAAGACGGCAATCTCGTTGATCGGTGCGTCCGCGCGCTCGTTCATTTCACGCTCCTTTCGCTGGCTTTTGCTGGCTTTTTGCTTGAAGACGTTGCCCGAAGACCGGGCGACCTCGCACTGTAGCAGTTGACCGCTCGGATACGGCAAGGCGCCATTCGCGGCGCGCGATTGTCTCCTCGCGAGCGACGGTGCGGCGCCCGTTGCGCCGTTTATCGCGGCGTCGAATCTCGCGATACTGCATTCCAACGGGACGGCAACAAGCAACGCCGATGACCCTGCAACCCATCCTTATCCGAGATACGCGAGACCTGTCATGAAACTCTATATTGCCCAAGCCACTTGTTCTCTTGCCGTGCAAGCCGTCTTCAACGAACTGGGTCTTGCGCCCGAACTCGTGCATTTCGACGTATTCGGCAAGACCACGTCCGATCAGTCGGATTTCGCCGAAGTGAACGAACTGCTCTACGTGCCCGCGCTGCAACTGGACGGTGAAGCCGAGCCGCTCACGGAAACGATCACCATCGTGTCGTACATTGCGGATCGACATCCGGAGTCGGGCCTGATTCCGCGGCACGGCACACTCGAACGCGTGCGCATGGACCAGCTTCTGACTTTCGTCGCGACGGAAATCGCACAGAAGCACATTCCGCTGATGCGCAAGCTGATGACACCCGAAGGCATCGCGTTCCATAGCAACAAGTTGCTCAAGGCTTACGGCAAGCTCGATGCCATGCTTGCGGATGGTCGCTCGTATCTCACGGGCGAGCGCTTCACCGTCGTCGATGCATATGTTTGGGCAACCATGTGGCACGAGCGCTCGGGCGTCAAGCTCGATCATCTGGGCGACCTGGCGGCGTATATCGAGCGCATCGAGGCGCGTGCTTCGGTCAGGAAGGCGTTGCGCGATGAAGCGGAGATCGTCGCGCAACACAAGCAGACGCACTGAGGTCTCCAATAGCGCAGGCGCCTTGCGGAGCACGCGCTGCTCCGCAAGAACGCTCTTTTTTTGCCGAGGTTCGGCGGCGTACAGTTCTAACCTTACAAAAACATAACAATGCATTCACATCACCTCAGCGCATGCAGCAATCCACGATCGCCTTAAACCACCCGGCATCGCGACCTGGCCGAACATCGCATTGATGGTTTAAAGGCATCGAGTATTTCTGGCTGGCATGCGGCCTCTTTCACCCGTGTGCCATGGAGCCGGTCAGATGCTGCAAACCCACTTCTTCGATTCTGCTACGAACCAGCCGGACAGCCCCGCGTTATGGGTCGATGGGCATCTCTACAGCTACGGCGAAATCGGAACACGGGCCCGTCGCGTGTCCGCGGGACTGGCGGCGTTTGCACGAAACGGCGACACGAGCCGATGCTTGCTGTTCGCCCATCGCAGCGTCGACGCTTATGCCGGGATTCTGGGCATTCTCGATGCCGGTATGGCCTATGTGCCGCTCAACCCGAAGATGCCGGCTGCGCGAATCGCAGCCATCATCCGGCAATCCGGCGCGCCGTTGATGCTGGTCGACCGGGCTTGCGCCGCGTCGCTCGATGAAGTGCTGTCCTTGCTCGACGAATGTCCTCGCGTCTTTCTGCTCGACGCGGACGCGGACGATTCGCAGGCACTGCCAACCGCGCCGCATGTGCAGAATCGGGGCGCGGCGCAGGACGTCGCCTATGTTCTTTTTACCTCGGGCTCGACGGGCGAGCCGAAGGGCGTGCCGATCACGCATGCGAACGCCGATGCCTACGTGAAGGGCCAATTGCAACTGATCGATAACGTGCGCGATGCGCGTTACATGCAGCTATGCGAGCTGAGCTTCGATCCCTCCGTGCATGACATGTTCGTCTGCTGGGCGAACGGCGGCTGCCTGTATGTGCCTGCAAACGTCGATCCCGTCGATAACGCGCGCTTCATCCAGACTCACCGGATTACACATTGGAGCAGCGTGCCATCGGTAGCCGGCATCATGCAGCAAATGCGCAAGCTGCCACCGGGCGCATTCCCGAGCATTCGCGTGTCGATGTTCGGCGGCGAGCCCTTGCCTCGCTCGCTGGCACAGGCCTGGATGCGCGCCACGCCGAATAGCCGGCTCCTGCATATGTACGGGCCGACTGAAGCGACCATCGCCAGCACGTGCTTCGAAGTCACCCCCGAATTTCTGGACGATCCGCGGCACACGGTCATTCCGTTGGGCCAGGCGTTGCCCGGCGTGGAACTCCTCATCGTGGATGCCGAGCTCGAACCCGTCGCCGCGGGCCAGACGGGCGAATTGCTGATTGGCGGCCCGCAGCTCGCCTATGGCTATCTGTCGGCTGACGAACCCGGCAATAGCCGGTTCATTGCAATGACTTATCCGGGAAAGTCCGCGCATCGCTGGTATCGATCTTCCGACGCCGCGCGCGAAACGACGCCACACGGCATCGTGTTTCAGGGACGTCTCGATACGCAGGTAAAAATCCACGGCAACCGGCTCGAACTGGAGGAAGTCGAACATGTCGTGCAAGCGTCCAGCCGGGCTGCATCGTGCGCGGTCATTCCCTGGCCGCTCGATGAAGTCGGCCGGGCAACGGGTCTCGTCGCGTTCGTGACGAATCCGGCGGTCGAAAGCGCGCTCGTTCTGCGCGCATGCCGGCAGCGCCTGCCCGTCTATGCGATGCCGCAACGCATCGTGGTGATCGATGCGTTCCCGCTTACGGTGAATGGCAAAATCGACAGAAAAGCACTCGCGAGACAATGCGCACGCGACGATGTCACCGCATGACGCCAACGCGTGTTCACTCGCATTGCGCGGCGATTTCCAGCAGGATCGCAATGAATTCGTTCATCGCTTGTGAAGTCGCTTCGTCCTTGCGCGTAATGACGCTGTAGTTCGACAGCGTCCGCCGTATCGGCAAGTCGAGATAACCTAGAAGGCCATGCTTGACGTACTTGTCCATCGCTGCCTTGGGTTGCAGCGAGATCATGTCGGTGGCCTGCAGCAATTCCAGCGTCGAAAAGATCGAGGGCGTTTCCACGATACCCACCGGCGCGACCATCCCTGCCGCCGCGAACGTCTCTTCGAACAACTGCCGCATGGCGGTGCCCTGAGGATACAAGATCCAGGGCCACTCGCCCACATCCGCGATTTCCATGCGCTGCTGCTTCAGCAATGGATGATGCTGCCCGACGACCGCACGCGCCGGCTCCGCCAATAGCTCGACGACATGGAAAAGCGCTTGATGCCGCGGCTCGGTCGGCCGCCCGATCATGACATCGAGTCGCCTTTCCTCGAGCCATATCGCAAGCTGATCGCTGCTTTGCTCGACCAGCTTGATGATGAGTCTCGGGCGGCGGCGCTGAATCTCCTTGATGGACGCCGTGACGAGTTGCGCGGCGGAAGCCGGAATGAAGCCGACCGTGAGATGACCATAGCCGCCGTTTTTCAGCGTTGAAAACTCGCCCGAGAACTTGCCCAGATTGGACAGCGTCGTGCTGGCGTAGCGCACCGACAGTGCACCGAGATCGGTTGGCCGCATCTCGCGCGGCAGTCGTTCGAAAAGCGGCGCACCGAACATCGCCTCCAGGTCGCTCAGGATTTTCGTGGCGGCCGGCTGCGTGATGTGCATGTGCTCGGCCGCGACACGGAGATTGCGTGTGCGGCCAAGCAGTTCGAGCAACTGCAGATGCCTGAAGCGCAACTTCGTCAGTATCTGCGTGGCGGAAGCATTGGAGTCTTGCGACATAGGGTAAACACAGGCGGGCTGATAACCGGATGGAATTGATTTTACCGATTTAGCGATTGGACGCTTATCGGACGTGCAATGGACAATTCGTGATTCCCCTCACCAGACGCGAAACCGATGAACACACGAACTCGATATCCCGCCGCCGAACTGCAAGACTTCGCACAGCGCCTGCTGATCAAGGCAGGCATGGAGGACGTGAAAGCGCTCGCAGTCGCGCGTACGCTCGTGGATGGCGACCTGATGGGTCACGATACGCACGGGCTCGCTTTGCTGCCGGGCTATGTCGGTGAACTCGAACGCGGCGCAATGACCCGCTCCGGTGAACCCGAGGTCATATCGGATCGTGGCGCGAGTCTGCTATGGGATGGCCGGCGTCTTCCCGGCCCGTGGCTGGTGCTGCGCGGCATCGAAACGCTGGCGCCGAGAGCCAGAGAGTATGGCAGCGCGACTTTGGTGATTCGGCGCAGTCATCATATCGCCTGCCTGGCCAGCTATCTCGAGAAGGCGACGGCCGACGGCTTCATGATCGTGCTCAGCAGTTCCGATCCGGCCGTACAAAGCGTTGCGCCTCACGGCGGCACACGGTCCGTGTTCACGCCGAACCCGATCGCGGCCGGTATTCCCACCTCGGGCACGCCGTTTCTGATCGACATCTCCGCATCGACCGTAACCAACGGCATGACCGCCCGTCAGCATAAAGCGGGGCAACTCTTCGACGAAGCATGCTTTCTCGATGCGGATGGGCACCCGAGCCGCGATCCCGCCGTGCTCTCCGCCAATCCGCCGGGTTCCATCCTGCCGGTCGGCGGCATGCAATGGGGACACAAGGGCTTCGGGCTGGCGTTGCTCATCGAAGCGATGACGGGAGGTCTCGCGGGACACGGGCGCGCAGATCCCGCCGATGGCTGGGGCGCTACCGTGTTCCTGTCACTCTACGATCCGGCGGCTTTCGGTGGTCCCGCCGCGTTTGCACGTCAGATGGACTGGATCGGCGATGCATGCCGGGAGAACCCGCCGCGCCCTGGAACATCGAGTGTGCGCATGCCGGGCGATCGCGGACTGAGCCTCAAGCGCGACCAGTTGCGCGAAGGCGTTGCGCTGCACCCGACGATCGCACCGGCACTCGAAGCCTGCGCGCAGCGCTATGAAATCCCGCTTCCGAACGCCCTGCCCGAATGAAAAAAAGCGAAGCGAGAGCGTAAAGCTCTCGCTTACCGTTACGGCTTTTTGCTTTTATGCGTTGTCATCGAGCGCGGCCGGGGGAATCGGTCCGCGCACGAGCAACCAGTAGCCGATCACGGCGACAGCGGCGACGCCCGCGCCGACGAACAGCGCAGGCTGAAACGAGCTCGACCGCTGCACGATGAAGCCCGTGACCACCGGCGCCAGCGCGCCCCCGAAGTAGCCTCCGAAGTTCTGCATCGCGCCGATCGACGCGGTGCAATTGGCGGGCGCCGCAACCGACGCCGTCGCCCAGGCCGCGCTGCTCGACACGTACAGCAGCAGCATCGAGATCGAGATGAACACGACCGCCAGCACCGCGCTGTGCGTGAGGCCCGTCAGGACCGTGAACACCGCGACGCCGCACAGCGAGGCCGCCATCGGATACTTCCGGCTGTTGACCGCCGACACGCCGCGTCGCGCGAGGATGTCGCAAATCTTCCCGCCAGACAGACTGCCCACCACGCCGAAGAGATAGGGCACCGCCGCGACCCATCCGGACTTGGCAATGGTCAGGTGAAATTCCATCTGCAGGTAAGTCGGCAGCCACGCGTTGTACAGCCACAAGACGTAGATCGTGCCGAAAAATCCCAGCAGCATGCCCCACGTGGTGCCGAACTCGAACAGACGCTTCCACTCACGCCACGTCGGACGGCTCTGGACTTCCCCATCGACGTCGGACAGATAGGCACGCTCGCGCTGGGTCAGATCGACCTGATTCGGATTACGGTGGACGAGGTAGAAGCAGAGCGCCACGACGAGCCCGGCAATACCCATGATGCCGAACATCCAGCGCCATCCCACCGTCAACATGATGACGGTCAGCAGAGGCGCCGATATCGCGGTGCCGAGCGTGGACGAACTATTCCAGATCCCGGTCGCCGCGCCGCGCTCCTTCTTGCCGAACCAGTCGCGAACGACTTTGGCGCTCGTCGGAAACTGCGGCGCCTCCCCGATTCCCAGCACCATGCGCGCGGCGAAGAACTGGCTGAAACTGGTGACGACCCCGCCGAACGCTTGCGCGACCGACCACATCGCAAGGCTCACGGCGAGCATGACGCGCGCGCCGAAGCGGTCGACCAGCGCACCCGCAGGCAATTGCGCGAACGCATAGGCCCATAGAAACGCCGAAAGCAACAAGCCCATTTCAGCGACCGAAAGCCCGAGATCCTGGCGGATCAGCGGATTGGCAATGGAGAGCGTTGCACGGTCAATGTAGTTGATGACCCCGCTCAAAAGGAGCAGCGCCAGCGCGGTACGCTGAATGCGCCGTACTCTTGGCGAGGCCTGATCGTTGGAAGCGATGCTGTGAGCACCGCTCGCGTCCGACTCCGGCACACGCGGCACCGTCGAGGATGGGTCCATGGGTAAGTCTCCTGGATATATTGTTCTTGGCGAGGCCGATTTTTGTTTCGATCCGAACGCGCGCATTGCGCCATTGGACTGACGCACGATATGTCCGCATCCGTCGGAAATCCAATCAAAATTCCTCGCGGAGCAATTCCATTTACTTATCGCGACATAGGGGCAAACCCGAGCGCCGCCATGGACAACCAGACTGACGAGAGCCTCCGATCAGTAGTCCCAAAGCACGGGCACGAAACGGAAGTGATCGCCGTCCTTCGCAATATGCCCAATAGATGGGAACGCGACATGCGCCGCGGCCAGCATGGCGCCCGTTTCGGCCGCTTCATTGAGCAGGGCCACGCGTACGCTCACAGCCTTTTCAGGATCGTGCTCGAAGCCGTTTTGCCATGCGGGGTTCTCGAAGCCGACTTCGAAGATGGCGTCGCCCACGAAGGTCAGCTTCTCGCCGTTCGATGCGACGTCCACGACGCAGTGTCCCGGCGTATGCCCGCCCGTCACGCGCGCGGAGACGCCCGCCGCAACTTCCACGGTCTGATCGAACTGCACGATGTTTTCGCTGTAAAGCGCCACGAACTTTTCCGCAGCCTTGCGAAGCGCGGGCGGAACGGCTTCCGGCATCACCGTCTTGCTGAAGTCCGGATTCTTCCAGAACGCCACTTCTGCCGCCGCGACATGAATACGCACGTCAGGGCGCAGCTTGCGCCTCACGCCATCCACGTTCAGTCCGCCGACGTGATCCATGTGCATGTGCGTAATCACGATATCGGTGATCGCCGACAGGTCGATGCCCGCCGATTCGAGCCGCGTCATCGACTGGCCGGCGCGCGTGAAATAGTCGAAACCGTCGCCCACGCCCGAGTCGATCAGGATCAGGCGATCGCCCCTCTTCACGAGCGCGATATTCAGCGCCCAGTCGAACATGTCGCGTTGCAGGAATCGGCCGTCGAACCATTCGTTGCGGTCCGCTTCGCTCACGTTAGTGGACATCGTCGAGGTCGGCAGCGGCAGAATGCCATCGCTGATCAGCACGACGTCGATGTCACCGATCTTCACGGCATAGCGGGACGGCACGAGTTCGCCCGCCCCCTCTTTGCCGATGCGGGCGGTCACTGGCTGCACATTGCGGGTTATTTTAGCCATCGCTGATAGTCCTCTGATATTAAATTAGTATGACGAAGTGAATCTCGGAAATCCGTCGCACGATGGCGGGTTTTGCGCGCTTCGGCTGGCGCGCTTATCCCACCGAACGTGTGATGAATTTTAGTCAGACGGACGAATACCGGTAGCGTCGCGAAAGCGTTCAGCGAGTTGACCGAAGGGCAACAATCGATCTGGGGCGGGCGTGTCGCTGATCTGCCGTGGAGCGGCGCACGATCCGCAGCGCGCCGGGTTCAGCAGAATCAGGAAAGCGATGGCCGGAAGGCGGCCATCGAATGGAGAAAAGGCTGGAAGCGGACGCTCAGAACCAGTGGTTCATACCGAACGAGATACCCGTCTGCTTTTCATGCAAAGACGGATTCAACGTCGCATTGGTCGCGTAGCCGCCCGTGAAATGCGTGTAATCGATATCCGCGTACAGCAGCGTGCGTTTCGACAGCGAATACGTGACGCCCAGAATCGACACGTCCTTTCTGCCGCTCACGCCGCTGGTCGTGTTCTTGTTGTCGTAGTAGGCGGCGGTCACGTTGAAGAACGGCGTCGCGTGATAGCGCACGCCGCCCCACATGTACTGATTGCGCGTCTTTCCGGCCATCGTGGACGGAACGGCTTGCATCATGAGCGAATAGCCGCCCATGACTTCGACGGGGCCGAACGTCACGCCGCCGCCCGCCGTGTATTGATCGTTGCCGAAATACGCGCTCGATGTCGACGGAACCGGCGTCGAGCGGCGCGTATAGCCCGCGCCGACATTGAAGCGCTGCGTGTGGTAATTGAAACCGCCTGCGATCATCGAACCGCTGGCGAGACTGCCCGGCACGCCGCCCGGCGCGTAGTCCGCGCGCGCCGTCCACGGACCGAAGTCGCCGTGATAGTAGATCGCGTTGTCGTCCCGTCCGCTCGTGCCGCCCGAGATCGCCGCCGCTTCGGTAACGGAAAGATAGTCGAGATCGAACGGCTCGAACTCCTTGATCAGCCTGTGCTGCAACGTGAACTGATGGCCGATATCGACCCGTCCGAACGCCCCGCCGACACCGATCGTCGAATTACGCTGGAACATCTGATTGGTCGTGCTGCTGTTCGCGCCGGTCGAGAGAACGTAGCCCGCCTCCAGGTTGAAGCGAACGTAGTATCCGCCGCCCAGATCCTCCGTGCCGACAAAGCCCCAGCGGTTCGATTTGTACATCCCGTTCGAGGCCATCGTCAGTGCCGCGCCGCCTGCCTTGGTGCCGTTCACCAGATTGCGCAGACCGCCGTCCAGCGAGCCGTACAACGTAACGCTGTTTTGTCCGTACGCGGCGCCGCTCGACAGCCCAACCAACGTCAATGCGGTCAGCGACCGTCTCATTCCACTTCTCACCATTTCTCCTCCAGTTGACATCGTTCAATGTGTGCATCGAGGATCGGCGGTGTCATCGCCCTCCTCGTTTGGTCGTCGATTCGGCATGCTAATCGATGCATATCGCATGATTCACTCACTTCACTTCGAGGCTCAATGCCGTGTAGGCGTGGCCGCGGCGGATGGCGTCGCCGATGGCTGCGGCGACGAGCACAGCAACGTGTGCAGCACGACGAGCGTGAGGCCGCCCGAGATCACCGGCTGCTGAAGCACGAGCTGGAGCATCAGCGGCATCGCGTGCATGACGTCCGGCGAGACGAAGAGTCCGCCAAGGCCGATCAGAAAAGAGAGTCCCGTCGCGATCAGCTTGCGGTCATCCCACTCGACCTTCGCCAGAATATGCACACCGTGCATGAAGACGACGCCGAACAGCAAGGTCGCGGCAGCCGAGATCACGGGAATCGGCACGACGACGAGCAGCATGTCGAACTTGACGCAGCCGCCGAGCACGATCAGGAAGATGCCCGCCGTCAGCGTCACGAAACGCGACCCGACGCGCGTCGCGCGCAGAATGCCGATGTTGTCTGGGTACGCGATCGTGCTGAAGCCGCCCAGCGTCGCCGCGACGACCGAACCGAGCGCGACACCGAACAGTCCCTCGGACATGCGGCCCGGCGTGAGCGTTTCGCCGCCCCAGTCCGCAACCGTCTGGTACAGCGCCATCGAGCCCATCCCGGCGGGAATCAGCACGAGCAGAAACACGGCGACGAAGTCGGGACGCACGCCGAAACCGAACGGAAAGACGCGCGGCAAAACGACGAGCGGCGCGGCGGCCACCGCGGCGAACGAAATCGGCTGGAACAGCGTGTAGGCGAGCGTGCCGAGCGCAAGGCCGAGGAGGATGGAGACGCGGCGGGTCCAGCGGCCGCCCCACAGCATCGCGAACACGATGCCGCATACCGCCACGCCGCCCGCGAACAGGTTCACGCCCGGAAAACCGGGACTCGCGCGGTTGCCGATCCACGTCGGCAGCGCGACGCTGGCGATCTGCACCATGATCAGCATCACGATCATCCCGGAGATGATCGGCACGCGCAGATGACGCGCGAACAGGCCCGCGACGCTGCGCCCGCGAATCGGCACCGTGAGCAGACACCAGATCAGCGACGCGGCGAAGAACGAGCCGAAGGCAGTGCCGAGCCCGCCTGCCTGCATGTGCCCGACGGTCAAGAGCGCGCCGAAGCTGCCTGCATACGGCCCCTGCGCAATCGGCAATCGCAGCAGACACACCGACTGCAGAATCGTGATGATCCCGCACGCGATGAACGTCATGCCATAGAGATACGCGATCTGCGCATCGGGCAGATGAAACGCGCGGCCGAGAATGCCGGGAAACACGAACATGCCCGTCATGCCGAACACGTTCTGCACGCCCAGCACGGCGAGTTGCGAAAGCGGCAGGCGTTCGTTGATGCCGACATCGAAGACGCGCGCGCTGACCGCGCTCTGGCTCGAGACGCCTGGCTTCGACATATCTGAACTCGGGGTCGTTTGCATTGGATTGAGGCGAATCAGTCGTCGAGCGGAACGCCCTTGGTTTCGGGACCGAGCCAGATCGACACCATTCCGACGACGAACAGCAGCGAGACCGCCGCCGACGCCGCCGGGAACGAGCCGAACTTCGCGACCACCACATTGCCGGCAAGCGGTCCGATGCTGGTCAGCGCGCGCGCCATGTTCCAGCAGAAGCCCTGGCCGGTCGCGCGAACGCGCGTCGGAAAAAGCTCGGGCAAATAGGCGGCGAAGGTGCCGAACGCGCCGATCACGAAGTAGCCGTACAGAGGCATCAGCCACAGCACGCCGCCGATGTCGTGCACCGTCATGAACAGCACGAGCGAAATGGCGAGCGAACCGACCGAAAAGATGAAGTACGACATCCGCCGCCCGAGCGCGTCGAGCATCCAGATGAGCGTGAGATAGCCGAGCGTGGCGCCGATCATCATCAGGATGAAGGCGTAGCTCACCGTCGAGCCGACGTCGCGCTGACCCGACGCCGCCGCCGACAACTGATGAATCCAGCTCGGAAGAAACGTGAGTCCGCCCCAGCAGCCCAGCATCGCCGCCGACGCGACGAGCACGCCCACGATCGTCTTGCGGCGCAGGCCCGGCGCGAAGATCGCGGCGAAGGTCCGCATGGCTGGTTCGGCGTCCACGCTTGCCCGCACCTTGACCCAGCGCTGCGGCTCCGGCACGAAGAACCGGATGAGAATCGTGACGAGCGCGGGCGCCGCGCCCATGCCGAGCACCCAGCGCCAGCCCAGGCTGCCGAGCAGCAGATTGTCGAGCGCCGCGGCGAGAAATCCGAACGCGAAGGCCATCTGCATGATCTGCATGGCGCGGGCGCGATACCGCTCCGGCCACGACTCAGCGACGAGCGCGGCGCCGGCCGCCCATTCCCCGCCAATGCCGAAGCCGGCCATGGCCTGCGCGGCCGCGAGCTGCGTCCAGGTCTGCGCGAAGGCGCTCAGCAGCGTGAACGTGGCATAGATCAGGATGGTCCACGCCATGACGCGCGAGCGGCCGAGCCGGTCGGCGGCCACGCCGAACAACACGCCGCCGATGCCCCACGTCAGCAGCTTGCCGGCGATGATGTAACTGCCGATCTTGCTGATCTGCGCGGCGTCCGTGGTGTGCATCAGCTGGCTCACGCTCGGCACGAGTACGAGCGTGAAGAGATTCAGGTCCATCGAATCGAACATCCAGCCGAGGAACGCGGAAATCAGCGTCAGCCACTGATAGCGCGATAGCCGGAATGTCGGCGCCGCGGCCGATGCCGCCACACGCTCGCCAACCTCCTGCGAAGTGTCCATCCCTGCTGTCTCCTGGTCTTCTATCGTTTTAACGACCGGACGCACATGGTGCGGCCTTTTCGGCACACAGCGATGCGTTGCCCGGAGTATATGCCGTAATACAATGTGATTGCAATACGGAATATTGTCGGCGCGATTGATATCGCCTTGAATGGCCGAAAGCTGCGCGAAGGGAGAAAAACCGGGGGAAGACGAGACAGCCGCCCCGATGCGCGGCGCACATCGGGGCGGGCAGAAGAGTGAATCAGTTGATGTCTGCGAGGACTTCGACGGCGAGACGCTCGGCTTGCTGGACATGCCGCTTGCAGGCCGCGGCGGCCTGATCGGCGTCGTTGCGCATGACCGCGTCGACGATCGCCGATATCTCGTTGTAACTCTCGGCGAGGCGGCCTTCCTGCGAAAGCGTCGTGGCGCGCAGCATCATCACGCGCGTGTGCACGAGGCGAAGCATTTCGGTCAGCACCGGATTGCCCGCGCCTTCGAGAATCACGTCGTAAAACTTGGCTTTCTGTTTGAGAAACAACAGGATGCCGTCGTCGGACGTCATGTTCCGCAGGGCGGCGAGTTCCTTCAGCGCCTGCATCAGCGCGACGCGCTGATCGTTCGACGCCCGCTCCGTGAACTGATGCCCGGCCAGCGCCTCCAGCGCGGCGCGCACTTCATATAGCCCCTTCGCTTCGTTCTTCGTGATGACGGCGACGATCGGGCCTTTGTGCGGAATCGTCTGCACCAGCCCTTCGGCCACCAGCTGGCTCAGCGCCTCGCGAATCAGCGTGCGGCTCACGCCCAGCATTTCGCAGAGTTCACGCTCGATAAGCCGGTCGCCCGGCTTGAACGTCATGTCGCTGATGCAGGAGCGCAACCCTTCGATGACCTGCTGCCGCAACGTGGCCGCCGGTCGCACAACTTGCCTGTTCGTACCCACTCCGTCCTTGACCGACGTTGGCGTATCTGACATTCGAGCACCCTCTCTTATTCAAAGGTCGTAATACAATCATATTGACACGGCCTCGGCGCGTGTTCATACTGTCTGCGATTATACAATCGTACAACCGTCCAAACCACTGCACCCAAGAGGTTTTCATGCAAGACATCACGTCATCTGAACGCAGGGCTATCGGGGCAACGATCCGCAAGGAAGTGCTCGGCACGGCGCACACTCAGCGCAACGCCGAGCCTCACTTGTTCGACGCCGTGTTTCTGGAATTCACCGAGGATTTCTGCTGGGGCAACGTCTGGAACCGCCCCGGCCTCACGCGCTCGACGCGCAGCATGCTGAACCTCGCGATGCTCGCCTCGCTCGGCCGCTGGCACGAATTCGAAGTGCATACGCGCGGCGCGGTGAACAACGGCGTGACCGAAGAGGAAATCGCCGAAGTGCTGCTGCAGGCAGGCGTGTACGCGGGCATTCCGGTCGCGGCGGAAGCGCTGCGCCGCGCGAAGGCGGTCATTCTGGAACTCAGGGCAAAGGCCGCCTGAGCGGCGCCGGGCATGTCCCGCGCCGGTGGCTCGCGGGCCAGCGCCCGCGCGTCGTTGCCGTTTCGCGCGTTCGATCGTCGGGCGCGCACGTCTTCCCCGCTTTCCCCGCACATGTCATGTCACAGTTAAGTTACTGCGAAATTCCAGCCGGCCGTATCGCGTACTCGCGGCGCGGGACGGGCCGACCGCTGGTGCTGCTTCATCCGATTGGCGTCGATCGAAGCTGGTGGGACGAATATCTCGAAACCTGGGCCGCGTCGTATGACGTGCTCGCCATCGACATGCGCGGTCACGGCGACTCGAGCGCGGTCACCTCGACGATCACGCTCGCCGATCATGCCGCCGACGTCGCCGCCGTGCTGCACAAGGAGCGCATCGCCGGCGCCACGCTGATCGGCGTTTCGATGGGCGGCATGGTCGCTCAGCGCGTGGCGATCCAGTTCCCCGATCTCGTCGGCGCGATGATTCTCTGCGCGACGGCCGGCGGTTTCCCCGACGACGTTCGTCCGCGCATTCGAGCGCGCGGCGACACGAGCCGTGAGGGCGCGATGTCGGAAGTCATCGACGACACCCTCGCGCGCTGGTTCGCGACGGACACGCCGCGCCCCGATCTCGTCGCGAAATGCCGCGCGCGCCTCGCTGCCGACGACTGGTTCAGCTGGAGCGCAAACTGGGAAGCGATTTCCCGCCTCGACAATCTCGCCGAGTTGCGCGACGTGGGCACGCCCGCGCTCGTCGTGGCCGGCGACGCCGACGCGAGCATTCCGCCGGCGGTATCGCAAAAAATCGCCGACGCGCTGCCCGCAGGCCGCTTCGCCGTGATCCCGGGCGCGGCGCATTTCGGCGCGTTCGACATGCGCGAGGCCTTTGCGCCCGTGTTCGACGGGTTCCTGACGGACATCGCGCAGTAAGACCGAGCCGCGCGGCTCAGTATCAACTCAATAAGTGGAGCGACGCCCGCCTGGGGCGGCCGCTCCGAGGAGGCAGCATGGCAATCACCATCCGTTCGTCGTTCACCGTCGATGCGCAACCCGCCGACGTCTGGAAGACGATGACCGACATCGAGCGTTCCGCGCCGTGCTTTCCGGGCGCGGAGCTCAAGGAACAGCAGCCCGACGGCAGCTACAAGGGCGGCTTCACCGTCAAGCTCGGTCCGCTCACGCTGAAGTTCGCGGGCAAATTCAAGATCGCCGATCAGAACGACGCCAACCGCACGGTCGTCGTGTCGGCGAGCGGCACCGATACCAAAGGCCGCGGCGGCGCCGATGCGCAGATCAACGCCGCCGTCTCCGAAGCCGGCGGTGGCAAGACGAAAGTCGACGTCGTCTCGGAGGTCAATCTCTCGGGCACGGTCGCGCAGTATGGCCGCGGCGCGGGGATGATCGAAGCGCTCTCGCAGCAATTGCTCAACCAGTTCGCCAAGAATCTGACCGCGCTCATCGAAGCGGATGCGGCGCACGCCGCCGAACCGCCGACGCACACGCTCGTCGGCGCCGATGCCCCGAACGCCGCCGCGGCATCCGCCGCACCGCACAACGCAGCCGGAACGTCCGCGCCGGTGCCGCCCGCCGAGCCGCGCCGCGTGCCGCCCGCCCCCGCGCCGGTCGCGCCGCTCGATGCCGGCGCGCTGATGCGCAAGGCGATGTGGCAGTCGATCCGAAACTTCTTCGCCCGGATTTTCCGGCCCGGGCAACAGCATTGACGAAGCGGCCGTCGCATCCGTGGAGCACCCATGAAACCCAGTGAATTTCAGTATCACGCGCCGACCACCGTCGACGAAGCCGCGCAATTGCTCGGCACGCTCGAAGACGCGCGCGTGCTCGCCGGCGGCCAGTCGTTGATGCCGATGATGAACTTCCGTTATCTGATGACGAGTCATCTGATCGACCTGAACGGCGTCGAGGCCCTGACGCGCATCGAGGAGCGCAATGGCCGCCTGCATATCGGCGCGATGGCGCGGCAGCGCGACATCGAACTGTCGCCGCTCGTCACCCAGCGCGCGCCGCTGATCCGCGAGGCGTATCAGCTCGTGAGCCACAAGCAGATCCGCAATCGCGGCACGCTCGGCGGCAGCCTGTGCCAGCTCGATCCGTCGTCCGAGCAGCCGTGCTTCACCGCGGCGCTCGACGGCGTGCTGACGATCGCGCGCTACGAAGACGGCGCAGTCACCCATCGCGAACTGCCGATGGCCGACTGGGCGCTGATGTACATGACGCCCGCGCTCGAAGAAGGCGAACTGCTCGCCGGCATCTCGCTCGACATCTGGCCCGAAGGCCACGGCTACGCGTTCGAAGAATTCGCGCGGCGTCATGGCGATTACGCCATCGTCGGCGTCGCGGCGCTCTGCACCGCCGATGCGCGCGGGAACATCGACCGCCTTTCGCTGACGATCTGCGGCGTCGCGCCCGGCCCCGTGCGCATGCACGACGTCGAAAGCGCGCTGCACGGCCGTCCGATGAACGAAGACGCGCTCACCGTCGCGAGCGACGCCGCCCGCGCGCTCGACGTCATGACCGACGCGCATGTGAGCACCGACTACCGCCAGCATCTCGCCGGCGTCCTGACCGAAAGAGCGCTGAAACGGGCGTTCTCGCGCGTCGCAAGACAATCGTAAAAAGAGTGACTAAGGAGATGGACATGGAGACTCGTACCGTCAGAGTCGTCGTCAACGGCACCGCTTACGAGCGCGAAGTCGAATCGCGCCGCATGCTCGGTGACTTCCTGCGTCACGACCTCGAACTCACCGGCACGCACTACGGCTGCGAACACGGCGTGTGCGGCGCCTGCACCGTGCTGATCGAAGGCCGCACCGCGCGCGCCTGCCTCACGCTCGCCGCGCAAGTGAACGGCCGCACGCTCACCACCGTCGAAGGGCTCGCCCACGCGGACGGCACGCTCAACGAACTGCAAAAAGCCTTCACCGAAACGCACGCGCTCCAATGCGGCTTCTGCACGCCCGGCATGCTGATGACGCTGACCGAACTGCTGAACGAAACGGATTCGCCGAGCGAAGCCGACATCCGCGAAGCGATCACGGGCAACTTGTGCCGCTGCACGGGCTATCAGCCGATCGTGGCCGCGGCCCTGCTCGCCGCGCAGCGCATCCGCGATCAGCGCGCCGCCGCACCGGCGACTTACGCGACGGAGTAACACGATGGAAATCGATGATCTGAAAGGCGCGCCCACCGACCAGCGCTACATCGGCAAGCGCGTGATGCGCACCGAGGACAAGAAGCTGCTGCAAGGCCAAGGCTCGTACGTCGACGACGTGCATCTGCCGAACATGCTGCAGGCCGCCGTGCTGCGCAGCCCGCATGCGCACGCGAAAATCGTCTCGATCGACTGCGCGGCCGCGCGCGAACTGAAGGGCGTGCATGCCGTCTACACGCACGCGGACCTGAGCGGGCGCGCACGCGGCCGCGCGCCCTCGATGCTGCCGAATCCGGCGATCCGCTTCGAGCGCACCCAGGAACTGCTCGCCTCGACCGAAGTCACGTTCGCGGGCGAAGCGGTGGCGTTCGTCGTCGCGGACAACCGTTACATCGCCGAAGATGCGTGCGGTCTGATCGAAGTCGAGTACGACACCCTGCCCGCCGTCGCCGATTGCCGCGACGGACTGCGCCCCGAGTCGCCGCTGTGCCACACCGAAGCGAAGGACAACATCGTCGCCCATATCGAGATGGGTTTCGGCGACATCGACGCGGCCTTCGACGGCGCGCCGCATGTGGTCGAGGAAACGTACTGGCAGAACCGCGGCTCCGCGCATCCGATGGAAACGCGCGGCTATCTCGCCGAATATCACGCGGCCAACGGCGAGCTGACCGTCTGGTCGTCGGGCCAGGCGCCGCATCACGAGAAGAAGAATCTCGTCGAGCTGCTCGAATGGGACGCGGAAAAGCTGCGCGTGCTGATGAACGACGTCGGCGGCGGCTTCGGCCCGAAGCTGCCGTTCTATCCGGAAGAAGCGCTCGTTGCGATCGCGGCGGTCGCGCTCAAGCGTCCCGTCAAGTGGATCGAGGACCGGCGCGAGCACTTTCTCGCGGTCACGCAGGAGCGCGATCAGTGGTGGACCGTGCGCATGGCGCTGGAAAGCGACGGCAAGATTCGCGGCGTGAAACTCGAGATGGTTCACGACAACGGCGCGTTTCTGCCGTGGGGCATCATCACGCCGTACATTTCGATCACGACGACGCCCGGCCCCTACGTGATCCCGGCGATGGGCGCCAAGCTCGACGTCGTCTACACGAACAAGTGCGCGACCTCGCCGGTGCGCGGCGCTGGCCGTCCGCAAGCCGTGTTCGCGATGGAGCGGATTCTCGACAAGGCCGCGCGCACGCTCGGCATGGACCGCGCGGAATTGCGCTGGCGCAACCTGATCCAGCCGGAGCAGATGCCGTACGACGCGGGCTTCATCTATCGCGACGGCAGCCCGCTGCGCTACGACAGCGGCGACTATCCGGCGACCCAGAAGGCGGCGCTCGAACGCGCGAATTACGCGGGCTTCGCCGAGCGCAAGGCTGAAGCGCGCCGTCAGGGACGCTTCGTCGGCATCGGCATGGCGAGCTTCGTCGAAGGCACGGGCATGGGGCCGTTCGAAGGCGCGACGGTGCGCGTGCAGGCGAACGGCCGCATCGCAGTCATCACGGGCGCGTCACCGCAGGGCCAGGGCCACAAGACGACCTTCGCGCAGATCTGCGCCGAGCAACTGAACGTGCCGCTCGAAACCATCGACGTCATTACCGGCGACACGGGCGGCATCTCGATGGGCGTCGGAACCTTCGCGAGCCGCGTCACGGTGAATGCCGGGAACTCGGTCTACATTGCCGCGCAGGCCGTCGGCGAAAAAATGCTCACGCTCGCCGCGCATCTGTGGAAGTGCGAGCCGGAAGAACTCCTGCTCGTCGAAGGACACGTGGCGCGCCGTGCGGGCATCGAACAGCGCATGAGCTATGGCCAGCTCGCGAAGATTTCGCAGGGCATGCCGGGCTTCACCATGCCCAAGGGCCTCACCGCCGGGCTCGAAGAGACGAAATACTTCTCGCCCGCGCAGTCGACGTATTGCAACGGCACTGCGGTCGTGGAGCTGGAAGTGGATCGGGAAACCGGCCACATCACGATCCTCAACTATGTGATGGCGCACGACTCGGGCAAGCTCATCAACCCGCTGATCGTCGATGGCCAGGTGATCGGCTCGGTGGCGCACGGTATCGGCAACGCGACGCTCGAATGGATGCAGTACGACGAGAACGCGCAGCCGACCACGACGAACTTCGGCGAATACCTGCTGCCCATGGCGACCGACGTGCCGAACATCGACATCGTGCACCTGGAAACGCCGTCGCCGCTGAACCCGCTCGGCGTCAAGGGCGCGGGCGAAGGCGGCACGATTCCGGCCGCGGCCGCGATCGTCGCGGCGATCGAGGACGCGCTCTCGGAATACGGCGTCGAGTTCACGGAAGCGCCGCTCGTTCCGCAACGCGTGTTCCAGAAGCTCAAGGAGGCCGGCGCCTACGCTCGCTGACCGGCGCTCGCTCACCAGAAGTGCCGATTCCCTGTTTTCATTGACTGTATGCCTACGCCATGACGACCGAATTCAACGCAGCGCTCCACGAATCCGAATACCGGATCACCCTGAACCAGCCGGACCTCGGCAACACGCTGACGCTCGACGCGATGCGCGCGGTCGCCGCTGAAATCCGCAAGGCCGGCCGCGATCCCGAAGTGAAGATCATCCGCCTCCGCGCGTCGGGCCCGGCGTTCTGCCGTGGCCGCGCGGTCAGCGCGCCGCCCGCCACGCCGCCGACGTCCGCGCAATTCCGCCGCAACGTCGCCGATCCGATTCTCGATGTCTATCGCGCGATGCACGAAAGCGAAGTGCCGCTCATCGCCGAAGTGCAAGGCGATGCCGAAGGCTTCGGCTGCGCGCTCGTCACCGCGTGCGATATGGCCGTCGCATCGGATACCGCGCGCTTCAGCCTGCCCGAGTTGCAAAAGAACCTGCCGCCGACGCTCGTCTTGTCCGTGCTGCGCCACAAGGTGCCGCCGAAGGCGTCCGCGCATCTGGTCTATCTGACCGAGACCATCGACGCCGCGAATGCGCGCGAATGGGGCATTGTCGCGGAAGTCGTGCCGGGCACGGACTTGAGCGCGCGCGCCGACGCCATGGTCGCGTCGATCTGCACGCGCGACCGCATCGCCATTGCGACGCTGAAGACGTATTTCCGCGAAATCACGATTCCCGACTTCTCGCTCGCAAGCGAAGTGGCCGGCGCGTCGCTCGCGAACGCGATGACGTCGATGCGCCGCTGAAACATCGCGTCACCCCTCTCCTCTCAAGCAACAAGGGCGCCGCGCAACGCGGCGCGTCACGGGAATTCCAGTCATGGCTGATCAAGACACCACTTCCACGGCGTCCGCGACCACGGGTTACGCGGACCTGCACGAACACATCGCGCGGCTCGAAGCGGCGGGCCTGCTGTATCGAATCGACGAGCCGGTCAATAAAGACACCGAAATGCATCCGCTCGTGCGATGGCAGTTTCGCGGCGGCATTCCGGAAGCGGAGCGCAAGGCGTTTCTTTTCACGAATATCGTCGACAGCAAGGGGCGCAAGTACGACATTCCGGTGATCGTCGGCGGCATCGCGGCGAATCCGGAGATTTACCGCATCGGCATGAACGTGGCCTCGCTCGACGACATCGGCGACGCGTGGAACCGCGCGATCGACAACCCGGTGCCGCCGGTCGTCGTCGAAAGCGGCCCGGTGCACGATATCGTGATCGAAGGAAAAGACCTCGAAGGTCCGGGCAACGGCCTCGAATCGCTGCCGCTGCCGATCTCCACGCCAGGCTTCGACGCCGCGCCCTACATGACGATGACGGGCGTGATCTCGCGCGATCCGGAAACCGGCGTGCAGAACATGGGCACGTATCGCGGCCATCTGAAATCGGCAACGCGTCTGGGCATGATGATGCTGGTCAACCTGCGCGCGGGCGGTCTCGACCACTGGCGCAAGTACGCGGCGAAGGGCGAGAAGATGCCCGTCGCGATCGTGCTCGGCGCGCCGCCGGTCGTCGCGTTCCAGGGTCCGCAAAAGCTGCGTCCGAATGTCGATGAACTGAGCGTCGCGGGCGGTCTCGCCGGTGAGCCGATCCGCATCGTCAAGGGCCGCACCGTCGATCTGATGGTGCCCGCCGAAGCGGAAGTCGTCGTCGAAGGTTATGTCGATCCGACGTATCTCGAACCGGAAGGTCCCTTCGGCGAAAGCCACGGCTACGTCGCGCTGGAAGACTTCAATCTCGTGATCGAAGTGACCGCGATCACGCGCCGCAAGGACGCCGTGCTGACGTCGATCATTTCGCAGGTCACGCCCTCGGAATCGAGCGTCATCAAGCGGCTCGCCTACGAACCGATGTTCCTGCGCCATCTGCGCGACCATCTCGGCATTCGCGGCATCAAGAAGGTGTTCCTGCACGAGCCGCTGACGAACCTGCGCCGCTTCGTGTTCCTGCAATTTGAGCGCGGCTCGAAGAAGACGGAAATCTGGCGCGCGCTGTACGGCACGATGTCGCTGCAGGCGGCCATCGGCAAGTTCGTGATCGCGGTGGACGACGACATCGATCCGAACAACGCCGACGCCGTGTTCTGGGCAATGGGCTATCGCTGCAATCCGGTCGAGGACGTGAAGCTGATCTCGTACCGCGAGCACGGCCACGGCCCGCGCTCGGACCACGATACGGGCCTCGATTCGGCCATGCTCATCGACGCGACCATGAAAGCGCCGATGCCGCCGCTCGCGCTGCCGAAGAAAGAGTACATGGAGAACGCGAAGCAGCTCTGGGAACGTCTCGGCTTGCCGGCGCTCAA
The DNA here is from genome assembly GCF_001544575.2 of Caballeronia cordobensis. Classification (GTDB taxonomy): domain Bacteria; phylum Pseudomonadota; class Gammaproteobacteria; order Burkholderiales; family Burkholderiaceae; genus Caballeronia; species Caballeronia cordobensis. The sequence continues at coordinate 261,334 of NZ_FCNY02000005.1, forward strand.
GCCCGAGTCGCCGTGGTACGGCTATTCGCTCGGCGACTGGACCGAGGAATGGGACCGCAACGCCGAGCAGGCGACGCGCGGCGAATGGATGCAACGCGATGCGTCGTATCAGGCGCGGCAGCGCCGCCACAGCAGCGGCATCGAGCCGAATTCTCCGGCGCGTACTTTCGAGGACGATCGTGGCAACCAATAACGGCACTCCGGAACGGATCATCGTCGGCATCACGGGCGCGTCCGGCGTGATCTACGGGATTCGCGCGCTCGAACTGCTCGCCGAGGCGGGCGTCGAGACGCATCTCGTGATCAGCAAGGCCGCCGAGCTGACGATGACCTACGAAACCGATATCCGCGCAGCCGATCTGCGCGCGCGCGCGTCGAAGTGGTATGCGGCGGGCGATATCGGCGCGGCCATTTCATCGGGCTCGTTCAAGACGAAAGGCATGCTGATCGTGCCGTGCTCCGTGCGTTCGATGAGCGAGATCGCCACCGGCATCACGAGTTCGCTCGTGAGCCGCGCCGCCGATGTCGTCCTGAAAGAGCGCCGGCGTCTCGTGCTCGGCGTGCGCGAGACGCCGCTGCATGGCGGCCATCTGCGCACGCTCGTCCAGCTCTCCGACATGGGCGCGGTCATCGCGCCGATCGTGCCGGCTTTCTATTCGAAGCCGAAGACGATCGACGACATCGTGAATCACACGGTCGGCCGCATGCTCGACCTGTTCGATATCGAAAGCGGCGTGGTCAAGCGCTGGAAAGAGCAGCAGGAAGCGGACTAAACGAGCCGCCTCGCCTTCATCACCATCACTGGCCCGCCGCGTCCGGCGGCAGCCGCCCCATTGCGATGACCATGACCGAATCCAATCCGCTTTCCCGGCTCGCCGATCCGAGCCTGTTGCGCACGCTCGCCTATATCGACGGCGCGTGGTGCGCGGCCGACGACGCCCGCACGTTCGCCGTCGACGATCCCGCCACCGGCGAGACCATCGCCGATGTTCCGCTCATGACCGGCATCGAGACGCGCCGCGCGATCGAAGCCGGCGAACGCGCGCAGCGTGAGTGGCGCGCGCAAACCGGCGCGCAGCGCGCGTCGATCCTCAAGCGCTGGCACGCGCTGATGGTCGCCAACACCGACGACCTCGCGATCATCATGTCGGCCGAGCAAGGCAAGCCGTTCGCGGAAGCGAAAGGCGAGATCGGCTACGCGGCATCGTTCATCGAATGGTTCGCCGAGCAGGCCAAGCGTATCGACGGCGACGTGCTCGCCTCGCCCGCCGCCGACAAGCGGCTGCTGGTGACGAAGGAGCCGATCGGCGTCTGCGCCGCGATCACGCCGTGGAATTTCCCGGCCGCGATGATCACCCGCAAGGCTGCGCCCGCGCTCGCCGCCGGTTGCGCGATGATCGTCAAGCCGGCCGAGGCCACGCCGCTCTCGGCGCTCGCGCTGGCCGAACTCGCGCATCGCGCGGGCGTGCCGGCGGGCGTGTTCAGCGTGGTCGTCGGCGATCCGCGCGAGATCGGCGCGGAGATGACCGGCAACCCGATCGTGCGCAAGCTGTCGTTTACGGGCTCGACGCCGGTCGGCCGCCTGCTGATGAGCCAGTGCGCGCCGACGGTCAAGAAGCTCTCGCTCGAACTGGGCGGCAACGCGCCGTTCATCGTCTTCGACGACGCCGATCTCGACGCCGCGGTCGAAGGCGCGCTCGCCTCGAAGTATCGGAACGCCGGGCAAACCTGCGTCTGCACGAACCGCTTCTACGTGCAGGACGGCGTGTACGACGCCTTCGCCGACAAATTCGCGGCGGCGGTGAGCCGTATCAAGGTGGGCAACGGCTTCGAGAACGGCGTCACGCAGGGCCCGCTCATCAACGAGGCGGCCGTCGGGAAAGTCGAAGCGCATATCGCGGACGCGCTCGCGCACGGCGCGCGCGTGATCGCCGGCGGCAAGCGTCATGCGGCCGGAAAGCTCTTTTTCGAGCCGACCGTGATCGACGGCGTCACGGCATCGATGCGCTTCGCGACCGAGGAAACCTTCGGCCCGGTCGCCCCGCTCTTTCGTTTTCGCGATGAACGCGAGGCCATCGACGCGGCGAACGCCACCGAGTTCGGGCTGGCGGCGTACTTCTACAGCCGCGACATCGGGCGGATCTGGCGCGTGTCGGAGGCGCTCGAATACGGCATGGTCGGGATCAACACCGGCCTGATCTCGAACGAAGTCGCGCCCTTCGGCGGTGTCAAGCAGTCGGGGCTCGGCCGCGAAGGCTCGAAATACGGCATCGAGGAATACCTCGAACTCAAATACCTGTGCATGGGCGGCCTCTGAGCGCCCCTCGCATCGACACGAATTCAACAATCACCGTGACGACCCCGTTCGCCGGGTCTCACACGAAGGAGAAAGCATGTCATCTTCGCCTCGCGACATTTCGCCAGCGACCGCCGCCGAAGGCGCCCCGCGCGACTTGCAGGAACACATCGCGCGCCTGGAAGCCAAGGGTTTGCTGACGCGTATCGATCGCCCGATCAACAAGGACACGGAGCTGCATCCGCTCGCGCGCTGGCAGTTTCAGGGCGGGCTGCACGAAGATCAGCGCCGCGCGTTTCTGTTCACCAACGTGGTCGACGGCGACGGTCATCGCTATGACATTCCGGTGCTGATCGGCGGCCTCGCGGCATCGCCGGAAATCTACGCGACCGGTCTCGGCTTGCCGGTCGAGCAGATCGGCCGTGCGTGGACCGGTGCGATCGCCGAGCCGGTTCCCCCCGTGATGGTCGAGCGCGCGCCCTGTCAGGAAGTGGTGATCAGCGGCGACGCGCTGAAGGAAAAAGGTCTGTCGCGGCTGCCGGTGCCGGTCTCCACGCCCGGCTTCGACGCGGCGCCCTATCTGACCGCGACGCTTTGCGTGACCAAGGACCCCGAGAACGGCGTGCAGAACATGGGCACGTACCGCGCCGCGCTGAAGTCGGAAAACCGGCTCGGCGTGCGCATGGCGAGCCGTCTTTCGGGCGCGGGCGGCTATCTCCATTGGGAAAAGTATCGCGCGAAAGGTGAACAGATGCCCTGCGCCATCGTGCTGGGCTGCGCGCCCGCCGTGCTCTTCACCGGGCCGCAGAAGCTGCAGATCGATCAGGACGAAATGGCCGTCGCGGGCGGGCTGATGCGCGCGCCGGTCGATGTGGTGCGCTGCAAGACCATCGATCTCGTCGTGCCCGCCGACGCCGAAATCGTCATCGAAGGCCTGATCGACACCGATGCGCTCGAACCCGAAGGACCGTTCGGCGAGAGCCACGGCCACATCGCGCTCGAAGACTACAACATGTCGATGCACGTCACCGCGATCACGATGAAGAAGAAGCCCGTCTTCGTTTCGATCATCAGCCAGGTGACGCCCAGCGAAAGCTCGGTGCTGAAGAAAGTGGCCTACGAGCCGTTGTACTTCGAACACCTGAGCAAAGTGATGGGCGTGCGCGGCATCAAGCGCGTGGTGATGCACGAGCCGCTGACCAACCTGCGCAAGGTGATCTTCCTCCAGTTCGCACGCGGCACGCAGCAGGCGGAAGTGTGGCGCGGCCTGCAGGGTGCGGCGACGCTGCAGGCGCAGTGCGGCAAGCTGGTCATCGCGGTGTCCGAAGACATCAATCCGGAAAACGCCGATGCGATTTTCTGGTCGCTCGCGTATCGCTCCGATTTCACGCACGACCTGCACGTGACGCCGTATCGCACGAGCGGCCACGGGCCCAAGTCCGGCCGCGCGCCGCTCGAAAGCACGCTTCTCATCGACGCGACGCTCAAGCACGCCATGCCGCCGCTCGCGCTGCCGACCGAGCCGTACATGAGCGCCGCACGCAAGATCTGGGAAGAGCTGCAGCTTCCGGGTCTCACGCCGCAGCCGCCGTGGCATGGCTATCACCTGGGCGACTGGGACAAGCGCTGGGATGAATACGCGGAGGCGGCCACCTCGGGCGGCTGGCGCGAAACCGGCGAGCGCACCTGGGCCAACCGGCGCGGCGGCGTGAAGCCGGAAACGCCGGTGCGCGAAGCGTCGGGCAGTCACGGCGAATAAGCGCCTTCGGCAATCGCACCCGAGCGATTGTCGCTTCCGGACAGGTTCGGCGAGCGACACACGGTCGGGTGCTGCCCAGGCTGCCAGAGAAAAGACATTCGGAGACGCCATGACCCAATCACATACCGTCGATATCGCCCAAGTCGTCGAGACGCAGGAGCGTAGCTGGTTCACCGCGAGCCTGTTCATCCTGTGCGCCCTCGTCATGCTGGCGGACGGTTTCGACAATCAGGCATTGAATTACGCCGCGCCCGGCATCATCAAGGAAATGGGCATCAGCCGGGCGCTGATGACGCCCGTGTTCAACATCAGCATCGTCGGCTGGATGGCGGGGTCGGTCCTCTTCGCCATGCTGGCCGACCGCATCGGGCGGCGGCGCGCCATCCTGCTCGCCACCGTGGTCTTCGGCGGCTTCACATTCGCCGTGCCGTTCGCCCACAATCTGGTCGAACTGTCGATCATGCGTTTTTGCGCCGCGCTCGGCATCGGCGGCGGCATGCCGATGGCCGTCTCGCTCATCACGGACTACGCCCGCTCGGCGAATCGCGGGCTGATCATCACCCTGCTCTATCTCGGCTACACGGCCGGTTCGTCCGGCGGCGGCCTGCTCGCGGCGGAGATCATTCCGGCCTATGGCTGGCGCTCGGTCTTTTATCTGGGTGGCGCGGGCGCGGTGGTGGTGGGCATCATCCTGTTCATCGGTCTGCCCGAGTCCATTCGCTATCTCGCGCTGCGCAATCCCACGAGCGACCGTATCCTGCGCTACGCCCGCAAGCTGAAGCCTGGCGCGCAATTCGCCGACGACACGCGTTTCACGATTCAGGAACAGGTGCGCACAGGCGTGCCGGTGAAGCACCTCTTCACCGAAGGCCGGGGCGCGATGACCGCTTTCCTCTGGCTCGGGCTCGGCCTTTCTTTCGTCACGCACTTCTTCCTGTCGCAGTGGATGACGACCTTATTGACCGACGAAATCGGCTTTGCCAATGCGGCCCGCAGTCAGGCGTTGTTTCAGCTCGGCGCAGGCTTCAGCTTCTTCTTCGGCTGGCTGATCGACAAGAAAGGTGTGCAGGTGATGACGCTGACGATGATCTTCGGCGCCCTTCCCGTCGCCGCCCTCGGGCTGGCCGTCGGATCGGGCGCGAGTCTCACGATGGCGATGTCGCTGGCTTCGGGTCTGCTGGTGCTGGGCGGCAACATCGGCCTGAACGCCATTTCGAGCATGATCTATCCGACCTTCATCCGCTCGACCGCGACGGGCGCGTCGTTCGCGGTGGCGCGTATTGGTGCGATCATCGGACCGCTGCTCGCCGGTGTGCTCATCGCCATCGGTACGCCGATCGCCACGATCTTCCTTCTCGGTGCGCTGCCGTTGCTGGCGGCGGGCGTCGCCTGCTTCATGCTCAACCGGACAATCACGCCGGAAGTGGCGCGGGAGATGTCCTCGCGCTCGGCGCTGTCGCGGCACTAGCGGGCAGCTTCCGGACATGGACAGCATCGATCTCGATGTGCTCAAGGCCAGCGCCCGCTGGCTCGAAAGCGGACGCCGCGTGCTGCTCGTCACCGTCGTCAGGACGTGGGGCTCATCGCCACGGCCTGAAGGCGCGATGCTGGCGATCTGCGAGGACGGCTCGGTCGCGGGCTCGGTGTCCGGCGGCTGCATCGAGGACGATCTGATCGATCGCGTGCGGCGGCTCGGCATTCAGCAGACGCATCCGGAAGCCGTCAAATACGGGATTTCGGCGGAGGAAGCGCATCGTTTCGGCTTGCCATGCGGCGGCACGATCGAACTGGTTCTGGAGCCAGTGACGCCCGATAGCCGGATCGACGATCTATGCGCCCGCGTGATCGCCGGCGAGGTGGTCATGCGCTCGCTCGATATGACGAGCGGCGCGGTGACACTCACACCGGGTTCGTCGGCCGAAGGCGTCGTTTTCGATGGGCGCTGCTTGCGGACAGTTCACGGCCCGCGTTACCGGATGCTCGTGATCGGCGCGGGCCAGCTTTCGCGCTATCTGTGCGAGATCGCGCTGGGGCTGGACTACAGAGTCATCGTCTGCGATCCGCGCGAGGAGTACAGCGATACGTGGCATGTGCCCGGCACGACGCTCGTGCGAACCATGCCGGACGACACCGTGCTCGACATGAAGCTCGATGACCGCTCCGCCGTGATCGCGCTGACGCACGATCCGAAGCTCGACGACCTCGCGTTGATGGAAGCGTTGAAAACCCCTGCGTTCTACGTCGGCGCGCTCGGCTCGCGCAGGAACAACATGGCTCGACGCGAACGGCTCGAATCGTATTTTGATCTGAGCAAGGAAGAACTGAGCCGGTTGCGCGGGCCCGCGGGCATCTATATCGGCAGCCGCACGCCGCCGGAGATTGCGATATCGATACTCGCCGAAGTGACCGCGGCCAAGAACGGCGTAGTCATACCATACGAGCTACGAACCGGCGAAGCGAAGGCTGCGCGCGACATCGCCGTGAACGAACAGACCGCCTGCATCGCAGACGGTATTCGTTAGAATTACGCACGATCGTGACGTAAATTTCGATCAAGGAAGTAAGAATTTCGCCACGCGCTTCCGTTACGATGAGTGAACTCGGTCACCATCGGAAGACGCCTTGAACGACGTTGCCCCGTTCGTCGATCTCCTTTACATCGTCCTCGCGGGCCTCGCCGTTTTCGGCGGCGGCTGGCTGGGGACGCGTCGGCTTTTCGCGCTGCAAGCCGACAACATGACCGGAATCTGGTCGAATGAAGACAATCCGGAATCGCCGCACAGCGCCCGCTCGATTGATCTGTACATCGAAGTCACCGGCGCACATGTCAGAGGATATCTGCAAGCCTGGCATGTCGAGACGCCTTCATCGCATCTGTCTCTGCGCGGCTGGCGCATCGGGCCGTTCGTGCGGATTCATGCAAGCCCGCACCGCAAGGCGGGCTTTCCGCTTTGCAGGATCACGCTGCGTTACTACCGCAAAACCAAACGCCCGCTGCTGGTCTTTTCATACGATGGCCCGGACGCGACGATTCCGCGCAAGGCTGAAATCTGGCGCGTTTGCGATTAGTCCGCGCGACAGGTTGTCTCGCGCGATGACACACTGCCCCGCCTCGACACCCAGCGCTTAGTGAATTTCCGGCGGCACGGCTCGTGCTTTCGTCGAACGACAGTGCTCATCCGCGGGCGCATCGTCACGAAAACATGACAACGGAAAGCGAACTACAGGACTGGCGCGCCGACGCGCTGAAGCTGGAAGACGCGGTCGCGAACGCCGTCGTGGGCCAGCAGGACACGATTCATCTGATCAACGTGGCGCTCTATGCGCGGGGCCACGTGCTGCTCGAAGGCGGCGTGGGCGTCGGCAAGACGACGCTGCTGCGTGCGTTCGCGCGCGCGGCGGGCGGCGCGTTCGAGCGGATCGAAGGCACGATCGACCTCATGCCGGGCGACTTGATCTATCACACCTTTGTCGACGCCGACGGCAAGCCGCGCATCGATCCCGGCCCGCTGCTGCGTCACGGCGAGCACCTGACGACGTTCTTCTTCAACGAGATCAACCGCTCGCGTCCGCAAGTTCAATCGCTCTTGCTGCGCGCGATGGCCGAGCGTTCCGTGTCCGCGTTCGGCCGCGACTATCGCTTTCCGCACATGACGGTCTTCGCCGACCGCAACAAGGTCGAGAAGGACGAGACGTTCGAGCTGGCCTCCGCCGCGCGCGACCGCTTTCTCTTCGAGCTCAACATGCCGACGCCCGCGACGCCGGACATCCGCCGCGCGCTCGTTTTCGATCCCGCCTTCCACGACGTCGATACGCTGATGGAAACCGTGCCCGCCGGCGTGATCGATGCGGCGCGGCTGAATCGCATCGGCGCGGCGATCCAGCGCAGCGTGACCTTGAGCGCGAGCATCGAGCAATACGTGCTCGACATCTGGCAGGCGACGGAAACGCCGCAGCGCTACGGCATCGAGATCGATGGCGTCGATATGGAACGGCTGATTCTCGCGGGCGCGAGTCCGCGCGGGATGAGTGCGCTGGTCCGCGCGGTGCGCGCGCACGCGTGGCTCGACGGGCGGCTGCACGTGCTGCCCGAGGATGTGCACGCGGTGCTGCTGCCGGCGCTCGGGCATCGCGTGTTCTTCACGCCGGTCTATGAGATGCGGCGTCAGGCGCTCGCGGAAACATTGACCGCGACGATCGTGCAGAAGATTGCGGTGCCGTGACGCATGAACGATCCCGTCGAATTCCACTATCGATTGCCGGGGCGCGCGAAGGGCTTCCGGCCCGGCTCGCATCCCGGTTCGAGCTTCGGCGCGGGACAGGAATTCGCGATGCACGCGCGCCTCTTCGATCATCCCGATCCGCGCCGCCTCGATCTGCGCGCGAGTCAGCGCGCCGTGCCGCCGCAATGGCTCGTGCGGCTGCATCTGCAGCGCGTCGCGGTGCCGTTGCAGGTCGTGGCGGACGTCTCCGAATCGATGCATTTCGGCGCGGGCCGCACGAAGCTCGATCTCGCCGCCGACTTCGTCGAAGCGCTGGGTTACAGCGCGTTCCGGGCGGGCGATCAGGTCGGCATGCTTGCGTTCGATCATCGCGTGCGCGAAGACTTGTACATGCCGCCTCGCCACGGTCGCGCGGTCGGCGACGACATGGCGGCGGCGTTGCGTGGCGTCGTTTCGTCGCCGCAAAACACGCACGACGGCACCGTTCTCGTGCGCACGCTCGACCGTCTTGCGGGCCGCCACGGGCTCGTCTTCCTCGTCTCCGATTTTCACTGGCCGCTCGCCGTGATCGACGCCGCCCTGCATCATCTCGTGAGCGCGCGCGTCGTGCCGATCGTGATCTGGGACCCGGCCGAAACCGAACCGCCCGAAGCCGGCCGGTTTCTGCCGGTGCGCGATATGGAGACCGGCGGCAAGCGCGCGCTATGGCTGCGTGCGCGCGTGATCGAACGGTGGCGCGCGAACGTCGCCGCGCGCCGCGCCGAGCTGAAGAAAGCTTTCGGCCGGCACGGCGCGTATCCGTTCTTCGTCGAAGGCGCGTTCGATGCGGACGCGCTGTCGCGGCACTTTCTGGAAACCACCGAGTGAAGCGCGGCTGCGTCCTGGTCCTGATGGCCCTGGCGCTGAACGGCGCATGCCGCGCCGACACGATCGTGCAACAGCCGCGCGCGTTCGGTTACGTGCTGGGCGACATGCTGACGCAACGCGTGCTGCTTTCGCTCGATGGTCACGACCTGCACGACGTTCCGCCGCCGTCGACGGGGCGCACCGGCCTATGGCTCGAACGCCGTCAGACGCGCATCGAGAAGGACGCGCAGGGCCGCGCGTGGATGGTCATCGACTATCAGATCGTGAACGCGGCGCAGTCGCTGACGCAAGCCGAAGTGCCCGCGTTCGACCTGACGCCGGCGACGGGCGCGACGCTGCACGTCCCCGCCTGGCCGATCAGCATCGGCGCGCTCACGCCGCGCGCGTCGTTCAACGCGGGCGATCTTCAGCCGCTGAGGCCGGACCGCATCGTGCTGCCCGAGCCGCGCGTCGATACGCGGCGGCGCATGTTCGCGATGCTCGCGCTCACGGCCGCCACGCTGACCGGCTGGATGGCGTGGTGGTCGTGGCGCAGGCGCGAGGACGCGCGGCGGCTACCGTTCGCACGCGCGTGGGAATCGATCCGCAAGCGCGATGCCGCCGACATCGATGCCGACGATGGCGCCTGGGTCAGCGTGCATCGCGCGCTCGACGAAACCGCCGGACAGGTCGTGCACGCGCGCTCGCTCAACGAGCTCTTGCTCCGTGCGCCGTGGCTCGAAGCGCTCAGGACGCAACTCGAAGCGTTCTACGCCGGCTCGCAGCAGCGCTTCTTCAGCCGCGAAAATTCTTCCGCGCCGTTCGCGTTGCGCGCATTCGCGCGGGCGCTGTATCGCGCCGAGAAGAAGCGGCAATGACCGCCATGTCGTTCGATTTCCTCCGGCCCTGGCTCTTGCTCATGCTGCCGCTCGCGGTGTTGCCGTGGCTGCCGAGGCCGTCGGAGAACTACGCGTTCTCGTTCATCGGCTGGCTGCCGCGCGACACGCTCGGCACGGCGATCGAATACGCGCGGCGCGCGTGCGCAATGCTGGCGCTCTTCGCCATCGTCGTCGGGCTGGCCGGTCCGGGTCGCTCGAACGTGCGCGTGATGCGCACCGGCACCGCGTCCGAGATTCTCATTCTGATGGACCGCAGCGCGAGCATGGACGCCGTGATGTCGAAGACGCCCGTCGCCGAACCGGGCGGACAGTCGAAGAACGCGGTGGCGCGCCACGCGCTCGAACGCTTCGTCGCAGGGCGGCGCGACGACCGGTTCGCGTTCATGATGTTCGGCATCAGCCCGATTCTCGCCGTGCCGTTCACCGCGAATCATCGCATCATCGAGGCGGCGCTTTCGGGCACCGCGATCGGCCGCGGCACGCCGGACACGCGGCTCGACCGCGGTCTTATCGCCGCGATCGGGCAGTTCGACGGCCACGATCATGCGGGCCGCAGAACCATCGTGCTGGTCTCCGATGGCGGCGCGCGTCTCGATGCCGCCGCGCGCGCGGCCATCGGCAGCGGGCTCGCGCGCAATCGCATCGCGCTGTACTTCGTGTATCTGCGCAGCGGCGTGTACAGTCCCGACCTCACGAAGACGACATCGGCCGACGATGAATCCGAGGAAGCGGAACTGCATCGCTATTTTCAGGGGCTCGCGACGCCGTACCGGCTCTATCAGACGGAAGACGCCGCCGCGATGGCCGCCGCGATGTCGGACATCGACAGACAGCATCGCTCGCTCGTTGCGTACGAAGAACGCCTGCCACGGCAGGATGGCAGCGCGGCCTGCTTCGCCGTCGCGCTGGCGGCGTGCGCGGCCCTGCTCGCGCTGCGGCTTGTTCAGGCAAGGAGCTGGCGATGAAGCGTGGCGCCGTTCACCTCGCGTTCGGCATCGCCGCGTGCGTGTTCGCGGCGATCGCGGGTTACGACTGGGCGACGCTTCGACAGGCGCAAGCCGTTGCCAAAGCAGTAGGCACCGTGACCGTCGATAGTCCGGCACAACACGACGACGCGCCCGAAGTGCGGCTCGCGCGCGCGGTCGCGCTCTCGAAAGCGGGACGCGCGAACGATGCCCAGCGTCTCTTCGATGCGCTCATCGCACAAGAGGCCAGTCCGACGCTGCGCGCCGCCGCGCTGTTCGATCTCGCGAACATGCAGTTGCGCGAAGCGGCCGGCTCCGATGCCGCCGGTCCGATCCGCTCGATGCCATCGCTCGAACAAGCCAAGGAGCGTTATCGTGCGGCGCTGCGGCTCGCGCCGGGCGACTGGGACGCGCGCTATAACCTCGAGCGCGCGCTGTGGCTCGCGCCCGAAACGCCCGGCGATCACGACGATGCCGACGTCAAGAAGCGCTCGACCGTGAAGCTGCGCGGCGCACAGAGCGACGATCTGCCATGAGCGCGTCAGCCACATTGCTCACGCTTCTCACGCTGTTGCGCGGGCGAAACTGGGCGATCGTCGCCGCCGTGCCCTTGCTCGCCGCCGCCGTCTTCATGCCGGGCGTGATGCTTCAGCGCGATGTGTTCAACTACATCGTCACGTTCGATATCACGCAGAGCATGGATGTCGAAGATGTCGGCGATATCGATGGAAACGGCGCGCCCGTCAGCAGGCTCGACTTCGCGCGCGCGGCGATGCGCGAGGCGCTGGGGCGCATGCCATGCGGATCGAAGATCGGCTGGAGCATCTTCACGGGGCAGAACACGTTGCTGACCGTGCCGCCCATCGAAGTCTGCGCGAACTTCGACGCGCTGCTCGCGTCGCTGGACCGCATCGACGGCAGCATGCGCTGGACCAACTGGAGCCGCGTGGCCGAAGGCGGTGTCTATGCCGCCGCGCGCACGGCGGCGAGCGTCGGGCACGGCGCGAGCGTTCTGTTCGTCACGGACGGACAGGAAGCGCCGCCCGTCCTGCCCGACGACCAGCGCGTGCGCGATATTCCGCGCGGCGCGGTGAAGGGATGGCTCATCGGCGTCGGCGGCGATCAGCCCGCGCCCATTCCGAAGACCGATCGCAACGGCAAGCGCATCGGCTACTGGCGCGCCGACGAGGTGATTCAGGTGCCCGCGCAATCGCGTGCGCGCGGGGTCGTCGAAAGCCATGAAGAGCTATCGCAATTGCGCGGGCAGTATCTGTCGTCGGTGGCCGAGCAAATCGGTTTTGCGTATCGGCGCTTGCGCGCGCCGCCAGATTTGATTGCCGCGATGACCGACGCGCGCTACGCCCTGCGCGATCGCGTGCCGACACGGCTCAACTGGATTCCCGCCGCACTCGCATTCGTTCTGCTCGTCTGGCGGTTCAGCCCGTTTCGAGCACGAAGGCAGCGTCTACCGCCCGGACCCTAGCCACAACGGCTCGCTCAGATGCTTGGCGAAATAGTCGGCCAGCGCCGTGACTTTGGCCGGACGCGATCGCGCCGAAGGCGTCACGAAATAGAGCCCGCCCCGTGTCAGATGCCAGTCGGTCAGGAGCGCTTCCAGGCGCCCGTCCGCCAGGTACTCGCACGCGATGAAATCGGGCAGTTCTGCGATCGCCAGTCCTTCGAGAAGCGTCGGCAGCAATGCATCCGCATTCGTCACCCGAAGCGGACCGGTAGGCGTGACGGCTTCTTCCTCGCCCGCATCGTTCGTGAATCGCCAGACGTCGCTGCGGGCACGATAGGCATACGAGAGACACGGCCTGCCGGCAAGCTCGCGAGGATGCGCCGGCCTTCCGTGGCGTTTCAGATACCCCGGCGATGCGACGACGAGTTGAGAGACGGGACACAGCCGCTTCGCAACGAGCGATGAGTCCGGCAATGCGGCGATCCTCAACGCCGCGTCGAAGCCTTGCGCGACGATGTCGACCGTTGCATCGGACAGGTGCAGATCGATCGCCACCTCGGGATAAGCCTCGAAGAACCCCGGCAAGAGCGGCGCGACCCAGCGCAGCCCGAACGACATCGGCACGGCGAGCCGCACGAGACCGCGCGGCTGAACCGACATTTCGCGCGCGGCGTTCTCGGCTTCCTCGGCTTGCCGATAGATGTCCCCGGCTTTCTCCGCGATCGTGCCGCCGAACTCGGTGAGCGCAAGCTGCCGCGACGTCCGGTTGAAAAGCCGCGCACCGAGCCGCTCTTCCAGCCGCGCCACGCCGCGCGAGACCGTGGCGACCGACACGCCCATCGCACGCGCAGCCGCCGCGAACGATCCCTCTTCCGCCACCTTGGCGAACATGGCCAGCCCTTCGAAGTCCGGGAAGCTCGTCATTTCATTTCTGCAATGATGGTTTGCAGACGATTCTATTTCGAAAAGGCTCGCCAGTCGATATCCTCCTTACATCGCTTCATGACTCGTCCACCCGGCGGAAATCCCCGGTGAACCGAACGAACAGGAGAAACACCATGACACGCAAGCTCGAAGGCAAGATCGCTCTCGTCACCGGCGGATCCACCGGCATCGGCCTGGCAACGGCCAGGCGCTTTGCGGCGGAAGGCGCGTACGTGTACATCACCGGCCGCCGGCAGGCTGAACTGGACGCAGCGGTTGCCGAAGTCGGCAATGCGACCGGCGTACGCGTCGATTCGTCGAAGCTCGATCAACTGGACGCGCTGTATGAACAGATTCGCCGCGAAAAAGGCCGCCTGGACGTGCTCTTCGCCAACGCAGGCGGCGGCTCGATGGTGCCGCTCGGCGACATCACCGAAGCGCACTATCACGACACGTTCGACCGCAATGTGAAGGGCACGCTCTTTACCGTGCAGAAAGCACTGCCGCTTCTGTCGAAGGGCGCATCGGTGATTCTCACCGGCTCGACGACCAGCATCGAAGGCACGGCCGCTTTCAGCGTGTATTCGGCGTCGAAGGCCGCGATCCGCAACTTCGCGCGAAGCTGGATTCTCGATCTGAAGGACCGCGATATCCGTGTCAATACGATCAGCCCCGGCGCGACGAAGACACCGGGCCTCGTCGGGCTTGCGGGACCGGACGCCGCGCAGCAACAGGGCTTGCTGGACCACCTCGCGTCGCGCATCCCGATGGGCCGCGTGGGCGACCCGAACGAGATCGCCGCCGCGGCGCTCTTCCTGGCATCGGACGAAGCGAGCTTCGTGAACGGCGTCGAGTTGTTCGTCGACGGCGGTCAGGCCCAGGTCTGAGCCTGTGAATGGCGACGGCAGCGCTCAGTCGCGCTGCCGCGCACTTCAACCGGCGTCGCGCTGCATCATGGGCCCGGAAAGACGGATCCGGGTTCGCTCCCGACGCCCGAGCCACTGCCCGATTTCCCCGACGATGCCGCGCCGGAACAGCAGCACGCACGCGACGAACATCGCCCCGGTCGCGATGCTGACCGATTCGCCCAGCCCCTGAAACCACGCGATATGCGTGAGTTCCGCGAGCCACGCGCCGAACGCGGCGAGCTTCGTCTCCAGCCCGACGACGATCACCGCGCCAACGGCCGGTCCGAGCCGCGTGCCGAGACCGCCGAGCAAGGTCATGAGGATGACGGTGCCCGACATCGTCCAGTGCACGTCGGATAGCGTGGCGAAGCCGAGCACGAGCGTCTTCATCGCGCCCGCGAGACCCGCGCACGCAGCCGATATGACGAACGCCAGCAGCTTGAAGCGATCGACGTCGTAGCCGAGCGATACGGTGCGCGCCTCGTTTTCCTTCAACGCGCCGAGAATCCGGCCGAACGGCGAATCGATCACGCGGCCGATAAACGCGAACGCCATCGCACCGATGACCAGCACGACGTAATAGAGCGTGAGGTCGTCGTCGAGCGGCAACGCGCCGAACAGTTGCCCGCGCGGCACGCCCTGCATGCCGTCCTCGCCGCCGGTGAACGGCTCCTGCACGCAGAAGAAGTAGATCATCTGCGCGAGCGCGAGCGTGACCATCGCGAAGTAGATGCCTTTGCGGCGGATCGCGAGCAACCCCATCACGAAGCCGAGCGCCGCGCCGACGCCCGCGCCGAGCAGCAACGCGCCTTCAGGCGGCACACCGTGATCGCGCAACGCGCTGCCCGCGACATAGGCCGCGACGCCGAAGAACGCCGCATGACCGAACGACAGCAGGCCGACATAGCCGAGCAGCAGGTTCAGCGAAGTGGCGAAGAGCGCGAAGCACATCAGCTTCATCAGAAAGACGGGATACGCACCGAGCCACGGCGCGGCGGCGAGCACGGCCAATACGGTGAAGAACGCAAAGCGGTTATGCATGAGACACCTCATTTCGATTGACCGAACAGCCCGGCGGGACGCACGAGCAGAACCAGCGCCATGACGGCGAACACGACCGTCGCGGACGCTTCCGGATAGACCAGCTTCGTCAGGCTTTCGAGCACGCCGAGCGCGAGGCTCGTCAGCACCGATCCGGCAATCGAGCCCATTCCGCCGATCACGACGATCGCGAACACGGTGATGATCATGCTCTGCCCCATCAGCGGCGATACCTGCATGACCGGCGCGGCGAGCACGCCGGCAAACGCGGCGATCGCGACGCCGATGCCGTAACTCAGCGACACCATGCGCGGCACATTCACGCCGAATGCCGCGACGAGCCGCGGATTCTCGGTCGCCGCGCGCAGCAGCGCGCCGAGTTGCGTGCGCTCGATCGCCCACCACGTCCCCGCGCACACCGCGAGCGATGCGACGACGACCCACGCGCGATACGCGGGCAGCATCATGAAGCCGAGATCGACCACGCGCGCGAGGCTGTCGGGCGCGGCGTACGACATGCCCGAGACGCCGTAGACGGAACGCGACGTGCCTTCGAAGATCAGCGTGACGCCGAGCGTGAGCAACAGTCCATAAAGATGATCGAGCTTGTAGAGCCGGCGCAGCATCGAACGCTCGACCATCACGCCCACCGCGCCCACGGCGAGCGGCGCGGCGACGAGCATCAGCCAGTAATCGAAGCCGAAATAGTTCGTGCCCATCCACGCGAACAGCGCGCCGAGCATGAAGAACGCGCCGTGCGTGAAATTGATCACGTTCAACAGGCCGAAGATGAGCGACAGGCCCAGACTCAGCACGGCATAGAAGCAGCCGTTCATCAGCCCGAGGACGAGCTGACCCGATACCGCCTGCAGCGGCATACCGAAGATTTCCATGACGTTCGTTCCGATCAGATGTTGAGCAGCGCTTGCAGCGTGGCGGCTTTTTCCGCAAGACGCGCCGACTCGAAGGCGTCGACGATGCGTCCGTGCTCCATCACGTAGAAGCGATCGGCGAGCGGCGCGGCGAAGCGGAAGTTCTGCTCGACGAGCAGAATCGTGAAGCCGCGCGCCTTGAGAAGCCGGATGACGCGCGCGAGTGTCTGCACGATCACGGGCGCAAGCCCTTCGGAGATTTCATCGAGCAGAAGCACGTCGGCGCCGGTGCGAAGAATGCGCGCGATCGCGAGCATCTGCTGTTCGCCGCCCGAGAGACGCGTGCCCTGGCTTGCGCGACGCTCGGCGAGGTTCGGGAACATCGCATAGATTTCGTCGAGCGGCATCGGCGTGCCCTTCGCATGCGGCAGACGCGGCGGCAGCAACAGGTTCTCCTCGCACGACAGTCCCGCGAAGATGCCGCGCTCCTCCGGGCAATAGCCGACGCCCAGGCGCGCCACCTCTTGCGGCTGCCGGCCGATGGTCTCGCGTCCATCGATGCGAATCGAGCCGCGGCGCGTATCGGTGAGGCCCATGATCGCCTTCAGCGTCGTGCTGCGGCCCGAGCCGTTGCGCCCGAGCAGCGTGACCACTTCGCCGCGCGCCGCACGCAAGTCCACGCCGTGCAGGATGTGCGATTCGCCGTACCACGCTTCGAGGCCGGTCACGTGCAGTGCGTCCTCGTCCGCGCCTGCCACGGCCACGTTGCCATCGTCATGCAGGTCTTCAATGTGCGAGCGATTCATTCTCGGTCCCCATGTACGCTTCCTTCACTTGCGGGTTCGCGGAGACGGACGCGTAATCGCCTTCCGCCAGAATCTCGCCGCGCTGGAGCACGGTGATGGTGTCCGCGATGCTCGACACCATCTTCATGTTGTGCTCGACCATCAGGATCGTGCGTCCGCCCGATACCTTGCGAATGAGCGCCGTCACGCGCTCGACGTCCTCGTGTCCCATGCCCTGCGTCGGCTCGTCGAGCAACATGAGCACGGGGTCCATCGCGAGCGTCGTCGCGATTTCGAGCGCGCGCTTGTGACCGTATGAAAGCTCGGCGGTCCTCATATCGGCGTAGGCGGCGAGGCCGACTTCATCGAGCAGTTCGAGCGCGCGTTCGCGCAGGCGCGTGAGCATCGCGCTGCTTTTCCAGAAGCGGAACGACACGCCAAGCGGCCGTTGCAAAGCGATGGTCACGTTCTCGACGGGCGTCAGATGCGGAAACACCGCCGAGATCTGGAACGAGCGGATCACGCCGCTTCGCGCGATGGCCGCGGGCGCGGCACGCGTGATCTCGCGGCCGTCGAAGAAGATCTGTCCCGCACTCGGCGCAAGGAACTTCGTCAACAGGTTGAAGCAGGTGGTCTTGCCGGCGCCGTTCGGCCCGATCAGCGCGTGAATCGTGCCTCGCCGCACGCG
This sequence comes from Caballeronia cordobensis, assembly GCF_001544575.2. Lineage (GTDB taxonomy): Bacteria > Pseudomonadota > Gammaproteobacteria > Burkholderiales > Burkholderiaceae > Caballeronia > Caballeronia cordobensis. Next base: position 279,002 of record NZ_FCNY02000005.1, read on the forward strand.
CAGGTCGATGCCGTTGACCGCCGTGAAGCCGTTGAACTGCCGGGTCAAGCCCTTTGTCTCCAGAATCATGTCTGCATGCGTCATCGCGGCTCTCCTCTTAGGGCGATGCTGGGTGTCAGCCGACCACCGGCAAGGTCTCGATCTCATACGCGTGCCGCAGCGCGCGCCCGAGAACGGGGTCTTCGAGCACGGTCTCGAAGCGCTGCGCCGGACGAATGCCGCCGATGGCCGCAAGCGTGCCGCACAGCATCGCGGTTCCATCGGCGAACTCGCCGCCGCGTTGCGCGAACTGATCGAGCAGGTCCTGCGGCGAGCGCATCGCCGTCACCTTGCCTTCCTGATAGAGCACGCGCTCGCCGTCGATCGTCGCGTACGAACGCAACGACAACTGGTCCCAGTGACCGGCCACGTCGCTCAGCCGCCAGAGCGTGTTCGAGCACGGCTTGTCGCACATCTGCTTCGATACGGTGATGCCGTAGGCTTCGACCTGCCGGTCCGTGTGATCCGATGCGACGCCGACATACACCTCGCCGCCGTCTCTCACCAGCACGAATTCCGCCTCGCCGCTGCTCTCTTCGCCCGTGACCTGCATCGTCGGCGCGGGACTCAGGCGATCCGCCGCGACGCGATAAAACACCGGCGTATAAGCGGGCCGCTTGATGCCGAGCGCTTCGAGCTCGCGGATATGCTTCTCCATGGCTTCGGTGTCGCGTCCGGTCCAGCCCGCGATGACGAGCGTGTCGATTGAAATGGCGCGCTCGATGCTGCCGTCGCGTTCCTCGATGTTGAATGTGATGGCTTTCATGACTGGCTCCTTTATTTCCCGGCGACGACTTTCCCCGCGACGAGCGGGCAATGGCTCGCGCCGAGCGGCGCATACGCGTCCTGCGCGGAAATCGTCTGCTTGATCGTGTAGTAATCCCAGGGCTTCTTCGATTGCTCCGGGCTCTTGACTTCGGCGATGTACATGTCGTGCACCATCAGTCCATCGGCGCGAATCACGCCGTTCTTCGCGAAGAAATCGTTCACGGGCGTAGTGCGCATCTGCGCGAGCACCGCGTCGGATGCGTCGGTGCCGCTCGCCTGCACCGCCTTCAGGTAATGCAGCGTCGAGGAATAGACGCCCGCCTGGATGAACGTCGGCATGCGGCCGGTCTTTGCATGGAATCGCTGCGACCAGGCGCGGCTCGCGTCATCGCGGTCCCAGTAGAACGGGGTCGTCAGCATCATGCCTTGTGCCGACTTGAGGCCGAGGCTATGGACATCGCTGATGAACATCTGCAGGCCGGCGATCTTCTGCTTGCCCGGCGCGTTGATGCCGAACTCGCGCGCCGTCTTGATCGCGTTGACGGTGTCCGCGCCCGCGTTGGCGAGACCGATCACCTTCGCGCGCGACGCCTGCGCCTGCAGCAGATTCGAAGAGAGATCCGCCGCGTGCATCGGATGCTTCGATTCTCCGAGCACCTTGCCACCCGCCGCGATCAATGCCGCCGCCGAATCGTTCTTCAGCGACGCGCCGAGCGCATAGTCGACGCTCAGGAAGTACCACGAGTTATCGCCGGCGCGCGCCATCGCCTTGACGAGGCTCGTCGTCAGCACATAGGTGTCGTACGAGTACTGGATCGTGTAGGGCGAGCATGCTTCGTTGCTCAGCTTGGTCGTGCCCGCGCCGCTCGCAATCGCGATGCGATGCTTCTCCTTCGCCACGTTCGACACCGCGAGCGCAACCGACGACGGCAACAGGTCCTGCACCATATCCACCTGCTGATTGTCGAACCATTCGCGCGCCACGGTCGCGGCGACATCGGTCTTGTTCTGGTGATCCGCGCTGATCACCTTGACGGGCGCGCCGAGCACCTTGCCGCCGAAATCGTCGACGGCCATCTGCGCCGCGACGACCGAGCCTTTCCCGCCGATATCCGAAAAGATCGACGACATGTCGGTGAGCACGCCGATCTTCACCACGCCGTCGCTGATATCGGCCGCGCCGGCCGCGCTGGCTGACATGGCGACGGCGGCGGACACTGCACTGCACGCGAGTTGCCTGAACATGGAAGTCTCCTTGGTATGTATAGGGAAGTGCGCGGCGTCAATGCGCGCGCATGACGGCCTCGACACCGGCGCCCATCGCGAGCAACCGGCGATCGCTCATGTGCCGGCCCATCAACATCAGTCCGACGGGCGCGTCGCCGTTCGCGTGACACGGGATCGAAACCGCGCACAGGTCGAGCATGTTGGCGATCGACGGATTGCGCAGCAGCAGGCGATTCGCCGCCGTGTAGGCAGGCTCGTCGTCGAGATCGGCGATACGCGGCGCGACGATCGGCACCGTCGGGCAGACGATGGCGTCGTAAGGGCGCAGTTCGTCGTCGGCTTGCCGGCATAGCTCCTCGCGCAGCGCGCGATTGCGCAGATACTCCGCCGTGCTGTGCTCGCTGCCGAGCCGAATGCGCGCAATCACGCGCGGGTCGTAGTCGTCGGCATGACGTTTGATCAGGCCGACGTGCCACGCCCACGCTTCGGCCGCCACGAGACCGCCGTGCTGGCCGAGCGTCGCGAGATGCTTCCAGCTTTCGAACGAGACCTCCCGCACGATCGCGCCCGCCGCCGTCAAACATGCGATTGCCCGCTCGAACGTCACGGCGACGTGGGCATCCATGTCGTCGAACACGATGTGCGCAGGCATGGCAAGCCGCAGCCCGGTCAACGGCAGCGATTCAATCGACGCCGCTTCCGCCTCGCCCGCCATGATCGAATCGAGCGCGGCGCAGCACGCCACGCTGGGCGCGATCGAACCGATCGAGTCATAGCTCGACGACAGGGGCAACGCGCCTTGCAGCGGAATGCGCGCGGCGGTCGGCTTGAAACCCGCGAGCCCGCACAGCGCGGCCGGAATGCGGCACGATCCGCCGGTATCCGATCCGATCGCCGCGGCGGCCATGCCATCCGTCACCGACACCGCCGCGCCCGACGACGAGCCGCCCGGAATGCGCGCCGCGTGTCTGTCGAACGGATTCGCGGGCGTGCCGTAATGCGGGTTGATGCCGAGACCCGAATACGCGAACTCCGTCATGTTGGTGCGGCCGACGAACACCGCGCCCGCCGCACGCAACCGGCCGATCGCAAGCGCGTCGCGCGTGGCGGCCTGCTCCGGCAGAATCCGGCTGCCGGCGCGGGTGATTTCGCCTTGCACGTCGAAGAGATCCTTCACCGAGATCGGCACACCCGCGAGCGGACCGGCGACACCATGAAGGCGCAGCGCATCGCTTGCCGCTGCCTGTGCCGTCGCCGCGGCGCTCACGCCGTGCGGAAAGACGCGCCTGCCTTCGCCCGCGTCATCGCCGATTCGTTCGATGCAGGACGCGAGAAGCGATGCGGCATCGAGACGTCCATCGGCGAGCCGGGCGCGCAAGGTTTCGAGAGCGGGCAGCATGATCAGGCCGGGTCGTAGTAATGCACTTCGAGGAGCACGCAGCCGCCGTTCGACTTGAACGGACCATGCCACGCGCCCGGCGGACGCACCGCATACGTGTAGCCTTCGAACGGTTTGCCGCCCTCGCCTTGTTCGTCATTGCCGACCGTGAGATCGCCTTCGACGAGAAACACCTCCTCCCAGTAGTCGTGCACGAACGGCTTGGTCGTGTACATCCCCGCGGGCAGACGCAAAAGACGCGTGCGGCTGCCGCGCTTGTTGCCGGTATCGAGCGCGCCGGAGAGAATCAGCTCCTGCGCGCCGGAACCCGGCGCATAACCTTCCGGCAGTTGCCAGCCTGCGGCCATATCGAGTCCGTGAAACTCGTCGTGAAGTTTGTTGATAGCCATGTGTGTTTCTCCTGTGGGACAGTCGTGATTCAGGCGGCCTGGCGCGTCTTCGCCAGTTCGGCATCGAGCGAATAACTCGACAGCATGGTGTCGACGAGACCGGTGGCGCGGCGCCAGTCGTAGCTGCGATACGCATGACCCTTGGTCACGAACGAAGCGCCCGCATAGAAGAGCTCGTACTGGTTGTGACGCGATGCGAACTCGGAGCCGACCGCGTCCCACGCGAGCTTGAAGAACTTCACGCGTTCTTCGGCGCTGCAGACGGGCGACTTCTGCGTCTTCTCGATGATGCGTGCGAGGTCGGGATGCTCGAAGTCATGCACGCTCGACGGCAGCATGATCATTCCCCCGCCCGCGAGTTCGCGCAGCGTGGTGAGGATCTTCGAATAGAGCTGCTGCGTGAGGACCTGCGAGCTGTAGAGCATGTTGCGATCGGGCACGTAGTAACCGTTGACGATGCTGCCCTTCGCTTCCATGCCATACACATAAGCCTCGACCATCGATGCTTCCGAGGCGAGCTGGCCCAGCGTCTCGCGCACTTGCGGAAACGCATTCGTGCCGTTGACTTCCGAGATCTTGAGACCGAGGCCGACGAGGAAGCGCAGCTTCGTCATCAGGCGCACCTGACACTGATAGTTCTGGTAGACGTGCGCGGGCGTCGCATGAAACTGCTTCGCGCACATCGACACATCGCCCGCGACGAAGATCCGTTCCCACGGCACCTTGACGTCGTCGAAATAGAGCACGGCGTCGTTCTCGTCGTAGCGGCTCGACAGCGGGTTGTCGAACACGGATTGCGCATGCGCTTCGTACGACTTGCGCGACATCACCTTCATGCCCTTCGCGTTCATCGGAATCGCGAACGACAGCGCGTACATCTCGTCGCCTTCGCGCAGTGGCTGGATGCAACTGCAGAAGACTTCGTTCGCCATGATGCCGCTCGTGGCCAGCATCTTCGCGCCGCGCACCGTGATGCCTTCCGCATCCTGATCGACGATGCCCACCGCGAGATACTTGTCTTCCTGCTCGTGCGCCGACTTCGACTGATTCGCCTGCGGATTGACGATTACGTAGGTCAGGAAGAGATCGTTGTCGCGGGCATACTTGTAGTAGTCGCGCAGCGCGCCGGCGCGGGCCGGGTCGTACTGCTCGAACAGGTCGATGCCCATGACCATGCCCGAGATGCACGATGCGACGTGATCCGGCGAGCGGCCCATGAAGCCGAAATGCAGCTCCGTCCACGCTTCGAGCGCGGAACGCCGCTCGACCAGTTGATCGTAGGACGTCGGCAGTTCCCAGATACGGCTCACGCGCTGGCCCGAATCCGGCGAAACGAACGTCATCTTCTCGACGTTTTCCGGCCGCGCCTGATAGTCGTACAGGTTCGCGTAGCTGCGAATCGAATTGCGGAATGCCGGGTGCGCGGTGACATCGCCGACCGCCTTGCCGTCGAGATAGACCTGACGTCCGTCGCGCAATGACGCAATGTGTTGAGTGCCGTTCTTGATCATGGTGTTCTCCAGGAATGAATTCGTCCGCCGTTTCAGGCCGACGCTGCGTGTACGCCGTTGAGCGTGTGATAGCGACCGCCGAAGAAGATGAGCGGACGTCCTTGCGAGCGCGTCTGATGACGCGTCACGCGGCCGACGAAGATCACATGGTCGCCGCCGTCGTATTGCGCATAGGGTTCGCATTCGAAGGTCGCGAGGGTGTCGGGAAGCAGGACCGAGTCGTTCTCCGCATCGCGCCAGCCCCACTTGTCGCTGTTGGCCTTCGCGAAACAGTTCGACACGTCCTGCTGCGACTCTTCGAGCACGTTGACGGCGTAGCTGCCGGCCACGCACAGATCCGCGAGGCTCAGGCTGCGCCGGTCCACCGAAAACAGAATCAGCGGCGGATCGAGCGACACCGAATTGAACGACGCGACCGTCATGCCGATCGGCGCGCCTTCGCGCCTCGGCGCGGTGATGACCGCGACGCCCGTCGCGAACATGGACAACGCGGACCGGAACCGGCGCTGCACTTCCGGATCGCCGCTCGCCCGCACGATGCTGTCTTTCATCTCGCTCTCCTTCGCGCCGCGCTGCCGGCGACGCCTTCTCCAGAACCAACAAAGCCTTGTTATTTAGCTTTGTTACATAGCTGTTATTACAGGACAACACATCGCGCCGTTCAAGCTATCGTTTACCCTCTGTAAAAAAGCTTTGTATAAAAGACAACCCTATTCGGCGAATGGGTGTTGGCCTGTGGAAGCGAGTGTCCGGGCTACACTGCGGCCCAGTTCCGTTACGCGACTGACCGCGTTGGAAAAGGCACTGCACAGGAGCACGATCGATGACCTCACGCCCCATCTACATGGACTACAGCGCGACGACGCCCGTCGATTTGCGCGTGGTCGAAAAAATGGTTCCGTACCTTTACGAGCGCTTCGGCAATCCGGCATCGCGCAGCCACGCTTACGGCTGGGAAGCGGAAGAATCGGTGGAAACAGCGCGCCGCCATGTGGCCGCGCTGCTGCATGCGGACCCGCGCGAAATCGTCTGGACGTCGGGCGCGACCGAAGGAAACAATCTCGCGATCAAGGGCGCGGCGAACTTCTACAAGGCGCGGGGCCGTCACATCGTGACGGTGAAGACAGAGCACAAGGCGGTGCTGGATACGTGCCGCGAGCTGGAGCGGCAAGGGTTCGACGTCACGTATCTGGACGTGGGACACGACGGATTGCTCGATATCTCCGCGGTGCGCGCGGCGTTACGCGCGGATACGATTCTCGTGTCCGTCATGATGGTCAACAACGAGACCGGCGTGATCCAGCCGGTTGCCGGCATCGGCGCACTATGCCGCGAAAAGGGCATCGTGTTTCATTGCGACGCGGTGCAGGCGGCGGGCAAGATCGCCATCGATGTCCAGGCGCTCAACGTCGATCTGCTCACGGTCACGGCGCACAAGGTCTACGGTCCGAAGGGCATCGGCGCACTGTATGTGCGGCGCAAGCCGCGCGTGCGCATCGAAGCGCAGATGCATGGCGGCGGTCACGAACGCGGCATGCGATCGGGCACGCTGCCGACGCATCAGATCGTCGGCATGGGCGAGGCGTTCCGGCTCGCGAAGGAAGAGATGGAAGGCGAAAGCCGCCGGGTTCGTGCGTTGCGCGACCGGCTGCTCGCGGGCCTTCTGCAACTGGACGAGGTCTTTGTCAACGGCGACCTGACGCAGCGCATCGCGCACAATCTGAACGTCAGCTTCAACTTCGTCGAAGGCGAATCGCTCATCATGGGCATGAAGGGCGTCGCGGTGTCGTCGGGGTCGGCATGCACGTCGGCGTCGCTGGAACCGTCATATGTGCTGCGCGCGCTCGGCCGCAGCGATGAACTGGCGCATAGCTCGATCCGCTTCACGCTCGGCCGCTTCACGACCGAGGATGAAGTCGACGAGGTGATCCGTCAGGTGCGCGAGACCGTGATCAGGCTGCGCGCGCTGAGCCCGCTGTGGGACATGCATCTGGAAGGCATCGACCTGAAGACGATCCAGTGGGCCGAGCACTGATCATGCAGGCCGCGGCGCGGTCACGACTTTTCCTGCCGCGCGATCAGATGCGAGAGATCGAGTGTGGCGCGATCGCCATTGGCGACGAGCCGGTCGACGACCGAACACAGCGCCTTGAATTCGGTCTTCGTCACGCCTTCGAACAGCACGTTGTTGATGCGCTGTTGCGTCGCGGCGAGCTCGCGCAGCAGCTTCTGCCCGTGCGACGTCACGGTGAGGCGCATCTTGCGCTTGTCGTCGGGGTCCGAGCGTTTGTCGATGAAGCCGAGCTTCTTGAGCTTGCCGGTCTCGATGGTGACGAAAGCGCCGCTCAGATGGAGATGGTCCGCCAGCCGGTTCACCGTCACCGCCTCGCCGTGCGAAAGATGCGCGACGGAGACGAGCAGCGAATACTGGATGCCGGTGAGACCGATGAGCGTTCCGAAACCGTCGCGCACGGACAAAAGCCGCGCCGCGAACGGCAGGAGACCGTTGATCAGATGGCGGAATTCCGTGTCCGTCCCGTCGACGAGACACGCTGGATTGGTAATCGTGAGAGCGGATTCGTCGTTCTGCTTCGGCATGACCCTCGAACTCCTCGATGCTAATGTAGTTACCTTTTAAAAATAATTATACGGCAAAGCTTAAACAAGGAGATTTTTGCCATGAATTCCGGAATTCCGACCTCTTCTGTCCGGTCGCTGCTCGAATGTTATATCCGGGCGAAAGATCAGAACCAGCCCGAGCTGATTTTCGACTGCTTCGCCGCCGATGCCGAACTGACGTTCGACATCGCGACCGAAGCAATCGATTTTCCTCGCAGTGTGAAAGGCGCGGCGGCAATCGCCAAAACGCTGGTCGCCGACTTCGGCGAACGCTTCGATTGTTGCCGCACTTATTACGTGTGTGCGGCGCCGGACGTGGATGTTGATGGCGTTTGCGCGATGCCCTGGCTCGTCGCGATGCGGCAGAAGGATAACGGCGCGCTGCGCCTCGGACAAGGCGCGTACCGGTGGCGCATCGCGGGCATGGGTGACGGGTCCGAAAGAATCGTTGGATTGCACATCACCATCGAGAGCATGGACACGATCGACGATCCGGGCTCGGCCAGGCTTCGATCGTTGCAGGACACGCTGAGTTATCCGTGGCTGATGCCGGCGGAACTCGCGCCGCGAATGGACGCTTTCATGAGTGCCGTTCGCGCGAACTAGGCAACCCCCGCGCGCACCGTGCGCCGGGTTGCAAGGTGCTGCTTCAGCACGTCATGCAAAATCTCGACGAAGCGGCGCGCCACGCTCGACAGCGGCTCCACATGCGAATACAGCAGGCTCGTGGTCAGGCGATGATCGGCGTCCGCATGCAGCGGCACGACGTCGAGCGCCGCGCGCATGTCGGCATCGATACAGAACGGATCGACGATCGCCACGCCCACCCCTTCCTTGGCCAGCGTGCACGCACTGATGGCCGAACGGACGCGCACGACCGGCTCCGGCCGGGGAGTACCGGAAAACACCTTGCCGACGATGCGCCCGAGCGGCGTGTCATGCTCGTAGTCGATCCACGGCATGGCCGCGATCTGCTTCGGGTCGAGCGTGCGCCGGCGGCCGAGCGTGCCCTTCTTCCCCACGCACCAGACGCGCCCGCCTTCCAGCGGCACGGTCACGATATTCGGATGCTCCACTTCGAACATCGACACGCCGATATAGTTCTTGCCGAACAGCACGCGCGGCACGAGATGGTTGTGCGTGAGCGGTTCGAACGAGATGGGCAGGTGCTCGAACTCCGCATGAAATCGCGCGATGGCGAGCGGCACGAGATGCACGCCGAGACTCGGGCTGCACACGATATTGAGCTTGCCGCTGGAGCCGTCCGCGAGCGAGCGCACGAGACTCTCCACGCGCTCGATGCCCTCGTAGGCCCGCACCACTTCCTCGAAGATGCGCTTGGCTTCCGGCGTCGGATACAAACGCCCGCGCTTGCGCTCGAACAATAGAAAACCGAGGCGGCTTTCCGTCACCTGCAGCACGCGGCTCACCGACGGCTGCGCCACATAGAGCGAACGCGCCGCTTCGCTGATGGACCCGGTCATCATGATCGCGCGAAACACTTCGATCTGACGCAGGCTCATCGCGCGCGCTTGCGGTACTTCTTCGTCGTAGTTCATGGTTTGCTCGCCGAAATCCTTGCTCCGGAGTGTAACCGAGCCATCCATGCATGCCGTCTATGGGATATGAAATTTGGCCTATTTCACGGCAGATAGTTACTTGCGTATCGTTGAGTCAAGGTCGCAATTCTTCGTCGAGTCATGTCCAATCCCATCTTTTTCCTGAACCCGAACGGCCTCGCCGATGTCACGCGCGAGATCGAAAAATCCGTACGCGCCCTGCGTGTGCAGCAGGACGCGCCCGCCGCGTTCGAGACGCTGCACGCCGTCGCAGGCGGAATCGAAACGCAGCGCGACGCGGATCGCGCGGCCGTTGCCGTCGCCGAGTTCGTCGCGCGCCATGAGGCGAACGCGGCGGCATTCGTGATCGCATGCTATAGCGATCCGGGCCTCTTTGCGGCGCGCGAAGTCACGAAGAAGCCGGTCATCGGTATCGGCGCGGCGGCGATGGCCGTGGCGCTCGCACGCGGATCGCGCATCGGCGTGATCGCGGCGAGCACGCGTGGCATGCCGCGTCACTGGCGTGCGTATCATGCGGCGCGCATCGGCGATCTCGTCGCGGGAGAACGTGCCGTGAACCTCGGCGTCGACGAATCGGGACAACGCGCGCTGGCGCTCGACAAACTCATCGCCACGGGCCGCGCCTTGCGCGACGACGACGGCGCGGATGTCATCGTGCTGGGCTGCGCGGGCATGACGCCACTGCGCGCCGATATCGAAGCCGCGCTCGACGTGCCGGTGATCGATCCGTGCTCGACGGCGGCATCGCTTGCATTCTCGATCTGCCGCGAGCGAGGTGCCGCATGATGAACGACGCGAACGACGCGAACGAAACCATGACCCCGTTGCAGCGGCTCGGCGTGCTGGGCGGCATGGGGCCGCTCGCAACCGCGGACTTTCTCGTCAAGCTGATCCGGGCGACGCCTGCCGAGTCCGATCAGGAGCATATGCCTGTCATCGTGCATAACGTGCCGCAAGTGCCGGACCGCAGCACCGCGTTTCTTGCGGGCTCGGACGCGCCGTGGCCGCATCTGCTCGACGGCTTGCGCACGCTCGAAGCCGCCGGATGCGCGGCGATCGCCATCCCCTGCAACACGGCGCATGTGTGGCATGCGCGGCTCGCGAAGGAAACAGCGCGGCCCGTGCTGCATATCGGCGAAGCGGCCGTCGATGCCCTGTTGCGCCAGTGCCCCGGCGCGCGTCGGGTCGGCATCCTCGCGACGCAGGCGACCTTGCAGGCGCGCATCTACCATGACCCGTTGGCCGCGAACGGCATCGAGTCCATCGCGCCGCACGATCCGCTGCAGGCGACGCATGTGTCGGCCGCCATCGGCGCGGTCAAAGCCGGACGTATCGACGACGCGCGCCTGCTTCTCACGCACGCGGCACGCGTCCTGATCGCAGGCGGCGCGGATGCGCTGCTGCTTGCCTGCACTGAAATTCCCGTGGCGCTCACGGGCGTCTCGCTCGGCGCGCCCGCCATCGATCCGACCGACGCGCTCGCACGCGCCTGCGTCGGCTGGTGGCTCGATGCGCGCACCGAACCCGCGCCACTCGCATCGCAACTTTGAATCTCAAGCGGATGAACAAGACAATGGATCAATTCGACCTGACGATACGCAATGGCCTTATCGCATCGGACAAGGACGTGTTCGAAGCGGACGTGGGCATCGTCGGCGACCGCATCGCCGCGGTGGCGCGCAGCCTGCCCGCGGGCAAGCGCGATATCGACGCGACGGGCAAATACGTGCTGCCCGGCGGCATCGACACGCATTGCCATGTGGAGCAGCGCTCCGGCATGGGCATCATGGGCGCGGACGACTGGTACTCGGCGAGCGTCTCCGCCGCCTGCGGCGGCACCACCATGATCGTGCCGTTCGCGGCGCAGCATCGCGGTCACTCGCTCAGGCAAGTGGCGGAAGACTATGCGGCGCTCGCACAGGCGAAGTCGGTCATCGACTGGAGCTATCACCTGATCGTCTCCGAAACCGATAAAAAGACCTTGCAGGAAGACCTCGTCGAGCAGATTCGCAAGGGCATTACGTCGTTCAAGGTCTACATGACCTACGAGCAACTGAAGATCGACGACTATCAGATGCTCGATGTGCTCGCGCTCGCTTCGCGCGAAAACGCGCTCGTGATGGTGCACGCCGAGAACAACGACGTCATCAAATGGGTCTCGCAAAAGCTGCTCGAAAACGGGCGCACCGCGCCGAAGTATCACGCGACGAGTCACGTCGCGCTGGCCGAAGCCGAAGCGACGAACCGCGTCATTCAACTCTCCAGGCTGTTCGATACGCCCGTGCTGATCGTGCACGTCTCCGCGCCGGATGCCATCGCGACGATCGGCGCCGCGCAGCGCATCGGCGCGCCGGTGTACGGCGAAACATGCCCGCACTACATGCTGCTCACCGAAGACAACATGGATCTGCCGGGCGTCGAAGGCGCGAAGTATTGCTGCAGCCCGCCCCTGCGCGACAAGGCGGCGCAAGAAGCGCTGTGGACCGCGCTGAAGGACGGCGTGCTGCAAACCGTGTCGTCGGATCATGCGCCCTATCGCTACGACCACACCGGCAAACTCCCGCACGGCGATCAGACCACCTTCAAGCAGATGGCCAACGGCATGCCCGGACTCGAAACGCGTCTGCCGCTCATGTTCTCCGAAGGCGTGAACGCGGGCCGCATGACGCTGCCCGAATTCGTCGCGCTGACCTCGACGAACCACGCGCGCATGTACGGCATCGCGCCGCGCAAGGGTTTGATCGAAGCGGGCGCGGATGCGGACATCGCGGTGTGGGACCCGAAGCACGAAGTCGTGCTGACGGCCTCCGGCTTGCACGATCGCGTCGGCTACACGCCGTACGAAGGCATGAAGGTGACGGGCTGGCCGCGCACGGTGGTGAGCGCGGGCCGCGTGATCGTCGATGAAGGCGTATTCGATGCCGAACCCGGCAGCGGCCGCTTCGTCCCGCGCGGCACGCCTTTGCCTTTCCAGAAAGAACGCGAGATCTCCGCGCGCGGCCAGTTCTTCCGCGCGCTTGCCGACGGCCAGGCGGAAGGCCATGCGGGCTTCGGCTACGCCGATCGTCAAAACTGAAACTGAAACTGAAACTGAAATCGAAAGAGGACGTCATGAGCAAGTCACGCAAAATCGGTCTCGCCGTCGCGCAAATGGGACCTGTCCATCTCGCGGACGATCGTCAGGCGGTCGTCAGACGCCTGATCGACATGCTGAAGGAAGCGAAGGCCCGCAGCGCGAAGTTCGTCGTGTTCCCCGAGCTTGCGCTCACGACCTTCTTCCCGCGCTACTGGATGAGCGAGGAAGCCGCCATCGAACGTTTCTTCGAACGCACGATGCCGAATCCGCAGGTGCAGCCGCTTTTCGACGCCGCGCGCGAAGCAGGCATCGGCTTCTATCTCGGCTATGCGGAACTGACCGCGAAGGGCGAAGCGTTCAACACGGCGATCATCGTCGATGACAACGGCCGGATCGTGGCGAAGTACCGCAAGACGCACTTGCCGGGTCACGCGGATCACAAGCCGGACGCGCCCTTTCAGCATCTGGAGAAGAAGTTCTTCGAAGTGGGCAACACCGGCTTTCCGGTTGTCGAGACCATGGGCGCGAAGCTCGGCATGTGTATCTGCAATGACCGCCGCTGGCCGGAAACGTGGCGCGCGATGTCGCTGCAAGGCGCGGAGCTCGGCGTGCTCGGCTATAACACGCCGTCGCTCAACATTCACTGGCCGGAGCCGGTGCACCTGCGCATGCACACGCATCTCGTCTCGCTGCAGGCGAGCGCTTATCAGAACGCGATGTGGATCGCGGCCGCCGCGAAATGCGGCAAGGAAGACGGCTTCCATATGATCGGCGGCTCGGTGATCGTCGCGCCCTCGGGCGAGATCGCCGCGCAATGCGTGACCGAAGAAGACGAAGTGATCTTCGCCAACGTGGATCTCGCGCTCGGCGACACCTTCCGCGAACACGTCTTCAACTTCGCCAAGCACCGCCGCCCGGAACACTACCGGCTGATCGTCGAACGCACCGGCGCGGGCGCGCCGCTGCCGCACGATCCCGATGCACTCAACTGAGCCACTCACGGGAGATCGCACGATGAATCATCACGTTGACCAGAGCGCCCCGATGCAGGGTGTCGCGCAGCCTTCCCTGTTCGGGCCGCCGCATGTCCGCGCCCTGATCGCTTCGATTTCCGGCTACGCGATGGACGGCTTCGACCTGCTGATACTGGGCTTCATGCTGAGCCTGATCTCGGCCGACCTGGGCCTGACGTCCGCGCAAGCCGGATCGCTCGTCACATGGACGCTGGTGGGCGGCGTGGCGGGCGGCATCGGATTCGGCATTCTGAGCGACTATCTCGGCCGCGTGCGGGTGCTGACCTACACGATCCTGCTGTTCGCCGTGTTCACGGGCTTGTGTGCGTTCGCGCAGGGCTATCACGATCTGCTCGCGTACCGCTTCGTCGCGGGGCTCGGTCTGGGCGGGGAGTTCGGCATCGGCATGGCGCTCGCCATCGAAGCATGGCCGGCCGAGAAGCGCGGGCGCGTGTCGTCGTATGTCGGCATGGGCTGGCAGATCGGCGTGCTGATCGCGGCGCTCGTCACGCCGGTGCTGCTGCCGCATATCGGCTGGCGCGGCATGTTCCTGGTCGGTCTCGCGCCCGCGGTGCTGTCGTTCGTGATCCGCAAGGCGATCGGCGAGTCGGAGATTTTCATCGAGAAAGCCGCGCGCAAGAAGCACGAGTTTCCGCTCAAGACCCTGTTTCGCGACGCCAAAACCACGAAGCGCAGCATCGGCATGATCATCATGTGCTCCGTGCAGAACTTCGGTTACTACGGCCTCATCATCTGGATGCCGGGTTATCTGACGAGGCAGTTCGGCTTCACGCTGGCGAAGTCGGCAACGTGGACCGCCGCGTCGATTCTCGGCATGCTCGTGGGCATCTGGATTTTCGGGCAACTGGCGGACCGCATCGGCCGCAAGCCGACCTTCGTGATGTACCAGCTCGGCGCGCTCATCATGGTCTTCGTCTACTCGCGCATGACGACGCCCGAGGCGCTGCTGATCGGCGGCATGGTGGTGGGCGTGTTCGTGAACGGCATGATGGGCGGCTACGGCGCGCTGATGGCCGAACTCTATCCCACGCATGCACGCGGCACTGCGCAGAACGTGCTGTGGAGCATCGGCCGCGCGGTCGGCGGGTTCGGGCCTCTCGCTATCGGCGCGGTCGCGAGTTACTACTCGTTCGGCACCGCAATCGCGGCGCTCGCCTGCATCTATGTGGTCGATGTCATCGCAACGGTCGTGCTGATTCCCGAGCTCAAGGGCGTGGCGCTGGAATAGGCGCAACGAAGCGCTGATCGGGATTGCCGCCCGCAAGCGGCGATCCCGAAACGCGCTTCCCTACCGCCCCTCGGCCGACAAACCGTCCTTGACCCAGACAAGCGCGATGGTCGAGACGATCGGCCCCGCCGCGAGCAGATAGAACGGCGCGTGATACGCATGCGTCCACTGGAACACGAGTCCCGCCGCCGCCGGCGACCACACGCCGGCGAACTGCCACAGCCCGTTGGCCACCCCCGTCGCGAGTCCGACGCGCGACCTGCCGCCCGACTCCGCGACGGTTGCCGTCATCAGCGGAGACCAGGCGAGCGAGAAGAAGCCCACTGCCGCCGCCGCGACGGTCAGCGCGAACGTGCCCTCCACGAAAGAGAACGCGATCATCATCACGGCGAACGCGGCCATGATGCCCAGCATCAGCGGCTTGCGCACGCCGCCCATCGCATCGGAGATAAAGCCGACGATCGGCTTCGATACGAGCGAGGTCGCGCCGAACCAGATCACGACCGCGCCCGCCGCCACGGGCGACAGGCCGTGCTGCTTCACCATCAGCGCGTTGACGAGGAAAGCGAAACCCCACACGGCCCAGTAGCCGCCGAAGCCCGCGACCAGCAACAGCACGAACTGCGGATTGCGCAAGAGCGGCCAGATCGGCATGCGCGGACCCTGATGACGCGCCTCGCGCACCGGGCTATCGCGCACCAGCAGATAGCTCAGCAGGCCGAAGGCCGCCGTGCACACGCCGAGGATCTGATACACCGCGTGCCAGCCCACCGCGCGCATCAGCGAGGGCACGACCGCGTTGGTGATCATCACGCTGCACGGCGCGGCGGTCAGCAGAAAGCCGATCGCCTTGCCGCGATCCTTCACGCCGAACCACGCGGTGACGAGCTTCACGGTCGCCGCGATGTCCGCTCCCGCGGCGAGGCCCATCAACGCCTGCAGCATCATGCCCATGGCGACGCTGGTCGTCATGCTGAAGCAGAACGTCAGCAGGCCGAGGATGAAGATCGTGCTCGCCAGCATCACGCGGCCGCCGACGCGATCGGTAAGCAGGCCGCCGAGCGCGTTGGCGATCACGTAGCCGCAAAAGAACGCCGTGACGAACACGCCCAGCGACATCAGCGGCAGGCCGAGCGAGTCGGACGCCTGCACCGCGACCGTGCCCCACGCGAGGCGATCGACGAACGTGAAGTCGAGCGCAAGCCAGCCGAGAAACACCACGAACCAACGATATGCGCCATGCGTCGCCGCCGTACTGCCCGCGGCTGCATGGACCGACTCCAGTGGACTGCTCATTCTCTCGTCTCCTACGTCGATATAGTTGTGGGCACAGCGGTGTTTTATTGCGCGGGCACGGGCGCCTGCTCCTCCTGAATCAGCTTTCGGATCACGCGGCGGATACGCACCGCGCCCGCGTCGGTTGCGAGCAGCACGGGGCGCATGTCCATCAGTTCGCGCTCGCCGATGATCTTCTGCTGCGCCTCGATCATCGGCTTGTCCTGTTCGTTGAACGCGACCTGCTGCCACTCGCGCACGAGGACATCGGTCGCGGGATCGTCGATCTTGAAGCTGCGCGCGTGGGCATAGAAGTAATGCGTCGAGTGTTCCGTCTCCGGCGTGAGCAAGTGCGTGCCGTACGCCTGAATGCCTTCTTCGCGCGGCTTTCCCGTGGGCGTCGCGCCCGCATTGAGGCGGATGGTCGCGGGCGCGTCCCAGCGAATCTCCGTCCAGCGGTCCACGATGAGTTCCGGGTCGTCCATGTACTTGCCCATCAGCGGCGGCACGCGGCCGTCGGGAAACCAGAACTTGCTGTGCACCGTCGTGCCTTCCTGCATGACCTGATGTTGCGTCTGCTTCACGGCCTCGGTATGCAGAAAATTGCCGTGCAGAAAGTGCGTATGCGTGAGATCGGCAAGGTTATCGACGATCAGTTCGTAGTTCGCCTTCACATGCGTGACGCCCGACAGAATCTTGCGGTTCGAATCGAGCAGATAGCTGAAATCGGGAATGAGCGATTCGTCGGCGCGTTCGGGTTCTCCCATCCAGAGCCAGATGAGGTTGTACTTCTCGACGAGCGGCCAGCTTTTTACTTTCGCGGCGGCGGGCACCTTCTTGTCGATCGGCGTGCCGGTGCATTTGCCCGAGCAGTCGAACTGCAGGCCGTGATAGCCGCACTGCACTTCGTCGCCGACGAGCTTGCCCATCGAGAGCGGCGCAAAGCGATGCGGGCAGATGCCGCCGATCGCCGCCGCGCTGCCGTCCGTCTTGCGATAGAACAGCACCGCTTCGTTGAGGATGGTGCGCGGCGTCAGCGCGCGCGTGACTTCGCTCGCCCATGCGCCGACATACCACGCGTTTTTCAGAAAGCTCATGATCCGTCTCCTTGATGATGTGAACCCTGCGTCGTTCGTTGCGCGCGTCGGTGCTCTTATGTTCGATACGTTCTCTCAGGTCACAGGTCCAGCGTGATGGCGGCCGAGCATGCGCGCGACACGCACGGCAACATGCTTTGATTGGCGGCGCGTTCTTCGTCAGTAAGGTACAGGTCGCGGTGATCGGGCACGCCGTCGAGCACCTGCACGAGGCACGTCCCGCACACGCCCTGCTCGCACGACGATTCGATCTCGACGCCCGCCGCGCGCAATGCGTCGAGCGTGGAGCATCCCGGCTGCACGCTCACCGTGCGTCCGCTCCTCGCGAGTTCGACGGTGAACGCGGCGTCCGCGTCCTGCGTATCTGACGATACTTGCGGCGCTGCGCCGAAGTATTCGAAGTGCACGGCGTCATCCGGCCACGCCGCCTGGGCGGTCTCGCGCACGAGCGTCATGAAGGGCGCGGGACCGCACAGATAAAGATGCGCGCCTTCGCGCCGGCCGCGCAGCATGCCGTCGAGCCGGTCATGCAGTGCAGCGCCTTCGAGCGCGTGATGAAAGCGCGTGAAGTTGCGCAGCCCGCCCGTGCGGATGCGCTCGTGAAACGCCGTATGCCCGACCGAGCGCGTGAAGTAATGCAGCTCGAACGAATGCCCGCGCGCGTGCAGATGACGCGCCATCGACAGAATCGGCGTAATGCCGATGCCGCCTGCGACGAGCACGGAATGCGGCGCGTCGAAGTCGAGCGGAAAGTGATTACGCGCCGCCGAAATCTCGATCACGCGGCCCGGCAAGAACTCGTCGTGCACGCGCTGCGAGCCGCCGCGCGACTGCGCCTCGCGTTTCACCGCGATACGGAACACGCCGTCGTCCTCGGGACCGTTCCACAACGAATACTGCCGCACGATGCCCGGCGCGATCACGACATCGATATGCGCGCCGGGGCTCGCACCCGTGAGCCGCGCGCCCGAGGCGGCCGCGAGCAGCAGCGACTTGATGTCGGGCGCCTCGTCGACGATCTCGCGAATCTCCACTTCCATGCGTTCCACCCCTGTCTCCTCGCGCGATGCCGTCAGCGCGTCTCGCGCCACAAGCCGAGCGCCTTTTGCGCGGGCCGGTCCGAAAAGCTGAAAAGCACCGAATCCGTCTCCGCCCGATGCGACACCGGCAACCACGACGGCGCAACGAACACGTCGCGCGGCCCCCAGTCGAACGACTGGCCGCCTATCGTCGTCGTGCCGCGGCCTTCGACCGCGCAGAACACGGTCGAATCGGTCGCGCGAACCGGCGCGCCCGTGAAGCCCTTCGGCAGCCATTGCACGAATGCGCCGATGGTGGGCATCGGATAGCCGCCGGAAGCCGGATTGACGTACTGCATCTTCACGCCGTGCACGTCGTCGACCGGACCGTGCGCCGCGAGCCACGCAAGCGCCTCGCGCGTGCGCTCGTAGGGATAGCAGAACGTGGGCGCGGACAGACTGCCGCTGCGATACTCGACCGGCAGCAGGTTCGCGCCGAAGCGCGCCAGCGCATCGCCTTCCTGGCGCGAGAGCGGCTGCGACTCTTCGCCATACGGCTCGGCGAAGCTGCTGTCGAACAGGTTGACGATGGGCACGTCGAGGCCGTCGAGCCACACCACGGGCTCGCTGCCTTCGTTGCCGTGATCGTGAAAGGTCCAGGACGGCGTAAGGATGAAATCGCCCGGATGCATGCGCGTGCGCTCGCCGTCGACGGCCGTATAAGCGCCCTCGCCTTCGATCACGAAACGCAGCGCGGACGCCGCATGCCGATGGCTCGGCGCGACTTCGCCCGGCAGGATCAGTTGCAGCCCCGCGTAGAGGCTCTGCGTGATCTGCGACACGCCGCGAATGCCGGGATTTTCCAGCACGATCACGCGGCGCTCCGCTTCCTTCGCGGTGATGAGCGCGCCCGCTTCCATCAGCAACGGGCGCACCGTCTCGTAGTGCCAGATGGCGGGCAGGCACTTAGAGGCCGGCTCGCGCGTGACGAGCCCGCTCATCACTTCCCAGAGCGGCGTCGTGTTGCGCGCATCGAGGCGCGTGTAGAACGCGCGCCGCGCTTCTTTCACCTCATGGGTGGGCTCTTCGCGTGATTGCATCGAGGTCTCCTGTCAGGCCGCCGTTACCGCAACCTGCATCGTGCCGATCCGTTCGATCGTCGCCTTCATGGTATCGCCAGGCTGTATCGAACCGACACCTTCTGGCGTTCCGGTGAGCAGAACGTCGCCGGGATTGAGCGTATAGAACGACGACGCGAACGCGATCAGCGCGGGCACATCGAGAATGAGATCGGACGTATTGGAACGCTGGCGCGCTTCGCCGCCCACATCGATCGACAGATCGAGCGCGGACGGGTCGGGCAGTTCGTCCGCTGTCACGAGCCACGGACCGAGCACCGTGTAACTATCCGGCGACTTGCGAAAGCTCCGCTCTTCCGGCCCGCGAATGGTGATGTCGAGCCCGATGCAATAGCCCGCGACATACGAAAGCGCCGTTTCGCGCGACACGTTCTTCGCCCGCCTGCCGATGACGACCGCGAGCTCCACTTCGTGATCGTTGCGCCGGTCCGCGTGCACGAGGCGCACGCCTTCGGACTGCCCGACGAGCGAGCTCGTCGCCTTGAGAAAGAGGCCCGCGCGCTCGATCTCGTTGATCATGTTGCCGTGATGCAGGTTCGCGTCCTTGCGCACTTCCTGCAGATGCTTCTGGTAGTTGACCGGCGCGGCGACGATCTTGCCCGGATTCGCGAGCGGCGACAGCAGCTTGCAAGCGGCGAGCGGAATGGCGCGCGCATTCCTTGCAAGCCGTTCGATCTCGCCGCGCAGATCGGGCAGCGAGGCGATGAGCGCATCGAACATCGGATACGGATAGTGCTGCGCGGGCAGCTTCGCGAGCACGTCGGTCACGTCATGAACGTCGTCGCCGGACACGACGCCCAGGCGGTTGTCATCGAAACGGCACAGCTTCATTGCAGAGTCTCCAGTACGTGTTTTGATCAGACGCGCTCGAGCGCCTCGTCGACTTGCGGCAGCGGCGTCTTCGTTTCGCCGTAGAGCCATTCGAGACTGTCGTACGCCTGTTGCGACGTGCGTCCGCGCAGCATGTTGTTGCGCAACTCGCGCGCGACGCCGCTTGCGTGATACACCTCGCCATAAAGACGCGCCATGAGCTGCGTGCGGCCGGTGCGCAGATAACGCTCGCGCTCGTAGGACTTGAACGCCTGCGCGACATCGTCGCCGTTCGCCTCGATTCGATCGGCGAGGCACACCGCGTCTTCCACCGCCATGCATGCGCCCTGCGCCATGTATTGCAGCATCGGATGCGCAGCGTCGCCCAGGAGCGTCACACGGCCCCGGCTCCACGCCTTGATCGGGTCGCGGTCGCACAGTACCCACATGCGCCACGTTTCGACACGGGAGAGCAACTCCTGCACTTGCGGCTGCGTGCCCTCGAAGCGGCGATGCAGTTCTTCCGGATCGCCGCGCGTGTCCCAGCCTTCGTCGTAGCGGTCGCTATGAAACACGGCGACGAGGTTGAAGAGCTTTCCGCCGCGCAGCGGGTAATGCACGAGATGATTCTTCGGCCCCGCCCACAGCGTCATCGTGTTGGAGCGCAGATGCTCAGGCACCTGCTCGATCGGCAGCACGCCGCGATACGCGATGTGCCCCGACACGCGCGGCTTGCCGTCGTTCACGAGCCACTGGCGCACGCTCGACCACAAGCCGTCCGCGCCGATCAGTGCCGCGCCTTCATAACGCCCGCCGCTGTGCGTCGTCACGACGATGCGGTCTTCCAGTTCCTCGAAGCCCGTCACCTTCTGCGCGGTCGTCATGCGGATCAGCGGCGAGGCCGCGCACGCGTTCGCCAGCACCGCATGCAGGTCCGAACGGTGAATCAGCGCATAGGGATGGCTGAAGCGTTCGACGAAAGCGTCGCCGAGCGCGATGCCGGTCACTTCCTCGCCGCTCAGCGCGTCCATCATCACGAGGCGCGACGGGAACGCGGCAAGCTGCTTGACCGCATCCGTCACCCCGAGCCGGTCGAACATGCGAAAGACATTGGGGCCGAGCTGAATGCCCGCGCCGATCTCGCGAAACTCGGCCGCCTGTTCGAGCAGATGCACGGACCGGCCCTTCGCCGCGAGCGCGAGCGCCGCGGCCAGGCCGCCGATGCCGCCACCGACGATAAGCACCGGTTGCGCCTTGTGGGTTACGTCGAGCATGAGTCCTTCCTCGTTGAGTTGACGGGTTGCATCGAGCCTCGCAAGGCCCGGGAAAAAGTATAGGTTTGCACCTTTATGCCGTTAATCAGGCACCGACAATCCGATCTATTGACGTACGCAATAAAGGTCGGGCGGCGGGTGTCAGAAGGTCTGGCGCAGGCCGACCACCACGCCGATCTGCTTGTACGAGTTGCTGCCCGAGACCGCGCCGTCGTAGTTGATGGCGGCCACGGTCGCATCGCGGGTCGCGAATTGCGCGACGGTCGCGAAGTGCAGCGTCGTGCGCTTCGAAAGCAGATACTCCACGCCGAAGTCGATCTGATGCCACGCCGGACTGTTGCCGGTCGCGAACGGCTTGATGCTCATGCCGCCGTTCGCGCTGCCGTCGGTATAGATGTAGCCGAGGCCGACGAGCCACGCCGGGCCGATCATGACCTTCGCGTTGACCTCATAGTTGTTCAGATGCAGCCGCGAGCCGTCGACATAGTCGAGCTTCGTGTCGCTGAAGATGAACGCGACGGTGACGGGCGCGATGTTGTACGCGCCGCCCGCGCTGATCACGGCCTGCCTGCTCACCGGTGACGTGTTGTAGAAGATGCTCGAACCGCCGAGCGTGTATTGCCCGACCGCGCCGTCCGGGTTCGTCGTGCTTGCTGAAGACGGATGATCCATGCGCAGATAGTTGGCCGCCATGCGCACCGGCCCGTTCGCAAACGCGATTCCGATGCTGTAATCGCGGTTGTTCGCGAAGCCGCGCCCGTCCGGTCCCGCTGCCTGATTGCTGAAGCCGTACAGCGCGCCCGCCGTGAAGCCGTACCAGGTCGGCGTCTGGTACTTCACCGAATTGTTCGAGCGGATCGTCTGGTAGAAGTTGTCGTTGTCGCCCACGTGCGCGCCGAACGGACCCGTGAACTGCGTCCACGACATGAACGGCGCAAGGAAGTCGTAACCGAAATCGTACTGGCGGCCCATCGTGAAGGTGCCGAACGTCTTACTGGCGAGGCCGACGAACGATTGCCGCCCGAACAGGCGTCCGCCCTGCGCGGCCGCGCCCGTATAGCCGCTGAAGCCGTTTTCCAGCGTGAAGATGGCATGGACGCCCGCGCCGAGATCTTCGTCGCCCTTGAAGCCCCAGCGGTCGCCGGAGAGGCCGCCGGTCAGGGTCTTGAAATTGCGGTGGCCCGGCTTGCCCGCGGCGGGCGCTTCGTTCGATACATACGCGAGGGCCTCGTCCACGATGCCATACAACGTCAGGCTCGATTGGGCATGGACGCCCGCCGCCGCGCCCAGCGACGCCAGCATGACGCAACAATGCGCTTTCTTCAACGCCGTCTCCTTGTTTGCAGTTCTAACTATTATCGTTTGCCGTCGAACGCAGATGGAGCGCACGACGTGTTCGCTATCCGGCCAGCGCGTTCGCTATCCGGTCAAACACCGGCGAGGCGCGGGAAAAGCGCCAGCGCATTGCCGCGCATGATGGCCGCGCGTTGCGCGTCGTCGAGAAGCGGCGACGCATCCAGCGCTTTCGACGTTTCCGCGACCACGCTTTCCGGACAATACGGCCAGTCGCCGCCGAACACGATACGCGCAGGATCGGCCACCTGCATGAGCGAGCCCATGGACTGCGGCCCGGCCGATTGCGCCGTGTCGTACCAGAAGCGGCGCAGCGTCGAGAACACGCCTTCCTGCGACAGATGCGCGACGCGCTCGTCGATCATCGGCGCGACCGAGAGCCGCCACGCGACATACGGCAGCGTCGCACCGGCATGCGCCAGCACGAAGCGAATGCGCGGATAACGCTCGAACGTGCCGCTCACCAGCATATTGACGACGGCACGCGTCGTATCGAAGAGAAATTCCACCATGAATGCGGGCGCGACGAGCTTCAGTCCGCGGCTCGACGGATGGAAGTTCGGATGCAGAAAAACCACGGCCTCGCGCGCATTCAGTTCGTCGAGCAGCGGATCGAACCACGGGTCGCCGAGAAAGCGTTCGCCGTAGCTCGCGAGCAGGCAGACGCCGTCCGCGCCAAGCGTATCGAGCGCGTAGGCGGCTTCTTCGCGCGCGCCTTCGACATCGGGAAGCGGCAGCGTCGCGAACGCGCCGAAGCGTTGCGGCATGTCGCGCACGAGCGACGCGGCGAACTCGTTGCACTGGCGCGCGAGCAGGCGCGCTGCGCGGTCGTCGCCGAAATGCACGCCCGGCTGCGAAATCGAGGTAATGGCCGTCGCGATGCCCTGACGGTCCATCAGTTCCAGCGCGAGACCGGGCGTCCATTGCGGAAAGCCGCCGCTGATGGTCGGCAGCTTGCCCGCCGCGCGCGCCGCGTCCGTATAGAACGCGGGCAGCATGTGGAAATGGATGTCGATTGCCGAACGCGGCGCGGCTGCGGGCATGGTGCGTGTCTCCGTCATATCGTTTTGAGGCATTCTAGGGTTGCCACCATTATCACGACAACCTGAAGCGGATAATATGACTCATTGTCGATAACAATAATGGTGCGGCGGCAATGGGTCTCGACATCAAGGATCTGAAGATCATCGACGAGGTCTACAAGACGCACAACGTGTCGGAAGCCGCGGCGACCATCGGGTTGAGCCAGCCTTCCATCAGCGTGCGTCTGTCGAATCTGCGCCGCTATTTCGACGATCCCCTCTTCGTGCGCACCTCGCTCGGCATGCAGCCGACACCGCGCGCGGACGAAATCATTCATCCCGTGCGGCAGGCGCTGGAACTGCTCGAAGGCAATCTCGGCCGGCGCGAGGCGTTCGACCCGATGGCGTCGGAGCGCGCGTTTCGCATCTGCATGACCGATGTGGGTCAGATGGTCATCATGCCGCGCCTGCTCGACCGTCTGAGCGTGCTTGCGCCGCATATCCGCGTGGAAACGCACAATCTCGACGAGCACACGTCACGCATGCTCGAAAGCGGCGAAGCGGACGTCGCGATGGGATTTACGCAGGCGATTCAGGCAGGGTTTCACGAAAGAAGGCTCTTTCGCGAGGAAATGGTGTGCATGGTGAGCCGCACGCATCCGCGCATCGGCGACGCGATCACGCGCGAACAGTTTCTGAACGAGCGCTATATCACGGTGCACACGCCGGGCACGGCGCACTGGATCGTCGATCGTGCGCTGGAGCAGCAGCAGATCGTGCGCAACGTCGCGGTGCGCGTGCCGTCGTTTCTGGGGCTTTCACTGATCGTCGCGAGCACGCCCTTGCTTGCGCTCGTGCCGATGCATCTCGGCGAGATCTTCGCGCGCGGCGGCGACGTGAAGCTGCTCGCGCCGCCGGTCGCGCTGCCCGCTTACGATGTCGTGCTGTACTGGCACGACCGGTATCATCGCGATCCGCCGAATCAGTGGTTGCGTGGCGTGATCGCCGATGCGTTCTTCGAAACGCAGAAAGCGCGCGGCGGATGATTGACCGTTCGCGCGTCAGCGTAAAGAACGCGATCAGAGATATTCGACGTTCCCGTCGACGCTGATCGACTGCCCGGTGATGTTGCGGGCAGCGGGCGAGGCAAGGAAAAGCGCCGTGGCCGATATGTCTTCGACCGTCACCATGCGGCGTAGCGAGATCTTGCCGAGGTACTCATCGCGCATTGCGTCGACTGTCACGCCCAGCGATTCCGCCCGCGCGGCGATGACGCGATCCATCCGTTCTCCCTCCACGACGCCCGGCAGAATGGCGTTGACGCGTATGTTGCTCGGCCCCAGTTCGATCGCGAGCGATTTAGTGAGCCCGACCAGCGCCCACTTAGTCGCCGCATACGGCGTGCGAAACGCATAGCCGAGCCGCCCCGCAACCGAAGACATCGTGATGATGCTCGCCTGCCCGGATGTCGCTTTCATCAGCGGCACTGCCTTGCGCAGGAAGTTGAATTGCCCGTTCAGATTCGTCGTGACCGTCCGCTCCCATTGCTGCGCGTCGATCTCTTCGATGGCGCCTGTCGGCCCTGCGATCCCGGCGTTGTTGATCAGCAGATCCAGTCCGCCCAGGGTGCGCTCCGTGAACGCAACGGCCTGATCGACCTGATTCGGGTCGCTCACGTCCGCGACGCAGCCATATAAAGACGTGCTCGTCGAGGTGAACGCGTCGACGGCCGCGGCATCGACGTCGCAGATCACGACTCTGGCGTCGGCCTGAACGAACGCCCGGGCCATCGCGGCGCCAATGCCGGAGGCCGCGCCGGTGATCAACACGCGCAGACCGGGCTGCGGTTTCAACAGTTCAAAAGTATTCATGTCGGCAAGGTTGGACTTTCGGTATCGCAAGGCTCAGAGCGTCATGCCGCCGGACACTTCGATGACGGCGCCATTGATATAGCTCGCCTCGTCGCTCGCCAGAAACGCATAGACGTTCGCGACTTCTTCCGGCGCACCGAGGCGGCCTAGCGGCACCTGTTCGCGCATCTTGCTCAGCACGTCTTCGGGGATCGTCGACAGGATCGACGTATCGATGAAGCCGGGCGCCACCGCATTGACGCGAATGCCCTTGGGCCCGAGCTCGCGGCTCCATGTCTTCGTGAAGCCGATCACGCCGAATTTCGACGCGGCATAGTTGGTCTGGCCGAAATTCCCGTAGATGCCCACGACCGAGCTCGCATTCAGGATGACGCCCGAGCCGCGCGCGACCATCCCTTCCGCGACGGCCTGGCTCGCATGGAACACGGCTCGCAGATTCACGTCGATGACCGCGTCGAACTGATCGAGCGTCATCTTCTGAAGACGCGCGTCGCGCGTGATACCGGCATTGTTCACGAGCACGTCGATGCGGCCGAAGCGCTTGGTCACACTCGCAACCAGTTCGCTCACGCCCAGCTTGTCGGTCATGTCGATGCAGTACGCCGCGGTGTCCGCACCCGCTTTCCGGCACGCTTCGGTCGCGTCCTTGAGCGACGCCTCATTGACATCGCACACGACGACGGCCGCGCCTTCCTGCGCGAACTTGGAGGCGGTCGCGGCGCCGATTCCCTGTCCCGCGCCTGTGATCAGCGCTACCTTTCCTTGTAGTTTCATCTTTTCCTCTTTGCGTGGATCGTTCAGGAATGCGCGCCGGCCGCAGTGCCGTTGCCAGGCGCGGGCGACGCTTCGGTCTCGCGTCGAATCGCCCTGGCGAACACGGGCAGAAGCAACAGGCCGAGCAGCGACGCCACCAGAATGATGTAAAAGCCCGAATCGCTTCGTCCAGTCACGGTTTCGGCCATGCCGAACAGATAAGGCCCGACGAACCCGCCCATCAGACCGATCGTGTTGATGAACGCAAGACCTGCCGCCGCCTGAATGCCGTGCAGCCGCTTCATCGCGATGGCCCAGTACGACGGCAACACGCCGCCCGCAAAAAATGCCGTGACCGCGAGCAGCACCATGCGCGCCGCCGGATTCGGCGTGACGATGAACGCGCACGCACCGGCGATCAGGCCCATCGTGAGAATGCCCAGGTAGGCGCAGTCGTTGCCGTATCGGCGATGAATCCGGGGAAGCACCATCACGCCCACGAGAAAGCCAAGGCCCACGCTCGCGGCAAGCACGCCGACGAGAAGCGGCGACTTGACATGCATCTGCTGAATCATCGAAGGCGCAAAGAAGTACAGCCCGACGAACGCCACCTGATTGAGGAAGTAAATGAGGCCCATCAGAACGGTGGTGGGACGCTTCAACGCAGACATCCAGTCCGAAGACGTCAGTTCAGGATGCCCTTGCGCGTCGGCAACGGCGCGCGATTCCAGCGCGCGAGCTTCATCGGCGGACAGCCAGCGGGCATCGCGCGGGCGCTCCGGCATCTTGAAGAACAGCAGAATGCCGACCAGAACGCTGGGGATGCCTTCGATCATGAACATCCATTGCCATCCATGCAGGCCACCGAGCCCATCCATCTGCATGAGCGCTCCGCCGAGCGGGCTGCCGAGCATCAGCGCAAGCGCCGGCGCGATATAGATCCAGCCCACGGCGACGGGCTTGTCCTTCGGTGCGAACCAGAGCGTCACCATATACATGAGCGCCGGAAACAGTCCGGCCTCGGCGATGCCCAGCAGCACACGGAGAATGTAGAACGACCACACGCCTTGCACGAACATCATCGCGGTGGAGAGAATGCCCCATGTCACCGCGATTCGCGCGATCCATCTGCGCGGACCGACTCGATGCGCGGCAAGATTGCTGGGCACTTCCAGCAAGGCATAACCGATGAAGAAGATGCCCGAACCCAGGCCATAGGCGGCGGCGCTGATGCCGACGTCGACGGCCAGTTGAGCTTTCGCCAGCGCCACGTTCGTGCGATCCAGAAACGACATGAAGTAGATCGCACACATGAGCGGAATGAGTCGCCGCATCGCCTTGAGCGTCGCGGTACGGTGTAGCTTGTCGAGATCGTCGATGATGTTCATTTTGTCTCCGGGATGGGTCTGCGCCCTGTCTACGAATAGCGAAATACTTACGGTGTTACCTTGTCGCGTCCCTTCAAACCGAGCATGGCGCGCGCTTCGTCGGGCGATGCGATCTCGAACGAAAGCTCTTCGAGAATGCGGCGGATCTTGCGCACTTGCTGCGCGTTCGACTCGGCCTTGACACCCTTGGCGATATACACGCTGTCCTCAAGCCCCACGCGGACATTGCCGCCAAGAATCGCGCTCATGGTGACGAGCGGCATCTGGTGACGGCCCGCGCCGAGCACGGAGAAGTGATAGTTCTCGCGTCCGAACAGGCGGTCGGCCGTTGCGCGCATCACCGTCATGTTCTCCGGATCGGCGCCCATGCCGCCCAGAATGCCGAACACCGACTGAATGAAAAACGGCGGCTTGATCAGGCCTTGATCGACGAAATGCGCGAGATTGTAGAGGTGCCCGAGGTCATAACACTCGAACTCGAAGCGCGTGCCTCGACCGCCAAGCTCCAGAAGAATGCGCCTGATGTCCTTGAAGGTGTTCCGGAAGATCATGTCTTCCATGCCCTCGACATAGCCCTTCTCCCATTCGTAGCGCCAGGACGATACCTTCGACGCGAGCGGATGAATCGAGAAGTTCATCGACCCCATGTTGAGCGAGCACATCTCGGGCGCGGCATGCAATGGATAGGCGAGCCGCTCTTCCAGGCTCATGCGCGTGCTGCCGCCTGTCGTGATGTTGATGACCGCGTCCGTCGCCTCCGCAATGGCGGGGACGAACTGACGGAAGATGGCGGGGTCGGGCGTCGGCCGGCCATCGTTGGGGTCGCGTGCATGCAGATGGATGATCGCGGCGCCCGCTTCGGCGGCGTCGATCGCCTGGTCGCGGATCTGGGCGGGCGTGATCGGCAGATGCGCCGACATCGTCGGAACGTGCGTGGCGCCCGTGACAGCACACGAAATGATCACCTTGCGGCTTGAATCGCTCATCGGGAAATGTCCTCGTCTCCGTTCTGTTCGACGCACTGCCGATACGCAATGGCGCCTTGTGACCCAGATCTTATTGAGGTAGCATTTTCGAGAAAAGGTCTTTTCCGGACAGCCGCGAGTCATCAAAGGACAATTGAGCCATGGCCACCCTCCGACCTCCGCTGAACGAGCGCATGTTCGCGCCCTACAAGATCGCCGCGCTGGTCGAGGTGCTTGCGGAGCAAGGCATTGCAGCCGAAGCCAGCCTGAACGGCTCGGGCGTTACCGTTGCCGAATTGCAGGACGCGTCGGTGCTGACTTCCGTGGGCCAGTACGCAACGGTCTGCAGAAATGCCGTGTCATTGGGCTGCGAGCCGGCGACGCCCTTCAAGGTCGGGCGCAAGCTGCATCTGTCCGCCTACGGCATGTATGGCTACGCGCTCATGTCATGTTTATCGTTGCGCGACTATTTCAAGCTCGGCGTGAAGTATCACAGGCTCGCGACGCCGACTGTCGCCATCGAATGGACGGAGTATCCGGATCGCATGGTCTGGACCTTTCCCGACGCGTTCACGTCGAGCCCCTCGCGCGAGCTGCGCGAATTCATCATCGAGCAGCAGTACACCCAGCACGTCACGCATCTTCAGGACGTCGCCGGCGGCGTGTGTCCGCCGGTGCGCGCGTGCTTCTCGTATCCCGCGCCCGCGCATGCGGACATCTACCGCGACTATCTCGGCTGCGAATGTCTCTTCGAGCAGGCGCAATGCGAACTGATCTACGACAGTTCGATCCTCGATCGCAAACCGCAACTCGCGCACCCGCTCACCACGACATTGCTGCAGGAGACGTGCGACCGTTTGATCGGGCAGGCGAAGACATCGAGCGGCGTCTCCGGCGAGGTGTATCAGAGCCTGATGGCCACGCCCGGTTCCTTTCCCGACATGGAGAGCGTGGCGAAGTCGATGCATCTCACGTCGCGCACGCTCAGGCGGCGGCTGGACGAAGAAGGCTCGTCGTTTCAGGCGATCGTGGACGATGTCAAACGCTCGCTCGCGCTCGAATATCTCAAGACGACGAAGATGAGCACCGAGGACGTCGCGATGCTGCTCGGATTCAGCGACGCGGCGAACTTCCGCCGCGCGCTCAGACGCTGGACCGGCAAAGGCACCGAGGAGCTGCGTCAGTGAAAGACACGCGTCAGTCCAGCGCCTTGCGCAACGCCTCCAGAAAGCGCACATAGGCCGTCGCGCCCGGGTCCGGACGACCGATGCTGCGTTCGCGCACCCACGCCGCGCGGCCCTTCTGCGACTGCATATGCGCGGTCTCGGCGACGCGCTCGCTGGCCGTGGCGATCATCGCATCGAGGGTATCGGCAGCGCCGGCCTGCGATGCTTCGAGCACGTCGAGGCTTGGCTCGAGCGCATCGAGCACGGTCTTGTCGCCGATCTTGCTCTTGCCGCGCTCGCCGATGCGCGCCGCCACCGCCCGCCCGATCGCCAGTGCTTCGTCGCGGCCGATCTCGTGCTTGCCCTGCGCCGTCTTGGCCGCGGCAAGCAGGCCGCCGCCCACCAGCGCGGCGAACGTCGATGGATTGGCCGTCGAAAAGGCCTTCCCCGCGGCGAGCAGCACGTCGCCGATGCTCGCCTCGTCCGGCAATGCGCCGATCACCTTCACGACCGCTTCCGATCCCGAGCGCACCGTGATGCCCAGATCGCCGTCGCCGAGCGCGGCATCGAGATCGCGCAATTCATCGGCATGTGCCGGAAGCGCGCTCAACGCGCGGGCCAGCACGTCCCGCATCTGCTTCGTTTCCATTATTTCGTGATCCTCATCATGCGCGCGTGCCTTCGCGAAAGAAGGGCGAATGGGCCGGCGCGGCAAGCAGCGCTTCGAGCTCGTCGTCGAG
Organism: Caballeronia cordobensis; assembly: GCF_001544575.2. GTDB lineage: Bacteria > Pseudomonadota > Gammaproteobacteria > Burkholderiales > Burkholderiaceae > Caballeronia > Caballeronia cordobensis. The sequence continues at coordinate 309,744 of NZ_FCNY02000005.1, forward strand.
CAGCATGACCGTGATGGATGCGCCCGCCATTTCGAGGCTCGTCACATATTCGCCGACATACGACCACGCGATCGAGAGGCCATCGCCGTCGATGATTTTCGCCGCGCGCCGGTACAGCAGATAGAGTTCTTCGAGCGGCGTCGCACCGAGTCCGTTCACCAGCAGCGCAAGACGCGAGCCCTTCGGCGCGGCGAGATCGTCGAGAATTTCGCGCATCAGACTGTCGGCGATGGCATCCGCCGGTTGCAGCGCCCCGCGATGCGTGCCCGGTTCGCCATGTATGCCGATGCCGATCTCCATCTCGCCATCGGGCAGCGTGAACGTGGGCTTGCCCGCCGCGGGCAGGATCGTCGGCGAAAGGCCCACGCCCATGGTGCGGCAATTCGCATTGGCCTTCGCGCAGATGCGCGCCACTTCGTCGAGCGAATCGCCGCGCTCGGCCGCCGCGCCCGCGCACTTGAAGGCGAACACCATGCCGGCAACGCCGCGCCGGTCGTCGGCGCGTTCCTTCGGCGCCGAGGCGACATCGTCGGTCAGGACCACCGTCTTGATGTCGATGCCTTCGGCATCCGCGAGGTCCGATGCGAGATCGAAATTCAGCACGTCGCCGCCGTAGTTGCCGTACACGTACAGCACGCCCGCCCCGCCGTTCACCCCTTTGGTCGCTTCGAGAATCTGCTCCGACGAGGGCGACGAGAACACGTTGCCGACCGCCACGCCGCCGCACAGCCCTTCGCCCACGTAGCCGAGAAAGCCCGGCATATGGCCCGAGCCGCCGCCCGTCACGATGCCCACGCGGCCCTGTTTCGGCGCGTCCGCGCGCACGAGCGCGCGCTTGTCCGCATTCGCCGCCTTGATCCATTTCGGATGCGCGAGCAACAAGGCGTCGATGATTTCGTCGACGAAGGTTTCAGGATCGTTGATGATCTTCTTCATCTTCCAGTGTCTCCGTTGTTTGCGTTGGTTCGAATGCGTGTTACGGCTTGCGGCGCTGGCTCAAGGCGTCGAGCAGCACCGCGGCAAAGATCACGCCGCCCTGGATGAACTGCGTCCAGAACGGATTCACGCCGAGCAGCGAGAGGCCCACGTTGATCACGCCGATCAGCACCACGCCGATGAAGGTGCCGACGATCGAGCCGCGTCCGCCCGCGAGCGACGTACCGCCGATCACGATGGCCGCGATCACCTGCAGTTCGAGCCCGTTCGCCGCCGACGGCAACGCGGAATTCAGACGCCCCGCGAGCACGATGCCCGCGATCGCCGCCGTCGCGCCCGCGAGCATGTAGGTGAAGAACACGACGCGACGCACAGGAATGCCGGCGAGGCGCGCGGCCTCCTGATTGCCGCCGACCGCGAACACCTGATGGCCGAAGGTCGTCTTGCGCAGCAACACATGGCCGATGACGAAGACGACGAGCATCACGATCATCGGCATGGGCAGGCCCGCAATGGCCTTCGCGCCGAACACGGTGAACGCGTTGGGAAAGTCGAACTTGGTTCGCCCATCGGAGATGGCGAGCGTGAGGCCGCGTCCCATCGCCATGGCGGCGAGCGTGACGATGAAAGGCACGAGCCGCAGCCAGGAAATCGCGAAGCCGTTGATCGCGCCGACCGCGGCACCGGTCGCGAGCGCAATGAACAGCCCGCCGATGCCGAGGCCGACCGCATCCGGACTGGAGCCCGCCATGAAGGTCGCGGCGACCATGCCGCTCAGCGCGACGAGCGAGCCCACCGACAAGTCGATGCCCGACGTGATGATCACGAACGTTCCGCCCACCGCCGCAATGCCCACCACGGAGACCTGCACCATGATGTTGGTGAGCGTGCTCGTCGTGAGGAATTCGGGCGATGCGATCGACAACGCCACGCAGATGATCACGAGCGCGGCGAACAATGGCCCGATGCCGCTTCTCAGTTGACGGATCACGCGGCGCGACAGCGCTTCCGTGTCCGCCCGGTTGGCTGCCGTGGATGTCATGCGCCTGCTCCTGTCGTTGCCCATTGAATCACCGTTTCGGAGTCCGCCTTGTCGCGCGCGATTTCGGTCACGATGCTGCCGCGATACATTACGAGCACGCGATCCGACATGCCGAGCAGCTCCGGCAGTTCCGAACTGACCATGACGACCGCCGCGCCCGCGCGCGCCATCGTCACCATGTGCGCGTAGATCTCGGTCTTGGCGCCCACGTCGATGCCGCGCGTCGGTTCGTCGAGCATGATGACCGCGGGATTCGTCGCGGTCGCGCGGCCGAGAATGACTTTCTGCTGATTGCCGCCCGAAAGCGTGCCCGTGATCTGCAGGACCGACGACGACCGCACGCCGAAGCGCGCGCTCGCTTCCTGCGCGAGCCTGCGCTTTCTCGCGCCGCGCACGAAGCCGCCACTCGCGAGCGCCTTCAGGCTCGACAGCGCAATGTTCTCTTCGATGGTGGCATCGAGCACGAGCCCTTCGAGCTTGCGATCCTCCGACGTATAGACGAGCCCGTGACGCACGCCCTCGGTCGGCGAATGATTCGCCACTTTGCGGCCTCTCACGAAAATCTCGCCGCGCGTCGCGGGCAAGGCGCCGAAGATCGTCTTCAGCAACTCCGTGCGTCCCGCCCCCGCGATGCCCGCAATGCCGACGATCTCGCCCGCGCGCACCGTGAAACTCGCATCGCGCAGAAGCGGCGCGCTCGCGAGCTTGCGCACGTCGAGCACGACGTCGCCGTAATCGCGCGGCTCCCACGGATAGAACGATTCGAGATTGCGCGCGACCATCGCCTGCACGAGCTCGGCCTCCGTCCATTGCGACATGGGACGCGCGCCGACCGTCGCGCCATCGCGCATCACCACGGCCGAATCGGCCAGCTCGAACACTTCTTCAAGGTGATGCGAGATGAAGATGATGCCCAGGCCCTCTTCCCGCAAACGCCGCACGACCGCGTATAGATTCTCGATATCGTGGCTTTGCAGCGCGGCGGTGGGCTCGTCCATCACGAGAATGCGCGCGTCGCGCGCGATGGCCTTGGCCACTTCCACGAGCTGACGCTTGTTGAGCGGCAGATCGCCCAGGCGCATCCACGGCGGCACGTTGTCGAGGCCCACGCGGGCCAGCGCCTCGCGCGCCATGGCATTGGCCTCGCGCCGCATCACGAAGCCCTTTCGCGCGGGCATGCGGCCCAGGAAGAGGTTCTCCGCGACCGTCATGTCGTTGATGAGCGAGAGCTCCTGATAGATCACGGCCACGCCCGCGTCGATGGCGGCGTTCGTGCCGCGCGCGAGCGGCTTGCCGTCGATCTCGATGTGGCCTTCGTCCGGCTCGTACGCGCCCGAAAGCGTCTTGACGAGCGACGACTTGCCCGCGCCGTTCTCGCCGACGATCGCCATGACGTGACCCGCGTGCAGTTCGAGGCTGACGCCGCGCAGCGCTTTCACGCCGGGAAAACTCTTGACGATGCCCTGCATGCGCAGAAGCGGCGCCTTCGTGCTCGAAGGCGGCCGTGTCCGCGCGTCGGTTTCCGCTGTCATGTTCGCATTCCGCTCGCACGCCGCGCGTCTGATGTTCGCGCGGCGCGCCGGTTGGCTTATTGCTTCAGTTACTGCTTCACTTCTTCCGACCACAGGCCGTATTGCTTGACCGCATCCGAGTCGATGTTCGACTTGTCGATGAGCATGGTCGGCCACGCATAGTTCGCGGGCACGTCCTTCTTCGCGTTGTAGTCCGCGATGAACTGGAGCGACTTGGCCGCCATCTTGATCGGATTCTGCGAAATGGTCGCGTCCTGCTTGCCCGCGCGGATCGCGGAAAGCGCCTGCGCCGTGCCGTCCGCGCCGATCACCATGATGTGCTCCTTGTCGCCGAGCGGCTTATAGCGTCCCGCGTTATCGATGGCCTTTTCCGCGCCCACGGTGTTGTCGTCGTTCGCGCCGAACACCGCGTCGATCTGCGGATACTTCTGCAGGATATTGGTCATCGCATTGAGCGACTTCTCCTGATCGAACGCGCCCTCCTGACGCGCGACGACCTTGATGTCCGGATACTTCGCGATCTCGTCGCTAAAGCCTTTCTCGCGGTCGGTCGCCGCCGTGGTGCCGACAAGCCCGATCAGATCGACGACGTTGCCCTTCTCCGAGCCGTAGCGCTTCTTGAGCTGCTCCGCGATCCACTTCGCCGCGGTCTGGCCGAGCGCCACGTTGTCCGACGCGACGAACGACGTCACCTTGCCGCCGTCGGAGCCACGGTCGAGCGTGAAGACCGGGATGTTCATCTGATTCGCTTTTTCGACGGCGGGAATGATCGCCTTCGAATCGATCGGGTTCAGCACGAGCGCGGTCACGCCCTGGCTCAGCAGATTGAGCGCATCGTTGACCTGCTGTTGCGCGTCGCCGTTCGCGTTGGTCTGCACGAGGTCGAAGCCCTGATCCTTCGAGCCGCGCTCCACGCCCGCTTTCAGGCCGACGAAGAACGCGTTGTTCAAGGTCGCGATCGAGAAGCCGATCTTGGGCTTGCTGCCGGTGGCCGTCGCCGCGGGCGCGCTCGCCGGCGCGCTGGCGCTTTCGCTCGCGCTCTGTGCGGAACTGCTGCCCGACGACGTGTTCTCGCTCTTGTTGCATCCCGCGAGCGCCGCCGCGCAGATCAGGAATGCGCCGGTGGATTTGCCGAACCTTCCCCAACTATCGAATCGTGCTGAACTCCAGGCCATGACTGTCTCCGTTGTACGAGTTGTTCGTTGCAGTTGCTTTCGTTCCTGCTTCATTCGTTCTTGCGCCTGCCGTACGTCTTGAATCGCTCCAGCACTTCGTCCATCTGCTCGTCCGTCAACACCGGCGGCACGCCCAGTTGCGACGCGAGCAGATACTGCCTGGCGAGCACTTCCACTTCATGCGCGAGCCACACGGCGCGCGCAAGATCCACGCCCAGCGCCACGACGCCGTGATGCGCGAGCAGACACGCGCGGCGTCCTTCGAGCGCGGCGAGCGCATGGTCCGATAACGCCTGCGTGCCGAACAGCGCATACGGCGCGCAGCGAATCGAGCTACCGCCCGCGGCCGCAACCATGTAATGCACGGCGGGAATCGCGCGGCCCTGAATGGCGAGCGCCGTCGCGGCGCTCGAATGCGTATGCACGACCGCGTTCATCTCCGGGCGCGCGCGCAGCAGGTCACGATGAATGCGCCACTCCGATGAAGGCCGTCCGTTCAGGATCGCTTCGTCGTCGCTGCGCACGTCGAGCGGCAAGTACACGATGTCGGCGGCGTCCAGCTCACGTGCGGGCGTGCCACTCGGCGTGATCAGGAGACCATCGCGCAAGCGCGCGCTCACGTTGCCCGACGTGCCTTGATTGATGCCGAGCCGCTCCATCTCGAGCGCCGTATCGACGATCCCGCGACGCAGCGCGCTTTCGTCCGTCGCGCTCATGCTGCGTTGCACTCGGCGGCGAAGAGGCGCTTCAGCGAGCGCTCGAACGGCGCATGCACGATGCCGCGCTCCGTGACGAAGCCCGTGACCAGCGCATGCGGCGTCACATCAAACGCCGGATTGCGCGCCTTGATGTTCTCGGGCGCGATGCGCCGCCCCGCAAGATGCGTGACCTCGGTCTCGCTCCTTTCCTCGATTTCGATGTCATGGCCCGTCGCCGTATGAAAATCCAGCGTCGAAGACGGACACGCGACATAGAACGGAATGCCGTAATGCCGCGCGGCGATGGCCAGTCCCAGCGTGCCGATCTTGTTGGCGAAGTCGCCATTCGCGGCCACGCGGTCGGTGCCCACGATGACGATATCGACGAGCCCTTGCGACATGATCGACGCCGCCGCGCCGTCCATGATGAGCGTGACGTCGACGCCCGCCTGCTGCAATTCGAATGCGGTGAGGCGCGCGCCCTGCAAGAGCGGCCGGGTTTCATCCGCGAAGACGTTGAAGCGAATGCCCGCGCGGTGTGCCGCATAGATCGGCGCGGTCGCCGTGCCGAGACCCGTGGTCGCGAGCGCGCCCGCATTGCAGTGCGTGAGCACGCCGTTGCCCTCTGCGATGAGCGGCATGCCATGCTCGCCGATGCCTTCGCACAGCGCGATGTCTTCGCGATGGATGCGAACGGCCTCTTCGACCAGCGCATCGTAGAGCGCCGCGGCGTCCTGCGCGTTGCATTCGCGCGCGGTCTTCGTCATGCGCCTGAGGCTCCAGCTGAGATTCACCGCCGTGGGCCGCGCCGTATCGAGCCAGGCCGCGCGTTTTTCAAGCTCCGCGCGAAACTGCGCGATGGGCAACGCCCGCGCATCCTGCATCGCCACGCACAAGCCATAGCCCGCCGCCACGCCGATGGCCGGCGCGCCACGCACGCGCAGTTCGTGAATCGCGCGCCATACCGCGGCGGCATCCGCGACATGTTCCACGACGATCTCATGCGGCAGGCGCGTCTGATCGAGCAGCAGCAGCTTGCCGTCACGCCATTCGATGGTCGGCGCAAGCGTCGGAAACAAGGGCTGAGAATCCATTCGTGCTCCAGTCAGCGTTGTGCAACGGCATCGCGGCGCATGTCGCGCGCGAGCATGACGACCTGTTCGATGTCGGTCAACGCGGCGCGCTGCACGAGCAACGCTTCGGCGCAGCGCAGGCAGCGCACTTCGATTTGCGCGCGTAAATCAGCATCGGGAATGCGCGTGATCTCCGCGACCTTCGCCATGCCGACGATGCGCCTGATCATCTTGCAGCCCGCGAAGCCCAGCGTATCTGCGAGGAGGCGCCGCATGAAATGCGCGCGATACGCGTCCGCCGCGCGGCTATCCGCCGGGCCACCGATGAAAGGTCTGCCGCTTCGGTGCTCGTGATCGCGCCACAGCGCGAGAAACTTCGCGCCGAAGCCGTTCCAGATGCGCATGGTCTCGTCGAGCAGCCACTCCTGATACGGCTGCGGATCGCCGCCATCGATCCGGCCGTGATAGTCGCGTGAAAAGTAGGCCAGCAACAGATTGGCAATGAGCGCGCCGATATCGAAGCCCATGGGTCCGTAGAAGGCGAACTCCGGGTCGATGACATAAGTCTCGCGCTCGTTGACCATGATCGAGCCCGTGTGCAGATCGCCGTGCAGCAGGGTCTCGGCGTGATTCATGAACGCCCACTTCATGTCGGCCGCCGCGAGGCGCAATGCTTCGTTGGTGCGCAAGCGCGCGAGCGCCTCCTTCGGCAAGGCCGCGCTATAGACGTTCGACGGATGATCTTCGAAAGGAAACGTGAAGACCAGATCCTCGGTGATCTTGCATAGCTCGGCATTGACCGCCGCGCCCATCGCCTGCTTCTTGATGTCGGGCGCAAGATAGAGATCGGAGCCGAAAAAAAGCGTATGCGCGAGATAGGTCGAGAGATGCTCGGCCATCAGCGGATACGTGACGCCCCGCATCAGCCCTTGCCGCAAGATGCAGTGCGACGAGAGATGCTGCATGACCATCAAAAAGCGCTTGCCGTCGGCGTGATACACCTGCGGAACGTGCTGCGGGCATAGCGCGCCGAAGCGGCGCAACGCCGCGACTTCGTGATCCATGCGCTGGCACGACAGCGGCCAGTTCTTGCCGACGAGCCGCAGAAACGGCGGCGCCTGCTTGACGACGACGCTGCGCTCGCGCGCCTTCGTGTTGGTCACGAAGTACACGAAGTTGAGATTGCCGTCGCCGACTTCGGCGATCTCGAGATCGTCGGGATCGCCCAGACGCGCGCGCACCTCGGCGATGCCGCCCAGATAATCGGCCAGCGCCGATGCGGTAAATGCTTCGAACTCCATCGGTGTCTCCTCCGATGTGTTTCAGCGCGCAGATCATCGAGCGATTCAGCGACGTTTGCGCACCAGATCGAACTTGAAGATACTCGTGTTGTAGTAGTCGTTGCTGTAGCAAAGCGGCTGGCCGCTCTGATCGAAATCCACTTCGTCCAGCAGAAGAAACATGCCGAAGCCATCGCCCAGTTCGGGCAGATCGCGCGGCGTGAGAATGGTCGGCTGTATCGACGTATGCGTATGCGACAGACGCCTTCCGGTTCGCGCGAACATGCCGAACAGCGATTCGCCCAGCACGCCGTCCGCGGCATCCAGCAGCGTCTTCGGAATCGTGTCGATGCAATACGCCGCGATGGCATCGTCCGCGCGGCGCACCCGCTCGATACGCACGCAGGCATCGCCCGCGTTGATGCCCAGCTTCTCCGCAAGACTCTCCGATGCCGCGATGGTCTCCATCTGAATCCGGCTCGTCGAAGGCACCGCCCCGACGCTCTTGATCATGTCGGTCACGGACATCAGATCATCGAGGCCGCCTTGCAGCTTCAGCGAAATTTGTCTGATGAAGGTGCCCCTGCCCTGCACGCGTTCGAGCAGGCCATGCGAAATCATCTGCGCGACCGCTTCCCGCAAGCTCGAACGTCCGACGCCCAGCAGCTCGCATAGCTCGATTTCCGTGGGAATCTGATCGCCCGGCTTGAGCTTGCGCTCGCGGATCATCGTGAGAAGCGACTCCTGAATCTTGTCGCTCATCGAACGCTCGACGCTTAGACGCATGGTGCTCTCGCAGTGTGATCACGTCAAATATACATCAGACGTCTGATGTTTTTCTCAGGACTTTCCCGTATGCATGGATCGATCGTTCATCAGGAATCGGCCTTCGCATGCGCAGCAAATTCGTGTGCCCAGCGCCGCGCGGTCGCGCTTTCGCGCGTGTGGCAATGCGATAGCACGGGCTTCTTTCAGGCGTTGGCGTCATCCACCAAGCGGCATTAGGCGACCATGCGAGAAATACTTCGGTGTGTAGAATGAGAGCGCTCGAGATAGCGGGCTTCATCGCGCGCAAATAGAAGGCTTATAGCAAGGCAACTTTAAGGAGACGGCAATGTGGTTTGTCGGCAAGAGCGAACTGCTCTCTCTCATTCAACGACATTGCCTTGACGAGGTAATGCCCGCCTTCAGCGACCATCGCACGCTGCGCAAGAACAGCATCGTTTATCGTCCGGACGAATCGAGCGAGCATGTGTATCTGCTAAAGAGCGGCAGCGTCAGGCTTTATCGGCTGACAGAGGACGGCCAGGAAATCACGCTCGCGTTCGTGAAAGCCGGCATGATCTTCGGCGATGGCGACGTGCTGAATCAGGCAAATTATTCGCATCACGCGCAGACGCTCGCGCCGAGCATGGTCTGCTATATCCGCAAGCAGGACTTCAAGAACCTGCTCGCGCGCTATGACGTGATCAACCAGTTCGTGTTGCGCAATCACTATCTGCGCTGGCAGGAAGCGCAGCAGCTGATCGAAAATCTTTCGCTGCACGACGTGCGCAAACGCCTCACGAACATTCTCGTGATGTTCTCCGGACAGGTCGGCGCCGCGTGCGATTACGCGGATCAGGGCGATGCGATTCTTATCGACCTGCCGATCGCACAGGACAAGCTGGCGGAATTCATCGGCACGTCGCGCGAATCGGTGAACCGGCATTTCAGCGATCTCAAGGCCGAAGGTCTCGTCGATATGCGCGAACGCAGGATCGTACTGACGCCCGCGTTCGTTGCGCGCTTCATCGGCAAGACACAGGCTCTCGTGACGGCCTAGGCGGCGCGCGACAGCGCGTGCCTGACCGCGCCCACGCCGCTTTGCGGGCTCGACAGCACCGGCACGGGCAGCGAACCGAGCGCGGGCACGAGCCGCGCCATCGAGACTTGCGCGAGCACGATCACATCGACATGATCGGCCAGCTCGATGATCGCGCGGCGCAGTATGTCGTCATGCTTCGCCGAATCGCCCGCGAGCAGCGCCTCGAACGCGCCCTGTGCGATGCATTCGGTCACGTCGATCGTGCGCCCCTGCTCCGCGGCCTTCTTGCCGATCAGACGCACGGTGGGTTCGAGCGTGGTCGATACCGTCGCCACGACGCCGATACGCGCGCCCAGCGCGCTCGCTTCCTCGGCCATCGCTTCGTCCACTTTCACGATGGGCGTGCGGATCATGCCGCGCAAGAGGTCCGTCGCTTCGCCGACCGACGAGCACGCGTTCAGGATGATGTCCGCGCCCATGCTCTGCGCGTTCGACATGTAGGTGTAAAGACGCTCGGTCACTTCGGGCGTGAGATAGCCGGCGGTGCGCACGTCCGCGAGCAGGCTGTCGTCGACGATATTCACCACGCGCGCATCCGGCAACTGCTGCGCGAACTGTGCCTTGAGCGGCTCGACGGTAACGGGTCCGGTATGCACTACGACGATCTTGGTCATGTTTCGCTCTACGTTGGTTGCTATGAATGAGTCAGACGGTGGCGAGCGCCATCACTTTTTCCTGCGTGGCCTCCTCGCGGCGTAACGCGCCGCTGATGCGGCCTTCGCGCACGGTCAGAATGCGATCGCTCACGGCGAGCACTTCGAGGAGATCGGAAGAAATCACGATGACGCCGATGCCGCGCGCCGCGAGCCGCGCAATGAGCGCATGCACTTCCGCTTTCGCGCCCACATCGATGCCGCGCGTGGGTTCATCGACGATCAAGACTTTCGGGTTGCGCGCCACCCACTTCGCAATCACGATCTTCTGCTGATTTCCGCCGCTCAGATTGACGACGCGTTGTTCGACGCCCGGCGTCTTGATGCCCAGCATGCGCACGTATTCGAGGCAGCTCGCACGCTCGCGCCCATGCTGCACGAACTGAAACGGCGAATAGCGCGACAGATGCGTGAGGCTGAAGTTCTCGCGCACGCTCATGCCGAGCACGAGGCCTTGCGCCTTGCGGTCTTCGGTGACGAAGCCGATGCCCGCGCGAATCGCGTCGTGCGGGTTGCGTATCGCGACCGGCGCGCCGTCGATGCGAATGGAGCCGCTTGCTGCGCGCATGCCGAAGATCGCCTCCATGATCTCCGTGCGCCCCGAGCCGACCAGCCCCGCGATGCCCAGAACTTCCCCGCGATGCAGCGTGAAGCTGATGTCGCGGATGCGCGCATCGGACGCCCTGTTGAGCCTGAGCGACAGGTTGCGCACGTCGAGCACGGGCTGATCGGTCGCATGCGATTGCGGCTCGCCGTACAGCTCGCTCAGTTCGCGGTCCACCATCTGCCGCACGAGCGTCTCCCGCGTGACCTCCGCGATGGGCAGCGTGCTGACCGTGCGGCCATCGCGCAATACCACGACGCGATCCGCCAGTTCCAGAATCTCTTCGAGCCGGTGCGAGATATAGACGACCGCGATGCCGCGTTCGCGCAGACGCCTGACGAGCTTGAGCAGCACGCCGGTTTCGTGATGACTCAACGAGGCGGTCGGTTCGTCCATGACGATGACTTTCGATTGCGCGGACAAGGCCTTCGCAATCTCGATCATCTGCCGCTGGCCCACGCTCAGTTCGCTGACGCGCGTGGCCGGGTCGATATCCATCTCGATCGTTTGAAGCAGCGCGCGCGCTTCCCGAGCCATGCGCGGACGATCGATGAAACCGAATCGCGAACGCGGCTCCTTTGCCAGAAAGATGTTCTCGCTCACCGTCAGATTCTCGACGACGGCCAGTTCCTGATAGATGATGTTGATGCCGAGCGCGCGCGCATGATTGCTGTCCGCGATCGTCACTTCGCGGCCTTCCACGACGATGACGCCGCCGGGGTCGGGCGCATACACGCCCGTCAGGATCTTCATGAGCGTGCTCTTGCCCGCGCCGTTCTCGCCCGCGAGCGCGAGCACTTCGCCGCGATGAATCGCGAGATCGACGCGATCGAGCGCCTTCACGCCGGGAAAGGTTCTGGAGATGCCGCGCATCTCCAGAAAGGGCGCGGACGTCATTTCGTGTAGCTGCCGATATTGTCTTTCGTCACCACCGTCACGCCCGTGTCGATATCCTTCTCGTGGGTCTCCTTGTTCTGAATCTGCGCGACGAGATGCTCCACCGCGAGCGAGCCCATCGTCACCGGACGCTGCACCATGATTCCCTGGATGTAGCCGTCTTTCAGCCCCTTGAGCGTATCCGGCAGATCGTCGAAAGCGAGCACTTCGAGCTTGCCTTTCATCGCGCCGAATTCCTTCGTGTTGAGCACCTTCGCGACCGCCGGCCCGCCCACCTGACTCACGCCGAAGATGCCGCTGAGATTGGGATGCGCGCGCAGCGTGGTTTCCACGACGGATACGCCGCGCGCGAGGTCGTCGTCGGTGCCTTGCGTCTCCACGATCTTGATGCCCGGATATTTCGCGAGGCCCTTCTTGATGCCCGCGATGCGCTCGTTCAGGTTCACCGCGCCGAGCTGCCCCGTGACGATCGCCACTTCGCCCTTGCCGTTCAACGCGCGGCCCATGGTGTCGGCCATCGTCTCGCCGGCCTGCACGTTATTCGTGCCGATGTACATCGAGCGGCCGCTGTTGGGCGAATCCGAATCGTAGGTCAGCACGGCCACGCCGTTCTTGGCGGCGCGCTTCATCACGCTTTCGACGGACTTCGGCTCGTTCACGGAAATGGCGATGCCATCCACGTGCCGCGAGATCAGGTCTTCGATGATCTGCACCTGCGTCGAGCCCTGCGTGTTCTGCGGCACGACCCATTGATACTTGACGCCGGCCTTGTCGGCGGCGGACTGCGCGCCCTTGTTGCAGTCGTCGAAGAACGGCACCGCGACCTTCGGCACGACGGCGACCGAAATGTCCTTGGCGTCCTTCGCATGCGCGCCGCCGCTGAGCGCGGCGCACAGCGCGAGGGTCATGCCTGCGATGATCCGTGGCGTGGTTTTCATGTTTCGTCTCCTCTTTGGATTGGACGGCTCAACGTCCCTTGCGGCGCACGCGCCAGATGTCGATGCTGACCGCGATCAGGATCACGCAGCCGGTAATGGCCTGCTGCGCATAGGTATCGATGTTGAGAAGCACCACGCCGTTGGTGATGATCCCCGCGAGCGCCGCGCCGATGATCGCGCCCTCGACGCTGCCCGCGCCGCCCGACAGGCTCGCGCCGCCAATGGCCGCCGCCGCGATGACGTCGAGTTCCGCGCCGAAGCCGGAGGCCGGCTCCGCCGACACGAAGCGCGAAAACGCGATCACGCCCGCCATCGACGCGATAAGTCCAGACAGCACGTAGACCACGAATTTCACGCGCGCGGTGCGCACGCCCGACAGGCGCGCCGCGACTTCGTTGCCGCCCGTCGCGTAGACATGCCGGCCGAAGCGCGTCTGCCGCATGACGACCGCGAACACGGCCGTCATGACGAGCAGAATGACCACCGGAAACGGCACGAAGCCGATATAGCCCTGACCGATGAACGTGAACGCATCGGGCACGTCCGGCGTGACCGGCACGCCCTTCGTGACGATGTACATCAGCCCGCGCCCGATGGACAGCGTGCCGAGCGTCGCGATGAAGGGCGGCAACTGGATCCAGGTGATCATGAAGCCGTTGAACCCGCCGACGATCACGCCCACCGCAAGCCCCGACAGGACCGCGGCGAACGCCGGCAGGCCGTGCTGGAAGGCCAGCGCGGTGACGAGCGACGAGAGGCCCATCACGGAGCCCACGGAGAGATCGATGCCGCCCGTGATGATTACGAGCATCATGCCGATCGACATGAGCGCGACGAGCGAGAACGAACGGAACACGCCCATCAGATTGTTGGTGGTGAGGAAGTACGGCGAGAAGAGGCTGATCAGAAAGCCCACCAGCAACAGCACCGACAGCACGTTCAGTTCACGGATGCGCAGACAGGCGCGCAGGAACGCGATGCCGCGCGACGGCTCGGCCTGCCGCGTGTCGGGGGCTTCGTTCGGCTCCTTGTTTGAACCATCGCTTGCGGCTTTGTTCGACGATAGTGCGCGCACCGGTCACTCCTCCGTTCAGGCTGAGGCCGATCATAGAGGCGCGCGAAACCGGAAATCTGTGACGCGCGTCATAGTCGGGCATCGGGGTAGACCCGTAGAAGATCGCGCATGCCGCTATGACGCGCGTCACAGAAATCGCCTGCCGAGCGGGGCTACGATGCGTTCGTACACTCTCTAAACGAAAGGAGCCACAGCATGACGAAGCGAGTGATCGTGACCGGCGGAAGCGGACTGGCCGGCAAGTGGGTGGTCGAAGACCTGGTCGCACATGGCTATGAAGTGCTCAACGTGGACCGCGTGCCGATGGCCAAAGCGACGGCGCGCACGCTCATTACGGACATCACCGACGCCGGGCAGGTTTTCAACGCGCTCGCCTCGACGACGACGGCCAAAGAGTTCGATGACGACATCGAGCCGAAACCGATCGACGCGATCGTGCATTTCGCGGCGATCCCGCGCATTCTCGTCACGACCGACAACGAAGTGTTCCGCATCAACGTGATGGGCACGTACAACATTCTCGACGCGGCGTCGAAGCTCGGCATTCGCAAGGTGATCGTCGCTTCCAGCGAAACGACGTATGGCGTGGTGTTCGCGCACCGGCATCGCGATCCGGTCTATTTCCCGCTCGACGAAGACTATCCCGTCGATCCGATGGACAGCTATGCGACCTCGAAGGTCATCAACGAGGTAACGGCCAAGGCGTTTCATGCGCGCACGGGCGCGGATATCTATTGCTTTCGCATCGGCAACGTGCTCGATCCCGTCGACTATCAGAAATTCCCGGCGTGGCTGGAGAATCCCGCGTTGCGCAAGCGTATCGCGTGGAGCTATATCGACGGGCGCGATCTCGCGACGGCGGCGCGCCTCGCCATCGAGAAGGACGGTCTCGGATTTCAGGTGATGAATGTGGCTGCGGACGACGTCTCGTCCGATCTGCCCACGGCCGAATTGCTGAAGCGCTTTTATCCGGACGTGCCGCTGAAAAAGCCGCTGGGCGAATCCGAAACCTTGCTGAGCAATGACAAGCTCAAGCGCCTGCTCGGCTGGCAGCAGGCGTATAAATGGCGCGAGCAGACGGCGCGATAGACGTCGGTCTTTAACGCTTATTGCACGGCTTCGAGCAATGCGCCGAGCCGTGCGGTCGCGTCGTCCGATAGCGCCATCAACGGACGGCGCGGCGCACCGACGTCGTGTCCTTTCAGTTTGAGGCCCGCCTTGATCGTCGTCGGCAGACCGCCCTTCAGGATGAATTCGAGCACCGGCAACTGTCTGTAGAACAGCGCGCGCGCTTCATCGAGCTTGCCCGCCTGGATCGCGGCGTAAAGCTCCAGCGTGAGCCGCGCGATCAGATTGGGCGCGGCCGTGCACCATCCGCTCGCACCCGCGCAGAAGGCTTCGAGCGCGAGCGGATTCGAGCCGTTGTAGAACGGAATCTCGCCATCGGCCAGTTGATGCAGCACGTGCATGCGCTGGATATCGCCGGTGCTCTCCTTGACCATCGTGACGTTGTCGATCTCGCGCACCATGCGCGCGATCAGTTGCGGCGACATGTCCACGCCGCTCGTCGCCGGGTTGTTGTACAGCATGATCGGAATGTCGATTGCATGCGCGATCTCGCTGTAATGCCTGACGATTTCCGCCTCCGACAACTTCCAGTACGAGATCGGCAGCACCATGACCGCATCCGCGCCGGCGCTTTGCGCGAAGCGCGCGCGGCGAATCGCGTTGCGCGTCGTCAGATCCGAGATGCCGACGACCACGGGCACGCGTTTCGCCACGTGTCCGATCGAGATTTCAGCGGCTTCGTCCCATTCCGCGTCGCTCAGATACGCGCTTTCGCCCGTACTGCCGAGCGGCGCGATGGCATGCACGCCGTCGTTCACGAGCCGGTCGATGCTCGCGCGCAGCGCGGGGCCGTCGATGCCGTCCGTCTCCCGATCGAACGGCGTGATCGGGTACGCGATGATTCCTTTGAAAAGCGCTTGTGACATGAGTTTTCCTTCGATGTGGGTCGGGGAGCGTAAAGACAGGTTCACTTGAGGCAATCGGCGTGCTCGCGCAGCGCGCGCCGCGCGTAGTACGCGAAATTCACCGCATGGCGTTTCGGCGTGGACGTCCAGTCGTGCGCTTCCTTCGCCAGTTGCGCTTCGATCGGCTGGATCGCGCCCGCCTGCATCGCGATGAGTTGCATGCGCGCGGCGCGCTCCATCAGCAAGGCGAGCGTGCAGGCTTCCTCGATCGTCTTGCCGGTGACGAGCATGCCGTGATGCGCGAGCAGCACCGCGCGTTTGTCGCCGAGCGCGGATGAGATAATCTCGCCCTCTTCGTTGCCGACGGGAATGCCCGGCCACTTTTCGAGGAACGCGCAGTCGTCGAAGAGCGGCGTCATGTCCATATGCGAGACCTGCAGCGGCACTTCGAGCATCGACAACGCCGAGACATGAAGCGGATGCGTGTGAATGATGCAGTTGACGTCCGGTCGCGCCCGATACACCCACGTATGAAAACGATTCGCGGGGTTCGGCATGCCCTTGCCGTCGAGCGTCCTGAGATCCTGATCGACGACCAGCAGATTGCTTTCCGTGATCTCGTCGAAGCCGTGGCCGAAGGGCTGCGTGTAAAACGTGTCCGGATCTTCGGCGCGGCACGTGATCTGGCCCGCGAGCCCGGAGTCATGGCCGCCGTCGAACAGGATGCGGCACGTGAGCGCGAGCTTCTGGCGCGCGGTCCAGGCGTGTTCCGTCAGCTCGGCGTTCATCTGCGAAAGCGAACGCGCGACGATCTGCGATTTTGATAGATTGAGTGTTTCCGGCATGGCTGAATCCCGTTGTCGTGTCCTGATGTGTAGTTTATGACACTTGGTGTCATTTACGGCAAGCTTTTTTTGGAGGTGTCGTGGTTGCTGTTCGTCTGAAGCTACTTCGCAAGCAGCTCGGCATGAGCCTGCAGGAACTGGCGGATCGGTCCGAGATGACCAAGAGCTACCTGTCCAAGGTCGAGCGTGGACTCAGCACGCCGTCCATTGCGGCGGCGATGAAGCTCGCGCAGGCCTTGCATATCGACGTCAACGAGCTTTTTTCCGTGGCTGGCGGCGAGGAGGCGATCTCGGTCGTGCGCGCGTCGGAGCGCGTGGAAGTGGGCGGAGACGGCGACGAGTCGCAGCCGAAGTACGAGATCATTTCGCCGAAGGGCGGACATCGCGGGCTCGTGCCGTTCATGATCACGCCCGCCGCCGATTTCGTCGCGACGGATTTCAAGGAGCACGAAGGCGAGGAGTTTCTTTTCGTGCACCGCGGCAAGATCGAGATCGATTTCGCCGATCACAAAGTCGCGCTCTCGACGGGCGACAGCGTGCACTTCAATGCGCGCATTCCGCACCGCATCCGCTCGGTCGGCGCGACGCGCGCGCAGGTGCTGCTCGTCGTCAAAGGCGAGCCCACGGACGGCGACGCCGACGCGTAACACGTAGCGCGCCGACTCGCGCAAACCGACCACGGATAAATGCAAGCTGCCTTGCAGCTTTGCTGAGTGACCTCGTTCTCCGAGCCGTTTAACTTGGTGTCAGGCCCGTCGGCCCGATTCCAACATTCAAAACCGGAGATGCAAATGAGCGATTCACTCGGCCTGTCAACGATCCGCCAGATCCACGTTTTCGAGCGGGACATTCTCAGCGAAGCGGGCGAGAAAGCAAGCCGTCCGTCCCGTCATGTGATTGCCGCGGCGATCTTCAAAAATCCCTACGCCGGTCGGGGCGCGGCATCGGCGGACGATCTCGCGCGGCTCGCCGGCTTGTCCGTGGAAGTGGGCGCCCTGCTCACCGAGCGCGCGCTGAGCCGATTCGCCGGCGGCGAACGCCCGCGCGCATACGGCAAGGCGGTCATCGTCGGCACGCAGGGCGAGTCCGAGCACGGCGCGGCGCTGATTCATCCGCGCCTGGGTCTCGCCATGCGCACTGGCCTCGGCGCGGGCCCCGCCCTGATTCCCGGCAACGCCAAAGTGGGCGTGGCGGGTTCATCGATCGATCTGATCTTCGGCGGCGCCGACGATGCCTGGGACTATGACGCGATGGACGGCATCACGCTGTCCGTGCCCGGCGGCCCCGCGCCCGACGAGTTCGTGCTCTTCGTCGGCTTCGGCACCGTTCGGGTGAATGCGCGCGTTCAAGGCGCAAGCGCCGATCAGGTCGCGAAGGTCGTCGCCGAAATCCGGTCTTCGCGCAAGTGATGCGATAGCGGAGCGCGCCGCGATCCCGAACGGACTCGCGGCGCGCAGGGCAGCATTCATACAAAACAGGAGACAGCATGGCCACCCCTCTTGCCGCTACCGAGAAACTTAGCATGACTGATGTTAGAAAGGTCATCGTCGGTTCTTCGGTTGGCGCGATCATCGAGTATTACGACTTCTTCCTCTACGGCTCGCTCGCCAATATCATCGCCAAGCAGTTCTTCTCCGGGCTCGATCCGACCTCCGCGTTTATCTTCGCCTTGCTCGCGTTTGCGGCCGGCTTCATCGTTCGGCCTTTGGGCGCGGTCCTGTTCGGCCGGCTCGGCGACATGATCGGGCGAAAGTACACGTTCATGATTACCTTGCTGCTCATCGGCTTTTCGACCTTCGTCGCGGGCCTGCTTCCGAACTACGAGGCGATCGGCATTGCCGCGCCCGCGATTCTCATCGTGCTGCGGCTTTTGCAGGGGCTGGCATTGGGCGGCGAGTACGGCGGCGCGGCGACCTATGTCGCCGAGCATTCTCCCACCGAGAAGCGCGGCGCTTACACGGCCTGGATTCAGACCACCGCGACGCTCGGATTTCTTCTCTCGCTCATCGTCATTCTGAGCGTGCGCAGCATGCTGAGCGCCGAGGAATTCGATGCCTGGGGATGGCGCATTCCCTTCGTGGTCTCGCTCGCGTTGCTGGGCCTGTCCGCTTACATTCGCGTGTCGATGAAGGAATCGCCCGTGTTTCTGCATCTCAAGCAGAGCCGCACGGTCAGCAAGGCGCCCATTCGCGAAGCATTCGGCGAATGGAAGAACCTGCGCGTCGTGCTGATTTGCCTCTTCGGCTTGTGCGCGGGACAGTCGATCGTCTGGTACACGAGCCAGTTCTACGCGCTGTTTTTCCTCACGCAGGTGCTCAAGGTCGAGCCCGCCTACGCCAACATGTATTTCGCGACTGCGCTCATTCTGTGCATGCCGCTGTTCATTTTCTGCGGCGCGCTCTCTGACAAGATCGGCAGAAAATGGATGATCATGTTCGGCATCCTGGTCGCCGCGCTGAGTTACAAGCCGATGTTCATGGCGCTCACGCACTACGCGAATCCCGCGCTCGAACGCGCACAGGCGCGCGCGTCGATCGTGCTGGTCGCGGACCCTAAAGCGTGTTCGTTTCAAGGCAATCCGATCGCACGCGAAGTCGATTTCCACACCTCCTGCGACATCGCCCGGCGCGCCCTTGCGAAACGCGGCGCGAGCTATACGGTTCAGGACGGGCCGGCGCAATCGCTCGCGCACGTGCGCATCGGAGACCGTTCGATCGAGTCGATCGAAGGCAAGCGGACCGCCGATGGACAACGTTTCGATCCGGCAAGCAAGATGGCGATCGAGCGGTTCCAGAAGAAGATCGCAGCGGAGATGGAAGGCGGCGGATACCCCACGACCGCCGATCCCGCGCAAACGAACGCGTTCATGGTGGTCCTCATCCTGTTCGTGATGATGGCGTTCGTCGCGCTCACGTATGGCCCGCTCGCCGCCTTGCTCGTCGAAATGTTTCCGCCGAGGATTCGTTATACGTCGATGTCGCTGCCGTATCACATCGGCGCGGGGTGGTTCGGCGGTCTCCTGCCGACGATCTCTTTCGCGCTGGTCGCGCAGCGCGGCGATATCTACGCGGGGCTCGCGTATCCGATCGCCGGGGCGCTCATGACCTTCGTCATCGGTTCGCTGCTGCTGAAGGACACGAAAGCGACGCGGTCCGTGAGTTAGACCCGATGCGCGATGCGTGAAGGTCCGGCCGGGCGCGCGTTGTTGCCGATTGAGCGAGGCATGCGAATCGTGTAACTTAGATTGCCATGCTCAATCGGCGCGCGCCGCTTTTACCCGTATGGTGACAAAGGCATTCTCTCTCGATCAACTCGGCTGGGACCATTTGCGCGCGCTGCTCGAAGCGGCACGCGGCGGTTCGCTCGCTGCAGCCGCCAAGAAGCTCGGCGTGGATCAGTCGACCGTCAGCCGCCGTCTCGCGCAGGTCGAATTCAGCGCGGGCGAAGCGCTCTTTCGCCGCTGCCGTACCGGCCTCGTGCTCACCGCGCTCGGCCGCGAAGTATTCATCCGCGTCGAGCGAATGGAAGCGGCGCTGCACGAAATTCAAGGTTTGACCGCGCAAGGACAGTCGGTCAACGGCCGCGTGACCGTCGCGTCGATGGAAGGCGTCGGCTCGCTGCTCATCGCGCGCGCCGTGAAAGGCCTGAAGGAGCGTCATCCGCTCGTACAGGTCAATCTCGTGACGACATCGAGTTACGTGGACGTCGCCAAACGCGAGGCCGATATCTTCGTCAGCTTCTTCGAGCCTTCCTCTGCGTCGCTGATCACGCAAAAGATAGCCGACGTGCCGTTCTATCTTTACGCGAGCCCGGCGTTTCTCGAGCGCCGTCCCGTACCGAACGCGCAGGCGCTCGCCGACGAGGAGTTCATCGGTTATATCGACGATCCCGCCTACCTTCCTTCCGCGCGATGGATGGACGGAATCGTCTTGAACCCGACGTTCGGTTTCCGTGCGACCAGCATGTTCTCGCAGATGTACGCCGCGCAGGAAGGACTCGGCATCGTCATGTTGCCGTCGTATGCCAATGCCGAGTCGATGGGCCTGAAAAAGGTCATCGAAGAACGGTGCACGGAAGTGCCGTTGTTCATCAGCGTTCAGCATGACCTGCAGTATCTTCCGCATATACGCGCCACCTTCGAAGCGCTTGCGGCGTACCTCGGCAGCAGAATTCCTCGCTGATGCCGAGCAAAACGCCGCTGGAAGTTAGGCGGAGAGCTTCTTCATCTCGACGATGAGATCGGCCTTGCCCTCGAAGCCGATGCCCGGAAGCTCGGGCATGGTGATGTAGCCGTTATCCACTCTCACGCCATCCGGGAAGCCGCCGTAAGGCTGGAACAGGTCCGGATACGATTCGTTGCCGCCAAGCCCGAGCCCCGCCGCGATGTTGAGCGACATCTGATGGCCGCCATGCGGAATGCAGCGGCTCGGCGACCAGCCGTGTTCGCGCAGCATGTCGAGCGTGCGCAGATATTCGACGAGGCCGTAGCTCAGCGCGCAGTCGAATTGCAGCCAGTCGCGGTCGGCGCGCATGCCGCCGTAGCGAATCAGGTTGCGCGCGTCCTGCATGGAGAACAGGTCTTCGCCGGTTGCCATCGGCTTGGCGTAGTAGTTGCGCAGCGTAGCTTGCAGTTCGAAGTCGAGCGGATCGCCCGGCTCTTCGTACCAGAACAGGTCGTATTGCGACAGCGCCTTCGCGTACTGAATCGCGGTATCGAGATCGAAGCGGCCGTTGGCATCGACGGCGAGCTTCTGGCCGTCCTGCAGCACGCTCAGAATCGAGTCGATGCGGCGCAGGTCTTCGTCGAGCGATGCCCCGCCGATCTTCTTCTTCACGACCGTATAGCCACGGTCGATATAGCTGCGCATCTCGTCCTTCAGCTTCTCGTGATCCTGACCGGGATAGTAGTAGCCGCCCGCCGCGTACACGAAGATCTTCCGGTCGGGCTGGCCATTGCCGTAGCGGTCGGCGAGCAACTGAAACAGCGGCTTGCCTTCGATCTTCGCGACAGCATCCCAGATCGCCATGTCGATCGTGCCGATGGCGACCGAACGCTCGCCATGACCGCCGGGCTTCTCGTTCGTGAACATCGTCGCCCAGATCTTGTGGGGATCGAGGTTATCGCCGGCGTCGTTCACGAGCGAGGCCGGATCGGCTTCGAGAATGCGGGGAATGAAGCGCTCGCGCATGAGCGTGCCCTGACCATAACGGCCGTTCGAGTTGAAGCCGTATCCGACCACCGGCTTACCGTCGCGGATCACGTCCGTAATGACGGCGACCAGGCTCAGCGTCATCTTGCTGAAGTCGATATAGGCATTGCGGATAGGGGAACTGATAGGTACGGTCTTTTCGCGGATTTCAACGATTCTCACGGCACGGGCTCCAGAGTTTGTATTGCATTGCGTCGGCTGCAAGCTGGGACGTAGCTTAACCGTGAAAAACGTTGCTACACTGCACTTTCCTTCATTTCATTTTTCACTTTCAGTGAATACTGAAACGCAAACCGCGAGCGATTTCGAGTTCTTCATTCTGCTCGCGAAGCTTCGCAGTCTGTCCGGCGCGGCGCGCGCGCTCGACCTGTCTCCGCCGGCGGCAACCAAGCGCCTCGGCGTGATCGAGCAGCGGCTGGGCGTTCGTCTGGTGAATCGCACGACGCGAAGCGTGAGCCTCACGCCCGAAGGCGAAACGTACCTTCGATACGCGTCGCAGATCGTCGGACAAGTCCGCGAGATGGAAGAAGCGATCTCCGGAGCGAAGCGCGATCCGCAGGGGCTGTTGCGCATCAACGCGACGCTCGGCTTCGGCCGCACGACCATCGCGCCGCTCGTGTCGGAGTTCGCGAAGCGTTATCCGAGCGTCGAAGTCCAGTTCGAGGTCACGGACCGCCCTATCGACCTGATCGAAAGCGGGTTCGATATGGCGATCCGGTTCGGCGAACTTCCGGACAGCCGCCTGAGCGCGCGGCGCATCATGAGCAATCGCCGCTTTCTGTGCGCGTCGCCGAAATACCTCGAAAAATACGGCACGCCGGAGCGCGTCGAAGAACTGGCGGAACACCGCTGCATCATCCATCGGCAAAACGACGACGCCTACGGCGTGTGGCGCTACATCTTGAACGACCACACCGAGGCGATCAAGGTCAAAGGCGCGCTATCCAGCAACGACGGCGATATCGTGCTTCGCTGGGCGCTGGACGGACACGGCATCCTGATTCGCTCGGAATGGGATCTGGCGAAGTACGTGCAAAGCGGGCGGCTCAGTCTCGTGTTGCCGAACACCGTTCTTCCGTCTGCCGATCTGTTCGTCTATTACCCTCGGCAGAAGAACCAGACGACGCGAGCGCGGGCGTTCATCGACTTCCTGGTGAGTCGGTTCCAGGCGCCCTTCACTCCGGTCGAAACAGGCAGCGAGACGCGCGAACGAAAGAAACGAAGCGTCCGGAAATGAGTCGGCGGAGTGGCTCAGAACGCGTGCACGATACCCACCGCCACCGCGAGCTGATTGGCTCCGGTCGCAACGGCGGTCGTGGACCCCGTCGCGCTCAATGCCGACTTCGCGCTGTTGATGACGTAAGTGACATCCGTGTACAGCGTGGTCCGCTTCGATAGCGAATAGTCCGCGTTCACGCCAGAACTGATCGCATGCGCCGAGACCGTGCGAAACGCGTGATAGTACGATGCCGCGGATACCTGAAACGCGGGCGTTATCTTGTAGCGAAGGCCGCCGAACGCCATCGTCTGCGGCGGCGAGGCAGCAAGCGTCGCAGCGATGTCGTTCAGGAGAAGCTCGTAGCCCGCGTACAACGTCGCGTTGCCGAGGGTCCACGATCCGCCCGCGAGATAGCGCCGCTCGCTGTCGCCGGACGAGGCGGCGGTCGTGCCTTGACGCTGCTCGTAGACGAAGGTCAGATTGAACGGTCCCTGACGATACCGCGCGCCGATGTCGAATTGCTTGCCGACGCGAAACGCGCCCGGCACTTGTGCGCCGTTGGCGATGGTCGAATCGTAGCCAAAGCTGTATAGCGCATTAAGCTCGAACGGACCGGCATGGCCGAGATATTCGAGCGCGTTATCGGCGCGCCCCACGAATTGCGCGTCCTGCGCCGACAAGCCGTAGCTGGAGTAGTTGAGCGGGTCGAGCGCCAGGAAAAAGCGGTACATAGGCGTCATCTGGCGGCCCGCCATCACCGCGCCGAATGTGTCGCTCTCCAGGCCGACGAACGCCTGGCGGCCGAACAGCCGGCCACCCTGTTGCAGCGTGCCGTTGTTGGTCGCGAAGCCGGATTCGAGCGTGAAGATCGAGCGCAGACCGGCGCCGAGATCTTCCTTGCCCGTGAATCCCCAGCGCGAATTGATGCGATTGCCGGTGTTGAGACGAAACAGCGTGCCGGAGCCCTGTTTCGCGGCATGCGTCACGTACTCGACGCCCGAGTCGAGAATGCCGTACAGCGTCACCGACGACTGAGCGTGAGCCGCGATACTCGCCGATGCGCATATCGTAGCGGCGAGCGCGGTCCTTACCCGCCGCGTAACGTGGTTCGATTTCAAGCAACGTCTCCTTACTTACATTTTTTAAGCATGACTAACTTAATGAAGCCGAAAACGCAAATCGATCGTTCGACTTGCGTCCGGCTTTGCGCGGATTCAGACCTGGGCGATGCGCTTGCTCACGAACAACATCGCGATCAAGCCGATGACCGGCCCGACGGCAAGCGTAAGAACGGCGAGCACGATCGAATGCGTCCCGCCGTAGACATGCCCGACGGCCAGCGGCGATACGGCGCTCCCCATCTGCCATATGGCGTTCGTCCAGCCAGCGCTCGCACCCGCGAGACGCTTTCCGGAAGCATCGCTCACCTGCGCCATCAGCACCGGCAGATAGCCGTATGAAAACGCGCCCAGAACCGGTGCGACGATATAAAACTGCGTGACCGTCGAGCACATGCCGAACACCATCAGGGTCAAGGCGAACGCGATCAGCACCAGAATCGACATGAGCCGGCGCGAGATGCCGGGCAAGTCGGAGATCCATCCGAGCGTCGGTTTCGCGATGACCGCGCCGATGCCGAAGGACGCGATGATCGATCCAGCCACGACGGGTGAAATGCCATATTGCCGCGTCATCAGCGCATTGCCCCATGCGCCGAAGCCGACGGTGGCCCATAGCCCGCCGCAACCCGCGATCGACAGAAAGATCAGATTGCGGTTGCGCAAGAGGCCGAGCATTTCTTTCGCGCTGTTGCGGGCCGGCGCGCGCTCGCCGTCCGGGCGATTCTTGAGAAACAGAAGCGAGACGATGCCCCACGCGAAGGTGGCCACGCCCAGCATGCGAAACGCGCTCGACCAGCCGTACTGCGCCGAAACGGTAGGCACGATGGCGTTGGCGAGCACGACAGCGAGCGATGTCGCCGTGGTGTAGATGCCCATCGCCCGTCCGCGGTCGCGCGTGAACCAGGCGGGGATCACCTTCATCCCGGCCGAATAGTCCGCGCCGGCCGCGAAGCCCATCGCCAGTTGAATCAGGATGCCCACGCTCAGCGACGTCGTCTCGCCGAAGAAGAACGTGAAGACGCCGAGCGGAAGCAATGCGAGCGTCATCATCGCGCGGCCGCCGAGAAAGTCGGTCAGCATGCCGCCGATGATATTCGCCACGACATATCCCGCATAGAACGCCGTGACGAACGCGCCCAGCAGCGAGACCTGGATGCCGAGCGACGCGCCGACCGGCGCCGCCACCGTGCTCCATGCGACGCGGTCCACATAGCTCAGCAGAAATGCCGCCCAGACGATGAACAACGCGACCCAGCGGTAAGGGCTCGCTTCCGTCTCACCCGCGTTCGACGCGGCCCATTCCGCGCCCGATGCGTCACTCGATGACGCCAGGTTCTTTTCCACGACTCCTCCATGCAGGGCGTGCGTACGCCGCCCTATTCTTGTCCGTTTAGTCTTCCGGCGCACGAGGCGCGCCGGGCGCGTATTGCGGGATTGCGGCGCTACAGGTCCAGCACGAGTCTTCTCGATTTCGAGCGCGAGCAGCACGGCAGAAACTGATCGTTGCGCGCCTGCTCTTCCGGAGACAGGAACAGATCCCGATGCTCCGGTTCGCCGTCGAGCACGCGCGTGATACAGGTTCCGCAAATGCCCTGCTCGCACGACACCGGAACGTCGATGCCGGCATCCGCGAGCGCCTGCGCCACCGAACGGTCGGCCGGAATCGTCACGGTCTTGCCGCTGCGTGCGAGACAGACGTCGAACGCGCCGTCGGACGATGTATCGACGGCGGGCGCCGAGAAGAACTCATAGTGCAGCCGTTTTTCCGGCCATCCTTTCGCGCGCGCCGCATCGAGCACCGCGTTCATGAAGCCCTGCGGCCCGCAGACATAGAGATGCGTATCCGCGTGCGCATCCTTGAGCAGCGCATCGAGATGAAGCCGTTGATGCGCGTCCTCGTCGTCGAAGTGATAGCGGACACGCTGCGCCCAGGACGCGTTCGCGAGCCGCTCGACGAAGGCCGCGCGAGAACGCGAGCGCGCGCAGTAATGCAGTTCGAAATCGCCGCCGCTGCGATCGAGTTGCTGCGCCATGCAAAGCAGCGGCGTCAGTCCGATTCCCCCGGCCAGCAGCAAATGCCTCGCGGGACCGGCGACGAGCGCGAAGTGATTGCGCGGCAGACTGACGCGCAGTGCGTCGCCCTCCTTGATCACGTCGTGCATGCCGGCCGAGCCGCCGCGCGACTGCGCTTCGCGCAACACGGCAATCTGATAGCGCGAGCGTTCATGCGGCGCGCTGCACAGCGAATACTGCCGCACGTGTCCCGCCGGCAGATGAACGTCGATGTGCGAGCCCGCATCGAATGCCGGCAGATCGCGGCCATCCGGACTCGCGAGTTCGAAACTGACAATGCCGTCGGCCTCGATAGTGCGCCTCGCCACGCGCACGGTCATGGTGGAATCGTTCATGGCTGCCGCCTTCACATGATCGACAGGCCGCCGTCGACCATCAGCGTCGCGCCGGTGATGAACGATGCCTCGTCGCTCGCAAGCCAGAGGATCGGCCATGCGACTTCTTCGGGAGACGCCCATCGTCCGAGCAACGACGTGTCCTGCCTCTGTGTCTTGAGCGTTTCCACGCTTTTTCCGGCCGCCTGCGCGCGATTGACGTGGAAATCGGTCAGCGTCGAGCCCGGGCATATCGCGTTGGCGCGCACGCCGTGGGCCGCCTCCTCGAAGGCGAGCGTACGCGTCATGGCGAGCATGCCGGCCTTGGTCGCATCGTAGAGGCCCATGCCTTTGCGGCCGGTCAGCGCATAACACGACGATACATTGACGATGCTCGCCGATCCCGCCTGGCGCAGGAACGGCAACGCCGCCTTGCAGTAGTTCGACGTGCCCACGAGGTTCACCGACACCATGCTGTGCCATTCCTCCGGCGTCGCGTCGGCGAGCGCGCTGTAGTTGCGCATCGCGGCATTGTTGACGAGCACGTCGAGCCGGCCGAACGCCTGTACGGCCAGCTCGGCTGCCGCGCTCGCCTGATCGGGATTCGCGACATCGGCGACATGGGTTTGCACCTTCGCGGCGGGGTCGCGGCTCTGCAATGCATCGGCGACGTTCGCGAGCGCCTGCGCATTCGCATCGACGAGAACGACCGCCGCGCCTTCGTCGCAGAATACGCGGGCAGTCGCGGCGCCGATGCCGCCTCCGCCGCCCGTGATCAACGCGACCTTGTCTCTTAATCTTGAGGCTTGCATTCGGGCTCGCTCAGATGGAGTAAATCGGCTGGCCCTTGCCATCCGAAAGATGAATGACGGCCCACTCTTGCGGCTTCTGCTCGCGCGGAAGCAATGCGCCGGCTGCGCGCACGCGCTGCTGGTTGGCATCGATCGCGGGCGGATCGGTGTCGATCTGCAAGGCGGTGGCGGCTTCATACAGCATGCGTCGAGCCATCACGATGGCGCGGTCCGTCGGCAGCAGCTTCTCTTTGCTGTGGTCCTGAATGGGGCCCATGCTTTCCTGCAGCGACGCGTCCTGCATCGCGAAGCCGAAGACGCCGGAATAGGCGCGCTTGTCTTTCTGGGCCTGACGGTCGATCAGATAGTCGTTGTCCTTGTTCGCCTTCGGACGGAACGTGCCCGGCTCGTATTCGCAGTGAATGCCCTTGCCCGCGTTCAGGTCGTTCATCTCCTCCCCGGACAGCGGCCGGTCCGGTCGGAAGTTGATGCTCCATGCCCAGCAGGTGTGATCGTCGATCGGCACCCAGACATGACCCGCCAGGGAATGATCGCCGAACGGCGGAATCAGCGTGTACCACGGGAAAAGGTATTGCGTGATGCGCCAGTAGTAGGAATCCGGCTCGCCATTGCGACGTCCGAAGAGCGTAAGGCCGAACGGCTGCTTCTCGATCTCGAAGATCACGTTGCCGTCCGCCTTGATGTATTCGAGCGCCTTGGTGCCCTGGTGCATCGGGTCTTCGTCGACTTCATAGCGATGCACGTACGAGACGTGACTGGTATCGATGCCGCCTTCCATCGCCTGCAGATAGTTCGACTCCTGCAAGCGCTTGGACACGAAAACGTGGTCCGCGGGCAGGTTGCACCATTCGAGGTCCGGCGGCGCGGGTTGCTTGTCCTTCGGACCCATGTACGCCCAGACGATGCCGGCGCGCTCGATGCACGGATACGCGGTGATGCTCATGTGCTTGCACGCCTGCGGCGCCGACGGCACGTCCACACAGTTGCCGTCCCGGTCGAACTTGAGACCGTGATACGAGCAGCGGATGCCGTTCTCCTCGTTGCGTCCGAAATAGAGCGACACCCCACGATGCGAACAGAACTCGTCGATCAACGCCGCATTACCGTCCGAGTCCCGAAAGGCCAGCAGCTTCTCGCCGAGAATCTGCACGCGCACCGGCGGGCAATCCGGTTCGGCGACTTCGCTCGCGAGAAGAATCGGCACCCAGTAGCGCCGCATGAGATTGCCCATCGCGGTGCCCGGCCCGGTGCGCACCAGCGTTTCCGACATGTTCCTGTCCATCCTCAAACTCCGATTCGTATGTGGGTTGTTGTCCGCATGATGAAACTGTGATTTCATTCTACGGACAACGTTCGCGAAGTTCAAGCATGGGCGCATAGGGGATTTCTCTACAATGGCGCTGAACGGAAGTCCGAAGAGACAAAAAGGGATCGGAAAAAAATGGAAGAAAAGAAGGCGCACGAAAGCGTTCGTGCGGTCGAGCGGGCGCTGGACATCCTGCTGGCGTTCAAGCCGGGCGATAAATCTCTGACCGTCGCGGAACTGGTCACGCGCGTGAATCTGAGCCGTCCGACCTTGTATCGGCTATTGAATACGCTGGAGCAGGCGGGCTTTCTGGCGTCGTCGGGCGAGCCGCAGCGCTTTCATCTCGGCAGCTCCATCGCGCAGCTCGCGCATGTCTGGCTGAGCGACCATCGAATCGCCGAGCTCGCGCAACCGGTGCTGCGCGAGTTGTGGGAAGCCACATCCGAAACCGTGGCGCTCTTCGTTCCCGACGACACGTACCGGCTTTGTGTCGCGGAACTGGAAAGCAATCAGCCGCTCAGCTTCCGGCGCGGCATCGGCTATCGGGAGAAGCTCGTGCGCGGCGCGAGCGGCCGCACGATTCTTTCGCAGATGCGGCTCACGCCCGAGACGGTGCAGCGTTATCTCGTCGATCCCGAACAGGACGTGACGGCGCTCATGAGTGACTTCGAGCGAATTCGTGCGCGCGGCTTCGGCACGAGTCAGCACGAATTGATCGAGGGCGCGGTGGCGGTCGCCGCGCCGTTCTTCAACGGCGCCAATCAGGTAGCCGGTTCCCTATGTATTTTCGGTCCCAGCGTTCGGGTCACGGAAGCGCGCGTCGAGCAGTTCGGGGAGCTGCTCAAGCGCGCGAGCAAGGATTTGTCGCGGCTGCTCGGACAGCAAAGCGCATAAGAAGACGATAACGCGCGCGCGCTCGCTTCCTGGCGAGCCGCGCCTCTCGGCCTGCTGGCGACGAACCAGAGGCCGGAAAAATCTACCCGACCGTCACGTCCGCGACGTGTAGCAACTTCCTGATTGGTCTAAAGAAAGCCGTAGCCTTTGCCGTAAAAGTATTCATAAGGCAGAGGCGTTCGGTAAATCCTCCCCCTCCTTAGTTGTTCTCCCGGCCAAGCTGAAGCGCAAGCCTCTCGCGGCCGGAACCGCCAACTCGGCTGCCGTGCCGCGCGAGCCGATTGCGTCGAACCATCGATCGGGATGAATCCGTACGGGGACCCTACGGAGGCATAGATGCGGCATATTTTGATACGTATTCCTAAATTATATGAAAACTCGAAATACAACAGGCCAATCCCTGCTCGAGCGTTTTTCGTTCGGCAAAATCCCGGCGATCACCGCCGCGGTCGTCACGAGCCTGATGCTTGCGGCATGCGGCGGCGGCAGCGAAGGCATCGCCGATGCCACGGTCAAGACCGCCGATGTGCCCGAGGCGACCGCGAAGGCCGGCACTACCGGTTCGATTTTCTATGGCATGAACGGCCACATCACGAACGGCGGCACTTACGACAACACGCCCTACGCGACGCAACTCTCGCAACTGCAGGATCTCGGCGTAAAGATCTTCCGCAACGACGTGTACAACCTGGCCTCCGCCAAGGTGCTCGCGACGGTCGCCAAGCAGTTCGCGGCGGGCGGGGTTCAGGTGTATCCGGTGATGCTGCTTGGCCTGGGATTCGACACCGAGGAAGCGGCCTATAGCGCGGGCTACACGATGGGTCAGCAGACGGCGCAAACGTACAAGTACGCCTACTACGAAGTCGCCAACGAACTGGACTCGGCCGCGCTCGCCGGCAACTACGACGGCAACATCTGGTATCAGTACAGCAACAAGCCGTTCACCATCGCGCGGGGCGTGATTCGCGGCATGATCGCGGGCGTGAAGTCGGTGGATAGCTCGGCGAAGATCATCGTCGATGGCACGTGGAAGCACATTGCGTTCTTCCAGATGCTGCTCGACGGCTCGCAACCCGACGGCACGCACGGCCACCCGACGGTGAGCTGGGACATCACCGCATGGCACTGGTACTCCGACCAGGGCGACATGACGAATGCCTGCGGCGGCACGGGATGTCACGACATTCTCGGCATCATCAGTTCGTTTGGCCGGCCCGTGTGGATCAACGAGTTCGGCGTGCGTCCGGAATACGGCTCGAACGACGCCATCGCTTCCTATCTGACCGGCAACCTGATGATGCAGCAGTACTACACGCAGGCGTCGAAGTACAACATTCAGTCCATCCAGGGCTTCGAGTTGTACGACTCTCAGGAAGGCAATTACGGCATGCTGCAAAGCGACGGCAAGACGAAGAAGGCGGCGTACACGGCGTTCAAGAACTTCATCGCGAGCAACCCGAAATAAGCGGCATGGTCGACCCGGCGGCGCAATCGATCGCCGGGTCCGCCTCGCGGTTTGGGCCGCGCCGTCACTTGCGCATGAATCTCTGTCCAAGCGCCTCGTACAGCGGCGGCGCAAACAGCCTCGACACCTGACTCGAAATCAATGCCGTGGCCATCAGCGACAGCACGAGCGCGTGACCGTCGATCATCTCGATGACGATCACGAATGCGGTGATGGGACTCTGCGTGACCGCCGCGAGATAGCCGACCATGCCCAGCGCGATCAGCATCGGCAACTGCATGCCGCCGAAGACGAGGTGGAGCGCGTTGCCGATGCCGGCGCCGATTGCGAGCGAGGGCGCGAAGAGCCCGCCCGGCGCGCCGGGAAGATAGGAGCCGACCATCGACACCATTTTCAGCAGCGGATAGCTCGCGCCGAGCTGCGAATCGCCTTCGAGCATGCCGCGCGCTTCCGCATAGCCGCTGCCGAAAGTATGGCCGCCGGCGGCGACGCCAATCACGGCGATCAACAGACCGCATCCCGCGCCGAACGCAACCGGATGCGCATGACGCCAGCCGATGAGGCGCGCGGGCATCCAGCGCTGCGTATTCAGGAGCAACCAGCAGAATATTCCGCCCGCGACGCCCGTCACCGCGCCCAGCAGCACGACGGCAAGTGCGAGCGAGCGGGGAAAATAGCCATCGAGACTGATTGTGCCGAAGTAGGTGTAGTTGCCTTGCAGCGCGAGCGAGACGACGCCCGCAAAGATGATCGCCGTAATCAGCACGCCGCTCGTGCGCTGCTCGAAGCCGCGCGTGAGCTCTTCGATGGCGAAGACCACGCCGGCCAGCGGCGCATTGAACGCGGCCGACAGGCCCGCCGCCGCGCCCGCGAGCGCCAGGTTACGTTCCAGCACGCCGCCGCGCATGCTGCGCAGACGCGGTGGATAGAAACGGCGCAAGCTGTACATGAGCGCCGCGCCGATATGGATGGTAGGCCCTTCCCGTCCGATGGTGAATCCTCCGAGAATCGACAGGAACGACACAGCGATT
Organism: Caballeronia cordobensis; assembly: GCF_001544575.2. GTDB lineage: Bacteria > Pseudomonadota > Gammaproteobacteria > Burkholderiales > Burkholderiaceae > Caballeronia > Caballeronia cordobensis. The sequence goes on from NZ_FCNY02000005.1 coordinate 341,777, forward strand.
TTCCCGATGAGGATGCGAATGGTGAGCAGGCGCGGTCCGAGCTCGCGTCCGTCATGCAGCATGGCGATGACCTGCGGAATGCCGCTGCCCTCCGCGCCCGGAAAGAAGCGGCGCGTCACCCAGACACCGATCGCGCCGATCGCGGGCGTGAGCAGCAACGGCAGCCACCAATAGAGCGCGGTGATGCGCAAGAAAGTCTCGTAGCCGAAATCGATGAGCCGCGCGTACATCACCGCGACGAGCCCGGTCGCGACCGCGCCGAGCCAGAACACGCCGTAGTGCAGCCACAGCCGCCTGCCGCGCAAGATCGTGCGTCGGTCGATGAATCCAGGAAAGCGCATCAGGAATGGTCGAAGCAAATTTAAGGCACATTGTGACATAAATTGGATTCGCTCCGCTGATTGGCTCACTCGTCCCTTGCGCCGAACACCCAGCCGAACGATCCGTAGTGCGCCTTGTGCTCGGCCGCGAGCCTGAGCAGACACCGCTCGCCTTTCGCAGTCAGATGCACCTGCACCTGGCGTCTATCCGTCCTGTCGGCTTTTCGTGTGACGAGGCCGGCCGTCTCGCAGCGGGACACCAGGGCAGCGGTGCCATTGGGTGCGGCCTGAAGGCGTTCCGCAAGTTCGCCGACCGTGGCCCACTGCCGCTCCGGAAATCCCCGTATGTGCAGGAGCAGCTGGTATTGAAGCGTCGTGATTCCGGCTGCATTGGCTATTTCTTCCGACACGCGCAGGAACTTGCGCAATTCATAGCGGAAGATCGACATCGCTTCCAGATCCTGCTTGTCCGGAAGACTGGTTTTCTGCTTTGCATGCGATGACATCGGCGATCCCGGTTCCAGGTTGTACTGGCGGATCATACCGAGTTCACGCATTTCTCCCGGCAAATGACCGGACGCGGCGCGCGTCCGGCCGGGTCTCCTTCGCGTTACTGCGACATCGCGCCGGATGCCGGATGATCCATGCCCATCGCATCGTGCTTTTTCATCTTGTTGCTCTTGCTCATCGAGTCGTGGGACATGGCGCCCTTGCTCATTGAATCATGAGACATGTTGTCCTTTTTCATCGTGTCGTGCGACATCGCGTCGTTGGACATCGCGCCGCTCGCCTGCGCGAATACCGTCGATACGCTCAGGGCGAGCGTCGCTGCAACTACTGCCGTCATCAATCGCTTCATTGCTTCTCTCCTTGGTGAATCGGTCATGACATCCGGACCATCCGGAATCGTTGAATGGCGCGGCGTTCATGAGCCGCCGAACCAGTTGTATCCCTGATCGACCCAATAGCCGCCCGGATACGTGTTCGTCACGAATATCTCGACGATGTGCTTCGGGTTCTTGTAGCCGAGCTTGGTCGGCATGCGCAGCTTCATCGGATAGCCGTATTTGGCCGGCAAACGCTCGCCGTCGTATTCGAAGGTCAGGAGCGTCTGCGGATGCAGCGCCGTCGGCATGTCGATGCTTTCGTAGTAGTCGTCGGCACAGCGGAAGCCGACGTATTTCGCCGACGTGTCCGCGCCCACGCGTCGCAGGAACTCGGAGAACGGCGTGCCGCCCCAGCGCCCGATCGCGCTCCAGCCTTCGACGCAGATGTGCCGGGTGATCTGCTCGGCATGCGGCAGCGCGTACAGTTCCGGCAAGGTCCACACGCGCTGCCCTTTCACGAGGCCGCTCACCTTCAGGCGGTAGTCGTCGCCGTTCACCTCGGGTACGTCGTCGATGCCATAGAACGCGTTGAAGGGAAACGGACGCGTGAGTTGCGCCTCGGTGTAGGTCGGCGCAAGCTGCTTCGGATCGAAGAGCAGCGCCTGCGCGCGATCGTTCAGCCGCGACACCGCGGTGAGCAGCTTGTTCACCGAATCGTCGTCGGTGATCGAGCAGCCGGTCAGAAGAGAGAGGCCGCCGAGCGTCAGCATGCGCTTGCCGAACAGACGCCGCGACGGCATGTCCAGTTCGCGGCGCGCGTCGGCCAGCACGGATGCGCGGTCCACCGCGACGATTCGTTTAGCATCGTTTTTCATGGCATGTTCCCGAGTCGTATCAGCGTCCGCGCAGCATCGTGAGCAGCGAGCGCGGCACGAGCGCGACCATCGCCACATGCACGACGACGAACGCCGCCATCACCGCCATCGCGCAGAAGTGCACGATGCGCGCGTTGTCATAACCGCCCATCAGTTCGCGCAAGTGCGGAAATTGCACGGACTTCCAGATCGCGAGCCCGGAGAGCACGAGCACGATGAGATCGACGAGAACCGCGAGATATGCGAGCTTCTGCACCGCGTTGTACTGGCGCAGGTCGACGTGCGAGAGCTTGCCGCTCAATGCAGCGACGAAGTCGTGCAGCACCGCGCGCGGCGACAACGGAAAGAACTTCGCGGCGAACCGGCCGCTCGCGATATTGAGCGCGAGATACACGATGCCGTTGAACACCAGTAGCCACATGGCCGCGAAATGCCACTGCAGCGCGCCGCCGAGCCATCCGCCGAGCGTAATCGAAGGCGGTATGACGATTTCCCGGAACACCGGCGACGCATCGTAGATGCGCCAGCCGGACAACATCATGATCAGCGCGGCGAATGCGTTGAGCCAATGCGTGATGCGCAGCCAGAGCGGATGGATGGGCCGCGTGCGCGGCGCATCGAGCGGCGGGTTCATCGTGTCCATGTCGGTCGTCCATGACGGTCGGATACGGGTAAATTCGCCGGCGGCACGGATCGGGTTACAGCCTGGACGCGAAAAAAAAAATTCTTGTTGCTGTAACCGTCGGCGGCGCGGGAACGAATTAGTCCGCTAAAGGGACCGCAAAACGACGATGGACGACGACCGCGCTATAGTGGCGCATCACTGCCTCGGCCGTGCCGAAACGAATGATCGGAATCCGGACGCCTCGCCGCACCGCTTTCCGTCTCGTCATCACGCTCATACAGGTGCCACGTTGGAAGAAGCGGAACGCCGCCTGAAGGCGTTGTTCGTGCGCGGTCTCGACGGCGACGCCGACGCGTATCGAGGTTTTTTGCAAGCGCTCACGCGGCACCTGCGCGGCTTTCTGCGCAAGCGCATTCCGCAGCGTCATGACGACGTCGAGGACCTCGTCCAGGAGATTCTGCTCGCCGTGCACAATGCGCGTCACACCTATCGCCCCAACGAGCCGCTGACGGCATGGTTGCACGCCATCGCCCGCTATAAGCTGATGGACTTCTTCCGTGCGCACGCGCGCCGCGACTCGCTGAACGTGCCGCTCGACGATCACGAAGAGTTGCTCGCCGCCATCGATGACGAACCCGCTCAGGCGCGCCACGATGTCGGCAAGCTGCTAGAACACTTGCCGGACAAACAGCGCTTGCCCATCGTTCACATGAAACTCGAAGGTCTTTCGGTGACGGAGACCGCGCGGCTCACCGGTCTGTCGGAATCGGCCGTGAAGGTGGGCGTGCATCGCGGCCTCAAGGCGCTCGCCGCTAAAATCCGGGGGCTGCGATGAAGACCGACGAACTGATCACCCTGCTTTCGAATCAAGTGACGCAGGTTGACCGCAGCGCCGTTCGCCGCCGCTTCGCTCAGGCGCTCCTGCTCGGCGCGGCGGGCTCGCTGGTCTTGATGACCATCGTGTTCGGCGTGCGTCACGACCTGGGCATCGTCGCCGGCACGGGTGTCTTCTGGGCGAAGCTCGCGTTTCCGCTCGCCATCGCCGTCGGCGCGATGCTCGTCATCGATCGAATCGGCCGGCCCGGCGCGCACGCGCGATATGCGTGGGCGATCGTCGCGCTGCCCTTCGCGGCGGTCTGGATCGCCGGCTGGCTGATTCTGGACAGGGCGGATACCACCGCGCGCTGGGCGCTCGTGCTGGGTCAGACATGGCGTACCTGCCCGTTCAATATCCTGCTGCTCTCGGCGCCCACGTTCCCTGCCGCGATCTGGGCGATGCGTTCGCTCGCACCGACGCGGCTTCGGCTTGCGGGCGCCGCCGCCGGATTGCTGGCGAGCTCGACGGCGACGATCGTCTATTGCCTGCATTGCCCCGAAATGAGCCCTGCTTTCTGGGGCGTGTGGTATGCGATCGGCATGTCGCTGCCTGCGCTCATCGGCGCGTGGCTCGGGCCGCGGCTTTTGCGTTGGTAGCGGATCGCGGTACAGGATCAGCCGAAGATGCGCACCCACACCGCGCGAATGCGACGCGCGCGGTCTTCGAGCAGATACGAAGCGGCAAGCGCCAGAAGCCCTGAAACGACGCCTGTCATCACGTGCTCGAAGTACGGCAGACGGTAGTGGCTGACATGTGCATAGGTATCGCCGATTGCCGTCAGCACGCCAACCAGCGCCGCATTGCCGAAGCGGTTCGCGTAGGCTTTCCTGAGCGGCGTGAAAGTCAGCAGCACCGCCAGCAGTCCCGTCAGAAGCCCGGTCTTGAACGCGACCACCCAATGAGCGACGCTCGCGATATTGCTCCAGCTGCCCGGCATGCACGTCATGCACGCGCAGCTCGGCTGCCAGAAGCGTTGAACGAATAGCCGGATTCGGCGGTTCCACTCGCTTGACATGATCGATGCCCCCGCTGGCAATTTACTCGACATGGAAGCGTTCGACGCATCCCGAGACTCCGTAAAAACCCCAATATCGACATCGATTTTTGGCGGGTCTATGTTTCATCCATTCATGCATGGATACAGTCTTACAATCTTTACGTAGCTCGCGTGGAGGCGGCATGGCTGAATGGCATGGAATCCACGGTCTGTCAGCGGAAGACGAAGCGTATCGCTACATCGAACAGGCCATTCGCAGCGGGCGTTACCGCGCGGGCGAGCGGCTCATCGCGGAGGAAATTGCCGGCGATATCGGCACGAGCCGCATGCCGGTGCGCGAGGCGTTCCGGCGACTCGCCGCCGAAGGCCTGTTGCTGATCCGCGCCAATCGCGGCGCGATCGTGCGCGGGCTCGACGCCGCCGAAATGCACGAAGTGTTCGAAACGCGCGCCGTGCTGGAAGGTCTGGCGGCCGGCGTCGCGGCGACGCGCATGACAAAAAAGGACATGGCGACGCTCCGGCATCTGCTGGAGCGCATGGAAAGCGTCGGCGACGATGCCTCCGAATGGGTCACGCGCCACCGCGAGTTTCACGAGTATCTGAGCAGCCTTGCCGCCATGCCCCGTCTGCAACGGCAGATATCGAGCCTGCATTCGATCATCGAGCCGTACATGCGCATCTGGCTCGAACACGGAGATAAGCCGATGACCTCTCGCCAGTTCCATGAAGAGATCCTGACCGCGGTCGAAAGCGGCGACCCCGAAGCCGTCGAGCAGATCGTGCGGGAACATGTCCGCGCGACGATCGGGCCGCTCGTCGAACTCGTGCGTTGAATTGTTGCTTCGTCCTCCGAAATAGTTTTTTTCTCGTATTTTTGAAGTGCTACGGTCATTCAAACGCGTTTCCCTGCCTCATCGACGCACGGAGAAAACGAACGTCATGCCGTATTTCGAACAACTGCTGCTCAATGGCCTCGTCATCGGCTCGATCTATGCGCTCGCCGCCGTCGCCTATACGCTCGTCTATGGCGTCGTCAAGCTGGTGAATTTCGCGTTCGGCGAACTGTTCATGCTCGGCGGCTTCCTCACGCTCACGCTGATGACGAAGGAAATAACCCTCTTCGGCATTCAGATGCCGATGCCGGGGCTCGACTTCTACCTCGCCGCGCCGCTCGCCATCGCCGGCGTCGCCGCGCTCGGCGCGCTGATCGACGCGGTCGCGTATCGGCCATTGCGCAATGCGCCGCGGCTCGCGCCGCTCATTACATCGATTGCGATTTCGGTGCTGCTGCAAAGCGTCGCGCAGACCGTATGGGGACCCACATCGCTGCGCTTTCCGCCGCTGCCGGTGGGCGGCTTGCCATCGCTGTCGCTGGGCGCCGGTCTGACCGTGACGCCATCGGAGCTTGCGGTGTTCGGCTGCGCGATCGTCGCGATGCTCGGCGTGCAGTTCTTCGTCTCGGCCACGTCGCTCGGACGCGCGATGCGCGCCGCCGCGCAGGATTCGATGGCTGCGTATCTCGTCGGCATTCCCGTGAACCGCATCATCTGCGCCGCGTTCGTGCTCGGCTCCGCGCTCGCGGCGTTCGCCGGCATTCTGTACGCGCAGTCGTTCCAGTTCGTGAGCCCGACGATGGGCTTCGTGCCCGGCCTGAAAGCGCTCACCGCGGCGGTGCTGGGCGGCATCGGCAGCATTCCGGGCGCGGCGCTCGGCGGCGTGATTCTGGGCGTCGCGGAATCGCTGTGCGCGGGCTATCTGCCCGACGGTTCCGTCTATCAGGACGCGCTCAGCTTCGCGCTGCTGGTGCTGCTGCTTCTTGTGCGCCCGCAAGGCCTGCTGGGCCGCGCGGATCTCAACGTGAGCGCGCGCGGCAGTCTGATGTCGAGCGGCGGCGCGAAACGCGGCCAGGCGCTGGCGATAGCGTTCGGTGCGCTCGATCGCGCGTTCGCCGCGCTCGGACGCTACGGCGAGAAGCGCGTCGCCATCGTCGCGCTGGCGGTGGCGGTCGCGCTCGGTTTCGCCATCCGTTCCGACTACTGGCTGAGCATTCTCGTGATGGTGCTCGTCTACGGCATGCTCGCGAGCGGGCTGAACATCGTCGTCGGGCTGGCGGGTCTGCTCGATCTCGGCTTCGTCGCGTTCTTCGCCATCGGCGCGTATTTCTCGTCGCTCATTTTCGTGAGCGTGATGCAGAACCACTTCGGCATCGACACCGCATCGATCTGGTGGCTCTTCTATCCGAACCTGCTCGTGGGTGGGCTGCTCGCCGCGCTGCTCGGCGCGATTCTCGGCTATCCGACCTTGCGCGTGCGCGGCGACTATCTCGCGATCATGACGCTCGGCTTCGGCGAGATCGTGCGCATCGTCGCGACCAACTGGATCTCCGTGACCAACGGCCCGATGGGCGTGCGCGGCATTCCTTCGCCGGAGTTCTTCGGCGTGAGCTTCGACGAGCCGCGCGCGCAGTTCTTCTTCGCGCTCGGCCTCACCGCGATCGTGATGTTCATGGTCGCGCGCTTGTCGCGCTCATACGTGGGCCGCGCCTGGGTCGCGTTACGCGAAGACGAGGACGCCGCCGAAATGATGGGCGTCGCGGGCACGCGCTTCAAGCTCCTGGCCTATGCGTGCAGCGGTTTCGTGGGCGGCGTGGTGGGCGTGTTCTACGCGCATCTGCAGCAGTACGTGAGCCCCGCGAGCTTCACGCTCTTCGAGAACATTCTCGTGCTGATGCTGATCGTGCTGGGCGGTCTCGGCACGCTCATCGGTCCGTTCATCGGCGCGGCCATCTGGATCGTGTTCCTGCAACTCTCGCTGAAGATACCGTTCGTGTCCGCCTATCCCGAGTCCCGCTACGTGCTGCTCGGCGTGCTGCTCGTCGCGCTGATGCTGTTCCGGCCCGAAGGCATCGCCGCGAAAGCGCGCCTTCGTCTCACGATGGAGTGACGCATGACGAACGCCAGAGCGCCCGCCCTCGCCATGACCGTCGACGCCGCGCACGCGCAGGCCGACGCCACGCGCACCGCGACGCAAGCCGGCGTCGGCCTGCCTTTGCGCGCGCAAGGGCTGACCGTCGCGTTCGGCGGCCTGACCGCCGTCAGGCAACTCGATCTCGATGTCCAGGAGCACGAGATCCACGCGCTCATCGGACCGAACGGCGCGGGCAAGACCACCGTCGTCAACGCGCTTTCGGGTTTCGTGCGGCTTACCGCAGGCCGTGTCTGGATCAACGGCGCGAGCTCGCCGCACTGGCGCTCCCACACGCTCGCGCGCGCCGGACTCGGGCGCACGTTTCAGAACACGCGCCTGTTCGGTTCGATGAACGTGCTCGAAACCGTGCTGGTGGGCGCGCACAGCCGCTTCGACGGCGGCGCGCTCGCCGCGCTATTGCGCACGAAGAAGGCGCGCGAGCAGGAAAAGGCCGCCGTCGCGGATGCGCATCGGCTGATCGAATTCGTCGGACTCGGCGCGGATGCCGCGACGAAACAGGCGAGCGCGCTGTCGTACGGACATCAGCGCCGCGTGGAGCTGGCGCGCGCGCTCATCGCCGAGCCGCGCGTGCTGCTGCTCGACGAACCGCTCGCGGGCATGAACGTCAGCGAGAAGCTGGAGTTGAGCGAACTGATCCGGCAGATTCGCGCGTCGGGCGTGGCGATTCTGCTCATCGAGCACGACATGGACGTGATCCGCAATCTCGCCGATCGCGTCACCGTGCTCCATTTCGGCAGCAAGCTGATCGAGGGCACGCCGCAGGCGGTGCTCGCCCACGACGACGTGCAGTCCGCCTATCTGGGCAAGCGCACATGACGACGCCATTACTGGAAGTTCGCGATCTGTCGGTTTCGTATGGCGGCGTGCGGGCCGTGCGCGGCGTGTCCTTCGATGTCCGCGACGGCGAAGTGGTCAGTCTCGTCGGCAGCAACGGCGCGGGCAAGACGAGCACGCTTCAGGCGATCTCGGGCCTGCATCGCGGCGCGACGGGCAGCGTGCGCTTTCGCGGCCGCAGCATCGACACGCTCGCCCCCGATCAGCGCGTAAAGGCCGGCATCGCGCACGTTCCCGAAGGACGCCGCGTGTTCGCGGGCCTGAGCGTCGAGGAGAACCTGCGGCTCGGCGCGTATCTGCGCCACGACCGCCGCGAGACGAAGCGCGACCTGGACGACATGTTCACGCTCTTTCCGATTCTTCGCGAACGCAGGCGGCAGTCCGCCGGCACGCTTTCCGGCGGCGAACAGCAAATGCTCGCGATCGCGCGCGCAATGATGTCGCGCCCCGCGCTGCTCGTCCTCGACGAACCGACGATGGGCCTCTCGCCGCGCATGATCGGCGTCGTGCTGGACACGTTGCACACGATTCGCGAGAAGCGCATTCCGATTCTGCTCGTCGAGCAGAACACCGTCGAAGCCATCCGGATGGCGGATCACGTCTACGCGATGCGCGTCGGCGAAGTGGTTAGCCGCGAGACCGGCGCGAGCGTCACCGAGGCGTCGCTCAAGGCTTTCTATCTGAGCTGACACGGCGTATCGATCATTCACTCTCAAAGGGAAACGATCATGAACGTTCTTCGCAGGCTGTGCCCGATCACGCTCGCTTTGACGCTCGCCGCGTCGCCGGCCTTTGCGGACGATGCGGTTCACGTCGCCTTCACCGCCACGCTGACGGGCGACTTCGCGACCTATGGCGTGAGCGGCAAGAAGGGATTCGATCTCGCCATCGCGGATATCAACGCGCAAGGCGGCCCGAAGATCGCTGTCGATACCGTCGACGATCACGGCCAGCCCAACGACGGCGTGCTCGCGGCAAACCGCTTCTGCGGCGACGACAACACCGTGGCGGTCGTGGGCTACACGTTCAGCTCGATTGCGCTCGCCACCGTGCCGCTCTACAAGAAGTGCAAGATGCCGACCATCGGCACGGCGGTCACGAGCCCGCAACTCTCCAACGCGAGCCCGTGGTTCCGCCGCGTGGTACTGACCGACGCCATTCAGGGCAAGATGATGGGCCAGTACACGGCCAATCAGTTGCATGTCAAAACCGTCTACACGCTGTATCAGCAGGACGATTACGGGCTCGGCGTGAACGGCGCGTTCAAGTCGGCGTATCAGGAGGCGGGCGGGAAGATCGTCGGCGAAGGCGGCTATGTGCTCGGCACCAAGGACTTCCGCACGATCCTGACCAAGGTGAAGGCCGCGCATCCCGATGGCCTTTTCATCGGCGGCTTTTATACGGAAGCCGCGCAGATCGTTACGCAGGCGAAGGCGCTCGGCATCGACGCGAAGATTCTCGGCACGGACGGCTCGCTGTCGCCGCAACTCATCAGCCTGTCCAACAACGCCGTCGATGGCATGACGCTCTACGGCATGTTCGATCCGGATGCCTCGTCGAATTCGTCGACGCAAAGCGCGGCGTTCGTGAAGGCGTTCACCGCGAAATACGGTCAGGCGCCCGATAGCTGGGCAGCGCTCGGCTACGACGCGGGGCTTGCCATCGGCAACGCGGTGAAGGCGGCGAAGGCCAAGGGGCCGGTCACGCGCGATTCGGTCAACGCGGCGCTCGGGAGCGTGAACGTTGCGGGCGTCACGGGGCCAGTCGCGTTCGAGAAGAGCGGCGATCGCAAGGGCACGCTCTACTTCTTCACGGCGCACGACGGCAAGTTCGCGCTCGCCGGCCAGCAAAAGTAACTCGCGAAAGCGCGCCCGCACGAAGGACGACATCATGCATTCCGATATCACGCAACGCCCGGCGCCGTTCATCTGGTCGGGCAAGTCGCTCGGGCAGGCGCGCAGCATGCCCGGCAGCTTCTATACCTCGCGCGACGTGTTCGAGGCCGAGCGCGAGCATATCCTTCTGAAGCACTGGTTCTTCGTCGGGCGCGCGGAAGAGCTGAGCAAGCCGGGCAGCTATCGCGCCATCGATACCGCGGGCGGCCCCGTTTTGCTCACGCGCGACGACAACGGCGAACTGCATGCGTTCGCGAATACGTGCCGCCATCGCGGCGCGCAACTGCTCGAAGGCTGCGGCGCGAAACGCAGCATCGTGTGCCCGTATCACGCGTGGTCGTACCGGCTCGACGGAAGCTTGCTGCGCGCGCCGGGCACGCAGGACGTGCCAGGTTTCGACGCGGCCGCCGAAGGCCTGATTCCGGTGCGCATGAGCGACTGGAAAGGCAACCTCTTCCTCAACTTCGACAACGAAGCCGACGATCTCGCCACGCACCTCGGCACCTATCCGGAACTCTTCGCATCGCATCGCGTGGAGGACATGCGCTGCGTGTTCCGCGTCGATCTGCCCGCCGCGTGCAACTGGAAGATGCTGCTCGAAAACGCGATGGAGACGTATCACACGGGCCTCGTGCACGCGCGCACGGTCGGCGCGCAGATCAGCCTCACGTTTCCCGGCGGACCGAACTGGCACGCGATCCAGGTGCAATCCGACGTCTCGACCGCCGTGCTCGACAAGAGCGCCCCGCCGCCCTTCCCGCAAATCGAGGGCTTGAGCGACATCGCGCGCAAGGGCACGTTCTTCACGCTGATCGAACCGCTGACGCAACTCGTGTTCGCGCAGGACTGCATGTGGTGGCTCGCCGTGCATCCCGTCGCGGCGGACCGCTCGGTGCTGAGCGTGGGCGGCTGCTTTCCGCGCGCCTACACCGAGATGCCGGACTTCGACGAACGCGCGCGTCCGTACTTCGAGCGCTGGGAAGCCGTCGCGCGCGAGGACGTCGCCATTCTCGAAAGACAGCAGCGCGGCGTGAGTTCCGTGCTGTACCGGCCGGGCGTGCTGTCGTCGCGCGACGACGTGGTGCACACGATGAACAGCTGGGTCGCCGCGCGGCTGCCCGCCCATCTGACTGGAGGTCCCGCGTGACGCGCGTGCTCATCACCCATAACAACGATCTGCTCGAAAACTTCTACAGTGCGCGCGCCGTCGAGCGTCTGCGCGAATTCGTCGACGTGAAGATGAACGGCACCGACGAACCTTTGCGCGGCGATGCGCTCGTCGAGGCCGCGCAGGACTGCGACATCGTCATTTCCGACCGCCTCGCGCCCGGCACGGCCGACGTCTTCGAACGTCTGCCGAAGCTCGCCGCGTATCTGCGCTGCGCGGTCGATATCCGCAACGTCGATGTCGCCGCGGCCTCGCGCAACGGCATTCTCGTCGTGCGCTGCAGCGCGGGGTATGCGGAAGCCGTCTCCGAACTCGCGCTCGGCCTGATGATCGATCTCGCGCGCAAGATCGGCGAGAGTACGGCGAGCTACAGGGACGGGCTCGTCGATCATCCGATGGTGCTTGGCCGCCAGCTTTACGGCAGCACCATCGGCGTGGTGGGCTATGGCGCGATCGGGCGGCGCATCGTCGATCTGGCAATCGCGTTCGGCATGCGCGTGCTCGTCAACGATCCGTATGTCGAGATTCATCACGGCGCGGTGACGCAGGTGGATCTGCCCGAACTGCTCGGCGAAGCGCATTTCGTGGTCTGCGCGGCCTACGCAACACCGGAAACCAACAACCTGTTCGACGAGCGCGCTTTCGCGCACATGCGCCGCGACGCGTTCTTCGTCAATATCTCGCGCGGCGTGCTGGTCGACGAGGCGGCGCTCGAAGCCGCACTGAAGTCAGGGCGCATCGCGGGCGCGGGGCTGGACGTCGGACGCGGCAAGGACGAGCAGCCGAATCCCGCCCTTGCGCGCCTGCCGAACGTGGTCGCCACGCCGCATGTGGCCGGACTGACGCCAGAAGCGTCGGATCATCAGGCGGTCGAAACGGTGCGGCAGGTACGCGATCTGCTCGCGGGACGGCCCGTGGCGCTCGCGGTGAATCCGCGCGATGCGCATCGTGCAGCGCGACTCGTTCGGAGCGCCGCATGACGATGCGCGATATCCGTCATCCGTCCGCGCCCGCGACTCAACTGCCCGCCGGCGCCGCCGATTGCCACATGCACGCGTATCTCGCGCCGTCCGAGCGTGCGGCCGACACGGCCGCCGCGTTTCCGCCCGTGCCGCACGGCAGCATCGAAAATTATCTGCACGTGCAAAAGCGGCTCGGGCTTTCGCGCGCGGTCGTGGTGCAGCCTTCCGTGTACGGCTTCGACAACGCGCCGACGCTCGCCGCGATGGCCGCGCTCGGAGAGAACGGACGCGGCGTCGCCGTGGTGCCGCCGGATGTGCCGGATGCCGAACTCGAACGACTCACCACGCTCGGCGTGCGCGGCGTGCGCTTCTTCATGCTGTCCGGCGGCGCGTTGCCGTGGGACTGCCTGCCCGATCTCGCGGCGCGCGTCGCGGCATTCGGCTGGCACGTGCAGTTGCAAACCGATGGCCGCACGCTCGCCGATCATGCGGCGATGCTGCGTGCGTTGCCGGGCCGGCTCGTCATCGATCACAACGGCAAGTTTCTCGCGCCCGTCGAGACGACGCACGCGGGTTTTCGCACGCTGCTCGAACTCGTCGATCGCGGCAATACGTGGGTCAAGACATCGGGCGTGTACGAAACGTCGCTCGAAGGCGCGCCGGATTACGCGGATGTCGCGGTGCTGGCAAAAACGCTGATCGACACCGCGCCCGAGCGCTGCCTCTTCGCGACCAACTGGCCGCATCCGAGCAAGCCCGCCGATCCGCCCGACGACGGTCATCTCGTCGATCTGTTCGTGCAATGGTGCGGCGACGCGCAAACCGTCGCGCGCATCATGGTCGAGAACGCCGCCGAGGTCTACGGCTTCTGATCAAAGCCCGAGCGCGCACCCGTCCTTGCGATGATCCGACGCGCCGGTCAGCGTGCCCGTCTCCCAGTCGATGGAGATGGCCTGGCCGCCACCGATCGCCCAGCTCGGCGGCACGAGCTCGAATCCGCGTTCCGTCAATGCGCGGCGGGTCTCTTCGGGCAAGGTGCCTTCCGCTTCGACACGCGTCGTGCCCGGCACCGGAAACACGCGCGGCAGGTCGAGCGCGGTCTGCATGTCGAGACCGTAGTCGAGCACCTTCGACACGAAGTGCGCGTGGCCCATGGCCTGATACTGGCCGCCCATCACGCCGAACACGGTCTGCACCTTGCCGCCGCGCGTGATCATGCCGGGGATGATCGTGTGCATCGGGCGCATGTGCGGCGCGATGGCGTTCGCATGACCCGGCTGCATCGAAAAGCTCTGGCCGCGGTTGTGCAGCATCACGCCGAATTCCGGCGACATGATGCCCGAGCCGAACGGATGAAACAGCGAGTTGATGAAGCTCGCGCAGTTGCGATCCTTGTCGACGACGCAGATGTACACCGTGTCCTTGTGCTCCGTCGTGGACGATGAAGGCATCGCATGGCGCGCTTCGTTCGCATCGATCTTCTCGCGCAGCGCGGCGGCATGCGCATCCGACAGCAGTTCGCCGACATTCAATGCGCCGCCCGCGCGCGGATCGCCGAGCGAAGCATCGCGAACCGCATACGCGAGACGCGTCGCCTCGATCTCGCGATGCAGACGCTCCGCGCTCAACGGATCGCCTTCCGCCGCGAAGCCTTCGAGAATCTTCAGGATCAGAAGCGCGATGACGCCCTGCCCGTTCGGCGGACATTCGTGGATCTCGTGACCGCGAAAGCTCGCCTTGATCGGCTGCACGTATTCGCCGCGATAGCGCGCGAAATCGTCCAGCGTGTGCAGCCCGCCGAGACTGCGCAGACATTCGACGATATCGCGCGCGACCGGACCGCGATAGAACGCATCCCGCCCCCGCTCGCCGATGATCTCCAACGCCCGCGCCAGTTCCGGCTGCCTGTGCAGCGCGCCGGCCTTGGGCGCATGGCCGTCTGTAAGCATGCGCGCGCGGCTCACGGCGTCGGCGGCGAGCACGTCGCGCTGATTCGCCCAGTCCGACGCGGCACGCGGCGCAACCGCATAGCCGTCCCGCGCGAGCGCGACGGCCGCGGCGAGCAGCCGTCCGAGCGGCATCGAACCGTGATCCGCGACGAGCGTCGCCCACGCATCGACCGCGCCCGGCACCGTCACCGCATGCGGCGACTGACGCGCGATCGCCTCCACGCCGAGCGCGCGCAACGCCTCCACGCTCGCCGCCCGCGGCGCCCAGCCCGAACCGTTGAACGCGACGATATCGTCCGTGCCGCGCTTCGAATACAACGCGAAGCAGTCGCCGCCGATACCCGTCGATCCCGGCTCGACCACGCATTGCACGGCGCAGGCCGCCACCGCCGCGTCCATCGCGTTGCCGCCCGCTTCGAGAATGCGAATGGCCGCATACGACGACGCCGGATGCGAGGTCGCCGCCATGCCGTCTTTCGCCATCACCAGCGATCGTCCCGGTGCTTCGAAGTTTCTCATCTCGTTGGTCCTAGGCATTACGTTTACGGCGTCACGAATTCGACCAGCGCCGGAATGGTCGCGCGGACGTGCTCGCGCACGGCCTGCTCGACGCGCTTCGGATCGCCGCCTCGCAGCACCTCGATGAGACCGCCGTGATCCTCGCGCGAGGTCATCGGCTTATCGGCGTGTTCGAGCCAGATACGCATGTACGGTTCGATCGCGGAATGCAGCCCGGACAACTGGCGCATCAGGCGCGGCATGCCCGCGAGACCCGTCAGATACTCGTGAAAATCGCGGTGATACGTGACCCAGAGCGCGTGATCCGCGTTGGCGTTTTCCATGCGATCGAGCAGATGTTCGAGATTGGCGATGCTGTGACGATCGATCTTCGGCGTCGCCATGCCCGCCGCGAGCCCTTCGAGCGCGGCGCGCATTTCGAACACTTCGCGCATTTCCGCCGCATCGAGCCCGCGCACGATGACGCCGCGATTCGGCCGGATGCGCAACAAGCCCTCCGCCGAGAGCCGCCGGAACGCCTCGCGCACCGGCATGCGGCTCGTGCCGATTTCAGCGGCGATCTCTTCGGCGACGAGCCGCTCGCCCGCGCGATAGCGTCCCGCGCGGATCGCGCTTTCGATGAAGCGGTACGCTTCGTCTTCGGCCGAGAGCGAGAGGCCGCTCGATACGAGAAGGTCGGGCATCATGCGCTCCCTGACGGCGGCGCCACTTCGACGGTGATCCACGTCTCGAAGCAATAATCGTCGGCGAGCGAGGTCACGCCGATGGTCGCGCGCGGCGCAACGGCGATCTCTTCGCCGAAGACATCGACGAGAAAATCCGTCATGGCGCTGGCGACCCGATGCGGCTCGGTGAAATCCACATCGCACGCGACGAAGTTCAGCACGCGCGCGAAACCCACGACGCGATCCAGATCGCCGACCGCGTTCTTGATCGCCGCAATGCAGTTGATGCCGGTCTGACGCGCGGCCTGGCGGGCATCGTCCACGGAAATCGAGCGGCCCACGCGGCCGGGAAAGCGCGCATTGCCTTGCGCGTCGATGCCGGCCGTCTGCCCGGAAAGCAGCAACAACTGGCCGTATTCATAGTGCGGCTTCATCTTGCCGTACTTCGTGCCGTAGTAGGATGGCCCGACTTCCTCGAGAGGCAGTTCGACGCCCATTTCGCGCAGGCGGGTTTCGATGCGCATGCTGTTGCCCGTCATGGTTTCACCTGTTGCGCGACGTCGTCGAGCGCCGCGTGCACGCGGTTCAGCAGCTCGTCCAGCTCGCTCTCGCTGATGATGAGCGGCGGACACAACGCGATGGCGTCGCCGATATTGCGCGTGATGACATGCTGCCGCGCGAGCGCTTCGGACGCGAGCGTGCCAAGCCTGCCCGGCGTCTCCAGCGGGCTTTTGTCTTCCTTCGACATCACCAGTTCGATCGCGCCGATCAGCCCGGCCCCGCGCGTTTCGCCGACAAGCGGATGCGCCGTCAGTTCCGCGAGCCGCGCATGCATGCGCTCGCCGAGCACGCGCGCGCGTTCGACGAGTCCGCGTTCCTCGATGATCGCGAGATTTTCGAGCGCGACCGCCGCCGCCACCGGATGCCCGCTCGCCGTGAAGCCGTGGCCGAAGGTCATGCGGCGCTCGCTTTCTTCCGCCACCGGACGATAGATTCTTTCGTTGATCATCACCGCGGAGATCGGCAGATACGCGGACGACAACTGCTTCGAGAAGATCATGATGTCCGGCTTGATTCCGTAGTATTCCGAACCAAACATGCGGCCCAGCCTTCCGAATCCGCAGATGACTTCGTCCGCGACGAGTGGAATGTCGTGCTTGCGCAGGACCGCCTGCATCTTCGGCCAGTAACCCGCGGGCGGCGCGATCACGCCGCCCGCGCCCATGAGCGGCTCCGCGAACATCGCTGCAATCGTATGCGCGCCTTCGCGCCGGATCAGCGTATCGAGTTCGTCGGCGAGGCGGGTGGAGAATGCCTCCTCCGTTTCGCCCGGCTTGCCTTCGCGATAGAAATGCGGCGCGCTCAGATGCAGGAAACCGTCGAGCGGCAGATCGAAGCCGCCGTGGACGTGCGGCATGCCGGTGAGACTCGCCGAGCCGATCGTCACGCCGTGATACGCGCGCTGACGGCTGATGATCTTCTTCTTGTCCGGCTTGCCGAGCGCGTTCGCCCAGTACCAGAGCAGCTTGATCGCGGTGTCGTTCGCCTCGGAGCCCGAGTTGGTGAAGAACACCTTGCTCATCGGCACGGGCGCCATGCCGATCAGTTTCTCGGCGAGATCGATCAGCGGCTGATGCGAGCGCTGCACGAACGCGTGATAGAACGGCAGCACGGACATCTGCCGCGTCGCCGCATCGATCAAACGCTGCTCGCTGAAGCCGAGCGCGACGCACCACAGGCCCGACAGCGCCTCGATGTGCTTCTGCCCGTGCTCGTCGATGACATAGATGCCTTCGCCGCGCGTCATGACCTTGCCGCCTTCATGCGCGTTTTTCACGGCGTTTGTGAACGGATGCAGATGAAACTGCGCATCGCGATGGGCAAGCGTGCTGGCTTCGTTCGACTCCATGTTCTTCCTCGTTGATCGCGGGACGCACGCGCTGTGCGATCGCTTCGATTACGAATGTAAGACTGGATACACGTATGTTATCTCCGATGCTATGCCACCGATTTTCGCGTGTAAAGCGCTTTTCGCATGCGCCCAGAGCGCTTCGCGTATCGCATAGCGATCTTTGTTTACCGCTTTGCGTCACGCAATATGCAGAACTATGATGATCTTCATCACTGCATCGGAAGGAGCGATCGAATGTCATCCGCCACATTCATGGGCGTGCCGATGAAAACCGACGCGGCCAAAGGCGCGTCGCGCGCATGCGTGCTCGGCGTGCCGTTCGACTGCGGCACGCATCCGTTTCGCGTGGGATCGCGCGAAGGTCCGGATGCGATCCGCCGCCAGTCGCGCCTCTTGCGTCCCTTCTTCGTCGATCCGCAAGGGCGCGTCGCGAATCCGGTTGAAACGCTGCGTCTCGTCGATGCCGGCGATGTCGACTGTCATCCCGGCGATGTCGCGCGCAGCTATCCGCTGATCGAACGCGCGATGGACGAACTGCTCGACGCGGGCATGACGCCCGTCACGATGGGCGGCGACGGCGCCGTGACGCTGCCGCAATTGCGCGCGGTGAAGAAGCGCCATCCGGATCTCGTGCTGCTGCATATCGACGCGCACACCGACACCTACGATCTCGACGGCTTCAACACGGCCACCACGTTCACGCGCGCCTGCGAAGAGGGCCTGCTCGATACGCGCAGCAGCTTTCACGTGGGCGCGCGCGGCACGACCTTCATGGACGGCGTGCTCGGTTTCGGGCGCGCGCTCGGCTACAACGTCGTGCCCTTCTCCGAACTCGAAGCCGACCGCGAAGGCTGCATCGCGCGCATCCGCGAGCGCATCGGCGCGCGGCCCGTGTATCTGTGTTTCGACATGGACATCTTCGATCCGTCGTGCGCGCCGGGCGTCTGCACGCCGGAATGGGGCGGCCTGAATCCGAAGGAAGGCATTGCGCTGTTGCGCGCGTTCGCGGGCATGAACTTCGTCTCCTTCGACGTGAACACGGTCTCGCCCGCGCAGGACGTCGGCGAAGCCACCGCGTTTCTCGCCGCGACCGTCATGCTCGAATGCTGTGCGCTCGCCGCGCAGTCGCCTTCTCGTTAGCGCCACGCAGGATCATCGTTCAATCACTTGCGAAGAGACCCGCCATGACACGTCTGAAATCGCTGCCTCTGCTCGCCGCGGCCTGCGCGAGCCTGATCGCATTGCCCGCCGGCGCGCGCACGCTCGCCGAGGTCATGCAGACGAAGACCCTGAACGTGGTGACGACGGCATCGAGTCCGCCGCACGGCTTTCTCGATCCCGCGTCGAACTCGATGAAAGGCATCATGGTCGATGTCGCCGATGCGATCGGCAAGCGCATGGGCGTCTCGGTGAAGCTGACCGATGTGCCCTTCGACGGCCTGATTCCGACGCTCACGTCGGGCCGCGCCGACGTGATGGCCGCGCCGCTTTTCATCACCGAAGAGCGCGCGCAGGTGGTCGATTTCAGCGCGCCGATCTACGGCTGGGGCGAAGGCGTGGTGATCCGCGATGGCGACAAGAAGCACTATGGCTCGCTCGCCGACTTCAAGGGCGCGAAGGTCGGCACGCTCGTCGACAGCGTGCAGTACAAGATGATCAAGGCGCTGCCCGGCACCGATGTATCGACGTATCAGGACTACTTCTCGCTGCTCGCCGACGTGCGCGTGGGCCGCATCGATCTCGGCGTGGTCGATCCGCCAAGCGTGCTGTATCAGATCAAGGCGAAGTCGATTCCGGGCGTGACGCTCGACGCGGACTATCGCGCGCAGAAGCAGTGGCAAGTGGGCGCGTGCACGCAGAAGAACAATCCGACGCTGCTCGCCGCCATCAACGATGCGCTCGCCAAAATGAAGCAGGACGGCGAACTGCACACGATCCTCGCCAAATGGGGCGTGGCGGGCATGGAAAGCCATTAACGCGGACGGAGCACGCCATGACGCTCGACATCCTCAAGACCTATCTGGAGCCGCTGTTGCAGGGCGCGTGGTGGACGTTCGCGCTGTTCGCCGCGTCCTCGCTGCTGTCGGTCGCGCTCGGGCTGGCGGTGTGTTTCTGCCGCATGTCGTCGGTCGCGCCGGTGCGCTCGGCCGCGAAGGTGTATATCGACATCATTCGCGGCACGCCGCTGCTCGTGCAGCTTTTCTTTCTCTACTACGGCCTGCCCGAACTCGGCGTGGTGATTCCCGGCTTCGTCGCGGGCGTGCTCGGGCTCGTGCTCAACTTCGGCGCGTATCTCGCGGAGCTGTTTCGCGGCGGCATCCAGTCGGTGGACAACGGGCAGTTCGAGGCATCGCGCGCGCTCGGCATGACGCGCGCCCAGCGCATGCGCGTGATCGTCATGCCGCAGGCGCTGCGCACGATCTTTCCCGCGCTCGGCAACTATGCGCTGGTGCTGGTGAAGGATACGTCGCTCGTCGCGGTCATCAGCGTGTACGAACTCATGCGCGCCGGGCAGATGCTCGCCGGCGCGACGTTTCGCGCGCTGCTGGTGTATTCGCTCGTCGGCGCGATCTACTTCGTGATGTGCGGCGCGCTGTCGTATCTGTTCCGCCGCGCGGAGAAGTCGCTGTCGATTCCCGGCTACTGGAGCGGCTCGCCGGACCACAACCCCGCCGCGAAAATCTGACAGGAGCGCCGTGCATGGAACCGATCATTTCGATGCGCGCCGTCTCCAAGTGGTACGGCGATTTCCAGGTGCTCGACAACATCGATCTCGACGTGCAGGCGGGCGAACGGCTCATCCTGTGCGGCCCGTCCGGATCGGGCAAGTCGACGACCATTCGGCTCGTCAACGCGCTGGAGGATCATCAGAAGGGCGAGATCGCCGTGAACGGCATCGCGCTCGATGGCCGCGCGGCAAGCATTCGCCGCGTGCGCGCCGACGTCGGCATGGTGTTTCAGCACTTCAATCTGTTTCCGCATCTCACCGCGCTCGGCAACTGCACCGCCGCGCTCAGGCTCGTCAAGAAAATGCCCGCGAAGGAAGCCGATGCGCGCGCGATGCACTACCTCGAACGCGTGAAGCTCGGGGCGCATGCGCACAAGCATCCGGGGCAGTTGTCGGGCGGACAGAAGCAGCGCGTGGCGATTGCGCGCAGCCTGTGCATGCAGCCGCGCATCATGCTGTTCGACGAGCCGACCTCGGCGCTCGATCCCGAGATGGTGAAGGAAGTGCTCGATACGATGATGCAGCTCGCACGCGACGGCATGACGATGATCTGCGTCACGCACGAAATGGGCTTCGCGCGCGAGGTGGGCGACCGCATCGTCTTCATGGATCATGGCAAGATTGTCGAAAGCTGCGAGCCGCGGCGCTTTTTCAGCGCGCCGCAATCGGCGCGGGCGCGCGAGTTTCTCGGGCAGATCGTCGCCTGAACGCTTGCGCATCGTCGCGGCACGCGGGCCCACCTGGACATCACATGAACGACATGACGCAAGACGAGGGATCGCGGCTCTACATCAATTCGCTTGCGCGCGGCCTGCAACTGCTCACCGCGTTCAACGAGCACCGCCCGGCTATGAAGCTCGGCGATCTCGCCGAGGCCGCCGGCATGACCAAGAGCGCCGCGCAACGCTTTGCCTTCACGCTCGTCGCGCTCGGCTATCTGAACAAGAACGAAACCACCAAGGTGTACTCGCTCGCGCCGCGCTCGCTCGAAGTCGGCTTGCGTTACCTGCAGACGAGCGCGCTCGTGAAAAGCGCCAATCCGTATGTTCATGCGCTCAATCGCGCGTGTGGCGAGACCTGCATCGTCGCCGAGCTGGATGGCCACGATGTCGTGTATATCGCGCGCTTTCCCACGCATCGCGAGATGTTCGTCAACATGCCGATCGGCATGCGCCTGCCGGTCTACTGCACGGCGACGGGCCGCGCCATTCTCTCGCGCCTGCCCGAGGCCACCGCTTCCGCGCTGCTCGAAGCGTGCGAGCGCGTGCCTTATACATCGGAGACCGTGACCGATCTCGGGCGGCTCAACGCGCTGCTCGTCGAAGCGCGCGGGCGCGGCTTTGCGTGGGCCAACGGCGAGTACTACACCGGCGACATCAACATCGCGGCGGCGATCCTCGCGCCCAATGGCAAGCCAGTGGGTGCGGTCAACGTGTCCGCGCCTTCGACCCGCTGGACCCTGGAACGCGCGATCGCCGAGATCGGGCCGCAGGTCGTCGAGACGGCGCGCGCCATCGGCGGGGCGAATCTATCTTCCGGTTGAGTGCGGCCGCGCAGCACGCGTTGCGCGTTCGTTCACGCTATTCCCGGATCGCTTGCGGGTCCGGCTGAGTGTGAAGCACCAGAAACGCGCCCAGCAAACCCAGCCGCACGAGCGCGGGAAGAAAGACCGCGAGCGCCGCAAAAGCGAACACCGCCAGCATGATCCACGCGCGGGCCCATTGCATGCGCCGCCGGCCGCGCGTCTCCGCATCGCGGGCGGGACTCTGCCGGAAGCTCTCATACATAAGGACCATGTACGTCAACTCCACGAGCAGAAAGACGGTTGCATAGGCCGTCAACGGCACGTTCGCCACCCTGCTCGACGCCAGCCACGCGGTCGTGAAGGGAATGAGCGAGATCCAGAATAGATTCGCGAAGTTGGACCAGGCCAGCAGGCTCGTGAGCGAGCCCGCGTGTTTGAATACATGATGATGGTTCAGCCACACGACCGCGATGAACGCATAACTGACCACATAGCTGATCAGGTCAGGCCAGAGGTCGAGCAACGCGTGGCCATCGTTCTGCGTGGGAATCTTCAGCGCCAGCACCATGATCGTGATGATGACGGCGAAAATGCCGTCGGAGAGCGCGCTGAAACGGTCGAGGCTCGTCTTCGATTCGTTCATGAGCCGCGCGCCTTCAGAGAGCCGCGATGAAGCGCGCGATCCTGTCTTTCAGTTTCATGTCTCACTCCTTACGAATCTGATGGGCGCCGGAAGCGGTTTCATCACGATAAGGATAGCCGACCGATTCACCCGCGGCTCAACGCCCCGCGCGCGTGGCCATCGGCACGGCGGCTTCCTTCGCCTGATTCGACACTTCACGCGCGTCCAGATGCTTGCAGAAGACCTCCGCGACCCGTTCCGGCCGCGTGCCGACGAAATAGTGCTGCCCTTCCGGCAAGACTTCCAGCGCGGTCCGGTCCGCCAGCCCGGACCATGCGCGAAACCGCAGTGCATAGCCGCGCGTCAGGGAATCGTCGCCGCTCACGATGCAGAGCAACGGCGCCGCGATCTTGCCGGCGCCCCGCCGTTTCTCGTACTCGAAAGTCAGCCGGGCATCCCTGCGGAAATTGCCCATCATGAACGCGACGACCTCCGGATCGACATCGTCGGTCGGTGCGCCCCAGCTCCGGATCATCGCGTGCAGTTTGGCGTCGCTCGTGAAGCGGAATGGCGCGGGCATCGGCAGCATGCGCAGCCATCCCGGTAACGGAAAGGCCGCTGCCACGGTGAGAAGCGCGACCTTTCGTCCGCGGCGTTCGAGCTGACGCACCAGTTCGAACGCCAGGAAACTGCCGACGCAATGGCCGTACACCGCGATCTCGCCGGTGTTCGCTGCAGCAAGCTCGTCGGCGCAGGCTTGCGCGATCTGTTCCACCGACACGTAATCTCGCGCATCGCTGCCAAGCTCGTTGCCCGGCAGCGCGATGGCGCGGACGGCGAGCGTCGGGTCGCGCGAACACAACGCATCGGCGAAAGGCCGGAACACCGTTGCGGACGCGCCGGCATACGGCGCGCAGACGACGGTGAGCCGCGTCGGCGCCGCGCCGCGTGCGATCAGCGGCACCAGCGCGTGCGCGGCATCCGTATCGCGGGCAAGCAGCGCGGCGACGCCCGCGACCGTCGGCTGGCGATAAAAATCGAGCTGGGCGATCTGCTTGCCGAACACGCCCGCGACGCGCGCCAGCGATGCGATCACCTTCAGCGAATGGCCGCCGAGCGCAAAGAAATCGTCATGCCGTCCCACGCGCTCCACGCCCAACAGCTCCTGCCAGATCCGCGCGATCGCGGTTTCGGCCTCGTCTTGCGGCGCCTCGTAGACCTTCGCCGCCACCGAGGACCGGTCCGGCGCGGGCAGCGCCCGGCGGTCCAGCTTGCCGTTCTGCGTCAGCGGCAACGCGTCCAGATTCACGAAGGCGCTCGGCACCATGTAGTCCGCCAATACCATCGACAGTTGCGCGCGCAAGTCCGCCGCCGACACGGCCGCGCCGTCCTGGCCGACCACATAGCCGACCAGTCGCTTGTCATCCGAAGCATCCTGACGGACGATCACCACAGCCTCGCGCACGCCCCTGCATGCGAGCAGCTTCGCCTCGATCTCGCCCAGCTCGATCCGGAAGCCGCGGATCTTCACCTGATCGTCGTTGCGTCCCGCGTATTCGAGCGTGCCGTCGGCGAGCCAGCGGCCGAGATCGCCGGTCTTGTACATCCGCGCGTGCGGATCGCTGCTGAACGGGTCCTTCACAAACCGCTGCGCGCTCAGTTCCGGACGGTTCAGATAGCCGCGCGCCACGCCCGCGCCGCCGACATACATCTCGCCGGTCACGCCCACCGGCGCGGGCTGGCCGTGCACGTCGAGCACATACATGCGCAGATCCGGAATCCGCCCGCCGATCGGGCTGCGGCCGGCGCGCTGCGCATCCAGCGCGCTCAACGCGCGGTAGGTCACGTGCACCGTCGTTTCGGTGATACCGTACATGTTCACCAGTTGCGTCGCCGCGTTCTCCTCGCGTGCATACCACGGCAGCAGAATCGCCGGTTCCAGCGCTTCGCCGCCGAACACCACCTGGCGCAACCGATGGGCGCAGCCGCTTTCGCCCTGCGCCGAGATCAGTTGCCGGAAAGCGCTCGGCGTCTGGTTCAGGATCGTCACGCCTTCGTCGCATAGCAGGCGATAGAAGTCCCGCGGCGACCGGCTCACCGCCTTGGGCACCACGACCAGACGGCCGCCGTACAGCAGCGCGCCCCAGATTTCCCACACGGAGAAGTCGAACGCGAACGAATGGAACAGCGTCCAGACATCCTGCGCGCCGAACCCGAACCAGTGGTTCGTGGCGCTGAAAAGCCGCACCACGTTGCGATGCTCGATCATCACGCCCTTGGGCTGCCCCGTCGATCCAGAGGTGTAGATCACGTAAGCGAGGCGCTGCGGGTTCAGACCGGCGACCACCGGGTTGTGCGACGGCTGCGCTTCGAACGCGCGGCCGTCCAGCTCGATGACCGGCGCCGGCAGTTCGCCCAGCACGTCGCGCGTGCCGGCCTGCGCGAGCACCGCGACCGGCGCGCTGTCTTCGAGCATGTACGAGAGCCGTTCGGCGGGATAAGCGGGGTCCAGCGGCACGTAGCCCGCGCCCGACTTCAGAATGCCGAGCACCCCGATCACCATCTCGATACCGCGTTCCACGCAGATCACGACGCGGTCGTCGGGCTTGACGCCCTCGGCGATCAGGCGATGCGCCAGGCGATTAGCCCGCGCGTTCAATTCGCCGTAGGTCACGCGCTCGTCTTCGAACACCACCGCCACGGCGTCCCGCGATGTCGAGGCCTGCGCCTCGAACAGGGCCATCACCGTGGTGTCGGGCGCTTCCATCGTGATCTCGTTCCGTTTCACAAGCCATTGCTCGCGCTCGGCCGGCGGCAGCATGTCGAGCCGATGGACGGGACGCGCCGGTTCGTGCGCCAGCGCGTCGGAGAGCGCTTCGAGCGTGCGGTTCATGTACGCGGCGACACGCGACGCATCGATCCGCGTATCGGCCTGCATGACGAGTTCGAAGCCGTCGCCGGTATCGTTCACGGAGAGCACCAGCGGATAGCTCGTGCGTTCGTCGCCGTGCAGCACGACCACGCCGCTTTCGCCCGCGTTGGCATCGCGCGTCCGGTCCGACGCCCGGCCATGCCGGTAGTTGAGCAGCGCGCTGAAGAGCGGCAACGGCGCGGCCACGCCGCTGCATCGCTGCGCCAGCGCCAGCGACGCGTGCTCGTGGTGCAGCAGCGTCGACAGCGCCGCATGCGTGTCCCGCACGGCATCGCTGACGCCGACATCGCGCAGGTCGATCCGGATCGGCAGCGTATTGATGAAGAGCCCGAGCACGCGGTCCGCGCCCATGCCGCCCTGCATGCGGCCGAGGAGCACCGTGCCGAACACCACGTCTTCACGGCCCGACACGCGCCCGAGCACATGCGCCCACGCGAGATGGAACAGGCTCGCCACGCTCACGCCGAGCTTGCGCGCCGCCTCGCGCAAATGCCCGTTCAGTTCGGACCCGAGCACCGTCCTGAATTCGGCGATGCCCGCGCCGTCGCCTTGCACATCGCTCAGGCCGTAAGGCAGCGTGGGTTCGTCCACATCGCCGAGCACTTCGCGGAAGTAGGCCGCGTGCTCGCCCGGTTCGATGCCGAGCCGCGCCTGCGCGATGAAATTGCGATACGGGAGCGGCGCGGGCAAGCGCTCGACCTCCCCGCGCAGGATCGTTTCGATCTCTTCGAGCATCAGTTCGAGACCGGTGAAGTCCATCACCATGTGATGACCCAGCAATTGCATCAGCCAGCGGCCATGGGCGGCGTCGCGCGCCACGATCATGCGCATGACCGGCGCACGCCGTATGTCCAGCCGATGACGCCGCGAGTCGAACCGCCGGGCCAGTTGCGCCTCGATCTCGCCATCCTGCGGCGACAGCGCGATCTCCTCGACGATCAGCCGCGCCTCGCGCCACACCACCTGCACCGGCTCGGGCAGGCCTTCCCAGAGCACGGCCGTGCGCAGAATGTCGTGACGCGCGATCACCGTCTGCAAAGCCTCGACAAAGCGTTCGACCGGCACGCGCTCGGGCATGGCGAGCATCATGCTTTGCAGATACGGATCGCTCTCGCCGCCCTCCATGTGGTGAAAGAGCATCCCTTCGTGCAACGGCGCGAGCGGATAGATATCCTGCACGTTGCGCGCCCCGCCCTCCACCTGCGCCACCACCGCGGCGATGTGCGCCGCGCTCAACTTCACGAGCGGCAGCATCTCCGGCGTGATCGCTTCGCATGCCGCGGGAATGCCGTTCGGCGGCACCGTCACCGCGTTGCGCGCGCTCTGCACCGCGGCCGCCAGCGCCGCGATGCTCGGCTGGCTGAACAACACGCGCACATCGGCCTGCACGCCCGCCTCGCGCATCCGTTCGATCAGCGTCACCGCCAGCAGCGAATGGCCGCCCAGCTCGAAGAAATTGTCGTGCCGGCCGATACGCTCGCGTCCCAGCACCTCGGCCCAGACCGCCGCGATACGCGTCTCTGTCTCGTCCGCCGGGGCTTCGTAGTCACGGCGGATGAACGCGCTGTCGTCGGGAGCCGGCAGCGCGCGGCGGTCCACCTTGCCGTTCGGCGTGAGCGGCAGCGTCTCGAGCATCACGTAGGCCGCCGGGACCATGTACTCGGGCAGCCCCTGCAACATATGCTCGCGCAACTGCGCGCCTTCCGGCGTGTCCTGCGCGGCGTCCGGCGTGTAATACGCCACCAGTTGTTTGTCGCCGCCGCTGCCCTGGCGGGCCAGCACCACCGCCTCGCGCACGCCCCGGTGCGCCGCCAGCCGTGCTTCGATCTCGCCAAGCTCGATGCGATAGCCGCGGATCTTGACTTGATGGTCGTTGCGGCCGAGGAATTCGAGACTGCCGTCGGGCAGCCAGCGGGCAAGGTCGCCCGTGCGGTACATGCGCGCGCCGGGCGCGTCGCTGAAGGCATCGTCGAGGAAGCGTTCGGCGGTCAGCTCCGGGCGATTCAGATAGCCGCGCGCAACGCCCGCGCCGCCGATATGCACCTCTCCGACCGCGCCGGGCGGCATCATCTGCCCGTGCGCATCGAGCAGGTAGACCTTCGTGCGGGCAAGCGGCCTGCCGATCGGCACATGGTCGCCGTCGAATCCGCGGGGCCGCTTCCACGCCGTTGCGCAGACCGTCGTTTCGGTCGGGCCGTAGGCATTGAACACGTACACATCGGAGGGCACCGCGCGCATCAGCGGCACGCCCGGCGACTCGCCGCCGACGACGAGCACGTCGAGCGCCGTCAACTGCGCCAGCGACTTCTGCCCTTGCAGCAGCGCCGGCGCCAGTTGCGCATGCGTGATGGCGTGCCGATGCATGTAGTCCAGCAGCGAGACGGCCGTGAGACAGTCTTCGCGAATTGGAAGATAGAGCGCGGCGCCCGCGGCCAGGGCCATGAAGATGTCGGCCACGCTGACGTCGAAGCCGGGCGACACGAACTGAATGACGCGGCTGCCCGGACCCACGTCATAGAGCGCGATCTGCGCCACCGCGAGATTGACGATATTGCGATGCTCGACCATGACGCCCTTGGGCGTACCCGTCGATCCGGATGTGTAGATCACATACGCGAGGTTGCGAGGGCCGAGATCCACAACGTGCGGATTGTCTTCGATCGGCGTGTCGTCGAAGGATGCGGGATCGAGCACGGAAAGACCGCCGGTGTCGCCGAGCGCTGCGCGCCCCGCCGCGTCCGCGATCAGCAGCGCGGGTGTTGCGTCGCGGAGCATGTGAGCCAGCCGCTCGCCCGGATAAGCCGGATCGAGCGGCACGTAAGCGGCGCCCGCCTTGAGAATCGCCAGCAGCGCGACCACCAGTTCCAGGCGGCGTTCCATGCACAGCGCCACGCGCGCCTCGGGGCCGACGCCCAGCGCAATCAACCGGTGCGCGAGCCGGTTGGCCCGCACATTGAGCTGCGCATAGGTGAGCGACCAGTCTTCGAACACGAGCGCGATTGCATCGGGCGTGCGCGCGGCCTGCTGCTCGCACAACTGGTGCACGCACAGTTCGTCGGGGAAAGCGGCCGCCGTGTCGTTCCATGTGTCGAGCAGCGCGCGTTCGCCGGGCAGCAGCAGCGCAAGCGCATGCAAGGGCGCGTCGGGTTGCGCGATCGCCTGTTCCAGAAACTGCGTGAAGCGCCGCAAATGCGTGGACACGGCCTCGGCGCTATAAAGCGCCGCGCTGGCATCGAACACGAGCTTGACCCCCGCTTGCTCACCCTCGTCGTGCACATGCAGCGAGAGATCGTCGGGCGTGACGGAAAACGTGCGATTCGATGCCACCTGACAATCCGTGAAGGCGATCGCGCTATTGAAGC
Organism: Caballeronia cordobensis; assembly: GCF_001544575.2. Taxonomy (GTDB): domain Bacteria; phylum Pseudomonadota; class Gammaproteobacteria; order Burkholderiales; family Burkholderiaceae; genus Caballeronia; species Caballeronia cordobensis. The sequence continues at coordinate 370,359 of NZ_FCNY02000005.1, forward strand.
CGGGCATCATATTCACGATCGGCCCGAACAAGCGCTGCCCTATTTCCAGGCGTTCCATATCGCGCCGGATATCCTTGATCCGATACCGCTGGTGACGCAATACCCGCAGCGTCTGCGTGGACACCTGCTTGGCAAGCTCGACCATGCTCGACCGCGGATCGACGGGAATGCGCAAGGGCAAGACATTCGACGTCATGCCCGGCACATTCTTCGCGGTTCGTCCGACCCGTGCGGTGACGGGCATGCCGAGGACGACTTCATCGGGTTGACCGCTCACGCGCGCGAGAAAAGCCGCCATCGCCGCGGTGATGAACTGCGCCCACGAGGTGCCGTTCGTCTGCGCGATCTGGCGCAGGGACGCCACCGTGTCCGGCGCAAGACGAGCCGTTGCCTTGACCGTCCCGGCGGCCGGCGCTGCGTTGCGCACGTCCGCGGCGAGTATGGGCGGCTCGGCGCAGTCCGCCAGATACTCGCTCCAGAATTCACGGTCCTTCACGAACGCGCTGGACGCGCGATAGGCCTCGTCGTCCGCGCATAAATCGCTCAGCCGGCCCCACCCGCCCGGCGCGGGTTCCGATCCGCCCTTCAACGCCGAATACACTTCCGCGAGCCGCTCGATGAAAAGAAGAAAGGAATAGCCGTCGAATATGAGGTGATGAAAGCGCAGGAACAAGAAGAATTGCGCCGGGGCGGTTTTGAGCAGCGTGATGTTGAACAACGGCCACTGATTCAAATCGATCGCGGTGGCAAGCTCGCCCTTGACGAAATCTTCCACGGACTGACGCGCATCGGCGGCGTCGCTCACATCGATCACCGGAAGCCTGAAGTCGACCGTCTCCAGTACCTGATACGGCAGCCCTTCCGTGCCGCGCAGCCGGACCTGCACGCCTTCTGCCTCCCCGATGATTCGCCGCAACGCCGTCTCCAGCAGGCCGATATCGAGCGGCCCGATGATTTCGGTCAGTTGTGCCAGATTGAAGCGGGGATCCCGCACATCCACTTGCTGACGGAAGAAGATGCCTAACTGGGCGGGCGTGAGAGGAAGCCTGAGCATGATTTAACTCGACGAAAAGGATCAACCGAACGATAAAACGGACGTTCTTTTAATCGAATACTGCGTGCGACCGTCATTCAAGGGGAGCCAAACCAGAATAGTTCACTTTTATTAGCGCATTCTTAGTCTGCGCACGGCGCGCCGCCCGCTTGCTATATCACGGATTCCTAATCATTCTCCGCCGACGCCTGTTTTCAGGTTCGCGCACGCCATCGGTCCTTCACCTGTCGCCGCGATAAACGATCTCGACGTTCTCCGGAGACGGCGTCAGCAACAGCAGCCCCACGAATACGATGATCGGCGTGAGGAAAAGGCTCAGAAGGAAACTGCCGAGATAGCCGATATGCGTGCGCCGGCCCCGATAAGCGACGAGCAGGCACAGCACCACATAGACAAAGGTAGGAATGACTATCATGAGCGCTCCCGTGATCGTCGCCGCACGACATCTCGCCTCGCGATACCGCACCTGGAATTCAGGGCTTTTTCACGCCTGGCGTCGCGGCCTGAGTCGAAGTCTTGTCGCTGCCGGTGCTGCCGGTGCTGCTGACGACGCCGCTTGCCGCGCCGGACGCGGCGTCGGCGCTGCCCGGCTTCGGAAAGAGCCTCGGAAGATCGCGAAACGGCGGCAGCGGATTGGATCGAGGGTCGACCACCGCGGGCGCCGGAAGGTCCGGCTGCCTGGCGATATCGCTTCCCAGAATCAGCGGAAGCTGATCCTTGCCGCCGCCGACCACCACGATCTTCGAATTGTTCGACCGGGACAGCTCGACCGTCGCTTCGATGCCGCGCCACGTCAAAAGCTGAGGCGTCAATGCATTGGCCACGATGGCGTAAAACGTCTGAATGCCGATCGCTTCGATTCGCTTGCGCTCCGCTTCGTCTTTCGCCTGCTCGATGAGGTATTGATAAGCCAGCGCGTTTTGCTCTTCCGTCAGCTTCCGGTTGATCGAGTCGTTCAGCGTGGGCGGCAGATCGAGATCGCGCACGACCACGCGCTCGAAAACGATGAGCCCGTAAGCCGCGGGCGACCGGCGCATCTTGTCGAGTATGCGTCCTTCGAGATCTTCCACGTTGATGCGATACAGGTCGTGAGGATCGGATTTGCCGATGATGTCGCGCACGGCCCCGAGCGAAATCGGACGCACGATGCGATCGACATATTCGTAACCGACTTCCTGATGCAGACGGCCCGCGCTATCCGGCACCGGCCGGTAGAGCACGGAAATCTGCACCTGAACGCTCAGGCCGTCCGTCGCGAGTGCGTGAACGCTCTCGTTGAGCGTCTTGGTTCTGACTTCGTAGGTGTAGATGCGGTCGAACGGCCACTTGATGCCCAGGCCTTCGCGATACACGAATTGCGTTTCCGTGCCGTGCCGCAGCAAGCGGTACAGCACGCCGACATGGCCGGCCGGAACGATGATGAAAACGAAGGGGATGAGTGCGAGCACGACGACGCCGACGATCAGCGCTACCGCAATGAATTTTTCGCTACGGCTCATCCGGTACCGGACGTGTCTCACCACGCGGTGTTTCGGATGTTCGTGCGCCCCGTCGTCGACTGGTTCCGCTGTGCTCATCTGGCATCAATTCTTGTGGAGAACGATGAATTCCAAAGAGATTTCCGCGCCGAAAAATGTCTCCGCATAGTAACATCTTGCGCACGACCGGACGACATGAGCATAGAGAAATGCTGGCTACCGCATCCGTTCCCATCCCGCTCGTCGATGCCGCAGCAACGCCCGCGCAATTGCGGCGTTTTTTCTCCGCGGCCTACTGCGACACGCCGGCCCCGTTGCGCTGGCTCGGCGCCCTTCGCCCCTACGTCTGTCCCTACGACAAGCTGCTGCAGTTCATTCCCGATGGCGCCGACGTGCTCGACGTGGGCTGCGGCGCGGGCTCCCTGCTTGCGCTGCTCGCCGCGACGAAGAAAATCCGCCGGGGCGTGGGCTGCGATGTCGCGGAGCCGCCGCTCGCGTCCGCGCGCGCAGCGGCACGGCGTCTCGGCGCGCAAGACGTGCTCGCGTTCCAGCATGTCCGGTCCATCGCGGAAGCGCCCGAAGGCCCGTTCGATATCGTCGCGATGGTGGATGTGCTGCATCACGTCGCTCCGCACGCGCGCGCCGACGTGTTCGCCGCCGCGGCGCGACGCGTCGGGCCGGGCGGCGTGTTCATCTACAAGGATATGACGGCGCGTCCGGGCGGGCGGCGCCTGGCGCATAACATCGACGACTATGTGTTCACGCGCGAATGGGTGCAGCAGGTGCCGGACGGCGCGGTCGAAGCATGGGCCATCGATCAACGTCTCGCGCTCGTGCATGGGGAATTCATACCGCGGCTGATCTACGGACACGAGCTCCGCGTGTTCCGAAGACCCGATGGCTGATCACGACACGCGCGTTCGCTACGGACGCGCGCCTTCGCGCGAGCGCATCCGCTCGTCATGATCAGTGATGCTTGCCATATTGCCGGCGCTGCCGCTACTACTCCGCGGCGGGCGTCTCCGCTCGCGCCTCGGCCTTGCGGGTTTTTCTGGCCTCGCGGTTTTCCTTGGCCTTCGATACCAGATCGCCGACGTGATCCCACAGGTATTTGTCGGTGACCGATTTCGAATAGGAATCCGCCGCCGCGAGCAGCAGCCCCGCTGGCCCCAGCAGCATCTTGATGCCGAGTCCCGCGGCGACGTGCGCGGCGCCGTTGACGACGTTGCCATCCATCAGCAGGCTCGCGCCGGGCACGAACGCCTCGCCCACAAGCTTGACGCCGTTGGTCACGGGCGTTCTGCTGCTCACCACGGTGCCCTGACTGCTTTCGACAGTTTCCGTATGAGGAGTCGAGGCGACTGCGAGGTTGTCCTTCATGTCTTTGCCCCCAAGGGAACTAATTGACAACTTCAACAAGACTAGAACAATATACGCAGAAATTTCGGTGACTACCAGTAAAAAGGTGGTGTCGCATGTTCGCGAAAAGCTCCGGCGGAATTGATTCCAGCGAGGCGTTACAAACGTGTGACATGCCGCAAGGGCCCGCGTCGTGACGCGCCCGTGCATGCTTTTATCCGCCTATCTCCTCGTGCCCGGCAGTCACTTCGGCGCAATGTGGCGGCATCCCTATAGCGAAACCGACTTCTGCGATCGGACGCTCTATGAAGGCGTCGCGCGCAGCCTCGATCGCTACGGTTTCGACTATGCGTTCGTGCCGGAATCGCTTGCCGTTCCGATGAGCGACGACGGCGTCTGGCAAACAATGACCCGTCGCGGCGCGAGCGGCGCCGTGCGTCACGATCCCGCTCTGCTCGTCTCGCCGATGATCGGTGTCACACGCCGCCTGAGGTTCACCGTCACCTTATCGACGACGTTCATGGAGCCCTATCATCTCGCCAGAATGCTTAGTACACTGAATCATTTTAGCAACGGCCGCATGGCGTGGAACGTGGTGACTTCCGCGGGCGCGAGCAACGCGGTCAACTTCGCGCATCTGGCTGCGTTCGAGCATGGCGATCTCTACGAGCGGGCGGAAGAAGTGCTGAGCGTGTGTCACGACCTCTGGCGTTCGTGGGACGAAGACGCGCTCGTCGCCGACAAGCGCTCCGGCATCTACGCACGCGACGAGAAGATCCGCCAGATCGACCACAAAGGCCGGTACTTCGACGTGCGCGGCCCGCTGACCTTGCCGCAGGGCGCCCTGCCCACGCTGATGGCCGCGGGCGTCTCGCCGAAAGGCCGGGATTTCGCGGCGCGCTGGGCGGAAGTCATCTTCGCCATTCAGAACGAGCCTGCCGCAATGCGCGAACTGCGGGACGACGTTCGCGCGCGCGCCGAACGCATGGGGCGTGCGCCGCACGACATCCGGCTGATGGCCGCCGTGCAGCCCGTCATCGGTGAAACGCGCGAGATCGCCGAAGCACGCGCCGCGCATCTCGACTCGCTGGTCGCGGTGGACTCGGCCCGAAGCTATCTGACCGCGTTGCTGGGCTTCGACCTGTCGGGCGTTCCGGGCGACGCGCCCCTGCTCCCGCTTCTCGAAAGCCGGCGCAAGCGGCCCGCCGTCGATGCCGGCGGCATGGCCGCGTGGCTCGCGAAGCTGCTCGATTCGAACCCAGACGTGCAGGTCGACGAAGCTGCCATCGCGCTGTCCGGGAGCACCGGCACGCCGCGGCTCGTCGGCACCGCGTCCGATATCGCCGATCAGTTGCAGGCCCTGTTCGAAGACTGCTGCGACGGCTTCGTCATCACGCCGACGCACTTTCCCGGCACCTTCGAGGAATTCGGCCGGGCGGTGATTCCCGAACTGCGCGCGCGCGGACTGGTCGCAGAACATCATCGAGATTGCTGACCGCATGGATGCGCTGACCGGTCACATCGGAGACGGACACGGCGAAGCGCGCTGGTCAGCCAGCGAGCTGGCGGCGCTGACCGTATGCGATCTCCTCGAACGCCAGGCCGCGCGCACACCCGCGAACGCGGCACTCGTGCAGGGCGCGCGGCTGATGAGCTATGCCGAGCTGAACGCGCGCGCGCGCCGCCTCGCGGATCAGCTCGCGGCGCGCGGTCTCGGTCCGGGCGATATCGTCGCGATCGCGTTGCCGCGTTCGTTTCACATGGTGCAGGCGATTCTGGGCGTGCTCGGCTGCGGGGCCGCGTATCTGCCGCTCGATCCCGACTATCCGCAAGACCGGCTCGCCTTCATGTCCCGCGACGCCCGGCCCGCGTGCCTCCTTACGAGCAGCGAGCTCGCCACCGGCCTCGCGGAAATCGCGCAGGGCATACCGCTGCTCCATCTCGTCGATCTCCCCGGCAACGATCGCCCTGCGCGGCATGCGGCACGCGATCGCATCGGGCGGCTTCCGCAGCCGCTCGATGCCGCCTACGTCATCTATACGTCCGGCTCGACGGGCCGGCCCAAGGGCGTGGTCGGGCTGCATGCCGGGCTGGTCAACCGGCTCTGCTGGGTCGCCGAAACGTACGCGTTCGCGCCCGGCGAGACGGTGCTGGCCAAGAGCTCGATGAGCTTCATCGACGGCGCCACGGAGCTGCTCGCCCCGCTGATCGCGGGCGCCACCGTCGCGCTCGCCGATGCCCGCGCCGCCAGGGATCCGTCGCTGCTCGCCGCCGACATCGCCCGCTTCGGCATTGGTCGCATCACCGTGGTGCCGAGCCTGCTCGCGGCGCTCCTCGATCAAGCCGATCACGCCGCGCTGGACCAGTGCCCGCTATGGATATGCAGCGGCGAGACGCTTCCGCCCGCGCTCGCCAGGCGCTTCGCCGCCGCTGCGCCGCATGCGCGCCTCGTGAACTTCTACGGGTCGTCCGAGGCTAGCGGCGACAGCCTGCATGCCGTCGCGACCGTCGAAAACGATGCGCCGGTCGGCCAGCCGGTCTGGAACACGTCGGCCTACGTGCTCGATGAATGCGTGCGCCGCTGCGCCGTCGGCGAGGCGGGCGAACTGTATCTCGCGGGTGCGGGGCTGGCGCGGGGCTATCTGGGTCAACCCGGTCTGACGGCGGAGCGCTTTCTCGCCGATCCGTTCGGCGCGCCGGGTGCGCGCATGTATCGGACCGGCGACCGCGCGCGGCTTCGCGACGACGGCGACATCGACTATCTCGGCCGCGCGGACCGGCAGATCAAGATACGCGGCTTTCGCGTCGAGCCCGGCGAGATCGAAGCGGCCCTGTTCGCGCAGCAGGGCGTCGCAGCCGCCGCCGTGATCGCCCAAGAGGATGCGCCGGGCGGCACGCGGCTCGTCGCCTATGTCGTGCCCGCGCCGGGCTACGACGAATCCGCCCTGCGCGCGGCGCTCGCCCGGCGCATCCCGGACTACATGCTGCCTTCGACGTTCGCCGCCGTGTCCGCCTTGCCGCTCCTACCTAACGGCAAGCTCGACCGCGCCGCGTTGCCCGACGCGCGGCGCGAAACATCGGGCGGCCGCGCGGGACGCACGCCGCTCGAAATCGAACTCGCGCGACTGTTCGCCGCCGTGCTGCGAATGGACAGCGTCGGCGTGCGCGACGACTTCTTCGCCCGCGGCGGCCATTCGCTGCTCGCCGCGCGGCTGGCGAACCAGATACGCTCGGTCTTGCAAGTCGATGTCAGCGTCGGCGATGTGTTCCAGGCGCCGACGGTCGAGCGGCTCGCCGCGCTGCTCGCAGGCGGCGGCGCGCGGCGTGCGCGACTGACGGCGGACGCGTCGTCCAGGCGCGACGGCTTGTCGGCGGGTCAACAGGGATTATGGTTCCTGGCGCGGCTCGGAACGGGCACGGCTGCCACCGCGTACAACCTGCCTTTCGCCTTCGATCTCGCGGGACCGCTGGACGAATCCGCGCTGCGGCTCGCGCTCGGCGATGTCATCGTGAGACACGAAAGCCTGCGCACCCGCTTCCGGTATGGGGAAAGCGGCCTGCAGGCGCAGGTGCTCGCGCCGGACGAACTCGCCGGGCTCGATGCGCCGCTGGTCGTCACCGAAGTGACGCCCGACGATGATCTGGAACACCACGTCGCGAGCGAGATCCGAACGCCGTTCGACCTCGAACGCGGGATGCCCTTCAGAGCGCGCCTGCTGCGCCGCACGCCCGACCAGGCGGTGCTGCTGTTCGACTTCCATCACATCGCATTCGACGGCGCGTCGCTCGCGCCCTTCCTGCGCGATCTGTCCGCGGCGTATGCGGCCCGCCTCGCCGGGTCGCCGCCACGCTGGACGCCGCTGCCGGTCCAGTATGCCGATTACGTGAACTGGCAGCGCACGCTGCTCGGCCCCGCCGACGCCGCGAACGGCCTCGCGCGGCGTCAGCTCGCCTACTGGCGCGACGCGCTCGCAGGCCTGCCTGACGAACTGCCGTTGCCGCGCGCGCATGCGCGCACGGCCGAGGCGATGAGCCGTGCCGAACGCGTCGAAATGCGCTTCGACGCATCGTTTCACCGGCGCGCCGCGCGCTTCGCCCAGGCGCATCACGTCACGCTCTTCATGGTCTTGCAGACCGGCCTCGTCGCCGTGCTGAGGCGATTCGGCGCGGGCGCGGACGTGGTCGTCGGCACGCCGGGCGAAGGCCGTTTCGACGAGCAGCTCAAGGATCTCGTCGGCTATTTCGCCAACAGTCTGGTGTTGCGCGTCGATGCCGGCGGCGATCCGACCTTCCGCGAACTGCTCCAGCGCGTGCGCGCGACCGATCTGGCCGCCTATGCCAATCAGGACGCGCCGTTCGCGAGCATCGTCGAGGCGCTGAATCCGGAGCGCAGCGACGCGCGCCATCCGCTCTTTCAGGTGGCGCTCACGCTCGAATACCGCGACGACTCCACCCTCGCGCTCGACGGCGTGACGGCCACGCCGCGCGCGGTCGGCAGCGCGGCGGCGAAGTTCGATCTCGCGTTCGAGCTCACCGCGCACGGCGGCGACGATGACGATCACGGCATCATCGAAGGGAGTCTGGAATTCGCCGCCGGCCTGTTCGCGCCGGCGACGGCCCGTCGCATGGCGGCCGCGTTGCAGCGCCTGCTCGACGAAGCCGTCGCCGATCCCGATACGCGCATCGGGCGATATGCCGTGCTGGCGCCCGACGAGCGCGCCGCGATGCTCGCGCTGGGCGCGCCGGCGCGCGGGGAACGGCGCGAAGCGCAGTCGATTCCGCAGCGCTTCGCCGAGATCGCCGCGCGGCGGCCGCATGCCATCGCGTTGCGCGCGGGCGAGCGGGCGCTCACGTACGGCCAGCTCGATGCGATGTCGAATCGTCTCGCTCGCCGCCTCATGAAGCACGGCGTGGCGCGCGAAGCGCCCGTCGCGGTGGACATGGCGCGTTCGCTGGAACTGATCGTCGCGACACTGGCCATCGTCAAGGCGGGCGGCTCGTATCTGCCGCTGTACCGCGGGCATCCGCCGGAGCGCCGGCAACGCATGCTCGCCGACACGCGCACCGTGCTTCTGCTGCACGACGCCGACACGGCGGAAGACGGGTCCGTGCCCGCGTTGCGCATCGAGCGCGCGATGCTCGACGAAGGCGACGGCAGCGCCCTCGGCATCGATATCCCGCCTCACGCGCGCTTCAACGTGATGTACACGTCCGGCTCGTCGGGGCAGCCGAAGGGCATCGAACTGACGCATATCGGTCTCGTCGATATGGCGCTGGATCTGCTGCACTTCGCGCCGCAGCGCGTGCTGTTCCAGTCGTCGTATGGCTTCGACGCGGGCAGCTACGAAATCTGGAGCGCGCTCTTGCGCGGCGACGAGCTCGTGGTCGCGTCGTGCGAGCAGTTGACGCCGGCGGATCTGCGCCGCGAAATCGCCGAACACGGCGTGCATAACATGCTTCTGACGACGAGCCTCTTCAATCTGCTCGTCACGGAAGACATCGAATGCCTGAACGGGCTGCGCGCCATTCTCACCGGCGGCGACACCGCGTCGGTCGCGAGCTTCCAGCGCGTCCTGCGGCGTTTCCCCGACATGATCCTGATGAACTGCTACGGCCCGACCGAGGCCAGCGTGTTCGTCACGGGTTTTCGCGCGACGCCTGAGCGGCCGTTGCAGCATCCCGTTCCCATCGGCACGCCGCGCGACTCGGCGCAGTTGCGCGTGCTCGACGACTTCCTGAACCCGTGCCCGGCCAGCGTCGCGGGCGATCTGTACATCGCCGGCGATGCGCTCGCGCGCGGCTATGTCGGCGCGGCGGGCCTCACGGCGGAACGCTTCGTCGCCGATCCTTACGGTGCGCCCGGCGCGCGCATGTACCGCACAGGCGATCTGGCGCGCTGGAACGAAGAGGGACAACTCGAATTCATCGGCCGCGCGGATCAGCAGGTGAAGATTCGCGGCCTGCGCATCGAGCTTGGTGAAATCGAAACCGCGCTGTCCGAGCAGCCGTCGATCCGCGCGTGCGCGGTGCTGGCGCAGCAGGACGGCGTCGCCGCGAACCGGCTCGTGGCGTATGTCGTCGCTGGCGCGGACTTCGACGAAAGCCGCGTGCGCGCCGCACTCGGACAGCGGCTGCCCGACTACATGATGCCGGCGGGCTTCGTCAGGCTCGACCGGTTGCCGATCACGCAGAACGGCAAGCTCGATCGCAGGGCGCTGCCCGCGTTTCAGGCGCGCACGCAGGCAACGCGGCCGCCCGCCACGCCACGCGAGGCGACGCTCGTCGGCCTGTTCATGGACGTGCTCGATCTCGCCGCCGCCGGCGCGGACGACAGCTTCTTCGCGCTCGGCGGCGACAGCATCCTGTCGATCCGGCTGGTGAGCCGCGCGCGCAAAGCCGGACTGGTGCTGACGCCGGCGGATGTCTTTCGCGAGAAGACGCCGGCCGCGCTCGCCGCCGTCGCGCGCGAACTGCGCAGCATCGAATACCCGGAAGACGCGTCGTGGCCGCGCCTGCCGCCGGGCGTGATCGCGTCCCTGCGCGCCGCCATTCCCGGCCTCGCCGATATCCTGCCGCTCGCGCCGCTTCAGGAAGGGCTGCTGTTCCACGCGCTGTACGACACGTCGGCGGCCGATCCGTACATCGTGCAACTGGTGCTGGCCTTCGAAGGCCATCTGGATCAGGCGCGCCTGCGCCGTGCCGTCGGCGCGCTGGTGCAGCGGCACGAAGCGCTGAGAGTGAGCTTTCACAGCGTCGATGGCCGCGTCGTGCAGGCGCTGCATGACGTGGTCGAAACACCGTGGCGCGATGTCGATCTGCGCGGTGCGTCCGATCCACGCGAGGCGCTTGCGGCGTGGCTGGCCGAAGACCGCGCCGGCCGTTTCGACGTGACCTGCGCGCCCCTGCTGCGCGCCGCGCTCGTGCGGCTCGCGCCGGGCCGCCAGCGGCTGGTGCTGAGCCTGCATCATTTGCTGATCGATGGCTGGTCGATGCCCGTCATCGTCTCGGAGCTGATGCGTCTTTATGCGGGCGACGATCCCGGTCCCGCGCCGCCGCTGCGCGATCAGTTCGTCTGGCTGGCGCGGCAGGATCGCGAAGCCGCGCGCCACGCGTGGGCGAAGGCGCTCGCCGGTCTCGAAGGCCCGACGCGCCTCGTCGCGAACACGGATTCCGGCTCGCCCGCCGTGCGGCAGGCATCCGTCGCCGGAACGCTCGACGCGCACGCGACCGCGCGCCTCAGGGAATGCGCGCGCCAGCGCGGCCTGACGCTCGCCACCTTCGCGCAAGGCGCCTGGGCGATGCTGCTCGGGCACTGGACCGGACAACGGGATGTCGTCTTCGGCGTGACGGCGGCCGGACGCCCGGCCGAGCTGCAGGACATCGAGCGGCGCGTCGGGCTCTTCATCAACACCCTTCCGCTGCGGGTCACGCTGCGCGCCGGCGAAACGGTAGCGCAACTGCTCGGACGCATCCAGCAAGACCAGTCGGCCATGCTGCCGTATCAGCACATCGGACTGAACGAGGTGCAGGCGCTCGCGGGCCACGGCGAACTCTTCGACACGCTCGTGGTGTTCGAGAACTATCCCGCCGCGCAGACGGAGGGGGAGATCGACGGCGTCGTGCTGCAAGGCATGACGATCGACGACGCCACGCACTATCCGGTCAGCCTGATGGTCACGCCCGGAACGGAGCTGGAGTTGCGCATCGACCATCGCGCGAACCGGGTATCCGGGCACGATGCGCGTCGGCTTCTGGCGATGCTCCTGCGCATTTTGCGCGCGATGGCTGCGGAGCCCGACGCACTCGCCGCGCGCATCGACCTGATCGCCGACGATGAACGCGACGCCATCCGCCGATGGAACGCGACGGCGCAGCCCGTGGTGGCCCGCGACGATATCGCGGCGCGCTTCGGCGCTCAGGCCGCGCGCACGCCGGAAGCCATCGCGGTGGCGCAGGGTCCGGCGCGCCTGACCTACCGCGAACTCGACCGGCGCTCGAACGCGCTAGCGCATTATCTGGCCGGCCGCGGCATCGGGCCGGAGCACATCGTCGCGCTCACGATGACGCGCACGCCCGACATCGTCGTCGCGATGCTCGGCGTGCTGAAAAGCGGCGCGGCCTATCTGCCGGTCGATCCGCACTATCCGCAGGCGCGCATCGCGGCGATGCTCGCGGATGCACGGCCATCGCTCCTGCTCGACGCGCTGCCCGCGCTTGCCGGCTGGCCGGCGGACCGGCTGCAGCGCGCCGTCGCGCCGGAGCATCCGGCGTACGTCATCTATACGTCGGGCTCCAGCGGCACGCCGAAAGGCGTCGTGGTCACGCGCGCCGGCCTGCCGGGCCTCGTCGACGCGCAGGCCCGGCGCTTCGGCATCACGCCGGCCTCGCGCGTGCTGCAATTCGCGTCGCTCTCGTTCGATGCGGCCGTGTCGGAGATATTCGTCACGCTGCTGCGCGGCGCGCGCCTCGTCCTCGCCGATGCGGCGTTGATGTCGGCGGAGCGGCTCGCCGCGCTGATCCGCGCGGAGGGCGTGAACTGCGTGACGCTGCCGCCCGCGCTGCTTGCGGTGATGGACCCTGCGTCCATACCGGCTTCGTGCACCATCGTGACCGCGGGCGACGCCATTTCGCCGGAGACCGCCGCGCGATGGTCGAACGGACGGCGGCTGCTCAACGCCTATGGCCCGACGGAAGTCACCGTCTGCGCGACCATGAGCGACGACCTCGACGGCCTCGCCGCGCCGCCCATCGGCCGGCCGGTCGCGGGCAGCCGGGTTCATGTGCTCGATGCCTGCCTGCGGGCCTGCGCGATCGGTGTCACGGGCGAAATCTATGTGGCCGGAACGGGACTCGCACGCGGCTATCACGCGCGTCCCGATCTGACGGCCGAGCGTTTTGTCGCCGATCCGTTCGGCGCGCCGGGCGCGCGGCTTTATCGCACGGGCGATCTCGGGCGCTGGCGCGCCGATGGCCAGCTCGACTTCCTCGGCCGCGCCGATCAGCAGATCAAGCTGCGCGGTTTTCGCATCGAGCCGGGCGACATCGAGGCGGCGCTCGCGCAGGAAGACGGCGTGCGCGCCTGCGCCGTGGCCGTGCGCGACACGCGGCTCGTCGCGTATATCGTGCCGGCCGCCGCGTTCGATGCGAATGCGCTGCGCGTGTTTGCGTCGCGGCGGCTGCCCGAATACATGGTGCCGGCGGCGTTCGTCGAACTGGAGACGCTGCCGCTCACGCCGAACGGCAAGCTCGATCGCCGCGCGCTGCCGTCGCCGCCGCGCGAGGCGGCATCGCCGTCGCGCGCGCCCGCGACGGACCGCGAAGCGCTGATCGCGCGGCTCTTCGCCGAGGTTCTCGAATGCGGCGGCGTTCAGCCCGACGACAGCTTCTTCACGCTCGGCGGCGACAGCATCCTGTCGATCCGCTTCGTGAGCCGCGCGCGCGCCGCCGGCCTCGATCTCAGTCCCGCCGATGTCTTCCGGCACAAGACGCCGGCCGCGCTCGCGCGGGTCGCGGGAACCGTCGCCGGCGCGCGCGCGGCCGCGCCGTCGACGCACGACGATGCGACGGGCCGCGTGCCCGCCACGCCGATCATGCGCTGGCTCGCCGAGCGCGGCGGCCCGGCCACGGCGTTCAGCCAGTCCATGCTCGTCGCCGTGCCCGAGCGGATGCGCCGCGCGGCGCTCGTCCAGGCACTGCACGCGGTGATCGCGCGGCACGCGCTGCTGCGGGCTCGCCTCGTCGATGGCGAACTGGATGCCGGTTCGGTATCCGTCGAGGCGGACGCGCTCCTGCACGCGATCGACGCGCGAGGGCTCACGGACGCCGACATCGAGCGCGAAGCCGCCCGCGAGCGCGCGAACGCCGAGAACTGGCTCGCGCCGCGGCATGCACGGCTGCTGCGCGCCGTATGGTTCGACCGTGGCGAGCGCCCGGGGCGTCTGCTGCTGACCCTCCATCATTGCGTCGTGGATGGCGTGTCGTGGCGCATTCTGCTCGACGATCTCGCCGAAGCGCACACGCTCGCGGCGCGAGGCGAGCCGCCGCTCCTGCCGCCCGTGCCGACCTCCTTCCGGCGCTGGGCGCGGCACCTGCACGATGAAGCGCACGCGGCACGGCGCGTCGCGGAAGCCGAGCGCTGGCAACGGATCGTGTCCGCGCCAGCCCCGCTGCACGGCGCGCGTCCGCCCGGACCGAACGACACGCTCGCGACCGCGCGGCGCGTGAGCCTGCGGCTCGATGCGGCCACGACATCGCGCCTGCTGGGCGTCGTCCCGGCGCTGTTTCACGGCGGCGTCAACGACGTGCTCATCGCGGGCTACGCGCGCGCCGTGGCCGGATGGCGCAACGGCACGCGCACCGTCCTGCTCGATCTCGAAGGACACGGCCGCGAGCCGGGCGACAGCGGCCTCGACCTGTCGCAGACGGTCGGCTGGTTCACGTGCATGTATCCCGTGCGCATCGACGTTGAAAGCGATGAAGCGCCCGGCGCGCTGGTGAAGCGCGTCAAGGAAACGCTGCGCGGGCTGCCCGACAACGGCATCGGCTACGGGCTGCTCCGTTATCTCAACGCGCATACCGCCGCGGACCTGCAAGGCGCGCGGGCACAACTCTCGTTCAACTATCTCGGCCGCTTCGGACGTTCCGGCGGCGCGTGGTCGCCGCTCAACGGCCTGTCCTTCGAGGGCGGCGACGATCCCGATGCGCCTCTCTCTCACGCCATCGCGCTCGATGCGCAGGTGATCGAGGCCGACGACGGTCCGCGTCTCCATGCGCACTGGACCTTCGCCGGCGCGCTGTTCGACGACGACGCCATTCACGCGCTCGGCCAACGCTGGTTCGACGCCCTTCGCGACATCGCCACGCTCGAAGCCGGCGGCCTCACGCCATCGGATATCTGCGCCGATCTCACGCAGTCCGAGATCGAAGCGATCGAAGCCGCGACGCCCGATGCGCAGGACATCCTGCCGCTTTTGCCCTTGCAGGAGGGATTGCTGTTTCATTCGCAGTTCGATGCATCGGCGGCCGATCCTTATATCGCGCAGTTTTCGCTGGCGCTCGAAGGACCGCTCGACAGCGCCCGCCTGCGGGCCGCGGCGGATGCCCTGCTTGCGCGTCACGAAGCGTTGCGCGCCGCTATCCGCACGATCGGCGGCCGGCCGGTTCAGGTGATCGCCGCCGTGGCCGCCGCGCCGTGGCGCGACGCGGATGTCTCGGACGCAGCCGATGTGGCGGCGGCGCTGTCGGCGATCCTGGCGTCGGAGCGCGAGCGCCGTTTCGATGTCGAGCGTGCGCCGCTTGTGCGCTTCGTGCTTGTCCGGACCGGCCCGCGGCGGCATCGGCTCGTCATGACCAACCATCATCTGCTGCTGGATGGCTGGTCGATGCCCGTCGTCGTGTCCGATCTGATGTCGCTCTACGCCGGCGAAACGCTGGGGCGCGGCTACCCGTTGCGCGATCAGCACGCCTGGCTGATGCGTCAGGACGCGGCGGCCGCGCGCGCGGCGTGGCGCGAGGCGCTGCGCGGGCTCGACGCTCCGACGCGGCTCACGAGCCCGGCGCCCCCCGCGCGCGCGGGGGGCGTGCACACGGAGCAGATCGATCTGCCCGACGCGCTCGCAGGCAGGCTTGCCGCGCTCGCGCAACGCCACGGAGCGACGCTGAGCACGATCCTTCAGGCGTGCTGGGCCGTGCTGCTCGCACGGCTCACGGGGCGCGAGGACATCGCGTTCGGCATCACCGTGTCGGGCCGTCCTCCGGAATTGCCGGACGTCGAGCGGCGCGTCGGCCTCTTCATCAACACGGTGCCGCTGAGAGTCAGGCTCGATCCCCGCGAGCGCTGGTCCGCGCTCTTTCGCCGCGTGCAGGCGGGTCACGCGGATCTGCTGCCGCATCAGCATCTCGGCCTGAACGACATTCTCGCGCTGTCCGGCCAGGCCGAATTGTTCGACACCTTGCTGATCGTCGAGAACTATCCGATGGACAGGCAGCGCATGGCGCAGGCATCGGACGGGCTTGCGATCGGCGGCATCGACGGCTACGACGGCACGCACTATCCCGTGACGCTCGTCGCGCTTCCGGGCGAGCGCCTCACGCTGCGTCTGGACCGCCGCACCGGCGCGAACGCGCCGCCCGCGCTGCTGGACAAGCTCGCGCGTCTGCTGGAGCGCGCCGCCGAAGCGCCGGAATCCGCGATCGCGGGCGGCGATCTGCTCGCACTCGCGGAAGCCGAATGCCTGCGCGCGTGGAACGACACTGCTCGCGCGACGCCCGCCGACGACATCGCGGCGCTCGTCTCGCAACAGGCGCGCCGCACGCCCGATGCCATCGCCGTCGAGCAGGGCGAACATCGCTGGACGTATGCCGATATCGAACGGCACTCGGCCGATTTCGCGCGCGTGCTGAATGCGCGAGGCATCGGCGCGGGCGATCTGGTCGCGCTGACCTTGCCGCGCACGCCGGAGATCGTCGTCGCGATGCTCGGCGTGCTCAAAAGCGGCGCGGCTTTCCTGCCGATCGATCCGCACTACCCGCAGGCGCGCATCGCGGCCATGCTCGCCGATGCCAGGCCGTCGCTGACCGTCGAGCGGCTGCCCGCGCATGACGCCGGCGCTGCGCCGCGCCACCCGGCCGCGCGTTCGCCCTGCGCGCTCGATCTCGCCTACGTGATCTACACGTCCGGCTCCACCGGCACGCCCAAGGGCGTCGCCGTGACGCGCGCCGGGCTCGCCAACCTGCTCGCGTCGATGCAGGAGCGCATCGGCTTCGAGCCCGGCGATCGCCTGCTCGCGGTGACGACGCTCGGCTTCGACATCGCCTGTCTCGAATTGCTGGGTCCGCTGCTGGCGGGCGCGGCCATCGTGCTCGCCGCCGACAGCGACGTGAAGGATCCCCGGCGGCTCGCGCGCCTCGCTCACGAGGCCCGCGCCAGCGTCATGCAGGCGACGCCCACGCTCTGGGACGCGATGCTCGCCGAAGCGAGCGGGCAAACGGCCTTCCGGCTGGCGCTGACGGGGGGCGAGACGCTGCCCGCGCATCTCGCGGCACGCCTGCGAGCGCACGCGCGCCGCGTCATCAATGTCTACGGGCCGACGGAAACCACGGTCTGGTCGACGTCGGGCGAACTGGCGGCGACGGACGCCGAACCGTCCATCGGACGGCCGCTTGCGAACACGCGCGTCTACGTGCTCGACCGCTGGCTCGGCCGTTGCCCGCCGGAAACGGTGGGCGAGCTGTATATCGCGGGGCGCGGACTCGCGCGCGGCTATACCGGCCGCGCGGATCTGACCGCCGAACGCTTCGTCGCGGACCCGTTCGGCGAACCGGGCGATCGCATGTACCGCACCGGCGATCTCGCGCGCTGGTCCGCCGATGGCCGGTTGCACTGCCTCGGCCGTGCGGATCATCAGGTGAAGATTCGCGGCTTTCGCGTCGAACTGGGCGAAGTGGAAGCGGCGTTGCGCGCGCAGGCGCACGTGCGCGACTGCGCCGTTGCGATGGCGAACGGGCAGCTCACCGCCTATGTGGTGGCCAGCGCCGCATTCGTCGAAGCCGACGCGCGCGCCGCGCTCGCCCGCGGCCTGCCCGGGCACATGATGCCCGCGAGCTTCACGACGCTCGAACGCCTGCCCGTGACGCTGAACGGCAAGCTCGACCGCGCCGCCCTGCCCGCGCCCGAACGCGCGCCGCGACCTTTCCGGGCGCCGCGCACCGCCCGCGAGGCTGAGCTTGCGCGCCTGTTCGCGCAAGCGCTGGAACTCGACGCCGTGTCGATCGACGACAACTTCTTTGCGCTCGGCGGACATTCGCTGCGCGCGGCGCGCCTCGTCAATCGTATCCGCGACCGCATGGGCGCCGACCTCGGCATTCGCGCGCTGTTCGAAGCGCCGACCGTCGCGCTGCTCGGCGAGCGGCTGCACGGGCATCGCGCCGCCGATGCGCTCGCGCCCCTGCTCCCGCTGCAGCGCGCCACGGCCGCCGCGCCGCTTTTCTGCGTGCATCCCGGCTACGGCCTGAGCTGGTGCTACGCGACGCTGATTCCGCATCTCGGCGTCGATGTGCCGCTGTACGGCCTGCAATCGCCGCTGCTCAGCGGGGAACACGCCCCGCATTCGGTAGCCGGGCTCGCCGACCGCTATATCGCCCACATCCGCGCGATCCAGCCGCGCGGTCCCTATCGGCTGATGGGATGGTCGTTCGGCGGGCTCGTCGCGCATCAGATCGCATCGAGTCTCGAAGCAGAGGGCGAGACCGTCACCCATGTCGTGCTGCTCGACAGCCGCCTGAACGGCGAGGCGCGGCACGAACCGGCCGCCGCGGCCGGACATCTGCGCAACGTGCTGGCGATGATCGGCTATCCGCACGCCGAGGCGTCGCACGGCGCGTTGCGATGGGACCGCGTGATGGCGCATATGCGCGCCATCGAAAGCCCGCTCGCGCACATTCCCGAAAGCGCGCTGCCCGCGCTGGTCGAGGCGGCCGCGTGCCACGCAACGCTTGCCGCCTCGTTCCGCCCCGCGCCGCTCAGCGCGCCGATGACCTACGTGCGCGCGACAGCGCTGCCGCCGATCGACGGGTCGCTGCGCGAATGGCGCGCAAGCGCGCGAGGCGCGCTCGACGTGATCGATGTGCCCTGCGAACATGACCACATGATGCAAGCCGACGCGCTGACCGTCATCGGGCCGGTCATTCGCGATCTCTTTGCCAAACGGGTGAGCCAAAGTGAATGAGCTATCTCGGCATCTGGCGGCGCGGCCCCTGACCGGCCGTGCCTTCATGGACAGCTTGCAGGACGGGCGCGACGTCTTCTTCAACGGCGAGCGCATCGACGATATCGCCGCGCATCCGGCCTTTCGCAACAGCGCGCGCTCGCTTGCGCGGCTCTACGACGCGCTGCACGACCCGGCGCATCGGAGCGGGCTCACCTGCGCGACGGACACGCGAAACGGCGGTTTCACGCATCGCTATTTCCGGCATGCGAGAAGCGCGGACGATCTCGCCGGCCAGCAGCAGGCCATCGCGGACTGGGCGCGGCTCACGTATGGCTGGATGGGACGCACGCCGGACTACAAGGCGTCGATCATGAACACGCTCGACATCAACGCCGACTACTACGGCGCGCATGCCGGCAACGCCCGGCAATGGCACCGGTTCGCGCAGGAAAGCGTGCCGTTCCTGAACCACGCGCTCGCCAATCCGCCGATCGACCGCGCGCGGCCGGAGCACGCACAGGACGTGTACATCCATATCGACGAAGAAACCGACGGCGGCCTCGTCATCTCGGGTGCGAAAGTCGTCGCGACCTCGGCTGCGTTTACGCACTACACGTTTCTCAGCCATCACGCGGGCATCGCGAAGAGCGACAAGAGCCGCGCCGTGATGTTCTTCACGCCCATGAACGCGCCCGGCCTGAAGCTGATTTGCCGCAATTCCTACGAGTATCAGGCGGTGCAATGCGCCAGCCCGTTCGACGCGCCCCTCAGTTCCCGCTTCGATGAAAACGACGCCATCCTGATTCTCGATCGCGTGTTCGTGCCGTGGGAAAACGTGCTGAGCCACGGCGTCGACGCGATGCCGCCGGATTTTCCGGTCGCCTCCGGATTCATGCATGGCACGAGCTTTCACGGCTGCACGCGCTTTGCCGTGAAGCTGGATTTCCTTACGGGCCTGTTGTCGAAGGCGCTGCATGTCACGAGCGGCGACGAGTTCCGCGGCAATCAGGTCATGCTCGGCGAAGTCATCGCGCTGCGTCACATGTTCTGGTCGCTGTCCAACACGATGGCGCGCCAGCCCGATCGCTGGGTCGGCGGCGCGGTGCTGCCGAACCTGCATGCGGCGCTTGCGTATCGCTCGCTCGCGCCCGATGCTTATGGGCGCATCAAGGAAATCGTGCACAAGATCGTCGCGTCCGCGCTGATCTATCTGCCCTCGTCCACGCGCGACTTCGACAATCCCGAGATCGACCGGTATCTGTCGCGCTATGTGCGCGGCTCGAACGGCATCGGCCACCGGGAGCGCATCAAGCTGATGAAGCTGATGTGGGACGCCGTCGGCACGGAGTTCGCGGGCCGTCACGAACTCTACGAACGCAACTACATGGGCAGCCACGAAGAAGTGAAGGTGCATCTGCAGGCCATGGCCGCGGCGGACGGCTCGCTCGCGCAGATGACGGATCTGGTCGACCGGTGCATGGCCGACTACGATGAGAACGGATGGGTCGATCCCGTCTGGAAAACGCCGTGACAGCGAGGACGACATGAATCCATTCGACGATGAAAACGGCGCGTTCCTCGTGCTGTGCAATGATGAAGGACAGCATTCGCTATGGCCGTCGTTCGCGCCGGTGCCAGCGGGATGGGAAAGCGTGTTCGGCGTGGCGGCGCGCGAGGCGTGCGTGGCCTATATCAACGAGAACTGGACCGACATCCGGCCAGCCAGCCTGCGGCGCGACGCGCCGTAGCAAGGGGAACCCAGGCACACATGAAATTCATCAAGCTGCTGTTCGGCGAGGCCAGGCGCGATCGCGTGCCCCTCCTGGCCGCTTCGACGCTGCCTGGCGTAATGATGTCCGGCGTGATCGCACTGGTCACGACCGTGGCGAATTACGATCAGTCGAAGGGGCCGAATATCTATCTGATGGCGTTCTTCATCATCGCCAGCGTGGCGCTGCTTCTCGCGATGAACTATGCGCTGAACGCGACGACCGCCGTCATCTCGAACTTCATCCTGCAAAAGCGGCTGGACATGGCGCGGGCGGTGCGCTCGCTGGATCTGGAGGCGTTCGAAAAGATTGGCGCCGTTCGCGTCGATTACGCCATCGGACGGGACCTGCAGACCATCGAGGAAGCCGCGCCGACCGTCATCGTGCTGATCTACTTCGTCACGCAGCTATTGTCTTCCGCTCTGTATATCGGCTATCTGTCGCTGATCGCGTTCGCCGTCACGCTGCTGTTTCTCGGCGTCGCGACGTTCTTCTACCGCAGCAGCTATGCGTATGCCGAAGCGCTCTCGAAAGAAGCGACGGAACTCGAAAGCGCGTTTCGTTCGAGCTTCGATCATCTGCTGCGCGGCTTTCGCGAGATCAAGATGAATGCGCGCCGCGACACCGATCTCTTCGACAACTACATCGTGCAGCGCGCGCTCGCCGTGCAGGATCTGCGCGCGAGCTCGGGCCGCGGCTTCAATCGCGGCCAGACGCTGAGCGATGCGTTCTTTTACGGCCTGCTCGGCTGCATGGTGTTTCTGACGCCCTATTACATCAGCGACACTTCGACGCCCGCCAAGATCATTCTGGTCATCGTTTTTTCCGGCGGCGCGATCGCCAGCCTGATTCAGGCGCTGCCGGCGGTATCGCGCGCGGATCTCGCCGTCGATCGGCTCCATGCGCTCGAACGCGAGCTGGAAGAGGCGAAACGCGCGGCCGAAGCGGGCGCGGGCGGCCACAAGGCGGAACTCGTGCACGGCATCGCGCTGCGCGGCGTGAGCTACCGCTACAAGAATGCGGGCGGACAGCAGGGCTTTCAGGTCGGCCCGTGCGATCTGTTCATCAAGGCGGGCGAAGTCACGTTCATCGCGGGCGGCAACGGCAGCGGCAAGTCGACGCTCATCAATCTGATCACGCAGCTCTATGCGCAGGATGCGGGCGAGGTGCGCTGGGACGAAACCGTCGTCGACGACGACAACGCGGCGGCGTACCGTCAGCTCTTTTCCGTGATCTTCTCGGACTTCCATCTGTTCGACCGCCTGTACGGGCTCGACGCCGCGCACGACGATCTCGCCGATCTGATCCGCGAAATGGATCTGTCGGAGAAGGTTCACTACAAGCAGGGACGTTTCAGCACGACCGATCTGTCGAGCGGACAGCGCAAGCGCCTCGCGATGGTCAGCGCGCTCGCGGAAGGCCGGCCCGTGCTGATCTTCGACGAATGGGCGGCCGATCAGGACCCGCAGTTTCGCCGCTATTACTACGAGAAGCTGCTGCCGCGGCTGAAGGCTGCCGGCAAGACGATCATCGCCGTGAGCCACGACGACCGCTGGTTCAAATGCGCCGACACGGTCATCTGGATGGAAGAAGGCCAGGTCCGGCGCGTCCTCGCCACGCCCGAAACCTGACGCGCGATCCGCCGGCGCCGGGATACAGCCCGGCGTGCGCGCGCCAGGGCACTCAAGTTCGTCCCTTTCCTGCCGACATAAGCACTGATGGCGCGCCACCGATGACGCGGCCTTCGACGACGAATTCGCCCGCGCCCGCGCGTCCATTGCTCATGTCACTTTCATCCCGGCAGAATCCTGTGGCGAATCTTTCGCGCGGAACCGGCGCGCGCGACGCCGTCGCCGCGCAGGCGGCACGCGCGCGCGCCTTCGCCGAACCCTTCGCGCTCGCGATCCTCTGCTATCTGCTCGCGCGGCCGGTGGCGCATCTGGAAAGCGCCGAAACGCTCGCGGCGATCGCATGGCCCGCGCCGGCCATCGCCATTGCGGTGCTCTGGCCGATGCCGCCGCGACGCTGGCCCGCTCATCTGCTCGCGGTGTTCATCGCGATTGCCTTGACGGGCGATTTCAGCGCCGCCTCGTGGCGCAGCGATCTCGGCTTCTGCCTCCTCAACGTGCTCGAAGTGGCGCTCTGCGCATGGCTCGGCCGGCGCTATGTCGATGCGAACGGGACCATCGTCACGACGGCGAGCCTGATGCGCTTTCTGTTGCTGCTGCCGCTCGCCGCGATTGGCGCGACGTCGATGCTCGGCGCGACCCTCGCCAGCGACCTGAGCCACGACGGCTGGTGGCGCGAATGGAGCACGCTGTTCGTCGGCAACGGCGTCGCGGTGCTGGTGCTCGTGCCGGCCGTGCTCGCCTGGCGTTCGCGGCTCGCGGACAGCGCCCAGGCGCCGCGCCGCGCCGAGCCGCTGATCGCGCTCGCGTGCAGCGTCGCGGTCGCCGCGCTGCTGGCCGCGGCCGCCGCGCTGCATGTATCGGAACAGGTGCAGCGCGCGGTCGTCTCGCTGCTGCTGGCCGCCATCGCGATTCATGGCGGCCTGGCCGCCGCGGCGACCACGGTCGGCACGGCGGCGGTGTTCGGCGTCGGCCTCACGCTGATGCGGCTCGGACCGTATCGCTATGAAAACGCCGAAAGCGCATGGCATTTGCAGATCGACATGGCCGGTCTCGCGATCCTGACCTTCTTCGTCGCGGTCGCCGTGCGCGAGCGCAGGCAGCTCGCGCTCAGGCTCGAACGGGCGCGCCGGATGGAATCGCTCGGACTGCTCGCGGGCGGCGTCGCGCACGATTTCAAGAACATTCTCGCCGCCGTGGATGGCTACGCGGAAATCGCGCACGACCGGCTCGCTGGCGATTCCGCCGCCCGCACGCCCTTGCGCGAGGTGCGGGCCGCATCGGCGCGCGGCTACGAACTGACCGAGGAAATTCTGCTGGCCGCGCGGCGCGGCGATCGCGTGCGCGAAACGCTCGACCTGATGTCGATCGTGCGCGAGAGCGTGGCGCTGGCGCGGCCGCTCAGCCGCAACGGCGTCGTCATCGAACTGGAAGCGGCGCAGGCGCGCCTGTGCGTCGCGGCGCACGGCGGCCAGCTCGTGCGCGCCGTGCTGAATCTGACAAGCAACGCCGGCCTCGCGGCGCGCTCGCGCGTGGTGCTGCGCATCGGCAGCGCGCCGTCGATGGACACGCCGCTCGCCATCGGCGACGCGCCGCCGGGCGAGATCGCGTGGGTCGATGTCGAAGACGACGGCCCCGGCATTCCCACCGAACATCTGCAGCATCTTTTCGAGCCGTTCTTTTCCGTGCGCGCGAAAGGCGGCGGCTCGGGCCTCGGCCTCGCGATCGTCGCGGGCGTGGCGTGCGAGCATCGGGGCGGCATCGCGATCGCGACCGGTCCGCAGGGCACGCGCTTTCGTCTCGTGCTGCCGCTCGTCTCGAAGTCGGCCGCGCCGGCGGACGATGCACCGGAGCCTACGCACCAGATCGGCGACGGCGAGCGCGTGGTGCTCATCGACGCCGATGCGCAATCGCGTGAAGACGGCGAAGACTGGCTCGCCGCGATGGGCTTCGAGCCGCTCGGCTATGCCGATGCCAACGAAGCCCTCGACGACGCCTTGGGCGCGGACGACGACATCGCCTTCGTCGTCGCCGACGCCGCCACCCTGCCGATGAACGAAGCCGCTTTCACCGCGCGCGTGCGCGAACAGGCGCCCCGCGCGCGCGTCGCCGTGCTGTCCCGACCATTCGACCGCGAAGCGCTCGCTCGCGCCCTGAAGGATCTGCCATGACTTTGCAGCAGCAACACAGCATCCTCGTCGTCGACGACGACCATTCGATGCGCGTCCTCCTGATCGAATATCTCGGCGGACACGGCTACCAGGCCGATGGCGCCGCGAGCGCGCAGGAAGCGATCGGCGCGTTCGCCGCGAAACGCTACGATCTCGTGCTGCTCGACCTCGGCCTGCCCGACGGCGACGGCACCGAGCTCGCCCGCCGCTGGCGCGAAGAAGCACAGGTGCCGATCATGTACATCACCGGCCGCAAGGACGAAGCCGATCTCGTCATGGGCCTGGAACTCGGCGCGGACGATTACATCGTCAAGCCGTTTTCGCTGCGCGAAGTGCTCGCGCGCATGCGCGCGGTGATGCGCCGCGCGAGCGCGACGTCGGCCGCGCCGCTCACGCGCGGCAAGCTGCCGAACGCGTATCGCTTCGCGGGCTGGACGCTGAATCTGAACACGCGGCGTCTCTCCGCCGCCGATCAGTCGGCGGTGGCGCTCACCAATTCGGAGTTCAATCTGCTCGTCACGTTCCTGAGTTCGCCGGGCCGTATCATCACGCGTGAGAAGCTGCTGGAAAGCACGCGCGCCTTCGACGACATTTACGATCGCGCCATCGACGTGCAGATTCTGCGGCTGCGCCGCAAGATCGAGATCGATCCGAAGAAGCCGACGCTGTTGCGCACCGAGCGCGGCGCGGGCTATATCTTCGACACCGATATCGAACATCTCTGGACCTGAGCGCGTCCTTTTACTCCATCGAGCAAGCGAACACACGCCGTGAACGATTTCAAGAGCCTTGGTGCACGACCCATCAGCGATGCGCAGCCCTGCGGCGCGGACGTGCGCGACGATCCCGATTTCGAACTGCTGCAAAACGAAATCGCGAAACTGACCAATCCGGCCGCGAGCGGCTCGCCGGACTGGGCGCAAGTGGTGCGGCTCTCGACGGCGCTGACCGCCGACAAGGGCAAGGACCTGCTCGTCGCGAGCTATCTGGCGGGCGGCCTGCTGATGACGCGCGGGCTCGCCGGCCTGAACGACGGCGCGCAACTGCTCGAAGGACTGCTCGCGACGCACTGGGACGGGCTTTATCCGCCGGTTTCGCGGCTGCGCGCGCGGCGCAACGCGGTGCAATGGCTGATCGATCGCGTGCGCGCGCATGGCGACGAGCACGACTGGTCGAGCTGGCCGCCGCAGGATGCGGCGCTCGTCGATGGTTTGCGCGCGGCGCTCGCGGGCATCGACAGCGTGCTCGCGGAAAAGGACGGCGACGCGCCTTCCATGCAGCCATTGCGCGCGCTGCTCGGGACCGTGCAGGTGGTGGAGCCTGAACCCGAGCCCGTCCCTGAGCCGGTTGCGGAGCCAACGCCGCAGCCCGTCGTAGCGGCAACGCCCGCGCCCGCTCCCGCTCCCGTGGCGAAAGCGGTGCCTGCGCCCGTGCCCTCGGCCGCGCCACCAACCGAAGCCGTCGATTCCTCCGATACCGCCAGCCGCGCCACCGACGAAGCGCTCGACCGGCTCGCCGCCATCGGCAACTGGTACGCGCAGAACGAACCGTCGAGCGCCATCGGCTTCCGGCTGCGGCGCATGGGCGTGTGGGCGGGCATCGAGCGCGCGCCGGTCGCGAACGGCGCGGACACGCAGCTTCCCGGCCCGATTCCGCAACTGGCGGATGCGTTGCGCAACCTGCAATCGCGCGCGGCGCACGCGGACATCGTCGGCTTTGCGGAAGCGCAAGTGCTGACGTATCCGTTCTGGCTCGATCTGAATCACGCCGCCGCGACGTCGATCGCGCAACTCGGCGACGCGTGGAGCGCCGCGCATCGCGAAGTCCGCAACGAGACCGCGAAGTTCGTGTCGCGCATGGAAGGCATCGAGCGGCTGAAGTTCGCCAACGGCGTGCCGTTCGCCAATGCCGATACCGTGCAATGGCTCGGCACGCTCGCTTCGTCAGGCGGCGATGCCGCCGCCGTCGCGCCCGATCCGCTCACCACGGTGCTGTCGCGGGCGCGTGCGCTTGCCGCGGACAACGACTTGCGCGCCGCCGCCCAATGCCTGCAGGACGCCATCGACAAAACAGCGGCCGTGGCCACGCGTCTGCGTCTGCGCACGGCGCTGTGCGACTTGCTGCTGGAGAACCGTCCGGGCGCGCGGCTCGATGCGTTCGCACGCGCGCTGGTGGAGGAAATCGACCGCTACGGTGTGAGCGCGTGGGACCCGGAACTGACGGCCGACGCGCTGCGCGCCGCCTACGCCATTCTGAGCCGCAACGACCAGAACGAAGCCGAAACGGCCGCGCTGCTGGCGAGAATCGCACCGCTGGACGTGGCCATCGCGGTGCGCCTGATTACCTGATCAAAGCCCGGTCATCATCATCGGCGAAGTCTGGCCGCGCCAGCATGCGCCGATGGTCGCCGGCAAGCCCAGTTCGGCGAGGCTCACCGGATTGCCCGCCACCGTCGGGATGATCGCCGGCAGCGGCGGCATGCCCGGGGTCATCACGGCAAGCTGATCGACGATGTTCATCTGCTGACGCTGCGCCTGCGCGTCCTGAATCTGCTGCTTCTGTTGCGCCGTCGTCTTTTGCAGCGATTCGTAAGACTCGATCTTGCGCGCGGCATCGATGACCTGATCGCCGCCCGTCACCGAGAAGCTCACGGTCAGCGCGCTCACGTCGAGCGCCTTCAGCGCCGACTCGCTCGCCGGGAAATCCGCGGGCGTGAACTGGCGCTGGCCGTCCGCGAAATCCTGCAGGAACGCCGCGACGCCGAGCGGCCCCGCATAGCTGCGGTTCAAGGTCAGATTGCCGATCTTGATCGAAAGACGCGTTTCGCCGCACTGTCCCGCCGCCCACGCGAAGCTCGTGCTGACCGGGAAGTTGTAGTTGTTGAGCGTCTGCACGCCCGCCGCGCACTGCACGGTGAGAATCGTCGCGTAGGGCTTCGCCTGCGCACCGGCGTTGACGTTGGTCGGCTGCGCGGTGAGCGTCAGCGGCACGGTGAGCGCACGGGCCGCATCGGCCTGTTGCTTGGCCGTCGTAAGCGTGCGGTCGAGCTGATCGAGCGACTGTTGCGCGTCGAGTTGCGCCTTCTGCGCCTGAAGCTGCTGCGCCTCTTTGTCGGCGGCGCTGCGTGCGGCCGTTCGTTGCTGGGCGAGCTGGCGTCCGTATGCGCCGTTGAGCATCGGCACGAAAGCCGGCGTGAACGGCACGCTGAAACCCTGCGTCTCGACGATGTCGTAGCGGCTCGCATTGCGCGTGAGGAACGGCTTGGCCGCGCCGTCCGCGAAGGCCCACACCGCGCCCTTCGCGCCGAACAGCTGATCGATGGCCGCGCTCTTGTCGGTCGCGCCCTGCAGCGGAAACACCACGGCCGATTCCCAGCCGCGCTGCAAGTCGCACGACGCCTGCTGCTCGACATACGCCGCGAGGAAATCGAACGGGCCGCGGATGAGTCGCCACGTGAGCGCGTCCGAACCGTCGCCGGTGCCGATCAGCGTGCGCAACTGCGTGAGCGGTTGCAGCGCGCTCATCATCTCGGACGGCTGCGGCTGCGGGTTCGTCGCGAACTGCGCGAAATCCGCCGCCAGTTGATAGTTCTTGCCGCTGCCCGCTCCGCTGTCGATGGCGAGCTTGTTCAGACCGGCGACATAGAGCGAGAACGCATCGACGGCGCCGAGATTGTTCGTGACCGCCTGGCTGCCGCGCTGCGGCGCGCCCGCGAGCACGTCCTTGATCGCCGTGGCCCCGACCGCGTTGATCGCGCCCGCCATCCGCACGGCCTGATTTGCCGCGCCCATGCGCGTCGCCTGCTCGCGCACCTGCTGGAATTGCCGCGCGAGCGCGATCCAGCCGGGCAGCGGCGCGTCGGCGCGCTCGCCGCCGAATTCCTCGTCGATGCGCGCGATCAGGCGGAAATACGGACTGGCCGGCCCGCTGACGATGCCGAGCGCCGAGCGCCAGCCCGCTTCGCCCGAATACGGCGCGGCGTTGTGCGTGAAGGCCTCGACGAAGTTCTGCCATGCGATGACGCGCTGGCCGCGATACCAGTCGTCGAACGCGGCCCGCTGCCTGTCGAAGCGGGACGGGTCGCTCGCCGCGGCGCGAATCTGCTTCGCCAGATCGTCGAGCGCCTTGCGGCCCGCGACGGTGTACACGGCCGGCACGGTCGCGTTGCCCGGGTTGACGGCGCTCGTGCCCGTCACGCTGCCGTTCGACGTCTGCATGCCCGCATTCGCGGAGGGCGCGCTGCCGCCCCAGAAATCGGCGGCGCGCACGGGCGGGACACTGCCGCCGTCCGGCACGAGTCCGACGAGCCATGTCATCTGCGGATCGGCGGCGACGGCCTGGTCGAGCAGCGCGCGCTGGTTCTTCAGACGCTCCTGCAGATAGCCCGCGTCGCGCGGCGACCACGCGAGATACGAGACCGCGAGCGGATTGAGCTGGTCGTTCAATTGCGCGGGATAAAGCGAGGTCGCGAGCGGCTGCGGCATGGCGTCGAGCGTCGCGCGGTCCGCCCCGCCGATACGCGCGCGCAGCAAGGCGATCGAACGCGCGAGATTCAGGATTTGCCCCGCCTGCCCGTCCTGCGCGGCGAGCGCCATCTGCTGGCTTTGATCCGCGGCGGGCTGAATCGCCTGCCGGTACTGCTGCAGGAAGACGTCATGCAGACGCGCTTCGAGCGTTTCGAGGCCCGCGCCGTTGCCGAGCAGGCCCGACATCCAGCGCCGGTCGTTCTGCGCGACCTGCATCAGCACGTCGTTGGAATACGAAAGCGCGGCGGCGTCGTGAAACAGGTTGCCGTTCAGCGCGATCCTGTCGGGACGCGCGCTCTGCACGAGCGCGAGCGTCTGCCGGTTGCCCGCGAACGACACGGAAAGCAGGATGCCGAACATGGCGAGCAGCAGCACCCAGGCGACCACGCCGACGCTTTGCGTCACGCGCCGCCAGTGATGCGCGAGCATGGCCGGCTTCGCGGCGTTGCGATCCTGCGGCAGGATGCGGCCGAAGAAATCGTGCAGGAAGACGCCCGCCGTGTCGCTCGCGTGCGCGGGCGTCGGCGGCAGGAGCGTGCTCATCAGGGAAGACATCGCGCCGCCTTCCTGCTGTCCGCTGCTAAAGAAGATGCCGCGCAACAGCGGCCGTTCGAGATACGGGCTGTCGGCGAGACAGGTGCCGAGGAACATCGACAGGCCGGCGCGCAACTGGTCCAGCTCGTTCGGGAACATCAGCAGTTCGGGCGATGGCTGCGCGTCGCGCGAAACCAGCGCGAGACGCAGCGCCTGCAAGCGCGCGCCGATCGAATCGAAGGCGCGCGAAACGAATGCGCCCTCGCCCGTCTCGCTCTCTTCGGCGAGATAGCCCATTGCCTGGCCGAGCGCATCGGCGGGCAGCGTCTTCGCCCATTCCTCGAAGCCGTAGAGCCGGTCGCACTTGGTGACGAGCACATACACCGGAAAGCGCTTGCCGAACATGCGTATCAACTGTTCGATGCGCGCGCGCACGATGCGACCTTCGTCGGCGAAGGTATCGGCGTCGGGGGTCATGAGCCGGTCGGCGCTCACGGCGAGCACGAGACCGTCCAGCCCTTCGCGCGGCCGGTAGCGTCCGAGCAGGTCGAGGCCGGTTTCCCATTCGCGCCGGTCCTGCTCGATGTCTTCCGCCTGCACGTAGCGGCCCGCGCAATCGATCACGACGGCGCGATCGAAATACCACCAGTCGCAATTGGCCGTTTGCCCGATGTTCGCCTGCTGGCTGATCTTCTGGATCGGCGAGGACAGCCGCGCGCGCGTGAGCGCCGTCGTCTTGCCCGTGCCCGATTGCCCGATCACCATGAACCACGGCAGCGCGTAGAGCGGATCGCCCTGGCTGCGCAGATTCGACTGCCGCAGCGTGGCCACGGCGGCTTTCCACTTGCGCTTCAGAAGCGTTTCCGGCGACACGGCCGGCGCCTCGACATGAAGCGCCGCGCTCTGCGCCGCGAGGCGGCTGCGCGAGCGCATCATCACGATCATGCGCCGCGCGAAGGCGACGAAGAAGTACAGCGCGAACACGCCGACGAAAATCGCGAGCGCGACCCACAGCGGCCAGCCGAAATAGAGAACGACGCCCCAGCTGATCAGTCCCACGACGATCAGCGTCAGCAGCCACAGCAATGCGATGCCCAGCGTTTTCATAGATGGATCTGCGCGAGAAGCGACTCGACGGACTGCGCGACGACGGTGTGATACACGCCGTACAGCAGCGCCAGCAGGAACAGCGGCAAGACGATCGCGGTCAGCTTGCCGCGCGTGAAGCGCGCCGAAAAACGGGCGCGCGCGCTTTGGCCGCGCGCCGCGGCTTCATCGCCCGCGGTGTGATAGCCGTCCGGAAACAGGAACGCGCGCGCCGACGCGCCGAGCTGGTCGGCGTCGGGCAGCAGCATCGCGAGATTGGTGCGGCGGATGTCGGTGAGCGTCTTCTGGTTGCGGTCGTACGCATAGCGCCCGCCGAAACCGAGCGCGAGACACAGATAGAACACTTCGCGCACCGCCAGTTGCGAAGGCGTCAGTTGCGCGAGGCGCTCGTAGAACACGACGCCCGCGTTGCTCACGTTCGAATAGCGCCGCTGCAACAGATGACGCTGCCATTGCGGCGCGCCGTCCCATTGCGTCGTGAGCAGCAGTTCGTCGGCCCAGGCGTTGAAGGCGAACAGCGCTTCGTCGATATCGGCCTGGGCGAAACCGGCGTCGTGCGCGCGCAGCCGCGCCGCCGCGATGGCGCTGTCGAGCTGCGCGGTGAGGCTCGCGGCATCGCCCGAAGGCGAGCGCGTGAAGGCGCGCACGTGCGCGAAAAGAGGAATGAGCGTATCGGCGAGGGTCATGCTATCTCCGCAGCACGACGATTTCCGCGCGCAGATCCTGCGGCGCGTCCGGCCATTGCAGCGCGATGTTTTCGTCGCGCTCGACGGCGTCCCACAACTCGCTCACCTGCTCGATCCGGAAATAGTTCGACGACGCGCGGCGCGGCATGCCTTGCGGCGCGTTCGCCATGTGAATCAGTTCGAGGCCGGGCAGCGCATGCGCGACGAGCCGCGTGACATCGGCGGCATTGGCCAGGCGCGCGTCGTGCAGCGCGCCGTCGACGACCTGCGCGGCCGCCTGCTCCGTGCGCAGCACGAGATAGAAGCGATTGCGCCGGTCGAAGAACGCGCGCGGCAGATCGCCCGCGAACATGCCGTCGCGATAGTCGAGCACCGCGAGATGCTCCGGCCCGACAGCGATTTCGCCGAGCAGAAAGCCGATCAGCGCCTGCGCGCGCGAGAAGCAGTTGTAGAGATCGGTGTGATCGTACGCGGGCAGGCCGGGCGTGCCGTCGGCGGCTTCGCCGAGCATGTCGAAGCGCTCCGAGAACGCGCTCAGTTCGCCGACGAGGCCGCGCAATGCGCCGTACACCTGCCACGGATGCACGGTCGGCGTCTGCGTCAGATGCACGAGACCGGGTGCGGCGCGCGACAGCGTGCGCATGGCGAGCAGCAGCATCATGTAGCCGGGATCGAATTCGGCCTTCTGCAGTTCGCGCGGATTCTTGAATTCCTGAAGCTGATGCGCGCGGCCGACGACATCGTCGCGAATCTCGCGCACGATGCGCAGCAGCGTGTCGGAGCCGCCGAGCGCGTAGCCCGGCGCGATGAAGCGTTCCGACAGCGTCACCGTGTCGCCGATCCGCGTGAGCTGCGCGACCGGAATCAGATCGTACTGGCCGAGATTGGCGGTCTCGCCTTCGAAGAACACTTTCAGCACATGCAGCAGCGTGTGCACGGGCGCGGCCGGGCCGTTCGAATGCAGGTCGGGCACGTCGTCGGGGCGTTCGAGCGTCGCGTAGCGGGTCGATGCGGCGGCGGCGTCATCCGCCGATGCGCACAGCGTCACGTTATTGCCGGCGGCGTCGAACTTGCGCACGCCGAGATAGACGGTGAGCGCGCGGCCGTCGCCGATGGAACTCGCATCGAACGAACGCGGCGCGAGCACGGCGTTGCCGGGAAATTCCACGTACGTGCGATCCGGAAAGATCAGCTTGGCCGAGCGCACCTCGATGGTCTGGCTGGCGATGGCGCCCGCCGCGATATCGAGCGCGCCCGCGCCCCAGAAGTGCGGCAGGCCCGACTCCACGACCGGCTTGTTGCGGAACTGCTCGTGCAGCGACGCCAGCTGAAAGTGCTGGGGCTGCATGAACATGCCCTGATACCAGTAGATGCCCTTGTTATGGTCCATACGATGCGAATCGAGTGCTTAGTTGGCGAGCTTGCGCAATGGCGTATCTTGGGAACCGGCCGCGCCCACGACGCCGGTCGTGGCGCCGGCGCCGGCCGCATTGGACGGCGCATCGCCGCTCAGACGGATTTCCTTGCCGCCGCCGTCGAGTTGCTGCGCGCGCGCGAGCGTCGCGGCATCGGGGCCGCCGGGCTGCACTTCGGCGTTGAGAATGCCTTGCGCGCCGAGATTGAGCCTGACGACGAGCGGCCCGGGCGATTTCGTGTGCGTGCGGAAGATGAAGCCCGACGTCTTCGTGACGACGGGCACGTCGAACTGGCGCGCCGCGTTGGCGACGCCGAACTGCGCGTAACCCGCGACCATAGCGATCGAACGCGTGTTCTGCGCGCGATCGAGGATCAGGTACGAATGCTGGCCGGGCGCGACGACATAGCGCGAAAACTGCGCGAAGGTCTGCGGCACCTTGCCCGTCGCCATCGTTTCGGCGAGCGCGTTCGGGTCGGCGGCGAGATTGCGGAACGCTTGCGCGTCGCCGGTTTCGTAGATGCCGAGCAGCAGCGTGTGCGACTGGCCGTCGTACTGGTTCAGACCCGCGTCGGCGGTGATTTCGAAGATCACGGCGTCGTTGGCGTAGCTCCAGGTCACATCGGCGAGCGGGTCTTTCGGCGGCGCGCTGCCGCAGGCCGACAGCGCGAGCGCGCCCACGACGCACGCGAGCGCGCGCCATTGCGCGGCGCGTGCAGGATTTCCGATGCGTTTCGCTACAGCCATTGCCGGTGCCTCATTCGGTTGCCGTCGAGTCTTTTGCTCCTGTCGCACATTGTCCGGAAATCGCGGCAGGCTCATACGGCGAACAGCGGTGATTTCCCGGTCCTATTCGCGGTCTGCGGCCGCGTCAGATCAGGGGAAGGATCGTCGCGCTGGCCTCGCTGTCTTCGGTGTACGGCATGAAGAGGATGGATTCGGGCGCGCCTTTGACGCGCGCATAGTAGGTTTCGTCCGGGCCGAGCCGGTTGCGCACCGCCCACGCCGTGAACTCGCGCTCGCCGACTTGCAGCGTCAGCCCTTCCTGCGCGTATTCGAGCACGGTTTTTTCCGGCAGCTTGCCGCGCGGGCCGACCGCCTGAAAATCGATCTTCGCGCCGCCGCCGTGCACGCCGAACACCACGCCGGTCCATTCGCCCTCGCGCGGTCCGAGCGCGAACCACTGGCCCAGCTGCTCCTCGCCGACCACTTCGAAGCGATGATCCTGCGGCTCGCCCGCCTTCGCGAGATTCGCGCGCGCGACGATCTTCGCCGGCCACGCCGGATGGTTTTCGACGAGCACGGTCGCATTGCCGAGCAGCGCCGGCATGGCATCGACGCCCGCCACGCCCGACAGCACGATCGGAAAGCCCAGGCCGCGCGCTTCGCGCAGGCTCGTTGCGAACACCGAGAGCCCGTAGCGCACGGACGGCTTCGCGAGTGCGGCATCGTCGGCGAGGATGAGCCAGAGATCGGCGCGCGCGGCGTTCAGCGCGTCGAGCCCGGCGCGCCACGCGAGCTTCTCGGGTTCATCGACCCAGAAATGGCCTTGCGTGGCGAGGCCGTAACGTTTGAGCAGTTGCGACAGCGCGGTGACGCGCGCGGCGTCCTTGTTCTTGTCGAACGCGGTGATCCAGACGGTTTTCATATCAGCGAATCCTTAGCTCATGACCATCACGACAGCCTGGCTCGGCGCCAGCACCGCGCCGACCATGTTGCCTTCGTTCTGCTGGGTCGGATCGGAGAGGCGCACGGCGGGCGCGCCTTCGAGCTTCACGGTGAGGCTGCCCATCATGAACTGGACCTTGCCCATCATCTTGCCCGACACCACGCCGCCCGCGAGCCCGGCCTCGTCGCCCGAAGTCAACGGAATCTCCGACGACTTCGTCAGCGCCGGCATGCCGCCGATCAGCACTTTGATGGTCGCCGGATTGCCCATCGGCGGCATGCCGATATTCGGATACGGAATCGGAATCGGCGGCGCGGGCGGCGCGGGCGTCTTGCATACGTCGGGCATCGCCATGCACTGGCCGCCCGCTTTGGTCACTGCGAACATGTCGGCTCCTATCCGAGATCGATCTTGTCGGCGTCGATCTTCACCTGGCCCTCGGCCAGAATCGTCGCGTGGCGCGCCGAGACGTGCATGCGTTCTTCCACCTGCATGCGCACGCGGCCGGCGCGCGTTTCGTCGGTATCGTCGATGAAGCGGACGCTGTCGCGCGCGCGCTGGATCAGACGCCCGACCGTGCTCGTCACCTGCTGCGCGACCGTGCTGATCGTGCCGAAACCGGCATGCAACTGCTGGATCGCCGCTTCGACGCGCTGAAACTTCATCTCGCCGCGCACGCCGGTCAGCGCGATGTCGGGTGCTTGCATCGTCAGGCTGCGCGACGCCTTCAGATCGACGCTCGCGGCCTCGACGCGCAACGCGCCGTCGTCCGTATGCAGCGCGACATCGCCGGGCAAGACGAGCGCCGCGCCGGAGCGCTGCGCGCGTGCGAGCACGGCCAGCACGTACGAGATCGCGTTCGGGCCGCCCGCGGCGATGAGCACGGTATCGCCGCACTCCGGCTCGATCAGGCAGCTTTCCGCGCGCAATGCCCGCAGCGGCGCGCCGCCGGCGGCGTCGAACAGAAACCAGCGATCGGCGCGGCCGGTCACGGTCGCGTAAGCGAGGTCGATGGCAGGATCGCCGCCGGGCCGGGCGATCGTGACGAGCGTGCGGTTCATGGCCGTATTTCCCTGGATGAGGTTCATGTCAGATGCGCGGCTGCCATTGCTCGGCGCGCGCGAGATCGGAATCGGTGCGGCGCGCGCGATCGAACGATGCGCCGCTCATTTGCGCGCCCGCTTCGACGAGCGCGTGAAGGTTCGCGCCGCTGAAATCGGCGCGCGTGCAATCGGCGGCGGAGAGATCGGCATGCGACAGATCGCAATACGTGAAGCGCGCGCTTTTCAGCGATGCGCGCGGCCACCTGCACGCGACGAGCACCGACTGGTTCCAGCGCGATTCGTCCGCGCGCGCCGCGTTGAAATTCGCTTCGCTCGCGTTGACCTTCTCGCAGACCGCGCCGCTCAGGTCGGCGCGCTCGAAGTCCGCGTTCAGCAGCGCCGCGAAGGTGGCGCGCACGCCGCGCAGCGACGCATCCTGCAAACGCGCGCCGATCAGGCTCGTGCGATCGAGCGCGAGGCCGGACAAGTCGGCCCGGACGAGCGTTGCGCCGTCGAGAATCGTCATCGTGAGATTGCAGGCGCGCAGGTCCTGGCCGCTCAGATCGCAGCCGCGCAAATACGCCTGCGCGAGCGATGCGCCCGCGAAGCGCGCAGTCTTCAGGTCCGCGCCGATCGCGGTGAAGCGTTGCAGGTTCGCGCCGCCGAAATCCGTTTCGGCGAAGAGGCAGCCGTGCGCATCGGCGCGCTCCAGGCACGCGTTCGCGAACGACGCGCCGCCGAAGTCGCAGCGGTCGAACGCCGCGAATGCGCCATTCGCCTGACGCAGGCTCGCGCCGGTGAAATCGACGTTCGCGAAGCGCGCCGTCCGCGCGTTCAGGCCGTCGAGTCTGGCGCGTGCAAGCGAGACGTCCTGCAAATCGGCATCGGCGAAATTGGCGCGTTCGAGATTCGCGTCCGCGAGCGCGACGTTGCGCAGCTGGCATCCGGACAGATCGATGCCGGCCAGATTCGCGCCGGACAGATCGGCGTTCGCGAGCGCGCGGGTCGCGGCGAGCGTGGCGCGCGCGTCGTCCGCGTTCATGCGCGCGCGGGTGGCGGAAGTCGTCGTGCTCATAAGACAGGCGGCCTGAATTGAAGAATCGTGCGATCGATGATCGAGCCTTCGAGACTCGCGATAGTCGGCTGCGTGCCGTCGAAGTCCACGCCGTACAGGTTCGCGTGACGCAGCCGCGCGCCCTTCAGGTTCGCCTGACGCAGCGAGCCGGTGAAGAGATTGACGGCGTCGAGATCCGCGCCGCTCAGGTCGGCCTTGTCGAAGCGCGCGCCCTTCGCCGAGGACGCACCGAAGCGCGCCGCCTGCGCCTGCGCATGGCTGAGATCCGCATGGTCGAGCAGCGCGCGCTCGAAGGCCGCGCGGCGCAGTTGCACGCCGTCCCACGCGGCGCGCACGAGGCGCGTGCGTGCGAAACGCGCGTCGTCGAACGACGTTTTCGCATCGGCGCGGGTGTGGCTCAGGTCGGCATCGGCGAACATGGCTTGCGAGGCGTCGGCGCCGTAGAACTCCGCCTGCGCGCAGGCGGACGCGGAGAAATCGCTGCCCGCGAGCCGGCTGCCGCTGAAGCTCGCCGCGACGAGGTCTGCGCCGTTGAACTTCGCGCCGCTCAGGTCGGCGTCGGTGAAACTGGCGCGCGCGGCGCGGCACGAAGATGCGTCGATGCCGGCGAGCTTGCCCTGATCGAAGATCGCGCCGCGCAAATCGGCATCGTTCAGTCTGGACGCCGACAAGTCCGCGCCCGTGAAGTCGCTATCGGCAAGCTGCGCGCCGCGCAAGTCGGCCTTCGCAAAGAGGCCCGCCGCCGCGCTCGATTTCGTGAACTGCGCGCGCTGCAGGTCGGACTCGCTGAAATCGGCCGCGCGCAGCAGCGCTTTCGTGAAGTTCGCGCCGGCGAGACGGCTGCCCGCGAACGAAGTCTTGTCGAGCACCGCGCCGGTGAAATCCGCGCCCGAGAGATCGAGCTTCGACAGATCGATGCCGATCAGGTCATAGCCCGCGAGACTTTTGCGCGCCGCATGAAACGCGATGACGTCCTCGCGCGTCAGCGCCACGTGCGCCGGTTCGACGGCCTCGATCTTCGGT
This sequence comes from Caballeronia cordobensis, assembly GCF_001544575.2. Lineage (GTDB taxonomy): Bacteria > Pseudomonadota > Gammaproteobacteria > Burkholderiales > Burkholderiaceae > Caballeronia > Caballeronia cordobensis. Next base: position 407,603 of record NZ_FCNY02000005.1, read on the forward strand.
GTGGAAAGCGTGGGAATCGCGGGCGCGTCGAGCTTCGGCGCGGCGGGAACCTTGAGCGCATCGAGCGGCAAAAGCGCGAGCGCGGCGGATTCGCCCGCGGGCAATGCGGGCAACGCGGCGGTGTCCATGCCCGGCTGCACATAGCGCAGCAGGTCCGCTTCGCTCAGGCCGTGCTGCTGCACGAGCGCGCGCGTCTGCGCGTTCAGGTCGTCGATCATCTTGCCGACTTCGGCGAAGGTGGGCGCGGGGCCTTCCGCGGGCGTCGTCATGTACTGGGCGACATCCGCGTCGCTCAGTTTGTACCGCGCCGCCAGCGCGCGCGTCTCTTCGTTCAGTTCCTCGACGATCTTGCCGAGATCGGATAGCTTCGGCGCGGGCTCGGCGGGAAGATCGGCGGCTTTCAGATACGGCGCGATATCGGCGTCGCTGAGCTGGTACTTCTGCATCAGCGCGCGCGTCTCGGCGTCGAGATCGCCGGCGAGCGCGTTCACTTGCGCGAGATGCGCGTCGATCTGCGCTGCCTGGTTCGCCGCCGCCGCACCTGCATCGGCAACGACGGGAATCGCGGCAGCCTTGACGGGCGCAACGGGCACGACGGGCGCAACCGAGACACCCTTCGCCTTCACCGCCGTCGCGATCTCGGCGCGAAACACATCGCGATAATGCTCGAACGCGAGCGGCGCGGCGCTCATCGGCTCCCAGACCGCCTTGACGTGCAGCATGTCGCTCGCGTCGCTGTCGGCGCTGCGCGCGAGGGCGCGGAACAGCACGATGCCGCATTCCAGCTCGGGAAAGAGCCATACCGTTTCGGCGCGCGTGTCGACTTCGCGCAGCGTGTCGCCTTCCGGCGTGCGCACGTTGACGAAGCAGCGCGCGCGCAATCCCGGCAACGCGCCCTGCTGCGCGCGCTGACGCGGATGCATGTTGTCGATCTCGAAGCGCTCGTCGCCCGAAAAGTAGCCCGGCAGGCGCTGGTCCTGCGCCGCCGTCATGAACCATTCGGGACGCGTGTCGTCCGGCAGATGCGGCCAGCCGCTTCTGAGCCAGCGATCGTCGCAGGTGCCGAGATAGCGCTGGCGCACAGGCGCGGCGCTGTCGAAGCCCCAGAAGCCCGCGGGCGTCGCGCGATCGCCGCGGCGCACGATGCGCGCCGTTTCGCTTTCGACGTTCGGCAGCGGAAACACGTCTTTCGCGACTTCGGCGTAGCCCTTGCCGCGCGGATTGTCCGCGCACGGCTCGCCGCCGAACGCGGTCGCCGGTTCGATCGGCATGCGCGCATACGGTATCGGCGCGGAAATGCGGCCGAGCGGGTCGAACTGGCGGTCGCCCGTGACGACGAGCGCTTTCGAGAGCGCGCCGATCTTCACGCGCACGCGCTGCTCCGCGATCCGCGCGCCTTCGGGCGCGCACGCCGCACCGTAGACCTTGAACTCGCCGGCGGGCTTCGGATAGCCCTCGTCGAGAATCGCGTCCTGACCGAGCGCCTGCATCGCGAGCGGCCACATGGCGTTTTCGGGGATGAGCGCCTCCGCGCCCGTCTTGCCGAAGCGAAAGCACGCCATCATGCCGATCGCGAGCGAATCGACGCGGGCGAGGCGCAGGCTGCGGTACAGCAGCGCCATGTCGGGCGGAGTGAGAATTTTCATCGCGTCATCCGAGGCGGATCACTTCGCCGGAAATGGCGATGGTCGGCGCATCCACGTTCACCTGAACGGCCGTGACCTCGACCTTGTTCGCCGACGTCATCGTGATGCCGACCGCGTCCATCAGCAGATCGCCGTTGCTCGTCAGATCGATGACGCTCGTCGCGTTGAACTGCACCGCCGAACTGTTGAGCTGCACGGACGTCGGCGCGACGGTCGCGCTGCTGTCGCCCGACGCGAGGCTGATGGTTTCACCCTTGACGCTCACGCTCGTCTCGCCGGTCATCAAGACGCTCATCGCGTCGACGACCACATCGTCGTTGCTGGTCAGATCGATCAGCGACTTGGCGTTGAGCGAGATCGTCGGCGCGTTGACCTCGACGAACGCAGGCGTGATCTGCACGTTGTTGACCGGCGCGGGCGCGGGCGAGGCCACCTTCACCGAGAGGTTGATGCCCGTGGTGTCCGCCTTGATTTCGCTCGCGTACGTGGCGGCGGCGTCGGCGGCGGCGAACGCCTTGGCGCCCGCATAGAGCAGCCCGTGCGCGATCGCCCCGCCGACGATGCCGCCCGCGACCATCGGGAACATGGTCTTGTAGCCGTCGCTGATCCACGGGCCGATCTTGCCCGCGCCGCCGTTGTCGTCGTCGGCCTTGCCGAGCATGCCGGCCGCGGCCGCCGCCGTCGCCAGATTCGCCGCGACGTTGAATGCCGTCGCGTACTGAATCTTCTTCTTGGCGGCGTCGAAGGCGAGTTTCGCCGCCGGGTCCTGGCCGCCGCTGATCGTCACGCTGTCGGTGCCCTTCAGCTTGTTCTGCTCCTTGAGGGAGAGCGAATCGCCGTCGTGGAGCGAAATGCTCTGGCCTTTCTTCCACGAAACATCCGACGTCCACGCGAAGCTCGTGCTCGCCGACATCGTGAAGCTGGTGCTGACGGCGGCGCTCGCCGTGAACCCCGGCCCGAGCGAAACCGTCGTGTTCGGTCCCACCGAATACTTGTTGCTCGCGCCGACCGTGATGCTTTCCGAGCTGCCCGCCGTGCTGCTCCACAGGCTGCCGCCGCCTTTCGGATCGGTCGAGCCGATGCCGATCGAGCTGTTGTGAAACGGCGAATGCAGCCAGATGGCTTCCTTGCCCGCGCTGTCGCCGAGATACAGGTGATTGCCGCCCGCCGTCTTGATCTCGTTGGCGTGCGCGTTGGTCTGCGTGACGATGTTCGCGTTCTCCGAATTCGCCAGGCTGCCGACGATCACCGGCTGGTCCGGATCGCCGTCGATGAACGACAGCAGCACTTCCGCATCTTTGTGCAGCGGGAAATGCATGCCGTGATCCGTGCCCGCGTAGGGCGTCGCCATGCGCAGCCGCGCCGAGCTTTTATTCGCGTTCTTGTCGGTCTTGTCGAACGGCAACTGCACCTTGTACTGGCCGTATTCGTCGAGCTCGGCGTACTGGCCGTCGCCTTCGCTGTCGATGGTCGCGTTCATCGTGCCCGCGACGCGCGGCTTCGCCGTCACGCGCTCGGGACGGAACTGCGTCGCGGCGGGAATCGCGCGGAAGCTGTTGCGATAGACGATCTCGCCGCCGCGCGCGCCGTCGCTGTACGGGCTCGACACGCCGTTCAGGAGCGCGCCCGCCTGCGAGCCTTCGTGATGCACTTCGGTCACGAGATAGCGGCCGTTGAAGTCATCGCGATAGTGCTGCGCGAGCGTGAAGAAATAGCCGCTGCGCAGGCCGAGCGCGGTGCCTTCGCCCGAATACGCCTTGCCGCCGCAGATCAGTTCCTGCGCGCGCAGCTTCGCGTAGCGGTCGCCTTCCTGCTGATCGCGAAAGTTTTCGCCGTAGAGCATGACTTCGCCGATGCCGGAATCGGACACCGTCGCGCGCGCCTTCAACTGCACCGCCGCCTTGCGATAGTTGTAGTCCTGCAGAACCACTTCATGCGGCAGCGGCTTTTGACGGCACACGAAATCGCGCACCGAATCGGCGGCGAGGCCGGTGTCGAGCGCATCGTCGGGACGGTAGGAGACGGGCAGCGCGTGCGCGTCGTGCATGATCTTGTCGTCGATCACGACGAGCTTGTCCGAGCCGCCCGAGTGGTCGAAGTAGTAGTAGATGCCTTCCTTCTCCAGCCAGCGCGACACGAAGTCCAGATACGTCTCCTGATACTGGCAGACGAACGTGCGCGGCCGGTACGTACCGGTCAGCTTGAACTCGTAGTCGGCGGAATTCAGGCGGCCGGTTTCGAGCACGCCGCGCACGGTGTCGGTGATCGGCCGCTCGTCCAGATAGACCTCGGAGATGCGAAAGAGCGACAGACGCCACAAACGCGGCACCAGCACGGCGCGATAGAACACGTAGCCGTCCGCGCGATGCAGTTGCTCGAACTCGGCGAGCACGCCGTGATACGGCGCGCGGATGCCGCCTTCCGGGCCGTAGATGGTGAACGACGCGCGATGGCTCAGCATCGTGTCGAAATCGATCGACGCATCGTCCGACACCAGCGTGAGGACGAAGCGGAACGGCTGCGAGATCGATTCGAAGCCCTCCATCTCGACGACCGCGAACTTGTCCGCGCCGAACGCTTCGGAGGTGAAATCGAAGCGCTTGTTGGCGAGCATGCGGTCGGCCAGTGAGTTCATGCTGATTCTCCGTACAGGTAATGCTCGTTATTCTTGCGGCGCTCAGTCACCGCTTGATTGCAATCGCGTTACGTTTGAAACATCACGCGCCGGGGAACGTTACGGCGAAATCGCCGCTGTCGTTCACGTCGAGCGCGACTTCGGGCAGCGCCGCGCCCTCGCCCATGCGCGTGAGAATTTCCTGCGACATCAGCGGCAGCACCGTGCCGCGCAAGATGAAGTCGATGTTGCGCGCGCCCGTTTCGACTTCCGTGCAGCGCGCGGCGATCTGCGCGACGACCGCATCGGTGTACGTGAAGCGCATCTTGTTGTTGTGCGCGACGCGCCGCACGATCTTGTCGAGCTTCAGGCGCACGATGCCCGCGAGCGCGTCGGTGGCGAGCGCGAAGTACGGAATCACGGTCATGCGCGCGAGCAGCGCGGGCTTGAAGTGATTCGAGAGAATCGGCCGCACGGCGGAAAGCAACATGGCGGCGTCGGGCTTGTCTTCGCCCGCGGTCATTTCGGTGATGACATCGGTCGCGAGATTCGAGGTCAGGAAAATCACCGTGTTCGAAAAGTCGATTTCCTTGCCTTCGCCGTCGGACAGCATGCCCTTGTCGAACACCTGATAGAACAGGTTCATCACGTCGAGATGCGCCTTTTCGACTTCATCGAGCAGCACGACCGAATACGGGCGCTGGCGCACCGCCTCGGTCAGCACGCCGCCTTCGCCGTAGCCGACGTATCCCGGCGGCGAGCCGATCAGCCGGCTCACGTTGTGCTTCTCCTGGAACTCGCTCATGTTGATGACGGTGGTCGATTTTTCATCGCCGAAAAGAATGTCCGCCACCGAGAGCGCCGTCTCCGTCTTGCCGACACCCGACGGCCCCGCGAGCAGGAACACGCCCATCGGCTGATCGGGGTCTTTCAGGCCCGACTTCGCGGTCTTGAGCACTTCGGCGATCTGCTCCATCGCGTGGTCCTGGCCACGGATGCGCGCCTTGAGCGTGTCGGCCATGCGCATCACGCTTTGCGCCTGATCGCGCAGCATCTTGCCGGCGGGAATGCCGGTCCAGTCCGAAATCACGCGCGCGACCACGTCCGGATCGACGTCGATGTGAACCAGCGGCTGGTCGCCCTGCGCGGCCTTGAACGAATCGGCCGCGGCGGCGATGTCCCGCGAGAGCGCCTGCAGCGTGTCTTCCGGCGCGCCGCTCGCCTTTGCTTCGTGACGCGCCGCGCGTGCATCGAGGAGCGCGCGGGCAGCGTCGCGCTGCTGTTGCCAGAAAGCGCGCAGCGCTTCGGCTTGCGCGTCGAGCTTCGGCAGTTCCGCGTCGATTTCCGCGAGACGCGCGAGATCGACCGGCTGCTGATTGTCCGCATCGCGCTCGAGGCCACCCTTCTCGCGCTGCAGCGCCTGAATGCGGCGCTCCGTGTTTTCGAGCACGTCGGGCTTCGCGCTTTGCAGCACCTTCACGCGCGCGCAGGCGGTATCGAGCAGATCGACGGCCTTGTCCGGCAACTGGCGGCCCATGATGTAGCGGCTCGACAGTTCCGCCGCCGCGACGATCGCGTCGTCGCGCAGCACGACCTTGTGCACGTCTTCGTATTTTTCCTTCAGGCCGCGCAGGATCAGCACGGCGGTGTCGAGATCGGGTTCGTCGAGCTTGACGAGCTGGAAGCGCCGCGCGAGCGCCGCGTCCTTTTCGAAGTACTTCTTGTACTCGGCCCACGTCGTCGCGGCGATGGTGCGCAACTCGCCGCGCGCGAGCGCGGGCTTCAGCAGATTGGCCGCGTCGGACGTGCCCGCCTGACCGCCCGCGCCGATCAGCGTATGCGCTTCGTCGATGAACAGAATGATCGGTTTCGCCGATGCCTTCACCTCGGTGATGACGCCCTTCAACCGGTTCTCGAACTCGCCCTTCACGCTCGCGCCGGCTTGCAGCAGGCCCATGTCGAGGCCGAGGATCGTCACGTCCTTGAGCGAATCGGGCACGTCGCCTTCGACCACGCGCAGCGCGAGACCTTCGACCACCGCCGTCTTGCCGACGCCCGGATCGCCGACGCAGATCGGATTGTTCTTGCGGCGGCGCGCGAGGATATCGACCATCTGGCGGATTTCGGCATCGCGGCCAAAGACGGGATCGAGCTTGCCGGCGCGCGCCTTCTCGGTGAAGTTTTCGCAGAACCGCGCGATCGCGCTGCCGTCGCCGCTCGCGGGCGCGGAGGCGTCGCCTTCGTTCTGTCCGATGGCTTCGCGCGTGGCGGCTTCGACGGAGCCGCCGCACACCGCGTCGAAGGAACGCAGCAGCGTTTCGCGATTGAGCGCGCGCAGCGGCGCGGCGTACTCGCCCGTCGCGTAATAGGTCGGGCGCGCGAGGAAGGCGAGCAGCACCGCGCCCGAACGGATGCGCGGCTCCTGCATGTCCACCGATGCGATCAGCCACGCGTCCTGCAGCAATTCGAGCAGGAGCGGCGAGAACGCGGGACGTCCGGCGTTGCCCGTCTTCATCTGTTCGAGCGAGAGATTGATCGAACGCTGCACCAGCGCCGCTTCCACGTCTTGCTGACGCAGCAGCAGCGCGATATCGGCCTGCTGCTCGCCGAACAGCTTGACGAGCATATGCTCGACGGTGATCTCGTAATGACCGCGCGAAACGCACAGCCCGACGCCGTCTTCCAGCGCCTGTTTGCAGAAGCCGTTGAGGCGGCCCACGAGGGGCTTCAGTTCGACCAGCAGCATGTTTGTGTTCCTCTTAGTCTTTCCAGCAACGGCCAGCAAATGGTTAGAGAGCGAATTTGACCCGGGTCGGCAACGCCGCCTCGCCGGGGTTGAGCCATGTATCGAAACCGAGCCGCGACCACGCGCCGCGACCCGTGCGCGCGGCCCCGGTTTCGTCGCGGCGCAGGCGCAGTTCCACTTCCACGTCGAGCGGATCGGTCAGATAAAACCGCGTGAAAAACGACAGACGCGCGTGCGCGCTTCCGCCCGGCAGCATCTGATGAAAAAGCGTGTGCGGAAGATCGGCGAATTCGATGCGGATCGCGCCTTCGTGGTCGTCGATCTCCGAGCCGAGCCACACGTCCTCGCCGAGGCGGCTTGGCTGCCGCCCGAGCTGCCAGCGCTGATCGGCGGGAATCGGCACCGCGCGCAGCACGCCGCATACGACCTCGACTCGCGCGGGCGCGAAGGCATCGGCGAGCAGCGTTTTCAGGCCGAGCGCCGAATGCGGACGCTGATTGAACAACCCCGCATAGCGCAGCAATTCGGCGCTGCCCGGCAGCAGATCGACGCGCAGATCGGGATCGTGCAGCCCGACGAACGCATACAACTGATTGAGCGACGCCTCGTGCCGGTCCTCGACGATGCGCTGCTCGACGCGGTATTTCGCCCACGCATCGAAGAGCAGCGGATACATCGCGTGATGCACGATGTCGAGAAAATCGCGCGTGACGTGATGGCCTTCGCGCTCTTCCTCGAAGAGATCTTCCGTGTAATACGTCGGCAGCGGCGACGCCACGCCGTACAGGCCGAAGAAATTCGCCGTGATGCGGTAGCCGCCTTCCGCCGTTTCCTCGATGCGGTCGATATCGTTCTCGGGAAAACCGAGCCCGAGCCGCGGGCGCACGCGCAGGTTCTCCTGATTCAGGCCCGTGTGCCGGTCGTAGAGACGCAGCAGGCGGATCGCCTGGAAGTAGGAGTACTTCTCACCATTGGTGAGAAGCAGCGCCTTTACAGCATCGGTTGTTGCCCGAGTCTCGGCGGCCATTTGAATACAGTCCCGGAAAGCGTGTCTTCGAGCTCGACGCGCGTATAGGCATTGATGCCGGCGTAATCGCCGAGGAAGCGTTCGAGCATGCAGCCGAACAGATACAGGTCGCCGATTCCGGCGTAATGGTCCTCACGGCAACGGATGCGGATCGACTGGCCGCGCTGCATTCCGCCGCGCCCGACGAGCCGCGTTTCGCGCGTGGCCGTGACATCGACGATGCCTTCGATGCGCCGCCGGTTCGACAGCTCCTGCCCTTGCCGCCCGTTGAAGACGTAGAGGCCGAGCAGCTTGCGAAGATTGTCGGCGTTCGCGAGCGAGAGCAGATTCAGCGAGACGTGCGAGAGCAGACACCACAGCAGTTCCTCGCCCGCGGGCGGGTCCTGCGCAGGCGTGATCGCGCGGATATTGGTGAAGCTCATCTGATCCGGCGACGTGCTCGTCGGCACGTTGATGTCGCCCGGCTTCAGGCCCTCCGGCAACGCGCGGTTCGTGCAGGTGACGCGGATCGACAGCGTTTCCGGCAGCGGCGTCTCGGAGGGCGGATAGTTGAGCGACAGATACACGTCGCTGCCGCGTTCGACGTTCGCGCTCTTGAGCGTCGTGCGATAGCTCAGTTGCGCGCCGCGTCCGTCGTGGCGGAACATCGAAAACGGCTGATAGAGGCGTTCCTGCGCGCGGCCCTGCTGATAGCCGAGCACCTGATCGACGGAATAAATCTGGTAATGGCGGCGGTCGCGGCCTTCCGGGTTCACGCGATATTCCGTCGCGCGATGATCGTGCGTGATCGGGTCCGCGACATGCGAGAACACGTTGATCGCCGGCACCACGTTGAGCATGAAACTGTTGCCATCGATCGCAGGCATCCAGTCGTGCAGCGCATCGAGCGTCATCACGATGCTGAAGCTCGAACCCTTCGCCTTCGCGGTCCAGGGCTTGAGGCCCGTGATATCCACGAAGAGAAACTTTTCCGGCTGCGTGAAGAATTCCTGGATCGTGCGATAGCCGGACAGCGCCTGGCTCGGATACGTGAGCAGATCGGCGTCGAAGCCGCTCGCGCGCAGATTCTTCGCGCCCAGCGAGAGACGCTCGCCGCCGCCGCTCGAAATGCGCACGTCGGTGACGTGATTCATCAGCAGCAACAGCAGCTTCGATGCATCGACATGGCCGCCGCTCAGAAAGAGGCGAATCGAGTCGCCGTTCCATTGCGCGATGCTCGCGCCGCCTTCCATCTCGAAGTCGATCATGAGCACGGGCGCCGCGCCCGCGTGACTCAGCAGGTTCACTTCGGCGATGGAGAGCGGCTCGACATCGAGATCGCATGTCGTGCGAAAGCGGCACGACGTGCCATCCACCGGCACCGATGCCAGCTCGGCGCCCGCGGCTACGCGCGCCGCCTGCGCACGCGGGCCTTTCGCGGCGAAGCTCACGAGCGTCGAGGCCGGCACGGGCCGCAGATAATGCGGAAACAGCAGATTGGTGAGTTCCTGAACGAACTCGGGAAACTGGTCGTCGAGTTTCTGGCGCGTGAGGCCCGTGAGAAACGCGACGCCTTCGAGCAGGCGTTCGACATCCGGATCGGCCGACGTGCCCGAGAGCATCGGCGCCATCGCGGGATTCGCGCGTGCGAACTCTCCGGCCAAGCCTTTCAGCTTGTTCAGCTCATCCTGATAGTATCGATTGAACATGCGAGAGCGAGTTTGACAGCGTGAAATCAGCCGACGCTGACGCGGCCATTCGCGCCCACGGTCGTCGATATGCGCAACGGAATCTCGCGATCGTCCACTTCGAGCGCGCCTTCGAGCGCGAAGCGGATCGAGAGCACGTCGGTTTCCTCGCGGTTGAGGGTCACGCGCGGCGACTTGATGCGCGGTTCGTAGCGCAAGACCATGCGGCGTATTTCCTCTTCGATCTCGCGCGTGGAACCCATCGCGGTGGTGCCGGCAAGGTTCGTGAAATCGGGCACGCCGAATTGCGGGTCGATCTGCACGCTGCCTTGCCGCGTGTTGAGCAGCCGGCTCAGGTGGGTCATCACCGAGTTGACGAGCACATCCACTTGCGTCTCGTTGGTGCGGGCTTCACCCGACCCCCAACTCGCGATTCGCTCCAGCAGCCGACGCTCTCTCACTTTGGCACCTGCTTACCGATGCTTCAGGACTTCGGCGCGAGCCACGAATCTTCGGCTTCGATGCCGTCCGGATCGAAGGTCCACGTGATCTTCTCGTACGTGAACGAGATGTCTTCCATGTGGCCCATCTGCTTGTTCTCCGGCGAGAGGCAGTTCGGCGTCCACGACTTCATGTTGGTCAGGATCGCGTTCGAGAGCTTCACGGTGTAGTACTTCTCTTCCGTGCCCTTCGGCGAGATGCGATAGAACTCGAGCGTGACGTTCTTCATCTGTTCGCCCGACGTGAGCGCCTGGAACAGCTTCGGCGACGACTTGTCGATTTCCTTCGTCAGCGTCATCGGAAGATGCACGCGCTTGCCGGTGGGCAGGCCCGTTTGCGGGCTCTTCGGAATTTCGATGGTGTGATCGACGGCCTGGACGAGAATTTTTCCTTCGTGACCCTGAACCTTGGTCGAGCCTTCGATCTTGCCTTGGTTCTGGCCTTCGAGAGTGAGGTAGCACGGCATCGGCATGATAAGTCCCCTGTTGGGTAGCAAACTATGGTTGGTTTCGGTTGATTCGCCGGGGCTTCTCGGCCCCGGCGGTTTCGCTCAGCGCTTGTGTGTGCTGCGCATGTTTCACATGTTGCGCGCGGCCCGTTACCGGCCGGTTTCAGTTTTTCCGCGCTGCGTTACAGATGAAACATGGACTGCATTACCGCGATTCGATGCTTACTTCTTGTCCAGCTTGCCAACCAGAGACAGCGTGAACGACGCGCCCATGTACTTGAAGTGCGGACGCACCTTCAGATCCACGCGATACCAGCCCGGATCGCCTTCGACATCGGCCACGACGATCTCCGCCTGACGCAGCGGGCGGCGGCTGCGCACGCCTTCGGCGGGGTTGTCCATGTCCGCGACGTACTGGCGAATCCAGGTGTTGAGTTCGCTTTCGAGATCGACGCGTTCTTTCCACGTGCCGATGTTCTCGCGCTGAATCACCTTGATGTAATGCGCAAGACGGCTCACGACGAACATGTACGGAAGCTGTGTGGAAAGCTTGTAGTTGAGCTCGGCTTCCTTGCCTTCCTTCGTGTTGCCGAAGAACTTCGGCTTTTGCGCTGAGTTCGCCGAGAAGAACGCGGCGTTGTCGCTGTTCTTGCGCATCGTCAGCGCGATGAAACCCTGCTCCGCAAGCTCGAACTCGCGGCGCTCGGAGATGAGCACCTCGGTCGGGATCTTGTTTTGCAGCTCGCCCATCGATTCGTACGTGTACACCGGCAGATCGCCGACCGTGCCGCCGCCTTGCGGCCCGATCACGTTGGCGCACCAGCGGTAATCGGCGAAGCTCGCGGTCAGGCGCGAAGCGAACGCGAAGGCCGCGTTGCCCCACAGGAACTGGCTGTTGCCGCCCGAGACGTCTTCCTTGTAGTTGAACTTCTTGGCCGGCACCGTATCCGCGCCGTAGGGCACGCGCAGCAGGAAGTGCGGCAGCGTGAGACCGACGTAGCGCGCATCTTCCGACTCGCGGAACGCATTCCACTTGACGAATTGCGGGCCTTCGAAAATCGACGACAGGTCTTTCAGGTTCGGCAACTGGTCGTAGGTATCGACGCCGAAGAAATGCGGGCCCGCCGCCGCGATGAACGGCGCGTGGCTCATCGCCGAAACGCTCGCCACGTTCTGCAGCAGCTTCACGTCCTGCGTGCCCGGCCCGAACTCGTAGTTCGCGACGATCGCGCCGAACGGCTGGCCGCCGAACTGGCCGTATTCAGCCGTATAGAGATTCTTGTAGAGACCCGACTTGGTGATGTCCGCGGCGTCTTCGAAATCTTCGAGCAGCTTGCCCTTGCTCACGCTGAGCAACTGAATCTTGACGTTCTCGCGGAAGTTCGTGCGGTCCACGAGGAACTTGAGCGAGCGCCATGCCGATTCCATCTTCTGGAAGTCGGCGTGATGCAGGATCGCATCGACCTGCGCGCACAGCTTCTGGTCGAGATCGGCGATCATGCTGTCGACCGTCGCCTGCGTGATGCGCTCGACCGCGTTCTGCGGCTCCAGCAGTTGCGAAATGAAGGCCTGAATGCCCTGACGCGTGATCGAATACGCTTCGTCGCCCGGCTTGATGCGCGCCGATTCGATCAGCGAGTCGAGCAGCGAGAGATTCGCATCGGACGCGGGCGCGGTTGCGGTTTCCTGTTGCTTTTCCATGTCGCTCATATCACTTGTCCTCGATGCCGAGTTCGCTCATCAGACGCGCGCGCACGCCTTCGTCTTCGATCAGCTCCTGAACGCGCTTGCGGAAATCCGGGATGTTGCCGAGCGGTCCCTTGAGCGCCTTGAGCGCGTCGCGCAGCGCGATCATCTGGCGCAGCTCGGGCACTTTCTCGACGATCGCGTCGGGCGAGAAATCGTCGACGGACTCGAACTTGAGGTTCATCGCGATCTGCGCTTCCGGGTCGGCGTTCGCGTCGAGGCGGTTCGGCACCGCGAGATCGAGCGAAAGCTTTTGCCCCTTGAGCACTTCGTTGAAGTTGTCCTTGTCGACGTTGACCGGCTTCATTTCTTCGATCGGCGTATCGTCGTCACGCAAGGTGAAGTCGCCGAGCACGAGCAATTTCAGCGGCAGTTCGACTTCCGCCTTGGCATCTCCGGTGGCCGGACGATACACAATATTGACCCGCTCCTTAGGAGCGACTGAACCGTCAGATGCCATGCCTACCCCCTAACCCAAAACCAAAAGTGTTGATAAAAAAATCAGCCGTTTCAGAGAACGTCGCAGCATGACGGCGCATGGGTTTTCGGGTGTGTGATTAGCACGGCCGTGCGCTTGCGGGCGGCCCCTATGCGATTGCATGCTGCTGGCGACACGGAACGATCTCACGCCGTATCGGCGCTCATTGCCGCGAAGAGAACGGGGTTCGGGGCTCTGTTCGTGCCTTAGGCGCACGCCCCCCGTGATACGCTGGCTTTCCTGTCGCTCAGGGCTTTAACGACCGCGTTTCGAAATTCTTGAAGCCCATTTGCGGCGATCCGGTTGCGGCAATGCATTCATGGACGCTTAAGCTTTTTCTTTGCCGGCCGTTAACGCTTCGGAACCCCGAAGCCAGGCGGCCAGCGACATCGCCATTGCGTGAGAGACCATTGTGGCAAACCAGTATGAAGTCCAGGGCGACGTGCTCGTCGTGAGCCTGGAAGGCGCGCTGAACAGCATGAACGCGGCGCAGGTCGAGGCCGAGGTTCAGCGCCGTCTCGATCAGGGCACGAACCAGTTGCTGTTCGATCTCGGCGCGCTCGGCTATATCTCCAGCGCGGGCTTGCGCGTCGTGCTGATCGCGGCGAAGCGCCTTCGGCAGTCCGCGGGACGGCTCGTGCTCTGCGGCATGCACGACCAGATCCGCGAAGCATTCGAAATCAGCGGATTTCTCAACATTCTCGACGTCGCCGATACGCGCGCCTGCGCGCTCGAGCGCTTCAACGAGGTGGCTTAGCGCCCATGTTTCATTCGTAACCTGCGCAGGGTTTTCTGAAACGCGGCGGTAACGGCTCGCGGCCAGAATTCATCCCATGCGCAGAACGAACTGCGCCAGACAACCGGAGAAAAAATCATGCCGATGCCGTGCTACCTCTCGCTCGAAGGCCAGAACCAAGGGAAGATCGAAGGCTCAACCAAGGTTCAGGGTCATGAAGGAAAGATCCTCGTTCAGGCCGTCGATCACACCATCGAAATTCCGAAGAGCCCGCAAACGGGCCTGCCCACCGGCAAGCGCGTGCATCAGGCGATGACGCTCACCAAGGAAATCGACAAGTCGTCGCCCAAGCTGTTCCAGGCGCTCACGTCCGGCGAGCAGATGAAGGATGTCACGCTGGAGTTTTATCGCATCTCGCCGAAAGGTACGGAAGAGAAGTACTACACGGTGAAGCTGTCGAATGCGATTCTGACCAACATGCAGTCGTGGACGCCGAATTGTCTCTCGCCCGAGAACAAGCAGATGGGGCACATGGAAGATGTGTCGTTCACGTACGAGAAGATTACTTGGACGTATGAGCCGGATGGGATCGAGGCCGAGGATTCGTGGTTGGCGCCGAAGTCTTGATCGAGTGGTGAAGTGGGAGAGAGGCCGCCTCGTGCTTGAATGCGCGAGGCGGTTTTTTTGTTTGGGCGAGATGGAAGATGGCAGCGGCGTCCCGAAGCTCCTGCTGACGCAGCTTCAGAAAAGGAACTATTCCGAATAGAAGCCCGAGCCCACCAAACCTGGAACTCCGTCAATCTTGACTGCCTTCACATAGGTCCATTTATGCGACGGCTCAGTCTGTCCCGGTCTGAGGAACATGTAGTCGACCCAGCCCGATCCCGTTGTTTCAGCCGTCTGGATCATTGCGTCATGAAACAGCTTGCCGTTGGTATCTTTCTGGCCGTGGACGTTAGTCCCTTCCCGTGCGGGGAAGGCCGGGTTCAGCAGGACATTCGCGTTCAGATCGTAAGCGAACAGATAGGTGTCGCCATGGAACCACTCACTGCCTTTGATTCTGAACTCGGAAAACGCGGCTTTGCCTTTGCTGGCTATCAATGCGGCGGCCTTGTCGACCAGGGCTTTGGTTTGTTTTGCTGTGTCGGACGTTGGCGGAGATGACTGAGAGAACGCCGGTAATGCGGGGCAGAAGAATCCAGCCAGCAACACGATGCCGGTAAAGAGGGCTTTGCCGTTCATTGCACGATCTCCCACCATTGACTTCAGCGCGGCACCGAAGGACAGCGTGTTGTAGAGATGCACCTTCCCGCCTGCAGAAGACTAGTCCACGAACCTTAGATCGCCCAAAACAGTTTTGCCGGCCGAGCGAGCCGACGAGGCGCGACCGGGGGCCACCAGCAGCCACTTGTCTTTTTTTTTAGACGAGCGCATGATGCGTCTTTAAGTGCGGAGGAAAGGCAAATGAATCTTCAGCTCGCAGGCGCTTGGTTAGAGCGCGAACACGTCGGTTTTTCTGATATCCAGCGTTTTGCCACTCAATGCCGCGACGGCGCCCGAAGCGCCGGACGAGAGTCGGCAGCGCTCGTCCTGCTCGGTGGAAGAGCCGCAGCATTTTCTGAACGCTACGAAGGCGTCGCCGTGTCTACCGATGTCGTCGACGAGTTCCTGGCGGATCTGCGCAAGGAAACTCAAGTCTTGCTGGACGCAAGCAAGAGCGGCGACGACAGCTTCCTTTCCGCGCTAAACGCGTTTGCGACGCGCATCGCACCGGATCTGGTGTAACTCGTTGAGCCGGCGGTCCTTGCTTGAATAAAAGGACCGTCAGTTTTTGTCGAGAAGACCACGCAAGACCTTCGCGCCATCTCGCCCTTTCGCGGCACCCGCCCATAGACGTTCAATCAATCTCCGATACATCGCTACTGCATCAGGCGATGTAGTAATCGAGGCAATGCCTGCTCGCACGTTCGGCAGTTCGCCAAGACGAAATGGGGAAACCGCGACGTGCACAGCCGCGGGCTCCTCGAAGATCTGGAAGTTTTCGCTAGGCACATGATCGAGCACGATGCCCACTTGAACCCCGATGGGATCGCTCTCCAGTACTTCGATCATGTGCGCGACTTCGGTACGCGCCGCCAGTTTCCGCTCAAGCTGAATACCCGCTGGCAGACCCAATCGGCCAACGAGTCCGTGATGCAGAAATTGCTCGAGCTGTCGCACACCGATCAGGCTCAGGATGCTCGGTCTGCTGTCTTCGTAGTACTTGCGGCGAGCGGCCAGAATCTTGAGTACTTCGTTGTTCAGTCGCTTCGAGCCGTCGCCCGTCAATGCATCCGGAACGCTTTCTTCGAGCATTGCCCGAAGGTATTTCGGATAAGCGTCGGACGTGAGGAGGAAGGATATCGGGTCGAAGTTTGCAAGGACGCGCTTCGAACGCGCTTCGAGCTGACGCATCCGCTCGAAGTAGCTGACCGCGGAGTCGTGATACTCCGACTCGACGCCAAGCAGGTTCGGCAGCGTCACACCCAATAGCGAGGCAAGTTTCTCCAAGGTCTCGATCTTGACGATCTCGCCGCGTTCGAGGTTGTACACAGCGGCCCTCGAGATCGACAAACGCTCACCGACATCCTCCGAGCGAAGCTCCTTGGCGAGCCGGTACGCCCGAAGACGTTCGCCAATCGCCTTGAAGTCGAATGTCGGCGTCGTTTTGGGAATCTCCGCGGTGCCGGCCACTTTACATCCTCTCGTATAAAAATTTAAACCGATTATACGCACGTATCAATTCAAACGTACGGGCGTCTGCGCTGGCTCCAAGTACGACCTCCTGACGTAGCGCCCAAAGGGTTTTCACCTACCAAATTCACGTTGCGGGGCCACGGCAAAGAGCGTAGTCTAAATATTTAGACGATCAAGCGTTTCAAAGAAAGCGCGCTTCATCTCACGCAGTCCGCAACTTCGCGCAGCGCAACGATTCACCGCAAAATTGCAGGGCTCATCTCGCTGTTCTTGCCGAGAGTCGAGCTTTGTCGAAGGGGTCGTCTAATTTTTTGTACGGTTCACTTAAACGGCAGCGGCAGTCGTGGTTGTAGATCTTGAGCTACCACTGGAGGAACGAATGGAAGCAAATGTAAAGGCGCCGGCAACGCATGCAGCGGTCGATTCCGCCGGTTCGGATCGACTGAGCAAGTATGCGTGGAAAGCCCTGGCCGGCTCCGCCATCGGTTATGCGATGGATGGCTTTGACCTGCTGATCCTGGGGTTCATGCTCCCGGCCATTGCGCTTGAGTTGCATCTGACCACCCAGCAGTCGGGCGCTCTGGTCACGTGGACACTCATCGGGGCGGTCGCAGGCGGGATCATCTTCGGCGCGCTCAGCGATCGTTTTGGCCGCATTCGGGTCCTGACGTGGACGATCGTCGTGTTTGCGCTCTTCACGGGACTGTGCGCATTCGCGCAAGGCTTCTGGGATCTGCTCGCGTTTCGCACGATCGCCGGGATCGGTCTCGGCGGCGAGTTCGGGATCGGGATGGCGCTCGCTGCCGAAGCGTGGCCGGCGAAGCATCGCGCACGCGTTTCCTCGTATGTTGCGCTGGGTTGGCAAACAGGCGTGCTGGCCGCGTCGCTTCTGACGCCCCTGCTCCTTCCGCATATCGGCTGGCGCGGCATGTTCCTGTTGGGCGTGGCACCGGCACTGGTCGCGTGGGTCGTGCGGAACAAGCTCCACGAACCCGAAGTCTTTGTCCGAGCGACGACTCAAGAGAAGAAGCCCAATGCATTCCGCATGCTCGTAAAAGACGGGCGCACCACACGGATCAGCGTGGGCATCGTGATTCTCTGCGCGGTCCAGAACTTCGGCTACTACGGCATCATGATCTGGCTGCCGACGTATCTGGCGAAGACGCTGGGTTTCGGCCTCACCAAATCGGCCTTGTGGACCTCTGTCACGATCGTTGGAATGATGGTTGGGGTCTATGTCTTCGGTCAGTTAGCCGATCGCATCGGACGCAAGCCGACGTTCCTCATCTTCCAGGCGGGCGCGGTGGGGATGGTTATCGCGTACTCGACGTTGAGCGACCCCGCCGTCATGCTGTGGGCCGGTGCGCTGATGGGGATGTTCGTCAACGGAATGATCGGTGGCTACGGCGCGCTCATCTCCGAGGCATACCCGACTGCTGCGCGGGCAACGGCACAAAACACGCTATTCAACATTGGACGCGCCGTCGGCGGATTCGGTCCGATCGTCGTCGGGAGTCTGGCGGCAACGTATTCATTCCAGGCAGCCATCGCGCTCCTCGCAAGCATCTATGTCATCGACATGGTTGCGACGATCTTCCTTGTGCCAGAACTAAAGGGCAAGGAACTCGAATAAGCCGTCTTCACGCGGGACCCACACATCCCGCGGTCATACCCAGAGTGGAGTCATCATGTCAGCAAGCCCGTGCTGCGGCGGAACAGCAGCGACCGTTGCGTCCTATCGTTGTCGCGTAGCAGAACATTATTGGGTGAATCAGCGATACAAGTACATCCGCCTCGAAGCGGATGCCCCGATCGCGCCGATCACCAAGGCTGGCCAGTTCTACCAGCTCAAGTGCCCGACGGCGCTCGGACACGAACCCTTCCTGCTTCGCCCGATGAGCGTCTACGGCGCCGGACCCGAAGAAAACCGTATCGAGTTTCTGTACAACGTGACGGGCGTCGGCACCAAGGCAATGGCGACCTTGCCCGAGGGTGGCTACATGGACATCGTTGGCCCACTCGGCAACACGTTCACCTTCAACGCCCGCTATCGCCGAATCCTGGTCGTTGCCCGCGGCGTCGGCCTGGCGACGATGGCGCCGCTCATCAAGGAAGCATCGCGAGCAGGCGTTGAGATCACCGCGGTGATGTCGGCGCGCTCGCCGGCCGATCTGATGGAAAAAGAGTTCCTCCGCGGAGCGACAGCGGACGTACGCAGCGTCTTCGATGCCGACGGCTCGTCTTCAGTCGAAGCCGTCGATGGGCTGATTCGCAAGCTTATCGAAGAGCAGCGCCCGAACGCCGTCTACACCTGCGGATCCCAGCGACTGTTGATGCTCTTGCAGCGCGTTCTCTCCGACTATCCGCACATCACCGCCGAGGTCGCGATGGAACAGCACATGGCGTGCGGAATGGGCGTTTGCCTGTCTTGCGTGAGGATGTTCGATTCTGATGGCGATCGCAGGTTCCTTCGCGTCTGCCGCGAAGGTCCTGTATTCCCGATTCGTGAAGTCGTTGGGGAGGTGGAATTTGGCTAATCTAACCACTCGGGTTGGCGACATGATTTTGCGCAACCCCGTCATGCCGGCGTCAGGCTGCTTCGCGATCGAATATCAGGAAGCCCTCGATCTGAATCGACTCGGCGCGCTCGTGATCAAGAGCGTCTCGCCGAAGTCCCGCGCAGGTAATCCGACCCCTCGTGTAGCGGATAGCTACAGTGGAATGCTTAACTCGATCGGTATTCCAAGCAAGGGCCTGGACTACTATCGAGAGCATGTATTGCCGCCCTATCTGAAGTTCGATACGCCAGTCGTTGTGTCGATTTCAGCGGACACAGCCGATGAATTCGCTGACGCTTGCGAGCAGATGTCCTTGCCCGAAGTCGCGGCGATCGAGGCCAACATCTCGTGTCCGAACCTCGAAGCCGATGGGATGGCGTTCGCCATGCTGCCGGAAACGACGTATAAGGCCGTCTCGGCTATCCGCCGCCGCACGCGTCATCCTTTTTGGGTCAAGCTCACGCCGAATGCCAGCAACATCGCCGCCGTCGCTCGCGCGGCTGAAGACGCTGGCGCCGATGCGATCGTCATGGGCAACACGGTGCTTGGCATGGCGATCGACATTCGCACGCGCAAGCCGAAACTCGGAAACGTCATGGGCGGCCTTTCAGGTCCGGCTATCAAGCCCATCGCACTGCGCCTCGTTCATCAGTGTTATCGCTCGATCCGGATTCCGATTATCGGATGCGGCGGCATTCAGAACGCTGAAGACGCGATCGAATTCCTGCTCGCTGGGGCAAGCGCGGTTCAAGTGGGTACCGCGTCGTTCCGCGATCCCGGCGTCATGCAGAAGATCATCGACGGGCTTGAGTCCTATTGCGATGAAACAGGACTCGACCGGCTCAGCGATCTGACGGGCCAACTCAAGTTAGACCATCAACTGAGCGATAGATGGCTGCGCTTCGCTCAGCAATCGGGCTGAGCTGAGAGACAGGCGCGAAAGCACGCCTAAGCGCGCCGGCAATTCGGCATCTCCTGGAACTGGATAGGCATTATGGAAATCGTTGAACTGGCCGACCTCGGCCAGAAACTCTTTGACGACATTCGGACGCTCTCTTCCGATGGTGTCGGCGTGACGCGCGACAGCTACGGCGAAGGCGAAACGGCGACTGCCGATTACCTGACGCGTTTCGCTGAAACGGAAGGGTTACGCGTGGACGTCGACCGTGCGGCAAATCTCATATTCGGCTTGCCAGACTCCGACCCGAACGTTCCGGCAGTGTGGGTCGGATCGCATATGGATTCGGTCCCGCAGGGCGGAAACTTCGATGGGCTTGCCGGCATCATTGCCGGGCTGCTGTGCCTGGTCAGCCAGAAACGCAGCAATGAACCTTCCACGACCCCGTTGCGCGTCATCGCGTTTCGAGGAGAAGAAAGCGCGTGGTTTGGCAAGGCGTACATGGGCTCCGGCGCGGCCTTCGGCAAGCTCTCCCCGCAAGACCTCGCGTTGAAGCACCGCTCGACGGGGAAGTCACTGGCCAGCTACATGCAGAACGTCGGTGCCGATACGGACGCAATCAGCGCTGGCGAGGTTTTGTTCGACAAGGCGAAGGCCAAGGCGTACCTCGAATTGCACATCGAGCAGGGTCCCATCATGGTCGCGAGGAAGATTCCGCTGGCCGTGGTGCCAGGGATTCGCGGCAATGTGCGGCACAACCGCATCACCTGTGTGGGCGAGGCCGGTCATTCGGGCGCGGTGCCTCGTTGGCTGCGGCATGACGCCATGTTCGCCGTCGCTGACCTGATCACCCGTCTCGACGAGCACTGGCGCGTGCTGCTCGAACGCGGAATCGATCTGGTTGTCACAGCCGGCGTCGTCGGAACCGATCCGGCCGAACACTCGATCTCGCGCATTCCGGGCGCGGTCAACTTCAGCTTCGAAGCCCGCAGCAAAAGCCGGGACACGCTCGAAGGCTTCTATCAACTCATGCGCAGCGAATGCGCCTCGATCGAGCGGGAGCGGGGCGTCAGATTCGAGTTCGATCGCCGTCTGGAGTCCGCGCCGGCGACGATGGACGACAGCCTGTGCGACGCCCTCGCCCAATCCTGCAAACGGCATGGGATCGATTTCGAGGCCGTGCCGAGCGGTGCGGGACACGATGCCTCTCTGTTCGCCAACGCGGGCATTCCCAGCAGCATGCTGTTCATCCGCAACGAAAACGGCTCGCACAATCCGCACGAAGCGATGGATATCGACGACTTCATGCTGGGCGTGATGGTACTCGCCGACACCATCAAACACCTCTGACCCACCGCTTTCATAGAGGACTTGTTCTCATGGTTCAAACCGTCACCATTGCGCGCCCCGACGACATGCATCTGCATCTTCGCGATGGCGAAATGCTGAAGACTGTACTTCCCTATTCCGTGCGTCAGTTTGGCCGTGCGATCGTCATGCCCAATCTGAAGCCCCCGATCACTTCGGTCGAAGCAGCCCGTGCTTATCGTGAGCGCATCCTGGCTGCCGTCCCGGAGAACACGTCGTTTGAACCGTTGATGACGGCCTATCTATGCGATGCGACGGATTTCGCAACGATCGAAGAAGGCTTCGTAGAACGCGTTTTTGCCGCGGTCAAGCTGTATCCGGCAGGGGCGACGACCCACTCCGAATACGGGGTCACGAGCATCGACAAAGTCGCGAAGGTGCTCGACGTGATGCAGGACCTGGGCATGCCGCTGCTGATTCACGGCGAAAGCACTGACCCGACGGTCGATGTATTCGATCGCGAAGCGGTGTTCATCGAGCGGACCTTGATGCCGCTGCTTGAACGTCATACGCGACTGAAAGTGGTGCTGGAGCACATTACGACGGAACAGGCTGCGAACTTCGTTGCGTCCGACACCAGCGGGCGGCTCGCTGCAACGATTACACCCCAACATCTGCTGTTGAACCGCAATGCAATGTTCACGGGCGGTATGCGGCCGCACTATTACTGTTTGCCCGTACTGAAGCGCGAACGTCACCGACTCGCGCTCCGCAAAGTCGCGACGTCGGGGTCGAGGTCTTTCTTCCTTGGCACGGACTCGGCGCCGCATGAGCGAGGAATGAAAGAGGCGTCCTGCGGATGCGCGGGCATCTTCAGCGCGCCGAACGCGCTCGAAGCCTATCTGACGGTTTTTGAAGAAGAGAACGCCGTGGAAAAATTCGAGGCGTTCGCTAGCGAAAACGGTCGTCTCTTCTACGGGCTTCCTCCCAACGAGGGAACGATAACGCTCACCCGCCAGCCCACGGACGCGCCAGAACTCGTGCAGCTTTCCGAAGGCAAATCTATTCAAACCTTTATGGGCATGGGCGCGTTGCCGTGGCGTCTCGTTGACCAGAAATCGCGCCAATCGTACTGAAGACTTTCCCGGAGAACGCAATGAGCAAGCAGGAATTTCGTGTCGAGCATGACCTTTTGGGCGAGAAAGCGGTACCGCGAGAGGCCTACTATGGCGTCCACACGTTGAGAGCGAAGGAAAACTTCGAAATCTCCGGAACGACCGTCTCGGCATTTCCGAACCTTGTCATCGCGCTTGCGGCGGTCAAGCAAGCCGCTGCCGAAGCGAACGCTGACCTCGGTCTCCTGGACAAGTCTTTGCGTAACGCGATCGTCAGCGCGTGCATCGAGGTTCGCGAAGGCCGTCTCCACGATCAGTTCGTCGTCGATGTGATCCAGGGCGGCGCAGGCACGTCCACAAACATGAACGCGAACGAAGTGATCTGTAATCGTGCGCTCGAACTCATGGGCCACGAGCGCGGCGAATATGGCTACCTTCATCCAAACGAACACGTCAATCTCGCGCAAAGTACGAACGACGTCTACCCTACCGCGCTGCGAATCGCAACGTTCTTCGCCATCGAGCACCTGCTGGAAGCGATGAGTCATCTGCGTGATGTGTTCGACCAGAAATCGCGAGAATTCGCCGGTCTCCTGAAGCTGGGACGCACGCAACTCCAGGATGCCGTGCCGATGACGCTCGGACAAGAGTTCTCGACCTATGCAGTGATGCTGGAAGAAGACATGTTGCGGCTGCGTGAAGCATCCGACCTGATCCGCGAGATCAACCTCGGCGCGACAGCCATCGGTACCGGAATCACGGCTCATCCCGAGTACGCACGCCGCGCGCTCGAAGCCCTCAATCGGATCACCGGAATCGAGTTGAGTACCGCACCCAACCTGATCGAAGCCACGCAAGATTGCGGCGCGTTCGTGCAGATCTCGGGCGTTCTCAAGCGGATCGCGGTCAAACTCTCGAAGACGTGCAACGACCTGCGTTTGTTGTCCAGCGGGCCGCGCGCGGGCTTTGGCGAAATCAATCTTCCGCCCATGCAGGCGGGCTCGTCGATCATGCCTGGCAAGGTCAATCCGGTCATTCCGGAAGTCGTCAATCAGGTCGCTTTCGAAGTCTTCGGTAATGACCTGACCGTCACCTTTGCGGCGGAAGGCGGTCAACTTCAGCTCAACGCATTCGAACCGATCATCGCGAGTGCGCTTTTCAGAAGCTTCAAGCATCTCACCGCCGCGTGCAACACGCTTGCGGACAAGTGCGTCAAGGGCATCACGGCCAACGCCGATCGCCTGAGAGAAACCATGGAGCGATCCATTGCGCTTGCAACTGCTTTGAACCCGTACATCGGTTACAAGAACGCGACCGCGGTGGCAGCAGAAGCGCACGCCGAAGGCACGACGATCAGAGAAGTGGTGTTGCGCAGGAGGCTCATGACCGAAGCACAGTTGGAAGAGGCGCTTCAGCCCGAGGCACTCATTGCGCCTCGCGTGTATGGAAGCCTTGTCAATCTCGCGGACGCCCCGGCAACCGGCGAGGAACGAGGCATTGCGACGGCGAAGTCGTAACGGATCGTTTTGAATTGCATCTGGAGCTTGTATGTCGATTTCACGGACGGAACCCGAAGTGGCCACTTCAGTGGCGAAGGCGCTCATCGAAGCGGGCTGCGTGCAGTTTCGGGCGGACGAGCCCTTCCGCTTGCCATCGGGATGGACAAGCCCGGTCTATATGGACTGTCGGCGGCTGATCTCCTTTCCAAAGCTGCGCCGGGACCTCGTCAGCGCCGGGCTGCGGATGCTTCGCGACCGCCACTGTCTCGATGAGGTCGATAGCATCGTCGGCGCAGAGTCGAGCGGCATCGCGCTAGCGACGCTCCTCGCCGATGCGCTCGATCTGCCCATGCACTATGTCCGAAAGAAGGCCAAAGGCCTCGGGCCATCCACCCAGATCGAGGGCACGCTGGCCGCGAATGAGCGCGTTCTTCTCGTAGATGATTTGATGGCCGCGGGCGAGTCGAAGCGCGAATTTTGCCGCGCCATCAACGAAGCGGGCGCGATCGTCAAGGACATCTTCGTTGTGTTCGACTATGGCGTGTTCCCCACTGCCGGCGTCCTTGAGCGCTGGAACGTGAAGGTGCATTCCTTAGCGACGTGGCAAGACATATTGACCGCAGCAAGATCGGAGCCGTTGGTCGATCAACGAGCGCTGAGCGAACTGGAGGTCTTTCTGAAGGATCCGGTAGCGTGGTCGCACGCGCACGGCGGAATCGTCTGGACGAAGCGGTAAGCATCCCCGCAACCGAGCAACAAAAGCTATCGTCGGCCCCGCTATCAGGGGCCGTAGAAACACGCGCCTGAAGATCAGGTACGTCAAAGGAAGAAGCTGTGATGGACGAACAACTTAAACAGAGCGCCCTCGCGTATCACCAGAATCCCCGTCCCGGCAAGATTTCGGTCACGCCGACGAAGCCCCTTTCCAACCAGCTCGATCTCTCGCTCGCGTATTCGCCGGGCGTCGCGGCCGCCTGCATGGCGATCTACGACGAGCCGCTCGACGC
>NZ_FCNY02000039.1 GCF_001544575.2 Caballeronia cordobensis
ACTTCGCGATTTGACCGATCCCGATGTTCCGGTATTCAGGCCTTGGTTTTTTTACGGCTTCAGCCATGCTAGACCCCTTCCAATCTGATTGACGATTCGCGCCGCTCAAGGCACGGTGCGGGCGCGCGACTCGTCCAGCCTTGTTTCGCTCGAAAGCGACCGGCGATGTAATTGGGGAAAAGTTTCTAGCCCGCGCACTGCGCGATAGCGGTATTTTGTCGCGCGATTGATATACTGTCCAATATCTATCTCGTCTTTCTGAAATACGTCAAACAGATATCGCATGGAACTGCGTCATATCCGCTATTTTCTGGCCGTCGCCGAAGAGCGCAACGTGACGCGCGCGGCCGAGCGCCTCGGCATCGGCCAGCCTCCGCTCAGCCAGCAGATTCACGCGCTGGAAGACGAACTCGGCGTGCGGCTCTTTCGCCGCACGGGGCACGGCGTCGTGCTCACGGAAGCCGGCGAGGCCTTCGCCGCCGATGCCAAGCGGCTCATGAACGACGCGCGCCTCGCCGTGGAAAAGGCGCAGAGCGCGGGGCGCGGCGAGATCGGGCAGCTCAATATCGGCTTTACGGGGTCGGCGGCGTTCAATCCGGTCGTCTCGAAGCTCATCCGCTCGTACCGGCAGGCGTATCCGAACGTCACGCTGACGCTCACCGAAGGCAACACGGCGCAACTGCTCGCGCATCTCGACGCGGGCCGTGTGGATGTGGCGTTCGTGCGGCTCGGCAGCCAGTCGCCTGCCGGCGTGCAGATCAATCACATCGCGATCGAGCCGATGAAAATCGTCCTGCCCGCCACGCACAAGCTCGCGAAAAAGCGCAAGGTGCCGCTTGCCGCGCTCGCGGACGATCCGTTCGTGATGCTGCCACGCGAGGCGAGCCCGACCTTGCACGACGTGATCATCGGCGCGTGCCGCGAGGCGGGATTCGATCCGGTCGCCGGGCAGCAGGCGCCGCAGCTTTCGTCAGTCGTGAATCTGGTCGCGGCGGAGTTCGGCGTGTCGCTCGTGCCGGCGTCCGTATGTCAGATCCGGGTCGATGGCGTCGCGTACACCGATGCCCTCGGCAGCGCGATCACGATTCGTCTCGCGCTGGCGTCGCGCATCGATGCGACGCCCGCCAAGACCGCCAACTTTCTCGATATCGCACGGCGGGTCGCTACGTCATCGACGTAAGGTTGTCATCAGAACAAGCGCGCATTGATTTCGGCGCATTTCCGGCCAACACTTCAGCCTGCAAGAAGAGCGTCAGGAAGGCCCAATCCTTTGTCATCAGGGAGCCAGGTCATGCGCGAAGAAGTGAAGCATCCGCTGCAATGCACTGCGTGCCGCCGGGGTTTTCTCAAGTCGGCATCGGCGGCGATCGCCGGACTCGCCGTTCCATCTCTCCTCACCCTGCCCGCTCACGCCGATGCGCTCACCAAGGCGCAGCGCGACGGCATGTCGCCGGAGCAGATCATCGAGGCGATGAAGCGCGGCAACGAGCGCTTTCAGAAAGGCGAACGCAAGCCGCGCAATTATCTGCGCGAGCAGAAGGCGAGCGCGAAAGGCCAGTATCCGGCGGCCGTGCTGCTGAGCTGCATCGATTCGCGCGCGCCCGCGGAAGTCATCATGGATCTCGGCATCGGCGATATCTTCAATTGCCGCATCGCGGGCAATATCGAAAACGCCGATATCCTCGGCAGCATGGAATTCGCCTGCAAGCTGATGGGCGCGAAAGTCGTGCTCGTGATGGGACACACCTCGTGCGGCGCGATCAAAGGCGCGATTGCGAACGTCGAGCTGGGCAATCTCACGGGACTGCTCGCGCGCGTCAAACCCGCCGTGGATGCCACGCAATACGACGGCGAACGCACGGCGACCAACTACGCATTCGTCGACAAAGTCGCGCGCAAGAACGTCGAGCTGACGCTTGCGAATATCCGCCGCGACAGCGCCGTGCTGAACGACATGGAAGGCCAGCACGCAATCAGGATCGCCGGCGCGATGTACAACATCGGCACGGGCGCGGTCGAGTTCTTCAATACTTAACTTTCGACCGGCTCGCGAACGTCTTCCCGCTTCGCGACGGCGTCGCGCGGCCGCGACCAGTACGCGGTGCGCACGCCGATCTCGTCCGACACGAACGGGCCGCCGCGCGTCGCGCGGTAATGGGCGAGCGCCTTGTACACGAGCCGCTGCCCGATCAGCAGAATCGGCACGTTGAGCAGCACCATCACGATGTTCATCAGGTCGGACAGCGCCCAGAGGTTCGGCAATTCGAGCCCGGCGAGCACGGTGAGCACGCCGAACGGCACGAACACGAGCGAGCCCACCACACGAATGCCCGTGATGAAACCCCGGCTGCGCGAAATGAAGTTCGCCGAGATTTCCGCGAATGAAATCATGCCGAGCAGCGTGGTGAACGCGAAGAGCCCATAGCACACGCACATCACGATTTGCACGGCATGCGCGATGGAAACCGGCACGAGCGCTTCCACCGACGCGAGATAGACCGTGATCTTCGATGCCCTGACCGATTCCCACGCCTGCCCGTCCACGCTGCCGGTCCACACGTGCGCCATCACGACGATGAAGCCGGTCATCGTGCAGATGACCATCGTGTCGAAGAACACGCCGAGGCTTTGCACGAAGCCTTGTTCGCACGGGTGATCGTTGTCGGCGATCGCGGCCGCCATCGTGATCGTGCCCTGCCCCGCTTCGTTCGACATCAGCCCGCGCTTCACGCCCTGCGCGAGCGCGGTGCCGATCGCGCCGCCGAATAGCGCGTGCGGCGCGAACGCACCGACGATCACCTCGTGAAAGAAATAAGGAATCAGCGGCAGATTGATCAGGATGATGATGAGCGACATCAGGCAGAAGAGCGCCGCCTTGATCGGCACGAGCACGTCGGTGTAGGCGGTCACGCGCCGGATGCCGCCCATGATGATGAACGCGCACGCCGCGACGAGCGCGACGGCGATCACGTAATACACCGTTGACTGACGCGCGAGATGCGTGCCGGACAGCGTATCGGCAATCGTGCCGATCGCGGTGAACACGTTGAACGTTTGCGGCGGCACGTTGAAAAGCGCGTAGACGATGAACACGATCGACAAGACCGTGCCGACGATGCGCCTGTCGCCGAGAATGCGCCGCCCGTAGAACGGCAGGCCGCCGACGAATTCGTCGTGCTTTCTTTCCTTGAAAAGCTGCGCGAGCGTCGATTCCATGAACGCGGTGGCCATGCCGAAGAACGCGGCGACCCACATCCAGAACAGCGCGCCGGGTCCGCCCACCGAAATCGCGCCCGTGATGCCGACGATATTGCCCGGCCCGGCGCGCATCGCGAGTCCGAGCATGAACGAGGCGAGCGCGCTCACGCCCGTTTTCGACGACTGCCGCCGCAACATGATGCGCACGATCTTGCGGACGTTCATCGTCTGGATGAAACGCGTGCGGATCGTGAAATGGATGCCGACGCCGACAAGCAGCAGGATCGCGAACGAGAACTGCCCGAGCACGGGAATGCGCGACCAGACCGTGAGATGGGTGGGGAAATCCCACAAGAAATCCGAGATGGGCGCAATGAAGGCAAACAATGCATTCACGGACTGGAAGAGACTTTCCACGCTTAGGCGTTCCTTTCGTGCTTCGACCTGATCTGGACAGGCGTTCGGAATGTTGATGAACCAGCGAGCTTCGCGGCTCGCGGACGTGCCCGCGCGGGCACGCAATCTGGCGAAGGGAGCGATTATACGGTTCTGCGGCATGCGGCCGGGGCGCTGCTCGCCTTGTCTTCGCGCAGATGCTCTCCCTGAAGACAATGATCGAATGGCGAAGCCGATCTGTGCGTCGGTAAAAAACTGACCGTTAGTTGCGATACGTCATCACGCTCAACTAACTCTGCACCCGCACAATCGCGGCACAACGCGTCAGGAGAATGTGATGACCGAACGGATCGCCAAGCTGCTCGCCGTCGCCTCGATGGCCCTGCTCGCCTCGCTCGTCAGCTTCGGCAATCTGACGGATTACGGCAGCAATCTGCATTTCGTCGAGCACGTCATGCGCATGGACACGACGTTCCCCGCCAACGCCAATCTCTATCGTGCGATTACCTCGCCCGTGCTTCAGCACGCCGGCTATGACGCGATCATTTTTCTGGAGACGGCGACCGCCGTGCTGTGCTGGATCGGCGTCGTCGCGATGTGGCGCGCGTTGCGGCAGGAGCGCATCGCGTTCGAGCGGGCCAAGCGCTGGGCGGTCGCGGGGCTCGCGCTCGGCTATCTGACGTGGCAGGTCTGTTTCATGTCCATCGGCGGCGAATGGTTCGACATGTGGATGTCGCAGCAATGGAACGGCGAAGAAAGCGCGTTTCGCTTTTTCATCACCTTTCTCGTGATCCTGATCTTCGTGACGCGCCGCGAACCGGGGTTGCGCGAGCGCGTCCTCGCCGGCTGATCAGTTCAACGCCACCGCGGCCGCCGCGCCCACGGGCGTGCCCTGCACCGCCACGGACTTCTGTCCGTCCGGCCCCACGGGCACATCGCCGACGAGCGTCGTGCGATACAACTGGCGATCGAAGTCGAGATCGAAGATATCCGTGGGCGCGAGATGCGCGGTCGTGCGGTTGTCCCAGAACGCGATGCTGCCCGCTTCCCATTTGAAGCGCACCGTGAATTCCGGCCGCGTGACATGCTCCCAGAGCAGTTCGAGCAAAACCTGACTCTCGCGCGGCGCCAGTCCCACGACATGCTTGAGAAAGCCCGGACTCACATAGAGCGCGCGCTCGCCGGTCTCCGGATGCACCCGCACGAGCGGATGCTCGCTCACGAGCGTGTGATCGTTGACGGCCTTCGTGAACGCATCGGTGCCGCTCGCGCCTTGCGGCGGCGCGAAGCGATGCACGCCGCGCAAGCCATCGACGAACGCACGCAGCGGCGCGGACAGCTTGTCATAGGCGATCACGAGATTGGTCCATTGCGTGTCGCCGCCATACGGCGGAATCGTCACGCCGCGCAGAATCGACGCGAACGGCGGGTTCACCGCCGCGGTCACGTCCGTATGCCATCCGGTCCACGGCCGCAACACCGACGGGCCGTCGAAGCGCGTGGCCTTGCGGAACTTCGAGATCGAATAGATTTCCGGATGGCCTTCGACATGACCGAACACCGGATGCCCGACCGTCAACTCGCCGAATTGCGCCGAGAACGCGACATGCTGTTCGTGATTCAGAAACTGCTCGCGAAAGAACACCACGCGCCACTGAAGCAATGCGGCGCGGATCGCCTCGACCTGAGCCGGCGACAAGGGGCGCGTGAGATCGACACCGCTGATTTCCGCGCCAATATGCGCCGATAGCGGATTCACCTTCAGATCGGCATGATTCTCGATGACGGCTGCACTCATGATTCGGTTTCCTTATCAATTGGAAGTGACCGCGCTCAACTGCCCTGCGCGTTCTTGTCGTCGGCGAAGAAGTAGTCGCGCCAGGACTTCGGCTCGTGCCGGATCACACCGACCTTATGCAGGAACGCGCCGAGTTGCAGCGTGTTCTGCGGTGTCGTCGCGAAGCTCGTGTCCTTGTCGTTCAGAATGCGCTCGACGAACGCGGGCGAGAGCTTCGAGCCGTCCTGCCGAATGTAGATGGCGGCGGCCTGCGCCTTGTCCTTCTCGACGAGCCTGGCCGCGTCATCGAGCGCCGTGCGCACGGCCGCATAGGTCTTCGGATTGTCCTTGCGCCATTTCTCCGAAGTCACGACGACGCTGCCCGTCGAAGGCCCGCCGAGAATCTCGGTGGAACTCGTCACCTTGTGGATCTTCGGGTCTTCCAGCTCTTGATACTGATAAGGCGCATTCGAGAAATGCAGGTTGATGACCGAGTTGCCGGACAACATCGCGGTGGTCGCGTCGGCGTGCGGCATGTTGACCTCGAAGCGGTCCAGACGCGCGTAGTTCGCATCGCCGTAGGCTTGCGCGGACGCCATCTGCAACAGACGCCCTTGCTGCGACACCGCGACCGACACCACCGCGATGCGATCCTTCTCGCCGATATCCTTGATGCTGCGAATGCGCGGATCGTTCGTCACGAGATACACCGGCACCGCGCTTTGCGCTGCAATCGCGCGAAAGTCCTGACGCCCGCGCGTGCGGTCCCAGATCGTCATCAAAGGCCCGATGCCGATGGTCGCGATATCCCCCGCGCCCGAGAGCAACGCCTCGTTGACCGCCGCGCCGCCCGAAAGCGTGTTCCATTGCACGTCGATATCGAGGCCCGCGCGCGCACCCGCCTTCTCGATCAGCTTCTGGTCTTTCGCCACCTTGAGCAGCAGCGAGCCGATGCCGTATTGATCGACGATCTTCACCTGTCCTTCGGCGTGCGCGCGCTGCAACGGCCAGACGAAAGCCGCGATCAACGTGAGCGAGGCGAACAGGCGCTGCAAGGGAAAAGTCGGTGTCATGCGGGAATATCGTGGGGAAGCGGCAGGCAATCAATGTACTAGCCGCTTCCTCACACGCGAACGAAGAAAATCCGCTACGGATAGCTTCGTTCGCGATAAGCGCCGGGGAGACGCTCACGATTTTTTCGATGCGACGCGCCGTGCAGGCGCGCCGCGCTGGCGTGTGCTTACCAGTGATAGTTCATGCCGGCGAAGACCTGACGTCCATAGCCGAACGCGCACCAGCTTCCGTAGTAGCACGACGCGACGTATTCCTTGTTGAAGAGGTTCTGCGCGTTGACGTAAAGCTCCGCGCCCTTCAACTGAGCTGCCGCGCGGCCAAGGTCGTAACGCAACACGGCATCGACGAGGAAGAAGCTCGACACCTTGAAGCTGTTGTCGCTGCTGTACGTCGTGCCGGTGTAGCGTCCGCCCGCGCCCATCGAGAGACCGGCGAGCGGCCCGCGATTGACGGTGTAATACGCCCACAGCGAAGCCTGATTCTGCGGAATGGCGGGCAGGAACTTGCCCTCGAGACCGCTGTTGTCCTGCGTGTACTTCGTGTTCAGGTACGTATAGCTCGCCGTGACGTTCAGCGAATCCGTAAGGCTCGCCTTCGCTTCCAGTTCGACGCCGAGCGAGCGCGCCTCGCCGGCCGCCGTCTGGAACGCCGGGTTGTCCGCATTCACGGTCAGCAGGTTCTTGCGCGTCAGATCGAAGATCGCAGCCGAGAAAAATGCGTTGTAGCCCTTCGGCGCGAACTTCACGCCGAGCTCGTACTGACGCCCGCGCTCGGGCGAGAACTGCTGGCCGTTGATGTCGGTGCCCGCTTGCGGCGTGAACGACTCGGTGTAGCTGAAGTACGGCGCGATGCCGCTGTCGAACACATACGACAAACCGGCACGCCACGTGAACGCGCGGTCGAACTGATGCGACACGATGCCGTACGTCTCGTTGTTCGAGTCGCTGCTCGACCAGTCCTCGCGCCCGCCGAGCGTGAGGATCACATTGCCCCAGCGCAACTGGTCCTGCGCATAGACGCCGTACTGCGTGCCGCTCAGCACCTGATGATAGCGGTCCGGCGGCGTGATCGCCTGGTTGTAGTTCGGCGCGAACATGTCGAGCGTCGGCGCGGTGCCGAAGCCCGCATCGAAGTTGCTCGCGTAATGCTGATAGTCGAAGCCGAACAGGACCGCATGCTCGATCGAACCGGTCGAGAAATTGCCTTCGAGCTGATTGTCGAAGCTGATGGTGTTGAGGTTGTCCTTCGACGCCGCCGTGCCGCGGTCGAGCGTGCGCAGGTCGTCTTCGAGGAAGCTCGCATAGACGCTCTTGTAGTCCTGCGCGAGATGCAGCAGGCGGCCATTCGAGCGGAACGTCCACGTATTGTTGAGCTTGCGGTCGAACTTGTAGCCGATCGCTTCCTGCACGCGGTTGAAGCTCTCGAAGTTGTGATCGCCGTCGTAGAAATCGCTCGGCAGCTTGCCGTTCGGATTGAACAGCACCGTTCCTTGCGGCGGCACGCTGCCATACGACGTGCTGCGCGGATCGTGCTGATACAGGCCGTACAGCGTGAGCGAAGTCTTGTTGTCCGGACGCCAGGTGAACGACGGCGCAATCGCGATGCGCTTGTTCATCGTCGATTCGACTTGTCCGTCTTCCGAGCGCACGAGACCGGTGATGCGATACAGATAGCGCTGATCGCCCGCGATCGGGCCGGAGAAATCGAACGTGGCCTGCTTGTGCGCGTAGTTGCCGAACTCGACGCCCACTTCGTGCAGCGGCGTGACTGTCGGCATCTTGCTTTCCTGGTCGAGCAGGCCGCCCGCCGCCGCCTGGCCGTAGAGCACGGAAACCGGGCCCTTGAGCACTTCGATGCGCTCCATCATGAACGGATCGAGCTGCGGCACCGCGTACCACGCGTTGTCGAGCAGCTTGAGGCCGTTCCAGTACTTGTCGGCGTCGAAGCCGCGCACCTTGAGCATGTCGTAGCGCGTCGCGATGCCGCCGCGCGTTTCGGGCGTCACGCCGGAGACATAGCGCACGGCCGCGTTGAGCGTCTGCGCGTTCTGCTGATCCATCTGCTCGCGCGTGACGACTGAAACCGACTGCGGCGTTTCCAGCAGCGACGCGCTATTTTTCAGCGCGGTCGATTCCTTCGCGACATAGCCTTTCGTCGGACCATAAGGCTCGTCGTTCTGCGCCGTCACCTTGACGGCGGGCAGCGTGCTGTCCGCAGGCTGCGACGCGGCGGCGGGCGCGTCCGCCGATTGTGCGTTGGCGAGCGGCGCCACCGCAAACAGAAGCAGCGCGGCCAGCTTCAAAGGCCGCATCGCGACCGGATTCGTACCACCTGATCTCATGCTCATTTCTCTTGATGTCGTTGCGTGCGTGAATGCGAATCGTTATTATTTTCGTTGCGCATTGTGGCCGGACGTTTTGTATTTGTAAAGATGGGATTCTGGATTTTTGGTCCGAAAACGACAGAATCCGGCGCACGCGACGTGAGCGATCGCGCCATTACGCAAAGACGACGGCAGTCGCTAAGAAAGCAAACGTTTGCGCGCGCGTGGTGACGAGCGCAAACGCCGATGGCGCTACTTCGAGCGCGCCTGGTTGAACGCGATGGCCGCGCGCACGAGCGTCTTCAGCGCACGCGCATCGATCTTGTCGCCTTCGAAGAAATCGATCGCGCGCCGCGCGTTCCCTTCGAGGCCCGCGTTGAAGAGCTTGCCCGGATCGGGCAGATGCGCGCCGTGCGCGAACGTCAGCTTCACTTTTCCCTTGTGGGCGTTGGCCACGGCGATCATGCCGTCGCGATACCACACCGGGCTGCCCATGTACTTCCACTCCTCGACGATCCCGTCATCCGCCGCGAGGATGATCTTGCGCACGTTGGCGAACGTTTCGCCGCGCCAATCTGCGATGCCCGCGATCAACTCGTCGATTCGTTCCGATGCGTTCATGTGATCTTCCGTTCGTATGGGCGACGACGATCTTAGCGCAGCGGCACCGGCCGCATCAGCGCCTGAGGCCCGGACTGCCGATCGTCAGTTGCAGGCGGTGCGCCTGATCGAGATGAAAGATGAAAGACGGACGCGAGCGAATCAGCACGGTCCGCACCTCCGCGTTGCGCGCCGTGCGGATATAGCCATCCACCGTATTGACCAGCTTCTGCAGAAAGACGACTTCGCGATCGAGATACGCTTCGTCGAAGTCATAGGTTCCGGCGTCGCCGAGATCGGCGAGATCGTCGGCGCTTTGCTTCAGGAGCGCGTCGCTCGTGGCGCTGCGCTGCGGCTGCGTTCCGTAACGTTGCGTCAGCGCCGTGATTTCCTGACTGACCTGCGCGTGCTCCGAGACAATTCGTCTCGCATACACCTGCAAGCTGTACGAGCGCGTCTTGCGCAAGGCGAGATTAGCCGCGGCGATCTCCGCCTGATTCGCGGCGACGACGACGCCCAGCATTTGTTCATCTCGCAACGGCTCCTGCGCGTGCGCACCGGCCGCCAGCGCGAGGAGCCATAGCAGCGCCGCCGCCAGGCATCGTCTTTTCATCCGCGTCCTCCCTGAAGCGCGAGCAGCGTCATTTTCCCGCGATGGCGCGATTCGTGCATAACTTGAACTAACATGTAGCCTCCGATCCAAGCGTATGACGGCGTCGCGCCTCATGCTACATGTCGCGCGGCGCATCCCAACACACTGCATCGTTATGACACCCGACACGGCCTGGCTGGGGCAATCCTTCCATTGCGAAGGCTGGCGCGACGAAATGGCCTTGCGCATCGCCAGCTTCGACTGGTCGGGCACCGCCATGGGGCCCATCGACCGATGGTCGAAGAGCCTGCGGGCAGCCGTCAAGCTCATGCTCGCCTCGCCCGCGCCGCTCGTGATGCTCTGGGGGCGGCCCGGCACGATGATCTACAACGACGCGTACGCGGACTTCGCCGGCGGACGTCATCCGTTTCTGCTCGGCAAGCCCGTCGAGGAAGGATGGTCCGAGATCGCCGCCTTCAACCGCCATGTCGTCGATACCTGCCTGTCGGGCGCGACGCTCTCCTACGCCGACAAACGCCTCACGCTGCATCGAAACGGCCAGCCCGAAGACGTGTGGATGGACCTGCACTACAGCCCGGTCGCCGAAGACGACGGGCATCCGGCCGGCGTGCTGGCCATCGTGCTCGAAACCACCGGCAAGGTGCTCGCCGAGCAGCGCCGCGACGCGGCCGAGCGCGCGTTTCGCGAAGCGAACGAGCGCCTGCAGCTCGCGCTCAGTTCGGGCATCGTGCTCGGCACGTGGGTGTGGGACCCGACAAGCGGGCGCATCAGCGGCGACGAACGATTCGTCAAGACGCTCGGGCTGCAAGGCGGCATCGACGCGTCCTGGCCATTCGAAGCGCTCGCGGAGCGTCTTCATCCGGAAGACGCCGAACGCGTGCTGGCATCGATGAACAAGGCGCTCTACAGCGCCGAAGGACGCCACGAGATCGAACTGCGCGTGCGCGGGCCGCAAGGGCAGTATCGCTGGGCGCTGTCGAGCGGACGCTGCGAGTTCGACGCCGCGGACAGGCCGCTGCGCCTGCCCGGCGTGCTCGTCGACATTCACGAGCGCAAGATCGCCGAGGACAAGCTGCTCAGGCTCACGCAGACGCTCGAAGAGCGCGTCGCGGAAGCGGTCACGGCGCGCGTCGAAGCCGAGGAACGGCTGCGGCAGGTGCAGAAGCTCGAAGCCATCGGCAATCTCACGGGCGGCGTCGCGCACGACTTCAATAACGTGTTGCAAATCATTTCGGCGAATCTGCAGCTCATCGAACTCGCGACGCGCGACAAGCCGGATCTCACGCGCCGGCTGCACGTCATGAGCGAAGCCGTCGCACGCGGCGGCAAGCTCGCGTCGCAAATGCTCGCGTTCGCGCGGCGCCAGCCGCTCAATCCGGCGGTTGTCAATCCGGCGAAGCTCATCGCGGACATGTGCGAATTCCTGCAACGGGCGCTGCCCGAATCGATCAAGCTCACGACGTCGGTCGCGAACGAAGCGTGGAACCTGTTCGTCGATCGCCATCAACTGGAAAACGCGCTGCTCAATCTCGTCATCAATTCGCGCGATGCGATTCACGGAGGCGGCAACATCTGGCTCGAAGTCGCGAATGCGTCCTTCGCCGACGGTCACGCGAACGGCCTCGCATTGCCCGCGGGCGATTACGTACGTCTCGCCGTTATCGACGACGGCGCCGGCATGCCGGGCAGCGTCAAGGCGCGCATGTTCGAGCCGTTCTATTCGACCAAGGCCGAAGGCCAGGGCACGGGACTCGGGCTGAGCATGGTGTTCGGCTTCGTGTCGCAAAGCGCGGGCTGCGTGGACGTGCAGACGCAAGTGGGCGAAGGCACGACCGTCGCGCTGTATTTTCCGCGCTGCCGGCAAGCCGAAACGGCGAACGAGGACGGCGCGCGGCCGCGTGCATCGCGCGGCGGCGAAGTCGTGCTCGTGGTCGAGGACGATGACGACGTGCGCCTGTCCACCATCGACATGCTCGCGCAGCTCGGCTACAAGGTGCTGTCCGCGCAAGACGCGGATTCGGCGCTCGAAGTGCTCCAGATGAACCACGACATCGATCTGCTGTTCAGCGACGTCGTGATGCCCGGCACCATCCGCGCGAACGAGCTGGCGAAGATCGCGAGCGCGCCGCCGTACCGCGCGACCGTGGTCTTTGCGTCGGGCTATACGCGCGACATCATCTTCCACGAAGGGCGGCTCGACGAAGGCGTCGTGCTGCTGAAAAAGCCCTTCACCTTCGACGATCTCGCGCGCACCGTCCGTCATGCGCTCGATGCAAGACGCTAACGGCTAGCGGCTAGCGGACGATGCGCGCCTTCGCGCCGTCCGCCTGCTTCGCGAGCGCGATGAACGCGGCGAGATAATCGATCGATGCATCCGCGTCGCGCGTGCCGAGAAAGATCTGCTTCGCAATGCCCTTCCTGCCGAGCTTGAGCACCGCGAGCGGCATGCGGTCCGCGTATTCCTCGGCAAGCCAGCGCGGCAGCGCCGCGACGCCGCGCCCGCTCGCCACCATCTGCATCATGATGTCGGTCGTTTCGATCACCTTGTGGCGGCGCGGCACGACGTTCGCGGGCGTGAGGAACTTCGTGTAGATATCGAGCCGATCGGTCTCGACCGGATACGTGATGAGCACTTCCTGCGCGACCTGCTCCGGCGTGACGTGTGCCGCATTGCCGAGCGCGTGGGCTTCCGGCACCACGAGCACCTGTTCGTAGTCGAACACCGGCGTGAAGCGCAGGCCCGGCTTCTTGAGCGGATCGGGCGTCACGAGCACGTCGATATCATGGCCGAACAGTGCGCCGATGCCGCCGAACTGGAAGCGCTGCTTCACGTCGACATCGACATCGGGCCAGCGCGCGAGATACGGCGACACGATCCTGAGCAACCACTGATAGCACGGGTGACACTCCATGCCGATGCGCAACGTGCCGCGCTCGCCCTGCGCGTACTGCTTCATGCGCGCTTCGGCCAGTTCGAACTGCGGCAGCATGCGGTTCGCAAGCCCGAGCAGATACTCGCCCGCCTGCGTGAGCCGCATGCTGCGCCCTTCGCGCGTCCAGACCGGCGTGCCCAACTGCTGTTCGAGCTTCTTCACGGTATGGCTCAACGCGGACTGCGTGAGATTCAGTACATCGGCGGCGGCGGTCAGCGAACCTTGCCGCTCGACCTCTCGCACCACCAGCAGATGCGCACGTTCCAGCATCGTGAAAGCTCCATGAACAAAATTGATCGATGCATGAAATCAAACCATTTTTATTCATGCATCGAAAATTCTATCATCGCGGTCATATCTTCAACTTCGAAAGAGACGACGCACGATGGTCACGACACACAACCTGGGTTTTCCGCGCATCGGCGCGCAACGCGAACTGAAGTTCGCGCTCGAAAGCTACTGGAAAAGCCAGTCTTCGCGCGATGAACTGAAAGCCACCGGCGCGCGCCTGCGCGAACGGCACTGGCAGGATCAGGCACGCCTGGATTACGTGCCGGTCGGCGATTTCGCGTTCTACGATCAGGTGCTCGACATGAGCTTCACGCTCGGCAACCTGCCCGCGCGCGTGCGCGGCTTTCACGGCGATGCGCTCGACAATGCGTTTCGCGTCGCGCGCGGCCGTTCCGCGTCCGGCGCCGAAGAACACGCCGCGTGCTGCGGCGGCGTGGCCGCGGGCGAGATGACGAAGTGGTTCGATACCAACTACCACTACATCGTCCCCGAATTCGATGCGGATACGCAATTCAGCCTCGATACCTCGCGTCTCGTCGAGCAGCTCGGCGAAGCGCGCGCGCTCGGCGTGACTGCGAAGCCCGTCATCATCGGGCCGGTCACGTATCTGTGGCTCGGCAAGGCGAAAGACGATTCGGACAAGCTCGCGCTCTTGCCCCGCCTCCTGCCCGTGTATGCGGCGCTGCTCGATCATTTCGCCGCGCTCGGCATCGAGTGGGTGCAGATCGATGAACCCGCGCTCGTCACCGAACTCGATGCGCCGTGGCGCGACGCCTTCGTGACCGCTTACGATGCGCTCTCGGCGCGCCGCGTGCGTCTCATGCTCGCGACTTACTTCGGCCCGTTGCAGGACAATCTCGAACTCGCCTGCGGGCTGCCGGTGGACGGACTGCATCTCGATGCGATCAACGCGCGCGACGAAGTAGCCGCGGCGGCGTCCTCGCTGCCGGATACGACCGTGCTGTCCGTCGGCGCAATCAATGGCCGCAACATCTGGAAGACCGATCTGAACGCCACGCTCGACTGGCTCGAACCCTTGCACGCGTCGCTCGGCAAGCGGCTGTGGATCGCGCCATCATGCTCGCTGCTGCATACGCCCGTCGATCTGGCGAGCGAGACGAAGCTCGACGCCGATATCCGCTCCTGGCTCGCCTTCGCGCTGCAAAAGCTCGACGAACTCGACGTGCTCGCGCGCGCATTGAACGAAGGCCGCGCATCCGTGGCCGACGCGCTCGCGCACAATGCCGCCGCGATCGAAAGCCGGCGCACGTCGCCGCGCGTGCACAACCCGGCCGTGAAAGCCGCGGTCGCGAAGATCGACGCCGCATTCGGCCAACGCGTGAGCGCCTATGCCGAGCGCGCCGCGAAGCAGGCCGCGATCCTCGCATTGCCCGCGTATCCGACGACCACCATCGGCTCGTTTCCGCAGACCAGCGAGATTCGTCACGCGCGCAGCCAGTTCAAAAAGGGCGAGCTCGACGCCGACAGCTACACGGCCGCGATGCAGCGCGAAATCACGCGCGCCGTGAAAGAGCAGGAAGCGCTCGGCCTCGACGTGCTCGTGCATGGCGAAGCCGAACGCAACGACATGGTCGAATACTTCGGCGAGCAACTCGACGGCTACGCGTTCAGCCAGTTCGGCTGGGTGCAGTCGTATGGCTCGCGCTGCGTGAAGCCACCGATCCTGTTCGGCGATATCAGCCGTCCGAAGGCGATGACCGTCGACTGGATTCGCTACGCGCAATCGCAAACGAACAAGCCGATGAAGGGCATGCTGACCGGCCCGGTCACGATCCTGAACTGGTCGTTCGTGCGCGACGATCAGCCGCGCGCCGTGTCGTGCCAGCAACTCGCGCTCGCGATCCGCGAGGAAGTGCTCGACCTGGAAAAGGCCGGCGTGCGCGTCATTCAGATCGACGAAGCGGCGCTGCGCGAAGGCCTGCCGCTGCGCCGCTCGCAATGGAACGACTATCTGCGCTGGGCGGTGCAGGCGTTTCGCATCACGGCGAACGGCGTGCGCGACGAAACGCAGATTCACACGCACATGTGCTATTCGGAGTTCAACGACATCATCGCGTCGATTGCGGAGCTGGACGCCGATGTCATCACCATCGAAACATCGCGCTCGGACATGGAACTGCTCGATGCATTCGACGGCTTCCGGTACCCGAATCAGATCGGGCCGGGCGTGTACGACATCCACTCGCCCAATATCCCAAGCGAGGAACATATCGTCGATCTGATGAAAAAGGCGGCCGCGCGCATTCCCGGCGAAAGGCTCTGGGTCAATCCGGACTGCGGGCTCAAGACGCGCCAGTGGGACGAAGTGATTCCCGCGCTGCGCAACATGGTCGCGGCGGCGCACACGCTGCGTCGCGAGAGTGCGCTTACGCCGTAAGCGTGTTGCGCCCCGCGAGCTTTGCGCGATAAAGCGCGACGTCTGCGCGTTGCAGCGCCTCGTGAAAGCCGGTTTCGTTCGCGCCGATCTGCGATACGCCGATGCTCGTCGTCCATTCCGGCATGCCTTCGGTGACGGTGCGGCACGCGTCGTGAATCTGGTTCGCGCAGGCCTGGGCATCCGGCGCGCGCGAGGCCGGCACGATCGCGACGAATTCGTCGCCGCCAAGCCGCCCGAACTCGCCGCCCAGCGACGCGACTGCCGCGCCCGCGAGCCGCGCGAGTTCGATCAGCACGTTGTCGCCCGCGAGATGGCCGTGCCGGTCGTTGATCGCCTTGAAATGATCGAGGTCGATGGCGAGCACGGCCGCGCCCGGTGCGGCGAGCCGTCCCGCGTAATCGCCGAATCCGGCGCGGTTCCACACGCCCGTCAGCGGATCGCGCAGCGCGGCGTCGCGCAGCCGCCGTTGCGCGCGCTCGGCGGGAATCGCGAGCAGCCCCAGATTGAGCACGCCGAGCAGCAATTGATCGGAAAGCGTGGGGATGAGCGCGAGATAGTTGATGCGCGGCACCGTGAACAGGTACGCCGCGAGCGTGACCGCGTAACCCGGCAGATAGCCGAGCATCGCGAGTCCCGCAATGCTGCGTGCGCGGCTCTTCTCGCGCCGCCCGCCCAACCAGAGCGTGACACCGGTGATCGCGGCGGAAACCGCGACGCTGATGGTGTCGGCGGCGTGCGTGAGCGTGGTCATCGCCGGACTATGGCCGCCGAGCCACGTCGGTAAAACATGCGCCGCAGCGCAGCC
Source organism: Caballeronia cordobensis (assembly GCF_001544575.2). Classification (GTDB taxonomy): domain Bacteria; phylum Pseudomonadota; class Gammaproteobacteria; order Burkholderiales; family Burkholderiaceae; genus Caballeronia; species Caballeronia cordobensis. Next base: position 16,409 of record NZ_FCNY02000039.1, read on the forward strand.
GGCGACCGGCGCGAGCATCCAGGCGCGAAAAGGCGGCTTGCCGTCGAACGATCGCACACCCGACACGATCAGCATGTTGGTGGCCGCGAGCGCGCCGAGCAGCAGCCCGACGACCACGAGATTGCCCCGCGAATATTCGAAGCCGACGAGCACCGCCGCGTACAGGAACGAGCTCGCCGACCAGTGCGCGAAGTGCGGCTCGATGCTGCGTCCGAAGCGCACCAGCGCGAAGACGAGACCGAACGCCGTGCTCGCGAGCACGCTGCAAAGACGGAGTGTTTCTGTGTCGGGTGTCTGGAACATGGCAAAAAGCCGGCCACGTGCGGCAGCCGGGACCGCGGCGGTCATGGGACGGCCGTATCTTACCTTTCGCCTTTCGAGGCGGCGAAAACGGCACGGTCATTTCAACGGCACGCGTAAAGCGAAACTTTAGCCGCGCCTGACCGTTGGTGGGCATAGGGTTTGCGCGTTGAGACGCATTCTTGCAGTTGCCACCACGCCAAGGAGCCTCGCATCATGAAACTCTATTACGCGCCCGGCGCGTGCAGTCTCGCCGATCACATCGCGATGCACGAAGCCGCCATGAACTTCGATCGCGTGAAAGTCGATCTGAAGGCCAAGCTGACGGAAGACGGCACGCCGTTCGGCGAGATCAACCCGAAAGGTTACGTGCCGGTTCTCGAATTCGACGACGGCAAGCGGCTCACCGAAAACATCGCGATTCTGTGGTGGGTCGCGCAACGAACGCCATCGCTTGCGCCGTCCGGCGACGAAGGCAGGCTTCGTCTGATCGAGATGCTCGCGTTCATTTCGACCGAAATTCACAAGCAGTTCGGCCGCGTGTTCCGGCCCTCCGCCGACGCCGAAGCCACGGCGGCGCGCGAGAAAATCGGCCAGCGCTTCGCGCTCGTCGCGACGATGCTGGGCGGCGACTATCTGTTCGGCAACGACGTGAGCGTCGCGGATGCCTATCTCTTCACCATGCTGACGTGGGCCCGGAAAATGGGCATCGATGCGCCCGCCGAACTGCAGGCGTTCTACGCGCGCATGCGCGAGCGGCCCGCCGTCAAGCTCGCGTTCGAGCACGAAGGCCTCGATTGAGGCGCCGGCGGGACCGGCGCTTGCTCCGTCCGGCATGACGGCGTGCGTTCCGCGCGCCGCACACGCATTCCGGAGGCCGTCATGCAGCATGACAAACCGGTGCCGCACGCCACCGCCGACGACATGGACGAGCCCACAGGCCGCGACGACTCCGCGCCGCCGTCCACGCAAGACACGAAACAGGCCGAGCTCGACGAACGCACGAAACGCGCGCGCGAGGCATCGGAAAACGCGTTGCCTTCGTCGCAGGACAAAAATCCCGTGCCGCCCGGATCGAACAAGCCGTGATTCCGTGGCAGGCCGTCGTCGCGGCCGCGCTGATGGGCGTGGTCGTCTGCTACACGCACTACGAGATTCCGAGCTTCACGCGCGGCATGGGCAAACGCCGCACGGCGCATCTCGTCCTGATCGTGGTGGCGCTCGCGTTCGGCGCGATGGGCGCCGCCACGCTCGATCTGCCGATTCCCGCATGGCTCGTGTTCGTGCTCGGCTTCGGCACCGTGCACGTGCCCGCCGCCGCGATCCTCGCGCTCAAGCGGCTGGGCGGGGCGGGCATGTCCTGAACCGGCGCGAACGCGCTTTATCACCGAGAGATTTCATCATGTCTACCGAGACTTACGTTCGCAACGGGCACCACGTCGAGATCACGATTGATCACGATCCGGCCGGACAATGCACCTGGGCCTATACGATCGACGCCGACGGCTTCACCGAAATGCGCGATCGCCCGCTGGAAAACGCCGAAGCGGCGATGCAGGCCGCGAAGACCCACGCGAATGCCAAGGCGGACGCGCTGCCCGCCGGAGACGTGTCGGAGTGAATGCGCCGGCCGTTATGACCTGTTCGCTTCGAAGTGCGTAGCATCGACATACGCGGAGTAAGTCACGTTCCGCACGCCCGTCCCATCCTTACCGATCTGCAAGTAATCATCGGAAAGCGTTGCTTACATCTGCTCACCCCCTTTTCTGCGTTCGTTGCGTAAAGTCCGGGCATCGCAAAGCATCGCCTTGCACTCTTGGAAAAGGAAACGACATGAAGAAAAGCCGAATCATCGCTGCGCTCGTGTGCGCAAGCATCGGACTGACGACGGGCGCGGTCTTCGCGCAACCGTCGCCGGGCGGCCCGGACACGCATCACGAGGGCTATCGCGGTCCCGGTCCCGGCGAGCCCGATCATGGCCCGCATGGACGTGAGGAGCCGCGTCATCCGGACTGGCGCAAGGGCGATCGCTTGTCGGCCGATTACAGAGACCACCAGTACGTCGTGGACGACTGGCGCGGCCATCACCTGCACCAGCCTCCGCGCGGGTATCAATGGGTCGGCGTCGGCGCGGACTATCTGCTGGTCGCGGTGGCGTCGGGCGTCATCGCGCAAGTGGTGATGTCGCAATAGCGCGCACGTTCGAACGGCCGCCCATGCCGGGTCCGCCGTTCGACGACACACAAAGAAAAAGCCCGCCGGTCAGGGCGGGCAAGAATGCGCTTTACGAGAGGGGAACCAAGCGCATATTCAAGAACAGGAACCGGCGCTAAGAAGCATGTGCTTCAATCAGCCGTCACGAAGGACCTAACGTTTCCTGTGAATCGATTCGGCGGCGTCGCGCCGTTCCGGGGGCCTGACCGGCTGCTCCGGCACGCCCGCCGCCTGATCGAAGATGAAACCCATTGCGATGTGCACCGTCTCCGTCGATCCGCATGCGGGGCATGTGTCGTCCTCGAGTGCATCATCCGAATAAATCAGTTTGTTGCAGGCCACGCACCGTATCAGCATCTGCACTCCTGAGGTCATTCCATCGCTGGCGATTCCTGACTTATACGCCAAAGCGCCCGCCGAGCCAACCGTTCTTTGCGCGAGCCTTTCGAACATGTTTGACGCACATCCTGAATAACGCGGCGCTTCAGCGCACGATGTTCCACTCCGATTCGAGCGCGCCCGCCGCCATCGCCGATTCCGCGAACGGTGGCACATGTTGCGCGTGAGGCGGACTGTGCCAGCGCACTTCGAAGCGCTCTTCCATCCGCCCGGCTTCTGTCGCCGATCCGGCCACGCTGTTGAGCCGGCATCCCGACGCGCGCATCGAGTCGGCGAGCGCTTCCCGCGAGAATCCGCCACGCTCGTAGACCACGCGCAGCTCGGCGTGAATCTCGCGCGCTATACGGTTTTCGACGGTCTTCATCAAGCCCAGCACGACGATGCCCAGCAGAAGGCCCGCCATGCCGAGCACGAGTTGGCCGCCGCCGAAGCATAAGCCCACCACCGTCACGAACCACAGCGTCGCGGCCGTCGTCAGCCCTTTTACAAGGCCGTCCTTGCGCAGGATCGCGCCCGCACCGATGAAGCCCACACCCGAGAGTATCCCGAGCGGCAGGCGCATCAGATCCAGCTGGATGAACGAGCCGGCCGTCTTTCCCGCCTGACCGAGCAGCACGTTCGCCTGCAGCATCGCGAGGCACGCGGCGAGGCACACGAGCAGCGTCGTGCGCATGCCGGCCATCTTGCCCGCTTCGCCGCGGTTGTACCCGATCAGCATGCCGGCCAGCACGGCCATCGAGATTCGAATGCAGATATCCGTCCATTCGAGCGTGAGAGGCATGTGCGCCATCGTCGTGGTCTCGCGTTCATGTCGTGAAGCTGTCGCCCGTGGAATGCGTCCAGCAATTGTCGATCCCGCCTCGCTTCGACCGCGCGTTTCGCGGCGGCATGTGCTTTGCGCACCGCTTCTGCAAGGCGCGACGCCGCTTCCGTCAAATCGAACTCCGGAGACATTCATCATGGCCATCACCGTCGGCGATTTTCTGGTCGACCGTCTGCATGCATGGGGCGTGCGCCGCATTTACGGTTATCCGGGCGACGGCATCAACGGCGTGTTTGGCGCGCTCAGTCGCGCGAAGGGCAAGATCGAATTCATTCAGGCGCGCCACGAAGAGATGGCCGCGTTCATGGCGTGCGCGCACGCGAAGTTCACGGGCGAACTGGGCGTGTGCATTGCGACGTCGGGGCCGGGCGCGTCGCATCTCGTCACCGGCCTTTACGATGCGCGCCTCGATCACATGCCCGTGCTCGCCATTACCGGCCAGCAGGCGCGCGCGGCGCTGGGTGGGCACTATCAGCAGGAAGTGGATCTTCCCGCGATGTTCAAGGATGTCGCCGGCGCGTTCGTGCAACAGGCGAGCGTCCCGGCGCAGATCCGTCATCTCGTGGATCGCGCGGTGCGCATCGCGCTCTCGGAACGCAGAGTCACCGCGCTCGTGCTGCCCAACGATCTGCAGGATCTCGATTACGAGCCGCCGGGCCGCAAGCACGGCACGCTGCATTCCGGCGTGGGCTATCGCGCGCCCATGACGGTGCCCTATGCCGACGACCTGCAACGCGCCGCCGATGTCCTCAACGCCGGCAAGAAGGTGGCAATGCTCGTCGGCGCGGGCGCGCTGCACGCAACCGACGAAGTCATCGCCGTGGCGGAGAAGCTGGGCGCGGGCGTTGCGAAGGCGCTGCTCGGCAAGGCGGCCCTGCCCGACGATCTGCCCTTCGTCACCGGCTCGATCGGCCTGCTCGGCACCGAGCCGAGCTACAAGCTGATGACCGGATGCGACACGCTCCTGATGATCGGCTCGGGCTTTCCGTATGCCGAATTCCTGCCGAAGGAAGGCGCGGCGCGCGGCGTGCAGATCGACATCAAGGCGGACATGCTGTCCATCCGTTATCCGATGGAAGTGAATCTCGTCGGCGACAGCGCCGATACTTTGCGCGCGCTCTTGCCGATGTTGCAACACAAGAGCGATCGCGCCTGGCGCGCGGACATCGAAGGCTGGACCGCGGACTGGTGGAAGACGCTGGAGCAACGCGCGATCGCGCCCGCGCAGACCGGCGTGAATCCGCAGCGCACGGTGTGGGAGTTATCGCCGCGCGTGCCCGCGAACGCCATCGTCACGAGCGATTCCGGCTCGGTCGCAAACTGGTTCGCGCGCGATCTCAAGGTCAAGCGCGGCATGCTGTGCTCGCTCTCGGGCGGCCTCGCGTCGATGGGCGCGGCGGTGCCCTATGCGATCGCCGCGAAGTTCGCGCATCCCGCGCGGCCCGTGATCGCGCTCGTCGGCGATGGCGCGATGCAGATGAACAACATGGCCGAGCTCATCACCGTCGCGAAGTACTGGAAGCAATGGTCCGATCCGCGCTGGATCTGCATGGTGCTGAACAACGAAGACCTGAATCAGGTCACGTGGGAGCAGCGCGTGATGGAAGGCGATCCGAAGTTCGAGGCGTCGCAGGACATTCCATCGGTGCCGTATCACAAGTTCGCGGAGATGATCGGCCTGAAGGGCTTGTATGTCGATGACGCCGAACGCATGGCCGCCGTCTGGGACGAAGCCTTCGCGGCGGATCGTCCCGTCGTGATCGAAGTGAAAGCCGATCCGAACGTGCCGCCGCTGCCGCCGCACATCACGATGCAGCAGGCCAAAGCGTTCGCGACCACGCTCATGAAGGGCGATCCGGACCAGCGGCATGTGATCGTCGATACGGCGAAGCAGGTGCTCGGCGCGGTGTTGCCGGGGCGAAAGGACACATGAGACGCTGTCGTGGACACAAACCGACGCGGCCGCGGGCGTGCCCGGTTTCATCGGCTGACGGAATCAGCGCGGATTCGCCGTGATGAAGTTTTTCACCGCCGTGTAGACCGGCTTTTTCGTCAGGCCGTCGTTCAGCATGATGCCGTAGGGCCCTTCGCCTGTGGGCGGATCGTCATAGAGCTGATAGACCTGCAGCGACTGGATGTTGTATTGCGGCGCGATCGCGAGCAGCGCGCCCATCATGTTGTTCGACATGAAGGCAGCCGCTGCGTCGGCTGTGCCGGGAAAGCTCGGACGCATGCCCACTTCGTTGATCCATACCGGCTTGCCGAACGATTGCAGCGTGCCGATCACGTTGTAGCAGCCCGTTCCGCCGCATGCATGGCGAATATCGCCCTGCTCCGAATACCAGTGCCACGCGGTGATATCCCATGTGACGAGCGGATGCCCGCTCGTGCCGTCCGGCTGCGTGCCGCTCGCGAGCATCACGTCGAAGCCGTAATGCATCCACGTATTGCCGCCGATGATGATCTTGCCGTCGGGATCGACCGACTTCACGCCCGCGATCAAGCCGCGAATCACGCCGCGCGCGATCTGAAAGCAGTCGTTCCTGTAATCGGTGCTGCGCACGCCGTCGACCCAGCCGTTGAGACAGGTGCCCGCGAGTTCGTTGGTGATTTCGTACCACGCATAGCGCTGCACGCCGACGACCTGCTGCGCGAACGTGAAGCTGGCCTGATAGGCCGCGTTTTCGTCGGGGAAATTCAGTGTTTGAAGGATCACCGGATAAACGGTCACGCCGAATTGAGCGAACGACTGCGCGACGGCGGCGAGCTTCTTCGCGCCATCCAGATCGCGTATGTCGTTGCGGTAAAGCGTGACGTTCAAGTCTTTGAGTTGCGCGAGTTGCTGATCGAGGCTCGTGGACGTGTAGGGGCCGGCCAGATTCACATGACCGTTCATGCCATAAAAGATGCTGCCCGAAGGGGCGATCACCGCTGCGCTGCTCGTGCCGACGCCCGTACCTGTCGATCCGCTCGCCGGTGCCGGGCTCGATGCAGCCAGGGGCGCCGATGCACCGCTATCCGGCTTGGTGGTGCTGCCCGCGCCCGAAGGATTCGACGAAGCCGATTGCGAGCCGCCATCGCTGCTGCCGCCGCCGCACGCCGCGACCGTCAGCGCTGCTGCAAGCGCGGGCAGCATCACTGTGCATCGCGCCGAAGGCAAACGGCGAAACCACGCAAAGCAATTGAATAAGAAACTGAAAATGTTTTCAGTCATGACACGATCGGAACATTGAATTCGATAACGGGCGTCCGGTTCATTGCCGAAACAGAAACGCGCCGCGTCTAGACGAAAGATAAAGGCGACGCCCTGATTAGCCGATGCGCGATCACGCGATGGCCCAGGCTCGACGCTCGATACAAAGGAAAGACGGCGCAACGTTCGGATGAAGCGCCAAAAAAGGAGCGGACAGATAGAAAGACATGCTCGCGACGACGCTATGGCGTGGCCGCGAATACGTTAGTACATCATAACTTCGATGTGCAGTTATGCAAGCGATTCACATCCGTACATTGGACTGAGGAAAACGCGTGCAAGGCGTCGTAAGCGGTTCGTTGGGCGCGCCGATTGCTGCGCTTTGAAACATCAATCAATGGATACGCTTTCGCATGCCTGCTACGCACAAAGCGATCGATTGTGCGAGGCGAAGCGTACTGGCGCGCCGAGCATGAAACCCTACCGCGGCCGTGGATCGTTCCATGCTCACGAAAGAAGCACACACACTCCGCGGTGATGTCCATGTATGCGGTGGGCAACTATTTCATCGAAATCCTTCCCGAGCCGCTGCCCGGCGAAGGCTGGACGGGCTCCGCACGCTTTTCGCGCCGCAGCGACTACCGGCGGCACGCGAGCGTGACGAAGGTGACGCTGCCCAGCCACATCCTCATGCCGACGATGGCGGCGGCGGAATCGGCGATCGTCTCCTGGGCGCGCGAGTTGGTCGAACACAGCGGGGAGGTTCTGGAAGTGTCCCTGCAGCTCGCGGAAGACACACACACGTAGTCATCCTTAACATTTCGCCCATTCGAAAGGAACTGGAACGCCCGATGCTGTAGCGATGATGAACTCAAGGAGGCTCATCATCATGACCGACACTCAGGCCTATCCCCGCCCGCCGATGCCGTCTCAGCAGCAGGACAGTCGTCCCGGACTGACCGCGCCGATGGACCCGCCGCCCGATCACGGCGAATCGAGCTACAAAGGCAGCAACCGGCTCGAAGGCAAGATCGCGCTCATCACCGGCGCGGACAGCGGCATCGGCCGCGCGGTGGCGATCGCGTATGCGCGCGAAGGTGCGGATGTCGCCATCTCGTATCTGAACGAGCACGAGGACGCGCAAGACACCGCCCGCTGGGTGGAGAAGGCCGGACGCCGCGCGCTGCTCCTGCCCGGCGATATCACCGACCGCGCGCATTGCAGGGATCTCGTCGCGAAGACCGCGGAAGCGTTCGGCCGCATCGACGTGCTCGTGAACAACGCGGCGTATCAGGCGACTTACGACAAGCTCGAAGACATCAGCGACGACGAATGGGACAAGACCTATTCGACCAATATCGGCGCGATGTTCCGCATCACGAAGGCCGCGCTCGCGCACATGAACGCGGGCGGTGCGATCATCAACACGACCTCGGTCAACGCCGATGCGCCGAACCCCGGACTCATCGCCTATGCGAGCACGAAGGGCGCGATCCAGAACTTCACGGGCGGCCTCGCGCAACTGCTTGCGGAACGCGGCATACGCGTGAACTGCGTCGCGCCGGGACCGATCTGGACGCCGCTGATTCCCTCGACGATGCCGCCGTCGAGCGTCGAAAACTTTGGCATGCAAACGCCGATGAAACGCCCCGGTCAGCCCGCCGAACTCGCCGCCGTCTATGTGATGCTAGCATCGGACGAGGCGAGTTATATTTCGGGCGCGACTGTCGCGGTGACGGGCGGCAAGCCCATCATCTAGGCTCCGGCCGCACGACGAGCCGCGCTCATTCCGGCGACGGCGTCGTGACCTGCATTGCCTCGCGCAGCAGGTCCGCGACCCGTTCCGCTTCCTCGATGCGCGCCTGTTCGATCTCGATCTGTTCCTGATTGCCCGAGCGCTCCGCCCAGCGTTGCCGTTCCATTGCAAAGATGACACGTTCGTGCACGGCGCGAATGGCGGACCAGACCGCCTCCTCCGCGCGCGACTCGATGCCATCTTCCAGCGAAAGACCGGTGAACGCGTGCCCGGTATGGCAGCGATAACGCATCGGACGATCGTCCTTGATGCGCCACAGCGCGCCGCCGCAATCGGGACAGGTCAGCGCCGAACGCTCGCCGACTTCGTCGAGCGCGGCGGGATCGGATATGCCGCTCGCGGCAATGCGAGCTTCCTGTGCCAACACGTCCTTGCTCATGGTTGCTTCCTTCGATACCCCGCCCGCCTGCACGCCTTTGACGGCGTCCAGAATGCACCGCGAGAGGTCGTGCTCCGGGCACAAGGCGTCCGCGCCGCACGATTCGAGCGCGGCGCGCGGCATGCCGGGCGATTCGCAATCGGCGGGGTCCTGCACGATGGCGAAGCCCTGTTGCGCGCGGATGTTCGCGAGTCCGGCCGCGCCGTCGTCGAGATCGCCGCTCATCACCACGCCGATCACGCGCGGGCCGTATTCGAGCGCGGCGCTGCGAAAAAGCGGATCGGCAGCGGGCCGCGCGAAGTTTTCTTTCGCGCCGTCGTTGAGCCAGACGCGCCCCTTCGACAGCACGAGATGCCGGTCGGGCGGCGCGACGCGAATCGTGCCGCGCTGGACCGTTTCGCCATGCGTGGCATAGCGCGCGGTCAACGGCCCCCAGGCGCTCAGCAAATCGGGCAGCACGCTCGCGTGCCGGCCGATATGCAACACGATGAAAACCGCCGCGGGCAAATCGGCCGGAAGCTGGCTCACGAGCATCTTCAGTCCCTGAAAGCCGCCCCGCGACGCGCCGATCACCACGATGTCCCGTTCCGCCATACGCCCTCCTTACCATGTAAGGGCAAGCAATTCGCGGGCCGCGCGGCGCCGTTACGCGCGTTCTTCTTCGTGCCGGTCCGGACCGAGCAGCAAATCGAGCGTATGTAGCAGTTCCGGGAAATCCACCGGTTTGTTCAGATGCGCGTCGAAGCCGGCATGCCGGGCCGCGCGCTTGTCTTCGTCCCTGCCGAATGCCGTCACCGCGATCGCCTTCATGCCCGCGAGCAAAGGCGTGGCGCGCACGCGCCCGATGAGCTCGTATCCGTCGATGCCGGGCAACTGAATGTCCGAGATCAACGCATCGACGGGATTCTTCGAAAGCAGGTCGAGCGCCTGTTCCCCGCTCGATGCGATCTGCACCGCCGCCTGTTCCAGCCCGAGCAGCGCGGCGAAGGAAGCGGTCGCCTCGGAGTCGTTGTCGACGAGCAGAATGCGCGCGCCCGCGACGGGCCGCGTGCGTCCTGCACGCGCCGCGGGCATGGTTTCGCGCGTGGCCGCCGCGGGCAGCCAGACCGACAGCGTCGCGCCGCGCCCGAGGCCCTCCGAGCGCGCTTCGATACGCCCGCCGTGCATCTCCACGAGCTGCTTCGCGAGCGCAAGCCCGATGCCGAGTCCTCCCGAAGTGCGATTGCGCGCGCTTTGCCGGTACATGTCGAAGATATGCGGCAGCGCGGATGCTTCGATGCCCTGCCCCGTATCGGCGATATCGATGCGCACCATGCCGCCGTCGCGCGCGATCTTCAGATCGACCGAGCCGCCGCGATCCGTGAACTTGAGCGCGTTCGACACGAGATTCCAGAGAATCTGCTCGCAGCGCACGGCATCGGCGAACGCGTAGATGGGTTCGCCGAGATTGCTCGCGCGCAGGCGGATTTCGCGTTGCGCCGCTTCGGTCTCGCTCACGTCGACGATGCGCGCGAGCACCGCGGCGACATCCACCGGAACGATGCTGAGCGCGAGCTTGCCGGTGCGCACGCGCGAAAGATCGAGCAGGTCGTCGATGATCTGCGCCTGCCCACGCACCGCGCGGCGGATCGAATCGGCGGTTTCGCGCACCGCGCCGATGCCACGCGTTTCCGGCAGGCGGGGCAGGATCTCCGCCTTCATGCCGATCAGATTCAGCGGATGCTTGAGCTCGTGCGACAGCATCGCGATGAAATCGTCCTTGAGCTGGTTCGACAGCGTTTCCTTCTCGCGCTCGGCGTGCTCATGCGCGAGCGCCTCGCGGTTCGCGTCCTCGCGCAGCTTGCGTTCGGTCAGATCGCGCGCGATCTTCGCGAAGCCCGTAAACGACGGGTCCGAGATCGGCGTAACCACGCCGCTGCAATACACGCGGCGCTCGTCGCGCGTGACGTGCCAGCGTTCGTCGTCGGCGCGACCCTCGCGCGCGGCGATCTCGCGCTCCAGCGCGGGCACCTTCGCGGCGCGGTCTTCCGGCGGATAGATCAGCGCGATGTTCTTGCCGACCACTTCCTTCTCGGAGAAACCGAAGATGCGCTCCGCGCCCGCGTTCCATGTGACGATCACGCCGGCTGGGTCCTGCACGATGATCGCGTAGTCGTTGGTCGATTGCGCGACGAGCCGCAGACGCTGCTCGCCGATGCGCGCCGATTCCTCGGCCTTGTGCCGCGCCGTGATGTCGATGAGCGTGAGCACCGCGCCGTCGATGCGGTCGTCGGCCGTGCGATACGGCAAGAGGCGCATGAGATACCACCGGCCGTCGGAGCTTTCGACTTCGCGGTCGATCAGCTTGAGCGTCTCGAACGCCTGCTTCACGTCGTCCGCGAGCGAGGAATACAGCAGCGAATGCGTGATGTCGAACAGCGAGCGGCCGATATCGACATCGATCAGCTTGAACACGCGCGTCGCGCTCGTGGTGAAGCGCTTGACGCGAATTTGCTTGTCGACGAACACGGTGGCGATTTCCGTCGATGCGATGATGTTCTGCAGGTCGTCGTTCGCCTTGGCGGTATCTTCGACGCGCGCCTGCAGTTCGGCGTTGACCGTGGTCAGCTCCTCGTTGACCGATTGCAGTTCTTCCTTGCTGCTTTCGAGCTCTTCGGTGGCGGAGCGCAGTTCTTCGTTGATCGCCTGCAATTCTTCGTTGGACGCCTTCAACTCCTCGACCGTCGTCTCGTGCTGCTCGATGGTCGTCGCGAGTTGCTCGCGGGTATGCTGCAATTCGCGTTCGAGTTGCACCAGAAGGGGGTCCTGCCCCTTGCCTTCGGGCAGTCCTTCATCGGCCATATGCTCTTGCACTTCGTCGAACAGAACCAGGAAAAAATCCGCGCTCACGCCCGCGTCGTGGAAGGGGCGCACCGTCATGTTGACCCACACGGTGCGGCCGTCCTGATTGAGCTTGACGCGCCGCGCCTCGACGCTGCCGCCCGTCTGATGCGCGCGAAAGAGCGTCGTGCGCAGATCGAGCCTGAGCTCCGGCAGCACGAGCGCCATGATGTTCGAGGACGGTTCGCCGCCGCCGTGGCGCAGGAAACGGCCCGCCGTCGAGGAAAGATGAACGATCTCCGAATCGCGGTTCACGACCACGCTCGGCGGCGCATATTCCTCGAGCACGCGCTGATGCAGCGCCGCGAACGAGAAATTGCGCCGCTCCGGTGTCTCCGGCCCGCTCGCGATACTCGCTTGCACCGCCGCCGAAACAACATCCTCGCGCTGCGCCAGGGTCGCGGGCCCGAGCGACGGAAACGCGACCGGCGGCTTCACGCGGTTCAACACCGTGCGCGCCCGGTAGAGGCGGCTTTTCTTATCGACGATGGTGAAAAGATCGTCGGCCGTATCGGCGGATTCGGCCGTGCCGAGAAAGAGATAGCCGCCCGCGCGCAATGCGAAATGGAAGAGTTCGAGCACTTGCCGCTGCACGGCGCGATCGAGATAGATCAGCACGTTGCGGCACGAGATCAGGTCGAGATGCGAAAACGGCGGATCGCGCAGCAGACTGTGCGCGGCAAACAGAATACGCTCGCGCACCGATTTGACGATCTGATAGCGGCCGCCTTCCTGCTTGAAATAGCGGCGCAGGAGATCGCCGGGCACGTCGGCCGAGATCGAACCCAGATAGGAACCGGCGCGCGCTTGAGCGATGGCCGGCTCGTCGATATCGGTCGCGAAAATCTGATAGGTCGTCTCGAATCCCGCGGCTTCGCGCGCCTGCGCAAGCAGGATCGCAAGCGAATAGGCTTCCTCGCCGGTGGAGCAGCCGGGCACCCAGACGCGCAGTTGCGCTTCGCCTTTCGTTGCATCGAGCAAGGTGGGCACGACATCGCGCCGTAGCGCGTCGAACGCCTCGCGATCGCGGAAAAACTGCGTCACGCCGATCAGCATGTCGGCGAGCAGCGAGGTGGTTTCGTCGGGATTCGCGCGCAGATAGTCGCGGTACGCGCCGATGTCGCGCAGCCCGTTCACCTGCATGCGCCGCTCGATGCGCCGCAGCACGGTTGCACGCTTGTAGTGGCGGAAGTCGTGGCCGGTACGCACGCGCAGTTGCATGAGCACGTCGGAGAGCGCGCGCTCGGCGCCGCCCGCCGCGGGCGCGAGATCTTTCTCGGCGGCCTCGTTGCCTTCGGAAATCGGCAGATGGATGTTCTTCGCGTTGTTCCAGAGGTCAAGCAGCTTTTCCGGCATTTCCGCCGCGGGCAGAATGAAATCGACCTGGCGCGTGGTGATCGCGTGTTGCGGCATTTCGGCGAAATGCGCGTCTTCGGGCTTCTGCGCGACCGTGATGCCACCCATCTCCTTGATGCGCAGCAGACCCGCCGCGCCGTCCGACCCCGAACCCGACATCACGATGCCGATCGAGCGCGGGCCGTGCGCGGTCGCGAGCGTCGCGAAGAAGTGATCGATCGTCGTGGTCGAGCCGGTTGCGCCCGCACGGTCCAGCGCTTCCAGCTGCCCCTGCGACATCTCCAGATGCTTGCCCGGCGCATTGATATAGATGTGGTTCTTCTCGATCGCGGACGTGCTGGAGACCTGCTTGACGGGCATGTCCGTTACGCGCTGCAGCACTTCGTCCGCGCGGCTCATGTGATCCGCCGGCAAATGGACGATCACGACGAACGCCATGTCCATGTCGGACGGCGCGTTCTCGAAGAAATTGAGCAAGGCTTCGATGCCGCCCGCCGACGCGCCCATGCCGACCACGGCGAACGGCAAGGGCTCGAAATTTTCGGAAGGCAGCGCCTTCGAGCGGCTGCTAGTCATAGGTCCGAGTCCTCCGGATCATGCTTTCCTTGTGATCGTCACGCATTTTTATCGAGTTGGTTCGTGAGCCTGCGAGGTCGCGACGCCGCGCGTCATCGTTCGTCTTCGCAACGCTCGCGATTGTAGTGTATGCAACGTACGCGCTTGATGGCGGACCTCGATCAACGGCGCGATGCGCGGTTCGCCAGCCCCCGCGAAAAGGGCCGCGGCGTGCGATGAAGCGATCTGAAAGGATGCGCGCGGCGACCCTACTTCGAGTCGTTGACGGCGATGGGCGCCGGGTGCAGGCCGGGCTGGGCGGCGGCATCCGCGGGCTGCGCGCGAGCGTTGCGCAGACGCATGATGGTCTGCCGCGACGTGTTGAGCGTGCGCGCGATTTCGGTCACGGTGAGGCCGGCATCGAGGGCGAGCATCGCCTGGCGCTGCTGCGCCGAAGTCAGCGAACTCGGGCGGCCCTGCGCGACGCCGCGTTCCTTCGCGGCGCTCGCCGCTTCGCGGGCGCGGCTGCGGCGCGTGACGCGTTCCAGCTCTTCCGCGAGCCGCAGCGCCTGCACGAAGCCGCGCTCGGCCTCCGAGCAGAGATTTTCCTTGCCGTACGCGAGACACACCGCGCCGACGCCGCGCTTTTCGAGCGTGTCGATCGTCGAAACGACGTCGGCGATGCTGTTTCCGAGGCTCGAAAGCTGGGTGGTGATGAGCGTGTCGCCCGGCTGAAGGCGGCGCAGCGCGCGCTGGAAAGCAATGCGACCCAACGCCGGCGTGGTGCAACTGCATCGCTCGACGAAGACCGCGCTCATATCGACGAAATAGCCCGCCGCGTCGATCTGGAAGAGATCGTGTTCGTGAGTCGGCACACCCCGGCTTTCCTCGAAAACGTATACGACAAGTGCCATCGACTGACCTTTTGCGTTCCGGACATGCGCACGCGTCCCGTTGCGGGAGCGTCCTTACCCTTACAGTATGGCAGCGCGTGCGCGGTGCTCAAAGTACGAAATGCGCCCGATCCGTACCTCATGCCATATGGACATGAGACCGCGAAGGCCGCTCACGCCGCGACGGAAGAACGCCACGTACGTCGATCGATTTCGTCCTTGGCGGCGGCCAGCGCGAAGGCGCAGGCTTCGTCCGCGGTGCCGAAGTGACCCAAGACGCCGCTCGCGCGCTGCAGCCCGCTGGCGTCGCAGATGATCGACATGGCGGCGTAAAGGCCGCCGTCGAACGCGGCCATCGGCGTGATGACGAAGCCGCGATAATTGACCTGAACCTGGTTCATGTCATCTCTCTCGATATCTATCTAATGTCCCTGCTGTCTTCGCGCTTCGCGGCGGCCGTGGCCGGCGAAGGCTGTGTGGCGATTGTCCATCAGACCAATGCGGCGGCGATTGGGGAAAACCAGAAAGCCCCGTGTCCGAAAATGGTGCTTTATGGCTGCCCGTCGAGCGGTCAAAGCTCTGGGCAGGCCAGATCGCCCTTGACCACCGCGTCGCCGCGATCGAGCGCGGCGGCGACGGCGGCCGCTTTGGTCGGAAACGGACCGATGCTCGCCGCGCCATCGAACGGAAAGAGCAGCCGGCCGTCGGTCTTTCGCACGACTTTCAGCGTGCCGAAAAAGCCGCTTGCGTTGCTGCCCCTGTACGACGCGTAGATCTGGAAGTCGTCCTCTCTCGTTCCAGGCGTTGGCGTGACGGTGCGTGTCGGGAACAGAACCAGCTTCGGACGCTTGCCGCTCGATTGATTCACTGAGACCACCGCTCGTTCGTTTGATGATTCATTGTGGTCCAGCAAACGCATGCTGGCGATGTACGAAAAGGACGCCTTGCGCAGGCCGATTCGTCTCGCCGCGATCAAGCGCGTCAGCGGCGCGCTTCGGTCGCCATTCGCATGGCGAGGGCGGCGAGCACGGTGCCCATCAGCCAGCGTTGAATCAGAAGCCAGGCGGGCTTGCGCGCGAGAAACACCGCGATCGAACCAGCTGTCAGCGCGACCATCGAATTGACGGTGATGCTCAACACGATCTGCACGACGCCCAGGACGAGCGACTGGCCGAGCACGCTGCCCTGCGCCGGATCGATGAACTGCGGCAGCAGCGACAGATACAGCACCGCGATCTTCGGATTCAGCAGGTTGGTGACGAAGCCCATCGCGAAGAGTTTGCGCGTGCTGTCGACGGGCAGGTCGCGCACCTGAAACGGCGAGCGTCCGCCCGGCTTCACGGCCTGCCATGCGAGATACAGCAGATAGAGCGCGCCGCCGAAGCGCAACGCGTCGTAGGCGAACGGCACCGCGATCAGCAGCGCGGTGATGCCGAACGCGGCGCACAGCATGTAGAAGACGAAGCCGAGCGCGACGCCGCCGAGCGAAACGAGCCCGGCCGAGCGGCCCTGGCAGATCGAGCGCGAAATCAGATACACCATGTTCGGGCCCGGCGTGAGCGCCATGCCGAGCGCGACGAGGGCGAATGCGAGCAGTTGCGGGGTGTGCGGCATCGGGCGGACTCCGGCGAAAGCGATCGATGGATTGTCCGGCGCGATTCGCACTCACGCCAGATACAGAACCGGCGTGACGCGTCGATACACTTAGTCGAAGCCGAGAAACGTCGAGAATTTCTGCACCGGCTCGCGCGCCATATCGATGCGATTGACGGGCGCTTCTTCATCGGAGAAGCCGAGACTCATGCCGCACACGACCTCGTAGCCCGGCGCAAGGTCGAGATGATCCGCGATGACGTTCTGGAACCGCGCGAACGATACCTGCGCGCACGTCGCGAGACCGACCGCGCGCGCCGCCAGCATGACCGTCTGGATGAAGATGCCGTAATCGAGCCAGCTATATTTCGTGAGCGTGGAATCGATCGCGAAGATCAGACCGACCGGCGCGCCGAAGAAATCGTAGTTTCTCGCGGTGACGTTCGAACGCAGCCGCAGATCCGACTTCGGCACGCCGAGCGCGCCGTAATAGCGCATGCCGAACGTTTCCTGGCGCGAGCGCATGTCGTCGGGCAAAGGGTCGGGCATGTGGCGCAAGGGCGGATGCGCGTCATCATCGTGCGCCCGCCGCAATGCTTCGCTCAACGCGAGCTTGCGCGCGCCCGTCAGCGCATACACGCGCCAGGGCTGCGTGTTCGAATTGCTGGGCGCATTGCGCGCAACATCGAGTATGTCTTCGATGACGCGGCGCGCCACCGCGTCTTCCCTGAAGAAGCGGATTGCGCGGCGCGAACGGATGATTGCATCGACGACGGAAGCGTCGGGGTGAGCGTGACGATCGATCATGAGGCGTGGGCGGGTCAGCGAAGTTGCCCCATGATGACACGGCGAAAAGCGGCGCTGCGGCGAAATCTGTGCAAGACCATCATGCACGAAACGCGATGCAGCGCCTTGGCGCCGGCCGTGCGGATCAGCGCATGCCGCCGCTTGCGATGAGGCTCTCGCCCGTCATCCAGCGCGCATCGTCGGAAGCGAGAAACACCGCGATCGATGCGATATCGTCCGGCTGGCCGAGACGGCCGAGCGGCGTCTGTGCGAGCGCGGCCGTTTCGAAATCGGAACCGACGATGCCCGCGCTATGCGTCCCTTCGGTCACGACGATGCCCGGATTGATCGAATTCACGCGAATCTTTCTCGCACCGAGTTCGCGCGCGAGCGCGCCCGTGATGGCATCGACCGCGCCTTTGGTGCCGCTATACACCGCGCTCGCCGGCGGCGTGATGCGCGTGACGACCGAACTCACGTTGATGATGCTCGCGCCCTCGCCGAGATGCTTCGCCGCGGCTTGCGTCGTCAATAGCGTGCCGAGCACGTTGACATTGAACTGCTTATGGAAGTGCTCTTCGGTGATTTCCTCGATCGGCGCGAACTCGTAGACGCCCGAGTTGTTGACGAGAATATCGAGGCGTCCGTACGTTTCGATCGCGGCGTTCACGATGCCTTGCGCATCCGCGGCTTTCGACACATCGCCGCCGACTGCGATCGCCCGTCCGTTTTTCGCGTTGATGTCCGCGACGACCGCGTCCGCGCCCGCCTTGCTGCTCGCATAATTGACGACGACTGCCGCGCCTTCCGCTGCCAGCGCCTTGGCGATAGCCGCGCCGATGCCTTTCGATGCGCCCGTGACGACCGCCACCTTGCCTGCGAGTTTGCTCATGATCGATTTCCTTGAAGAGGTTATTTAACGCCGGGGTTGACCGTTCTGTGCACTGTAGACATCCCGTGCAGTGCGATAAAGCAGGCTAAAGTGAAAAGACTTGCAGTCTCGGGCGAATAATCGACTGGAGATGACGCATGAACCCGAACACGCTTCGCACCGACACGCAGTTCGCGGGCCGGATTCCCGAGCTTTACGACCAGCTTCTCGTGCCGATGCTCTTCGAGACCTACGCAACCGATATCGCAAAACGCGCGGCGGCGCTCGATCCGTCGCACGTGCTGGAGACGGCCGCGGGCACGGGCGCGGTCACGCGCGCGTTGGCGCGCGAGCTGGCGGCGCATGCCGATATCGTCGCGACGGACCTGAATCAGGCGATGCTTGATCGCGCGTCGATGACGCCCATCGGCAAGCCCGTGATGTGGCGGCAGGCGAATGCGCTGCAATTGCCCTTCGGCGACGCGCGCTTCGACATGGTCGTGTGTCAGTTCGGCGCGATGTTCTTTCCGGACAAGACCGCTGCGTATGCCGAAGCGCATCGCGTGTTGCGGCCGGGTGGCACGCTGCTTTTCAATGTGTGGGACCGCATCGAGGAGAACGCGTTCGCCGACACGATAACCGAGGCGCTCGGCGCGCTTTTTCCCGATGATCCGCCGCTTTTCATGAAACGCACGCCGCACGGATATTTCGATTGCGAAGCGATCGCGCGCGATCTCGCTGGCGCGGGCTTCGATGCGACGCCGCAATTCGATACCGTGACGCGGGTCAGCCGCGCGCCATCGGCGCAGACGGTCGCCATCGCGTATTGTCAGGGCACGCCCCTGCGCAACGAAATCGAAGCGCGCCCGCATGCGAGCCTCGATGAAGCCACATCGGCGTGCGCGGCGGCGATCGCGGCGCGCTTCGGTTCAGGCGAGGTCGAGGGGAAGATTCAGGCGCATGTGGTGGTTGTGAAGCGCTAGGGTCGGAGCACGTGTTCGAGCCACCCCACCACCGCATCCGGCGAACACGAGGCGCTTCTGAAGCCGATATGGCCATCGGGCCGCACGACCCACGTCATGCCGTGCTTCGCGCCGAACGCGGCGGCGAACTCGCCTGCGCGATCGCTCAACGAGCGATAGGCTTCTCCCGACGGCTCAAATGACGGCGCGTTCGCCACGTCGGGCGAGACGATCAGCAGTGCGTTCGCCGCCGTGCCGAGCGCGCCGCGCCACGCATCGACGGTGGCATCGAACGCGGCGATGCGCGCGCCATCGGCGGCGTCATCGATATAGCCCAAAAGCGTATGACGTCCGCGCCCGATATGGTCCTGCAAACGCTGCGCATGTCCGATGAACGCCTGCACGAGGCCGCCGACTTCGGGTACGCGATCGCCGGGCGCGGGCAATTCGGACGCGATCTCCGCGCATTCGTCCGCGACGATCGGACTGCCGCGATAACCGATCAGCAATTGCGTCTCGCGCATCGCGGGCCGAATCTCGCCATGCGCGAGCACGGTGTTCATCGCGCGGCTCGTCTGTTCGACGACATCGAGCCCCACCGGCCGCCGCTCCGCTTCGTAACTCGCGAGCAGCGATTCGCCCGCGAGGCCGCGCACCGCGAGCGCGAGTTTCCACGCGAGATTGTGCGCATCCTGCAGGCCCGTGTTCATGCCCTGCCCGCCGACGGGCGGATGAATGTGCGCGGCATCGCCCGCGAGAAACACGCGGCCCCGCGCGTAATGCTGCGCGATCCGATGACTCACGCGATACACTGACGACCAGCGCATCGACGAAAGCCGCGTGCCCTTCGGCAGAATCGGCAGCATGATGCGCTGGACTTCGTCGAAATCGGGCGTGGAGTTGAGCGTGTGGCGCGCGGCGTCGTCGGCGAGCAAGACCATCGAGAGGCGATAGCGCCGCGCCGAACCACGCACCGGCAAGGCCGCGAGCGTGGTCGAACCGGCATCGCCGGCGCCCGACGCGTTGAAGCGATACATGCGGCCGCGCGGCAGGTTCCAGTCGACATCGAGATCGGCGAGCATGAAGGTTTGCGGATACTGATCGCCCTCGTACGCCATGTTCATGTGCCGCCGCACGGTGCTGCGCGCGCCGTCGCAGCCCACGAGCCAGCGGCAGCGGATGGTGCGCGACTCGCCGCACGCGTCCTGAATGCGCACATCGACGGCATCGGCGGATTCGGTGAAATCGACGAGCGTCGCGCCGTATTCGACGTGTCCTCCGTTGCGCGCGAGCGCCGCCTCCAGAATGCGCTCGGTCTCGAACTGCGCGAGCGCGAGCGCGCCGTACGGCAGCCCTTCGCGCGGAATCTGCACGCTGAACGCGGGCGCGCCGTCCTGGAACGTCTCGGCGGCGGTGAGCCATAAACCTGCGTCGATCGCCTCGCGCGCGATGCCGAGATCCTCGAAAATCTCGAGCGTGCGCGCCGTGACGCCCAGCGCCTTCACGAAGAAAGTGCGTTCGTCGTGGGCGTCGATGATGCGCACTTTCACGCCGTCGCGGCGCAGTTCGGCGGCAAGCATCAGGCCGACGGGGCCCGCGCCGGCAATCAGCACATCTGTCGTATCGAACATGATGCGATTTCTCCCGAGGAAACCGTCGAAAGCCTTGGCGGCGCCGCATGCGCGACCCTGCGCGATCGTCAGAATAACGCGTTCGGCGCAGTGCGCGCGCGTTGCGCGAATCGTCTCGCGCTATGATTTGCCCATCGCACGATGACAACCCCAGCCGATCATGGCCCGACGAAGCAAACAGGAAGACACTCAGCCGGACAACCTCGAGACCGCCGACGAAGACGTATCGTCCGGCGGCGGCTCCAGCTATCTCGTGCCGGGCCTCGAACGCGGCCTGCGCATCCTTGCCGAGTTCTCGGCGCGCGAGCCGGTTCTGGGCGCGCCGGAGCTATCGCGGCGCATCGGCATTCCACGCACAACGACCTTCCGTCTGCTGCAAACCCTCGAAGCACTCGGCTTTCTCGAACGCGTGAACGGCGACCGCAATTTCAGGCTGGGCGTCGCGGTGTTGCGGCTCGGTTTCGAATACGTGAACTCGCTGGAATTGACCGATTTCGGCACGCCGATTCTCGAGCGCCTGCGCGACGCGACCGGGCTGTCCACGCATCTGCTGATTCGCGATCAGCGCGACGTCGTGTTCGTTGCGAAGGCGCAGAGTCACGAGCCGCTTTTCAGCTCAGTGAAGGTGCATGTCGGCACGCGTTTGCCTGCGCACGCGACGGTGCATGGGCATGTGCTAATGGGCGATTTGTCGCTTTCCGCGCTCAAGGTGCTTTATCCCGAAGCGCAACTGGAGAAGTACACGGAGCGTACGCCCGCGACCGTCGAGGAGCTTTATGAGCGTGTGGAGGAGTGCGCTTTGCTTGGCTATGGGTTGAGTGAGGCATCGTTCGAGCGCGGGATTTCGGTTGTTACCGCACCCGTGAGGGATCATTCGGGGGCGATCGTGGCGGCGGTGGCGGCGACCGTGCCGCGGTCGGATATCGGGGTTGATGAGGAAAAGTCGCGGCTCGTCGAGGCGATTTGTGCTGCGGCGTTTGAGCTTTCTACTCGGTTGAATTATCGTGGGGCGGGGGGGGATCCTACTGCTGTGCTTGCTGCGCGGTGGGTGCTTGCTTAGGGTTTGGTTTTTCGATTCGCCGGATCCCGGTTTCTTGGTGGTCTATTAGCACTGCCCCTCCCCGGGGCGGGGGTAACTTTCTTTGCTGCTGCAAAGAAAGTCACCAAAGAAAGCAGCTTCTCACCGCCCGCGGTCACACGCACGTTGGCCATTTTTCTCCTCCGGGAACGGCCCTCGCCTAAAGAGTGCCCTCACAGGCCCAACCGGGCTTGGATCGCGCACGGTCTGACTCGCCATACCATTAAGCGCGCTGGTTCAGCACAAAATTGCTTCGGCACAGCGCTGCGCGCTGCCGTTGGGTATGCGAGGGAAACCAGCGAACACGAATGCGCTCGCATACCCGAT
>NZ_FCNY02000048.1 GCF_001544575.2 Caballeronia cordobensis
GGTGGCGTGTGCTGCACGTGCCGCGCGAAAGTGCTCGAAGGCGAAGTGAAGATGGAGAAGAACTACACGCTCGAACAGCATGAGATCGATGATGGCTTCGTGCTGACGTGTCAGTGCCATCCGGTGAGCGAGCGTGTGGTCGTGAGTTTCGACGAGCGCTAGATCACAGCCGGTCGTCATTCGATTCGCGTAAACTAGGACCGCCCGACCGAGCGGTCCTTTTGTCTTTCCGGCATCCCGACACCGATGAACATGATTCACGTCACGAATGGCGATTGCGCGGCCCAATCTCTCACGGAAGCGCTGCGACGCGCGGAACGCGACGAGCGCGTCATCGCGCTGCGCGACGATCTCGCCGTCGGCCCGATCAGGGATATCGACGAATCGCCGCTTGCACGCGCGGCGTTCTGGCGACAGGTGCTGAACAGCGCGATCGACTTCGAGGACGAACTCGAAGAACAGCAGGCGCTCTTTGGCCGTCTCGCGCGCGGCGATGGCCAGCTCGTCGTGTGGCACGGTCAGAGCGCGGCGGATCAACTGACCTTGCGGCGCGTTGCCTATCATCTGCGCAACGCGCCGCAGCGCCTGAACGAAGCGAAACTGACCCACGACGATCTCACGATCGCCAGCGACGAGAGCAGTCCGGAACGCGTCGGCCGCGCCGATCGCGCGACGGCCGTCGGCATGTTCTCGCCGAAGCAACTGCTCGCGAAACTGCCGACCGCGGCGCCGATCTCGGTGCTGCGTATCAGCCGTCTCGCGCTCGAATGGCAGGAAGCGAAGCACGCCAGCGCCGACACGCGCCGCCTGCGCGACAACATGCTCGTCTCCGGAACCTGGATCGATGTCGATGAAGCGCTGCTCGATCTCGCCGGCCCCGAATGGAAGCCTGCGCGCGAGATCGCGGGCGCCGCGATGGGTCAGCGCTTCGACTTCATGCTCTCCGATTCCATCGCTTTTTGGCGTTGCCGCGAACTCGTCACGGCAGGACGGCTTAAAATTCGCGGCACGCCGTCCGAGATCAGTCAGGCCGAGCTACGCCGCTGAATTTATAAGAACGCATACTACGAACACATGGCCCGTACCAAAGCGCCCGACCACGAGACGCAACGCGAACAGATTCTCGAACTCGCCGCCACGAAATTCGCGCAGACGAGCTATCCCAGCACCTCGATGGCCGATCTCGCCGCGGCGAGCGGCACGTCGAAAGCGCGGCTCTATCACTATTACGAGAGCAAGGAGGCGATCCTCTTCGATCTCCTCGACCGCTACACGAAGCGACTGATGCTGATCATCGCGGAAGTGGAAGGCGCAAGCCAGCGGCGCGGACTGGGCGAGCGCGAATCGTTCGCCGATCTCGTGCGCGCGTTTCTCGCGGAGTACGAGACCTCGCACAGCCGGCACGTCGCGCTGCTCAACGACGTGAAATATCTGGAGGAAGCGCAGCGCGCGATCATTCTCGACCGGCAGCGCGACATCGTGGCCGCGTTCGCGCGTCAGCTCGCCCGCGCTTATCCGAAGCGGGCGACGAAGGACAACCAGACCGCGCTCACGATGATGGTATTCGGCATGATCAACTGGACGTTCACGTGGCTCAAGCCGGGCGGCAAGCTCGGCTACGGCGAGTTTGCCGAGCAGGTCGTCGACATGATCGAAAACGGCCTCAGAGACTAATTTGATGCAGCACAACAAACCGGCCGGTCGGTGTTTCGTTGTGTTTTCGCAATTTTCTTAAGCTATTGATTTTTATAGATTCTAATCGTTTTCATTAGCTGTTTAGAACGTGCGATCTAGTGCTTTTTAGGGGTTTTCCCGTACTCGTTTCTCCGCAATCGGCTAAAATTCGTTTTGCTTTGCAGCATGCTGCATGACGAATGAAGGAGGAACAACCGTGGAACTGACCATCAACCGCACTGCCGAGCAGATCGTCGCGAGCGATCTGCCGCTCAAAGACGCGCGTATGCCGGTTCTCGTCCGTGAACTGTCGTCGGCAGATCGCGAACGTCTCCTCACGCACTTCCTCGCACTCGACGAAGACGACCGCCTTCTGCGTTTCGGGCAAGTCGTGCCAGATCACGTCATCGAGAACTACGTGCGCAATCTCAATTTCTCGAACGACAAGGTCTTCGGCGTGTTCGGGAGCGCGCTGGAACTGATCGGCGTCGGCCATCTGGCGTATCTTCCCGCAGAAGGCGACAAGCGCACCGCCGAATTCGGCGTCTCCGTGCTCGAAAGCGCGCGTGGCCGCGGCATCGGTTCGAAGCTGTTCGAGCGCGCCGCCATGCGCAGCCGCAACACGCACGTCTCCGTGCTGTACATGCACTGCCTGTCGCGCAATTCGACGATGATGCATATCGCGAAGAAGTCCGGCATGAAGATCGAATACGCGTACGGCGAAGCGGACGCTTATCTCTCGCTCACGCCTGCGGATCAAAGCAGCATCATGGCCGAGTTGCTCCAGGAGCAGGCCGCCGTGTTCGATTACGCGATCAAGCGCCAGGCGCACCGCGCGTCGCAGGTTTTCCAGGCGTTCATGCCGACGGCAGACGCCGCGTAATCCTCTTTGCGGTGAGCATCTAGAAGGGCGGCATCGACCGCCCTTTTCCATTTCTAGCGCAGCGGCAGAACCGTCGTTTCCTTGATGCGTTCGAGCGAAAAACTCGACCGCACGTCGATCACCGATGGATGATGCAGCAGCTCGTCCTGCACGAAACGCGAAAAATCATCCATGTCGCGCACCTGCACGCGCAGCAGAAAATCCATTTCGCCGGTCATCGCGTCGCAGGCGACGACCTCAGGCCACGAACGCACCGCCTCGCGAAACAGGTCGCCGTGCGTCTGCGCTTTCGGCGTGCCGGCCACGACCTGCGTGCCGCCGCGCTTCTCCAGACGCACGTTGATGTACGCAAGCAGGCCGAGTCCCAGCTTTTTCGCGTCGAGTAGCGCGACGTAACCGCGAATCACGCCCGTTTCCTCTAGACGCCGGATGCGCCGCAGACACGGACTCGGCGAGAGACTCACGCGATCCGCGATCTCCTGATTCGACAGTCGCCCATTCTCCTGAAGAATCGCAAGAATTCTTCGATCGATCACGTCCAGTTCCGGCTCGGCCATTTTCTTGCTCCACAGTGCGTAGTGTTGGCAGCTTCGTGCCGAATCTTAGGAACGCGCGATTTGTTTCGCAAGTTTTTGCTAGCGCCACCTGTCTAAACTATCTCCACGTCGCGCAATCAGCACCGCATTCATATCAGGAGACACGCATGACCGCATCGACTTGGGAAAATCCCGTCGGCACCGATGGTTTCGAGTTCATCGAATACACCGCGCCCGATCCCGTCGCGCTCGGCAAACTGTTCGAGCAAATGGGCTTCACGGCGATTGCGAAACATCGTCACAAGGACGTGACGCTGTATCGCCAGGGCGAGATCAACTTCATCATCAATGCGGAGCCAGATTCGTTCGCGCAGCGCTTCGCGCGTCTCCACGGACCGTCGATCTGCGCCATCGCGTTTCGCGTCGCCGATGCGGCCAAGGCCTACCAGCGCGCGCTCGAACTCGGCGCGTGGGGCTTCGACAACAAGACCGGCCCGATGGAGCTGAACATCCCGGCGATCAAAGGGATCGGCGATTCGCTGATTTACTTCGTCGACCGCTGGCGCGGCAAGAACGGCGCGGAGCCGGGCAGCATCGGCGACATCAGCATTTACGACGTCGACTTCGAGCCGATTCCGGGCGCGGAGCAGAATCCGGTCGGTCACGGCCTGACCTATATCGACCACCTGACGCACAACGTGCACCGGGGCCGCATGGTCGAATGGGCGGAGTTCTACGAGCGGCTCTTCAATTTCCGCGAAGTCCGCTATTTCGATATCGAAGGCAAGGTGACGGCGGTGAAGTCGAAAGCGATGACCTCGCCGTGCGGCAAGATCCGCATTCCGATCAACGAGGAAGGCTCGGAAAACGCGGGACAGATTCAGGAATATCTCGACGCGTATCACGGCGAGGGCATTCAGCACATCGCGCTCGGCTCGAACGACATCTACACCACGGTCGACGGCCTGCGCGGCGCCAAGATCGCGCTGCTCGACACCATCGATACGTATTACGAACTCGTGGATCGCCGCGTGCCGGGCCACGTCGAATCGGTCGCGGAACTGAAAAAGCGCAAAATTCTGATCGACGGCACCAAGGACGAAATCCTGCTGCAGATCTTCACGGAGAACCAGATCGGGCCGATCTTCTTCGAGATCATCCAGCGCAAGGGCAACCAGGGCTTCGGCGAAGGCAATTTCAAGGCGCTCTTCGAATCGATCGAACTGGATCAGATGCGCCGCGGCGTGCTGAAAGACACGACGGCGAACTGACGCCAACGGCGGCCATAAAAAAGGGACATGCAGTGCATGTCCCTTTTTCGTTTCCGGCAGCCGATGTGCGAAACACGGCCGCGATGACGGGTCAGCCCGCCGTCTCGTCGTCGCTGCTTTCCGATTCGCGGCGCTTCTGAGCGCCAGTCTGAACGGACTGAACGCGCACTTGCGCGACCTGTGCAACCGACGACGCCCCGAACGGCGTCGCATTATTCGCTTGTGCGCCGCCCACCGGCGCGTTGATGGCAAAAAAAGCCGCCGAAACCATCAGAAAACTCTGGATGTGGCGTTGTTTCATCGTTATCTCCTTCTAACTACGTGCGTACAGCCTGCTTTCGGGAGCCAAACGCGCAAAAAAGAACAGCGCGGGGTTTCCCGGAAGCGCCATTTTAGACAGACCTGAGCACGAGGGTTCCGCAAACCGGTCGAATTTACACGCTGTAACAAAACCCTCTCGATGACGGTCAAATCATCAAGGAATTAACGCAAAGCATCGGCAAGTGAGGAATTTTTAACGGGTATTTACCAGTGTCTGAAACAGGGTTGCACCGGCAAACTTAGAATCCCGGCCAAGCGTTCACAAGACGCGTCGGCCCGAGAAATGCTTTGGTGATCCCAAAATCCCGGGTGGAGGAGTACACATAATGAACGCCCCGCTAGACGCAGAACAAAGAGCTTCCCTAGAAGCCGCGCTGAAATCCGTCACGCTCGACGACAAATACACGCTCGAACGCGGCCGCGCCTATATGAGCGGCATCCAGGCGCTGGTGCGCCTGCCGATGCTCCAGCAAGAGCGCGACAAGGCCGCCGGGCTCAACACCGCCGGGTTCATCTCCGGCTATCGCGGTTCTCCCCTCGGTGGTCTCGACCAGTCGCTCTGGAAGGCGAAGAAGCATCTCGCCGGGCATCAGGTCGTATTCCAGCCGGGCGTGAACGAAGATCTCGCCGCCACAGCCGTGTGGGGCTCGCAACAAGTCAACCTGTACCCGAGCGCCAAATACGACGGCGTGTTCTCGATGTGGTACGGGAAAGGCCCGGGCGTCGACCGTTCGGGCGATGTCTTCAAGCACGGCAATTCCGCGGGATCGGCTGCGCACGGCGGCGTTCTGGTGCTCGCCGGCGACGACCACGCCGCGAAGTCATCGACGCTCGCGCATCAGTCCGAGCATCTGTTCAAGGCGTGCGGCCTGCCGGTGCTGTTCCCGTCGAACGTGCAGGAATACCTCGACTTCGGCCTGCACGGCTGGGCGATGAGCCGCTATTCCGGCCTCTGGGTCGCGATGAAGTGCGTGACCGATGTCGTCGAGTCGTCGGCCTCCGTGGATATCGATCCGCATCGCACGAAGATCGTGATTCCGACCGACTTCGCGATGCCCGAAGGCGGCCTGAACATTCGCTGGCCCGATCCGCCGCTCGTGCAGGAAGCGCGTCTGCTCGATTACAAGTGGTACGCCGCGCTCGCCTATGTGCGCGCGAACAAGCTGGATCGCGTGGAGATCGATTCGCCGCACGCGCGCTTCGGCATCATGACCGGCGGCAAGGCGTATCTCGACGTGCGTCAGGCGCTCACCGATCTCGGCCTCGACGACGCGACGTGCTCGCAAATCGGCATTCGTCTCTACAAGGTCGGCTGCGTGTGGCCGCTCGAAGCGCAGGGCGCGCAGGAATTCGCGCGCGGACTGGAAGAGATTCTGGTGGTCGAGGAAAAGCGCCAGATTCTCGAATACGCGATCAAGGAAGAGCTGTACAACTGGCCGGATACCGAGCGTCCGCGCGTTTTCGGAAAGTTCGACGAAAAGGACGGCAAAGGCGGCGAATGGTCCGTGCCGATGGGCAACTGGCTGCTTCCCGCGCATTACGAGCTGTCGCCGGCGATCATCGCGAAGGCGATCGCCACGCGTCTCGACAAGTTCGATTTGCCCGCCGACGTGCGCGCGCGCATCGGCGCGCGGCTCGCCGTCATCGACGCGAAAGAGAAAGCGCTCGCCCGGCCGCGCGTCGAGGTGGAGCGCAAACCGTGGTTCTGCTCGGGCTGTCCGCACAATACATCGACGAACGTGCCGGAAGGCTCGCGCGCGATGGCGGGCATCGGCTGTCACTACATGACGGTGTGGATGGACCGCAGCACGAGCACATTCAGCCAGATGGGCGGCGAAGGCGTCGCGTGGGTGGGCCAGTCGCCGTTCTCGAACGACAAGCACGTCTTCGCCAATCTCGGCGACGGCACGTACTTTCACTCCGGCCTGCTCGCGATCCGCGCGGCGATCGCGGCGAAGGTGAACATCACCTACAAGATTCTTTATAACGACGCGGTCGCGATGACCGGCGGCCAGCCCGTCGATGGCGTGCTGACCGTGCCGCAGATCACGCATCAACTGGCGGCCGAAGGCGCGGCGAAGATCGTCATCGTGACGGACCAGCCTGAAAAGTACGATGCGAATGTCGGGCTCGCGCCGGGCATCGAAGTGCACCATCGCGACGAACTCGACGACATTCAGCGCCAGTTGCGCGAAATTTCCGGCACGTCGATCCTGATCTACGACCAGACTTGCGCCACCGAAAAGCGCCGGCGCAGGAAGCGCGGCGCGTTCCCCGATCCGGCGAAGCGCGTCGTCATCAACGAGGCGGTGTGCGAAGGTTGCGGGGATTGCTCGGTGAAGTCGAATTGCCTGTCGGTCGAGCCGCTCGACACCGAGTACGGCACGAAGCGGCAGATCAACCAGTCGACGTGCAACAAGGACTACTCGTGCCTGAACGGCTTTTGCCCGAGCTTCGTCACCGTGGAAGGCGGGCAACTGAAGAAGCCGAAGGCGACGAGCGTCTCCGGCGACGCCATGCCCGCCGTGCCGATGCCGGAGCTTCCCGAAATCGGACGGCCGTATGGCGTGCTGGTGACGGGCGTCGGCGGGACGGGCGTGGTGACGATCGGCGCGCTGCTCGGCATGGCGGCGCATCTGGAGCAGAAAGGCGTCACGGTGCTCGATGTCACCGGCCTCGCGCAGAAAGGCGGCGCCGTGATGAGCCACGTGCAGATCGCGAACCGCCCCGCCGATATCCACGCGACGCGCATCGCGATGGGCGAGGCGGATCTCGTCATCGGCTGCGATGCGATCGTCACCGCGAGCAACGAATGCGGCTCGCGGATGCAGCCGGATCACACGCGCGTCGTCGTGAACAGCGCGCAGACGCCGACCGCCGAGTTCATCAAGAACCCGAACTGGAGCTTTCCGGGCGCGAGCGCCGAAGCCGACATTCGCACGGCAGCGGGCGAGCATGTCGCGCTCGTCGATGCGAACCGTTTTGCCGTCGCGCTGATGGGCGACGCGATCTACACGAATCCGTTCGTGCTGGGCTTCGCGTGGCAGAAGGGTTGGGTGCCGCTGCGGCATGAATCGCTGGTCCGCGCAATCGAGCTGAACAACGTGCAGGTCGAGAAGAATCTGGCGGCGTTCGAGTGGGGACGGCGCGCGGCGCACGATCTCTCCAGCGTGACGCGGCTTGCTCACGGCACGCAGGACGCGGCGGCCAGCAAGGTCATCGCGCTGCATACGCCGAAAGCGCTCGACGCCATGATCGACAAGCGGCTCGACTATCTCGCGCGGTATCAGAACGCAGCGTATGCGGCGCGTTATGCGCGGCTGGTTGCGTCGGTGCGCACTGCCGAGGCGGAACTCGGCGCTGGCGACTATGCGTTGACCGAGGCCGTCGCGAAGAACCTGCACAAGCTGATGGCCTACAAGGATGAATACGAGGTCGCGCGTTTGTACGCCGATCCGGCGTTCATCGAAAAGGTGCGCGCGAGCTTCGAAGGCGACTGGAAGATCAAGATGCATCTTGCGCCGCCTTCCTTGTCGAAGAAGGACGCGCATGGGCATCTCGTCAAGAAGCAATACGGGCCGTGGATGATGTCCGCGATGCGCGTGCTGGCGCGGTTCAAGTTCCTGCGCGGCACGGCGCTCGATCCGTTCGGGCGCACGGAAGAGCGGAAGATGGAGCGGGCGTTGATCGACGAGTACGAGGCGCTGGTGCGTGAGTTGATCGGCGGGCTGACGGCTCAGAAGCTGCCGCTCGCCATCGAGCTCGCGAGTCTGCCGGACTCGATGCGCGGGTACGGGCACATCAAGGAAAACAACGTGAAGGCGGCGAAGCTGAAGTGGGAAAAGCTGCTGGCGCGGTGGCGGAGCAATGAAGGCGGGGAGAAACGGGCGGTCGCCTGACACCGTTGCGCTCGATTGTCGAAAGGCGATTCGCGAAAGCGAATCGCCTTTTTTTCATGCCCGGCGCCAAGCTATCTCCCCCGCAACGCCGAATCGGACGACCCTTCGAGGCAAGCCGCGCCAAAATAAAAACGGCGATCCAGTCCCCCGGATCGCCGTTCTGCCTTCAGCAATGAACCTTACTTCGCCTTCGCCACACCCGCATTGGCGCTCGCCACCGCCGTCATATTGATGATCCGCCGCACGGTCGCCGCGGGCGTCAGAATATGCACCGGCCGCGCAGCGCCGAGCAGGAACGGCCCAACCGTCACGCCTTCGCCGCTCACCATCTTGAGCAGGTTGTACGTGATGTTCGCCGCTTCCACGTTCGGCATGATCAGCAGATTCGCCTCACCGTGCAGCGTCGTGCCGGGGAACGCCGCCTTTCGCACCGTTTCCGACAACGCTGCATCGCCGTGCATTTCACCGTCGATCTCGAGATGCGGCGCACGCTCCGCGATCAGCTTCCTCGCCTCGGCCATGCGCTTGCTGGATGCGCTCGGCACGCTGCCGAAGTTCGAATTCGACACGAGCGCGACCTTCGGCTGAATGCCGAAGCGCTCGATCTCGCGCGCCGCGAGAATCGTCATGTCGGCGAGTTGCTCGGGCGTCGGCGTCTCGTTGACGTACGTGTCGCTGATGAACAGATTGCGCCCTTGCAGCATCAGCAGATTCATCGCGGCGAAGTTCTTCGCATCGGCCGACTTGCCGAGCACCTGATCGACGAACTTCAGATGATCCTGATACGTGTCGATCAAGCCGCAGATCATGCCGTCGGCATCGCCGAGATGGACGAGAATCGCGCCGATCAGCGTATTGAACTTGCGCAGCGCGGCCTTCGCGCTTTCAGGCGTCACGCCCTCGCGCGCGGCGATTTCGTGATACGCCTGCCAGCTCTTCTGATAGCGCGGATCGTCTTCCGGGTTCACGACTTCGAAATCGACGCCCGGCTTCAGCTTCGAGCCCATCTTCTGCAGGCGCATTTCGACGACAGCCGGGCGCCCGATGATGATCGGCTTCGCGATCTTCTCCAGCAGCACGAACTGCGCAGCGCGCAGCACGCGCTCGTCTTCGCCTTCCGCGAACGCGATGCGCGCAGGCGCCGCCTTCGCCGCCGCGAACACCGGACGCATCACCATGCCCGTGCGGTACACCGTCGCGCCGAGCGTCTCGCGATACGCGTCCATGTCCTTGATCGGACGCGTCGCCACGCCCGAATCCATCGCGGCTTGCGCGACGGCCGGCGCGATCTTGATGATCAGACGCGGATCGAACGGCTTCGGAATCAGATATTCCGGACCGAATTCCAGCGAATGACCTTCGTAGGCCTTCGCGACTTCATCGCCCTGATCGGTTTCTTCGGCGAGCTCCGCGATTGCGCGCACGCACGCGAGCTTCATCTCTTCCGTGATGGTGGTCGCGCCGACATCCAGCGCACCGCGGAAGATGAACGGGAAGCACAGCACGTTGTTGACCTGGTTCGGATAGTCCGAACGGCCCGTCGCGATGATCGCATCCGGTCGCACGCGCTTCGCCTCTTCCGGGCGGATTTCCGGCTCCGGGTTAGCGAGCGCGAGAATCAGCGGCTTGTCGGCCATCGTCGTGACCATCTCGGCTTTCAGCACGCCCGCGCTCGAACAGCCGAGGAACACGTCGCAGCCGTGCATCGCATCGCCGAGCGTGCGCGCGTCGGTGCTCGCCTGATAGCGCTCCTTCGATGCATCCAGATTGCCGCGCCCTTCGTAGATCACGCCTTTCGAATCGACCACGAGCGTGTTCGACTTCTTCAGGCCGAGGTGAACCAGCAGATCCAGACACGCGATCGCCGCCGCGCCCGCGCCGGAGCACACGAGCTTGATTTCGTCCAGCTTCTTGCCGACGACTTTCAGCCCGTTGAGAATCGCCGCCGACGCAATGATTGCCGTGCCATGTTGATCGTCATGGAAAACGGGAATCTTCATGCGCTCGCGCAGCTTCTTCTCGATATAGAAGCATTCCGGCGCCTTGAT
>NZ_FCNY02000018.1 GCF_001544575.2 Caballeronia cordobensis
TAGGCGTCGGTTTCTTGAGCATGGCGCTCATTTAACGACAAAGCCCTGGCAAGAGCCAGGGCTTTGTCAGCAGTCTGAAGCCGACCGTCGTGAGACGGTCGGCTTTTTTCATAGCCGTTTGCCGAGGCTCACGACTTCATCCATCCGATACCCCAGCTTCTCATAGAACCCGCGCAGTTCCGTCTTCACGCTCAGAATCTGCAAGTTGACTTTCGGGCAACCGAGCTTCGCGAGCGCGCGTTCCGCGTGCTGCATCAACGCGCTGCCGTAGCCGTTGCCGCGCAATGACATAGCGACCGCAAGCGAATACACCCATCCGCGATGCCCGTCGTAACCGGCCATCACCGTGCCGGCGATCGCTCCATCGAGCAAGCCGACGAAGAACAGTTCCGGCTGCGTCTTCATCTTGTTGGCGATCGACAGCGCCGGATCGCGCTGCGGCCGCGATGTATCCGCGTACTCCGGAAACACATCGCGCCACAGGGCGATCACGGCGTCGCGATCGCCCGGCTCGAACGCGCGGATGATCACAGCGAATCGAGCACCGAACGCAGCATCGACATCATCTGGTCGATCTCGTCCTTCGTCACGTTCAGAGCGGGCATGAAGCGCAGCAGATTCGGACGCGCCGCGTTCAGCAGCATGCCGTCGGGCTGCATCAGGCGCGCCTTTTCGACGATCTGCGGACCCTTGTCGCTATCGAGCAGCAGCGCGCGCAGCAGGCCTTCGCCGCGCTCGCCCTTGAAGCCGCGCTCGTCCGACAGCTTCAGCAACTCGCGCTTTAGATAGTCGCCTTTTTCGCGCACGCTTTCTAGAAAACCCGGCGCGACGAGTTGCGAGATCACCGAATGGCCGACTGCCGTCATCAGCGGATTGCCGTTGTAGGTGCCGCCCTGATCGCCGGCTTCGAAGCACGCGACCTCGGCCGTCGCCAGCAGCGCCGCGAGCGGCACGCCGCCGCCGATACCCTTGCCGAGCGTCATGATGTCCGGCTCGATGCCCGAGAGCTCATAGGCGAAGAGCGTTCCCGCGCGGCCGCAGCCGCTTTGCACTTCATCGACGATCAGAAGCAGGTTGTGCTGCTTGGTCAGCGCGCGCAACTGCTGCATGAATTCGCGCGTCGCGGGAATCACGCCGCCTTCGCCCTGAATCGGCTCCAGCATCACGGCGACCGTCTTCTCGTTGATGAGCTTCTCGACCGACGCGATGTCGTTCAGATCGGCCTTCGGAAAGCCCGGCACTTGCGGCGCGTAGATCGTGTCCCAGCCGGCCTTGCCGCTCGCGGACATTGTCGCGAGCGTGCGGCCGTGGAAGCTGTGATCCATCGTGATGATCTCGAACGCGCCGTTCTTGAACTTCCTGCCCCACTTGCGCGCGAGCTTGATCGCGCCTTCGTTCGCTTCGGCGCCGCTGTTCGCGAAGAACACCTTGTCGAAACAGCTATGCGCGGTGAGAAGGCCCGCGAGCTGCGCCATCGGACCGTTATAGAAGGCCGGCGACGGGTTGATCAGCGTGCGTGCCTGCTTCTCCAGCGCTTCGATCATGCCTTCGTTGCAGTGGCCGAGCGAGTTCACGGCCCAGCCCTGGATGAAGTCGAGATAGCGCTTGCCCGTGTTGTCGTAGAGCCAGGAACCCTTGCCGTGCGTGAAGACGATCTCGGGACGGTTCGTGATGTACATCAGCGAATCAACGGGGTACTCATTGAAATTCATGACAGCGGGCTCCACGAAGGCAAAAGAGGAAGTGGTGCGGAAAAAACAAAAGCCACGGAATGTCCGTGGCTTCATTTCGTACGTTTCGGCAATGACCGAACGTGAGCGCAAATGCATGACGTGCCAGCGGCATCCCTAGGGGAGCGGCGAGCGGCGACGTCGAAGTGCGTTCAGGATTTTGATCATTCGCGAAGGATACGTTAAGGGGTTGCTGCCTGTAAACCGTGCACGCGGATTTTTTCCGCGCGCACGGCGCATCGCATGCCGCTCAGACCGGATGGGCGAGGTCGGCCGCGCTCGTGAACGAATCGGCGTAGAACTCGTCGTCCGGCAGCCGGTGATGCTGCGTAAAGTCGCGCTGCGCGGATTCCACCATCACGGGCGCGCCGCACGCGTACACCTGATAGCCGCTCAAGTCTGGCAGATCTTCGATGACAGCGCGATGAACGAAGCCGGTGCGGCCCGTCCAGTTGTCGCTCGCGTCGGGCTCGGAGAGCACGGGCACGAACTTGAAGTTCGGAATCTCTTTCGCCCACTGTTCGGCGAGATCCATCATGTACAGATCTTTCGCGCGCCGGCCGCCCCAATACAGCGTCATCGGACGGTTCAGGTTCTTGAAGACGGCATGCTCGATGATCGCCTTGATCGGCGCGAAACCCGTGCCCGACGCGAGCAGCACGATGGGCTTCTCCGATTCGTCGCGCAGGAAGAACGTGCCGAGCGGGCCTTCGAAGCGCAGGATGTCGCGCTCTTTCATCGCGCCGAACACGTGATCCGTGAATGTGCCGCCCGGCATGTGGCGGATATGCAGTTCGAGCGGGCCTTCGTGATGCGGCGGGCTCGCCATCGAATAGCTGCGGCGCTTGCCGTCCTTCAGGATGAATTCGATGTACTGCCCCGCGTAATACTGCAGCCGCTCGTTGGCGGGCAGTTGCAGCTTCAACTCGATGACGTCGTCGGCACGGCGCTCCAGCGCGTTCACGCGGCACGGCAGCTTTTTGACCTGCACGTCGCCGACGCCCGCGACTTCGCGCACGTCGATGGTCAGGTCGGTCTGCGCGGTCGCGCAGCAGAAGAGGGCCATGCCGCGCGTTTTCTCATCGTTGGAGAGCGCGGACGACGAATGCGGCGCCTGCTCGACTTCGCCGCTCACGACGGCACCTTTGCAGGAGCCGCACGCGCCGTTCTTGCAGCCGTACGGCAGGCCGATGCCCTGACGCAGCGCGGCGGTCAGCACGGGTTCGTCGGGTTCCACTTGAAACTGCCGGCCGCTTTGCCGGAGCGTTACGTTAAAAGCCATAGATCGATGTCATGCAATGGGGTGAATGTGTCTCGATGCTGCCGAGCGCGCGTTCCTGAAGCGGCGGATACAATGACCGGCATGATCGCCACTCGAATCCTGCGCCGCGCGCGCGTGCTGATCGTCGGCTGCGGCGATGTCGGCATGCGTGCGCTGCAGATCCTCAACGCGCGTGCCGCGCCGCCCCGCGTGATCGCGCTCACGCATCATCCGGAGCGCGCGGGCGAGTTGCGTGCGGCGGGTGCAACGCCCGTTCCCGGCGATCTCGACGTGCGCGCGAGCCTGCGGCGTCTGGCAGGCGTTGCGCGCAGCGTGCTGCATCTCGCGCCGCCGCCGCGCGATGGCCTGATCGACAGCCGCACGCGCGCGCTCGTCGCCACCTTGCGCGCGCCGCGCCGTTCGGCCGCGCGCCCGGCGCAGTCGGCCGTCATGCGGCAACGGCATGCGTCCGGCGCGCCGCTGAAACGCCGCGTTCGACGTCCGGGTTCCTTCGCGAAAACGTCTTTCATTGTACCCGACGGCCCTTTCCCGGCC
This sequence comes from Caballeronia cordobensis, assembly GCF_001544575.2. GTDB lineage: Bacteria > Pseudomonadota > Gammaproteobacteria > Burkholderiales > Burkholderiaceae > Caballeronia > Caballeronia cordobensis. The sequence continues at coordinate 3,547 of NZ_FCNY02000018.1, forward strand.
AGCATTCGAAAGACCGGCTTTCGCCCCGGCCTGCGCTTCGTCTATGCAAGCACGACCGGCGTCTATGGCGATTGCGGCGGCGCATGGATCGATGAAACGCGGCCCGCGCGGCCGGAGAACGAGCGCGCGCGGCGGCGCGTCTCGGCGGAAACGCAGTTGCGCGCGGCGGGGGCGGGGAGCGGCTGGCGGGTTTCGATCGCGCGCATTCCGGGCATCTACGCGGGCAACCGGCTGCCGGTCGCGCGCATCGAGCGGGCATTGCCGGCGCTCGTCGAATCCGACGATGTCTACACGAACCATATCCACGCCGACGATCTCGCGGCGATTCTGGTGCGCGCGCTCTCGCGCGGGCGTCCGCAACGCGTGATCAACGCATCGGACGACACCGACTTGCGCATGGCGGATTATTTCGATCGCGTGGCCGATGCATACGCCTTGCCGCGCGTGCCGCGCATTACGCGAGAAGAGGCGCAGGCGCGTCTCGAGCCGATCACGCTCTCCTTCATGCGCGAATCGCGGCGGCTGTCCAACGCGCGCCTGAAGCGCGAGTTGGGCTACGTGCTGCGCCATCCGACGGTCGACGATTTCCTGAAAGCGAACGCGCGGCGCTAGATCAGCGCGGGAATCGTTTCGAGCAGGATGAAGCACATCAGCGCGCCAATCAATGCGCCGATGAGATTCGGCGAATATTTATGGCGCACGTGCATGACGGCGGCGAGCACCCCGATGAGGACAACACTCAGCGCGACGAACGCGATCAGTGCGACGGTCGAGTGGGAGACCATGATGCCCTCCTGCTTTTTTGATAGTCATTATTGGTATCCGTTAGACCAGTATATGAGGACGGCAGAAGGAAGGCATGCTGCGCCGCAGCGCGCGGATTTAGGGGCTTTCACCGATTTGCATGCTGAATGAAGGAGGCGGTGTCGTGCGCGGGCGGCGCGCAGCGCCCGTCAGGCGCCACGCAGCGCGGCGAGGTCGCCTTCATCGAGCCAGCGCCACGCGCCTTCGGCCAGTGTGGCCGGCAACGCATAACCGCCGACCCGTTCGCGATGCAGTTGCTCCACGCGGTTTCCCGCGGCCGCGACCATGCGCTTCACCTGATGGTATTTGCCTTCGAGCACGGTCAGTTCCAGCAGCCGCTCGTCTCGTCGCGCGGCGGCGAGCGCGGCGCTCGGCTTCGTTTCGCCGTGCAGCAGCACGCCTTCGCGCAGTTTCGCGAGCTGCACGTCGTCGAGCGGATGACGCACGGTCGCGAGATAGACCTTCGGCACCTTGCGTTTGGGCGATGTGAACGCGTGAACGAACGCGCCGTCGTCGGAGAGCAGCAGCAGGCCGGTCGTATCCTGATCGAGCCGGCCGACAGCCTGCACGCCGCGCTCGGCCAGTTGCGGCGGCAGCAGATGGAACACGCTCAAGTGATGCTGCGGATCGCGCGAACATTCGTAGCCCGCGGGCTTGTTGAGCGCGACATACGCTTTTTCGCGATACATCCAGAGATGATCGTCGACTTCGAATTCGAGACCGGGTGTGACGGGAATATCGGCGCGCGGGTCGTCGCATGTCTCACCGCCGATGCGCACGCGGCCTTCGGCGACGATCCCGCGGCACTGGCGGCGCGACCCGAAGCCTTGGGAGAAGAGGAGGGTTTCGAGGTCCATCGGATGAGCGGAGTTGAAGCGCGCATTCTAGCAAGCCGCGCTTTCTTCGCCCCGCAGCGGCAAAAAGAGCGCCGTCCGCGCGAACGGACGGCGCACAGGCTGGCGATGCGCACGCGGACGAGGAGTTGTCCGCGCTCGCGTCATCGCCCAGGAAAAGCGACGCGCGTTACTGCATGTCGATGCGGCCGTACGCGCCATCGGCCTCCGCGTTCGGCCCCGCCGCGAAGAACAGCGTGTTGGACGGCTGCGCGTTCAGGTTGTTGCCGAACGCGATGCCCCACAGGCCGGGTTGCACGAGCGGCGTGCCGTCCGTGTTGATCAACTGGCCGACGAACGCGCCGGTGTTCGGATCGAACGCGTTGATCGTGCCGTCGCCGAAATTGCCCACGAGAATGTCGTTGCTGAAGGTGCCGAAGTTGCCGGGCGCCTGCGCGACGCCCCACGGCGCGTTCAGCGGGCCGTTCGGCGCGAGGCGAAGCATGAGATTGCCGTCGATATCGAACACGTCGACGAAGCCCTGGCCCGCGCCCGGCACGTCGTCCTCGGCGTCGTCGTCCTGCTTCGCGTAGGTCACGTAGATCTTCGCGCCGACCGCCTGAATGCCGAACGGCGCGAAGCCCGCGGGAATCTGCGTGTCCCGGAAGCCGCCTGGCACGGCGATCTTCGTGAACGTGCCGTCGAACACGTCGATCCGGTTGTTGTGAAAGTCGGTCGCATACAGGCGATGGCCGCCCGATGCGTTCACCGCGATCGCGAGCCCCTTGTAGATCGCGCCCGACGCGCTCGAATCGACGACGGTGAACGCATGCGTCGTGTCGACCGCCGGCGCCCACGCGGTGATCGAGCCGCCTTCGCCCGCGAAAATGAACGCCGCCACGCCGGACTTGCCGTTGCGCGCGAGCGTGAGATCCGGGCCCTTGTTGAAGACGATGCCGGTCGGGCTGGCGGGACCGGTCGCGGACGGGGGAATCGACACGACGAGCGATTGCACGACGCCGTTGCCGTCGTAGAGCGTGGCCGTCTGCGTGCCGTTATTGGCGACCCAGACGAAGCCGTTCGGATTGAACGCGACGCCCCAGCTGTTCTTCAGATTCGGGTCCGTGTGCGGCGCGGGCACGGCGCCGTCCGATACGACGATCGACGCCTTGAAGCGCGTCGGCGCGGGCATGTCTCCGTCCGAGCCGCCGCACGATGCGAGGCCCGTGAGCGCCACGACCGCGGCGGCGCAAGCGACGATACGGTTCCACAAGCCGGTTTGCATGATGGTGACTCCTCGGGTGCGACGCGCCCTCAGTTCGTTCGTCACCTCTAAACGGACAGGCCCGCGGGCTTATTCCGTTTGTAATCCGGCAAGCTGTTTCCAACGCATTTCCCGACGCATTTCAGTGCGCGTCGCCGCGGCCCTTGGCGACCGTCGGCACGCCCCAGCCGAACACCGTGAAGTTGGGCGCGCCGTTCTCGCCGGAGGCCGCGCCGTGTCGCGTGCCGGCGCTCCAGCGACCGTCGAAGGTCATCGCCGGAACGGTCGGCGCCGGTATCGCGCTGGCCTGACGGAAGTACTCGGTATTCGATTCGTTCTGCACAGCGAGCGCGCGGCGCAGCGTCGCCTGCGTCTGCGCGTTGCGCGGATCGAGCGATACCGCGCGGCGCGCATGGCGCAGCGCGCACGCCGGGTCCTGGTTCACAGCGCAGGAGCGGGCGCTGGCCATTGCGCTGTCGCGCGCGCGTTCCTGTCGCGACACATCGGCCGCAAGCTGCTGGATTTCCGGACTGCGTGGCAGGCTCGCGTAGAGGCCGCGCATGTGACGGCGCGCGGCGGTGAGATCGCGGTTAGTCAGCGCTTGCTGGACCGCCGCGATGCTGTGCGCGACTGCCGCGGGAAGCGGCTCCGTGACGGGCGCGGCGGGCTTGTCGAGCGCGGCCACGGTCGGATTGCTTTTGACGCTCGCTGGTTGGGAGGCGGTTGCGGTCGGCTGCGTGACCGGTCTTGCAGGCGCTTCCAGCTTTTGTGCCGGTGCGGGCGTCGAAGGTTTTGCTGTCGCGAGCACTGTGCTTTGGACCGGTGCCGGCGTCGGCAGCCTCGCGCTTTCGAGCGGTGCCGGCTTTTGTGCCGGTGCGACGACGGGCGTTTGCGCAAACGCGGCGGTCTCACGCGGTTCCGGTTTCTGTGCCACTGCGATGGCCGGCGCAGGCGGTTTGATCGACGGCGTCACAGCGGCGTCGGAAGCGCTCTTCGAAGCGGCCACGCTCGTCGTCGGAGCTGGCGCGGGCTTCGTCGCGACGATCGTCACTGGCGGCGCGATATCGTGTGCAGGCGCCTTCGCCGTGGCGACCGGAGTCTCGATGCGCGGCGGAAGCGGCGCGGCTTGAGTCGTCGCATGTGCTGCGACCGGCGCATCGTGCGCCGCGGATGCGTGTGCTTCAGGCGCGTCGTTCGCCTTAGCCACGTTGGCCGGGGCGGGCGCGTCGTCTCGCGACCGGGTCAAAGCGGCAGGGCGCGTCCTCTCGGCGGCGGGCGCGACGGATGCGCCGTCATGCACCGAACCCGCCGCGCTGATGCCGGTCTCTGGAGTCGTCGGCGCGACGTTGTCGTCGAGTGTCAGATAGAAATAGCCGCCCGCCGCGATGCTCGCGACCACGCTGCCGACCAGCATCGCGATGCCGGTGCGCGCGGGCTTGCGCGGCTCGCCGTCCGGCAGATCGCCGGGCTCGACGAAGTTCGGATACGACGTCAGCATCTTGCGGCGCACGAGGCGCTGCAGCCAGCCGCTGTCGCTCAGATCCACGATATCGAGCGGCGCGGGAAGGCGCGCGGCGGCGGTATCGGCATGACTCGTGAAAATCGCGCCCTGACGGTCGGCGCCGCACGCCGGGCAGGTGAGTTCCTCCGCCGCCGAAACGGTGCTGCAGCGGCGGCAGATCACCGAGTCGAGCGACAGCGAGTATTCAGGTCGATTCATGTCGCACCTTTTTGGAGTTATGGCTCGACGCATCGCGTGAGCGGCGCACGGCATCGCAAGTCCTAAGCAACCCGAAATGCGGGCGCTGCGCGCGCGAGCATCCCCGTGAGGCTCCGCGCGCCGGGATTTCGAATGCCGATGGTGGCCGATTCTTGCGCGAGCGGTGACGCGCGTATACGCGATGGCGCACATTCCGATGGCGAAAGCGGTTTGGCCATTCGGACGACTTTCTGCGCGCCGCATCATCGGCGACATTCAGCCATCGGGTACGAACGGATGATGACGATGCAATCGAAGGGTTTCGATAGGACCGCGCGGCAGTTGATCGTCGGACTGCCGCTTTTCATGGGAGCGATCGAATATATCTTGCGCGTGGCGCTGAAACAGCCCGGAAGGGACGATTTCTTCCCGATCTCGCTGGTCGCATCGAGCGTCAGCCTCAACATGGCGCTGACCTTACTGCCGAATCAGTTTCGAAGCGGCTTCTCTCGCTGGGCGACAGGGCGTCGAATCACTCGTGGCGCTTATCGCGAATATGGGAATCTTCGCCTTTCTGATTGGCTTGCTTCTGTGGCTATACTTGCTCGTCGCTTCGTTTAGTGACGAAGTCAGGGGTCTTCTGCCGATGGATCCACTGCGGGATTCTTTGGTGTACTACGTATTAACGATTGCCTTGAATGAATGGAAGGCCAGGGTGGAGAAATGTTGAACTTCGTATTGGGATTCTTTAGAGAGTATTGGCCCGTCGTGCTCGCGTCCGCGTTTGCATGGTATGGCGCGCCGGTCGTAGGGAAGTGGCTGGGACAGCTCACTCTGAAGCTGATTCCCGACGAATCCGACCATCACCCCGGCCCCGATTGAACGCAACACGCGCGACCCTTCAGAACCCAGCCAGAAAACCGCCCGCCCAGACGCAAAAAAGCCGCTCACAACGGAGCGGCTTTCTCGGAAATCGTGGTGCCCAGGGCCGGAATCGAACCGGCACGCCTTGCGGCGGGGGATTTTGAGTCCCCTGCGTCTACCAATTTCACCACCTGGGCCTGAATGGTTCGCACGGACAATCAATAACGAACCAATCGAGTCGGCGATTATGACCGAAAACGCCGTCGCCGGCAAGCGGCGGCAGCGCCGTTTCACAAACTCGGAAATTACTGGGCGAGATACGTAAATTGCCCGTTCTTGATCACGCCCATCACGCTCGCGCGCTGATCCAGACCCACGTGATCGGTCGCGCTCGTGTTCACCACGCCGTTCGGCACGACGAGTTCATGCGCGCGCTCCAGTTCCGTGCGAAGCGCCACGCGGAATTCCTTCGTGCCGGGCTTGCCGGCCTTCAGCGCGCGGGCCACGGCATCCTGCAAGCGCGGATACACGCCGGCCGCATCGCCCGCGAACTGCGTCACGCTGCCCTTGCCGTACTTGTCCTCGTAAGCGCTGACGAACGCGAGCGCCGCCTTCTTCGACGGATGATCCGCCGGCAGCGTGCGCGCGACGACGACCGGCTGCGTCGGAAAGAGCGTGCCTTCCACGTCCTTGCCGCCGAGCTTGATGAACTCCGGCGTCGCGATGCCGTGCGTCTGATAGATCGCGCCCTTGTAACCGCGCTCGACGAGCGTGCGCTGCGGCAGCACCGTAGGCGTGCCCGCGCCCGCGATCAGCACCGCGTCCGGCTTTGCCGCCATCAGCTTGAGAATCTGGCCGGTGACGCTGGCATCGGTCCGGTTGAAGCGCTCGCTCGCCACGATCCTGATATGCCGCAGATCCGCGAACTTGGTGAATTCGTTGAGCCAGCTATCGCCGTAGCTGTCCGCGAAGCCGATGAAACCCACCGTCTTCACACCGTGATTGGCCATGTAACGCGTCATCACGTCGGCCATCGCGCGGTCGGTCTGCGCCATCTTGAACGCCCACACCTTCTTGCCTTCCTGCGGCTCCACGACCGACGCCGAGCCGATCAGCGTGATCATCGGCGTTTCGGATTCGGCGACGGGATCGAGCGCCGCGAGCGCGGCCGGCGTGATGTTCGGCCCGACGATCACATCGACATGATCCTCGCTGATGAGCTTGCGGATATTGCGCACCGCCGCGCCCGGGTCCGAGCCGTCGTCGAGGATGATGTATTCCGCGTTCTGTCCGGCAATGGTCTTCGGCCACATGAGCATCGCGTTCTTGCTGGTGATGCCGATCGCCGCGGCGGGCCCCGTGCTCGACAGATCGATGCCCACTTTCAGTTGCGCCTGCGCGGCGGCGGCCAAGACAGACAAGGCAACGCCGGCCACGAGCCGGCGCGTGAACTTCGACAACGTCATCGGAAAGGTCTCCAAGGGAAGGGTCTTCTTTTTTGAGGCGGCGCGCGCCGCCGTTTCTCTAAAGCTCGTAGCTTTCGTGCTCGCCGGAAAGCGCCTGTTCGATCAGCTTGCGGTTCAGCGACGGCGACAGCAGTTCGACGAGCGTATACACATAGCTGCGCAGATACGCGCCTTGTTTCAGCGCGAGCCGCGTCACGTTCGTGCCGAAGAGATGCCCGACCGGCATCGCGCGCAGATGTTTGTCGCGTTCCGGATTGAACGCGATATCCGCCATGATCCCGATGCCCAGACCGAGCTCGACGTAAGTCTTGATCACGTCCGCGTCGATGGCTTCGAGCACGATGTCCGGCGTCAGATTGCGCAACTGGAACGCCTGATTGATCTTCGTGCGCCCGGCAAAGGAGGCTTCGTAGGTGATGATCGGGTACTGCGCGAGATCGTCGAGCGTGAGCGTCTTGCGCTCCAGCAGCGGATGATCCGGCAGCATGACCGCGAGATGCTGCCACTGGAAGCAGGGCAGCGACACCAGTTCCTTATAGTTGGCGATGGCCTCGGTCGCGATGGCGATATCCGCCTGATCGTGGATCACCATTTCCGCGACCTGCGTCGGGCTGCCTTGCAGAATCGACAGGTGGACCTTCGGGAAACGCTTCTTGAATTCGGCGATGGCGGCGGGCAGCGAGTAGCGCGCCTGCGTGTGCGTCGCGGCGATCACGAGATTGCCCTGATCCTGCGCCGCGTAATCTTTACCGACGCGCTTCAGGCTCTCGACTTCCTGCAATATTTTCTCGACCGACGCGAGGATGATGCGCCCCGGCTCGGTGAGCGATCTCACGCGCTTGCCGTGCCGCGTGAAGATCTCGACGCCCAATTCGTCTTCCAGCTCGATGATCGCCTTGGAGACGCCGGGCTGCGAGGTATACAGCGCTTTCGCGGCTTCCGTCAGGTTGAAGTTCTGCCGGACGGCCTCGCGCACGAAGCGGAACTGATGCAGATTCATTTATAACTCAGCCGCATATCAAAGTAATTTTTCAGTCGTTTGCAATATATAGCAGGTTCTTTACTATCAGTCCAATTTTTCCAATATCCATATCTCTATCTGTCATAAGCAAATGAGCGTTCCGTCTGAACGGCTCGCGCGACAGGCACTCAATGGATATTCGATGGATGAGACGCGCAACGGGTCTGGAACACCGAGCTAGGACGTCGCGCTTTACACAAGAACTTGGGGCCCCCGAATGTACCAATACGATCAGATCGACCAACGCATCGTCGACGAACGTGTCGCGCAGTACGCCGACCAGGTCCGCCGCCGTCTGTCGGGCGAGTTGAGCGAAGAAGAATTCCGTCCGCTGCGTCTGCAAAACGGCCTGTACTATCAGCGCCACGCGTACATGCACCGCATCGCGATTCCGTACGGCAACCTGCGCAGCGATCAGCTCCGCATGCTGGCGACCATCGCGCGCGAGCACGATCGCGGCTACGGCCACTTCTCGACGCGTACCAACATCCAGTTCAACTGGGTCGAGCTCGAAGAAACGCCGGAAATCCTGCGCAAGCTCGCGTCCGTCCAGATGCACGCGATCCAGACGTCGGGCAACTGCATTCGTAACATCACGGCGGACCAGTTCGCGGGCGTCGCGCCCGATGAAGTGGTCGATCCGCGTCCGTGGGCGGAAATTCTGCGCCAATGGTCCACGTTCCATCCGGAATTCGCGTGGCTGCCGCGCAAGTTCAAGATCGCGGTGAACGGCTCGGCGGAAGACCGCGCGGCCGTGCAGATCCACGACATGGGCGTGTATCTGAAGAAGAACGCGCAAGGCGAAGTCGTGATGGACATTCTCGCGGGCGGCGGTCTGGGCCGCACGCCGATCGTCGGCGCGATCATCAAGCGCGATCTGCCGTGGCAGCACCTGATTACGTATTGCGAAGCCGTGCTGCGCGTGTATAACCGCTACGGCCGCCGCGACAACATGTACAAGGCGCGCATCAAGATTCTGGTGAAGGCGCTGTCGGCGGAGAAGTTCAGCAAGCAGGTCGAGGAAGAGTGGCAGCATCTGAAGGACGGCCCGTCGACGATCACGCAGGAAGAAGTCGATCGCGTGTCGACGTTCTTCGCGCCGCCCGCCTACGAGAAGCTCGCGGACACCGACGCCTCGTATGAAAAGCATCTGATCGACAGCAAGCCGTTCGCGCGCTGGGTCGAGCGCAACGTGCGTCCGCACAAGGTGGCGGGCTACGCGTCGGTGACGCTGTCGCTCAAGCCGCGCGAGATCGCGCCGGGCGACGCCACCGACAAGCAGATGGACGACGTCGCCGCGCTGGCCGACGAGTTCTCGTTTGGCGAAATCCGCGTGTCGCACGAGCAGAACCTGATTCTCGCGAACGTGAAGAAGCACGACCTGTACACGGTGTGGGAACGCGCGAAGGCACTGGGTTTCGCGACGGCGAACATCGGCTTGCTGACGGACATCATCGCGTGCCCGGGCGGCGATTTCTGCTCGCTCGCGAATGCGAAGTCGATTCCGATCGCGCTCGCCATTCAGGACCGCTTCAACGATCTCGACTACGTGCACGACCTGGGCGATCTGTCGCTGAACATCTCGGGCTGCATCAACGCGTGTGGTCATCACCATGTGGGCAACATCGGCATTCTGGGCGTCGATAAGGACGGCTCCGAGTGGTATCAGGTGACGCTCGGCGGCGAGCAAAGCTCCGGCGCGACCGGCGCGCATCTCGGCAAGGTGATCGGCCCGTCGTTCTCGGCGGAAGAAATGCCGGATGTGATCTCGCAAGTGATCGATACCTTCGTCGATAACCGCGTCGAAGACGAGCGCTTCATCGAGACGTTCAACCGCATCGGCATCGCGCCGTTCAAGGAGCGCGTGTACGCATCGCGCCAGGCACACGCTTAAAGGATTTCAGATGACGTTGATTATCAAGAATCGCGCGATTGTAGAAGACAGTTTCACCGTGGTGCGTGCAGCCGAAGACGGCGCACTGCCGGCCGTCGATGCGCTTCCGGCCGGCAAGATCATCGTGCCGTTCGCGCTGTGGAAGGAACACAAGGCAGCGATCGTTGCATCGCGTGCGAAGGACGAGATCGGCGTGTGGCTCGCGCCCGACGACGAACCTGCCGACCTCGTGCCGGACTTCGATTCGCTCTCCGTGATCGCCGTCGATTTCCCGGTGTTCCGCGATGGACGCGGCTTTTCGATCGGCCGTCTGTTGCGCGAGCGTTATCAGTGGACGGGCGAGTTGCGCGCCATCGGCGATGTGCTGCGCGATCAGGTCGCATTCCACGCGCGCTGTGGTTTCGACGCATTCGCCGTGCGCGCCGACAAGGACATCAACGACGCGCTCAACGCGTTCACCGAGTTCACCAATCTGTATCAGGGCGCGACCGACAATCCGGAGCCGCTGTTCCGCCGCCGTGCCGCGCTCGTCGCCGCTCTCGGAGCCTGATGTATGACGCCTGAATTGCAAGCCAAGGTTGAACGCCTGGATGCGCTGCTCGATTCGATCGCGGCGCGCCACCAGAACGTCAAGCTAGCCAGCAGCCTCGCCGCCGAAGACATGGTGCTCACGCACGCCATTCTTTCGCGCGGCGTTGCGATCGGTATCTTCTCGTTGAACACGGGCCGTCTGCACGCGGAAACGCTCGGCATGCTCGACACCGTGAAGCAGCGTTACGGCTACGACATCGAGCAGTTTCATCCGCAACAGGATGCGGTCGATGCCTACGTGCGCGATCACGGCCTGAACGCGTTCTACGAAAGCATTGATTTGCGCAAGAGTTGCTGCCATATCCGCAAGGTCGAGCCGCTCGACCGCGCGCTTTCGGATGTGTCCGCGTGGGTCACGGGCCAGCGTCGCGAGCAATCGGTGACGCGCGCCGAGCTGCACGAGGAAGAGCGCGACGAAGGGCGCAACATCGCGAAGTTCAATCCGCTCGCGGACTGGACCGAGACGGACGTGTGGGATTACCTGAAGGCGCTCGACGTGCCGGTGAATCCGCTGCATGCGCGCGGTTATCCGAGCATCGGCTGCGAGCCGTGTACGCGCGCGGTGCGTCCCGGCGAGGACAGCCGGGCCGGACGCTGGTGGTGGGAATCGCGCGATACGAAGGAATGCGGCCTGCACATCACGAATATCAAGATCGTCGAAGAAGCGCCAAGCTCAGCGATCTAACAGGCGCACAAGACGCCGCATCAAACCCTGTCATTGAACGCATCGTCAAGGTGAACCATGGCGCTGCATAAAAAAGGATCGACGAACATGAGCACGACGCTCGACTCTACCGTCACCGCACCGATCGTCAACAAGGCGAACCGGATGGATCACCTGGATTGGCTCGAAGCCGAGTCGATCCACATCATTCGCGAACTCGTCGCGGAATGCAGCAAGCCCGCGCTGTTGTTCTCGGGCGGCAAGGATTCGGTGGTCGTGCTCGCGCTCGCGCTGAAGGCGTTCGGCCTCGGCGGCAACCGCAAGACGACGCTGCCGTTTCCGCTCGTGCATATCGACACGGGCCACAACTTCCAGGAAGTGATCGACTTCCGCGACCGCCGCGCGGCGGAAATCGGCGCGGAACTCGTGGTCGGCCACGTCGAGGATTCGATCAAGAAGGGCACCGTGCGTCTGCGCCGCGAAACGGATTCGCGCAACGCCGCGCAAGCGGTGACGCTGCTCGAAACCATCGAGGAATACGGCTACACGGCGATGATCGGCGGCGCGCGCCGCGACGAAGAGAAGGCTCGCGCGAAAGAGCGCATCTTCTCGTTCCGCGACGAATTCGGCCAATGGGATCCGAAGGCGCAGCGCCCGGAACTGTGGAGCATCTACAACGCGCGCCTGCACAACGGCGAGCATTTGCGCGTGTTCCCGATCTCGAACTGGACTGAACTCGACGTGTGGCAGTACATCGCACGCGAAAAGCTCGAATTGCCGAACATCTATTACGCGCATGACCGCGAAATCGTGCGCCGCAACGGTCTGCTCGTGCCGGTGACGCCGCTCACGCCGGTGCGCGAAGGCGAAACCGCCGAGATCGCGCAGGTGCGTTTCCGCACGGTCGGCGATATCAGCTGCACGTGCCCGGTTGCGAGCGATGCCGATGACGTCGAGAAGATCATCGCGGAAACGGCCGTGACGGAAATCACGGAACGCGGCGCGACGCGCATGGACGATCAGGCCTCGGAAGCCGCGATGGAACAGCGCAAGAAGCAAGGTTATTTCTAAGCGACACGCCACAGGAAGAAACGAATCATGAGCATCTATCAAGCTGAAGATCTGGGCGTGTTGCGCTTCATTACCGCGGGTTCCGTCGACGACGGCAAGAGCACGCTGATCGGCCGTCTGCTGTACGACAGCAAGGCTGTGCTGTCGGATCAGCTGTCCGCCATTTCGCGCGCGAAGAACAAGCGCACCGTCGGCGATGAAATCGACCTCTCGCTGCTCACCGACGGCCTCGAAGCCGAACGCGAGCAGGGCATCACGATCGACGTCGCGTATCGCTATTTCGCCACGGCCAAGCGCAAGTTCATCATTGCCGACACGCCGGGTCACGAGCAGTACACGCGCAACATGGTGACGGGCGCATCGACGGCGCACGCGGCGATCATTCTCGTCGACGCGACGCGCGTCACGTTCGAAGACGGCGTCGCGCAACTGCTGCCGCAGACCAAGCGCCACAGCGCGATCGTCAAGCTGCTCGGTTTGCAGCATGTGATCGTCGCGATCAACAAGATGGATCTGGCCGAGTACAGCGAGGCGCGCTTCAACGAGATTCGCGATTCGTATGTCACGCTGGCGCGTCAGCTCGGTTTGTCGAACGTGCGTTTCGTGCCGGTGTCGGCGCTGAAGGGCGACAATATCGTCACGGCGAGCGAGCGCATGCCGTGGTACGCGGGCGAGCCGCTGCTCGATCTGCTGGAGTCGCTGCCGGTCGCGCAGCCGAACGATCAGGCGCTGCGTTTCCCGGTGCAATGGGTCGCGCGTCAGGACGGCTCGCAGGCCGACGATTTCCGCGGCTACATGGGCCGTGTCGAGGCGGGCGAAGTGCGCGTCGGCGATGCGCTGACCGTGCTGCCGGCGGGCCGCGAAGCGACGGTCGCCGAGATCATCGCGCCGGTGCCGGGCGGCGTGGCGCCGGTGGATCGCGCGTTCGCGGGCCAGACCGTGACGATTCGCCTGACGGAAGACGTCGATGTCTCGCGCGGCGACACCTTCGTCCCGGCGACGCAGAAGGTCGAGCCGGCGAAGAAGCTCGAAGCCGACCTCTGCTGGTTCGACGAAGAGCCGCTCTCGCCGCGGCGCAAGTATCTGCTGAAGCAGACGACGAGCACGGTGTTCGCGCGCATCGGCGCGGTGAAGCAGGTGCTGGACGTGCATACGCTGTCGCATTCGGTCGATCGCAGCACGCTCGCGATGAACGATATCGGCCGCGTGGCGCTCACGCTGCAGAAGCCGATCGTCGCGGACGAGTACGATACGCATCAGGGCACCGGCGCGTTCGTGCTGATCGACGAAGCGACGCACCACACGGTCGCGGCCGGTATGATTCGTTCCATCGCGGCTTAATCGACAAATACGCTTATGGGCAAGGTCTATCTCATCGGAGCGGGGCCGGGCGCGGCGGATCTCATCACCGTGCGCGGCATGCGGCTGCTCGAACAGGCCGACGTCGTCCTGCACGATGCGCTGATCGAACCGGCCATGCTCGACTATGCGCCGAACGCGAGGAAGATCGCGGTCGGCAAGCGTTGCGGACAGCGCTCGACGGCCCAGCATTTCATCAACAAGCAGATTGTCGATGCGGCGCTGGAGCATGGTGTCGTCGTGCGTCTGAAGGGCGGCGATCCGATGCTCTTCGGCCGCGCCGACGAGGAAATGCGCGCGCTGGAAGCGGCGGGCATCGAGTACGAGGTGGTGCCGGGAATCACGGCGGCGTTGGCCAGCGCCGCGACGCTCAAGCGCTCGCTGACCTTGCGCGGCGTGTCGCGCAGCGTGGCGCTCGCGACGCATTCGCGCGCCGCCGACAGCGACGATATCCGCGAGCAGGCGAAGGCGGATTCGCTCGTGTTCTACATGGGCCGCGACAGCGCGCCGGATATCGCGCAGCAATTGATCGACGCGGGCCGTCCGGGTTCGACGCCGGTGGCGATCGTCGAGGCGTGCAGCACGCCGCGCGAGCGCACGCTGACGTTGACGCTCGCGCGCATGGCGCTGGGCGAGGCGCAGGCATGGCTGGACCCGTCGCAGCCGAGTTTGCTGATGATCGGAGAAGCGTTTCGCGAGCGGGCTGCTTCGGCGAAGCCGAAGGTGCATCTGAAGGGGATGCAGGCGGCGGCTTGAGATTTGTCGGGCTTGTTCGCTGCAAGAAAGCGCACCGGGAAGTGCGCTTTTTCATTTGTGCGGCCGATCAACCGATCGCCAGTCTCGCACGCCGGTGTCTTAATCCACCGACGTAGGCGCCCATAAAAGCAGTGGAAGAGCGCGAGCGCATTCGCGACGGATTCGCATACCCGGACAAACGCGTTTCGACGAAATCGAGCTCCGCGCGAAGGCGTTTGAGTTCATTCTCAAGCTGAATGACTTGCTGCGACTGCTCTGCAGTCTCATGACTTCCGGCAGGAGATTCATCGGGGAGTGAATCCAAAAAACGCCGAGCAAAGAATGTGATGACCTGCGCGACTACCATTCCGATCAAAGGAATGGCAAGCAGGCCATAGTAGTGCTGCAAATAGGTAAGGAAAGTAGTCATGTCGCCAGACGCTTTAGTTCGGTCAGGATAACGGCGAAAACATAGTACATCAAAGCAATTGAGGTCGTGGCACTGAAAAAGAAAAAGTGCACGGCGGGCCATCCGTCGAAATTCCCCGACAATGATGCGCCCAGTGTCAGATGCCACAACGGCATTCCGCCGATCGCGCAGGAGAAGGCAACCGCTATCAACGTAACGTCGCAGCGATACATCCATCGTGCAGTCGTCGTTGCGGAAGGTCCGGGCTCCTTGCGTGCGAGGCAGAGCGGAACCAGTAAGGCGATGGCGCTAAGCATGACTCCCGGAGCGAGAAACGATAGCGGGTCTTTCTCGTTCATCGCTTCATGAACCGTAAACTCGAAACCGCCTAGCCAGAACGGCAGAAAGTAGAGGAAGACTCGAACAAAACCGTTATAGACGTGGCGCGCCATTCTGGCTCACTCACGAATGGTGACCGGCTCCGCATGGAGCGGTTGACATGCGTCAGGACGATTCTGACGAGGAGAAGGAAAACACATCGCGGACTCCGCTGAACTGACGATGAAAACTCAGATCCATCATAGTCCGCGTCGTCGATCGCGAAAACTCAGCCGAATGGCCAGGGTGCAGCTTTCAGATAGCCAGCCGCAAACAATACTCCGCCACCGCCTGCAGCACCGCATCGTCTTCCCCAACGGCCGTCGCGCAATGGATCGCGACGCCCGGATGCGCTTTTCGACACGTCTCGACGATTTCCGGCAGATCCCGCCGCACGTGTCCGCCTTGCCCGAAAAACACCGGCACGACCGTAACCGCATCGCAGCCATCGTCAGCGAGAGACGCGACCGCCGAAGGCAGATCCGGCGACATCAGCTCGAGAAACGCCAGCGCCACCGGCTGATCGCCGCGCGAAGCGCGCAGTTTCGCCGCCAGCCGCTCGAACGGCTCTTTCCACCGCGGATCGCGCGCGCCGTGGCCGAACAGGATGATGCCGTGCTTACCCATCGCGCGCTCCCCGGAAGAAACGTCAGTGCCGCTCCACCCACTTCAGCCCGATCAGCCCGATCGCCAGATAGGCAAGGGCAGGCGCTGCCGCCGTGATCGGCGCGGGCCACGTATTCAGGTTGCCGATGTGCGAGAACAGCGTGTTGAACAACTGGAAGCTCATGCCGATCATGATGCCGCCGAACACCTTCACGCCGACCACGCCCGCGCGCGTATGCAGATACGCGAACGGCAACGACAGAATCAGCATCACGAAGACCGCGAATGGATACAGAATCTTGCGCCAGAACGCGATCTGATAACGCTGCGTGTCCTGATGATTTTCCGTCAAATGCTGGATATAGCGGAACAGATTGAACATCGACATGCGATCCGGCGAAACCAGCAGCACCGAGAGAATCTGCGGCGTCAGTTCCGAACGCAGCGAATATTCGGGCAGCGTCGTCTGCGTCGCGCGATACACCGGGTTCAGCGTATCGCCCGGATTCACGGCTTGCGGCGGCGCGTCCCTCAGTTGCGTGTCGGTGACGCCCGTGAGCTTCCAGTGGCCCGGCGGCTCATACACGCCGCTCTTCGCGATGCGCACGTTGGTCAGGCGGAACTTCGAATCGAATTCGTAGATGCGCACGTTGGCGATCGTCGTGTCCGGATTGAGCGTCCCCACGTTGACGAAGCGCGTGACCTGCTCGCCGTTTTCCTTCGCCGTCAACGTGTCCTTCACCCACACTCCGGACTGAAAGTTCGACGACACCGACGACCCGAGCGCCTCCAGCCGCACGCGCTCGGACAACTGGTCCGTGTAAGGCCCGACCACCTCGCCGATGAGGTACGTAATCAGCACGAGCGGAACGCCGATCTTCAGCAGCGAGCGCAGCGCCGCGCCGGTCGAAAGCCCCGACACGCGGAAGATCGTGAATTCCGACGCCGCGGCCATCTGCGCGAAAACATAGATGGCGGAAATGAGCGCGGCGACCGGAATGATCTCGTAGAAGCGCGAAGGCGTCTGCAATCCGACCCGCAAGATCGCGAGCGTGAATTTGTAATTGCCGTGCCCGACCGTGTTCAGTTCGTTGATCAGATCGAAGAAAAAGAACAGGCCCGAAAACGCGAACAGAATAAAGATGAACGCGAGATAAATCTGGCGCGCGAAATATCGTTCGTAGATGCGCATTGCGTCAGGCCCCCTTCGAACCCGTCAGTGACGAGAGCTTGAAAAGCGGCCGGTTGCGCACGCGCAGCCAGAAGATGAATGCGACGAGCGCGCCCACGATGACATGCAGCCCGACGAGCCCAACGCCAAACGACAGCTTGCCCTGTTCGATCCACGACTGCACCACGTTCAGCAGGTTCGAATAGGTGAGATAAATCAGCACGGCCATCACGAGATTGATGGTGCGGCTGCGGCGCGGGTTCTGATACGAAAGCGGAATGGCGAGCAGCATCAGGTTGATTGCGATGAGCGGCAGGCCCGCGCGCCACGCGAATTCCGCGAGATTTTGCTGAGTCGGATCGGCGAGCAGGTCCGGCGTGGAAATGCCCGTGGTAGTGGGCGTGTTGACGACCTGATGATTCAAAATCTTCACACCATAGCGCTCGAACTCCATGATGCGGAAGTTCGGCTGGCCGGGCTCGCCGTCATAGCGGCGGCCGTTGTCGAGCACGATGAAGCGGTCGCCGTCCTCGCGCGTTTCCGTGTGGCCGGTCTGCGAGACGATCACACTCACCTTGCCGCCTTCCGTGCTCGTCACGAACACGTTCTGCACCGCGCTTTGATCCGGCGACATCTTCTCGATGAAGAACACGCGATGGCTCGACGGCGACTCGCGGAACTGTCCGGGTGCGAGCAGCGACACTTCATCGCGCTGCTGAAAGCGCGCCTTGATCAGCTTGCTTTGCTGGTTCGACCACGGCCAGCCGACGAACGCAAAAAAGATGATGAGAATGATGATCGGCGTGGCGAAGACGGCGACCGGCTTGATGAGTTGCGTCTGGCTCACGCCCGAGGCCAGCCAGACGACCATCTCCGAGTCGCGATACCAGCGCGTGAGCACGAAGAGAATGGAGACGAAGAGCGTCACGATCAGCATGACCGCGAGATAGCCGATGACGGTGAGACCGATCAGCACGACGACGTCTTTCGGGTCGATCTGACCTTGCGCCGCGAAGCCGACGATGCGGATCATCATCGTCGTGAGCATGATCGTGAGCAGCACCATGAATACGGCGCCGGCCGTATACGCGAGTTCGCGCTGCAGGGAGCGTTCGAAGATCATTTGGTTAGCTTTGAGCCGGCGGGGGATGCGGAAATCTTGCGCGCACCTCTGGCAAACGGGAAGGCGTCAGCTCATCCTCGTTTCGCGCCTGTGACCGCCGCGGAAAAAATAGCGGATAATTGCGGCTTTCATCCTTCAGCCAAGATTTTATCCGAGGATAAGCGCGATGGACTTTAGCATAAAAGCCTGTGATTGGAGCAAAGGCGAGGCAAATGGTTTCCTTACCGGAAAGTCGGATGTCATCGTGCTCGGCATCTTCGAAGCGCAGACGCTCACGGGGGCGGCGCGCGACATGGATGTCGCCACCAAGGGCCTGATCTCGCGCGTTGTGAAAGCCGGCGACATGAGCGGCCGCGCGGGCACGACGCTTATGGTTCCCGAAGTCACCGGCATCGGCGCATCGCGTGTTCTGCTCGTCGGCCTCGGCAAGCAGGACGCCTTCAATCAGAAAGCCTATGGTGAAGCCGTGCGCGCCGCGTGGCGCGTGGTGCTCGGCTCGAAGATCGGCCAGGCCACGTTCACGCTCGCGCAACTGCCCATTCAGGAGCGCACCGGCGACTGGGCCGTGCGCGCCGCGATCCTCGCGCTGCGCGAGCTGACCTACAAGTTCACGCAGATGAAGAGCAAGCCCGACAACGGCGCTCGCTCGCTGAAGAAGATCGTGTTCAGCATCGATTCCGCCGACGAGAAAGCCGCGAAAACCGCGCTGAAGCAGGGCGTCGCGATCGCGAACGGCATGGATCTCACGCGCGATCTGGGCAACCTGCCGCCGAACGTCTGCACGCCGACCTATCTCGGCCAGACGGCGAAGAAGCTCGGCCGCGACTGGAAGCTGAAGGTCGAGGTGCTGGGCCAGAAGCAGATCGAGGCGCTCGGCATGGGCTCGTTCCTGTCGGTCGCGAAGGGCTCGGTGGAGCCGCCGCAATTCATCGTCATGCAGTATCAGGGCGCGGGCGCCGAATCGGGCAAGGCCAAGGGCAAGAACGCGCCGATCGTGCTGGTGGGCAAGGGCATCACCTTCGATTCGGGCGGCATCTCGATCAAGCCGGGCGAGGCGATGGACGAGATGAAATATGACATGTGCGGCGCGGGCTCGGTCTTCGGCACCATGCGCGCGGTCGCCGAAATGGGCCTCAAGCTCAATGTCATTGGCGTCATTCCCACGTGCGAGAACATGCCTGCGGGCAACGCGGTGAAGCCGGGCGACATCATCACGTCGATGAACGGCACGACCATCGAAGTGCTGAACACGGACGCGGAAGGCCGCCTCATCCTGTGCGACGCCCTGACCTACGCGGAGCGCTTCAAGCCCGCCGCCGTGGTCGATATCGCGACCTTGACGGGCGCGTGCATCATCGCGCTCGGTCATCACAACACGGGCCTCTTCTCGAAGGACGACGCGCTCGCGGGCGAGTTGCTCGACGCATCGCGCGAGGCGGTCGATCCGGCGTGGCGCCTGCCGCTCGACGACGAGTATCAGGATCAGCTCAAGTCGAATTTCGCGGATGTCGCGAACATCGGCGGCCGTCCGGCGGGCAGCGTGACGGCGGCGTGCTTCCTCTCGCGCTTCGCGACGAACTATCCGTGGGCGCATCTCGATATCGCCGGAACCGCGTGGAAGAGCGGCGCGGCGAAGGGCGCGACGGGCCGTCCCGTGCCCTTGCTGTCGCAGTTCCTGATCGACCGCGCCGGCGCATAAGAGCGGCATGACCCGTATCGACTTTCACACCAACGTCGGCGATCCGCTTGCGTACGCCTGCCGCCTCGCGCGCAAGGCGTATCTGAGCGGCAAGCCGCTCGTCGTGCTCGCCGAACCGCAGCGCCTCGCCGCGTTCGACGAGCAGTTGTGGACCTTCCAGCCGCTCGAATTCGTGCCGCACTGCATGGCGAAGAGTCCGCTCGCGGAGGACACGCCGGTGGTGCTCACGTCGAATCTCGACGAAGCGCCGCATCATCACGTGCTCGTGAATCTCGGTGCGCCGGTGTCCGCGCAGTTCGCGCGCTTCGAGCGTCTGGTGGAGATCGTCGGCAGCGATGGCGACGATCTCGCCGCGGGCCGCGAGCGCTATCGCTTCTATCGCGATCGCGGCTACGCCATCGAAACGCACAATCAGGGCGGTTGAGCGAACAGAGCGTGCGTGCTCCAGGCGCTACGCTTTCAATAAAAGTGGAGGCCACCCAAGATGACCGACAAGCCCGAATCCTTCGATCCATCCATTCCCGTTCTGACCGATGTCGTCGTGCCCGGCAAGCCGGAATATGCGCGCGCGCCGTCCGCCGGCGAAGCCGCGGTCGAATACGATGCCGAGCAGATCGCCGACCGCCTGCGCGGCCGTTTCACGAATTTCCTGACGGGCGAAGCGCGCGCGCTGATCGAAGAGCGCTGCCGCGAAGTGCTGCGCGAGCATTCGTCGCAGCTCGTTTCCGCGATCACGCGCGAAGTCGCGATGGCGCTCGAGGGGCGCATGAGCGAATGGGTGCGCGAGGCGGTGGAGAAAGAGTTGCGGCGGCAGCGCGGGGAGTAAGCCGCACGCAGAACGACGAAAGGGGCGCGCGCGCCCCTTTTTCACGTCGAAACACCGCGGTCGATTCAGCCCGTCACCGCCCCCTTGTTCGCCGGACCCGCGAGCGCCGCGAACTTCGCCAGCACGCCGCGTGTGTACTTCGGCGCGGGCTGCTTCCAAGCGGCGCGTCGGCGCGCCAGTTCGGCATCGTCGACATTCAGTTGCAGCAACAGCTTGTGCGCGTCGATGGTGATCGAATCGCCTTCGTGCACGAGCGCAATCGTGCCGCCCGCGAACGCTTCCGGCGCGACGTGCCCGACCACCATGCCCCAGGTGCCGCCCGAAAAGCGCCCGTCGGTGATGAAGCCGACCGATTCGCCCAGCCCCTTGCCGATGATCGCCGATGTCGGCGCGAGCATCTCAGGCATGCCGGGGCCGCCTTGCGGTCCGAGATAGCGCAGCACGAGAATGTCGCCGGCCTTGATCTTGTCGGAGAGAATCGCGTCCATCGCGCTTTGCTCGTCGTCGAACACGCGCGCCGGGCCCGTGATGACCGGATTCTTGAGGCCCGTGATCTTCGCGACCGCGCCGTCTTCCGCCAGATTGCCGCGCAGGATCGCCAGATGCCCTTCCTTGTACAGCGCCTGTTCGATCGGGAAGATGACCTTCTGATCCGCGCGCGGCTTGCCCGGCACGTCCTTGAGCTCTTCGGCGATCGTGCGGCCCGTGATCGTCATGCAGTCGCCGTGCAGCAGGCCCGCATCGAGCAGGATCTTCAGCACTTGCGGGATGCCGCCTGCCTTGTGCAGATCGGTCGCGACATATTGACCCGACGGTTTCAGATCGCAGATGACCGGCACTTTCTTGCGCATGCGCTCGAAGTCGTCGATGCTCCATTCCACTTCCGCGGCATGCGCGATCGCCAGATAGTGCAGCACGGCGTTGGTCGAGCCGCCCGTCGCCATGATCAGCGCGACCGCGTTTTCGATCGACTCCTTCGTGATGATGTCGCGCGGCTTCAAATCCTTCTTCACCGCTTCGACGAGCACGCGCGCGGATTCGGCGGCGGAATCGACCTTTTCCTGATCCGGATTCGCCATCGTCGACGAATACATCAGCGACATGCCGAGCGCCTCGAACGACGAGCTCATCGTGTTCGCGGTGTACATGCCGCCGCACGAGCCGGTGGACGGACACGCATTCTTCTCGACGCCCTTGAAATCTTCCTCCGACATGCGGCCCGCCGTGAACTCGCCGACCGCCTCGAACGACGACACGATCGTCAGATCTCGGCCCTTCCAGTTGCCCGGGCGAATGGTGCCGCCGTACACGTAAATCGACGGCACGTTCATGCGCGCCATGCCGATCATGCCGCCCGGCATGTTCTTGTCGCAGCCGCCGATGACGACGACGCCGTCCATCCATTGCCCCTGCACGGCGGTTTCGATGCAATCCGCGATCACTTCGCGCGAGACGAGCGAGTACTTCATGCCTTCGGTGCCCATCGACATGCCGTCGGAAATCGTCGGCGTGCCGAAAATCTGCGGATTGGCGTCGGACTTCTTGATCGATTCGATGGCGGCGTCGGCCAGGCGCTGCAGACCCGCGTTGCACGGCGTGATCGTGGAATGCCCGTTGGCGACGCCGATCATCGGCTTGTCGAAGTCCGCTTCCTGATAGCCGAGGGCGTAGTACATCGAACGGTTGGGCGAGCGGGCGACGCCCTGGGTGATGTTCTTCGAGCGGCGGTTGAAAGCCATGATGTGCTCCTTGAGGGGATGTTTTTGATCTCGTGCAGCAAGAATGCAGCCCCGGCATGTGTCTGTCCAATATATTATTCAAGGCTTATTAGGTCGCAGAATGTATCAATGGAACAGCGAGATCCGCCCATCGAACTGCGTCTGCTGCGCTACTTTGCGACGGTCGCCGAAGAGATGCACTTCGGCCGCGCCGCCGCGCGTCTCGCGATGACGCAGCCGCCGCTCTCGCAGGCGATCCGCGCGCTGGAAGAGGCGCTGGGTGTTCAGCTTTTCGCGCGCACGAAACGCACCGTGGAGCTGACGCCGGTCGGGAAAGACCTGCTGCCGGAAGTGCGCCGCCTGCTCGCTTCCGCCGACGCGCTGCGCCCGCTCGCGCAATCGCTCGCGCGCGGCGAGGCGGGCAGGCTGTCGCTCGCGTTCGTCTCCACCGCCGATTACGGCCTGTTGCCCGCGTTATTGCGCGATTTCGGCGCGCGCTATCCCGGCGTGCGCCTGCAACTGACGGAAGCGACGAGCGACGTGCAGATCGAGGAACTCGTCGCCGGGCGCATCGACGCCGGCCTCGTGATTCCGCCGCTGCCGCCGCGCTACGCGAGTTCGCTCCAGTATGTGCCGATCGCGCGCGAGCCGCTGATGATCGCGATGTCGGAGAAACAGGCGGAAGAACTGGGTTCGGCGGAGGATGCGCCCGTCGATCTGCACGATCTCGCGG
Source organism: Caballeronia cordobensis (assembly GCF_001544575.2). GTDB lineage: Bacteria > Pseudomonadota > Gammaproteobacteria > Burkholderiales > Burkholderiaceae > Caballeronia > Caballeronia cordobensis. The sequence goes on from NZ_FCNY02000018.1 coordinate 26,475, forward strand.
CGGCCCCGCTCGTCGTCTTCCCGAGACGGCTCGCGCCCGGTTTGTATGACATCATCATGGGTTGCTACGGCGCGGCGGGGCTCACGCCGCGCATCGGCCAGGAGGCGATCCAGATGCAGACCATCGTGAGCCTCGTGTCCGCGGGCATGGGCGTCGCGCTCGTGCCGCAGTCGCTGCATCATCTGCGGCGCACGGGCGTCGTGTATCGTCCGTTGCTCGACCCCGGTCCCATCGTGGAAACGGGACTGGTATGGCGCTTCGCGGAAGTGAGCCCCGTGCTCGCCGGGTTCATCGAAATCGTCCGTTCGCGGGCTGAAAGCGCCGGTTCTGTATGATTCGCCTTTGAAAGTCGCTCAGCTCCCCACATCAGAATGCTCATACATCCCAATTTCGATCCCGTCGCGATTCATCTCGGTCCGCTCGCCGTGCGCTGGTACGGCCTCATGTATCTGGTGGCGTTCGTGTCGGCCATCGTCATCGGCCGGCTGCGCCTGCGGCTGCCTTACGTCGCCGCTCAAGGCTGGAACGCGAAAGACATCGACGACATGCTGTTCTACGGCGTACTCGGCACGATTCTCGGCGGACGCCTGGGCTACGTGATTTTCTACAAGGCGAGCTTTTACGCGGCGCATCCGCTCGATATCTTCAAGGTCTGGGAAGGCGGCATGTCGTTTCACGGCGGCTTTCTCGGCGTGACGCTCGCGATGGTGCTGTTCGCGTTTCAGCGCAAGCGCACCTGGCTGCAAGTGACGGATTTCGTCGCGCCGATGGTGCCGCTCGGCCTCGCGGCGGGGCGTCTCGGCAACTTCATCAACGGCGAATTGTGGGGCCGCGTGACGGACCCGAACGCGCCGTGGGCGATGCTCTTCCAGAATTCGACGAACGACGACGCGATCTGGCTCGCAAAAAATCCGCAGCTCGATGCGCAATATCATCTCACCGAGATTTTTCAGCGCTATCACATGCTGCCGCGCCATCCGTCGCAGTTGTACGAGATCGCGCTGGAAGGGCTCGTGCTGTTCGTCGTGATCTGGACGTTCTCGCGCAAGCAGCGGCCGGTGGGCGCGATTTCCGCGCTGTTTCTGATCGGTTATGGACTGGCGCGCTTCACGGTGGAATTCGCGCGCGAGCCGGACGATTACCTCGGCCTGCTCGCGCTCAATCTCTCGATGGGTCAATGGCTCTCGCTGCCGATGATCATCGCGGGCGTCATCATGATGATCTGGGCGTACAAGCGCAATCTGCGCCTGCCGCCCGAGCCTGTCCGGACGTAATCAGCGTCCCATCTGCACCGAACCCGACACGTCGACGGTCACGGTCGCCGTGCCGGCTTCCATCGCGATCGGCGCGGCCATCTTCGCGTCGGCGCTCATTGCGCGCGATTGCATCATCATGATCGGGCGCGGCTGGTTGCCGCTGCGCCCGACGTTCACTTCCCGAATCGTGAAATTGCTGTAGCCGAACGCCTGCGCGGCGGTCTGCGCCTGCTTGCGGAACGAATCGATGGCTTGCGACACGAGCTTCTGCTCGGCCGCGCGCTGCGCTTCGGGCGACAGCGAGAACGCCACGCTGCCCACCTGCATCGACGAGCTCATCTTGCCTGCGAGCTTCGACGCCGCCGCGAAGTCATGCGATTCGAGCACGACTTCCGTGCGCCCGCGCCACGCGGAAATCTTGCCGTCGCGATCCGTCGACGGATACACCGTGAACGAGCCGCTCTTCGCCGTCACGCCTTCGACGCCCTTGGCTTCGCGCAACGCAGCCTCCGCGCGCTGATTGAGCGTGTTGGTGAGCGAGGAGGGATCGGCCGCTTCCTGCTCGTAGAAGAGCGTGATGTTGACGACATCCTGCGGCACCTGCGAGCTCGCCTGTGCGGAGAGCGAGAGCACGCCCGAAGGCTGCGGCTGGGTAATCACCGTCTGTGCGGCGGCGGATTGAGAGAAGCTGAGCGCGGCGCCGGACATCGCGAGGAGCGCGAGCGCGGCTGCGGTTTTTTTCTTGATCATCGAAGGACTCCGAATATCGCGTAATGTACGACGCGGTTTAGGCGTTGCCTTCGAGTAGTAAGTTCCGTGTTAGACGAGGCGCTCGGTAATGAATTGCCATTGTGCTTGTGTGACCGGTGTAATCGACAGCCGGTCGCCGCGCGCAAGCACCTGCATATCGGCAAGCTCTTCGTGTTCGCGCAGCGCCGCGAGCGCAATGAGCGGCGTCTTCTTCACGAACTTCACGTCCACGAGCATCCAGCGCGGCGTTTCCTGCGTCGATTTCGGATCGTAGTAGTCGCTTTCCGGATCGAACTGCGTGGGGTCGGGATAGGCCGTCGAGCACACTTTCGCGATGCCCGCGATGCCCGGCTCGGGGCAGCTCGAATGATAGAAGAGCACGCCGTCGCCGATGCTCATCTGATCGCGCATGAAGTTGCGCGCCTGATAGTTGCGCACGCCCGTCCACGGCAAGGTTTTCTTCGGCGCGTGCGCGAGATGATCGATGCTCGCTTCGTCCGGTTCGGACTTCATCAGCCAGTAGCGCATGATTGTTCGCTATGCGGAAATCGTCGGGGCTAGTCGTCGAGGCAAATGAAAACGGCATCGGTAAAACCGATGCCGTTTGAGATAGGTCCCCGCCACAGCCGCTAGGCCGGCATCCTGAACCTGGGTTCAAGATTGGTCGCGGTAAGCAACACTTCGGGTACATCGGACTAGCGACGCGCGCGCCCGTGCTGCAAGGTTCCGCAACCGTGCCAATGTAGCATTGGTTCAAGGAATATATGACCTTGGCGAACCAGGCAGGGAAACGTCACTTTACACCAATCGTTTGCCCGTTGCAGCTATCTGGTGACGTTCGCGCGGTTTCTTTTTTCGATTGACATTGCGCGCTGATTGACTCGACGCGCAAGCGCTTCACCGTGCCTGCTTACTGCGCTTCGTATTGCGCGATCACAGCGCCCAGTTGCTCGTTCATCGAGTGCATGGTGCGGCGGATCTCCTCGGCGGGAAACGCTTCGCCGTGGCGCACGCTGTCCTGCAGCTTAAGCAATTCCGACGCCAGCGAAAGCGCCGCCATCACCGCGATGCGATCCGTGCCGCGCACGCTGCTCGCGTTGCGCACCTTGTTCATTTCGGCATCGACGCGCGCGACGGCTTCGCGCAGCGCGGCTTCCGTTTCGGGCGAGCACGCGAGGCGGTATTGCTGCCCGAGAATGGATACTTCGATCTGCGTGGTCGTCATGCCTTCTCCCCTTGATGATGCTCGCCGTGCAACTCCGCTTCATGTGCTTCCTGCGAATCGGCGTCGAGGAGATCGAGTTGATTGTCGGATTCGGCATGCTGCCCGGACTTGACGCGCGGCAGCTTTTCGAGAATGGCGTTGAGGCGCACTTGCGCGTCGTCGATTTTGGCGGAGAGCGAATCGCGTTCGGATTGCAGCGTGTCGCGTTCTTCGCGCACTTGCGCGAGCTCGGCCTGCACGTTCGCATAATCGGCGCGCAGTTGTGCGAGTTGGTCCTGCAGCGCCTGATGCGCCTGCTTGTGGCGCTCGCTGATCTGGATCAGCCGGCCGATATTTCCTGACAGTGATTCGAGTTCGTTGAGCATGTGCTGCGTCCTCTAAAGACCTCGCATTTTAGCGCGGTTAAACAGCGCTTCCGATAAATGTCTCGTTTCGAGACGTAACAGCACGCGATCTCGCGCTTAAACCATCGATCGCGTGCATTCGTGTGCAGAAAACGCGAGCGCTGAGTGCGACTCGTGAGGACAGGTCGGCTCGGCTGCGCGTTCGGTTCTTGTTCGATTCGTCGTGCGCCGCGCCATGTTGTCCGTGCCGTTTTCTTGACGGCCCCAACCCGCGCTCCTACACTTGCCGCACTTTTGGTGCTCGCATTCGCGTTTCTCGCGGATGCAGTCAAACGGGAAACAGGGAGTGAAGTCCTCGAAGTCCGACCAGGACTCGCCGCGGACGAGCCAACCTGTGCTGCCCCCGCAACGGTAAGCGACCGCAACGCAAGTTGCAAGTCGTCTCATGCGCGTTTTTGCAGCGCGTGCGTGCCGATCCGGTATCGCGCGCGCCTCACTGCAAGAAACGTGACGACGCCACTGCGCACGATGCGCGGGAAGGCGAGACGATGCGTCGCCAGCCCGGATACCGGCCAGAGTTCGACGCCTGCGCGCAGAGATGCGCGCTGCGTTTCGTCGCGCATCGTCCTCGCGGGGAGCGGGGCCGCGCTCACGCGGACACGGATACTTCACGCATGGTTTCGCCACTGGCCGCGCTCAGGGACGGCCTCGCCCGTCATGGCGCGCTCGCCGCCGCCGTCATCGGCTTGCCGTTCGCACATGCGGCTCACGCCGCGGATGATGCATCGCAAACGCTTGCGCCCGTCGTCGTGACGTCGACGCGCGCCCCGCAACCGCTCGCGGATTCCATTCCGCAGACTTCCGTTTTCGACGAACAGGATATCGCCGACGCCAACGCCAGCGACGCCCTCGGCCTCGTCGCGCTCGCGCCCGGCGTGCAGATCACGCGCAACGGCGGGCCGGGCGCGAATTCGGGGCTCTACATACGCGGCGCGGCCTCGTCGCAATCGCTCGTGCTGATCGACGGCGTGCGCGTGGAGTCGGCATCGCTCGGCGCGGCGCAGTTGTCGCAACTGATGCTCGATCAGATTGGGCGCGTGGAGGTCGTGAACGGCAACGTGTCCGCGCTCTATGGCTCGAATGCGATCGGCGGCGTCGTGCAAATTTTCACGAAGGAAGGCGAGCCGCATCCGCCGCGCTTCAACTTCGAGGCCGAGTACGGCAGCTATCACACGCAGCGGCAGTCGGCGGGCGTGAACGGCGCGCTCGACAAGGACGGCCGCACGACCTTCAGCGTCAACGTCTCGCGCGAGAAGACCGACGGCTTCACGTCGATCGATCCGAACATCGCGCCCAGCGCGAATCCGAACGCGAACGGCTATCTCAACGAAAGCGTCGCAGCGACACTGCGCCACAAATTCAGCGACAAGTGGGATGCGGGCGTGCGCTTTCTGCAATCGAACGGCGTCAACAGTTTCGACGATGCCTACGGCTTGCCGGCCGACATCAACGAAACGCACGATCGCGTGCGCTCGGCGTCGGTGTTCGCGAACGGCAGGATCACGGATAGCTGGACCACGCATTTCACCATCGCGCAGGGGCAGGACCGCTCGAACATCGAGCAGAACGGCGTCTATACGAGCCGCTTCAATTCGGAGAATCGTCAATACACCTGGCAGAACGATGTCAGGCTGAGCGATGCGCACAAGCTGCTGTTCGGCTACGAACATCTCGATCAGACGCTCGACTCCGATCAGTTCGACGCGCCCGACCGTCACGTGAATTCGGTGTTCGCGGGCTATGTCGGGCGCATCGGAGCGAGTGAATTGCAGGCGAATCTGCGGCACGACCAGTATTCCGATTTCGGCGGCGCGAACAGCTACTATCTGGGCTACGCCTACAACTTCGATGCGCACTGGCGCGCGAGCGCGAGTTACGCGGCGTCGTTTCGCGCGCCGAGCTTCGACGACCTCTACTATCCGATGAGCGGCAATCCGTCGATCCAGCCGGAGCGCAGCCATTCGGTCGAGGCCGCGTTGCAGTACGCATCGAATGCGCTGGGCGTCGCGCGCGTCACGCTGTTCCAGACGCGCTATTCGAATCTGATCGACTATGTGTCCGATGGCGGCTTCTATTACGTCGCGCAGAACGTCGGGCGCGCGAAGGTGCAGGGTATCGAAGGATCGTGGGCGGGGCATCTCGGCGCAACCGACGTGCGCGCGGGCGTGACGTTCCAGAATCCCGTCGATGAAACGAACAACGAAGACCTGACGCGGCGCGCGCGGCATTTCGCGACGCTCACGGCGCATCGGACCATCGGGCGCTGGCGCGTCGGCGGCGAATGGATCGTGAGCGGCGAGCGCCACGATTACGACTCGACGCTCGGCGGTTACGGCATCGTGAATCTGTCCGCGCGTTACGACATATCGAAATCGTGGTACGTCACGGCGCGCATCGACAATCTGTTCGACAAGGACTATGAACTTGCGTACTCGTACAACACGCCACGGCGCGGCGCTTACATCACGCTGGGCTGGCATCCGTCGTGAGTGATGCCATTCCGCGCGTCCATGCGATGAACGCCGCTCGCGCCACGACCATCTGGATCGCACTCGGCGCCGCGTGCGTGTGCGTGCTCGTCGCATCGCTCGCGATGGGCAGCGTCGCGTTGCCGGTCTCGCGCGCGCTCGGCGCGCTCTTTCACATGCACGCCGCAACACCCGATATCGCCGATGACATCGTGCTCACGCTGCGTTTGCCGCGCGCGCTCGCGGGCTTCGCATCGGGCGCGCTGCTCGCGACGGCGGGCGCGCTGCTGCAAGTGCTGTTGCGCAATCCGCTCGCTGAGCCGTATGTGCTGGGCGTATCCGGCGGCGCGGCGGCGTTCGCGCTCGCCGCGATGCTCGCCTCGCTGCCGTGGTGGAGCGTCGATATCGCGGCATGCGCGGGCGCGCTGGCCTCGATCGTGCTCGTGCTCGGGCTTGCGCGCGGCGATGTCTGGCGCAGCGGCCAGGACGCATCGCCAAGGCTTTTGCTGACGGGCGTCGTGATCGCATCGGGATGGGGCGCGCTGATCACGCTGATGCTGAGCATTGCGCCCGAGAACCGCTTGCGCGGCATGATCTTCTGGCTCACGGGCGACCTGAACGGCGCGGCCGCGCCGTGGCCCGCGCTGGCCGCGCTCGCTGTCGTGCTCGTGACGATCGTGCCCGCCGCGCCGCAACTGAACGTGCTGCTGCGTGGCGATGCGGCCGCGCAGTCGCTCGGCGTGCCGGTCGCGCGCCTGCGCTTGCGCGTGTATCTCGTCGCGTCGCTCGCGGCCGCCGCGGCGGTGACGACGGCGGGGACCATCGGTTTCGTCGGCCTGGTCGTGCCGCATCTGCTGCGCCTTGCGTTCGGCAACGACCAGCGCATGCTCGTGCCCGCCGCCGCGCTCGCGGGCGGCCTCGCCGTGATGGCCGCCGATCTCGCCGCGCGCACGGTCATCGCGCCGGCGCAATTGCCGGTGGGTGTCGTGACAGCCCTGATCGGCGTGCCGATGTTCCTGTGGATGCTGCTGGGCAGACCGCGATGACGCTGCATCTCGACAATCTCGTGCTTCGCGTGGGCGCACGCACGCTCATCGACCGGCTCACGCAATCCATCGCAGCGGGCGAGGTGTGGTGCATCGCCGGGCCGAACGGCGCGGGCAAGACCACGCTCATCAACGTGCTTGCGGGGCTGTCGAAACCGGCGTCGGGCGTCGTGTCGCTCGATGGCCGCGCGCTCGCGACATGGCGCGCGGCGGACCTCGCACGCCAACGCGCGCTGATGCCGCAGGCCACGCACGACGCGTTCAGCGCAACCGTGCTCGATACCGTGCTGCTCAACCGCTTTCCGTATCTGACGGGATGGGGCTGGGAGAACGAAGACGACCGCATTGCGGCGCGCGCGGCGCTCGACATGCTCGGGCTCGCCGCGTTCGCGTCACGCGACGTGCTGACGCTGTCGGGCGGCGAACGTCAACGCGTCGCGCTGGCCGCCACGTTCTGTCAGAACGCGCCGCTCGTGCTGCTCGACGAACCGCTCGCGCATCTTGACCTGCATCATCAGATCGACTGCCTGCACGCGTTGCGCGATGCGGCGCGCGAGCAGAAGCGCACCATCGTGTTCTCGTGCCACGATCTGAATCTCGCGCGCCGTTTCGCGACGCACGCGCTGTTGCTCGACGGCCACGGCGGCGCACATGCGGGCCTCGTCGCCGACGTCTTGACGCCCGAGCGCGCGAGCGCCGCGTTCGGCTATCCGCTCGCGCTGATCCGCGACGGCGAGCACGAAGCGCTCGTGCCTTCCATTCATCGCCTCTGAAGGACTTCCGATGCAGAACGACATTCCCATGCCCCGCGCGCTCGACCGCACCCTCGAAGCGGAACTGCGCCGCATCATCGACATGAAGACGAAGCCGCCCGGCAGCCTCGGGCGGCTCGAATCTCTCGCGCTGCAGATGGGCCTGATTCAACGCACGACGAAGCCGCGCATCGAGCGTCCCGCGATGATCGTCTTCGCCGGCGATCACGGCATCGCGAAAGAGGGCGTGAGCGCATTTCCGCAGGAAGTGACCGCGCAGATGGTCGCGAATTTCCTGACCGGCGGCGCGGCGATCAACGCGCTGTCGCGTTCGGTCGGCATGACGCTCGAAGTGGTCGATGCGGGCGTCGCGACGCCCATTCCTATCGATCATGGCTATGAACGTCTGTCGCTCGGGCTGGGCACGCGCAACTTCGCGCACGAGCCCGCGATGTCGCGCGAGCTTGCGCTCGAAGGCATCGCGCGGGGCGCGGCGCGCGTGCGGCATCATGCGGCGCTCGGCACCAATGTGATCGGCTTCGGCGAGATGGGTATCGCGAATACGTCGGCGGCGGCGTGCCTGATGAGCCGGCTGTGCGACGTGCCGATCGAAGATTGCGTGGGCCGCGGCACCGGCCTCGACGACAAAGGTCTCGCGCATAAGCGCGATGTGCTCTCGAAAGCGCTGGCGCTGCATCGCGGCGAAGGCGATGCCATCGACACGCTCGCGACCTTCGGCGGCTTCGAAATCGCGACGATGACGGGCGCCTATCTCGCCGCCGCCTGCGCAGGCATGACGATACTCGTCGATGGCTTCATCGCGACTTCCGCGCTTCTGGTCGCCTCGAAGATCGCGCCCGACGTGCTCGACTATTGCGTGTTCGCGCATGCGTCAGACGAAGCGGGGCACCGGCGCATGCTCGCGCATTTCGATGCCGCGCCGCTCCTGCAACTCGACTTGCGCCTGGGCGAAGGCACCGGCGCGGCGCTCGCGCTGCCGGTCCTGCGCGCGGCGGTCGCGTTCGTCGATGAAATGGCGAGCTTCGAGTCGGCGGGCGTATCGAACAAGGAAGCGAACCAAGCCGATTGAGATGAACCGTCCGCTCGACGAACTGCGTTACTTCTTCACCGCGCTCGGCTATTTCACGCGCGTGCCGGTGCCGCGCTGGGTCGGCTTCGAGCGCGAGTACCTGAACGCGGCGGCGCGCTATTTTCCGCTTGTCGGCGCGATGGTCGGCGGCGTCGCGGCGCTCGTCTATCTCGCGGCGCTGCGCGTGTTTCCTGCGGGCGTGGCGGTTTTGCTGTCGATGGCCGCGACGCTCGTTCTCACAGGCGCGTTCCACGAAGACGGTCTGGCCGATTGCGTCGATGCATTCGGCGGCGCCTATACCCGCGACGACGCGTTGCGCATCATGCACGACTCGCGCATCGGTGCGTTCGGCGCGATCGCGCTTGTCGTCGCGCTGGCGCTCAAGTGGCAGACGCTGGCTTCGCTGCCACCGCAACGCGTCGCATGGACGATGATCGCCGCGCACGCCGCGAGCCGCGTCTTCGCGATCAGCTATCTCGTCACGCTCGATTACGTGCGCGCCGAAGGCAAGGCGAAGCCGGTCGCGCAGCGCATGCGCTGGCCGTCGTTCTTCATGGCGCTCGTGTTCGGCCTGCCGTGGCTTTTCCTGATCGACATCAGGCTCGCGTGCGTGACCCTCGTCGTGCTCGCGGTCCTGCGCTTTTTCATCGGACGCTGCTTCGTGCGGCGCATCGGCGGCTATACCGGCGATTGCCTCGGCTTCGCGCAGCAAGTGTTCGAAATCGCCATCTATCTCATCGGGCTCGCATGGATCTCGTCCTGATCCGGCATCCGGAAGTCGCCATCGAAGCGGGTGTCTGCTATGGACAAACCGATGTGCCTTTGCGATGCGACGTACACGATCTGGCCGGCAAGCTCAACGCGCGCATGCACGCGCTGAACGTGCCCGCTTGCACCGATGGCTGGCACGCGAGTCCCTTGCAGCGATGCGCAACGCTTGCTCAAGCCCTTTCATCCGATGCGCATATCGACGCACGCCTCGCCGAAATGCACTTCGGCGCGTGGGAGGGCCGCGCATGGGACTCGATCGATTGCGCGCTCATCGATGCCTGGGCCGCCGATATCGAGCACGCGCGTCCGCACGGCGGCGAGAACCTCGCGCAGTTCGCCGGTCGCGTGCTGGCATGGTTCGGCGAAACATGCGAGAACCGCGACGAAGCCGTGCATGTGCTCGCGCATGCGGGCGTCGTGCGCGTGCTCGCGGCGCATCTGCTCGGCATCGCGCGCGAGAACGCGCTGCAATGGCCGCTCGATTTCGGCGGTATCGCGTGGTTCAGACGCGTGCGCGGAGAGTGGCTGCTCGTGCGCTGGAACGCGTGACTACTTCGGTCGTTTCTCGCGCGCTGCATCGAGATCGCGGCACAACTCAGCCGCGCCCAGCGCGAGCCGAGGCGTCGGCCGGTTGATGAGATCGCCGTCGATGCCGAAGAGATTGCCGCGCGACACGGCGGTGAGCGCTGGCCAGCGTTTCCATCGGTCGAGCGCGGGTAACGTGCGCTCGGGCTTCGTCGCGCCGGGCGTCGCGGTGACGATCGCTTCGGGATTCGCCGCGAGTACGGCTTCGGTCGATATCGTCGGCACGCGGGGTTTTTCCTCCGCGAACACGTTCACGCCGCCGCATAGTCCGATCACTTCATCGAAGACATTGTCGCGATTGAGCGTCATCAGCGGATCGTCCCAGACCTGATAGAACACGGAGACGGGCGGTCTTTGCGCATAGCGGGCACGCAGTTGCGCGATATCGCGTGTGAACGCGTTCGATGCCGCCTGCGCGCTTGTCTGCGTGCCGAGCAACGCGCCGAGCTTGCCGATGCTCGCGGCGATATCGTCGAGGTGCTTCGGTTCGCTGAAATAGATCGGAATGCCGAGCGCCTGAAGGCGGTCCATCTGACGCGCCGCGTTCCCGTGCCGCCATACGACGATCAGATCCGGATGCAGCGCGACGATGCGTTCCAGATCGAGCGCCTTGTTGTCGCCGACGCGCGGGATCGCTTGCGCTTCCTTCGGATAATCGCTGTACGTCACCGCGCCGACGATGCGCGCGCCGCCGCCCGCCGCGAACAGCAATTCGGTGACATGCGGCGCGAGACTGACGACCCGTTCGGCGGGCTTCGTCAGCGTGACGGACGCGCCGCTGTCATCGGTGACGGTGATCGCATGCGCTTGCGTCATGAAGACGCTGATCAAAAAGCCCAGCGCGCAGCGCAACATCACGCGCATACCTCCTGCAAGGCGCGCGACAGACGCGCCCAGTCGCCTTCCGCGCCCGGCAAGCCGATGCGCAGGCTCGGCGTCATGCCGGGCAGATCGAAAAGACGCGTCCAGATGCCGCGCAACGCGAGCGCGTGATGGAGCGCGGGCGCGTCGGGCGTCGGCGTCCAGGCGAAAAGCGGCGTCGCGCGCACGTCGAAGCCATGGCCCGCGATCAGCGCCGCGAGGCGCGCGCCGTCGCGTTGCAGGCGTTCGCGCGTGGCGCGCTGCCATTCGGCATCGGCGAAAGCGGCCTCTACCGCGTGGCGCGCGGGGCCGCTCACGGTCCACGCGCCGAGCGCATCGCGCAACGGACCGATGACAGAAGGCGACGCCAGCACGAAGCCCGCGCGAATGCCCGCGAGCCCGAAGAACTTGCCGACCGAGCGCAGCACGATCAACCCGTCGCGCGCGGTTTCGCTCGCAAGGGACGCCGCGGGATCGACATCGGCGAACGCTTCATCGACGATCAGCGTGCCGCCGCGTGCCGCCAGCTGCGCATGCCAGCGCAGGAGCGTGGCGCGCGTGAGGCGCTCCGCCGTCGGATTGTTCGGATTCGCGACGATGACGTGATCGACGGTATCGGGCACGTCGTGCGCAGTGACGTCGAGCGTCGCGATGGTGTGGCCCGCGCGCAGGAACGCCGGCGCATATTCGCCGTAGGTCAGCGGCGCGACGCCCGCCGTGCCGCGCGGCAACAGCGCGGGCAGCGCGCGGATGGCGGCCTGCGAACCCGCCACGGGCAGCGCGTGAGGCGCGCCGTAATGACGCGCGGCGGCGCCGGCGAGACCGTCGTCGTCTTCGGGCAGGCGGCGCCATGCATCCGGCGGCACGGGCGGCACCGGATAGCCGTGCGGATTGATGCCCGTCGAGAGATCGAGCCAGTCGTCGAAAGGAATCGCGTAGCGGCGCGCGGCTTCGCGCAGATTGCCGCCGTGACGGATGGAATGCGTCATCTCAACTGCCCGTGGTTGCGAAGAGCGCGGCGAAGATCAGCAGCATCGCGAGCCACATGAGGGTGGCGCGCTCGACGAGCCGCAACGCCGCGACGATGTGTTTCGGGCTCGCGCTGTGGCCCGCGCCGAGCGTCGGCCGCGTTTCGAGTACGCCGTGATAGACCGCCGCGCCGCCGATCAGCACGTTCAGGCTGCCCGCGCCGGACGCCATCACCGGCCCCGCGTTCGGGCTGTCCCACGAGCGCGCCTGGGTGCGCCAGCAATGCCAGGCCATATGCGTGTCGCCGGCGAGCGCGTAGGTCGCCGCCGTGAGGCGCGCGGGAACGAAGTTGAGGACGTCGTCGATGCGGGCGGCGGCCCAGCCGAAGCGCAGATAGCGCGGCGTGCGATAACCCCACATCGCGTCGAGCGTGTTGGCGAGGCGGAACATGAGCGCGCCCGGCCCGCCCGCGACGGCGAACCAGAAGAGCGCGCCGAAGATCGCATCGTTGCCGTTTTCCAGCGCCGATTCGACGGCGGCGCGCGAAAGGGCGTTTTCGTCGGCGCGTGACGTGTCGCGCGACACGATGCGCGAGGCCAGCGTCCGGGCGTTCTCGATATCGCCGAAGCTCAACGCCCGCGCGATCGGCGCGATATGCTGGCGCAGGCTTTTCGCGCCGAGCGCGAACCACAGCAGCACGACGTGCACGAGACACGCGTAGCCGAAGGGCAGGGCGCCGACGAGCGCCCACGCGATCGCGACCGGCGGCGCGACCGCGATGAACCACGCGAGCATGCCCGCGGGCCGCGCGCGAAAGCCGGTGTTCAGGCGCGCTTCGAGCTTCGTCGCGAGGTTGCCGAAGGCGACGAGCGGATGCCGCGCGCGCGGCTCGCCGAAAATCCGGTCGACGATCACGCCGAGCACCGCGAGCAGGGCCATCGCGTAGGCGGAGAGGAGAAGCATGGCGGTTCAGCCCTTGAGCACGGCGGCCAGGCCCGCGACCATCATGACCGCGCGCGTGCTCGCGGCGGCGACGCGCTGATTGAGCCGCCCGAGCTCATCGACATAAAGCCGCGTGACCGAGCCGAGCGGCACGACGCCCAGCCCGATTTCATTGCTCACGACGATGACCTTCCCGCGCGTTCGGGCGAGCGCGGCATCGAACGCATCGAACGCCTGCTGCGCGGATGGCGGCAAGGTGGCGATGTCTTCGTCCGCGCTTTCGGGCGTGAAAAGCAGATTCGCGAGCCATAAGGTCAGGCAATCGATCAGCACGCAATGTCCCGCGCGATCCGCGTCGCGCAGCGCGCCCGCGAGATCGAGCGGCGCTTCGAGAAGCGTCCAGTGCGCGGGCCGCCGTTCGACGTGATGGCGAATGCGTTGCGCGAATTCGTCGTCATGAACGCGCGCCGTCGCGATATAGGTCACGGGCAAGCCGCTCTCGCTCGCGAGCCGCTCGGCATGCGCGCTCTTGCCCGAGCGCGCCCGAAGGTGATATCCCGTGGATTCATCGCGCCATTGTACCGGCGGGCTAAGATAGCGCGTTGTCGCATAAGAGGATTTTGAGAATGCCATTCACGCCACGCGGCTCGCTGATGATTCAGGGCACGACGTCCGATGCCGGCAAGAGCACGCTCGTCGCGGGCCTGGCGCGTTTGGCGCGGCGCGGCGGCGTGCGCGTCGCGCCATTCAAGCCGCAGAACATGGCGCTCAACAGCGCAGTGACCGTCGATGGCGGCGAGATTGGCCGCGCGCAGGCGCTGCAGGCGGTCGCGGCGGGCGTCGAGGCGCGCATCGACTTCAATCCGGTGCTGCTCAAGCCGACGAGCGATCGCGGCGCGCAGGTCATCATCCACGGTCACGCGCACGCGAATCTCGATGCGCGTGCGTATCACGACTACAAGCGCATCGCCTTCGATGCCGTGCTCGCCTCCTACGAGCGTTTGCGCGGCGAGTTCGATGCGGTGATCGTCGAAGGCGCGGGCAGTCCCGCCGAAATCAATCTGCGCGACGGCGATATCGCCAACATGGGCTTCGCCGAACGCGTCGATTGCCCGGTCGTGCTCGTCGCGGATATCGACCGCGGCGGCGTGTTCGCGCATCTCGTCGGCACGCTCGCGTGTTTGTCGGAGAGCGAGCGCGCGCGCGTGCGCGGGTTTGTCATCAACCGGTTTCGCGGGGATATCGGCCTGTTGCAGCCGGGGCTCGACTGGCTGGAAGCGCAGACGGGCAAACCGGTGTTCGGCGTGCTGCCGTATCTGCACGGCCTCACGCTCGATGCCGAAGACATGCTGCCGAGCCAGCCTCACGCGCGCGGGGCCGAGAGCGTGCTGAAAGTGATCGTGCCGGCGCTGCCGCGCATCAGCAATCACACCGATTTCGATGCTTTGCGGGCGCATCCGCAGGTCGATTTCTCGTATGTCCGCGCGGGCATTGCGCCGCCTGCTGCCGATCTCATCGTCCTGCCCGGCTCGAAAAGCGTGCAGCGCGATTTAGCGTGGCTGCGCGACAACGGCTGGGATCGCGCGATCGAGCGGCATCTGCGCTACGGCGGCAAGGTGCTCGGCATTTGCGGCGGCATGCAGATGCTCGGGCGCGAGATCGACGATCCGGCGGGCGTCGAAGGCGCGGCGGGGCGCGTCCGGGGATTGGCGCTGCTCGAACTGTTCACCGAGCTCACGGCGCACAAGCAACTGGAGAACGTAAGCGGCCAATTGATGTTCGGCGACACGCGAGCGCCCGTGCGAGGCTACGAGATCCATATGGGCCGCACGCATGGCGCGGCGCTTTCGCGGCCTTTCGTTGCGCTGGATGCGGGGCGCGTGGACGGCGCGTTGTCGGACGACGGCCAGATTGCCGCGACGTATCTGCACGGTGTCTTCGATACACCCGAAGCCTGCGCCGCGCTGCTCGCGTGGGCGGGCGTGAACGACGCCGCGCCGCTCGATTACCCGGCGCTGCGCGAAGCGTCGCTGGACAGGCTGGCGGATTCGTTTGCGGAAGCGCTGGATCTGGGCGCGTTGCAGGCGGCCTTCGCTCAATAAAGAATCATCTGCGTACACCGGAACATGGCGATGAGCTTGCCGTCGCCATTCGTGACGGTCGCGTCCCAGACTTGCGTGCTGCGCCCGAGATGCACGGCCGTTGCCTTCGCGATGATCTTCCCCTCGCGCGCCGTCGAGACGTGATTGCTCTTCAGTTCGAGCGTGGTGAAGTTCTGCGCCTTCTCCGGCAAATGCGCGATGCACGCGTAGCCGCAGCACGTATCGGCGAGACCGACGACCGTCGCCGCATGCAGAAAGCCGTTCGGCGCGAGCAGCTCCGGGCGAATCGTCAGCTCGCCGGTCAACTGGCCCTGGTCGAGCGAGAGCAATTGCACGCCGAGCAGGTCGGGCAGGCGGCCCTTCTGGCGGTTGCGCAGGAAGTCGAGCGTAACGTCGGGGCGGAGCATCGTCGTCATGGCGTTGAATCCAAAATGAACAAAAAAGGAGTACGGCCGTTCGGCCAGTATGCCGGATGCACCCGTTTTGCCGATAATATCAACGCTCGACTCATGCACCTGTTCTTCTAAAGACGAAATCGTGCGCGCGGCGAAACCGGCGCGCCCAACAAAATCCGGGACACTTCATGACCGTGATCGTGGTGGCAAATCCGAAGGGCGGCGTCGGCAAAAGCACGCTCGCAACCAACCTGGCGGGCTATTTCGCCGCGCAGGGCGAGTGGGTCGCGCTCGCCGATCTCGACAAGCAGCGCTCGTCGCATGCGTGGCTGACGCTGCGCGCCGACACGTTGCCGAAAATCGAGGAATGGGCCATCGACGTCGATTCTCCCGCGAAGCCGCCCAAAGGTCTGGAGAAAGCCGTCGTCGATACGCCGGCCGGCGTGCACGGCAACCGGCTCGCGCTCGCGCTGGACGTGGCGGACAAGGTGATCGTGCCGCTGCAGCCGTCCATGTTCGACATTCTCGCGACGCAGGACTTTCTCGCCAAGCTGGCGAAGGAAAAGGCGGTGCGCAAAGGTTCGATCCAGGTCGGCGTGGTCGGCATGCGCGTGGACGCGCGCACGCGTTCGGCGGACCAGTTGCATCGCTTCGTCGAAGGGCTCGATCTGCCGGTGCTCGGCTTTGTGCGCGATACCCAGAACTACGTGCAGCTTGCCGCGCACGGCCTCACGATCTGGGACGTGGCGAAGAGCCGCGTCGAAAAGGATCTGGAGCAGTGGGAGCCGATCATCGAGTGGGTCGCCAAAAAGTAAAAAGCCGGCGTTTCGTGAAAAACGCCGGCTTTTCTTGCATGACGAGAACGCTCAGGTCCAGTTCTGCGTCGGCACGTGATCGCGGCTGCCCTTGATGCGGTTCTTTTCATCGACAAACACGAGGTCCGGCTTCCAGCCCGCCTTGATCTCCTCTTCGTCGACCGACGCGAACGCCGCGATGATCACGAGATCGCCCAGTTGCGCGCGGCGCGCGGCGGAGCCGTTCAGCGAAATCATGCCGCTGCCGCGCTCGCCCTTGATCGCGTACGTGGTCAGACGCTCGCCGTTATTGACGTTCCAGATGTCGATCTGCTCGTTCTCCATCAGGTTCGCGGCTTCGAGCAGGTTTTCGTCGATCGCGCACGAGCCTTCGTAGTGCAATTCGCAATGCGTGACCGTTGCGCGGTGAATCTTCGATTTCAGCATGGTGCGCTGCATGACGCCTCCTTCCTAATTGCCTTGATGTGCTTCAGATTTCGAGATTGTCGATGAGACGCGTCGCGCCCAGTTTCGCCGCCGCGACCACGACGAGCGGCGCGCCGGTTTCATCCGCGCCGGGCGCGAGCAGGTTCGAACGCTTGCGCACGCTGATGTAATCGGGTTTCCAGCCGCGTTCGGCGAGCGCGTTCATCGCGTCGCGTTCGAGCGCGGCGATATCGCGATTGCCCGACAGCACCGCCTCGCGCACGCGCTGAAGCTGCTCGGCGAGCTTCGGCGCTTCGGCGCGCTCATCGGCCGACAAAAAGCGGTTGCGCGAGGACAGCGCGAGGCCGTCTTCGTCGCGCACGGTCTCCGCCGCGACGATTTCGGTGGGCAGCGCGAACTGATGGCACATGGCGCGCACGATCATCAACTGCTGATAGTCCTTCTTGCCGAACACCGCGACGCGCGGCTGCACGCAGGACATCAGCTTCATCACGACCGTGCACACGCCCGTGAAGAAGCCGGGGCGGAATTCGCCTTCGAGGATATCGCCGAGATTGTGCGGCGGATGCACGCGATACTCCTGCGGCTCCGGATACATGTCCTTCTCGGTCGGCGCGAAGAGCACGTAGACGTTCTCGCGCTGCAGCTTTTCGATGTCGTCCTGAAGCGTGCGCGGATATTTGTCGAAATCTTCGTTCGGGCCGAACTGCAGGCGGTTCACGAAAATGCTCGCCACGACCGGATCGCCGTGCTGGCGCGCGAGGCGCATCAGCGAAAGATGGCCTTCGTGGAGATTGCCCATCGTCGGAACGAAGGCGGTTCGGTTCTGGCCGCGCAACTGGTCGCGCAGTTCATGGATGGAGCTGATGACTTTCATCGAGCGGGTGTCTCCTGTCTGCGCGGCGGGACGCGGCGCGGCGAAACAAGGGTAAAGGAAATTCTCAGGCGGGAGAGTACGCGAGTCTCACGTAAATGGGCGCGTAAGGCTCGGGCTGCGTGATCTCGATCAGCGATTCCCGCGACAGCTCCAGCATGGCGATGAAGTTCACCACGACCACCGGCACGCCGCGCGAGGTGTCGAAAAGCTCGGTGAATTCCATGAAGCGCGCGCTTTGCAGGCGCCGCAGGATCACGCTCATGTGCTCGCGCACCGAGAGCTCCTCGCGCGTGATCTTGTGATGCTGCACGAGCTTCGCCCGCTTGATGACGTCGGCCCACGCGGCGCGCAGGTCGTTCATGTCGACGTCGGGAAAACGCTGCTCCGCGGCCTGCTCGATATAGATGTCCGCGCGCAGGAAGTCGCGGCCCAGTTGCGGCAACTGGTCGATCTTCTGCGCGGCGAGTTTCATCTGCTCGTATTCGAGCAGGCGGCGCACGAGTTCGGCGCGCGGGTCTTCGGCGTCCTCGCCGGTGTCGGCCTTCTTGACCGGCAGCAGCATGCGCGACTTGATCTCGATCAGCATGGCCGCCATCAGCAGATATTCCGACGCGAGCTCCAGATTCGACTCGCGGATCTGGTCGACATAGCCGAGATACTGCGCGGTGACATCCGTCATCGGAATGTCGAGCACGTTGAAATTCTGCTTGCGGATGAGATAGAGCAGCAGGTCGAGCGGGCCTTCGAACGCTTCGAGAAAGATTTCGAGCGCGTCGGGCGGGATGTACAGGTCGGTGGGCAGCTTCCACAGCGGCTCGCCGTACAGATGCGCGATCGCGACGCCGTCGACGGTGTCGGGCGTCGAATCGGTCGCGGGCGTGGCGAGCGCCACGGCGCGGTCTTCGCGTGCGTCGTCCCGCTTCGCCTCGTTAGGCGAATGCGGTTCGCGGCCGGCTGCGCTCACGTTCAGAAGTTCTGGTAGTAGACGTAAGGCGTCTGGTTCACGCGCGATTGCTGCTGCTTGCTGCGCTCGTCGAGGTCGATCGGCTGCTTGTCCCACAACAGCGCGCGGCCGCGGCGCTGCTCTTCTTCCAGCGAGGGCTTCTGCTCTTTCAACTGATTGATGAACTGGGTGATATCCGATTGATACATGATCCGGCTTCCGTTGAGTCGAGGCGTGTTCGTGGGGCGAAGTTCGCGTGGGCGGCCAAGCCGCTTTTCGCCCGTGCGCCGCAATTTTACCGCAAGCGTGCCGCGGCAAGGCATCGCGTGGCGCATGTGTTCCGTGCCTTGAGCGCCGCACGCGCGTGCCGGTTTCGTGGAACCCGGCCGGAGGAAAGCCGTCCAATGGCGCACGTTTTGCGCGCGCCGGGCCGCTTTACGGCGTCGGCGCGTGCCGATGTGGTGAAATAGCGCCTGCGTCCTATTCGCGGCGCTGCAAGTTTTACCATTCCATGTCACTCATCCCGATGCCGGAGGTCACGTTTGGCGGGCCGTTCGTTTGATACGCTGCGCGCGAAGCGCGTGAAGCCGCATGGCCCGAGGCGCATGTCCGTCTTCTCGATGGTGTTCGTCGCGTTAGCCGCGTTCGGCTGCGCCGCGCCCGCTTTCGCCAAATACGAAGTCGATGTCGATGCGCCGCGCAGCGTGAAGAAGCTCCTCAAGGAGAACCTCGATATCGCCCGTTTCGCCAAGCGTGACGACGTGAGCGACGACCAGTTCCAGTTCCTCGTCACCGCGACGCCGAAGGACGTGCGCGATCTCGTCGCGACCGAAGGCTATTTCTCGCCGGTCGTGCGCACCGACGTGACGACCGAGGGCGACGAGCGCAAGGTCAAGGTGAGCGTCGATCCCGGCCCGCGGACGACGGTTGCCTCCGTGCAACTGCATTTCACCGGCGCGGTGACGACCGAAGACCGCGCGCAGGAGAACGCCGCGCGTTTCGCTTTTTCGGTCAATGAAGGCGATCCCTTCACGCAAGACGGCTGGAGCGACGCGAAAAATGCGGCGCTGCGGGCGCTGCAGTCCAGGCGCTATCTGGGTGCGAAGATCGTGCGCTCGCAGGCGCGCATCAATCCGCGCGCGCATATCGCCGATCTCTCGGTCACGTTCGACAGCGGCCCGACCTTCACGCTCGGCAAGCTCGACGTGAGCGGGCCGAAGCGCTATCCCGCGTGGATCATCGATCACGTCAATCCGATCCGGCAAGGCGAAATCTACGATGTCGCGCGCGTGAACGAGTTGCAGCGCCAGATCCAGAACACGCCGTATTACGCGAGCGTCGCGATCGACGCGGACGCCGACGTCAACAAGCCGGTCGACA
Source organism: Caballeronia cordobensis (assembly GCF_001544575.2). Classification (GTDB taxonomy): domain Bacteria; phylum Pseudomonadota; class Gammaproteobacteria; order Burkholderiales; family Burkholderiaceae; genus Caballeronia; species Caballeronia cordobensis. The sequence goes on from NZ_FCNY02000018.1 coordinate 46,532, forward strand.
CGACGCTGCATGTGAAGGTGAGCGAGTATCCGTACAACAGCATCCGCTACGGCGTGGGCTACGCGACGGACACGGGATTTCACATTCAGGGCGCATATAGCTATCTGAACACCTTCAACGCGGCGTATCCGTTCACCATCTCGGGCCGGCTCGATCAGACGCAGCAGTACGGCCGCGTGCAGCTCGCCATGCCGCCGGATTCGCACGGCTGGGTGAACGCGGTGTTCGGCTCCTACACGATCACGGATGTATCCGACACGGATATCTACAGCGCGCGCGTCGGCGTGCAGCGCTCGCGCTCGCGCCAGAACATCGACACGACGTTTTCGCTCACGTTCTACGACGACCGCCTGACGCAGAACGAGCCGAATCCGTCGTCGGCGCGTGCGCTCGTGCCCGCGTGGACGTGGGTGCGGCGCGACGTCGACGATCCGCTCTTTCCGCGCCGCGGCAACATCATCCGCGCGGAGGCGGGCTTCGCCGTGAAAGGCGTGATGACCGATCAGACCTTCGCGCGCCTTTATACCAACGCGGTGCAGTACTTCCCGCTCGGCAAGAACGACCTGCTGCTGTTTCGCGCGGAGTTCGGCGGCGTGTTCACGAGCGGGCCGTCGAGCGGCGTGCCGGCATCGCTGCTGTTCCGCGCGGGCGGCGCGAACTCGGTGCGCGGCTACAGCTATCTGAGTATCGGCAATAACGTGTCGGGCTCGATTCTGCCGACCAAATATATGGTGACTGGAAGCAGCGAGTATCAGCACTGGTTCACGCACGACTGGGGCGGCGCGGTGTTTTTCGACATCGGCACGGCGACCGATACCTGGGGCGAGCGCGTGTTCCAGCCGGGCGTGGGCGTCGGCGCGCGCTGGCGCAGCCCGGTCGGACCGGTGAACGTCGACCTGGCGTATGGATTGAAGAACAAGAGCATCAAGCCGTATCTGACGCTCGGCATCGCGTTCTGATGGAAAAGGCATGACGGATTCGACTCATTCCGCCGACGCGCCCGCTTCCGGCGACGGCAACGCGGGCAACGCGGGCAACAACGAGACGCCGCCGAAAAAGAGCGGCTGGCGGCGCCTTGCGCGCTGGATCGGCGCGCTCGTGCTCGTCGTCGTGCTGATCGCCGCGCTCGCGGCCGGCGGCGTGCTGTTCGTGCTGACGACCGAGCGCGGCACGCGCTACGCGTGGGACGCGGCGACCTCGCTTCTCAAAGGGCAGTTGACCGGCAAGCTCGACGGCGGCGCGATCGCGACCGGCCTGCGCTTGCGCGACGTGCACTGGAAAGACGGCAAGGGCACGGATATCGCGGTGGATAGCGTCTCGGGCCGCTGGGCACTCACGCGCGAGCCGCTGCGCTTCACGATCGACTATCTGCATGTCGGGACGATCGACGCGCGCATCGCGCCATCGAACGAGCCGAGCAAGAAAACGGCGTTGCCCAACGATTTGCGCATTCCGATCCAGCTCGCGATCCGCGATCTGTCGGTCGAGAAGCTGCGTCTGCATCAGGGCACGACGACGACCGAATTCTCGCGCCTGCTGTTCAATGGCCGCAGCGACGGCCAGCATCACGAAGCGACGGTCCAGCGCCTCGACACGCCGTTCGGCTCGGTCACGGCGGCGGCGAAGCTCGACGGCGGCGCGCGCCCGTTTCCGCTGTCCGGCGACCTGGGTTACGCCGGCAAGGTCGCCGGCGAAGCGGTGAACGTGAGCGCGCGGCTCTCGGGCTCGCTGGAAGACCTGATCGCCGATATCGACGCGAGCGGCATGAAGCTCAAGGGCCAGGCGCACGTCGAAGCGCTGCCGTTTGCCGACGTGCCGCTCAAGTCCGCGCTCGTCACCTTCGATCACGTCAATCCGCAGTCGTTCGCGCCGGGCGCGCCCGAGGCCGATCTCGCCGTGCGCGCCGAAGTGAAGCCGGTCGAGAGCGCCGACCCGAAAGCGTTCGTCGTCGCCGGGCCGGTGTCGATCGTGAACGCGAAGCCCGGTTCCATCGACAAGAAACTGCTGCCGCTCATCGACGCGCGCGCGAACGTGCGGCTCGACGCCGCCGAGCAAAGCATCACCGATCTGAATGTGCGGCTCCTGAAGAACGCGTCCGTCACGGGCGGCGGATCGCTCGCGGGCGGCAAGGGCAAATTCGACCTGAAGGTGGCGAAGCTCGATCTGAACGCGATCGAACCCATGCTGCGTCCGACCGATTTCGCCGGGCCGATCAGCGTCGTGCTCGCGGGCGACACACAGACGATCACCGCCGATCTCAACGACCCGAAAGCGGCGCTGCGCGCGCAGGCGAAAGTCAAGCTCGACCCGAAGCAGACATTGCTCGACGAAGTGAAGCTGACGGTCGGCAAAGGCCGCGTGGAAGCAAGCGGCGCGCTCAAGAAAGACGCCCATTCGAGCTACGACCTGAAGGCGAAGTTCGTCGATTTCAATCCGCTTCTGCTGCAACAGCAGTTGATCGCGCCGAAGCCCGCGCCGGCGAAGAAGGGTGCGACGAAAAAGGCGGCTGCGCCGCCGCGCACGATCGAGGCGCGCGTGAACGGCACGCTCGCGGCGTCCGGCCAGCTCGCGCCGACGCTCACGGCGAAAGCCGCGTTCAAGCTCAACGACAGCATGTACGACAACCTGCCGCTCACGGGCGAAGGCACCGTGCAGGTTGCGGGCACGCGGCTGTTGCCGAGCAAGGCGTCGCTCTCGGTCGCCGGCAACGACGTCGATCTGAACGGCAGCTTCGGCGCGCCGGGCGATCGCCTGCGCTTCAAGGTCGATGCGCCCGCGCTCGAACGGCTCGGCTTCGGCATCGCGGGCACGGTGAAGGCGGACGGCGATCTGACCGGCTCGATCGCGCATCCGAATGTCGTGGCGAACTATCAGGCCGATGGCGTCGTGTTCGGCGCGAACCGCCTCGGCCACGCGGAAGGCCACGCCGATATCCGCGACGGCGCGAACGGCCCGCTCGTCTTCACGCTGAAAGCGCGCGATTTCAGCACGCAAGACGTCGAAGTCGCGAATCTCGACGCGAATCTGAACGGCACGCGCCTGCATCACACGCTCGACCTGACCGCGACAGGCAAGGTGCGCGGCCAGCCGGTGAATCTCGCGGCCGCGGCGAACGGCAAGTTCACCGACGCGCCCGACGGCCCGCACTGGGACGGCGCGATCACCAAGCTGTCGAACAAGGGCACGCCGTCGCTGAATCTCGAAGCGCCGCTGTCGGTGAGCTACGGCCCGCAGCGGCTCGTGCTCGGCGCGACGCGGCTCGTCGCGGAAGGCGCGGTGCTGAATCTGAAATCGTTCGCAATGGAAAACGGCCGCGTGCAATCGACGGGGACGCTCACGAACCTGTCGGTGCCGCATCTGCTCGAAGTGCGCCGGGAGCTGACGGGCGCGGAACCGCCGATTCGCACCGATCTCGTTTTCGACGGCGACTGGAACTTCGCGCTCGGCGCGACCGCGACGGGCTACGCGCAGATCAAGCGCCGCAGCGGCGACGTGACCATCGACGGCGCGCGCGGGCTTGCCGCGCTCGGCATCACCGACATCACGGCGCGCGCCAATTTCACCGATGGCAATCGCCTGAACGCGTCGCTGCATGCGCAGGCGAGCCGCATCGGCGTGATCGACGCGAACGTGCACACGCCGCTCGTCAATCGCGACGGCATGCTCGCGATCGACGATAACGCGCCGCTCACCGGCGGCATCGACGCGAACATTCCCGAACTGCGCACGACCGGCGGGCTGCTCGGCGCGAACTATCTGCTCGGCGGCAAGATCGCGCTCAAGCTGGTGATCGCGGGCATCGTCGCGAAGCCGAATCTGTCGGGCTCGCTCACCGGCGACAACGTCTCGGCGACCGTCGTCGATCAGGGCGTGCAACTGAAGGACGGCACGATCCGTATCGCGCTGTCGGAGAATCTCGTTGATCTCCAGCGCGTCGAATTCCACGGCGCGAGCGGCACGCTGCGCGCGACCGGCAAGGTGCGGCTCGACGAGCAAAACCCCGATCTCACGGCGAGCATCATCGCGGACAAGCTGGAACTGTTCGCGTCGCCGGACCGCGAGCTGATGCTGTCGGGCGAAGCAAAGATCGCGAACGCGGGCTTGCAGGGCGGCATGGCGATCGACGGCAGTTTCACCGTCGATCACGCGCTGATCGATCTGCCCGAATCGTCCGCGCCCTCGCTCGGCGACGATGTCGTGATCGAACGCCCCGATGGCACCATCAAGGGAGAAAACACGGACAAGCAGATCGTGGCGGCGAGCGAGAAGCCGGTCGGGCCGTTCACGCCGCGCGCGAACATCGAGATCAACCTGGGGCAGAAATTCCGCTTCAAGGGCGCGGGCGCGGATCTCGGGCTCGCGGGCACCATCACCGCGACGAGCGCGCCGAACATGCCGCTGCGCGCGGTCGGCAATATCCGCGTGACGACGCCGGGTTCCTCGTACACGGCGTTCGGCCGCAAGCTGAATATCGAGAACGGCTTCTTCACGTTCAACGGACCGGTGGCCAATCCCGGCATCAACATTCTGGCGATGCGGCGCAATCAGGAAGTCGAGGCGGGCGTGCAGGTGACGGGTACGGTGCAGGCGCCCGTCGCCAAGCTGATCTCCGAGCCGAACGTGACCGACAACGAAAAGCTCTCGTGGCTGCTGTTCGGCCACGGCACGGATCAGGGCAATAACGTTGGCCAGCAGAGTGCCATGACGAGCGCGCTCGCGCTGCTCGGCAGCAAGGGCGGCGCGAAGATCGCGCAGACGGTCGGGCTCGACGAGTTCACCGTCGGTTCGAGCGAAGTCGGGCTGACCGACCCGCAAGTCGTGCTGCTGTCCAAAGCGATCAACGAGCGGCTCGTGATCGGCTACGAACAGGGACTGCAATCGGCGAGCAACGCGGTCAAGGCGACGCTGAGCCTCTCGCGCTTCTGGTCGGTGACGGCGTATGGCGGCACGTATCAGGGCGTCGATCTGTCGTACACGCGCAGGTTCAATTCGTGGGCGCGGTTGTGGTCCGGCTCGCCGGGAACGCAGGCCGTGCAGCCGTCGGCAGCTTCGGGCGCGTCGGGGGTGAGCGCGCCGTTCGGGGCATCGGCTACGGCGGTGGATTCGGACTGATCGCCGGATCAGGCATGACTGCCGCAGACAACGAATACGCCATTGGGCAGCGTGCGCAACATGATCCGGCTTGCTTCGAACGACATGCCGCGGCCATCGCGGTGATGCAGAAAAGCGAGCACGCCGCCGCCGATGAAATGCAGCGTGTGAGAGGTCGTATCAGACGTGGTCACGACTTCATGCCGTAAAACCTGCGCGAGATCGCCGATCTGCACCTGACGAATCTCGGGGATCGTCCCGCTGATGGATCCGTCTTCGGTGAGGATGTACTTGTCTCCGTCTCTGCCTTCGATCAACTGACTGCCATCGGGAAAATCGGTGCGTTTTCCACCGGGAATGTCGACGAATGCACCGTTCGGCGCCGTCGCGCGTGATGAATTTTTGGGTCGTTCATCTGTCATCGCGTCTGCTTTTTGTTTGATCAGGAAAGCAGAGTAAAACGCAGACGCGCAGAAGAATCAACGCTTGCCAATTGGCATAAAAAAAGGCCACGCACGTTGTGCGTAGCCTTTTCGTGGCGGCGGGACGTTGGGACGGCGCGCCTTACTTCACGCGCATGCCCGGCTTTGCGCCGCCGTGCGGCTCCAGGATATACAGGCCCGGTTCAGCCTTCTCGTCAGCCGCCGACGCCGCCAGCACCATCCCTTCGGACAGGCCGAACTTCATCTTGCGCGGCGCGAGATTGACGACCATCACGGTGAGCTTCCCGATCAGATCTTGCGGCTGATACGCCGACTTGATGCCGGAGAACACATTGCGCGTCTTCTCTTCGCCGACATCGAGCGTCAGTTGCAGCAGCTTGTCGGAGCCTTCGACCGCCTTGCAATCGACGATCTTCGCGATGCGCAGATCGACCTTCGCGAAGTCGTCGATGGAAATGACGCCGGCATCGTCCTGTTTCTTCGCGACGGTCTTGGCCGGAGCGGCCGCCGCCGTCGCTGTCGCCGTTTCCGCGGCCGGCGCGAGCGATTCGCGATTGGCCGCCAGCAACGCCTCGATCTGCTTCGGATCGACCCGCGTGGTCAGATGCTTGTACGCATTGATCGCGTTTTCCGACGACAACGGCTTCGCGGCGTCGGCCCAGACGAGCGGCGCGATGCCCAGGAACGACTCGACCGATTCGATGAGCTTCGGCAACACCGGCTTCAGCGCGAGCGACAGCAGGCGGAACGCTTCGAGGCTCACGCTGCATGTCTCGTGCAGCGCGACGGCGTTCGCCGGGTCTTTCGCCTGCTCCCACGGCTTCGCGGTATCGACGTAGGCGTTGACGGCGTCGGCGAGTTCCATCGTCGTGCGCAGCGCGCGGCCGTACTCGCGCGATTCGTAGAAAGCGGCGATCTGCGAAATCGCGGCGCGCAGTTGACCGAGCAGCGGATGATGCATCGCGCTGTCCTGCACGCGGCCGTCGAAGCGCTTGATCAGAAAGCCCGCCGCGCGGCTCGCGATATTTACGTACTTGCCGACGAGATCGCTGTTCACGCGCGCCTGGAAGTCATCGAGATTGAGGTCGATGTCTTCCATCGTGCTGTTGAGCTTCGCCGCGAAGTAATAGCGCAGCCACTCCGGGTTGAGGCCCGTGTCGATCACGCTCTGCGCGGTGATGAACGTGCCGCGCGACTTCGACATCTTCGCGCCGTCGACGGTGAGAAAGCCGTGCGCGAACACGTTCGTCGGCGTGCGATGGCCGGAGAATTCGAGCATCGCCGGCCAGAACAGCGTATGGAAATACAGAATGTCCTTGCCGATGAAGTGATACTGCTCGGCTTTCGAGCCGGGCGCGATCCACGCATCGAAGTCGATGCCCGCGCGGTCGGCGAGATTCTTGAAGCTCGCGTAATAGCCGACCGGCGCATCGACCCAGACGTAGAAGTACTTGCCCGGCGCGCCGGGAATCTCGAAGCCGAAGTAGGGCGCATCGCGCGAGATGTCCCAGTCGGCGAGCTTCGCTTCGCCCTCGTCGCCGAGCCACTCGCGCATCTTGTTGGTCGCTTCCGGCTGCGCAAGGCCGCTGACCCAGCCGCGCAGGAATTGCTCGCAGCGCGGATCGGACAGTTTGAAGAAGTAGTGCGTCGACGTCTTGCGGATCGGCGTCGCGCCCGAGACGACCGAATACGGATTGATGAGTTCGGTCGGCTGATAGGTCGAGCCGCAGACTTCGCAGTTGTCGCCGTATTGGTCCTTCGCGCCGCACTTGGGGCACTCGCCCTTAATGAAGCGGTCCGGCAGGAACATTTCCTTGACCGGGTCGTAAGCCTGCTCGATATCGCGCGCTTCGATCAGGCCCGCCGCCTGAAGCGAGGTGTAGATCGAGTTGCACAGGACGCGGTTTTCCTCGGCATCGGTCGAATAGTAGTTGTCGAACGAGATGCCGAAGCTGTCGAAGTCGCGCTTGTGCTCTTTCCACACGCGCTCGATCAGTTGTTTCGGCGTGATGCCTTCCTTCTCGGCGCGCAGCATGATCGGCGTGCCGTGGGTGTCGTCGGCGCCGACGTAGTAGACCTCGTGGCCATGCATTCGCAGCGCCCGAACCCAGATGTCCGTCTGAATGTATTCGACCATGTGGCCGATATGAATCTGACCGTTCGCATACGGCAGCGCGGACGTGACGAGGATCTGGCGGCGGCCGCTTTCGTGGGCCGAAGCGGTCGGCGCGGCGGAGGCAGTGGCTGAAATCGGTGCTGACATAGAGGGCGCGGCCTGGGGTTTGAAATGCTTGGGTTGCGAAAATACGCGGATTTTGATTTTAGCAGGGTGGCGTGGCGGGGCTTTGGCGACGCTTCAGAACGAAATGATCCGCCAGGGCGTGCGCAAGTCCGAACTCGCGCGTCGTCTGAACGTGCATATGCCTCAGGTGGACCGTCTGCTCGACCCGCGTCATTCGTCGAAGATCGAAGCGATCGAGGCGGCTTTCCGTTCGCTCGGCAAGCGCCTGAATATCTCGGTTGCGTGAGCGTCGCGCAAAATCGCGCGCGCAAAAAAAACCGGGGTCCAATCGGGCCCCGGAGCAACAACGACAAGAGGAGAATGGCAGGTGATGGCCTCGCCATCCACCTACCGTAAGAACAGACAAGCGCCGCACGCCCAAGTTTCAATTTTTTTTCAGCCTGATGCGCGCACCTGCCGGCCGGTTCGCGCCGCCATCGTCGCGGCGGCGGTTTCCTCTTTCAAATCAAGCGCTTTACTGAACTTGCTGGCCCGGCTGCGCGGTCGCGCGCAGATAGATTTCCACGCGACGATTCTGCGCGCGGCCGGCTTCCGTCGAGTTGTCCGCGATCGGCTGGTTCTGGCCCATGCCCTGCGACGACAAACGCTGCGCCGGGACGCCGTGCGTCGAAATGTACGAAGCGACGCTCTGCGCGCGATTCTGCGACAGCGTCTGGTTGTACGCCGGCTGGCCCGTGTTATCCGTATGGCCGATGACGTTGGCGATCAGCTCGGGATGCTGCTGCATCGTCTGCGTGACGGAATTGAGCACCGGATCGAACGACGGCTTGATCGCGTAGCTGTTCGTGTCGAACGAAATCGAATTCGGAATGTTCACCTTGAGCGAGCCGTCTTGCTGTTCGGTCACTTGCGTGCCCGTGCCCTTCGAGTCGCCCGAAATCTTGTTCTTGATCGACTGCCAGTTGTAGCCGACGATGCCGCCCGTGGCCGCGCCCGCAGCCGCGCCGATCGCCGCGCCCTTGCCGCCGCCGAAGATCGCGCCGATCGCGGCGCCGGTTGCCGCGCCAGCGCCGGTGCCGACCGCCGTGTTGGTGCCCTGTTGCGTCTGGCAGCCCGCCAGCAGCGCGCCAGCGACGACGAATACGGACAGACGGGTCAAGAGTTTAGTGTTCATCTACGATCTCCTTTGAATCGACAAGCGGATTCGGCAAATGGCGCCGACAGTGCGAAAGGGTCTTCGGACGAGCCTTTGGACGAGCCTCTACAATAATGAGAAAGACGTCCATCTGCCCGATTCGATGCGTCCCCGGAAAGATTTGCAGCGGCATAGTGCAGTGCACGAGCCGCCGGGCGCAATGGCGTTAACAATTACTTTCAATTTCTTCAGTCTGTTGCGCCCGCCGAAGGCGATAAGCAACAACCGTTCCAATGGAGTCCCGATGAGTATTGACCGCGCCAAGATCGACGCCGCACTCGCCACACTGACCGATCCGAACACCAACCGCAAGTTCGCCGATACCAAAAGCATGCGCAATGTCACGGTCGATGGCGGGAACGTCGCGGTGAGCGTCGTGCTCGGCTATCCGGCGAAGACGCAGTTCGGCGCAATCCGCGAGCAGGTCGAGACCGCGCTGCGGCAGGTGCCCGGCGTCGCGAACGTCGCCGTGGACGTGTCGTCGCAAGTTGTCGCGCATGCGGTGCAGCGCGGCGTGAAGCTGCTGCCGAACGTCAAGAACATCATCGCGGTGGCGTCGGGCAAGGGCGGCGTCGGCAAGAGCACGACGGCTGCCAACCTCGCGCTCGCGCTCGCGGCCGAAGGCGCATCGGTGGGCATGCTCGACGCCGACATCTACGGCCCCTCGTTGCCGATGATGCTCGGCATCACGGGGCGCCCCGAGTCGCCCGACAACCAGACGATGAACCCGCTCGAAGGCCACGGCATCCAGGCGAATTCGATCGGCTTTCTGATCGAGCAGGACAACCCGATGGTCTGGCGCGGCCCGATGGTCACGTCCGCGCTCGAACAACTGCTGCGTCAGACGAACTGGAAGGATCTCGATTACCTCGTCGTCGACATGCCGCCGGGCACGGGCGACATTCAGCTCACGCTGTCGCAGAAAGTGCCGGTGACGGGCGCGGTGATCGTGACGACGCCGCAGGACATCGCGCTGCTCGACGCGAAGAAGGGCTTGAAGATGTTCGAAAAGGTCGGCATTCCAATTCTCGGCATCGTCGAGAACATGAGCACGCACATCTGCTCGAACTGCGGCCACGAGGAGCACATCTTCGGCGCGGGCGGTGGCGAGCGCATGGCGAAGGAATACGGCGTGGAGATTCTCGGGCAACTGCCGCTCGATATCGCCATTCGCGAGCGCACCGATACGGGCCGGCCGACCGTCGTGTCGGACCCGGACAGCCGCATCGCGGAAACGTATCGCGCGATCGCGCGCCGCGTCGCGATTTCGATTGCCGAGCGTCAGCGCGACATGACCTCGAAGTTTCCGAGCATCGTCGTGCAGAACACCTGATTTCGAGCATTCCAACGAATCTTCGCGAGCCTTGTGCAATGCGGCTCGCGGTATCATGTCGCCTTCGATGCGCGGCAGCGCGGACGCAAAGGGCGTTCGCGGGCCGCCGAGAGGATCGCATGAGACACAGATTCGACGGGAGGGCAGCAAGGACGCCGGGCGCCTTGATCGCGATGGCCGTTTTCAGCGTGATGCTGAGCGGTTGCGGCCTCATCTTCCAGAATCACGAGAAACGCGCGGACGCGGTGCTTCAGCCGACGCCCGGCAACGCGGCGCGCGGCACCGTCACGCTGATCGAGCGCGCGGACGGCGTCCAGGTCTCGTACAGTCTCACCGACATGCCGCCGAACAGCGATCACGCGCTCGCCGTGCACGAGCGCGGCGATTGCATCGCCGTGAACGATCAGGACGCGAGCCCGGTCTTCGCGCTGCCCGCCGAGCGCAGGAAGGCAAGCGCGCGCCTCGAAGGCGAGCTCGGCAATATCCACGCGGACGCAACCGGTTCGGCCACGGGCTTCATCGTGGCGACGGACGTCTCGCTCGACGGCGTGCGCTCGGTCATTTCACGGGCGATCATGCTGCACCGCGAAGCCATGGACCCGTATGCGAGCGCCCCGCACAACGTCGGCCCGGCGCTCGCCTGCGGCGTGATCCGCCGCTAGTCGCGCGGCGACACGCACGCAGGTCTCGGCCGCTCGACCAATCGCGTAAAATACGCGCTTTCGTTCGTCAGACGGCGCGGCGTCACAAGCCCGCAGCCTTCACAGCCAGGTAACGCCCCCTATGAGCATCAAGTCCGACAAGTGGATTCGCCGCATGGCGGAAGAGCACAAGATGATCGAGCCGTTCGTGCGCGATCAGGTGCGCGTGGCCGAGGACGGCCGCAAGATCGTGAGCTACGGCACGTCGAGCTACGGCTACGACATCCGCGTCGCGGACGAATTCAAGATCTTCACGAACATCAATTCCACGATCGTCGACCCGAAGGCCTTCGATGAAAAATCGTTCGTCGACTTCAAGGGCGATGTCTGCATCATTCCGCCGAATTCCTTCGCGCTTGCGCGCACGGTCGAATACTTCCGCATCCCGCGCTCGTGCCTGACCGTCTGCCTTGGCAAGTCCACGTACGCGCGCTGCGGCATCATCGTCAACGTGACGCCGTTCGAGCCGGAATGGGAAGGTTACGTGACGCTCGAATTCTCGAATACGACACCTTTGCCTGCCAAAATCTACGCGAACGAGGGCGTCGCCCAGGTTCTGTTCTTCGAAAGCGACGAGATCTGCGAGACGTCGTACGCGGATCGCGGCGGGAAGTATCAGGGGCAGCACGGCGTGACCTTGCCGAAAACCTGATCGCGCTTATTAGAACGCGCACGCACTAAAGCTTGTCGAAAGACCGCTCGCCTCGGGATTGCGTCCCGGCCAGCGGTCGTTTCCATTCTGGAGATTCGCCTCATGAAGTTCCGCTTTCCCGTCGTCATCATCGACGAAGACTTTCGCTCCGAGAATATTTCGGGTTCCGGCATTCGGGCGCTCGCCGAGGCGATCGAGAAAGAAGGCGCCGAAGTGCTCGGCCTGACGAGCTACGGCGATCTCGCCGCGTTCGCGCAGCAGTCGAGCCGCGCGTCGTGCTTCATTCTTTCGATCGATGACGACGAACTGTTGCCCTACGCGGACAACGTCGTGGTCGAGGGCGACACGCCGGAACTCGCGTCGGCCATCGTGGCGCTGCGCGCGTTCATCAACGCAGTGCGCCGTCGCAACGCGGACATCCCCATCTTCCTGTACGGCGAAACGCGCACGTCGCGCCATTTGCCGAACGACATCCTGCGCGAGCTGCATGGCTTCATCCACATGTTCGAGGACACGCCGGAATTCGTCGCGCGCCATGTGATTCGCGAAGCGAAGGTGTATCTCGATGCGCTCGCGCCGCCGTTCTTCAAGGAACTCGTGCAGTACGCGGACGAAGGCTCGTATTCGTGGCACTGTCCGGGGCATTCGGGCGGCGTTGCGTTCCTGAAGAATCCGCTCGGCCAGATGTTCCATCAGTTCTTCGGCGAAAACATGCTGCGCGCGGACGTCTGCAACGCAGTGGAAGAACTCGGCCAGCTGCTCGATCACACCGGCCCGGTCGCGGCCTCGGAGCGCAATGCGGCGCGCATTTTCGGCGCGGATCACCTGTTCTTCGTGACCAACGGCACCTCGACGTCGAACAAGATCGTGTGGCACGCGACGGTTGCGCCCGGCGATATCGTGCTGGTCGACCGCAACTGCCACAAGTCGATCCTCCACGCGATCATGATGACGGGCGCAATTCCCGTGTTCCTCACGCCGACGCGCAATCACTTCGGCATCATCGGACCGATTCCGCGCGACGAATTCAAGCCGGAGAACATCCGCCGGAAGATCGAGGCGAATCCGTTCGCGCGCGAGGCGCTGGCGAAGAACCCGAAGATCAAGCCGCGCATCCTGACGATCACGCAGAGCACGTATGACGGCGTGATCTACAACGTCGAGATGATCAAGGACCTGCTCGGCGACATGCTCGACACGCTGCATTTCGACGAAGCCTGGCTGCCGCACGCCGAGTTCCACTCGTTCTATCAGGACATGCATGCAATCGGCGCGGGCCGTCCGCGCACCGGCGCGCTCGTGTTCGCGACGCACTCCACGCACAAGCTGCTCGCGGGCATTTCGCAGGCCTCGCAGATTCTCGTGCAGGACAGCGAGAACAGCACGTTCGACCGCCATCGCTTCAACGAGGCGTATCTCATGCATACGTCGACGTCGCCGCAATACGCGATCATCGCGTCGTGCGACGTGGCCGCCGCGATGATGGAAGCGCCGGGCGGCACGGCGCTGGTGGAAGAATCGATCGCGGAAGCGCTCGATTTCCGCCGCGCGATGCGCAAGGTCGATGCTGAGTACGGCGACGACTGGTTCTTCAAGGTCTGGGGTCCGGACGCGCTGGCCGAAGAGGGCATCGGCGACCGCGAGGACTGGATGCTCAAGCCCAACGACCGCTGGCACGGCTTCGGCCCGCTCGCGGAAGGCTTCAACATGCTCGATCCGATCAAGGCGACGATCATCACGCCCGGACTCGACGTGGACGGCGAGTTCGGCGAGAGCGGCATTCCGGCCGCGATTGTCACGAAGTATCTGGCGGAGCACGGCATCATCGTGGAGAAGACGGGGCTTTACTCGTTCTTCATCATGTTCACGATCGGCATCACGAAGGGCCGCTGGAACTCGATGGTCACCGAACTCCAGCAGTTCAAGGACGACTACGACAACAACCAGCCGCTCTGGCGCGTGTTGCCGGAGTTCGTCGCGCAGCATCCGTCGTACGAGCGCATCGGCCTGCGCGATCTGTGCGAGCAGATTCACAGCGTCTATCGCGCGAACAACATCGCGCGCCTGACGACCGAGATGTATCTGTCGAGCATGGAGCCGGCGATGAAGCCTTCCGAAGCGTTCGCCAAGCTCGCGCACCGCGAGATCGACCGCGTGCCTATCGACGAGCTCGAAGGGCGCGTGACGTCGATCCTGCTGACGCCGTATCCGCCGGGCATTCCGCTCTTGATTCCGGGCGAGCGTTTCAATCGCACGATCGTCGAATATCTGCGCTTCGCGCGCGAGTTCAACGAGCGCTTCCCGGGCTTCCATACGGATATCCACGGGCTCGTCGGCGAGATGATCAATGGGCGCATCGAGTATTTTGTCGATTGCGTGCGCGATTGAGGTGATGCAAAAACAAACGGCCCGCAAGGGCCGTTTGTTCATTCGAGGCTTGATGACCGATTACAGCAAGCCTTCGGCCTTCATGGCCGCCTGCACGCCGTGACGCGCGCCGACACGTTCCTGATACGCGACGAGCGCCGGCCACTTGCCGAGATCGAGATCGATGTGCTTCGCCCAGCCGAGCACGGTGAAGAGATACGCATCGCCGATGCTGAATTCGTTGCCGAGCAGAAACTGCTTGTCGTCGACCTGTTGCGCGACATAGCCGAGACGGCGCTCGAGATTCGCCATGGCCGCGGCTTTCCAGTCGCTGCTCGCAGCCGGGTTGAAGAACGGCGAGAAATTCTTGTGCAACTCCGTGCCGATGAACGTGAGCCAGCTTTGCAGGCGATAACGCGCCATGCCGTCGCTGAGCGGCGCGAGGTGCTTCGCCGGAACCTGGTCAGCGACATACTGCATGATCGCCGGGCCTTCGGTCAGCAATTCGCCGTTGTCGAGCAGGAGGGCGGGCACGTAGCCCTTTGCGTTGATCTGGGTGAAATCCGCGCCGCTCGCGGTGAGCTTGGTCTTGAGATCGACGGCTTCGATTTCGTAAGGCAACCCTGATTCTTCGAGCGCGATATGCGATGCAAGGGAACAGGCGCCTGCTTTGTAGAACAGTTTCAAAACTTTTCCTCCGGGATGAGTCGGTGCGATTATGAACGAAGTCGTACATGCACAACATCCAGGAGCGTGAAACTGATTGTGTCGTTTGGTGAAAGTGTCAGTCGAGAATGAAATCGCGCGGCGGCGCGAAGGGTTTCGGCGGCATCTCAAAACCCGCATCTTTCGCCATGTCATGCAACGCGACCTCGATCGCCTCGCAGATCGCATTCAGCGCGAGATCGTTTTCTTCGAGCCCGAACGGGTCCTCGATCTGCGCGGCGATCGCCTCCAGCGCCATGAACGCGTAGGCGACGAGCAGCGCGAAAAGCGGTGTCAGCAGGCCCGCGCCATCGACGAGCCCGAAAGGCAGCAGCGCGCAGAAGAGATAGATCGTGCGGTGGATCATCACCGAATACGAGAACGGCAGCGGTGTGGATGCGATGCGCTCGCAGCCGCCGATCACATCGGACAGTGCATTCAGATTGTGTTCGATCGCGAGCAGCGCGTAGCCGTCGATGGCGCCCTGGCGCTTGCGATCGGCGACCCATTCGCCGAGCCAGAGCATGATCGTGGCGGGCCGAAATTGCGCCGACGCCACGCGCGCATGCAGTTCAGGCGGCAGGCGCGGCGCGAGATCGATGAGGGCGTCGGAGCCGCGCAACTGATGGCGCAGCGCGTGCGCCAGTGCGCCCAGCGCGCTCAGAAAGCGCCGTGACTCGGCTGCATCGCGCGGCTCGGGCAGCGACAGCGCCTGGCGCCCGAGCGAACGCGACGTGTTGAGCAGCGCGCCCCACAGCTTGCGGCCTTCCCACCAGCGCTCGTAGCTCGCGCTGTTGCGAAAGCCGAGAAACACCGCGAGCGCGATGCCGACGAGCGCGAACGGCGGCGTGCCGAGCCCGATCGGATAGTGGCGCATGTGGTCGTGCATGAAAATCGCCGCGACCGACAGCGCGAAGATCAGCCCGAGGCGCGGCAGCAGTTGCGGCAGCACCGAACCGCGCCATACGAACAGCAGCCGGAACCAGTTGAGCTTGGGGCGGATGATCATGGCCGGGCGTATCGATGAGCACAGTGGACGACCATCGGATTATCCCGAAATTAATCGGCGCGGGGTCGAGACATGAAGACGCACGCGGCAAAAAGAAAGGCCGTCATCGCGGACGGCCTTGTCTCGAAGCGCGAAGCGTCAGGGCATCACAGCGCCGCGCGCGCCGCCTGCGCCGCCGCGCGCACCTGATCGGGCGCGGTGCCGCCCGGATGATTGCGGCTCGCGACCGACCCTTCGAGCGTCAGATATTCGAACACGTCCTCGCCGATGAGATGCGCGACGTTCGGCAACTCGATACGCATCGCGTCCAGCGACAAATCCGCGAGGTCGCAGCCGCGGTCGTCGCAGATACGCACCGCGTGCGCGACCGCTTCGTGCGCATCGCGGAAAGGCAGGCCGCGCTTCACGAGATAGTCCGCGAGATCGGTCGCGGTCGAGAAGCCCTGCAACGCCGCCGCGCGCATCGCCTGCGGCTTCACCGTGATGCCCGCGGCCATTTCCGCGAAGATGCGCAGCGTGTCCGCGACCGTATCGACGGTATCGAAGAGCGGTTCCTTGTCTTCCTGATTGTCCTTGTTGTACGCGAGCGGCTGGCCTTTCATCAGCGTAAGCAGCGCCATCAGATGACCGTTCACGCGGCCCGTCTTGCCGCGCGCGAGTTCGGGCACGTCGGGGTTCTTCTTCTGCGGCATGATCGACGAGCCCGTGCAGAAGCGGTCCGCCAGATCGATGAAGCCCACGCGCGGGCTCATCCACAGCACGAGCTCTTCGGAAAAGCGCGAGACGTGCGTCATAACGAGCGCGGCGGCCGCCGTGAATTCGATCGCGAAATCGCGGTCGGACACGGCGTCGAGCGAATTCGCGCAGATGCCGTCGAAGCCGAGCGTCGCGGCGACCGCCTGACGGTCGATCGGATAGCTCGTGCCCGCGAGCGCCGCCGCGCCCAGCGGCAGGCGGTTCACGCGTTTGCGCGCGTCCTGCATGCGTTCGGCGTCGCGCGAGAACATCTCCACATACGCGAGCAGGTGATGCCCGAACGTCACCGGCTGCGCGACCTGCAAGTGCGTGAAGCCGGGCATGATGGTGTCGGCGTGTTTCTCGGCCATGTCGATGAGCGCGAGACGCAAGTCCTTGAGCAACGCGCCGATGCGGTCGATCTCGCCGCGCAGCCACAGGCGGATATCGGTCGCCACCTGATCGTTGCGAGAGCGGCCGGTGTGCAGGCGCTTGCCGGCATCGCCGATGAGCGCCGTCAGACGCGCCTCGATATTCAGATGCACGTCTTCCAGATCCAGCTTCCACTCGAACTCGCCGCGCTCGATTTCGCCCTTGATCTGCGTCATGCCGCGCTCGATCGCGGCGAGGTCGTCGGCGCTGATGATTTTCTGCGCCGCGAGCATCGAGGCGTGCGCGAGGGAGCCTTGAATATCGACGAGCGCGAGACGTTTATCGAAGAACACCGACGACGTGTAGCGCTTGACGAGCTCCGACATCGGCTCGGAGAAGCGAGCCGACCAGGCTTCGCCTTTTTTGTGGAGTTGGGACGTCATGGTGTTCTCAACGGAGGTTGGGTTCGATGCGGCTTCGGGAAGTCGGGAATTTTAACATTCGACACTATGGCGACCCGACCAGAATCACGAGCTTCAAATCCTCGCGGTGCGCCGGCTTGAAGGTGATCTGATTGAACACGATCCGCCCGCGCGACGGGTGATCGAACGCGCGCTCGCCGCCTTCGCGCTCGAACACGTCCTGCGAGGCCCAGTAGCGCGCGAAGGCATCGCTCGCGGCGGAGAGCGAGTCGATGAGCGCGCGCATCGGCGCATCGTTCAGATGGCGGATCGAGTCGGCGCGGAATTCGGCGGCGAGCCGCCGTGCGCGGGTGTCCCAATCGACGATCAGCGCGCGCGCCGCCGGCGACGTGAACGTGTAGGTGAGCAGATTGCGGTCGTTCGCGCCGTCGAGCCAGCCGACGAAGAGATCGGCCGCATGCTCGTTCCAGCGCAGCGCGTTCCATTGACGGTCGAGCACGTAGGCCGGCGCGCCGATCAGCGCGACCGTCTGCAACAGCGCCGCGGGCGCGTCCTGCGAGGCGGGGTCCGGCTCGGCGGGATCGCGCTGGGCGGCGAGTTCGAACAGATACGCGCGTTCGGCGCGCGAAAGCTGAAGCGCGACCGCGATGCGCGCCAGAGCGTCGGCGGACGCGGAGACCGGGCGGCCTTGCTCGATCCACGTGTACCAGGTCGGGCTTACGCCGCACAGTTGCGCAACTTCCTCGCGGCGCAATCCCGGCGTGCGTCGGCGCGGTCCGGGCGCGAGCCCGACGGCCTGCGGCGAAAGCCGTTCGCGATGCGCGCGGATGAATTCGCCGAGCGCGTGCGCGGCGGTTTCGGTCTGAGGTTCTGGACGTTCGGGGCGGCTCATACGGACTGCGTCGGCTGGTGTTTCGGATACCAGGATATCTGCTCAACTTGTACTGGTACAAAGCGCGCTCTATTGTAGCGGCACACGCCTAGGGTCTGTTCACCTATAAAACGTGCCTACGTTGCCCCGTAAAGGGCCGATCGCAAGGAATGCGACGAAGCTAATACCGGGCGTATTCGCGAGGAGCATGACGCGGCGAGCGGCCCTTTACGGGGCAACCCCTGAATTTTGAATTTTATCTAGGGGAACGCCCGAAATCGGCCGCATTGCGGCGTCGCGCGTCGCTTGTTTGGAGCGGCCAAACGGCGCGCCGCGCTCCTTGCACTGCAGCCGATTTCGGGCATTCGCATGCACGTTTTATAGGTGAACAGACCCTCCAAACCGGAGCACCCACGATGAAACACCACGATCAAGTCGCCGACGCGTTCGGCTCGACCGCCGCCGCCTATCTCACGAGCCAGGTTCACGCGAGCGGCGCGGACCTGGAGAACCTCGCCGCGACCTTCGCCGCGACGTGCGGCAATGCGCGCGTGCTGGACATGGGATGCGGCGCCGGTCACGCGAGCTTTGCCGTCGCGCCGCACGTGCGCGAAGTCGTCGCCTACGACATCGCGCCGCCGATGCTCGCCACCGTCGATGCCGCCGCGAAAGATCGCGGCCTCGCGACCATCCGCACGCAGCAGGGCGCGGCGGAAAAGCTGCCGTTCGACGACGCCTCGTTCGACTGGGCCGTGAGCCGCATGAGCGCGCATCACTGGCGTGACGTGCCGGCGGCGCTCAAAGAAGCGCATCGCGTGCTGAAGCCGGGCGGGCGGCTCAAGTTCATCGATATCGCGGGCATTGACGATCCGCTCTACGACACGCACATTCAGGCGATCGAACTCCTGCGCGATGCATCGCATATCCGCGACTATCGCGCCGACGAATGGATCGCGATGCTCGACGCCGCCGGTTTCGACGCGCGCGTGACCGAACGCTGGCGCATTCCGCTCGAATTCGAATCGTGGGTTGCGCGCATGCGCACGCCGCCAGAACGCGTCGCGGCGATCAGATCGATGTGGAAGAACGCGCCCGATGAAGTGCGCCAGTACTTCGGCGTAGAGGAAGACGGCTCGTTCGAGCTGGACGCGATGATGATCGAGGCGAAGCGGCGCGACTGACGCCGCTTCGCCCGGCACGCGCATCAGCCGGTATTGCGCAATCCCGCCGCGATACCGTTGATCGTCAGGTGAATCCCGCGCCGCAGCCGCACGTTCTGATCGCCGGCGCGGTGGCGCTTGAGCAGTTCCACCTGAAGGTGATTGAGCGGATCGAGGTACGGGAAGCGGTTCTTGATCGAGCGCGCGAGCAGCGGGTTGTCGGCGAGACGATCGGCTTTCCCGGTGATTTCGCCGAGCACGTCGCACGTGCGCTGGTGCTCCGCGACGATCTTGTCGAACACGAGCTTGCGCAGCTTCTTGTCGCTGACGAGCTGCGCATAGCGCGACGCGACGGCGAGATCGGTCTTCGCGAGCACCATGTCCATGTTCGACAGCAGGTTCTTGAAGAACGGCCACGTCTTGTGCATCTTGCGCAGCATGGCGAGGCGCTTCGCGCGTTCATCGTCGGAGCCGGCTTTGTCGAGATAGGCCGTCACCGCGCTGCCGAAGCCGTACCAGCCCGTGAGCAGCAGACGGCATTGTCCCCACGAGAAACCCCACGGAATCGCGCGCAGATCCTCGATCTTGCGCTGCTTCGGGTCCTGCAGCTTGCGCGAAGCCGGCCGGCTGCCGATGTTCAGTTCCGCGATCTCCGAAATCGGCGTAGAGAGGAAGAAGTAGTCGGTGAAGCCGGGCGTCTCGTAGACGAGCGCGCGGTACGCCGCCATCGCGGAGTCGGAAAGCGTCTGCATCGCCGCTTCGAATTGCGGCAGTTGCGCGGGCGCGTTTTCGTGCGGCAGCACCGAGGCTTCGAGCGTCGCGGCGACCACCGTCTCCAGATTGCGCCGCCCGATCTCCGCGTTGGCGAACTTGCTCGCGATCACTTCGCCCTGTTCGGTGAGGCGGATCTGCCCGTCGACGGTGCCGGGCGGCTGCGACAGAATCGCCTGATAGGTCGGGCCGCCGCCGCGTCCGACCGTGCCGCCGCGCCCGTGGAACAGCCGCAGCGTCGTGCCGCGCGCCGTGAAGAGCGTGACGAGCGCCAGTTCCGCGCGATACAGCTCCCAGTTCGACGTGAGAAAGCCGCCGTCCTTGTTGCTGTCGGAATAGCCGAGCATCACTTCCTGCTCGTTGCCCTGATTCTCGATGAGCGCGTCGATGCCCGGCAGCGCGAAGAACTCGCCCATGATGACGGACGCGTTGCGCAAATCTTCGATGGTTTCGAAGAGCGGAATGACCATGAGGCCGTCGCGCGGGGAATCGTCCTTCGCGCCGAGGCAGCCGTGCAGCACGCCGGTTTCCTTCTGCAGCAGCATCACTTCCAGCAGGTCGCTGACGGTTTCCGTGTGCGAGATGATGTAGTTGCGCACCGCGCGCGCGCCGAATTTTTCGCGCGTCTCGCGGGCCGCTTCAAGCACGCCGAGCTCGCTTTTTGCGAGATCGGAATACTGCGCATACGGAAGACGCAGCGGACGCGGCTGCGCGAGTTCCTTCAGCAGCACCTCGCGCTTTTGCTCTTCGGACAGCGACGCGTAATCCGCGACCACGCCCGCGCGCGCGAGCAGTTCCGAAATCACGGCTTCGTGGATGTCCGAGCTTTGCCGCAAGTCGATGCTCGCGAGATGGAAGCCGAAGACTTCCGCCGCGCGCACGAGCGGCGACAGACGCAGGATCGACATCGACTCGCCGTGATGTTCGGCAAGCGAGTCGACCAGCACGTGCAGATCGCCCACGAACTCGGCGGAATCGGCGTAGGGCGTCGCGCGAATCTGCGGCGCGCCTGGTCCCGCGCTGCGCACCGAAACCACGCCTTCGCCGAGCCGCACGCGCGCGCTCGCGGCAAGCCGCGTATAGATGCCGATGAGCGCGCGCCGGTACGGCTCGTCCGTGCGATGCGGCGACTGATCGGGCGACGCATCGGCGAGCGCTTTCAGTGCATCGCTCGAACCGGCCAGCAGATTCGACACGGACAGTTCCGCGCCGAGCTTGTGCACCTCTTCCAGATAGTGCTCGAAGATCACGATCGCCTGACGCGTGATCGCGGTTTCGAGCGTTTCGCCCGTGACGAACGGATTGCCGTCGCGGTCGCCGCCGATCCAGCTACCCATCTGGAAGAACGGCGGCAGGCGCACGGGCAGGCCGTGCTCGGCAAGTGCGGCTTCGATATCGGCGTAAAGACCGGGGATTTCCGCGAGAAAAGTCGCGCGGTAGTAAGACAGCGCGTTGTCGATTTCATCGGTCACGGAAAGGCGCGTGTCGCGCAGCATGCGTGTTTGCCAGAGCGAGGTCACGCGCGCGCGCAGCACGGCTGCGTTATTGGCGCGCTCACGGGCGGTCAGTTCCTGATCGCGCTCGGCGAGCAGGCGCGCGATGTCGTGCTGCGCGTCGAGAATGCTCTTGCGCGACACTTCGGTCGGATGCGCGGTCAGCACGGGCACGATCAGCGCATCGCCGAAGAATTTTTCGAGCATCTTGCGCGTCGCGCTGATGTTCTTGTGCTCGCGCATGCGCTCGATCGCATAGGCGATGGTGCCGGGCTGCGAGCCCGAACCGGCGAGCGCGTGAATGCGGCGGCGCCGATTGTGATGACGGTCTTCCGCGATATTCGCGAGATGCGAGAAATAGCTGAACGCGCGCACGACCGAAACCGTCTGTTCCGGCGACAAGGCGCGCAGCTTCTTTTCGAGCGTCTGGGAGGCTTCGACGTCGTCCTCGCGGCGGAATTTCACGGCCGTCTGACGGATGGCCTCGACCACATCGAACACGGCGTCGCCTTCCTGTTCGCGCAGCACTTCGCCGAGCAGCCGGCCAAGAAAGCGGATGTCTTCGAAGAGCGGGCGGTCCTTGTCGTCGCGCGTGCGGCTCGCGGGTCTCGGCGCCGGCGTGCCGTTCGCGCGCGGTGTTTTTGCGCGAACGGTTTTCGCGGCGATGGCTTTCTTCGCCGGCTTCGGCGCGATGGCCGCTTTCGACGCTTTCACCGCGGTTGCGGCCTTCGCGGCCTTCGTGACGATGGGCGACGACGCCGGGCGGGGCGCGTCGGAGGAGGAAGACTGGGGCGATGCGGCATTGCGGCGCGTCGGGCGAGCCGATCCAGAAGACGTCACGTTGGGTTCCTCTCAGAAGCTGCGAAGCCAGGCACATCGACAGGATGCCGCAACCTTTAGAGGGCGCCGCATCGGACAGGAAACCGCACACCGCGCGAACGGCCGTGCGTCAAACCGGCGAATGCATGCCGCGGCGTCGGGCGCGCCACGGCGCGTTCATCGCGCGCGAGGCGGCAACCGCTGCCGTTCGCGCCGGTGAAAACACACCGTGGACGCCCCGAAAGGCGCACCGGACAAGGCTCTCGCGCGCTGCCCGTGTGTCGGTGGACCGTGGCGTGCGTGCTACCATTGTTCGCTAATGTCTATTCATCCATCCCGTCATTCGATCGAGCATCAATGAATTCCGAGACGCATTCCACGACACCGCCCGCAAGCATCACGATCGCTTCGCGGGAAAGCCGGCTTGCGATGTGGCAGGCCGAGCATGTGCGGTGTGCGCTGCACAAATTATATCCATCTTGCGACGTGAAAATCCTCGGAATGACGACGCGCGGCGATCAGATTCTGGATCGCACCTTGTCGAAGGTGGGCGGAAAGGGTCTCTTCGTCAAGGAACTCGAAGCCGCGCTCGCCGACGGCCGCGCCGATCTCGCCGTGCATTCGCTCAAGGACGTGCCGATGGAACTGCCCGAAGGCTTCACGCTCGGCGCCATTCTCGAGCGCGAAGATCCGCGCGACGCCTTCGTGTCGCCGCACTTCGAATCGCTCGCGGCGCTGCCCGCGGGCAGCATCGTCGGGACGTCGAGCCTGCGCCGCGAAGCGATGATCCGCGCGCGCTTTCCTGATCTCGATGTGCGTCCGCTGCGCGGCAATCTCGACACGCGTCTTGCCAAGCTCGATCGCGGCGAGTACGCGGCGATCATTCTCGCGGCGGCTGGCCTGAAGCGGCTCGGTCTCGAAGCGCGCATCCGGGCGCTGCTCGATCCGGCCGACAGTCTGCCGGCGGCGGGGCAGGGCGCGCTCGGCATCGAGATTCGCGCGGATCGCGCCGACATGGCCGCATGGCTCGCGCCCTTGCACGATGAGCAAACCGCGCTCGCGGTCGAAGCGGAACGCGCGGTCTCGCGCGCGCTCGGCGGCAGTTGCGAAGTGCCGCTCGCGGCCCACGCCGTATGGCGCGACGGCGCGCTCTTTCTGCGCGGCGCGGTGTCGATGCCCGATGGCCGTCGCGTGCTGCGCGCCGAAGAGACCGTCCGTTCGCCCGATCTCGCCGGCGCGCTCGCGCTGGGCCAACGCGTCTCGGCGGATCTCGAGGCGCAGGGCGCGATCGAGATCGTCAACGCGCTCACGACGATGAGCCGCACGGACGGCCCGAACACCGCGCCCTCGGGGCCCGCCTCCTGATGGCGAGCGAGCGCCGCGCCACCGTCGTCGTCACGCGTCCGGGCGGACAGTCGTCCGCGCTGCTCGCGCTCCTCACGAGCGCCGGATTCGAGACGCTGGAATTCCCGCTCATCGACATTGCCCCCATCGCGGACGACGCGCCGTTGCGCGCCGCGCTCGACGAGCTGTATCTGCCGCCGGACGCGTCCGGGCGTTATGCGCTCGTCGTGTTCGTGTCGCCGAATGCGATCGATCATGCGTTCGGGCGGCTCGGCGCGCCGTGGCCCGCGGATCTGCCGGTCGCGGTCGTCGGTCCCGGCTCGGTCGCGGCGCTCGCGCGGCAGGGCGTGACAGCGCCGTCGCATCGCGTGATCAGCCCATCGGCGGAAGACGCCGATCCGCGTTTCGATTCCGAAGCGCTCTATACGGCCATCGAAGCGCATTTCGGCACGAACGGTCTGGAAGGCAAACGCGTGCTGATCGTGCGCGGCGACGGCGGCCGCGAATGGCTCGCCGAGCGCCTCGCGGAAGCCGGCGCGAAGGTCGAGAAGGCGAGCGCGTACCGGCGCGTGCTGCCCGAACCGTCCATGCAGAAGTGGGAGCGCATCCACGAACTGCTCGCCGGGCAGCCGCACGCATGGCTGCTGACGAGTTCCGAAGGCGTGCGCAATCTCGCGGAACTCGCGCACGAGCATCTCACCGCCGACGAAATCGCGCGCCTGAAACGCGCGCCGCTCGTGTGCCCGCATCCGCGCATCGCCGAAGCCGCGCGGGGAGCGGGTTTTGATAGGATTACGGTGTCCGGCGCGGGCGACGAACGCATCGCACATTCGCTGGAAGCGCTGTTCCCGGCCGTAGAAACGCAACGCGAAGCGGAGGCCCACGCACGAGCGAGCGCATCGAGCTCGGTTCATTCCCCATCCGCGCCGGCGCACGCCAATCCGGCCACCGCGCCGGCTCACTCAACGGCCTATGAAACGGCTCAATCACGCATGACTGATTCGAACGATTCCAAGAAAGCTTCACCTCAGCCGAACGTGACACCGCCCCTGCCGCCGAACACGCCTTTCACGCCTTTCGAGCAGCAGAAGCATCGCGGCGGCGCGGGCATCGTGTTGTTGTGGCTCGTGGTCGTCATTCTGGCGGTGGCGGCGGGCGCGGGCGCCTTCGTGCTGAACCGCAAGTTCGATCGCGCCGACACGCAATTGTCGCAACGTCTCGCCCAGGCCGACGAACAGAACGCCGATCTGCGCGCGAAAGCCGATCAGGCCGCGAGCGCGACCACCACGCTCAACACGCAGATCATCCAGCTGCAAGGCAAGCTTGCGGACGCCGAAGCGCACAGCCAGGCGCTGCAGCAGCAATATCAGGATCTCGCGAGCAATCGCGACGACTGGACGGTCGCCGAAGTCGAGCAGATTCTGTCGAGCGCGAGCCAGCAGTTGCAACTGACCGGCAACGTTCAGCTCGCGCTCTTCGCGCTGCAAAGCGCCGACGAGCGCCTCGCTTCGACCACCGGCCCGCAAGTCGTGGCGATCCGCAAGGCGATCGCGGCGGACATCGACAAGCTGAAATCCGCGCCCACGACCGACCTCACCGGCCTCGCGATCAAGCTCGACACGGCCATCGACCAGATCGGCCAGTTGCCGCTGTCCGGCGAAGCGCCGATCGAGCGCGCGCGGGCGCAGGCCGCCGAGCCGGCCGATAGCGCGTCGATCGCGGCGGCGACCGGCGAGCCGCGCTGGAAGGTGCTGTGGCGTCAGATCACGGGCGGCATCGGCCAGCAACTGTCGAGCCTCGTGTCCGTGCGGCGCATCGACAACGCCGACGCCATGCTCACATCGCCCGATCAGGGGTATTTCGTGCGCGAGAACGTGAAGCTGCGACTGTTGTCCGCGCGTCTGTCGCTGCTTTCGCGCAGCGAGCCGACGCTCAAGTCGGACCTGCGCGCCGCCGACGCCGCGCTTGCGCGCTACTTCGATGCATCGTCGAAAAAGGTTCAGGCCGTGCGCGATCTCGTGAAGCAGGTCGATCAGGCGTCGCTCGCCGTCGCCGTGCCGAATCTGAACGCGAGCCTTGCCGCCGTCCATCAGTTCAAGCGAGGCGGATGATGACGATTCGAGGACTCATCTGGCTCGCGCTGCTGTTCGCCTTCGCGGTGATCATCGCGACCGTCGGCGGCTTCAACGGCGGGCAAATCCTGCTCGTGATGCCGCCGTATCGCGTGGACGTGTCGCTCAACCTGTTCGTCGTGGCGCTCGTCGTGCTGTTCATCGTGCTCTACGGGATCATCCGCGCGGTGCGCGGCGTATGGAAAATGCCGGCGCGCGTGGCCGCGTACCGCGCGCGCAGCAAGCTCGCGAAGGCGAATGCCTCCTTGCGCGATGCGATCGGGCATCTGTATGCCGGACGCTTCTCGAAGGCGGAAAAGGCCGCGCGCGACGCGCTTTCCGCCGAATCCAACAAGGGCGCGGCCGGGCTCATCGGCGCGAACGCGGCGCATCGTCTGCACGAGTACGCGCGCCGCGACGAATGGCTCGCGCAGGTTGCCGGCACGGACTGGCAGGACGCGCGCCTGATGGCCACCGCCGACATGCGCGCCGATGGCCGCGACGCCGACGGCGCGCTCGTCGCGCTCACCGAGATGCAGGCGCAGGGCGGCCGGCGCATCCATGCGCAGCAGATCGCGCTGCGCGCCCAGCAGCAGTTGAAGAACTGGGGCGAGGTGCTGAAGCTCGTGCGCATGCTGGAAAAGCGCGAGGCGCTGCATCCGGCGGTCGCGGTGCGGCTGCGTCAGGTGGCGGCGGAAAACCTGCTGCGCGACCGGCGCCACAATCCCGACGCGCTGCTCGAACTGTGGCAGTCGCTGTCGGCGACCGAGCGCCAGTCGCCGCGTCTCGCCGACCTCGCCGCCGAACTGCTGATCGCGCTCGACCGGCGCGCGGAGGCGAGGAAGATCGTCGAGGATGCGCTCGCGCATAACTGGGACGCGCGGCTGCTGCGGCGCTACCCGGACTGCGTCGTCGGCGGCGATGCCTTCCCGCTGATCCAGCGCGCCGAGGCCTGGCAGAAGGAGCGCTCCGAAGACGCCGATCTGCTCTTCACGCTCGGGCGGCTGTGCCTGCATCAGCAGTTGTGGGGCAAGGCGCAGGCGTTCCTCGAATCGGCGCTCAAGCTCGCCGATACCGAGCACAACGAACCGCTCAAGATCCGCACGCATCGCGCGCTCGCCCGTCTGCACGAGCAGCTCGGCGACGCGCAGAAGGCGGCGGAGCATTACCGCGCGAGCGCGCTGGCAATGAATATCGTCTGATAACAACCAACATCGGTCGCTCGAAAAACGAGCCGCATGACGAACGGTCATGCGGCTCTTTCTTTTTCGACTTGGGGTTTTCCGCTGTCTGTACGCCAGCGCACGGCTATCGATCTGGCCGCATGGTCTAGTTCCACACCAACAATTTGAATGATGGCTTGCGCGCATTCGATGCGACGCTGCCCATCACACAGGAGGCGACGTGAAACGACGACTTCATAGGTTCATCGGACTCGCGCTGGCTGTGTTTCTGTCGTGGCCCGATACATCGCACTATTTCGCGCAGGGCGTCATCACCAATGCACCGTGGACCGGCACCTGGGCGGCCTCGACCGACATCACGGGCGATCCCGGCTTCAACAACCAGACGATTCGTCACATCGTGCATACGAGCATCGGCGGCACGGCGGCGCGGATGACGTTTTCCAATGTCTTCGGCACGCAGCCGGTCACGCTCGGCGACGTGCATATCGCACGCCGTGCGAGCGGCCCGCGCACGGTGCCGGGCACGGACAAGCCGGTGACGTTCAAGGGTCAGCCGTATGTGACGATCCCGGTGGGCGGCACGGTGCAAAGCGATGCGGTCGCGTTCGAAGTGCTGCCGCTCGACGACCTCGCCATCAGCTTCCATGTGCCGTCGAAGACGCCGCCGCGCTCGACGGGCCACATGCAGGGCTTGCAGGACAACTACATCGCGCCCGGCGACGTCAGCGCGGACACGGAGTTCGCAGCGGGCGTCGTGAACGCGGCGGGCGAGCAGTCGTACTACTTTCTGACCGGCCTCGACGTGATGAACGCCGCCGCGACGGGCGCGATCGCGACGTTCGGCGCATCGATCACGGATGGCTTCTCGTCCACGCCCAACACGAACGGCCGCTGGCCGAACCGGCTCGCGGAACGGCTCATCCGCGCGGGCATGAACGTGGGCGTGCTGAATCAGGGCATCAGCGGAAACGAGCTTTTCGCGGACGGCAACGGCCAGGCCGGCCTGACGCGCTTCGGCCGCGACGTCATCGGGCAGACGAACGTGAAGTGGGTGATCATTTCCGACGATGCGGTGAACAACCTCGTCAACGGCAATCCGCAGAGTGCGCAGCGGATCATGGACGCCTATCAGCAGCTCGTGTCGCAGGCGAACCAGGCGAAAGTGATGGCGATCTGCTCGACGCTCACGCCGTTTCAAGGCCTGGACGAGTGGACGCCGGACATCGAGACAACACGCCAGACGGTGAATGCGTTCCTGCGCGACAAGAATGCCAGCGGGTGCGATGCCGTGCTGGACCAGGCGGCGGCGCTGGGCGATCCGGCGGGCAGCGCGACGTCCACCGCGTTCGCGCGTGCCTACAACAGCGGCGACAACCTGCATCCGAACGACGCGGGCATGCAGGCGATCGCCGATGCGGTCGATCTGTCCTGGTTCGCCTCGCTGCCGCTGATCAGCTCGGCAAGCGCGTGCGGCCGCCTCTCGATGGGAGAGGGCATCGCGATGGGCGGATCGCTGCCGGCATGCAGCGGAAATGTGCGGCTGAACCTGCAGGGGGACGGCTTTCTCGTCGCCGTGCTCAACGGTTCGACGATCTGGTCATCGAAGGTGAGCGGCGCGCCTGGCGTGCGCTTGCGCATGCAGGAAGACGGCAATCTGGTGATGTACGACAGCAGCGGCGCGGTGGTCTGGCAGACGCGCACGAACGTTCCCGGCTCGTACGCGCTGATCCAGAAAGACGGTCATCTCGTGATCTATTCGCCGCAGGGCACGGCGCTGTGGTCGAGCGCGGGATGACGCACGGCCCGAGAAAAGATCAGTACGTGGGAACCGACGGATCGACCTGACGCGACCACGCGTCGATGCCGCCGTACAGGTTGAACGTCTTCGTAAAGCCGCGCGATTCCAGGAACATCGCGACCTGGGCGCTGCGCGCGCCGTGATGGCAGATGCAGACGATCTGTGCTTCGTCGTCCAACTCCTCGCTGCGCGCGGGGATGTCGCGCATCGGGATCGACACGATGTTCGCCATCTGCGCCGTCTGGATTTCCCAGGGCTCGCGCACGTCGAGCAGAACGGGGGCGGGGCGCGAGGCATCCGCGAGCCACGCGGCGAGTTCGGGTGCGGTCAGGTTTTGCATGGAGATTCCGGCAGGACGCGCGGTGCCGGCCGGGCCGGCGCCGCGCTTTCGGCTTAGAACTTGAAGAGCGACGGATGCACCGCGTTCTTCAGCGGCGCGACGAGCGTTTCGAAGACATCGGACACGCGGAACTGCTTTTCGTCCACGCGCGTGATGATTTGCGCCTTCATGACCGGCGCGGCCCCGACGAACGCGGCGATGCGCCCGCCGATTTTCAGCTGCTCCAGAAATTCCTGCGGAATGACGGGCAGCCCGCCCGATACGCAGATCACGTCGTAAGGCGCGCCCTGATTCCAGCCAAGCGCGCCGTCGCCGGTGATCACTTCCACGTTCGTCACGCCGTTGGCCGCGAGGTTCTGCTTCGCGAAATCGGCGAGTTCGGGGGCGATTTCGACCGTCGTCACGCTGCGGCCGCGATGCGCGAGCAGCGCCGCCATGTAGCCGGAACCCGTGCCGATTTCCAGCACCGTTTCGCCCTTGTGAATCGCGAGCTCCTGCAGGATGCGCGCTTCGATCTTGGGCGCGAGCATGCGCTCGCCGCCGGGCAGCGGAATTTCGAGGTCCGCGAAAGCGATGTTGCGGTACGCGGCGGGAACGAAGTTCTCGCGCTTGACGATCGCGAGCAGGTTCAGCACGTCCTGGTCCAGCACTTCCCACGGACGAATCTGTTGCTCGATCATGTTGAAACGCGCTTGCTCGATGTTCATGTTCTGTGTGCGTGATGACGACCGGAGCGGTTGCATCGCGGCCGGATGCGGGGCTTGAAAACTCCGCGATTGTAGCAAAAGGACGGGTTTTCCCGCCCGTTTCGCGCGAGCGCCGTCTGTCGCGGGCCGCTAGTGCGGCAGACGGATATCGAACTTGTAGGTGACGAGACGCGCAAGCAGGATGAACGCCGTCGACGCGAGCACGTTGTAGATCGTGTCGACGTCGAGCCGTTCGAGCCCGAGATAGATCCAGCAGCCGGCGAACGCGCAGACCGCGTAGGGGCGCGAGTCGCGCAGGATCAGCGGTACTTCGTTGCAGAGCACGTCGCGCAGAACGCCGCCGAACACGCCGGTGATGACACCCATCATCGTCGCGGTGAAGGCGGGCATTTGCGCGTCGAGCGCGATCGACGTGCCCGACACGCTGAAGAGACCGAGCCCGACCGCATCGGTGACGAGGAGCGCGCGCTGATCGAACAGACGCGAGGTCACACGCAGGAAGAATGGCGCGAAAATCGCCATCGCGAAAATGAAGAGCACGTAATCCTGGTGCTCGACCCAGTAGAACGGGCGGCGCGAGAGCAGCACGTCGCGCACCGTGCCGCCGCCGAACGCGGTGACGAGCGCGACGAGAAACGCGCCGACCGCGTCGAGCCGGCGCTTGCGCGCCTCGATGAGCCCGGAGAAGGCGTACGCGAAAATCGCGAGCGCCTCCATGACCGCAATGGCGAGGCTGAGTCTAGGATGCACTGTCCGGCCCCGGATGCGGGTTCTTGCCGAGGCGCTGCCCTTGCGTTTTGTCCTGCGGATGGTTGTGATGCCGCGGCGCGCCGCCCGGCTGCAGCAGCACGAGCACCGCGCCCGCGCCGCCGTCGTGCGGCCGCGCCTGACAGAACGCGATCACTTCCGACTTCTGCACGAGCCACGCGCGCACCTTGCCCTTGAGCACCGGTGCCTTGCCGATGGAGCCGAGACCTTTGCCGTGAATCACGCGCAGGCATCGCAGTCCGCGCTTCACGGCTTCGCGGATGAATTCGGCGAGCGCCTCGCGCGCTTCCTCGCGCCGCATGCCGTGCAGATCGAGTTGCGCCTGCACGATCCACGCGCCGCGCCGCAGCTTCTTTACGACTTCCTGACTGATGCCGGGACGGTAGTAGGACAGCGTTTCATCGATATCGAGCAGGCTTTCCGGGTCGTATTCGTCGGAGAGCGCTTCCTGCAGCACGGCTTCCTCGTCGCGGCGGCTTTGCAGCGGCTCGGGCGGCGGCGGCACGCGTGTGATGGTCGTGCGCGGCGGCGTCTTGAGCCGCTCGACTTCGCCGATCGCGCGACGGAACTCGTCGGCATCCGCGACGGCTTCGCGCTCGGCGCGCACCGCCGCGACGCGCTGCACTTCACGCTTCTCGGCGCTGTCCTTCAGCGCGCGCTTCAGCGACGACAGGCCCGCGAGCCCCTCGCGCCGGACGGCCGCGGCGACGTCGGCCGGCTTGCTCGGCGCAGGCTCGACGGGCCGCGGCGCGGGCTTCTGCCGGGCTTTCGGTTCGTTCGGATGGGGGAGGTTCTTCGGCATCGTTCGGCCAGCGGAAATCGTCGAAAATCGGGCTCGGACCGCGGCGCACGCGCGCCGAAACAAAAACGGGCCGGCGGCGCGAACCGTGGCCCGTTGCTGACCAGCGTGCGTCACGCGAGACGGCTGGCATTCATTTTACCGGCTCGCCGCGCGCCGTTCGCGTCGAAGGGTCGATCAGCGATCCGCTTCGTGGCTCATCGAATGCGGCGTCGGCGTCTCGTTGATGGTCTCAAGATAGCGCTGCGCGTCGAGCGCGGCCATGCAGCCCGTGCCCGCGCTCGTGATCGCCTGGCGATAGACGTGATCCTGCACGTCGCCTGCCGCGAACACGCCCGCGAGGCTCGTCGCGGTGGCGTCGCCGCTCGTGCCGCCCTTCGTGATGATGTAGCCGCCCTTCATTTCGAGCTGGCCGGCGAAGAGATCGGTGTTCGGCTTGTGGCCGATCGCGACGAACACGCCCTGCAGCGCGAGATCGGTGGTCTGGCCGCTTTGCGTGTCCTTGATGCGCAGGCCGGTGACGCCGGAGTCGTCGCCGAGGACTTCGTCGAGCACGTGATTCCATTTGATATCGACGACGCCTTCCTTCTCTTTCGCGAGCAGCCGGTCGATCAGGATCGGCTCGGCGCGGAACTTGTCGCGGCGATGCACGACCGTGACCTTCTTCGCGATGCCCGCAAGATAGATCGCTTCCTCGACGGCCGTGTTGCCGCCGCCGATCACCGCGACTTCGCCGTTGCGATAGAAGAAGCCGTCGCAGGTCGCGCAGGCGGACACGCCCTTGCCCATGAACGCTTCTTCCGACGGCATGCCGAGATACTGCGCCGACGCGCCCGTGGCGATGATGAGCGAATCGCAGGTGTACTCGCCCGAGTCGCCGATGAGGCGCATCGGACGCTCGTTGAGCTTCGCGGTATGAATGTGATCGAACACGATGTCGGTGTTGAACGCGCGCGCGTGCTCTTCGAGACGCTGCATCAGTTCGGGACCCTGGACGCCCGAGGGATCGCCCGGCCAGTTCTCGACGTCGGTCGTGGTCATCAGCTGGCCGCCTTGCGCGAGGCCCGTGATGAGCAGCGGCGACAGGTTCGCGCGCGCGGCGTAGACAGCGGCGGAGTAGCCGGCGGGGCCGGAACCGAGAATCAGCACTTTGGCGTGTTTGGGCGAAGACATGATGATGGTCCGTTATCGATGGTCAGTCTGGAAGCCTGTCTGGCGTCTGCGATGCAGCAATAGCGACGCCAGCGGTGACGGCAAAAGGCGCGTCGAGGCTTCCGCTGAACCGTATTTAGGTGCAAAAGGGGCATTATAAAGGCCGCCGGAAAAGCCTTCCGAGTGAACCTTTCAATCGGATTGATAGGCGAAATGCGTGGATCAGCGCGGATTCGCGCAGATGACGCAGCCGTGACGAGTGTTACAGGTTGCAAGAAGCCGCCCGTTTTTGCGCCTTTCACCGCAATGCAGCGTTTACAATAGGCCACCGTTCCATGCGGCCCCGCGCAACAGGCGAGAGGCCGCAAGAAAGCGACACCGAATCAATGGCCAAAGCTACTTATTCCGCGAGCCCGCAGGCATTGCCGCACCGCATGTCGCGGCTCTTCACCGAGATTCGATGGATTCTCCAGGTCGCCCTCGGACTGTTCCTCGTCATGGCGCTCCTCTCGTACAGCCGCAAGGACCCGAGCTGGACCCACGCGGTGAGCGTCGATCACATCGCCAACTGGGCGGGGCGCGTCGGCGCTTATACGTCGGATATCCTGCTGCTCGTCTTCGGGCTGTCTTCGTACTGGCTGATCGTGCTGCTCGCGCGGCGCATCATCGCGAATTATCGAAAAATCACGCAGCCGCCCGCCGTCGATGAAGACGCGCCCAAAGACCGCACCTGGCTCGCCGAAGCCTTCGCGTTCGTGCTCGTGCTGCTCGCCTCCGACGGCATCGAGGCGCTGCGCATGTGGTCGCTCAAGGTGCAGTTGCCGCGCGCGCCGGGCGGTGTAGTGGGTGATGTCGTCGCGCGGCACGTCTCGCATGCGCTCGGCTTCACCGGCGCAACGCTCTTTTTGCTGATCGCGCTCGCGATCGGCCTGTCGCTGTATTTCCGCTTCTCGTGGCTGTCGGTCTGCGAGAAGGTCGGAGACGGCATCCTCAACGCAATCACCGGCGCGCAATTGCGCCGCGAAGCCGGCCGGGACCGCAAGCTCGGCGAGGAAGCCGCGTCCAAGCGCGAGGGCAAGGTCGTGCGTTCGCGCGAGAAAAGCGAGGATCACGAGCCGGTGATGATCGTGCCCGCCGCGCCGGCGCCCGCGCGCTCCGAACGTGCCGAGAAGGAAAAGCAGGTGCCGCTCTTCAAGGACTTGCCGGGCGATTCCACGCTGCCGCCGCTCGCGCTTCTCGATCCGCCGCCGAAGACGCAGGAAACCATCGCTGCCGACACGCTCGAATACACGTCGCGCCTCATCGAGAAGAAGCTGAAGGATTTCGGCGTGGACGTGAGCGTGGTCGCGGCGTATCCGGGGCCGGTCGTCACGCGCTATGAAATCGAGCCGGCGACGGGCGTGAAGGGCAGCCAGATCGTCGGTCTCGCGAAGGATCTGGCGCGCTCGCTGTCGCTCGTGTCGATTCGCGTCGTCGAGACGATTCCGGGCAAGAACTTCATGGCGCTCGAATTGCCGAATCAGCGCCGCCAGACGGTCAAGCTCTCCGAGATTCTCGGCTCCGAGGTCTATGCGAACGGCGCCTCGCCGCTGACGATGGGTCTCGGCAAGGATATCGGCGGCAATCCGGTCTGCGCCGATCTCGCGAAGATGCCGCACTTGCTGGTCGCGGGCACCACGGGCTCGGGCAAATCGGTCGGCATCAACGCGATGATCCTCTCGCTGCTCTACAAGGCGAGCGCGGATCAGGTGCGCCTCATCCTCATCGATCCGAAGATGCTCGAAATGAGCGTCTACGAAGGCATTCCGCACTTGCTGTGCCCCGTCGTCACCGACATGCGGCAGGCGGGCCACGCGCTCAACTGGGCGGTCGCCGAAATGGAGCGCCGCTACAAGTTGATGAGCAAGATGGGCGTGCGCAATCTCGCGAGCTTCAACACGAAGATCGACGAAGCGAAGAAGCGCGACGAAAAGATTCCGAACCCCTTCAGCCTCACGCCCGACGAACCCGAGCCGCTCACGCGCCTGCCGAACATCGTCGTGGTGATCGACGAGCTCGCCGACCTGATGATGGTGGTCGGCAAGAAGGTGGAAGAGCTGATCGCGCGGATCGCGCAGAAAGCGCGCGCGGCGGGCATCCACCTGATTCTCGCGACGCAGCGGCCTTCGGTCGATGTCATCACGGGCCTCATCAAGGCGAACGTGCCGACGCGCATGGCGTTCCAGGTGTCGTCGAAGATCGATTCGCGCACGATTCTCGATCAGCAGGGCGCGGAATCGCTGCTCGGCATGGGCGACATGCTCTATCTGCCGCCGGGCTCGGGTCTGCCGGTGCGTGTGCACGGCGCGTTCGTGTCGGACGAGGAAGTGCATCGCGTCGTCGAGAAGCTCAAGGAGCACGGCGAGCCGAACTATATCGAGGGCATTCTCGAAGGCGGTCTCGCGGGCGACGGCGACGAAGGCTCGGCGGGCGCGGGCGGAACCGGCGGCGCCGACGGCGAGTCGGATCCTTTGTACGATCAGGCCGTCGAGGTCGTGATCAAGAACAAGCGCGCGTCGATCTCGCTCGTGCAGCGGCACTTGCGCATCGGCTACAACCGCGCGGCGCGTCTGCTCGAACAGATGGAAAACTCGGGGCTCGTGTCGGCGATGTCGTCGAACGGCAACCGCGAAATCCTCTCGCCGGCGCGCGATGCGGAATGACGCAAGCGTCGAGGCGGAATGACGCGCGCGTCCCAACGGAGAACATAACGATGAAGCAATTTACGGGGAATCCCTTCACGAAGGCGCTCGGCGCGGCGATCTTTTCGGCGTCGATGCTGTTCGCGTCGCACGCGTTCGCGAGCGGCACGGAGCAGTTGAAGGCGTTCGTGTCGCAGGTTCATGCGGCGCGCGGCGACTTCACGCAGCAGGAAATCAAGGCGCCGGGCAAGACGAACAACGGCGCGACCTCGAACGCGGTGCCGACCAAGGGCGCGACGTCGAGCGGCACCTTCATGTTCGCGCGTCCGGGCAAGTTCATCTGGTCGTATCAGAAGCCGTATTCGCAAGTCCTTCAGGCCGACGGCGACAAGCTCTACGTCTACGACAAGGATCTGAATCAGGTCACGGTGCGCACGCTCGGCGGCGCGCTCGGCGCGAGCCCCGCGGCGATTCTCTTCGGCAGCAACGATCTGGACAAGAACTTCAACCTGCGCGATGCGGGCGAGAAGGGCGGCATCGACTGGCTCGAACTCACGCCGAAGTCGAAGGACACGCAGTTCGAGACGGTCGGCATCGGCTTCAAGGACGGCAACCTGCAGGCGATGGAGTTGCACGACGTGTTCGGCAACGTCACGCTCCTCACGTTCTCGAACATTCAGAAGAACCCGCCGATCAAGAGCGACACCTTCAAGTTCACCGTGCCGAAGGGCGCGGACGTGATCAACGGGTAACGCCTTCGTAGTGCGGCTCGCGCGAGCCGCACGTTCGCTAGCGATAGTTCGTCACGATCGTCACGCGTGTGGCGGAGGAAGATGCATCGTCCTTCGCGCGTATCGCCAGCGTTCCGCCGAGTGCGCCGAGGTGGTATTCCCCGCCGATACCCGGCGTCATCTTGCGTCCCTTGCCGTCGCTAAAGCTCGCGGCAAGCGCCTGGCCGCCGTTCGTCGCGTGGCCCGCAACCGATAGGGAAACGTCCGCGTTGGGCGGATTGCGTGGATCGGCGCCGTACGTGACGTATAGGGTGTTGCCGGACGACTCGCCGCTGCGCGTCTGTTCGGCGGTCGATACGCCCAGCGTTGGCGTAGTTCCGATGGACACATCGAACGGCGGCGCGACCAACGCGCCTCTGAATGTGATGACGCCGCCCGGGACCCGAGTCGTCGCTGCGCCTGTCATCGGGTAAAGGACCGACGCGCCTGTCAGAGCGATCAGCAGTGTCACATGTGCACCGTTTCGTTTCATCATCGTTTCCCCCTGTTGGACATATCGCGTGTCGTGCTTCGGCTTATTTTTGAGATGCGCGCGAGCTGATATTAGGAGAAATCTGATTGTTCTGACAATGTACTTTCGATAACTAAATTGTCAAAAACTGTCGGTGCAAAAAAGCAGTTTCATCGTTTAAATTGCTGCTAAAAATCATGAATGCGCGGCTTGCATGTCCTCGATGAACGCTTCCACGATCTCGCGCTTCGCGCCGCGCACGCCGCTCGCACGTGTCGCCCGCGTGACCATCTGAAACGCGACGCGATAGCGCATCGTTTTCGGATTCAGCGGCGCAAGCAGCCCTTCCTTCACATACGGCGCGGCGAAATGCTCGGGGAGATAGCCGAGGTGGCGGCCCGAGAGCACCAGCATCGCGACGGCTTCCATGTTGTCCGCGACCGCTCCGATATGGCGCGGTACGAGTTCGCCGGCTTCGGGCAGCGGATAGCTGCGCCACGCCCAGTCGTGCTCGAACGCCTGCGCCGCGCTCACACGCCCCGCGCGCGCGAACAGCGGATGCTCGCGTCCGCAATACGCGAGTTGATCCTCCGCGAAGATTTCCGTGTATTCCAGCGACGGCACGCGATGCCAGAAATAGCCGATCGCCATCTGAATCCGCTCCGACAGCAGCATCTCTTCGAGCTCGCCGGGCGAGCGCACCAGCACCGCGAGGCGCACCGATTCGTCGCGCTGCCGGAAACGCGCGATCGCCTCGCTCACGCGTGCATTCGCGCTGACAGGCGTGTTGCCGATCATGCCGAGCGTGAGCGTGCCGACGAGCTTCCGGCCGACGTTGCGCGCGGTGGAATCGAACGTGTCGACGGCCGCGAGCAGCGTCCTGCACGCATCGACGAACTGCTCGCCGCGCGAAGTGAGCGCGAAGCCGCCGCGCCCGCGTTCGCAGAGCCGGTAGCCGAGCCGCGTTTCGAGCGTCGCGAGCTGCGTGCTGATGGTCGATTGCCCGACGTTGAGCGTGGCCTGCGCGGACGACACGCCGCCCGCATCGACGATGGCGAGAAAGACGCGGATCAGGCGCAGATCGAGATCGGAAAGGTGAGTGAACATGTGCGGCGGCGAAACATCGATAAATATCGATGTTAAGGTATTTTCGTCGCCATTTTAACTTCGCCGAAAAGCGGCTGATAATGGTCGTATCGCAACGAACATTCATTCGACGCCATGAATACGACCTCGCCGTCTTCGCTCTTCGCGCCCGCCGAACACTTCGATTCGCACTTTCTCGAACAGCGCGCCGAGCGCCCGCAGCCGCTGTCGGGCAACCAGATGCCGCGCTGCGGCGGCATCACGACGATGATGCGTCTGCCGCACGTTCCGTCGGCCGAAGGGCTGGATGCGTGTTTCGTCGGCGTGCCGTTCGATCTCGGCACGTCCAACCGCACGGGCGCGCGCTTCGGGCCGCGTCAGGTGCGCAGCGAATCCGTGCTGCTGCGGCCTTACAACATGGCGACGCGCGCCGCGCCGTTCGACTCGCTGCGCGTCGCGGATCTGGGCGATGTCGCGATCAATCCGTACAACCTCCTCGATTCGATCGACCGCATCGAGCGCGCGTATCGCGAAATTCTGAAGCACGGCTGCAAGCCGCTCACGCTCGGCGGCGATCACACGATCGCGCTGCCGATCCTGCGCGCGATTCACGCGAAGCACGGCAAGGTCGGGCTGATTCACATCGACGCCCACGCGGATGTCAACGACACCATGTTCGGCGAGAAGATCGCGCACGGCACGCCGTTTCGCCGCGCGGTGGAAGAGGGCTTGCTGGATTGCTCGCGCGTCGTGCAGATCGGCCTGCGCGGCACGGGTTACGAAGCCGGCGATTTCGACTGGTGCCGCGAGCAGGGCTTTCGCGTCGTGCAGACCGAAGAGTGCTGGAACAAATCGCTCGCGCCGCTGATGCAGGAAGTGCGCGCGCAGATGGGCGACGGCCCGGTCTACATCACGTTCGATATCGACGGTATCGATCCGGCCTTCGCGCCGGGCACGGGCACGCCGGAAATTGCCGGGCTGACGGTGCCGCAGGCACTGGAAATCGTGCGCGGCGCGCGCGGGCTGAATATCGTCGGCGCGGATCTCGTGGAGGTCGCGCCGCCTTACGACCCGTTCGGCACGACCGCGCTGCTCGGCGCGAATCTCGCGTTCGAACTGCTGTGCGTGCTGCCGGGCGTGGAGTACCGGACGGCGAAATAGCGCCTACGCGTACGCGCGGCGCTTGCCCGACACCAGCAGCAAATAGCACACCGCGCCGAGTGCGAGCGCGGGCAGCGTCGCGCCGAGATTCGGCAGCCATTGATTGATCGCGTGATACGCGGCGATGCCGATGCCCCACGCGATGAACGCGCTCACGTGCCAGCCGCCCGAATAGCCGTAGCGGCCGTGCACGTCGCCGAGCACGGCGGCGTCGATGCGGCGCTTTCGCACGATGAAGTGATCCGCCAGCACGACGCCGAACAGCGGCGCGAACACCGAGCCGATGAGCAGCAGGAAGTTCTGGTACTTGCCCATCTCGACGACGAGCGCGACCAGCGTGCACAGCGCGCCGAACGCGCACGAGAGCATCGGCACGCTGGCGCGCGCCCAGAACGTGCCGGTCGAAACGGCGGCGGAATGGATGTCGGCGAAAGCGTTGTCGGTTTCGTCGATCAGAATGAGAAACAGCGCGAGGCCTCCGCCCGCCTGCGCGAACGCGGTCGTCAGGAGCGCGTCTCCTCCGCCCGCCGCGAGTCCGTAGATCGCGCCGAGCGCATAGAACCACAGGTTCGCAATGCCGTAGCCGAGCAGCGTGCCGCGAAACGTGCCGCCCGCGCTCTTGCCGAAGCGTGTGTAGTCGGCGATCAGCGGCAGCCACGAAAGCGGCATCGCCACCACGAGATCGATGCCCGCGCCGAACGCCATCTCGCCCGTGCCGGGACGGGACATCAGCGCGGAAATATCGTGCTTTGCGAGCAGATTCCACGTGAGCCAGCCGGCGCCGCCGAGCAGCAGCCAGATGCCCCAGGAGCGCAGAAAGCGCCGCACGAAGGAGAGCGGTCCGCTCACCGCGAGCAGCGTCGCGAGCGCGCCGAAGATGAGCGTCCAGACGAGCGGCATCGAGAAATGGAAGGATTGCTTCGCGAGCGCATCGGCGGAATCGCGCATCACGATGATTTCGAACGAGCCCCAGCCGACGAGCTGGATCGCGTTGAGCACGGCCGGCACCGACGCGCCGCGCACGCCGAGCGTCGGGCGTAGCGACGACATCGCCGCGAGCCCCGTATCCGTGCCGACGACGCCCGCAAGCGCGAGCAGCACGACGCCGATCGAGGTGCCGATGGCGATCGCCACCAGCGCGTGCGGCAGCGACAGGCCCGGCACGAGCAGCGCGCCCGCCTGCGCGACGAGCAGGCCGATGCCGAGCGAAAACCACAGCGCGAAGGCATCGCTCGTGCCGAACGCGCGCCGCTCGGGCGGCACCGGCGTGAGCGGCGCGTACGTGGCGCTGTCGTCGTGTTGGCCGATAGTCTCTTGCTGCATGGGTTTGGTTCCCTATATTGTCCGGACGGGCTGAACGCGTACGCCCGCCCGGCTGTCATAATTGTCCGATTCTGCGGTCTGATTGCCTTGCGCGACAACCTGGCCATTTGGCCAATGGGCACGCGCGCCGGAAAAGGGCAAGATTATCGCCGTCTTTGATTCACCCGCGCCAATCGAGCAAGCGCCGATTGACGCTCACGCGCATTCGCTGCGCCGACCCAAGCACATGTTCGAAGAAAACCGTGGCACCGTTCCGCTCGCGGAGCGCCTGCGCCCCCGCACCATCGACGACGTCATCGGCCAGAAGCATCTGCTCGGACCGAGCAAGCCGCTGCGCGTCGCGTTCGAATCGGGCGAGGCGCACTCGATGATTCTCTGGGGCCCGCCCGGCGTCGGCAAGACCACGCTCGCGCGCCTCATGGCCGACGCGTTCCATGCGCAATTCATCTCGCTCTCGGCGGTGCTGTCGGGCGTGAAGGATATCCGCGAGGCGGTGGAGACGGCGCAGATTCATCGCGCGAACG
This sequence comes from Caballeronia cordobensis, assembly GCF_001544575.2. GTDB lineage: Bacteria > Pseudomonadota > Gammaproteobacteria > Burkholderiales > Burkholderiaceae > Caballeronia > Caballeronia cordobensis. Next base: position 87,136 of record NZ_FCNY02000018.1, read on the forward strand.
GGCATCAGACGCTCGTCTTCGTCGATGAAGTGCATCGCTTCAACAAGAGCCAGCAGGATGCGTTCTTGCCGCATGTGGAGTCGGGCCTGTTCGTGTTCGTCGGCGCGACCACTGAAAATCCGTCGTTCGAGGTGAACAGCGCGCTGTTGTCGCGTGCGGCGGTCTACGTGCTGAGGAGCCTAGACGCCGACGAACTGAAGGAACTGCTCGAACGCGCGACGAAAGAGCTCGGCGGCCTCACGTTCACCGACGAAGCGCGCGACGCGCTCATCGGTTCCGCCGACGGCGACGGCCGCAAGCTCCTGAACAATCTGGAAATCGTCGCGCGCGCGGCGGCGCAGCAAAAGCAGACCGACGTCGACGGCGCGCTGCTCGGCAGCGCGCTCGCGGAAAACCTGCGCCGCTTCGACAAGGGCGGCGACGCGTTCTACGACCAGATCAGCGCGCTGCACAAATCGGTGCGCGGCAGCAATCCGGACGCCGCGCTGTACTGGTTCTGCCGCATGCTCGACGGCGGCGCGGACCCGCGCTACATGGCGCGGCGCATCGTGCGCATGGCGTGGGAAGACATCGGCCTCGCCGATCCGCGCGCCGCGCGCATTACCCTCGACGCAGCCGAGACGTACGAGCGGCTCGGCTCGCCCGAAGGCGAACTGGCGCTTGCGCAGGCATTGGTTTATCTGGCGGTCGCGCCGAAATCGAACGCTGGATATAACGCGTACAACGAGGCGCGGCGCTTCGTGAGCAAGGATCAGTCGCGCGGGGTGCCGGTGCATCTGCGCAACGCGCCGACCAAGCTGATGAAGGAGCTCGGCTACGGGCACGAATACCGTTACGCGCACGACGAGCCCGACGCGTACGCGGCCGGCGAAACCTATCTCCCGGACGGCATGCGCGATCCGCACTGGTACCGGCCGACGCCGCGCGGGCTCGAAGGCAAGATCGGCGAAAAGCTCGACCGGCTCGCCGAACTCGACGAGGCCTGGCGGCGCGAGCATCGCGAGGAGAAGAAACGCTGAAGTCCGGGCGTTGAAGCCGCGCGCGGCCGTTTCGCGCACACGCATTCGGCGTTTCGCCGACCGGTGCGCGTTTGCGACCGGCGCGCGATGACCGTGCGCTAAAATCGGCGTTTCCGATTACTTATCAAAGCAGCCCCCGCCATGCTCGACATCCAACACCTCCGCAAAGACCTGGACGGCGTCGCGAAGCGCCTCGCCGATCGCGGCTACACGCTCGACGTCGCCGCGTTCGCCGCGCTCGAAGCCGAGCGCCGTGAGATCCAGACCCGCACCGAAGAACTGCAGGCACGCCGCAACAGCCTGTCGAAACAGATCGGCGCGATGAAGGGGCGCGGCGAGGACACGTCGGCGGTGATGGCGGAAGTGAGCGGCATCGGCGACACGATGAAGGAATCGGCGGCGAAGCTGGATGACGTTCAGAAGCGTCTGTCGGACCTGATGCTGACCGTGCCGAATCTGCCGCACGAAAGCGTGCCGGTGGGCAACGACGAAACGCAGAATGTCGAAGTGCGGCGCTGGGGCACGCCGCGTGCGTTCGACTTCGAAGTCCGCGATCACGTCGATGTCGGCACGCCGCTCGGCCTCGACTTCGAAACCGGCGCGAAGCTGTCGGGCGCGCGCTTCACGCTGCTGCGCGGGCAGATTGCGCGGCTGCATCGCGCGCTCGCTCAGTTCATGATCGACACGCATACGGAGCAGCACGGCTATACCGAGGCGTACACGCCGTACATCGTGAATCCGGAGATTCTCTACGGCACGGGCCAGTTGCCCAAATTCGCCGACGACATGTTCCGCGTCGAGAAGGGCGGCGACGAGAACACGGTCACGCAGTACCTCATTTCGACGTCGGAGATCTCGCTCACGAACACGGTGCGCGACAGCATCCTCGAAGCGGACGCGCTGCCGGTGAAGCTCACCGCGCATTCACCGTGCTTCCGCTCGGAGGCGGGCTCGTACGGACGCGATACGCGCGGTCTGATTCGCCAGCATCAGTTCGACAAGGTCGAGATGGTGCAGGTCACGTCGCCGGAGCATTCGTACGCAGCGCTCGACGAGATGGTCGGCCAGGCGGAGACCATTCTGCAGAAGCTGGAATTGCCGTATCGCGTGATTACGCTGTGCACGGGCGACATGGGCTTTTCGGCGGCGAAGACGTTCGATCTCGAAGTGTGGCTGCCGGCGCAGAACACGTATCGCGAGATTTCGAGCTGCTCGAATACCGAGGCGTTTCAGGCGCGCCGGATGCAGGCGCGCTTTCGCAACGCGCAGGGCAAGCCGGAGTTCGTGCATACGCTGAACGGCTCGGGGCTGGCGGTCGGGCGCACGCTCGTCGCGGTGCTGGAGAACTTCCAGAACGCGGACGGTTCGGTGACGATTCCCGCCGCGTTGCGCCCGTACATGCGCGGTGCGGAACGGATCGAAGTCGCAGCTTCCGTTTGACACCTATTTGCAAAAAGGGGCTTGGAAAGGTCGGAAGAGTTCGATATACTTTCGTTCTTCGTTGAGCAACGACCGGCTCACGAAGGCCAGTAAGTTGTCAAATGAACTGGTAGCCGGAGAGGTGGCAGAGTGGTCGAATGTACCTGACTCGAAATCAGGCGTACGGTTTTCCCGTACCGTGGGTTCGAATCCCACCCTCTCCGCCAAAATCTGAAAACCCCGCAAGTCGTCAGGCTTGCGGGGTTTTTGTTTTGGGGCTCCGCTGGGGGCGGAGGAAACACGCTGTGCGGCGTGCAGATCGAGCCTCGACAGGCCTAACTCCGCGCACGCGGAGGAAACTGATTGTTCTTGTCCTGCAGGATCGGCAGCACGGGTCTATCTCCGCGCACGCGGAGGAAACATCGCGATGGCATCGTGATACGCGAGCGATGGAGGCCTATCTCCGCGCACGCGGAGGAAACGCTGTCCCAGCGTTCGCCTTCCAGAGTCACGTGGGCCTATCTCCGCGCACGCGGAGGAAACGGTTGCAACAAACTCCACAGGTTGTTTTTTCACGGTCTATCTCCGCGCACGCGGAGGAAACCTTTGCGAATGGCGTTTCGCGCGAGTCGGCGGGGGTCTATCTCCGCGCACGCGGAGGAAACCCCAGCGAGGCCAGCACGGCAGAGCTGATGTCGGGTCTATCTCCGCGCACGCGGAGGAAACCTGACGATGCCGTTGGGTCCGACCTATGAGCGGGGTCTATCTCCGCGCACGCGGAGGAAACGAGAACACAGAACCGTCTGCCAGGAAAGACGAGGGTCTATCTCCGCGCACGCGGAGGAAACTTGACGACGGCGCTTACTAACACATCGTCGGCGGGTCTATCTCCGCGCACGCGGAGGAAACTCAGTACATTCCGGGCGGTACGGTCATCGTCAAGGTCTATCTCCGCGCACGCGGAGGAAACGAACAAGCGCGCGTCGTTGAACTTTCGCGCGTCGGTCTATCTCCGCGCACGCGGAGGAAACGCTGCGCGATTCTTCGTCTTTTGCACGCTGCAAGGTCTATCTCCGCGCACGCGGAGGAAACCGATCAATCTATCACTAACTTCAGTCGCTCTAAGGTCTATCTCCGCGCACGCGGAGGAAACCCTAGATCATAACCTCATGATCCAAAACACCAAATCACCAACCCCACCCCTAGAAAACGCCCCTCAAGTCGTACACCTCGCAATATCAAACCGAAGCTCCGGCTCCGGCACGCCACCATCGTCACTCGACGACTGCTGCACCTTCACCACCGATCCATATACCGAAGGCGTCAGCGTCACGAGCCATGCATTCGATCCGACCATCAACTCCGTCGAGCCTTGATCGCGTCTTGCTTGCGCCGATGGAATCATCCGCTGCAGACAACTCGATATATCCGACGCCGCCCGCGCCGACGAAACGTGAATCACGGGCTTCGAAGCGCGCAGCTCCGGCTCGCTCGTCGAACTGCATGCTGCAAGGGCGGCCGCGCCCGACAGCGCCGCGCAGAAGAAGGCAAATCGATGCAAGGTCATAACGCTCCGGCAAGTCTGAAAACGGGCCACTAAAACACAAACGCGCGCTCGCCACAAGAGCGCGCGATGAGCGCGGCAACCCCGAAATGCCGCGCCCAGGCGGTCCTTCGAGAGGCGGCGCTGCGCGGGAGTGCTATCATCGGCCCCATTGTCCTCGCGCGCCGCCCGCCGCAAACACCGGCGAAAACGCCCGCGCCAGGCAGCAAGAACCCGGCACGAACCCATCGCATTGCTCAATGGCCATCACGCTCAAGACCCCCGCAGACATCGAAAAGTTGCGCATCTCCGGCCGCATGGCCGCCGAAGTCCTCGCGATGATCGCCGAACACGTCCGCCCGGGCGTCACCACCGATGAACTCGACGCCATCTGCAATCGCTTCATCGTCGACGAACTGAAAGCGATCCCCGCCAACGTCGGCTACATGGGTTTTCCGAAAACGGTGTGCACGTCGGTGAATCACGTCGTGTGCCACGGCATTCCCGGACCGAAAGAATTGAAGGAAGGCGACATCATCAACATCGATGTCGCGATCATCAAGGACGGCTACTACGGCGACACGAGCCGCATGTATTACGCCGGCGCGCCGAGCGAGCAAGCCCGCCGCCTCACCGAGACGACCTATGAAGCGATGGTCGCCGGCATCCGCGAAGTGCGCCCGGGCGCGACGCTCGGCGACGTCGGCGCGGCCATTCAGAGCGTCGCGCATCGCGAAGGCTTTTCCGTGGTGCGCGAGTATTGCGGCCACGGCATCGGCCGCGTCTATCACGAAGATCCGCAAGTGCTGCACTACGGCCAGCGCGGCGCGGGCCTGCGCCTCAAGCCGGGCCTCGTCTTCACCATCGAGCCGATGATCAACGCGGGCCGCGCGGCCACCCAGCAATCGCGCGACGGCTGGACCGTGACGACCAAGGACCGCTCGCTTTCGGCGCAATGGGAGCACATGGTCGCCGTGACCGAAGAGGGCTTCGAACTCCTCACGCCGTGGCCGGACGGTACCGGCGCTTATGAAGCGCCCTGAGCGCCGCGGGCTACGCCCGTGTGCGTTGTAAAGCAGTTTCCCGGATTTAGGAATTGACGGGTACGCCCGTTCGGTTGAAGCTATGCCAATGGCCTGCGCGCCGGACCGGCCGACAGAGCCGCACGCGCTAAAGAGCCTGAAAGCCAGAGAGAAATAGTCTGCATGAGCGCACGCATGAGTCCCTCATTGACCGTCAGCCGCATCGCCGCGCAACAAGGTTCGGTTTTGCGCGAGCTTCGCACGGCATCGCTGCGCGAAGCGCCGTACGCTTTCGGCGAAACGCTTGAAGATGCGCTGCTCGTCGACCCGTCGTCGTTCGAAGAAACCGCGGCGCTGCATGCGAATTCGCCGCGGCTCGCGACGTTCCTGCTCTACACGGAAGGTCATCCCTGCGGTCTCGTGCACGCGTACATCGAAGAGACGCCGGGCGCGCGCGCATTCGTGAGCGCGCTCTGGGTCGCGCCCGCCGTGCGGCATCTGCGCGGCGGCGAGCTGCTCATGAACGTCGCGACGCGATGGCTCGCCGCGCAGGGCGCCGCCGAGGTGCATGCGTGGATCTCCGAGGAAAACCGCACCGCGATGCGCTTCTACGAGCGTCTCGGTTTCGGCCCGACGGGCGAGCGCCGCGCGATGCCGTCGCACGAGGAAGAAGCCGAGTCGCTCTTCGTGCGTCACATGCAGGCCGAAGACGACCTCTAACGCACGTCAGTGCGTGTCCTGTGCCCGGTATCCGCGTGCCTGTCGTGCGCACTTCGCGCCCGCATTTCTCGTTATCGATAGCTGAATCGGTCCTAAAAATTATGGCCGTGTGCGACAACGCCTGTAAAATACGCAAAATTTTTGGCCGTTCCTATGTCGCTCAACAAAACGCCCTTCTTCGAACTGCGCAGCGGCTCCGTCGACACGCTTCTCTTCGTCGTCAAGACTCCCGACCTCAATGCCCTGCGCACTGAACTCACGCGGCGCTTCGAGGCGACTCCCGAATTCTTCGCAGGCGATGTCGTCGCCATCGACGTGCGCCGTCTCGCCGAACAGGAGCGCGTCTCGCTCGTCGATCTCGAAGCCTTGCTCAAGAGCGTGCGCATGCGTCCGATCGGCATCGTCGCGCTGCCCGCGCAGACGTGGGCGATTCAATGGGCGAACGAAGGCGGCCTGCCGATTCTCGAAGCACGCGACAGGCGCGGCGCGCCCAAGCCCTCGGCCGACGAAGCGAAGCCGAACACCGAAGCCGCCGCCGTGATCGAAGCGGCGGTCGCGAAGGAACCGCCGCCCGCGAGCCTGCCGCAGCCCGCGACCATCATCGACCGTCCGCTGCGCTCGGGCCAGCAGGTCTACGCGAAGGGCGATCTGATCGTGCTCGGGCTCGTGTCGTACGGGGCCGAGGTGATCGCGGAAGGCAATATCCATATCTATGCGCCGTTGCGGGGCCGCGCGCTCGCCGGCGTGCATGGCAATCTCGACGCGCGCATCTTCTGCACCTGTCTCGAGCCGGAACTGATTTCCATCGCGGGCATCTATCGGACGACCGAGAACCCGCTGCCCGCCGATGTCGCGAGCAAGCCGGTGCAGATCTGGCTGCAAGAAGAAAAACTGATGATCGAACCGCTGCGGCTGACCTGACGAGTTGTATCGGCTCGCGCGCCCGATTCCCGCGGCGCGCGCTCGAAGACAGCGCGAGCGGACCTATTTGACGAACACAAGGTACTTGTATGGCAAAAATCATTGTGGTGACTTCGGGGAAGGGCGGCGTCGGCAAGACGACCACCAGCGCGAGCTTCGCATCGGCGCTCGCATTGCGCGGCCACAAGACGGCCGTGATCGACTTCGACGTCGGTCTGCGCAATCTCGACCTCATCATGGGTTGCGAACGCCGCGTGGTGTACGACCTGATCAACGTCATCCAGGGCGAAGCGAATCTGCATCAGGCGCTCATCAAGGACAAGAAGAGCGAGAACCTCTACATCCTGCCGGCCTCGCAGACGCGCGATAAAGACGCGCTCACGCTCGAAGGCGTCGAGAAGGTCATCGAGGAACTGATCAAGATGGACTTCGAATACATCGTCTGCGATTCGCCGGCGGGTATCGAATCCGGCGCGCTGATGGCGATGCACTTCGCCGACGAAGCGCTCATCGTGACCAATCCGGAAGTGTCGTCCGTGCGCGACTCGGACCGCATTCTCGGCATCCTGTCGTCGAAAACGAAGCGTGCGATCGAAGGCAAAGAGCCGGTCAAGGAGCATCTGCTGATCACGCGCTACAACCCGAAACGCGTTTCCGAAGGCGAGATGCTGTCGCTGTCGGACATTCAGGAGATCTTGCGCATCGACCTGATCGGCGTGATTCCGGAATCGGAAGCGGTGCTGCATGCATCGAACCAGGGCTTGCCGGCGGTGCATCTGGACGGCACGGATGTCGCCGAATCGTACAAGGACGTGGTGTCGCGTTTCCTCGGTGAGGAAAAGACGCTGCGCTTCACCGATTATCAGAAGCCAGGGCTGTTGCAACGCATCTTCGGCACCAAGTAAGGGGACGCAATGTCGATTCTTTCGTTTTTGCTGGGCGAGAAAAGAAAGTCCGCTTCGGTCGCGAAGGAACGCTTGCAGTTGATCATTGCGCACGAGCGCGCGGGTGGCAAAGCCGCCGCCGATTATCTGCCGGCGTTGCAACGAGAACTCGTTGCCGTGATTTCGAAGTACGTGAAGATTTCCGATGACGATATTCGAGTGAGCCTCGAACGTCAGGACGACCTCGAAGTGCTGGAAGTGAAGATAGAGATTCCGCAGGCGTGATGCCGCGCGCCGCGCATGCGGCGCCATGTTTCTCGAAAAGAGCCGGAATCATGTGATTCCGGCTCTTTTTCCTGGTGCGTTATCGTTTGCGTAGCACTGCATGATGCATCGAGCGGTCGCGCCTTCGCTGTGACATTTGTCGGACAATCATCGACAAACTGTTCCAAATTCAACCTGATCGACCTTCCGCGCGTGTCATCGCGCGTTCTCCCTCGCACATTGAGAAAAGACGCGGATGTTTCTTAGCCGCGAAGCCTTCATCCGCGCACCACGCGCGCGTTCAATGTCTTTAGGAAAACGAGGTCGATCATGAAACTGTCCTGTCGTCATCTGCTTGCCCGGGCCGCGTTGCTTGCCGCCTGCGTCGTGAGCATGTCCGGAGCGTTCGCCGACGTGGTGATCGTTGCACCGAGCGCGCCGCCCGCGCCGCGTTTCGAGCCTGTTCCGGCAGCACGCGCCGGCTTCGTGTGGGATGCGGGACACTGGAACTGGGAAGGCCGCTATGTGTGGGTGCCAGGCCACTGGATTGCCGTGCGGCCGGGCGCGCGCTGGGCGCCGGGCGTGTGGGCGCCGTTCCGCGGGCGGTACCGCTACATTCCGGGTCACTGGATCTGAATCGCATAGCCCGTTCATTCGCCGTCGCGCGTCTTCACACGGCGGCGGCGAACGAAGGGGCCAGAAAAAAGAAGAGGCGCGAGGCTTTCGCCGGGCGCCCAAGAAACGCTCCCGCATAAGCAGGAGCGGAGAGGAGAAGAGAGCCGCGTTCAGGTCCGAAAGCCGGACCACGCACACAGCAGTACTTGCTACGAGCGTACGCGCGGAGAAAAGTTCAATCGAAATGAAAATTTCCGCAGGCTCGGCGAGATCACGCGGTCAGCACTTCGAAGGCGAGTACCGCCAGAATCGCGCCGACGTTCGCCACGACGGCTTCCAGAACGACGCCGCGCCAAGTCGCCGGACGAAACTTCACTGCGAGCAGCAGCGCCGTCACAAGCGCAATGGTGACGATCGCGACGAGATGCGCGCTTTGCAAATGAATATTCATGGCCTCTCCCGTTGCGTAAGGCGATCTGTCGAACTTTTTTCAAGCTTCTTCGAGTATAAGCAGCGACGTTTTTACTGGAAAGCGGACGAAAAAGTCATTTTCCCGCCAGCTTGCCGACGGGCATCGAGTGTTAATTTAAATACCTGCTGATTCAGGGAATTTTCTTTTCAGACTCAGTACAAACCCCCTATATGCGCCATTGCCATTCCGGCGGCGCGCCGAAACCGCAGGTTCGTGGAGCATTCGCCAGATGACTTCCCCGACGCGTTCTCTCGAAGTCGATTTCTTTCGGGGAATCGTGCTGCTCATTATCGCGGTGGACCATATAACGGGAAGCGTGCTATCGCGCTTTACGCTGCATCAATACGCATTTTGCGATTCCGCCGAAGTATTCGTATTTCTCGGAGGTTATGCGTCGGCGGCGGCTTATACGGCGCTTGCGACTCGCCGTAGCGATTCAGCGGCCCGCCGACGCTTTTTCAAACGCAGTTGGGAGATCTATCGCGCGTATCTGTTCACGGCGTTTCTCATGCTGATCGGCGGCGGACTGCTGATGGCGCTCAAGATCGATACGCCGATGGTCCAGTACACGGAATGGCCCGCCTTCCTCGCGCGCCCGGCCGGCCTCGTCGTCGACATCGCCTTGCTGCGTCAGCAGCCGTATCTCTCCGCCGTACTGCCGATGTATTCGGTCTTCGCGCTGGCCGTGCCCGTGATCGTGCCGCTTGCTCAGAAAAGACCGGTCGTCGCCGTGTTCGGCAGCCTGCTCGTGTGGCTCGCGGCCATGCCGCTCCTGCGCTTTTTGCCCGGCACGTACGGGGAAGCGTGGTCGTTCAATCCGTTCGCGTGGCAGTTGATGTTCATGACCGGCGTGCTGGCGCGCATTCAGCCGGTCAGCGGCACGTTCCACGCCGGCAAGATCGCGCGCTGGCTGACGGCGGGCGCGATCGCCCTCGCGTTGACGTTCGCGTTCTTCAAGCTGTTCCTCGAAACGCAAGCGCCGCCCGGATACATGAAGCAGAACCTCGCGACGCTGCGCATCGTGAGCTTCGCGGCGATCGCCTGGATCGTCGCCCGCGCGGTGTATGCGGGCTGGGTCGCCCGCCTCGCGCGCAGGCTGCCGGGCATCGTGACGATCGGGCAGCAAGGGCTCGTGTGCTTCATCGCGGGCGCGTGCGTTTCGCTCGTGCTCGATTCGGCATTGCGCGCGATGGGCGTGCTCGGCCTCGGGCGCTATCCGTCGCACTGGATTCTCGGACTCATCGCCGACGGCATCGCCATCGCCAGTCTGTTGTGGCTTGCGCGCTTCTGGGCGGATCGCAAGGCGGCGAAGGCGGCGCGCGCGAAGGTCGCCGAGCGGCAGGCGTCGCGCCTTCCCGTCATGAAAGGGCCGCTGCCCGCGCACATCAGCAACCGGCGCGATCGCTGAGCGCGCCGGTTCGCCGCTGCTTCAGTCCAGCTTGATATGCCGTGTCTCGCGCATGCACAGCACCGCGACGAGGCTCACCGCAGCCGCAGCCGACACGTAGCCGCCCACCCACGACAGTCCGCCGCGATTCGCCAGCAGTTGCGCGATATACGGCGCCACCGACGCGCCCAGAATGCCGCCGAGGTTGTAGGCGACGCCCGCGCCCGTGTAGCGGACGTTGGTCGGAAAGAGCTCGGGCAAAAGCGCGCCCATCGGGGCGAAGGTGACGCCCATCAGGAACAGCTCGATCGTGAGAAAGAGCGCGACCTGGATCGTGTTGCCGCTGCCGAGGAGCGGGGCCATCGCGAAGCCGGACAGGATCGCCGCGACGCAGCCGACGACCAGCACCGGCTTGCGCCCGAAGCGGTCGCTGGCGATGGCCGAGATCGGCGTGGCGATCGCCATGAAGAGCACGGCGAAGCACAGCAGGCCGAGGAACGTCTCGCGCGCGAAATGCAGCTTGGCGACGCCGAAGGACAGCGAGAACACCGTCGAGATGTAGAAGAGCGTGTAGCAGACGACCATCGCGAACGCGCCGAGCAGCGTCGGCGCGAGATGGCTGGACAAGAGCGTCGCGACGGGCACCTTCACGCGCTCGTGACGCTCGACGGCGGCGCGGAACGCCGGCGTTTCCGCGATCTTCAGCCGCACGTAGAGGCCGAGCGCGACCAGCACCGCGCTGACGATGAACGGCACGCGCCAGCCCCAGCTGCGGAACTGCTCGTCTGTGAGCGAGAGCGCGAGGCCAAAGAACAGCCCGTTCGACGCGAGAAAGCCGATCGACGGCCCGAGTTGCGGGAACATGCCGAAGAGCCCGCGCTTGCCTTGCGGCGCGTATTCCGTCGCGAGCAGCGCCGCGCCGCCCCATTCGCCGCCAAGCCCGATGCCCTGCCCGAAGCGCAGGATGCACAGCAGGATCGGCGCCGCGCTGCCGATCGAATCGTAGCCGGGCACGAAGCCGATGAGCGTCGTGGAGACGCCCATCACCAGCAGCGAGGCGACGAGCGTCGATTTACGGCCGATGCGGTCGCCGAAGTGGCCGAACAGAAACGAGCCGATGGGCCGCGCGAAGAACGCGATGCCGAACGTGACGAACGCGGAGAGCGCCTGCGCGGCGGGCGAGTCGTGCGGAAAGAACACCGGCCCGATGACGAGCGCGGCGGCGGTCGCGTAGACATAGAAATCGTAGAACTCGATCGCGGTGCCGATGAAGCTCGCGAAAATTACGCGCGACGCGCTTTGAGATCCGTCGCCGGGCTGTGCGGCGGAAAGCGAGGGTGCGGCCATAGTGTCTCCGTTGTCGTGTTGCCGTGGTGCGAAGCATTGTCGCGCGCATCGCCGGGCAAGGGCGATCCGATGCGCGTCGGCTTTTTGTAAGGATTGCGATGCGATGGGTTCGACGGCGCGAGTAGCGCGTGCGATGACGGCGCAGCCTGGCTGCGCTCGGGCGCTTCGCGCGTCACGCGGGATGGGCGCGAGGCGAAGGCGGCGCCGGACGCGGTCCGGCAGGGGTGTCAAAAATTATAACGAGCGTGCGCGGCGCGCGCCAATCAATCGAGGCTCGTCGCCTGGGGCGAGTGCGACGTTTGGAGCTGGAACTGGCCGTTGTCGTTGAACATCCAGCCTTCGAAGAGCTCCAGTTGACCGTTGCCGTTCAGGAGACGCGAGGGCGGCGCGGGCAAGGGCGCCGAGCGGCGCAGCGACGCGAGCGCGGTGGCCTCGGCTTCGTCGTCGCCATTGGTGCGATATACCGACGATTCGACGACCCGCCCGCCGCGGTCCACCGTGAAGGACACCAGCACGAAGGAGCGCAGCATCGCTTGCGGCGTGCCCTTGAGCACGAGCGACGGATTGCGTTCGAAGATGCGCTGCGCGATCTGCGCCTTGTACTGGTCGAGCGTCTGACCGGGCGCGGGCGGCGCGACGGCACGCGTCGCCACGACGCCCGGCGGGGGCGTGATCGTGCAGGCGCTCATCGCGAGTGCGCCGGTGAGCGCAATGACGACAAGGCGAAAGCGTGACGCGAACATCGCAAGCATCGAAAAGATGACGTTACTTCAATGGTAGTCGCTGCAAAGACGGAGAGTGAGACGAAAATGTGCGCCGCCGCGCGTTCGGGCGCGAGATTTGCTGCCCATGAACTATCTGAAAGCAATCGAGGAGGGAGCCATGAGCACCGAGACGAATCGGCCGGATGACGGCAAGTCAGTCGAGCATAGCGACAACGAAAAAAGCAAGTTGCCCGAGCGCGATGACGAAAACCGCAAGCAAGGCCCGAACGACCGGCCCGGGAAGCAGACGGGAGAGGGCGAAGCGCCCGTCGGCTGAAGGTCGCCTGAAGGTCGGCTGAGACCCGCCGCGGTGCGCGTGCGCGGCGTGAGCGCGGCGGTGCTAAGGTATCAAGGGGATGTCCCCGGCTTCTCGGGAGAAGATCATGTCACGCAAAACCCAACCTGCGCCGTCGGGCGCGCCCGCCCGGCAGCAACCGGCGTCCGCGACGCATGTGAAGAGCGACTCGAAGCGAAGCGCGCCGAAGACGGATGCGGCCAAAGCGGAGCCCGTTCCGCATGTGCGTCCGCCCGTCAGGTCGGACGACAATTGAATTTTTCGAGTCAGTCCGTGTATGGCTTGACTAGCTCGGCGCAGCGTAGGGGCGCGGTCGATCGGGCCGTGCCGGTCTCGGCCGCCCGCGTTTCCACGCAGCGATAGACGCTATTGGTTTTCTGAAGCACGTAGGTGTCTTCGGGCAAGCCCGTACTTCGCGCGGCGACACTCGTTACCGCGACGATTCCATATCCGTTCTGAATCAGATCGAAGAACGTGGCTTCGGTCGCGCGCCATTGCGCGTTGTGCTGAGGCTGGGCATGCGTCGGCAGGCTCACGGCGATGGCGCAGCCGAAGAGGACGGGCATGAGGCGGCGTGACTTCATGGGCGGTTCTCCGCGTTGTCTCGATGAGGCGGTTAGATGGCGCCATGGCCGCCGTGTTCACATCGATTTGCAGGTGATGGAAAAAAACTGGCCTCGCGCGCTGCGAGGCCAAAATCCAACCTTACCCATTGAAGGTCTCCGTTACCCGAGAATGGGGGAAAACTCGGGATGGAGACAAGGGCAATGTACGTGGGGTGGGGAGTATCGGATATGCGTATTGTCTGAATTTGGTGTTGACGACAAGCGGCTGAAAGAACTGAAGTCAAATGAGACGCTTTGGTGACGGTCGCTGCGTGGCAAGGCGAGGGGCGATACACCGCATCGTCACCGTGCACGGTTCAGGTTGAGTCTTCGCGGTGTCCGTAGAGAACTTCGTTTTTGAGACGTCTCCACTGACAGCAAATTGCTGCCTATTAGAATTAGCAATCCTGTCAAATATGGAGGTGACATGGCGTTTCCCAAATGGGGCCGCTCGTTCAATGCGCTGTATGTGCCGCTGTCAGGCGGCTTTGGCTGGCAATGCACGTTGATGACTCGACGCGAGTTTCATCAGATTGACTGGTTTATGTGGCGGACTCACCCATACGGAGACCTGCCCTACGAAGAGCGCGGCAATAAGGAGAAAGAGCAACAGAGGCAGATCGCGCAAGACCGGCGAGATTTCGACCGGCTGTTTCGGCCGCGCATCGATCGACGTAGCGCATACCTGAGCACCGAGTTCCGGCGGTATGTCGATTTCATTCGTCACGAGTTGCGGGTATCGAGTTGGGATGTTCCGGTCGATGGCGACGGCATCACGCGTGTGCTGCGCCGCGCCGTTCAGGATGGCCGCCTCGTGCCCGCGATCAATCGCAAACGGTACTGGTGGAGCGGGCAAGAGGTGTACAAGTGGTATGCGCCGCAATACTGGCCAAAGGCAGCCGGCGGCGTCAGCTTCAATGCCAAGAGCGACGAAGTTCTGGACCTGCGCGAGTTCGCGGCGCTCAAGCGCGCCAATGTCGATTCGGGGTTCGGTTCCGATATGCTCCGCTCTGACCTTGGTTCCGCGCGCGACTTCGCATCCGGCGCAGGTGACGCAAACGGCAGCTGTGGCGGCAGCGGTTCCGATTGGCTGGGGGCTGTCGAAGCAGTCGCAGTAGCTGCGCTCGGCGGCGCGAGTTTCGACCATGACAGCGACAGCGAGTCGACGCTCAAAAGCTTCGGGGATGCTGACGACAGCGATGGCGGTTCACCGCTTAGTGACGCGCAGCCGTTCGAGTATCAGCCGGACACGCTAAGCACGGATGTTGTAGACGTTGCAGGTAGTCAAGGCACGCCCGGCAACAATCAAGCACAGAACAAACAAACTAATGACATTGCGAGAATTTTGCGCCTGACTCCCGGTCAAGCCCGGCAACTCCACGATGAAATTTCGGGCGAGGGCCTCGGCTATCACGAAATCATGGAGCGCGCGAAGGACATGTTTGATCTCTGGTGAACCGCGCAAATCAAAAGTGGAATAATTTGATGATTAATTCTGGAAAGGAAATCGAGCGACGTCTCTCGGTACTTCAAGGGCTAGAGTTGAGCAGCGTAAACCATGCTGCCGACATGCTCACCTTGGGATTCGGTGCGCTGCGTCCTGTGACCAACTTCAGAGGGGCCGTGAAACATGTGGGTGCGTGGGCGCTTCACGTCCAATGTGCATGGCGACTTGAACAAGCTGGGCGTGTTGCTGCAACGGAAGACGACCTTCGAGGAGGCGATGAGAAAGCGAGTGCTACCGTTGCGCGCCTTCAACAGTTGTTATTCGGAGACGCCGTCGCGCCAACTGTTGAATCCGTCGCAGTGAACGAAGCAAGTGGATTGTTGCTTTCTCTATCGCATGAGTTGCGTCTCACAGTAATCCCCGATGCAATACAGGAAGAGGAAGATTGGCGTTTTTTCGCGCCCGGAGTCAACGCAGCGCATTTGGTCATCACGCAGGGCAAGATTGCCCCCGAGTCCTTCGACTAGCCCGGCGGTACGCTCCGCTGAATGAGTCTGGCGAGAACAGAAACGACAAAGCCTCATAAGTCTTTGAACTTACGAGGCTTTCTGTTCACTTCTGGCGGAGGCGGTGAGATTCGAACTCACGGAAGGATCGCTCCTTCGCCGGTTTTCAAGACCGGTGCCTTAAACCGCTCGGCCACACCTCCAGCAAGGCGCGTATTGTAGCGCAACTCATCGGCGAAGAGAGGAACGTCACCCTTCGAGCGATTTCGTCGCCCGCAGCGCGGGAAACCAGCGCATCCACAAAAACGCGACGGCAATCGTGCCGATTCCGCCGATCAGCACCGCCGGCACCGCGCCGAACAGCCCCGCCGTCATGCCCGATTCGAATTCGCCGAGCTGATTCGACGTCCCGATGAACAGCGAATTGATCGCGCCGACGCGTCCGCGCATCTCGTCGGGCGTCTGCAACTGCACGAGCGATGAGCGTACGACCACACTGATCACATCCGACGCGCCGAGTGCCGCCAGCGCCAGCAGCGAAAATCCGATATCGCGCGACAAGCCGAACAGAATCGTCGCGATGCCGAACGCGATCACGCCGCCGAACAGCGCCGTGCCCGCGCGCTGGCGCAGCGGATGATGCGCGAGCCAGATGGACCCGGCGAGCGCGCCCACGGCGGGCGCCGCGCGCAATACGCCAAGCCCCCACGGGCCGGTATGCAGAATGTCGCGCGCGTACACCGGCAAGAGCGCCGTCGCGCCGCCGAGCAACACGGCGAACAGATCGAGCGACAGCGCGCCGAGAATCACCGGCTTGCTCTTGATAAAGCCGATGCCGGAAAACAACGCTTCGAACGACAAGGGCGCGCGCATGCGCACGGCCTCGTCGATCCTGATTGCGGCGACCGCCGACGCCGCGCCCAGAAACGCGATCGTCACCGCGCCATACACGGTCAGCGCGCCGAGGCCGTACAGCAGGCCGCCCATCGCGGGACCGAGGATCATCGCGGTCTGGTTCGCCGAAGTCGACCACGCGGTCGCCTGCTGCAGTTGTGAGCGCGCGACGAGGTTCGGCAGCAACGCCGCCATCGACGGCGATTCGAACGCGCGCGCGGCGCCGGTGATCATCGCGATCGCGTAAATGGGGGCGACGCTATCCCAGCCGTGCCATGCGCCGAGGCACAGCGCAAGCGCGCCGACGCCCTCGATAGCCTGACACACATACGCGATCGTGCGCCGGTCGTACCGATCCGCAACGTGCCCGACGACGAGCGTCAGCACGAACATCGGCAGAAACTGCGCGAGACCGACAAAACCGAGCGCGTAGGCGCTGTGCGTGATCGAATACACCTGCCATCCGATCGCGACCGACATCATTTGAAACGCCACCGAAGACATCACCCGCGCGGTCCAGAAAAGCGCGAACGGGCGATGCCGCATCACCGAGCCCGGCGTCATCGTCGGCGCGCTCAATTCTTCGAGTCCTTCAAGAACAGCTCCTGTAGATCGTTGAGAAAGCGCTGGCCGAGCTCGGTCGGCGCGATGCGCTCGATGGTGCGCGTAATCAGCCCGCGCTTCTCCGCTTGCACGAGCGCGGGCTCGATCGCGGACAGGGCGAGACCCGTGCGCTCGACGAACGCATGCACGGGAAAGCCTTCGACGAGACGCAGCGTGTTGAGCATGAACTCGAATGGCAGATCGCGCGGACCGACTTCGCGTTCTTCCTGAATCGGGGTTTCATCGGGCGCAAGCGCGTGATCCATATAGCTCGCCGGATGCTTGAAACGCGCCTGACGCAGGATCTTCGACGGAAACGACAGCTTCGTATGCGCGCCCGCACCGATGCCGAGATAGTCGCCGAAACGCCAGTAGTTCAGGTTGTGCCGGCTCTGCCGGTGCGGCTTCGCATACGCCGACACTTCGTAGCGCTCATAGCCCGCCGCGCGCGTGCGCTCGTGAATCCAGTCCTGCATGTCGGCGGAAGCGTCGTCGTCGGGCAGGGCGGGCGGGTACTTGGCGAAGACCGTGTTCGGCTCCATCGTCAGGTGATAGAGCGACAGATGCGGCGGCGCGAACGAGATGGCCGTTTCGATATCGTGCCTGCATTCGTCGAGCGATTGCTGCGGCAGCGCGAACATCAGATCGAGATTGAAGTTGTCGAAGTGCTTCGCCGCGATCTCGACGGCGCGCCGGGCCTGCGTTGCATCGTGAATCCGGCCGAGCGCCTTCAGATGCGCCTCGTTGAAGCTCTGGATGCCGATCGACAGACGGTTCACGCCGCTCGCGCGAAACGACGCGAACTTCGCCGCTTCGAAAGTACCCGGATTCGCTTCGAGCGTGATCTCGGCGTCGGCGTCGATGGGCAGGAGCGCGCGCGCGTCCGAAAGCAGCCGGTCTAGCCCTTTCGCCGACAGGAGCGAGGGCGTGCCGCCGCCGATGAAAATCGTATGCACCTGCCGTCCCCACACGAGCGGCAGCGCGCTTTCGAGGTCGGCGCGCAAGGCGTCGAGATAACGTTCCTCGGGAAACGCGTCGTCCTTCCATTCGTGCGAGTTGAAGTCGCAGTACGGGCACTTGCGCACGCACCACGGGAAATGCACGTACAACGAGAGCGGCGGCAGCGATGTCAGCCGGATGCTGCCCGGCGACGTGAAAGCCTGCACCACGTTGATCGTCTTCGGTCCGGCGCTCACGCAAGTTCCTTCAGTCGTTGCAGCAGATCGCGCAGCGCGAGCGCGCGATGGCTCAGCGCATTCTTGCGCGCGGGATCGAGTTCGGCGGCGGTCGCGTTCAGCGCCGGCAGGAAGAAGTGCGGGTCGTAGCCGAAGCCGTGCGCGCCGCGCGGCGCATCGAGCACTTCGCCGTGCCAGCGGCCTTCGGCGATGAGCGGCTCCGGATCGTCGGCGTGACGCACGAGCACGAGCACGCAGAAGTAGTACGCGCGGCGATCGGCGTGGTTGGCGAGATCGGCGACGAGTTTCGCGTTGTTCGCGGCGTCGCTTTTCGCTTCGCCGTTCATCGACGCATAGCGCGCGGAGTACACGCCCGGCGCGCCGTCCAGCGCGCGCACGCAGAGGCCGGAGTCGTCGGCGAGCGCGGGCAGGCCGGTGAGCGCCGACGCATGCCGCGCCTTCGCCAGCGCGTTCTCGACGAACGTCGCGTGCGGTTCCGGCGCTTCGGGCACGCCAAGCTCGCCCTGCGCGATCAGCTCGATTCCCGCCGCATCCAGGAGTGATGCGAACTCGCGCAGCTTGCCCGCATTGTTCGATGCGAGCACGACGCGGCTCAGACCATGCGCATCAGACACCATGACTCTCCAGCGCTTCCTTCTGCTTCAGGATCAGCGCGCGGATGCCGCTGTCCGCGAGCGCGATCAGTTCGTTCATCTCGTCACGCGTGAAGGGCGCGCCTTCCGCCGTGCCCTGCACTTCGACGAAACCGCCTGCGCCCGTCATCACGACGTTCATGTCGGTATCGCATTGCGAGTCTTCGTCGTAGTCGAGATCGAGCACCGGCGCGCCTTCGAAAATGCCGACCGAAATCGCCGCGACGAAGTCCTTCACCGGCGTCTTCGCGATCTTGCCCGCCGCGAGCAGCTTGCTCACCGCGTCGTGCGCTGCGACGAACGCGCCCGTGATGCTCGCCGTGCGCGTGCCGCCATCGGCCTGAATCACGTCGCAGTCGATGTGCAGCGTGCGCGCGCCGAGCGCGTTGAGATCGAACACCGAGCGCAGCGCGCGGCCGATCAGACGCTGGATTTCCTGCGTGCGGCCCGTCTGCTTGCCGCGCGCGGCTTCGCGGTCGCTGCGCGTGTGGGTCGCGCGCGGCAGCATGCCGTATTCCGCGGTGAGCCAGCCCTGTTCGCGTCCGCGCAGAAACTCGGGCACGCGCTCGGCGATGCTGGCCGTGCAGATCACCTTGGTATCGCCGAATTCGACGAGCACGGAGCCTTCCGCGTGCTTCGTGTAATTGCGCGTGATGCGCACGTCGCGCAGCTGATTCGCGCGGCGGCCGCTCGGGCGCGGGGGAGAAGGCTTGAGCAGGGGAGAGTCGGTCATGGATCGGGTTCGAGAAAGTTGGACGGGAAATCCCAGCGATGTTTATCGTCATTCGCCGCCGATTTTATCGTTATTCACCGGCAGGCGTCGGTGGCGGACATGCCGACCGGGCGGGCCGCGCGACAAAAATGGGATAATGCGGATTCCTCGCCCGGCCGCCAAACGCGTGCCATCCCCAAAGCACTTTCGAGAGCGCCGGGCGTTTCGTTGAATCGGCCTTCGCAAGGAAGGCTCACATCGCGAGACGTACCATGATCTACAGCATGACAGGCTATGCCAGCGCGACGCGCGAAGTCGTCGCGGATGGCGCGGGACCCAATGGCGCGGGCGGTTCGGGCGTCGGTGTATCGGTGGAATTGCGCACGGTGAATTCGCGCTTTCTCGATCTGAACTTCCGGATGCCCGAAGACGTGCGCGCAACCGAGCCGCAATTGCGCGAAATGCTGATGTCCAAGCTCTCGCGCGGCAAGGTCGATATCCGCATCAATCTGAATCGCGTCGAGCAGACGGCAAACGCGGGCGCGCTCAACCGCGAGGCGCTCACGCAGCTCGCGACGCTCGAACGCGCCGTGCTCGATGTCTTTCCCGATGCCGAGCGCATGCGCACCGGCGAAATCCTGCGCTGGCCCGGTGTGCTCGCCGAAAGCGCGGTATCGCAGGAAACGTTGCGCGAAGCGGTGCTCGCATGCGGCAAGCAGGCAATCGCGGATCTCATCGAAGTGCGCGCGCGCGAAGGCGCGGCACTGGGCAAAGTGCTGATCGACAACGTGACGGAAATGGAAGCGATCGTCGCGCGCATCACGCCGCTCGTCCCCGAACTCATCGCGAAGCATCAGCAGAAGATCGTCGAGCGTTTGCAGGATGCGCTGGGCATTGCGACGAACGAAGGCGGAACGTCGACGAGCGTGCCGCGCGAGGAAATCGCCGAACGCATTCGTCAGGAAGTGACGATGTACGGCATTCGCATCGACATCGCCGAAGAATTGCAGCGCCTCACCGCGCATCTGAACGAAACGCGCCACGTGCTGCAAAAGGGCGGCAAGGTCGGCAAGCGCCTCGACTTCATGATGCAGGAGCTTAACCGCGAAGCGAACACGCTCGGCTCGAAGGCGGCGGCGAAGGAACTCGCGGATGCATCGATGACGCTCAAGCTGCTCATCGAGCAGATGCGCGAGCAAGTACAGAATCTGGAGTAACGCAACATCATGCCGAATACCACGCACCGCTCGCACAGCCACTATACGGGCATCTATCCCGGCAACCTGTTTATGGTCGTCGCGCCGTCGGGCGCGGGCAAGTCCACGCTCGTGAACGCGCTGCTCGCCGAGGATAAGGAGATTCTGCTGTCGGTTTCGTACACGACGCGCGAGGCGCGTTCGAAGGAAACCAACGGCGTGCAGTATCACTTCGTGTCCGTCGACGAATTCATGGAGCGGCGCGAAAACGGCGAGTTTCTGGAAAGCGCCGAAGTGCACGGCAACTATTACGCGACCTCGAAGCTGTGGATCGCCGATCAGATGAAGCAGGGCCACGACGTGCTGCTCGAAATCGACTGGCAGGGCGCGCAGCAGGTGAAGAAGCAGTTTCGCAACGCGGTGGAGATTTTCATTCTGCCGCCGTCGCTCGACGCGCTCGAAGACCGCCTCAAGAAACGCGGCCAGGATTCCGAAAAAGTGATCGTGCGGCGGCTGCTCGCGGCCGGCAGCGAAATGGCGCATGCATCGGAAGCGGAGTATGTGGTGATCAACGAAAACTTCGATCGCGCGCTCGCGGAACTGCGTTGTCTCGTGGCCGCGACGCGCCTGCGCTTCACGTCGCAATACGCGCGCAATACGCAGCTTTTCGTGGATCTCGGTATTCATTCGACGCCGCAATCCTGACACGCCGCCGTGACCGGGTCGTTCGGTCACATAAGGTAGAATAAAACCCATATCGAGAAGGAACTCAACATGGCCCGCATCACCGTCGAAGACTGCCTGAAACAAATCCCGAATCGCTTCGAGCTCGCGCTCGCGGCGACGTATCGCGCGCGTCAGCTCGCACAAGGCCACACGCCGAAAATCGAGAGCCGCGACAAGCCTACCGTCGTCGCGCTGCGCGAGATCGCGGCGGGTCAGGTCGGCATCGAAATGTTGAAGAAGGTGCCCGTCTAAGGGCTGCGGCATCCCGGTTTCAATTTCTGCAACCGACAACCCAACGCGTCACATCACCACGGAGGCGAAGATGAGTCAGACACCGTTGCCCATCTCCGCCGCCGTGGACCCCGACATCGACATCGATCAGGATTCGGTGCTCGATGCGGACAAGCCGCATGCGGCGCGCAAGTACATCGACGCGGTCCTCGAACAGTCGTTTCGCCACCTGTTCGGCCCGACCGCCACGCCTGAACAGCCGCGCAAGCACGACGTCGTTTCCATCGCGAAACTGACGAACACGCTCGCCGGCTACATCTCCGCCGAGGAAATCAAGGAAGTCAAGGCGGCGTTCCATTTCAGCGACGAAGCGCATCTCGGGCAGTATCGCCAGAGCGGCGAGCCGTACATCACGCATCCGGTCGCGGTCGCGGAAATCTGCGCGGGCTGGAAGCTGGACGCGCAATCGATCATGGCCGCGCTGCTGCACGACGTGATCGAAGATCAGGGCGTGACCAAGACGGAGATCGCGGAGCGCTTCGGCGCGAAAGTCGCGGAACTGGTCGACGGCTTGTCCAAGCTGGACAAGATGGAATTTCGCAATCGCGAGGAAGCGCAGGCGGAGAACTTCCGCAAGATGCTGCTCGCGATGGCGCGCGACGTGCGCGTCATTCTCGTCAAGCTCGCCGACCGGCTGCACAACATGCGCACGCTCGGTGCGGTGCCGCCGGAAAAGCGCCGGCGCGTGGCGCGCGAGACGCTGGATATCTACGCGCCGATCGCGCATCGGCTCGGTCTGAACAATACGTATCGCGAGCTGCAGGATCTTTCCTTCGCGAACTTCAATCCGAATCGCTACGCCACGCTCGAAAAAGCGGTGAAGGCGGCGCGCGGCAACCGGCGCGAAGTGGTCGGCAAGATTCTCGAGGCGGTGCAGCGCACCATCGCGGACGCGAAGATCAACGCGGAAGTCACCGGCCGCGAGAAAACGATCTACAGCATCTACAAGAAGATGCGCGACAAGCAGTTGTCGTTTTCGCAGGTGCTCGACGTGTACGGCTTTCGCGTCGTGGTCGAGAGCGCGCTCGAATGCTATACGTGCATCGGCGCGCTGCATGCGCTGTACAAGCCCGTGCCGGGCAAGTTCAAGGACTACATCGCCATTCCGAAGGTGAATGGCTATCAGTCGCTGCATACCACGCTCGTCGGCCCGTTCGGCGCGCCGATCGAGTTCCAGATTCGCACGCGCAAGATGCACGAGATCGCCGAAGCCGGCGTCGCGGCGCACTGGCTCTACAAGAATGGCGGCGCCGATCTCAACGATGTGCAAAAGCGCGCGCATCAGTGGCTCAAGTCGCTGCTCGACATTCAGAGCGAAGCGGGCGATTCGAGCGAATTCCTCGAACACGTCAAGATCGACCTGTTCCCGGACGCGGTCTACGTGTTTACGCCGAAGTCGAAGATCATGCCGCTGCCGCGCGGCGCGACGGCGCTCGATTTCGCCTATTCGATTCACAGCGACCTCGGCAATCAGTGCGTCGCGGTGAAGATCAACAACGAGCTTCTGCCGCTGCGCACGGAGCTGAAAAGCGGCGATATCGTCGAAGTGATCACCGCGCCGTATTCGAAACCGAATCCCGCGTGGCTCGGCTTCGTGCGCACCGGCAAGGCCCGCTCGGCCATCCGTCACTATCTGAAGACGATGCGCCTGAACGAGTCGGTGCAACTGGGCGAGCGGCTCGTCGATCAGAGTCTCAAGGGCTACGGCCTCGCGCTTTCGGATGTCACGCCGGAAGTCTGGGAAAAACTCGTGCTGTGGACCGGCAACAAGACGCGCCAGGAGATTTTCGCGGACATCGGTCTCGGCCGGCGCGTGGCGGCGGTCATGGCCAAGCGCATCGAAGTGTTGATGAACGGTATCGCCGATGACGAAGATCATCCGCGCGAGCACCACAGCACGAACACCGCGCCGCCGGTGGTCATCACGGGTACCGAAGGCATGTCGGTGCAGCTTTCGCCGTGCTGCCGCCCGATTCCTGGCGACGACATCATGGGCTATATCGGCATCGGCCTCGGCATGGCGATTCACACGACGGAATGCCGCGTCGCGCAGCGCATCCACCGGCGCGATCCGGGCCGCTGGATCGACGTCGCATGGGCGCCGCAGCCAGGCCGTCTCTTCGACGTCGCCGTGAAGGTGCTCGTGAAGAACACGAAGGGTGTGTTCGCCCGCGTCGCGGCGGACATCACGTCGGCGGATGCGAACATCGTGCATATCGCGATGGACGAGGACGTGTCGCAGGAAGCCAAGCTGCTGCGCTTCGTGATTCAGGTCAGCGACCGCGTGCATCTGGCCAACGTCATGCGCCGCGTGCGCACCAATCCGGACGTGATGCGCATCGCGCGCGAGCGTCCGAGCGACGAACCGCATCACCGCAATCAGGACGGCGGCATGCGCATCGACCGCGAGCGCGCCGACTACTGACGCGCCGGCGCGGGTACGCGGCATGCATGCCTGTCGTCGTCCGACGAACAGGAGAAGGCGCCGCATGAACACTTCCGATCTCGAAGGCACCACGCTCGATTACTGGGTCGCGCGCGGGCTGCACGAATTCATCCGCGAAATCCACTTCACCGATAGCGGAGAGACGCTCTCTATCCGCGGCAACGACCGCGGCAAGCCCTGGGACGGACGCTTTCTGCCATCGACGTCATGGGAGGCCGCATCGGTCGTCCTGGAGCGCGCCTGCAAGCTGGAGATGCAGGATCACGGGCGCGGCGAGGTGAGCTGCAGCGTGACGTTCGGGAAGGAAGGCAAGCCGGTGGAAGGGCGGGGACCGTCGCTGCGGATCGCATTGCTGCGCGCGTTCGTGCGGCACGCGTTCGGCGACGAGGTGGAGGACGAGTACTTGCGGCGCCCCCAGTCGCTGCTTGGCGAGCGTGCGGAACCGATCGGTGAATCGAGCGCGACGGCTCCGGTGGAGGATATGCCGTCGCCGGAGAGGCATATCGGCGATATCAGCCCGGTTCCGCGTCAGTAGGCCATTCCGGCGCGCACAAACAAAAAGGGCCTTCCGTTTGGAAGGCCCTTCAAAAGTGGCGCGGCTGGCAGGATTCGAACCCACGACCCCTTGGTTCGTAGCCAAGTACTCTATCCAACTGAGCTACAGCCGCACGCAAAACGGTACTGCTTATACTGCGTTGCGCTTGTGGTTAAGCGCTTGATGCCCTCATTCGAGAACATCAGAAAAAGTGGCGCGGCTGGCAGGATTCGAACCCACGACCCCTTGGTTCGTAGCCAAGTACTCTATCCAACTGAGCTACAGCCGCACGCAAAACGGTACTGCTTATACTGCGTTGCGCTTGTGGTTAAGCGCTTGATGCCCTCATTCGAGAACATCAGAAAAAGTGGCGCGGCTGGCAGGATTCGAACCCACGACCCCTTGGTTCGTAGCCAAGTACTCTATCCAACTGAGCTACAGCCGCACGCAGAAGCGGAATTATAGCCAAGGTAATTTAAAAAAGGAAGCGGTTTTGGCCGATGTTTCGATCTTTCTGTCGACGAAACGGGCGCGAGGCGTGGTAACTTGATGTTTGCAAAGCCAGAACTTCTCAGATTCCGTTATCGATCCGCATCATGAACAAGGCATTTGTCAAAGAGTCGGACGACACCGACGACGACCTCGACCTCGGCCAGCCGGACGTTCCGGCGGGCACGAAGAACTACATCACGCCGGCGGGCCATCAGCGGCTGCGTGACGAGCTCCTGCAGCTTCTCGACAACGAGCGGCCCGAGGTGGTGAGGCTCGTCTCGTGGGCCGCGTCCAACGGCGACCGCTCGGAGAACGGCGACTACATCTACGGCAAACGGCGGCTGCGCGAGATCGATCGGCGCATCCGCTTTCTGGGCAAGCGCCTGGATCTCGCGGAAGTGGTGGACAGCAGCAAGCAGGAGAACGTCGATCAGGTTTTTTTCGGCGCGACGGTGGACTACGCGGGCGACGACGGCGACGTGAAGACCGTAACGATCGTCGGCGTGGACGAAGTCGATCTGGAGCGTGGTTATGTGAGCTGGATCTCGCCGGTCGCGCGTGCGCTCCTGAAGGCGAAAATCGGTGATACGGTCGCTTTGCACACGCCGGCGGGCGTGCAGCAGATCGATATTCTGGATGTGCGCTACCCGAGTTGAGCGCGAACTGAGCGCAGCGGCCTGCCTGACCGGCAGACGAAAAAAAGCCGCTCCGAAGAGCGGCTTTTCCACAACTGAACTGCCGTTGAATCTTAGAAGCGGTGACGCATGCCAACCGTCGCCGAAACCTGATTCGAGTTCGACGACATGCCGACGCCGTTGATCACTGCGCCGATAGGCAGGTTGTCCTTGTCGGTCATGTGCTGATACTCGCCCTGCAGGTACACGTCGGTGCGCTTGGACAGCGCGTAGGCCGTCTGCAGGCTGAACTGGTGGAACTTCGGCTTTTCGCCGTCGATGCGGCTGTCCGTGTACGTGTAAGCACCGGCGAGCGACAGAGCCGGCGTCAGGTTGTAACGGCCGTTGACTTCGTAGTTCGTGAAGCGAACGTGGCCGTCGGTCAGGTTGATCGAGCCGGCGCCTTGCGTGCCGACGCTGGTGATCGACGAAGCGTTGTCGAGCATCGTCTGCGTGAACACGAAACCAACCGTTGCCGGGCCGAACGCGTAGTTCAGACCGCCGCCGAAGATGCGCTGACGGCCAGCGACGAACGGCGTGTTGTCGGTCGTGATCGCGCCGTTGACGTTGTTCGTCGGCGAGCCGACGTTGTTCAGTTGCATGTACGCTGCGGCGACGTTCAACGGGCCGTAGTTGTACGACGCGCCGACGCTGTACGCGCGGTTATCCGCGAAGCCGCCTGCTTCATTCGAGAAACCGTACATCGCGCCCAGCTTGAAGCCGGCGTAGTTCGCGCTCGTGTACTTGACCGAATTGTTCACGCGGAACGTGTTGTCGAGGTTGTCGTTGTCGAACGGGTGGGCGAACTGCGTGCCGCCGTATTGCGTGCCCGTCAGAGCCAGAGGCCCGAGGAAGTCGACCACGGAGTCATACTGACGGCCGAGAGTGATCGAGCCGAATTGCGTGCTCGACAGACCGACGAACGCCTGACGGCCGAACTCACGACCGCCTTGACCGTTCTGGCCGTTCATGATGTTGAAGCCGTTCTCCAACGTGAAGATCGCCTTCAGGCCGCCGCCGAGGTCTTCAGCGCCGCGCAGGCCCCAACGGCTGCCGTTCACCTGACCGCTCGTCGCCTTGAAGTTGCTGTGGCCAGGGCCGCCGACCGTCGTGATCTGGTTGTTCGTGTAGGTGATGCCCGCATCGATCAGGCCGTACAGCGTGACGCTGCTTTGCGCATGGGCGGCGGTAGCAAAAACGCCCGACAGGGCAGCGACCATGAGAGTCTTTTTCATCTTTGTAACTCCGAGAGCAGATAGGGCCGGGGACCCAGGCTTGAGGAAACCTCGAACCGGCGCGCTGCGAGAGGCGCGGGGCGGATGAGCATGCATCGGCGTTGCGACACATTTGTTTCCGGACCAGACGAAGTGTAAAGACGGCGTTACAGAACGAGGCGTTCCAATTTCCGCAATAAACCATTGTTGATGCGGCAATGATCGTCGCATCGTGTATTTTTGTTTATATACAATGATTTACCGGCGAATAAAGCCGTAAGGCGAGAGGTGTCAACCAATCGACGTTGCGCATGCGCTACATCAACCGATGCTGAAAATGGCGGCTGAATGGCAGAAATGCATTGTTGAGATATTTGAAACAGAAGTTTGCTATTTTTGCAGGTAATACATTCGGATCGGATCGCTATACTGCGGATTCTGCTTTCCGAAGCAGACTTTTTCGTTGACGGAAAAAGATCTCCAAACTTTGTCAGCGCGACTTCCCGGTCGCGCTTTTTTTTTGCGCGGTCGATGCGTCCGAACGCCGCGCCGGGCGGGGCTGTGATGAGGTGTCGTATGGCGTGAGCGATTGAGGACCCGCGCGACTCGAACGATGTTCGATATTACAATTAAGTCGCGACTTACTTTCCAGAATGCTTAATGCCAGAGAATCGAGCAAGTGGAATGAATGCTTGTGCGTGGAGAGGCGGGTTGATTCTCACGCGCGTCACTGTGCTATCAATACGTTTCCAGAAAGTTTAATGATTTCATTTGAAGGGCGTCGGAAAAATTCCGAATTGGAAGCGCCCGAAACTTTGCGGGGAAGAGTCCTGCTGTTAATCGATGTTTGATTATTAAAATCAAAACGGTGATTTTAAGTACGGCTGTATTCAGTTGCGCCCGCACCGACGCCAAAGCTCGCCGCGCCTTGCCCGGCTTGCCTTACCGCTCCGTCTTTCGTCGCCTGACCGATGCTTCGCCGAATATCGACCCAGACGTGCTCGATCACTGGCATTCGTCCGCGCCGGATCAAATAAATATTTCCGGTAATCGGGGAAAGTTATTACGGGTTACACGCTATTGCTTTCCTACAAAGACGATAACCCGTGCTCTAGAAATCCGCTGCCTCTAGGGCGCAGAACATCCATCGATCTTCAAGCGCGTCCGTCGAAAGCCCACCACACCGTGCTGCGTTAGAATGGGCAATCCGACGCACGCTCCATTCCGCCTTCCGCGCCGCCTCCCACGCCGTCCACGATGCACCTCGACCCGTCTGAACACTCTGCCTTTCCTTCCGCGCCCATCGCATTCGTCGATCTCGAAACGACCGGCGGCACCTTCGGCGTGGACCGCATCACCGAAATCGGCATCGTGGAAGTCGGGCCGTCGGGCGTCTCGCAATGGACGTCGCTGGTCAATCCGCAAAAGCCAATTCCCGCTTTCGTCCAGCAACTGACGGGCATCACCGACGCGATGGTCCGCGATGCGCCCACGTTCGAGCAACTCGCCGCGGACTTGCTCGAACGGATGAACGGGCGTCTCTTCGTTGCGCACAACGCTCATTTCGACCACGGCTTTCTCAAGGGCGAATTCAGGCGTCTGGGGCTTCGTTTCGCGCCCGACGTGCTCTGCACGGTGCAGCTTTCCCGCGCCGTGTACCCGGAGCAGACGCGCCACGGCCTCGATGCGCTCGTCGAACGGCACGCGCTGGTGCCTGCCGCGCGCCACCGGGCGCTTGCCGACGCCGATCTGCTCTGGCAGTTCTGGCAACACCTGCACAGCGCGCACGCGCCGGATGTGGTGCGCACGCATCTGGAGCGCGTGACGCGGCGGTTCCAGCTCGCCGCGCACATCGACGAAGACACGATCGAGCAGATTCCTGCAGGCTGCGGCGTGTACATGTTCTATGGCGACGACGACGCGCCGCTCTACGCAGGCCGCAGCGTCAAGCTGCGCCAGCGCGTGCGCGCGCATCTCGTCGGTCCGAGGCGTTCGGCGAAGGACATGCGTCTCGCCTCACTCGTGCGCCGCGTCGAATGGAAGGCAACGGGCGGCGAGATCGGTGCGATGCTGGCCGAGGCGCAATGGATTGCCGCCGCGCGCCCGGCGCACAATCGCGCGTCGAAGTCGCGAAGCGCAGACATGCGCGGCGCGCCGTGGCCGTACGGCGGCGCGATCGCAATCGAAGAGCGCGATGCGGCATCGGGGCAGCGCGTGTGGCACGTCATCGACAACTGGTGCTATCTCGGCTCCGCCGCAACGCTGCCGCAGGCGGGCGCGCTGCATGCGGGCGCGGCCACGTCCGGCTTCGAACTGGCGACCTATCGCGTGCTCAGCGAGCGTCTCGCGCGCGGGCTTGCCGTGACGCCGCTCACCGCGGCGATGCACGCCGCCACGCTCTAAAGCGCGATCAGCCGACCGCGCCCACGCCGCCCGTCGCGCAGACGTGCGACAGCGCGCGCATGAGCGGCTCGTTCATCGACGAGTTGTAGCGCGTCAGATGCTTCCATCGCGCGACGCTTTCGGCGAGGCGCATCGGGCAGTCGTCGGCGTGGCGAATCGGCTCGACGTGAGCGAGCGCCGACACGAGCGATTGCGTCAGTCGGTCGAGTTTCGGACGCGTGTCATTGGCGAGATCGGGCGGCGATTCTTCCGGCGCGGCCCTGACCGCGCGCCAGTTGGCGAAAAGCACGTTCTGCACGTCCTTGCTCGCATCGATCTGATCGCGGAAGAACTGCCGCGCGAACGCGGGATCGACCTGAGCGGCTCTGGCCTTTTCCTCGACCTGTTTGAGCAGCGCCTCCTCGCGGGGCGCGTCGGTGATCGGTTCGTGCTTCGCCCACTTCCAGCGCGCAACCGGCTCGGCGAGCGCGAGCCGTTGCGAAACGAGCGCGATGATATTGGTGAACGGGGTGTCGTCGCCATCGGCGTGCACGGATGCGGGCGCGGCGAACGCGAGCACGCAGGCGAAGGCGGAAGCGAGGAGGGAGGTGTTCGATCGACGGCGCATCGGTGTCCGGGCAAAAGCGCCAGAATAACGCACCGCCCGCTTCAACCTGAATGTGAGAGACGAGCCGTGTCCACACGACTCGCCCGGGCGGTCATGAACGAAGAGCGCGACGCGTCCTGGCGTGAGCCATGCGCGGACCGGTCGGTCCGTGTGCGCCGCGCGCGGCGGGCGTCGTTCTCACGACGACGGCGTGATCCAGCGTGTCCGCCTACTTCGACTGCGACGAGTTGCGCTGTTCATCGAAGAACGCGCGCACGTGCTCGGGCAGTTCCGTCGCGAGAAATTCGACGCCAACCGGTTCCGGATCCGGACAATACACCTTGTCGGGCGTCGGGATTTTCGTCGGTCTTGCGTCCATGATTTCTCTCCTTGATGTCTACGGCAATTGCGCCAACTGGCCGATGCGGCTTTTTGCGCCGCCGCATACAGCCGAATACCAAATACGGGTCCCTCTAGTTATGCGTTATCGGATCGCGGCGGCTTCGGCTTGAGCCGAATCGCGCGGGTAACTCATCAACGCATGATCGTTCGTCTTCGGGCCGGTAAAGATGTCGGTAGATCATTACCGGCCCTCAAATCCATTGCTGCAAAAAGTACGGTTTCCAGTGCTGCGGAGAACGGTCCGAGAGCCGCGCCGCGCATGGCTTCGCGCAATCTCGACCGCCGCGTACTTAAACTGTAGCTTTTCCTCTATGGATATAACGATACCGGGAAACCTGCGTTGACGCTTGATGGTGCAGGGCGGAAAATAGCTTGTTGTTGTACGTAACCGCACATATAAGGAGAATCAGGCGGGCGGCGAGCGCTAACGTGAAATCGGTGAAGCCGATTTTTGCGGTAAATCGCAATAGCGTGCACAGCGCAGGGAATTGTTGCGAAAGCGCAAACCAAAGCAAAAACCCGCGTCACTTGCGTGTACGCGGGTTTTTATGTGCTGCCTGAATTCTCTCTGGTGCCGGAAAGAGGAATCGAACCCCCGACCTTCGCATTACGAATGCGCTGCTCTACCGTCTGAGCTATTCCGGCCCCTCTGTTGCGTTCGTTTAGTTCGTCAGCAACGAAGAAGTGAGATTATGCAGAGCATTTTTCGTCTTGGCAATACCTAAGATCAATTTTTCTGATCGAGATGGTAGCGGGTCACGCGATCGACTTCGCTCTTGGAGCCGAGGAACACCGCAACGCGCTGATGCAGGCTCGTCGGCTGGATATCGAGAATGCGCTGCTCGCCGTTCGTCGCTGCACCGCCCGCCTGCTCGACGATGAAGGCCATCGGATTCGCTTCGTACATCAGGCGCAGCTTGCCGGGCTTCGACGGATCGCGCTTGTCGGCGGGATACATGAAAATGCCGCCGCGATTCAGAATGCGGTGCACATCGGCGACCATCGACGCGATCCAGCGCATGTTGAAGTCTTCCTTGCGCGCGCCGTCCTTGCCGGCGTTCAGCTCGTCGATGTAGCGCTGCACCGGCTCATACCAGTGACGCGTGTTCGACGCGTTGATCGCGTATTCGCGCGTTTCGACG
Source organism: Caballeronia cordobensis (assembly GCF_001544575.2). Lineage (GTDB taxonomy): Bacteria > Pseudomonadota > Gammaproteobacteria > Burkholderiales > Burkholderiaceae > Caballeronia > Caballeronia cordobensis. The sequence continues at coordinate 118,510 of NZ_FCNY02000018.1, forward strand.
GGCACCTTCATGTCGCGCTGCGTGAGCACCCACGAGCCCAGCTCGCGATCGAGCGTGAAGCAGTTCACGCCGTGACCGGTCGTGAGCACGAGCACGGTCTGCGGGCCGTACACCGCGTAGCCCGCCGCGACCTGCTGCGAACCCGGCTGCAGGAACGCCTGCTCGCTCGGCTCGACGCCGTCCGGGCAACGCAGCACCGAAAAGATCGTGCCGATCGACACGTTCACGTCGATGTTCGACGAGCCGTCGAGCGGATCGAACGTCAGCAGGTAATTGCCCTTCGGATAGCGGTTGGGAATCGGGAAGATCTTTTCCATTTCTTCCGATGCCATCGCGGCGAGGTTGCCGCCCCATTCGTTGGCTTCGAGCAGGATTTCGTTCGACAACACGTCGAGCTTTTTCTGCACTTCGCCCTGAACGTTCTCGCTGCCGGCGGAGCCGAGCGCTTCGCCCAGAGCGCCCTTGCTGACGTGGTAGCTGATCTGCTTGCACGCGCGCGCGATCACCTCGATCAGAAGCCGCAGGTCGGCGGGGAGGTTCTGGTGTTCGCGTTGCTGCTCGATCAGATACTTGGAAAGCGTGGTACGGCTGGAAATGGAGGACATGCGGGACTCCGTGAGCGTTAGACGAATATCCACGATTCTAACCGCTCGACCTGTCGCGTCGATGTGACAGCATCCGCCATAAGCGAGAACGGCCGCCGCGCGAACCTCGCGCGGCGGCCGTCAAACATCGGATAAAACCCGGCGAAACGGCGCTCAGGCTGCGAGCGCTTTCTCCACCACCTCACGCACGTCGCGCGATTTCGCCTTCGATGCGACTTCCGAGAGCGCCGCATGCATTTTTTCGCGCAGCTTCGGCGTGAAGCGGCGCCACAGTTCGAGCCCGCGTGCGAGGCGCGCCGCGACCTGCGGATTGAGCGCGTCGAGCGCGATCACCTGTTCGGCCCAGAACGCGTAGCCCGAGCCGTCTGCGGCATGGAACTGCGCGGGATTGCCACTGCAGAAGCTGAAGATCAGCGAGCGCGCGCGGTTCGGATTCTTGATGTTGAACGCCTGATGCTGCATCAGCTTGCGCACGATCTCGATCACCTTGCGGTCCGGCCCGCCGCGTTGCGTCGCCTGGAGCGCAAACCATTTGTCGATGACGAGCGCCTCGTTCTCGAAGCGGCGATAGAAGTCCGCCAGCGCCGCGTCCGCGACGCTCGCATCCGCGCCCTGAGTCGCGCTCGCGAGCAGCAGGGCCGCAAGCGCCGCCGAGCGGTCCGTCATGTTGTTGGCGGCGTCGTATTGCGCCTGCGCAAGCGTGACCGCTTCGCGCGGATCGTCGAGCTGGCTCAGATAAGCCAGCGCCAGATTCTTCAGGCCGCGCTTGCCGGCGTCTTCCGGCGTCGGCCGGTATTCGCCCGGCGTGCGGTTCGCCTGATACGTCGCGATCCATTTCTCGCGCAACTGCGAGGCGAGACGGCGGCTCATGAAGACGCGCGCCGCATGCACGGCGGCCGGATCGGACACGGCCATCTGCTCGGCGAGGTAGCTTTCGGACGGCAGCATCAGCGCCAGTTCGCGGAACGCGGGCGTGAGCGTGGTGTCGTCGAGCACGCGCGCGAACGCCGCGATCACCTGATCGTCGATCGACAGCGCTTCGCCACTGGCCGCGCGCTCGGCGAGCCCGAGCAATTCGCGCGTGGCGAGACGCTGGCCGGCTTCCCAGCGGTTGAACGGATCGCTGTCGTGCGCGAGCAGGAACGCGAGTTCGTCGTTCGTGTAGTCGTATTCGACGATCACCGGCGCCGAGAAATTGCGCAGCAGCGACGGCAGCGGCGCCTCGTTCACGTCGACGAAGGTGAACGACTGCTCGCGCCCGGTGAATTCGAGCACGCGCGTCGTGCCGTTCGGCTCCTTCTCGCCTTCGAGGCGCAGCGGCAGATCCGCGCCGTTCTGCCCGATAAGGCCGACCGAGAACGGAATCAGCAACGGCCCTTTCTGCGTTTCGCGCGCCGCTTCCGACCCTTCGCCGTAGCCCTGCGCGAGCGTCAGCGTGTAACGCTTCTTCGCGGCGTCGTACTCGGCGCGCACCGACACGCGCGGCGTGCCGGCCTGGCTGTACCAGCGCTCGAACTGCGCGAGATCGCGATGATTCGCATCCGCGAGCGCGTGACGGAAGTCGTCGCAGGTCACGGCCTGACCGTCGTGGCGCTGGAAGTAGAGGTCCATGCCGCGGCGAAAGCCGTCGCGGCCGAAGAGCGTCTGATACATCCGCACGACTTCCGAGCCTTTCTCGTAGACGGTCATCGTGTAGAAGTTGTTGATCTCGACGTAGCTTTCCGGCCGCACGGGATGCGCCATCGGGCCGGCGTCCTCGGCGAACTGCATCTGACGCAGCACGCGCACGTCCTCGATGCGCTTGGTCGCGCGCGCGGCGGCGCTGCTTTGTCCACCGTCGGCGCCGTCGGCGTCGCCCGCGGCCATGTCGGCGGAAAATTCCTGATCGCGGAACACGGTCAGGCCTTCTTTCAGGCTCAACTGGAACCAGTCGCGGCACGTCACGCGATTGCCGGTCCAGTTATGGAAGTACTCGTGGCCGACCACGGCCTCGATATTGGAGAAGTCCGTGTCCGTCGCCGTTTCCGGATTGGCGAGCACGTACTTCGTGTTGAAGATGTTGAGCCCCTTGTTTTCCATCGCGCCCATATTGAAGTCGCTCACCGCGACGATCATGAAGCGGTCCAGATCCAGCTCCAGCCCGAAGCGCTTTTCGTCCCAGCGGATCGAATGGATGAGCGAATCCATTGCGTGACGGGTTTTATCGAGATCGTGCGGCTCGACCCACACTTGCAGCAGCTTCTCCCGGCCCGAGCCCGACTGGATGCGTTCCTCGATGCACACGAGCTTGCCCGCGACGAGCGCGAACAGATAGCTCGGCTTCTTGAACGGATCTTCCCATTTCGCGAAGTGACGGCCGCCGGGCAATTCGCCTTCCTCGATCAGATTGCCGTTTGATAGCAGCACCGGATACGCGGATTTGTCGGCGCGCAGCGTGACGGTGTAGGTTGCCATCACGTCGGGGCGATCGAGGAAGTAGGTGATGCGACGAAAGCCCTCGGCTTCGCACTGCGTGAAGAAGTTGCCGCTGGAGACATAAAGTCCGGAGAGCGTCGTGTTCTCCGCCGGATTGCAGATGCTCTCGATGCTAAGCTCGAAGGCATCCGCCGCGGGAATACCGCCGATGGACAGTCCGTTCTCGTGAACACGGACATCCGCGTGCGCGACGCCGTCGATCGCCGCGCTCACGAATTCCAGTTGCTCGCCCATCAGTTCGAGCCGGGGCGCGTCGCCTTGCGCGTCGGGATTGCGGCGCAGCGTCATCGTGCTCTTCACGACGGTGCGCGCCGGCACGAGGTCGAATTCGAGCGCGACGGAGTCGATCAGAAACGCGGGCGGCGTGTAGTCCTGGCGGCGGATCACTGCGGATGCGGTCGTGGTTGACATGGCGGGATCTTCAAAGTGAATGGGGCGGCGCGGGCGCATTGCGCGGACATTCTGTCACGGCACGAATGCTGGCGCGGCATGTCGAACCATTGTACAAAACGCCCGTCGATCGTGAGCGCCGCCCGCTGCTGCTTTGCCAGGCCTTGGCATATGACCGGGGTGCGTGCGCGGATTGCGCGCGCTATCTATAACTAAGAAGAGCAGTTTCCGAAGTGAGGACGACCATGAATGTTCCGATCAAGGCGCTGTGCCAGTGGTTGCTGGTACTCGCCGCGCTATGGCTTTCGGGCTGCACGACCTATGTGCAGACGCAGGTGACCGCCTTCTCCGACTGGAGCGGCAGCGACGCGACCCGCACCTACGCATTCGCGCGCCAGGGCGAGCAGCAGAACAGCATCGAGCAGACGACTTACGAGACGCTCGTGGCGAACGAGCTGTCGAAGTACAACTTCCGGCAGACGCCGGACGCGAGCGCGCGCTATCAGGTGGCGCTCGGGTATTCGGTGCGCGGCGACCTCGTGACGGTGCGCCAGCCGGTCTATTACGATCCATGGCCCATGTACGGGCCCTACGGCCGTCCGTTCTGGGGGCCATGGGGCGGCTGGGGGCCGTACGGCCCGTGGGGTCCGACCGGTTACGTCGATCAGAGCTATCCGGTCTACATCCACGCACTGCAGATTCGCATGACCGACCGCCAGACCGGCCGCGAGGTCTACAAGGTGACGGCGGTGAATTCGACGGGCGACCCCTCGCTCTATCAGGCGATGCCTTATCTGACGCGCAGCGCGCTCGCGGATTTCCCGCTCGGCAATGGCACCGTGCGCACCGTGACGTTGCCCGTGGACAAGAACGGCGGCATCTCGAACGAGACGGCGGCCTCGCTGACGCCGACCGATCGCGGCGTCGCGCCTGCGCCTGCGTCCAAGACCGTCGAATGAGCGTGGCGGCGGCGGCGCCCGCACGCACCGGAAATAATTTCCGGCGCGCGTCGCGCCGTCGTACGCGGGATCGCCACGCGCCATTTCAAAAACGCCCGGCGGCCTTGATCGAACTGGGAATTATCGCCGCGTTACGAAGCCGCAATATATGCAGCTTCGCGCAATTAGCGATATATTTCCGTGATGACAAAATCGTGTCCGCCCAATCCTGAAGCCGTTCCCCAGCCCACGACGTGGGACGCGCGGCTCGCCCGCCGCCTCGTCACGCCGCTCGTCGGCACGCCGGTGACGCCCAATCATCTGACGACGCTGCGCCTCGCCATCGGCCTGGCCGGGGCGTATTATCTGTCGCTCGGTCAGTTCTGGCTCTGCACGCTCGGCGCGCTCCTCATCGCATTGTCGAATCTCGTCGATCACACGGACGGCGAGCTCGCGCGCATCAGCGGCCAGTCGAGCAAGATCGGCCACTTCTACGACCTCGCAGCCGATGCGCTCGTGACCGTGCTGCTGTTTCTCGGCATCGGGTTCTACGTGGCGGTGCATCATCCGTCGATGTTCCTGCCCGCGCAATGGCTCGGCGGCGTCGCGGGCGTGGCCGTTGCGCTGATCTTTTTCCTGCGCATGCGCATCGAGTCGATGGTCGGCAAGTCGGGCACGAAGCAGGCGTCGATGGCCGGTTTCGAAACGGAAGACGTGCTGTATCTGCTGCCCGTCGTGACCATCCTGAACGGGATGACGCCGTTTCTGATCGCCGCGGCGATCGGCGCGCCGCTCTTCGCGGTGTACGTGGCGATTGACTATCAGCGCGTCAGCAAACAGATGAAGCAGCGCGCGCAAGCGTCGCATGCGAATAAGAGCAACGATTTCCAGGCGGTGAGATGAGCGATACGGCAATTCCGGTCAACACCCCGATGCAGGAACGAGGCGCGGCGCAGGCGGCGCGCCTGTCGGAGCGCGATATCGATGCCACGCTGAACGCGCGCCTCGCCGCGCTGCCCACGCCGACGCTGCGCAACGAGTACGGCAAGCAAGGCTCGTTTCTCTACATCGAGGATTTCCTGCCGCGCGATTACACCGAGCGCCTGATCGCCGCCGTGCACGACACGTTACCGTCCGTGAACCGCAACTACCTGCCGGGTCACAAGGCGGGCGGCAGCGTGAGCCGTCACACGCTCGACAAGCTCGCGCCGTTCATCGCCGATCTGTACCGGTCCGAGGCGCTCATCAAGTGGCTGGAGGCGCTCACCGGCGACAAGCTGCAACTCTCGCCCGAAGACGATCCGCACGCCTACGCGCTCTATTTCTACACGCGTCCGGGCGACCATATCGGCTGGCATTACGACACGTCGTATTACGATGGCCGCCGCTACACGCTGCTGCTCGGCGTGATCGACGACTCGTCCTGCGCGCTCGAATACGAACTGCACACCAAGACGCCGGGCGCTGCTGCGCAGCCGGGCGCGGTGCAGTATCCGCCGGGCGCGTTCGTGTTCTTCGACGGCGACAAGCTGCGCCATCGCGTGACGCCCCTTCGCGAGAACGAAATGCGCGTGTCGCTCACGTTCGAATACGTGACGAACCCGAACATGCGACCGTTTCAGCGCTTCATCTCGAACATGAAGGATTCGATCGCGTATTTCGGATTCAAGCAGGTCTTTCGCCGCAACGGCGGCAAGAACGGGCAGGCATGAGCCGCGCGGGCACATTTCTGTTGTCGGTCGGCGTGGTGCTGTTCATTGCGCTGCTCGGCTGGCAGGGCTTCGGCTCGGTCGCGGCGACTCTCGCCGCCGCCGGCTGGGGGCTCGTCGCGGTCGCGGCGTTTCACTTCGTTCCGCTTTTCGTCGATGCCTTCGCGATCAGCGTGCTCTTTTCCCGCAAGGAGCGCGACGTCTCCCTGCGCGACGCGCTGCTCGCGCGCTGGGCCGGCGAATCGGTGAACAGCCTGATGCCCGCCGGCCAGATCGGCGGTCCGATGCTGATGGTCCGCTATCTCGCTCAGCGCGGCATGCGCGCGCGCGACGCGGCCGCCGTCATCACCATCAGCACGACGATGCAGACCGTCGCGCAACTCATCTTCGCGCTGATTGGCGTCGTACTGCTGACGGGCTTCGCGGCGGGCGGCTCGTCCTCGACGGTGACGATCGCCGTGCTGGCGGTGATCGGCGTCATCGGTCTCATGATCTTCGGCTTCTATCTCGCGCAGCGGCGCGGTCTCTTTGGCCGCGCCATGCGTTTCGCCTCCGGCATCGCCGCGAAATTTTCGGCCAAGCGCGACTGGTCGTCGCTCGTCACGCGCGCCGAAGCCGTCGATGCCGCCGTGCACGAGCTGTATCGCGAGCGCGCGAAAGTGGCGTCGAGCTTCGGCCTGAGCTTTATCGGCTGGATCGTCGGCACGGGCGAGGTGTGGCTTGCGCTGCATCTGCTCGGCCATCCGGTCGGCTGGACCGAAGCGCTCCTGCTCGAAAGTCTCGGCCAGGCGATACGCGGCGCGGCCTTCGCCATTCCCGGCTCGCTCGGCGTGCAGGAAGGCGGCTATCTGCTGCTCGCGCGCCTGATCGGCCTGCCGCCCGAGGCGGCGCTCGCGCTCTCGCTCGCCAAGCGCGCGCGCGAGCTGCTGCTCGGCGTGCCGGGCATCGTCTATCTGCATTTCGTTGAAAAAGGCTGGCAGCGCCGCCGTCTCGCGCGCGTGCCGGATATCGACTGATCACCCACGAAGGGAACACAACCATGCGCGCAATTATTCTTGCGGCCGGGATGGGCTTGCGCCTCGTTCAGCCCGAAGGCCAGCAAAAGCCGAAGTGTCTGTTGCGCTTTGGCGATGCGTCTCTGCTCGAACGGCACCTCCACTTTCTGAAAGCCGCGAATGTCGATGAAGTCGTCTTCGTGACCGGCTTCAAGAGCGAGCAGATCGAAGCGGAACTCGCCGCGATCGACTGGAAGCCGAAGACCGAAATCGTCGTCAACGATGAATTCACGCTCGGCAGCGTGCTGTCCGTGCACACCGCGCGCGACGCGATGACGCGCGGCGGCGATGTCCTCCTGATGGACGCCGACGTGCTCTACGACGAGCGCATTTTCGCGCCGCTCGTCGCGGGCGGCAGCGTGAACCGTCTGCTGATCGACCGCGATTTCGAAGCGGGCGACGAGCCCGTGAAACTGTGCGTTGAAAACGGCGTGCCGGTCGAGTTGCGCAAGCAGGTCGCGGCGGGGCTCGCGTACGACACCATCGGCGAATCCGTGGGCTTTTTCCGCTTCGACGAAAAGACCGCCACGCGCCTCGCCGAAATCTGCGCCGATTACGTCGCGACGGGCCGCGCGAAGATGCCGCATGAAGAAGCGGTGCGCGACCTGTTGCTGGAGAACTTGGACAACCCGCGCCACGTGTTCGATATCGCCGATGTGACCGGCGCGCCGTGGATCGAAATCGATTTTCAGAACGACGTGAAGCGCGCGGCCGACGAAGTGCTGCCGCAACTCAACGCGCTGCGTCAGTTTGCAGGAGCCTCGCAACAATGAACGCACTCACACAAATCCCGGTCGGCTACTCGCGCACGATGCGCCTGCGCGAAATGCTGCAAAGCAATCGCCTCGAATTCCTGATGGAAGCGCACAACGGCATCTCCGCGCGCATCGCGAAGGAAGCGGGCTTCAAGGCGATCTGGGGCTCGGGCCTGTCGATTTCCGCGCAATTCGGCGTGCGCGACAACAACGAGGCGAGCTGGACGCAAGTCGTCGACAACCTTGAATTCATGGCCGACGCGAGCGATCTGCCGATTCTCCTCGACGGCGACACCGGCTACGGCAACTTCAACAACGTGCGCCGGCTCGTGAGGAAGCTGGAACAGCGCGGCATCGCGGGCGTGTGCATCGAAGACAAGCAGTTTCCGAAGACCAACAGCTTCATCAATGGCGAGGCGCAGCCGCTCGCGGACATCGACGAATTCTGCGGCAAGATCAAGGCCGGCAAGGATTCGCAGAGCGATCCCAATTTCTCGATCGTCGCGCGCGTCGAGGCGCTGATCGCGGGCTGGGGCATGGAAGAAGCGTTGAAGCGCGCCGAGGCATACCGTCAGGCGGGCGCGGACGCGATCCTGATTCATTCGAAGCTCTCGAAGCCGGACGAGATCCTCACGTTCGCGCGTGAGTGGGCAGGGCGCGGCCCGCTCGTCATCGTGCCGACGAAGTACTACAGCACACCGACCGATGCGTTCCGTCAGGCGGGCATCAGTTGCGTGATCTGGGCGAACCATCTGATTCGCGGCGCGGTGTCGGCGATGCAGGCGATTGCGAAGGAAATCCACGACAGCGAGACGCTCGTCAACGTGGAAGACCGCATCGCGGCGGTGAACGAGATTTTCCGTTTGCAGGACGCGGACGAATACTCGGCCGCCGAGAACATCTATCTGACGGCGGCGAATGAAAAGCGCAGCGCGATCGTGCTGGCCGCAAGCCGCGGCGCGGGCCTCGAAGCGCTGACCGAAGCGCGTCCGAAGGTCATGCTGCCGGTCGCGGGCAAGCCGCTTCTGCGCCATCTCGTCGAGGCGTTCAAGAAGGAAAGCATCAACGACATCACGGTCGTCGGCGGATATCGCGCGGACGCGATCGAGTCGGGCGGCATCCGTCTCGTCGTCAACGAACGGCATGAAACGACGGGCGAGCTCGCCTCGCTCGCCTGCGCCGCGAAGCACATGAACGGCGACACCGTGATTTCCTACGGCGATCTGCTGTTCCGCAGCTACATCCTGCGAGATCTGACGGAATCGGACAGCGATTTCTGCGTGGTCGTGGATTCGTCGCAGGCGCCGCAGGCGGGCGACACCGTCACCGACTTCGCGTACTGCTCGACCGGCGACGACCGCGCGCTCTTCGGCCAGAAAGTGTGGCTCGAAAGCGTGGTTGGCGCGGGGCAGTCGCTGATCGAAAATCGCGCGCCGCAGGGCCGCTGGATGGGTCTCATCAAGGTGCGCGGCGGCGCGCGCGAGCGTTTGCTCGCGACGCTCGACACGCTGCAGCAGCGCACCGATTTCGACCAGCTCGACATGGCCGCGCTGCTGAACGCGCTGATCGCCGCCGGTCAGAAGATCGAAGTGCAGTACGTGCACGGCCACTGGCGCGGCGTGAACGATCTCGACGATTTCCGCCGCGCGGGCGATTTCGCGCACGGTCAGACGCCGATCGGCTCCGAAGGCGCGGAGAACGCGCGTGATTGAGGCCGCCCAGTTCGTCGAAGCGGCGCGCGAGCGCGGTTTCGACTGGTACGCGGGCGTGCCGTGCTCGTTTCTCACGCCCTTCATCAACTACGTGCTGCAGGACGACACGCTCAACTACGTGTCGGCGGCGAACGAAGGCGATGCCGTCGCGCTGATCGCGGGCGTCGCACTCGGCGGCGAGTTCGCCAAAGAGCGTAAGCGCCGCGGCATCGCGATGATGCAGAACTCCGGTCTCGGCAACGCCGTGAGCCCGCTGACGTCGCTGACGTGGACCTTCCGTCTGCCGCAACTGCTGATCGTCACGTGGCGCGGCCAGCCGGGCGTCCACGACGAGCCGCAGCACGCGCTGATGGGCCCGATCACGCCGCAGATGCTCGACACCATGGAAATTCCGTGGGCGCTGTTCCCGACGGCCGCCGACGAGATCGGCCCCGCGCTCGATCGCGCGACGGCGTACATGGACAGCACCGGCCGTCCGTATGCGCTCGTCATGCAAAAGGGCAGCGTCGCGCCGTATGAACTGAAGCAGACGGGCTTGTCGGGCGTGCGCGCGCCCGCGCAGCCGGCGGCCGTGCAGCGCTTCGGAGGCGAGCGCGTGACGCGTCACGATGCGCTGGCCAAAGTCATCGCGAACACGCCGAAGGATTCGACGGTCGTGCTCGCATCGACGGGCTTTTGCGGACGCGAGTTGTACGCGATCGACGACCGCGAGAACCAGCTCTATCTTGTCGGCTCGATGGGCTGCGTTACGCCGATGGCGCTCGGGCTCGCGCTCTCGCGTCCCGATCTGCGCGTCGTCGCGCTCGACGGCGACGGCGCCGCGCTCATGCGCATGGGCGTGTTCGCGACGCTCGGCGCATACGGCCCGCCGAACCTGATTCACCTGCTGCTCGACAACGGCGCGCACGAATCGACCGGCGGCCAGGCTACCGTTTCACGCGGCGTCGATTTCGCGTCGATCGCGGCGGCGTGCGGCTACGCGCTTGCGCTCGATGGCGACGACATCGGCGTGATCGACCGTCTTTTCGACGCTAAAGATGTCGACGGCGTGCGCTTTGCCCGCCTGTCGATCAAAACCGGCACGCCGGGCGACCTGCCGCGCCCGAAGATCACGCCCGAAGACGTGCGCGCGCGCCTGCAACAACACCTAGGAGGCCGTTGATGCTGCTGCTCAATCCCGGTCCTGTCACGCTCACCGAACGCGTGCGTCAGAGCCTGCTGCAAACCGACTTGTGTCATCGCGAGCCGGAGTTCTTCGATCTTCAGGACGAGGCGAGAAAGCGTCTCGTCGCCGCTTACGCGCTCGATCCGGCCACATGGAGCGCCGTGCTGATGACGGGCTCGGGCACCGCCGCGGTCGAAAGCATGATCGCCGGCCTCGTGCCGGAAGGCGGGCGGCTGCTCGTCGTGGAAAACGGCGTGTACGGCGATCGCATCGCGCAGATCGCGAAGCAATACGGCATCGATCACGAAGTCATCAAGTACGAGTGGATGCAGGCGCCGGACATCGACGCGATCATCGAACGGCTCGACGGCGGGACATTCACGAACGTCGCGATCATCCATCACGAGACGACGACCGGCCGCCTGAACGCGATCGACCGCCTGTCGCGCGCGTGCGCGGAGCGCGGCATCGGCCTCTTGCTCGATGCGGTGAGCAGCTTCGGCGCGGAGGCCATCGATTTCGACGGCGGCGGCATCGCCGCGATTGCCGCGACGGCCAACAAGTGCCTGCACGGCGTGCCGGGCGCGGCGTTCGTCATTGCGCGGCGCGATGCGCTCGCGAAGGCTGCGAACCGCACGTACTACCTCGGCATCGCCCGGCTCGCAAAGCTGCAGGACGAGCGCAATACGCCGTTCACGCCCTCGGTGCACGCGTACTACGCGCTCGTCGAAGCTTTGCGCGAGTTCGAGGAAGAGGGTGGCTGGCGCGCGCGTCATCAGCGTTATGCGAAGCTCGCGGAGCAGATGCGCTCGGGCTTGGCGTCGCTCGGCATGGCGAGCGCGTTGCCGCCGGAAGAATCGTCCGTGGTATTGCGGGCGTACCGGCTGCCCGCGGGCATGACCTACGAGAAGCTCCACGACGCGCTCAAGGCGAAGGGCTTCGTGATCTATGCAGGGCAGGGCGGTTTGTCGAAGGAACTGTTCCGCATCTCGACGATGGGCGCGCTCGACGCGAACGACATGGATCGGCTGATCTCGGCGTTCGTGGAACTGGTGCGCTGATCACGGCTTGCAGAATATCGCCGTGATGAAGGGCGCGACGTGGTGTACATCCGCGTCGCTGCCCGCGGCCTTCACTTTCTCCGCGACTTCCGCGTCGCCGCCCCACACGACCACGCCATACGCCGAATCGGCGATCGGTTCGCCTTTGCCGGGCCGAAAGATCGGATCGTCCTTCTGATACGCCACGACCACATACACCTTGAATCCGTACGCCGTCAGCGTCGCGCCCTTGACGGGCTTGAACGCGTTGACCGAGTTCGGCTCCACGCGCATCGGTTTGGTTTCGAGCAGCCCGCTCTGCTGCAACGGCGCGACGAAATCATGCGCGGTCGATTTGCAGTCGAGCTGCGCTTCGATCGGCTTCGCATGCGCGAGCGCAGCGAGCGACGCAAGCGTCACGGCGAGGGCGATTCGGATTCGGGCGATGTGCTTCATGTCGACGCGATGTTCAGGACAGCTTGCACTTTAGCGAGAATGCAACAAATCCGCACAAAACGTCGAGCAAAACCTTGCGCTCGCGTGGCCGGGCAGACGAACCGCGCCGACAAAAAAGCGGCCCGCGGGCCGCTTGTCGGATGAATCGCTGACGGATCAGGCGTTTCAGGCCGCCAGCTCCAGCTTCGCCGTCTTGCGCGTGTCGCGCGAATGCACGCGCTTGCCGGCGGCATACGTCTCGAACACCGCGCGATCGTCGCCGAGCAGCGCGAACGCGAACAGCAGTTCTTCCAGCGATTCGGTCCGCGCCGTGCGGCGCGCGAGCAGCGGCGTCGCGTTCGGATCGAGCACGACGAAATCCGCCTCGCTGCCCGGCTTGAGCGTGCCGATTTTGTCGTCGAGTTCGAGCACTTGCGCCGCGCCCGTGGTCGCGAGCCAGAACATGCGCGTCGCGGTCAGATGATGGCCCGTCAGGCGCGCGACCTTGTGCGCTTCGTTCATCGTCTGCAGCATGGAAAACGACGTGCCGCCGCCGACATCCGTCGCGAGCGCGACCGGCATGTTCGACGCGCCGGCCTTCTCGAAATCGAACAGGCCGCTGCCGAGAAACAGGTTCGACGTCGGGCAGTGCGACGCCACCGCGCCCGTTTCCGCCATGCGCTCGCGGTCGCGGTCATCGAGATAGATACAGTGGCCGTACACCGCGCGGCGGCGCAGCAGGCCGTAGTGATCGTAGATGTCGAGATAGCTGCGATGCCCAGGGAAAAGGCTTTCGACCCATTTGATCTCGTCGGTGTTTTCCGCGACGTGACTCTGGATGAACACGTCCTGATGCTTCTGCGCGAGCGCGCCGCACGCTTCGAGTTGCGCTTCGGTCGAGGTCGGCGCGAAACGCGGCGTCAGCGCGTAATGCTGACGCCCACGCCCGTGCCAGCGCGCGATCAGTTCCGCGCTGTCGTCGTAGCCGGACTGCGCCGTGTCGCGCAGAAACTCGGGGCAGTTGCGGTCCATCAGCACCTTGCCGGCGACCATGCGCAGATTGCGCGCTTCGCTTTCCGTGAAGAAGGCATCGGCGGATTGCTTGTGCACCGTGCAGTAGACGAGCGCGGTCGTCGTGCCGCACGCAAGCAGTTCGTCGATGAAAAAGCTCGCCGTCTCGCGCGCGACCGCCGGATTCTCGAAGCCGCGCTCGGTCGGAAACGTGTACGTGTTGAGCCAGGGCAGGAGGCCAGCCGCAGGCGACGCGATCATGTCCGTCTGCGGATAGTGGATGTGCGAGTCGATGAAACCCGGCACGATCAGCTTGTCGCGCATCGTGTGGACGGTCGCGTCGGGCGAGAGCGTGTCGCGAAGCGACGCATACGCGCCCGCCGCGCTCACTTTGCCGTCCTCGACGATCAGAAGGCCGTCGGCCTCGTAGACCGCGCCATCGGCGGCATGCGCGGGGTCTTCGCGAAAGGTCAGCAACTGGGCGCGGTAGGCGGTCTGTGTCATGGTGCAACGTCTCCGATATCTAGAATTTACAACTGCGAAAGCAGTACCAAAGCGCAAGCCGCGATGATCCACATCGCCGGCTTGATTTCCTTTGCGCGCCCCGTCGCCGTCTTGAGCACGACGAACGCGAGAAAGCCATACGCGACGCCGTCGGTGATCGAGTAGGTCAGCGGAATCAGGATCATCGCGAGGAACGCGGGAATGGCCTCGTCGAAGCGATGCCATTCGATCTTCGTGATCGCTTCCATCATGAACACGCCGACGAGCACGAGCGCGGGCGCCGTCGCGATCGCCGGAACGAGCGACAGAAGCGGCGACAGGAACAGGAACGGCAGAAAGCACAATCCGGCGACGACCGCGACGAGTCCCGTGCGCCCGCCCGCCGAAATGCCCGCCGCCGATTCGATATACGCGTTCGCCGGGCTCGTGCCGAGCGGCGCGGAGATCAGGGCAGAGAACGAATCGACCATCATCGACTGGCGGATGTTGCGCGGATTGCCGTCGCGGTCGTAGAGCTTGCCGGCTTCGGAAATCGCCATGAAGGTGGAGAGCGCGTCGAAGAACGACGTGAACAGCATCACGAAGATGAACGGCCAGTAGATCACCTTCAGCGCGCCCATGAAGTCGAGCTGCATGACCGCCGAGAAATCCGGCGAGGCGAAGAGGCCGTTCCAGTTGACGAGCGTTTTCGTGGCGATGGCGGCGGGCCAGTAGGCGGTGCCGTCGCCATAGAAGCGGCCGATGGGAATCGCGATGATCGTCGTGAACACGATGCCGAGCATCAGCGCGCCCGTGACCTTGCGCGCGACGAGCACCGTCGTGACGGCAAGCCCGATGAGGAACGTGATGACGACCGGATTCAGCGACGCCGAATGCACGACCGTGACCGGATCGCCGACGACGAACTTCGCGTTCACCAGACCGATGAGGCTGATGAACAAGCCGATGCCGCACGATACCGCGTGCCGCAAATTCGCCGGAATCGCATCGACGACGAGCTTGCGCGCGTTGAACGCCGCGAGTACCGCGAAGATCACGCCGGACCAGAACACGCAGCCGAGCGCGGTCTGCCACGGCATCTTGCCGCCGTGCACCATGACGAACGCGAAGAGCGCGTTCATGCCCATGCCGGGCGCGACCAGCACCGGGTTGCGCGCGTAGAGGCCCATCGCGCAGCTGCCGAGAAAACTGACGATGACGGTCGCCGTCAACGCCGCCGGAAAGGGCACGCCCGCCGCCGACAGAATACCCGGATTGACGACGATGATGTACATCGCCGTGAGAAAGGTCGTGATGCCCGCGACGACTTCGGTCTTCGTGCGCGAGCCCGCCGCGCGAATGCCGAAAAAGCGTTCGAGCGCGGTGTTATCGCGTTGAGTGCTTGCTGTGGTATCCATCTTTCTTCTTTTATTGCTTCCAGTACTGATCCAGGCGCGCGATCATGCCGTCGCGTTCCGCTTCGGTGACGAACGAGGCTTCGAGGCTGTTTCGGAGCAGCGTGTAGACCTCGTGATCCGTGAGCTTCAGCGCATCGACGATTGCGAAGTAGTTCGCGTTGACGTAGCCGCCGAAATAGGCGGGATCGTCGGAGTTGATCATCACCGCGACGCCCTGATCGAGCAGGTCCTTGAGCGTGTGCTTCGTCATGTCGTCGAACACGCAGAGCTTGAGGTTCGACAGCGGGCAGACGGTCAGCGCGATGCGTTCATCCGCAAGACGCGCGACGAGCGCCGCGTCCTCGATGCTGCGCACGCCGTGATCGACGCGATCCACCTTCAACAGATCGAGCGCTTCGTAGACATACGACGGCGGGCCTTCCTCGCCCGCATGCGCAACGAGCTTCAGGCCGCGCTCGCGCGCTTTCGCGAACACGCGCTCGAACTTCGACGGCGGATGGCCGCGCTCCGACGAATCCAGCCCGACGCCGATCAGCCGGTGGCTGTACGTGTCGAAGAGCGGCAGTGCGCTTTCATAGGTCGCGAGCGCGTCTTCTTCGGAAAGATGGCGCAGGAAGCAGAGAATCAGCTTGCTCGACAGGCCGCGCTTCTCGCCTTCGGCCAGGGCGGCGTCGATGCCCGCGACGACCGTTTCGATCGGCACGCCGCGTTCCGTGTGCGTCTGCGGATCGAAGAAGATTTCCGTGTGCGCGACGTGGTCCGCGAGCGCGCGCTCGACGTAGGCCATCGTCATGTCGTAGAAGTCCTGCTCGGTGAGCAGCACGCTCGCGCCCGCGTAGTAGATGTCGAGAAACGATTGCAGGTCGGTGAATGCGTAAGCGGCGCGCAGCGCGTCGATCGAGTCGTACGCGAGCTTCACGTTATTGCGTTTCGCGAGCTCGAAGATCAGTTCCGGTTCGAGCGACCCTTCGATGTGGATATGCAGCTCGGCTTTGGGCGCGCGCGCAATCTTGTCGGCGAGTGTGGGATTCATGGGGCTTATTTCTATCAGGGCGATTGCAGGGGATACAGCGTGGTCAAGCGGTCTGCGACGACCTTGTGAGCGCATGGGCTTCGACCGCCTGCAGCAGTTGGGCTGCCGCTGCGACGGCGATCACTTCGGGCGCTTTATCGACGATGCCGTCGATGCCGATCGGACACACCATGCGCGCGATACGCGCCGGGTCGATGCCGCGCGCCGCGAGCCGGTGCTCGAACTGCTTCTTCTTGGTGAACGAGCCGATCATCCCGAAGAACGCGAAATCGCCGCGTTTCAGGATGCACTCGGCCAGCGCGAGATCGACCGTGTGGTTGTGCGTCATCACGAGGAAGTACGCGCCGGGCGGCGCGTTGTCGACGGCTTCGTCCGGCGCGTCGTTCGGCTCGATCGACACGTTGTCCGGCACGAACTGCGCGGGCGGGAAAGCCGCGTCGCGCGAATCGACCCACGTGACGTGACAGGGCAGCGTGGCGAGCACGCGAACCAGCGCCGCGCCCACATGACCCGCGCCGAACAGCACGACCTGGAAGTCGCGCGGCGCGAGGGTTTCCGTGAGCAGCGCGCCGCTTTCGTCGAAACCGGCGCCGTCCCACAACAGGCAGTCGGCGTCGGTCGCGCCCGGCTCGGGATCGGAGAGCATCACCGCATCGGGCAGCGGCGCGAACGAAACGCTGCGCACGGTCGACAAACCCTGCGCCGTGCGTTTCGCGAGCGTCGTCACCCAGTTGAGGTCCGATACGTCGAGCCGCTCGAACGCCAGCACGACCGCGCCGCCGCAGCATTGGCCGAGGCTCGGGCCCAGCGCGAAACGCTCCAGCCTGCGCATGCGTTGCGTGCGCATGCCGTCCTTCAGCACTTGCCGTGCGGTCTCGATGGCCTTCCATTCCAGATGGCCGCCGCCGATCGTGTAGCGCGCGTCCTCGCGTGTGACGATCATCTTCGTGCCCGGCTCGCGCGGCGCGGAGCCTTCGACACGCGCGACCGTCACGAGCACGACGGCGTCGCCGTGCGCGAGCAGGTGTTGCAGGTCGTTCAGCCAAACTTGCATCGATGGGGCTCCAGAGAAGAATCGTCGAAAGGTCGTCGCGGGCGCTAGTTTACCGGGGCGGCTTCCCGCGCCGGAACGGCTAGCGCGTCGAGCGCGTCGAGAATCGCTTCGGGCGTCGCGGGCGCGCGCAGCTTCGGCGCATCGGCGTTATCCGGCGCCACCGAGGCGATCGCCGCGCGTATCGCGAGCAGCACCGAGAACGACAGCAGGAGCGGCGGTTCGCCAACCGCTTTCGAACGGAAGATCGTCGGCTCGGCGTTATCGTTGTCATAAAGTGCGACGTTGAAGACGGCGGGCGCATCGTTGACGGCCGGAATCTTGTAGGTCGAAGGCGCATGCGTCATGAGGCGGCCGTCGCGGTTCCACCAGAGCTCCTCGGTCGTGAGCCAGCCCATGCCCTGGATATAGCCGCCTTCCACCTGCCCGATATCGATGGCCGGATTGATCGAGCGGCCCGCGTCGTGCAGCAGATCGGCGCGCAGCAGCTTCCATTCGCCCGTGAGCGTATCCACGACGACTTCCGACACGGCCGCGCCATACGCGAAGTAATAGAACGGGTGGCCTTGCAGCGTCTTCGCGTCCCAATGGACTTTCGGCGTCGAATAAAAGCCGTCGGACCACAACTGCACGCGCGCGAGATACGCGGCGGCGGCGAGCTGATCGAAGGGCAGCCGCGCGCCGTTCGCCTCGACGCCGCCGCCATGAAATTCGACGTCGGCCGCTTTGCAGCCGAGCTGCAGGGCGGCGAGATCGGCGAGGCGCGCGCGGATCGCGAGCGCCGCGGCTTCGGCGGCCTTGCCGTTCAGATCGCTTCCCGTCGATGCCGCCGTCGCCGATGTATTGGCGACCTTCGACGTATCCGTGGCCGTCACCCGCACGTGCGCGAGGCCGATGCCGAGCACGCTCGCGACCACCTGCGCGACCTTGGTGTTGAGGCCCTGGCCCATCTCGGTGCCGCCGTGGTTCACGAGCACCGAGCCGTCCTTGTAGACATGCACGAGCGCGCCGGCCTGATTCAGAAACGGCACGTTGAACGAGATGCCGAACTTGACCGGCGTGAACGCGATGCCGCGTTTCAGGACGCGGCTTTTCGCATTGAACGCGGCGACTTCCGCGCGGCGCGTTGCGTATTCGCTCGATGCGATCAGCGCATCGGTCAACGGCGCGATGACATTGTCCGCGACCGGCTGGCCATAAGGCGTCACGTTGCGCTCGCCGATGCCATAGTAATTCGCGCGCCGCACGTCGAGCGGATCGCGCTTCAGGCGATGCGCGATTTCGTCGAGCATCACTTCCATGACGAGCGCGCCTTGCGGGCCGCCAAAGCCGCGAAACGCGGTGTTCGACTGCGTGTTGGTCTTGCAGCACAGCGCACGGATTTCGACATCGCTCAGATAGTAGGCGTTGTCGAAGTGGCACACGGCGCGCGTCGCGACCGCGCCCGACAAGTCCGCCGAATAGCCCGCCCGCAACGCGATTTCGACCCGCGCGCCCGCGATACGGCCGTCGTCGTCGAAGCCGCATTCGTATTCGTAGACCGCATCGTGACGCTTGCCGGTGATCATGAAGTCGTCGTCGCGGTCGGCGCGCAGCTTCACCGGGCGCTTGAGCACATGCGCCGCAAGCGCCGCGACGCATGCGAACACTGCCGATTGCGATTCCTTGCCGCCGAAGCCGCCGCCCATGCGACGGCATTCGCACAGCACGGCATGCGTCGGCCAGCCGAGCATATGCGCGACGACCTGCTGCATTTCGCTCGGATGCTGCGTCGAGCTATGAACGAGCATGCCGTCCTGCTCCTGCGGCAGCGCGTACGCGACTTGTCCTTCGAGATAGAACTGCTCCTGTCCGCCGACTTCGAACTCGCCTTTCAGACGATGCGGCGCCGCCGCGATGCGTGCGGCCGGATCGCCGCGCCGCAGATGCAGCGGCGGCAGGACGAACTGATTGCGCGCCTTCGCTTCACGCGGCGTGAGGACGGCTTCGAGCGGCTCGTAGCGCACCACGTCCTCGCTTTTCGCGAGCGCGGCGGCGCGGCGCGCCAGATCGTGCGTCTCTGCGATGACGGCGAACACCGGCTGGCCGAGATACTGGACTTCGCCTGCTGCGAGGATCGGATCGTCGTGCAGCACCGGGCCGCAATTGTTCTCGCCGGGGATGTCGTCGGCCGTGAGCACCGCGACGACGCCGGGGGCCGCGCGCACCGCATCCAGATCGAGCGACACGATGCGCGCATGCGCATGCCGCGAAAGTCCAAGCGCCGCGTGCAGCGTGCCGCGCGCTTCGGGAATGTCGTCCGTGTAGCGCGCTTCGCCGCTCACGTGCAGGGCCGCCGATTCGTGCGGCAACGCGGCGCCGGCGGCGTCTTCGAGCTGGATCGGATCGCGGGCCTTGTTCATGGCGCTTCCTCCACATGGGAGCCATACGCGAACGCGTTGACTTCGGCGAGCGCGAGCGGGGCGTCGCGGCGCGTTTCCAGATAGAAACGCCACAGCACGTTGCGCGCCACCTTCGTCCGGTACGCACTCGATGCGCGCATGTCGGTGAGCGGCTGGAAATCGGCATCGAGCGCGGCCATCGCGGCGTGCGCGGCGGCTTCGGTCCATTCGTTGCCGGTCAGCGCGGCTTCGGCGCGCGCGGCGCGTTTGGGGGTCGCCGCCATGCCGCCGAACGCGATGCGCGCCTCGGTGATGCGGTTGGCGTCGTCGAGCCTGACCGCGAACGCCGCGCAAACCGCGGAAATGTCCTGGTCGTAGCGCTTCGACACCTTGTAGGTGCGAAAGCGCAGGGCGGCGACCGGACGCGGCACGCGGATCGCCGCGACGAATTCGCCCGCGTCGAGCGCGGTCTTCTGATAGCCGAGATAGAACGCGTCGAGCGGCATCGTGCGCGTTTTATCGGCCTTTTGCAGCACGAGTTGCGCATTCAGCGCGATGAGCGCGGGCATCGAATCGCCGATGGGCGAGCCGTTCGCCACATTGCCGCCGAGCGTGCCGGCGTTGCGGATGGGCCGGGAGGCGAAGCGCGTCCACAGTTCGGCCAGTTCGGGATAGTCGGCGGCGAGCGCCGCGTAGGCATCTTCGAGCGATGCCGCCGCGCCGATCGTCAGCGTGCCGGCGTCGCGTCCGATCGTCTTCAATTCGTCGACGTTGCCGATGTAGAGCATCTCGCCGAGCTCGCGGAACTGCTTCGTCACCCACAGGCCGACGTCCGTGCTGCCCGCGAGCAGCCGCGCGTTCGGATGCGCGGCGCGCAGCCGGGCGAATTCGGCGCGCGTGACGGGCGCGTGGAAGGCTTGATACTCGAAGGTTTGCGTGCGCTTGATCGCGGCGAGTTGCCGGGCGATGGCGTCGGCATCGAAAGGCGGGCGCGGGGTGTCGAACATGCGCTGCCCCGCATCGACGATCGGCCGATAGCCCGTGCAGCGGCACAGATTGCCCGACAGCGCCGTGGCGATGTCATCGCGCGACGGCGGCCCCGCATCGCGCGGATGGCTGTGATAGAGCGCCCACAGCGACATCGCGAAGCCGGGCGTGCAGAAACCGCACTGCGAACCGTGACATTCGACGAGCGCCTGCTGCACCGGATGCAGCGCGCCGTCTGCGCCGCGCAGGTCTTCGACAGTGAAGAGCGCGCGCGAATCGAGCGTCGGCAAAAACTGGATGCACGCGTTGACGGCTTTGAGCGCAAGCTGGCCGCGCGCGTCGAGTTCGCCGATCACGACGGTGCACGCGCCGCAATCGCCCTCGGCGCAGCCTTCCTTGGTGCCGGTGCAAAGCGCGGTCTCGCGCAGATGCTGAAGCACCGTGCGCGTGGCGGGCGCGTCGCCGATCTCGCGCACGGCGCCGCGCTGATAGAAGCGGATGGTTTGCGTTGTCATGATTCAGAAAGACATTGCGGACCGGGCGCGCGTTACGCGGTTTCCGTTCGTTTCATGGGTTGCCGCGAAAAACTTCGGGCTGCCTTTGAGCGAATCGGACTGCGCGCACGTAGATCGCCATCCAGGCACGACCTTAACACCCCAATATCTCAAAAAGATTGGCGGGCCCGTATCAAGATTATGCGGATGCGCTGATGCGCGAAAGGAAAAGCGCGCGGAAGGGGATAAAGCGGGGAAGAACGGGCGGCGCGCGAAAGGGCCGCCCGGAAGAAATTACCGCACCGTCGAGCGCAGTTTGCGCTTGAGCCGCAGGCTGGCCGCGACCAGCACGAAGATGAGCGCGAACGCGATCAGCGACCATTGCGGCAGCGACAGCCCAAGGATCGGCGGATACGGCGTCTCGCACAGGCCCGCGACCTTGAACACCTGCGGCAGCCAGGCGGCGGGCGGCAGACCGTCCACGATCGGCTGAAGCGCATCGAACCCGCAACTGAAGCCGGGATGCGATTGCACGTACACATGGCGAATCGCGGTGACGAGCCCGCCGAGCGCGGAAATCGCGACGAGCGTTTCCAGCAGCGCAATGCCGCGCCAGTTGCGAAACGCCGCGCCGAGGAACGCGAAGATCGCGACCAGCACGAAGAAATAGCGCTGGATGATGCAAAGCGGGCAGGGATCTTCGTTATGGAAGAACTGCAGATACAGCGCGCCGCCGACGAGACCGAGACTGACGAAACCGAGCAGCACGAGCAGGCGTCGCTCGCGGCGCATCACCCGGTCGTCCTGATGCATCGTGAAGTGATGTAAAGAGTTGTTCATTATTTCGCAACGATTCGAGAAGGAAGCACCTGAGTTGCGTGAGTATCGCGAGGAATTCTAGCGCGAACGCCGGATGCGCAAAAAGAGCCGCATCGCCGCGCGTTCAACGTGTGGTCGCCAGCACGGCTTCGACGGCGCGGCCGATCGAGAGCAGCGCATCGTCCGAATGCGGCGCGCCCGCGAGCATCAGGCCCACGGGCGCCGCGCCGCGCGGATGGCAGGGCAGCGACAGCGCGCAGGCGTCGAGGAAGTTGAAGGCGGTCGGATTGCGCAGGATCAGCGCGTTGACGCGCGTGAAGGCGTCGTCGTCGGAGGCCAGATCGGCGATGCGCGGCGGCAGCACCGGAACTGTCGGGCAGACGATCGCGTCGAAACGTTGCCAGAGCGTCGTGCGGGCTTCCTCGATCATCGCGGCGCGCGCCTCGCACAGGTCGATGTAGTCGGCGGCGCTGGCCGCTTCGGCACGCATGAGGCGCGCGAGCACGCGCGGATCGTAGTCGCCGCCGCGCTCGGCCATCAGCTTGCGATGCCACGCATACGCTTCGATCGCGACGAGCGGGTAGCGATTGATCTCCGGCAGCCGGTCGAGCGGCGCGAAGCGCACGTCTTCCACGAGCGCGCCCGCCGCGGCGAGATGGTTCACGGCGGCGGCCACCGCGGTCGCGACGGGCGTTTCGACGCCTTCGGTCACGTAGTTCGTCAGCACGCCGAGGCGCACGCCGTCTAGCGGGCGCGTGGCGGGCACGCCGGGATCGCGTCCGCCGAGAATGCGGTCGACGAGCGCGCAGCACGCGACCGATACGCCGATCGGCCCGAACGAATCGAGCGTCTTCGAAAGCGGCACGCCGCCTTGCTTCGGAATGCGGCTCGCGGTCGGCTTGAAGCCGGTGAGCCCGCACAGCGCGGCCGGAATGCGGATGGAGCCGCCGGTATCGGTGCCGAGCGCGACCGCCGCCATGCCGTCGGCGACCGACGCCGCCGCGCCCGAGGACGATCCGCCCGCAATGCGCGCGTCGGCGTCGTCCGCCGGGTCGGCGCGCCACGGCGAGCGCGGCGTGCCGTAATGCGGGTTGAGGCCGAGGCCCGAGAACGCGAATTCGCTCATGTTGGTGCGCCCGACGATCACCGCGCCCGCGCGACGCAGGCGCGCGACGGTCACGGCGTCGGCACGGGCGGGCGGGGCATCGGCAAGCGCCCTGGAGCCGGCGCGCGTCACCTGGCCTTCGATGTCGAAGAGATCCTTGATCGATACCGGAATGCCCGCGAGCGGCGAGAGCACCGTGCCGGCGCGCAGGAGCGCATCGTGCGCATCGGCGGCGGCGCGGGCGTGGTCGGCGTCGACCTGGAGGAAAACGGTCGAGCCCTGGCCCGCCGGATCGGCGATGCGTTCGAGCGCGGCCTCGACGAGCGCGCGGCTCGTCGTGCGGCCGGCGCGCAGATCGGCGGCGAGTTGAGCGAGTGGAGCGAACTGCGGCGAAGTGGTCGGCATGGCGTCGGGCAGTGGCGTCGCCGTCTGCGAGAAGGCCGGGCGTGCCCGGCGCTTCGCATCGGCAGTGAAAGGATGGGCGCGCCGCAACGCGAAGCCGGGCCGCCCAAGGTGGCTGACATTCTAAGCCACCGACGCGTGCGGCGAGCGGCTCAGATGGTGCGCGAGAAACGCCGCAGGCTGGCTTGCCCGAGATAGCGGTCGAACACCGACGCGACGTTGCGCACCAGCATGCGTCCGGCGGGCAGCACGCGGATCGCATCGCGCGACAGGTCGATGAGCCCGTCGCCGGCCATCGGCGCGAGGCGCGCGAGCTCGACGGCGAAGGTCGCGGGAAAGTCGATGCCGTGAGTCGCGGCGATATCGTCGAAACGCAGCTCGCCGCCGCACATGAGGCGCATGATGACGTCGCGGCGCAAGGTGTCGTCGGCGGACAGGCGCACGCCGCGCGCGATGGCGAGTTGGCCCGCGTCGATCGCGCTCGCGTAATCGGCCAGCTCGCGGGCGTTCTGCGCGTAGACATCGCCGATCTTGCCGATCGACGACGCGCCGATGCCGATCAGATCGCAGTCCGCATGCGTGCTGTAGCCCTGGAAGTTGCGCTGGAGCGTGCCGGCTTCGAGCGCGCGCGCGAGTTCGTCGCCGGGCAGCGCGAAATGGTCCATGCCGATATACACATAGCCCGCCTCGCTCATGCGCGCGATCACGCGTTCCAGAATCGCGAGGCGCACGGCGGGCGAGGGCAACGCGCTCTCGTCGATCTGACGCTGCATCTTGAAAAGCGTGGGCATGTGCGCGTAGCCGAATACTGAAACGCGATCCGGCCTCAGTTCGATGATCGCGTCGAGCGTGCGCGAAAAGCGCTCGACGGTCTGATGCGGCAAGCCGTAGATCAGATCGACGCTCACCGACTGAAAACCGTGCTCGCGCGCGGCGTTCAGCACGGTTTCGGTCATTTCTCTCGGCTGGATGCGGTTCACGGCACGCTGCACGCGTTCGTCGAAGTCCTGCACGCCGAGGCTCAGGCGGTTGAAGCCGAGTTCACGCAGGAGCGCGATCGTGTCCGCCGATGCCTCGCGCGGATCGACTTCGATCGAATATTCGGCGCGCGTGTCGTCGACGAGCGCGAAGTGTTCGCGCGTGGCGGACATCAGCTCGGCCATCTCGTCGTGCGAGAGGAACGTCGGCGTGCCGCCGCCCCAGTGAAGCTGCGTGACCGGGCGCGATGCGTCGAAGAGCGCGGCCTGCAGCGCCAGCTCGCGCTTCATGCGATCGAGATACGGGCGCGCATGCGCGCGGTTTTTCGTCGCGACCTTGTTGCAGCCGCAGTAGAAGCAGACGGTGTCGCAGAACGGAATGTGGAAATACAGCGAGAGGTCGGCGTTCGCCGGACCGCGCTGCGCGGCTTCGCGGTAATGCGCGGGATCGAACGATTCGGCGAACTGGACAGCGGTAGGGTAGGACGTGTAGCGCGGGCCGTGCGCATCGTAGCGCGCGAGCAGGTCGGGGCGAAAGAGCGGGGCGGCGGGAGACATGACGAACCTCTGGGAATCGTCCGAGTGTAATCGGCGGCCGGGTGTGGGCGTTGCGTGATAAGGTCGCAGCCCGACGTCATTGATTGACGAAGCGCAATGTGAAGGCGTGGGACAATGCCGGTTTGATCTCGTCGTTCCCGTATCGTCATGCCGATCGTTTCTTCGCCTCATGCCTGCCGCGAAGGTTGCGGCGCGTGCTGCATCGCGCCTTCCATTTCGAGTCCGATTCCGGGCATGCCGCATGGAAAGCGCGCGGGCGAGCGTTGCGTGCAACTGGATAGCGACCTGCGCTGCAAGATCTTCGGCGATCCGCGCAGGCCGGCCTGCTGCGGCGGATTGCAGCCATCGAACGAGATGTGCGGCGAGACGCGGGAACATGCGCTGAAGTGGATCGAGCGGCTGGAGCGTGAGACGCTGCCGACGCAACTGTCGTGACGCGCCGCAGTCCAAGCCCGGACCGCGCCGCACGGCGCAGATGTGAAGAAAAAGCACTGGAGGATCACGCATGACGGAACCCGTCGCGCCGCTGCGGCGCCGGTTCGTGCTGGCCACGCTGATGTCGCTGCCCGCACTCACTTTCGCAGCGAAGGCAAGAGCCGCTTCGAACTCGATATTCCCGTTCATTCCGGATCACTACACATTTTCCACGCAGCAGGTTCAGGACGCGGTCGCGCGCAAGTTTCCGCTGCAGCGCACCGCATCGCAGATTTTCGACGTGGTCCTGAGCAATCCCGTCGCCGGCATGGCACCGGATCGCAATCGCGTGACGGTGCGCGTCGATGCGCGCCTCGCGACCCCTTTCATGCCGAATCCCGTGACGGGCGTGTTCACGCTCTCGACGCAGCTCGGCTACGACGCACCGAGCCGTTCGGTCATTCTCATGTCGCCGACTGTTGACGCCGCGCAGTTCAACGGTGACGCCGCGCAGTACAACCAACAGATTGCGTCGGTCGGCGCGCAACTCGCGGCGCAATTGCTCGACCGTTATCCGATTCACACCTTCAAGCCCGAAGAACTCCAGTTCGCCGGCGTGTCTTACGAACCCGGTACAATCACAGTCCTTACAAACGGCATACGTGTGCAGATCGTCGAGAAGTGAGTCGAAAACTCTGCGCGGCATGTTTGACAACCAACGGCGATAACAGCGAACAAGGGCTGACGGATGGACTGGATATTGATGGTGAAGGCGCTGATTCTCGGCGTCGTCGAGGGCTTGACCGAATTCCTGCCGGTCTCCAGCACGGGGCACCTGATCGTGGCGGGCAGCTTGCTGAACTTCACCGACGCACAGTCGAAAACCTTCGACGTCGTCATTCAATTCGGCGCGATTCTGGCGATCTGCTGGGAATACCGCGCGAAAATCGGCTCGGTGGTGACGGGCCTGCCGGTGCGCGCCGACGCACGGCGCTTCACGATCAATGTGATCATCGCGACCATTCCCGCCATCGTGCTCGGCCTGCTGTTCGAGAAGCACATCAAGTCGGTGCTGTTTTCGCCGGTGCCGGTGTCGGTGGCGCTGATCATCGGCGGCATCGTGATTCTGTGGGCGGAAGCGCGCCAGCGCGAACGCGGCGCGCTGACACGCGTGCATTCCGTCGACGACCTGACCTACGGCGACGCCTTCAAGGTCGGTCTCGCGCAATGTTTCGCGCTGATTCCCGGCACGTCGCGCTCGGGCGCGACGATCATCGGCGGGATGCTGTTCGGGCTGGAGCGGCGCGTCGCCACCGAGTTTTCGTTCTTCCTCGCCATTCCGATCATCTTCGGCGCGACGATCTACGAAATGGCGAAGTACTGGCGCACGCTGACCGTGGACGATCTCGGCCTCTTCGCCATCGGACTGATCGCGGCGTTCATCAGCGCCTTCGTCTGCGTGCGCTGGCTGCTGCGCTACGTCGCGTCGCACGATTTCACGGCGTTCGCGTGGTATCGCATCGGCTTCGGCTTGCTGATTTTGATCGTCGGGTATAGCGGCGGCTTGAGCTGGGCCGACTGATTTCCCGCTGCGCGCCACAAGAAAAACGCCACGGCTTGCCGTGGCGTCAGACTGCTGACCAACCCCACGTTTTCTCAACGTGGGGTTTTCTTTTTCACCCGAAGGCGATTTGAGCGCTCACCGG
>NZ_FCNY02000006.1 GCF_001544575.2 Caballeronia cordobensis
CACCAGCCCCGCCACGATGAACGCCACGGATGCGAGCGCGAACCACGGCGTCGCGCGCGCGGCGAAGCGTTCGAAACGGTGCGGGGAGGCGAAGCGGAACCAGTTCATGGGCGCTATTCCATCGAGATGCGCAAGGCGGCCGCGCTGGCCCACGGGCACAGCCAGAGCGCAACGCACAGCGCCGCCGCGAGCAGCGAGAAATTCGCGCTGGACCAGGCGGCGCTCGCGGCGGGATCGGCCGCGCCGACGCCGAACACGAGCACCGGCACGTAGAGCGGCAGGATCAACAGCGCGAGCACGACGTGGCCGCCGCGCACGCCGAGCGTGAGCGCCGCGCCCATCGAGCCGATCAGCGACAAGAGCGGCGTGCCGATCAGAAGCGACGCCATGAGCATGACGACGGTGCGTCCATCGAGCCCGTATTCGAGCGCGACGACCGGCGCGAGCACGACGAGCGCGAGGCCCGTCGTGATCCAGTGCGCGGCGATCTTTCCGAGCACGATGCCCGCGAGCGGCTGCGGCGACAGCAGCATCTGTTCGAGCGCACCGCTTGCGAAATCGTTGCTGAAGAGCTGGCCCGCGGACAGGAGCGCCGCGAATAGCGCCGTAACCCACAGCACGCCCGGCGCGATCGCGTGCAGCAGCTTCGGATCGGGACCGATGCCGAGCGGAAACAGGCTCGACGCCAGCACGAAGAACAGCAGCACGGAGAGCGTCACCGTGCGCGAGCGCCAGTTGAGGATCAGTTCGCGGCGGATCACCTGAAGCACGATCATGCCGCGCTCCGTTCGAGGTGCAGATGCCGCGCGCGCGTGACATCGACTGCGAGCGGGCGATGCGTCGTCGCGACGAGCATGCCGCCTTCGCGCAGATGATCGTCGATGCAGGCGGCGAACCAGAGCGCGCCCGCGTCGTCGATGGCTTCGGTGGGTTCGTCGAGCAGCCAGAGCGGCTTCTTTGCGAGCACGAGGCGCGCGAGCGCGACGCGCCGTCTTTGCCCTTGCGACAAACGGTTCAGGCGCGCGTGCATGAGCGGCAGCACGCCGGCGCGGTCGAGCACGTTGCGTTCATCGGCATGCGCACCGTTCGCGCCGAGCCAAGCCGCAAAGCGGAGATTCTCCGCGACCGTCAGCTCGCCGTTGAAGCCATCCGCATGGCCGAGCCAGGCGAGCTCGCGCCGAAAGCGCGCGGGATCGTCGCGCACGTTCGCGCCGCGCCACGACACACTGCCCGCGGCGGGCGGCAGCAAGCCCGCGAGCGCGGCGATCAGCGAACTCTTGCCGCTGCCGTTCGCGCCGTGGATCAGGAGCGCCGCGCCGTCATCGACGCAAAAATCCACGCCGGCCACGATGGTGCGGCTGCCGCGCATCACGTCGAGTTGCCGGGCGCTCAGCATCGAGGTTTCCTCTCAGTCGATAGCGTCGTGGGGGCGTGGCTCACTTGCGCTTGGACTTCTCCATTTCCTCGGCTTTCACCATGTTCGGCAATTCATGCGCGATGCCCTTGTGGCAGTCGATGCACGTCTTCTCGCCCGTCTCCAGAAAACGCTGATGCGCTTCCTGCGCGCGCGGACTCTGGCGCGTGAAATCCATGTACTGGAACGAATGGCAGTTACGGCATTCGAGCGAATCGTTCGCCTTGAAGCGCGCCCATTCGTGCTCGGCCAGTTCGAGCCGCTTGTCGAGAAACTTTTCGCGCGTGTTCACCGTGCCGAAGACTTTCGCCCACACTTCCTTCGACGCCTGCATCTTGCGGGCGATCTTGTCCGTCCAGTTATGCGGAACGTGACAGTCCGAGCACTTCGCGTGCACGCCGGTGCGGTTGCTGAAGTGAATCGTGTTCTTCAGTTCGGCATAGGTGTTGTCGCGCATCTCGTGGCAGCCCGTGCAGAAGACTTCGGTGTTGGTGAGCTCCATCGCCGTGTTGAAGGCGCCCCAGAAGATCACGCCCGCGACGAAGCCGCCCAGCGTCAGAAAGCCGAGGCTGTAATACAGGCTCGGCCTTCGAATGGTGGTCCAGTAGCGCTTGATCAGTTCGCGCATGATGATTCTTTATTTCTTGGGTTGGCTCTTGGACGCCGGCTGCTTGATATCCTCGACGGCGACGAACGTATTGCCGATCAGCAACTTGGTATCCGCTTGCGGAACGTGACATTGCGTGCAGAAGTAGCGGCGCGGCGACAGATGTCCCGACACCATGCCGTCGCGATCGATGTAATGCGACACCGCAACCGGCACCGCGCCGCTCTCTTCCGCGCGGCTGCGCGCGTGACAGGCGAGACAGCGGTTCGCGTTCTTGTCGAGCTGATAGTTGTCGATCTTGTGCGGGATCGTCGGCGGCTGCTGCGCGTAGTTGAGCCCGCGGATCACATCCTTGTTTTCGGTCGGCGCGATGAGCGGCGCCTTCGGCTCCTCGTTGAGCGGGGTCGTGCCGCGCAGCGAGTCGTGAAACGGCAGGTCCGGCACCGTGGGCTGCGCGATCGCGAGCGCGGCAAGCCCGGCGAGCGAGGCGATGACGAGGGCGAAGAACGTGCGCATGGCGTGCTCCTAGACCCTGACGATCTTGACCGCGCACTTCTTGAAGTCGGTCTGGAACGAGATCGGATCGGTGGCGTCGAGCGTCACTTTGTTGATGAGCTGGCTCGCATCGAACCACGGCACGAACACGAGGCCGCGCGGCGGCTTGTCGCGCCCGCGCGTCTCGATGCGCGTGCGCATCTCGCCGCGCCGCGAGATCACGCGCACTTCGACGCCGCGCCGGATGCCGAGCGCTTTCGCGTCGTCGGGATGCATGAAGCACACCGCGTTCGGAAACGCGCGATAGAGCTCGGGCACGCGCCGCGTCATCGATCCGGAGTGCCAGTGTTCCAGCACGCGGCCGGTCGCGAGCCAGAACGGATACTCCTTGTCCGGCGACTCGGCGGGCGGCTCGTAAGGCAGCGCATAGATCACCGCGCGGCCGTCCGGATTGCCGTAGAACTGCCAGCCGGTGCCCGCCTTCACGTAAGGATCGGAGCCTTCCTTATAGCGCCTGAGCGTTTCCTTGCCGTTCACCACGGGCCAGCGCAGCCCGCGCGCCTTGTGATAGTCGTCGAACGGGGCGAGATCGTGGCCGTGTCCGCGGCCGAAGCTCGCGTACTCTTCGAACAGTCCTTTCTGGATGTAGAAGCCGAACGCCTTGGCTTCGTCGTTGCGATACTTCACGTCTTCCTGCGACGCCGGGAACTTGTCGACCTGGCCGTTGCGGTACAGCACGTCGTAGAGCGTCTTGCCCTTGTACTCCGGCTTCTTGGCGATAAGCTCGGCGGGCCACACCTCTTCGACCTTGAAGCGCTTCGAGAACTCGACGATCTGCCACAGGTCCGAACGCGCGTCGCCGGGCGCGCTCACGAGTTGATGCCAGAACTGCGTGCGGCGCTCGGCGTTGCCATACGCGCCTTCCTTCTCGACCCACATCGCCGAGGGCAGGATCATGTCGGCCGCGACCGCCGTGACGGTCGGATACACATCCGAGACGACAACGAAATTCGACTCCTTGCGATACCCCGGCAGCCCTTCGTTATTGATGTTCGCGCCGGCCTGCATGTTGTTGTTGACCATCACCCAGTAGGCGTTGAGCTTGCCGTCGTGCAGCATGCGGTTTTGCAGCACGGCGTGAAAGCCCGGCTTGTCGGGAATCGTTCCCGCCGGCAGCTTCCAGATGTGTTCCGCTTCCTCGCGATGCTTGGGGTTGGTCACGACCATGTCGGCGGGCAGGCGATGCGAGAACGTCCCCACTTCGCGCGCCGTGCCGCACGCGGAGGGTTGTCCGGTCAGCGAGAAGGGGCTGTTGCCCGGCGTCGAGATCTTGCCCGTCAGGAGGTGCAGGTTGTAGACCATGTTGTTGGCCCACGTGCCGCGCGTGTGCTGATTGAAGCCCATCGTCCAGAAAGACACGACTCTCGTCTTCGGGTCCGCGTACAACTCCGCCAACTGATCGAGCTTTGCCTTGGGCACGCCCGAGAGCTTCGTCACGTAGGCCGCGTCGTAGCGCGACACGAACTTCGCGAAATCGTCGAAGGTGATTGGCTGCGAGCCGTTCGGGTCGTTCGCGTTCTTCGCCGCCTTCTGCAGCGGATGATCGGGCCGCAGCCCATAACCGATATCCGTATTGCCCTTCTTGAACACCGTGTGCTTCTCGACGAACTCCTTGTTCACCTTGCCGTTCTTGATGATGTAGTTCGCGATGTAATTCATGATCGCGAGATCGGTCTGCGGCGTGAAGATGATGGTTTCATCGGCGAGATCGAACGAGCGGTGCTCGAACGTGGAGAGCGTAACCACGCGCACGTTCGGGTCCGAGAGCCGCCGCCCCGTGACGCGCGTCCACAGCACCGGATGCATCTCGGCCATGTTCGAGCCCCACAGCACGAAGGCATCGGTTTCCTCGATGTCGTCGTAACAACCCATCGGCTCGTCCATGCCGAAGGTGCGCATGAAGCCGGTCACGGCGGAGGCCATGCAGTGCCGCGCGTTCGGATCGATGTTGTTGCTGCGAAAGCCCGCCTTCATGAGCTTGACGCCGGCGTAGCCTTCCCACACCGTCCATTGTCCCGAGCCGAACATTCCGACGGCGGTCGGCCCTTTCTCCTTCAGCACGCGCTTGAACTGCTCGGCCATCACGTTGAACGCGGTGTCCCACGATACCGGCGCGAACTCGCCGTTCTTGTCGAACTTGCCGCCCTTCATGCGCATGAGCGGCGTGGTCAGGCGGTCCTGGCCGTACATGATCTTCGAGAGGAAATAGCCCTTTACGCAGTTCAGCCCGCGATTGACTTCCGCCTGCGGGTCCGCCTGCGTCGCGACGACGCGATTGGCCTTCACGCCGACGACCACGCCGCATCCCGTGCCGCAGAAGCGGCAGGGCGCCTTCGACCAGGCGATGTCGTCGCTTTGCGCAACGGCTTCCATGCCGGGCAGCGTGATGCCCGCGGAGGCGGCCGCTGTCGCCGCGGCCGTCTGCTTAATGAACGCGCGACGAGTCAGTTTCATCGGCGATGTCCTCGTTCAACGAATCGGCATGCTCGTGATGCTGATAGACGAGCGCGGTGCTTACGACATCGGCAATCGCCTGAACCGCGTGCAATTGCTCCGCAACGTAGGACGAGCGGTCCCCTTCGAGCGTAAGGACGATCTTGCCGTCGGCGCTGGCGCCGTGCACCTGAGCGCCTGGCAGCGCGGCGAGCGCATGCATGACGTGCTGCAGTGCTTCTATACGCGCGTATACAACGACCCCGGCGATGTGAAACTCGCAAGACGTGTCCGTCTTGTCGCCGTAGCGGTCGTTGTTATCGACGGGCATGGGCTCCATTTAATTGAAATAGTCGCGACGCTCGTTAATGATGTGGCGGGCCGCCAATCAGCATTTGATAAAACCAGACCGCGAATCCGTAGCCAGCGATGATCATGACCGTGAGCACGGGAACCATGACGACGGTCAGAAACAAAAAGCTGCGCAACTCTTCGGACTTGCGTAGTTCGTCTTTTTCATCCATTGGGCGCATCGGATCTCGGGTTGGCATTGTGGGATGGCCAGCACGAAGGACGATTCATTGTTGGCAGATGGAATGCATCTTTTCAAGTCAAATATGACGATGCTCGCGCCCATCTCGCGTAATGATTTATTGAATGCGTCGCGTATCGTTTCGTCTTTTGAAACGAATCCGAAGCGAATGAATGTCGCGTGTAATTCAGCGTTTCGTTTATTCCACTGCGCTTTAGGCGTGATCCGAAATTCCTTCGAGGCTTGCGTTTCTAGAATGCGTGCACCTTCACTACCGCGCGCCACGACTCATGCCGACCAGACTCGAATTCTCAACACCCGAAGGACGTATCTCGCTGCCGATCGACGACGTCCAGTTCATGGCTTACGACGCCGGCGAACTCGCCATGCATTCGACGCGCGATTTCGTCGAGCGCATGCAATCGATGGGCCTCGGTGAACTCGCCGAAAGCTATGCGCGTTTTCAGGCGCAAAACGCGGTGTCGCTGATGGAGCTTCGCGAGGCGCGCGAAGACGCCGAGGCGCTACTCACGCGCAAGGAAGAATGCGATGTGATCGCAGACCGGCTGATGCCGCGTCTCGAAGCGCTGCGCGAAACGGTTGCGCAAACGCAGGCCGGCATGCGCGAGAACATGGAGCGGCTGGCGGCGCTTTCGGCCGCGTGTGACTATGCGTTGCATCAGATTCCCGGTTATCGGCCGCCGGTGCGTGGCGTTTGCTGATCCGGAAAAAAGCTTCGCTTTGCTAATCAAGCAAGCGTCTGGTGTTGCAAGGCCTTCATGCCGAAGCGTTGCTGGATGAAATTCTCCAGCACGAGACGCAAATCCGTTTCGCGCGGCCGCGTGCCCCAGCGGCTGTTGCCCGCCACCGACGCCACCATGAACCACGAATGCGGTGGAAACAGTTCAACGCGTAAAAGTCCGCGCTCGGAAATTCTGAGGCGCCCCGTATCGATATGGAATTCGGCGCTCACCGCGCCCTCCGGCATATCGATGCTCACCGTGATTGCCTTCGCCTTCATTGTCTAGCTCTCTCCAGGTCGCATGAGTCGCAAGCAGGCGCCGGGCGCGCGAGCCGCCCGGCGCCGCGCGAAAAGAGTCGTCGTCTCCGCGCGCATTACAAGCATAAGACGCGCATCCATCGTCGGACAATCCCGCTTGAGCGGGGAGCCATACGTAGGGCGCACGATTGTCAAATTCTGCAAGAACGCGATAAACGCGCGGTCGATTCGGCAGAGATCGCTTCAAAGGCATACAGTAGCGGCGTTGCACATCGCCGCCAAAGTATCGGCGCGATCGGCAAGTCGCTTGCAACGCGCTGGGCAATGACAGTGAATGCGTGTTCGCTGTCGCACACAAACCAATCATCTTGCATGTGTCATCAACCGCGCTTGTTCCTTTGGAGCAAGCGCTGGTCCTGTTCACACCGATTCGAATCAAAAGAAAGGAAGCAAACCATGCTGAAAGCGTATTCCTATGCCGCATCGGCAGCCGACAAGCCGCTCGGTCCGCTCGAGATCCAGCGCCGCGATGTCGGCCCGAACGATGTGCGCATCGACATTCTGTTCTGCGGCGTGTGCCACTCCGACCTGCACATGGCGCGCAACGAATGGGGCGGCTCGAACTATCCGGTCGTGCCGGGCCATGAGATCGTCGGGCGTGTCGTCGAGGTCGGCGCGGATGTGACGAAGTTCAAGGCCGGCGATCTCGCGGGCGTCGGCTGCATGGTCGATTCGTGCCGCGTGTGCGCGTCCTGCCAGGAAGGACTCGAACAGTTCTGCGACGGTCCCGCGAGCTTCACGCAAACCTACAACTCACCGGACGCGAAGTCGGGCGGTTTCACGGCGGGCGGCTATTCGACGGCCATCGTCGTCGATGAGGCGTTCACGCTGCGCATCCCCGGCAATCTCGACCCGGCGGCGGTCGCGCCGTTGCTGTGCGCGGGCATCACGACGTATTCGCCGCTGCGTCACTGGAACGTGCAAAAAGGGCAGAAGGTCGGCATCGTCGGCCTGGGCGGACTCGGGCACATGGGCGTGAAGATCGCCGCCGCGATGGGCGCGCATGTCGTGCTCTTCACGACGTCGCCGGGCAAGATCGACGACGCCAAACGTCTCGGCGCGCATGAAGTCGTGATTTCGAAAGATGCGGACCAGATGGCGGCGCACGCCAATACTTTCGATTTCATTCTGAACACGGTCGCCGCGTCGCACGATCTCGATCAGTTCATGGCGCTGTTGAAGCGTGACGGCACCATGACGCTCGTCGGCGCGCCGGAGCATCCGCATCCGTCGCCTTCGGTGATGAACATGATCTTCAAGCGCCGCTCGCTGGCCGGCTCGCTCATCGGCGGGATTGCGGAAACGCAGGAGATGCTCGATTTCTGCGGCAAGCACGGCATCACGTCCGACATCGAGATGATCCGCATGGACGAAATCAACCACGCCTACGAGCGCATGTTGAAGAGCGACGTGAAGTACCGCTTCGTGATCGACATGGCGACGCTGGAAAGCTGAGCGTGAAATGCGCCGGTGGAGTCTTGCCGGCGCCTCAAACTCTGGGCAATTTCGCCGCGATGACGTAAAAATTCCTGAAACCGGATAGACAAAAACTCAGCAAAGCTTCTCGTTAGACTTTTTTACACTTTAGTTGATTGGTGGTTCTAAGCGCCTGAATACAATCGGGATTGTTAAAGATTGTGTACCAGTCGGGCCATGCATACAAAGAAAAAAACGATCCTTTCCATATTCGGAACGCGGCCGGAAGCCATCAAGATGGCGCCGCTCGTGAAGGCTCTGGAGGCGGAGCCGAATGTTCGCTCGGTAGTTTGCGTGACGGGCCAGCACCGTTCGATGCTGCAACAGGTCCTCGACCTGTTCGACATCAAGCCTCATTACGATCTCGCGGTGATGTCGGAAAACCAGAGCCTGAACGGTCTGGCTTCGCGGCTGATCGCGTCCATCGACGAGGCCATCGAGAAGGAAGAGCCCTGCCGCGTGCTCGTGCACGGCGACACGACCACGGCGACCTCCGCCGCGCTCGCCGCGTTTCATCGCCGCGTGCCGGTCGCCCACGTCGAGGCGGGCTTGCGCACTGGCGACATGCACAGCCCGTGGCCGGAGGAGATGAACCGGCGCGTCGTCGATGTCGTTAGCGATCTCATGTTCGTGCCGACGCCGCGCTCGCGAGACAACCTCGCGAAGGAAGGGGTGCACGGACGAACGTTCGTCACCGGCAACACGGTGATCGACGCGCTGCTTGCCGTAAAAAGGCGCATCGATTCGAACCACCTTTTGCGCGCATCGCTCGATGCGCGCTTGCCGTTTCTCGACCCGGCGAAAAAGCTCGTGCTCGTCACCGGGCATCGGCGCGAGAGCTTCGGCGAGGGACTGCGCAATATCTGCACGGCGCTCGCGGAGATCGGCAAGCGCCGTGACGTGCAGATCGTCTATCCGGTGCATCTGAATCCGAACGTGCAGGCGACGGTGGTCGGCGCGCTCGGCGATGCGCCGAACGTGTTCCTGACCGAGCCGCAGGACTACATGGGTTTCGTGCGGCTGCTGGAGCGCGCGACGCTCGTCCTGACCGACTCCGGCGGCGTGCAGGAAGAAGCGCCGGCGCTCGGCAAGCCCGTGCTCGTGATGCGCGACGTCACCGAGCGCCCCGAAGCCATCGACGCGGGCACGGCGCAACTCGTCGGCACGAATAGCGACGCGATCGTCTGCGCGGTGAATCTGCTGCTCGACGACGAAGACGCCTGCGCGTCGTTCTCCCGCAATGCCAACCCGTACGGCGACGGGCAGGCTTCGGCGCGCATCGTCGCCGCGCTCGCGGGCCGGCCGTTCGAGGAATTCAGGCCCGGCGTCCTGCGCGCGGCGAACGATGCGCCGTGGGCCTGGCGCGAGGCGTTCGCATAAGCGTCTCATCCGTCCGCCGGGCGGACTGCATCGCGGCCCGCAGCCGCGATGCGATATTCCGAGTCATCCAATTTGATCAACGACATCTTCGAGCGGCGCGGCCCGCGTGCCGTCCTCGCTTCATGCGCCGCGTGCGCTGTGCTGCTCTTCGGCTCGCCGGCCGCGGTCTTCGGCGCGTCGTCCGCGGATAGCGGCATCCCCGGCGCGTTCGCCCGGCTCGGGCTCGACACGCAGGAATCGCGCACGGTGACGCTGCGCCAACTCGGGCTGCTCGAAAGCGTCACGCTCAACGCGCCCGATACGCGCCGCGAATTCTTCCTGCCCGTGCCCGCGGGCGTGCCGATCAGCGATGCCACGCTGCAGTTCGACGGCGGCTACGTGCGTGGCGACGGCGGTCGCGAGACGATGCTGCTTTCCCTCGACGGCTCGCCCGTGCTCGCGCGCGCGTTCACGCAGGACGCGGGCGGCGTCTCGGCGAATCTCGGCGTGGACGGCGCGCCGCGCCCGAACGGCTTCGTGCGGCTCGGCCTCGGCTTCGCCTCGGTCGTGAGCCAGACGGAGTGCGCCGATCAGACGGCGATCGGCAACGTGCTGCGCGTCGATCCGACCACACGCCTCACGTTCCGCTTCAATCCCGCCGACGTGCGCGACCTGCGCACCGCGTGGAGCGCGTTGCCGTACGCGCCAGTGCTGGCGGTGTCCGACGGCAAGCTTTCGGCGGGCGCATTCGACACCGCCTGGCGCATCGACGCGCTGCTGCAGCGCGACGGCAAGCGGCCCGTGATGCAGGCGCTGCCGGCGGTCGGCGAGACGGCGGACCTGACGGGCGTGGACGTGCCCGCGCCGCTGCGCGCCATTCCGGCATTCGCGGCGCTCGCCGCCGGCGGCCGCCACGCGATCGCCGACGACGCCGAGCTCGGCGCGCTGCTGGCGCTCGCGCCGCGCGCGGCGTTCGGCCCGGACGTGATCGTCGCCGACGAGACGATGCGGCGGCGCATCGATGGCGCGCTCGACGCGCTGCGCGCGCAAATCGCGAACGCGGCCAACGACGCGCTGCCCGCGTTCGACGCGTGGCGCCAGCGCAGCGCGGCGCAACTGACCGAGCCGCTCGCGGCGGGCGAGACGCGCGTCGCGCATGTCGGCGGGCGCGCGCTGATCGTGGTCGGCGATGCGCGCGGCATCGGCGCGCTCGCGCAGGGCTTTCGACCCATCGACGTGTCGAACCGCGTGATCGTGCATCGCATCGACCTTGCGCAGCCGGCGCGCGGCGACACCATCGCGCTGGCCGATCTCGGCGGCGATCCGCGCAGCATCGACGTGCAGACCGCCGCGTCGTGGGGCGCGCGCTTCGATCTCGCGGCGGCGTCGGGCAACGGCCGGCTGCCGGAGCAGGTCGTGCTCGATCTCGCGGCGTCGCCGACGCTTTCCAACGGCGGCGCGACCGCCACGGTGTATTTCAACGACGTGATGATCGGCGCGAAGCTCATCAATGTCGATGGCGCGCGCCAGCGTCTCGTCGCGCCGATTCCGCGCTACGCGCTCGCGCGCACCAACGACTTGCGCGTGACCTTCCGCCGCCAGGCCGATGCGGGCTGTCAGGCGCGTCAGACGTATCCGGTCGCCGTGCTGCCGTCGAGCCATTTGCGTCTCGGCACCGCGACGCCCGACGACACGTTCGCGGGCATGGCGGCGCGCTATGCGTCGTCGGCGACGGTGTACGTGCCGCGCGCCTATCTCGACGACGCGCTGAACGCCGTCCCGCGCCTCGCCGTGCTGACGGGCGCGATGGGCATCGCGCCGGTCTCGGCCAAATTCGCGGTGACGGGCGCGCAGGACACGGCGCAGCCCGACGGCCCGTTCCTCGCCGCCGACGTCAGGCTCGCCGACGAAAAGAACCCCGCCGCCTATTCGGCCGAGCGGCTCGTGCTGACCGCACCGAACGGCGATACGCTGCTCGATATGTCGGGCCTCTCGCGCGTCGCGGTCGTGAGCGTGGCGAGCGCGGGCGGGCAGAGCGGCGTCGTGTACCGGTCGGCGGGGGCGGCGCCCGTGCTGACCGACAAGCTGCAGCTTTCGCGCGGCAACATCGCCGTCGTCGGCGAAAGCGGCGTGCTGCGCCAGTTCGATACCGCCGATCCGCAAGCGCTGACCGACGAACCCGCGACGAGCACCGACTGGGTCACACGGCACTGGGCGCGCTGGGGCATTCCGGCGGTGCTCGTCGTGCTGCTGCTCGCGCTGATCGCGCTCGCGGGACACGCGCGCCGACGACATCGCAAGGCGCGCGAAGGCGGCGAGGATCGCGGGTGATGCCGGAAGCACTCAGATGGTACGGCGAGATTCTGCTTGCCCAGTACTATCAGGGACTGGAATACGTGGCCGCGACGGTCGCGGCCATCATCCTGCTTTCGAGCCTGGACGATCTGTTCATCGACATCTGGTACTGGACGCGCAAGTGCTGGCGGCGCATGACGGTGGAGCGCCGTTACGCGCCGCTCACCGTCGAGCAGCTTTATGCGCGCGACGAGCAGCCCATCGCGATCATGGTGCCCGCGTGGCGCGAGGACGACGTGATCGCCGCGATGATCGAAGACCTCGTGCGCGTGCTCGACTATCGCGCATACACGGTGTTCGTCGGCACGTATCAGAACGATGCCGCGACGATTCGCGAAGTGGAGCGCATGCGGCATCGCTACAAGCATCTGCATCGCGTGGAAGTGCCGCACGACGGTCCGACCTGCAAGGCCGACTGCCTCAACTGGCTCGTGCAGGCGATCCTGCATTACGAGTTCGAAGCCGGCATCGAATTCGCGGGCATCGTGATGCACGACAGCGAAGACGTGCTGCACCCCGTCGAACTCAAGTTCTTCAACTATCTCCTGCCGCGCAAGGACATGATCCAGTTGCCGGTGGCGTCGCTCGAACGGCACTGGTTCGAGCTCGTCGCGGGCACCTACATGGACGAGTTCGCGGAATGGCATGCGAAGGATCTCGTCGTGCGCGAAAGTCTCGCGGGCGCGGTGCCGTCGGCGGGCGTGGGTACGTGCTTCTCGCGCCGCGCGATCCTCGCGCTCGTCGATGAGACGCAGCAGCAGCCGTTCAACACTGAAAGTCTCACGGAAGATTACGACATCGGCACGCGCATCACGAGGCTCGGCATGCAGTCGATCTTTCCGCTCTTCCCCGTCGAATTCACGACGCGCCGCAAGGGCTGGTTCGGCCTCGGCCCCGAGCGCGAGATTCGCATGACGATGCCGCTTTGCGTGCGCGAATTTTTCCCCGATACCTTTCGCACCGCCTACCGGCAGCGCGCGCGCTGGACGCTCGGCATCGGCCTGCAGGGCTGGGCGCTCACCGGCTGGAGCGGGTCGCTGGCGAATCGCTATCTCTTGATGCGCGACCGCAAGGGCGTCGTGACGGCGTTCGTCGGCATGCTCGCGTATCTGCTCGCCGTGCAGTTCATGCTGTTCGCGACGGCGTCGTATTTCGGACTCGCGAAGGACTTCTTTCCGTCGCCGTTCATCGATTCGGCATGGCTTCAGGCGCTGCTCGTCGCAAACTCGGTCGCGCTCGTGCTGCGCGTCACGCAGCGCATTGTCTTCACGACGCGGCTCTACGGCTGGGAGCACGGCGTGTTGTCGGTGCCGCGCATGGTGATCGGCAACGTCATCAATTTCATGGCGGTGGCGCGCGCGTGGCGGCTTTTCATCGTGCATGTGACGACGGGGCGGCGGCTCGCGTGGGACAAGACGATGCACGATTTCCCGAGCAACGACGGCCTGCGCGACACGCGGCAGGAACTCGGCGACCTGCTCGTTTCGTGGCAGGCGATCGATCCGGAGCGGCTCGAAGAAGCGCGCCGCACCGATCACGCGCGCGAAGCGCCGATCGGCCGCGTGCTCATCACCCGCGGCTGGCTCGACGAGGAAACGCTCGCGGAAGCCATCGCGTTTCAGGCCGATTTGCCGCGCGGACGCTTCGGCGCGGCGCGCATGGATGCGACGAGCGTCGCGACGCCCGACACGCTCGTGCGGCTGCGCGCGCTGCCGCAGGGCGTCGATGCGAACGGCCACGCCGTGTTCATCTGCGCGAGCCTGCTCGACGATGCATCGCTCGCCGAGTTGCGCGAGGCGTCGGGCCGCGCGGTCGCGCTGCATATCGTGCGCGAGAGCGAGATCGCGGCGGGGCTGCGCATGCTGCGCGCGGCCGGCATGGCGGTCTTCACGAGCGATGCGGCAGACGATGAATCGCCCTCGCTCGACGATGCCGACGCCGCGCGCGGCGTGCCGCTGCTCGGCGACATCATGATCGAGATGGGGCTCGTCACGCGCGGCGCGTTCGAGGCGGCGTTGCGCCACTATCGGCCGGAGCGGCATGGGCGCATCGGCGATTACATGGTGGCGGAGCGGATCATCACGCCCGGCGCGCTGACCGCCGCGATCGCGGAGCAGCGCCGCCGCTATCTCGCGCGAGCGGGAATCAGATGACGCCGCGCCATGCCGCCGCCGCGGCGCTGTGCCTGTGCGCGACCCTCGCCGCGCGCGCCGACGAAACCTTGCCGCTGCCGTTGAGCGGCCCGGCGTATCGCGTCGCGCGCGAGGCGTTCGCGGCCTACGACGCGCACCGTTATGCCGATGCCATCGCCGGCGCGCGCGAAGCGATTCGCCAGCGCCCGGACGTCGCCGATCTGCGTCTGCTGCTCGCCAATTCGCTCGCCGCGCGCGGCCGTCTGAAGGACGCGAGCCGCGCGCTTGCCGACGCCATCGCGCAACTCGGTCCGCTGCCGGCGCTGACCGCGCGGCGCAGGCAGCTCGACGTGCTGATCGCCTCGGGCGGCGCGGGCGGCGGCGTGCCCAGCGATGTGCCCGAACCCGCGCTTTCGGCCGCGCGCGCCGCGTATCGCGCGTATGCGAAAAAGGATTACGCGGCGGCGGCCGCCGAAAGCCGCGAAGCGGTGCGCCTCGCTCCGCAGGCCGCGCGCTTGCGCATGCTGCTGATCGACTCCCTCGCCGCATCCGGCGACGATGCCGCCGCGTACGACGCCGTCATCGACGCGCAGCAGCGTTTCGGCGACAGCGAGGGCTTGCGCGAGCGCAGGCGCTTCATCGGCGACCGGCTTGCGCCCGCGGAATCGAAAGCGGCGTATGCGGCGCGCGCGCGCGGCGACATGGACGCGGCGCAGCGGTTCGCGAGCCGGGCGGTCGCGTATGCGCCGGAACGCGCGGATTTCCGCATGCAGTGGATCGAGATCCTGTTCGCGCGCGGCGATCTCGCGGGCGTGGAAAACGCGACGCGCGATGCCGATGACGCACTCACGCGCGCGCTGCACGGCTATGCGCGCGCGGCGCGCGGCGCCGATCCGGATGCCGATTTTGCCCGCGCGCTCGACCTTGCACAGCCGGCCCGCGATGCACGTGCGGCAAGCGTAGCGCGCACCATCATCGCGGACGTGCGGCTCGCACAGGGCAATCCGCAAGCCGCGCTCGATGCGCTGCCGCGTGTCGATACGCCCACGCCCGACGATACCGACGCCGCCGTCATCCTGCGGCGTCATCGCGCGGAAAAGATGCTGCGCATGGGCGCGGCGCAAGCGTCGCAAATCGATCCGCAAGCGCGGCCGACGTTCGAATGCCGTGAAGACCGGTTCGGCGCATCGTGCGATGTCTACGCGCACGATCCCGCGCTCGCCGCGACCCGCGAAGCGCGGCTTGCCGAGCGGCGCGGCGATCGCACGGCGGCGATCGGCTACTGGCGCACGGCGGTGACGGAAGCGCCCGACGATCCGCAGCCGCGCATCGCGCTCATCGATGCGCTCGCCGCGACGGGCCGCACGCGCGAGGCGTCGAACGAGGCGCGCGCGCTCATCGACGCGAATCTGCTCGATTCGATGAGCGACACGCAGGCGGCGTTCATCGCGCGCCGCGCGGGCGACAATGCGCTCGCGCTCGATTACTTCGCGCGCGCCGAACGCGGCGGCACGCTGCCCGCATCCGCCCAGGCCGACGCGGGCTATGCCGCGCTGAGTCTGCATCGCAACGACGAGGGCGCGCGCTATCTGGAACACGCGATCGATCACGACGACGCCACGCTGACGCCGCAAGCCCTGAGCGACGCACGCGCGGCCCACGCCGAAGCGACGCGCAACTGGGGTTTCAGCGCGACGGTGAACTATCGCGGCAACGGTGCGCAGCAGGGTTTCGCGTTCGCGCCGACGCCTGGCCTGTCGAACAACTGGCAGGCGGGCGTGGAGGCGTACTGGCGTCCGTTCGGCAGTCTTGGCGACCGCATGTTCGAGGTCTACGCGCGCGGCTACGAGAATTTCGGCGTGGCGGGCGGCGGCCCGTCGGGCGTATCGACCTTGCAGGCGGCGATCGGCGCGCGCGTAAAGCCGTTCGCCTCGGCGAATGCGATTTTCGCCATCGAACGAATCGTGCCGATTGGCGCGGACGTGCGCTCGGACTGGCTCGCGCGCGCCGCGTATTCCAACGGTTTCGGCGACACGCGCCGCCTCGACGTGCCGGACTGGTGGACCGGCACGGTCTACGGCGAAGCGGGGCATTACATCGTGAACGATTCGACCTACGCGACGGCGAACGCGCGTCTGGGCCGCACCTGGCGCGTCGATGCGCTGAGCCCGCGCCTGACGGTGTTTCCGCACGCCGTCATCGGCATGGACTACGATTCGGCGGTCGATCACAGCGTGCCGCTCGGCATCGGCGCGGGTGTGGCGGCGCGCTGGTGGTTTCGCGGCGGCCCGTACGACGCGCCGCGCTCGTTCGTCGATGTGTCGGTGCAGTACCGCTTTCGTCTCGCCGGCGACGAGCGCGCGCGAGGCGTGTTCTTCGGCGCGGTATTCTCGTACTGATGATGCGTTCGCTCCTTTCCTCGTTCCTTGTCTTTCTCGTGTGCGCATGCGGCGTCGTCCATGCGCAGACGCCGCGCATGCGGATTGTCGACGGCATCGTCTGGCAGCCCGACAACGCACACGCCGATCCGCGCGGCGACTGGGACAGGCTCGGCGCGCATGAACTGATCGTGCAATGGACCGCGGTGGACGGCATCTCGTTCGTGCCGGGCGCGGGATTGCGCGCCGCGCCGCGCATGCCGGACTGGGAGCGCATCGGGCAGGAGCCGTGGGCGCGCAACGTGATCGTCGGACTGGCGGGCCGTTTCGACGAAGCCGCCGCGCGCGCGAATGCGGCGCAGTTGTTCATCGAATCGATGCGGCTTGCCGAGATTCGTCCGCCGGTGCACGTGACGGGCTACTACTTTCCCGTCGAGATCGATCCGACGTGGCAGAACGCGAGCGCGCTGCGCACCCTGCTCGATGCGTTGCCGCGGCCCTTGTGGATCAGCGTGTACGATCGCGCGAACGTCGGCGGCGCGGCGCTCGCGCAATGGCTCGATCAATGGCTGCCGGGCGACGTCGGCGTGCTGCTGCAGGACGGATGCGGCGTGTATGCGCGCGAGCCTCGCGTCGCGCGCGAGTACGCGGACCAGCTTGCCGCGACGCTCGGGCACTCGCGCGTGAGAATCATCGCCGAGGCATTCCGGCCGCAAGTGGGCGGCGGGTTTCGCTCAGCGACGGTGGATGAACTGAAGCCGCAGATCGACGCGTATCGCGGTTACAAGACCTATCTCTTCGATGGGCCGCATTATGTGTCGCCGGAACTGGTGCAGGGTTTGGTGGACGCTTACCGCCGTCCGGCCGCG
The DNA here is from genome assembly GCF_001544575.2 of Caballeronia cordobensis. Taxonomy (GTDB): domain Bacteria; phylum Pseudomonadota; class Gammaproteobacteria; order Burkholderiales; family Burkholderiaceae; genus Caballeronia; species Caballeronia cordobensis. The sequence continues at coordinate 17,171 of NZ_FCNY02000006.1, forward strand.
CCGCGTTGAGCGAAGCATCGACGCAGCACGGCTCGCCGCTTATTTCGATGCCGTTTCCACCGCGCGCCCCGCTTCGCCTGGCAACACCGAGGTCAGCACACTCGCCGGCACATGCCGCGCCTCTTCCTTCGATACCGCCCCGACGAACTTCCATCCCGACGGCAACTTGACGAACGTGAAGCCGGTCGGCTGATCGACGAACACCGAGTACGGCGCGGGCGATGCGGCCTCGGCCGTCTGCGCGAACGACACCAGCGGGGTTGCCAGCAACAGCGCGGCGGCAATAGCTGAAATAGCTTTTTTCATGAACGAATCTCCTGTTTGCTCGCCGCACAATGCCGGACAGGACTTATCCGATATTTATGTAGCGATCGATACACATATTGGAACATCGGCCCGGGACAACGTCCAGTCTTTTTGTTACGATCGACACATAATTCTGAATTGCAGTGCGCGCATCAATCGCGGGCGCGCGCGAGGAGCGAGGCATGTCGTCGGAACTGGAGAGCACGCAGCACAAGGGTCGCGGCCGGCCGCGCGCGTTCGATCGCGAGGCGGCATTGCGAAACGCGATGGAACTGTTCTGGACCAAAGGGTTCGACAACTGCTCGATGGCCGATCTCGTCGAAGCGATGGGCATCAACTCGCCCAGCCTCTACGCCGCGTTCGGCAGCAAGGAAGCGTTGTATCGCGAGGCGATCGGGCTTTACGTGGACGCGGAGGGCGGCGCGGCGCTCCGGCAGTTGCAGGCGCACGACTCCGTGCGCGACGGCTTGCGGGCGATGTTGCGCGCGAGCACCGAGCTCTTCACGCGTGCCCCGAATCCGCGCGGCTGCATGATCTTTCTTGGCGCGATGTCTGTCGGCGCCGAGCATGCGCAGTTGCGCGCCGAGATGCAGAAGCACCGGCGCAAGGTGGCGACGATCGTCGCGGCGCGGCTCGCGCGCGCGATCGAAAACGGCGAACTCGACGCCCGCGCCGACGCGCCCGCGCTCGCCGCGCTGTGCATGACGCTGTTCGCGGGGCTATCGATTCAGGCCCAGGACGGCGTGCGCAAAGCGACGCTCTTCGCGGCAATCGATCAGTTCATCGAAACGCTGCCTGTGCGCAATAAGCGCTGAGACGCCATGCGCATGCATCGTTCGCTGAAACGATCGCGGCGCACGCTCACGATGATGAAACAAACTGTCGTCGCGCTTGCCGGCACATGGAATGCCGGAACAAAATCCGTCGGCCGGAACGTGTAATCGCGGCACGCGGCATCACGGAGCATTGCCATGACCACTCACGTCATCAGTTTTTTCGCGGACGACAGCGCGCGCGCATCGTTCGACAATCATCGCCGCTATTGCGCGCGCCATGCCTACCCGCACGAATATGTCGATGCCAGCGCGATAGGCTGGCCGCATCTGCGCATGTTGCTGAAGTATCAAGTGCTGTTGCGCGCGCTGCGCGAGCGCGCCGAGGGCGATCTCGTGTTGCTGCTGACACAGGACAGCATGCTGTTGCGCGACATTCCCTGCGAAACCTTCATGCGCGACGCGAGCCGCGACTGGATCGTCGCGTTTACCTACGTGGGCGAATCCGTCGAAGTGATGGCGGCGTTTCAGCTCTGGCGCAACACGGCGGCCGCGCGCGAGCAGGTGGAGCGCCTCTGCCGCGGCGCGAAGTTCGGCGGCGCGCTCGCGAGCGAATCCGAATTGCTGCGGGCGCTCGATCCGCCGCACTTCAACGTGACGATCGAAGGCTACGTGCCCGTCGTGCCCGCCGCGCTGCACGTCTCCCCGATCTGGGCCGACTGGCCGGCGTTCGCCCTCACGCTCGAAGATCTGCCCGACGCGCCGCGCAATCAGCCGGTATTCACGCATCTGCGCGATCTGTTCGCGGATCACATCAACGCGTGCCAGTCGAAAGGGCTGCCGTATCTCACGCTGCCGCCGCCGGACGTGGCGCCAAACGCCGCGAGCCATGAAGCGCTGAATCGTCACGCACCCATCGCGTTCGCGATGCTCTACACGCCGAACATCCGCGAATACGGCGCTATCGCCGAGCGCAACCTGCGCCGCTATTGCGAGCGGCACGGCTACGCGCTGTACCTCTATCGCGACGTGCCGCCGGAAGCGGGGGGCGCAAGCGGCAACTGGGTGAAGCCGTGGGTCCTTTGCCGTCATCTGCACGAGCACGACTGGGTGTTCTGGATCGATGCCGACGTCCTCGTCATGGATCAGGGCAAGCCGCTCGATTCGCTGCTGGAAGGCCGCGACCGCGTGATCGCGATGGACGTGAGCTGGCGTTTCAACTCGGGCATCATGGGCTTTCGCAACACGCAGCAAAACCGCGACTTGCTGGCTGAAATCGATGCGGGTATCGGCGCGATCGCGGACAAATCATCGACGTATGCGAGCGGCGGCGATCAGGACGTGTTCATCAAGGTGCTGGAGAAGCACGGCCTGGCTGAAGAGTGCGATCTTTTCGACTGCACCACGATCAACACGCCGTATCAGTTGCAAAGCGCCGGCAGCTTCATGGTGCACTACATGCATATCTGGCCGTCGTTGCGCGCGCTCGCCATGCATCACGGCGACCTGACGAGCCAGACGCGCGGGGCGCGGCGTCCCTGAGCGCTCGGTATCCTTGACTTTCCATTCGTTTACGCGCGAGCATGAGCCATCGCGCGGGCTGTCGCGCGGCCGTCGTCTTTGTACGTAGTCCCTACTTACACATCATTCCGATGGTGACGCGCCCGTCCACACCACGGCAGCAAATCCGCCTTTGCACGGCGAGCGACGGCGTGCGCATCGCGTATGCGACGTGCGGCTCGGGGCCGCCGCTCATCAAGGCGGCGAACTGGCTGAGCCACCTGGAGCTGGATTTCACGAGCCCGGTGTGGAGCCACTTGATGCTCGAACTGTCCAGCCGGTACACGCTCGTTCGCTACGATCAGCGCGGTTGCGGGCTGTCCGATCACGACGTCGGCGATATTTCCTTCGATGCCTGGCTGCGCGATCTCGAAACCGTCGTCGATGCGAGCGGGCTCGAACGCTTTCCGCTGCTCGGGATTTCGCAGGGCGCATCGATCGCGGTCGCCTACGCGGTGGCGCATCCGGAGCGCGTCACGCATCTCGTGCTGCATGGCGGCTACGCGCGCGGGCGGCTCAAGCGCACGTGCGATCCCGCGCTGCACGAGGAAGCCGAAATGCTCGTGAAGCTCGCCGAACTCGGCTGGGGCAAGCAGAATCCGGCGTTCCGGCAGTTTTTTACGACGCAGTTCATCCCCGGCGGGACGCCCGAGCAGCATCACTGGTTCAACGAACTGGAGCGCCTGACCACGACCCCGCGCAACGCCGCGCGCATCATGCGCGTGTTCAACAATATCGACGTGGTCGATCTGCTGCCGCAGGTGCAATGCCCGGCGCTGGTGCTGCACGCAAGCGGCGACGCGCGCGTGCCGTTCGACGAAAGCCGCCTGATCGCCGGGCAGATCGCGGGGGCGCGCTTCGTGCCGCTCGAAAGCGAGAACCATCTCACGCTCGAAAGCGAACCGGCATGGCAGCGCTGGCGCGAGGAAGTGCGCGGGTTTCTGCCGTCGGCGGCGCATCTGACCGATCCCGCATTCTCCGCGCTGACGCGGCGCGAGCGCGATATCGTCGAATTGCTGGCGGGCGGCCGCGACAACGCGCAGATCGCCGCGCGCCTCGCGCTGAGCGAGAAGACCGTGCGCAATCACATCACGAGCATCTTCGCGAAGCTCGAAGTCGAAAACCGCTCGCAGGCCATCGTGCTCGCGCGCCGCGCGGGCTTCGACGCGCCCGCCGTCTGAAGCACTTCATCGGTTGCACCGTCTGAGTTCGCTTCGACGACTTCGGGACATGCGTCCCCCTTCCTGGCCGCCAAAAGCAAGGATTCCCGATCACGACCGGGACATACGCCTCATGTGCGCTCGCACGTCTGTCCCGAGAATGCAACGCAGAACGGAGACGCGACGCCTGACCCCCGACTTTCACGCCGACCTGTTCGACGAGGCGCGCCTCACGATGGCGCCCATTCTGATCGCAGTCATCGACGCAAAGTCAGCACGGAGTTCGCACATGCAAGCCGTTCAGCACGAGTCCACCCGAATCAGCCCGAAACAACGTTATGCGAAGTGCATTGAAGTGTCCCGGCGCATCCGCTGGGATATCGATCGCGATGTGTTGCGCGGCCGGTACTTCGATCCCGCCCACAAGTTCATGCCGGACGGGCTTTCGCAGGTGAACCGCCTGCCGTTTCTCGACACGCGCGAGCGCCGCCTGATGTCGCAGGTTCAGGGCCGCACGTACGCCAACATGTTCGGCATGATCGAGCGGTTCGTCGGCGCGAAGATGCTGGAGGTCGGCCGCGATCACGCGCTCGGCGACCAGACCGCGCTCGAAGCGATCGTCCGTTTCACCGACGAGGAACTGAAGCATCAGGAGCTATTCCGCCGCGTCGAGGCGCTCGCGGCGCTCGCGTTGCCACCCGGCTATCGCTTCATTCCGCAGGCCGATGAAGTCGCCGCGTTCGTGCTCGGCAAATCCACCTGGTCGATTCTCGCGCTGACCTGCTGCGTCGAGATCGTCACGCAGGTGCATTACCGGCAGAGCATGGAAAGCGACAGCAGCCTCTCGCCGCTCTTCAAGGACATCTTCCTGTTTCACTGGAAGGAAGAGTCGCAGCACGCGATCATCGACGAACTGGAATGGATGCGCGAGGACGCGAAACTCGACGACGCCGCGCGCGACACGGCGGTCGGCGACCTGATCGACCTCGTCGCGGCCATCGACGGCATGATGCAGGCGCAGGCCGCCGCCGATGCGCATTACTTCGTCACGATGCTCGACCGCGCGCTCTCGGACGACGAAGAAGCGCGCGTGCACGCGCTGCTGGTCGATGCGTACCGCTGGCAGTACATCATCTCCGGCGTCGACGAGTCGCGGTTCGGCGAAATCCTCTCGCGCGTGATCAGCGAGCGGCAGGGTGAACGGCTCGGCGCGGCGCTCGCGCCCATGCGCCGCCTCGCGCTCGAAAGCGAGCCCGATGCCGTTGCGTGATTGCGTTTTTGCGATGCCCGAAAGGCCGGACGGAGGCGTCCGGCCTTCTTCGTTTTCGAAGGCGATTCGTAAAAAACACGCAAGAAACACGCTTTGCTGCTCTGCAAAACGCTGAATTGCCATGGAAATCTAGTCGTTACTGGCGTACTGAGCCGGATTTTTTTCGTGCAAGATGTGTGTCACAGGCTGTCGCCGTTCGCTGTCCCAAACTGATAAATAGATTGGACCACCATGCTCGCCGAACCGTTGCCGCATACATCCGACATCGAAAAATTCGCCGACGATCACGAGCGTTTCGCGCGCCATACGCCATCCGAAATCTCGAGCGTGCTCCGCAGTCTCGTGCAGCGCCGCGACATGCTCACCGTGACGAGCGGGCAAGGGCAGATCGTGACGCAACTGCTGGAAATCGACGTGCGCGAGGCGCGCATCGTGTTCGACTGGGGCGGCGTGGAATCGGACAATCGCGCGTTGCTCGAAGCCCGGCAGTTGTACTTCAAGGGCGCGCCCGATGGCGTGCGCGTCGAATTCACGACGCAGGCCGCGCACGCCGTGACGCACGAGGGGCGGCAGGCGTTCGAGGTTTCCTTTCCCGAGAAGCTCTATCAGTTCCAGCGCCGCGAGTATTTCCGCGTGCCCGCGCCGGTGCTCGATCCGTTCTACGCGAAAGGCGCTTTCGCGGACGGCGAACCGTTCCGCTACGAAGTGCACGATGTGTCGCTCGGCGGCATCGCGCTGCGCATGGAGTCGCCGCGTCTCGCGGAAACCGAACTCGGCACCCTGTTCAGCGATGTCGTCCTGCATTTCGGTCCGGGCGCGGCGTTTCCCGTCGATCTCGAACTCGTGTCGCCGCGCACCGTGAACACGCCGCGCGGCGATGTCCGCTATGTCGTCGGGTTTCGCTTCGTGCGTCTTTCGGGCGCGGCGGAAAACGTGCTGCAACGGCTCATCACGCGGATGGAGGCGAAGCGCCGCAGCCTGTCGGCCTGAGCTGGCCCGAGTCGGTGTGCGGGCGCGAGGCATGCGTGGAGTAGAATGCGTGCCTCCTTCCACTGCATCGCACCTCATGTTTCGCAAGGCCTGGCGCGGAGAAGAACGCTTCTGGAAAGTCTGGTGGCTGTTGGGCGTGCCGATCCATCTCGCATGGTGGTTCGTCTATCTCGACCTCTGGACGAGCGGCGTCGTTCCCGAGACCTTTCTGCTCATCACCGTCTGGTTCTGGCCCGGCATGCTGGGCGTGTTCGCCCTCTGCTCGGCGGTCTATCTGCTGTGGTGCATGCTGGCGTGGCGATGTTCGGCCAACGTCGACCGGCGCGTCTGGACAATCGTCGCGCGCGTGCTGATCGGCGTCGGGCTCGGCTCGTTCGTCACCGAATGCGCGCTGATTCTCGCGGCCCCGTTCGCCTGATTGTTCGTCGTCGCGCGGCTTAAGCGTGCACAATGTCCCGGCTTGCCGGGCGAAAACAACGCAGCCAACGACACACGGACGACGGGACGACGACGCGCATGCTCAACGAATTCGCCAAGACGGTACTCGTGATCGTCGCCGGGCTGTTTCCGATCATCAATCCGCCGGCGACGGCGCTCGTCGTGCTGAGCATGCTGCCGCATCTGAGCGACGCCGAGCGCACGGAGCTGGCGCGGCGCATTTCCATCAACAGTTTCGCGATATTGCTGGCGTCGCTGTCCATCGGCGCGTATGTGCTGACTTTTTTCGGCATCTCGATTCCGGTGCTGCGCGTGGCGGGCGGCATCGTCGTCGCGATGGCGGGCTGGAGCCTGCTCCAGAAGCCCGATGACGACGACGCCGCCGAGTCCGCGCCCAAGCCGCGCACCGGCGCAACGCTGCGCGCGAAGGCGTTCTATCCGCTGACGCTGCCGATCACCGTCGGGCCGGGCGCGATCGCGGTGGCCATTGCGCTCGGCACGGGCACGCCGCGTCACGGGCTGCAGCCGGTGCATCTCGCGGGCGTGAGCGTGGGCCTCGTGCTGCTGTGCGTGAGCATCTACGCGTGCGTGCGCTTCGCCGGGCATCTCGAACGGCTGCTCGGCACCGTGGGCACGCAAGTGGCGATGCGCCTCTTCGCGTTCGTCATCTTCTGTATCGGCGTGCAGATTCTGTGGCTCGGGCTGTCGGAACTGCTCGCTTCCGTGAAACTCGATATCCGGTAGAAACCCCAAGCGACGCTCCCGGATGGCGTCGTTACCATTTTTCGCGATTTTCCTGGTATCGCTACCATCGAGGAGACGCTGCTTGACTTCGAATCGCAAAAAGCCCGAAGAACTGCGCAGTCACCGCTGGTATGGCGCGAACGATCTGCATGCGTTCGGCCATCGCTCGCGCACGGCGCAGATGGGTTATCACCCGTCCGATTACATGGGCAAGCCGGTCATCGCGGTGATCAACACCTGGAGCGAGATCAACTCCTGCCATACCCATTTCAAACAGCGCGTGGAGGAAGTGAAGCGCGGTGTGTGGCAGGCGGGCGGCTTTCCCGTCGAGATGCCGGCGATGAGCCTCGCCGAGCCGTTCCAGAAGCCGACGACCATGCTCTACCGCAATTTCCTCGCGATGGAAGTCGAGGAAGTGCTGCGCTCTTATCCGTTCGACGGCTGCGTGCTGATGGGCGGTTGCGACAAGACCACGCCCGGCCTGCTGATGGGCGCGATCAGCATGAATCTTCCCGCGATCTATCTGCCCGCCGGCCCGATGCTGCGCGGCGACTGGAACGGCCGCACGCTCGGCAGCGGTTCCGATACATGGAAATATTGGGCCGAACTGCGCGCGGGCAGGATCACCGAGGCCGAATGGAAGGGCCTGGAAAGCGGCATCGCGCGCTCGGCCGGCCATTGCATGACGATGGGCACCGCATCGACGATGACGAGCGCCGCCGAAGCGCTCGGCATGACCTTGCCCGGCTTCGCCTCGATTCCGGCGGTGGATTCGCGTCACGCGCAGTACGCGTCGCAGACGGGGCGGCGCATCGTCGAGATGGTGTGGACCGATCTGAAGCCGTCGGACATTCTCACGCCGAAGTCTTTCGACAACGCGGTGACGACCGTGCTCGCGCTATCCGGCTCGACCAACGCGATCGTGCATCTCGTGGCGGTGGCGCGGCGCGCGGGCGTGCCCCTCACGACCGCGCGCTTCGACGAGTTGGCGCGCGTGACGCCGGTGATCGCCGATATCCGTCCGGCGGGCAAATATCTGATGGAGGATTTCTTCTATGCGGGCGGCCTGCGTGCGCTGCTCGCCGAACTCGGCGATTTGATCGACGGCTCGCAACTAACTGTCAATGGCGCAACCCTCGGCGAGAACATTGCGGGCGCCGAAATTTTCGACGACGACGTGATTCGCCGGCGCGGCAATCCACTGGTGCCGAACGATGCACTCGCCGTGCTGACCGGCAATCTCGCGCCGGATGGCGCCGTCATCAAGCCCGCGGCGATGGAAGCGCGCTTGCTGAAGCATCGCGGGCCGGCGGTTGTGTTCCGCGATTACGCCGATATGGCCGCGCGCATCGACGATGAATCGCTCGACGTCAGCGCCGATTCGGTGATCGTGTTGCAGCATGCGGGGCCGGTCGGTGCGCCGGGCATGCCGGAGTGGGGGCAATTGCCGATTCCGCAGAAATTGCTGAAGCAGGGCGTGCGCGACATGGTGCGCATTTCCGATGCGCGCATGAGTGGCACGAGTTACGGCGCGTGCGTGCTGCATGTGGCGCCGGAATCGTTCGTCGGGGGGCCGCTCGCGCTGGTGAGGGATGGCGATATCGTTGAACTGGATGTGCCTGGGCGGCGTCTTCATCTCGATGTCGGTGAGGAGACGCTTGCCGCGCGTCGGGCTGAATGGAGGCCGCCGAAGCGTCGGTTTGAACGTGGGTTTGGGGTGATGCATCAGCTGCATGTGATGCAGGCGGATAAGGGGTGTGATTTTGATTTTTTGGAGTAGGTGAAACGGGGTTTGGTTTTTTGGTTTTCGTGGAATCCTGTTTTGTTGTCGGTTTATTAGCACTGCCCCTCCCCGGGGCGGGGGTAACTTTCTTTGCTGCTGCAAAGAAAGTCACCAAAGAAAGCAGCTTTGTCACCGCCCGCGGTCACACGCACGTTGGCCATTTTTCTCCTTGGGGAAAGGCCCTCGCCTAAAGAGTGCCCTCACAAGCCCAACCGGGCTTGGATCGCGCACGGTCTGACAAACCATAACTTCGAGCGCGCTGGTTCAGCACGAAATAGCTTCGGCACAGCGCTACGCGCTGCCGTGCGGTATGCAGGGGAAACCAGCGAACACGAATGCACCCGCATACCCGATTAGCCCATCGGCCGCGAAGCGGGCTGGAACTTGAAATGGCTGTACCAATGAATTAAGTGGCGCGATGTGACGGACCGTGCGCGATCCAAGCCCGGTGGGTCCTTCGAGGGCGACACTTAGGCGAGTGCCGCCTTGGAGGAGAAAAGTGGCCAAACTGCGTGTGACCGCGGGCGGTGAGAGAGCTGCTTTCTTTGGTGACTTTCTTTGCAGCAGCAAAGAAAGTTACCCCCGCCCCGGGGAGGGGCATCGCCAATAGACCGACAAGAAATCAGGATTCCATAGAAGTAGAAAAACCCCCAATCAATCCACCACACGATTAAGGCAACAAATTCCACCTAACAATAGCACGCGCATCGCGCTCAAACCCGAGCACACTCATCGCAGCAGTATCCATCACGAGATGCGCGCCAAACGAAGCCGCCCCCGTCGCCCACTGCGCGCCAAGCACCCGCGAAAAATGCGCATGCGAAAAGAGCGCGATATTCTGCGCCTGCGTAGCAATCAGCTTATCGATCAACGCCTGCGCGCGCGCGCCGACATCCGCGAGACTCTCGCCCTGCGGAATCGGCGATGTCCAAACGGACCAGTCCGGCACTTCCTGCCGAATATCAGCCGTGGTCCGCCCTTCGTAAATCCCGTAATTCCATTCGTGAAGCTCCGGCTCAACTTGAGCGCCATCGCCGAGTCCAGCGAGCTTGCATGTTTCGATCGCGCGGGCCATCGGGCTCGTCAGCACGAGGTCGAATCGTTGCGCCGCCAGAACCGGCGCCAGCGCGCGCGCCTGCGTGCGGCCCGCCTCGGTCAGGGAGATGTCCGTCGTGCCGGTGTGCTGGCCAGACTTGCTCCATTCGGTTTCGCCATGCCGGATCAGCCAGATATGCACACCGCTTTTCGTGTTCATGTCGTTCACCCGATGTCTGAAGATAGCCTAGTCGAGTTCGCCCGTCGCGAACGCTTTCAACAGATGATGCGCGATCGCGAACGGCTTCGGCGCCGAGAGCCCGTGTTCGTGCGTGCCGTCGAGCATCGCGCCGACTTCCTTGCGCGTAAACCAGCGCGCATCTTCCAGCTCGTTCTTGTCGACGACAATCTCCGTACTCGCGGCGCGCGCGAAACAGCCGATCATCAGCGACGACGGAAACGGCCACGGCTGCGACGCGTAATAGCGCACGTCCGTGCAGCGGATGCCCGCTTCTTCCAGCACTTCGCGATACACCGCATGCTCGAACGTCTCGCCCGGCTCGACGAAACCCGCGAGCGCCGAGTACATGCCCGGCAGAAACTGCGGCTGACGGCCCAGCAGACAGCGCTCGCCATTGGTGACGAGCATGATGACGACCGGATCGACGCGCGGAAAATGCTGCGCCTTGCAATTCGCGCAGATGCGCCGCCAGCCCGCGCCCCCCGAATCGGTCGGCTGGCCGCAGTTCGCGCAGAAGCGATGCCGACGATGCCAGTCGAGCATCGAACGCGCCTCGCCGAGCGCGCTGACCATCGGCGGCGGCACGAGGCCTTGCATCGCGATCGGGCGCAACTCGATCGCTTCGATCGCCGATTCTTCGGGCAGGCTCTGCGCGCCGCTATCGAAAGACAGGGCGAAGAGCGCGCGTGCTTGCGCGTCGCGGCCGAGAAACACGGTTTGCAGCGGCGCGCCGAGCGTGGCCGCTTCCTGCGCGCTGAAAAGCGGATCGTGGCCGCCCGCGCGCTTGAAGAGCGGCACGTTGTTCACGAAAAGCAGAAAACGCGTGGCCGGATCGGCGCTCAGACCCGCGACGAAGCCGTCGTCGTCGCGCTTTTCCGACACGCGATCGAGCGGATCGAGCGTAAAACCGATGGCATGAGGCGGCGTGGGCATAGTATTTTTGCGTATGTGGCGGAAAGGTCGATCACGCATCGTAGCGAAGATGGCGCGTCCTTGCAGGCGGCGCTTTTCCCGGAGACATCGATGATCACGCTCTACTCGTATCCTCAGTTGTTCGGTCTCGAAGACAACAATCCGTTCGGCCTGAAGGTATTCGCGTTCCTGAAGCTGTCCGGCCTGCCGTTCGAGCACCGCCACGTGCTCGACACGAGCGCCGCGCCGCGCGGCCAGTTGCCGTATCTCGTCGATGACGACGAAACCATCGGCGATAGCGACGCGATCATCGCGCATCTGAAGCGCAAATACACGCTCACGCTCGACGACGCGCTTGCCGCGCCGCAGCGCGATCTCGATCTGCTGATACGGCGCACGCTCGACGATCTGTATTGGGTGATGTCGTACTCGCGCTGGCGCGACGATCGCTTCTGGCCGCAATTCCGCGATGCCCTGCTCGCGCAGCATCCGGATATTGGCGCAGAGGCGCTGGAAGGCGCGCGCAAATACAATTTCGAGCGGTATCGTTATCAGGGTATCGGGCGCTACGAGCCGGACGCCGCCTATGCGCGCGGCGTCGCGAGTCTTCAGGCAATAGCGAATCTGCTGGGCGACGGTCCGTTCCTGTTCGGCAACGCGCCGGCGAGCACCGATGCGGCGCTGTATGGCTTTGTCGCGAGCATCTATTTCTACGATATCGATACGCCGCTCAAACGCTTCGTCGCCGCGCAGGGCAATCTCGTGAAGCATTGCGCCGCGATGCGCGAGCGCATGGGGCAAAGCCCCGCGCCGTAATCACTCCGGCGCCGTTTCCACATCCTTCGCCGACCAGCTTATGCTCGACACGCCGCGCTCCATGCTCATGCGGCTCGCCATGCGTTCGAGCCTCGCCTGATCCTTCGGATGCATGCGCACGGTCGCCGTGACCTTGATGCGCGGCGGCTCGCCTTCGACATCTTCGCTCGTGAGACTCTGAAACGAGAGCGGCTGCGCGTCCATCGCGTTGGAGAGCAGCGTGCGGATATGAATCTCGTCCTCCTCTCGCCCGATGACGGTCAGGACATACTCTCGCACGATATCCGCGCTCGACACGGGCGTCGCGTTGATCGCGCGGCTCACTTCGCGCAGGACCGTGTTGGTGGCGAGCACGACGACCGTGCCCGCGATCGCCGGTCCGAAATGCCCGGCGCCGCACAACACGCCGACGGCCGCCGAGCACCAGAGCGTCGCCGCGGTGTTGATGCCCTGGATCGAGCCTTTGTCGCGCATGATCACGCCGCCGCCGAGGAAGCCGACGCCCGACACGACGTACGCCGCGATCTGCGTGACGCCCGCGACGCCGTTGCCCGTCAGGATGCCGAGCGTGACGAACAGGCATGCGCCGCTCGCGACGAGCGTGATCGTGCGCAAACCCGCCGTGCGCTGGCGCAACTGCCGTTCGAGGCCGATCGCGACGCCGCAGGCGAACGCGGCGAAGAGACGCAAGGCGAAATCGACGCTCATCGTGACAGTGGCAAAGCCATTCCCGGAAACAGATAAACCGGAAACGATGTCACGCGAACATGTCGCTGGTATGAAAAATTGCGTGAGCGCATGGATTACCGGCACACGGCGCGTGAATCGGATTTCTCTAGTGGCCGCGAAGGTCCGGACGCTTCTAAAGTCCAAACTTCAATTGTCCGGAAGGGAGTCGCACGATGGAGTCGAAAACAAGCGTATCGATCAATGAGAAAGGGCAGGCAGTCGTTACCCATTCAATGCCTCTGAGCGACTATTGCTTTCAGAGCGCAAAAACCTTGCGTGCCATGGTGCAAGTCGTCAGCAATGCGAAGCTAACTGAACAGAGCGGCGAACTCGTGAAGCCGCTCATGGAACTGCTGCGCGTACAAGTGGATCAGTTGGAGCCGCTTTTCACGGCACTCGACCATCACGCCTACGCGAAAGGTTTCGAAGACGGCCGGGACGTGGCGCTTCCGAAGCTGAAGCCGCAGATCGAGTTCGCCAAGGGACCGTCCGCGGAAAGCATCGCCATCAAACCTGCCCGATGAATTTCCTCACGCTCACTCGCACGTCGCGATAATCGGCCGCCGCATCGAAGCCATTCGGGCGCGTGACCGCGTCGCAATAACTGGCGATGCGCGGCGAGACGACACGCTTCGCGCCGGACAGCGTCCGCTCACACACGCGTTCGAACGCGCGCGCTTCGTCGCGTGTGCTTACGAGGCCGGCCGCGCCGGCGAGCTGGATGCGGGCGAGCGCGTGCGCGTCGGTTTCTTCGGTGAAGGCGATAACCGGCATCGCCGGAAAGGTTTGCGCCAGCGTGCGCAGCGGCGCGAAACCGTTGGCGCACGATCCTTCGATGCCGCCGCTCAGCACGATCAGGTCGAAGCTCGCCGTCTTCAGCCGCCCGAGCAACTGATCCATGCTCCGCACGCACGCGGTAATCCGAATTCGCTCGTGCGACTCGAACCAGCTTTGCAGCCCGTAGAGCACCACGGGGCGATCGTCCGCCACGATGATCTCGATCTTGTTTTCGCGCATCATTCTTCTTGTCTGCCTTCATGGGTCGTGAACGACGCTCACCGCGCTCACGTTGTCCCTGGATCGCGCACGGTAACAAATCGGCTGCCTTATCGCTGCATTTCTCAGCATTTCGCTGCGCCGCACAACAAAATATATCGATTACGTGTCGATTTGCGCGTCCGCCGTTCGTCGTTCCGGCAAAGGCGCTGTAAAGCGAAGCAAAAGCGCGCCACGTCCTGAACCCGTTCGACGACCCGGAGGCTGTCCGATGAGCTTGCAACTCTATGCCCACCCGTTTTCATCTTACTGCCAGAAAGTGCTCGTGGCGTTATACGAGAACGGCACGCCCTTCGAATGGCGCGCGCTCACGCCAGAAACGCCGCAGTCCATGCACGAACTCACCGAAATCTGGCCGATGAAGCGTTTCCCGGTGCTCGTCGACGACGGCACGCCGGTGATCGAATCGACCGTGATCATCGAATATCTGGGACTTCATCATCCCGGCCCGGTGCGCCTCGTGCCCGACGACCCGCGCGCCGCGCTCGAAACGCGCTGGATGGATCGCTTCTTCGACAATTACGTGTCTACGCCGCAGCAGAAAATCATCTTCGACGCCATGCGCGATCCGAAAGAGCGCGATACGCGCGGCGTCGCCGATGCCCGCGCCATGCTCGACACGTCCTACGCGTTTCTCGAGCGCAAGATGGCCACGCGCGAATGGGCCGCGGGCGATGCCTTCAGTCTCGCCGACTGCGGCGCGGCACCGTTTCTCTTCTACGCGGACTGGACGCACCGCATCGGCGACGCGTATCCGAACGTGATCGCGTACCGCAAGCGTCTGCTCGCGCGGCCTTCGTTCGCGCGCGCGGTCGACGAGGCGCGGCCGTATCGGCCGCTGTTTCCGCTCGGCGCGCCGGAGCGCGACTGAATCGCCCACAGCCAAAGGAGATCGACCATGAACTACGTTTCCGCGAACGAACTCGCGCAACGCGCGACGATGCGTTTCCCCAACGAGAGCGCCGACTACCGGCGCGCGCGTACCGCATTGCTGGCGGAAGAAATCGAACTGCGGCGGCATATCGAGCGGGTGGCGCAGATGCGTCGCGCGCTGCCGCCCGGCGGCGAAGTGACAGGCGATTACCGGTTCGACGGCGAGCGCGGGCCGGTCGATTTCGCCGGCCTGTTCGGCGACAAGGACACGCTCGTCACATACAGCTACATGTTCGGGCCGCAACGCGAGCGTCCGTGTCCGATGTGCACGTCGTTGCTTTCGGCATGGGAAGGCGAGGCGCGCGATATCGAACAGCGCGTGGCGCTCGCGGTGATCGCGCGTTCGCCGCTCGACAAGCTGGCCGCGTTCAAAAAGGAACGCGGCTGGCGCGACCTGCGGCTGTTTTCGGATACGAACGGCAACTTCAGCCGCGACTATCACGCGATTTCGAAGGAAGGCGGCGATGAACCCGCGCTCAACGTGTTCACGCGCCGCGATGGCGTGATTCGTCATTTCTGGAGCGGCGAGATGGATTTCGGCACTGCCGATCCGGGCGAAGATCCGCGCGGCGCGCCGGACCTGATGCCGCTGTGGACCGTGCTGGACATGACGCCGGAGGGCCGAGGCACGAACTGGTATCCGAAGCTGGATTACGGTCCGCGCGAGTAATTCGGCGGTCGACGCGGACGGATACAATGCGGCGGCGCGCGAACATCGCGCTTCTGGCCGACGCTATCCGATCCAACTCATGAACAATTCGTCCCGGGCCTTCCTTCTGGGCCCGCTTCTCAAGAGCGTGTCGCGGTCGTTTTATCTCACGCTGCGCATTCTGCCGGCCGCGATGCGCGATCCCATCGGGCTCGCTTATCTGCTCGCGCGCGCGGCGGATACCATCGCCGATACCTCGCTGATTTCGCCGCAACGCCGCCTGGAATGGCTGCTTTCGCTGCGCCGGCAAGTCAACGGCGCGCCCGACGACGGCGCGCTCGCCAGTATCGCGGGCGAAGTCGCGGGCCAGCAAACGCAGCCGGACGAGCGCGCGCTGCTCGAACGCCTCGCCGAAGCGCTGGCGATCCTGCCGCAACTGAGCCGCGACGATCAGGCCGCCGTCCGCGACATCGTCACGACGCTGACGACCGGAATGGAATTCGATCTGCGCACGTTTCCCGACGAGACCTCGGGCCATATCGTCGCGTTGCGGGAATTCGGCGAACTGGATCGTTATACGTATCTGGTCGCGGGCTGCGTCGGCGAATTCTGGACCAAGATGACCTACGCGCACATGCCCGGCACGCTGAAGGCCGCGCCCGAGACGATGCTGGCGCTCGGCGTGCGCTTCGGCAAGGCGCTGCAAATGACCAACGTGCTGCGCGATTGCGCGCGCGATCTGCGCATCGGCCGATGCTATCTGCCCGAAACCCTGCTCGCGCGTCATGGCATCGCGCCGCGCGATCTGCTGCAACCGGAATCGTCGGCGCGCGCGCGGCCCGTGCTGTTCGACCTGTTGCGCACGTCGATCGCGCTCTTTCAGGATGCCGTCGATTACACGCTCGCGATTCCCGCGACGGCAGTTCGCCTGCGTCTCGCATGTCTGTGGCCGATCATGATCGGGCTCGACACGCTCGTGCTGCTCGCGCGCAATGAGGCATGGCTCGATCCCGGCCACATCTCGAAGGTTCGCCGCAACGACGTGTATCGCATCATGGCGGCGTCGTTGCCGATGGTGGCATCGAACGGCATGCTGCGCGCGTGGACTTCACGCCGCATGCGCGCGATCGAAGCGGAAATCGGCGCCGGTTTCAGCGCCGCAGTTCGGCCATGATCCGCTCGGCCAGAAAGTCGCAAGGCGGCCGTTTCGATGCCGCGCTGCGCGCCAGCACCACTTCGAGCGTGCCGATGTCGGGCAAGCCTTGCGGCGGCCCGAGCAGCGTGAAATGCGCGGGCACGGCGCATTTTGCGAGCGGCGTCACGGCGAGGCCGGCTTCGGCCATCGTCAACAGACCGAGCAGGCTCGGGCTCTCATACGACGTGCGATAGCCGATGCGCGCGCGCTCCAGGCTGCGGATCGCGTTCTCGCGCGCGACGCTGCCCGGCAGGAACACGGCGATCGGCAAGGGCCGCTCCTTCCAGATTTCGGTGCCGGGCGCGGCGGCCCAGACCATCGGCTCATGGCGCAGAAATTCACCCGACAGGCCCTTGACGCGCGTGGCGCAGACGAGATCGACCGTGCCGTCCTTCACCATCGGCGCGAGCGCGAGGCTCGGCAAGCCGACGACCTGAATCTCGACCTTCGGGTACGTCGCGGAAAATTTCTTGAGGATGGGCGGAAAAAGCGACGACGCGTAATCGTCCGGCACGCCGATCACCACGCGCCCGGTCACGTCCGGCCGCACGACTGCCGCCCAGGCCTCGTCGCGCAGCGCGATCATGCGGCGCGCGTAGGTGAGCAGCACCTCGCCGTCTTGCGTCGGCACCACGCTGCGCGGCTTGCGCACGAAGAGCGCCTTGCCCAGCGCGGTTTCCAGCGTCTTGATCTGCATGCTCACCGCCGATTGCGAGCGATGCACGAGTTCCGCGGCGCGGCTGATATTGCCCGTATCCGCGACCGCGACGATCATCGACAGTACGTCGAGGTCGAGCGCTTTCATGGCGAACTTCATGGAGCACGACCGTTTTCTATCAGATAATCTGAACGATTCTATCAAAATTATGCGTTTTTCTTTTGCTTCCGCGCGGCGCATAGTCGCATCAAAGGAGCGAACCATGAACGCGCGAACCGATCTTTCCGTCCTCACCGCCGTGCAAGGCTTACCCGAACCGTCGTTCGCCACGACCGCGTCGGGCGTTTCCGTGCCGTTCATCGAGTGCGGAGAGGGCGAACCGATGCTCTTCGTGCATGGCTCGCTGTGCGATTACCGCTACTGGAGTGCGCAGGTCGTGCCGCTCGCGAAGCACTTCCGCTGCATCGCGCCGAGCCTGTCGCATTACTGGCCCGCCGTCGATGCGTTCGTGCGCGGCGAATTCAGCGTGGAAGCGCACGTCGCGGAAATGGCGGAGTTCATCGAGTCGCTCGATCTCGCGCCGGTGCACCTCATCGGGCATTCGCGCGGCGGCAGCATCGCGTTTCATCTGGCGCGGGAATATCCGCGGCTCGTCAAGACGCTGACGCTCGCCGATCCGGGCGGGCCGCTGGAACTGGTGTCTCAGTCCACGCCCGCGACGCTGCCGCCCGCGACCAACGCCTTGCGCGCGCGCGTGGCCGAACTGATCGAGCAGGGCGAGTACGACCGTGGCCTGGAAATGTTCGTGGATTCGGTGAGCATGCCGGGCTTCTGGAAAAAGAGCACGGAGAGCTTTCGCCGCATGGCGCTCGACAACGCGCTCACGCTGCCCAAGCAGTTCCGCGATCCGCTGCCCGCCTACACGCGCGAAGCGGCGCGCGACATCAAGTGCCGCACGCTTCTGATCGACGGTCAGAAAAGCCCGCGCATGTTCCGCAACAACGTCGAGAAGCT
Organism: Caballeronia cordobensis; assembly: GCF_001544575.2. GTDB lineage: Bacteria > Pseudomonadota > Gammaproteobacteria > Burkholderiales > Burkholderiaceae > Caballeronia > Caballeronia cordobensis. The sequence continues at coordinate 35,433 of NZ_FCNY02000006.1, forward strand.
CGAAGAATGGGTCGAGTTCGCGGAGCGCGTGACGATCGCGGGCGCATCGCACGGCATGAATGCCGCGAGCCCCGGCGCGTTCAATCGCGCGGTTCAGGCGTTTGCCGGGGCGTGGTAGGCGTTATTGCAGCTTCCAGATGTTGGCCGCGATCGTGCCTTCGTCGTTGAACACGTTGATGATGTCGGGCACGTCGCTGATCGGCACATTGTTCACGACCAGCGCGAACGCGAGCCTGCGGCCGCTTTTCGCATCGATATAACCCGCGAGCGCCTGTCCTTTCAGCGTGATCTGCTGCTGCCCGTTCGGGCCGTCCGTGCCCGCCACGTAAGTGCCGGTTTTCGCGTACACCTTGCCCTTCGCGCCCGCGAGCGTCGGATCGCTTTCGAAGTCGGTCGTGCTCGCGAGCGAGCCGTCGACGCCGAGAAAGGGCATCGAGTCCACGTAGGCCGGGAATGCCGGGCGGCCGTTCATCGCGCGCAACATGGCGATGACCGCGAGCGGCGTCGCCGTGGTTTCGCCGCCGCCGCTGCCGTCGATGAAATGCGTCTGCGTCATCGGCACGTTGAACGGCGCGCTCGATAGCGTCGCGTTTTCCGCCGCGAGCGCGGTGGCGAGCGTGGTCGAGCCGTTGTTCGCGACGCCGAACAGCATGAGGCTCGTGTCCGCGCCGATGTTGTAGCTGACCTTCAGAATCCACTTCGTGTATTGCGCCCACGGCTGCGACGTGAGCTGCGCGACGCGCGTATCGGCGGAATACGCGTTCTTCGCGGGCAGCAGTTGCACCGGGTTGCTCTCGACGGCGTTCGCCGTGACGGTCACGCCCGCGCGCGCGAGCGCTTCGATCAGCACCGTGCGCGCGTAGTTCGACGGCTGCGTGATGCGGAACGTGCGGATCACCGGAAAGCTCGGGACGATCGGCGGCACGTAATCCGCGGGAATCGAGCCGCCCAGCACGCCGCCGCAGGGCAGCGCGCCGAAGCAGGCCGGCTCCTCGGGCGTCACGGTGATGTTCGCGGCCGTGCCCGCCGGGCCCGTCAGCAAAGTGGATTGCACCGTGAACGCCGACGACTTCGGCCGGTAATCCACCGGCGACAGCGAGCCCGCGCTGCCCTGGCCGATGATCGTATCCACCACGTCGTCATTGACGAAGATCGGCCGCAGATTGAACTCGCCGCGAAAATCGAACGGATCGAACAGCCGGTCGTCGATCACGACTTCGCCGTTGATTCGCTTGATGCCCGCCGCCGCGACCTGTGCCGCGAGCGAGTCGTAGCCCGCGAGCGGATCGGGCGCGGTGATCTGCGCATTGCCGAGATTGTTGGCTTCGTTGTGGTCGAAGTTGGTGAAGGCGAGCGTGCCGTCGGGATTCGTGCGGCCGCCCATCGCGAGATCGCCGCTCGCGACGAGCACGAGATTGCCGTTCAGCGTGCCGCTCGCATCGACGGTGCCGAGGCGATACACCGGCGTCTGGAACTGATGCTGCGCGCCGTACTGATCGAGCGCGGCGCCGACGGAAAAGACCTTGCGCACCGACGCGATATACAACTGCGCGTTCGAATTCATGTCGTAGATCACGTCGCCCGAATTCAGATCGACGACGCGCAGCGCCCACGTCGAGCCCTGATACATGGGCTTTTTCATCACCTGGGTGATGGAGTCGGGCACGGCAGTGTTGTTGGAGTCCGAGCCGCCGCACGCGGACAGGGATGCGGCGAGCGCGCAGCAAAGCGCAAGAGCGGCAGGACGTGCCGGACTTCCTGAAAGCGGGTTCATGACGCGGCTCCGATAAAGGCACATCACGCTCCGATGGGAGCGAACACCAATACGTCGGGACTGCTTCACAGCGCAGACAGGAAATCGTCGGCGGCCGCACGCCGTTATTAAGGGAGCGGCTGAGTGAAATTAACGAGCATGCGTGTGCCTTGTCAAGCACGGACTATCGCTAATCGGGCGCCAGATCGAAGCCTTAATCGTGGCGTTTAGGCAAGCGCTTTTTGTACGATTTCTCGAGCGACTTTCACGCGCTTGTTGTGACCTGACAACGGCAAAACGTTTGGCGAAGGCTAAGATCGTTCGCACCTCATCGCCAGGAAGAGGCTATCCGTGAACACCGGCCACGACGATCTCGACGCATGGAAACGCCGCCGTACAGTGGAACTGGCGTTCGAGCTGGCCGATAGCGGCCGCTTCGACGACTTCACCGATATCGCCTACGCGCTGCAATTCGAGCGCGGCATGGCGACCGCGCAGGCGCTCATCGACGATCCCGAGATGCGCCGCGTGCTCAACCGGCGCTGCGCCGATGCGCGCGAGAAGCTCGCGCCGCTCCCCGAGCCGGAAGTCGAGCAGTTGGTCGTGCAGGAAGTCGTGCAGGAAGCTGCGATCGACGCATCGAACGATCATGCGCAAATGCCCGGCGCCGTCGACTTCCAGCGCGCGCCGTCTCTGCTTCGCCGCGCCTTGAATGTCGTATGGCGGCCCGGCAATGCGGGCGATCTCAATTCCGCCGCTTCCTGAGCGTTTCTTTTCGCCCGGCCGTGCGTTGCCGCACGATCGCACCGCGCCGGCATGATTTCCACGCCCCATTTGCGCACGAATGGCGGATTTGCACGACTTTTGCGCCCGGCAAAACCATTACACTTGTGGAAGCTGAACCATAAGCCCGGTTTGCGCACCTGTGCCTGTCCGGTGATTGAACTTCGAGGAGGAAATGTTCGTGGCTAACGAAAAAATGCTCGCGCAGATGGCTGAGAAGGATGGTTTCATTGCCGCGCTGGATCAAAGCGGCGGCTCGACGCCCGGCGCGCTGCGGCAATACGGAATTCCCGACGACGCCTATAACGGCGACGCCGACATGTTCAAGCTGATGCACGAAATGCGCGTGCGCATCATGACCGCGCCGTCGTTTTCGGGCAAGAAAGTCATCGGCGCGATTCTGTTCGAGCGCACGATGGACGGCGAAGCGGAAGGCAAGCCGGTGCCCACGTTTCTGTGGGAAGACCGCGGCGTCGTGCCGTTCCTGAAGGTGGATAAAGGCCTCGAAGCCGAAGCGGACGGCGTGCAGGTGATGAAGCCGATTCCCGGCCTCGACGATTTGCTCGCGCGCGCCGTGAAGCTCGGCATCTTCGGCACGAAAATGCGCTCGGTGATCCATCAGGCGAACGAGAAGGGCATCGCCGCGGTCGCCGCGCAGCAGTTCGAAGTGGGCGCGCAAATCATCAAGCACGGTCTCGTGCCGATTCTCGAACCCGAAGTGTCGATCAAGAGCCCGGACAAGAAGGGCGCGGAAAAATTCCTGCGCGACGAATTGCTCAAGGGCCTCAACGCGCTGCCGGAATCGAGCCAGGTGATGATCAAGCTGACCATCCCCGACGAAGCGGATTTCTATCGTCCGCTGATCGAGCATCCGCGCGTGGTGCGTGTCGTCGCGCTGTCGGGCGGTTACACGCGCAGCGACGCGTGCAAGAAGCTCGCGCAGAATCACGGCATGATCGCGAGCTTCTCGCGCGCGCTCATCAACGAGCTGAAGAAGTCGATGAGCGACAGCGAGTTCGACAAGACGCTCGAAACGTCGATCGACGAGATCTACGACGCGTCCGTCCAGAAGGTCTGATCGCTTGGCATCGGCATCGATACGCGCTAACCGGCGCGTTCGGTAGGCGGCGGCGTCTGCACGACGGGCGACGCCGCCCGCAAAATGTCCTCGCGCGTGCCGCTCTTCGGCGGATAGATGCGCTCGCCATTGATCGTGCGCTTCGTCGCCTTCGCCGTCTCGCCCTGCGTGACGAGCTTCCTGTCCCATCCTTCCGTGTACACCGCGCCCCACGGCCCGAGATCGCAGATGGTCGTGTACCAGTCGATCGACAGCGGCAGCATCTCCAGTCCGAACAGATCGCAGACGGCGTTGTTGCCCGCGTAACGTCCCATCGGCCGGCCATGCTGGCACGACATCACCGAAGGCCGCGTGCCGTCGATCAGAATGCGCGCGCAGTCGCCCGCCGCGAACACGCTCGGCACGCCTTCCGCGCGCAGGAACGTATCGACGGGCACGCGCCCGAGCGGATCGAGCGTGACTGGCAACTGACTCGCGAGCGCGTTCGCATGCATGCCGCCGCACCAGACGACCGTCGCGGCCTCGATACGCTCGCTCGCGGCGCCGTCGCTGAGCGTGACGCTCGCTTCATCGAGCGATTCGAGCGTGACGCCTGCGCGCACCTCGACATCCAGCGTCTTCAGAGCGCCTTCGATGACGGGCTGCGCGCCGCCCATCGATTGCGCGATCGTCGCTGAACGGTCCGCGAGCACCACGCGCACCTTGCCGCGATCCGCATCCGCGACGATCTCGCGCAACCGCGCCGGCAATTCCGCGGCGAGCTCGATGCCCGTCAGCCCCGCGCCGACCACGACCGCCGTATAGCGGCCCGGCGTGTCCGGCAATGCGGGCAGGGTCAGCAGATGCGCCTGCAGCTTGCACGCGCCCGCGTACGTATCGACATCGAAGGAATGGCAGTCGAGGCCGGGAATCGGCGGGCGCACGAGCACGCTGCCCGCCGCGAGAATCAGCCGGTCGTAGTCGAGCGATTCCGCCGTGCCCTCGCGTTCGATCGCCACGCGGCGAGTCGCGCTGTCGATCTGCGTCGCTTTAGCCTGAATCAGCTTCACGCCTGCCGGACCGAGCACGGTGTCGAGCTGCACGAGCGTTGGGTCGAGCGGCTGCTCGTAGTTGCGCACCCGCACGCTATGAAACGGCGCGGGATTGACGATGACGACTTCGGCTTCTTCGGTGCGGTTCAATTCGTCGAGCTTGCGCGCCGCCGAAAGCGCGCTCCACAGACCGGCGAAACCCGCGCCGATCACCAGGATTCGTTTCAAGATCATTCTCCTGAATAAACGATCGTTCGTGCCATGAACCGTGCGGAGCAGCCCGCTGCTTTGGTTATAGGCGATGCGCGCGTCGATTGGCTTTCCATTGCGCATGCCCGGATTAGTACGAATTTCGCCAAAAGTGATTTCGTCGTTTAGGTATTTACCCTAGGGCGTGTGATATCTAAACTTTGCTCAACGGTCGCAAACGAGCAAAGCAAAGCAAGGCAACGTGAGCGACAACTCGATAAATCAATGGATGGAGGAAAGAATCATGAACAAGCTCATCGGTATTGCAGCGGTCGCTCTGGCTTTTGCCGCTCCTGTCGCATCGTTCGCGCAATCGAATCAGCCCGTGACCCGCGCGCAAGTCCGCGCTGAAATCGTGCAACTGGAAAAGGCGGGCTATAACCCCGGCGTGGTCAGCGACTCGAAGTATCCCGCTGACATTCAGGCTGCCGAAGCGCGTATCGCCGCGCAAAACGGCACCGCGCAAAACGCGTTCGGCGGCGTGAGCGAAGGTTCGGCGCAATCCGGCGTACGCTCGGCTCAGGCCGACGTTTTCCCGACGTTCGCGCATCACTAAGCAACGCGGAAAGCAATGAAACGCGCCCGAGCGATCGGGCGCGTTTTGCATTTCACGGCATGAGCGGAAATCCGCCCGCAAAGGTCTCGCGCAAATAGCCGATGAACAGCGCGACCGCACGCGGCACATGCGGCGAATAAGGCCGCACCACGAAAAGCTGATCCGCGAATGCGCCGACCGGGCGCCATTCCGGCAGCAGCACCACGAGCTTGCCGGCCTGCACGGCGGCTTGCGCGGTGAAATCCGGCAATAGCGCAATGCCCAGATCGTCGAGCGCGGCATCGCGCAGCACTTCGCTGTTATTCGCCGCAAAAGGGCCGCTCACGGCGAGCGTGTAAGGCCCGGCGGAACTCTTGCGCCCGCCCTTCCTCTGGAACGACCAGATGCTCGACGCTTGCGGACGCGGATAGACCAGGCAATCGTGCGTGACGAGATCGTTGGGCGTCGCGGGCGTGCCGCGCCGCTTCAGATAGGCGCGCGTCGCGACGATCACCGAATGCGTGTCGCACAGTTTCCACGCGACGTGCGTATCCGGCACCTGCGCGCTGTGCCGCACCGCGAGATCGAAGCCTTCGCTCGCGATCGAGCTCAATTTGTCCGATGCTTCCAGTTGCACGCGCACTTCCGGATGCGCATGCAGAAACCCCGACATGCGCGGCACGAGCTGCTGCCGCGAAAAGGCCATGGGCGCGGTGACGCGGATCAGGCCGCGCGCGACGCCCGCCATCTCCTTCACGCTCAAAAAACTCGATGCGATGCGCTCGTACTGCCCGCGGGTGTCGTCGACGAGCCTGCGGCCCGCCTCCGTAAAGCGCACGCTGCGCGTCGTGCGCGTGACGAGCGGCACGCCCGCCGCGCGCTCCAGTTCGGCGATGCGCTGGCTCATGGCCGCTTTCGACACGTTCAGCCGCGCCGCCGCCGCCGTGTAGCTGCCTTGCTCCGCGAGCACGGTCAGCCAGTGCAAGTGGGTCCAGAGCGCTTCGATCTTTTGCTCGTCCATCGGCCGATTGTTTGTGGTTGCGAACAATGAGTTCAATCTTAGCGTCTTTGCAAGCCGCACGCGGATTCATACACTGCAGTCATCGCCCAAACATTCTTCAGGAGACGAGCATGACCGCAGCGTTCAACGACACCGCCGACGTCGTTCACTACATTCACGGCGAGCGCGTGCACGGCTCGTCCGCGCGCACGCAGCCGGTGTTCAACCCCGCGACGGGCGAGCGTCCGCGCAAGCTCGTGCTCGGCGAAGCCGCCGATGTCGATGCAGCCGTGGCGAGCGCGAAGTCCGCGTTCCCGGCCTGGCGCGACACGCCGCCGATCCGCCGCGCGCGCGTCATGCTGAAGTTTCTGGAACTGATGAACAAGCATCGCGACGAACTCGCCGCGATCATCACCGCCGAGCACGGCAAGGTGTTTTCGGATGCGCAGGGCGAAGTGTCGCGCGGCATCGACGTGATCGAATTCGCGTGCGGCATTCCGCAATTGCTGAAGGGCGACTACACCGATCAGGTTTCGACCGGCATCGACAACTGGACGCTGCGTCAGCCGCTCGGCGTCGTCGCGGGCATCACGCCGTTCAACTTCCCGTGCATGGTGCCGTGCTGGATGTTCCCGGTCGCGATCGCGGCGGGCAATGCGTTCATCCTGAAGCCGAGCGAACGCGATCCGTCGGCGTCGCTTTTCATGGCCGGTCTGTTGAAGCAAGCCGGCTTGCCCGACGGCATTTTCAACGTCGTGCAGGGCGACAAGGTCGTCGTCGATGCGCTGCTCACGCACCCGCAAGTGAAGGCGATCAGCTTCGTCGGCTCCACGCCGATCGCGAACTACATCTACGAAACGGGCGCGAAGCACGGCAAGCGCGTGCAGGCGCTCGGCGGCGCGAAGAATCATATGGTCGTGATGCCGGATGCGGATCTCGATCAGGCCGTCGATGCCTTGATCGGCGCGGGCTACGGTTCGGCGGGCGAGCGCTGCATGGCGATTTCGGTCGCGCTGCTGGTGGGCGATGTCGCCGACAAGATCGTGCCGAAACTCGCCGAGCGTGCAAAGGCGCTCAAGATCAGAAACGGCATGGAGTCCGATGCGGAAATGGGCCCGATCGTCACGCGCCAGGCGCTTGAGCGTATCGAAGGCTATATCGCGCTGGGCGTGGAAGAAGGCGCGCAACTCGTCGTCGATGGACGCGGCTACAAGGTGCCGGGCCACGAAGACGGCTTCTTCACGGGCGGCACGCTGTTCGATCACGTCACGCCGGACATGCGCATCTACAAGGAAGAGATCTTCGGGCCGGTGCTTGCATGCGTGCGCGTGAAGGACTTCAGCGAAGCGGTCGATCTCGTCAACGAGCACGAGTTCGGCAACGGCGTCGCATGCTATACGCGCGACGGTCATATCGCCCGCGAGTTCGGACGGCGTATCGAAGTGGGCATGGTCGGCATCAACGTGCCGATTCCGGTGCCGATGGCATGGCACGGCTTCGGCGGCTGGAAGCGCAGTCTGTTCGGCGACATGCACGCGTACGGCGAAGAGGGCGTGCGCTTCTATACGAAGCAGAAGTCGATCATGCAGCGCTGGCCCGAAAGCACGGAGAAGGGCGCCGAGTTCGCCATGCCGACGGCCAAGTAAGCGTCGAATACGTTCACGCGAACTCGCCCGCTTTTTCCTCGCCGGAAGAAGCGGGCGATTTTTTTTGGCGCGGCGCGGCCCATCTGTTCCTGCGCGTCACAACTCAAGTGCGATGGCGTCGGTTGACCGTGCGCCGCCAAGCGCGGAAGATGCACCGACAACGACGCGGAGCCAATCGACATGCAGCGGCAATTCGACGATCTCCTTCTCGGCAGCATCGAGCTTTTCTGCCTCGCGGCGGAGCTCGGCAGCTTCACGCTCGCGGCCACGGCGGCCAGCGTGACGCCCGCGGCGGTGAGCCGCTCTGTTGCGCGGCTGGAGAAGCGGCTCGACGTGCGGCTTTTCGTGCGCACGACGCGCCAGATTCGCCTGACCGATGCGGGCCGCCGCTACTTCGAGCAATGCCGCGACGCGCTCAATCGTCTCGCGGAAGCCGAGCGCGAAGCCACCGGGCAGCAGACGAGCCCGAAGGGCGTACTGCGCATCAGCATGCCGACGCCTTACGGCCACTATCGCGTGCTGCCGCTGCTCGCGGAATTCCGTGCGCGTTACCCGGATGTCACGGTAGAAGCGCATCTGAGCAATCGCAACATCGACTTCGCGGACGAAGGCTTCGATCTCGCGATACGCGGACGCGCGCCGCGCGATTCCGGTCTCATCGCGCGCAAGCTGGAAGATGCGGAGCTCGTCGTGGTGGCGTCGCCCGCCTATCTGAAGCGCGCGGGCGTGCCGAAGACGATCGAAGATCTGATCGATCACGAATGCATCCAGTTCGAGATGCCGAGCACGGGACGCCCCGTGCCGTGGCTTTTCATGCAGAACGGCGAGCCGGTGGACATGACGACGAACGCGAGCTACGGCACCTCCGGCGATGCGCTCGCGGGCATTCCGCTCGCGCGCAGCGGCGCGGGCCTCTTCCAAATTTATCGCTTCACCGTCGAAGACGATTTGCGCGCGGGCACGCTCACCGAAGTGCTGCGCGACTTCGGCGGATGCAGCCGGCCGTTCATCCTGCTGTATCCGCATGGCCGGCATTTATCGTCGCGCGTGCGGGCTTTCGTGGATTTCATCGTCGAGAAGCTCGTCACGCGCTGATTCATGCAACGCAGGCAACGCAAGCAACGCAGGCAACGATTACAGGACGCACAGTCATGAGCAAGAACGCATTGTTATCGCGACTCGGCATCGATACGCCGATCATTCAGGCGCCGATGGCCGGCGTGACCACGCCCGCGCTCGCGGCGGCCGTATCGAACGCGGGCGGGCTCGGCTCGCTCGGCGTCGGCGCGATGAACGCCGAGGCCGCGCGCAAGGCGATCCGCGAGACGCGCGCGCTGACCGGCAAGCCGTTCAACGTCAACGTGTTCTGTCACGCACCCGCGAAGGCCGACGCCGCGGTCGAACAAGCATGGAACGCGTGGCTCGCGCCCGTCTTCGCGCAATTCGGCGCGACGCCGCCGGACAAGCTGAACGAGATCTATACGAGCTTCGTCGTCGATGAAGCGATGCTGAAGGTGTTCGTCGAAGAGAAGCCGGCGGTCGTGAGCTTTCATTTCGGCTTGCCGTCGAAGGACTATATCGACGCCTTGCGGGGCGCGGGCATCACGTTGATCGCGTCCGCGACCAATCTTCGCGAGGCGGAGCAGGTCGCGGCGGCGGGCATGGATGCGATCGTCGCGCAGGGCATCGAAGCGGGCGGGCATCGCGGCATCTTCGACCCGCAGGCCGACGACGACAACCTCGGCGTCTTCGCGCTGACGCGCCTGCTCGCCAGTAGGTTCGATGTGCCAGTGATTGCGTCGGGCGGCATCATGGACGGTGCGGGCATTGCGGCGGCGCTCGCGCTCGGCGCGCAGGCGGCGCAGCTCGGCACGGCCTTCGTGCCCTGCACGGAGACATCGATCGATGCCGGATACCGGCGCGCCATTCTGAGCGGGGCCGCCAACCGCACGACGTTCACGTCGGCGATCTCGGGGCGCAAGGCGCGCAGTCTCGTCAACAGGTTCACGGAACTGGGCCGCGACCCGCAAGCGCCCGCGATTCCCGCCTATCCGGTGACGTACGACGCGGGCAAAGCGCTGCACGCGGCGGCCAAGGCGAAGGATGAGTTCGGTTACGGCGCGCAATGGGCGGGACAGGCCGCTGCGCTCGTGCGCGAGTTGCCCGCCGCCGAACTGATGGCGCGGCTGCAGGCGGAGCTCGAGGAGAGCATCGCGGGTTTGCAGCGCTATGCGGCGCGCTGACCGAAAAAACGCGGCTACGCCAAGCATCTGACTCAGATCAACGGCGCGCGGCATCGCGCATCGTTTGACTCAGATCAATCGCCGGAGCGCTCGCGGGAATAGAGTGGGTCCGTCCCAGTCACTGCATTCCACGCGAGAGGAGCTCGAAGATGAAGGCACTCGTCTATCACGGTCCGGGAAAGAAATCGCTCGACGAGCGCCCCGCGCCGACGCTCGCCGCCGCCACCGACGCGATCGTGCGCGTGACGCACACGACCATCTGCGGCACCGATCTGCATATCCTCAAAGGCGACGTGCCGAGCTGCGAGCCGGGCCGAGTGCTGGGGCACGAAGGCGTGGGCGTGGTCGAGCAGGTCGGCGCGGCGGTGTCCGCGTTCGGGCCGGGCGATCGCGTGCTGATCTCGTGCATCTCGTCGTGCGGCAAATGCGAGGCGTGCCGGCGCGGCATGTATTCGCACTGCGCGACGGGCGGCTGGATTCTCGGCAACAAGATCGACGGCACGCAGGCCGAATACGTGCGCATTCCGCATGCGGATACGAGCCGAGCCTCTATCGCGTGCCGCCCGGCGTCGAGGAAGAAGCGCTCGTCATGCTCTCGGACATCCTGCCGACGGGCTTCGAATGCGGCGTGCTCAACGGCCGCGTTCAGCCGGGGAGCACGGTCGCGATCGTCGGCGCGGGACCGATCGGCCTCGCGGCGCTGCTCACGGCGCAGTTCTACGCGCCGGCGCAGATCATCATGATCGATCGCGACAAGCATCGTCTCGAAGTCGCGCGCACTTTCGGCGCGAGCGCGTGCATCGATATCGCGCAGACGGACCCGGCGGCCGAGACGCTGCGCCTCACCGATGGCGCGGGCGTGGACTGCGCCGTGGAGGCGGTCGGCGTGCCGGCGTCGTTCGAGCTGTGCCAGGCGATCGTCGCGGCGGGCGGGACCATCGCCAACGTGGGCGTGCACGGCGTCAAGGCCGACCTGCATCTGGAGACGCTGTGGGATCGCAACATCGCCATCACGACGCGGCTCGTCGACACGGTCAGCACGCCGATGCTTCTCAAAACCGTGCGCGCGGGCCGACTGAAGCCGAAGCAGCTCATCACGCATCGCTTCACGCTGGACCGTGTGCTCGATGCCTACGACACCTTCGGCAAGGCGGCCGAGACGGGCGCGCTGAAGGTCATCATCGAGATGGCGTGACGCGCCACGGGGAGAGCAAATCATGTCGAAAGTGCTGGTGGTGTGCTACTCGCGCGGCGGCACGACGCACGCCGCGGCCACGGAACTGGCCGTGCGCCTTCACGCCGACTTCGAAGCGATCACCGAGCCGGTCGATCGCTCCGGCGCGGCGGGTTGCGTGCGCGCGATGCTCGATACGCTTTTCGCGCGCGACGTGGCCTTGAATCCGCTGCAGCGCGATGTCGCTGCTTACGAGATCGTCGTCATCGGCACGCCGGTCTGGGCGGGGCGAGTGAGCGCGCCGGTGCGCGCGTGGCTTGCCGCCAACCGGCGCAGGCTGCCGCACGTCGCCTTTCTCTGCACGCAGCACATGCGCGGCGACGCCGGCGCTTTCAGGGAAATGGCGCAGCTCGCCGGGAAGCAGCCGGTCGCGCGCTGCGCGCTCACGGCCGCGCACGGCGCGAAGGATCAGCGCCGCGTCATGGATACCTTCGTGGAGCGCATCGGGCGCAAGCTCGCGCGCATCGACAATCTCGAATGGGCGGTTTGAGCGCAACGCGCGCGAGCCGGAATCGTCATGTATCGGAATATCCTGGTTGCGCTCGACGGCAGCGAATCGTCGCAGCGGGCGCTCGATGAAGTGCTGCGCATCGGCGCGTCGCCGGGCACATGCGTGCGCCTCGTGCACGTCTCGGATACGTCGGCGCTGGCGTCGTATCCGGTCCACTACAGGCGGCAAGTGCAGGGCGCGGCGCAACGCGTGCTGAACGCCGCGCAGGAACGGCTGCGCGAAGCGGGCATCGCGTGCGATTCGAAGCTGGAGGAAACCCGCACGCCGGACGATTCCATCGCCCTCACGCTGCAGCGCTGCGCGGAGCACATGCACGCCGATCTCGTCGTGATGGGCACGCACGGGCGCGGCGGCTTGACGCGGCTCGTGCTCGGCAGCGTCGCCGAAGCTTTCCTGCGGCGCTCGACGTGCGCGGTGCTGCTCATGCGCTCTGCGTCGCAAACCTGAGCGACGATGCGCACGTCCTTGCCGCGCGCATCGACCACGCCCATCTTCTGCAGCCGGGAGAACATGCGGCCGTCCGGGATAGCTGCCGATTTCCTCGCGCGTCATGCGCGGCCAGCGCTCATCCGGTTGACGTCTCGGCGGCCTGTTCCGCCTCGCGTCCCGGCACGAGCAGGACTGGACAGCGCGCCACCCGCATGAAGCCCTCGGCGACGCTGCCCAGCACGAGCCGCCGCAAGCCGCGACGTCCGTGCGTGCCCATGACCACGAGTTCGGCCCCGAAGTCTTCGGCGCACCGCGCGATGCACGCGGCGATGTCGTCGCCCGTCAGCGAAAGCTCGGCGATGCGCGGCGCGCCCGACACGCCCTCGCGCGCCATGCGCTGCACCGCTTCCGAAGTCAGTCGATGGCCTTCTTCGAGCAGCGTGCGGCGGATGTCGGGATAGAACGCGGCCGTGGCGTCATAGACGACCGGGTGCAGATCGACCACATAGAGCGCCTGCAGCACCGCGTTGCCGGCGCGCGCGATCCTGATCGCCTCGTCGAACGCGTGCGCGGAGGTCGCGCTCCCGTCGATCGGCGCGAGTATGCGGCTGTACATGGCGAACTCCCTGAGTGGACGGCATGCGAAGACGATGCGTCGATTCGCTTCGGACGCCGTTGATCTGGATCAACCGGACGCGCGTGGGGCGAGCCCGTCGAGCGGAATATCGACATCGATGCGAAAGCCTTCGCCCGGCGCGCTGCGAAACGCGATCACGCCGCCAAGCTGCCGCACGCGCTCGCCCATGCCGAGCAGCCCGAAAGCGCTGGCCGCGCGCGGCTGGTCGAGCGCGGCACCGCGCCCGTCGTCCTCGACGGACAAAGTGCAGCGATCCGTCGCACACGTCATGACGATGCGCACTTCGCTCGCCTGCGCATGCCGCACGACATTGGTGAGCGCTTCCTGCACGAGCCGGAATATCGACGTGGACGCCGCCGCGTCGAATTCGGCTTCCTCGCCGCCGATGTCCAGATCGATGCGAATCCCGTAACGGCGGCGAAAGTCGTTGACGAGCCAGTCGATGGCGGCGAACAGGCCGAGGTCGTCGAGCACCGGCGGGCGCAACCCCGCCGCGATCCGTCTGACCGAGGCGATGACCGTGTCGATCTGCGTCTCCATCGCGCGCGTTTGCGTCAGCGCGTGCCGCGCGAAGCCGTCCGCGCCGGCGTTCGCATCGAGCGTGGCGAGCTGCATCTTGAGCGCGGCGAGCTGTTGCCCGAGATCGTCGTGCAACTCCCGCGCAATCGATGCGCGCTCGTTCTCCAGCGCCGTCTGAACGTGCGCCGACAACGCGCGCGCATGCTGCAGTTCGGCCAGGCGCAGGCGGTCGGTCATGTCGCGCGTGACCTTGGCGAAGCCGATCAGCGCGCCCTGCGCATCGCGCAGCGCGGTGATGACGACATTGGCCCAGAAGCGCGTCGAATCGCGGCGCACGCGCCAGCCTTCGTCCTCGACACGGCCCGTGTGCGCCGCGGCGGCCAGTTCCTTTTGCGGCTTGCCGGCCGCGATATCTTCGGGCGGGTAGAAGACCGAAAAATGCCGGCCGACGATGTCCTGCGCGTCATAGCCCTTGATGCGTTTCGCGCCGTTGTTCCAGGTCGCGACGCGGCCCTCTGCGTCCAGCAGGAAGATCGCGTAATCCTCGACGGATTCGACCAGCAGGCGGAAATGCGCGTCGGATTGCAGCGGCGAGGCGGCGGCGGGATTGTCGGGCGTACCGTCAGGCGTGCGCATCGCGAATCTCCGGTGGCAAGGTTCTGTCACGGGCTGGGGAGCGCCGCCACTTTATCTGCGTCCCAGTGTAGTCGCACGGGAAAAATCCGTCACGCGCGGGTGCGACATCGGGACACTGCGGCGAATTCGCGGCGTTTGACTCAGGTCAAGCGTGAAAAGGGCGAGCGTCCGTAAAGTGATTGCGTGCTCCCGCAAGTCCCGAGCAGACAAGCTCGACCGACATTCCCACCATCCGGAGTCTGTGATGCAAGCACGTGACGTAATGACTTCCAGCGTCGTTTCCGTGGCGCCCGAAACGACGATTCATGAACTGGCGAAGCTGCTCGTGCAGCACCATATCAGCGCGGCGCCCGTCGTCGACAAGAACGGGTATGTGATCGGCGTGATCAGCGAGGGCGATCTGCTACGCCGCGAAGAGATCGGCACCGAGAAAGAGGTACGCCGCCGCGCGTGGTGGCTGGACATGCTCTCCGATGGCGGCGCGGCCGACTACATCAAGTCGCATGCGCGCACGGTGGGCGAGATCATGAGCCGCGATCCGGTGTGCGTGCGTGAAGACACGTCGCTCGCGGAGATCGCCGCGGTGCTCGAAAGCCGTCACATCAAGCGTGTGCCGGTGTTGCGCGAGGGGCGGCTCGTCGGCATCGTCAGCCGGTCGAATCTGGTGCAGGCGCTGGCATCGGCGCTCGTGGTCGAGTCCGCGCCCGACGCGCGGGCCAGCGACGCCGAAATTCGCGCAATGCTGATGGGCGATCTCGCGGGGCGCGGCTGGGCGTTTCCCGGACGCGATATCGTCGTGAAGGACGGCATCGTGCATCTGTGGGGAACGGTATGGTCGGGCGATCAGCTCGACGCCATGCGGATCGCATCGGAAAGCATTCCGGGCGTGAAGCGCGTGGTCGATCACACGATTCCTTATCCGATCATGCCGGGACTCTGATGGAGCGGCATCGTTAACGGCATCGCCGGCGCTTTCTTTAGCGTCCCGCGATGCCGCCGCGCATGAGAATGAAGAGGAAAACCACTAAAGAGGAATTTGCGGGGTAAACCCGCGTCATGTCACGCACCTGTCACGCCTGAATCGAATAATCCCCGGCGCCCGAACCCGCATGACACAGCAACGGGCCGGTCGCTCACCGCGACACGTATCGCCACGAAACCGGGGATTCACACATGACCATACGTCATCGCATAGTCTTGCTCGTCGTCCTGATGCTGACGGCGCTCGCTGCGATCGGCGGCTATGCCGTCAAGCAGACTCGCGACAGTTCAAAGGAAGTGCATCAGGTCACGCAAGGCGTCGTGCCGAGCGCGCTCGCTTCGGCCGATCTCGTCTCGCAGGTCAAGGACGTGCAGATCGCGACGATGACGCTCGTCTACGCGCCCGATGCGCAGATCGCCGCGCAGGCGCGCGAGCTGCTCGCCACGCGCGAAAGCACGCTCAAGGGCGCGCTCGATCTTCAGGAAAAGGCCGCGGCCAGCCCCGCGCAAAAGGGCCTCGTCGCGCAGGCCCGCGAAAGTCTCGCGAATTACTTCGACGCGATCAAACAGACCGGGCAGATGCAGGAAGCCGGCAAGAGCGCATTGGCGCAGGCCTTTTTATTCGCGAACGTCGCGCAGTACAAGGACGAGCTTCAGGGCATCGTCGAGACCTTGCGCATCGAGAAGGACCGTCAGAAGGACGCCGCCATCGACACGCTGAACGACGCGCTCGCGACGACGAGCGTGACCCTCGCGGCGGCGACGGGCGTGGCGGTCGCGATTCTCGTCGGCATCAGCGTGTTGCTCTATCGGCAGATTTCGCTGCCGCTTTCGCGCATGCAGACGATGATGAGCGAGATCGCATCGAGCCAGGACTTCACGCGCCGCGTGCCGGTGGAACGCATGGACGAGATCGGCTGCTCGATCGTCGCGTTCAACGGCATGATCGCGAAGATTCAGGAAAGCTCGCTTCAGTTGAAGCAGCGCACCGCCGACATTCAGGCGATGTTGCAGAACATGCCGCAGGGCATTCTCACGATCGTGCCGGGCGCGGCGATTCATCCGGAATACTCCGCGTTCCTCGAAGCCATTTTCGAAACGCGCGATCTCGCGGGCCGCCCGGTGATGGATGTCGTGTTCCGTAACTCGGACATAGGCAGCGACGCGTTGGCGCAAGTGGCTGCGGCCATCGATTCATGCCTTGGCGAAGACATCATGAACTTCGATTTCAACCGGCATCTGCTCGCCGATGAAGTCGTCAAGGACATGGGCGACGGCAGAAGCAAAGTGCTCGATCTGAGCTGGTCCGCGATCACGAACGAGGAAGGCGTGATCGCGCGCCTCATGCTGTGCGTGCGCGACGTGACCGAGCTGAAAGCGCTCGCGGCCGAAGCGGGCGAGCAGCGGCGCAGACTCGACATGATCGGCGAGGTGCTCGCGATCAGCCAGGAGAAGTTCGAGCGCTTCATGCAAAGCGCGACGAGTTTTGTCGGCGAGAACGAGCGCATCATTCGCGAGCACGACATTCCGAGCAAGGAAGCGATCGCGCAATTGTTCCGCAACATGCATACCGTGAAAGGCAATGCGCGCACCTATAGCCTTCAGCATCTGACGGGCGTCGTGCACGATACCGAGCAGCGTTACGACGCGCTGCGCCAGCCGGACGGCAATGCGCACTGGAACCGCGAGGACATGATCGCCGATCTCGACCGCGTGAGAGCGGCGCTGCAAAGTTATGCGACCGTCAACGAGGTCAGTCTCGGCCGCAAGACAGCGGGCGCGCGCGACGATGCGGCGAGCGATTCGACGGAGAGCCTCGAAAGCGCGCTCGATGCGCCGCTTCGATCGTTGCCTTCGCTGGCGCGGGAACTCGGCAAGGAAGCGCCGCGCGTCGACATCGACGATAACGGCTGCCGCATCGGCAAGGCGTTTTCGGAACCGCTCGCGAACGTCTTCACGCATCTCCTGCGCAACAGCATCGACCACGGCATCGAGACGGCGAGTGAACGCGTCGCGCTCGGCAAGACGGCGGCGGGCAGCATCCGGATCGAAGCGCAGATCGTGGACGATGCATTGCGCATCGCGCTGGCCGACGATGGCCGCGGACTTGCGCTCGGCAAGATCCGCGCGAAAGCGATCGAACGCGGCTGGATCGACGCGCACGCGCACGTTGCCGATGAAGCACTCGCGGAGTTCATTTTTCGCGCGGGATTCTCGACGGCGCAAAGCGTGACCGAAGTATCGGGACGCGGCGTCGGCATGGACGCCGTGCGCGAGTTCGTCGCGCGCGAGGGCGGGCGCATCGAGTTGCGCTTTACGGACGAGGAATGTGGCGCCGCGTATCGCATGTTCGAAACCGTAGTCGTTTTGCCCGTGCATGTGGCCGTTGAAAACACGCAAGCCGTGACTGGATAAAGAAGGTGATTGCAATGGAGTACAAGTGGATGGCGGCCTGCGTGGGCGCGTTGATCGTTGTGGCGTTTCTGGTTTGGGCACGACACGGCAGAAACAGGCGTCTTGGCGAGCAGCTTGCGCAAGTAGAGGCGGTGCGGCAGCGGCTCGAAGCGATCGATGCGGCGCATCGCGACGAATTGAAAGCGTGCGGCGAGCGCGCCGATGGCATGACGGGCCTGGCCGCATCGCTGCAAAGCAGGCTTGATCGCGCGCAGGCGGAGCGCGAGGACTTGCGGCTCAAACTCGATGCGGCGCATGCGCAAGCGGACGAATGGCTGCGGCAAGCGTCCGCTATCGCCGATGAAGCCGCGCGGCTCAAGGCGCTCTCGCTCACCTTCGAGCGCTGGCACGAACAGATGATCTCGCTGATGGCGCAGAACCGCGACATGCACACGAAGAATCAGGAGCTTTCGTCGATCGTGCAGCATGTGCTGATCGTGTCGCTGAATGCATCCATCGAGGCGGCGCGCGCGGGCGCGGCGGGGCGCGGATTCTCCATCGTGGCGAGCGAAGTGCGTGCGCTGGCCTCGCGTTCGCAGGAGTTGTCGAAGAGCTATCGCGACAGTCTGCTGCGCAACGACCTGACGACTGCCGCGACGTTTCAGGACATTCAGGCGGGTGGGAAGATGATCACTGCATCGCTCGGTAGCGTCGAGATGCTCGCGGGCCGGTTTCAATCGACGATCGAAAAGGCGGCCGCGTGATTTCAGACGAGGCGAAGCGCAGTATCGAACAGATATTCGAGCATGCCGCGGTTTCGCGGCTGAGTCCGCGAGAACAGGCGCGCATGGAAATCACACAAGTCGACGCGGCGCGGCATCGCGACACGCTGCAACCGAATGCGCTGGTGCTGACGATCTCGTCGTTCACGTTCCGTATGCTTTTCGTTCTGCACTACGCGGATGATGCCGCGACGCGCGCATGTTATCCCGGCACGGACGATAACCGGTCTCTCTCCGATAGCCTGATGGAACGCGTCAACCTGTGCTGCGGTTCGATGAATCAGCAATTGATCGCGCATTTTCCCGATCTCGGCATGTCCACGCCGTATGCGTTGAGCAGCCGCTGTATCGACTTCATCGACGAACTGAGGCCCGATCACGTCTGGTTCTATGACCTGCGGCCGGGCGAATCGGCGCGCCTGGGCGTCACGCTTTGCGTGTGCGCGAAGGCGGCGATGGACTTTTCGTCGGGCGAGATGGAAGAGCAGGGCGAAGGCGAACTCGAACTGTTCTGACGCAAGCAACATCAAGCAACACAATTCGAAATGACACGCGCCCCCGAGGCGCAAGGATAAGCACTCATGGCCAAGGTTTTGGTAGTGGACGATTCCAGCACGGTTCGCGATGAAGTCGCGGGCTTCCTGAAGAACAACGGACTCGACGTGGCGACGGCGGTGGACGGCAAGGACGGCCTCGCGAAGTTGCGCGCGGATGCGGGCATTCGCCTGATCGTCAGCGATGTGAACATGCCGAACATGGACGGCCTGACGATGGTCGAGAAGATTCGCGGCGAGCTTGCGAATCAGACGGTCAATGTAATCATGCTCACGACCGAAAGCAGCCCGGCGATGAAGGAACGCGGCAAGGCAGCAGGCGTGAAAGGATGGATCGTCAAGCCGTTCAAGGGCGAGGCGGTGATCGCGACGTTCACGAAACTGGCCTCGTGAGCAGAGACGCCACGCGCTAGAGTTGTGCCTCGATCGCTGCTTTATCGATGACTGACCATACGCGTTCTATCTTTCCATCGCGGAATTCATAAAACACGTTCTCGCAAAACGACACGCGCTTGCCGTCGATATCGAGGCCGAGGAAGCGCGACTTCGGCGTGCACTCGAACTGCAATCGGCACGCGATGAGCGGCGGCTGTGCAATCAACAGTTGAATGTCAAAGAACAGATCGGGAATCTCGCGGACATCTCTTTCCAGCATCGCCCGGTAGTCATCGACTGTGAGCGCACGTCCGTTGTACTGCAGGTCGTCATGTACGAACGTGCCGAGCTTCTGCCAGTCTCGCGCATTCAAGCAGGCGATGTATGCACGATAGAGATCCGAAAGCGCTGATGTGTTCATGTTGTCCTTGTCTGCGATAGCTTTGCGATAAGCGGCCTCGCGCGAGGCGCGGCCCGCGGTCGAAGTCGTGAAGGCAGTGTACGGCTGCCCAAAGAGGCCGGACCGGACGATTTTGCGTCCCGTTTCACGAGCCATCAGTTTTGTTTATCGGGCTATCGGCTGCGCGGGCGCCGGCTAGTGCCCGCTCGGCCTTTTCCCAACTGGCTTTCATCAAGTCAGAAGCCCATTCAGAAAGCAAAAACTCTGGTTTACGCGTAGTACCCGGCACAGCGCGTTCCTCCTACGCTTCGGCTTCAGTTTCCCTGAAGCAAGGAGCAGCGCACATGGCACGGATCATCGGCGGAATCGCCGCATCGCACACGCCGACTATCGGTTTCGCATTCGACAAGAACAAGCGCGACGATCCAGTCTGGGCGCCGATCTTCGATAACTTCGCGCCGCTCGCGAACTGGCTCGCGGAAAAGCAGCCGGACGTAATCGTCACGATCTACAACGACCACGTCACGTCGTTCTTCTTCGATCATTACTCCGCGTTCGCGCTGGGCGTCGGTCCCGAATGGCGTGTCGCGGACGAAGGCGGCGGCGCGCGCGATCTGCCGCCGATCAAAGGTCATCCCGCCCTCGCCGCGCACATCGGGACGTCGCTGATGACCGATGAATTCGACATGTCGTTCTTCCAGAACAAGGCGCTGGATCACGGCTGCTTTTCGCCGCTCTCCATGCTCTGCCCGCACAAGCCCGAGTGGCCGGTCAGGCTCGTGCCGTTGCAGATGGGCGTGCTGCAATTGCCCGTGCCGAGCGCGCGCCGCTTCTACAAGCTCGGTCAGGCGCTGCGCCGCGCGATCGAAAGTTATCCGGAAGATATCAAGGTTGCGATTCTCGCGACGGGCGGTCTTTCGCATCAGGTGCATGGCGAACGTTCGGGCTTCAACAACACGGAATGGGATGCGCGCTTTCTCGATCTCTTCGAACGCGATCCCGAGCAGCTCGCGGACATGACCATCGCCGAATATGCGGCGCTCGGCGGTTACGAAGGTGCGGAAGTGATCATGTGGCTCACGATGCGCGGCGCGTTGTCCAGCAATGTCGTGTGCAAGCATCGCAGCTATTACTTGCCCTCGATGGCGGGTATCGCAACCGCGATCTACGAGGGCGAGGACAGCGAGACCAGGCCCGCGATCGTCGAGCGGCATCGTCAGAAGATGGCCGTGCAGCTCGCCGATGTCGACAAGCTCGAAGGCACCTATCCGTTTTCGATCGAAACGGCCGTGCGTGCGTATCGCATCAACGATTATCTGCATCGCATGGTCGAGCCCGCGCATCGCGAAGCCTTCAAAGCCGATGAAGAGGCGAGCTACGAAGCCTTCGGGCTCTCCGAGCTGGAGCGCGATCTCATTCGCCGGCGCGACTGGCGCGGCCTGCTTCATTACGGCGTGATCTTTTTCATGCTCGAAAAGCTCGGCGCGGTGACGGGCGTATCGAATCTGCATATCTATGCCGCGATGCGCGGCGAAACGCTCGAAGCGTTCCAGAAGACGCGCAACGCGCCCGGCGCACTGTATTCGGTTGCCGGAAAGGGCGGCGGCAAGCTCGACTGGGACAAGGCGGACGAAGGCAGGAAATAACGCAAGACATTGCACGGGGACAGGAGACGACATATGAAAAGCGGTAAAACCATCGATATCAAGGCCTTCATCGACGAGCGGCCCATTTCCGCCTACCAGTGGTTGCTGGTGGCGCTCTGCTTTCTGATCGTGATGGCCGACGGCATGGACGTTGCGATCATGGGCTTCGTCGCGCCATCGATCATTGCGGACTGGCATATCTCGCGCCCCGCATTCGGTCTCGTGATGAGCGCGGCGCCTATCGGTCTCGTGATCGGCGCGCTCGCGGCGGGGCCGGCATCGGATCGCATTGGACGCAAGTGGGTGCTGATCACGTCCGTGTTTCTCTTCGGCGTGTTCACCATTGCGACCGCGTTCACGAATTCGCCTGCAAGCATGGCGGCGCTGCGTCTTCTGACGGGCATCGGCCTCGGCGCGGCGATGCCGAACACGACCACGCTGCTTTCCGAATACGCGCCGCAACGCAAGCGCGCGCTGCTTATCACGGTTATGTTCACCGGCTTCAATCTCGGCTCGGCATTGATCGGTTTCGTCGCGGGCTGGCTGATTCCGGCGCATGGCTGGCGTTCGGTGCTGATTTTCGGCGGCGCATTGCCGCTCGTGCTGATTCCGCTGCAAATCTGGCTGCTGCCCGAATCGGCGCGTCTGCTGGCGGTGCGCGGCGCGACGCCGGCGCGCATCGGCAAGGTGCTCGGCCGCGTGTGCGGCGCGCGCTTCGACGGCACGCATACGTTCGTATCGAACGAACCGCCGCTGCCGACCAAGAAGCCTATTGGCGTCTTGTTTTCGCAGGGTTATGGCCTGATGACGGCGGCGCTGTGGGTCACGTATTTCATGGGCCTGCTCGTGATTTATCTGCTGACGGGCTGGCTGCCGACGTTGATGAAGGACGCGGGCCTCACCGTGACCGCGGCGGCGAACGTCACCGCGATGTTCCAGATCGGCGGCACGATCGGCGCGATCATCGTCGGCTGGGTGATGGACAAGCAGCGTCCCGCGCCGGTTATCAGCGCGGCGTATCTCGGTGGGGCGGTGTGCGTGCTCGGGCTCGCGTGGATTGGCGCGTTGTCGTCGTCGCTGGCGGTGCTTGTGTTTGCGGCTGGTTTTTGCATGAGCGGGGCGCAGACTGGTCTCAATGCTTTTGCGCCGGGACGGTATCCGACTGTTGCGCGTGCTACTGGGGTGAGCTGGATGCTCGGGATGGGGCGCTTTGGCAGTATTTTCGGTTCGGCATTCGGTGGCGCGTTGCTTGGGCTTGGATGGGAATTCGGCGCGATTCTCGCGATGCTTGCGGTGCCTGCTACGTTGGCTGCGGTTGCTATTCTCGTTGCGCAGCGGAAGCAGGGGGATGATGAGGCCCAGGCGCGGGCTCGTATTGCGGGTTGAGGGTTTTTTGGGTTTTTGGTTTTCGTGGTGGAACTTGCTTTGTTGTTGGTTTATTAGCACTGCCCCTCCCCGGGGCGGGGGTAACTTTCTTTGCTGCTGCAAAGAAAGTCACCAAAGAAAGCAGCTTTGTCACCGCCCGCGGTCACACGTAGTTTGGCCACTTTTCTCCTCGGGGATCGGCCCTCGCCTAAAGAGTGCCCTCGAAGGACTAATCAGGCGTGGATCGCGCACGGTCTGACTAACCACTACTTTGCGGGCGCTGGTTCAGCACGAAATAGCTTCGGCACAGCGCTACGCGCTGCCGCTGGGGATGCAAGGGAAACCAGCGAACACGAACGCACTCGCATACCCGATTAACCCATCGGCCGCGAAGCGGGCTGGAACTTGAAATGGCTGTACCCGTTAGTTAAGCGGCGCGATGTGACGGACCGTGCGCGATCCAAGCCCGGTCGGTCCTTTGGGGGCACTCTTTAGGCGAGGCCGTTCCCCGAGGAGAAGAATGGCCAACGTGCGTGTGACCGCGGGCGGTGAGAAAGCTGCTTTCTTTGGTGACTTTCTTTGCAGCAGCAAAGAAAGTTACCCCCGCCCCGGGGAGGGGCAGTGCTAATAAACCGACATGAACTCAGGATTCCATAGAAGTGCCAAAGCAAGCAAAAGCAAAGCAGAGGAAACAGAAAACATGATCATCGACATTCACGGCCACTACACGACCGCCCCCAAGGCGCTAGAGGGTTGGCGAAACCGCCAAATCGCCGCCATCAACAGCCCCTCGGAAAAACCCGCGATCTCCGAGCTAAAAATCACCGACGATGAACTCCGCGAATCGATCGAAAGCAATCAGCTTCGCCTCATGCGCGACCGCGGCCTCGATCTCACCATCTTCAGCCCACGCGCGAGTTTCATGGCGCATCACATCGGCGACTTCGAAGTGTCGAGCACATGGGCCGCGATCTGCAACGAGCTGTGCTATCGCGTGAGCCAGTTGTTTCCCGATAGCTTCGTCCCAGCAGCGATGCTGCCGCAAAGCCCAGGCGTAGATATCTCGACCTGCATTCCAGAACTCATAAAGTGCGTCGAGCAATACGGCAATGTCGCGATCAACCTGAACCCGGACCCGTCGGGCGGACACTGGACGAGCCCGCCGTTATCGGACCGCTATTGGTATCCGATCTACGAGAAGATGGTCGAGTACGACATTCCCGCGATGATTCACGTCAGCACGAGCTGCAACGCCTGCTTTCATACGACGGGTGCGCATTACCTGAACGCCGACACGACCGCGTTCATGCAATGCCTCACGTCCGATCTGTTCCGCGATTTTCCGACGCTCAAGTTCGTGATTCCACACGGCGGCGGCGCGGTGCCGTATCACTGGGGACGTTTCCGCGGCCTCGCGCAGGAGCTGAAAAAGCCTTTGCTGAAGGAGCATTTGCTGCAGAACATGTTCTTCGATACATGCGTGTATCACCAGCCCGGCATCGATCTGCTGACGCGCGTGATTCCCGTCGACAACATCCTGTTCGCGAGCGAGATGATCGGCGCGGTACGCGGCATCGATCCTGAAACGGGGCACTATTTCGACGACACGAAGCGCTATGTCGAGGCGGCGAATATCGAGCCCGAAGCGCGCTACAAGATTTATGAAGGCAACGCGCGCCGCGTGTATCCGCGACTGGATGCGGCGCTCAAGGCAAAGGGACGCTGATATGTACGAACTCGGAGTGGTATATCGCAACATCGATCGCGCGGATGCGCAAGCCGCCGATAAGCTCGGTGCGCTCGGCTCGGCCACGGTGCATGAAGCAATGGGCCGTGTCGGCCTGATGAAGACCTACATGCGGCCCATCTATACCGGTGCGCAGGCAAGCGGCAGCGCGGTTACGGTGCTGCTGCAGCCGGGCGACAACTGGATGCTGCACGTCGCGGCCGAACAGATCAGACCAGGCGATATCGTCGTCGCCGCATGCACGACGGACAACACCGACGGCTTCTTCGGCGACCTGCTCGCGACAAGCTTCAAGGCACGCGGCGCGCGGGCGCTCATCATCGATGGCGGCGTGCGCGACGTGCGCGTGCTGACGGAGATGAACTTCCCGGTCTGGAGCAAGGCCATCTCCGCGAAAGGCACGGTGAAGGCCACGCTCGGCTCGGTGAACATTCCCGTCGTGTGCGCGGGCGCGTGGGTGACGCCGGGCGATGTGATCGTCGCGGATGACGATGGGGTCGTCGTCGTGCCTTCGGCAGCCGCGCGGCAAGTGCTCGACAAGGCGATCGCGCGCGAGGCGCTCGAAGAAGAGAAGCGCGCGAAGCTCGCGAGCGGCGTGCTGGGCCTCGATATGTACAAGATGCGCGAGCCGCTCGAAAAGGCCGGCCTGCGCTATATCGACTGATGCCAATGAAGATCAACGGCATCTCCTCGATGGCCACGCGCCAGGTGCTCAACGATCTCGCTTCCGCTTACGAAGCGCGATCGGGGCAGCGCGTCGCGTTCGAATCGACAGGCGGCGTCGCGGCGTTCAAGCGAGTCGAGGAAGGCGAGGCGTTCGATATCGTCGTGCTGGCCGCCGATGCGATCGCGCGTCTCGCAGCAAGCGGGCGCGTCGATGCGCATAGCCGCGTGCGCATCGCGCGCTCGGGTATCGCGATCGCGGTGGCGTGCGGTGCGCCGCATGCTTCCATCGACGACGAAGCCGCCGTGCGCGAAGCAGTACTCGCGGCACGCAGCATCGGCTATTCGACGGGGCCGAGCGGCGCGCATCTCATGCGTCTGTTCGAGCGCTGGGGTATCGGAGCACGCATTGCGTCGCGCATCGTGCAGGCGCCGCCGGGCGTCGCGGTGGGCACGCTGATCGCGCAAGGCGAGGTCGAGTTGGGCTTTCAGCAGATGAGCGAGATGACCGGCGTTGCAGGCATCGACGTGCTCGGCATGTTGCCGTCCGCGATACAAGCGCTGACGGTGTTCGAAGGCGCGGTATGCGCGAAGGCGAGCGCGGCGGCGCCTGCGCGCGAGTTTTTGAAGTTCGCAACTTCATCGGACGCGGACGCCGCCAAAACGCGTCACGGCATGGAATCGGTACGATAAGGAAAGCGCTTGACGAGCGCTTTCCTGCATCAGAACATCACTCCGCCACAGCGTACCGTTCGAGCCAGTGCGCATACGGCGCGGGCAACGCCCACGACGGCCGCTCGACCTTCAACTGCTTCGCCGCCTGATACGGCCAATGCGGATTCGACAGATGCGCGCGCCCGACCATCACGAGATCGAGTTGCCCCGACTGGACCGCATGCTCCGCGTTGGGCGGCGAATCGAATCCCCATGCCGACGCAACGGGAATCTCCGCTTCGCGGCGCACGCGTTCCGCGATCGGGCCGAGGAACGCCGGCCCCCATGGAATGCGCGCATCGGGCGTCGAAAAGCCGACGCTCACGCTCATCAAATCGAGGCCTCGGCGACGCAGCGTCTTCGTGAGTTCGATCGATTCCTTCAGCGTGGCTTCATCGCGGCCATCGTATTCGATGACGCCGAAGCGCGCCGTCAGCGGCAGGTTCTGCGGCCACACTTCGCGCACCGCATCGAAGGTCTCGACGAGGAAGCGGCTGCGCCCCGCGAGATCGCCGCCGTATTGGTCGTCGCGCTGGTTCGCCTCGACCGAGAAAAAGCTCTGCGCGAGATAGCCGTGCGCGAAGTGCAGTTCGAGCCATTCGAAGCCCGCTTCGAGCGCACGGCGCGCAGCCGCCGCGAAGTCCGCCTTCACGCGCTCGATTTCTTCCAGCGTCATGGCCTTGGGCACTTTCGGCAGACCGCCGCCGAACGCGACCGCCGAAGGCGCGAGCGTGTCCCAGCCGCGCGCGTCGGCGTCGGCGATGTGGTCGTCGCCTTCCCACGGACGGTTCGCGCTCGCCTTGCGCCCCGCATGCGCGATCTGGATACCGGGCACCGCGCCCGCCGCCTTGATCGCCGCGGCGATGTTTTTCATGCCTTCGATCTGCGCATCGTTCCAGAGGCCCGTGCAGCCCGGCGTGATGCGGCCTTCCGGCGACACGCCCGTGGCCTCGACGATCACGAGGCCCGCGCCGCCGCGCGCAAGGCTCGTGTAATGGCTCAGGTGCCAGTCGTTGACGAAGCCATCGATCGCGCTGTACTGACACATCGGCGGAATGGCGATGCGGTTGCGCAGCGTGACGTCCTTCAGTTTGAACGGAGTGAAGAGTGCAGACATCTGGGAATCTCTGTTGAATTGAGGCTTCGAGATTAACCGTTCAGTGTCATAATGAAAACTATCTGCCCGTTATCGTTTCGATAAAATTCTGTGATACTCAATCCGCAATGGCTGCGCACCTTTCTCGCGCTCGTCGATCTCGGCAACTTCACGCGTGCGGCCGAGCGGCTCGATCTGACGCAGGCCGCCGTGAGCCAGCATCTGCGCCATCTCGAAGACGAACTCGGCCTGCTCGTGATTCGCCGTTCGCGCGGCATCGAACTGACGCCTGCGGGCCGTGCGCTGATCGACTATTGCGAAGAGATGGAGCTGGCCGGCAAGCGCCTCACTTCGCGTTTGTCGGACAGCGAAGACGAAGCGGGAGAGATTGGATTGATCACGCCGGGCAGCATCGGGCTCGTGCTGTTTCCGCTGTTGCTCGACCTGCAGCAGCAGCGTCCCGAATGGAAGATGCGTCATCGCTTCGCGCCGGATTCGGAAGTGCTCGAAGCCGTACTGGAGAGCCGCTACGATCTCGGCATCGTTGCGCTGAAGCCCGACGATCCGCGTCTTGCCGCGAGCAAGTTCATCGAAGAGCCGCTCGAACTCGTCGTGCCCGCGAACGCGGACGTGCATGACTGGAGCGATCTGGAGAAGCTCGGTTTCATCGACTATCCGGAAGCGCACGTCACCGCGAGCCGTTTGCTGAGCCGGCGCTTTCCGGGCAATCCGGGCGTGGGCAGCCTGCGGCGGCAGGGCTTCAGCAACCAGATCAGCCTCATTCCGGAATTCGTCGCGCGTGGCCTCGGTTTCACGGTGATTCCGCGCTATGCGCGCATCGCGTTCGGCAAGCCGGAAGCGGTCGGCGTCGTCGAATGCGGCGTGCCCGTGATCGATACGCTGTGGCTCATTCGCCGCGCGGAATGGCCGCTGCCCGCGCGTTGCGCGCGGACCGTGGAGTATCTGCGGGAACGTGTGAGCGCTCCCCCCGTCATCAAGGCCGAGGCGAAGAAGAAGCGGCCAGTCAGGGCGAAACGCTAGTCAATGCCCCCAGCGCAGCACGAGCGGATCGAGCTTGCGCGCGACCTTCAACAGCCCTTCGCGCACGGCGGGCAACATCGGCGCGAGCGGATGACGCACCGCGTCCGAGCGAATCACGCCGCCTTCCTTCATCAGCGTCTTGCACGCCGCGAGACCGCACTGACGGTTCTCGTAGTTGATGAGCGGAAGCCATTGCTGATACAGGTCCGCGGCTCGGTCGGTATCGCCGGCGAAATACGCGTCGACGATCTTGCGGATGCCGTCCGGATAACCGCCGCCCGTCATCGCGCCGTTCGCGCCCGCATCGAAGTCCGGAATCAGCGTGATGGCTTCCTCGCCATCCCACGGGCCGACGATCGCCTCGCCGCCGAGTTCAATCAGTTCGCGCAGCTTCGACGCCGCCTGCGCCGTTTCGATCTTGAAGTACGAGACGTGTTCGATATCGCGCGCGAGCTTCGCGAGAAACGATGCGGACAGCGGCGTTCCCGCGACGGGCGCGTCCTGAATCATGATGGGGATGTCGATTGCATCCGATACTTCGCGATAGAACTCGTGAATGCCGCGCTCGCCGACGCGAATGGTCGCGCCGTGATAGGGCGGCATGATCATGACCATCGCCGCGCCCGCGTCCTGCGCGGCACGGCTGCGCTCGGCGCAGACCCGCGAGCTGAAGTGCGTCGTGGTGACGATCACGGGCACGCGGCCCGCGACATGCTCCAGCACGGTGCGCTGAACGGTGTCGCGCTCGGCGTCGGATAGCGCGAACTGCTCGGAGAAATTCGCGAGTATGCACACGCCGTTCGAACCGGCATCGATCATGAAATCGATGGCGCGCTTCTGGCCTTCGAGATCGAGCTTGCCTTGCTCGTCGAAGATGGTCGGCGCAACGGGAAATACGCCGCGATAAGTCGGTGCAGCCATCGATGTATGTCTCCTTCGATCGGTTTATAGGCGATAGCGCTGGCGCGCGTCGTGAAGTGTGCGAGACTCCGCGGCAACTGACCATTGAATTATTTGCATCACCCTATTTCCTGCGGTTATCGCTCGCATGATAGCGCCGCCGGCGCATTCGCGATTCGAGGCGAACCCGATGCCCGTCTCGAAAGCAAAACGGCTCGCGTCCCGAAGGCACGCGAGCCGCGCATCATCCTGCAACCATTCGGTTTTACGCCACCGCGCGCATGCCCTCGTCATGAAGACGGAACGTCTCGACCGCCGTGCGCAGCGCGCCCGCCTGATCTTCGAGCGATTGCGCCGCCGCCGCCGCTTCCTCGACGAGCGCCGCGTTCTGCTGCGTGACTTCGTCCATCTGCGTGACGGCGCGCGCCACCTGGTCGATGCCGCTGCTCTGCTCTTCCGATGCCGCCGCGATCTCGCCCATGATGTCGGTCACGCGCTGCACCGCCGTGCTGATCTCCGTCATCGTGCGGCCCGCTTCGTCGACGAGCGCCGTGCCTGATTGCACGCGTTCCACCGAGTTGTCGATCAGTTCCTTGATTTCTTTCGCCGCCGCCGACGAGCGCTGTGCCAGCGAGCGCACTTCGCCCGCCACGACCGCGAAGCCGCGGCCTTCCTCGCCGGCGCGCGCCGCTTCCACCGCCGCATTCAAGGCGAGAATGTTCGTCTGGAACGCAATGCCTTCGATGATCGTGATGATGTCGGCGATCTTCGACGAGCTATGGTTGATCTCGCCCATCGTCGTCACGACTTGCGACACGACCTGGCTGCCCTTGCCCGCGATCTCCGAAGCATTGGCCGCGAGCACGCTCGCCTGACGCGCGTTGTCGGCGTTCTGCTTGACGGTGCCCGTGAGCTCATCCATGCTCGACGCGGTTTCCTGCAAAGCGGACGCCTGCTGCTCCGTGCGCGACGAGAGATCCACGTTGCCCGCCGCGATCTGCTTGGTCGCCGAGGCAATCGATTCGCTGCCGCTGCGAACAGTGCGCACCGTATCGATGAGGCTGGCCTGCATCGTCGACAGCCCGCGCAACAATTGGCCCATTTCATCGTTCGACGTGACCTTCACGTTGCTGCGCAGATCGCCGGCCGCGATGGCGTCGAACTGGGCGAGCGCCGCATCGAGCGGGCGCGCGATACGGCTGCGCAGCGAAATCCACGTGTAGAACGCGGCCACCACGCCGACCAGGATCGCGACGATGCTGCCGGTGCGGAACAGGGCGAAGCTCGCCTGACCTTCGTCATAGGCGGTTTGCGCCGATTCGAACTGCAGCTTGCGCACCGCGGCGCCCGATTTCGCGAACTCGTTGAAGGCCGCCTGCATCGCGCCCGCATCGGCGACGATCTTCGCCTGATCCTGCGCGCGCACGTCGGCATAGCCTTGATCAATCAGCTTTTGCAAGGCGAGACGCTGCTCGTTGAACTTGTCGGCGATCTGCTTTTCGCCGGGGCCTTGCGGCAGGGCGTTGTACTTCGTCCAGGCGTCGTCGGAGGTTTTGCGCATCAGCGCGCCGCGGCCGATCGCGTCTTCGGCGGCGGACGGCGTGCTCACGTTGAGCGCCGCGCGGTCGAAGCTCAGACGCTCGCGCGCCATGAACATTTCCGCATTGCCGATCGACACCGCGCTCGGCATTTCATTCGTAAACAGGTCGTAAGTGACCGAGTTGGACCGGCTCATGCCGATCAGTCCGACCAGGCCGATGGCGATCAGAAGCGCGCTCAGCAGCGTCATGGCCAAGGCCAGTCGGCCTTTGATTGTCGAAAACATAGCTCTCTCAAGGTGGCTGCATCGCAAGTGCGCGTGCGCGCCGGCGACGATGCACCGCCTGCGCGCCTCCGGCGAATCTCGTCGGGTGGCCTGTATAACGACCGTGCGGCGATGGCCTTTAGGGGCGGCCCAAAACTTGGGAATCGCTTGCCAAAAACCGTCCTACACTTCATCCGTCTCACGAGAAAGGGTTTCCGCGCATGTCCGCTGACGCGCCGCAGCAATTTCGTCTGACGAGCGAAATCAAGATCTGGCCGCTTTTGCGCGCGCTTGCGGCGCTGTCGCCGTTCGTCGTGCTCGCGCTCGTGACCGGCAATGCGCTGTGGATGAAGGCGTCGCTGCTGGCGATATCCACCGTCATCGCGGAAGACCGGCTCGCGTTGCGGCCGGTGGGCGTGGCGGCGCACGGACTCACGATCATCGCGGGAACGTATTTGCTGCTGCTTGCCGAGCTGGTGCCGGCGTTTTTCATCATTGCGTGCATGCTGCTGGCGGCGGGCGTGATTCTGCTCGCGTCGCGCGGCGAGCGATTGCGCACGCTCGGCACCTGGACCTTCGTTCCGGTGCTCATTCTCGCGAACGAACTGCATGGCGGGCGCACGGTCGAGGCGTTGTTGCGCGCGACGCCCGCATATCTGCCTTATCTGCTGGTGGCGCTCATGCCTGGGGTGATATCGGCTTATCTGCGCTCGCGCGGCAAGCCCGCGGCGCGCTGGTCCAATCTCGACGATTTCGGGGCGCGCACGCCGTTAGGCGAAGATCTCGCGGCGATGCTCGCGAGCGTGGGCATCGCCGGGGTGATGGTCGTCTACTGGCGCATGGAGAATGCGCAATGGGTGATCTGGGGCGCGGCCAGCATCGTGACCGGCGCGGTGGATACGGCGCGCGCCAAGTTGCAGAACCGCGTGATCGGCGTGATGGCGGGGGTGCCGATCGGCATTGTGCTCGGGCGATATCTTCTGCCGCATTCGGGCATGGCCGTCACGCTCGCGACGCTCGCGGGGTTCCTCACGCTCGTCGCGTTTCAGCGTTATGTCGTCGGCTATTTCTTCCGCTGCCTGTTCGTGGCGCTCGCGATCATGCTGGCGAATCAGTCCGTCGCCGAAGCGTTCGAACGGCTCACGCATGTGCTCGCGGGCGGGGTGATCGGGATTGCGTGCGTGTTGGGGATGCATGCGGTGGCGGGGCGGGTGGGGAGGTGAGGGGGCGGGACGGGCGCGTGAAGCCATTTCATGCTGAACCCTGCCGCGCCCTTGGAGCGTGGGCGCGGCGCGCTCTCGATGCCTATGCTTTTCCGTTGCTTGCCGCCGCCTTTTCGTTTATTTCAAGGGCGTTGAATTCAACGACTATTTCAGCGCCGGCGGTGGCGGCTACGAGCGCAATCCGCTTTCCGGGAACCTTGGAAAAGCGGTCCGACTTGGCGAGGATCGAAAGTGCCTGCTCGTATTCGGAATCACCGGGCTGAAGAACCGTAATATCGTAGACGATGTTCAATATGCCAAAGTGTTCGACGACGCAACGGCTCGTGCCAGCAAACGTCAATTCAACTCTTCTTCCCTGGAAGCCAAGACTCAAGACCAACCCGTTGTCTTCGAGCGTCGAAATCGAGTCGATCTGCCAATCGTGAAAATAAACAAAGTTCTTTAGATTATCCATAGCGTTCAGAAGATAGAAACGGGGTTTCCTTGGTCGCGCTTGCCGTTCTCCCAATTGTGAGAATGCGGCGTGCCAAATCCGTGATCGTGGCCGAAGTCGATATCGAAAGCGGCGTCGCCGTTTCCATCGTAGTACCGCCACTGCTTCTTGCCGGAAGGATTCTCAAGCCAGCTATTAGGAGGGCCGCCGGTACTTGGCAACCATGCCGTCTGCATTTCGTCGCTCGGTACGTCTGGCTGATACTCGAACGGCTGCGCATCACTGAGCAATGAATCGCTGTCGCCAGTATCGCCGAGGCCCTTGAGCATTGGATCGCCGCTGCTGTCGTCCGGACCCGCACTGCCGAGCACAGCCTCGGCAACTGCTTCAGCGGCGCCAAGCCAATCAAAGCCGCTCCCACCGCCGCCACTTTTGATCGCGCCACCCGCGCCGGATGCGAAAGCGCGCAAATCCAACACTTCGTCGCTCTTGGCCTTGAAGCTCACGCCGCCTGGCTTCGGCCAGTATTGCGGCGCGTACCACTTGTACACCTCTTGCCCGCTCCACCAGTATCGTTTGCGGTTGATAGCGGGAACGAGGCGACCATCTTGAACGGCGCGGCGCAGCACACGCGTGATGCCGTCACCATCGACGGGTATATCCCAACTCGATACTCGCAACTCGTGACGAATGAAATCGACATACCGCCGGAACTCAGTGCTCAGGTATGCGCGGCGCGGATCGATACGCGCCCGAAACAGCCGGTCGAAATCGCGCCGGTCCTGCTCGATCTGCCTCTGCTGCTCCTTTTCCTTAATGCCGCGCTCTTCGTAGGACAGATCCCCATATGGGTGAGTCCGCCACATAAACCAGTCGATCTGATGAAATTCACGCCGAGTCATCAGCGTGCATTGCCAGCCGAAGCCGCCTGACAGCGGCACGTACAGCGCATTGAACGAACGGCCCCATTCGGGAAACGCCATGTCGCCTCCATAGTTAGCAGGAGTGCAAATCGTAGCGAGCGGCAGCCCCGCGTTTGTCGCCGTGTCTCAATAAACCGGAAGTCCGTAGCATTGACGACGAGCATCCCGCCGTCCTTCGGGCGGTCAAACGCACACAAGCATGCTGCGAATCGCGCACAATATCCGCGCACACGCAAGCAAGCGATTCCCCTGCTCCAAGACCAATGGACTCCCTGATCACCGCCGCAGCCCACGCCCTCGCCGCCGGCGATCCCCTCGGCGCGCTGAACCGCATCGCCTTGCGCGAGGACGCGAGCGCGCTCGCATTACGCGGCATCGCGATGGCGCAGCTCGGCGACTTCCCGCGTGCCCGCGCGCTCCTCAAAGCCGCGACGCGCGCGTTCGGCGCGAAAGCCACACTGGCCCGCTCGCGCTGCATCGTCGCGGAAGCGGAGATCGCGCTGGCGTCGCGCGATCTCGCCTGGCCCGCCAAGGCGCTCGATCATGCGCGCGCCACACTCGAAGCGCATGGTGATCGCGTGAACGCCGCGCATGCGCGCTATCTGGACGTGCGCCGCGCGCTCCTCATCGGACGGCTCGACGACGCCGATCGCATGCTCGCCGAACTCGATCCCGACACGCTGCCCGCCACGCTGCGCACCGCGCACGAACTCATGTCGGCAGGCATCGCGATGCGGCGTCTCCACACGAAGACAGCGCACGCCGCGCTCGAACGCGCGACTCACGCCGCCCGCGAGGCGCGCATTCCCGCATTGGCCGCCGAAGTAGAAAGCGCATGGCGCATCCTCCACGCGCCCGCGGCGCGTCTCATCGGGGATGGAGCCGAGCGCACCCTTCTGCTCGACGAAGTGGAAGCGCTGCTCGCATCGCATGCGTTCGTCGTGGATGCGTGCCGTCTGTGCGTGCGTGAAAACGGCGCGACGATCGCGCTCGCCACACGTCCCGTGCTTTTTACGCTCGCGCGCCTGCTCGCGCAGGCATGGCCCGGCGATGCGCCGCGCGATGCGCTGATCCTGCGCGCGTTTCGCCTGCGGGAAGCGGACGAGACGCATCGGGCGCGGTTGCGCGTCGAAATCGGCCGGTTGCGCACGATGTTGAGCGCCCACGCACACATCGATGCGACGCCGCGCGGCTTCAGGCTGGCGCCGCATCATGCGCGCGAGGTCGCCGTGCTCGCGCCGCCCGTCGAGGACGAATACGCGCCGCTGCTCGCGTGCCTCGCCGATGGCGAATCGTGGTCGAGCTCCGCGCTCGCGATCGCGCTCGGCGCGAGCCAGCGCACCGTGCAGCGTTCGCTCGATGCGCTCGCCCAAAGCGGCAAGGTGCAATCGTTCGGGCGCGGCCGCGCGCGCCGCTGGACCACGCCGCCGATGCCGGGTTTCACGACGGCCTTGTTACTCCCCGTCGAGTTCGCGGGCGACTAGCATGAAGGCACGGTCAACCACGGAGGACGGGAACATGAAACGCGCGAAGGCGGAAATCATCCGCGAATACGGGCCTTTTGCGGATATCGAAGGCGTGCATGGCGTGACGTTCGACGGAGAGCGCGTGTGGTTCGCCGCCGGCGACACGCTCAACGCGTTCGATCCGGAGAGCGGCGAGCAGGCGCGCTCGCTGAAGGTCCCCGCGCATGCGGGCACGGCGTTCGACGGCGAGCATCTGTTCCAGATCGCCGAGGACCGCATCCAGAAGATCGATCCGAAAACGGGCAGCGTGCTGTCGACGATTCCCGCGCCGGGCGGCGGCGCCGATTCGGGTCTCGCGTGGGCCGAAGGCACGCTCTGGGTCGGCCAGTACAACGAGCGCAAGATTCATCAGATCGATCCGGAGAACGGCGCGATCCTGCGCACCATCGAGTCGAATCGCTTCGTCACGGGCGTCACGTGGGTCGAGGGCGAACTGTGGCACGCCACCTGGGAAGGCGACGAAAGCGAGCTGCGGCATATCGATCCGCAATCGGGCGAGGTCATCGAGCGGCTGGACATGCCCGAAGGCGTCGGCGTGTCGGGGCTCGAATCGGACGGACACGAGCGCTTTTTCTGCGGCGGCGGACGCACCGGCAAAGTGCGCGCCGTGCGCAAGCCCAAGCGCGGTTGAGCTTACTAAAGACTTTCCCCGTTCCGCCGATAAACACGCATTGAACCAAGCGGAACAGGGCGAAAGCAGTGCAGACGAGAGCGACCGATTTTCTCGGGACCATTGGCGAGAACGTCGCCAGGAACCTGCCAGCCATCGGACTTGCGCGCCGTTTCGATGCGCTCGGCCCGTTGTCGCTCGCCGTGCTCATCGCCGCATGCGGCACCTTTTTCGTGCCGCTGCCGTGGAACGTGGCGCTCGCCGCGCTCGTCATCTGCATGGCGCTCGCCGTGCATCGCATGCAGGTGGCCAAACGCGACGTCTTCGTCGCGCGTCAGGTCGCGCACGGGCTGCTGTCCATCGCGGAGGACTGCCTCAAGCTGATCTCGCTCGAAGGCCGCATCATGTGCATTTCGGAGGTCGGCCGGCGTCTCATCGAAGCGGATTGCGCCGACGATCTCGTCGGCGTCGACTGGCTCGCGCTCTGGGACGGCCCCGACGCGCGGCATGCGTTCGAGCGCGCGAAGGCGGGCGAATCGACTTCGTTTTCCGGCGCGTGCCGCACGCTGAACGGCAAGCTGAAATGGTGGACGTCGAACTTCGCGCCGGTCTATGGCGAGCACGGCCAGGTCACGGCCGTGCTGTGCAAGTCGCGCGACATCACCGCGGAAGTGAAGCTCATCGACGAACTGCGCGGCAACGCGCGCGTGCAAAAGGACATGGAAGACCATGTCGATGCCGTCTTCTGGACCGCGACGCATGATTTCCGCGAACTGCTGCACGTGAGCTCGGCCTTCGAGCGCATGTGGGAAATGCCGGTGTCCGCGCTCGAAGTCGATCAGACCGCGTGGTCGCAGCGCGTGCATGCCGACGATCTGCCCGCCCTGCGCGACGAAATGCGCACGGCCGTCAACACGGGCGCGGCGAGGCAGAGCTATTTCCGCCTGTGCCTGCCGCATGACCGCACGCGCTGGGTGCGCGCGGACATCTATCCGGTCACCGAAGACGGCGCGGTCTCGCGGGTCGTGAGCGTGTGCGTCGACGCCACCGACGAGCGCCAGCGCCTTCAGGAATTGCATCGGCTCGCGAATACCGACAGCCTCACGGGCCTCTCCAACCGCAACGCGATGATGGACGCGCTCGTGAAGCGCTGCGAATCGGAGACGCCGTTCGCGTATCTGTTCGTCGATATCGACCGCTTCAAGTCCATCAACGATACGGCGGGGCATATCGCGGGCGACGCCGTGTTGCGCACCATCGCGCGGCGCATCCAGGAGACGCTGCCCGACGGCGCCGTGGCCGCGCGTCCGGGCGGCGACGAGTTCACGGTGATCCTGCCCGGCGCGTTCGAGCAGGAGAGCATCGCGCGCGCGTGCCGCAGGCTGTCGCTCGCGTGTCATCGTCCGATCGCCATCGACTGCAAGAGCCTGACGATGACCTGCTCGATCGGCGTCGCGCTGTATCCGGAGCACGGGCGCACGCCCGAAGCGCTCTTCATCGGCGCCGACATGGCGATGTACGCCGCGAAACGCGCGGGCCGCAACACCTTCCGCGTGTTCGGCGACCGCGAAAAGGACGATCTCGCGCGCGCGCATCTCGAAGCGGAATTGCACGGCGCGATTCGCGAGAATCAGTTCGTGCTGCACTATCAGCCGCAATATGTCGTGGAGTCGGGCGCGCTCGTCGGCGTGGAGGCCTTGCTGCGCTGGGATCATCCGCAGCTCGGGCTGCTTGCGCCCGGCGCGTTCGTGCCGGTGCTGGAAGAGAGCACGCTGATCGTCGAGGCGGGGCATTGGGTGATCCGCGAGGCCGTGCTGGCGGCGGCGCGCCTCACGCTCGCGCTGCCCGAGGTGCGCTCGGTCGCGGTCAACGTGTCGCCGAAGCAGTTCCGCGACCCGCGTCTCGTGTCCGTGCTCAAGGCGGCGATCAAGCGCGGCTCCATCGCTTCGCACCGCATTACGCTGGAGATCACCGAGTCGGCGCTGATCGACAACGTCGACGACGCGCAGGAAGTGTTGTCGAATGTCCGCGCAATGGGCGTGCGTATCGCCATCGACGATTTCGGCACGGGGTATTCGAGCCTCAGCTATCTGGCGCGCTTCCGGCCGGACGTGCTGAAGCTCGACAAGACTTTCGTCGATAACATCGCGACCGACACGATGGCGCGCACGGTCGTGGAAGGCGTGATCGATCTCGCGCACAAGCTCGGCGTGACGGTGGTCGCGGAGGGCGTCGAGACGCGCGAGCAGCTCGACGCGCTGCGCGCGGTGCGTTGCGACAAGGTGCAGGGATTCCTGCTGAGCCGTCCCGTGCCGCTGGACAGGTTGATGACGCAGGCCGAGGAGCAGGACATCGCGCTCGCGCGC
The DNA here is from genome assembly GCF_001544575.2 of Caballeronia cordobensis. GTDB lineage: Bacteria > Pseudomonadota > Gammaproteobacteria > Burkholderiales > Burkholderiaceae > Caballeronia > Caballeronia cordobensis. Next base: position 73,260 of record NZ_FCNY02000006.1, read on the forward strand.
TGAAGGCGCGCGGCGTTATCATCGCCGCATTACGGAGAAAAGCGATGAAAACCGTATCGTTGCGTGTTGCGCTCGGATTGTCCGGCTTGATGGTCAGCGCGCTCGCGCTCGCGCAATCCGCGCCGCCGTGTACGGGCGCGAGCACGTCCGTTCAGGTGCGCGACTTCACCGTGGTCTCTTCGGGCAGTACCTCGCATTTTCCCGGCTCGCGGCTGCGCGCCGCGCGCAATACGATGCAGATCGAACAAAACGCATCGGCGCTGGCCGAAGGCATCGTCAGGGCGCTGAATGCGAAGGGTATCGCCGCGTGCCATCTGACGGCGCAATCCGGATCGTCCGCGCCGCCCGCATCGGGCTGGCTCGTGACCGGCGAGTTCGACGAAACGCTGTCGTCGGGATTCGGCGGCGCCTTGCCCTCGATGGGTTCGTCGGACAAATCGCCCAACACGCATGTCACCGTGCAACTCGCGAATCTCACGGCGAGCCCCGACGCGCCGCTTTCGCAAATCGATACCAGCAGCCAGCTCAAAGGACAGAAATCGGCGGCGGCGCCCAAGCCCTACGGCGCGGCGGCGCGTTTCGTCATCCACAAGACCGAAGCCATTTCATCGCTCGATGCGCTCGCAAGCACGATCGCGGACGAAATCGCGGCGCAAAAGACGAAAATGGAAAGCGGCGCGCAGTGACGCGCCGCTTCGCTCAAGCCTCCGATGTGCTCGCGCTCCACGGCATCTGACGGTTTGCGGCTCATCACATAAGGCAGCAAGCGCCGTCCCGCGCGCGAATCACAGCGCAAGAACTGGGGTGCGGGCGCACGGCGCATCCGTGACGATGAAGCCATCCGATCCCGTCACGGAGCACGCCCGATGCGCTTTCCCGCCGCTTTCCAACGCCTCGCCTGGTCGAACCTGCTCGCGCAATCGGCGGAGCAGATCGGCCTCGCCGCCGCGCCGCTCGCCGCCGTGTTCGCGCTCGGCGCGTCTGCCGCCGACATCGGCCTGCTGCAGAGCGCCCAGACGCTGCCGTTTCTGTTGCTGTCGATGCCCCTCGGCGTGCTCGCCGATCGCCGCTCGCGCCGCGCGCTGATGACCGCCGCCGAATGCGCCCGCGCGCTCGCCATGGCCTGCGTGCTGCTGCTCGCGCTGTCGCACGCGTTGACGCTGCCGCTGCTCGCGCTGCTGGGCTTTATCGGCGCGACCGGCACCGTCGCCTACAACGTCGCCGCGCCCGCGCTCGTCCCGGCGCTGGTCGAACGTGCCGCGCTGCCCGCCGCGAACGGGCGCATCGAGCTCGCGCGCAGCGTCGCGTATTCGGCGGGGCCGGCCTTGGGCGGGCTCATCGTCGGATGGATCGGCGCGGGCTGGGCGTATGGCTGCGCGGCGGGCCTGTCGGCATCGGCGGCGATGCTGCTCGCGGGATTGCGCGAACCGCCGCGCCGTCCCGCCGTCGCGCGGCATTTTCTGACGGAACTGCGCGAAGGCGCGCGTTTCGTCGCCGGCGATGCGCTGCTGCGCCCGATGCTCGCCACCGCCGTGTTCTTCAACATCGGCTTTTTTACCTTGCAGTCGATGTACGTGCCGTATGCGGTGCAGCGCCTGGGCCTGAGCGCATCGGCGGTCGGCGTGACGCTCGGCGCATACGGCGCCGGCATGGTGTGCGGCGCGCTCGCCGCGCCCGCGGTCGCGCGGCGCATGGCATTCGGCCGCATGCTGCTGGTCGGGCCGTTTTGCGGGCTGGCCGCATCGCTCGTGATGGTCGCGACGCTCGCCGCGCCGTCGTTCTGGCTCGCCGCATCGAGCTTCTTTCTGCTCGGCGCGGGGCCGATCCTGTGGACCGTCGGCTCGACGACGCTGCGCCAGGCCATCACGCCCGCGCACATGCTGGGCCGCGTATCGGCGCTCAACGGCACGGCGACCTACGGCGCGCGGCCGCTCGGCGCGCTCGCGGGCGCGGCGATCAGCGCGCGCTTCGGCATGGGGCCGTGCCTCGTCGCGGCGGCGCTCGCGTTCGCCGTGCAGGCGTGGATCATTGCGATGTCGCCGGCGGCGCGCCTCGCCGGTGTGCCCGATTGCGCGGCGGTTTGACGGGCGCGCGCGCGAACATCGGCATGCGGCTCAGAATCCAGTCGAGCAATTCCTGCGGCCCGGCCGCGAGCGGACGCCCCGTCTTCACGAGCAGCTTCGCCTGCGCGCTTTCGAAAAGCGGATGCGCGATCGGCACCGTGGTCAGCTCGCCACTCGCCAGCTCGCGATACGCGGCGAATTCGCCGATCAGCGTCATGAAGTTCTCCGCCGCGACGAAGCGTTTCAGCGCGCCGAGCGAATTCGTCGTGAGCGTCGGGCGGATCGCGAGGTTGTCGGTGGTTTCCAGCATCTTCACGACATGGCCGATGCCGAACGTAGGCGGCATCAGCGCGAGCGGATAGTCGAGCAGATCGCCGATCCGCGCGACGCCGCCGCGCGTCGCCAACGGATGATCGCGCCGCGCGAGCAGCACGACCGGCTGCGGCGAGCTCGCGCGCACCTCGACACGCGCATGCGGCGGCGGATTGTACGCAAGCCCGATATGCGCGCGGCTTTGCGCGACTTCTTCGAGCAGATCGTCGACGGCGAGCATCTGCACGTCGATCTCCAGACGCGGATAACGCGCGCAGAAGGGCGCGAGCACGTCATCGACGAGCGTATCGACATAGCCTTCGCTCACCGCGAGGCGAATCTCGCCCTGCTGCAAGCCCTTCAGCGCGTGCAACTGGTCTTCGAGCTTTTCCTGCTGAGACCGGTAGCCTCGCCAGAACTCCAGCAAATGAAACGCCGCTTCGGTCGGCCGCACGCCGCGCGCCTCGCGCTCGAAGAGCGTCGTGTCGAGTTCGTCTTCCAGCAGCCTGATTTGCCGCGCGATCACGGAAGGCGAGGTGTTCAGATGATCCGCCGCGCCGCGGATCGTGCCGTGCGCCAGCACTTCGTGAAAGTAACGCAGGCGTTGCTGATTGATTTCGCGCATGGTCGATGCATCCCGTGTGTTGCTCACAGAGCAACGATACGTGAACTTAGTTGCTCTTGCTCACATACTCGCACGCGTTCAAGATGGGTTCACCCGAAAAACGGGGGAGACAATCAAGGAGACGCAGATGTCGACGATTCAGACCCTGCGAGGCGGCGATGCCGTTTCGGCGCTCTACAGCAGAATCAACTGGCGGCTCCTGCCGCTCCTGATCGCGTGTTACATGTTCGCTTATCTGGACCGCGTGAACGTGGGCTTCGCGAAGCTTCAGATGCAAAGCGACCTCGGCTTCTCCGACGCGGCGTACGGCGTCGGCGCGGGCATTTTCTTCATCGGTTACGTGCTCTTCGAGATTCCCAGCAATCTGATGCTGCCGAAGATCGGCGCGCGTCTCACCTTCAGCCGCATTCTCGTGCTGTGGGGCATCACGTCGGCGTGCATGCTCTTCGTGCACAACGTGCCCGCGTTCTACGCGATGCGCTTCATGCTCGGCGTGTTCGAAGCGGGCTTCGCGCCGGGCATGATCTATTACCTCTCGAACTGGTACGGACCGAAGCGCATGGCGCGCGCGATCGCGCTCGTGTTCGTCGCGGGGCCGCTCGGCGGCGTGGTCGGCGGGCCGCTTTCGGCGTGGCTGATTTCGTCGCTCTCGGGCGTCGGCGGGCTGGCCGGCTGGCAATGGATGTTTCTCGTCGAAGGGCTGCCGTGCCTCGCGCTCGGCGCGCTCGTGTGGTTCAAGCTGGCGAACCGTCCCGCCGATGCACGCTGGCTCACGCAGGACGAGAAGCGTCTCGTCGAAGCGGAAGTCGGGGGTCATGGCAACGCATCGCATCGCATCGAATCGTTCGCGGAAATCGCGAAGAATCCGCGTATCTATGTGCTGGCGCTCGCGTACTTCTGCATCATCTTCCCGATCTACGCGATCAGCTTCTGGCTGCCGACGCTCGTCAAGGAGCAGGGCGTGAGCGACACGCTGCGCCTCGGCTGGTATGTCGCGATTCCGTATGTTGCCGCCGCCGTCGCGATGTACGCCGCGGGCCGCCGTTCCGACCGCGTCGGCGAGCGCCGCTATCACAGCGCGCTGCCGGCGCTCGGCGCGGCCGTGCTGCTGACGCTGACGCCGTACGCATCCGGCAATCTCGCCGCCACGCTCACGCTGCTCACGCTCGCCACCGCCTGCATGTGGATGGCCTATACGGTCTTCTGGGCGATTCCCTCCGAGACCATCTCCGGTCCGGCTGCCGCGGGCGGCATTGCGCTCATCAACACGATCGGCCTGTCGGGCGGCTTCTGGGGTCCGGCCGTGTTCGGCTGGGTCAAGTCCGCGACCGGCAGCACGCACGGCGGATTGCTCGTGATGGCGTGCATGGCCGCGCTCTCGTGCGTGCTGATCCTCGCGAACAAGCACAGGGGGGCTGCTGCGGAAACCCGCACGGCCTGACATCATTCAATCGAACCGGAAAACGACACTCACCATGAAGATCCTCATCGCAGGTTTCCAGCACGAGACGAACACCTTTGCGCCGACCAAGGCGAGCTATCAGAGCTTCATTCAGGGCGAAGGATTCCCGCCGATGGCGCACGGCGACGATGTGCTCAAGCTGCGCGACGTGAACGTGCCGATCGGCGGCTTCATTCAATGGGCCGAAGCGCAAGGTCACGAACTCATTCCGGTGATCTGGGCGGGCGCGAGCGCCTCGGCGCATGTGACGGAAGACGCCTATGAACGCATCGCGGGCGCGATCGTGGAACGTGTGCGGGCGGGCGGCTTCGATGCGATCTATCTCGATCTGCACGGCGCGATGGTCGCCGAGCATCTCGACGACGGCGAGGGCGAGCTGCTCTCGCGTGTACGCGGCATTGTCGGCGACGACATGCCGCTCGTCGTCTCGCTCGATCTTCACGCGAACGTCACCGCGCGCATGGTGGAACTGGCCGATGCGCTCGTCGCGTATCGCACGTATCCGCATGTGGATATGGCCGAGACGGGCTTGCGCGCCGCGCATCTGCTGGCGCAGCGCATCGAGCATGGCAAGCGGTTCGCGAGCGCGATGCGCCGCATTCCCTTCCTGATTCCGGTGAACGGCATGTGCACGCTCGTCGAGCCGGCGCGCGGCATGTACGGGACGCTCGAAGCGCTCGAAAAAGACGTGGTGTCGCTCTCGTTCGCGCCGGGTTTTCCGGCATCCGATTTCGATGAATGCGGCCCGGTGTTCTGGGGCTACGCGCTCGATCAGGATGCGGCGGAACGTGCGGTGGACGCGCTGTACACGCAACTCGTGGACAACGAAGCACGCTGGGACGTGCCGTTCCTCTCGCCCGACGAAGCCGCGCGCGAAGCCATCGAGGCGAGCCGCGCCGCGACGAAGCCCGTGATCATCGCGGACACGCAGGACAATCCCGGCGTCGGCGGCGATTCGAACACCATGGGCATGGTCCGCGCGCTCCTGCGCAACGGCGCGCGCGACGCGGCCGTGGGCGTGATCTGGGACGAGCGGGCGGCGCGGGCGGCGCATCGTGCGGGCGTCGGCGCGCGTATCGCGCTGGCGCTCGGCGGCGGCTCGAACGTGCCGGGCGACTCACCGCTCGAAGGCGAGTTCGAAGTCGAGTATCTCTCCGACGGTCGCTTCCGCTTCGACGGCCCGATGCTCAACGGCATGTCGGGCGAGCTCGGGCCGACGGCATGCCTGCGTATCGACGGCGTGCGCATCGCCGTGAGCAGCATCAAGATGCAGGTGTTCGACCGCAATCTCTTTCGCGTTGCGGGCATCGAGCCCGAGCGCATGAAGATTCTCGTCAACAAGAGCTCGGTGCATTTTCGCGCGGACTTCGAGCCGATCGCCGAGCGCATTCTCGTGGCGAAAGCGCCCGGCCCGATGGCCGCCGATCCGGCCGATCTGCCGTGGCGCAATCTCGATGCGCGCATGCGCGTGCGTCCGATGGGGCCGACGCTCGCGGCGCTGCGGGCATCGGCTGCATAACGTGACGTGACGTGACGTGCTTTCCCGCCAACTGAACAACATCAAAAAGGAGCAATGCGATATGACGGATCAGATCAACGCGTGGCGCCGACGCTTCATCGGCACGACGATCGCGAGCGTCGGCGCGATGCAGCTCGGTTTCAGCGATCTCGTGCGCGCGCAGACCACGCGGCCCGCGAAGGCGGACTTCGCGCCGCTTCGCCAGATCGATGCGGGCACGCTGAACGTCGGCTATGCGGAAGCCGGGCCGGCGAACGGTCCCGCGGTGATCCTGCTGCACGGCTGGCCCTACGATATCTACAGCTTCGCCGAAGTCGCGCCGATGCTCGCGGCGCAGGGTTATCGCGTGATCGTGCCGTATCTGCGCGGCTACGGCACGACGCGCTTTCTCTCCGCCGACACGCCGCGCAACGGGCAGCAGGCGGTGGTCGCGGTCGATATCATCGCGCTCATGGATGCGCTGAAGATCCAGAAGGCCGCGTTCGGCGCGTTCGACTGGGGCGCGCGCACGGCGAACATCATCGCGGCGCTGTGGCCGGAGCGCGTCCGTTCGATGGTATCGGTGAGCGGCTATCTGATCGGCAGCCAGCAGGCGAATCGCGCGCCCTTGCCGCCGAAGGCCGAGTTCGCGTGGTGGTATCAGTTCTACTTCGCGACCGAACGCGGCCAGGCGGGTTACGAAGCGAATCGCCACGATTTCAACAAGCTGATCTGGCAACTCGCCTCGCCGAAATGGAACTTCGACGACGCGACCTATGACCGCTCGGCGAAGTCGTTCGAGAATCCGGATCATGTCGCGGTGGTGATCCACAACTATCGCTGGCGGCTCGGGCTCGCGCAGGGCGAGGCGCAATACGACGCGCTCGAGCAGCGTCTCGCGACCGCGCCGACGATCGGCGTGCCCACGATCACGATGGAAGGCGACGCCAACGGCGCGCCGCATCCCGATCCCGGGGCGTATGCGAAGAAGTTCACCGGGAAGTACGCGCATCGGAACGTCGCGGGCGGGATCGGACACAACCTGCCGCAAGAAGCGCCCAAGGCATTCGCCGATGCGGTGATCGACGCGGACCGCATGTAACTCAGCCCGAAACTTCAGCCGAAGTGCGATTTTGTTCGCCTTCGGCTTGCGCGTCTTCGCGAACTGAAGACAGGGCAGCCAACGCGCAGCCCTTTCAGGCCATAAACAGAACGATTACGTCAGCCTGTCAAACGATTTTCACATTCATTTCCTACAGTAGCGCGTCAACCGGCACGTCGGACCGCAACGGCCCGAGAGAAAGACGTTCATCGCCGGTACACAAACCACAATCAAGGAAATGAAACCACACATGGCGCAGTCACTCGACCTTTCCCGCCGCAAAGCCCTGAAGATTCTCGCCGGCGCGCCGATGCTGCCGCTCGGCGGCGCGGCCACCGCGGCGCTGCTCACGGCCGCGTGCGGCGGCAGCGACAGCAACGCCGCCACGCCCGCGCCCGTGTCGAACGCCGCGTTCACCACGGCCACGTTCACCGGAATGGCGGCGCCGTCGCTGGCCGATCCCGCCGCGATGGCGAAAACCACGGTCGCCTCGACGATGACCGTGAACTTCAGCGACGGCAGCAACCGCGCGTACAAGCTCGCGTATCAGCCGTTCTTCATGACGGGCGATACCGTGCCGAACACGGCGGGCGGCACGATCGTCGCGGGCGGCTACTTCGATATCGCCAATCAGCCGATCATCGACCGCTCGGCGGCGGGCAAGGAACGTCAGTTCTTCTCGGACTGCCCGGACGGCACATCGCTCATCAAGATCGACAATGCGACGGTGAAAGGCGTGAAGGGCAACGCCGTGTTCGCGGTCGTGCAGTTCGAATACGCCACGCGCGACCAGAGCGCGGCCAGCATGTACGGCCGCCTGCCGTCGCCGATCGCCGTGCTCACGCTCGACCAGGACCCGTCGACGGGCAAGCTCACGCTCGTGAGCTACGCGAACGTCGACACGTCGAAGGCGCATGGCCTGTGGATCACGTGCGGCGCGAGCCTGTCGCCGTGGAACACGCATCTTTCGAGCGAAGAGTACGAGCCGGACGCCGCGCTCGCCTCGACCGACGCCCAGTTCAAGGCCTACAGCAAGAACCTCTATGGCGACGAAACCAAAGCGCGTCCGTATCACTATGGCCATGTGCCCGAAGTCACCGTGCATCCGGACGGCACGGGCACGATCAAGAAGCACTATTGTCTTGGGCGCATTTCGCACGAACTGATTCAGGTGATGCCCGACCAGCGCACCGTGATGATGGGCGACGACGCCACCAACGGCGGCGTCTTCATGTTCGTCGCAGACCGGCAAGCGGATCTTTCCGCGGGCACGCTCTATGTCGCGAAGTGCGCGCAGACCTCGTCGGCGGGCGCGGGCTCGGCCACGCTGACGTGGATGAACCTCGGTCACGCGACGAGCGACGAGATCGAGAATCTCGCCAACACGCTGACGATCGCCGACATCATGGATGTCGTCACCGACGAGAAAGTCGGTGCGACGCTGGATGCGAGCTACACGCGCATCCACTTCAGCGGCAAGTACAACTGGATTCGCATCAAGCCGGGCATGGAGAAGGCGGCCGCGTTCCTGGAAACGCACCGCTACGCCGCGCTGCGCGGCGCGAGCATGAGCTTCACGAAGCTCGAAGGCACGACGGTCGATGCGAAGAGCAAGGTCGTCTACACGGCGATGTCGCAGATCGTTTCGTCGATGATCAAGGGCAACGCGCATTCGGTGGACATCGCGCTCGACAAGGCCATCAACGCGGGCGCGGTGTATGCGCTCAACCTGAAGGGCGGCCAGCGCGATCTCGCGGGCGCCGCGATCGACAGCGAATGGGTGCCGGTGGACATGGCCGCGCCCGCCGCGCTCGTCGGCGAGGATCTCGCATCCGCCGATGCGCTCGGCAATCTGTCGAACCCGGAGCGCATCGCGAATCCCGACAACCTGAAGTTCTCGGAGAAGCTGCGCACGCTCTTTATCGGCGAGGACAGCGGCCGTCACGTCAACAACTTCCTGTGGGCGTACAACGTCGATACCAAGTCGCTGACGCGCATTCTGTCGACGCCGTCGGGCGCGGAATCGACGGGCCTGCACGCGGTCGACGAGATCAACGGCTGGACCTACATCATGAGCAACTTCCAGCACGCGGGCGACTGGGAAGCTGCGCTGCATGGCAAGGTGCAGGCGACGCTCGATCCGCTCATCCGCGCGAACTATAAGGATCGGTTCGGCGCGGCGGTGGGGTATTTGACGGCCGATTTGACGTCGATCAGGCTCGCCTGACGAGGCGGTGCAGCGGCAGCGAGGCATCGCGCCTCGCTTGGCCGATGCAGCCTCCATGCGTGCTTCTCGATGGTCGCTGAAAAAAGAAACGCCGCGAACGATGGTCGCGGCGTTGCCTTTTTACCCGATCGAAACGCGCCCGGCGCGCTATGCGAAAGCCCGGCAGCCCTGCTCGAAATCGATAAATTCGGTGCCCGCGGCAATCGCAAAGCGGATCGCTTCCTCGACGTTCGGGAAGTGGCCAGGCAGCCTCACGGACCGCTCCATTCCGTTCAAATCCTGAATGCGCGCCGTCGCGGCGAAGCTGTCGCCGTGACGAACCGCTGCGGGCGTGACCATCATGTCCCTGTAGCTGAAAACCATTGCTCTCTCTGTCGATTGTGACCGGCGCGCGCCGGGCGGCGCGAAACGCTTTCCCGGATGTCGATGAAGACCCGGACGATCGTCCGGCCCCTTCTGTTTCCGAGTTATCGGCATCGGCAAATGTTTCTTTACAGGGAACACTTACGCGGGTTTTCGTATGATTTTTGGCGCTGTTAGCCCAGATGAGTCGTGCGCGGTTTCGGCGCGATCGTTTCCATCGATGTCAGACCTTGCACGATGCCGCACTGTTCGACGGCCGCGCCGCCGCCGCATCGCTGCCTGAGCGACGTCAATTGCTGGCGCAGATGCGTGAGCTCGGCGATCCGCTCATCCACGTGCACGATGTGATCGTCCACGAGCGCGTTCACGCTCTCGCAAGTGCCGGACGGGTCGTCGGATGCGACCAGCAGCGCCCGCACTTCGTCGTGCGTCATGTCGAGCGCGCGGCAATTCCGGATGAAACGAAGCCGGTCGACGTGGCTTGCGGTGTAACTGCGATAGTTCGCGCCGTTTCGCTCCGGCGGAGCCAGCAGCCCTTCCTTCTCGTAGAAACGGATGGTCTCGGTCGTGCAGTTCGCCAGTTTCGCGAGTTCCCCGATTCTCATGGTTGGCGTCCTTCCCTAAAAAGTCCTTGACCTTGAAGCAACTTCAAGGTGTGTACTGCGAGCATACAGCAGAAAAAGGATACGGCCATGACATACGAAGACAAGACGATGCGGCAAGACGCGTGCGGCGAAACCGCGTGCTGCGGCGCGGCCGAACGGCACGAACACGGCGCGCACGATCATCACGGCCACGATCACTCGCACGATTCGCATGGCCACGGCCACGACCACGGCCACGACGATAAGTGCGTCGGCGCGGCGCCAGCGGCCTTCGAGGCGCTTGCCGGAACCGTTGCCGTCGGCGCTTCGGTTCGCACCCAGATGCGCATCCTGCAGATGGACTGCCCGACCGAGGAAGCGCTCATCCGCAAAAAGCTGGGCGGCATGCCGGAAGTCGCCGAGCTTGAGTTCAATCTGATGCAGCGGGTCTTGACGGTGGTGCACCAGCCCGACGGGCTGGATGCCATCGTCAAGGCGCTCGGCACGCTCGGGTTCAAGCCGGAGCTCGGCGACGCGTCGCAGGCCGCGCCGGAAGTGCGCAAGCCCTGGTGGCCGCTCGCGGTGGCAGTCGTGGCCGCCGTCGGTTCCGAGGCCGCCAGTTGGGCGGGCGCGCCCGTCTGGGCCGTCGCGGCGCTCGCGCTCGCGGCCGTCGCCTGTTCGGGGCTCGGCACCTACAAGAAAGGCTGGATCGCCGTTCGGAACCGCAACCTCAACATCAATGCGCTGATGAGCATCGCCGTGACGGGCGCGCTGCTGCTCGGCCAATGGCCCGAGGCCGCGATGGTGATGGTGCTTTTCACCATCGCCGAACTCATCGAGGCGAAGTCGCTGGACCGTGCGCGCAATGCCATTCAGGGACTCATGCGCCTCGCCCCCGAAAAGGCCACGGTGAAACAGGCCGATGGCGCGTGGATCGAGGTCGAAGCGTCGACGATCGCGCCCGGCGCGCTCGTGCGCGTCAAACCGGGCGAGCGGATCGGGCTCGACGGGGAGATCGTGAGCGGCCGCTCGACCGTGAATCAGGCGCCGATCACCGGCGAGAGCCTGCCCGTCGACAAGGCGGAGGGCGATGCCGTGTTCGCCGGCACCATCAACGAGGCGGGTTCGTTCGAATACCGCGTGACGGCGGCGGCCAACAACACGACGCTCGCGCGCATCATCCACGCGGTCGAGGAAGCGCAGGGCGCGAAGGCGCCGACGCAACGCTTCGTCGACCGGTTTGCGCGCGTCTATACGCCGATCGTTTTCATGCTGGCGGTGGGCGTCGCCGTCATTCCGCCGCTGTTCTTCGCGGGCGCGTGGTTCGACTGGATCTACAAGGCGCTGGTGCTGCTCGTGATCGCCTGCCCGTGCGCGCTGGTGATTTCCACGCCCGTCACCATTGTCAGCGGCCTCGCCGCCGCGGCGCGTCACGGGATTCTGGTGAAAGGCGGCACGTATCTCGAACAGGGCCGCAAGCTCGCCTGGCTGGCGCTCGACAAGACCGGCACCATCACGCACGGCAAGCCCGTGCAGACCGAGTTCGAGCTGCGCGCCGCCGATATCGACAGCGCGACAGTACGCTCGATTGCGGCGAGCCTCGCGGGCCGCTCGGATCATCCGGTTTCGTCCGCAATCGCGCGGGCGGCGGCTGCGCAGGGCGTGGCCCGACTGGAAGTCGATGCGTTCGAGGCCATTGCGGGCCGGGGCGTCGCGGGCGTCGTGAAGGGACGGCGCTACGCGCTCGGCAATCATCGGCTGGTCGAAGAGTCCGGCCGTTGCTCGACCGAGCTCGAAACCCGTCTGGATGCGCTTGAGCGCGAGGGCAAGACGGTCGTGATGCTGATCGACCAGACACGCGTGCTCGGCCTCTTCGCGGTGGCCGATACCGTGAAGGACAGCAGCAAGGACGCCATCGCCGGTCTGCACGCGCTCGGCGTTCGCACGGCGATGCTGACCGGCGACAATCCCCACACGGCGGCGGCGATCGCGGCGCAGGTCGGCATCGATCGCGCGGAAGGCAATCAGCTTCCCGAGGACAAGCTCGCCGTCGTGAAGACGCTATCGAACGGCGGCTCGATGGTGGGCATGGTCGGCGACGGCATCAACGATGCGCCGGCGCTTGCGCAAGCCGATATCGGCTTCGCGATGGGCGCGATGGGAACGGATACCGCCATCGAGACCGCCGACGTCGCGCTAATGGACGACGACCTTCGCAAGATACCGACGTTCATCCGGCTGTCGAGGGCGACGCACGGCATTCTCGTGCAGAACATCACGCTGGCGCTGGGGATCAAGGCGGTGTTCCTCGCGTTGACCATCGCCGGTTTGGGCACCATGTGGATGGCCGTGTTCGCCGATGTCGGCGCGAGTCTGCTGGTCGTCGCCAATGGGCTGCGATTGCTTCGGAAGTAGAACGGCCTGCATTGATTTAATCGGATCGGTTGCCGCTTCCTGATCGAACTAGAATATCGATTCGAGCTTGCTCAAGGAACGCGCCAATGGCATCCCAACACACGCACGAGGACGGACACGACCATCGCCACGAGGGCCATGAGCACGGTCATGGTCATAGTCACGCCGGGCATAACCATCTGCATGGCGTGAGCGACCAGCGGCGCATCGGCTGGGCCTTCGTCATCATTGCGGTATTCATGCTGGTGGAGGTTGCCGGCGGCGTGATTTCCGGTTCGCTGGCGCTGCTGGCGGATGCGGGTCACATGGTGAGCGACGCCGCGGCGCTGGGTTTTAGCTGGACCGCGATTCATTATGGGAAACGGCCCGCGACCGAACAACTTTCGTTCGGCTACAAACGCCTCGAGATTCTCGCGGCGTTCGTCAACGGTTGCGCGCTGTTCGTGATTGCCGCGTGGATCGTGATCGAAGCCGCTCAGCGTTTCGCTTCACCCGTGCCGGTCATCGGCAAGACGATGCTGATTGTTGCGATAGCCGGGCTGCTCGCCAATATCGCGGCATTCGCCGTGCTGCATGGCGGGAACCGGGAGAACCTGAATCTGCGTGGCGCGTGGCTTCATGTGCTCGGCGATATGCTGGGCTCCGTGGCGGCCATCGTCGCGGCGGTCGTCATTCTGTGGACCGGCTGGACGCCTATTGATCCGCTGCTGTCCATCTTCGTCGCCGTGATCATTCTCAAGAGCGCGTGGGGCATCGTTAAATCGTCCGCGCACATTCTGCTTGAAGGTACGCCGGAAGGCGTGAATCTGATCGACATCAAGACCGATCTGGAGAGCAACGTGCCCGAAGTGGAAAACGCTCACCACATCCACGCGTGGTCGATCACCGGAGAGCAGCACATGGTGACCTTGCACGTTCATCCGGCAGCGGGCACGAATGCGCGCGAAGTGGTGCTTTCGGTTCAGCGGAGACTGGCGGTGCAGTTCAACATTCAGCATGTCACGGTTCAGGTGGAACACGACGAATGCGTCGATGAACATTCGACGACGCGTCAGGGCAAAGATACGCCGAGGGTCGTCTGAGCGATAACGCTGCCTACGCTTAACGCCTCGCGCGAGGCGAGGCGTTAGAGGGCACGACTTACGAACTCGCGCGGCCGAGCCAGTCGGCGAGTGCGATCTTGCCACGGCGCGCAATGCCGGTCGGCACGAGCGACTCTTCCTCGACCGTGCCGCCGAAGTAGGTCGCCTTCGGATCGGGAACGATCTCGCGCGTATCGCCCTGCGCCTTCAGATACCGGCCGACGATCTGATGCAGCGGCGCACGGTCCGGCCCGGCGATATCGACGATGCCGTTCAACGGCGCTTCGAGCGCGACGTCCGCCACGATGGCCGCGACATCGTCCGCCGCGATCGGCTGGAACTGTCCTGTCGAGAGATGCACCTTGCCGTCCTGCATGCCCGCATCGGCAATGCCGCCGAGAAACTCCATGAACTGCGTCGCGCGGACAATGGAATACGGCACGCCCGATGTCTCGATGAGCTTTTCCTGCGCGACTTTGGCGACGAAGTAGCCGTTGTCCGGCATGCGGTCCGTGCCGACGATCGACAGCGCGACATGATGCGCGACGCCCGCTTCGGCTTCGGCCTTCACGAGATTCGTGGTCGAGGCGCGGAAGAACGCCAGCACGTCGTCCGGCGCCCACGAAGGCGCGTTCGCGACATCGACCACCACTTGCGCGCCGCGCAGCGCTTCGCCCAGTCCTTCGCCCGTCACCGAATTTACGCCGCTGCGCGGCGATGCGGCGATGGCCTCATGACCCTTCTCACGCAGAATCGCAACGACTTTAGCGCCGATCAAACCCGAACCGCCGATCACGACAACCTTCATGATGCACCTCGCTCAGAAAAGTGAAAGTGATGCCATTGTGCGAGAATCATGGCTTAGCAAGAAGGGACAAGAATCATCGATCGCACTAGTCCATGAACCGCGCCATGTCCAAAGCCGAAATCACGCTGACGATCGAGATCGACCGGCACGAGGCGTCGCCCATCTATCTGCAGATATGCGAACGCTTCAAAGCGGCGATCTCGGCCGGCCATCTGAAGCCGGGCGATCGGGTGCCCGCCTTGCGCGGCCTCGCGACGCAACTGAATACTGCGCGCGGCACGGTCGAAATGGCCTATAACATTCTCGTCGATGAGGGTTATTTGCAGATGCGCGGCGCGGCGGGCACGTTCGTGTCGTCGTCGCTGCCGGGCGCGGTCACGGCGGGCGCGGCGCGCAAGACCCGCGAGCGCACGCATGCGCCGCGCATCAGGCGGACCGCGCCCGCCGCCGATATCGGCAACGATGCGAAGCCATTGCGGCCCGGATTGCCCGCGCTCGATGCCTTTCCGCGCAAGGTCTGGAGCCGGCTGGTTGCGGCCCGCGCGAAAAGCGGCGACGTCGCGACGCTCACGTATCCCGATCCATCCGGCTATCGCCCGCTGAGGGAGCGCATCGCGACGTATCTCGGCCTGTCGCGCGGCGTCGAGTGCGTGCCGGAGCAGGTCTTCGTGACGAACGGCTATCGCGCGTCGCTCGAACTCATCTTGCGCAGTCTCGCGAAGCCGGAGGATCGCGCGTGGTTCGAAGAGCCGGGCTATCTGCTCGCGCGTAACTTTCTCGCCGATGCGGCCATGCACCTCGCGCCGGTCCCTGTCGATCACGAAGGGCTCGACGTCGATGCGGGCATCGCGCTCTGCCACGACGCGCGTTTCGCGTTCGTCACGCCTTCGCATCAGAGTCCGCTCGGCGTCACGCTGTCGCTCGCGCGGCGCATGAAGCTGCTCGACTGGGCAAGCCGCGCGGGAAGCTGGATCGTCGAAGACGATTACGACAGCGAGTTCCGGTACGTGGGCCGGCCGCTGCCCGCGCTGAAGAGCCTCGACCGCGACGATCGCGTGATCTATTGCGGCACCTTCAGCAAAGTGCTGTTTCCGGGCCTGCGGCTTTCCTACGTGGTCGCGCCGGAGCGGGCCGCCACGCGCTTCGATCAGCTCACGAAGAACATGAACGCGGGTTCCCCGCATCTCTATCAGGCGGCGGTGGCGGACTTCATCGCGCAAGGGCATTTCGCGCGGCATCTGAAGCGCATGCGCGCGCTCTATGCCGAGCGGCGCATGCTGCTCGCTGATGCAATCAGAAAGGCGTTCGGCGACAGAGTGAGCATCGACCTGCCGACCGGCGGCATGCATCTCGTCGCGATCTTCCGGGCGGGGCGCAACGGGCCTGTCGACGACATGGCGATGGCCGCGCGCGCACGCGAAGCAGGACTCGCGGTGCTCGCGCTATCGGCGTGGTATCTGAATGCGCGCGCGCGGCACACGTTGCGCGGCATCGTCGTCGGCTTCGCGAACGTCGCCGATGCCGACGAAGCCGCGCGTCTTTCGCGCATGCTCCGGCGCGCGTACGACGGCTAGATCGCGAGGGCGTCCGATGCGAACAATGCGTGACGCGCGATCTCGCCGCGCGCGGCCTCCAGCGCTTCCGCCGCCGCATCGTCGCCGCGAATCAGCCCTTGCAGCAGCAGAAAATGCAGGCTGTGCAAGCCGATTGAACCGAGCGCATAACGCAGATACGGCGTGAGGAAATCCCGCTGGCGCGCGTTCTCGCCGCAATGGAAACCGCCCGAGCCGACGATCACGAACGTGGGCCGGTCGCGCATCAGGCCGACCTTGCCTTCGGGCGTCGCCGCGAACGTGCGATGAATTCGCAGCACGTAGTCGATCCATAGCTTCAACGCGGCGGGCACGGTGAAGTTATGCATCGGCGTGTTGATGATGAGCGCATCGGTGGTTTCGATCTCGCGGATCAATTGCTCGGATACGTCGAACGCGCGCGTATCCGGTTCGCGCGAGATGACCGCGCGCGCATAGTCCTGCGTGAGCGGCGGCAGCGGCATGGCGGCGAGATCGCGTTCGACGGTTTCCGCGCGCGCGCTCTTCTTCAGAGTACCGAGCATCTCGCGCGCGAGCCGATAACCGTGGCTGTTCTCGCCGTGCGGGCTGGCGTTGACGAAGAGCACTTTCATGACGCGTTCTCCCCGTGCTGAGCGAGGGGTTCGACGAAATGCATGCCTTTCGCGAGCAGGCCGTTGCGATAGTAGAAGCGCTGCGCAAGCGCCATGTGCAGGCCGGTGTCGAGCACGAAATGTGCGCAGCGCGAATGGCGCGCGATCTCGCGCACGCGGTCGAGCAGGCCCGCGCCGATCCCCCCGCGCTGCAGCCGCGACGTGACGACGAGATCGTCGACATACACGAAACGTCCGTACAGCGTATTCGTTTGCGTGCGATAGCCGGCGAGGCCGAGAATCGCGCCGTCTTCGTCGCAGGCCGCGAGCAGACGATAACTTTCTTCGCGTTGACGGCGCATCTGCGCGCAGAACGCGTTCGCGTCCGTGAGGTGCGGGCGCAGCTCCTTCATGACGTCGAAGGCGCGCGTCCAGTCGTCGGGCGTGTCGAGATGCCGGTAGGTAATCGATGTGTCCATGCGTGTTCTCCGCGTTGCATGTCACATACGATAGCGGCGCCATGACACAGGCTGAAGAGCCAAGAATCAAGCGTCGGACTGGGCCAAGATGCGGCTCGCGGTGGCGGACCTCGTCGTCATGAAAGAAGAAGGGCGGCTGCTCGAACCGATCGCCGATTGACTTCATAGCGCCAGCTCGTTTAGGGTCGATGCTATCTGCCCCGCAACCACGGAATTCGCAATGAAAATTTCACGCACCATTTCGACCGTCGAAGTCCATACCGGAGGCGAGGCGTTTCGCATCGTGACGAGCGGGCTTCCGCGTTTGCCGGGCGACACGATCGTGAAGCGCCGCGCATGGCTCAAGGAGAACGCCGACGAGATCCGCAAAGCGTTGATGTTCGAGCCGCGCGGCCACGCCGATATGTACGGCGGCTATCTCACCGAGCCGGTCACGCCGGGCGCGGACTTCGGCATCATCTTCCTTCACAACGAAGGGTATAGCGATCACTGCGGCCACGGCGTGATCGCGCTGTCCACCGCCGCGGTCGAACTGGGCTGGGTTCAGCGGCAGATTCCCGAGACGCGCATCGGCATCGATGCGCCGTGCGGCTTCATCGAAGCGTTCGTGCAATGGGACGGCGAGCATGCGGGCAACGTGCGCTTCGTCAACGTGCCGTCGTTCATCTGGAAGCGGGATGTCGCCGTCGAAACGCCTTCCTTCGGCACGGTGAAAGGCGACATTGCGTTCGGCGGCGCGTTTTACTTCTATACGGATGGCGCACCGCACGGTCTGGAAATTCGCGAGTCGTCCGTCGAAGCGCTCATTCGTTTTGGCGCCGAGGTCAAGGAAGCCGCCAACAAGGCGTATCCGGTCGAGCATCCCGACATTCCGGAGATCAACCACATCTACGGCACCATCATTGCCGGCGCGCCGCGGCATGAAGGGTCCACGCAGGCGAACTGCTGCGTGTTCGCCGACCGGGAAGTGGATCGCTCGCCGACCGGCTCGGGCACCGGCGGGCGCGTCGCGCAGCTTTACTTGCGCGGCGAACTGCGCAAGGGCGAGACGCTCGTGAACGAATCGATCATCGGCACGGTGTTCAAGGGACGCGTGCTCGGCGAGACGACGGTCGGCGACTTCGAGGCGGTGATTCCCGAAGTCGAAGGCAATGCCTATGTGTGCGGCTTCGCCAACTGGATCGTAGACGAGCGCGATCCGCTGACGTATGGATTTCTCGTCCGATAGGCTTCATCGAGCGACCTTAGCCCGACGCGAAGAATCGGCCCGCTTCATCACGTTTCGTGATCGATGATATTGGCGGGCGTTGTATTGTCGATGGCGAGTTGCCATGCATCGCGGAACCCTTTATCTTGCGCGAAGCGACTCGACGATCTCTTTCCGGAGCACATCGCATGAAAGGCTATTGGATCATTCTCGGCACCAGCGTCACGGATCAGGAGGCACAGAAGACATACGGCGCGTTATGGGCGCCGATTGCGCAACAGTATCAGGCGAAGCTCAAGACCGTCGATGCGTCTTCCGTGCTGAGAGAGGCACGCGAAGCGCAGCGCGTGCTCGTCGTCGAGTTTCCGTCTCACGAAGCGGCGGTCGCGTGTTACGAAGACCCCGCGTATCAGGAAGCGAAGCAGTTCGCTTTGCAGGCTTCGAAGCGCGAATTGCTCATCGTCGCGGGCGAGCTTGCATAGCCTTTGAGACGCCATGCCGCTCAATCCCGATTCTCCGCTTGCACGCCTCATGAATGCGCCGGTCAAGCCGGGCCGTGTCATCTGGATCGGCTTGCGCGTGTCGCGGCGCGCGCCGCTGCAAGTGGTCGAATCGGCGCTGGCTTTGGCGGGCGAGGGACTCGACGGCGATCACTACAGCCGCAAGGACGGCAGCAGGCAGGTCACGTTGATCCAGGCGGAAAGCCTGCGCGCGATCGCAAGCCATCTCGGGCTCGACGAGGTATCGCCCGGCGGTCTGCGCCGCAATATCGTCACGTCGGGCATCAATCTGAACGCGCTGAAAGACCGGCGTTTTCGCATCGGCGATGCTCTGCTCGAAGCGAGCGGCGAGTGTCATCCCTGCTCGCGCATGGAAGAGACCTTCGGCGTGGGCGGCTATAACGCGGTGCGCGGTTTCGGCGGCATCACGGCGCGCGTCGTCGAAGGCGGCACGATCGCGCTCGCGAACGCGATCGTGCCGTGCTGAGCGAGCCTATTTGCCTGAAGCGATCTGCGGCGCGCCTTCCCATGCGGGCAATGTCGCGCCGTGATAAACGGTCAGAATCGCCGAGGCGACATTCGCCTGCTGATAGCTTTCGACCAGCGTCTTCACCCATGGCGCCTGCGCATCCTTCGCATTCACGGCAATGAAATTGCGATACGGATTGCCCGGCACCTTCTCCTGCGCAATGCGTTCCTGCGGAATCTTGATGCCCGCCTTGATCGCCCAGTCGGTGTTGACCACGGCCGCGTCGAGATCGCCGATCGCGCGCCCGACGATACCCGCATCGAGCTCCTTGATCTGCACGTGCTTCGGGTTGCTCGCGATATCGCGCGCGGTCGGCAAGAGGCCGACGTTGTCGCGCAGCTTGATGATGCCGTTCGCCTGAAGCAGCAGGAGCGCGCGGCCTTCGTTGCTCGGATCGTTCGGCACGCCGATGGCCGCGTTCTGCGGCAGATCCGCCACGGATTTCACCTTGCGCGAGTACAGGCCGATAGGCTGCACATACGTGTAGCCGACAGGCACGATGTCGTAATGGCGCGCCTGAATCTGCGCGTCGAGATAGGGCTTGTGCTGGAACGAATTGGCGTCGAGATCGTGTTGCGCGAGCGCTTCGTTGGGCTGCGTGTAGTCCGCGAACGTCGTGACCTTGACCGTGATGCCGTGCTTCGCCGCGTTCGCCGCGACCGCGCGCCATACGTCTTCGTCTTCGCCCGACATGATGCCGACCCGAACCGTCTTGTCGGCGGCATTGGCGGGCAGCATGCTGGCGGCACCGCATGCGAGCAGCATGGAAAGCAGGGCGGATTTGATTGGCGTGGAGAGCTTCATGATGCGGACTTCGGCAGTGGAAAGAGCCCCGATGCTAGAGGTCCGCGCGCGGCGCGCCAAATAATATCGAGCGCTATCGATATGAGCGTTCGACGAATGATCTTCCCGCTATCGGCTAAGATACGGCGCGCCGAATCATCACTCATAACATGGAGCTTTCCGTGATCCAGCCGAACGACGTATTCAAGGACAACCTGGCCCAGATGCCTGCCATCGACGGCATCGAGCGCATCGATTTGGTCGATGGCAAAGGCGAAGTCGTCGCGAGCATCGAGAACAAGCCGGGCAAGCAAGGCTCGCTCGCGGTCTATCAATATCTGCAGCAGGCGTTCGGCACGCTCGACGCCAAAGCCGCCGCGCATGGTCTTGCCGTGTTCGCCGAACATACCGCCGATGCCCACAACCGGCCGGGCGCGCATCCGAACGTGGATCGCCTGCTCGACATCGCCCATGGCGGCGAGACGCTGCGCATCGACGTGATTCGCGCGAGCTAAAGCCAAAAAGACAAAAAGGCAACCCGCAAAGGTTGCCTCTTCGATCAGAGAAAATGCGGCGCTCAGACCGGCCGCAGTTCCACGCGCTTGATGTCCTTCACGATCACGAGATAGCTGAACACCGTGATCAGCGCGTTGATGCCGACGAACGCCAGCGCGCCGTTGAACGAGCCCGACTGCGCGACGAGATAGCCGATCACGATCGGCGTCACGATGCCCGCCACGTTGCCGAACATGTTGAAGATCGAGCCGGACAGCCCGATGGCTTCCTTCGGCGACGTATCCGCGACCACGGCCCAGCCCAATGCGCCGATACCTTTGCCGAAGAACGCGAGCGACATCAGCGCGACCACGACCCAGTCTGTATCGACATAGTTGCAGCCGATGATGCACGACGAGAGCAGCATGCCGCCGACGATCGGCAGCTTGCGTGCGAAGGTCAGCGACTTGCCGCGGCGGATCAGGCCATCGGAAATCACGCCGCCGAGCACGCCGCCCGTGAAGCCGCAGATCGCGGGCAGCGACGCGACGAATCCCGCCTGCAGGATCGTCATGTGACGCGCCTGCACGAGATAGATCGGGAACCACGTCAGGAAGAAGTACGTGAGCACGTTGATGCAGTATTGCGCGAGATACACGCCGAGCAGCATGCGGTTGGTCAGCAGTTGCTTCACGACCGGCCAGCCGACCGTGTTCGACTTCGCACGCGCGCCCGTTCCCGCGCGCTGATGCCCGCGCACGAGGCCGCCGCCTTCCTCGATATGGTCGAGTTCCTGCTTGTTCACGCGCGGATGGTCCACCGGATTCTTCATCACGGAAAGCCACGTGAGCGCGAGCGCGAGACCCGCGACGCCCATCACGATATACACGTGATGCCAGCCGAACGCATGTGTGAGCCACGCCATCAACGGCGTGAAGACGACCGCAGCGAAATACTGCGCCGAGTTGAAGATCGCCGATGCCGTGCCGCGCTCCTGCGTCGGGAACCAGCTTGCGACGACTTTCGCGTTGGCCGGAAACGCCGGCGCTTCGGCCGCGCCCATCGCGAAACGCAGCACGAAGAGCGCCGTCACCGCGGTCGCCGCGCTGCCGAGCAGGCCGATCGAGCTTTGCAGCAGCGTGAAGAGCGACCACAGGAAAATGCTCGCCGCATACACGCGCCGCGCGCCGAAGCGGTCGAGCAGCCAGCCCGCGGGCACTTGCGAGAGCACATACGCCCAGCTGAACGCCGAGAAGATGTAACCCATGCGGATCGCGTCGAAACCGAATTCGGCGCGCATTGCGGAGCCGGTCACGGACAAGGTCGCGCGGTCCGCGTAGTTGAACGTCGTGATCACGAAGATCAGCAACAGAATGAGATAGCGCACGCGCGTGCGCTTCATGACCTCCGCGGGATTCGCGGCGCGGCTCATCGACATGGCCTTTCTCCTTGACTCTCGATACATCAAGGGCCGCATGTGGCGGCCCTTTGTGCGGGAAGCGCCACAAAGCGCTTCCCGTGTCTCCGGCTGGTGACGCTTACTGCGCGCCGAGCTTCTTGATGAGCGCGTCGAGCTGTTCCATTTCTTCGCCGGTCAGATCCGTCAGCGGCGCGCGCACCGGGCCCGCGTCGTGGCCGACGAGCTTCGCGCCCGCCTTGACGATCGACACGGCATAACCGGCCTTGCGGTTGCGGATCTTCAGGTACGGCAGGAAGAATTCGTCGATCAGGCGGCCCGTGGTCGCGTGATCTTCCGCGGCGATCGCGCGGTAGAACTCCATCGCCGTCTTCGGAATGAAGTTGAACACCGCCGACGAATACACCGGCACGCCCAGCGCCTTGTAGGCGGCGGCATAGACTTCCGCCGTCGGCAGGCCGCCGAGGTACGAGAAGCGATCGCCGAGACGGCGGCGGATCGTCACCATGTTCTCGATTTCGCCGACGCCGTCCTTGAAGCCGATCAGGTTCGGGCAGCTTTCCGCGAGCTGTTCCAGCATGTCGGCGTTGAGCTTCGAGTTCGCGCGGTTATAGATGATGACGCCCATGTTCGGCACGGCCTTGCACACTTCTTCCGCGTGATTGCGGATGCCGTCCTGCGAGGCTTCCGTCAGATAATGCGGCATGAGCAGCACGCCTTGCGCGCCCTGGCGTTCGGCTTCCTGCGCGAAGGCGATCGCCGTGCGCGTCGGGCCGCCCGCGCCCGCGAGAATCGGCACCTTGCCGCGGCACACTTCGGTGGCCGTCTTCACGATCTGCGAATATTCGGGTTGCGTCAGCGAGAAGAACTCGCCCGTGCCGCCCGCGACGAACAGCGCTGAAGCACCGTACGGAGCCAGCCATTCGAGGCGCTCGGCGTACGTGTCCGCGCGGAAGTTGCCCTGGCTGTCGAAATCCGTCACGGGGAAGGAAAGCAGGCCTTCGGAAACGATTTGCTTCAGTTCTTGCGGTGTCGTCATGGTGATGAAGTCTCGATGTTCGGCGACCGGCGATGGCCGATCTCGTAAGTCATCGTACAACATAGACCGTCGTCGGACAACCTATTTAACGCTTTGAAATCAATGAATCCGGGTAAATACTAACCAATTGTGACCGTCTATGTTGTAGGATGACATAACTCCAGCCGCAGCCGCGCGGTGTGTTTGCTCAAGGATTCGTCAGAATGAATCAGTCTCCCCTCTATATCCGTGTCCATCCGGACGACAACGTCGCGATCGTCGTGAACGACGGCGGTCTTGGCGAAGGCGCCACGTTCGCCGACGGCCTCGTGCTGCGCGAGCGCGTGCCGCAGGGCCACAAGGTCGCGCTGAAGGATCTCGCGGAAGGCGACGCGGTGATGCGCTACAACGTGGTGATCGGCTATGCGACGAAAGCGCTGCCGAAGGGAAGCTGGATCAACGAGCATGTCACCCGCATGCCGGCTTCGCCCGAACTGCACGATCTGCCGATGGCGACGATCAAGGCGCCGGACGAATCGCCGCTGGAAGGCTTCACGTTCGAGGGCTATCGCAACGCGGACGGCTCCGTCGGCACGCGCAACATCCTCGCGATCACGACGACCGTGCAGTGCGTCGCGGACGTCGTGCAGCACGCGGTCACGCGCATCAAGACGGAACTGCTGCCGCAGTATCCGAACGTCGACGATGTCGTGAGCCTCGGCCATACCTACGGCTGCGGCGTCGCCATCGACGCGCCCGATGCGATGGTGCCGATCCGCACCGTGCGCAACATCGCGCTGAACCCGAACTTCGGCGGCGAAGTGATGATGGTGTCGCTTGGCTGCGAAAAGCTTCAGCCCGAGCGCCTGATGCCGCCGGGCACGATTCCGATCGCGGCGGCGTCGGCGCAAATCGAAGACGTCGCGGATATCGGCGACAACACGCACGACGACAACGGCGGCACGGTCGTGCTGCAGGACGAGGCGCATGTCGGCTTCGCCTCGATGATCGAGTCGATCATGCGCATGGCCGACACGCATCTGAAGCGCCTGAACAATCGCCGCCGCGAAACGTGTCCGGCGGCGGATCTGGTCGTCGGCGTGCAGTGCGGCGGCAGCGATGCGTTTTCCGGCCTGACGGCGAATCCGGCCGTCGGCTTTGCGACCGATCTGCTGGTGCGCGCGGGCGCGACCGTGATGTTCTCGGAAGTCACCGAAGTGCGCGATGGCGTCGCGCAACTGACGGCGCGCGCGGCGAACGGCGAAGTGGCGCAGGCGATCATCCGCGAAATGCAGTGGTACGACGACTATCTGAAGCGCGGCGGCGCGGACCGCAGCGCCAACACGACGCCGGGCAACAAGAAGGGCGGGCTGTCGAACATCGTCGAGAAGGCGATGGGTTCCATCGTCAAATCGGGCAGTTCGGCGATTTCCGGCGTGCTGTCGCCGGGCGAGAAGGTGAAGCAGAAGGGCCTGATCTACGCGTCGACGCCCGCGAGCGATTTCATCTGCGGCACGCTGCAACTGGCGGCGGGCATCAACCTGCATGTCTTCACGACGGGGCGCGGCACGCCGTACAGCCTCGCCGAAGTGCCGGTGCTCAAGGTCGCGACGCGCTCCGATCTGGCGCGCCGCTGGCACGATCTCATGGACGTGAACGCGGGCACCATCGCGACGGGCGAGGCGACGATCGCCGATGTGGGCTGGGAGCTGTTCCGGCTGATGCTCGATGTCGCGAGCGGCAGGAAGCAGACGAAGGCCGAGGCGCTCAAGCTGCATAACGCGCTCGTGCTGTTCAATCCGGCGCCGGTGACCTGATCCGCTGCTGGACGTCGCGCATGCAAGAAGGGCCGCTTCGCGCGGCCCTTTTCGTGTTCGCTTAACCCTCCGTGCCGTTTCCTTGTGGCACCTCATCCACGGCCGCGGCCCGCACGCCGCCGCCGCGCGTCTCGTTCACCACCATGCCGTTTTCCAGCTTGAGCACGCGATCCGCGATCGGGAAGTACCGGTCGTCGTGCGTCACGACGATCACCGTCTTGCCGCGCGCGCGCAACTCCGGCAGCAATTGCTCGTAAAACACCGCCTTGAACGCCGGGTCCTGGTCCGCCGCCCATTCGTCGAAGAGGTAAAGCGGGCGGTCTTCCAGATAAGCGACGACGAGCGCCAGCCGCTTGCGCTGCCCTGTGGAAAGCGAGCGCGTCGAGAACGCGCCGTCGATCACCTTCACCTTGTGATCCAGCGCGAGCCTGGCGACGAGCGCATTGGCGCGCGCATCCGCCGCCGCGCGCGACGCATCGTTCGGATCGACGATGCCGAGCAGCGCATCGAACAGATGGAAATCGTTGAACACCGCCGTGAAGCGCTCGCGATACGCCGCGCGCGTGTGT
This sequence comes from Caballeronia cordobensis, assembly GCF_001544575.2. Lineage (GTDB taxonomy): Bacteria > Pseudomonadota > Gammaproteobacteria > Burkholderiales > Burkholderiaceae > Caballeronia > Caballeronia cordobensis. The sequence goes on from NZ_FCNY02000006.1 coordinate 98,779, forward strand.
TCGGCGACCGGCTTGCCATCGACTTCGATCACGCCGGACTCCGGCTCGTAGAGGCCCGTCAGCACCTTGGCGAGCGTGGTCTTGCCGCTGCCGTTGCCGCCGACGATGAACACGAGCTCGCCCGGCCTGAACGTCAGATCCACGGGGCCGATACGGAACATGCGCTCGTCGCGCTCATGAAAATACGAATGCGTGACGCCGCGCATGCTGAGCGTTTCGAAGGCCGCGTCGTTCGCCGATGAAACCGGCGCGGCCTGCACGCGCACGCTGCCGAATTCCGCCATTACCTTCTCGATGCGTCCGAGCGACACGCGCGCTGCGTTCAGCGTCGGAATGTTGTTGAGCAGGCCGTCGAGCGGCACGAGCATGAAGAGAAACACGACGACATAGCCCGCGGTCGCGGCGGCATCGGCGCGCACGCCGAGCGATGGCCAGAACGCCGCCGCGCCAAGAAAGCCATAGAACAGAAAGATGATCCAGCCGACGCCGACCGCATACGCGCTGAACGCGCGCCGGCGATGATCGCGCACTTCACCGATCGCCGCGCCGAGTTGCCCGTCGACGAACTGCTGCGAGCGCGCGCGATGCAGCTTCAGTTCCTTCGCGCCCGCGAAGAGCGAACCGAGATAGCCGAAGAGCTTGTCCTGCGATTGCCCAGCGGCTTCGAGCGACGCGATTGCGCGCCTGTCGCCCAGGTGATAGCCGAGCGAGCCCGTGATGATCGCCGCGAGCGCGAGCAGGCACACCGGCCACGAGAGCCACGCGAGATAGCCGAGGCACCCGAACACGATCGAGCCGTGCATGACGATGTTCGGCAGCGCGAAGAACAGCATCGATACATTGGTGGCGTCGTCGGTCAGAACGGATTGCACGGGCGCCGCGCCGATGCGCTCGACATCGCGCAATTCGGCTGCCGCGACGCGCCGCGCGACATGCTCGCGCAATTGCGCCATCGTGTCCTGCGAGAGCCGCGCGAAGAGCACGCCCGAGATCACGCGCGTAATCAGCGCAACCACCGCGCACAGCGCAAAGCGCCATGCGAGCGAGGCATCGGCGGATGCGGTCGTCGATAGCGCGCGATTGAGCGTCGCGACGAGCATCACGCTCGCGATGCCGTTCAGCACGCACGCGACGAGCGCGACCCCGAATGCGCCGCGCGAGCGCTTGAGCAGCGCGAGGATCAGGCGCGCGGCGGGCTTTTGCGTCGCGGAAGAACTTGAAGGCTCGTGTATGGCGGTCATTGGCAAGGCATCGCTGAAGTAAGAAAGGCGGCGCTGGAATGCGCCTCTACATAGAGACGTTTCAGCGCGGCGAATCTTTAGCAGATGGAGCGCATAAAAACAGCGCGGTAAAAATTCTTTCGCGCGATTCGTCATCCCGAGTGAAGCCGCATTTTGAGCGGCGCCCCGTTCATGCCGCAGCAATTGCCGATGCGGACAGAACCCAAGGAATTCATGCCGATGACGAGTTTCCCGACCGCGCTTCATCTTCGTATTCAAGCGCTCGCACGCATTCAACCCGATGCGCCCGCGCTCGCGTTCAATGCCCACGACGACGCGCGTCTTTCGCGCGGCGAACTCGATGCCCGCGCGTCCCGTCTCGCGGCGCGGCTGCGCGCGTCGGGCGTGAGCGCTGAAGTGCGCGTGGGCGTGTGCGTCGAGCGTTCCTGCGAACTGTTCGTCGCGCTCCTCGCCGTGCTGAAGGCGGGCGGCGTGTTCGTGCCGCTCGATCCGCATCATCCCGCCGCGCGTCTCGACTGGATCGCGAAGGACGCGGGCCTCGTGCACGGTATCGTCGATGAACGCGCCGGCGAGGCGATGCGCGCGCGTTTCGCCCGCTGCTTCGACGTGCAGGACGACCGCGCCGATGCCCCCGCGCTTGATGCTGACACGCCCGTGCATCCACGCGCGGCCGCGTACATGATCTATACGTCGGGATCGACCGGCACGCCGAAAGCCGTCGTGGTCGAGCATGGTCCGCTCGCGGCGCATTGCGATGCGCTCGCGCAGGCGCTCGGCATCGGCGAAGGCGATAGCCTGCTGCACTTCGCATCGGTCAATTTCGATGCCGCGCACGAATGCTGGCTCGCGCCGCTCGCGGTGGGCGCGCGCATCGTCATCACCGCGCCGCCGCCGTTCGCGCCCGATGCGGCGCACGCGCTGATCGAACGCGAGCGCGTGAACGTGGCCGCGTTTCCGCCCGCCTATCTGCGTGAATTCGCGGCCGTCGCCGAACGCAAGGGCGTGCCCGCATCGCTGCGCGTGCTCGCGTTCGGCGGCGAGGCGCTGTCGCGCGAAGCGTTCGCTCGCGTGCGGCGCGTCTTTGCCGCGCAGCGTCTCATCAACGGCTATGGTCCGACCGAAGCCGTGATTTCGCCGATGCTGTGGCCGGTCGAGCCGCATGTCACACCCGATCTCGGCGATGCCGATGCTTACGCGGCGCTGCCTATCGGAAGCGTGATCGGTGAGCGTGTCGCGCGCATCGACGAAGGCGAATTGCTGCTCGGCGGCGCGTGCATCGCGCGCGGCTATCACGGCCGCGCCGCCCTGACCGCCGAGCGTTTCGTGCCGGACGCATCGGGCGCGCCGGGCGCGCGCATCTATCGCACGGGCGATCTCGCGCGCCAACGTGCCGACGGCGCCTACGATTATCTTGGCCGCATCGACGATCAGGTGCAGGTTCGCGGCGTGCGCGTGGAGCCCGCGGAAATCGCGGCATGCCTGCGCGCGCATCCATCGATTCGCGATGCCGCCGTGCTCGCCGAATCGGCGAATGGCCGCACGCAACTCACCGCGTGTTTCGTGCTCGCTCACGAAAGTGCGACCGATGCCGCGCTGAAAAGCTATCTCGCGGAACACTTGCCCGCGGCGTGGCAGCCGCATCGATTCGTGCGGCTCGCGCGCTTGCCTTATACGCTCAACGGCAAGCTCGACCGCGATGCGTTGAAGGCACAGGCCGCGTCAGCATCGACTGCACGCGACATCGTTGCGCCGGAGACCGATACCGAGCGCCGTCTCGCGCAGATCTGGCAGCGCATTCTCGACGATGCCGCGCCTGTCGGCCGGGCCGATCGCTTTTTCGCGCGCGGCGGCGATTCGCTCGCGGCAATGCAGTTGCAGGCCGCCATCCGTATCGAATGGCGCGCGAATCTGCGGCTCGATGCGATTTTCGACGATCCCACGCTGGAGAGGCTTGCCGCTTCGATCGATGCGAGCGAGCGGGAAGCAGACGGCGTGCCGATCGTGCGAGGCGCCCGCACGGCGAACGCGCGTTTCATCGACAGGCCCGCTTCGTTCGCGCAGCAACGCTTCTGGGCGCTTGCGCAGACGAGAGACGCGGGCTCGGCGTATCACATCGCGGGCCACTGGAATATCAACGGCAAGCTCGACGTCCGTGTACTGCAACGCGCGCTCGATCATCTGATCGAGCGCCACGAGGCATGGCGCACGACGCTCGTCGAGAATGACGACGGCATCGTCATGCAGCGCATTCATGCGTCGCTGCCGGTGACGATCGAACAAGCAAGCCCCGACATATCCGCCGAAGCGCATGCGAGCGAAGCGTTCGATCTGTCCAGCGGCCCCTTATTGCGCGCGACGCTCGTCACGTTCGACGAGGACTCGCATCGCCTGATGCTCACGGCTCATCACGCGATTACCGACGGCTACAGTTCGCGCATCGTCTTCGACGAGCTTGCAAAAGCGTATAGCGCCTATGTGCAAGGCGATGAACCCGCATTGCCCGCGCTGCCGGTTCAGTACGCGGATTACGCGCAATGGCAGCGCGATGTGGTCGCGAGTGAAGAGGGCGAGCGCCAGCTTTCGTACTGGCGTAAAGCGCTCGATGCCGCGCCCGAACCGCTCGCGCTGCCTTGCGACCGCGCACGTCCCGCCACGCGCGATCATCGCGGCGCACGCGTGTCGCTGCGTTTGTCCGCGGATATATCGAACGCGTTGCGTGAACTCGCGCGGGAGACGCACACGTCGGCGTTCGTCGTGCTGCTCGCCGCGTTCCACGCGTGGCTTCACCGGCTCACCGGAGCAAACGATTTCGTCGTCGCGGCGCCCGTGGCGCATCGGCAGCGGCCGGAGACGGCGGGCCTCATCGGCTTGTGCCTGAATACGCTGGCGTTGCGTGCGCGCGTGGATTCGCGCCGCACGTTCTCCGCATTGATCGATGACGTGCGCCGTCATGCGCTCGACGCATTCGCGCATCAGGACGTGCCCTTCGAGCGCGTGCTCGACGCGGTGAAACCGCCTGTCGCACGAGGCGATGCATGGCTGCGCGTGAAGTTCGCGCAGCAGTTCGATGCGCAACTGAACGCTACGCTGCCGAACGCGACCGCGATCGCAACGCCCGGTCCCGACCTCGCCGCGCGCTTCGATTTCGCGCTCGACTTCACCGACGATGCGCGCGGCATCGAACTCGTCGCGGCGCACGCGCTCGACTGCATCGATGAAACGACCGCGCAGGCTTGGCTCGCGAGCTTCGCGGCGCTCGTCGTGGATGCGGTGCGCGATCCGTCGCGTGCGATCGCATCGCTCGATTGCACGACGCCGGATGCGGAGCGGCAAGGCCGCGCGCTGAGCGTCGAGGCCAGCGATATCCTCGCGCTGATCGCGCAGCATGCGAGCGCGACGCCGCATCGCATCGCACTCGCGGACGCGTCGACGCAGATGACCTTCGCCGAACTCGACGATGCATCGAACCGCATCGCGCTTGCGTTGCGTCACCGTGGCGCGCGGGCGGAACATGCGGTCGCGGTATGCATCGAGCGTTCCGCGCGCTTCGTCGTCGCGTTGATCGGCGCGATGAAAGCGGGCGCATATGCCGCGCCGCTCGATCCGTCGATGCCGCAAGCGCGGCTCGATGCGGCTATCGAAGCATGCGGCGCGCGTCTCGCGCTCGTCGCAACGGCGGACGGCAACGCGCCGCGATCGCTCGGCAACGCGCTGTTGCTCGATACCGATACGCTCGCGCACGATACATCGCTCGCCAACGCGGCGATGCCACGCGTGCAGCCCGCGCCGGAGCAAACGGCTTACGTCATCTTCACATCCGGCTCGACGGGTGCGCCCAAGGGCGTGGCCGTGCCGCATCGCGCGCTGGCCGACTACGTGCAGGGCATGCTCGACGAACTCGCTTTCGCGCCCGGCGCATCGATGGCAATGGTCTCCACCGTCGCCGCCGATCTCGGTCACACGACGCTCTTCGGCGCATTGTGCTCCGGCCGCACCCTGCATCTGCTGCCCGCCCGCTGCGCTTTCGACCCCGATCTTTTCGCCGCCGAAATGCGCGCGCGCGAAGTGGGCGTCCTGAAGATCGTGCCGAGCCATCTGCATGCCTTGCTCGAAGCGCAACAGAGCGCCGACGTGCTGCCTTCGCATGCGCTCGTCACGGGCGGCGAAACGCTGCCGTGGGGGCTCGTCGATCGCGTGAAGGCGCTGAAGCCCGCGTGCCGCGTGATCAATCACTATGGGCCGACGGAAGCGACGGTCGGCGCGATCGCCTGCGAGGCGAGCGCATTCGCGGGCGTTGAGCGCCATGCGCAGGGCGTGCCGATCGGACGTCCATTGCCGAACGCATGCGCTTACGTATTCGATGCGCTTGGCGCGCGTGTGCCGCCGGGCGGCATCGGCGAGCTGTATCTGGGCGGGCCGGGCGTGGCGCGCGGCTATCTCGGACGCGCGGCCGCGACGGCGGAACGCTTCGTGCCGCATCCGTTCGCACATGGCGAGCGGCTTTATCGCACCGGCGACCGCGTGCGTCTTCTCGCGGATGGCCACATCGCGTTTCTCGGCCGTCTCGACGATCAGGTGAAGATTCGCGGCTATCGCGTCGAGCCGGGCGAAGTGAGCGCGGCGCTGCGTGCGATCGAAGGCGTGACGCAAGCGGAAACATTGCCCGTCGAGCGTGACGGCAGACTGCAACTCGCGACGTTCGCGACAGGCTCCGTCAAGGACGAAGCCGTGCTGCGCGATGCGCTCGCCGCGCGCTTGCCCGACTACATGATGCCCGCATCGATCCTCGTGCTCGACGCGCTTCCGGTGACGGCCAACGGCAAGATCGACCGCGCCGCGCTGCGCGAGATCGCGATGAAGCCGGCCGAAGCCACTGCATCGGGCGATGCGCCGCAAGGCGAGACCGAAGCGGCGATCGCTTCGGTGTGGATGGACGTCCTGAAGGCGAAGCAGATTGGCCGCGACGATAACTTCTTCGAACTCGGCGGCGATTCCATTCTCGTGCTGCAAGTCATCGCGCGTCTGCGCAAACGCGGCTTGCGTGCGACGCCCAAGCAGATCTTCGATAACGCGACCGTCGCGCAACTCGCACAGGTGGTCAAACCGATCGATGCAAAGGCACCCGCGCCGACGACCAACGAAGCCGCGGACACGCTGACGCCCGCGCAACTGCGCTTCTTCGCGCTCGACATTCCGCAGCGCGGCCACTGGAACCAGTCGATCGAGTTCGATGCGCATGCCTCGTTCGATCTCGACGCGTTCGCGCGCGCGTTCGATGCGCTGCTCACGCATCACGAGATCTTCAGGCAGCGCTTCGAGAACGGGCGCAGGGTGGTTTCATCGAAGGCATTCGATGCGTTGCCGCTCGCCGCCGTCACCGCGAACGACGATGCCGATGCGCTCGCGCAGTTCGACGCGATCCAGCGCACGCTCGATCTTTCGCGCGGGCCGCTTGCCTGCGCGCTCGCGGCATCGCTGCCGGACGGGCGCACGAAGCTCTACCTCGCGATCCATCATCTGATCGTGGATGGCGTGTCGTGGCGCATCCTGCTCGACGATCTGCAAAGCGCCTATCGCGCGGCGCAAACGCGCGGCATCGCGAGCCTCACGCGCACCGGCGCGACAGCCGCGCAATGGGCCGCGCGTCTTGCGAAGGCGGCGCGCGATCCGCACTCGCCGTTTGCCGGCGAGGCGAAGTACTGGGCTTCGACGGCATCGTTGCCCGACGGTTTGCGCGTCGATCATCCGCACGCGAAGGCGATGAATGCCGACGCCGTTGTGATCGAACAGACGATCGATGCCACGCTCACCCGCGCCGCGCTCGCCGATGCGAACATCGCGTATCGCACGCAGACGGTCGAGGTGTTGATCGCGGCGCTCGCGCATGCGATCGGCGAGACGTGCCGGATCGAGCTGGAAGGACATGGTCGCGAAGCGCTCTTCGACGATATCGACGCGAGCCGCACGCTCGGCTGGCTGACGAGCCACTATCCGGTATGCGTGCGCGCCGAGGCATCGCCCGTGGCCACGCTTGCGGCAACGAAGGATACGTTGCGCGCGGTGCCGCATAAAGGCCTCGGCTTCGGCGTGCTGCGTCATTATGGCGACGATGCGACCCGCGCCGCGCTCGAAGCATTGCCGCGCCCGTGCGTGACGTTCAATTATCTCGGCCAGTTCGAGTCGCACGACGCGCGCGATGCGGCCTTCACGCCGCGTTTCGGCGGCGCGGGCTGCGAGCGTGATCCGGCGGGGCCGCTTGGCAATGCGCTCGCGATTCACGCGTATATCGACGACCGCGGCGAGCGCACGCTCAGGCTGCATTGGGTGTATGGCTCGACGCAATTCGAGCGTGCGACGATCGACGGCCTCGCGCAACGCTTCGAAAAAGCGCTCGCCGATATCGTCGCCGCTTGCGCTGAACGCGTCGCGCAAAGGGGCGCGGGCGCGACGCCGGGCGACTTCCCGCTCGCGCGTGACGGCGGCCTGACGCAAGCGGCGCTCGATCGCCTGCCGGCCGATCTGCGCAGCGTCACCGATATCTATCCGCTGTCGCCGATGCAGCACGGCATTCTGTTCCATTCGCTGCTCGCGCCCGAGCAATCGACCTACGTGAACCAGCTCGTCGCAACGCTCGTCTCGCCCGACGTGCAACGCCTGCGCGCGGCGTTCGAGGCAGCGGAGCCGCGTCACGATATTCTGCGTACCGGCTTCACGCACGACGAGGCCGCGCCGATGCAGATCGTGCAACGCCAGGCGCGCATGCCGTTCGACGTACTGGACTGGCGCGAGCGCGCCGACGCGGCGTCGTCGTTCGAAACATGGCTCGCGCAAGACCGCGCGCGCGGCTTCGATCTCGCCTCGCCGCCGCTGATGCGCGTCACGCTGATTCGCCTGAGCGGCGACGAATGGCGCATCGTGTGGACGCGGCATCATCTGCTGCTCGATGGCTGGAGCACCGCGCGCATGTTCGCGGACGTGCTGCGCGATTACATCGAACCGCCGCGCGCGCAACCGTTCGCCACGCATGCGGTCAAGGCGCGCTATCGCGACTTCATCGCGTGGCTCTCCACGCGCGACGCGCAGGCGGACGAAGCGTTCTGGCTCGAACGGCTCGCACGTCTGGACGAACCGACACGCATCGCGCAGCGCGAGGCCAGCGCTACACCCTCGCTCGACGATCATCGCGCATGGCGCGGCACGTTCGATGCCGCGACGGCCACGCGCTACGCCGACACCGCGCGCCGTCTGCGCGTGACGCTCAACACGCTCGTGCAAGGCGCGTGGGCGCTCGCATTGCAGCGCATGACGCATCGCACGAGCGTCGCGTTCGGCGCGACGGTCGCGGGCCGTCCCGACGCGCTGACCGATATCGACAGCGTGCTCGGTCTCTTCATCAACACCGTTCCGGTCATCACCGCGCCGCTGCCGCACCGTGCGGCGAATGCGTGGCTGCGCGACTTGCAGGCCGATAACGCCGCGGCCCACGAACACGCGCATACGCCGCTCGCGGAGATTCAGCGCTGGGCGGGACAGGGCGGCGGATCGTTGTTCGATACGCTCGTTGTGTTCGAGAACTATCCCGTCGACGAAGCCTGGGCGGGGGGCGATGCGCGCGCGCTGAAGATGCGCGATCTGCGCAATATCGAAGCGACCGATTTCGCGCTGACGCTCGTCATCGAGGCGGGCGAGTCGATCGTCATCGATTACGGCTACGACGCCGCGCGTCTCGACGAATCGCGTGTGATCGCCTTGCATCGCGCGTTGTCGGCCTGCCTCGATACGTTCGCCGCCGACGCGGACGCACCGCTCGGCGCGATCTCCCTCGCCGCCGAACACGCGCGGTTCAATGCGACGGCGCAGACATGGAGCGATGCGCAAAGCGCGCCGCTGCATCGGCAATTCGAACGCATGGCAGAGCGCGCGCCGGATGCGATCGCGCTCGAAATGGCCGCTGCCGATGGCGCGTTGCATCGCATGTCGTATGCCGAACTGAACGCGCACGCGGATCGCGTCGCGGCGGCGCTCGTCGCGTCGGGCGTCGCGCCGGACACGGCGGTCGCGTTGTGCGTCGAGCGTTCGTTCGACATGGTCGTGGCGCTCTTCGGCGTGTTGAAGGCGGGCGCGGCGTATCTGCCGATCGATCCGGATTATCCGGCGGACCGCATCGCCTACCTGCTCGACGATGCGAAGCCCGCCGTCGTGCTGACGCAAGCGCACTTGCGCGAGCGGGTCGAAGCAGCGGCGGCGCACGCGCGCGTCGTCGATATCGGCGCGCTCATGCAGAACGATGCGTCGCTCGAATCGCCCATCGACGTCACCGATACGCATCTCGCGTATCTCATCTATACGTCGGGTTCGACGGGCAAGCCGAAAGGCGCGGGCAACACGCACGGCGCGCTCGCGAACCGCATCGCGTGGATGCAGGACGCGTATCGGTTGAAGCATGACGATGTCGTGCTTCACAAGACGCCGTTCGGCTTCGATGTGTCCGTGTGGGAGTTCGTGTGGCCGCTCGCGACGGGCGCCACGCTCGCCATCGCCGCGCCCGGCGATCATCGCGATCCGGCGCGTCTTGTCGCGGCTATCGAAGCGCATCGCGTGAGCACACTGCATTTCGTGCCGTCGATGCTCGCGGCGTTCGTCGCGCATCTCGACGAGTTCGGTGAAGCGGCGCGCTGCACGAGCATCGAACGCATCGTCGCAAGCGGCGAGGCGCTGGCGCCGGAACTCGTCGCGCGCGTCGCAAGGCTCTTGCCCAATGCGCGCCTCTATAACCTCTATGGTCCGACCGAAGCGGCTATCGACGTCTCGCACTGGACGTGCGGCGCAAGCGATATCGATGCGCCTTCGGTGCCCATCGGTCATCCGATCGCGAACCTTCAATTGCATGTGCTCGATGCGGCCATGCATGCGGTTCCTGAAGGCGCAATCGGCGAGCTGTATCTCGGTGGCGCGGGCCTTGCGCGCGGCTATCTCGGACGCGCGGCGCTGACGGCCGAGCGCTTCGTGCCCGATCCGTTCGTCGCGGGCGCGCGTCTTTATCGCACGGGCGATCTCGCGCGCCGGCGAGATGACGGCGCGCTCGATTATCTCGGGCGCATCGATACGCAAGTGAAGCTGCGCGGACAGCGCATCGAGCCGGGCGAAATCGAAGCGCTCCTGCGCGCCGAGCCGAACGTGCGCGATGCCGTCGTGATCGTGCGCGACGAGCAGTTGATCGGCTACGTCGCGTGCGCCACGCCCGCATCGTTCGACGAGACCGCGGTGCTCAATTCGCTGCGTGCGCAACTGCCCGCGTATATGACGCCCGCCCATGTGATCGCGCTCGATGCGCTGCCCGTGACGCCGAACGGCAAGTGCGACCGCAACGCGCTGCCCGCGCCCGCACGCACGCAGCGCACTGTCGAGCCGCTGCGTACGCAGACCGAACGCGAGCTGGCCGCGATCTGGCAGCGCGTGCTGCCTATCGAAGGCACGGAAAGCATCGGACGCGAGGATGATTTCTTCGCGCTCGGCGGCCATTCGCTGCTCGCGACGCAGGCGAACGCGCAAGCCAATCTGCACTGGTCGCTCACGCTGCCGCTGCGCACGCTCTTCGACGAACGCACGCTCGCGCGCTGCGCCGCCGCGATCGATGCGGCGCTGACTCAACGCAACGCCGCAGGCGGCGCGCATGACGCGGCGAGCGCCATCGACGCCCTGCTCGGTGAACTGGAGACCCAATGAGCATCACCCAACCCGATCTGCTTTCGCTCGCGACGCGCTTCGCGCAGTTGCCCGATGCGCAGCGCAAGGTGTTCGTCGCGCGGCTCGCGGACGCGGGCATCGACTTTCGCATGCTGCCGATTCCGCCGCGCGCGCGAGGCGACGCATGCGAAACGAGCGTGGCCGCATCGTTCGCGCAGACGCGTCTGTGGCTGCACGCGCGCATGATCGACGAGCCCGCCGCCTATCACATCACCGAGCGGCTGCGGCTCGACGGCGCGCTCGATGCGAACGCGCTGCGTCTTTCGTGCGATGCATTGATCGCGCGCCACGAAGCGCTGCGCACGACCTTCGCCGAAAGCGCGGACGGCGTGCTGCAAACGGTGCATGCGCCGATGCGCTGTCCGTGGCAAGCGGTGGATCTCACGCACGTGCCTGTCGAGCAACGTGAGACGCGCGCCGCTGCGCTTGCGCTCGCCGACGAATCGCGCCCCTTCGATCTCGCGCATGCGCCGCTCGTGCGCGCGCATCTGGTGAAGCTCGACGCGAACACGCACTGGCTCTCGCTGACGACGCATCACATCGTGTCCGATGGCTGGTCCGCCGATATCGCGCTGGCCGAGCTGGCCTCGTTCTATCGCGCCTATGCGCGGGGCGAGGCGGTCTCGGTCGCGCCGTTGCCGATCCAGTACGCCGATTACGCGCTCTGGCAGCGCCGCTGGCTCGACGCGGGCGAGCGCGACCGTCAGCTCGATTTCTGGCGCTCGCGGCTCGATCCGTCGCGCGACGTGTTGATGCTGCCCGGCGCGGCGGCGCGTCCCGGCGAGCGCAGCGCACGCGGCGCGCGTCATGTCTTCGCGCTCGATGCCGCGCTCGCCGCGCGCTTGCGTTCGTTCGCCAACGCGCGCCGCGCAACGCCGTTCGCCGTGCTGCTCGCGGCGCTCGATGCGCTTTTCGCGCGGGCCTCCGGCGAAGCGCATATCCAGATCGGCGTGCCCGCCGCGAATCGCGAGCGCGCGGAGACGGCGGGGCTCATCGGCTTTTTCGTCAACACCCTGACGCTCGCGGCGCGTGTCGAACCGGCGCAGCCGTTCGCGGCCCTCGTCGATGCGGCGCAAGGCGCGCTCGTCGATGCGCAATCGCATCAGGACGTGCCCTTCGAGCAGGTCGTGGAAGCGCTCGGCGTCGCGCGCAGCGCGAGTCATCATCCGCTGTTTCAGGTGATGGCCGCTTACGGTGCGCGGCGCGCGCTGCCCGCCTTCGCCGATGTGCGCGCGACCGAACTGCCCTCGGGCGCGCCGTTCGCCAAGTTCGATCTCACCGCGAACTTCGAAGAGCGCGCGGACGGCACGCTGGCCGCCGCGTTCATCTATGCGCTCGATCTCTTCGATGCCGACGCCATCGAGCGGCTCGCGCGGCGCTTCGTCGAACTGTTGCGCACTGCGCTCGATGCGCCGGACACGCGCGTCGGCGATCTGCAATGGCTGCCGCACGACGAACGCGCGCAACTCGACGCGTGGAATCGCAACGCGCCCGCAAACGTGGAAGCGTTCGTCTCCGTGCAGGAACGCATTGCGCGTCATGCGCATGCAAAGCCCGATGCGCGCGGCGTCGCGGACATGGCGCGCGCCTTCACGCGCGGCGAAGTCGATGCGCGCGCGGCACGTATCGCGCAACGGCTCGTCGATGCGGGCGTGCGCGCGGAGACGCGCGTGGGCGTCGCGCTCGGGCGCTCGGTCGATCTGCTCGTCGGCCTGATCGGCGCGCTGAAGTCCGGAGGAGCGTTCGTGCCGCTCGATCCGAGCCATCCGCGCGAACGTCTCGCGCAGATTCTCGACGACGCGCACATCGAGCACATCGTGTCCGAACGCGCGAGCCTGGAGGCGCTGCCCGTTCCCGCGAACGCGCGCATTCTGCTGCTCGACGACGAAGCCCTCTACGCCGACGATGAAACGTCGCGCATTGCGTTGCCCGAGGTCGCGCCCGAACAGGCGGCCTATGCGATCTATACATCGGGATCGACGGGCAAGCCGAAGGGCGTGATCGTCGATCACGGTTCGTTCGCGCGGCACTGCGTGGCCATCGCCGAACGCTACGGCGCGACGCAGAACGACACCTTCATGCTGTTCCAGTCCGTCAACTTCGACGGCGCGCACGAGGGCTGGTTCTCGCAGTACATCTGCGGCGCGGCCGTCGCGATCACGGCCGATACGCTGTGGCCGCCCGCGCTCACCTGCAAGCTGATGAACAAGGAAGGCGTGACGATGACCTACGTGCCGCCCGGCTGCGCGACGCAGCTCGCGGAATGGGCGCTCGTGCACGGTGCGCCGCCCACGTTGAAGTCGATTACGGTCGGCGGCGAAGCGACCTCTCGCGAAGCCTTCGCGCTGATGCGCCGCGCGTTTCCGAATGCACGCATCGTCAATGGTTATGGTCCGACGGAAACCGTCATCACGCCGATGCTGTGGATGTTCAATCCCGGCGACGACCCCGCGAAGCTCGCGGATTGCGCGTATTTGCCGATCGGCACGCTCGTCGGCGCACGCACGGCGCATGTGCTCGACGAGCGTTTGCATCGGCTCCCGGTCGGCGTGATCGGCGAGCTGTATCTCGGCGGCGAAGGCGTGGGTGTCGCGCGCGGCTATCTGGACCGGCCCGCGCTGACCGCCGAACGCTTCGTGCCCGACCCCTACGGCGCACCGGGCGCGCGGCTCTATCGCACGGGCGATCTCGTGCGCCGCCGCGCCGATGGCGTGTTCGATTTCATCGGCCGCGTCGATCATCAGGTGAAGCTGCGCGGCTTGCGGATCGAACTCGGCGAGATCGAGGCGCAACTCGCCGCGCACGACGACGTTCGCGAAGCATGCGCCGTGGTCCGGGGCAAGGGCGCGCAGGCGGCGCTCGTCGCCTATGTCGAACTGAAAGCGGATGCGCGCGAACGCGCCGCGCTGGGCCGTGCCGCGGATGCCGCCGAACTCGACGCGCACTTGCGCCGCACGCTGCCCGATTACATGGTCCCGGCGCATATCGTCGTGCTCGATGCGTTGCCGCGCAACGCGAACAGCAAGGTCGATCGCGCTGTGTTGCCCGAGCCGCCGAAAAAGGAGCGCATCTATGAAGCGCCGGCGGCGGGCGTGGAAGCCGCACTCGCGAAGATATGGCGCGAGGTGCTGAATGCCGAGCGCGTCGGGCGCGCGGATCATTTCTTCGAACTGGGCGGGCATTCGCTTGCGGCGGTGCGCGTCGTGACACGCATTGCGGAGATGCTCGCGCGCGATGTGCCGGTGCGCGCGTTGTTCGAGACGCCCGTGTTGTCGCAGTATGCGAAGCGCGTGTTGCAGGCGAGCGTGTGCGAAGGCGCGGCGGATGCCGTGCAAACCGCATTCGCGCCCGATGAAAACGGCGTATGGCCGCTCTCCGCGGCGCAACTCGGTCTGTGGTTCCTGTGGCGCGCGCAGCCGCAAAGCGCCGCCTACAACATTCCGGTCGCGGTGCGCATGCGCGGCCCGCTCGATGCCGATGCGCTGCGCGAGGCGCTTGCCCAAGCCGCCGCGCGTCATCCGGCGTTGCGCACGCAACTGGTGGAACGCGAGGGCGCATTGCCCGGCCAGCGCATCGCACCGATGTGGCGCTTCGAGTTGCCGGCGATCGATCTGGCGGGCCGTATCGACGAAGCGAAGCGTATGACGGATGAAGACGCGCTCACGCCGTTCGATCTCGCCGCCGCGAAACAACTGTGGCGCGCGCGTTTGCTGCGCATTGCCGACGACGATCACGTGTTGTCGCTCGTCGTGCATCACATCGTGTCGGACGGGACATCGATCGATCTGTGGCTCGACGATATCCGCGCGACTTACGTGGCCTTGCAAAAGGGCGCGTCGGTGTCGGAGCGGGCCTCGCATGCACTCGTGCTGCCGTCGTCCCCAACGGGCGCGCGGCTCGCGTTCTGGCGCGATGCGCTGCGCGAATTGCCCGCGATCGCCTTGCCCGCGCCCGCCGCGGGCCGTGTGGACGATCCGCAATGGTTCGCGAGCCGTATCGCGTTCGATCTCGACGATGCGCTTGTCGCCCGCGCCCGCGCGCTCGCGATGGAATGCCACGCCACGCTGCCGATGCTGCTGCACGCGGCATTGAACGCCGCGCTGCACGGTTTGACGGGCGCGACCGATCAGCCTGTGGGCGTGCTCGCATCGACACGCGAATCGACCGGCGACGCCGCGCGCGACGCACTCGGGCTCTTCATCAACGCGGTCGTCGTGCGCACGCGCATCGCCGGCGGCGAAACGCCCGCGAGCTTGCTTGCCAGCGTGCGCGACGCCGCGCTCGCCGCCTATGCGCACGCCGACGTGCCATTCGCCGAGGTCGTCGCCGCGGCGAATGCGCAGCGGCCCGGCGCGGGCAATCCGCTCTTTCAGGTGATGTTCAACTACCTTCGCCCCGCCGCGATGGCCGCGCGCGATTGGGCGGGCCTTGCCATCGAAGGCTTCGACGATGTGCGTCATCGCGTGGTGTTCGATCTCGAACTGGACGTCACCGAGTATCCGGACGGCCGCGTGAGTTGCGCGTTTTCATACGCGAACGAACGTGTCGATGGCGCGTTCGTCGATGCTCTCGCGAAGCGTTATCTCGCGACCATCGAACGATTCGCGCACGCGCCGCACGATGCATTCGGCGCAATCGAAGTCGCGTTCGCGCATGCCGGACACGCATCCGTATCGATCGCACGCGATGAGGACACGAGCGAAGCCCGCGCACTCGCCGATATCTGGCGCGAACTGTTCGACGGCCAGACCGTCACGCCGCACGACGATCTGTTCGCAGCAGGCGCGACCTCGTTCGCCGTCGTGCGCTTCGTCGATGCGGCGCGCCGGGCGGGCTTCGACATCGCCATTCAGGACGTTTTCGCCACGCCGCATTGCGCGGGCCTTGCCGCGACGCTCGCGCGTCGCGTGTCGCTCAGCATCGACCAATGACATTCGTGAGACACAGGGAAATGAAGAAAGAAACCGTATTCGATCTGATCGGCGTCGGCTTCGGGCCGTCGAATCTGTCGCTGGCCGTGCGGCTTGCCGAAGCGGGCGGGTCATCGCATTTGAAGCAATGCTATATCGAACGGCAGGCGGCGTTCGGCTGGCATCGCGACATGCTGCTCGACGATTGCCGCATGCAGATTTCCTTTCTGAAGGATCTCGTCACGCAACGCGATCCGACGAGCCGCTTCACGTTCATCAACTATCTGTTCGAGCGCGGCCGGCTGAACGAATTCGTGAACCTGAAGAACTTCTATCCGACGCGCGTCGAGTTTCACGACTATCTGAGCTGGGTCGCGCAGGCATTCGACGATCGCGTGCATTACGGGCAGAGCGTCGCGGCGATCGAGCCGGTGATCGATAGCAACGGCGATGTCAACGCGCTGCGCGTCGTCTCGCGCGATGAAGACGGCAGCGAATGGCGGCGCGTGACGACCGCGCTTTCGATCGGCGTCGGCGGCACGGCGCGCGTGCCGGAGCCGTTCGCGTCGCTCGGCCCGCATAACGTGATTCATTCGTCGGCGTATCTGAGTTCGATCGAGCGCGTCGCGGGAGATGACCGCAACGGCAAGAAGCGCATTGCCGTGATCGGCGCGGGACAAAGCGCGGCCGAAGTCTTCACCGACATCACGCGCCGTTTTCCGCATGTCGATGCGACGCTCGTGATGCGTGCAAGCGCGCTCAAGCCCGCCGACGACACGCCTTTCGTCAACGAGATCTTCAGTCCCGAGTTCACGGATGTCGTGTTCGCGCAATCGGAAGACGGACGACGCTCGCTGATCGAGCGCTTTCGCGACACCAACTATGCGGTCGTGGATCGTCCGCTGATCGAGCAGATCTACGAGATGCTCTATCTGCAGAAGGTGGCGGATGAAACGCGGCATCGCCTGATGGCGAATACGGTGATCGAGAACGCGGCGCGCCGCGCGAATGGCGAGATCGAGCTGACGATGCGCGACATCCTCAGCGGCCATGCGCACGCCGAGCGTTTCGACGCGCTCGTGCTTGCGACGGGTTATCGGCGCGACACGCATCTCGCGCTGCTCGACGGCCTCGCGCCGCATCTCGGCGATGCGCTCGCCGAGCAGAGCGTGGGCCGCGATTACCGGCTCGGGACGCCTTCGAATTTCAAGGCGCGCATCTATCTGCAAGGCTGCTGCGAAGACAGCCATGGCCTCTCGGACACGCTGCTTTCCGTGCTCGCGGTGCGCTCCGACGAGATCGCCGCATCGCTCGCGGATGCGGGAAAGAACCACGCCGCACAACACGCGGCGGATGAAAGACGAACCGGGGTGAGCAACGGCCGCGTGGCCGTGGCTCTTTGACAAGTCCGCGGCGAACGAATAAGCCGCATTGCGATTGGAGATAAGAAGAATGACGTGGGGAAGAGGGCAGCGCCGCGCGATTGCCGCGGCGGTGGGCGCAACGTTTTATCTGGCGGCGGCCGATCACGCGCTGGCGCAGCAACAGGAAGCACAATCGCAGGACGCATCGCAGGCGAGCACGTTGCCCGCCGTTCGCGTGAATGCATCGGCGGATAGCGACGATACGGTCGGGCTCGTCGCTCGCAAGAGCCGCACGGGCACGAAGACCGATACGCCCATCGACGAGATTCCGCAGACCATCAACGTGGTCACGGCGGCGCAGATCGAGGAAACGGGCGCGACGAGCATCAACGAAGCATTGCGTTACGTGCCGGGCTTTTCGTCGTATGGCGCGGACGTGCGTTCCGACTGGTATTCGGCGTTGCGCGGCTTCACGCCCACGGTCTTCGTCGACGGGCTTCAGGTGCCTAACACGCTGAATCTGTCGAGCTGGCGCGTGGACCCGTACATGATCGACAGCATCACGATTCTGCGCGGGCCGACCTCGGTGCTTTACGGGCAGGGCGATCCTGGCGCGATCGTCGATGTGCAAAGCAAGCTTGCCGATGGCGGGCGCTATCGCGAAGCGGGCGTGCAGATCGGCAACTATGCGCGCAAGCAGGTGATGTTCGATATCGGCGACAAGATCGACAAGGACGGGACGCTGTCGTATCGCGTGCTGGCCGTGGGACGCGACGGCAATTCGCTGACCGGTCCGCATGACGAGCAGCGTTTCGCGATTTCGCCTTCGGTGCGCTGGCAGCCGAGCGCGAATACCTCGCTGACCATCGCGGCGAGTTATCTGCAGGACTGGGGCGACGCGTCGAATAACTTTCTGCCCGCGCAAGGCACGGTGCTGCCCAATCCGAACGGAAAGATATCGGAGAACCTTTATACGGGCGATCCGACTTACTCGTACTATCGCAAGAAGGAATGGTCGGTCGGTTATCAGTTCGAGCACAAGTTCAACGACATCTGGACAGTCCGGCAGAACACGCGCTGGATGCATTTGTCACTCGATAACGGCGCGGTGTGGGGCGCGGGCCTCGATACGAGCGATCCGAGCGAGCAGACGCTCGCGCGATTTGCCGGATTGTTCCAGCCGAACTACAGCCGCTTCGATATCGATAACCAGGCGCAGGCGCGCTTCGGCACGGGGCCGCTCGAACATACCGTGCTGCTCGGCTTCGAGTACAACCGTCAGAATTCGACCGATAGCGAATGGCTCGCGCTCGGTCCGAGCCTGAACATGTACATCCCGGTTTATACGCCGGTATCGACCGCGATTTTCAGCGGTCCCGATTCGTTCGGCCAGACGAACACGCGCACGACGCTGGATAGCTTCGGTCTGTATGCGCAGGATCAGGTGAAGTGGAATCGCTGGATGCTGACTATCGGCGGCCGCGAGGACTGGAGCAATACGAGGCAGGACGATATCGTCGGCGGCACGCAGCAGAAGCAGAACGACAGCGCGTTCACGGGCCGCGTCGGCCTCACGTATCTCGGCGACTATGGGTTATCGCCTTACATCAGCTATTCGACATCGTTCAATCCGATCATCGGCGTGAAGATGGCCGATGGCGGCCTGCCTTCGCCCACGCGAGGCCGGCAGATCGAAGCGGGCTTGCGCTGGCAGCCGCCCGGCAAGAATTTGATGCTCGGCGCGGCGGTCTATCAGATCAACCAGACCAACGTGCTCACGCCCGATCCGACCGATCCCACCGGCACGTTCTCCGTGCAGACGGGCGAGGTGCGCTCGCGCGGCATCGAGCTGTCGGCGGTGGGCAACGTGACGCGCAATCTGTCGGTGATCGCGGCATATGTCTATCAGGATGTGAAGAACATCCAGGCGAACGACGTGACGCTCGGCAAGTGGCCGGTATCGATTCCGCTGCCGCGTCAGATGGCCTCGCTGTGGGCGGACTGGACGTGGCATTCGGGGCCGCTCGACGGCCTGGGCTTTGGCGCGGGCATTCGCTATCAGAGCGGCCTGGCGGGCGCGGCGGATAACTCGCTCTATATCCCGAGCTATACGGTCTACGACGCGGCGATTCATTACGACATGCCGCATTGGCGCTTCGCGGTGAATGCGTCGAACATTTTCAATCGCACGTTCGTGAGCGGATGCCAGTCGGACTCGGCCTGTTTCTATGGCAATCCGCGCACGGTGATCGCGAGCGCCCGTTATAACTGGTGATTCTTTCGAGCAGGATTCGATGACGAAGATAAAGCTGGCCTACATCATGTCCTTGCGCAACGCGGCTGCGGATCGCGCGGGACAGCATATCGAGTACAAGGGCGGCACGCGCTACATGAAGTCGCCGCTGGAGTATCTCGTCGAGCAACTGAACGCTTCACCTTTGGGCGATCTGTATTCGCTGGAAGGCGTGATCTATGACGATGACGAGGGTTCGCCGCGAGACCGTGAAAAGCTCGGCGCTTATGGCTTTCGCTACGCGCCGGGCGGGCAGTGGATTCATCCGCCGGAACTCGCGGTGCAGGGCGTGCCGGTGACGAGTCTCTTTCATGCGATTCCGTCCGCTTACCGGCGCTTGCCGATGGATGCGGTCGCCGAACGCGCGGTGCAAAAGCGTGCGTTCGAGCGCCGTTTGCTCGACAAGCTTCATGCGCTCGATGCGGATTTCGTCGTGCTCGATGGGCTGCTCGTGATTCTCGATGAACTGGTTCGGCCGGAGGCGGAGTTCTGCCGGCGCATTGCGAATATTCATCCGGGCGTGACGCGGCTGGGCTCGCCGTTCGAGCGGCGCGGAGCGTATGCGACGCTCGATGCGCTGTATGGCGCGCGGGGCGAACGCGTGGTCGACTGGAACACGATGCGGGTTCAACCCGCGCCGGTGATCGACCGGACAGGGGCTTCGTTTCATTTCGTGGATAACGGGATCGATTCGGGGGAAGTGATTTTCGATGTGCTCGGGACGAGTATTGATCCGGCGGATTCCATTCTGGAGTTGCGGTGGAATAACTTTCAGCGGAGCTTGTTTCCTGCGCTCGAAGGGGGGCTTTTGGCTATGGCTGAGAGTTTGGTTTGATTGTTTTTTTCGCCGGATCCCGTATTGGGGGTGGTCTATTAGCTCTGCCCCTGTGCGGGGCGGCACCTACTTTCTTTGCTGCTGCAAAGAAAGTAGGCAAAGAAAGCAGCTTTGTCACCGCCCGCGGTCACACGCAGTTTGGCCACTTTTCTCCTCCGGGATCGGCACTCGCCTAAGTGTCGCCCTCGAAGGACTAACCAGACTTGGATCGCGCACGGTCTGACAAGCTAGTGCGCGAAGCGCGCTGGTTCAGCACGAAATAGCTCCGGCACAGCGCTACGCGCTGCCGCTGGGTATGCGAGGGAAAAACCCATCGGCCGCGAAGCGGGCTGGAGCTTGAAATGGCTGTACCGGTTTGTTGTGTGGTGCGACGTGACGGATCGTGCGCGATCCAAGCCCGATGGGTTTTGTGGGGGCACTCTTTAGGCGAGTGCCGCCATGGAGGAGAAAAGTGGCCAACGTGCGTGTGACCGCGGGCGGTGACAAAGCTGCTTTCTTTGGTGACTTTCTTTGCAGCAGCAAAGAAAGTTACCCCCGCCCCGGGGAGGGGCATCGCCAATAAACCGACACGAATTCAGGATTCCACAAAAGCAAAAACGGGAATCCAACCAAACCTTCGCCGCGCAATAAAGCGCAAAAAAGGAACCAACCAATGAACATCCGTTTCGACCCAACCATAGCCGCATTGCCTGCAACGCTAAACCCGGAAGCGTTACGCAAGGCCCTCTGCGATATCTACTGCAACGACCCCGAACGCCGCACGGCAACCATCACATTGCCGTACGCGAAAGAAGCCGAACTCGTCATACAGCAAGCAAAAGCGGAAAACATCATCGACAACGCAGAACATCGCGACGATGAAATCCTCCTGACCACATCGCGCCAAACCTTCTGGCAAAGCCCCCAACCGTGGCTAAAAGCACCAGCATCGAGCGAAACCCCGCTGCAATACATGGAAAGCAACGGCACACGTCACCCGGTGAGGCCAACCAACACCGAAGGCACCATCTACGAACGCCACTTTCCGCAGATCGACATGACCTTCAGCCTGCGCACCGCCGACCCCGACGCCGACTCGGAAGTCTTCAGCGCATGGATGAACCTCGACCGCGTCGCACACTTCTGGGACCAGCGCGGCACGCGCGCCGAACACGCCGCGTATCTCGCGGAACGCCGCAACGATCCGCACATGCATCCGATGATCGGTTATTTCGATGACCATCCCTTCGGCTACTTCGAATTCTATTGGGCGAAGGAAGACCGTCTCGGACCGTTCTACGATGCCGGCGACTTCGACCGCGGCCTGCATCTGCTCATCGGCGATGCGCAATTTCAAAGCGCGGGCAAGCTCAAGGCATGGTGGAGCGGCGTGCTGCACTACATGTTCATCGACGATCCGCGCACGGAACGGCTCGTCGGCGAACCGCGCGTGGATCACGTACGGCATATCGCGTTTATGCATCGCATGGGCTTTTACACGCTCAAGGAATTCGACTTCCCGCACAAACGCGCCGCGCTCACGGTGATAGAACGCAAGAAGTTCTTCGACGACTTCCGCTTCTGACGCGGCGATGCCAAAAGCGAGTCTGGGTTGAGTAAAAGTTATCACGCTATCGAAACTAATCAATATCGCGCGGGGGCAACGGCTTTTATACTGACGGCTATAACTTCCCGTCAGTCACCATGCCCCTCATCAATTACATCACGCAGATTCAGTTCGATTTCGGCGCGGTGCGCCTGCTTGCAAGCGAGTGCGAGCGCATCGGCATTCGCCGTCCGCTCGTCGTGACCGATGCCGGCATTCGCGCAGCCGGCCTGCTCGACAAGGTGCTCGATGCGTTGGGCTCGTCGGCGCCCGTGGCCGTGTTCGACGGCACGCCGCCGAATCCCAACGAAGCGGCCGTGCGCGAAGCTGTCGCGATGTTCAAGGAGAATCACTGCGATGGCGTGATCGCGGCGGGCGGCGGCTCGTCCATCGATCTCGCGAAAGGCGTGGCGGTCTGCGCGACGCACGACGGCCCGTTGCAAAGCTTCGCGGTGATCGAAGGCGGCCTCGCGCGCATCACGGCGAAGACCGCGCCCGTCATCGCCATTCCGACCACCGCGGGCACCGGCAGCGAAGTGGGCCGCGGCGCGATCCTCATTCTCGACGATGGCCGCAAGGTCGGCGTCATCTCGCCGCATGTCGTGCCGAAAGTCGCGATCTGCGATCCGGAACTGACGCTCGGCCTGCCGCCGAAGCTCACCGCCGCGACCGGCATGGACGCGATCGCGCATTGCCTCGAAACCTTCATGGCCCCCGCGTTCAACGCCCCCGCCGACGGCATCGCGCTCGACGGCCTGTGGCGTGCGTGGCGTCACATCGAACGTGCGACGCGCGACGGCTCGGACCGCGCGGCGCGCTGGAACATGATGAGCGCATCGATGCAGGGCGCGCTCGCGTTTCAGAAAGGCCTCGGCTGCGTGCACAGCCTGAGCCACTCGCTCGGCGGCATCGATCCGACACTGCATCACGGCACGCTCAACGCGATCTTTCTGCCGGCGGTCATCGCGTTCAACAGCAGCTCGCCGACGATGCAGGAGGAGAGCAAGCTCGGCCGCATCGCACAGGCAATGGGCCTGAAATCGGGCGACGAAGTCGGCAACGCGGTGCGCGCGATGACCGCGACGCTCGGCCTGCCGCGCGGCCTCGGCGAACTCGGCGTCACGCGCGAACTGTTTCCACGCATCATCGCGGGCGCGCTGAAGGATCACAGTCATAAGACGAATCCGCGCGAGGCGTCGAGCGCGGATTACGAAGCGATGCTCGAAGCGTCGATGTAAACGAGTCAAATTCGCTCCGGCGCCAAGAGGGCCGGAGCGCACGCGCTTATCCGGCGGGCGATTTGCGGCGATGCAACAGACTCTTAGGGGAAAACCCTTAAGGGTGTTACAATGTTGCAAAGTTTGAGGAAAAGATCATGCGCCGCCGCTACGAAGTGCTCGAAAAAGTCGCTTTTGCCCTGCTCACGCTGTCCGCCGTCATGGATGCGAGCTATATCACCTGGGAAAAACACCCCAACTTCCGCGAAAACGTCACGGAAATGGTCCGATTGAGTTCGGAACTGTCGCTGGCGAATCCGGGAGTCGGCGAGCCGACGCCGCTGGTTCCCCTGGCGTTCAACTAAGCTTTCCGCACTTCCGGCGCGACGTTCGCCGCGCCTTTCGCTTCAAGCCACATACAGGTTATTCGGCCCGCCGCCGCACGGCGCGCGCCGGCTGCTTTATGCTGGCGGCTTTGCATGCCGTCGCCGCCCAGCATGTCTTCCGCTCTCGATTCCTCCGCCGCTTTCGGCGACCAGCTCCGCAGCTTTGCCCGCGCGATCGGGCAAATCGTACTTCAGCGCAATGCCGCGACCGGCGCGCTGCTGTTTCTCGCCGTCCTGTGCGCGAGCCCGCGCCTCGCCTGCGGGCTTCTGATAGGCACGGTGACGGGCAATGTCATTAACGTGATCGTCGAAGATCGCGATGCGCCCGCTTTCCGCGACGATCTCTACGGCTTCAACGGCGCGCTCGCCGCGCTCGCCGCCTTCACGTTCATCGGCGACGCATCGCAGGCCGCGGCCGTCGCGATCGTCGCGGCGATGTTCGCCACCTTTCTCGCCGCTAAACTCACCCGCGCGCTTTCGCGCTACCGGTTGCCGATCTTCTCCAGCCCGGCGATCATCGTGACCTGGTGCTGGCTGCCGCTTTTCGCCGATCGCGGCGACACCGGCGCGATTCCGCAGGTGGCCGCCGGTTTCATCCCGATGCTGCAGGCCGCATTCGCGGGTCTCGCGCCGATCACGTTCGCGACCGGCGCGCTCGCGGGCGCGCTGATCGCGGCGGGGCTTTTCGCCTCGAGGCCTTCGCAGGCGGGCTGGGCGATCGCGGGCAGTGCGCTCGGCGCGACGCTGCACGCGCTGGGCGGCGCGAACGACGCCGTCGTGCTGTCGGGCGCGTGCGGGTTCAACGCGGCGCTGGCGGCGCTCGCGGCCGCGCCGCTCGGCAAACGCTACGCGCTCGCCGCGATCGTGGCGGCGGTGCTGATCGAACGCGCGATCGATTGCGCCGGCATCGCCGCGCTCACCGCGCCGTTCGTGCTGGCGTCGTGGGCGACGATCGTGCTCGCGCGCCGTTCGTCGGGCACATCGAAACAAGGACCGGAAACAGGAGACTCGCATGTCGTTCACCCACACGCCTGAACGCAGGATCGCGGAAAGCGGGCCGCGCTCGGCAGCCGAGCAAGCCGCGCGCGTGGATCTCGCCGCCGCGTACCGGCTCGTCGCGCTCAACGGCTGGGACGATGTCGTCTATACGCACATTTCCGCGAGCGTGCCAGGCGAGCCGGGGCGCTTTCTCATCAACCCGTTCGGGCTTTCGTTCGATGAAGTCACGGCGGGCAATCTCGTCAAGATCGATATCGACGGCAACGTGATCGGCGAAAGCGCGCATCCGGTGAATGCGACGGGCTTCGCGCTGCACGGCGCGGTGCATGCCGCGCGCGCGGATGCGGTGTGCGTGATGCATCTGCATGTGCGCGAGGCGATCGCGGTATCGACGCAGCCGCATGGCCTGCTGCCCGCGTCGCAGCACGCGATGCGCTTTCATAGCCATCTCGCGTATCACGATTACGAAGGGCTCGCGTTTTCGCCGGCGGAAGGCGAACGTCTCGTGCAAAGTCTCGGCGCGCATCGCGCGATGCTCTTGCGCAATCACGGGCCGCTCACGCTCGGGCGCACGATCGCCGAGGCTTATGTGCTGATGGATATGCTCGTCAAGGCATGCGATATTCAGCTTCGCGCGCTCGCGGGTGTGGGCAAGATGATCGTGCCGACGCCCGAAGTCGTCACGCGCACCGCGGCGCAATTGCACGACGATGACGCTATCGAAGGCGCGCTCGAATGGCCGGCGCTATTGCGCAAGCTCGATCGCATCGATGCCTCGTATCGCGACTGAATTCAACTCAACGGAGATCGACGCCATGCCGACATTCAACATTCAACTGTTCGAAGGCCGCACGCAGGAAGAAAAGCGCAAGTTCGTCGAAGCGATCACGCGCACGACATGCGAGACGCTCGGCTGCGAGCCGGGCTCCGTGGACATCATTCTGACCGACGTGAAACGCGAGAACTGGGCGACGGCGGGCAAGCTCTGGTCGGAGCAATAACCCGCCGCCGCGCGGCGCTTTACATCGATTGCTTCACGGCCTGACGGAACTTGTGCAGCAGCGGTTCCGTATAGCCGCTCGGCTGCGTGCGTCCTTCGAACACGAGCGCGCACGCGGCCTTGAAGGCGAATGAGCTGTCGAACGCAGGCGCCATCGGCGTATAGGTCGGATCGGCTTCGTTCTGCTTGTCGACCACGGCGGCCATGCGTTCGAGCGTCGCGCGAACCTGCTCTTCCGTGACGATGCCATGCCGCAGCCAGTTCGCGATGTGCTGGCTGGAAATGCGCAGCGTCGCGCGGTCTTCCATCAGGCCGACATCGTGAATGTCCGGCACCTTCGAGCAGCCGACGCCCTGATCGACCCAGCGCACCACGTAACCGAGAATGCCCTGCGCATTGTTCTCGATTTCATTTCTGATGTCGTCTTCCGACCACGACGGTTTATCGACGACGGGAATCGTCAGCAAGCCATCGAGCAGCTCGTTTTTCTGGCTGTCGTAGTCGATGCTTTCGAGCTCCTGCTGGACCTGCTGCACATCGACCATGTGATAGTGCAGCGCGTGCAGCGTGGCCGCCGTGGGCGAGGGCACCCACGCGGTGTTCGCGCCCGCTCGCGGATGCGCGATCTTCTGTTCGAGCATCGCGTGCATGAGATCGGGCATGGCCCACATGCCCTTGCCGATCTGCGCGCGTCCGCGCAAGCCCGTGTTCAGGCCGACCAGCACGTTGCTGCGCTCGTACGAACCGATCCACTTCGACGACTTCATGTCGCCCTTGCGCATCATCGGGCCGGCTTCCATCGACGAATGCATTTCATCGCCGGTGCGATCCAGGAAGCCGGTGTTGATGAACGCGACGCGCGCGCCCGCCGCCGCGATGCACGCCTTGAGGTTGACGCTCGTGCGGCGTTCCTCGTCCATGATGCCCATCTTGATCGTGTGACGCGGCAGGCCGAGCAGGTCTTCGACGCGCGAGAAGAGTTCGTCCGCGAACGCGACTTCCGCCGGGCCGTGCATCTTCGGCTTCACGATGTAGATGGAACCCGTGCGCGAGTTCATCTTGTTCTTGAGATCGTGCATTGCGCCGAGCGTGGTCATCACGCCGTCGAGAATGCCCTCCGGAATTTCGTTGCCGTCGCGGTCGAGCACGGCGGGATTCGTCATCAGATGGCCGACGTTGCGGATAAACAAGAGCGAACGTCCGTGCAGCTTGATCGTGCCGCCATTGGGCGCGGCGTATTCGCGATCCGGGTTCATGCTGCGCGTGAAGCTCTTGCCGTTCTTCGTCACCTGTTCGGAGAGATGGCCTTGCATCAGGCCAAGCCAGTTGCGATAGAGCTGCGTTTTATCGGCGGCATCGACGGCCGCGACCGAGTCTTCGCAATCGATGATCGTGCTCACGGCCGCTTCCATCAGCACGTCTTTCACGTGCGCGGCGTCCGTTTTGCCGATGGAATGGTTCGCGTCGATCTGGATCTCGAAGTGCAGGTCGTTGTGCTTGAGCAGAATGGCGGACGGTTCCTTCGCATCGCCCTGATAGCCCGCGAATTGTTCGGCGTTCGCGAGACCGCTTTTCGCGCCGTCCTTCAGCGTGACGGCGAGCTTGCCCTGCTCGACGCTGTATTTCGTCGCATCGGCGTGCGAGCCGTGGGCGAGGGGCGCGTTGTCGTCGAGGAAGGCGCGCGCGTAGGCGATCACTTTCGCGCCGCGCTTCGGATTGAATTGCGCGGTGCGCTCCGCGCCGCCGGATTCGTCGATGGCGTCGGTGCCGTAGAGCGCGTCGTAGAGGCTGCCCCAGCGCGCGTTGGCGGCGTTGAGCGCATAGCGGAGATTGGAAAGCGGCACGACGAGTTGCGGGCCGGCCTGCTCGGCGATTTCGCGATCGACATTGGCGGTGCTCGCCTGCACATGCGCGGGCGCGGACACGATATAGCCGATTTCCTCCAGAAACTTGCGATACGCGCGCGGATCGCGCACCGGGCCGGGATTGCTGCGATGCCAGTCGTCAAGCGCGGTCTGAAGTCGGTCGCGCTCGGCGAGCAGGGCGCGGTTTTTCGGCGCGAGGTCGTGCACGATCGCATCGAAACCCTTCCAGAAGGACGCGCTGTCGACGCCCGTGCCGGGGATGGCTTCTTCATCGACGAACTTCGCGAGGCTCGCGTCGACCTGCAGGCCGTGTTGTTTGATCATGTCGTTCATGGGCACTCCGGCTGATTTTGCTGAGTTGCTGCTACACAGGGGTTTTGGGGATGGGCTGATCCCTATGTTAGCGCGTCTTGGGGGAGGATCGAAGCGCGGGGGAGGTGCAAGCGGTGTGCCTGAGGGGGATCTCGCCGTTAGGTAGACGCGGCCGAGTTATCGTCTGCTATCGTCGCCGTGAGCGCCTGAATCTGCCGTTTGAATGGCGGCAAGCTCTTGACGATGGTCTTCCAGACGATTTCCGGTTCTACCTCGTGATAGCCGTGCGCAAGTACGTTCCGCATTTCATACGCGGACGAGAAATCGACATCCGGATGCGCCGCTGCGAACGCCAGATATCATACGGGCTGCGCGCCTCCGAGAATGGCGTCGCGCTTGCCAGCGGGAATCGCGCCCGAAGTCAGCACGTCCACCGGTACGCCGAGCAAGACGCGCAGTTTGTGTCGAATGGCGCCAAGATCAAAGAGCGTCGTATCCGGGGATGGGTCGATAAGGAGGTCGAGATCGCTTTCGTCGGTATCTTCTCCGCGAGCGACGGAACCGAAGACGCGCGCATTCGACGCGTGATGCGCCTCGACCACGCGACGAATCTCCTCACGATGAGCTTGCAGGGCGACGGATGGTTTCATGGCTTTTGCGCGTATGGGTCCAAGATATTGCCAACTCAGTCTAGCATAGCGTTTTCGACCGATCCGCCCGCTGCGGGCCGCTCAATGCGGCGCGGCAGAACTCGCCCCGCAGCACTGCTTGTACTTGCGCCCGCTGCCGCACGGGCATGGTTCGTTTCTACCGACCTTGGCACTTGAACGCCGCATGGGCTCAGGCACATCACGCAGTGCGTTCTCGTGCCGGCGTACTTCGAAGTATCGATAAATATGATTCAGGCAGGTGATCAAGTCCTGAATCACGCTGTCGCGATCCTCCAGCGCTTGGGGATCGGTGCGCAGCGCCGGGTCCGGGTCGTCCTCGTGATAAAGCATCAAAACCGGGATCAACGATCCCGCGTGATCTTCGTCGTCGAACAATTCCTGCCAGCTTTCACGGCGCATGTCGATGCCGGCCATGAATCCCTCTGCCCATTCGCTGGCGTAAGCGACGTCATCTTCCTCGTCCAGCGACAGCACCGGCAGATAACCCGTCTCTTCGGTCAGCGTGAGTTCAAGCGTGTCCGCAATGGTGTTCCAGTGACGAATCAGCAGTTGCACGATCTTCTCGGCTTCCTTTTCGTTCACCAGCGAAAAGTTTTTCCCCAGTACGCCGAGGAGCCATTCGTGCGGCGGCACCAACTCAGGGCCGCAGATCAACGCTGCAAAAAAGCCATCGACCATCTCGACGGTCATCGCTTCGTCACCGAGGGTATGAAGGAAGGCTTCGACGCGGTCGAGTTCGCGTTCAGTCAGTGGTTCCGCGTTGGGGTCTTTCAATGTATTTCCCGATGATTGCGCGATTCGACACCCGATTCGCTCCGTGCCTCATTATACGAACCCGTCGGACTGCACATCGTCACGCAAAACAGCCCGGTTGCCGCGCCAATGAACTGCACGACAACCGGGCCTCACGAAACGAGCAAGCAGCCCGACGCTACGCCTTCAACAAATCCTCGATCATCACCGGCAGCTTTCTCACCCGCACGCCGGTTGCGTGATACACCGCGCCGGTAATCGCCGCCGCGATGCCCGCCAGCCCGATCTCCGCGATGCCCCGCGCGCCGAGTTCGTTGAAGACCGTATCGGGATGATCGAGGAAGGTGACGTCCATCTTCGGCGTATCCGCGTTCGTCGCGACGACGTAATCCGCGAGACTGCTGTTGACCGGCGCGCCGCTTCGCTCGTCGTAGACGGTGTGCTCGAAAAGCGCCATGCCGACGCCCATCACCACCGCGCCTTCGATCTGATTGCGGCCGGCCCGCGGATTCAGGATCTTGCCCGCATCGATCACCGTGACGACACGGCTCACGCGCAGACGCGCCGTCGCGGGTTCCCACGTCACTTCGGCGAAATGCGCGCCGTACGAGTGGATCGACCACTTCTTCTTGAGCGGATCGTCGAAGCCGCCTTTCGCGCTGCCGCTGCCCGACGCGGCATGCAGCTTCGCCGCGTCGAGAATGCGCGCATACGGCACGCCGCTCTCCGGCCGCTCGTTCTTGCGATGCACGTATCCGCCGCTCATCGCGAGTTCTTCGGCCTTCGCGCCGGCGAACGGCATGTCTTCGACCTTCGACGCCCGCGCGAGCAGCGTCTTGATGGCCGCGCGCACCGCATCCGATACCGCCGGTATCACCGATGCCGTCGCCGCCGATCCTCCCGACACGGGGCCGAGCGGCAAGTCGGTGTCGCCGAGACCGACTTCGATCCTGTCGAGCGGAATGCCCGTGTGCTCCGCGACCAGCTGCGCGAGGATCGTGTACGTGCCCGTGCCGATGTCCTGCGTGCCGCACGCGACGCGCGCCGTGCCGTCCGCGCGCAGATCGACGGTCGCCTCCGCCGAGAAGCGCAAGCCCGGCCAGCTGCACGCGCCGACGCCCCAGCCGAGCGTGAGCCCGTCGCGCTTCATCGAGCCGACTTCCGGCGTGCGCTGGCTCCAGCCGAATTTCTCCGCGCCGGTCTTCAGGCATTCGACGAAATGACGCGACGAAAACGGCAGGCCGCTGCTTTCGTCGACTTTCGGCTCGTTGCGCAGACGCAGTTCGACGGGATCGATCTTCAACGCGATGGCGAGCTCGTCCATCGCCGATTCGAGCGCGTACAGGCCGGGCACGGCGCCGGGACCGCGCATCGAAGTGGGCGAGCCGACATTGCGCTTGACCGTGCCGCCCGTCACGCGAAGATTGGGCGTGCTGTACATGGACGGCGTCGCTTCGCCGCAATCTTCCGCGTAGACATCGGCAATGGCCTCGTGATTCACGAAGTCGTGCCGCAGCGATACGAGCTTGCCGTCCGGCGTGGCGGCGAGCCGCACGCGCTGCTGCGTCGTGGGCCGATGCCCGACGTTCTGGAACATCATCTTGCGCGACAGCACGAGCTTGACGGGCCGTTCGAGCTGACGCGTGGCGGCAGCGGCGAGCAGCGAATGCGGCCACATCCATAGCTTGCCGCCGAAGCCCGAGCCGAGATAACGCGAGATCACGCGCACCTTGTCTTTCGGCAGGCCCATCATCTGCATCAGCGTGCCCTGATGATTCGCGACGGCCTGGCTCGTTTCGTAGAACGTATAGCTTTCGCCGTTCCAGTGCGCGATGGTCGCGTGCAGTTCGATCGGGTTATGCGTTTCGACGGGCGTCACATAGGTCTCGTCGATCTTCACGGGTGCGTCGTCGAACGCCTTGTCGGCGTCGCCGCGCTCGCTGTGCGTATCGAGCTTCCTGTCGAGATCGAACGTCGCGCTCACGTCGTGCGGCGTCTTGTCGTAGCCGATCTTGATCGCGGCGGCCGCGGCGCTCGCCTGCTCGAATGTATCGGCGACGACGAGCGCGACGTATTGCCCGTAATAGCGAATGACGTCGTCTTCGAAGGGCGGACGGTTTTCATCGACGAAACCCGTGTCGATGGAGTTGCCCGAGATGCGATAGAAGCGGCCGATATTGCCGCGATGCAGAATCAGCTTCACGCCGGGCATGGCTTGCGCGGCGGCGAATTCGAGCGACGTGATCTTGCCGCTCGCGATGGTGGCGCCAACCGGCACGGCAGTCAGCATGCCGGGCAAGTCGACGTCGGATGTGTAAGTCGCGCGGCCGCAGACCTTCAGCGGTCCGTCGATGCGCGACTGGGGCCGTCCGATGAAGGACTGCGTGATGTCGGGCGCGGTGGACATGTTCGGTTCCTCGGTCGTGGTCAGGACGTTTGCGTCGCCATCTTCAGCGCATGCACGATGCAGCGCGTCGATAGCTCGACTTTGAAGCCGTTCTCGCTTTGCGGCTTCGCATTGGCGAGTGCGGCATCGGCGGCGCGCCTGAAGGTCGCTTCGTCGGGCGCCGCGTCTTGCAGTTCCTTCTCCGCCTCGCGCGCGCGCCACGGTTTCGTGCCGACGCCGCCGAGACCCACGCGCGCATGCGCGATGCGTCCGTCTTCGACCTTGATCACCACGCCCGCCGACGCCAGCGCGAACTCATACGACGCGCGATCGCGCAGCTTCAGATAGAACGAGCGCGCGCCCTCGACCGCCGGCGGCAACGTGACATGCGTGACGAGATCGCCCGCATCGAGCACGTTCTCGCGATCGGGCGTCGTGCCCGGCAGCAGGAAAAACTCGTCGATGGGAATGGCGCGCTTGCCGCCGGTGCCTTCCACATGCACCGTCGCTTCGAGCGCCTGCAGCGCGACGCACATATCCGATGGATTGCTCGCGATACACGATTCGCTCGTGCCGAGAATGGCCATCATGCGATTGACGCCCTGAATCGCGGAGCAGCCGCTGCCCGGTTCGCGCTTGTTGCACGGCGACGTCGTATCGCGGAAATACACGCAACGCGTGCGCTGCAGAATGTTGCCGCCAGTCGTCGCCATGTTGCGCAACTGCACGGATGCGCCCGCGAGCACCGCCTGCGACAGCACCGCATAACGCTCGCGAATCAGCGGATGATGCGCGAGATCCGAGTTGCGCGAGGTCGCGCCGATGCGCACGCCGCCGTCCTGCGTCGCCTCGATCGCATCGAGCGGCAGGCGGCTGATATCGACCACGCGCATCGGACGCTCGACGTTGAGCTTCATCAGATCGAGCAGGGTCGTGCCGCCCGCGAGAAAGCGCACTTCCGCGCCTTGCTGCGCGGTATGCGCGAGCGCGCCGGCATTGATCGCCTCGCGCATGTCGCGCGCGCGGGAGAGCTGAAACATGTCCATGTCGCGCTCCTTTATTTGGCCGACGGCTTGCTGGCGCGCACCGACTGAATCGCCTCGACGATGTTCTGATACGCGCCGCAGCGGCACAGGTTGCCGCTCATCGCTTCGCGTACGTCGGCGTCGCTCGGGCCGATGGGTTCGTCGAGCAAGGCGACCGCCGACATCAACTGGCCGGCCGTGCAGTAGCCGCACTGATAGCCATCGCATTCGACGAACGCGGCCTGCAGCGGATGCAGTGCCTCGATTTCGCCGATGCCTTCGATCGTCGTGATCGTGTCGCCATCGCATGCGGCGGCGAAGCACAGGCACGAGTTCACGCGGCGGCCGTTCACATGGACGGTGCATGCGCCGCACTGGCCGTGATCGCAGCCCTTTTTCGTGCCGGTCAAATGAAGATGCTCGCGCAATGCATCTAACAGCGTGGTGCGCGGATCGAGCGAAAGGCTATGGCTTTGGCCGTTCACGGTCATCGTGAAGGCGATGTTCGCGCCGTCGGTCTTGGCCGGCGCGGGCGCGAGCTTGTTGGGCGTATCGGTGTGCGTTGTTTTGGCTTGGGGGACGGGACGTTGTGGCATCGAGCATTCTCCTGGAATTGCGCAGCAAGCTGCTGCACAGATGCGGCAAAGGCGGCGGAACGTGAGAGAGGCGAAGATGCGGCGGCGTGTCGCGCGCCGGGAAGCGCGGGGAAGAGCGGCGGAAAAGGGTCTGCGCGACGGGACGCAGGACTTTCAGGCGCGGACGACGCGGCGAAAGACGACACTCAGCCAGTATAGGCAGGAAAGCTCACGCGGGCCACTGAGGGCACCGGGACACCACGTTCGCACGAAGCATGCCCGTGCCGCGCAGATGCGCCGTCAGTGTGTCAGCACGGCGCGCGCGACAAGCGAAAGAAGGAACACGCCGACGGTCGTGAAGGCGACGAGCACCACGAGGATCAGGATCAGGCGAAGACTTAGCTGCATCGCGTCGGTCCAAAAAAAATGGCCGCTTGCGCGGCCGGAAGGAGGGTGGGTCGGTCAGACTTCAGGCTAAGCGCGCTTTCTTAAATCAGACTTAAGCGCACCGGGCTTCCGTGCGGGCCGCCCCATTGTCCATCCTTTGCGCACACGCTGCAGCATCAGCGCAAGGCTTCGCTGTAACGGTCGCGCAACGGCAAGATCGTCAGCAAGGCGACGGCGCTGCCGAAGATCACGTAGTAGCAGATCGAGAGCGGGTCGCCGGTGGTCATCGTGAGCCATGACACGATGGCGGGCGCGAAGCCGCCGAAGATCATCACCGCGACGTTGTAGCTCACCGAGATGCCCGTCGAGCGCACACTCGAAGGCAGCAGCTCCGAGATGAACGCCGGATAGCAGCCCTGGAAGATGCCGAGGTAGGTCATCAAGAGCGCCTGGCAGACGATCAGCATCGGCAAGCTGGGATGCGCCGTGAGCACCGCGAAGATCGGATAGGCGGTGACGAGCGAGAGCGCGAGCGCCGTCGCCATGAGCTTCTTGCGGCCGACGCGATCGGACAGGCGGCCGAAGAACGGGCAGCAGACGAGATAGACGAGCGCGCCGATCGTCGAGCTGATGAGGCCATCCGTGAGCGCCATGTGCAGCACGCGCGTCGCGTGCGTCGGCAGATACAGCAGGAAGATGTACGTGCCGATGGTGCCGAACACCGTCAGGCCGAAGCCCGCGAGCACGGCCATCCCGTGCTTCGTGGCGGTATCGCGGATCGGCCGCGCGCTCAGTTCGTTCTTCTGCGCCTTCTCGACGAACACGGGCGATTCGTCGAGCTTCGAGCGCAGATACAGGCCGACCGGCACGATCAGGAGACCGATCACGAACGGGATGCGCCAGCCCCAGCTATTCAGATGCTCGGGGCTGAGCGTGCGCGTGAGCACCGCGCCGAAGAACGAGCCCGCGAGACTCGCGGCGGCCTGCGCGACCATCTGGAAGCTGCCGAAGTAGCCGCGCTTGTTGGCCGGGGCATATTCGACGAGGAACGCCGTGGCGCAGCCTACTTCGCCGCCCGCGGAGAAGCCCTGAATGAGGCGGCCGAGCAGCATCAGCAAGGGCGCGGCAATGCCGATCGCCGCATACGTCGGCGCGAACGCGATGATCGCGATGCCCACGGCCATCAGCGAAATCGTGAGCGTGAGGGCCGATTTGCGGCCGACGCGATCCGCGACCGCGCCGAGCACGATGCCGCCGAGCGGCCGCGTGAGAAAGCCGACGCCGAAGGTCGCCCAGGTCGCGAGCAGGGAAATCGTGGGATTGGTGGCGGGAAAGTAGAGCTTGGAGATGATGACGGCGAAAAAGCCGTAGACCATGAAGTCGAACCATTCGAGCGCGTTGCCGATGGTCGATACCACGATGGCTCGTCGGCCGGACAGGTTCGATGCGGCGTTGTCTTGGGCCGCGTGGGCTGCAGGTAGTACGGTGCTCATCGAATGCACTCCGTGAGGTTTCTCGCTGGTTGACGACATCCGCTCTTTCGAGGCTCGCGCGAGCCGCTGCAACAAGCAAACATTACGCCGAAGTGAAATAAGAAAATATAGAATTTCTGAACTGACACTCAAGGAAACCTGATCGAAGGATCCGGGTTGACCCTAGCCTTATGAGCAACATTCGCTTCTTGCGCACGTTCATCGCGGTGGCGCGCTACGGCTCTTTCGCCGCCGCCGCCGAGAAAGTCGCGCTTACGCAGGCCGCCGTGAGCATGCAGATGCAATCGCTCGAAGACGATCTGAAGCGCCCGCTCTTCGACCGCGTGGGCCGCACCAATCGGCTGACGAGCATCGGCAAGCAGGTGTTGCCGCAGGCGGAGCGCATCGTCGCGCTCTACGACAGCATGCGTCTCACCGGCCTCGACGATGAAATCGCCGGCTCGGTTTCCATCGGCGCGGTCGATTCGGCGATGGGCGCGCTGGCATCCGTCGTCACCGAACTGAAAGGCCAGTATCCGCGGCTCGATGTACGGCTCTTCACCGGCAAGGCGCTCGCCCTCGCGCCGCAAGTGGAAGCCGGGGAAATCGATGCGGCCGTGATCGTGGAAATGGCCGGCAAGACGCCGGCGAGCCTCAACTGGACGCCGCTCTATTCCGAGCCGCTCGTGGTGATCGGTTCGCCGCGCAATGGATCGTCGGGCGCCGCCGAGATGCTCGCGAGCCGTCCGTTTCTGCGCTTCGATCGCGCGCAGCGCACCGGCGCGCTGATCGAACGCGCGCTGAAGCACAATCGTCTCGCCGTGAACGAGTTTCTCGAACTGAATTCGCTGGAAGTGATCGTCGAGCTCGTGCGGCAGGATGCGGGCGTATCGGTCGTGCCGCTGCTCGAATACGGCTCGTGGGCGAGCGATCCCGCATTGCGCGTGACGCCGCTCGCGAAGAACACGCCGCGCCGCGTGGTCGGCATGCTGGAGCGCAAGATCCACGACCGGCACGCGGTGATGAGCGTCGTGCAGGAGCGCATCCGCCTGCGTTCGCATGGCGTCGTGCCGCCTGCGGAAAGCTAAAGCTTTGCTTAAGTGACGGACAAGAAATATCAGCTTTCGCTGTTCTTTGCGGCCATCGACAATGCTTCGTTCGATCATTCATCAACGAGGACAGCATGTCGATCATTCCCGAGATCGCCGAGTCGCGCGACGAGATTCAGGCCATTCGCCGCGATATCCACGCCCATCCCGAGCTCTGCTACGAAGAAGCGCGCACCGCTGAACTCGTCGCGCAAAAGCTGGAAAGCTGGGATATCGAAGTGACGCGCGGGCTGGGCAAGACCGGTGTCGTCGGCGTGCTGAAAAAAGGCTCGGGCAAGCGCGCAATCGGCCTGCGCGCCGATATGGACGCATTGCCGATTCCCGAATCGAACACCTTCGCGCATGCGTCGCGCCATGAGAACAAGATGCATGCGTGCGGTCACGACGGCCACACCGCGATGCTGCTCGGCGCTGCGCGCTATCTCGCGAAGCATCGCGATTTCGACGGCACGGTCGTCTTCATCTTCCAGCCCGCAGAGGAAGGCGGCGGCGGCGCGAAAGCCATGATCGACGATGGCCTTTTCCAGCGCTTTCCCGTCGATGCCGTGTTCGCGCTGCATAACTGGCCGGGCATGCCCGCGGGCCAGTTCGGTGCGCGCGTCGGCGCGACGCAGGCGTCGAGCAACGAGTTCGAGATTCGCATCGAAGGCGTGGGCGCGCATGCCGCGATACCTCACGATGGCGTCGATCCCGTGTTCACCGCGTTGCAGATCGGCACGGGCCTGCAGA
Organism: Caballeronia cordobensis; assembly: GCF_001544575.2. GTDB lineage: Bacteria > Pseudomonadota > Gammaproteobacteria > Burkholderiales > Burkholderiaceae > Caballeronia > Caballeronia cordobensis. The sequence continues at coordinate 135,640 of NZ_FCNY02000006.1, forward strand.
GCATCGTGACGCGCAACAAGCGGCCCATCGACGCCGCCGTGCTGTCGATCACGCGCATGCAGGCGGGGCATGCGGTCAACGCGATCCCGACCACCGCGACGCTCGCCGGCACCGTGCGCACGTTTTCCGTCGATGTGCTCGATCTGATCGAGACGCGCATGAAGGAGATCGTCGCGGCGACGGCGGCGGCGTATCGATGCAAGGCCGAAGTCAAGTTCGTGCGCAACTATCCGCCGACCGTGAACACCGAAGCGGAAACGCATTTCGCATTGGGCGTGATGCAGGACATCGCCGGCGCGGATCGCGTGAACACGAACGTCGATCCGACGATGGGCGCGGAAGATTTCTCGTTCATGCTGCTGGAGCGGCCGGGATGCTATGCGTACATCGGCAATGGATCGGGCGATCATCGCGAGCACGGTCATGGCCTCGGGCCGTGCATGCTGCACAACAGCAGCTACGACTTCAACGACGACGTGCTCACGCTCGGCTCGACCTACTGGGTGCGGCTCGTCGAGAAGTTTCTCGCGCGCGCCTGAGGAGCCGAAATGTTCTCATCGACTTATAAGGAAGCGCGGCAGCGATTTCTCGATACGGCCGCGCAGCGCAAGCTCGCCGTCGATACGCGCTTGCTCGAAGGCATCGCGGGTCTCGAAGGCGAAACCCTCGCGACAGATGTCGTGCGAATCGGTCCCGCCGATGCGAAGCGCCTGCTCGTGCTCACGTCGGCGACGCATGGCGTGGAAGGCTTTTGCGGCTCGGGCGCACAGATCGCGTTGATGCGCGACGACGCGCTGCTCGCATCGATGCAGAAACTCGGCGTCGCGATGCTGCTCGTTCACGCGATCAATCCCTATGGCTTCTCCTACCTCAGCCGCACGACCGAAGGCAATGTCGATCTGAATCGCAACAGCGTGGATTTCAGCAGGCCTTTGCCGGTGAACGCGGGCTATGCGGAGTTGCACGACTTGCTGATTCCCGCGCACTGGCCGCCCGACGGAGCGAATCTCACGGCGATTCGCGCTTACATCGAAACACGCGGCGAATGGGCGTATCAGCAAGCGGTGACGAAGGGGCAGTACACGCATGCGCACGGCATGTTCTATGGCGGCGATGAGCCCGCATGGAGCACGCGCACGATGCGCGCGCTGCTCGCGGAATACGGCGAGCCGTGCGACGCGATCGGATGGATCGACTTTCATACGGGACTCGGGCCGAGCGGCTTCGGCGCGAAGATCTGCATCGGCGACGTGACGCGCGCGCGGCGCTGGTGGGGCGCGGACGTGACGAGCCCATCGGACGGCACGTCGATCGCGGCGGATGTCGCCGGTCCCTTGCTCGACACGTTGCGGCAGACGTGTCCGCATGCGGCCAATGCGTCGATTGCGATCGAATACGGCACCGTGCCGCTCACCGACATGCTCGACATGCTGCGCGCGGATGTCTGGGTGCGGCATCATCCGGACGCGCCCGAGGCGTTGAAAGCCGACATTCGCCGGCAGATACGCGCGGCGTTTTACATCGACGACGATCTCTGGCGCGGCATGATCGTAGGTCAGGCGCGCGCGGCCGCGTTGCAGGCGTTATACGGCCTGTCGCGCGAGCAGGCCTAGCGCAGTTCGAGCCACATTGGCTGATGATCCGATGACCGGCTCGACTGATCCACCTCGCAGCCAACGATGCGCGGCCGCAAGTCTTCCGTCACGAAGATGAAGTCGCAGGCAAACGGGCCATCGGGCCACTGATCGTGATCGTACAGACCGACAGTGGCCGCGCGCGGATCGTCCGGATGCGCGCAGGTCCAGGCATCGACGAACGTTGGCGCACCGGCGATCGGTTCGAGCATCGCGCGATACGCCGATGCGTCGAACGCGCTGTTGAAGTCGCCGCAGACGATCGCGGAATGCGGCCGCGCGGTATCGGCGAACGGGCTCGCCTGACTTTCGGCCTTCGCGGGCGCGCGTTCATGCGCGCAGGCTTCCGCATGCAGGTCGCGCAGACGCGCGACTTGCGCGACCCGTTGCTTCTCCGAGTAAAACTCCAGATGCGTGCTGACGATGCGCAACGGACCGACATCGGTATCGATGACGGCTTCGAGCGCGACGCGCATCATCGACGGCTTCGCGGGATCGGCGGGCCATGGCAGCGAATGACGCAGCACTTGCCGCACCGGCAGACGGCTGACGATGGCGTTGCCGAACTGGCGGCGCGCGAGACCGGCGCCGACAGGCGGCAGATCGGAGCCGATTCCGTCCATGACAGTCGCGCCCGGTATCAGCGCTTCGAGTTCGGCGAACTGATCGGCTGACGGCCGTCCCGCGAGCCCGCCCGCCTGTTCGCTTTCGTGAAAGCCGCGCGTGACTTCCTGCAGGCAGAGAACGTCGAAGTCGTGCAGCGCTTTGGCCTCGGCGACGATGCGCGCGAGATCGACGCGCTTGTCCACGCCGCGTCCCCATTGGATGTTCCAGTCCACGAGTCTCATGTTCACCCCGGCAATCGCGCCAGCAGTCGAGCTATTTTCATGGCAGCAAGGAATGTGCTTGATCGGTGCGTAAGCGTGCTATTTCGAGATAGCGGCGGCGTGCGGGTGCGTAGCCCATAGGCTTCCAGCACACTTTCCGAAACTCAGTATTTCTTACTGTCTCGCACGCAGACGGCGTTACAATCCTGCGCTGTAGAACTCACCGTTGTCCGCCACATGAAAGCTCGCATTACCCTCTCGCTCGGCACACTCTTGCTGATCTCTTCCAGCATCGCGTGCCAGGCACAGCAAACTCAGCCGGCACCGCAGCAGCAACCATCCGCCGCCGCCCGATCGCTCACGAAGGAGCAACAGGCCGCGCTCGACAAGCAGGACCAGGACATCGCGCAGGCCGCATTGGCTATCGTCGGGCTGATCGATCAGAACAAGGCGGGCGAGGTGTGGGACGACGCCTCGCCCATCGCGAAACAGATCATTTCGCGCGATGACTTCATCAGGAAAGTCGCGCACGACCGGGCGCCGCTCGGCACGCCGGGCCTTCGCATGCCGATGGGCGTCAAGCACTATCGCTACGACGGCACCGGCAACATGCCCGCCGGCGCGTACATCAACGTGCTGTTCGATACGCAGTACAGTCAGGCCCGCCAGTCGTCGCGCGAGATGGTCACGTTCATCCTCGACGCGGACAACGTCTGGCGGTTCGTCGGATACTCGTTGCGTTGAGCGAGCATCACATATTCGTGTAGGACGCGCACCATCCCTTGCCGGCGACCAGCTTGTCGTTGAAGAGGGTGCAGCCGCCCCAGGCGTCCGTCGATTTGCCCTGATACAGCGAGCAGTTCGCGCACGTCTGTTCGGCGGCGTAGTTCGGATACTTCGCCTTGTCCACTTTCGCGGCGTCCTCCTTGTAGCCGACCGCGACCGCGGCCGGATCGGATTCACTCAGATGCGGGACGTCGGCGCGGGCTTTCGCGAGCCACAGCGCCGAGCCCATGCCGATGCTGAAAATCATGAAGCTGCGGCGGGTCGGATTCATTGTCGGGATGCGTTTTTTGTGTGTGGGGAACGCGCTCAAGGCGCAAGTCGAACGATACGCCGACGCTTCGCGGCGTGCCCAACACGCGCGCTGCGGCATACGTTTGCGAAAGAGAACGCCCGATCGTTTTCGCTGCGTGCTGTTTTCGCTTCCTCCTTCAACGTGCATCCAACGTCGTTCATTCCGCGCGCCGCTAAACCTTTGCGCGCGCGTGCCGTAAATCAGGCCAGAACGTAGTTGAATCGCGTGGATCACTCCCGCGGCACCCCGGCCGCGGCTCAATTCGAAGGAGAACAACCGTGAATGATATGGAATGGATGATGGCTGGCGTGTATCTCGCAGCGCTCGTGTGCGGCACGCTTTTCATGAGCGTGCTCGCGCGTCGCAGCCTGAACCGCGTTGAAGAGCGGGGGCGTTGAGAACTGACCGCGGCTTGCGAAAGCAATATCGAGCCGCAAACAAAAACGCGCGCCGTGAACCGATCGACTCATCGGCCCTCCGGCGCGCGTGGCATGTCCTGACGCTTACTGGAACAGCTTGATCGCCTGCGTGAGCGTGTTCGTGACGCCCCAAGCGAGCGGAATCAGCACATACGCCCAGAACACGAGCAGCAATCCCTTATTCGACGACGCGCCTTCGTACTGAGTATTCATCGCGGTCTCCTTTGTCTCAGTTCGCGGCCTGCGCCGACAAGTTCATGTGATGCTTCTCATGCACCCGCGTGATGAGCAGATTGCACAGGAAGCCGATAACGAGCAGCGCCGCCATGATGTGCAGCGTCATCGTGTACGCATCCGCGCCCGCGACGCCGTGGGCCACCTGATACGCGCGCACATAGTTGACGACCACCGGTCCCGCCACGCCCGCCGCCGCCCACGCCGTCAACAGCCGGCCGTGAATGCCGCCGACGAACGCCGTGCCGAACATGTCCGCGAGATACGCGGGCACGGTCGAGAAGCCGCCGCCGTACATCGACAGAATCACGCCGTACGCCAGCACGAAGAGGGCGATGTTGCCGGCGCTCGCGAATTGCGGCACCAGGAAATACAGCACCGCGCCCAGCACGAAGAACACGAAATACGTGTTTTTACGGCCGATCCAGTCCGACGCCGATGCCCACACGAAGCGTCCGCCCATGTTGAACAGCGACAGCAGCCCGACGAAGCCCGCCGCCGCGCCCGCCGTGATCGACGTCTTGAAGCTTTCCTGGATCATCACCGAAGCCTGACCCAGCACGCCGATGCCCGCCGTCACGTTCAGGAACAGCACGAGCCACAGCAGATAGAACTGCGGCGTCTTCAGCGCCTGATCGATATGCACGTGGTTCTTCGTGATCATCTTGTTCGCGGTCGCGGGCGGCGTCCAGCCGGCCGGCTTCCAGTCCGGCGGGGGAATGCGGATCGCGAGCGCGCCGATCGTCATCGAGATGAAATAGAGCACGCCGAGCACGAGGAAGGTTTCGGTCACGCCGACGCTCGTCGCGCTCTTGAAGTGGTTCATCAGCGCGACGGAGCCGGGCGCGGCGATCATCGCGCCGCCGCCGAAGCCCATGATCGCCATGCCGGTCGCCATGCCGCGGCGGTCCGGGAACCAGCGGATCAGCGTCGATACCGGCGAGACATAGCCGAGCCCGAGCCCGATGCCGCCGATCACGCCATAGCCGAGGTACAGCAGCCAGATCTGGTGCAGATAGACGCCGAGCGCGGAAACGAGAAAGCCGCCGCCGAAGCAGCAGGCCGCCGTGAACATCGTGCGGCGCGGGCCGACCTTCTCCAGCCATTTGCCGGCGAACGCCGCCGAAAGCCCGAGAAACACGATCGCGAGCGAGAAGATCCAGCCGAGCGTGGTCAGCGACCAGTCGTCCGGCGCGGACTTCGTGATGCCGATGACTTTCGTCAGCGGCGCATTGAACACCGAGAATGCGTACGCCTGCCCGATGCACAGGTGAACAGCCAGCGCGGCGGGCGGCACCATCCAGCGCGAGAATCCCGGCCGGGCGATGGTCGCCTCCTTGGAGAAAAAGCCTGTCGGGCCGTGCGCGGCCCCTTGATTGAGTGTGCTGTTCATCGTGGTCTCCGTGGCGCGTCATGTCTCTCACGTGCGCGCACATCGTTACTTGAGGTGCAGCCCGGGTTCGCCGGAATGCAGCCCGCCGTGGTTCATGCGCTCGGCGACGATGTCGGCGTCGCGCGCTCGCAAGGCCATTTCGCGCCGCCCAAACATGCGATGGAACCACATATGAGTGCGGCGCTTTGCCACGGCTGGCATGACCATAGTCAAAGGTGAAAGGGTTTGCAATATGAACACTCGTGCCATAAGCGTTTGCCCGCAGCGTTTATCGCGCCCGACGCGGCAATCGGCACGCACCCCGGAATCCGACGACGTGTATCGCATCGCTACAGCGCGGCGCACGTGTTCTGAATGTGAACAACGCCTGGCGGCTCCGTGAAAACCCTTAGCCGTGGCCGCTCACCCGCGTGCCGATGCGGCCGACGCGACGGGAGCCCCGCCGCGCGTGCGATGGCACAGAACTCGCAGACAAGGGCCACCGGCGCCGGAGATCGGCTGTGCCGGCCAGTCACGTCGACATGCGAGGAGCACACACAATGAATCACGCAGAGATGCAGTTCCTGAACACGGAATATCCGTATAAAAAGCAGTACGGCAACTTCATCGGCGGCAAGTGGGTTCCGCCCGCGGGCGGCGAGTATTTCGACAACATCTCGCCGATCACGGGCGAACCCTTCACGTCGATTCCGCGTTCGCGCGAAGCCGACATCGAAGCCGCGCTCGATGCGGCGCATGCGGCCAAGACTGCGTGGGGCCGGACCTCCGTCACCGATCGCGCGAACCTGCTGCTCAAGCTCGCCGATCGCATGGAGCAGAACCTGGCGCGGCTCGCGGTAGCGGAATCCATCGACAACGGCAAGCCGCTGCGCGAGACGATGGCCGCGGACATTCCGCTCGCCATCGATCACTTCCGCTACTTTGCGAGCGCGGCGCGTTCGCAGGAAGGCGGCATTTCGGAGATCGATCACGATACGGTCGCGTATCACTTCCATGAGCCGCTCGGCGTCGTCGGGCAGATCATTCCGTGGAATTTCCCGATTCTGATGGCCGTATGGAAGCTCGCGCCCGCGCTCGCGGCGGGCAACTGCGTCGTGCTGAAGCCCGCGGAGCAGACGCCCGCGTCGATTCTCGTGCTGCTCGAAGTGATCGAAGGCATTCTGCCGCCGGGCGTGCTCAATGTCGTGAACGGCTTCGGTCTGGAAGCGGGCAAGCCGCTCGCGTCGAACAAGCGCATCGCGAAGATCGCGTTCACCGGCGAGACCACGACGGGCCGGCTCATCATGCAGTACGCGAGCCAGAACCTGATTCCGGTCACGCTGGAACTGGGCGGCAAGAGCCCGAATATCTTCTTCGAGGACGTGCTGAACGCCGACGACAGCTTCTTCGACAAGGCGCTCGAAGGCTTCACGATGTTCGCGTTGAATCAGGGCGAAGTGTGCACGTGCCCGTCGCGCGCGCTGGTGCAGGAATCGATCTACGAGCGTTTCATGGAACGGGCGCTCAAGCGCGTCGCGGCTATCGCACAGGGCCATCCGCTCGATACGAAGACGATGATCGGCGCGCAGGCTTCGCGCGAGCAGCTCGAAAAGATCCTGTCGTATATCGATCTCGGCAAGCAGGAAGGCGCGCAATGTTTGAGCGGCGGCGAGCGCGCGGCGTTCGACGGCGAACTTGCGAACGGCTATTACGTCAAGCCGACCGTCTTCAAAGGCCACAACAAGATGCGCATTTTCCAGGAGGAAATCTTCGGGCCGGTGCTCTCGGTGACGACCTTCAAGACCGAGGAAGAAGCGCTCGACATCGCCAACGACACGCTCTACGGTCTCGGCGCGGGCGTGTGGACGCGCGACGGCACGCGTGCATACCGCTTCGGCCGCGCGATTCAGGCGGGCCGCGTGTGGACCAATTGCTATCACGCTTATCCGGCGCACGCGGCGTTCGGCGGCTACAAGCAGTCGGGCATCGGGCGCGAGAATCACAAGATGATGCTCGATCACTATCAGCAGACGAAGAACATGCTCGTCAGTTATAGCGACAAGCCGCTCGGCTTCTTCTAAAGCGCGTTCGTAGCCTACGGCCGCCGCGGCATCGCGCGGCGGCCGCCAACCAAAACAACGAGAACATCATGAGCGAACAGGAAGTGCAGCGCGTGAGAGCGACGCCCGCCGCGATCGATCTCATCGAAAAGCTCAAGGCCGAGCACGGCGACGTGCTGTTCCATCAGTCCGGCGGATGCTGCGACGGCAGCGCGCCGATGTGCTTTCCGGTGAACGAATTCATGGTCGGCGGTTCGGACGTGAAGCTGGGCGCGATCGGCGGCGTGCCGTTCTACATGACCGAATCGCAATACGCGTATTGGCAGCACACGCAACTGATCATCGATGCCGTGCCGGGCAATGGCGGCATGTTTTCGCTGGAACGCCCGACCGGTCTGCGCTTTCTCACACGCTCGCGGCTCTATAGCGACGAAGAGAATGCGTGGCTCGACAGGCATCCGGTCGAGCACGTGAGTTGAGGTTTATTTCCAGCGCGGCGGCCGCTTCTCGACGAACGCCTGCGTGCCTTCGAGCGTGGCGTCTTCCATCATGTTGCAGGCCATCGTTTCGGACGCGAGCGCGTATGCCGCCTCGATGCCGCTTTCGAGTTGCCGATAGAACAGGCCCTTGCCCGCCGCGACCGCCTCGCGCGGTTTGGCGGCGATGGTCGCGGCCAGTGTGCGCACGGCATTGTCGAGTTCGTCCGGCGATGCGACACGGTTCACGAGGCCGCGTTCATGCGCCGTCGCGGCATCGATGAATTCGCCGGTCACGAGCATTTCGAACGCGGCCTTGCGCGATACATTGCGCGACAGCGCGACGCTCGGCGTCGAGCAGAAAAGCCCGAGATTCACGCCCGATACGGCGAAGCGCGCATCGCTCGACGCCACCGCGAGATCGCACATGGCGACGAGCTGACAGCCCGCCGCCGTCGCGACGCCATGCACGCGCGCAATCACGGGCTGCGGCATGCGCTGGATCGCGAGCATCGTGCGCGAGCAGTGTTCGAACAGCGCGCGATAGTAGGCGAGCGCAGGTTCGGCGCGCATTTCCTTGAGATCGTGGCCCGCACAGAACGCGCGTCCCGCGCCCGCCAGCACGACCACGCGCGCATCCGACGCGGCAATCTCCTCGAACGCGCGCTCGAGCGCATCGAGCATGGCTTCGGATAACGCGTTGAACGCATCGGGACGATTCAACGTCAGCAGGACGGCGCCATCGACGTCATAGGCATGGCGTTCGATCAGAACGAGTTCGCTCATGGCTATGCGCCCTTCAAACGTCGATGGCCGCGACCGAGCCCGCGATCTTGCGCAGCTCGAACTTCTGGATCTTGCCGGTCGAAGTCTTCGGCAATTCGCGGAACTCGATCGCGCGCGGCACCTTGAAGCCCGCGAGTTCCGTCTTGCAATGCGCGATCAGTTCCTCCGCGGTCGCATGCGCACCGGGCTTCAGTTCGACGAAGGCGCAGGGCGTTTCGCCCCAGCGCGCATCGGGCTTCGCGACGACGGCCACCGCGAGCACGGCGGGATGCCGGTACAGCGCGTCTTCCACTTCGATGCTCGATATGTTCTCGCCGCCCGAGATGATGATGTCCTTGCTGCGATCCTTGATGCGCACGTAACCGTCCGGATACGCGACAGCGAGATCGCCCGTATGGAACCAGCCGCCGCGAAACGCATCCTCGGTGGCGGCCGTGTTCTTCAGATAACCCTTCATCGCGATGTTGCCGCGAAACATGATCTCGCCGATGGTCTCGCCATCCGAGGGCACGCACTCCATCGTGGCGGGATCGCGCACGGTCACGGCATCCTGCAAGTGATAGCGCACGCCTTGCCGCGCGTTGAGGCGGGCGCGCTCGTGCACGTCGAGCGCGCTCCATTCGTCCTGATGCGCGCAGACGGTGGCCGGGCCATACACTTCGGTCAGGCCGTACACGTGCGTCAACTGAAAGCCCATGCGCTCCATGCCTTCGATCATCGTGGCGGGCGGCGGGGCGCCCGCGACCATCGCATAGACTTTTTGCGTGATCCCGGCTTTCTGTTCGTCGGGCGCGTTGATGAGCAGGTTCTGCACGATCGGCGCGCCGCAGTAATGCGTGACGCCTTCGTCCCGTATGAGATCGAAGACGGCTTTCGCCTCGATCTTGCGCAGGCACACGTTCACGCCCGCGCGCGCCGCGACCGTCCACGGAAAGCACCAGCCGTTGCAATGGAACATCGGCAGCGTCCATAGATACACGGAGTGCGTCGGCATGTCCCATTCGAGGATGTTGCTGATGGCATTCGTGTACGCACCGCGATGGTGATACACGACGCCCTTCGGATTGCCCGTCGTGCCCGACGTGTAGTTCAGGCAGATCGCGTTCCATTCGTCCGAGGGCGGCTGCCATTCGTATGCGGGATCGCCGCTCGCGAGCAGCGCTTCATAGTCGATTTCGCCGATGCGCTCGCCCGCGCCGGCGTACTGCGGATCATCCACGTCGATGACGAGCACTTTCTGCGGAACGTCCGCGAGCGCGCGGCGCATCGTCTCCGAGAACTCGCGATCGACGAGCACCGCTTTCGCCTCGCCGTGCGTCAGCATGTAGGCGAGCGTGCCGGCGTCGAGCCGCGTGTTGAGCGCGTTGAGCACGGCGCCCGTCATCGGCACGCCGAAGTGCGCTTCGACCATTTCGGGCGTGTTCGGCAGCATCGCCGCAACCGTGTCGCCCACGCCGATGCCCCGCGCCGCGAGCGCCGATGCGAGCCGCCGCGTGCGCGCATACGTTTCGGCCCAGTTGCGCCGCACTTCGCCGTGCACGATGGCGGGCCGCGCCGGATAAACGGATGCCGCGCGCTCGATGAAATTGAGCGGCGTCAGCGCCGCGAAGTTGGCGGCCGTTTTGGGAAGGCCATCGTCGTACATGCCGGCGGTCATCGGCGTCTCCTTTTTCTGGTTTCGTGCCTATATTACGCGCGCCTAACGGCGGTGACCATGAGGGAATCGGAGCAACCGGATGCTGTAGACAAAGACACGCTTCGCGAGAACTTCGCGAAGCCATTCGGGATTTCGATGACGCGTCAGGCGAGATCGTCCAGCTTCACGTCGAAGCCGCGCCTGACGCCGGGCCGCGCGAACAGCGCTTCATACCAGCGCTTGACGTTGGGATAGTCGTCGAGCGAAACCTCATGGCGTTCATGCCGCCACGCCCAGCCGAGGATCGCGAAATCGGCGACGGACAATTCGCCCGCGACGAATTCCACTTGCGCGAGACGTTTGTCGAGCACGCCATACAGGCGGCGCGTTTCATCGGAATAGCGCTTGAGCGCATAACGCCGGTCGCATTCCGCCTCGACCATGCGGAAGTGGTGCACCTGTCCGGGCATCGGGCCGAAGCCGCCCATCTGCCACATCAGCCATTCGAGCACGGGCACGCGATCGCGCAGGCTCGCGGGCAGAAACTTGCCGGTCTTCTCGCCGAGATAAAGCAGGATCGCGCCGGACTCGAAGACGCTGATCGGCTGGCCGTCGGGGCCGTCCGGATCGACGATCGCCGGAATGCGGTTGTTCGGGCTGATGCGCAGAAAGCCGGGCGCATGCTGCTCGCCCTTCGTGATGTTCACCGTCTTCACGGCGTAGGGCAGTTGCATCTCTTCCAGCGCGACGCTGATCTTGCGTCCGTTGGGCGTATTCCAGGTATGCAGTTCGATGGTCATGGCGTCAGTCCCGTTCAGGTCAATGCGGGCGACACGTAGCGCTGAAAACCCGCGCGCTGCGTGATGCCGATATACCAGCGTTCGAGTTCGGGCAGGGCGGGCCGCGCCAGTTCCGCGATGCCGAACCAGCGGCGCGCATAGGCGGCGATGACGAGATCGGCGAGCGTGAAGCTATCGCCTTCGAGATAGTCGCGGCCTTTCAAATGGGTATCGACGACGCGCCAGAGCTTGTCCACTTCGCTCGCCGCGGCGGCGAGCTGGGCCATGTCGCGATCGGCCGGATTCGTGCGGATATAACCCCAGAAGACGGGACGCTCGGCGGGTTGCAGCGTGGAGAGCGACCAGTCGAGCCAGCGGTCCGCGCTCGCGCGAACTTTCGGCTCGGCCGGGTAGAGCGTGCTGTTCGGCCCGTATTGCATCGCGAGATAACGGATGATGGCGTTCGATTCCCACAGCACGAAATCGCCGTCGACCAGCGTGGGCACGCGGCCCGCCGGGTTCATCGCGAGGTAGTCGGGTTCTGTGTTGCGCCCGAATTGCAGGCCCGCGTCGATGCGGTCGTACGCGAGGCCGAGCTCCTCGCAACACCACAGCACTTTCTGCACATTGACCGAGTTGGCTCTGCCCCAGATCGTCAGCATTCGATGTCGCCTTTCGTTTTTGTCGAGGCGTCCATCTTAGCCGCGTTTTGTGTTTCGCTTCAGCCGATGTGCGCCGCGAAACCCGTCTGACCGGACGCGAGTTCTTCGCGCAACGTAAGCTGCGGAATCGCGTAATCGCCGTGATTCTGCTTGCGAAATGCGATTGGCGCGTCGTCCCAGAGGCGGTCGAGACGCTCGCCGAGCGCGCCGCGGATCGTGTCGAGCCGCGCGTCGTCCACGTGGTTCGTTTGATAGACGACGAAGGGCGGCAGCACGTCGAAGCCGGGATAAAAGAGCACGCCGTGCTGGATCGGAAACAGCACATCTTCGATCGGTCCGTTGATGCCGCGCGAACCGTAGTGCGATTCCCAGCCGCCGGTGGTCACGACGATCATCGCGCGCTTGCCCGCCATGACGCCTTCGCCGTAACGGTCGCCCCAGTGCGCGTCCGAATGCTCGCCCACGCCATAGCCGAAGCCATAAGCGTACACGCGTTCCACCCAGCCTTTCATGATCGCGGGCATCGAGAACCACCACATCGGAAATTGCAGGATCAGGGCATCGGCCCAGCGCAGCTTGTCCTGTTCGATTTCGATATCGCGGCTTTGCAGGCCGTTCTCGAACGCGTGCTTCGAGTCGAGCGCCGCGTGAAAGGGCGCGTCGGTGCTGCGGTCGCGGACATCGCTCGCATCGATCTGGGCTTTCCAGTTCATCGCGTACAGGTCGGAGACTTGCACGTCATGGCCGTTCGCGCGCAGGCGTTCGACGGTGAAATCGTTGAGTGCGCCGTTCAGCGAGCGGCGTTCGGGATGGGCATAGACGATCAGGACTTTCATGAGGCTTCTCCACTTCGTTTCGGGAATGGAGGCCAGCATAGAGACTCGTCGGGTATATTGGAAATGAATATCTAGAATTGCAGGAATTATCATGGCTAATAACTTGAGGCGGCTGGATCTCAATCTGCTCGTGACGCTCGACGTATTGCTCGCCGAGCAGAATGTCACGCGCGCCGCCGAGCGGCTTCATTTTTCGCAGCCTTCGGTAAGCGTGCATCTCGCGAAACTGCGCGATATCTTCGGCGATCCCTTGCTGTTGCCGGGACCGCGCGGCATGCGGCCCACGGCGCGCGCCGAGAGCCTGCGCGAGCCGCTGCGCGATGCGCTGGCGTCGCTCGAACGCGCGGTGTCGTCCGAGCCGGCATTCGATCCCGCCACCGCCGACGACACATGGCGCATCGCCGCGACGGACTACAGCGAATCCACCGTGCTCCTGCCCGCGCTGGGCGGCCTGCGGGCCGCCGCGCCGCATACGCGCATCGCGGTGCTGGAGATCAATCCGCCGCGTCTCGCGAAGCAGGCGGAGCAGGGCGAGATCGATCTGGCGTTTCACATCACGTCGCCGGACGCCGATAACTTTCATCAGCAGCCGCTCTTCACGGAAAGCTATGCGCTCGTGGGGCGCAAGGATCATCCGCGCCTGAAGCGGCGGCCAACGCTCGCGCAGTTCTGCGCGCTGGAGCATGTGATCGTATCGCCCGATGGCGGCGGCTTTTTCGGACCCACCGATGAGACGCTCGCCGCGCTCGGCATGAAGCGGCGCGTCGCGCTCTCGGTGCCGCATTTCCTCTTCGTGCGCTCCGTGCTCGCCACGACCGATCTCGTTTCGATGCAGCCCTTGCGGCTCGTGAAGCACTGGCCCGAGCTACGCGGCGTCGCGCCGCCCATCGATGTGCCCGGCTACGAGATGTCGATGTACTGGCATGAACGCGTGCATCGCGACCCCGCGCATCGATGGCTACGTGAATTCATTGCGCAAGCCGTTTGAAAGAATAGTGCCTAATTCATGATGTTTTCGCATGATCGTCTTTATCGCGTTATTACCGATTCAGTGCGCTAAAAGCGAGTGCTACTGTTTGTCGGCAAATCCTTAATTGCTGCATGTGCTTGGCTGCGTCACTCCACGATCGATTAAAAAAGGGAGACTGATGATGTCAAAACGCAAGTCGTGGCGGGGAGTGAGCACCGTCATCGCAACGGGCATGGCGATGGCTGGACTTGGCCTCTCGGCCACGGCGAACGCAGCAGGAGAGCCGATCAAGATCGGCGTCATCAGCGAAGAGTCCGCGGTCGCGGGCGCTTCCATCAGCAAGGCCGCGCAGCTCGCGGCGGAAGAGATCAACGCGAAGGGCGGCGTCGACGGCAGGCCCATCCAGATCATCGCGTATGACGACCATTCCTCGGCGTCGGACGGCGTGCGCGCGTTTCAGCGCGCGGCGAGTCAGGACAAGGTGGTCGCAATCATCGGCAGCTATATTAGTGAAGTCGCGCTCGCCATGGAGCCGTGGTCCGCGCGCCTGAAGATGCCGTTCATCACGCCGGGCGCGGCCAGCAACGAAATTTCGAAGCGCGTGCACGACGACTACGATCATTACAAGTACACGTTCCACGGCTGGATGACATCGGCGTTCATCGCGCAATCCATCTGCGATTTCTCGCATGACGTGCTCGTCGGCGAGTTCAAGATGAAGACGACCGTGGTAATGAGCGAAGACGCCGCGTGGACGAAGCCGCTCGACGAACGCTTCCTCGAATGCCTGCCGAAAGCGGGCTTGAAGGTGCTGGATCATATCCGCTTCAATCCGGACACCTCCGACTTCACGCCGATCTTCAATCAGATCGAAGCGAAGCATCCGGACACGATCACGACGGGCATCAGTCATGTCGGCGTTCAGCCCACCGTGCAATGGCACGATCAGCAAGTGCCGATTCCCATGACGGGCCAGAGTTCGCAAGCCACGACGACGAGCTTCTGGAAGGACACCAACGGCGCGACCGAAGGCGTGATCACCGCATCGGCCGCGGCGCCCGGCGTCGCGATGACGCCGAAGACCGTGCCTTTCGTCGAGTCGTATCAGAAGCACTTCAACGGCGTATCGCCTGCTTATGACGGCTTTACGAGCTATGACCTCGTGTACATCATCGCGGATGCGATTCATCGCAACCAAGGCTCGACCGATCCCGACAAGATGGTCGATGCGCTCGAGAAGACCGATTACGTCGGCACGATCGGGCGCTGGCAGTTCTATGGCAAGAGCGATCAGTTCACGCACGCGTTGAAGTACGGCGAAGGGTATATCACCGGCATCAATCTGCAATGGCAGAACGGCAAGCAGGTGGCGATCTGGCCTAAGTCGGTGGCGAACGCGAAGGTCAAGTTTCCCGCTTTCGTGAAGGTGCAAGCGGCCGCGAACTAGGTGTATCGCGTGAGTGCGTTTCAGGCTGACCATTCGAGGGCCGCCTATGTTGCCATTGCAGATACTCATCGACGGTTTCGCGATCAGTTCGCTCTACGGACTCGGCGCGATCGGCTTCACGCTGATATTCGGCGTATCCGGCGTGCTCAATCTCGCGCACGGCGGCGTGATGCTGATCGCCGCGCTGCTCGGCTGGGCGCTGGCCGGCGAAGCGGAACTGGGCACGTATCTCGGCACGCCGCTCGGTGTGCTCTGCGGCATGGGGGCCGCCTTCATCACGTATTTCATGGTGGTGCGGCCCATTCAGCGTTCCACCGCGATTCCGCGCGAAGAGAAGGAAATCTTCGTGCTCACGGGCACGCTGCTGTGGGGCATCATGATCCAGCAGGGCATGGCGTATCTGTTCTCCGATAACCCGATCACGATGCGCCCGCTGATCCCCGGCGTCGCGAGCATCGCGGGCGTGCGCGTGCCGTACAACGAGATCATGATCGCCGTGGTGTGCTGGGTGGTCATCGGCTTGTTGTGGCTCTTCGTGAATCGCACGAAGGCGGGCAAGGCGCTGCTCGCGGCGTCGATGAATCCGCGCGGCCTCACGCTGCTCGGCTTCGAGCTCTCGCGCATCTATCTGCTTGCGTGGACGATCTACGGCGTGCTTGCCGGCATCGCTGGCGTGCTGCTCGCATCGTTTCTCGGCGTGAGCACGAACAACACGGGACAGCTTACGGCGAGTGCGTTTTCCATCGTCGTGCTGGGCGGTCTCGGCAGCGTGTCGGGTTCGCTGATGGCCGCGTATGTGGTCGGTTATCTGGAGACCGTCACCGCGTATCTCATCTCGCCGACGCTGCGGCCGCTGCCCGCGCTGCTGTTGCTCGTGCTCGTCGTGTACGTGCGGCCGCAAGGCTTTCTCGGACGGCGCTGATCATGAAAGACATCGTTCGCTCGCGTGCGATCTGGATCGCGGTGCTGCTCGCGGTCGTCGCCGCGACGCTGCCGTGGTGGCTCACCGGCTACATTCTCGGCGTGCTCACGGTCGCCTATTACTTCGGCGTCTTCGCCATGTCGTGGGACTTGCTCTTCGGTTTCGCGGGCGAAGTCAACTTCGGCCCGACGTTCCTGATCGGACTCGGCGCATATTCCGCGGCGATACTCAATGCGCACGCCGCCGCCCCGATACCGGTATGCGTGATGGCGGGCGGGCTCGTCGCGCTCGTCGGCGGCCTGCTGCTCGCGGTGCCCGCGTTGCGCCTGCGCGGGCCGTATTTCGGCCTCGTCACGCTCGTTGCCGTGCTGCTGTTGCAGAACGCGATCGTGATTTTCGCGGGCATCACGGGCGGCGAGATCGGCATGATGGTGCCCGATGTCCTGTCCGTCGATGCGGACCACAACTACTGGATCGCGCTCGCCTTCCTAATCGTCTGCGCGGTCATTCTCTTCGGGCTGTCGCGCTCGGCGATCGGCCTCATCCTGCAGGCGAGCGGCCAGGACACCGTCGGCGCGCAGGCGCTCGGCTTCAACGTCGTGAAGCACAAGCTCGCGGCGTTCTGCATCAGCGCGGTGTTCTCGGGCGTCGCGGGCGCGATGCTCGTGTTCTATCAGGGCACGGCGTCGGTAAGCACGGTGGTCGATATCGGCATCGGCGTGCAGATCATCATCGCGGCGGTGCTCGGCGGCAGGCGCACGATACTCGGCGCCGTGCTCGGTTCCATATTTCTCATCGTCGCGGGCGAATTCCTGCGTCCGCTCGGGCAGATCAACACGTTCGTGGTCGCGGCCGTCGCGCTCGCGGTCATCCTGTTCTTTCCCGATGGATTGCTCGGCAACATCCTGCGCGTGAGGGAACGCGAATGAACGCATCTCCGTTGCTCTCCGTGCGCGGGCTGACGAAGCGCTTCGGCGGCCTTGTCGCGGTGAAGGATATCGGCTTCGATATCCGGCCCGGAGAAATACTCGGCCTGATCGGCCCGAACGGCTCGGGCAAGTCGACGGTGATGAAGCTCATCATGGGCATCGAGCGTCCGAACGCCGGGTCGATCAAGGTGGATGATGTCGAGATGGCGGGCTGGCTGCCGCATCGCATCGCGCGTGCGGGCGTGGGTATCGTGTTTCAGCATTCGCGGCCGCTGCATCGGCAGACGGTGCTCGAACACATCAAGCTCGCGCTGCTGCCGGATTCGCTCGTGAAGCTCGCCGCCGATCCGCACGTGAATCGCCGCGCGCGCGAAATTGCCGAGCGCGTGGGCCTCGCCCGCGTGATGCATCGTCATCCGGCGACGCTGCCTTTCGCCGACCTGCGCCGCATGGAGATGGCCAAAGCGATCGCGCGCGATCCGCGTGTCGTGCTCGTCGACGAACCCTTCGCGGGTCTCACCGCCGCCGAATCGGAGATGTTCTCCGAACTGATTCGCGGCTTTCGCGCGGAAGGGCGCGCGGTGCTGCTCGTCGATCACAACGTGAAGAGTCTTGCGGCGCTCGCTGACCGCGTGCTCGCGATGTATCTCGGCGAGTATGTCGCCGAAGGCACCGCCGACGAGGTGATGAAGAACGAGACCGTGCGGCGCGTGTATCTCGGCGGCAAGATCGAGGCGCGCGAGCGCGGCGCGGAAGTCGAGATCAACAACAGGCCGTCGATACTTCAGGTCGAGAACGTCGGCGTGCTCTACGGCAAGGCGCGCGCGCTCGAAGGCGTGGACATGCATGTGCGCGAGGGCGAGTTCGTGTCGGTCGTCGGACTGAACGGCGCGGGCAAGACCACGCTCTTCAATGCGATCTCGGGGCTCGTGCCGTATGAAGGCGCCATCCGCTACGGCGCGCGGGACCTGAAGGGCATGACGGGCGCTGCCATCGCGCGCGCGGGCATCGTGCAATGTCCCGAAACGCGCGAGCTTTTCGGCGACATGACCGTGCGCGAGAATCTCGATCTCGGCGGCTATCATCTCTCCGACACCCTGCGCGCCGATCAGCTCGCGTGGCTCTTCGAACTCTTTCCGATTCTCGAATCACGCCAGGCGCAGACCGCGCGCACGCTATCCGGCGGCGAGCAACAGATGCTTGCCATCGCCCGCGCGCTGATGATGCAGCCGAAACTTCTCATCCTCGACGAACCCACGCTCGGCCTCGCACCGGTCATTCTCGAACAACTCTCGAAGGCGATGGAACTGATGCAGAAGACCACGCCGATCACCGTGCTGCTGGGCGAGCAGAACGTGACTTTTGCACTGCCGCATGCGGACCGCGTGTATGTGCTGGAGCATGCGCGCATCGTGTGGGAAGGCAGTCCGGCGCGCTTCGAGAAGGAGATGGGCCGCGGGTTTCTCGAAGCGGTGCCGTCGGAACCCGTGCAGGCGCGCGTTTGAATCGGCTGAATCGCATGCGCCGCCGCTAAACATCCGCCGCTGTTGCGTAAAACACCACACGGTGTTGCACCGAATCGCGCATTCCGATATTGGATGTGTTAAAACCGCGTGCATTCATGCGTAAGCCGAATGCGTTCTTCGCTCACGAACGATGAACCGTAAGGCGACGCATCGAAGCTCATAAAAATAATCGCTCATAATTGAACGCGTCCTACACATCATGAAGACAATCGCATCGCGCGCCGTTGCCGGCATCGGCGCATCGGTCATCGCGCTCGCCTGCCAGTCCGCATTCGCGCAAAGCTCGGTCACGCTCTACGGCGTCGCCGACGTGAGCGTGCGCTATCTGACGAACGCCAACGCCAATAACGACGGCAAGCTGTTCATGACGAACGGCGCGATCACCAATAGCCGTTTCGGCCTGAAGGGCGCCGAAGATCTCGGCGGCGGGCTGCAGGCGATTTTCCGCCTGGAAAGCGGCGTGGAGCTGGAGAATGGCCAGTTCGCCGATCCTTCGCGCGCATTCAATCGCGCTGCCTACGTGGGTCTCGCGAGCCACTATGGCACGCTGACGCTCGGCCGCCAGAAGACGCCGCTCTTCGACATGCTGGGCGATACGTATGACCCGCTCACCGTCGGCAATTACTTCGAGAATGCATGGCTGCCGGTTGCGCTCGGCGCGGGCCTGTATGCGGATAACGCCGTGAAGTACAACGGCACGTTCGCGGGCCTCACCATTGGTGCGATGTATTCGTTCGGCACGAACTACACGGCGACGGGCGCGGGCGGTTTCTCGGGACAAGTGCCGGGCCATCTGGGCGCGGGCAACATGTACGGCTTCACGGCTTCGTATGCGATGGGCCCGCTTTCGATCGGCGGCGGCTATCAGCAGAACAGCGACAACTCGTCGAACAAGCAGAAGATCTGGAACGCCAACCTCGTTTATACGATCGGACCGGCGAAGCTGTACGCGGGCTATCTGCATTCGACGGACGACACCGGCTTCGTCGACAGCATCCTGCAGCAGCGCGGCCTCGTTGCGGGCACGGACATCCAGAAGGGCTCGGGCCGCCGCGACGACGGTCCGTTCGCGGGCATCACGTATCAGGTCACGCCCGCGCTCCTGCTCACGGGCGCGTTCTACTACGACCACATGAAGAACGCGGCCATTGGCGGCGGCGCGACGGGCAGCGGCAATCGCTACACGGGCGTCGCGCTTGCGGAGTACGCGCTCTCGAAGCGCACCGAAGTCTACGGCACCGTGGACTTCAACAAGGTCACGGGCGCGGGCGACGTCGAATTGCCGGGCCGCTCGAATCAGACCGGCGTATCGATCGGCTTGCGCAACCTCTTCTGATCGCGCGTCAGCGCACGCGCAGCGTATAGCGCGTGCGCTGACGATACACGTCGCCAGGACGCAGGATGGCGCGCTCGCCGTCCATGTTGATCTCGTTCGGAAATCCGCCCGCTTCGAGACATAGCCCCGCCTGCTTGCGATAGCGCGCCCCATTGCGCGCGGGCACACCTTCCAGGTAATTTCCCGAGTAAAACTGCAGGCCGCGCGCGTCGGTCGAGACGCTCAGTTCGCGTCCGCTCGATGGATCGAACAGCAGCGCTACGTGGCGCGGCTCGCTCGCATCGTCGTCGCCCAATGCATAGCAATGATCGAAGCCGCCCGCGATGGCGAACTGCGCGTTCGACGTTTCGAGCCTCGCTCCGATCGATGCGGGCTCGCGTAAATCGAACACTGTGTTCGTCACGTCTTCGCGCGCGACAGGAATCGATAATGCATCGATCGCGAAGTACGTATCGGCGGCGATCGAAATTTCATGCTCGCGTATGCTCGCGTCTTCGCCCAGATTGAAGTACGCATGGTTCGTCAGATTGACGGGCGTTGCCGCATCGGTGCGCGCGGTGTAGTCGATGGAAAGCGTGCCGTCATCGGCGAGCGCATAGCGCACGGTCACGCTCAGATTGCCGGGAAACCCCGCCGCGCCCGCGGGCGAATGCAGCGTCATGACGAGCGCGCCGTCATGCATCTCCGCATGCCACATCTGCCGATGAAAGCCTTCCGCACCGCCATGCAGATGATTCGCGCCTTCGTTGCGCTCGACCTGATAAGCGACCCCATCGAGCACGAAGCGCCCATCGCGGATGCGGTTGGCCCAGCGCCCGATGATCGCGCCCAGGAACGCGCTGCCGTTGCGATATTGCTCGGGCGTGTCGTGGCCGAGCAGGATATCGGCGAAACGGCCTTCGCGATCCGGCGCGAGCCATGACACGAGCGTCGCGCCGAGATCGCTGATCGCCACGCGCATGCCCGATGCATTGCGCAGCGTGTAGAGATGCACGTCGCCCCACGGGCGCACGTCGATGGAAGATGTCGTCATGCTTGCGATGATCTCATGGCCGCGCGGCGACTTCATCGAGATGCAGCAAAAGATCGGCGGGATCTTCATAGACGCGCAGCGCGCCGGAGCGTTCGAGTTCGTCGCTGCCGTATCCGCCCGATAGCAGGCCGACGCCGAGCGAGCGGCAGCGCCGCGCGGCCAGCATGTCCCAGATGCTGTCGCCGACGACGACCGTATTTTCGATCGGCACGTTCAGGCGCGCGGCGGCGGCGAGGAACAGATCGGGATCGGGCTTCGCGTACTTCACCATGTCGCGCGTGACGACCACCTGCTTCGCCGGATCGACGCCCAGTGCTTCGAGATTCACCTGCGCGGTTTCCATGCGGCCGCTCGTCGCGATGGCCCAGCGCGTGCCGGCGTTCGTGAGCGCTTCGAGCAACTCGCGCGCCCCCGGCAGCGGACACACTTGCGCCCGCAAACGCTTGTACGCCTCCGCATGCAACTGACGCAGATGCTCGACGCGATCCGCGCTGATTTCACCGTGCGTTTCGCGCAGCAACTGATTGGTGAAGAGGCCGCCACTCATGCCGATCTTGCGATGGATGCGCCACACGGAAAGCTCGATGCCTTCGGCGTCGAGCGCTTCCTTCCATGCCAGCACGTGTTGATAGACGCTATCGACGAGCGTGCCGTCGAGGTCGAACAGAAACGATGTTTCGATGCGCATGGCAGGCTCCATTCGAGTGTGTCGTATGGACATCATCATACGCACGATCGAGCGCGCGCGAGGCCGCAAATGCGATAATCGATGTTTGCGCCGAAGCGCCCTTAGCGCGCGGAAAACGCGCATAAAGTCCCTGTATTTTGCATCAATCACGCATCACGGAGCCTATCTTGACCCGCATCGACAATCCCTCCCGCGATCAGGAGGCAGGCGTGGCCGATTCCACGCAAGACACGACCCGCATCGACGACACGCGCATCGGCGCGGTGCGCCCGTTGATTTCGCCCGCGCTCCTGCTCGACGAACTGCCCGTCACGCCTGGCGTGCAGACGCTCGTCGAAGAGAGCCGCGCGCATATCGCGAATATTCTTCACGGCCGCGACGACAGGCTCGTCGTCGTAGTCGGCCCGTGTTCCATTCACGATCACGATCAGGCGATGGAATACGCGCAGCGCCTGAAAGCCGTCGCGGACCGGCTGCGCGACGATCTTTTCATCGTGATGCGCGTGTACTTCGAGAAGCCGCGCACGACGGTCGGCTGGAAGGGCTATATCAACGATCCGCGTCTGGACGGCAGCTTCCGCATCAACGAAGGCCTGCGCCGCGCGCGCGAACTTTTGCTCGACATCAGCGGCCTTGGCTTGCCGACCGCGACCGAGTTTCTCGATCTGCTGAGCCCGCAGTACATTGCCGATCTGATCGCGTGGGGCGCGATCGGCGCGCGCACGACCGAGAGCCAGAGCCACCGGCAACTGGCATCGGGGCTTTCTTGTCCGATCGGCTTCAAGAATGGCACCGATGGCGGCGTGCAAGTGGCGGCGGACGCGATCGTCGCGGCGCGCGCGAGCCACGCGTTCATGGGCATGACGAAGATGGGCATGGCGGCGATCTTCGAGACGCGCGGCAACGACGACTGCCACGTCATTTTGCGCGGCGGCACGCGCGGACCGAACTACGATGCCGCGAGCGTCGCGGCGGCGTGCGGCGCGCTCGGTACGCTCGGACAGCGCGAGCAGGTGATGATCGATTGCTCGCATGCGAATTCGAACAAGTCGCATCTGCGGCAGGTGGAGGTTGCTGAGGATATTGCGCGGCAGCTTGAAGCGGGGGAGCGCCGCATTACCGGTGTGATGATCGAGAGTCATCTGGAAGAAGGGCGGCAGGATTTGAAGCCTGGCGTGGCTTTGCGACGCGGTGTGTCGATTACCGATGCATGTCTTGGGTGGGCTCAGAGTGAGCCTGTGCTTGAGTTGCTTGCTGGGGCTGTTAGGAAGCGGCGGGGGGTGTGAGGTTTTTGTTTTTTTGCCGGATCCCGTATTCGTGTCGGTTTATTAGCACTGCCCCTCCCCGGGGCGGGGGTAACTTTCTTTGCTGCTGCAAAGAAAGTCACCAAAGAAAGCAGCTTTCTCACCGCCCGCGGTCACACGCACGTTGGCCACTCTTCTCCTCGGGGAACGGCCCTCGCCTAAAGAGTGCCCCCATAGGCCCAATCGGGCTTGGATCGCACACGGTCTGACAAACCAGTGCGCGAAGCGCACTGGTTCAGCACGAAATAGCTTCGGCACAGCGCTACGCGCTGCCGCTGGGTATGCGAGGGAAACCAACGAACACGAGTGCACTCGCGCACCCGATTAACCCATCGGCCGCGAAGCGGGCCGGAACTTGAAATGGCTGTACCAAGCCATTAAGTGGCGCGATGTGACGGATCGTGCGCGATCCAAGCCCGGTTGGGCCTATGGGGGCACTCGTTAGGCGAGGGCCGTTCCCCGAGGAGAAAAATGGCCAACGTGCGTGTGACCGCGGGCGGTGAGAAGCTGCTTTCTTTGGTGACTTTCTTTGCAGCAGCAAAGAAAGTTACCCCCGCCCCGGGGAGGGGCAGTGCTAATAGACCAACAACAAAACAGGATTCCCCTCAGCGCAAGCAAGCAAAAAAAACAACAAACCCCCTACCTCCCCCCCGCCAAATTCAAAGCATTAATCAAAGCAAGCGGATCAAAAGGCTTCCTCAACTGCACAGCTTTCGGCAAAGCCTTCCGTTGATCCTCGCTGAGCGCGAGCTCATAACCCGTCACGAACACGACCCCCAACCCCGGCGTCTCGCGACAAGCGGCAATGGCCAACTCGACCCCCGATTGCCCCGCAAGATCGACATCAGTCAGCAGCAAGTCATACCGCTGCTCGCGCAACAAGCCGATAGCTTCATCGAAACCCCCAGCATCCACGAGATCGAGCCCAAACGTGCGCAACAATTCCGCAGTGCTCGCACGCACAAGCTCGTTGTCTTCCACAAACAGCACACGCATGCGCGAAAGCGCATCATCCTGCGCGACGTCGGGCACGCTCGCATCGACCGCCACCGGAACGCGTTGCCCCAACACGAGCCTGACCTTGCGCGCCAGCGCCTCATGCGTATAAGGCTTGCTCAACAGATCGATGCCTTCGTCGAGCCGCCCCGCATGCACGATCGCGTTATCGGTATAACCCGATGTGAACAGCACCGCGATACCCGGCACCCGCTCGCGCGCCTTCCGCGCAAGCTCCGTGCTGCGTAACGGTCCGGGCATCACGACATCGGTGAAAAGCAGATCGACCGGCACGCCGCTCTCGACGATCGCCAGCGCGCTTTGCGCATCTTTCGCGCGCAGCACGCGATAGCCGAGATCGGCGAGCAGCTCGACGACCGTCGCGCGTACTTCCTCATCGTCCTCGACGACGAGAATGGTCTCGCTGCCGCCCTTCGCCGGACCGGCATCGATGTTCGTTTCCAGATCCTCTTCCGCACGCGCGCGCGGCAGATAGACGCGCACCGTCGTGCCGTGTCCCTGTTCGCTATACACCTTTACATGCCCGCCCGATTGCTTGACGAAGCCGTACACCATCGAGAGGCCGAGGCCCGTGCCCTGGCCCTCGCGCTTGGTCGTGAAGAACGGCTCGAACGCGCGCTCCTGCACTTCGGGCGACATGCCCGAGCCCGTGTCGGTCACGGCGACCATCACGTACTGACCCGGCGAGACATCGGCGTTGCGCATCGCGTAGGCTTCGTCGAGCGATGCATTGCCCGCTTCAATAGTGAGCTTGCCGTGACCGGTCATCGCGTCGCGCGCATTGATCGCGAGATTGAGCAGCGCGTTCTCGACCTGAAACGGATCGACGAGCGTATTCCACAAGCCGCCCGACACCACCGTTTCGATCTCGATGCCATCGCCGAGCGCGCGGCGGAACATGTCGTCGAGGCCGCGCACGAAGCGCCCCAGATTGACCACCTTCGGCGCGAGCGGCTGACGCCGCCCGAATGCGAGCAGTTGCGAAGCGAGATTCGCTCCGCGTGCGACGCCTGCGAGCGCGCTCTTCACGCGCTGTTCGGGCTTGTCCTGTCCGGCGACGTCCTTCGCGAGCAATTGCAGATTGCCGCCGATGACCTGCAGCAGATTGTTGAAGTCATGCGCGACGCCGCCCGTCAGCTTGCCGATCGCTTCCATCTTCTGCGCCATGCGCAACGCTTCTTCCGCGTGATGCAGCGCGTCGGCAGTTTCGTGGTCAGCGGTGACATCGCGGCCCACGCCGTGGATGCGCCGCGTGCGCGGATCGAGCGACACCGTCCACGCGATCCAGCGCCAGCCGCCCGCGGCGCGGGAGAGCCGGCATTCGTAGCGCACAGGAAGGCCGCTCACGCGCAGCTTGTCGAGCGCGGCGGCCGCGGCGCGCGCATCGTCGGGATGCACGAGGTCCATCACCGTATGCGAATGCAGGCGCTGAAAATCGAGGCCGAGCAGATTCGTCCATGAAGGGCTCACGCGCAACAGTGCACCCTCGAAGCTCGCAACGTAGAAGAGGTCTTCGCTCAACTCCCACAGACGGTCGCGGTCCGCGACGGCATCGGCCACGCGGCGTTCCAGCGTTTCGTTCAGATCGCGCAGCGCGTCCTGCGCCTTCGTGCGTTCGGCGATCTCGCTCTGCGCGGCCTGAAAGAGACGCGCGTTGTCGATGGCGATCGCCGCCTGCGATGCGATGCCCGTCACGATGCGCTCCGCGCGCTCGTTGAAGACCGCCGGCTCCGGATGCCCGAAGAACAGCCCGCCGAGCACCTCGCCGGTACGCGAAACCACGGGCGCGGCGAGATAGCTGCACACGGCGAGATGGCCCTTCGGCATGCCGTGATGCGGTGAGTTGTGACCGTAGCGCGGATCTTTCGTGATGTCGTCCGAGCGCACGATGCCGACACCTTCGAACGTCGGCCCGAACACGGCGGTGTTGCGCGGCATCGGAAACTTCGAGAACGTGTCCTTCGGCACGCCCGACAGCGTGTAAAGCGTGTAGCGGCCGCCCTTGTCGTCGAGCACGTTGTAGAAGAACGAGCCGAATGCGGCGCCTGTCAGTTCGGTCGCGGCATCGACGACGACCTGCACCGCGCGGCTCAGTTCGAGCTCGCCCGCGACCGTCGTGCCGACGCGATTGAGAATCTCCAGCGTGCGCGATTCGTCGCGCAGCTTCTGTTCCGTCGCGTGACGCAAGCGCGCGAGCCGCAGATTGCTCGCCACGCGCGCCAGCAGCTCGCGCCCGGAAAACGGCTTGGTCAGATAATCGTCCGCGCCGGCTTCGAGGCCGCCCACGCGCGCTTCCTCGCCCGCGCGCGCCGAGAGCAGCACGACCGGCGTCTCGCGCAGCACCTCGTCTTCGCGCAGCGCGGCGAGCAGCCCGAAGCCATCGAGGCGCGGCATCATCACGTCGGAGACGATCACTTCCGGGCGCACTTCACGCGCCATCGCGAGGGCGGCTTCGCCATCGGCGGCGACGCTCACGTCGTGACCCACCGCGGCGAGCATGCGCCGCATGTAGTCGCGCAGATCGGCGTTGTCATCGACGATCAGCACGCGGCCGGGCGTCGCGCCGGGCGGCGCGGGCTCGTCGGCGGCGCTCACGCCGAGCGACGCGTCGTCCTCGCTCTCGAGGTCGGACGGCGCGCGCGCATCGGGCATCCAGCGCATGGCGGCATCGACATATGAGCGCGCGCGCACGCTCGCCTCAGCGTGCGGCGCGCCGTGTTCCGCGCTGGCGAGCCCGGCCGGCGCGGGCAGCGCGATCGTGAAGCACGCGCCGTCGCCGAGCGTGCTTTGCACGCGGATCGAGCCGCCGTGCAGCTTCACGAGTTCCTGCACCATCGCGAGGCCGATGCCGCTGCCTTCGACCGAACGTCCCGCCGCGCCCGCGACGCGGTGAAAGCGCTCGAACACGCGCGAGAGTTCGTCTTCAGGAATGCCGATGCCGGTATCGCGCACGCACAGCTCGATGCCATCGGCGTTCGCGCGCAACGCAATGCGGATCGCGCCATCGAACGTGAATTTGAACGCGTTCGACAGCAGGTTCATGACAATCTTTTCCCACATGTCGCGGTCGATGTCCGCGATCACGGGTGTCGGCGGAACGTCGATCTCGAGACGCAGGCCAGCCGTTTCGATCGCCGAGCGAAAGAGCGACGCGAGCTCGGCGGTGAACACGGCGAGATCGGTCGGCTGGCGATGCATCTCGATGCGCCCCGCCTCGATGCGCGAAAAGTCGAGCAGCGCGTTCACGAGCTTGAGCAGCCGCAAGCCGTTGCGATGCATGATCTCGACGATGCGCACATCCTCGCGGCCGATGCGCTCGGGGCTCGCCAGCAGTTCTTCCAGCGGACCGAGCATCAGCGTGAGCGGCGTCCTGAACTCGTGACTGATGTTGGAGAAGAACGTGGTTTTCGCGCGGTCGATTTCGGCGAGCGCTTCGGCGCGGCGGCGCTCTTCATCGTAGGCGTGGGCGTAGCCGATCGCCGCGCCGATCTGGCTCGCGACCAGATTCATGAAAGCGCGATAGCTTTCGTCGAAGAGCCGGTGCGGATTGAGCGCCGCGATCAGCACGCCGGCGCGGCCCGTCTCGCCCGACGGCGCGATGGGCAGCAGAATCGCGCTGTTCGGCGGCGTGCGCCATGCGCCTGCCGGCAGCGGTGCGCTCACGCGCGGGTCGAGGTCGGTGACGAGGCGCGCTTCGTTGTCGCGCAGCACGTCGGCGACAGGCCACGGATGCGCATGCGCCGCATCCAGTACCGGCGGCGCGGCCGGATGTCCCGCTTCGATGCCGCAGCGGCCGACGAGCGTCGCCGTCGCACCGCCTGGCTCGGCGGCGTAGAGCAGGGCGAAGGGCATGTCGCGCGACGCGCCTTCGAGCGCCTGCATCGACAGCTCGCACGCCTCGCGCCAGTTGCGGGCATCCGTTGCCGACGCTGCGAGCTCGCGCAGCACGTTCAACTGCCGTTCGCCGAGCACGCGCTGGGTATCGTCGCTGTTCGCGCAGATGATGCCGCCCGCGCCGCCGCGGTCATCGGGAATCGGGCTGTAGGAGAACGTGTAGTACGTTTCCTCCGGAAAGCCGTTGCGCTCCATGATGAGGAGCTTTTGCTCGACATAAGTGCCTTCGATGCCCGTGAGCGCGGTGTCCAGCAGCGGGCCGATCTCGCTCCAGATTTCGCGCCACACGGCGGACGTCGGCTGGCCGAGCGCCTGTGGATGCTTGCCGCCGATGATCGACTTGTACGCGTCGTTATAGAAGAACAGCAGGTCGGGGCCCCAGCCGACCCAGATCGGCTGGCGCGACGTCAGCATGATCCGGATGGCTGTCTTCAGACTTTGCGGCCAGTGCGCGGGCGTGCCGAGCGACGTTTGCGTCCAGTCGAAACCACGGATGAGCGCGCCCATTTCGCCGCCGCCCAGCAGGAAGCTCGGGTCGAGCCCGCTCATCCTCGTATCCGCGATCAGATTGTCAGCTTTCATCGACGCTTGATCTCCTCGCCCTGTCTCTCGATGGGGCGGCGCTCCGGCGCGCAACGGCGCCCATGTTGGGTTCGAATCGATCTCGCGGCGCGCCCCTGTTGCGGCGGGCGAAACGATTCTCGGATTCTCGCACGGAAAACGCTTGCGTTCGCGCAGGCCTTGCGCGGCAGGCCCGTGTCTAAAGGCGCTGCGGGACGCCCGGCGACAAAGAAATCGATGCGGCGAATCGCGCAGGGATCACTAGCAATTTGCCGACCTGATCCGCTAGCGGATCGGGCGGTCTGGCTGCGTTCCATGTGCCAATTCGAAAATGTCTGTTACGGAATTCATGCACGAGACGGCGGAAAGGCCGTGAGACAAGGTTTTGCTTAATGTGCCTCGCCCGGGGAGCTAAGACATTTTCTGAACGTTCCTATCGTTGCGCGCCGCCTCCTTACCTAGACTGGCTTTCGCGGTGAAAGCCCTGTGCCGATGGCGCGGCGTTCGCCATTCATATCCATCCTTTGCTTGCACGAGAGTCACATGAATCAAACGAATAGCCGTCCCGAAATGAGTCTGGAACAGGCGGAACAAGCACTGCGTCAAGATCTGGCCGAGCAGCCGGATTCGGCGGCGGCGCATAACAACCTGGGACTCGTGTTGCGGCAACTCGGCCGGCTCGCCGAGGCTGAAACCTTCTTGCAGCGCGCGCTGCAACTTGCGCCGGACGCGGCGCTGATCCATGCAAATCACGCGCTCGTATTGATGAGCTTGCAACGCGGCGCCGAGGCCGAGGCGGAGGCGACCCACGCCCTGAAGCTTGCTCCGGACGACGTGTCCGTCAAATATATATTCGGCGGCGTTCTGAATTTGCGGGGCCGCCTGAACGAAGCAGCGGATGTGTACGGCCAGGTCATCGCGAGCGAACCGGCGTTCATCGACGCGCATCTGGCGCTCGGCGATACGCTGCGCAAGCAGGGCAAACTTGCCGAGGCCGAAGCCGCGTTCCGCCGCAGCGTCGAATTGAGTCCCCAGCGAATCGACGGCCATCTCGGGCTCGGGGACGTGCACTGTGCCGCCGGCAAGCTCGCGGACGCCGACGCCGCCTTCGAACTCGCTCTCGCGATGCGACCCGCTTCTGCCGAGGCGCATTGCGGCCTGGGTAACGTCGCGCACCGTCGTATGGATCTTGCGGGAGCCGAGGCGCAGTTCAGGCAGGCCTTGTCGATGCGGCCCGTTTTCTTCGAAGCGAGCCGCGGCCTCGGCCTCGCGCTGATCGATCTCGGACATTTCATCGAGGCGGAAGCCGCGCTTCGGAACGCCTTGTCGATTCAGCCCGGCGATGCTGTCGCAAGCAATGCGCTGAACTTCGTGCTGGCGAGACAGATCGACACCAACAAGCAGGTGCTTTACGCGAGCGGCCATCCCAAGCTGAATCCGGTCGCAAAGGATGCCAGCCAGCGGGCATAAGCCATCCAGCGGTTCACGGCGAGCCACGCCGCGGCATCACGCCGCGACATGGCTCGCCGGCTTCATTTCTCTCTTCCCCCTGTCTATTGGTCGCCGCCGCCCATGGCGCGGAACGCAGTTTGCTGGACGTGTCGCTGAACGCAGACGCGTCGCATCGACGAGATGCGACCGTTCTCGCCATCACTTTTGCCGACCCGTCCCAAGCGAAACATGTCCAGACCGATGCCCAGAACCACACCGACATCCGAAGCCGGGACCCACGAAGGCTTCGACATCTACGCGTCCTACGTAGTGAACGCGACGGGCATGCACATCGGCACCCTGAAAGTCGTGAGAAAGCGCGACAAGCGCGTGCTCTATCCATTCGACGGCTGCGAGACCATCGGCCCGTTCGAGTCGAGCGACGATGCGCGGCGCGCGGCCGAGGCGCTTGGCGGGCGTATCGTCGCGGCGGACGTCGCCAATCCCGAGCCGTGATCGCCGTCTGGCGGGGCGCTGAATGTCCTATGACACGCGCTCGCGTTGCTCGGCGGGCGGCGAGAATCGGCCGGGCTTCGGGGAAAACCCCAGCGCGCTAATCGTCCTAGGACATGCCGGGCGGGCGGCATGCGTCTGTATCTTGACCTCAAGGCGGTGCGATGCGCGAATTCGAGCGCGGCACCGGGTCACTGACGCATCCGGAAAACGACTATGAGTTACGTGCAACCCACCACGAGGCAGGACGCGCAGGCATCGTCCGGCGATGCCCACGCGCGCGGCCCGATCCGACGCGCGATGGCGGCATCGGCCATCGGCAACGCGACCGAGTGGTTCGACTACGGTATTTACAGCTACGGCCTCACCTACATCTCGGCCGCGCTCTTTCCCGGCAGCACCGCGCAGGCGACGCTCTTCGCGCTCGCGACCTTCGCGATTTCCTTTCTCGTGCGGCCGCTCGGCGGACTGTTCTGGGGACCGCTCGGCGACCGGCTCGGCCGCAAGCATGTGCTCGCGCTGACCATTCTCATCATGTCGATGGCGACGCTCGTCGTCGGCCTGCTGCCTTCGTATGCGAGCATCGGTATATGGGCGCCCGTGGCGCTGATCGCCTTGCGCATGATCCAGGGCTTCTCGACGGGTGGCGAGTACGGCGGCGCGGCGACCTTCATGGCCGAGTACGCGCCCGATCACAAACGCGGCTTTTGCGGCAGCTTCCTCGAATTCGGCACGCTCGCGGGCTTCTCGCTCGGCGCGTTCCTGATGCTCGGCTGCTCGGTCCTGCTCGGCAACGACGCGATGCACGCATGGGGCTGGCGCCTGCCGTTTCTCGTCGCGGCGCCGCTCGGTCTGATCGGCCTGTATCTGCGCTCGAAGATGGAAGACACGCCGGTGTTCCGCGAATGCGCCGAAGCGGCGGAGCGCGAGCAGCACAAGGGCGTGCCGCTGCGCGAACTGTTCTCGCAGTACTGGAAGCCATTGCTGCAACTCGGCGGCCTCGTCGTGGCGCTCAACGTCGTGAACTATGTGTTGCTCGCCTATATGCCGACCTTCATGAAGAAGGAGCTCGGCATGAGCGACAATCTTTCGCTGCTGCTGCCCTTGATCGGCATGTTGTCGATGATGGTGCTGCTGCCGTTCGCGGGCGCGCTGTCGGATCGCATCGGGCGCAAGAAGGTGTGGTGGCTGTCGCTGGTCGGCCTCTTCGTCGCCGCGGTGCCGATGTTCACGCTGATGTCGCATGGCATCGCGGGGGCGCTGATCGGACTCGCCGTGCTGGGTCTGCTCTACGTGCCGCAACTGGCGAGCATCTCGGCGATGTTCCCCGCGATGTTCCCGACGCAGGCGCGTTATGCGGGCATGGCGATCGCCTATAACGTGTCGACGTCGATCTTCGGCGGCACCGCGCCGATGGTCACCGACTGGCTGATCGGCCGCACGGGCAGCACGCTGGTGCCGGCGTATTACATGATGGCCGCGTGCGCGGTGGGCGCGGTGGCCTTGGTGTTCGTCACCGAGACGGTGGGGTGCTCGCTGCGTGGGCGGCAGACGCCGGGGGCGAAGAAGGCTGGGATGGCGCGTCACGCTTCCGAGGGTGCGGTGCATGAGGGGATGACGGAGCATCGGCACGCCTGATTCTTCTGGCGTCGAATGAACAATGGCCCGGCGTGTGTGCGCCGGGCCATTGGCGACCCGCACCAGGTAACGAATCGCGAGCGGCGACGACGCGCGCCCGCGACGCAAAAGCCTCGTTACATCACTGACCGAAGAAAATGTCGCAACGCGGCTTGTCGCTGCAGCCGCCCTGACCGCGGCCGCCCGCGGAAGCGCTCATGCCTGCCGACATGCCGCCGTATGCGGTCTCGTCGGTTTGCGCCGCGGGCATCGCGGCAGTCTGCTGCTGATCGGGCGTGGCCTGCGCCATGACCATCGGGCGCATCGTCTGAATCAGTTGTTGTTGCGCCTCCGTCATGCCCTGAGCCCGCGCCGCGCCGATAGTGGCGACGCTGGTCGCGAGCGCGCAAGCGGCCATCATCGCGAAAAATTTCGGATTGAGTTTCGCCTTCATGTTCCAGCTCCTTGAAACGAACGCACAAGCAGCCGGGAACGCAATTCTCGGACTCCTTGCAGCCTGGTCGATAAACAGGATCGAGCGCTGAAAACGGCAATGCAGCCGCGTCTGAACGACGAAAGCGCTCAGGAGCCAAGTTACGGCGATGCGAGCGAGCAGGAAATCCCTATTCCGCAGGGATGCATTGGAGGGGTAAGCCGACAGACGACGTTAAAAACGCGCTCGGGTTCGTTGCGAAACCCGAGCGCGAGCAAATTCACAAAACACGCACGGCGCAAGCCGATACGCTTAGTACGACTTAGAAGCGCCGCCGCTCGATGAGCCCGAGCCGGAACTGCTCGAACCGCTCTTGCTGTTCTTGTGCATCTTGCCGCCTTGCGACGAGTCCATGGTGTTAGCGCCCGATGCGCCCGAGGTCGAGCCCGTCACGCCGCCGCTGTTCGGCGTGCTCATGCCGGTGCCGCCCTGGCCAGCGCCATTGCCGCCCGCCGTGCCGCCGCCAGCGCCGGCTCCACCCCCTCCGCCGCCGCCCGCGCCCTGCGCGAACGCCGCGCCCGACAGGCTCAGGATCATGGCCGAAACAAGCAAGCTTCTCTTCGCGTTCTTCATGGTGTCCTCCCGTTGATCGATGGTCTTGGTACGCGCCGCCTGACAAACGAATGCGCCGCCGCCAACCATCTTCCGCAATCGCCGTGCCGCGCGGCAGTGCCCGCGCGCTGACGATGCGCTAGGCCACCGCTTCGTCGCACCATTCGATCGCCCACGCGCGTGCGCAATGCACGGCGTCCCATTCGCTTGCGAAGGCATCGAGTTCGCCTGATTCGAACACCTCCAGATGCCCGATGTGATCTCCGGGCGACCGCGTGATTCGCGCGTGCGCGTAGTAGCTGCCGTCTTCGTCATGACGCGCGGTGCAGTCGATATGGAACGTCTTGTAGTCGAAACGCATGAGCGGCTCCGGTGATGAGTTCGTGGGCAGGCGCGAAGTGTGCGCAACCGTTGACTCGAATACCCCTATGAGATACTGTATATACATACAGTATAGCCTTCAAGATGGATCTCTCCGAAAAGCTCGAAATTCTCGCCGACGCCGCCAAGTACGACGCGTCGTGCGCGAGCGGCGGCGCGCCCAAGCGCGAGTCGCGCGGCATAGACGGCCTTGGCGCCAGCACCGGCTCGGGCATCTGCCACAGCTTCACGCCAGACGGGCGCTGCGTCTCGCTGCTCAAGATTTTGCTGACGAACTTTTGTCTGTACGACTGCCGCTATTGCATCAACCGCCGTTCGAGCAACGTGCCGCGCGCGCGCTTCACGCCCGAAGAAGTCGTCAGCCTGACGCTCGATTTTTACCGCCGAAATTACATCGACGGCCTGTTTTTGAGTTCCGGCGTGATTCGTTCGTCGAACTACACGATGGAGCAGCTCGCGCTCGTTGCGAAGACGCTGCGCGAGAAACACCAGTTTCGCGGCTATATCCATTTGAAGACGATTCCGGACGCCGACCCCGAACTCATCGCGCAGGCGGGGCGTTACGCGGATCGCCTGAGCGTGAACATCGAATTGCCGACGGAGATCAGCCTCGAACGTCTTGCGCCGGAAAAAAGCGGCCGCACGATCAAGCTGGCAATGGGCAATATCCGCGTCGCGCGAGAGGAATCGGAAGCGGAGCCGCGTGCGCCGCGTTTCGCGCCGGCGGGGCAGAGCACGCAGATGATCGTCGGCGCGGACGAAACCGACGACCGCACCATCCTCGGCACCGCCGAAACACTGTACGGCTCGTATCAGTTGAAGCGCGTTTATTACTCGGCGTTCAGCCCGATTCCCGACAGCCCGTCGGGCGTGCCGTCCAAAGCGCCGCCGCTGTTGCGCGAGCATCGGCTGTATCAGGCGGATTTTCTGATGCGCGGCTACGGCTTCGGCGCGGCCGAATTGCTCGGCGAGGCCGGCAACCTTCCGCTCGATGTCGATCCCAAGCTCGCGTGGGCGCTCGCGCATCGCGAACGCTTTCCCGTCGATCTGAACGCGGCGCCCGCGCGCATGATCGCGCGCGTGCCGGGCATCGGCATGCGCAACGCGAAGCGCATCGTCGAATTGCGGCGCGCGCGACGCGTGCGCTATCACGATCTCGTGCGGCTGCGCTGCGGCATGGACAAGGTGAAACCGTTCATCGTCACGGCGGATTACCGGCCGCCGCTCACCGAGGCGTCGTCGGACGATTTGCGGCGCGCGCTCGCCACGGGCCCGGTGCAGCTTTCGCTGATCTGATGCGCGTCATCGCCATCGACGACGATTTCGACGCCTGGCGCGCCGCCGCGCTCGATGCGCTCGCGCAAGGGCTTGCGCCCGAGTCGGTGGACTGGCGCACGTCGCAGGCGGCGCCCGCGTTGTTCGGCGACACCGCGGCGCATGCCGCTTCGGCTGACGCGCCGCAGATCCGCGTGTCGCGCGAGCTCGCGGCGCTATTGAAAGACGCCGCCCATTTCCGCGATGCGCGCCGCTGGAGTTTTCTGTATCGCGTGCTGTGGCGCTGGGCGCGGGGCGATCGCGCGGCGGCATCGCCCGCGGATGAAGACGGCGCGCGCCTCTACAAAATGGCGAAGGCCGTGCGCCGCGCGCAGCACGACATGATCGCGTATGTGCGCTTTCGCCAGCGCGACGCATCGCTCGGCGCGCCCGAGTACGTTGCCTGGTACGAGCCGGATCACGACGTGCTCGCCTGGGGCGCGGAGCATTTCGCGGCGCGCATGGGCCGCTCGACGTGGCTCATCGCGACGCCCGACGGCGCGGCCATGTTCGACGGCGAACGCCTGCAACTGGAGCGCCGCCGCGCGCTGGCATCGGAACACGCGAGCCAACATCCCGATACGCCCGACGCCGCCGAAGCGCTCTGGATGACGTATTACCGCAGCATTTTCAATCCCGCGCGCCTGAACGAATCCGCGCTCGAACAGCACATGCCCGTGCGCTTCTGGAAAGGCTTGCCCGAAGGCGCGCTGATTCCGCAACTCGTGAGCGATGCGCGCGGCGGCGCACGGCGCGTCGCGCAGGCGCCGCGCGTGGGCGCGCTCGGCGGCAAGGCGGTTCAGGTCGAAGCGAACGAGGCGCAGCCCGAACGCGATGCGCCCACCTCGCTCGATACGTGCCGCCGCTGCGATCTGTGGCGCAACGCGACGCAGGCGGTGGGCGGCGCGGGGCCGGCGGATGCGCGCATCATGCTGCTCGGCGAGCAGCCGGGCGATCAGGAGGATCTGAAGGGCGAGCCGTTCGTCGGGCCGGCGGGACAATTGCTCGACGGCGCGATGCAACGCGCTGGCGTGCCGCGCGAACAGGTCTATCTGACCAACGCCGTGAAGCATTTCAAATGGGAGCCGCGCGGCAAGCGCCGTCTGCACAAGACGCCCGCGCAGCAGGAAGTCGAGGCGTGTTCCTACTGGCTCGATCAGGAATTGCAGCGCACCGGCGCGCGCGTGATCGTCACGCTCGGTGCCACCGCACTCTCGGCGCTGTTCGGCCGGCGGGCGACGCTCTCGGCCCACATCGGGCGGGTCGTGCCGTATGGCGACAGGCTCGTCGTCGCGACCTATCACCCGTCGTATGCGCTGCGGCAGAACGACGAGGCCGCGCGCGAGCGAACCGTCGCGGCCATCGTCGCGGCGCTCGACCAGGCGCGCGAACTCGCGTCGAAATAACGTCGAAACAGCGGCGCGCGCTCAGAACGCCGCGCGCACGACGCCGCCGTCCGCGCGCAAGGCCGCGCCGTTCGTCGCCGACGACAATTCCGAGCACACGTACGCCACCGTGTTGGCGATTTCCTCGGGCGTGATGAAGCGCTTGAGAATCGAGGTCGGACGCGCTTCTTCGAAGAACTGCTTTTCGAACGTGTCGAAACTTTGCCCGCCCGAGAGCTTTTCGACGAAATCGGTGACGCCTTCGGAACTCGTCGGCCCCGGCAGCACCGAATTGACCGTGACGCCCGTGCCCGCGCACGTTTCCGCGAGTCCGCGCGAAAGCGCGAGTTGCGCGGTTTTCGTGAGCCCGTAATGAATCATCTCGACGGGAATCTGAATGCCGCTCTCGCTGCTGATGAACACGACGCGGCCCCAGTTTTTCTCTTTCATCTTCGGCAGATACGCGCGCGAGAGCCGCACGCCCGACATCACGTTCACGTTGAAAAAGCGCAGCCATTCGTCGTCGGAAATTTCCTCGAAAGGCTTCGGATCGAAGATGCCCATGTTGTTCACGAGGATATCGACGTGCGGAAAGCGCTGCACGAGCGCATCGACCTGTGCGGCGTCCGATACGTCGCCCGCGAAGCCTTCGGCCTGCGCGTTCGGCACGAGCTCGCGCAGCTTCGCGAGCGCCGCATCGACGGACGCCTGCGAGCGCCCGTTGACGATCACGCGCGCACCTTCGCGCGCGAGCGCCACGGCGATGGCGTGGCCGATGCCCTTCGTCGATCCGGATACGAGCGCGAGCTTGTTGGCGATCTTGAGATCCATGTGTGCTCCTTTGGGAAAGGTGTTGCGGAATGCGTCGAGAACGTGCGCGACGCGTTCCGACGATGTTAACCAGAAGCAGCCTGTTGTGCACAAAACATGCCGAACGTCGTCTTTATGGCGACACCGCTTAGGAACTATCTAGTTAGGATGACAAATAGAGGCCGCTATACTTTGCGGTCCATTCCGGGCACGTCCATCGATTCAAAGAGACCATGAGCGATTCCCCCACGCCAGCGCATCTATATATCGCGACGCCCAGTTACGGCGGGACCGCCGCCACGTGCTACATCAACGGCCTGCTCGATCTGACCCACACTGGGTCCCGAGAAGGACTGACCTTTACCGTTGGCTTCAACAATTTCGAAAGTCTCATCACGCGTGCGCGCAACGTGATGGTCGCCAACTTTCTCGCCGATGAACGCTTCACGCATCTCATGTGGATCGACAGCGACATCGGCTTCACGGCTGCGGACGTGTTCCGGCTCCTGCATGCGGACCGGTCCGTCGCGGCAGGCGTCTATCCGCTGAAAGCCGACGGCTGGCCGGCATCCGGCCTGGCCGAAGCGTTGCCCGCGGGCACGCGCCGCGCCGATTTCCGCGCGCGCTTCTCGCGCTTCCCGGTGAGCCCGCACGCCGCATCCGGCTCTCCCGACGCAGACGGCTTCCTGGAAGTCGTCGATGTGCCCACTGGCTTCATGATGATCAAGCGGGAAGTGCTGCTCGCACTCATGCAACGTTTCCCGGAGCTGCAATACAAGCCTTATCCGAGCGAGTTCGGCACAGCGGCGCGTGCCGCGAACGCCGATTTCCACTACACCTTCTTCGACACGATGATCGATCCCGAAACGGGCTTTTATCTGTCCGAGGATTACGCGTTTTGCCGCCGCGTCGCGGCGCTGGGCGTGCGTCCCGTCATCGATACCCGGTCGAATCTCGTTCATCAGGGCGGCATGAAGTTCGAAGGGGATTTCGGCCGCTGGTTCGCCGCACAGCGCGCGTCGATCGTTCCCCGCACGGGCGAATCCGCGCAGATCGAGCAGCTCGGTCTGTATGGTCCGATACGCCGCTGAGCCTTGCGCCACGGGCCTTTGCGCCCGATGAAACCCCGCGACATAAATGCTCGATAGCCGCGCGCGCAGCCGTCGTTCATAG
The DNA here is from genome assembly GCF_001544575.2 of Caballeronia cordobensis. GTDB lineage: Bacteria > Pseudomonadota > Gammaproteobacteria > Burkholderiales > Burkholderiaceae > Caballeronia > Caballeronia cordobensis. Next base: position 173,735 of record NZ_FCNY02000006.1, read on the forward strand.
TGCGCCTGCGTGATCGAAAAACGAAGCAGCAGCGAGAAACGAGAGCCGCATCACGCATCCATCCACTCATATTCCCGGCGCGGCCGGCACGGAGATGCAACATGTCCAACTCGATCAAATTCTCGTCGCTCGGGGCAATCGTCAACAAGGCGCGTGGCGCGGCGCTGGCCGGGCTCATCGTCGGCACGGCGGCGTTCGCGGGTTTCGCGAGCAATCCCGCGCAAGCCGCGACTCAATATAACCAGAGCGCCGGCCAATACGTGCAGACCGCCGCCGCGCCCGCACGCCCCGACACCATTTACGTCTACCCCTTCGCCAGCGACGCAAGCGAGGTCAAGCTCGACAATCACGGCATGATCTCGAAGATCGGCTCGGCGTTTTCCGGCGATTCGCAGGCGCAGAAAGAAGCGCAGGACGCCATCGCGGCGCGCGAGGAAGTCGCCAACGAAATCGTCGCGAAACTTCAGTCGATGGGCCTGCGCGCCGTGCGCGCCGACGTGCCGCCGCCGCAAGACCAGAACGTGCTCGTCGTGGAAGGCAACTTCAGCACGATCGACGCCGGCAATCGCCGCCGCCGCGTGCTGATCGGCCTCGGCGCGGGCGAAAGCAAGGTCGGCGCGACCGTCCAGCTCGTCTACAAGCCCGCGCACGGCACGCCGCAATTGCTCGAACAGTTCGACGCGAACGCCGACAGCGGCCACATGCCGGGCGTGGCGGAAATGGCGGGCGTCGGCGCGGTGGCCGGGCATGTCGCGACCTCGCTCGCGGTCTCGGGCGGGGTGCACGGCCTGTCGGAGAAGAAGCACGCGGATGTGTCGTCGGACGAGAAGCGCCTCGGCGACAGCATCGCCAAGCAAATCGCCAAACTCGGCCAGGATCAGGGCTGGATGCCGGCGAAGAGTTAAGGGGCGGATCAGGCAAGCACGGAACGCGCGGTCCGGAACGTGCTTAAACTAGACTTCCGGACGAATGTTCGCTTCGCGAGGCCGCGCATGCCGACGATTGCCCTGATAGTCCTGACGGTGGTGGCGACGCTCGCCGTCGTGCTCGTGATCGCGAACCTGACGAGCGGCGAGAAGAAAATCGAGCACAAGATCGAACGCCTGTACGGCAGCCACGATCCGCAATTCATCCGCTCGATGGGCCTGCTGCTCGGCCCGCCGGTGATCGGCGGCAACCGCTTCCAGGTGCTCGTGAACGGCGACGCGATTTTCCCGTCGATGCTCGAAGGCATCCGCTCGGCGCGGGCGTCGATCACCTTCGAGACGTTCATCTACTGGTCGGGCGCGATCGGCGAGGATTTTGCCCGCGCATTGTCGGACAAGGCGCGCGAGGGCGTCGCCGTGCATGTCCTGCTCGACTGGGTGGGCTCGTCGAAGATGGACAAGCGCTATCTGCGCATGCTGCGCGAGGCGGGCGCGGAAGTGATCCAGTATCACAAGCCGCACTGGACCGGCCTCGGGCGCATGAACGACCGCACGCACCGCAAGCTGCTCGTGATCGACGGGCGTATCGGCTTCACGGGCGGCGTCGGTATCGCCGAGGAATGGACCGGGCACGCGCAGGACGAAAAACACTGGCGCGACACGCATTTTCGCCTCGAAGGCCCGGCGGTCGGGCAGATGCAGGCCGTCTTCATGGACAACTGGGTCAAGGCGACCGGCAACGTGCTGCACGGCGCGAACTATTTTCCGGAAATCGACGCCGCGGGCGACGGTCTCGCGCACATGTTCAGCAGTTCGCCCTCGGGCGGCAGCGACGACATGCAATTGATGTATCTCATGGCGATCACCGCCGCGACGCGTTCAATCCACTTGTCGAGCGCGTACTTCGTGCCGGACAAGCTGACCATCAACGCGATCGTCGAGGCGGCGCGGCGCGGCGTCGAGGTGCGCATCATCACGCCGGGCAAGCGCATCGACACGCATACCGTGCGCGAGGCGTCGCGCGCGTGCTGGGGCGATCTGCTCGCGGCGGGCGTCGAAATGTTCGAGTATCAGCCGACGATGTTCCACTGCAAGCTCATCGTCGTCGACGAGTATCTGGTGTCGGTCGGCTCGACCAATTTCGACAGCCGCTCGTTCAAGCTCAACGACGAAGCCAACCTCAATATCTACGATCGCGATTTCGCGCGGCAGCAGACCGCGATTTTCGACGACGACGTCACCCATGCGAAGCGCATCACGCTCGATGACTGGCGCCGCCGTCCGCTTGCTGAAAAGCTCATAGAACGCATCGTCGCGCTGCTCGATTCGCAGCTTTGACGTTTGCGCGCCACGCGCCGCGAATATTCACCGTTTCGAGCCTAAAGAAGCACGCCTGCAAGCCGATAAGACGCTCACGCAAACAAGTCTCCGGCTACTGGCAGCTATGCACGGCACCTACAACTTCTGGCTGGTCGCGGCATCGCTGGTCGTGGCGACGCTCGCTTCCTTCACCGCGCTCGATATCTCCGGCCGCATCGCGATGCTTTCGCAGTCGCGCATGCGCCATGTCTGGCTCGCGGGCGGCGCGGCGTCGATGGGCATCGGCATCTGGTCGATGCATTTCATCGGCGTGCTCGCGTTCGAACTGCCGATTCCGCTCGGCTACGATCTGAAGATCACCGCCGCGTCGCTCGGCATCGCCGTGCTCGTGTCGTTTTTCGCGCTCCATGTCATCACGAGCAGGCGGCTGACCGCGCGCCGCATTCTCACGAGCAGCCTGCTGATGGGCGCGGGCATCGCGACCATGCACTACACGGGCGATGCCGCGATGCGCATGCAGCCGGCGATCCAGTACGATCCGTGGCTCTTCGCGGCGTCGATCGTGATCGCGGTGGTCGCGTCGGGCGTGGCGCTGTGGATCGCGCACACGCTGGCCGACGCGAGCCAGAAGAACGTGCTCGGCAAGCGCATCGCGTCGGCCGTGGTGATGGGCATGGCGATCACCGGCATGCATTACACGGGCAACGCGGCGGCGCAGTTTCTGCCCGGCTCGATTTGCGGCGCGGCCAACGACGTCGATGCGCGCTGGCTCGCCACGACGATCGCGATGTTCACGCTGGCGATCCTGATCATCACGCTCGTCCTGTCGCGCTTCGATGCGCGCACGGCGCTGCTCGCCGGGTCCGTGTCGCGCCTGAACGGGCAGATCGTGCGCATGGCGACCTTCGACACGCTCACGGATTTGCCGAACCGCCGCACGATGAACGAGCGCATCGACCGCGCGATCAGGAACGCGCGGCACGACCGCAGCCGTTTCGCGATTCTCTTCATGGATCTCGACGGCTTCAAGACCATCAACGATTCGCTCGGCCATACGGTCGGCGACGAAGTGCTGAAGGCGTTCGCGCGACGCCTGCAGGAATGCGTGCGCGGCGGCGATACCGTGGCGCGGCTGGGCGGCGACGAGTTCGTCGTGATGCTGGAAAACCTCAACGCGCCGGCCGACGCCGAGAAAATGGCCGAGCGCATTCTCGACACCATGCGAAAGGGCCTGCACGCGGGCAATCATCCGTTGCAGGTGATGCCGAGCATCGGCATTGCGCTGTATCCGCAGGACGGCGAGAGCGTCGAGTCGATGCTCAAGCACGCCGATGTCGCGATGTACGAGGCCAAGCGCGGCGGACGCAGCACGTATCGCTTCTTCGAGGCGAGCATGAACGAAGCGGCCTTGCGTACGATGCAGATTCAGCAGGCGCTGCACGAGGCGCTGAACGCCGGTCATTTCTATCTGCTCTTCCAGCCCAAGTTTCGCGGCAAGAGCGGCGAACTCGCGGGCGCGGAGGCGCTGATCCGGCTGGATCATCCGCAGATCGGCACCTTGACGCCGATCGAATTCATTCCGATCGCGGAACGTTCCGGGCAGATCGTGGAGATCGGCTACTGGGTCGTGCGCGAGACCTGCCGGCAACTCGCGAAATGGCGCGGCGAGGGCCATCCGCTTGTGAAGGTGGCGATCAATCTGTCGCCGCGGCAGTTGCACGAGGCGGACCTCGTCGCGCATATTCTGCGAATCGTCCGCGAGGAAGGCGTGGAGAGCGAGCAGCTCATGTTCGAGATCACCGAAACGGTGGCGATGCAGGACGCGCCGCGCACCATCGACATGATCCGCGCGTTTCAGGACAATGGCTTCGAGATCGCCATCGACGATTTCGGCACGGGCTATTCGAGCCTCGCGTATTTGCAGCGTTTTCGCGCCAAGCAGTTGAAGATCGACCGCTTCTTCACCAACGGACTCGACGAAAACGGGCAGGAAGGGCGCGCGATCGTCTCGGCGATCATCGCGCTCGCGCATTCGCTCGATATGGACGTCGTCGCGGAAGGCGTCGAAACCGGATCGCAACTCGACCGGCTTCAGGACATGATGTGCGATGAAATGCAGGGCTTTCTGCTCGCCATGCCGCTTTCCGCGGACGCATTCGGCGTGATGCTGGAAAGCGGCGCCGTCAGCGAACTCACCGCCTGATCCGCGGCGCGCCCTTCGTTCGTAAGGGCGCGCTTTCTCTTCCTCCCACCCGAATCTCCCCGCCCACCACCCGTTTTCCGCGTTGAACGCGGCGCTCCCAACTCGTAGTCTGTATCCGCACGAGTGGCGCAAGAGGTCGCGCCGCGCGTTTCGAGAAGACAGAAACGGGAGACGCAAGACATGGATTTGGGCATCAGCGGCAAGACCGCGCTCGTCACCGGCAGCGGCCGGGGCATCGGCGCCGAAGTGGCGCGCGCGCTTGCGCGTGAAGGGGCGCACGTCGTCATATCCGACATCGATCTCGCCGCCGCCGAGCAGGTCGCGGCCGAGATCGAGGCGAGCGGCGCGCGCGCCATCGCAACGCGCTGCGACGTATGCGATCGCGACGCCGTGACGCGCATGGTCGCGCAGGCATCGGAAGCATTCGGCGCGGTCGATATTCTCGTCAACAACGCGGGTTTCAACAAAGACCGCTATCTCACGAAGATGGACGAGACGGAGTGGGACGCCGTGATCGACACCATCCTCAAGGGCGCGTTCCACTGCAGCCGCGCCGTGCTGGGCGGCATGATGGCCCGCAAGTGGGGGCGCATCGTGAACATTGCGTCGCGCTCGGTCTTCGGCAATCCGGGGCAGACGAATTACAGCGCGGCCAAGCTTGGCCTCGTCGGCTTCACGCGCGCGCTCTCGCTGGAGCAGGCGAAGTTCGGCATCACCGTCAACGCGGTCGCGCCCGGCTTCGTCGAAACCGAGCTGATGCGCGCCAATCCCACCTACGAAACGCTGCGCGAGAACGCTGTCGCAAGAACGCCCGTGGGCTTTCTCGGCGTGCCGGACGACATCGCGTCCGCGGTGGCGTTCATGGCGTCGGAGCGCGCACGCTATATCTCCGGGGTCACGCTCTACGTGACCGGCGGACGTTTCTCTTCCTGACACTCGCACCGGAGATCAACGATGGACTTTGAATTCGACGCGGATCAGATCACGCTGCGCGACAGCATCCGCCGCTATCTGCGCAATGAAGTCGCGCCGCGCATCGACGAATGCGAGAAGGCGCGGCATATTCCCCTCGACGTGCTCGCGGGCGTGAGCCAGTTCGGTTATATCGGCGGAATGTTGCCCGAGGAATCGGGCGGCATGGGGCTCGACTTCGTCACCTGGGCGATGATGCTGGAGGAAGCCGGCTATTACTGGGGCTCGCTGCGCACCATCGTCAATATCACCAACGTGTTCCTGCGGCTCGTGAGCCAGCACGGCGACGCGCGGCAGAAAGCGCATTTTCTCGCGCCCGTGCTTGCCTCGGAGAAGGCCGCCTGCGTGGCGTTCAGCGAGCCGAATCACGGTTCCAACCCGGCGGGCGTCGAGACGCGCGCGGAAGACAAGGGCGATCACTACCTCCTCAACGGCACGAAGCTGTGGATCACCAACGGCGTCGCGGCGGACTATGTGATCGTGCTCGCGCGCACCTACAGCGCGACCTCGGACGGCAAGCCCTCGCTCTTCCTCGTCGACAAAGCGGCGACGCCCATCGATGCGCGTCTCGTCGACAAGATGGTGCTGAAGGCGTCGGGCACGTCGGAACTCTTTCTCGAAGACCTTCGCATTCCGAAAGAAAATCTGCTTGGCGAAGAAGGCACGGCGCTCAAGTCCATGGCGATCGGCCTGAACTACGGCCGCATGAACATCGCGATGGGCGCGGTCGGCGCGGCGCAGGCGGCGCTCGACCTGTCGGTCGAATATGCGAAGACGCGCAAGCAGTTCGGCAAGCCGATCGGCCAGTTCCAGCTCGTGCAAAAGCATATCGTCGACATGATGGTGCGCACGGAAGCGGCGCGCGCGCTCGGCTACAAGGCGGCCGTCTCGCTGCAAAAGGGCTTGCCGTCGCGCATCGAATGCTCGATCGCCAAGCTCTATGCCGCCGAAGCCGCGCACGAAGTGGCGAAGATCGCGATCGCCGTGCACGGCGGCCTCGGCTATTCGACGGAATACCCGCTCGAACGGATTTTCCGCGACACGAGCGGCGGCGTCATTCCGGAAGGCACCGCCGAGGTGCAGACGCTCATCGTCGGGCGCGAAGTGCTCGGCATGTCGGCCATCGTCTAGGAGCACGTCATGAGCACGATGGAAGTCTGCGCACCGCACGATGTCTCGGCGCTGCGCTTTTACTGGGAAGACATGACGCCCGGCCTGCAATTCGAAACGTCGAGCCGCACCGTCACCGAAGCGGACGTGGTGAGCTTCGCGGCCTTGAGCGCGGACTATAACCGCGTGCATGTCGATGCCGAGTATGCGGCGGGCACCGCGTGGGGCACGCGCATCGCGCACGGCATGCTGGTGGCGTCGATCATGTCGGGGCTCAATACGCGCACGGTGATCAATCAATTGCTGGAGCCGTCGCTCGTCGGCATGCTCGAAACGAGCTTTCGCTTTCCGCGTCCGACGCTGATCGGCGACACCATCAAGGTCAGCATCGAAGTGACGGCGCGGCGCGAGACCTCGAATGCGGCGCGGGGCATCGTCGAATTCCGGCGCGTCGCGCTCAACCAGCATGGCGACATGGTGTGCGAATGCCTCGTGAAGATGATGGTGAGCAGGCGTCCCGGCGCGACGCCTGCCGCTCAATGAACAGGGAACGATTCATGATAAAGACGGAAATCGGCTATACGACCATCGACACGATCACCGTGCGCGGCAAGGATCTGTCGAACGAGATTCTCGGCAAGATGGATTTCATCGAAACGATGATGCTGACCATCCTGAACCGCGTGCCCGACGCGCGCGAGAAACGCATGATCAACCTGATTCTCGTGACGGCCTGCGATCACGGTCTCACGCCGAGCGCAATGAGCGCGCGGCTGACCTATCTCGGCGCGCCCGAGGCGATGCAGGCGGCGGTCGCGGCCGGTCTGCTCGGCGCGGGCAGCGTGTTTCTCGGCACGACGCAGAACGCGGCGGAAATGCTGATCGAAGCGGCAAAGGACCTGAGCGACGACGCCAGCGACGAAGCCGTGCTCGAATGCGCGCGTGAGGCGCTGGCGCGCGCGCGGGAGAAGAAGCAGCCGATCTACGGCGTGGGCCATCCGATCCATGTGAACGGCGATCCGCGCGTGGCGACGCTCGCGGGCGTCTCGCGCGAGAACGGCTACTTTGGCAAGCACTGGCGCCTGATGTTCGCGATCGAGCGCGTGTTTCGCGAGGAGCGCGGCAAGGCGCTGCCGATCAACGCGGTGGGCGCGATCGGCGCGATCATCGGCGACATGGGGCTCGACCCGCTGCTCGCGCGCGGCTTCATGCTGGTTGGGCGCGCGGCGGGGTTGATCGGCCATCTTTATGAAGAGCGCAAGGAGCCGGTCGGGCAGGCGCTCTGGGATCTGGTTCTGACGCAGGACCCGCGCAACGAGATTCCGGTGCGTGCGCAGAAGCGCGCTTCGTGAACGATAAGGATTGCATATGGACATAACGTATTCGAAAGAAGATCTGGCCTTTCGCGAGGAAGTGAAGGGCTTCGTCCGGGAAAAGCTTCCGGCATCCATTCGCGACAAGGTGCTGGGTCATCGTCATCTCGGGCGCGAGGACTTCGTGCAGTGGCAGCGCATCCTGCACGCGCGCGGCTGGGGCGCGCCGGGCTGGCCCGTCGCGTTCGGCGGCACGGGCTGGACCACGCTGCAACGCCATCTGTTCGAAGTGGAATGCGCGCTCGCGGGCGCGCCGCGGCAGTTGCCGTTCGGTCTCAGCATGATCGGTCCCGTGCTGATGAAATTCGGCAATGAAGCGCAGCAAAAGCGCTTCCTGCCGGGCATCTTGTCGTCGGATGAGCTGTGGTGCCAGGGCTATTCGGAGCCGGGCGCGGGTTCGGACCTCGCATCGCTCAAGACGCGCGCCGTGCGCAAGGACGATCACTACGTCGTGAACGGCCAGAAGATGTGGACGTCGTATGCGCAGTACGCGAACTGGATCTTCTGTCTCGTGCGCACCGATCCGCAAGCGAAGCCGCAAGCGGGCATTTCGCTGCTGCTCATCGACATGAAAACGCCGGGCATCACCGTGCGTCCGATCACGACGCTCGAAGGCGCGTGCGACGTCAACGAAGTCTTTTTCGACGACGTGAAAGTGCCGCTTGAGAATCTCGTCGGCGAGGAAAACGCGGGCTGGACTTACGCGAAGTATCTGCTCGGTCACGAACGCACCGGCATTGCGGGCGTCGGCAATTGTCTGCGCGAGTTGAACCTGCTCAAGCATTACGCGGCAGTCGCGCAGTCGGGCGGCAAGCCGCTCATCGAGGATATCCGCGTGCGCGAGAAGATCGCGCGCGTGGAAATGGAGATCACCGCGCTGGAGATGCTGTTGCTGCGCGTGGCGACCGAGGCGCGCAGCCGTGGAGCGGGCCCGGAGGCGTCGATCCTGAAGATTCGCGGCTCGGAGTTGCAGCAGGAAATCGCCGCGCTGCAACTCGATGTGCTCGGTCCGGATGCGTGGCCGTATGCATCGGCGTGGCTCGCGGGCGGCTTCGACGGCTGGACGCCCGGCCCCGCGCATGCGGCGGGCGTGACGGGCAGCTATCTGGAGTTGCGCAAGCCGACCATCTATGGCGGCACCAACGAAGTGCAGCGCGAGATCATCGCGAAGGCAATCCTCGAACAGTGAGGCGGCAACATGGACTTTAACTACACCGAAGAGCAGCGCCAGTTGGCCGATACGCTGCGGCGCTTCAGCGAGAACGAATACACGGCGGAGCACCGGCGCAATGTCACGCGCGATCACGCGGGCCTGTGCCGCGATGCGTGGCGCGCATATGCGGAGTTCGGCGTGCTCGGGCTCGACGTGCCCGAAGAATACGGCGGATTCGGCAACGGCGCCGCCGATGTGTTCGCCGTTCAGCGCGAAGCGGGCCGCGCGTTGTTGCTCGAACCGGTCATCGCGAGCAGCGTGATGAGCGCGAGCATGCTCGCGGCGCATGGCAGCACGCAACTCAAGGACACGTGGCTGCCCTCGCTGGCGGATGGCCGCAAGATCGTCGTGCCGGCCTGGCAGGAGCGCGACGCGCGCTACGACTTCCGCGCGCCGAAAGCGCGCGCATCGAAAGAGGGCGAGGGCTTTCGCATCGACGGCAGCAAGGTGCATGTGTGGCATGGCGGGGCGGCGGACGCGTTCATCGTCTCGGCGTGGAATGCGGATGCAGAGGCGGTAACGCTCTTTATCGTGCCCGCGAACGCGAAGGGCGTGACCGTGCGCGCGTATCCAACTGTCGATGGCCAGCAGGCGGCCGAAGTGCATTTCGATGCGGTCATCGTGCGCGCAGCGGACATGCTTGGCCATGCGCGCGACGGCGCGGACATTCTCGAAGCGGGCATCGGGCGAGGCATCGCGGCGTTGTGCGGTGCATCGGTGGGCGCGATGGAGCGCCTCATCGAAATGACGGCCGAGTATCTGAACACGCGCCGTCAGTTCGGGCAGCCGCTCGCGGCGTTCCAGGCGCTGCGTCATCGCCTGGCCGACATGATGGTGCAGAAGGAAATGGCGCTTTCGATGGCCTATTGCGCGATCGCCGCCGTGCAACAGCAGGATGCGGCGCAGCGGCGGCGCGACATCAGCGCGGCGAAGACGGTCGTCGCCAAGGCGGGGCGTTTCGTTGGCGAGCAGGCCATTCAGTTGCACGGCGGAATCGGCGTGACGGCTGAGCTTGCTGTGGGGGATTACTTCAAGTTTCTCACCGCGGCCGGGCAGATGTTCGGCGACGCGAGTCATCATACGGATCTCTACGCTCAGGCTATCTGAGCCGTTTCGCCTCTCGCCTCTCGCGCCCGCGTCATTCAAACGCGGGCGTTTTTCATTGCATCACTCTTCTTCAGATCGATTCGATGAACTTCGCCATCGACGCGCTCACGCGTCCGCCCTGTTCGTGGATGATCCAGTGGGTGGCTTCGGGAATGCGCTCGACGCGGACATCCGAGAAGAAGGAATCGAGCCCTTCGACGCAGCCGGTCAGCAGATAGCGATCCTGTTCGCCCCAGATGAAGAGCGTCGGCACGCTGACGCGATAGCATGCATCGTCGGCATACGATTTCTCTGCGCCGCGCGCTTGCGTCGCGCGATAGTAGGCGAGGCCCGCGCGCAGCGAGCCGGGCGTGGACCACGAACGTGTGTAGAGATCGCGCAGCGAATCGTCGAGCCACTCGGGCGACGCACCCGTGCGCGGGTCCACGCCAAGCCCGGCGCGCAGCGCGGCGAAACCGTGCGCGCTGATGGTGGCTTCGGCGCTCTCACTCAGAAAGAGGTTGATGTAGGCGCTCGCGTTGCGCTGATGCGGATTGCGCGCGAGTTCGCGAAGAAACACGCCCGGGTGCGTGGTGTTGATCATCACGAGCCCATGCAGACGCTCCGGATGCGCAATCGCGAAAGAGCACGTGATCGCGCCGCCCCAGTCGTGCCCGGCGAGGATGCACTTGCGCTGGCCGAGATGATCGAGCAGCGCGACCAGATCGCTGACCATGTTCGAGACACGATAACCGGCAATGTCAGTCGGTCCGGCGGATTCGTTGATGCCGCGCGTGTCGAGCGCAACGACGTAATACTGCTCGCCGAGCGACTCCATCACGCCGCGCCATGCGAACCAGCCTTCGGGAAAGCCGTGCACGCATAGCAGCATCGGCTTGCCGGGCTGGCCGCAGGTCGCGTAATGAAACTTGAATCCGTTGAGCGTAGCGTAGTGATGTTCGATTTTCGATGACATGGGTAGCCCTTTTATCGTTCCGACGACACGGCAGATGACGCGAGCGTCAATGCCTTTTCGATTTTGGAGATCAACGTTTCGTTGCCGCTCACGCGAACGTCGCCGGCCTCGATGGCCTCGGCCAGGCCGGTCTCGCGCAGGCTCAGGCGGGCCATCGTTCGCGCATCGAGGGAGAACGTGACGTCGGCATGCGCGGGCGCTTCGCTGCGGAATTCGGCGACAGACGGGCGCAGCAGGAGACCGCACTCGCCGTGACCGTCGAAGCGAAAGGCGACGTTCGCCCGCAAAGCCGCCGCGGCGTTCGCATCGACGCGCTGTTCGAGCAGCTTCACCTGTTCCTGCGGCGGCCGCTGCATGAGCGAATCGACGCTCGGCGCACCGAAGAACGAATGCGGCGACGGGATGTGCCAGTCCGTCTTGCCTTCGAGGTGCAGCGCCTCGGTCAGCATGAAGTTGCGCGTCTGAATGCCGGTGCGGGTGCTCTGCGCCATCGCGCGCAGCGCGGCGGCTTTCAACTGTCTGGCGGCCCGATTGTCCGGCTCCGCCGCCATCAGCAGACTTGCGAGGCTCGCGGCCAGGTTGTATTTGCGCTCGTCCATCGCGGTGCGCGCGCGGTCGAGAAAGGCGCTCGCGCCGCCGAAGCCTTCGACGAGCACGCCGCCCAGTTCGCCGCGTGCGGGCGGATGAAGATCCGCGCCGTCTTCGCTATACCAGCCCACCAGCCCGCGATAGATGCCGCGAATGCCGTACTCCCAGTCCACATAGCCGGGATACAACACGGGATCGTTCAGCAGATGCTCGGGCAGACGAATGCTCGCGACCATCTCGTCCGGCGTCATGCCGCGATTGATCGCGCGCAGGCACTGATTCCAGATGAAGGCATAAGCGTCCCGATGTGCGGTGAGCGCCGCCTGCGCGCTCGCGCGATCGAGATACGGATTGCCGTGCACGGGAATCACGTGGGTGTAGTCGAGATCGCGCAGCAGGTCGAGCGCGGCGATCAGTTCATCTGGAGTGCGGAAGAAATCGCCACGCAGCGTGTACATGGGATAAGCCATCGGCGCGAGCGCGGAATTCGCGACCACCGCATCGAGGTCCGGGAATTCGATCGCGAGCGAATCGCGCGTATCGCCGATGATGTGATGAAAGCGCATGCTCACGCCATCGACCGTGATCGACTCGCCATCCGCGACGGCATGCGTGACCGCCAACGGCGCGAAGGCATTCAGGTGCGGATCGTCGAAAGATTTCTCGCCTTTGCCGAGACGCGCGTCCGGGCCGCGATCGGGCAGGTAAGCGCCGAACTGAATGCCGATGCGCCTGAGCTGCATCGGGCCGAGCATGTTCGACGTGGTGGCGGCCAGTTGCTCCGTCTGCGGATGCGCGAACACCTGGACCTCTTCGATGCGCTCGCCGTCGAGCAGTCCCGCCGCCCCGCCGATGTAATGATGGTGCGAATAGATGAGCGCCTTGACAGGCTTGTCGCTGAAGCTTCGGATGATCGCGCGCAGATCGCGTCCGTGACCGAACTTCGTGCCCGTCTCGATGACGATCAGCCCCGTCAGCCCTTCGACCACGATGCAATTGACGCTGTGATAGCCGGTGATGACGCGAAGGCCCTCGCATACCTGATGAACCTGCATCCTCGACTGCGTCTTTGCGGCAAAGCGCAGAAAATCGCCATTGACGATCGCGCCGTTCGGCGCGGCCATCTTGTTGTGATCCTGACCGCCGCGATAAAAGGCTTCGCTGTTCACGCTTCTGTCCTCATGTGTGTCGGTGATGTGGGTCTCCGTCGCGCCTGATTTCATCCGGCCCGGCGCATCAGGCTGAAGCTTTGCGCTGTCGGGCCGACGAGCGGTTGTGTTGCGAGGAACATCGCGAGCGGCACGACGTCTTCGGGTTCTTTCATCCACTCGCCGGGCGGAAACGCGACTTTGCCGAAGCCCGTCATTTCAGTTCTGACCGGGCCCTGAATGAGTTCGTTGACGCTGATGTTCGCGTCTTGCACCTCGATGGCGAGCGTCTGCGTGAGCATCCACAACGCGAGCTTCGATGTGGCGTAAGCGGAGAGCCCCGGCATCGGGCGATGGCGCGAACCCGAGCCCGTCATGATGAGCTTGCCGCCGCCGCGCTTGCGCAGGGGCGCAATGGCCGCGCGCGCCGTGTGCAGCGCGCCGTAGAGGTTGACCTCGAACGTGCGCTTCCATGCGTCGAGATTCGCGGTTTCGATCGGGCCGCCGGGCGTGCCGAGGCCCGCGTTCGCGAGCACGATATCGACACCGCCGAAATGCTCGACGGCTTGCGCGTACATCGCTTCGACGTTCGCGTAGTCGGTCACGTCGACACGGCATGCGAGCGCCTTGCCGCCGTGCGCCTCGATGGACCGCACGACGGCATCGAGTTCCTCGCTGCTGCGCGCGGCGACCACGACGGCCGCGCCCGCGTCCGCGTAAGCGTGTGCGATCGCGCGCCCGATGCCGCGTCCGCCGCCGGTGATCACCGCGACCTTGCCGGCGAGCGGGGCCGCGCCCTTGTCTCGTGCAAATGAAGTAGTGTTCATGATGCCCTCGACATCATGCGCGAAGCGCGTCGAACGTCGCGAGCACCGCGCAGGCGGCGCTTGCATCGCCTGTGAGTCGCAGGGCTTCCTCGTTCAACAACGTTCGCAGCGACGACGGACTCACGAAAAGCTGCGCGAAGGTCCTGCCGTCGAGCGTCAGAATGAAATCGGCGTGGCGCGAGAGTTCGTGCGGCCGCGCGATGAATTCGGCGACGCCCCGGCGCACGTGCAGCGCAACGGAAGGGCGCGCGCCGTCGATGAAATCGAAGCGCATGATCGCGTCGATATGCTGCGCCTGAACCGGATTCACGCGCACGCGCAAATGATCGACATAGGTCGCGGGATCGGCGGCGATCTGACGCTTCGAAGGCGGCACGAGACGCGGCAGATCGATCTTGCCTTCCAGCGCGAGCGCCTGGCTCAGCATGAAGCCGCGCGCGATGCTCGCGGTCGTCGCCTGCGCGCTGCTGCGCAGAAGGCTTGCCTTGAGCTGGCGCAGTTCGGCGTCGTCCGGCGAAAGCTTCAGCGGATAGTTGAGCAATTCGAGCGCCCAGGCGTAGTCGCCTTGCGCGCGCGCTTCGTGAACCGCATCGAGCACGCGCGCCCGGCCGCCGAGCAGCGTCGTCATGCGCCCGGCGATCTCCGCGGGCGCAAGGCGTTCGAGGGTCGCGGCGTCGCCGTCCCACCAGCCGAGCGCGTGATTCATGATGTAGGGCGCGTGCCAGTCGAGGCGGCCATAGGCTTCGAAGAGCCACGGCTCTTCCTTGAGATGCCGCGGCAACTCGATGAAGCCGCGCAGATCGTCAGGCCCCTTGCCCGCGAGCACGCCGCGCAAGGTCTGATCGAGCACCAGCATCGTGAAATCGAGGTAATTGCGCAGCGTGCGTTCGATCTCGGCCGCGCCGGTGATCGAGCGGGCATGCTGGCTGATGAGATACGCGGGTTCGAGCGCGAGCAGATGCCGGAGCGCCTCCGACCACACGCGTGGATCGCGAAACTTCGCGCCGCGCGGTGTATAGAAGTTCGGCTGCCACGGCCACAGAATGTTGTTCAGCGCCACTTTCTGATCGGGCAGCCAGACGGTTACGCAGTCGTCGGTGTCGGAGCCGCCTTCGGTGAAGAACTGCATGCGCACGCCGGCGATCGTGAGCATCTCCCCATGCGCGACCGGCGTATTCACCGGCACGAAACCCGTCGGCCCGTGTTCGATCACGAAGCCATATTGCGCGTCGTCGCCCGATTGGGGCAGCAGGGCTTGCGCATGTTGCATGGCGCGCGCGTGCTGGAGCGGCTGAATCTCGGGAAAGTAGCTTCCGAGCGCCGCCACGCGCATGTTTTCGTTGAGGCGAGCATGGCCGATGACCGCCACGTTGTCCTCGCCTTCGAGGATCGCGCGCGCACCCAGCGCGTAATGCGTGTGACTGTAGATGATCGCCTTGATCGGCTTCGTGCTGATGCGGCGGATCGCTTCACGATACTGCTTGCCGTGTTCGAGATGCTCGCCGGATTCCCACACGATGAGACCGTCGTCGCCGACGATGACCGCCGCGTTCAGCGCCGTGCCCGGCAGCACCCAGACGCGATCGGTCAGCTCGTAGGGTGTGGTGTCCTGGTGCCTGACGAGCCGTTCGTTTTCGAGCACGCTGCGATTGACGAGCGCGCCATTGACCGCGGACACGGCTTGATGAGCGGCGGGGTTCTTCATGCGATGCGTACCTGTGAAGTGTGAGTGAGCGAAGGCGTCGGGGGATTACGCCGAGCGCGAAACGCCGAGCGCCGAAAGTCTTTCGCGAGCGCGTTCCGGATGCAGATATCGCATGCTCAGCGCGGCGGACAACAGCAACATGCCCGCACCGATGACGAAAGCCGTTTCATAGCCGGCGATGTTATTGCCGCCGTTCGCCTGAATGAACCGTCCCGCGACGGCGGGCGCGATGGCCCCGGCTGACGTGACGAGCGCCGCGTACACCGAGAGCAGCGCGGTGCGCTGACGTTCATGCGCGAGTTCGCCGAGGATCGCCGGCGCAAGCGCGAAACAGATGGTGGCAAGCCCGTTGCCCACGGCGAAGAGCGTGAGCTTGAGCCCGGCGGGCATCGCGACGAAATGCTGCAGCAGAAGCAACACGCCGCCTGTGATGAAAGCCCCGTTGATGATCTGCACGCGCGCCTGACGGCTCGACGCGCCGCGCGCTTGCAAGCGCTGCGAGTACCAGCTCAGAAAGAGCGTGTACGGCATCGTGAAGAGAATCACCAGCGCGAAGATCCGTCCGGCGGTGACGTGATCGAAGCCGTAGCCTTTTTCGAGGTAGGCGGGCAGCCACGTCAGCATCAGTCCCGACGACCAGTAGGCGGAAAAGCCGAGCAGGATGACGATCAGCACAGGCGGCGAAAGCAGCAGCTTGCGGTACGGCAGCAGAGTCTGGGGCGCGGCATCGGTGCGGGAAATCACGTGAGCCGGGGCCGCGAACACGGGCGGCTCGCGGCGTTCCGCGAAGATGAGCCAGAGCACGCACCATACCGCGCCGATCACGGCGAGCAGCACGAAATTCATGCGCCATCCCCAGTTGCGCGACACGACCGGAATGATCAGCCCGGCTACGATCAGCCCGATGACCGCGCCCTGGTTCAGGATCGCGACGGGCAGGCCGCGTTTGGCGTCGGGAAACCACTTGAACAGCTCATGCATCGAAAGCGGCGCGCTGGGCCCTTCGGCCGCGCCGAGCAACACACGGCAGACCAGGATCGTGAGCGGCGCGGTGGCGTAGACGAGCGGCAATTGCAGCAGCGCCCAGCTTGCCGCCATCACCAACAGAATCCAGCGCGTCTGAAAGCGGTTCGCAAAAAATCCGACGACGATGCTCGAAAGCGAAAACAGCCAGAAGATGCTGCCCGCCAGCACGCCGAACTGGGCGGAGGTCAGCTTCAGCTCGGCCATGAGCGGCACCGCCACCATGCCGAGGGAAATCTTGTCGATGAAGTTGATGAGCGCGAGGCTAGTCAGTAGCGCGGACACGCGCCATGCGGTGCGTGACGGGTATTCGGTCGATGTATTCATGATCTCGGACGGGTATCTCGCGTGGCGTAGGTGGACGAAGCAAAAAAGGCAGGGCGAGGGCGCGCCCTCATGCGGCCGATGCCTGATTTCGGATCATGACTTTGCAGTGCGTGTTCGGCTTCTTGAGCGCTTCGAAGGTGGCCGGAACCTCGTCGAGACCGATCACCGACGAAATGAACGGCGTCGCGCGGATGCGCCCGTCCGCCAGCATGCGCAGCGAAAATTCGAAGTCCTCACGTTCGTAGGTAAATGCGAAACTCACGCGCAGGCGTTTGATCGTCGCGCTCAGCACCGACACCTTTTCAGGTTCGAGGCACGCGCCCGCGATCACGAGATGCGCCTTCGGCGGCGCCATGTTGATGAGCTTCTGCAAGATCGGCCGGCCGACGCATTCGAAGATGAACATGGGCGGCCGGCCGGTCGCGCGGCGTAGCTCGGCGACCGGGTCCGCGACATTCGACGCGTCGATGAGTATTTCCGCGCCCGCGTCGCGTGCGCGCGCGAGCCGTTCGGGCACGAGATCGCTGATCGCGATGTCGCCCGCGCCGAAAAAGCGCGCCCACGTTGCAATGGCCAGCCCGATCACGCCCGCGCCGACGATCAGCACGTCCGCGCCCGGCGGCACCTTCGCCATCTTGTACGCGTTGAGCGCGACGGCGAACGGCTCGATCATGGCCGCTTCGTCGTAGCTCATCGTGTCGGGGATCTTCATCGCCATGACGGCCTGGCACGAAGCGTATTCCGCGTACGCGCCCGGCAATGCGGGATGGAAGCCCTGCGTCGCGGGCGCTTCGCACGACGCCTGACGTCCGTCGCGGCACGGCGCGCATGTGCCGCACGCGCGCAAGGGCAGCGCCACGATCCGGTCGCCCGTGCGCCA
The DNA here is from genome assembly GCF_001544575.2 of Caballeronia cordobensis. GTDB lineage: Bacteria > Pseudomonadota > Gammaproteobacteria > Burkholderiales > Burkholderiaceae > Caballeronia > Caballeronia cordobensis. The sequence continues at coordinate 191,412 of NZ_FCNY02000006.1, forward strand.
GTCCGCGCCCGCGTCCGCGCCGACTCCGACGACTTCCCCGGCGAACTCGTGACCCAGCACGGAGCCTTCGCGCAACATGCCGGGTGTCTGCGCGGCGTGCAGATCGGACCCGCAGATGCCGCAGGCGTGAACTCTGACCGTGAGGCTGTCCGCGGCGGGGGCGGGAACGGGCACATCCGCCATCCTGAGCGGCTTGTCGATACTTTCAAAGGCGATGACTTTCATGATCGGCATGAGGTGAATGATTGAGGCGTGCGCAACGCGATCAGGCCGCCGAATAACCGCCGTCGACGGGAAGGGTGATACCGGTGATGAGGCGCGCAGCAGGGGAAGCGAGGAACACCGCGGCGCCGGCCACTTCGTCCGGTTCGGCCCATCGGCCGATGGGAATGCGGCTCAGCGTGTTCTCGAAAAACGCCTTGTTGTCGCGCACCGCGCGTGTCAGGGCCGTGTCGATCCAGCCCGGCGCGATGGCGTTGACGCGAATGCCATCGGCGGCGAAGCGCAGCGCGAGCGAACGCGTCAGCGCGACGACGCCGGCCTTGGCCGCGCCATACGCGGGCGTCATCGGCGAGCCGAAGAACGAATACATCGAGGCGATGTTGATCACGCAACCCGCGCTCGCCTTCAGATGCGGGTGAAACGCGTTGACGAGCCGCAGGCCGCCCACGAGATGCACGTCCAGAACATCGGCGAAGATATCCGGTTCGTATTCGCTGGGGCTTGCGCGGCCCGCGCAGTGGATCAGGACATCGAGCGTATCGATGCGCGCGGCGAGCGCTTCGACGGCGGTGTCATCGCGCACGTCGAGCGGCTCGTGGCGAATGCGCGCATCGGCGTCGGCGGGCGGCGCGGCGAGATCGGCGAAGGCGCGGGCGAATGCGCCGCCGATGCCGCCCGTCCCGCCGGTAATCAGCACGCGTTTTCCGGCTACGTTGAAATCAGGCACTTTCAGACTCCGGTGGTTCGGGAGGCAGACTCGGGAATTACATCGCGGTGGAACGCGCGCCGAGGGCGCGGACATAGTTCAACGGCGACATGCCGCGGTCTTTGGCGGCCTTGTTGATCATGGTCTCGATGAAGCCCGCATCGGCGATGTTGATGAAGTTGCCTTCGTCGTCGAAGTTGACGTTCGCGCCGTGAATGACCATGAACATGTCGGTCATCTCCGTGTTGCTGGACGGCGTGGTGAACTGATGGATCGCGCCGCCCGGTTCGTAGAGATAGCTGCCGGCGGTTTGCGGCTGATGCGGATACTGCGTGTAGTTCCATTGACCGGCGATCGTGAACAGATGCACGGTGCCCGTATGAAAATGATTCGGCAGCACGATGCCCGGCGCGATCCGCGCGCGCAGCACCCAAATGCCGTTTTGCGCATCGAGGAAGAGCGGGCAGACGTCGGAGCCCGGATGCGGGAAATCCTTGACCCACGGCTCCTTGCTGGAGTCGATGGTGAACAGATCCTTATCCTGCTTGTGATGCTTGGGCAATGCCATGGTTATCTCCTACGAGTCGAGTTTCGGCGCACGGTGGCCGACGCAGTCACGATACCGCCCGGCATCTGCCGTCACAATCGACCTCCCTTACGCGGGGGGCGGATTAACCCTTACGGCGCGTTCAGCTTCCCTTGAAAGAGGGCGTGCGGCGTTGCGCGAAGGCGCTGAGTGCTTCGCGCGCGTCGTCGGTGCGGTAGGCGCGCGCCTGCAGCGACGCTTCCAGTTCCAACTGATGCGCGAGGTCCTGGTCGAGGCTCACGTTGAGCGCCGCCTTGGTCAGCGCATACGCGGTGGTCGGCATGCTCGCGAGATGGCGCGCGAGCTTCATGCTTTCGGCGGCGAGCGCGTCGTCATCGAAGACCTTCCAGACGAGGCCCATGCGCTCGGCCTCCGATGCGTCGATCTTTTCGCCGAGGATGGCGAGCGCGCGCGCACGCATCTCGCCCGCCTGACGCGGCAGGAAATACGTGCTGCCCGCATCGGGAATGAGGCCGATCTTCGTGAACGCCTGCAGGAAGGTCGCGGATTGCGCCGCCAGAACAATGTCCCCTGCGAGGGCGAGACTCATGCCCGCTCCGGCCGCCGCGCCATTGACCGCGACGATCACGGGCTTCGGCATGTTCCGCAGCGCGAGCACCAGAGGATGAAAGAAATCTCGCAACGCGGCGACGGGATCGCCGCCTTCGTTCAGTGCGCGCACGTCCGCGCCCGCGCAGAAGCCGCGGCCCGCGCCGGTCACGACGACGGCGCGAACCGCGCGATCCTCCGAGGCGCGCTCGAAGGCGTCGCGCAGCGCCGTGACGAGCGGCCGGTTCAGCGCATTGAGCACATCGGGCCGGTTCAACGTCACGGTGCAAACGCCGGCATCCGCGTGGTAGGTCACGAGGTCATTCATTTGGAATCCTATGGAAAGAACCAGCGCGAAAGCGCACGGCCAGAAGGCCGCGCGCGTTTTAGTTCACAGCGCGAGACTTGTTTTCCCAGTAGGGCGTGCGCAGGTTGCGCTTGAGGATCTTGCCCGCCGCCGACATCGGCAGCTCGGCGCGAAACTCGATGCTCTTCGGACACTTGTAGCCCGCGATATGCTCGCGGCAGTGAAGGCGCAGATCGTTTTCGCTCAACGTCGACTGCGGCTTGAGCACGACGACCGCGTGCACCGCTTCGCCCCAAATCTCGTGCGGAATGCCGATGACCGCGCACATCGCGACGGCCGGATGACGCGCGATCGCGTTCTCCACTTCCGCCGAATAGACGTTTTCGCCGCCGCTGATGATCATGTCCTTGATGCGATCGACGATGAACACGTAGCCGTCCGCATCCATGTAAGCGCCGTCGCCGGTGTGCAGCCAGCCGCCGCGCAGCGTCTGCGCCGTTTCTTCGGGCTTGTTCCAGTAGCCCTGCATCACCGTCGGGCCGCGCACGATGATTTCGCCGACCGTTCCGCGCGGCACTTCGTTATCCTGGCCGTCGACGATTTTGATTTCGGTGCCGCAGATCGAGCGCCCCGCCGACGTATGCAAGCCCTTCTTGCGAGCCGCTTCATGATGATTGTCGGCGGGATTCGACGACACGATCATCCCTTCGGTCAGGCCGTACGAGTGATTGAACTCGACGTTGGGCAGCATGGCGATGGTCTTCTCCAGCACGGCCGCCGTCATCGGCGATGCGCCGTAGGCGACGCGTTGCAGGCTCGACAGATCGCGGCGCTGGAAGTCGGGGTGGGAGATCGTCGCCTGAATCATGATAGGCACGAGCGCGATGTCCGTAATACGCTCGCGCTCGATCGTCTCCAGCACTTCGGCGGGCTGGAACATCGGAATGATGACGTTCATGTCGCCGCGGATGAACTGCAACAGCGCGCGCGTCATTGCGGCGATGTGAAAGAAGGGCGCGCTGTGCAGCGTCCTTCCGTTCGGAATGGGCGGGGCGTCGACGAGACGGTTGACGCATCCCGTCCACAGGTTCCGGTGACTCAGCATGACGCCCTTGGGCGAACCCGTCGTGCCGCCGGTGTACATGATGGCGGCGAGGTCTTCGTAGCCGCGCCGCATGTCTTCGACCGGCGCATGGCTCGCGATCAGGCTTTCGAACGACAGCATGCCGGCGGGCGCTTCGCCGTCGCCCGCGTAGATCAGCTTGGGGGGGCAGGCGGCGGACCCGCGAATCGAGGCCGCGAGGTGCGCGTAGTGTTCGTCGACGATGAGAATGCGCGTATTGCAGTCGTCGAGCGAATAGACGATCTCGGGCACGCTCCAGCGGATATTGACCGGATTCAGCACGCCGCCGCCCCACCAGACCGCCATCATGTACTCGAAGTAACGGTCGGAGTTGAGTGCGAGCATGCCTACGCGGCTGTCCGGCTGCATGCCCAACGCCAGCAACGCGTGAGCAAGACGTGCGACGCGATCGCAGAACTCGCGATAAGTGCGCGTGCGGCCGCGAAAACTCGTGACGAGCTGATCGGGCGTCTGCTGCAGCGCGCGGTGAAGGCAATTGGTGAGGTACACGCTCGTCTCCTTACTTTTATCTGTTCTGCGCGCGGGCAGTGCGGCCATGCCTCGCGCGTTGTGCCGCATGCGGCGTGCATCGCTTCGGGCATCCGCGAACAATTAAGCGGATGCCCGAAGCGTCATGTGCCGCGCCTTCTTACTGGATGTTACCCGCGACCGCGACCGTCTGGCCAGTGATGTAGTTCGACTCGGGCGAGCAGAACAAGTACACGCCGCCGGCCGCTTCTTCGGGCGTGCCGCCGCGTCCCATCGGATTGCGTTGCGCGTGGCCCTTGAGCATTTCCGCGTTCAGGCCGACACGAATGTCGCGGCCATCGATCTTCACGGATTGCGCTGCTTCCGTGCTGACCGTCATGCGCGTATGGATCAGGCCGAACGCCACGCAATTCACGTTGACGTTGAAGCGGCCCCACTCGCGCGCCAGCGCGCGCGTCATGCCGATGATGCCCGCCTTCGCCGACGAATAATTCATCTGGCCCGCGTTGCCGTTGAGCGCCGACGTGGACGACACGTTGACGATCTTGCGATAGATCTCGCGGCCGGCTTCCTTATCGGCGGCGGCGAGCGCCTTGATGTGCGGATACGCCGCGCGCAGGATGCGGAACGGTGCGGTCATGTGGCAGTCGATCACCGCGTACCATTGCTCGTCGGTCATCTTCTGCACGACGTCGTCCCACGTGAAACCGGCGTTGTTCACGATGATGTCGATGCCGCCATACGTTTTCATCGCCGTGTTGATGAAGCGATCCGCGAAATCCGCCGCGGCCACGTTGCCGACACACGCCACCGCATCCACGCCTTGCTTCTTCAGCAGTTCGACGGTCTCCTGCGCCGGTTCCTCGTCGAGATCGTTGATGACGAGGCGTGCGCCTTCGCTCGCGAGCTTCTGCGCAATCGCGCGTCCGATGCCGCGGCCGGAGCCGGTGACCAATGCTACTTTTCCGTCGAGTTTTTTCATGGTGTCGAATCTCAAGACTTCATTGAATGGGGGTTAAAGGGCAACGACCGCGTCGCCGAGAATGCGCGGCTCGCCATACTGATTCGCCGTCTGGATTTCGAGCCTGATGCGCTTTTCGCCTTCCGCTTCGAATTTTTCGACGACTTTCCCGGTGCACGTGATCTGATGCCCGAGTTGCGTGATGCCGACGAAGCGCACGCCGAACTGGCGCAACTGACGCTGTTCCACCCACTGCGTGAGCAGGCGTCCGAGATAGGCCATCGACAGCATGCCGTGCGCGAAGACATCGGGCATGCCGGCGCGGCGCACATAGTCGAGATCGATATGCACGGCGTTGTGATCGCCCGACGCGCCCGCGAACAGCGCGAGCGTCGTGCGGTTGATCGCGGGCAGGGCCAGCGCGGGCAGCGTGTCGCCCACGTTGACGGTGTCGAAGGTGAGGGTGCTCATCTGCATGCTCCGGATTAACGCTGAACGATGATGCTGCGCAGATCGGCGACATGCTCGCCGCGCTGATTGGTGACCTTCGTGTCGCGAACCACGAAGGTCAGCGCGCCGCCCTTCTTCTCGTAGATGTCGCTGATACGGCTCTCGAACTGCAGCACGTCGCCCGCATAGGCCATGCGGTGATACGTGAACGACTGTTCGCCGTGCAGGATGCGCGACACGACGAGGCCGAGTTCGTCGCGCCAGGACGAGGACGGCTGCTCGAACTCCAGCGAGAACAGAAACGTGGGCGGCAGCGGCAGCGTGGGATGGCCCGCATCGCGGGCGGCGGATTCGTCGAAGTAGATCGGGCTGGTTTCGCCGATCGCCTTGGCGAAAAAACGCAGACGCCAGGCGTCCGCGCTCGCCCTGAAAACCGGCAACTGCTTGCCGATATTGGCTTTATCGATCATGACGGTCACGCCGATTGATACAGCGTCGTCACGCATGCGCCGCCGAGCCCGACGTTGTGCGCGAGCGCCACCTTCGCATCCTTCACCTGACGGTCGCCCGCCGTGTGACGCAACTGATGCGTGAGCTCGTAGCATTGCGCGAGGCCGGTCGCGCCGAGCGGATGACCCTTCGAAAGCAGCCCGCCCGACGGGTTCACGACCCACTTGCCGCCATACGTGTTGTCGCCGTCGTTGACGAGCTTTTCGGCTTCGCCTTCGCCGCACAGGCCGAGACCTTCATACGTGATCAGCTCGTTCTGCGCGAAGCAGTCGTGCAGTTCGATCACGTCGATGTCGTCCGGGCCCACGCCGGTCTGCTCGTACACCTTCTGCGCGCCCGTGCGCGTCATGTCGAAGCCGACGACGCGGATCATGTCGCGCGCATCGTAGGTGCTCGGCAGGTCGGTGGTGAGCGACTGACCGGCGATCAACACGTCGGTGCGCAGGCCGCGTTTGCGCGCGAACGCTTCCGACACGATGATGGCCGCCGCGCCGCCGCAGGTCGGCGGGCACGCCATGAGGCGCGTGATGACGCCGTCCCAGAGCATCGGCGCTTCCATCACGTCCTGCACGCTCAGCACGTTGCGGAACAGCGCGAGCGGATTGCGCGCGGCATGCTGGCTCGCCTTCGCGCGGATCTTCGCGAACGTTTCGAGCTTGGTGCCGTACTTCTGCATATGCGCGCGGCCCGCGCCGCTGAACTGAAGAATCGCGGGCGGCAGATCGGTGGCGCCCACGAGTTCGCGCACGAGCTGATGCGAGCGCTCCATGGCCGGCGCGCGGTCGTTCCAGCGCGAGACCAGCGCGCCCGGCTGCATGAATTCGAAACCGACGGCCAGCGCGCAGTCCACTTCGCCGCTTTGCACGGCCTGACGCGCGAGGAAGAGGGCGGACGAGCCCGTCGCGCAGTTGTTGTTGACGTTGATGATCGGAATGCCCGTCATGCCGACGCGATACAGCGCCTTCTGGCCGCACGTCGAATCGCCGTAGACGTAGCCGGCATAGGCCTGCTGAACATCGGCGTACTCGATGCCGGCGTCGGCCAGCGCTTCGCGGATCGCGTTCCCGCCCATCACGTCATACGTGTCGCTGGTGCCCGGCTTCTTGAAGGGAATCATGCCGACCCCGGCGACGAAGACTTTGCGGCTCATGTGCGTTGCTCCTGTTGACTTCGATTGATGGATGTGGAATCACAGCTTGCGCGCGATGAGATCGCGCATGACTTCGCTGGTGCCGCCATAGATGCGGTTCACGCGGGAATCGGCGAACGCGCGCGCGACCGGATACTCGAGCATGTAGCCGTAGCCGCCATGCAGTTGCACCATGTCGTCCAGCGCCTTGCCGAGGCTTTCGGTCGCGAAGAGTTTGACGATGGCCGCCTCTTCGAGCGTGAGGCGGCGGCGCACGTGCTCGCTCAGGTAGTGATCGACCATGAGCCGCACCGCGACGGCCTGCGCCTTGATGTCGGCGAGCTTGAAGCGCGTGTTCTGGAAATCCCACACGGTCTGGTTGAAGGCCTTGCGCTCCTTCACGTAGTTGATGGTGTGCTCCAGACACGCTTCGAGCTTCGCGGCCGCGCCGATCGCGATGCTCAGGCGCTCCTGCGGCAGCTCGCCCATCAGATACATGAAGCCCTTGCCTTCCTCGCCGAGACGGTTGCTCACGGGCACGCGCACGTCGTCGAAGAAAAGCTCGGCGGTGTCCTGCGCATGCATGCCCACCTTCTCGAGCTTGCGGCCGCGGCGAAAGCCGGGCCGGTCCGCTTCGACCACGATGAGGCTCACGCCCTTCGAGCCCGCCGCCGGGTCCGTCTTGCAGATCACGATGACGAGATCCGCCGTGAGCCCGTTGCTGATGAAGGTCTTGCTGCCGTTGATGACGTATTCGTCGCCGTCGCGCACGGCGGTGGCGCGCACGGCCTTGAGGTCGCTGCCGGTGCCGGGCTCGGTCATTGCGATCGCGAGGATGGCTTCGCCCGAGCACACTTTGGGCAGCCACTTCTGCTTCTGCGCTTCGTCGCCCAGACGCACGAGGTAGGGCGCGATGATGTCGGAATGCACGCCGAAGCCGAGCCCGCTCAGGCCCGCGCGGTTCACTTCCTCGTTGAGCACCGCCGCGTGGCCGAAATCGCCGCCGCCGCCGCCATATTCGCTCGGCAGCGTGACGCACAGCAGACCTTCGCGGCCGGCCTTGAGCCAGGTCTCGCGATCGACGCGGCCCGCCTTGTCCCACTCCGCCTGTCTCGGCACGCATTCGCGCTCGAAGAAGCGGCGGGCCGTGGTGCGAAGCATTTCATGATCGTCGCGAAGAACGGTGCGGTTGATGTGCATGTGTTATGTCCTGAAACATGAAGGATGAAATCCTGACCGCCGTGCTTGCCTTCGACGAAGCGACGAAGCGATAGTGCGCGGCTGGGCCATCGCCGTCGGATCGTGGTTCGATACGGAGTACGGAGGGAAAGCGGCTACGACGGATTGCGCTCGATGCGCGGGCACGAAGCCCCGGCGCGGTCTCGATCAGAAACGCGTAACGCGATCTCCCATGAGACTGAGAATAGGACGTCGGGGAGAGGGAGGTAACCACCCGCGCGGGGTGGCGGGCGGCGGTGCTGGCGGGGTTAGCGGCGTGCGCGGCCGTCGTCGGCGGCGGCTTCGAGCTCGAAATCACGCATGCGTTTGACGGCTTCGTCGCGGCACGAGACGCCGAGCTTGCTGTAGATGTTCTTCAGATGCCATTTGACCGTTTCAGGCGAAATGCCGAGCGTGCGCGCGATCTTCTTGTTCGGCAGCGCCTGGCCGAGCAGACGCACCACGGCCGATTCGCGCTCGCTCAGGATCGACGGCCCGGAAGACGCGGCGCTCTTGCAGCCGGTCACGGAAGGCGTATCGACGATCGCGCGCGCGGCTTCTTCCGCTGCTCGCAGGCGCCGCACGTAGAAGCTCAGCACGGGATCGGCCGGCTCGCTTTCCATGACGCGTTCGATCAGGTCGAGGATGCCCGCATCGACGTCGAGAATGCTGCGGATCAGGCCGAGGCGATGGCCGCTTCGCAGCGCCGTCATGACCGCGTTGCGCGCGGCGTTGGCGCCGTAGCGGCGGGCGTCGACCATCGCGGCGCACATCTGGAAATGCACGACGTGCCGTTGCCAGCCATGTCGCGCGCATTCTTCGATCAGCGCGTCGAGCCGCGTGGCGGCTTCGTCGTTGTCCTTTCGCGCGATGCACCAGTCGATCTGCGCCCGCTCGGTCATGAGGCGAATTTCCGCCGAGGCGTCGGCGTTGCGCGATTCGTTGCGGACGCAGAGCGCGTCGAGCCGCGCGAGGACCGCTTCCGCCGTATCGAAGTGGGCGGAGTGTGCGTGCTGGCGCACCTGTTCGGACAGGCTATACGCGAGCAGACGGTCAACGCCCGATTTGACCGCATATTCTTCGAGACGCTCGAGATAGGCGAAGGCATCGAGATCGTGTCCCGCGACCCGATGAACGCCGGCCAGCGCGAGCAGCACCCGCAACACCGAATCGGGGATCGAAACGCGTTCGAGCACATCGACGCGTTCTTCCAGCAGCTTGCGCGCCGCTTCGAGCTCGTTGAATTCGTATTGCGCCTCGGCGAGCAGGGCCGCGGCGAAGCATGTCGCTTCGATGCCCGAGCTGCCGAGCTTTTCCGCTTCGGACAGCACGTCTCGGCTGATGCGCTCCGCTTCCTGAAGGTTGCCTTCCATGGCATGACTGAAGCCCGCGATGCAGCGCCCGTTGAGCACGCCGCCGGATGTGCCGAGAAGCGGCGCGCCGTCTATCAGGATTTGTGCGGATTTCTCCTGGACGCAGCGTGCTTCCGCATATCGTCCCGTGCGCAGATGGATCCACGAGAGGATGGCATTGCGCGCGGTGTCGTGCCATCCGTCCGCATCGTGAGGCATATCGAGCAGGCGCGGTGCGGTGGCGAGCGCCGTTTCGATGTCGTCGCGCTGGATCGCCAGGCCCGCTTCAAGCAGCACGAGCCGGAACCGCGAGCATTCGTCGTCTGCCGGAATGGTGACGCGAAGCCGCGCGATGCTCGCCGCGCAGGTATCGAAATCGCGCGCGTAGAGATCGAGTTGCAGCGTCCACAACTGCAGAAACGGGCGCGCCTGGACTTCCGCGAGCGGCAAAAGCCGTATCAGGCGCATGAGCTTGCGCAGATTGCCCTGGCGCTGCATGTTCCGCGCAACCTGCTGCACGAGGTTGGCCGCCGCGGACGATTCCCCGGCCATGAGTGCGTGACGCACCGCTTCGTCCGGAAGATGATGTTCGCGGAACCATATCCACGCCGCGCGATGGATGTCGCGCTGTTGCGCTTCGCTTCTCGCACGGAAACGCGCGAGCAGCGTTTCGCGAAACAGCGGGTTGAGCCGATACCACGTTTCGTCGCCCGGACGCTCGATGAGCGTGATGAAGAAACTATCGGCGGTGAGCTTGGACAGCAACGGCAGGACGTGCGTCATGCCCGGTTCGTCGGCGATCAGCGCGGCGCACAGCGAAGGGCACACGCGCGAGCAGATCGACATGCGCACGAGCAGTTCCACTTCGAGCGGCAGCAGACGCGACAGCACTTCGCTCTGGAAATAGTCGGAGAACGAGGAGGCGTCGCGCAATGCGGGATGCACGCATTCGTCCGGCGGCGCGAGTTCCGCGCCGACCTTGCGGTTTTTCCTGAGGCCGAAGGCGAGCAGTTGCAGGCCGGCGATCCATCCGTCGGTGAGTTCGTGCAGCCGCCGGGCCTCGCGTTCGTCGATCGCGTTCGACTGCGTCATGAGAAACGCTTCGGACTCGCTGAGGGTGAAGCGCAAATCGCGCATGTCGAGTTCGAGAAGCTGCGACTGGTCGCGCAGCCGGCCGAGCGAAAGCGGCGGGTTGGCGCGCGTCATCAGCGCGATATGCAGGTTCTGCGGGCCGTAGTCGAGCAGCCACTGGAAGACGCCGTGCACGCGGCTGTCGGTGACGTGGTGGAAGTCGTCGAGGATCAGCACCAGTTCGTTCGGATGCCTCGCGATGGCGCTCACCAGCGCGATCAGCGTGCGCTCCACGGCTTCCTCGTCGACGCCGCGTCCGCCGAGCAGCGTCGCATCGCGCGTCAACGCGAGATCGATCTGCGAAAGACTCGCGACAAGATAGCCGAGACACGCGGACATGTCGTTGTCTTCCGCGGTCAGCGTGAGCCAGGGCACATCGAAGCCAAGAAGCAGCAATTCCTCGCGCCAGTTGGCAAGCGTCGTCGTCTTGCCGCACCCGGCCGGGCCCTGAAGCACGATGCAGCGCCTGCGCCGCGCGTCGAGCAACTGGCTCAGCAGGCGGTTGCGCACGACGACGCGCGCCGCGTTGCGAGGCGGGCTGAGCTTCGGACTGGGCTGGAATTCCATGCCGGACGGACGGTGCGGAAGTGCTTCGATGCTCGGATGGGTTTGCGGCATGGCGACCTTCGACTTGCAGTGATGGCGCGTTGAGATGCGACGCCACCAGACGGCGAAATGATGCGGGGGCATTGTAACGTCGAGTTGCCCGCACCCATATAGGTAAAGCCGAGAGGTGTCCTTTTCTGCATTCGCTGATAAGTCCCGCGATGTCTGACGCCGGTCTGCTTTTCGCCATCCCTCGGGTATTCCCGTGCCTACCCCATCCGGGGTGGGGGAGGCGAACCGCGGTTTCGTCAACATTGGGGCGCACCGGCATCGTCGGTGGCGTCAACATGGAGAGGAGACCTGCATGCGCAGCATCAGTAAAGGCATTTGCGGTGCGACATTAGCGCTCGTCACGAGTGCGGCGTCGGCGCAGTCGAGCGTCACGCTGTATGGCGTGGTCGACGTCTGGATGCAGTATTTGAACAACGGCGGTCAAAGCTCGGTATCGGAACGAAGCGGCGGCAACACGGGCTCGATGATCGGCTTCAAGGGCAAGGAAGATCTCGGCGGCGGTTTGTCCGCGATCTTCACGCTCGAAGGCGGATTCAACACCAACAACGGTGCGTTTTTCGCGGACAGCTCGACGATGTTCTATCGGCAGGCGTGGGTCGGACTCTCGCATGAGAAGTACGGCACGCTCACGTTCGGGCGGCAATATCAGCCGACGTTCTGGGCGATCTATCCGAGCGAGCCGTTTCGCGCCGACGAGGTTCTGTCGCCGCTCGCGGCGCTGTCGGTGTCGACCGGAACCGATCGCAATACGCTTGCGACCCAGCGGCAGCCGGGGCGTCTCAGCAACACGGTGGTCTACGTGTCGCCGAACATGGCGGGCCTGACGCTGCGCGGCCTCTATGCCTTTTCCGATTCGACGACGCAGCCGTATCCCACGAAGACCGGCAACTATCTCGACGTCGCGGCGACGTATTCCGGGTATGGCTTCTACGGCGGGCTGGCCTATTCGAACCAGCACGGCGGAACGGCCAACATTCCGGGCTTGCCGGGCACGCTGAACATGCTGAGCACCGAGCATTTCACGGCCGCGATCGCTTACCGCATCGGTATCGTGAACCTGCAGGCGAACTACTCGTACAACCGTCCGGACGACGCGCCGGTGGGCTCGCTGGCGGCGCGGCTGAACGCGGTGCATTCGTTCTCGATCATGGAAGTCGGCGCGACGATTCAGGCGACGCCGTTCGACACGATCGAGATCGCGGGTTTGCAGCGCGCGGTGCGCGGTGTCCATGACAACAACGTCGCCTTCGAACTCGGCTATGATCACGCGCTGTCGAAGCGCACGACGCTGTACGCGCGCGCGGGTTACATCAAGAACAACGGCTCGGGCAACGCAAGCTGGCCGGGCATCACGCCGGTCGCGCCGGGCTCGAAGCAGGTCATTGGCGCGCTCGGCATGACGCACCGCTTCTAAGCGTGCTTTTGAGCGAACTTATCGGGAATGAATATGAAATCGATCGTATCATGCACATTATGTTTCGGATTGCTGATGGCTTCCGTTTCGTTTGACGCGAACGCGCAATCCAGCGCAACACCGGAAGCGCCGCTGGCGAGCGCGGCGTCGAGCACGAAGGCGACGAAGCAGGCCAACCGCGCGCTCGTCAAGGAAGTCGTGCGTGCGCTCACCAAGACGAAGGGCTTGCAGAGCAACGCCATTACCGTGCGGGCGAACAACGGCGCGGTCATTCTGGAAGGCGCGGTGCCTGAACAGGCGCAAATGGATCTTGCGACGCGTGCGGCGGCGAGCGTGCCCGGCGTAACTTCGGTGAAAAGCGCGCTGACCTTGTCGACGTTCTGACGAGAGGATGCGGTCCATCGCCGGGAGCGCGATGGATTGTCTCGCCAGCCGCTTTTTACGCGGGATGCATCAATGCCGACAAGGGTAACAAGAGCAGCAATAATCAAGCTGTCCGCTCAATCGCTCAATCCATCGCCGCATGCGCGACCGACTCCTCGGCCGCACTCTTCCCCGCTGGCCGGATCAGCAACAACAACGGCACCACCAGCAACGTCGCGACGAACATCAGCTTGAAGTCGTTGAGATACGCGATCATCGAAGCCTGCTGGGTGATGGTCTGATTCAACATGGCCATGTCCTGCATCGAGCCGCCCGAGAGCATCGGCTGCACCGCCGGATTGAAGGGCGTCACCTGCGCCGCGAGGTCGGCATGCGCGACCTGCGTGTTGCGTGTCATCAGCGTCTGCACGATCGAAATGCCGATACTGCTGCCGATGTTGCGCATCAGGCTATAGGTGGCGGTGCCGTCGGCGCGCAGTTCGGGCGTGAGCGTCGAAAACGTCAGCGCCGACAGCGGCACGAACACGAGCCCGAGGCCGAAGCCCTGAATCACGCCCGGCCACACGATATCCGATGCCGACAGCACGATCGTGTAATGCATCATCTGCCACAGCGCGAACGCGGAAATCAGAAAGCCCGCGAGCAGCAGCGCGCGTGCATCGATGTGCTTCAGCATGCGCCCCGCGACCAGCATGGCGATCATCGTGCCCGCGCCGCTCGGGGCCGTGACGAGGCCGGTCGTCGCGACCGGATAGTTCATGAGGTTCTGCAGCATCGGCGGCAGAAGCGCGCGCGTCGCGTACATCACCGCGCCGATCACGAAGATGAAGCAGGTGCCGGTCGCGAAGTTGCGGTCTTTCAGAAGCTGATATTTGAAGAACGAACGCGCGCCGGCCGTCGCCGTATGCGCGATGAAGAAAACGAAACTGACCGCCGCGAGCAGCGCCTCAATGCGGATTTCGATCGAGCCGAACCAGTCGAGCTGCTCGCCGCGGTCGAGCATGGCCTGGAACGCGCCGATTGCGAGACCGAGCGTGGCGAAACCGAACGCATCGAATTTCACGGCGCGCTTCGCCGCTTGCGTCGGCAGGAACGTCGAAACGCCGAAGAGCGCGAAGGCGCCGATCGGCACGTTGATGAAGAACACCCAGCGCCAGTTGTAGCTGTCGGTGAGCCAGCCGCCGAGCGTCGGACCGAGAATCGGACCCACCATGACGCCCATGCCCCACACGGCCATCGCCTGGCCCTGCTTTTCGCGCGGGTTGATGTCGAGCAGGATCGACTGCGACAGCGGCACGAGCGACGCCCCGAAAATGCCCTGCAACAGCCGCGAGCCGACGATCTGCGCCAACGTCTCCGACAAGCCGCACAGCGCCGACGCCACCGTGAAGCCCGCAATCGAAATGCACAGCAGCTTTTTCACGCTCAGCCGGTCGGACAGCCAGCCGGTGAGCGGCGTCGCGATCGCCGCCGCGACGATATACGACGTCAGCACCCACGTGATCTCGTCCTGCGATGCCGACAGGCTGCCCTGCATATGCGGCAGCGCCACGTTCGCGATGGTGCTGTCGAGTGTCTGGATCAGCGTCGCGAGCATGATCGAAACGGTCAGCATGCCGCGGTTCAGGGGCGCCGCGGCGCTTTCCGTGGAGGCTTCGGAGGACATGGGGGCGGCCGCGGGAAAGCGGCTTTTCATGAGTAGGGTTATAGTAAGCAGGCTTATTATACCGAGTCGGCAACGGCGCGCGCGTCTTACATATAATCGCGCGATGGAAACCCAACTCGACAAACGCTTCGGCTTCCTGGTCGCGGACGTGGACCGCCTGTGCGGCAATCGTTTCGACGTCTTGGCGAAGTCGTCGCTCAATCTCACACGCGCGCAATGCCGCGTGCTCGCGTATCTCTCGCATTACGGCGAGGTCAATCAGGCGCGGCTCGCGGGGCTGCTCGAAGTCGCGCCGATCTCCGCCGGACGGCTGCTCGATCGCATGGAAGAGGGCGGCTGGATCGAGCGGCGGCTCAATCCCGACGACCGGCGCGAACGGCAGGTGCGCATGACCGCGAAGGCCGAAAAGGCGCTGGACAGGGCGCGGCGCGTCGGCGACGAGATCGCGTCGGAGGCGCTCGCCGGTTTCAGCCGCCAGGAAAGCGAGCAGTTGATCGCGCTGCTGCAACGCGTGCGCGGGAATCTGAGCCGCATCGTGGATCGCTGACGGATCGCGCGAGCCGTGCTAACGTGCCGCGCGTGGATCGCAGATTGCTCACGCGATTCGCGCAAGCGTCGTCAACCGTCATCATCCATCCCGGAGAAGATCGATCATGAATAAACGCACCGCACCGTTGGCCATCCTCGCCCTGTCGGTCGCCGCGCTCGTCGCCGCGCCCGTCGCGCAGGCGCAGGACACGGCCGCCTCCACGCCGAAGCAGATCAAGAAAGCGGAACGCAAAGCGGCGCGCGCGAAGAAGAACGCCGAGCTGAAGGAACTGGAAAAGAACGGCTACAACCCGGCGGGCGAGCAGACCAACTATCCGCAGAATCTGCAGAACGCCCAATCGAAAATCAACGCGCAGAAGGCGGCCAAGCCGGCTGCGGCGTCGGCGCCCTGATGAATGGCGCGGACGCGCTGTCCGCGCCACGATCCGCTCAAGGACAGGTGACGCCGGTCGCCGGCTCACCTTCTACGATTCCCCTCTACCCTCCACGAAGCGCTCGACGCGCCGCCCGAGTTGCCGTACCGTCTTCGCAGATGGCGAAAGAACCGGAACCACGGCCGCTGAAACGGGGAGGGCGCGAACATGCGCTGGCTTTCTTGGCTGTTGATGTTCGTGCTGTGCGATGCGCACGCCGCCTCGCGCTATTACGCGCCGATCACCTTCTATCCGCACGATGCAGTGCGCGTCTCGCGCTTCGCCTCGACGCCCGGCGCCATGCTGGTGCCCTATGGCGCGGGCGCGAAGGTCAGGGAAGGCGAGTTCTACGTCGTTTCGAATGCTTCGTTCAAGGCGCTGACGGCGCAGGTGCAAAGCGACGGCACGATCGTGCTCGTGCAGTCGAAATGGACGCCCGAGCTCGCCGCGAGCCAGATCTGGACCGTCACGAAAGAAGGCAGCGGCTTTCGCCTTTACTCCAGGCTGCATGAACGATACGTGACGCTCGGCGCGCGCGTGGATCTCGACGAGGCGTCCGGCGAAGCGCGGCAAAACTGGAGCATCGAAGCCGATGCCAACGCGGTGACGATCGCGGCGACCGGCACGAAGACGGGCATCGCCATCGAGCATCAGGCGCTGCGCGATGGCGCGCGGGTCGAAGTCAACGCGCAGGCCGGGCAGTGGCGTCTGTACGAAGTCGGCAACCCCAGCGCCGATCATGCCTATCGCCCGCTCGATGCGGCCGCCCGCTCGACCTACGACAACGCGAACAGGCGCTATCACCTGAACGCGTTCGCGCCGGATGCGATCGAGGCCGACCGGCTGCGCGGCTTTCGCTGGACGGACTACCATCCGTCGGGGCTTTATGTGTCGAAGGGCGAGTCCGTCGTGATCGACGTAACGGGTCTCGCCGACGACGGCCCCGATGGTCTCGTCATCCTGGTCGGCAACAAGAACGGCTTCTACCGGCGTCAGCCCGCGGGCGATCCGCAGATGGTTCTCGCAACCGAAGGGCGCAACACGTTCGTCGCCTCGCGTGACGGGTTGTTGTACTTCGAATATACCGACAGCGGCTTCAACGAGCGGCCGCGCGCATCGATCGATGTATTCGTGCGCGAAGGCGGGCGGCCGGCGCCGTTCTATGTCGAAGGCGTGACGACGCCCGGCGAATGGCGCGCGATGCTGCAACGCCACGCCGACGCGCCGCTCATCGAAATGACGGGCAAAAGGACGATGTTCACCGTCTCGCGCGCGATGTACGACAAGGCGGGCGCCGCCGACCCGGCGATGCTGCTCGGCTATGTCGAGCGCGTCATGGGCTATTACGACGCAATCTCCGGGCTCGATGGATCGAGCGCGCTCGACACGCCTTCGCCGTTGCGCGTGCATTTCGTACAGGACGCGATCTCCACGCACGCGGAGTTGCAGGATGCCTACATGTACGCGACCTACTACATGATCGGCCTGCCGCTCGACAGCGCGGCCGAAACCTTGCTCAAGCCCGCGAAATCCGAGGAATGGGGCGTGTGGCACGAACTCGGCCACATGTATCAGCAATGGGACTGGACCTGGCCGGGCGTCACGGAAACGACGGTCAACATCTATTCGCTGCATGCGCTTCAGCGCCTCGGCACGCCGATGGTGTCGCCCTTGCTGCGAACCGTCGACGCGCATGGCGCAAAAAGCCGGCTCGATCTCGCGACACGCTATCTCGCGCAGCCGTCACGCAATTTTCTCGACGATGCGTCGTTTCCCGTGCCGTCCGAAGCGCTCTGGGTCCGGCTCGTGATGTACGAGCAGTTGCGCCGCGCGCTCGGCGACGCTTTTTATGCGCGGCTGCACAAGGCGTATCGGCTGCATCCGCTGACGGAAGATGAAGGCGGCGACCGCAACGAAGTGCAGACCTTCGTGCTGCGCGCGTGTATCGCGGCGAATCTCGATCTCACGGAATTCTTCTCGCGATGGGGCTTGCCGGTGGATAACGCGACGCGCGCGGCCGTCGCCGGGATGAAGCTGAAGACGCCGCCGATGGATTTGACCCGAACGCGTATCTGACGCACGAGAAAGCACAAAAAAACGCCGGCACACGCCATGCGCCGGCGAAATCCTGGCTTACGAGGGCTGCCAGAATGGGATGAGTCCTTTACGCGGCATCGGCGAGGCGGATCGTGCGCGGTCCCTCGCGGCGCGCCGATTTGCGCTGCGCCATCGCGCTCGCCGACTGCGCGCCGGGCACGTTGCCGATGCCGAATGCGGGCCGCGCCAGAAAATATCCCTGCGCGAGCACGTGCGGCCATTGTGCGAGCCACTGCGCCTGCGCCGCCGTCTCGACGCCTTCGACGACGATCGCCACCTTCAGCCGCGTGAGCAGGGCCAGCACCGAGGAGAACACCAGACACGCGTTCGGGCAGCGCGGCGCGCCGGAAAGCAGTTCCTTCGCGATCTTCACCGTGCCGAAGTCGATCGGACCGAGCGCGGCGAGACACGAATAGCCCGTGCCGAAGTCGTCCATCGCGACGCTCACGCCCTTGTTTCTCAGGCGCTGCACGACCTTGGGCATCGACGGCATGCGCGCCAGATCTTCGCTTTCCAGCAATTCGAGTTCGATGCACTCCGGCTTGACGCCGTGCGCGCGGCAGATCGATTCCAGGCGGCCGGCAAAGCCCGGCAACGCCGCGACCGATGGCGGCACGTTCACCGCCACCGAATACTGCGCGCCGCCGCGGCTGCGCCACGCCGCGATTTCCGCCGCCACCGCGTCCAGCACGAACCAGGTGAATTCGCGCATGATCTCGGCGTCCTTGAACGCATCGCTGAATGCGCCCGGCAGCATCACGCCGTACTCGGGATGACGCCAGCGAATGAGCGCTTCCATTTGCGCGAGCTCGCCGCTTCCGACTCGGTAGATTCCCTGATAGGCGATGCAGAATTCTCCGGCCCTGAGGCCTTCGAGCACGCGATGCCTGAATGCATGATTCGAGTTCGGCGCGGCTTTCGCGACATGCGAGCCGTCAGTCGTTCTTTTCATGCTCTAACCATCCCCTGCCAGTTGGTCGTGGAAGCGGTCGCACGAGTCGTGCCAGAGTCGCTGCGGACGGCTCCGATCGGTCTGTGAACGCGATCGAGCGCGATGCGAATGCTGGGCGCGGAACGATGCTGTCACGATTGCGCGACAGGATATCCCGGATTCAACCGCGAAGCGTATCGAATCCGGGACGCATCACCGGATATGTGCGGCGCCGCACACAAGGCGATGACCGGCGCTTCTCGCCGTTTTGCACTTTTGGCGCGTGCTTTCTGGAACTTTTGTAATCCCGACTACTGCCGATAACGGCCGCATTCATGATCGCAATAACAAGTACTGCTGATGCGTCATTTAGACGGTCGCGGTTTCGGCCACTGGCCGCATGCGTTCGAGCGCGCTGCCATCCTCGCGGAACAGATGCACGTGACGAATGCTGAAGCCCGCGTTGAGGCGCTGGCCCTCGACCGCCGTCGATTCGCCCGAGCCCTTCACCTGGATCACGAGTTCGTTCGGCAGACGCACATGCAGGAGCGTTTCGCCGCCGAGATGCTCGATCACCATGACTTCGCCGGTGAGGCCGCTGTCGATATCGCCGCCGCACGATTCGATGAAATGCTCAGGCCGGATGCCGAGCGTGAGCGTCTCGCCCGCCTTCACCGCCGCCGCCGCGAACGGCAGCGTGAGCGCGTCGCCGCCGGGCAGTTCGATGGTGACGCCCGCGGCATCCACGCGCGTCACGCGCACGTCCATGAAGTTCATCTTCGGAGAGCCGATGAAACCCGCCACGAAGCGATTGTGCGGCGTGCGATACAGCTCCAGCGGCGAGCCGATCTGTTCGACGCGCCCATGATTCAGCACGACGATGCGATCGGCCATGGTCATCGCTTCGGTCTGATCGTGCGTGACGTAGATCATCGTCGCGTTGAGCTGCTTGTGCAGCTTGATGAGCTCCAGGCGCATCTGCACGCGCAAGGCGGCGTCGAGATTGGAAAGCGGTTCGTCGAAGAGAAAGACTTTCGGCTCGCGCACGATGGAGCGTCCGATCGCGACGCGCTGACGCTGCCCGCCTGAAAGCGCGCGCGGACGCCGTTCGAGCAACTGGCCGATCTGCAGAATCTCCGCCGCGCGATGCACGCGTTCCTTGATCTGCGCCTCCGGCAGCTTGAGCATGCGCAGCCCGAACGCGATGTTCTCGTACACCGTCATGTGCGGATAGAGCGCATACGACTGAAACACCATCGCCACGCCGCGTTGCGACGGTTCGAGATCGGTCACGTCTTCGCCGCCGATCATCACTTGCCCCGAGTCGCTGCGCTCAAGGCCCGCGATGGTGCGCAGCAAGGTGGATTTTCCGCAGCCCGAAGGACCGACGAACACCATGAACTCGCGGTCGGTCACTTCGATATCGACGCCCTTCAGCACATCGACGCCTGCAAAGGCCTTGCGGATCTGCTGCAAGTGAACTGCGCTCATTACGTTGTCTCCAGTGTGCCGCTGCGGCAGCGCAGCATCGGATGCATCGTTGAATTTGTTCTTGACAACCTGTTCGCGCCAAAATATACAATTGTAAAACCGAAATTACAAGTGAAACGAGGCAAGCCGCAGGACGCATCCGCAAGTCACACCCGCTCGAAAAAAACCAAGGAGACAGGCATGAAGAAGCGCTTCATCCCGGCCCGGCAGCTCGGCCCGATCAAACACGTCGCGGCGGTCGCGCTACTGGCGGCGAGCGCGGCGTTCGCCGCATCGAACGCGCAGGCCTGGACGCTCAAGGAAGCGGCGCAGCCGTATTCGGGCACCACGATCAAGGCCATTTTCCTGGACCGTCCCGGCTACAAGGCGGCGCAACAGCTCATTCCGCAGTTCGAGAAAGAGACGGGCATCAAGGTGCGCTGGGAAGTGATTCCGTACGAGAACACGCGCGAGAAGGAAGTGCTCAACTTCGTCGGCGGCGGCGATCAGGACATCGTGCTCGTCGATGTCGTGTGGATCGGCGAATTCGCGAGCAACAAGTGGCTCGTGCCGATCAAGAAGTTCACCGACGACCCCAAGCTCGCCGACCCGAATCTCAATCTGAAGGGCTTCTTCCCGATCCTGCTCGATTCGTTCGGCACGTGGGACAAGGTCACCTACGGCCTGCCGTTCGATAACTACTCGGGCCTGATGTTCTACAACAAGTGCATGTTGAAGGACGCCGGTTTCGACGAGCCGCCGAAGACCTGGGATGATCTGCTCAACACCTACGCGCCGAAGCTCACGAAGGGCGACAAGTTCGCTTTCGCGCTGCAATCGCGGCGCGGCGAAACACAGTCGGCGGACAGCTTCATGCGCGTGCTGTGGCCCAACGGCGGCTCGCTGCTCGACGCGAAGTTCAAGTCGAACCTGATGTCGCCACAATCGCAGGCGGGCCTCGAATACCGGCAGAAGCTCATGAAGTACATGCCGCCGGGCATCGTCGATTTCGACCACGCCGAAGCGGTGAATGCGCTCGCGCAAGGCCAGGTCGCGATGATCACCGAATGGTCCGCGTTCTATCCGACGCTCACCGATCCCAGCAAGTCCAAGCTCGGCAACTGTCTCGCAATCACGACCGAACCGAAGGGCCCCGCAGGCCTCAAGCCCGCGCTCGGCGGCTTCTCGCTCGCGGTGAACGCCAAGTCCAATGCGAAGAAGCAGGCCGCGTCGTGGCTCTTCATTCAATGGATCACGTCCGAAGCCATGGCCAAGCCGTATCTCGAAGCGGGCGGCGTGCCGGCGCGCACAGCGGTCTACGAGGACAAGGCCGTGCAGGACAAGTATCCGTTCGTGAAGCCGATGGTCGAATCGTGGCAGGGCGGCGTGCCGGATTATCGTCCGCGCTTCCCGGAATGGCCGGCGGTCTCGGAAGTCATCGGCGAATGGGGCAGCAAGATGATGCTCGGCCAGGTGACGGTGAAGGAGGGCGCGCAGACCATCGGTCAGAAGACCGAGGACATCCTGAAGAAAGCGGGCTATTACGACGGCAAGAAGCCCTTGTTGAAATAACGCGCTCGACATACAGGAAACAGGAGGCGATCGAATGGCATCACCCGC
Organism: Caballeronia cordobensis; assembly: GCF_001544575.2. Taxonomy (GTDB): domain Bacteria; phylum Pseudomonadota; class Gammaproteobacteria; order Burkholderiales; family Burkholderiaceae; genus Caballeronia; species Caballeronia cordobensis. The sequence continues at coordinate 213,307 of NZ_FCNY02000006.1, forward strand.
ACTGCACGCGCGCGGACCCCGCAAGCCCACGCGCTACTTCGGCGTCCTGCCGCGTTCGCCCGCCTTCTGGTTCCTGATTCCCGCGATAGCCGCGCTCGCGATCATCGGCATCTATCCGCTGCTGCTCGCGCTCTACAACTCGTTTCATCAGTACAAGCTCGCGGATCTGGGTTCGGGCACGCCGTTCATCGGGCTCGACAACTACATCGCCACGCTCACCGATCCGACCTTCTGGGAAGCGCTCGGACGCACCGCGCTGTTCCTGTGCCTCACGTTGCCCATCGAAGTGGCGCTCGGCCTGTTCGCCGCGCTGCTGCTGCATCGCATGGAGTTGCCCTGGCTGCGTGCGGCGGCGCGCGTGAGTCTCGTCATTCCGATGGCGACGACTTATGCGGTGGTGGGTCTCATAGGCCGCCTGATCTTCAACCGCCAGTTCGGCGTGGCGAACTATCTGACGGGGCTGATCGGCATTCCGCCGCAGGACTGGCTCGCCAATCCGACGCTGGCGTTCGTCTCCGTGATGATCATGGATGTCTGGCAATGGACGCCGTTTTGCGCGCTGATTCTGCTCGCCGGGCTCTCGATGGTGCCGAAAGAAGCCGAGGAAGCCGCGCGCCTCGAAACGCCGAAGTGGAGCATGATTCTCTGGCACCTGCAGCGGCCTTATCTGCTGCCCGGTCTCACCGCGATTCTGATCCTGCGCTCCGCCGACATGCTCAAGATGTTCGATGCCGTCTTCACGATGACGCGCGGCGGCCCGGGCGCGGCGACGGAGTTCATCAGCGTCTATATCCAGCGCGTGGGCTTTCGTCTCTTCGATCAGGGCATGGCGTCCGCGCAGGCGATCATTCTGCTGATTCTGACGATCGTGCTGTCGCGTCTTTATATCCGTTTCGTGTATCGGGAGGCCGCGTGAGTTCGACCAGCATGCAGACCACGCAACGCGCCAAGCGCGCACGCGCCGCAAGAAAACGCGCCACGGTATGGCACTTCATCGGCCTTGTGATCGTGTTCATGTCGTCGGTGTTTCCGTTCTACTGGATGGTCACGACGAGTCTGAAGAGCCAGTCCGACGCGCTCGCGTATCCGCCGAAGTGGCTCTTCTCGCCGACGTTCCATCATTATTCGGCGGCGCTCTTCGAGCACGACGTGGCGGGCAGCCTTCTGAACTCGCTCATCATCGCGAGCAGCACGACGGTGCTGGCCATTCTGCTCGGCGCGCCTGCCGCGTATGCGCTCGCGCGCTACGAGTTCCGCGGCAAGGAAGACCTGTGGTTCTGGTTCATCTCGAACCGCATGGTGAGCCCCGTCGTGCTGGCCGTGCCGTTCTTCCTGATCGCGACCAAGCTCGAGCTCGTCGATACGCATATCGTGCTGATCCTGCTCTATCTGACGTTCTCGCTGCCGATCGTCGTGTGGATCTGCACGGACCAGTTCCGCAACATTCCGGTCGAGCTGGATGAAGCCGCGCGTCTGGACGGCGCATCGCCGTGGCGCGTGTTCTGGCGCATCAATCTGCCGCTCGCGATGCCGGGCATCGTCGTCTCGGCGATCTTCGCGTTCATCTTTTCGTGGAACGATCTGCTCTACGCGCTCGTGCTGACGCGCAGCGACGCGATCACGTCGCCCGTCGCCGCGACGAGCTACATGAGCGGCTATGAATTGCCGTGGGGCGAAATCATGGCGACGGGCACGCTGATCGTGCTGCCGATGGTCGTGTTCGCGCTGGCTGTTTCGGGCCGGCTGGTGCAAGGCCTGACGATGGGCGCCGTGAAATAAAATCGCCGCTTTTGATTGAACACCGGAGCAACATGAGCAAGAGCGCACCGCCCATCGCCGTCGCTGAAGCGGACGATTCCATCGATTCGGAGGAAGAGCTGCAGGCGCGCGTCGCGTGGCATTACTACGTCGGCAATCTGACGCAGCAGGAGATCGCGCAGCGCATCGGCAGCAATCGCGTGCGCGTGAACCGCCTGCTTGCCGCGAGCCGCGAGTCCGGCCTCGTGCAGATTACGATCAACAGCAAGATCGCGCCGTGCGTTGCGCTGGAAGAAGCGCTCGCGCGGCGCTTCGGGCTCGAATGCGCGGTCGTCGTGCCCACCGGCGCGAACAACGAGGCGAACAACGCGGCGCTCGGCATCGGCGCGGCCGCGTACTTCGCCAAGCAGATCGTCGCGGGGCAGACCATCGGGCTCGGCTGGGGCCGCACGATTCGCGCGGTGCTGCGCGCGATGCCGCAGCGCTCGTACGGAGCGGTGTCGGCGGTGTCGCTGCAAGGCGGCTTGTCGCATTGCCCGAGCATCAACACGTTCGATATCGTCTCCGACTTCGCGGACATCTGCCGCGCCGATGGTTATCTCTTCGCCGCGCCCATCTACGTGAGCAGTCAGAAGGCGCGCGATGTGATCCTGCAGGAAGAGACCGTGCGCGAGACTTACGAACTCGCACGCAACGCGAATCTCGCGCTGCTCACGTGCGGCGATCTCACCGAATCGCTCGTGGTGACGTACGGCATCGACAATCCCGAGCAGTTGCGCACGCTGGAAAAAGCGGGCGCGGTCGGCGACATGCTCGGTCATTTCATGGATGAAGACGGCGAGCTGATCGATCATCCGCTGAATCGCCGCACGGTGGCGATCGCGCTCGACGACCTGCGCAAGATCAAGCGCGTGATTCTCGTGAGCGGCGGCAAGAAGAAATTTCATGTGACGCGCGCGGCGTTGCGCGGGCGCTATCCGTCCGTGCTCGTGACCGACGAAGACACGGCGCGGCGTCTGTGCGACGAGCCTTGAAGACCACACCATGACCATCGACAGAAACCGCGAGTTCGCGGGCAAGACCGTGCTCGTCACGGGCGCGGGCAAGGGCATCGGCCATGCGACGGTGCATTTGCTGATCGAACGCGGCGCGCGCGTGATCGCGCTGAGCCGCAGCGCCGCCGATCTCGATGCCCTGAAGGCGGAAGCGGGCTGCGACACCATCGCCGTCGATCTCGCCGATGCGCACGCCGCGCGTGAGGCCGCGCGCGCCGTGCAGCCCGTCGATCTGCTCGTGAACAACGCGGGCATCGCCGTGCTCGAATCGTTTCTCGACACGAGCGTCGAAGCCTTCGATCTCACGATCAACGTGAACCTGCGCGCCGCGATGATCGTCGCGCAAGAGTGCGCGAAAAGCATGATCGCGCGCGGCGCGGGCGGCTCGATCGTCAATGTGTCGAGCTTGTCCGCGAACGTCGGCTTCGCGCTGCATGCGGCGTATTGCGCATCCAAAGGCGGGCTGGACGCGATGACGCGCGTGATGGCGACCGAACTCGGCCCGCATGGCATTCGCGTGAACGCCGTGCTGCCGACCGTCACGATGACGCCGATGGGCGAGCGCGCCTGGAGCGATCCCGCCAAATCCGCGCCCATGCTCGCGCGCATTCCGATGAACCGTTTCGTCGAGCCGGTGGAAGTGGCGCGCACCATCGCCTATCTGCTTGGCGACGATTCGAGCATGGTGAGCGGTGTCAGCTTATTGGTCGATGGCGGATTCCAGTCCTGCTGAACCCGCCTATTTCTCTATCAAAGGAACGACGATGGAAGCACTGGTTCTCGAGGAAGCGAAACGCATCAGCTTGCGTCCGTTCAGCTTGCCGCAGGTCGTGGGACCGCGCGACGTGCGCATCAAAATTCATACGGTGGGCATTTGCGGCAGCGACATTCATTACTATCAGCATGGCCGCATCGGGCCGTTCGTCGTGAACGAGCCGATGGTGCTCGGGCACGAAGCATCGGGCACGGTCGTCGAGGTCGGCGATGAGGTGAAGCATCTGAAAGCGGGCGATCGCGTGTGCATGGAGCCGGGCGTGCCGGACATGGAATCGCGCGCGTCGCGCGAAGGCCTCTATAACCTCGATCCCAAAGTGCGCTTCTGGGCGACGCCGCCCGTGCATGGCTGCCTCGCGCCCTACGTCGTGCACCCGGCTGCGTTCACCTACAAGCTGCCCGATAACGTGAGCTTCGCGGAAGGCGCGATCGTCGAGCCGCTATCCATTGGCTTGCAGGCTGCGAAGAAGGCCGCGATCAAGCCGGGCGATGTCGCCGTCGTGCTGGGGGCGGGCACCATCGGCATGATGTGCGCGCTGGCCGCGCTCGCGGGCGGATGCAGCCGCGCGATCGTGTGCGATCTCGTGCCGGAGAAGCTCGAACTCATCGGCGGCGTGCAGGGCGTGACCGCGGTGAATATCCGCGATAAACGCGTGCTCGACGTGGTGCATGAACTGACCGATGGCTGGGGCGCGAATATCGTGTTCGAGGCGAGCGGCAACGAAAAGGCATTCGACGGCATCGTCGATCTGCTGTGTCCGGGCGGCTGTCTCGTGCTCGTCGGCATGCCGCAGCATGCGATTCCTCTCGATGTCGTCGCGGTCCAGATCAAGGAAGCGCGCATCGAATCCGTGTTCCGTTACGCGAATATCTTCCCGCGCGCGATCCAGTTGATCGCGTCGGGCAAGCTCGACGTGAAGCCGTTCATCTCGCGCACGTTCCCGTTCGCGGAAGGCATCAAGGCTTTCGAGGAAGCGGCGAGCGGCGTGCCGACCGATGTGAAGGTGCAGATCGTACTGGAAGCGTGAATCGCAACGCACATCACAACAGGGAGACACGTCATGGCCGACGAACAAATGACGGCGATCGTATGCCGCGCGCCGAAGGATTATCGTGTGGAACGCGTGCAGCGCCCGCGTGCCGCGCGAAACGAAGTCGTGATTCGCATTGCCGCATGCGGCATCTGCGCGAGCGACTGCAAATGCTGGTCGGGCGCGAAGATGTTCTGGGGCGGCCCGAATCCGTGGGTGAAAGCGCCGGTGATTCCGGGGCACGAATTCTTCGGTTATGTGGACGAGCTAGGCGAAGGCGCGGAAGACCATTTCGGCGTGAAAAAGGGTGACCGGGTTATCGCCGAGCAGATCGTGCCGTGCGCGAAGTGCCGCTATTGCAAATCGGGCGAATACTGGATGTGCGAGGTTCATAACATCTTCGGCTTTCAGCGCGAAGTGGCCGATGGCGGCATGGCCGAATACATGCGCTTTCCGCCGACGGCCATCGTGCATAAGATTCCCGACGGCATTTCGCTGGAAGACGCGGCGATCATCGAGCCGCTCGCATGCGCGATTCATACGGTGAATCGCGGCGATATCCAGTTGAGCGATGTCGTCGTGATCGCGGGGGCGGGGCCGCTCGGGCTGATGATGACGCAGGTCGCGCATCTCAAGACGCCGAAGAAGCTCGTCGTGATCGATCTCGTCGAGGAACGTCTTGCGCTGGCGCGCGAATATGGCGCGGATATCACGATCAATCCGAAGACCGACGACGCGCTGGAAACGACTCGCTCGATCACGGATCGCTACGGCTGCGACGTGTATATCGAAACGACGGGTGTGCCGGCGGGCGTGTCGCAGGGGCTGGAGTTGATCCGCAAGCTCGGCCGCTTCGTCGAGTTCTCGGTGTTCGGCGCCGATACGACGGTGGACTGGTCGATCATCGGCGATCGAAAGGAACTCGACGTGCGCGGTGCGCATCTCGGGCCGTATTGCTATCCCATTGCGATCGATCTGCTCGCGCGCGGCCTGGTGACGTCGAAGGGCATCGTCACACACGGCTTCACGCTCGATGAATGGGACGAGGCGATCAAGATCGCGAATTCGCTCGACTCGATCAAGGTGCTGCTCAAGCCGAAGTGAGCGAAGGCGCGTTCAGAAGGGCACTTCGCCGACGTGCCACAGCACGCCGGACGGATCGAACACGAAGCCGACTTTCATGCCCCAGCTCTGCATCGCGGGCGCCCGCGCGGGATTGACGCCGAACTCGCTCGCGAGTGCCTCGGGATTCATCTCGCGCCACCAGGCGTCGACATCGCGCACGAGCAGTTGCAGCATGCAGTTTTCCGCGAATTCCTTCACATAGAAATTCTGAAGAATGAAGCTGAAGCTGCCGGCTTTCATCATCGCAATGTCGTCGTCCTGATGCGTGATGCGAAACCCCAGGGCTTCGTAAAAGCGTTTGGACAGTGCGAAGTCTTGTGCCGGAACGAAAGGGCGCAGCGCGAGAATTTGGCTCATCGTGAAAGCTCAGCGTGACGGGAGCGCACAGTGTAACGCCCCCGCCCGCTCAAAGCCCCGATGCGTGCAGGAAGATCTGATTGAACATCTTGTTCCACTGGCCGCGCTCCTGCATCGTCATGGCGGGATCGACGAGCGCGACGTTGACGCCCTGCATCGGCGAAGCGACATTGCGATTGGTCGGTACATAATCGCGCGAGACGAGAATGCGCTGTGCATCGACGGAAAGCAGATAGTCGTAGAGCAGCAGCGCGGCGGCCGGATGCGGCGCATGCGTGAGCAGCGCGACGCCGTTCGCGCGGGCCGCCGCCGGCTGCAACACGAACCAGTCGATTGGCGCGCCTCGGCGCTTCGCCTGTGCGGGCATGTAGTTATAGACTTCGAGCGCGAGCGGCACTTCGCCGGCGACCACGAGGTTATTCAAAAGCGAATTGCCCGTGCGCGCGGCCACGCCATTCGTATCGACGAGTGTGCGGAAAAATTCGATGCCTTTGTCGCGGCCCATCTGCGTCGCGACCGTCGCGAACCAGTCGGCGCTTTTTGCTTCGATGCCGAGCTTGCCTTTCCAGTGCGAGGCGAGCAGGTCGTCATAGCTTTTCGGCAGATCGGCGGGTTTGATGAGACGCGTGTTGTACGCCTGAACCCAGACGGACAGCATCGTCGATGCCCATTGCCGATGCACGGGCACCACGTGGGGCGCGAGTTCCGCGAGCACCGGCGATGACACCGGCGTGAGCAGCTTTTCGCGCCGCAAGGCATCGAGATACGACGAGCCGGTATGCACCGCATCGACGATATAGCGATGCCCCTGCGATTCCGCGACGATACGCTGCACCACTTGCTCGTCGCCGGCACGCCAGATATTCACCTTGATGCCATAGCGCGCCTCGAACGGATCGATAAGCGGCGCGACGTCCGGCTGTGCGATCGACGTGTAGAAGTTCAGCTCGCCTTCTTCCTTTGCGGCGGCGAGAATCTTTTCGGCGCGGTCCGGGCCTTCGTAGGATGCGAGCGCGAGGTTCGGCTGCGGCTGCGATTGCTTCGCGCACGCCGCGAGCGGCAGGCCCGCAGCGCCGAGCGCGAGCGCAGCGCCGGCAAGACGCATCACGTCTCTTCTCGTCGTTGACATGGGGCGCTCATCTCCTTTGCGTCGGTTTGATTGTAGGCGCGAGACACTCGTCATCATGACGCCGTTTCGGCGAAATTGCTTTGCCATACGCGTTCGAGCCGCGCGTTGAGATCGTCGGGGAACGGGCCCATTCCGGAGACGGCGCAGAGCTCTTTCAATTGTTCCATCGACGAGAATCCGCCGAGCGCTGTTGTTACGCCCGGATGCGCGAGCACGAAGCGAAACGCGGCCTGGGCGAGCGTGATGCCCGATTCGCGCGCGAGGAAGCTTACGCGTGCGGCGCGTTCGCGCATCCTGGTTGCGTCGGAAGCGTTACCGGAAATATCGCGTGCAAGCGGATGATGCGCCTCGCCCGCGATACTTTGATCCGACAGAAAGCCCCGCGCGAGCACACTGTAAATCGCCGCGCCCGTGCCGGCTTTGCGCGCATCGTCGAGTACGGCGCCGCCGTCTTTATCGACGGCGAGGTTGGCGGGCAGCACCATGCCCGCGCTGGGATTGAGCAGCGTATAGGGAACATTTAGCATGCCAAATTGAAAATTTGCGAGCAGTTCACGCACATGAGGCGCATCGTTGCCGCGACAGACGAAGCCCACGTGCGCAACCTTGCCCGCATCGACGAGACGACGCATGCCTTCGAGCGCGCCGCGCGGCCCGAGAAAATGCTGCACGCCCAGCGTGTGATAGTCGCGGTCCACGGGCGCGTGCGCGCCTGCAACGGGCGCATTGTGAATCTGCAACACGTCCAGACGATCGACGCCCAGTGCTTTCAGGCTCGATTCCGCCGAACGCACGACATGCCCCGCGATATCGTCGAGATTTTCCGCGCGTATTTCGACTTTCGAGTTGATGAGCGGCCGCGCGCTCAAGGTGTGCAGCACGCGGCCAAGGTTCGCTTCGGCGCCGATATAGTCGGGCGCGACATCGAAGTAGTTAATGCCCGCTTCGAGCGCAGCCTCGACGATGCGCAACTGCTCGTCGAAGCTGCCGCGCACCATCAGACCCGCATTGCCGCCGCAGCCGAAACCGATCTCGGACACCTTCAGACCGGTGCGGCCCATGCTTCTGTATTTCATCGCGAGCCTCGCTGTGCGTGATCAGGTCGTGCTCGCGCTGGCTTCGCGCGCGGCGATCTCCGCTTCCTCGATGCGGCGATGCAAGTCCTTCACGTCTTCGATGATCGGGCCATAGCGGTCCGCGTCGTCATTGAAGAAGCCGCGATGATAGAGCTTGCGAAAGTTATGCTTGAGCAGCGGCTTGCTGTAATCCGGTGCTTCGCCCGAACCGTAGATGATGTCCGGCGACGCATCGCGCCAGAAGTTGATCGGCTCCAGTCCTTCTTCCACGCGGCGAATCTGCTCGTCGAGCTGCTTGCGCAACAGCACGATGGGAATGTCGGTGCGGCCGAGCAGTTCCTGCGAGCGATCGGTGATCGCGCCTTGCGCGTCCCAGACGAGCGCGTCTTGTGCGAGCACATAATCGAGGATCGGCCTGCCGTTCTCGTCATGACGCGGCGGCTCGTACCACGGCACGCTGTCCTGCGCGGGCGCTTCGACGCCCGGCGGCGCGGCATAGACCTGGTAGCAGATGTGATACGTATGCTCGTCGTCGATCGGCACGCGAATCTGATACTCGCTGCGCGGTGCGCCGGTCTTGCCCGTCTGCGTGAAGAACGGGAAGATCACCGTCGAATGCTCGCGCGTGTAGTCTTCGTCCGCGCCGAGATCCTTCGAATAGCGCACGCCCTTTGAAATGCCGTGCTGGCTCGGGTTCGCATACAGCTCCTTGATGCCGATGCCCGTTTTCAACCGCGTATGCAAGGTGTGCTCCGCGCGCGCGGCGGCTTCTTCGTAACGTCCCTGCTTTTCCAGCACGTACTGGAACATGTGACCGTGCGCCCATGCGCTGTGCGTCGGGTCGCCGGTGTTCTCATGACATTGCAGCCAGTTGCAGTCGATCTTCATGATCGCGATCTGGCGAATCGCATTCGGCCACACGAACAGGTCCCAGCGAGGCAGCGCGGGCGCGGGCTGCGGGCCGAGATACGCGAACACGAGACCGCCGAGTTCCTGCACCGGATACGCCTTCAGCTTCTGCCTGATCTCGCCGCGCGGCGTGGCCTCCATCGGCCGCTCGACGCATTTGCCTTCCTGGTTGAAGAGCCAGCCGTGATACGGACAGCGCAGACCGCACTCGTCCGGAATACCGAACTTCAGATCGACATTGCGATGCAGGCAACGATCGCCGATCAGGCCGAGCGTGCCGCTTTTGTCCTCATAGAGCACGAGATCCTCGCCGAGCACGCGCACCTTGTGCACGGGGTTTTCTTCGTCGAGCTGCGAATAGGGCGCAATGGGAATCCAGTAGCGCCGCATCAGTTCGCCGCCCGGCGTGCCCGGGCCGACGCGCGTGAGTCGTTCGTTCATCGCTGCACTCAGCATGTTCCGTCTCCGTGTTCAGGTGGATGCAGATTAGGGTTCGCATGGCGTTCTGACAAGCGGCACAAATTCTGTTGGACAGAACCACGGTCGCGGGCTATAAATTGCGTCATGAATCAGCTTTTGAGGAGACGAAGCGATGAACCTCGAACACCCGATGCAGGCAGTGCAGACGGACGCATCATTCGATGACACCCACGAAGCCGACGACAAGCGCCCGCGCGTCGAAGCGGTCGAACGTTCGCTCGCGCTTCTGCAATGCTTCCGGCTTCCCGGCGAAGCGCTTTCACTCGCGGTGCTCGCGCAGCGCTCCGGTTTCTACAAGAGCACGATCCTGCGGCTATGCGCATCGCTCGTGCATATGCGCTTTCTGGAGCGCGACGCGAGCGGCCAGTTCACGCTGGGGCCGGAATTGCGGCGCCTCGGCGCACTGAGCCAGGCCGATGTGAGTCTCGAAGACCTGGTGCGTCCCGCCTTGCAAAAGCTATCGACTTTCACCCGCGAGACCGCATCGTTTTACGTGCGGGATGGCGACGAGCGCATCTGTCTTTATCGCGTGAATTCGCCGCGTTCGGCGCGGCATCACCTCGACGAAGGCTCGCGGCATTCGCTCAAGGGCGGCGCGGCGGGCCGCGTGTTGTGGGCTTTCGATCCGCAGTCGCGCGGCGAGGAATCGAGCATGCCGGTGCGCTCGCGCGGCTGGGTCGTATCGAAGGGCGATCGCGATCCCGATCTTGCCGCGGTCGCGGTTCCGCTTTTGAACGAGCGCGGCGAATTGCTTGGCGCGCTGACGGTATCGGGCTTGCTCACGCGCTTCACGACGGATCAGGTGAAGGTGTTCCGCAAGATGCTGCTCGATACGGCTGCCGCGCTCAAGCCGCGGCTGCCGATGAAGAGCGTGCTCACGAGCGTGACGCGTCGCGCCAATCAAGATTGAACTCGCGGCGCGACTAAGCCGCACGTATGGAGGAGTGGTTTCATGTCTTTGCAGACGAGTGCAGTCGATGGGCCGGTGAACATGCGCGTGACGGCGATCCGCTACGCCGCGGACGATATTAACGTCTACGAAATCCGCCGTCCGGACAACGCGGCCTTGCCGCGCGCGGAACCGGGTGCCCATATCGACGTTCACATGCCGAGCGGCCTCATGCGTCAGTACTCGCTCGTCACCGCCGATGGCGACGAGCGCGCGTATCTCATCGGCATCAAGCGCGATCGTTCGAGCCGGGGCGGTTCGCGATTCATGCACGAGCAGTTGCGTGTCGGGCAGATGCTCGATATCGGCGGGCCGCGCAATAACTTTCCGCTCTGCGAGACGGCTGCGCATACGGTGCTGATTGCGGGTGGCATTGGCATTACGCCGATCTGGTGCATGGCGCAGCGTTTGATGCGCTTGAATCGTTCGTTCGAGTTGCACTATGCGTGCAGGGAGCGTGGCGACGCTGCGTTTCTCGACACGTTGAGTGCGTTGCCGCAGGCGGTATTGCATTTCGATGCGGAGCATGAAGGTCGCGTGCTTGATATTGCGGCGATCGTCGGCCGTGCGCGCGAGGGGTCGCATTTTTATTGCTGCGGGCCGCAGCCGATGCTTGCCGGCTATGAAGCTGCGACGGCATCGGTCGATCCGGAATGCGTGCATGCGGAGTATTTTGCGCCGCGGGCGGTTGCTGCATGCGAAGGCGGGTTTGTCGTGCAGTTGCATCGCACAGGGCAGCAGTTTGACGTGCCGGCTGGCAAGACGATTCTTCAAGTTTTGCGGGAGGCTGGGGTGGCGGCGCCGTATTCCTGTGAGGAGGGGATTTGCGGTGCCTGCCAGGTCGATGTGATCGAGGGGACGCCGGATCATCGGGATAGTGTGCTCAGTGAGGGCGAGCAAGTCGCGGGGGATACGATGTTGATTTGTTGTTCTGGGGCGAAGAGTCAGAGGCTTGTTATTGATTTTTGAGTTTTCTTTTGTGGAACTTGCTTTCGTGTTGGTCTATTAGCATTGCCCCTCCCCGGGGCGGGGGTAACTTTCTTTGCTGCTGCAAAGAAAGTCACCAAAGAAAGCAGCTTTGTCACCGCCCGCGGTCACACGCAGTTTGGCCACTATTCTCCTCGGGGAACGGCCCTCGCCTAAAGAGTGCCCTCATAAACCCAGTCGGGCTTGGATCGCGCACGGTCTGACTCGCCATAACCTTTAGCGCGCTGGTTCAGCACGAAATAGCTTCGGCACAGCGCTACGCGCTGCCGTGGGGTATGCAGGGGAAACCCACGCATACCCGATTAACCCATCGGCCGCAAAGCGGGCCGGAGCTTGAAATGGCTGTACCAATGAACTAAGTGGCGCGATGTGACGGACCGTGCGCGATCCAAGCCCGGTGGGTCCTTCGAGGGCGACACTTAGGCGAGGGCCGATCCCCGAGGAGAAAAATGGCCAACGTGCGTGTGACCGCGGGCGGTGAGAAAGCTGCTTTCTTTGGTAACTTTCTTTGCAGCAGCAAAGAAAGTTACCCCCGCCCCGGGGAGGGGCAGTGCTAATAAACCAACACGAAAGCAAGTTCCACGAAATTGAGCCTAAACCGACTTATCGAGCGCAGCAGCAACACCATGCGCAACAGCCTTCCGAGGATCAGCCTGCTCCGGATACCCATATGGCCCAAGCCGAACAATAGAAATCACCGACACGGCCACCAACCCCGAAAACACCCAAAGCGCCAAATGATAAGACCGCGTCAGGTCATAACAAAGCCCCGACAGGAAAATCATGATCCCCGCCCCCCAGCCCCAACACGCCCACATCCCACCGCAAACGCGCCCGAACAATCGCAGATCGAAGTAACGGCTCACGATGAACGTAATGATGTCCGCTTCCGCGCCAATGCTCACGCCAATCATCGCCGATGCGATCATCGCCGTATCGCCCGTCGCGCCCGCGGCGAGAATGAGCACGCCGCATAGCGTCAATCCGAACGACATCGCCGCGACATAAGGCGCATGAATGCGATCCATCAGATAACCCGCGAACAGGCGCCCGACAGCCGAGGCAAGGCCCGCCACGGATAACATCGTCCCGGCGGTGCGCACGGTCTCGCCGCGATCGGTCATCATCGGTACGAGTTGGGAAAGCAGCGCAAGCAATACGCCCGACATGCAGAAGATCGCAATGCCCAGCAAACGAAACGTGCGATCGTGGCGAAAGATGCTCCAGAGCGAAGGCAGATCGGCACGTGCTTCGCGCGCACGGCGCGAGATCGCTTCATCGACGCCAGGCGGCATCTTCACGAGAAAGTACAGCGCCGGAATCGACAGCACGACCATCAACGCGGCAACGCCGAGATAACCCGTGCGCCAGCCGAAATGACGCAATAGATAGCCCGCATATTGCGGCATCAGCATCGCGCCGATAGCCGTGCCGCCCACGGTCAGGCCCAGCGCCAGCCCGCGCCGATGATCGAAACGCGCGCAAACGACTTTCGCATACGGCAACGCATTGCTGCCCGGCGCAAAGAAGCCAACCATCACGAACACGAGGCAGAAGAGTGCAAGCGACACCGGAATCACGCCGACGAGCGCAATCGCTCCAGCAAAAAGCAACAGGAACACGAGCGTAGGGCGGCGCACCCCGAAGCGATCGATCAGCGAGCCGAGCACGATCGTGCCGGGGCCCATCGCGAATTCGAAAATGGTGAGGCCGAGCGATACCTGCGCGCGGCTCCAGCCATTCTCCGCCGCAATCGCCTTGATGAAGGTGCCGAACATGAACGCCGATATCACGCCCGCGCCCACGGAAAGGCAGATCGCGCCGCCAACGACGGTCCACCATCGATTGATGTCTTGCTTCAAAGCCTTGTCTCCTGCCTGTCCGCGTGTGGGCGGACGAATGCGAATATTTATGCGCCGAGCGCCGCGAGCAGATCGTCCAGATAGCCCGCGCTCACCGGAAGAATCAGCATCGTGCAATGAGGGCGCAACAGGTCGGCGGTGACGCCGTGCTTGCGCTCATCGACGGAAGGCCCGACCACGCCCGACACGGTCACGCCGCGGCTTCGATACGCCTGCGCCGCGATCGCGCCCGCACGCGCGTCGTCGCCCTCGCGGCCCGCGATCACGACGATATCCGGTGTGCCGAGCCACGCATCGAGCGCCGCCGCGTTCGCATCGACGCGGCGCAGAATGCTCGCGGCATCCGAGCCTTCCGTCTGCAATAGTGCGCCGAGTTCGCGTGCGCTCACGAATTGCACGCCTGCGTGCGCGTGCTCGGCGCATCTTCTCACTTCCGTATTGTCATCGGTAAGCGCGATGACCCTGATACGGCGCGGCGCGGAATTCGGGTCGCGTACTCTGTACCGCACCTCCGGCGGTGCGCGACGATCGGGCACGGTCACTTCCATGGGTCGATCGTCATGTGAATCGCGCCTTCGACGCCTTCGCCGTGCAGGGTGCGCAGCGCGAGATCGGTATCGCCGAGGCCGAAGGTGTGCGTGCTCATTCGCGTGACGTCGTGGCGATTCGCAGCGATGAGTTGCAGCGCAAGTTCGACCGATTGATAGCTGTGGCCCCGCATGCCCTTCACCGTGAGAAAGCGCGCGATGATCATGTCGCTGTTGAACTCGGGAATCGGCACGCGCTTCTGGCCGCCGAGCACGACCGTGCCGCGTTTGCGCGCAAGCTGAATGGCGGACGTGACCGTCGCCGGCCCGCCCGATGCGCAATCGATCACGAGATCGGCCATCGCGCCGCCGGTCAGATCGGCGACGCGTTCGAGCACGTCTTCCTGATCGACTTCGATGGTGTGATCCGCACCGAGACGCTTCGCGAGTTCCAGACGATCGCGGTCGGTTTGCGTCGAAAGCCCCGCCACGATGATCTTCGCCGCGCCCGCTTCACGCGCCGCGACGACGCACGACAGGCCTTGCTGTCCCGGCCCCTGAATCACGACGGCCTGACCCGGCCCCGCGCCGCCTTGCAGATAGGCCCACTCGATGCCGTTGCCAAGCGGAAGCGCAAGCGCCGCATGTTTCGGCGCAACGTTCGACGGCACGCGATGAAACACCGTGTTCAGTTGCAAAGATTGATATTGGCTAAAACCGCCCCAGAAGCTCGGCGCGGTGCGCAAGCCGGTCGCGCCGTAGCGCAAGCCATTGAGACGCCAGTCGGTTGCATCGCAAAGACGGAACTCGTTGGAGAGGCAGTATTCGCAATGACCGCACGGCACGTACTCTTCCAGCGCGACGTAATCGCCTTCCTTCAGGCCCCACCGCGCGCGTGCGAGCTCGCCCGCTTCCTCGATATGCCCGACCGTCTCGTGCCCGAGAATGAGCGGCCCGCGGCTTTGCGGCAGCTGGCGATAGTAGGGGCCATCGCTGCCGCACACGCCCGTGATCGCGACGCGCAACAGGCCCGTCGATGCCGTGATGGCCGGCCGTTCGAACGTCTGGATCTCCGTGCGCGACGGTTCGACCGCAACCGCGGCCTTGAACGTGCGCGAAGACTCGCTATGTCGATGTGCTTCGTTCATGCATGAATGGCGCGCGATTCATGACAAACCGTGCGCCTCCTCGTCAGATGGTGGTGTGGGCCTTGCCGGCTTCGGCGTGCAGCGCATCGTGCGCGCCTTCCTTGAACGGCTTGTCGCGATGCAGAACGATCGCGACGGAACGCACCTTCTGCGATTCCGGATCGCGTCCGGGCGGCGCGATGCCTTTTTCGGCGAGCGCGCGCGCCGCTTTCATCAGGCGATGGCGCACCATGATGATGCCGTTGTCCGTCGATACCAGGTTCTCGCGCGTGCGGTCCTGAATCGGGCCCATGCTTTCCTGCAGCGACGCATCCTGCATCGCAATGCCTTCCACGCCGCTATACGTGATGCCGGCCTTCTGCGCCGCGCGATCCATTAGATAGTTATTGGTCTTGTTCTGCAGCGGAATATACGTGCCGGGGATGTAGCGCACGTGAATGCCCTTGCCGTCCTTCATCGCCTGGACTTCAGCTTCTGTGAGATCGCGCGTGGGATGGTAGTCGAAGCTCCAGGCCCAGCAGTTTTCGTCGTCGATGGGCACCCAGAAGTGGCCGTGCACCGGATGATCGCCGCGCGGCGGGACCATCGTGAAGCAGGGCATGACCCACGGCGTGATGCGCCAGTAGTACTGGTCGTCTTCGGCATTGCGGCGCGCGCCGATGAAAAGACCGCCGTCCGATTCCACCACTTCGAACACGGGGCTCAGGTCGGACAGGTTGTACTGGTTGCCGCGCGAGCCCTTGAAAAGCGGGTCCGTATTGAGGCTCCCGCTATGCAGAAACGAGACGTGGCTCGAATCGACGCCGCCTTCGAGCGCCTGCAGCCAGTTGCATTCTTGCAGGCGCTTGGTCATGAACGACTGGCCGGCGGGTACCGTCGAGAACTCGAATGCGGGCAGCGGCGGCTGTTCGTCCTTCGGCCCCATGTAGACCCAGATCACGCCGCCCTGTTCGACGAGCGGATACGACTTCAGCTTGATCTTGTTGCAATAGCCGCTTGCAGCCGGTTCCGACGGCACGTCGACGCACTGGCCGTTCACATCGTATTTCCAGCCGTGATACGGGCAGCGGATGCCGCCTTCCTCGTTGCGTCCGAACCAGAGCGAGACACCGCGATGCGCGCAGAACTCGTCGATGAGGCCGAGCTTGCCCTCCGAATCGCGGAACGCGAGCATGCGTTCCGACAGCAGTTGCAGGCGCACCGGCTCGCCGCCCGGCTCCGCGAGTTCCTCGGACAGCAGCGCGGGCAGCCAGAAGCGGCGGAACAGTTCGCCCATCGGGGCGCCGGGGCCGGTTTGCGTGACCAGATCGTTTTGCTCTTTTCTCAACATAGTGCTTGCCTCAGTGTGCTCCCGTCTCTCGACGTGTTCGTGTGGACCTTGCCTTCGCGTCGTTTAGTGTGTCGCTTTTATGGGTTCCGTATAAAGGAACGCTGTTCATCAAACAGGAACAAAGTTATCATTGGACCCATTCCATGTCAAACGAAACAAGGAGCGAACCGATGCATCAAGCTTGTGCTTTTGCCCGCCTCTGCAAAGCCGGCGACGTCGCCGAAGGTCAGGCCATCAAGATCGAAAAGAACGGTCTGACGCTTGCCGTGTTCAACATCGAGGGCGAATACTTCGTCACCAACGACACGTGCACGCACGGTCCGGGATCGTTGTCCGAGGGCTATATCGACGGCGACGTGGTGGAGTGCGATTTCCATAACGGCTCGTTCAACATCAAGACGGGCGAGGTGGTTGCGCCGCCCTGCATGATTCCGCTCAAGACCTACAAGACGCATGTCGAAGAGGGCGAAGTGACCATCGAGATCGATGGAGAATGACGCGGCCATCGAGGCGCGCGCGCTCAGCGTGCCGCGCCTGGCTTCACGATCAGGGTCAGTCCGCTTTTCACATCGCTCATATCGGCGGGCGCGGCCGTGATCTGCGCGCGCGCATCGCCACGCGCGAACTGCACGACGGCGACGCAGTCCTTCAGCCGCACGATTCCCTTCAGACGCAATAGCGCGTCGCCATAGCGCTCTTTGAGTTCGCTCACGCGTGCATGCAATGCATCGATATCGGACGTTGGTTCGATTGCGATGAAGCGCGTGATCGCATCGTGCGAACGCGGGCGCGAGAAGGGCGGCGAGGGCGGCGCAACGGCGCGTTCCGCACGCGGCGCGGGTTCGGCAAGCAGCGCGAGCGCATCACTTAACGCCAGACTGGCATGGGCCGAATGCGCGATGCGCGCGCCGGATAATCGCGCTTCCACCGCCGCGAGTTCCCGCGTGCCGACGAGATCCGTCTTGGTCACGATCACCGCATCCGCGCCGCGCAATTGCGCGCTGGCTTCCGCAAAACGCGAGAGCGTATCGAGCGCATGGTTCGCGGCGAGGGCCGTGAATGTGCCCGCGATGCGATAGCGCTCCTTCACCAACGGATTGAGGCTGAGCGAAGCCACGAGCGGTCCCGGATCGGCAAGCCCGGTCGTCTCGATGACGACCATCTCGAAGCGCGCGATGCTGCGATGCAGCCGCGCCCAGAACAACTGCTCCAGCGCTTCGTTCAACGCGGGCAGGCCGCTGCAGCAGACGCACGCATCGGCGAGCAGCACCGATGCATCGCCCGAGAATCCGAGCGTTGCATGATCGATGCCGACCTCGCCGATTTCATTGACGATGAGCGCGGCGCCGGAGAAGGGCGCTTCCTTCAGCCAGCGCGCGAGCAGCGTGGACTTCCCGCTGCCGAGAAAACCGGTCATCACATAGACCGGTATGCGTTCGCGATTCATGAGAACCGCTCAGTCGCGCGCGCCGAGCTTGCCCGCGTGATAGTCCCAGACCTTCTGCAGCAGATTCGGCTTCCACAGGTTGCGCCGGATCGTTTCGATCTGGCCGGCATCGAGCACGGCAGGTTCGCCGAGCTGACTCGCGAGATATTGCCGGTGCGCGTTCTCTTCCAGATAGAACGCCAGCACGAACGCTTCCAGGATGCTCGCCGCCGCGATCACGGAGCCATGCGACTTCAGCATGGCGACGCGGTGCGGCCCGAGCGCTTCGGCGAGCTCTTCGCCGAGCGCCTTGCGATTGATCGACGCGGTCTTCGGAAAGCGCTGGATTTCGCCGAGCACGGCCGCCTGCATGATGACGGGCAACACATGCTTGCCCGTCATGGAAAAGAGCGTGGACCATAACGGATGCGCATGAATGACCGAGCCGACATCCGGCCGCCTGCGATAGATCTCGGAATGGATATGAAACTCCATCGGCGGCGCGGCATCGCCTTCGATCAGATTGCCGTCGAAATCGACGATGACGATAT
Organism: Caballeronia cordobensis; assembly: GCF_001544575.2. Lineage (GTDB taxonomy): Bacteria > Pseudomonadota > Gammaproteobacteria > Burkholderiales > Burkholderiaceae > Caballeronia > Caballeronia cordobensis. The sequence continues at coordinate 231,781 of NZ_FCNY02000006.1, forward strand.
CCGCCGCCGTGAGCGCGCTGCGCACCGACGCGCCGGAGTTGATCAGCATGCGTTCCTGGCCGGGCACGCGCCAGCTTGCATGCCCATTGAAGTCGATGACTTCGGCGCGCTCCAGCATGAGGATGGCATCGGCCAGCATGCGCTTCTGGCCGGTATGGTTTTGCGTTTGACTCGTTACGGTCGAATTCATGACGTGACGTAATGTTGAGGCGCGTTCAACGCGACGACTTCCAGGGAATCAGCTTGCGTTCGAGCTCGGTCAGCACGACGGAGATGAAGTAGCCGAGCGCGGCGATGACGAGCAGGCCCACGTACATCTGCTCGACGGAGAGCAGTTCCCACGCGTTCCAGATCATGTAGCCGAGGCCGCTCTTCGAGCCGATCATCTCCGCGATTGCGATCAGCATGAGACCCAGACCGATGCCGAGCTTGATGCCGCTCATGATGTGCGGCACGGCGCCCGGCAGTGCGATGGTGCGAAACACTTGCCAGCGGCTCGCGCGGAAATTGCGCCCCACGTCGAGATAGATCTTGTTGATTTCGAGCACACCCGTGGCGGTGTTGATGAGCACCGGAAAGAACACGCCGATCGCGACCATCACGATCTTCGATGCTTCGCCGAGGCCGCAGATCAGCAGCAGCAGCGGAAAGATCGCGCTCTTCGGCACCGGATACGTCGCCGCGATCAGCGGATCGAACACGGCGCGCAGCGGACGCGAAAGACCGATCGCGACGCCGAGCAGCAACGCCGGAATGCCGCCCGCGAGGGTGCCCCAGAAGAGACGCTGCAGCGTGGCCCAGGTGTTGTCCCATAGCGAGCCGTCGTTGATGAGCGCGATGAACGTGCCGAACACTTTCGACGGCGCGGGAAAGAAGCGCTCGTCGATCACGCCCGTTTCCGCGAGGATCTGCCAGACGATCAGAAGCACGACCGGCGAGGCGATGCTGATCATGCGGTCGCGGTTATTGCCCGAGAACCAGCGCTTGAGCCTGGAAGGAGAGGACTTGTATGGCATCGCCGGGGCGGGTAGTTTTTGTGCTGTTTTCATGCGTGAATCTCGCCAAGGTCGCGTGAACGGGCGCGCTGGACTTCCTCGCGCAGTTGCCCCCAGATCGAATAGACGAACTCGCCGTACTCGGGACGCGAACGCAGTTCGAGCACGGAGCGCGGACGCTCGAAAGGCACATCGACGATCTGCTTGGCCGTGCCCGGCTGCGCCGTCATGATCATCACGCGGTCCCCGAGCGTCACCGCTTCATCGACACTGTGCGTGATGAAGAGCACGGTCTTGCGCGTTTCTTCCCAGATGCGCAGCAGTTCTTCCTGCAGCAGCACCTTGTTCTGCTCGTCGAGCGCGGAGAAGGGCTCGTCCATCAGGAGAATGTCGGGATCGTTCGCGAACGCGCGTGCAATCGATACGCGCTGGCGCATGCCGCCCGACAGTTGATGCGGATATGCCTTCGCAAAGCGCGTGAGACCCGTGCGGCTGAGGTAATGCCCGACTACTTCGCGAATCTGCGCCTTGGGCACGCCGCGCAGACTGAGGCCGTAAGCGGCGTTGTCCCACACGGTCATCCACGGAAAGAGCGAATCGCCCTGAAAGACCATCGAATTGCTCGGGCGCTTTTCTGAAGGCGCGCTGATCTCGACGGTGCCGCTCGTCGGCTCGTCGAGATTCGCGAGCATGCGCAGAAGCGTGGACTTGCCGCATCCGCTCGGCCCGACGATCATGAAGAAGCAGCCGGTCGGAATATCGAGCGACATGTTGTCGAGCGCGGTCACGGTGCCGCCGCCCGACTGAAACGACTTGGTGAGATTGCGCAGGCGGATCTTGACGGGCGGATCGTCTGCGGCAGGCGAGGGAATCGACATGCCGGCTCCTTACTTGAGAGGTTTGTACGGGCCGAGTTCCTTCACGGCGCTTTCTGCGAACGACGTGTCGAGCACTTGCGCGACCGTCACGTTGCCCTTCACCACGCCTTCGCTCTTGAAGAACGCGAGATCGTTCTCCAGACTCGCGACGTTGAGCTTGCCGTCCGGGCTGGTCCCTTGCGGCACGATCGTGCGATACACGTTCGGGTCTTTGATCGGCGTGTATTCGGTGAGGATCGAGATCACTTCAGGCGCGTTCGGTCCCGCGATCTTGCCGTTCAGAAGCGCGTTGTTGTAGTCGCGCACCGCGCGCAGATACGCGCGCATGAAAGCCTTGGCCGCGTCCGGATGATCCTTGATGAAGCCGGTCGAATACAGCACGACGGCGAGCTGATGATTCGGATAGATTTGATCGTCGCCGATCACGCGCACGGCCGCGCCGCGCTTCACGGCTTCGGTGGCGGAAGGCTCGGTCGTGAGCGCCGCATCGACGGCCTTGTTCTGCAGCGCCATCACATGCTGCGGAAAGGACAGATAGATGCGCTCGACATCCTTCGTTTTGAGGCCGGCTTTCTTGAGCGCCTCGTTCATCGTCGAGGTGGATGCGCTGCCCGTCGCGCTGCCCGCGACCTTCATGCCCTTCAGGTCCGCGAGCGACTTGTAGCGGCCGTTGGCGACCAGATCGGCGCGCACGAGCAGCGGCTGATACCCATAGCCCGGCGGCGTCGAGCCCTTGTCCGCCACGATCTTGATGCCGATGCCGCGCACCACCGCGTTATAGAGCCCCGCGGAGGGTGAGCCGCCCGCGACATCGAGCTGGCCTGCGCCGAGCGGTGCGACCATCTTCGCGCCGGAGTCGAAGGGAATGAACTTCGCGTCGAGACCTTCCTGACGGAAATAGCCCTTTTTCTCGGCGATGAAGAACGCCACGTCGCTGCTCGCGTTGGCAATGCCGATGCGCACCGTCGTCAGATCGGCCGCGGCCGCCGATCCCGATACGACACACGCGACGAGCGCCGCGCCCACTAGCCTGACTGCTTTCACTGCTTGTCTCCTTGATCGAACTTCTTTTGCGCATTACCTGATGAGCCGCGGCGCCCGCGCGCCGTGCCCTAGTTCGTCGATCAGGGGAGCAGCGTGGGGCGCCGAGGGTCTTGCCTACTGCGTCTTTCTTGTCGTTCCTTTATACGGAACAACGTGTCGTTGTATGGAACAACATTAGCATCCGCGAAATCATGGTGTCAATGTAAAAGCCATCAGAAGCGATGACGCAGCGAGAGCTTGACCGCCACCTGATTCGATGTCGAGGACTGGCCGAGCGAGCCGATCGCGGCGACGGCGCGCTTGCCGGTCGAATCGATGCCCGATGCGTGCTGCCATACGCCGACGAGGTTCAGGTCGGTGCGCTTCGAGAAGAAGTAGTCGGGTCCGAAATCGACCTGCTCGTATTTCGCGGTCTGCGCTTTCGTGTAGTCGAAGGAGGCGGCGATTTGCAGCGTCGGAATCACGAACCAGCGTGCGTTGACTTCATAGCTGTTGAAGGTGGCCTTGCCGCTATTCGGCGTGGTCGGCGTGCGCAGGATGTCGTTGAAGCGCGTGTTCGTATAGACGAAGCCGATCTTGCCGGGGCCGAAGTTATACGCAATGCCCGCGCCGAAGATCTCGAGCGAATTCGCGGATGCATAGCCGCTGTACACCGGGCTCTTGCCCGGCGACGTGTAGCCGGGCTGGCCGGGATTCACGGTGCCGTCATACGCGGTCACGGACGGGTTGTTCACGTTGTCGTACGCGATCGCTGCGCTGATCGGACCGTATGCATACGAAGCCGCAAGCGTATAGACGCGGTTCGAACCGAAGTTGCCCGCGACGCCGCCCGGCGCGAAGATGCCGGACACGCGCAGCCCGTACATATTCGGCGACATGTACTTGAGCGAATTGTTAACGCGGAAGTTCGAGTTCAGGTTGTCGAAGTCGCCGGGGTGCGTGCCGACCCATGCCCACAGCGACGTCGCCGCGATCTCGCCGATCCATTGCGTCATCGGATCATATTGGCGGCCGAGCGTGAGCGCGCCGTAAGGGCTTTCCAGGCCGACGAAGGCTTGCCGGCCGAACTCGCGTCCGCCTTGCAGCAACTTGCCGTTGGACGTATCGAAGCCGTTTTCGAGCGTGAAAATCGCCTTCATGCCGCCGCCGAGATCTTCGGCGCCGCGCAAGCCCCAGCGGCTGCCGTTCGTCTGTCCCGTCACCGTCTCGATGTTGGAGTGGCCCGATTGATTATTGATGTAGACCAGACCGGCGTCGAGCAGGCCATACAACGTGACCGAACTCTGGGCGTGCGCCACGCCGGCGCCGGCCAGCATGGGAAGTGCGAGAAACAACGCTGTCTTTTTCATGGGGTCTCCGTCCCTTGATTCATAACGATGCCGGTTTCAACCGAACCGGGATGCTTTGCTGCGGAATCTTCTGGTCGTGTTGTAGTGACGCCAATTGATATGGATACCTAACCGTATGAGCGTCTTTCGCGCTTTCTCGCGCGTCTTTTTATAACGAATGTTCGGTTTCTTCCGCGCCGGTACTGAGGGAGCCGCGCTGCCGCAGCGTTGGCGATTAAAACCGGGAGAGTGCAATTTCGTTCCGCTATACAGAACGATGGTCTGTTAAAATGGGACGAAACGAGTTTCCCTTTGTTTAGGTTCCTAAGTCAAGCGGAACGAAAGCCAGTCAGGGTTATTCCGCATCCTTGCCGAGCGCAAGCGTCCGAATTTCGAACGATTCGTTGTTTTCGCGCTGCGCCGCAATCAACAAAGGGAGAGTCGAAGGGCTAATTCTGTGCGTTCCTTTATACGGAACGCTATTCCATTTGTGTATTTCGTGGAGTATATTTCGATGAAATCTGAAGTCATGCAGAACGAAGCAGGCAAGACGCAGGAAAAGGACGAAGGACCGCAGCGCCTCTCGTCGGTGACAGCGGCGCTCCAGTTGCTCAAGGTGTTTTCGGAGCATGAGCCGGAAATCGGCATCAGCGTGCTCGCGAAGCGCATGGGCATCGCGAAGAGCACCGCGCATCGGCTTGCGAGTGCGCTGCTTGCCGAAGGCATGCTGGAGCAGAACGCGGACAACGGGCGTTATCGCCTCGGCATCCAGTTGTTCACGCTAGGCGCGCTCGTGCGGCGGCGCTTCGACGTGGCGAAGCAGGCGGTGCCGTTTCTGCACGTGCTGCGCGAGCACACCGACGAAACGGTGCATCTCGCCGTGCTGGACGACACGAGCATCGTGTACCTGTTCAATCTCGAGAGCGATCAGGCCATCCGCATGCGGTCGTATATCGGCGTGCGCAAGCCCGCGTTCTGCACCGCCGAAGGTCATGTGCTGCTCGCGTCGCGCACGCCCGATGTGATTTCCCGCGTGCTGAAGGAAGGGCTCGCCGCGCGCACGCCGAAGACCAACACCGACACGCAGGTCTTCCTGAAGACGCTGGAAGCGGCGCGGCGCGACGGCTATTCGATCGACGACGAAGAGTCGGAGGTCGGCATGCGCGGCATCGCCGCGCCCGTGCGCGACATCACGGGCAACGTGGTGGCGGCCGTGGGTGTCGGCGGGCCGTCGCAACGGCTCACGAAGAAGGCGCTGCGCGCAGCGGTGCCGCATTTGCTTACCGCGGCCGAAGGCATTTCCGCAACCCTCGGATACCACCGGCCGCTATGAAATAACTCATCAAACAAGGTGGATTCATGCATTCGGACGGCCACGCACATCGCATCACGCTCGCAGCATCTGATCAAACGTACGAATGCGCGAGCGGCGATGTGATGCTGCGCTCGGCGTTGCGCGCGGGCATCGCGTTCCCTTACGAATGCAACGTGGGCGCATGTGGCAACTGCAAGTTCGAGCTGATAGAAGGCGAGGTCGATGTAGCCTGGCCGGACGCGCCGGGCTGGACCGCGAAGGACCGCGAGCGCCGCCGTTATCTCGGCTGTCAAAGCGCGCCGCGCGGCGATTGCACGATCAAGCTGCGTCCTTCCGCGCAATACGCACCGAGGCACGCGCCGCGCCGCGTGAGCGCCACGCTCAGCGAGCGCCGCGCGATCACGCATGACATCGAGGAATTCCGCTTCACGCTGTCGGGCGACATGCCTTTCGAGCCGGGCCAGTATGCGCTTCTGATGCTGCCTGGCGTCGAAGGCCCGCGCGCGTACTCCATGAGCAATATCGCCGATGACACGGCCGGCCCGCGCGAACTGCACTTTCAGATTCGCCGCGTGCCGAACGGGCAGGGCACGGGCGTGCTCTTCGACTCCATCGAGATCGGCACGCGCATCGATATCGACGGGCCTTATGGCATGGCCTATCTGCGCCGCGATGTGAAGCGCGACATTCTCTGCATCGCTGGCGGCTCGGGCCTCGCGCCGATGATCTCGATCGCGCGCGGCGTCGCGGCCGAGCCCGTGCTCGACGACGTCAAATTGCACTTCCTCTATGGCGGCCGCACGCCGCGCGACGTCTGCGGCCGCGACATGCTCGAAGCATTGCCGGGATGGGCCGAGCGTCTGCATTTCCAGGCCGCCGTGTCCGATGTCGCGCCCGACAGCGAAACCGCATGGGACGGCCACGTCGGCTTCGTGCACACGGTGGCGGAATCGCTTTTCGGCGAGAACCTGCGCGACATGGAGATCTACTTCGCCGGCCCGCCCGCGATGGGCGCAGCGATTCAGCGAGCGCTCGTCGCGTTGAAGGTGCCGTTCGAGCAGGTGCATTTCGATCAGTTCTATTGATCCGCGCATCGCACTGAAGTGCGCCGCATGAATTCCTACCACGCTGCCAGGAGCAGACCTTGTCCAAACTGAGACTCACCTTCGGATGCTGGAATTACGACCGCACGCGCGCATTGATGGACGGCAGCGTGCAGCCGGACGGCATCGATCTCAACTATCTGAACATGCCGGTGGAAGAGACGTTCTTTCGCATGCTGCGGCATCACGAGTTCGATGCATCGGAGATGTCGCTGTCGTCGTACACGATGTCGTGCTTTCGCGAGCCGCGCCCGTTCATCGCGATTCCGGTGTTTCCGTCGCGCTTCTTCCGTCACTCGTGCATCTATGTGAATGCGGATTCGGGCATCGAAAAGCCGCAGGATCTGATCGGCAAACGCATCGGCAATCCGGAGTATCAGATGACCGCGCCTGTGTGGATTCGCGGCATTCTGTCGGACCATTACGGCGTGCCCGTCGATAGCGTCACGTATTACACCGGCGGCGAAGAGGAACCGAATCGCCCCGAGAAACTGAAGCTCGATCTGCCTTCGAACATTCGCGTCGAACAGATCGGTCCGGACAAGACGCTCTCGCAGATGCTGCTCGACGGTGAAATCGATGCGCTCTATACCGCGCGCATGCCGTCGTCGTATGTGAATGGCAAGGGTCGCGTGAAGCGTCTGTTCGAAAACTATATCGACGTGGAGCGCCAGTATTTCCGCGACACGAAGATGTTCCCGATCATGCATACGGTCGTGCTCAGGCGCGAGGTCTATGAAGCGAATCGCTGGGCCGCGCAATCGCTTTACAAGGCGTTGATCGAATCGCAGCGGCGCACGTATGCGGATCTCAACGAAACGGCCGCGCTCAAGTCGATGCTGCCGTGGCTGAATGCGCATGTCGAAGCGACGCGCAAGGAAATGGGCGACGATTTCTGGCCGTACGGGCTCGACCGAAATCGCGAAAATCTGCGCACGTTCCTGCGTTATTCGTTCGAGCAAGGTTTGTCGAAACGCCTGCTCGAACCGGAAGAAATCTTCGCGCCGGAAACGTTCGAGTCGTTCAAGATCTGAGTGCTTGAACACGGTGCGCCGCGCGTGCGATTGCGCGGCGTATCGTTCATGAAAGCGATACGCCCAGCAATTTGCCGAGGCCGAATGTGCAGCCCGCGGCGATCATCCCGATCAGCACTTGGCGCACGGCGGAAAAGAGCGCGCCGCGGCCGTTGAAGAGCGACGTGAACACGCCGATGCCCGCGAGCCCGAGGCCGCTCAGCACGATGCACTGCGCGATGCCTTGCGCGCCGCTCGCCCATAGAAACGCAATCGCCGGAAACATCGCGCCGATGGCGAACAGCGTGAACGACGCAAGCGCGGCTGTCCACGGATTGCCGCCCAGCTCGCGCGGATCGAGGCCGAGTTCTTCGCGCGTGAGCGTATCGAGCGCCTTGTCCTTGTCGCGCATGATCTGCGCGGCAACGCGTCTCGCTTCGGCCGCGTCGATGCCTTTGGCCTGATAGATGAGCGCGAGTTCGTGACGCTCCGCATCGGGCATGTGATCGAGTTCGTCGCGCTCTTTGGCGATCTGCGTGCGCGCAAGTTCGCGCGCGTTCGTGACGGATAGCCATTCGCCGAGGGCCATCGACGCCGCGCCCGCTATCAGTCCGGCGAACGCCGTGAGCAGGACCGTCTTGCTGTCGGTGCCCGCGCCCGCGACGCCCATGATGAGACAGAAGTTCGATACGAGGCCGTCGTTCGCGCCGAGCACGGCGGCGCGCAAGTCGTTGCCCGACGCCACCCCGCGATGCCACGACTCCGCCGCCGCAATCGCGCCGCCTTTGCTCAAGCCCTTGTTGCGGTTCGCCACTTCCTGCACGATGTCCGCGTGATGCCGCTCTTCCGCCGACATCTGCGCCGCATCGGGTTGCCCTGCGTATTTGTCGCGGTCCGCCATTTCGCTCGCGGCGACGGAGCGCAGCACGAAGTCCGGGCCAAACGCACGCGCGAGCGCGCGAAGCATGCGCGTTTTTGCACCGACCCGATGCGCTCGCACCGGCACGCCATTCGCCTTGAGTTTCGCGGCCCATATATCGGCATGGCGGCGTTCGGCCGCTGCCAGTTCCGCGTAGACACGGCGCTTGTCCTCCTGCTTTTCGGCTTGGGCAAGCGTATCGTAGAGCGCCGCGCTATCGAGTTCGTCGGCAAGATTGGAAGTAAAGCGCCTGAGTTCCGTCTGGGACGCCATGACGTCACCTTTTATCGTTCGTCTAATACTTTCAAGAGTAAAGACGAAGCGCATGTCACGGCGCTAATACCCCCACGATTCGCGATGAGTGAGAATGGAATCGCGTCTCATCGTCGTCATCGTTCAGACAGACGCGCTCAGAGGTCGAGCACGAGTTCGTCGGAGCAGGCGCGCGATACGCAGATCATGATCTCCGAGGCGTGCTCGTCGTCGTCAAGCACGAAATCGCGATGATCCGCTTCGCCCGCGAGCAGACGCGTTTTGCACGAGCCGCAGGTGCCCGCTTCGCATGAACTTGGCGTGTCGATGCCGTTCGCGCGCAAGGCGTCGAGAATGGTTTCGCCGGGCGCGACGTTCACGCATCCGCCCGTGCGCGCAAGCCACACCGTGAACGGCTTTTCGCCCGCGGCGTTTTCATGGGCGCTCGTGCCGAAGTCCTCGAAATGCACGGCGGAGGAGGGCCAGTGCGAAGCGGCGTCGCGCACTGCCTGCATCAGAGGACGCGGGCCGCAGCAGTAGATATGCGTATTGCCGGAACGAACGGCCAGGAGCGGCGCGATGGCGAGCGATTGCGCGCGATCGCCGAAATCGTGATGCACGCGTATGCGCGCAGCGAAATCGCCGGTCTTGAGTTCTTCGAGAAATGCCGTCGATTCGGGCGAGCGCGTGCAATAGATCACATCGAAATGGGCATGGCGCGCGGCGAGTTCCGCCATCATCGCGCGCATTGGCGTGATGCCGATTCCACCCGCGATCAGCAAGTAGCGCGAGGCATCGTGTTCGAGCGCGAAGTAGTTCATTGGCGCCGACACGTCGAGCCGCGCACCGGCGTGAACGTCGCGCGCCATGCTGACCGAGCCGCCACCGCCCGCGGTATCGCGCTTCACGGCGATCACATAGCGGTCGCGTTCGGCGGGATCGTTGCACAGCGAATAACGCCGCGCGATACCCGCGGGCGTGTGCACGAGCACATGCGCGCCGGCGGTGAAGGGCGGCAGCGTGGCGCCGCCGGCGTCGCGCAATTCGAACAGGAAGATATCTTCGGCGATCTCGCGCTTGTCCGTGACGGTGAGCGCGAGCATCGCATCGGTGGTACTCGATTGTTCAGGCATGCTAAGTGTATTCATCACAGTTCGATCAGGTAATCAGGCGGTCACGCGAGTGCGACCTGATGCTTCAGATAAACCTCTTCGCCACGTTCGGACGACGCGATCGCCGCCGCGCAGACTTCGAGATTCGCGAGCCCCCAGCGGCCATCGTGAATCGCGCGCTTGTGTCCGCTGATCGCGTCGTGGAATTCGCGCATGACGAGTTCGCGCGGCGAAACGTCGGTCGGCAGTTCGATTTCGCGTTTTCCGTCGCGCGTATAAACGAATAGCCCCTTCGGCGACTGGCGCATCTCGCCGCGCTCGCAACTCACGAGCGTCAGGCCGAAGAAGGGTTGATGCGGCGCGCTCGCGGGAATCGCATGGCGCGCGCGCTCGGCTTTCGCGCGCAATTCGTCTTCGAGGCTCGCAGGTTTTGTCACGTTCGCACGCGCGAGGGATTGCGCTGGAAACCCCCATTCGCCGATGTCGAAGCACAACTCCGCGCTCGCGAATCGGCCATAGCCGTTATAGACGGCCGTGGCGGCCGCGCCGTCGTCGAACTCGATGAACACCGTGTGCGCGCCGATCGCGCGTCGCTCCGGGTCCCAGTCGAAGGTCTTCGCGCGCACGCTGCGCGCCGCGCCGCCCGCGAGCAGGCGAATGATGTCGAACTGATGCGAGCCCTGGCGCAAGGTGACGCCGCCGCCTTGCGATGCATCGAGTTCGTCCGGGCGGCGAGGGCGGTAGATCCAGTCGGTGAAGCACCACGTATGCACCATGCGCACGCGGCCCAGTTCGCCCGAGTCGATGAGCGCGCGCATCGCATGAATCGGCTGGTCATAGCTGTGCGAATGGCCGGCGAGCAGCACGACGCCCGCGGCATCGGCGGCGTGCACCATCGCGCGAGCATCGTCGAGATTCGCGGCCATCGGCTTTTCGACGAGCACATGCTTGCGCGCGCCCGCCGCAAGCTCCACATGCACGCGATGCAGCGTGGTCGGCGAAGCGACATAGACCGCATCGAGCGCGCCGTGTTCGATCAGCGCGTCGATGCTCTCATACGCCGTCACGCCGAACTCGCGCGCGCCCGTCTCGCGCACCGTCGCGGACGGATCGGCGAACCCGGCGAACACGAAGCCCGGATGCCCGATGATGGCGGGAACGAACGCGCGCCCCGCCGTGCCGAAGCCGACGATGCCGATACGCACGGTCTTCGCTGCGGCGTTCGAGTTGGTCACAGTGAATCCTCGCTGAGTTCGCCATTGGCCGGATCGCGGCCGTTCTTCGGCGCGGCGACGTCGTCGGCGGCCAGGTTCTCGATCATCGCGAGGAGCGTGCGCCGCGTCGCCGCGATGTCTTCCTGCGTGATGCCCGCGAGCGCGATGCGGTTCACATCGATCGCATAAGGCACGAGCATGGTGCGCAGCGCGACGCCCTTCGGCGTGAGAAAGACGCGCACCTGCTTGCGGTTGTCGGGCAGCTTCTGGCGCGTGAGATAGCCGAGACTCTCCATCGTCTTCAATGCGGAAAACGTGGTCGGCTCGGCGACGCCCGCCTGCTCGCTCAACTGCCGCTGCGTGAGGCCGTCGGTCTGCCAGAGGATGCGCAGAAACGTCCAGTGGCCATAGAGCACCGAATGCTCTTTGAGACGAGCCTGTAAGGAGCGCGAAAAGCCGCGCGCCGCATCCTTGACGAGATGCGCCATGCGCTCTTCGGGCAGCGCCTCGCGCCAGTGCTTGAGCGTGCCCGGTTGCGGGTCGCGTGGAATCTTTTGCTCGCTCTTGTTCATCCTCTCACCTGTCTCCGGCATGCGTGGATGCCTTTTCGTAAACTTAGATAACTAAGTTAAATTTGTCAACGATCCGTATGTTAGGGTGAATCCGGATCCCGCCGTGCGACGGTCAATTACGCAAAACATCGCCTATATATAGAGCCGTATTGCGCGCGACGGCTTTTTCAGGCGTGCGCGATCCCACTTAGTACTTTCCATGATTTTTAAGTTAGGTACCTAAGCATAGTATGGATTTCAAGGCCGGCGGCGTCGCGTGCCTCCGGCGGCTTTCTCCAAACATACGGGAATCGATTCATGCTCACGGCAGAACAAAACGAAACATTGACGCGCATCGGACCAGGCACGCCGATGGGCAAGTTGTTGCGTCGTTACTGGCAACCCTTCGCGGCGGCATCGGAACTCGACGACAAGTGGACCCAGCGCGTGCGTCTGCTCGGCGAGGATCTCGTGCTCTTTCGGGACCGGCAGGGAAGGCGCGGCCTGATCGCGGAGCAGTGTCCGCATCGGCGCGCGTCGTTCGCGCACGGCATTCCCACGGAGCAGGGCATCCGTTGCCCGTATCACGGCTGGGAGTTTAGCGCAGAGGGTAAGTGCCTCGATCAGCCCAACGAGCCGGACAACTGCGCGTTCCGCGACAAGGTCGCGACCGATGCGTATCCGGTCGAAGAGCTCGGCGGCGTGCTGTTTGCGTATATGGGACCGGAGCCGCGTCCGCTCTTGCCGCGCTTCGACGGCTTCGTCGCGCCGGGCGCGATCCGCATGATGGGCCGCGCGCTTTTGCCGGTGAACTGGCTGCAGATCATGGAGAACTCGGTCGATCCGATTCATACCGAGTGGCTGCATGGTCATCACTATGAATTCCAGAAAGAGCAGGAAGGCGTGAAGGTGGCGATCAGCGCGAAGCACGAGAAGATCGCCTTCAACGAATTCGAATTCGGCGTGACGAAGCATCGTCTGCTCGCGGGGCATTCGGAAGACTCGGACGACTGGCGCATCGGTCATCCGATCGTGTTCCCGAACATGCTCGCCGTGGGCAATGGCGACGAGGCTTCGCGCTACTACTCGTTCCAGATTCGCGTGCCGGTCGATGACGAGCATACGCTGCACCTCTGGTACAACGCCTATCTTCCGCCGAAGGGCATCGACGTACCCGCGCGTCTCACCGAGCGCCTGCATACCTACGACGTGCCGTTCAGGGACGAAGACGGCGAGTTCATCGTCGATAACGTCGATGGGCAGGACATGATGGCGTGGATCACGCAGGGCGCGATTGCGGACCGCACGCGCGAGAACCTCGGCGCGTCCGATCAGGGCCTCGCGATCTATCGCCGCATGCTGCGCCGCGAGCTGAAGAAGGTCGAAGCGGGCGAAGACCCGATGGGCCTCGTGCGCGATCCGGTTCGCAACGCATGCATCGACTTGCCGAACGAACGCAAGAAGCACCACAACAGCGACGGTTTTTCGAGCTTCATGCTGCGCACGCACGCGAAGTATTCGCCGATCGCGCAGGATCTGGTGCGCATCTTCGAATAGCGGCGCACGTCGCGCTGCGGCGAGCAGAAAGACAGGCGGTTCGACTATAAACGCCCGGCCACGCAGCCGGGCGATCACCGGAGACTCGAGATGCGACCCACAAGCACCCGATCGCGTTGTCACGGCCGCTGTCGTGCCGCGCTGCAAGCTCAAGCGGAGGCGCGCTGATGCTCGACGCCGCCCTCCATGCGCTCACCCTGATCCTCGATCCGCTGCGTCTCGGGATCATGCTGGGCGGCGTGCTGCTCGGACTCGCGCTCGGCGTCGTGCCGGGCCTGGGCGGGATCGTCGGGCTCGCGCTGCTCATCCCGTTCACCTATCACCTCGACGGCTATACCGCGTTCGCGCTGCTGCTCGGCATGGCCGCGGTCACGACGGTGTCCGACTTCATTCCCGCCGTGCTGTTCGGCGTGCCCGGCACCGTGGGCGCCGCGGCCACGGTGCTCGACGGGCATCCGCTCGCGAAGCAGGGCCATGCGCGGCGCGCGTTCGGCGCGGGCTACGCGTCGTCGCTCGCGGGCGGCATCTTCGGCGCGCTGCTGCTCGCGCTCGCGATTCCGGTATTGCGCCTGATCGTGCTTTACATCGGCTCGGCGGAATTGCTGGCGATGTGCATCTTCGGGCTTTCGATGGTCGCGACCCTCTCGGGCAAGGCGCCGATGAAAGGTCTCGCGGTGGCCTCGTTCGGCCTGATGCTTTCGCTGATCGGTTCCGATCCGCAAACGGGCACGCTGCGCTGGACCTTCGGCACCTTGTATCTGTGGGACCATCTGCCGATCGTGCCGGTCACGCTCGGCATCTTCGCGTTGCCCGAACTCGCCGACATGGCGATCGAGCGCACCGGCATCGCGCGTGCGCAACCGCAGCCCGGCGTGCGCGCGAGCACGCAATGGGACGGCGTGATGGACGCGGCGCGTCACTGGTGGCTCATCCTGCGATGCAGCGGTCTGGGCGCGCTGCTCGGCGCGGTGCCGGGCATCGGTTCGGCGGTCATCGACTGGATGGCCTACGGTCATGCCATTCGCACCGAGAAGAACGCGGAGAACTTCGGCAAGGGCGATATTCGCGGCGTCATTGCATCGGAAAGCTCGAACAACGCGAAGGAGGGCGGCCATCTGATTCCGACCGTCGCGTTCGGCATGCCGGCGGGCGCGTCGATGGCGCTGCTGCTCTCGGCCTTCATCATGCACGGCTTCACGCCGGGGCCCGAAATGCTGACCAAGCATCTCGACGTGACGTACACGATCATCTGGACGCTGACCATCTCGCACATCATGGGCGCGGTGATCTGTCTTTCGAGCAGCAGCCTGTTTTCGCGGCTCGCGACGGTGCGTGTCGGCATCCTGATTCCGCTCGTCGTCGCAATCGTCTATCTCGGCTCGTTTAATGCGAGTCAGAGCTGGGGCGATCTGTGCTCGCTCGTGCTGTTCGGCGCGGTCGGCTGGATCATGAAGCGGCTGAACTGGCCGCGTCCGCCGCTCATTCTCGGGCTTGTGCTCGGCAGCATCTTCGAGCGTTATTACTTCATCTCTCACGAGATCTATGGCATCGGCCTGTTCACGCGGCCCGTCGTGATCGTGATTCTGCTTGCCGCGCTGTGGGTCGTGCTCGGCCCCACGATCAAGGGTCTGCGCAAGTCCTGGCGCACGCGTTCGGGCGCGTCGTCGCGCGCAGCGCTCGCGCCTTCGTTCAAGCTGCGGCTGCGCGGCTTCGACTGGCAGATCGTCTTCACGCTGATACTCACGGCCCTCGTGATCGTCGCGATGACGGTCGCGCGCGACTGGGCCTTTGCCGCGAGCCTCATGCCGATGACCTGCGCCGCAGCCGCGCTCGTGTTCTGCTGCATCGTGCTGATCGAGCAGTTGTTCACGCGTGAAGCGGTCAGCGTCGAAACGAAAGCATCGCCTTCGTTCGACACCTCCGCGCCGATGGGCGAGCTTGCGCTGGCCGGCGCGGGCGCGCCCTTCGACGCACTGCAAAGCCAGGGCGATACCGCGACCAACGCGATGGCAAAGACTCATGCGGGCTCGACGGCAAGCGCAGCGTTCGGCGCGCACGGCGATCCTTCGCTGCACGACGGCCTCGCATCGTCGCTCGATACGCGGACCATCTATCTGCGCGGCGTGCGCTTCTTCGGATGGATCGCGGGCGCGCTCGGCACGGCCGCCGTCATCGGCTTGCTGCCTGGCTTGCTGATCTTCATGCTGCTCGTCGCGCGCTTCGAGTTCGGCGAGCGCTGGCGCACATCGGCCGTGTTGTCGATCGCGATGACGCTCGCTTTATGGCTCGTATTCGGCCGCATCTTTTCGACGCCGTGGCCGCAAGCGCTGATCGGCGACTGGTGGCCGGCGCTGCGCCAACTCGGCGGCCTGGTCTGATGACGCATGCAATCACAAGACACCGGCGGCAGGATCGCTTTGGCCAGCCGGTCATCACTGGTGGAGACAAAACCATGAACGATCGACTCTCGCAGTTCCCATCGCGCACGGGCTTTCGAACGGCTGCACGCGCGGCGGCTTTCACGTTCGCGGGCATGATGCTGTGCGCGCCGCTCGCGAGCCGCGCGGCCGCCGAATCGGTAGCGGACTTCTATAACGGCCGCAATGTCACGATGACGATCGGCTATTCCGTCGGCGGTGGCTACGACACATATGCGCGTCTGCTCGGCAAGTACATCGGCAATTTTCTGCCGGGCAAGCCGACGATCACGCCGCAAAGCATGCCGGGCGCGGGCAGTCTGAAAGCCGTGAATTATCTCTACGGCATCGCGCCGAAAGATGGCGCGACCTTCGGCACGTTCGGGCGCACGATGCCCGAACAGCCGCTTCTCGGCGATGCGAATTTCGATGCGCGCAAGCTCACGTGGCTCGGCAGCATCACGAGCGACGTGAGTCTGTGCGTGACGTGGAATACGTCGCCGGTCAAGACGTTCAAGGATCTCGTCGACAAGGAAGCGCGCATGGGCGGACAGGGCGCGGGCTCCGACCCTGACGTGATCGCCTCCACGATCAAGAATCTCTTCAACTCGAAACTGAAGCTCGTCACCGGTTATCCGGGCAGCAACGAAACCGCGCTGGCGATGGAGCGCGGCGAAATCGACGGTGAATGCGGCGTGTCGTGGAGCACGATTCAAACGCGGCATCCCGACTGGATCTCGGGCAAGAAGATCAACATCCTCGTGCAGGTCGCGCTGGAGAAGCATCCCGAACTGCCCGACGTGCCGCTGCTTCTCGATCTCGCGCCCAACGATCAGACCCGCCAGGTGCTGAAGGTGATCGTCGCGAGCCAGGTGTTCGCGCGTCCTTTCGCGGCCCCACCTGGCCTTCCGCCGGAACGCACGGCCGCGTTGCGCCAGGCGTTCGAGCAGACCGTGAAAGACCCGCAATTCCTCGCCGAAGCGAAACGCATGGGCCTCGAAGTGCGCCCCGTTTCGTGGCAGCGCATGGACCAGTTGCTCGACGAGCTCTACAAGACACCGCCCGATGTGCTTTCCAAAGCGAAGGCCGCGGTGGGCGGGCGCTACTAGCCGTTTCATTACTCGAACGCAGGACGACACCATGACTCTCAACGAAGCAAAGCAGAAACTGATCGATGCCGGCCGCATTCTCGAAGCGGAAGGCCAGGGCGATCTCACGCGCGGGCACATTTCCGTGCGCGTGCCGGGCGATCCCACGCATTTCCTGATGAAGCCGCATAGCCACGGCTTCGACGAGATCACCGAAGACAACATCGTCGTCTGCAATCTCGAAGGCGAGAAGGTGAGCGGCGGCGGACGCCGTCATAGCGAGGTCTTCATTCACTCGGAGATCTTCAGGGTGCGGCCCGGTGTGACGAGCGTGATTCACGCGCATCCGACGCATGCGGTCGCGCTCTCGGCAACAGGCCAGCCGCTCGAAATGATCAGCCAGCCGAGCGTGCATTTCGCGGATGGCCTGCCGTACTACACGGACACCATGAACCTGATCCGCACGCAGGAGATGGGCGCGGGCGTGGCGCTTGCGCTCGGGTCGAGCAAGGCCGTGCTGATGCGCAATCACGGCGTCGCGGTGGTGGGGCGCTCGATCGAGGAATCGGTCGTGCTGTCGCTTCTTCTGGACAATGCCTGCCGCATTCAATTGCTGACCAAGGCGGCGGGGGGCACGGGCGAAACCTTCTCGCCGGAAGACGTGGAGCGTCTGCACGACGCCGTGACGCGCGCCGAGCAGTTCGCAATCAACTTCGAATTCCTGCGCCGCAAGGTCAACCGCGGCCTGTTGCATTCCCTGGTCTGATCCATGTACGCACACTGCAGGAGATTCACACGATGATCGGAAACCTCAAACTCTCCGTCGCGATGGGCGACTACGACAGAACGCGTCCGCTGCTCGACGGCCAGGTGCAGATCGACGGCGCCGAGCCCGTCTTCATGACGCTCACGCCCGAAGAGATGTTCTTTCGCGCCTTTCGCCACGAAGAGTTCGATATCAGCGAGCTGTCGTTTTCCAGCTATGCGGTGAAGACGGCGGAGGGTTCGTGTCCTTACGTTGCGATACCGGTGTTTCTTTCTCGCGCCTTTCGCCATACGTCCATCTATGTGCGCAGGGACCGCATCGAGCGGCCGGAGGATTTGAAAGGCAAGCGCATCGGCCTGCCTGAATATCAACTGACGGCGAATGTATGGGCGCGCGCCGTGCTCGAAGACGACTTCGGCGTGAAGCCGGCCGATGTGCAGTGGGTGCGCGGCGGCATCGACGAGCCGGGGCGCCCGGAGAAGATCAAACTCGATCTGCCGTCCGATATCCGTCTCGAAGCCGCGCCCGAAAACGACACGATTTCGGCGATGCTCGACCGCGGCGATATCGACGGCTTCATGGCGCCGCGCCCGCCCGGCTGCGCGGCGACCAATCCGAACGTCGGCTGGCTGTTTCGCGATCCGACCTCGGCGGCGAAGGACTATTATCGTCGCACGCGGGTGTTTCCGATCATGCATGTCGTGGGCATTCGCAAGACGCTCGTGGCAGCGCATCCCTGGCTGCCGGCCGCGGTTCTCAAGGCGTTCACCGAAGCCAAGCGCGTGGCGCTCGCGCGTCTCTCGGATACATCGGCGACCAAGGTCACGCTGCCTTTCGTCGAAGAGCAATTGAAAGCCGCGCGCGAACTGATGGGCGACGATCACTGGTCGTACGGTATCGAGGCGAACCGCGATACACTCGAGACCTTCCTGCGCCATCATCATTCGCAAGGCTTATCGAAGCGCCGCCTCACGATCGAAGAGGTCTTTCATCCGGCCACGTTCGAAACGGCCAAGATATAGGCGCGCCTCTCTTACACCGCACGCATCGCGATGACTGCCCATACGATCGACGAGGTATCGCCCGCCGCCGTTTCTAGCGAAGTGACACCAATCGGCACGCCGCCTACGCCCACTTCGTTCGCGCTTTTCAAAGCTTTCTTTTTCATTGGACTGACGGGCTTCGGCGGTGTGTTGCCGTGGGCGCGGCGCATGCTGGTTGAAAGACTGGGCTGGCTCACGAATCGCGAATTCGCCGAGTTATTGCCGCTTGCGCAATTGCTGCCGGGGCCGAACGTCGCGAACATCGCGACGGTGCTCGGGCGGCAATATCATGGCGCAAAGGGCGCGGCGATCGCGGTGTTCGCGCTGTATCTCGCGCCGACCATCATCACGATCGGCGTCGGCTACGCCTATGCGCGATGGGGACATGCGCCCGTCACGGCGCATCTTTTCGCGGGTCTCATGCCCGCGGCGACGGGGCTCGTCATTGCGACGGTATTGAAGCTCGTGACGAGTCTGCCGCGCGGCGCGGCGAGCATCGTGCTCGTGGCGGGGACGTTCATCGCCATCGCCATCATGAAGATTCCCTTGCTCATCGTGCTTGCCGTGCTCGGCCCGCTCGGCACGATCGCAATGCTGCGCCGCGCGCGCAAGGAGTGACGCGATGTGGAGCACACTCGCCGATCTCTTCGTGCATGGCGCGATCTGGTCGCTGCTCGCCGTGGGCGGCATGAATGCGACACTCGCCGATATCCAGCGCTATGCGGTCGATACGCGTCACTGGGTCACGGGCGAGCAGTTCGTCACGTTCTTCTCGATCACGCAGGCCGCGCCGGGGCCGAACGGCATGGCTGTCGCGCTCATCGGCTTTCAGGCGGCGGGACTCGCCGGCGCATTGGTGTCGACCGTCGCCAAGATCCTGCCTTCTTCATTGATGGCGTATTTCGTGAGCGCATGGGTGGAGCGGCGGCAGGATTCGCGCATCGTGACCGCGGTTCGCAAAGGGCTCGCGCCCGTGACGGTCGGGCTGCTCGTATCGGCGGCTTATGTGTTCGCGCGCGAAACCGATGTGAACCTGTCTCGCACGCTGTGCACGGTGGTATGCGCGGCGGTGGCGTATCGCAGCAAGCTCAATCCGATCTACCTCGTCGCCGCAAGCGCGTTGCTCGGTCTCGCGGGCGTGTTCGGCTGAGACTTCATCCGGCGAGCGCGGTATCGATACCTGCATCGACATCGACGACGATCTTGCCGCGCGCCGTGCCATCCGCTAGCGCTTCGTAAGCCCGCTCTGTATCGCGCAGAGCGAAACGTCTCGCATCGATGCGTGGCGTGAGTGCGCCCGCTTCGGCAAGCCGCGTTGCTTCGCGCAGCATCTCGCCATGATGCGCGCGATGCTGTCCTGTCAGCAGCGGATACAGCGTGAAGACGCCCGAATAGCTGGCCTCGCGAAACGACAGCGGCGCAAGCGCATGCGTGCCCCATCCCAGTGCGCTCACGACATGACCGAAGTGTCTGACCGCCGCGAAGGAAGCATCGAGCGAAGGGCCGCCCACCGTATCCACGACGAGATCGAAACCCGCGCCGCCCGTATGCGCGGCCACGTATTGCTCGACGTTCGCCGCGCGATAATCGATCGGCGTCGCGCCCAAACTTCGAATGTAATCGTGATCGCGCTCGCTCGCGGTCGCGAATACGCTCGCGCCGAGTGCGCGTGCGAGTTGCACGGAGACATGACCCACGCCGCCCGCGCCGCCTTGCACGAGCACGGTGCGTTCCGCCTGCAACCGTGCGCGATCGACGATGCCCGCATAAGACGTGATGAACGCAAGCGGCAAGGCGGCCGCGCTGCGCATCGAAAGATTCGCGGGCTTATGCGCGAGCAGCGCTGCATCGACCGCGGCGTATTGCGCGAGCGTTCCCTGAATGCCGCCGACGCCGCCCGTCATGCCATAGACCGCATCGCCCGGCTTGAATGCATCGACGCCCGCGCCAACCGCTTCGACGATGCCCGCCATATCGATGCCAAGCACGAGCGGAAGCGGATGTTTCGCGTGAGCCGCTTCGCCCGCGCGAATCTTCATGTCGAGCGGATTCAGCCCGCTCGCCGCGATACGCACGAGTACTTCGCCGGGCCCGGGTTCGGGACGATTCAGCTCGGTGAGCTCGAGCGGACCCTGATGACGATTTAGAACGAGTGCTTGCATGGTGGACATTGAAGGCTCCCGAGAAGATTGAACGTTGCTTGCGATACGTTCATACTCCGCCATGCAGCGAAGCATGTAAATCGACAAACGCGCACGACGGTCATACGAAAATGAATGGGTCGAATCTCGAATGGAGCGATGTGCGCGTGTTCCTCGCGATCGCGCGATGCGGGACATTGGGCGCGGCTGCGCGCATGATCGGCCAGACGCAGCCGACCATGGGACGGCGTCTGCGCGCGCTCGAAGAAGCGCTGGGCCATGTGCTGTTCCAGCGCACGAGCGACGGCTTCGTGCTCACCGACGAAGGCGCGGCCGTGCTCTCGCACGCGGAGCGCATGGAGGAAGAGGCGCTCGGCTTTACGCGCGCACTCGCGGGGCAGGAGGCCAAGCTCACCGGCTCGCTGCGCGTTTCGTCGTCGGACTGGTTTGGGGTGCATGTGCTCACGCCGGTCTTCGCGCGCTTTCTGGCGAAGCATCCGGAAGTATCGATCGAGCTCGTTACCGATGCGCGCCGCTATAACCTTGCGCGGCGCGAAGCGGATCTGGTTTTTCGCATCACGCCGTTCGACGAGCCGGACATCGTGCAGCGCAAGCTCATGCATATGGACTACGCGCTGTACGGCTGCGCGCATCTCGGCTCGCCCGAAATAGGCAATGGAGAAGGGCAGACGCTGATCAGCATGGATAGCGCGTTCGATCATTTGCCGGATGTGGTCTGGATCAAGCGCATGTTGCCCAGGGCGAGCATCGTTTTCGGCAGCAATAACCGCGAAGCGCAAGCGCGGATGTGCGCGCTGGGCGCGGGCTTCGCGGTCTTGCCATGCCGCCTCGGCGATGCCGATAAGCGTCTCGTGCGCTTCGATCTCGGCGAAGCGCCGCCGGGACGCGACGTATGGCTCGGTTATCACCGCGATCTGAAACGGGTCGCCCGCTTGCGCGCATTGCTCGATGAAACCATGAGCCTCGGCGAGCGATAACTTCGCATAGCTTTTGCATTTACGTTGCAACTAACCGTCTTTTTCTTCACCCGCCTTCAAAGGCAATAGCCGCATAACGAGAAAAAGCACGCCGGACTTTCAGGCAATGCAATAACAAATCGTTTCTTGAAACATCGCCATTCAAGCTCGATTTTAAAAGCGGCGCTACAATCCCCAAGCCTTAAAAGCCGACTGTCCCCACGCAGCCGGCCATTTGCGATATCCGCCGACACCACTTATAAGCCGGAGCGCTCATGACCACGCTTTCCATCAATGGCCAGACCCATACGGTCGATGCGCCGCCCGACATGCCGCTGCTTTGGGTATTGCGCGATATCGTCGGTCTCACCGGAACCAAATTCGGCTGCGGCATCGCGCAATGCGGCGCATGCACGGTGCATCTCGATGGCGCCGCCGTCCGTTCGTGCGTATTGCCGATCGCAGCCGTCGGCGATCGCAAAGTCACGACGATCGAAGGCATTGCCGCGACGCCCGCAGGCAAGAAAGTGCAGGAAGCCTGGCGCAAGCTCGATGTCGTGCAATGCGGTTACTGTCAGTCCGGACAAGTGATGTCCGCAGCCGCTTTGCTCACGACCGTCCCCGATCCCAACGACTCCGATATCGATGCCGCGATGGCGGGCAATATCTGCCGCTGCGGCACCTATCACCGCATCCGCGCCGCCATCAAGCAGGCCGCGAAGGAGGCGTGACATGTCGCAAGGATTGATCGAAGCGGGGCGTCATGCGGCGCGCGCAGGGTTTTCGCGCCGTGCCTTCCTCAAGTTCGGCGTGACGGCGGGCGTCGCTGCGGGCGGCGGCTTGCTGATCGGCTTCAGCTTGCCCGCTGCGAGTCAGGATCAAGGCAAGGGCAAGTCCGTGATCGGCGGAGATGGCATCGAGACGCCGCAAGAAGGCGTGTTCGCGCCGAATGCCTTCGTGCAGATCGACAAGAGCGGCAAGGTCGTGCTCATCGTGCCGAAAGTCGAAATGGGGCAGGGCGTCTATACCGCGCTGCCGATGCTGATCGCCGAAGAATTGAACGTGCCGCTCGACAACGTCACGATCGATCATGCGCCGCCCAATGAAGCGCTCTTCACGGACCCGCTATTGGGCGGTCAGTTGACGGGCGGCTCGACTTCCGTGCGCTATGCATGGGAGCCGATGCGCAAGGCCGGCGCGGCCGCGCGCATGATGCTCGTGGCGGCAGCGGCGCAGCAATGGCAATGCGATCCATCGTCGTGTCATGCGCAGGATGGCAAGGTCATGCTTGCATCGGGAGATCGCAGCGCGAGTTATGGGGAGCTCGCCGAAGCGGCCGCGAAAATGCCGGTGCCGCAGGATATCAAGCTCAAGGACCCGAAGGACTTCAGGATCGTCGGAACGCCGGTCAGGCGGCTGGATTCGCCGGAGAAGGTGGATGGCACGGCGATGTTCGGTCTCGACGTGCGCCTGCCCGGCATGGTGTACGCGGCGATCGTCAATTGCCCGGTATTCGGCGGCACGCTCGCATCCGTCGATGACAGCCATGCGAAAAAGATTCCCGGCGTGCGTCAGGTCGTGCGATTCGACAATGGCGTCGCGGTGATCGGCGATCATACCTGGGCCGCGAAACGCGGCGCGGCCGCCTTGAAGATCGAATGGAACGAAGGCGCGAGCGACAGCGTATCGACGAAGCAGCTCGTCGATGACATGGCGAATGCGTCGCAGCGTGGCGGCGCCGTCGCGCGCAAGGAAGGCAATGTCGATGACGCGTTCGGCAAGGCGAAGACGCGCGTCGATGCGGTCTATGTCCAGCCGTTTCTCGCGCACGCGACGATGGAGCCGATCAACTGCACCGTGCATGTGCGGCCCGATGGCTGCGATATCTGGCTCGGCACGCAAGTGCCCACGCGTATTCGCGATGCCGGCATGCAGGCGACCGGCCTGCCCGCGGACAAGATCTTCGTGCATAACCATCTGCTTGGCGGCGGCTTCGGGCGGCGGCTCGAATTCGACATGGCGACGCAGGCGCTCAAGGTCGGCAAGGCGCTCGGCGTGCCCGTCAAGGTGACGTGGTCGCGCGAAGAAGACATTCAGCACGACATGTATCGCCCTTGCTATTACGACAAGATATCGGCGGGACTCGATGCCAACGGCAAGCCGGTGGCATGGACGCATCGCATCGTCGGGTCGTCGATCCTCGCGCGTTTCGCGCCGCCCGCCGTGAAAGACGGCGTCGATCCCGACGCGGTGGAGGTTGCAGCCGATCTTCCCTACGATCTGCCCAATCAGTTGATCGATTACGTGCGGCTCGAACCGCGCAACGTGCCCACCGCGTTCTGGCGCGGCGTAGGCCCGACACGCGGGACCTTCGTCGTCGAGAGCTTCATCGACGAGCTAGCGGTGCAGGCCAAGGTCGATCCGGTCAAGTACCGGCGCGATCTGCTCGGCAAGTCGCCGCGCGCGCTCAACGTGCTCGATGTCGCGACACAGGCGGCGGGATGGGGGCAGCAATCCATGCCGCAGGGAGAAGGGCGCGGCGTTGCGGTGATGCACGCTTTCGGCAGCTTCTTTGCGGTCGTCGCGGATGTGGCGGTCGATAAGGACGGCGCGGTCGCGGTGAAGCGTATC
The DNA here is from genome assembly GCF_001544575.2 of Caballeronia cordobensis. Classification (GTDB taxonomy): domain Bacteria; phylum Pseudomonadota; class Gammaproteobacteria; order Burkholderiales; family Burkholderiaceae; genus Caballeronia; species Caballeronia cordobensis. Next base: position 256,125 of record NZ_FCNY02000006.1, read on the forward strand.
GTATGCGCGGTGGATTGCGGCATGGTCGTGAATCCCAATACGGTCGAAGCGCAAGTGCAGGGCGGCATTCTATTCGGTGTGACGGCGGCGCTCTATAGCGAAATCACCATCAAGGACGGGCGCGTCGAGCAAAGCAATTTCACCGATTATCGAATGCTGCGGATTCACGAAACGCCGCCGGTGGAAGTGCATATCGTCAAAAGCACCGAAGCGCCCGGCGGTATCGGCGAACCGGGCACGGCCGCGTTGATACCCGCCATTACCAATGCTATCCATGCCGCAACGGGCAAGCGATTGAGGAAGTTGCCCGTCGGCGATCAACTGCGCAGCGCGTGAGGAGGCCGTCATGAGAAATGCATTCAAGCCTCTCGTTGCGGCGCTGTGTGCGTCGGGCGCATTGGGCATGATGTCTTCGGCGCGCGCGGCAGACGACGCGCTCGTCGCGCGCGGCGCGTATCTCGCCAAGGCGGGCGATTGCATTGCCTGCCATTCGGCCCCGCGCGGCAAGCCGCTCGCGGGCGGATTGCCGATGATGACGCCCGTGGGCGCGATCTACACGACCAATATCACGCCGGATCCCGAAACCGGCATTGGCCGCTATACGGAAGAAGAATTCGCGCGCGCCTTGCGCGAAGGCGTGGCGAAGGATGGCCATAACCTTTATCCGGCGATGCCGTATCCGTCGTATGCAAAGATCAACGACGAAGACATGCATGCGCTCTACGCGTATTTCATGCAAGGCGTGACGCCGGTGAAACAGGCCAATCGCGAACCGGACATGAAATGGCCGCTCAACATGCGCTGGCCATTGAAGGTATGGAATGCGGTTTTTCTCGACAAGGGCATTTATCAGAACAAAACCGGAAAAGATGTTGCGTGGAATCGTGGCGCTTATCTGATTCAGGGGCTCGGCCATTGCGGCTCGTGTCATACGCCGCGCGGCATCGCGTTTCAGGAAAAAGGACTGGACGAAAGCAGCGGCGCTTATCTGACCGGCGGCCTGCTCGATAACTGGTTCGCGTCCAACCTGACGGGTGAACACAATACCGGTCTTGGACGATGGTCCGAGCAGGATATCGCGACCTTCCTCAAGACCGGCGCGAATGCGCATGCGTCGGCGTTCGGCTCGATGACGAGCGTCATCACAACAGCACGCAGGAACTGAGCGACGCCGATATCGGCGCGATGGCGCGCTATCTCAAGTCCTTGCCCGCATCGGGCGGCGATAGCCGCGCGCCTTATTCATATGATGCGAAGGCGAGCAAGGTATCGCTGACGCGCCCGGCGGCAACGGATTCGGGCGCGCGCTTATATACCGTCTACTGCATGCATTGCCACGGTGCGGACGGCCGCGGCTTTGCGCCGATGCTCGCGCCGCTCGCGGGCAATCCGAATGTCCTGGAGAAGGATGCATCGTCGCTCATCAACGTGACGCTCAACGGCACCGACGATCTCGTGCTGCATGGCGTGCCCGCGCCTTATCCGATGCCGCGTTACGCGCCCGTGCTGAACGACAGGCAGATCGCCGACGTGCTGACCTTCGTTCGCGGCGCGTGGAATAACAACACGCCGGCGGTACAGGCCGAGGATGTCGCCAAGCTGCGCAAGGCGACCCAAGCGGCGCGCTAACACGCGCCGCTTGGGTCAGGCGGGTACGGCTTCAGGACGCAAAATCGACGACGTCCAGATGAACCGAACTGGACGGATGCGCAAGAAACTTTCGGTGCACGCGCGCGCTGATGCGCTCATAGCCATCGCTCAGGGCTTTTAGCAAGCGCTCGTCGCTTGCGCCTGTGGGCGCCCAGAAGCACTGTTCCAATGCCTTGCGTGTGATGTTGCACTGAACCGCCTGCTCGCGGGAGAACGCAACGAAGCTGACGGACGCGCGGTCCGCCGAAATGGTGGCATGGATCGTGATCTTGCTCGTCATGATTCGACAGGAGAAATGCGGTTCACTGGTTTTTATTGTGTCAGAAATCGGCGAGTTCGCGCATCCTCGAATGCGGACGAAACGTGCGCAAACGGTCAAACGAAATCGGGCACGCGCACGCCCCACATTGGTTCCCGCCAAAAATCGAACGTTCGTGCATAGCTATCTGCATTAATTGCCTGCTGATTAGTTCGACTCCGCACCTTTACGGATTCATGACGTCACCGGCTATGCGGGACGGCGCGCAGACGCGATGTTCTAGCTTGTCCACGAAAAAATGAAAGCAAAAGCATGCTGAGGTGTACTACTCTAGGAACGATCATCCGAAGCGGCGCGGCAAACCGGCTCAGGAAGCGGGTCGTGCGGCGCATTCCCCGGAACTCCACCGGCAACGTCCACCCCGGCTTCTGTTGCGGCGTGCGTTGTCGCCACCAGGAGCGGAACATGAAGCATCCATCGTTGATGGATCCCTGGAGCCGTACCCTGGCCATGCTCGACAGCCGTTCGAGCCGCCCGTTGGAAGTGAATGAGAAGTTTGCGTTGATGACACGATCGCTCGTACGCAATGTGCCCGACAAGAGCGCATGCACAGGAGCGGCGGAGGGACATTGCGTCAATATTCGCGTGCTGGAGCGGCTGAGCGATTCGACACTCGCCTTGTCCTGGCACGATCCCACCTCGTTCAATTACTCGGAGCAGGTGTGGGCGCTCTGCACCGCCCGCAAGCGTGGAACCTGTGCGCTGAGCGGGCAGGCCATCAGGCGCGGACAGCCGGTTTATCGGCCAAGGCGAGTCGGCAGCTCGGTGCCGCTCAATAGCGGTGCAATGATTCTCGCGCTTGCGTTGACGCCTGCCGAAGAGGAATCGGACATCGTTTCCGATTGATGGACTGAGGAGTGTCGTAACGCGTGCGCAACGCACGCGTTTTCATTCGCACGCGCCGGTGCGCCGATCGCGCGTGCGCGTCATTTTCCTGATCACGTCAAGCGGCGCTTGAATCGCGCGCTTTGACGCTGATGATATGCACTTTGGAAATTTACCCGTGCAGGCAAATAAACTTTGCACAAGAGTGCTTATCATCGTATTGCGCGGCTAAGATGCGCGTGTGGTGGAAATAAAATGTCGAATGATTCATTAGATGAACGTCTTGCCCGTGTCGCGCGCTTTCGTTGCGCGGCCAGGTCAGGTTATGCAGGACGTTAAAGGAGGGAAGATGGCTACGCTGGCGCAACTGGAAGGCCAGATTCAGAAATTGCAGCGTCGTGCGGACGCATTGCGCGAGAAAAAGTCAGGGGAAGTTATCGCTAAGATTCGGGCCATGATGGACGAATTCGGCATTACGACAGACGATCTCGCGAAAGCCGGTTCAGGCACCGGCAAGAAGCGAGGCCGTCCGGCAGGCGCAGGGAATGCGTCCAGTGCAAAGAAAAAGGCGGCATCCAGACTTCCGCCGAAGTATCGCGATCCCGTATCGGGCGCGACGTGGAGCGGTCATGCGCGCCCGCCCGCATGGATCAAGGATGCGCCTGACCGCAGCGCGTTTTTGATCGACGGCGCCGCATCGGGTTCGAGTGCAAGGAAAAGTGCCCGGCGGGGACGCGCCGTATCGGCGGCATCGCGGGCCGGCCGCACAGCTTCCAAGAAGGCAGCCAAGCGAACCGGCCGCAAGACGGCCAAGAAAGCCACGCGCAAGAACGGCCGGAGCGCTGCGGGCTGATAGTGATAACCGCGATGGGTCAGCCAAGCAACGGACTGCGCACGCTCGAATACCCACTTGCGCGGTCGTAGGCGAGCCCGATTTGCAATACGCCCAGATCGTCCTGCGTCGGGCCGATGATCTGCAATCCAGCGGGCAGGCCGTTCGGTCCGAAGCCGGCCGGAGCGCTCAGGGCGGGCAACGAAGCCATCGTAGCCGGAACCACGGTTTCCATCCAGCGATGGTACGTATCCATCTCCCGGTCCGCGACGACGTGAGGCCAATCCAGCGCGGCGTCGAATGGAAATACCTGAGCGGAAGGCATCACGAGATAATCGAAGCGATCGAACAGCGCATTGATCGCCTGATACCACGCAGCGCGAGCGCGAACCGCGCGCGATACATCTTCTCCCGATAACTTCAGGCCGCGTTCTATTTCCCATATTGCTTCGGGCTTTAGCAGCTTGCGCCTTGCAGCGTCGCGATAGAGCGGCGCATTCGTGCCGGAGAACGTCAGGCTGCGCAGATCCATCCACGCGTCCCAGAGAACATCGAAATCGAAGTCGATACGCGCAGGCTCGACGATGCAACCCGCGCTCTCGAAGTGGCGCAGCGCCGACGCATACGTATCCATCAAACCGGCTTCGGTCGGCAAGTGTCCATTCAGATCGCCAAGCCAGCCGATGCGCGTATCGCGCGTATCGTGTGTTGCGCGCTCCAGCGAATCGACGAACGCGGCAGGGTTATCGCTTCTGCGCGATAGCGGCGCGCGCGTATCGAAGCCCGCTTGCACGGACAGCAGCAAGCCAAGATCGGGAATGGTGCGCGCAATCGGACCGGCTACGCTGAATTGCTGGAAGAACACATCGTCGCTGGGCGCATAGGGCACGCATCCGGGCGTCGTGCGAAAGCCGAAGACATTGTTGAATGCGGCGGGCGTGCGCAGCGAACCCATCATGTCCGAGCCGTCGGCGCACGGAAGCATGCGCAGCGCGACGGACACCGCCGCGCCGCCGCTGCTGCCGCCCGCCGAGCGCGACGGGTCGAATGCATTGCGCGTGGTGCCATAAACCGGGTTATAGGTGTGACCGCCCAGACCGAATTCAGGCGAATTCGTGCGGCCGATAAAAATTGCACCCGCCTTGCGCGCGCGTTCGAATACGACTGCATCGACCTGACTGGTTTCGCCTGCATAGATGGGCGAGCCTTTGGTCGTGACCATGCCGGCGACCGGCAAGATATCCTTGGGCGCTTGCGGAAAGCCATGCAAAGGACCCAGGCTTTCGCCTCTGGATAACTGTGCGTCGCGTTCGTTGGCAAGTGCAAGCACCGCATCGCGATCCTGCATCGCGACGATTGCATTGACCGTGGGGTTCAGGCGATCGATTTGCGCGAGATAGGCGTTCATCACTTCGACGCAGGAAATCTCGCGTGCATGAATCCTTTGCGAGAGCGCAACGGCGTCGAGCGAAACAATATCGTGAGTGGAAGTTGAAGTCATGATCTTGTCGTGAATTCTTGTTGCGATGAACGAGCGGATTCAGCGATGAAACTCGGGAAGCACATCAGCCGCGACTTCTTCGATGATATCGCGCGCCGGCCGGCGTTCCGATGTTATGTTGAGCGTGACGTGATGCGTGCCGCTTTCGCGCATGTCCCGCAACACCGTGATAAGCCCGCGACGTCCCGTGCGATAGCCGAGCGGGATATCGGCTGCGGGCTCGTCGGGATCTTCGCCGAGATCGAGCCGCATGGCGACGCCAAACGCGCGAAAGTCGCCGGAGGCCGCGCGATCCACCGCCGCGCGCCACATGCTATGGCGGCCTCGCTGCGCTGGCGGCTCGCGATGATAAGTCATCCAGCCGAGCGAATGACGTGCGATCCAGTCGACGCTCTGACCGCCCGAACCCACGGCAAGCAGCGGAATCGATGCATTCGGGCGCGGCAACAGATAGAACTCGGGCGCGCCTTCGGGAACGTTATCCGGAATCACGCGCGAAGGCACGGTGACGGCTGCGGCGAGCGTTTCCCAATGTCGCCGGTAGAGATCGCGCCGATTATCGGGATCGCGGCCGAATGCGGCATATTCAGGCGGACGATCGCCCGAACCAACGCCGAGAATGAAACGCTCTTTAGCGAGCGTCGCGACGGAGATCGCGCCCTTGGCGACATGCAGCGGATGCCTGAGCGTCAGCACGATCGCGCCGCTGATAAGCGCGATGTGCTCCGTATTCGATGCAAGCGCGCCAAGCAAGACCCAAGGATCGAGATGCCCGACCGGATCGGGATAATCGATGCTATTGAGCGGCACGTCGCGCACCCAGAGCGCGCGAAAGCCGAGCCGGTCGGCGAGTTGCGCGAGCGCGATCTGCTCGCTGAAATCGACGACACCTTGCTCGTCGTCCGTGATGGGCAATGTCATGCCGATCGAGAGCTTGCCGGGCGCGAATACGGCATTCGCGATGCTTGAGGTCATGACGCACCGTGAAAAGAGCGCTTGCCGACGAGCATCGCACGCTTGCCGCCAAAGCCCGCGACTTTGCGATAGGCGAATCCGTTTTGCATGAGCGCGCGTTTGACCGAACCCGCGCTGGTATAGGTGGCGAACGTCGTATCGTGTCTCGCGATGCGCGCGAGCGACGCGAAAATCGCGGGCGTCCACATATCCGGGTTCTTCGCCGGCGCGAAACCGTCGAGATAGATGGCGTCTGCCGCAACGCCATGATCGGCCAGCCGCGGCAGGAGTTGGGCGGCGTCGCCTAAAGCGAGCGTCAAGGTGACCGCGCCCGCGTCGAATGCAAGCCGGTGCAGACCGGGTTCGAGCGGCGGCCATGCCGCGGCCAGCGAATCGGCGAGCGGAGCGACGGCGCGGTCGTCGATGATCGCCGCATGCGCCGCGCGCAAATCGTTTGCGCTGAACGGATGCTTCTCTATCGAAACGAAGTCGAGCGTCGCCGTGCGATAAGCGTCGTTACGCCAGGCCGCCCACGTCGCAAGGAAATTGATGCCCATGCCAAAGCCGGTCTCGATCACGCTGAAGCATGACTTGCCGCGCCAGCGTTCAGGCAAGCCGTTGCCTTCGATAAAGACATGGCGCGCCTGGGCCAGCGCGCCCGCCGCACTGTGATAGATATCGTCGTGACGCGGCGAGTACGGCGTTCCATCGCCGCGAAAGACGAGCGATGCTGAAATCAGCGGCTCGTCCATGATTCAGGCATCGGGCGAAGGCTGATCGAGCTCAATGCCGAGTTCGCCTGCCATGCGCTGAACCATCGCGCGCAACTGGGCGACTTCGTGAGCGAGGCGCTTTTGCTCCGACTTCAACGATTCGAATTCGGATAACGAATACGACTCGCCGCCTTGCGCTTCACGCACAGGCATGTCGGCGATGTTCACTTCGCCGCACAGCAGATGCATCCATCGGCTTTCGCGCTCGCCGGGCGTGCGCGGCAGCTTCACGACGCGCGGCGGCTCATTCGAGGCGAGTTCATCGAGAAAGCTTTCGACCGATGATATGTCCGCGAACGAATGCAGTCTCGCGCTGTTCGCGCGCAGTTCCGCGGCGGTTTGCGGACCGCGCAGAAAGAGCGTCGCGAGCAGCGCAACCGACTGGCTCGGCACGCCGAGCACACGGTTCACGTTATGCTCGAAACGCGGCACCCGGCTGCTGCTGCCTTCAAAGACGAGGCTCAGACGCTTGAGGCCGTCGATGGTCGTCAGCACCTCGTCTTCGCTGACGTTCATCACGGGCGCGCGCGCGGTCTTCTGATTGCAGCCCGAAGTTAGGGAATTCAACGAAAGAGGATACGTGTCCGGCACGGTATGCTGTTTTTCGACGAGCACGCCGAGCACGCGAGTTTCGAGGGGCGTGAGTTCGCGCAGGGCAGGACGGGGTGCGGCTTCGGCAGGCGTGTTCATGGATGTCGGTAACGTGCGATGAGACGCCTATGATACCGGCGTGGCGGCGCGGTTCTGAAACTCGCGCACCGTCATGCGGCATCTCAACGCTGCTTCGGTCTGGAGGATGATCGTTTTTGGTGCAAATACCGTGCGCCCCACGGCGCAAACGTCTTCGTTATATTGGCATTGAAGTTGCTTTTTGATTTCCGGCACTGGGCTGCCATGCAGTCGATACTTCAAAGCGTCTTGCGAGTGCAACCAGCACGACGAGCGAAATGGAATTCGCCACCTCATGCACTTCATATGGAAGACCGGCTATGACGCAAGCATTCTTCAACGAGATGTTCGAGCGCAGTGATTTTGAAGCGCGTGGCGTACCGGCGGCGGCTTTTCGTGACGTGGCCAATCCGCGCACGCATTACCGCGACTTCATGATCTGGCTCGCCACGCAGAACGATCAACAGATCGATATCAAGCGCGCCGAGGCGGATCTTAACTTCCGGCGCGTCGGCATTACTTTCGCGGTGTATGGCACGAGCGATCTGCCCGGCATCATTCCCGAGCGCACGATTCCCTTCGACGTCATTCCGCGCATCTTTCCCGCCGATGAATGGCGCGCGCTGGAACGCGGTCTGCGGCAGCGCGTGAATGCGCTCAATCGCTTCATCCACGACATTTATCACGAGCAGAGCATCATCCGGGCGGGCATCATTCCGGAAGCGCAAATCCTCGGCAACGCGCAGTATCGTCCGGAGATGCGTGGCGTCGATGTCGCGCGGGATATCTATGCGCATATCGCGGGCATCGATATCGTGCGGGCGGGGCAAGGCGAGTTCTATGTGCTCGAAGATAACCTGCGCGTGCCGTCCGGCGTTTCGTACATGCTGGAAAACCGCAAGATGATGATGCGGCTTTTTCCCGATCTCTTCGCGCGCAATCGCGTTGCTCCGGTCGCGCATTATCCGGACTTGCTGCTCGATACCTTGCGTGCGGCCGCGCCTGCCGCCGCCGAGAATCCGGCCATCGTCGTGATGACGCCCGGCATGTATAACTCGGCGTATTTCGAGCATGCGTTCCTTGCGCAGCAGATGGGCGTCGAACTCGTGGAAGGGCAGGATCTCTTCGTCGAGAACGACTATGTGTATATGCGCACGACGCAAGGCCCGCAGCGCGTCGATGTGATCTATCGGCGCATCGACGACGACTTTCTCGATCCGCTCGTGTTCCGCCCGGATTCGGCGCTCGGTGTGCCTGGATTGATCGGCGCGTACCGGGCGGGCAATGTTGCGTTGTGCAATGCGGTGGGCACGGGTATCGCCGACGATAAATCCATTTATCCCTACGTGCCCGACATGGTGCGTTTCTATCTCGGCGAAGAGCCGATTCTCAACAACGTGCCGACATGGATGTGCCGCAAGCCCGACGATCTCGCGTATGTGCTCGATCATCTGCCCGAGCTCGTCGTGAAGGAAACGCATGGCGCGGGCGGTTACGGCATGCTCGTCGGCCCCGCGTCGACGGCGGCGCAGATCGCCGAATTCCGCGCGGTGCTCGAAGCGCATCCCGAGAAATACATCGCGCAGCCGACGCTCGCGCTGTCGACCTGCCCGACCTATGTGGAGGCGGGCATTGCGCCGCGTCATATCGATCTGCGTCCGTTCGTGCTGTCGGGGACCGAAGTGCGGATGGTGCCGGGCGGACTGACGCGCGTCGCGTTGCGGGAAGGATCGCTGGTCGTGAATTCATCGCAAGGCGGCGGCACGAAGGATACTTGGGTACTGGAGCGCTAGACAACATTCTTTGCCGCTCTGACGACAACGACAAACAAATCGGGAATACCCATGCTGAGCCGTACCGCGGATCATCTCTTCTGGATGGCGCGCTATACCGAACGCGCTGAAAACACCGCACGGATGCTCGATGCGAACCATCAGCTTTCGCTCTTGCCGCAGTCCGACGAATACGCCGAGCTGGGCTGGCGCGCCATGCTGTCGATATCGGAGTTGAGCGGCATCTATTCGGCTGCGCATCACGGCATGAAAAGCCGCGAAGTGATCGACTTCATGGCGCGCGATCTGTCGAACCCGTCGTCGATCGTCAGTTGTCTGCGCGCCGCGCGCGAGAACGCGCGAGCCGTGCGCAGTTCCACCAACAGCGAGCTATGGGAGTCGCTCAACACGACGTGGCTCGATTGTCAGCGCATGCTCGCCGATGGCATTCTCGAACGCGAGCCTTACGCCTTTTTCGAATGGGTCAAGTTCCGCTCGCATCTATCGCGGGGCGTGCAGCTCGGCACGCTCGTGAAAGACGATGCGTTCTACTTCATGCGCCTCGGGACGTTCATCGAGCGCGCGGATAACACCGCGCGCATTCTCGACGTGAAGTTCGAAATGATGGAGCAACGCGCCGATACCTCCGCACAACCGTTCGATTATCACCATTGGGTCGCGGTGCTCGGTTCCGTATCGGGCTTCGAAGTGTATCGGCGCGTGTATCGCGATGTCGTCACGCCGGAACGTGTCGCGGGCTTGCTGATTCTCTATGGCGACTGGCCGCGTTCGCTTGCGGCCAGCATTGCCGAAGTGGAACAGTTGATCGGTCACGTGACGAAGGGGCGCGATACGGAGGCGGCGCGCTTGGCGGCGCAGTTGAGCGCGGAACTGAGGAACGGACGCATCGCCGACATTCTAAAAGGCGGATTGCACGCGTATCTCGTGAATTTCCTCGCGCGCGTGAACGATCTCGCGAGCCTGGTGAGCCGCGAGTTTCTTTTGCCGATTGCACCGGAAGCGCCTGCCGCGCCGGAACAAACGCAAACGCAAACGCAGACTCAGTCGCAAACTCAGACGCAAAGCAAAAGTTGAACGCGTGCGCTTAACGCCGGGCAGCCGCCGCGACGACGCGATGAACGAAGCGCAGCTTGTCGATGACGGCGGGCGCGAGCGTGAACGGATAACCGTCCGGCATGCCGAGGCTGCGGTTCAGGCTGTTGAGCACATAAGTGAGCGGAAACCAGCGGTTCATCAGGTTATCGAACGTGGTTTCCTCGATGGGCGTCTGGTCGGTGAGCGTGGGCTCGTGCGGGCTGTCGGGCACGAGCACGAGGCCGCACGAAACCGCGGTGTCGAGCGTATCGACGATATGCAGGTAATGCGCCCAGGTTTCCGCCCAGTCTTCCCACGGATGCATCGTGGCATAGGCGCTGATGAAATTGTCTTCCCATTGAGCGGGCGGGCCTTCCTTGTAGTGACGATCGAGCGCGGCGGCATAGTCGGCCTGTTCGTCGCCGAATGCGGTGCGAAACGGCGCGATGCGCGCGGTATCGCCAATCAGGCGGTCGAAGAAATAGTGCCCGGATTCATGACGGAAATGGCCGAGCAGCGTGCGATACGGCTCGTGCAGCGCGGAACGGGTGTGCTCGCGATGCGCATCGTCGGCTTCGGCGATGTTCAACGTGATGATGCCGTTGTTATGACCGGTCATCACACCGTGACCTTGCGCATCGCCTTCGAGAAACTGGAATTCGAGGCCGCGCTCGGGATCTTCCTGACGCGACGCCACGGGCAGGCCGAGTTCGGCGAAGGTGTAGAGAAGGCGGCGCTTGGCGGATTCGATGCGATACCAGTAGACGCGGTTATCGGGGTTCGAGAGGTTCGGAATGGTGCTCGTCAACTGGCAGGAGCGGCACAGCGCGTCGGGCGCATCGCTCTCGGTGGCGGGCACGACCCAGTTGCATACGTTTTCGACCGCGTAGTTGTGGCACGGACGATGAAGCGAATCTTTCGCGAGCGGATGAAGGCTACGCCAGCGGCCGTCCTCCGTTTCCTCGAACGCGCTGATCTGATTGATTTCGGGCAGATAGCCGAGCCGCGCGCCGCACTTTTCGCAATGCGTGTTTTCGAAGAACACCAGCTGATTGCAGCGGTTGCAGTGAAAGGTCTTCATCGTGTGGCCGGTAGAGGTGAGAAACGCGGAATGTTCCGTGCACGCGCTGTCGTGCTTCGCAAACATCATGCCGCAGGCACGGCGTCATTCGAACAAAGGAGTCCGGTGTGTCCATTCGTGTTGCATTGAACCATGTCACGCATTATCGATACGACCGGCTCGTCGGCCTGTCGCCGCAAGTCGTGCGTCTGCGGCCCGCGCCGCATTGCCGTACGCCTGTCGTCTCGTATTCGATGCGCGTCGAGCCCGGCGATCATTTCATCAACTGGCAGCAGGACGCGTTCGCGAACTATCAGGCGCGGCTGGTTTTCCCCGAGAAAACCCGCGAATTCAAGGTGACGATCGATCTCGTCGCCGAAATGGCCGTCTATAACCCGTTCGACTTCTTTCTCGAACCCACGGCCCAGAAGTTTCCCTTCACGTATGCGCCGGACTTGCTGCACGATCTCGCGCCGTACAGAGTCAAGCGCGAGCCGACGCCGCGTTTTGCCGCATTCGTCGAAAGTATCGACCTGACGCCGCGCACGACCATCGATTTTCTCGTCGAGCTCAATCAGCGCCTGGCCAGCGAGATTCGCTATCTGATTCGCATGGAGCCGGGCGTGCAGACGCCGGAGGAAACGCTCGAAAGCGCGGCGGGTTCGTGCCGCGATTCGGGCTGGCTGCTCGTCGAAACGCTGCGTCATCTCGGTCTGGCCGCGCGCTTCGTGTCAGGCTATCTCCTGCAACTCGCGCCGGATACCAAATCGCTCGATGGCCCGAGCGGCACGGAAGTGGACTTCACCGATCTCCATGCGTGGTGCGAAGTGTATCTGCCGGGGGCGGGCTGGATCGGTTTCGATCCGACATCGGGTTTGCTCGCGGGCGAGGGACATATTCCGGTCGCGTGCACGCCGGAGCCGGACAGCGCCGCGCCTGTTTCCGGCGCGGTCGAGAAGTGCGAAGTCGAATTCGTCCACACGATGTCCATCGAACGCGTGCTCGAAACGCCACGCGTGACGAAACCCTACACCGAGGATGACTGGAACGCGGTGCTGCGCATGGGCGAGCAAGTCGACGCGCGGCTGAGCGCATCGGACGTGCGCCTGACGATGGGCGGCGAGCCGACCTACGTATCGGTTCGCGACCGCGACGCGCCCGAATGGAACACCGACGCGCTCGGCCCGTCCAAGCGCGCCTACGCCGTGTCGCTGATGGACAAATTGCGCTCACAATACGGCGCGAACGGCTTTCTGCATATCGGACAGGGCAAGTGGTATCCGGGCGAGCAGTTGCCGCGCTGGGCGCTGTCTCTGTACTGGCGCGCGGACGGCGAGCCGTGCTGGCACGATCCGTCGCTCTTCGCGGATGAGCGGCAGCCCGCCTCCTATACGTCGGACGACGCCGCGCGGTTCATTCGCCATCTCGCGGGCAAGCTGTCCTTGAATGCAAAATTCATAGAACCGGCTTACGAAGACACGTGGTACTACCTGTGGCGCGAGCGCCGCCTGCCGGTGAACGTCGATCCGTTCGATTCGCGTCTCGACGACGAACTCGAACGGGCGCGCCTGCACCGCGTGTTCGATGCAGGCCTGCCGTCCGTCACGGGTTACGCGCTGCCGGTCGCGCGCGAGGATGATGACGCGACGCAGCCGGGCCGCTGGGTGAGCGGACCGTGGTTCTTCCGCGACGAGCGCATGTATCTGATTCCGGGCGATTCGCCGATGGGCTATCGCCTGCCGCTCGACTCGCTGCCGTGGGTATCGGAGGCCGATTATCCGTGGCAGTACGCCCACGATCCATTCGGGCCGCCGGCGCCATTGCGCACCGCGACTGAATTACGCATGCAATATGCGGATCTGGATATCGAATCACGCATGCAAAATGCCGACGCGTCCGGCGAATCGCGCAAGCGCAGGCCACGACGGGGCGAGTCGGCTGCCGAGACCCTGCGCACGGCGGTGTGCGTGGAAGCGCGCGACCCGGCGCGCGCGGCCGGCCCGAAAGCGGAAGCCGACGCACTGGAGCGGCTCGGCAACGGCAACAAGCTTATGCACGTATTCATGCCGCCGCTCGCCGCGCTCGACGACTATCTCGATCTGCTGGCCGCCGTGGAAGCGACCGCGGCCGATCTCGGCATTCCCGTGATCGTCGAAGGGTATCCGCCGCCTCGCGATGCGCGCCTGAAGATGCTGCAGGTCACGCCCGACCCCGGCGTGATCGAGGTGAACATTCATCCGGCGGCGAACTGGAACGAACTCGTCGACCATACCGAGTTTCTCTACGGCGCGGCGCACGAGACGTATCTGAGCCCGGAGAAGTTCATGCTCGACGGCCGCCATACCGGCACGGGCGGCGGCAATCACTTCGTGCTCGGCGGCGCGACGCCCGCCGACAGCCCGTTCCTGCGCCGGCCCGATCTGCTCGCGAGCCTGATCGCGTACTGGCATAACCATCCGTCGTTGTCGATGCTGTTTTCGGGGCTTTTCATCGGCCCGACGAGTCAGGCGCCGCGCGTCGACGAAGCGCGCAACGACCAGGTCTACGAACTCGAGATCGCCTTCGCCGAATTGCAGCACCAGCTCGACCGGCTCGGCGGACGTAACAGTGCGAGCGTGCCGCCGTGGCTCATCGACCGCATTCTGCGCAACATCCTGATCGACGTGACGGGCAACACGCATCGCGCGGAATTCTGCATCGACAAGCTGTATTCGCCCGATGGCCCGACAGGGCGCCTCGGCCTGCTCGAACTGCGCGGCTTCGAGATGCCGCCGCACGCGCGCATGAGTCTCGCGCAACAACTGCTGTTGCGCGCACTCGTCGCGCGTTTCTGGGAGACGCCCTACACCGCGCGTCTCACGCGCTGGGGCACGGAACTGCACGACCGCTTCATGCTCGGCACCTTCGTGCAGATGGACTTCGACGACGTGCTCGCCGAGTTGAGCGACGCGGGCTTCGCGTTCGAGCGAAGCTGGTTCGCGCCGCATTTCGAGTTCCGCTTTCCGCTCGTCGGCGCATACGACACGAACGGTATCGCGCTCACGATCCGCAATGCGCTGGAGCCGTGGCATGTGATGGGCGAAGAGGGCTCGACCGGCGGCACGGTGCGCTATGTCGATTCGTCGGTCGAACGTCTGGAAGTGCGCGTGCTCGGCCTGAACGGCGATCGTCATGTCGTGACCGTGAACGGCGAGACGCTGCCGTTGCAGCCGACAGGACGCGCGAGCGAATACGTCGCGGGCGTGCGCTTTCGCGCGTGGTCGCAGGCGGCGTCGCTGCATCCGACCATCGACGTGCATGCGCCGCTCACATTCGATATCGTCGATACCTGGACGGGGCGCGCGATCGGCGGATGCCAGTATCACGTCGCGCATCCGGGCGGCCGCAACTATCAGACGTTCCCGGTCAACGCCTATGAAGCCGAAAGCCGCAGACGCGCGCGGTTCTTCGCCACGGGTCATACGCCCGGCACGATGCACGCGGCCACGCGCGAACGCAGCCTCGAATTTCCGTTCACGCTCGACCTGCGCTATCGTTGACGTGCAATCATCATTCGAATAAAGAACCGGGACGACTTTGGCTTATCAATCGAGCTTGCCTTTCGACATCGCCGCGGCGCGCATCGATGCGCTCGCGTTGCTGCGCACGCTGCCGGCGCGCGAAGGGCACTGGGACGAACTGCGCGATCCATCGGGCCAGTTGCGCGAGCCCTGGCGGCACTTCTTCGAGCTGCTCGGCGAGCAGGGCATTGCACGCCTCGGCGATGGCGTGGCCGCCGTCGCGCAGCAGATACGCGACAACGACATCACGTACAACGTCTATGCCGATAACGGCAAGCCGCGCGCGTGGTCGCTCGATCTGCTGCCGCTCATCATCGACGAGCACGAATGGGCGGCGATCGAGCGCGGCGTCGCGCAGCGCGCGCGGCTGATGGAAGCCATCGTCGCCGACGTCTACGGTCCGCAGACCCTATTGCATCGCGGTCTGTTGCCGGGCGCGCTCGTGTTCGGGCATCCCGGCTATCTGCGCGCGATGAAGGGCTTCATGCCTTCCACGGGCAGCTTCCTGCAGATCGTCGCGGTGGATCTCGCGCGTTCGCCATCGGGTGCGTGGACGGTCATCGCGCATCGCACGGAAGTGCCTTCGGGTCTTGGCTATGTGCTCGAAAACCGGCTGATCGTCGCGAGCCTCTTCGCCGATCCGTTTCGCGCGATGCGCGTGAGCCGTCTCGCGCCGATCTATTCGCAACTCATCGCCACCATCGCGCAAGGCGCGCGCGCGACGATGCGCGAAGACGAAGGCGGCCGGGACGATGCATCGAACGATGCGCCGCATATTGCGTTGCTGAGTCCCGGCCCGTTCAGCGAAACGTGGTTCGAGCATGTGTTTCTCGCGCGCTATCTCGGTGTGACGCTCGTCGAAGGCAAGGATCTCACGGTGCGTCACGACAAGCTGTATCTGAAGACGCTGGCGGGTCTGTCGCGCGTGCATGCGGTTTTGCGGCGTCTCGACGACGCCTTTTGCGATCCCGTCGAATTGCGCGCGGATTCGACCATCGGCGTGCCGGGTCTTTTGCAGGTGATGCGCGCGGGCAACGTGATGGTCTCGAACGTGCCGGGCGCGGGCTTCACCGAATCGCCGGCGCTCAATGCGTTCTTGCCGGGCATTGCGAAAGCATTGCTCGATGAAACGCTCGAACTGCCGACCGTGCCGACATGGTGGTGCGGCGAGGAAGCCGCGCGCAGCGAAGCATTCGAGCGTCTCGACAGCGCGCTCCTTGCGCCCACGTGGCCGGGCGCGCAAGCCGATCAGGCGCCGGGCATCGATGCGGGCGTGCAGCGGCTCGCGGCGTGGAAAGCACGCATCGAACGCGCGCCGGACGTGTTCACGGTGCAGGAGAATCTGCCCTTTTCCACGACGCCGCGCTTTCATGACGACGCGCTCGGCGCGCGGCCCTGCGTGCTGCGCGCGTATGCGATCGCCAATATCGATGGAAGCTGGAGCGTGATGCCCGGCGGCTTTACTCGCCTCGCCGCCGACAAGCGCGCGACGGTATCGATGCAGTTCGGCGGCAGCAGCGTCGATACATGGGTCATGTCGAGCCAGCCCGGCGGCAGCGTATCGTTGCGCCCCGCGCCGATGAAGCCCGGCGATTTGCGCAAGCATCGGACCGTATCGAGCCGCGCCGCGGAAAATCTCTTCTGGGCAGGACGTTACAGCGAGCGCGCGGAAAACAACGTGCGCTTGTGCCGTCTGTTGCTCGGCATGCTCGACGGCAGCGACGCCGAAGCGCTCTTTCCCACGCTCACCGAGCTCGCGTCGCAATGCGGACTGATCGCCCCGGACGACAAGCTCGCCCACGCCACGCCGCAAGCGTTCGAGCGCGCGCTCGTCGCGGGGCTGCCGGAAACGAGCCGGGCGACGAGCATCGGCAGCAATCTCGCGGATCAGGCGCGTGCCAGCGGTGAGATACGCGACAGGCTCTCGACCGATCACTGGCGCACGATCCTCGCGTCGCGCAACGACTTCCGCGATGCGCTCGCGCGCGTCGCTTTCGCCGATGCCGAAGCGGAAGGCGTGGTCCGCATCGGCCGCGATTACGATCGCCTGATGCTTGCAAGCGCGCTCGAACATCTCGCGACGCAACTGTGCGCGATCAGCGGTGCGCAGGGCGATCGCATGACGCGCGACGAAGCATGGCGGCTGATTTTCATCGGGCGGCATATCGAACGCGTCTCGACGATGGCCACGTTCCTGCGCGTCGTCGCCGAGCGCGGCACGCTCGCTTCGCCCGCTGCGTTCGATCTGCTGTTGCAGCTCTTCGACAGCACGCTCACGTATCGATCGCTTTATCCCGGCCGGCTCGAAGTGCCGGCGCTCATCGATCTGATCGTCGTCGATGAAACCAACCCGCGCGGGCTGTATGGCGTGTACGCGCGCCTGCGCACGAAGCTCGACGAGATCGCGGCGGCGGCGGGCGGCGCGCGCCGCGCACAGGCGATGCGTTTCGCGGACCTGCTCGTTCAAGCCGATGCATTGCCGGACCTCGCCGCCCTTTGCGACGTGCGCGAAGACGGCCGCCACGACGCGTTGGTCGCGCTATGCGACAGACTGGTTGCATCGGCGAGCGCGGCATCGAACGAAGTCAGCGCGCGCTATTTCAGCCATGCGAATACACTGGCCGCGCAGGTGACGCCATGAGGACGAGGTCATGAATCCTGGCGCGAACGCCACCGTGCTCGCGGTCACGCATCGCACGACCTATCGCTATTCGACGCCGGTCGAGATCGCGCAGCATCTCGCGACCATTCGCCCGCTGCATTGCCCGTGGCAGCAGGTCATCTCGCACACGGAACGCATCGAGCCGGTGCCGTCGTACGTGCATAGCCGTGTCGATGCATTCGGCAACGACGTGCTGTACTTTTCGCTCGATGCACCGCACGAACGCCTTTCGATGACGAGCGAAACCACGGTGCGTCTGACGCCGCGCTGGCATTCGCTCGACGCGGATGCCACGCCGCCGTGGGAAGAAGTCGCGCAACGGTTGCGCTATTGCGCGGGCGGATCGTTCCATCCGGAAAGCGAGTTTTGTTATGCCTCGCCCAATGTGTCGCTCGATCATGAACTGCGCGATTACGCGCGGCCGAGCTTCGACGCGGGCACGCCGCTCGTTGCGGGCGCGATCGATCTGATGCATCGCATTCACGCGGATTTTGAGTACCGGCCATCGGCCACCGCGTTCGATACGCCCGCATCGCGCGCGTTCGATCTGCGCCATGGCGTGTGCCAGGATTTCTCGCAGGTGATGATCGGTTGCCTGCGCGCGCTCGGATTGCCGGCACGCTATGTGAGCGGCTATCTGCGCAACGATCCGCCGCCGGGCCATGCGCGTCTGATCGGTGCGGATGCCTCGCATGCGTGGGTGTCGGTGCATTGCCCGCAAAGCGGATGGATCGATCTCGATCCGACCAACGACGTGCTCGCGGACCTCGATCATGTCACGCTCGCGACGGGGCGCGATTACAGCGATGTGTCATTGCTGCGCGGGATGATTCTCGGCGGCGGCGCGCATCATGTCGATGTAGCAGTGAATGTGCTGACGCTCTGAGCGCAGGCTATGACACAAAGCAAAAGATCGGCATGACCGCACGAATAGAATGAGCCGCAGGCACCGTGGCCCATTCTATTCGAGGTTTCTCCAATGCCGGTAAGCAGTAAAACGCTGGGCGTGATGATCTATGTCGATAATCATCCGAGCATGCTGCAAGAGTTCGAGTGGATCTACAAGAGCTGGATTCACAGCGGGAACTGGACCACGTCGGATTTGATCGTCGTGCACCATCCCGCCATCGCGCATGCGCTTCCATTGCATGAAGAGGGCATCGTCGGCGTGCCGTGCCTTCCGTTCGCGACGCCCGGAAGCGCATTCGAAGGCTATCACTTCATGAACTCCATCGGCTGCCTCTCGGGGCCGCATATCGATGAGATCGCGTTGCGCTATCCCTATCTTTTGCGCACTGACGCGGATGTTTTTCTCACGAAGCATCTCGTGGATTTTCGCCCGAGCTATCCGGTGCATGGGCGCGGGCACTATCACCATAGCGCGGATTTCCGCGAGACGATGGTGGATTTCTGCCGGCGCCATGGCGTGCCGCATCACAATCATTTCGGATGCGGGCATTCGCTGCTTGCGCGAGCGCATCTGGTCGTGCACTTGCTGCGCCGGCAGATCCACTGGTGCGAGGTGCTGCTGCGCGAATTCGGCCATGATCCGGCGAACTGGGGAACGTGGCCGGGCTGGTTTCGCGGCGTGTCGAGCATGTATGCAGCGGAAATAGCCGCGCAGGAGGCGGGTAACGACTTCATCTGGTTAGGCCGCGAGCGCATTCTCGATGTCGAGAGCTTTTGCCAGGAGAAAATCGATAACCTGGTGTTCCATATCCATGCCGTGCACACGGACGACTTCTTCTCCAAGAGCGAGTATCGAAAAGGCGCGTATGACAGCGCCGACGTCGATGCGCTCGATCCGAGCTTCATCAATCAATACTGCCATTGGCTCGCCGCCGTGTCCGTTGACGAAGTGAAGCGCCGCGCCGGTTATCCGCACTGACGCCCGGTTGCACGCATGAGCGTCATGCACGCCGCGGGAACCTGCGGTAATGTTCAGGGTTTCGTCGCTCATGCGCGAGCGCATGCCCTTTCATTCTGCAAGGAGATTCGCACGATGGAATACGTGAAACTCGGTTCGACCGGTCTCGATGTATCGCGTTTGTGTCTTGGCTGCATGACCTTTGGCGCGCCGGATCGCGGCACGCATCCGTGGACGCTCGACGAAGAAAAGAGCCGCCCGCTCATCAGGCAGGCACTCGAAGCGGGCATCAATTTCTTCGACACCGCCAATACCTATTCCGATGGCACCTCGGAGGAAATCGTCGGACGCGCGTTGCGCGAGCTCACGAAGCGCGACGATATCGTGATCGCGACCAAGGTATTCAATCGCATGCGTCCCGGCCCGAACGGCGCGGGACTATCGCGCAAGGCGATCTTCAATGAAATCGATAACAGCCTGAAGCGCCTCGGCACCGATTACGTCGATCTTTACCAGATTCACCGATGGGACTACACGACGCCGATCGAGGAAACGCTCGAAGCGCTGCACGATGTCGTGAAGGCGGGCAAGGCGCGGTATATCGGCGCGTCGTCGATGTATGCGTGGCAGTTCAGCAAGGCGCTGTACACATCGCGTGCGCACGGCTGGACCGAGTTCAAGACGATGCAGAACCACTTGAATCTGCTGTATCGCGAGGAAGAGCGCGAGATGGCGCCGCTGTGCAAGGATCAGGGCATCGGCATGCTGCCGTGGAGTCCGCTCGCGCGAGGCCGCCTCACGCGCGACTGGGATGCGACGAGCGCACGGCAGGAGTCCGACGCCTTCGGCAGCACGCTGTATCGCACCGACGACGCGGATCGCGCCGTGGTCGAAGCCGTGGCCGCCGTCGCGCAAGCGCGCGGCGTGCCGCGTGCGCAGGTCGCCCTCGCGTGGGTCGCGCAGAAGACGCCTGTCACCGCGCCGATCATCGGCGCATCGAAGCCGAATCATCTGAGCGATGCGGTCGCGGCGCTTTCGCTGAATCTCACGGCGGAGGAGATCGCGCAGCTCGAAGCGCCGTATGTGCCGCACGCGGTCGCGGGCTTCAAGTGATGCGGCGATAGCGGTACTCAAGCGCGCGGGTCATAACTGCGACTCGATCGGCAATAGCCCGAGCATCCAGATTCCCGCGCGCTTCAGCCCCGATACGTCCGGCTCTTTATCGAGCACGGTCGTGTCGCCTTGCGCATTGGTGTCGATCCACACCATGCGCGTGCCGCCATTGCCGTCGTCGCGCAATTCGACACGCCACGCGATGCGATCGATATTGCTTCCGATAGCGTCCGCCACCTGGCTCGCGGCGGCCTCGCTCTCGCAATACACGCCGATCTCCGTATTCAATTCCACCGAGCGCGGATCGAGATTCATCGAGCCGATAAAAATGCGCTTGCGATCGAAGACATATGTCTTCGCATGCAGCGACGCCTTCGACGATCCGAACGTGGACTTCTTCGCGGCTTTATCGTCTTTTGTGGATGCAACGGGTTTCAGCTCATACAGTGTGACACCCGCTTCGAGCATCGCCTTGCGATAGCGCTGATAGCCGGCATGCACGGCGGCGACATCGGTGGCGGCCAGCGAATTCGTGAGCACGGTCACGCGCACGCCGCGCGATGTCATCGAGCGCAGCCATCGCACGCCTTCCTTGCGCGGCACGAAGTAAGGCGACACGATCAGCAGCTCCGTATCGGGTTCGAGATTCAGGGCCTTGAATTGCGACATCAGATGCCCTTCCGTGTCGCCGGGCGCGCGCGTGATCTTCGCGGGATCGTCGTAGAGCAGTGTCGCCTTGCCCCACGAGAAGGCGGTGTCGTGCGCCTGAATCACCGTGGCGAGACGCTCGCGCACTTGCGCGACATAAGGCGAATGCTGCTCCGACAGCAGATACGCATCGAGCTTCTCGCGATAACCCGCGAGCGCATCGGGATCGGCCTTGCGTCCCATCAGATTCTCGATGGGATAGGCTGCGTCCGAGTTCCAGTACAGGTCGAAGGCGCTCGATACCTCGCGCACGACAGGCCCGTGCACGAGCACATCGAGATCGCCGAACGAGACGGTGCTCGACGCGCCGAAGTATTCGTCGCCGATATTGCGTCCGCCGAGAATCGCCGCCTGGTTATCCGCGATGAGCGCCTTGTTGTGCATGCGCCGGTTCACGCGAAAGAACTCGACCGCGGAGCCGAGTCGCTTGAAGGTGCGGTTCGCGACCGGATTGAACAGGCGCACCTGCACGTTCGGATGCGAGGCGAGGGCGAGCAGGAACTGATCGTCGGCGTTGGTGCCAAGATCGTCGAGCAGAAGGCGCACGCGCACGCCGCGATCCGCCGCGCGCATGATGGATGCGGCCATCTCGCGGCCCGTCAGATCGTCATGCCAGATGTAGTACTGGAGATCGAGCGTGCGCTCCGCGCGCTCGCTCAGGATCACGCGCGCGATGAGCGCATCCATGCCGTCGATGAGCAAGTGGAACGCGTTGTCGCCGGGATGCGCGGCTTCGCTCGAGGCGAACGCGGCGCCGAGACGCGTGTTCGCCGTATCGGTTAATGCGTGAGTCTGCACGCGTGCGCTTTGCGGCGGAAGGCTCGCGCAGGCCGTCATCAGCAGCGTCAACGCAATGAGCCAGCTACGAAGTTTCATCGTGGGTCTCCGCGCGGCGGATCGAACTCAGGCCACGCCATGTTCGCGCCTCGATGGGTCGGCGAGACGCGCCCGCACGAAACTGACATGCTCGCGCAGGACATAGAGCGCATCGGCATGGGCGAGCGGCAGCTTCAGCGTGTCGAGCGATTCCTCGATGTAGTCGAGCTCGACGAGCAGCGCGCGCCGCTCCTCCTCGTTCTTGATGCGCATGGCGCTGCGTTCCACCGCGATCAGCGCCCCGTAATAGCGATAGATGCGCGAACGCACGCGCCATCGATACATCGCGGGCACGACACGCAGCGCCGGAAAGACCAGCACGGCGACAGGCAGCAGCAGCAGGAGCGCGCGATCGGCGATATTCGCGAGCCAGAACGGCAGCATGCGATACAGAAAGCTCTTGCCCGAGCGGTAATAGCGGCTCGCGTCCTCGCTGATCGGAAATTCATGCGCGACGGGGCTCGGAAATTGCCCCGCGCGCTGCAGCAGGCCGGCCGAGCCATGCACTTCCTGCGCAGCTTCGATAAGCAGGTCGGATAGCGCGGGATGCAGGCTCTGCCGCGCGACGAGCTCGACCGTCGGGCTGATCAGATGCACCGTCTCGGGCGGAATGCGCCGGCCGAGATCGAGCACGCCGGGCGGCAATTCGATCTCGTCGAGATAGGGGAAAAGGCGCGTGTAGGCGCGCGCTTCCTTGAAGTCCATCACCGAAATGCCGGGCACGCGCAAGAGGCGCAGCATGAGTCCGCGTGTGGCCGAATCGCCGGAAAGAAACACGGCGTCGGCTTCGTCGCTGACGAGCTGTGTCGCGGCTTGCAGGCCATCGGTCGGCAGAAGCTGCGTCGCATCGCCAGGATAGATGCCGTTCGCCGCCAGCAGCTTGAGCGACAGCATGCGCGTGCCGCTGCCTTCGCGGCCTATCGCGATGCGCTTGCCTTCGAGTTGCGACAGCAGCGTCAGCCCCTTGCCGCGATAGAACACCACGAGCGGCACATACGACACGCTGCCGAGCGACATCAACTCCGACGCCTGCTCTTTGGTCGCGATGCCGCCTTGCACGAGCGCGAGATCGACGTGTTGCTTCGGGTCGAGCAGACGTTCGAGATTCTGCACCGAGCCGTCCGAAGGCAGCACCTTCACCGTGATGCCGTTGCGCGCGAGGATCTTCGCGTATTCCTGCGCGACGACATAGAACGAGCTGTCGGTCTGACCCGCGCTCATCGTGATGGTCTTGGGCGGCGCGGGATCGACGAGCCAGTAGACGAGCGCGACGACTAGCGCAATGACGAGCACGACAGGACCGGCGGTCCAGGTGATGTCGTGCAGGACACCCTTGGCATGATCGCGAGGCAGATGCGGGCGCTTCATGCGGTGCCTCGTCATGAGCGAACGGTTTTCACTACTTGTGCTTGTGCGTCGCGAAAGACAGGGAGCATGTCGTGCCTGTGTCGGAAGCCGCGTTGACTCGCAGTGTAACGCCGTCTGCCGATGAAACGACAAGGCCGGCGCGCGTGCGGCCGGCCTTGCTGTTCCGATGCGGTTTGCTCAAGCCCAGTGCGCGGGGACCCATACCGCGCCGACGAAATGGCCCGGAATCCAGATCGCGCGGCGCGGCACGATGTAGACCGTCTTGACCGGCGGCGGGGGCGGGGCGACGTACACGGTCTTGACCGGCGGCGGGGGCGGCGCAACGTACACGGTCTTGACCGGCGGCGGGGGCGGCGCGACATACACGGTCTTGACCGGCGGCGGAGGCGGCGCGACATACACGGTCTTCGCGGGCGGCGGCGGAGGCGGCGTCACCACGACCGTCGACGAAGCCGGCGGCGGCGTCACCACCACGGTCGTCGAAGGCGGCGGGGGCGGCGGCACGATCACGGGCGCGGCGATCACCGTGGTGCCCGTGACGACCGGCGCCGTCGCGACCGCAACCGTCGTGCTCGATGTCACCGTGCCGCCGCCGACGACCGTCGTGCTATGCGAGCCGTTCGTGACCGTCGCGGTGCCGGAAGTCGTCACGACGCCCGGCGCCACGCTGGTTGCGCTGCCCGAATGCGTCACGCTGCCGCCGTTCGCCGTGTTGACCGTGCCGGAGCGGTTGCAGGTGTAGCCCCCGCAATTCGTCGCTGCTGAGTGCGTCGACGTGTTGCCGTTCGGCCCCGTCACCGAGCCCGACGACGTGTACTGGCCGGGCGCGGTGCGCGTCACGGTATCGCTGCCGGTCGCGGTCTTGCCGTTCGGGCCGGTCGCGCTGCCGGTGTGTGCGCAGCTGCCATTGGCGCAGCTCGTGTCGCCCGCGTGCTGCACGGAGCGGCCATTCGGGCCGTAGGCCGTGCCGGAGTTGGAGAACTGGCCCGGCGCGGTGCGCGTGACGGTGCCCGAATTCGTCGCCACGCGGCCCCACGGATTTTCGACGCCGCCCGCATGCGAGCAGCTGCCGCCGCCGCAGGAGCCGAA
Organism: Caballeronia cordobensis; assembly: GCF_001544575.2. Lineage (GTDB taxonomy): Bacteria > Pseudomonadota > Gammaproteobacteria > Burkholderiales > Burkholderiaceae > Caballeronia > Caballeronia cordobensis. The sequence continues at coordinate 280,818 of NZ_FCNY02000006.1, forward strand.
GTGCGCGCCCTGATATTCGCCGCGGCCCGTGTAGGCCGTGCCGCCGCGCGCCCAGCCGGCGAACGCGGAACTGCTGCACAGCGTGAGGGCGGCGGCCGCGGCGATCACGAGCAGATGACGCGCGCGGCGCTTGCCGGAATTCGCGCCGGAGGAAGACGCAACGCGGACGTTTGAAGCGAAAGTCGATTCGTTTTTCACGGGATGTCCTTCTCGGTTCCTTAGGCCACGTTGCGTTTCGAGTGGCGACGGAAGTGACTATAAATAAAGCCCCCGGTGAAGTCCCGCCGTAACTTATTTCAAGTCATGTCACGCGCGCTTAGCCTTGCCGCACAAGGCGTTGCGGGATTTCGACGCGAGCGCCCGCGGACCGTCGCGACATGAATCGGCGCATTGCGTCACACTCATGGCTGCGCTTCGCCTCATTCTTCACAACAAACGACATCACCATGCCAACGTCCACTCCGGTCAAGGTCGCCGTCCTCGACGACTATCAGAACGTCGCGCTTTCCATGGCCGACTGGTCGCCGCTCGCCGGGCGCGCCGACATCACCGTATTCAACGATCACGTTTCCGGGCGCGACGCGCTGCTCGAACGCCTGCGTCCGTTCGAGATCGTCTGCGCGATGCGCGAGCGCACGCCGTTCCCGCGCGACCTCATCGAGCGCCTGCCGAACCTCAGGCTGATCGCATCGACGGGCGCGGCGAACGCATCGATCGATCTCGATGCGGCGGCCGAACGCGGCGTGGACGTGCGCCACACGGGCTATGCGTCCACGCCGACGATCGAGTTCACATGGGCGCTGATTCTCGGGATGATGCGCCACGTGCCCGCCGAAAACCGCTCGCTCAAGGACGGCGGCTGGCAGACCATGGTCGGCACGGAGCTGGCGGGCAAGACGCTCGGACTGCTCGGTCTCGGGCGCGTGGGCTCGGCGGTCGGCGCGATCGGCCGCGCGTTTCGCATGAACGTGATCGCGTGGAGCCAGAACCTCACGCGCGAGCGCGCGGAAGAAAAGGGCGCGCAACTCGTGGATAAGGACACGCTCTTCGCGACCTCCGACGTGCTCTCGATTCACGTGCGTCTGAGCGAGCGCACGCATCATCTCGTCGGCGCAAGCGAGTTCGCGCAGATGAAACCCACGAGCCGTCTCGTGAATACCTCGCGCGGGCCTATCGTCGATAGCGCGGCGCTCGTCGCCGCGTTGCGCTCGGGCACGCTCGCGGGCGCGGCCATCGACGTGTACGACGAAGAACCGCTCGCCGCCCACGATGCGCTGCGCTCGCTGCCCAACGTGCTCGCCACGCCGCATATCGGTTATGTGTCGGAAGAGCTGTATCGCACGTTTTATGGCGATACGGTGCGCAATATCGTCGAATGGCTGGACGCGCGCGATGCCTGAATCACATCAGGCAGGCGGCAGCAGCGAAAAGAGCGTCTCGATGGACGTGCTCGCGCGGCGCTTGCCGTCTGGGCGTCCCAGAGCGAGATCCATGACCGCGAGCCCGACGACGAGCGCGTGCACCATCGACACATGCTCTTTCGTGACGGCAAGGCCCATTGCTTCGAGCATGCGCGTGATGCGCACCGCGACGCCTTCGGCCAGTTCGCGAAAGAGATTGCGGATGGTCGGCTCCTCGTCGGCGGCTTGCGCGAGCGCCATCAGCACGCGGGTGTTCTCGTGGCGCATCGCGACGTTGGCGATCGATGCGGCCGTGATTTTCGGCGACGTTTCGCCCGCGAAGGCATCGACGGCGGCAAGCTGGCCGTCGATCGCGGCGCGCGCGACGGCTTCGATCAACGCAAGACGCGTCGGGAAATAGTAGGTCAGATGGCTTTGACGCATGCCCGCGCGCGCCGCCACGCGCGGTTGCGTGAAGCCCGAATAGCCTTCTTCGCGCAATGTGGCGAGCGCGGCGTCGAGTATGCTTTGTCGGCGATCCTGCACGGGACGTGATCCGCAATTTGGTTGATTTACCAACCTTAGCCTGAGCGATGCACGTCGTCAACCCGAAGGCGGCTGCGGGTTATGCGCGGGGTTCGTATCGTACTTGCGGATATCCAGGATCGCCTCGCTTGCAAGCGCGCGAAGATCGGCTTCGAGCGCGTCGGCGAGCGCCTTGTCATAGACTTCATCGCCATTCACGTAGAGCGTGAACGCTTCGAGATATTTCGCTTTTTTCGCGGGATTTTCGATGGTTTCGCGTGTCCACCGATAGAGCGGATAGTGCTCGACGCCATCGCGCTCCGCTTGCGCCACGTAATCGGCGAAGGCGTCGTACTGACATTTCATTTGCGCATCGTGCCTGATGAGCAGCGCATTGATCGGCGCGAGCTTTTCGTGGGCGGGATCATGGCGCGCGAGTGCCGCATGCTCGGGCGCGAGCCGGATTCGAACCTGGTATTGCCACGAGTCGGTCATGATGTCCTTTCAGGGTTGAAAGCGATTGAACGCGCGCCTGCGGATCGGGCGATTCATGCACTACACTTCCTCTCGCATCGCGAAGCAGTCCGGCCATCGACGTTCATCATTGCGGGCGACGAACAAGCGGAGGGTAACGATGAGTCTTCGGCATTCGATGTATTGCGCATGTTGCGATACCGCGCCGGGCAGCGCAAGCCGCCGCGCCTTTCTCGCGCTCGCGGGCCAGAGCGCTGCCGCGCTCGCGCTGACTCCCCGCTTCGCGTACGCCGATGGCGACGTGCCCTCCATCCCCTACGATTCCGTTCCCGATCCGGTGCGCCTGCCGCGCGATGTGTACTTCGGCGAATGCTCCGGCGTCGCGCTGAATTCGGCGGGTCATATTTTCGTGCTATCGCGCGGCAATAGCACGGGGCCGGCCTATGGCGCGGCCGCAGCCCAGTTGCTCGAATTCGACCGCAATGGCCGCTTCGTGCGCGAGATCGGGCATAACCTGTATGCGTGGTCGTTCGCGCATACGGTCAAGGTGGACCGGCAGGACAACGTCTGGGTCACCGACAAGGGCTCGGACATGATCATCAAGTTCACGCCGGAGGGGCGCGTGGCGATGGTGTTCGGCCGCAAGCAGGAAGCATCGGACGAAGAGACCGCGCCGCTCAAACATCCGAATCCGCCGTTGCCATCCGAGCCCGGCCGCTTCCGCCAAGTGACCGATGTCGCGTGGGATGCGGCGGGCAACACCTATATCAGTGATGGCTATATCAACTCGCGCGTCGCGAAGGTCGACCGCGACGGCAACTGGCTGAAGTCCTGGGGCGAGCGCGGCAAGGGGCCGGGGCAGTTTCATACGCCGCATAGCATTGCCGTCGATGCGAACGGCATGGTCTATGTCGCCGATCGCAGCAATCGCCGCATTCAGGTGTTCGACGGCGAAGGCAATTTCCAGCGCCAGTTCACGATCGACGTGCCCGTGCCGCCCGATGCGCGGCCGGCAATCGGCAACATGCCCGATGAAGCGGCGATTGCGGCGGGCACGTTCGCGCCGGGTTCGCCGTGGGCCATTTGCATATCGCCGGGACCGAACCCGGTGTTGTATTCCGCCGATGCGTTTCCCGGGCGCATCTACAAGTTATCGCTCGATGGAAAATTGCTCGGCGTGCTCGGACGATCCGGCAAGCAGCCGAAGCAGTTCGGATGGATTCATGAAATGGCGTGTCCGTCCGAGAACACCTTGTACGTTGCCGAGTTGCTGAACTGGCGCGTGCAGAAACTCGTCTTGCACGCGTGAGTTTGCATTAACCGTTCGCCGCGAGCCGATGGCATTTTGCATGCGTGATGCTGCATGCAATCGCCATATCAGCCGCCGCGCGCAAGCCCGGTTTCCATCGCGACGCCGTTCCACAGATGCATCGCCGCATAGGCGCGCCACGGCCGCCAGCGTTCGATGTGGGCGCGCTGCTGCGCGGGCTTGCCAAGCGATGGATCGTGTCGCGCGATGGACTGCATGAGAACGAGATCGGCGTCGGGCCACGCGTCGGGATCGCGCAGCGCGCGCATCGCCACATAGCCGACGGTCCACGGTCCGATGCCGGGCATCGCGAGCATGTCGCGTTTCAGGATGTCCGGATCGGCGCCCGGTTCATCGAGCGGCAGCGCGCCTGTCGCGACCGCCTGCGCGAAGCGCTGCACGGTCTCGATGCGCTTCGTCGGCATGCCGATTTTGTCGAGATCGGCGGCGGCGAGCTCGGCGGGCGTCGGAAAGCGCCATGCGGTGGCTTCGTGCGGATGACCTTCGATCCGTCGCCCCGCGCGCTGCACGATGCGGTTCATGATCGTCGATGCGCCTTTCACGCTCACCTGTTGCCCGACGATGGTCCGCACCACGAGTTCGAAACCGGACCACGCGCCCGGCACGCGCAAACCGGGCGCGGCTGCCACGAGCGGCGCGAGCAGCGGATCGCCGCCGAGGCATCGGGCGATCTCGCGCGGATCGGCATGCAGGTCGAACATGCGCGCGATCGGCGTGGCGAGTTCTTCCGCATGGCGGGCCGCCGCGCCTTCGACGCTCACGACAAGCCGCTGCCTGCGCGCATGCGGACGCACTTCGACAGCGCCGTCGTCGCCGCGCCAGGCGATCGCGCGCCGGTACACGCCGTCCTCGACCGACTCGACGCCCGCCGACGCGCGCCCGCCGATGAATTTCAGCATGCGTGTCCAGTCGAAAGGCCGCTTGAACGGAAGCTCCAGCGTGGCGGTCGAGGTGTCGAATGTCGAATGCATTTTGAATGCCGATTACTGCGGTGGTCGATTGCATGCGATCTTACTCTGGCAGGCGCTCATTCCCGGCTAAGTCTCGGCGGCCAGAATGCTTCACATCGGCAGCAACGAACCAGCAAAACGTCACCGCCAACCAGTCAGGAGCCGGACATGAATGCCTTTTCGATCAGCATCTTCGCCATTGTTATCGTCGCCGCGCTGGCAGCCGTCGCGCCGGTCACGCGCTATACGCAACACGAGTTCGCGGTATTGAGCGCGCATGCCGCGAGCGCGCGCAGCCAGCCTCAGCCCGCGGCGGGCAGCGGGCTCGCGGCCTGAACACCGCGCGCGGGTCAGGGGCGTTGCGCCACTTCCATCGTGCGCGCGTTCAGCAACTGCCTGAATTCCGGATCATGCGAAAGCATCTGGCGCGCGCTCGTGACGAGTTGCGGGCTGCGGTCCCATTGGTCGGAGCGCACGACGCAGCGCGCGAGCAAATCGGCGTAGACGGGATCGAGGATCTCGCTGTCCGACATCTCGGTGATCCGGGCGATGCGGACCTTCTCGCCGTGCGTGAGTCCGCGGGTGAGGCAATCGACGGTCGCGCGGTCCATGGCGGCCTGCGCCGTGTCGAAGTCCGGCGAGTGATAGAAAGAAAAGCCCGTGACGACGAGGGCCGCGCCGAGCACGAGGCATGCACTTCGGATCTTGTTCACTGTCTCCCCCGATCGAAGGCTCTGACAGCCTCACTTTCAGGGGAAACGGGCGAGCATTCTATTCGCTATCGCTCACGCCGTGGCGCTTGTTCGCCGCGCGCTTTCTGGGCGCTTCGGGCTTGACCGTCGCCAGCGTGCGCTCGGCGAGCACCGCATCGCGCTTGGATAGCAGGTGCTTGCGCAGAATGTCGCCCATGCGCCGTCCATCGCGCGTTTCGAGCGCTTCGATCATTTCTTCGTGGTCGCGAATGGCGCTGTCCCACTTCGGCGTCTGAAAGTTCGAGCGAAAGCGCAGCGCCATCAGACGCCGGTTGATCGACACGTACGTCTGACGCAAGGCCGTATTGCGCGCGGCTTCGTTGATCTTGTCGTGAATGGCCTGATTGCGGCTGTAGTAGCCGGACAGGTCGTTCTGCGCGCGGCAGGCGAGCATCGCGTAGTGCAGCGCCTTGATCTCCGCGATTTCGAGCGGCGTGATGCGCTCGCACGCCAGTTCGCCGGAGAAGGCTTCCAGCCCGCTCATCAATTCGAACATCTCGCGAATGTCGAACTCGCTCATCTGCGAGACCGACGCGCCGCGGTTCGGCGAAATCTCGATCAACCCTTCGGCGGCCAGCACCTTCAGCGCTTCGCGCAGCGGGGTGCGCGATATGCCGAGCGTCTCGCACAGCTTGCGCTCGTTGAGCTTCACGCCAGGCGCGAGCAGACCTTCGACGATAAAGCCGCGCAAGTGATCGACGACGGTGTCGTGCAGGCGCAGCCGTTCCACCTTCGGCAGCGCCGACGACATATGCGTTTCTGGCAAATCGGGATTTTGCATTCAATACCTCGAACTCGTTTTCGGCAATTTTAGCCCAGCGTAAGCGGAAAAAACCGCCAGCGGGTTATCCCTAGGCCATTCGGTCTATGTATTCCTTTACGTGCCCGGCTTGCTGCGTTATTGTATTTTGCATGCAAAATTACATTTTAAAGGACGCGGACCTATGCTGAAGCTCGACTCTCATCCTGCCGGCCGTCACTTTCTGCAGATTCCGGGGCCCAGCCCCGTGCCCGATCGCATCCTGCGGGCAATGAGTTATCCGACGATCGATCATCGCGGCCCCGAGTTCGGCGTGCTGGGCCTGAAAGTGCTCGACGGCATCAAGAAAATCTTCAAGACGAATCAGCCGGTGGTCATCTATCCGGCATCGGGCACGGGGGCATGGGAGGCGGCGCTGTGCAATACCTTGAGCCCCGGCGACACGGTGCTGATGTACGAGACCGGCCACTTCGCGACGCTGTGGAAGAAGATGGCGGAGAACCTCGGCCTGAAGCCGGAGTTTCTGGGCTTGCCGGGCATCGAAGGCTGGCGGCGCGGCGTGCAGGCCGACATGATCGAGAAGCGCCTTCGCGACGACACGCAGCACGCGATCAAGGCCGTTTGCGTCGTGCATAACGAAACGTCGACGGGCGTGACGTCCGATATCGCCGCGGTGCGGCGCGCCATCGATGCCGCGAAGCATCCCGCGCTGCTGCTGGTCGATACGATCTCCGGTCTCGCCTCGGCCGACTATCGCCATGACGAATGGGGCGTGGACGTGACCGTCTCCGGCTCGCAGAAGGGCCTGATGCTGCCGCCGGGGATCAGCTTCAACGCGGTCTCGGAGAAGGCGCGCGAGGCATCGAAACAGGCAAAGCTGCCGCGCGCATTCTGGGACTGGGCCGACATCATCGAGATGAACAAGCAGGGTTACTGGCCTTATACGCCGAATACCAACCTGCTTTACGGGCTTTCCGAAGCGCTCGACATGATCCTGAGCGAAGGGCTCGACAACGTGTTCGCGCGCCATCAGCGGCTTGCGGCGGCGTGCCGGGCGGCGGTCAACGCGTGGGGACTCGAGATTCAATGCGCGGACCCGTCCGTCTATTCGCCGGTGCTCACGGGCGTGATGATGCCCGAGGGCGTGGATGCCGACGCGGTGCGCAAGCTCATCTACGAACACTTCGACATGTCGCTCGGCACGGGGCTCGGCAAGGCGAAGGGCCGCATGTTCCGCATCGGGCATCTGGGCGATTGCAACGATCTCACGCTGATGGCCGCGCTCGCTGGTTGCGAGATGGGCCTGAAGCTCGCGGGCGTCGAACTGAAGGGCAGCGGTGTCGCGGCGGCGATGGATTATCTGACGAGCCATGTCGCGAAGCCCGCGCTGAAGGCGGCGGCATGAGCGCGGCCTTCGACGCCGACGCGCTTGCGAGGCTGTTCGTCGAGGCGCGCGCGCATCGCGCAACGCTCGATACGCTGCCGGAAGGCGCACGCCCGGCCAGCGCCGACGAAGCCTATGCCGCGCAGGAAGCGACCGTGCGATCCCTGCGCGCGGACATCGGCGGATGGAAAGTCGGCGCGAAGTCGTCCGATGGGCCGATTCAGGGCGCGCCGCTCCCCGCCGATGGCATGCATAAAACCGGCGCGCGTCTCGCGCTGGATGCGTTCGGCAAGCCGGGGCTCGAACTCGAAGTGGCATTCAGGCTCGGGCGGCGTTTCGAGCCCGGCAGCGGACCGTATCGGGATGAAGACGTGCTGGCCGCGATCGAATCGGTGCATGCGTCGATCGAAGTCGTCGCGAGCCGTTTCGCCGCGTGGCCGGATGTCGAGAAGCCCTGGCAGCTCGCGGACCTGCAGAACCACGGCGCGCTGATCGTGGGTGAGGGCGTGCCCTACGAGGCCGCGTTCCCGTTCGTGTCTCCCGCGATGACCTTCACGTTCGACGGCGCGCCGCTCTTTCAGGGCGCACCCGCGAACCCGGCGGGCGACCCGCGCCGCCTGCTCGCGTGGACGGTGAATCACAGCGTGTCGCGCGGCCTCGCCGTGGAACGCGGAACCGTGATCACGGCGGGTTCGTACACCGGCCTCGCGTTTCCCGGCAGACCCGGCACGGCGACCGGCGTCATCGAAGGCTTGCCCGCCGTCGAATTGCATTTCGCATAACGCATTCATAAGGCCACACAAGCGACGATGCTCAATTCCCCCACCGACCGTCTCGTCAAGCCGATCCATCTGATGCCCGCTTCCGCGCGTGCGCGGCTCGCCTCCGCGCCGACGCCGCTGCAAGCGCGCTTGCAGCGCGAACTGAAGGGCGATGTGCTGTTCGACCGTGCATCGCGCGGACGCTACGCCACCGATGCGTCGATCTATCAGATCATGCCGGCGGGCGTCGTCGTGCCAAAGGATCAGGACGACTTGCGCGTCGCGCTGCAGATCGCGCGCGACAGCCACGCGAGCGTGCTGGCGCGCGGCGCGGGCACCAGCCAATGCGGGCAGACGACGGGCGAGGCGCTCGTCATCGACACGACCAAGTGGCTCAACAACATCGTTCGCTTCGACAAGGACGCGCGCACGGTCACGGTCGAGCCGGGCGTCGTGCTGGATCATCTGAACGCGTGGCTCAAGCCGCACGGCCTGTGGTTTCCGGTGGATGTGTCGACGAGCGCGCAATGCACCATCGGCGGCATGGCGGGCAACAACTCGTGCGGCTCGCGCTCGATGGAATACGGGATCATGGTGCACAACGTCGATGCCATCGACGCGATCCTCGCCGACGGTCATGAAGCCGCTTTCGGCACGCTCTCGTCCATGACGGCGGATGCCCGCGTGCGCGATCTCGTCGATGGCATTCGCAGCATCGCCATGCGCGAGCAACAGGAGATGCGCGAGCGCATTCCGAAGGTGCTGCGGCGCGTGGCCGGCTATAACCTCGATCTCTTCGATTGTCAGAGCCCGCTGCCTTTCAGCGCAGACGGCGAACCGAACCTGGCCAACCTGCTCGTCGGATCGGAAGGCACGCTTGCATTCAGCCGTCAACTGACATTGAAGCTCGCGCCCTTGCCGACGCACAAGACGCTTGGCGTGGTGAACTTCCCGAGCTTCTACGATGCGATGGACATGACGCAGCACATCGTGAAGCTCGGGCCCGTCGCGGTCGAACTGGTCGATCGCACGATGATCGATCTGGCGATGTCGAATCCGGCTTTCAGGCCCGTCATCGAGAAAGCGCTGGTCGGCCGTCCGCAAGCGGTGTTGCTCGTCGAATTCGCGGGCGCGGATCGCGACATGCAGATTGCGAAGCTCGCGCAGCTCGTGGAACTGATGAGCGAACTCGGCTTGCCCGGCGCGGTCGTGCAGATGCCCGATGCCGGTCCGCAAAAGGCCCTGTGGGAAGTGCGCAAGGCGGGCCTGAACATCATGATGAGCATGAAGGGCGATGGCAAGCCGGTGTCCTTCATCGAAGACTGCGCGGTGCCGCTCGAACATCTCGCCGAATACACGAGCCGTCTCACCGAAGTCTTCAGGAAGCACGGAACGGAAGGCACGTGGTACGCGCATGCGAGCGTGGGCACCCTGCACGTGCGGCCGATTCTCGACATGCGCCGCGACGGGGCCGTCAAGATGCGCGCGATCGCGGAAGAGGCGGCGGCGATGGTGCGCGAATACAAGGGCGCGTTCTCGGGCGAGCATGGCGACGGCCTGTGCCGCGGCGAGTGGGTGGCGTGGCAATACGGCCCGCGCATCAACGAGGCGTTTCGCGACATCAAGCAGCTCTTCGATCCCGAGAACCGCCTGAGCCCGGACCGTATCGTCGCGCCGCCGAAGATGGACGATACGACCAACTTTCGCTTTCCGCCTTCGTATCGCGAGCGCGCATTGACGCCGCATCTCGACTGGTCCGCATGGAACGTCACACGCGATCCGCTGACGGGCGAGGAAGGCCCGGCCAACTCCGGCGGCGATCTGTCCGGCGGGCTCGCGAAAGCGGTCGAGATGTGCAACAACAACGGCCATTGCCGCAAGTTCGACGCGGGCACGATGTGTCCGAGCTATCGCATCACGAAGGACGAGCAGCATCTCACGCGCGGCCGCGCGAATACCTTGCGGCTGGCTCTGTCGGGACAGTTGGGCGATGACGGCCTGGCAAGCCGCGATGTAAAAGACGTGCTCGATCTGTGCGTATCGTGCAAGGGCTGCAAGCGCGACTGTCCCACTGGCGTCGATATGGCCCGCATGAAGATCGAGGCGCGGGCCGCATGGACAGCGCGTCACGGTGTGCGCCTGCGCGACCGGCTGGTGGCATTTCTGCCGCGCTATGCGCCGTATGCGAGCCGCATGCCGGCGCTCGCGCACGTCGTCGAAGAAAGCATGCCGGGCGTTGCGCGCTGGCTGAAGACGAAGATCGGCCTCGCGCCGCAGCGCGCCTTTCCGCGCTTCACGAAGCCTTTTCTGCAGAGCGCGCAGCGCACGCGAGCGGTATCGGCGAGCAAGGAAGTGCTGCTCTTCGTCGATACCTTCAACAACTACATGGAGCCCGACAATGCACGCGCGGCCAAACGCGTGCTCGAAGCCGCGGGCTATACGGTTCATCTCAACGTGAAGGCGGGCGAGCGGCCGCTCTGTTGCGGCCGCACGTTTCTCTCCGCCGGTCTCGTGGATGAAGCGAAGGCCGAAGCGCGCCGCGCGCTCGATGCGCTGCTGCCGTATGTCGAGCGCGGCGTGTCGATCGTCGGACTGGAGCCGTCGTGCCTGCTTTCCCTGCGGGACGAGTTTCTCGGATATGGCTATGGCGACGCCGCCCGGAAGTTATCGGAAGCCTCGTTCCTGTTCGAGGAATTTCTCGTGCGCGAAGAAGCGGCGGGGCGTTTGCGCCTCGCACTCAAAGCGCTCGACCGGCCCACGGCGATGTTGCACGGACACTGCCATCAGAAGGCATTCGATGCCGTGCGTCCCGTCGAGACAGTGCTCGGCTGGATTCCCGGCCTCGACGTGAAGACGATCGAATCGTCGTGCTGCGGCATGGCCGGCAGCTTCGGCTACGAAGCGGAGCATTACGACGCATCGCAGGCGATGGCGGAGATGTCGCTGCTGCCGGCCGTGCGGGCGGCGCACGATGCGCTGATCGTCGCGGACGGCACGAGTTGCCGTCATCAGATCGCGGACGGCGCGCAAAGAGAAGCGCTGCATGTTGCACGCGTGCTCGACATGGCGCTCGATGCAAAGGATTGACGGCAAGCGACAACCAGCGTTCCTTCATTCACCGAAGCACTAAAGCGGACACACGAGCCGCGACCAGGAGACAAGCCGATGACTTCACCGCGCAAACCACGCATCCGCAAACTGCGCCGCCGCACGCAGTAGCAAATAGCACGCAGTTCGAGCAACGCTCATCCGACGTACCCCACGCGAAGTTCCGCATGCCGTCACCCGGCGCCTTTGCATGACGAAGGCGTCCGGCGCACGCACGCGGCTACACCAGGAGACGATGATGTTCCGTCGAGCCACCACGCGCGTTTTGCTGCTGCTATGCGCGATGTATTTCATCACCTATATCGACCGGGTCAATGTCAGCACGGCGGCCAGCCAGTTCGGCGCCGAGCTCGGTCTTTCGCACACGCAGGTCGGTTTCGTGTTTTCCGCATTCGCCTATCCGTATCTCGTGTTTCAAATCATCGGCGGATGGGTGGGCGACCGCTTCGGGCCGCGCCGCACGCTCACGCTGTGCGCGATCATCTGGGCAGGCGCCACCGTGCTGACCGGTCTCGCGGGCGGCTTCTTCTCGCTGATCGTCGCGCGCGTGCTGCTCGGCCTCGGCGAAGGCGCGACCTTTCCGACCGCGACGCGCGCCATGTCCAACTGGATGCCCGCCGACCAGCGCGGCTTTGCGCAGGGCATTACGCATGCGGCATCGCGCATCGGCAATGCGGTGGCGCCGCCGCTCATCGTCTGGCTCATGGTCGCGACGAGCTGGCGTGGCGCGTTCATCATCACGGGCATCATCAGCTTCCTGTGGGCGGTGGCGTGGGTCTTCTACTTCCGCGACAATCCGCGCGATCATCCGCGCATTACGGAATCGGAATGCGCGACGCTCGCGAGCTACTCGGGCGTGAAGCAACGCGCGCCGGTGCCGTGGCGCACGCTGCTCGGCCGAATGGCGCCCGTCACCGCCGTGTACTTTTGCTACGGCTGGGTGCTGTGGCTCTTTCTCGGCTGGATTCCGCAGTACTTCCTGCACAGTTATCACATGCAGCTTGGCAAGTCGGCGCTGTTCGCGTCCGGCGTGTTCTTCGCGGGCGTGCTCGGCGACTGGCTCGGCGGCTCGGTGACGGACCGCATCCTGAGAAATAGCGGCAACGTGCGCCTCGCGCGCAACGTGATGGTGGGCGTATGCATGGCGCTGACGCTGCTGTCGCTCGCGCCGATCATGCTGGTCTCCAATATCTCCATCACGCTCGCCGCAGTCTGCCTGTCCGCCGGCTTCTTCTTCAACGAGATGACGATCGGTCCGATGTGGTCCGTGCCGATGGACATCGCGCCGAAGCATGCGGGCACGGCCGCCGGCATCATGAATTCCGGCTCGGCGCTCGCGGCGATCATCAGTCCGGTTCTGGGCGGCTGGCTCATCGATCGCACCGGCAACTGGAACCTGCCCTTCACGGTGTCGATGATTCTCATGGCCGTCGGCATCGTCCTCTCGTTCACGATGCGACCGGATCGCACGCTCGAGGTGGAGGAGGAAAAGGACAAGGAAAAGGACGACCCGGCGCACGGGCGCAAGTTCGTGTGACCTTGCCAGCGGAGCGGTTCTATGCATTCTGCATGCAATGAACCGCATCGAATAACGCATGCAGCATTCAATCCAAGGAGGCGATGTGGCGGAACCATCCATCCTGACCGAGCGCGACGGCGATATCGCGACGGTCGTCATCGACCGGCCCGAGAAGCTCAACGCAATGACCAAGCATCTCTGGCGCTCGCTGGGCGAAACCATCGAGACGCTGTCCGGCGACGATGCGCTGCGCTGCATCGTGCTGCGCGGCGCGGGCGAAAAGGCGTTCTCGCCGGGCAACGACATCGGCGAATTCCGCACGGATCGCGCCAATGTCGAGCAGGCGCGCAGCTACGGCGCGATCATGCATCGCACTTTGCATGCATTACGCGAATGCCGGCATCCGATCGTCGCGATGATTCACGGCATCTGCGTGGGCGGCGGCCTCGAAATCGCGGCGATGTGCGATCTGCGCATCTGCGGCGAATCGAGCCGCTTCGGCGTGCCCATCAAGAATCTCGGTCTCGTCATGGCGCATGCGGAAATGGAGGGGCTCGTGCGTCTTGCGGGACCGGCCGCCGCGCTGGAGATACTGCTCGAAGGCCGCATTTTCGACGCCAGGGAAGCGCTTGCGAAAGGGCTCGTCACGCGCATCGTCGCTGACGCGGACGTCACCGCGCACGCTTACGAAACCGCGCGGCGCATCGCGGACGGCGCGCCGCTCGTCGCGCGCTGGCACAAGCAGTTCGTGCGCCGCGTGATGGACGCGGCGCCGCTCACCGAAGCGGAACGCGACGAAGGTTTCGCCTGTTTCGGCACCGAGGATTTCCGCACGGGCTATCAGGCGTTTCTCGACAAGACCCAACCGCAATTCAAGGGGCGTTGACATGGCGGACACGAAACTGGCGGCGGGCGCGGGGCCGCTCGCGGGCATGCGGGTGATCGAGCTCGCGCACATCATGTCGGGGCCGATCTGCGGGATGATGCTCGCGGACATGGGCGCGGATGTCATCAAGGTCGAAAAGATTCCGAATGGCGACGATTGCAGGCGTTTCGCGCCGATTCTCGCGAGCGGCGAGTCGGCCTCGTTCATGATCGTCAACCGCAACAAGCGGGGCATCGCGCTGAATCTGAAAACGGAAGGCGGCAAGGAAGTGCTGAGGAAGATGCTCGCGAGCGCGGATGTCGTGACCGAAAACTATCGGCGCGGCACGATGGAAAAGCTCGGCATGGGCTACGACACGCTCAGGGCGGCGAATCCCGGCCTCATCTATTGCGCGATATCGGGCTATGGCCGCAGCGGGCCGATGGCCGACAAGGGCGGCTTCGATCTCATCGCGCAAGGGCTCAGCGGCCTCATGAGCATGACCGGCGAGCCGGGGCAGGCGCCGATCAAGGCGGGCTCGCCCGTCACCGATATCAACGCGGGCATTCTGGCGGCGCTCGGCATCAGTGCGGCCTATGCGCGAAAGCAGGCGACGGGTCTCGGCCAGATGGTCGATACGTCGCTCTTCGAAGCGGGCCTGCAGCAGATGTACTGGGCCTTCGCGAACTACTTCGCCGATGGCACCGTGCTGCCGAAAGCGGGTTCCGCGAATCCGACGAGTGCGCCGTATCAGGCGTTTCGCACCCGCGACGGCTGGGTGAATATCGGCGCGGCGAATCAAAGCAACTACGAGCGTCTCGTCGACGTGCTGAAGATTCCCGGTCTCGCCGACGATGCGCGCTTTCAGACCAACGCGGGGCGGCTCAAGCATCGCGAGGCGCTCGTCGAGATCCTGAGCGCGCGGCTCGCGGAACGCACGACCGGCGAGTGGCTGGCGAGCTTCGACGAAATCGGCCTGCCGAGCGGCGCGGTGCTCGGCGTGCCCGAGGCGTCGTCGCATGAGCAGGCCATCGCGCGGGGGATGATCGTCGAGACGGCGCATCCGCTCGCGGGCCCGATGCGCGGCATCGGCTTGCCGATTCATTTCTCCGAGGGATGCACGAAGGCGTCGCGTCCCGCGCCGCTTCTTGGACAGCACACAGGCGAGGTGCTCGGCGAGTACGGCTTCGACGAGGCGCGCATCCAGGCGCTCAAGGACGAAGGCGCGATTCTCGAAACCGGGGTTCCGGCATGACACCGTGCGAGCCGATGGTTTTATGCATGCATCATTCATCATGCAGAATGCAGCGGCGCTATGATCGATGCCTGATCCCACTTCAACGCCACGACTCGCCATGACGCTCGCACCTCCTCCTGCCGCCCGCGTGGGCGACGCCCTCGCATCCGTCGCCACGCCTTCCCTGACGCTCGATCTCGATGCGTTCGACGCCAATCTCGCGACCATGTCCCGATTCGCCGCACAGCATGGCGTCGCCTTGCGGCCGCATGCGAAGGCGCACAAGTCCAGCGAGATCGCGAAGCGTCAGATCGCGGCGGGCGCGGTCGGCGTGTGCTGCCAGAAGTTGTCGGAGGCGTATCCGTTCGCGGCGGCGGGCATCGCGAGCATTCATGTGAGCAACGAGTTCGTCGGCGTGGACAAGCTCGCGATGGCGGTCGAACTCGCATCGCACGTGCGCCTTTCGGTGTGCGTGGATGCGTTGCCGCAAGTGCGCGCGCTCGGCGAAGCGGCCGCGCGCGCCGGCGTGACGATCGACGTGCTGCCCGAGATCGATGCCGGTCAGCATCGCTGCGGCGTGACGAGCGAGGATGCGCTGCTCGCGCTCGTCGACGGCATCGCCGCGCATAGCGCATTGCGCTTCGCGGGCATTCAGGCGTATCACGGCGGCATCCAGCACGTCGCCGACTGGAGCGCGCGCAAGCTCGAAGCGCAGCGCGCCGCGGACATTGCCGCACGCTATCTGCGCGCGCTCGATGCACGCGGCGTGCAATGCGGCATCGTGACGGGCGGCGGCACCGGCACGGTCGAATTCGATGCGGCGAGCGGCGTCTTCACCGAATTGCAGCCCGGCTCGTATCTGTTCATGGACGGCGACTACGGCGGCATCGGCTGGGGTGGCGAGTTGCGCTGGCGTCACAGCCTTTTCGTGCTGTCGACGATCATGAGCGCGACGCGGCCCGGCATGGCCGTGTGCGACGTCGGCCTGAAAGGTCTCGCGGTCGATTCAGGCTTGCCGCGCAGCGAGCGATGGCTCGATGCGACCATCGAGGCCGCGCTGACCTACTGCAGCGCGAACGACGAGCACGGCATGCTGCAAGCGCAGCATGCGCCCGGCGAAGACTTCGCGCCGCTCGTCGGCCAGCGTCTGCTGTTGCCGCCCGGACATTGCGATCCGACCGTGAATCTCTATGACGAGTACGTGTGTTACCGAGGCGAGCGCGTGACGGACATCTGGCCGATCGATGCGCGCGGTCTCTCGCGCTAGGCCGCGCGTTCCTTGGGCGGATAGATCGTCGCGATCAGCGCATCGAGATCCGCGACGATCAGACCGACGACGAACTGCGCCACTTCCTGCGCACCGTGCGTCGGTTCCTGCGTGGCGAGCATGTGCTTGAGCCCGCTCACGGAAGCACGCACGCGCGCAAGCTTCTCATCGTCCTGACGCGTCGACGCAAGCACGCCCGCAAGCGCCTCGAACGCGGCCTGCAATTCGCGGCCCGTTGCGCCGAGGCGCGCGGCACACGCCTCGCGATCCGAACGCGATACCGCCTTCGCAAGAAAGAGCGCATCGCTATGTAGACGCCGCAGAAAGGGCGCGGCTTTGTCGATGGCGTCGGAGCGGCGATTCTGCACGAGCACGATGATGTGTTCGCGCGCGGCTTCCTTCAACGCGTCGTCGAGCGCTTGTTGCGCGTCGGTGCTTTGCGTTTCGAGGTGTTGCGCACGGGCGTCGTCCGGTTCTCCCGACAGATACAGCCCGATCAGACGGCCGAGACTGCTCAAGGTATCCGCGACGCTGCGATGCGCGGCGTCGAGCGCGCGATTCGGCCACAGCGCCGACACGACGAACGACGACGCCGCGCCGATCAAGATCTCCAGCACGCGATGCATTGGCCGCTCGAATGGCGAGCCCGGTCCCGCGGGAATCAGCACGACGATCACGAGCGTCACGCAGGCGAGCCTGAACGCGGGCTGCTTGGCGCTCAACGCGGCGAGCGGCAGCAGCGCGACGCTGAAGACGGCAAGCGGCGGCGCGCCGCGCTGCATCGCGACGATGCCGAGCACGCCCGCGACCGCGCCGATGAATGCGCCGATGATCTGGTCGCGCGCCGTATTGACCGCTTGCGTGAGGCTCGGCTGCGTCACCACGACGAGCGTCGTGATGAGCGCCCAGTATCCTTCGGGCAACGCGGCGAGCCGCGCAGCGCCGTAACTGATCGCGCAACTCATGAGGGTGCGCAGCAGCCGTCTTGCTTCGGGCGCGCCGAAGAAGGCCTGCAAGCTGAATGAGGAAGGGGATATCGCTGCCATGCGTGCATTATGCCAATGCAGCGCGCGGCGAAACGGAAGAAGAACCGCGGAAGGGCCGACGAGGCAACGAGAGACAAGGCGGCGCACATGCCCCCGCTTGCGGAGCATGCTGCCGCCCTGGTATCGCAACGAACCGAAGCTTTCGACGAAACGTCAGGGTGTGTCGTCAGGTGAGCATCGGCACCGCTTCGATCAGCGCAAGCCCGAGTAACGCCCCGAGGGTCGCGCCGATGAGCTTCGGATGCCAGCGATCCAGATGCAGCGCCGTGAGCAGCGCGCCGATCAGGATGACGCCGAGCAAAGCGAAAACCACCACCAGATAGCCGATTTCGAACTCGTTATTGATAAGCACGACGCTGGCCTCCCGCCGGCACGAAAACCGGCTGACTCGCACATTGCGCCGCGCTGCGGCACGTGTCGGTCCGCCCGCGCGACACTTTCAGTATATATCACGTTGTGATGTATTCAAGCATGACGCACTTAGCGGCCCGGCCCGGCATTCAGCGGCAAGGCCGACGCGCGCGCACTGTCGGCGGTCATTTTCGATGCGCCCGGCTTGTAGCCGTTCGATAGCAGCAGGAAGGCCATGATGTCGGCGTAATCCTGATCCTTCATCTTGCCCGGACGATCCGCCGGCATGTTGGTCGCCATGTAGTTGAAGATGCCGCCCACCGTGAGATGAGAATTCGATGCCGGTGCGAACGACGGGCCTTGCAACGCGGGCGCCGTCACGCCCTGAAGCTGCGCGCCGTGGCACTTCGCGCACGCGCTCGAATAGAGCGTCTTGCCGTGCGTCGTTTGCGCCTGCTCGAACGATGGCGGCGCGATGCTCCCTTCGTTCGCGATCTTCACGACGCGGCCCGCGCGCGCGGCGTTCATGTCCGCGAGGACGATGCCGGCATGCCTGAACGATGAGGTCGAAGGCGCGTCGAGATAGCGCGCGGCCGATGCCGTTTGCGCCGGCAAGCTCCATGGCTTCGTCAATGCCTGCAGGCGGCCCTCGTTGCTCAGGGACGCGAGCGCATCGTCGATGCGCGAGCGCAAGGCCGCCGTCTTGTCGCCGAACGCGAAGGTCAGTTGCCAGTCCGCGTACGGCGAATCGGCGGGGGCCACGGCGAAGCTGCGTTCCGGATGCGCGTTGCGATAAGCGACGACCGCGGGATACCAGACGATCGCGCGTTGCGCGCGTCCGTTCGCCACGGCTTCGACCGTCGCCGCCGAGGTGTTCTCGAGATCGAGCGTCACGTCCTGCTGCTGCACGGCGATCAATTGCGCCGGGCTCGCATACGTCGCGGCGATGGTGCGCTTCGCGGCCGCTTTCAGTTCGGCGCCGGGCGCTTCGATGCTCACATAGCCCGCGCGCAGATAGCCGCGTGAGAAGCGCATCCTGCTGTCGGCCGCATCGGCGACGGCGGAGCGCGGAAAGCCCGCGATCACATCGCAGTTGCGTGCGAGCGTCCTGTCGAGTTCCTTGAGCGATACGCCGTCGTCGTCGCCTTCGCCGATGCCGTCCGCAACGAACGTCGCCGCAATTCTGGCCCGCGCGAAGACGGCTTGCGCGACACCGCGATCCAGCGCCGCCGAAGGACTGCCGGGAAACGTGCAGATTTTCACGGCGGCTTCGGAGGGCGAGGGCGCGAGCGCGATGCATGCGGCCAGCATGCCCGCCGCGCGAATGGAGTGAAATGGATGATTCATGTCGATACGTCCGAAGAGGTGTGTGAACACCGCGAACGCGCGCTGCAACGCGCTCGCGGTTCGATCGAATGGGTCAGGCGCGATTGAGCGCGAACACATAGAGCGTGCCGCCGCGCGGCACCTTGTCCGCGGCCTTCGCCATGGGTCCGCCCCAGATCGGGTTGGCGCCGCCGTAGCCCGCGAGAATCGCGACGTATTCCTTGCCGTCGATCTCGTAGACCGAAGGCTGCGCGATGATGCCGCTCGCGAGCTTCGGGCTTTGCCACAAGACCTTGCCGGTCTTTTCATCGAACGCGTAGAGATGGCCGTCGAGCGAGCCGCTGAATGCGAGGCCGCCCGCCGTCGTCGCGACGCCGCCGTTCCAGGGCAGTTTGGTCCAGTGGCTCCAGACCTTCTTGCCCGTATCGACGTCGATCGCCTGCAGTTCGCCATAGCCCTTGCTGTTGGGCTCGGGCTTGATCTCGAAGC
Organism: Caballeronia cordobensis; assembly: GCF_001544575.2. GTDB lineage: Bacteria > Pseudomonadota > Gammaproteobacteria > Burkholderiales > Burkholderiaceae > Caballeronia > Caballeronia cordobensis. The sequence goes on from NZ_FCNY02000006.1 coordinate 300,362, forward strand.
CTTCGCCGAGATAGGGCAGGCCTTCCATGTACGTCACCGATTTGCCCGACAGCGACATGCACGCATGCAAGGCCGGCACGATCGCGAGATGCGTCTCCGGATCGTACGAAACCGACCACCAGTTCTTGCCGCCGAGGAAACTCGGGCATGTTTCGATGGTGGTGCCCGTCTTCGGATACTTGGCGGGGTCCTGAATCGGCTTGCCATCGTCGGTATAGCCGGTGACGGATGTCGCCGTGACGAAGGGGCGCGCGTAGATCAGCTTGCCGTTGCTGCGATCGATCGCATGGAAGAAGCCGTTGCGGTCCGCGTGAATGATCGCGTCGTAATCCTTGCCCTGATACTTGATGTTCGCGAGAACCGGCGTATTAACGCCGTCGTAGTCCCAGGTGTCGTGCGTCGTGTATTGATAGTGCCACTTGAGGTCGCCCGTTTTCGGATCGAGCGCGAGCAGCGAATCGGAATAGAGATTGTCGCCGGGCCGCAGATCGGCGAGCCACGGCCCCGGATTGCCGACGCCCCAGTAGAGCGTCCTGCTCTTGGCGTCGTAGGTGCCGGTCAGCCATGCGGGCGCGCCGCCATGCTCCTGCATGCCATCGGGCCAGGTGTTGCCGCCGGGTTCCTTCGCGCCGGGCACGGTATAGCGTTTCCACAGTAGTTTGCCGTCGTTGGGATCGAGTGCCGCGATGAAACCGCGCGCGCCATACTCGCCGCCCGAACTGCCGACGACGAGCGCGCCGTCGAGCGCGAGCGGCGCAAGCGAGAACGCATAGCCGACGCCGGGATCGAACATCGCTTTCTTCCATACGAGCGCGCCGGTTTGCGCATCGAGCGCGGCCACTTCACCGTTCAGCATCGCGACATAGACGTTCTTGCCGTACAAGGCGACACCGCGATTGATCACATCGCAACAGGCGGTCTTGAACGATCGCGCATCGAGATTCGGCTCGTATTTCCAGAGCTGCTTGCCCGTTGCGGCATCGAATGCGTAGACGTTGTCCTTGGGCGTGGTCACGAAGAGATAGCGTCCGTTGACGATAGGCGTCGCTTCGAAGCCTTGCTGAAGTTCCTTCGGAAACTTGTAGCTCCAGACCTGCTTCAGGCCCTTCACGTTGCTCGTGTCGATCTGCTTGAGCGGCGAATGCGCGTGACCGTTATACGTGCGGTAGTACGTGAGCCAGCCCGGATCGTCTTGCGCGCTCGTGAGGCGTTCATAGCTGACATCCGGATACTGCGCCGGCGTGCCGCCCGCCGCGATGGCCTGATGCTGCGCCACGCCGAACGCCGCGACGGCGCCTGCTGCGAGTGCCGCGATGCGCATGGCCGGACTGAAGCGAGTCTTCATCGTTGTCTCCTGGGTATTGTCGGTACGACGCCTTTCGAATATCGATAGCGATGCGAAGCAGTTGCGGCCTCATCGAGGCAAGTCATGTGCCATTGACGGTGCACGCGCGGGCGCGCCTTGCTGCGTGCGGATCTCACGCGCGAAGCGACGCATGCGCGCGGCCTGTGGCGCACAGGCGTGTGTGTTGCATCGTGGAGCAATGGAACGTTGGGCGTGTTGCCCGATGTGACAGCGCAGGGATCAGTCGAGCCAGCCGAGACGCCGCGCTTCGTCGATGAAGCGATACACATCGGCGGCAAGACCCGACATGCAAAAGCGCGCTTCGATTTCGCCGATGATGCCGTCGAGTTCGCGCGTGCCGTCGCAGCGCGCGAGTATTTCGCCCGCGCTGCGGTTGAGCTCGACACTGCCGCGCGGATGCACGATCTCGCACGAGCGCATGTCCGCGTGCCAGTGCAGCTTCAATGGCGCGCGCAAACGCGGGCGCGAGGGTGCGCCCGCATGCGGGGTCGTGGGGTTCATGGGTGAGAGGGAAGGAAAGGGCGCAAGCCCGGAAGCCGCGGAGCATCCGGGCTTGCCTTCATCGATGCATCATCGCGTGGCGATATACATCGTGATCTCGAAGCCGAAGCGCAGATCGGTGAAGGCGGGCGTCGTCCATTGCATGTTCATCTCCTTGATGATCGAGCGAGATCGCGAACCGTTTCGCAACCGGACGTCGAAAACGCAAACTCCATGCCTTCCATGAAGGTGCCGCGCGTGCACACGCTAATCGCTTTCAGTTCCTTTTCGATGGTGTCGAGCCGATATAGCGGCACTGTGTCTCTTCGGAACGAGGGTGTATCGAAGTGGAACACCGCATGGAACAACTCATTGCTCCATTGCTGAACAGGCCGGCATCTTTCGATAGATCGTGTTGCGGGAAATCCCCAATGCGCGCGCGGCGGCGGAGACATTGCCGCGATGACGCGCGAGCGCGGCCGCGATCACCGATGCCGTGACTTCCTCCAGACGTCCTGATCCGAGGGCCGATGAAGCACATGCTTCGGACACGCTTTGCGCGCTGATGCGAGGCTCGTCGAAGAAATCTTCGGGAAGATGTTCGCGGCGAATGCAGCCGTCGCCGTCCACCATTGCGGCGGCGGTGCGCAGCAGATTGCATAGTTGCCGGAAGTTGCCGGGCCACGCGTAACGCTCGAAGAGCGCCATCACTTCGTCGTCGATGGACAGGCGCATGCCGCACGCTTCGTCGGCGCTCACGGCGTGCAGCATCTTCGTGATGACGGCCGCGAGATCGGTGCGCTCGCGCAATGGCGGCAGCTTCACGACGAGTCCGTTCAGCCGGTAATACAGGTCTTCGCGAAAGCGGTTCTGCTCGATCATGTCGCGCAAGTTGCGATGCGTCGCGCAGATGATGGCGACATCGACCGGTATCGATTTGCTCGAACCGAGCGGATCGACGACGCGTTCCTGCAGCACGCGCAGGAGGCGCACTTGCAGCGGATAGGGCATGTCGCCGATCTCGTCGAGAAAGAGCGTGCCGCCGTTCGCCTGCAACAGCTTGCCGGCCGCGCCCTTGCGCCGTGCGCCCGTGAACGCGCCTTCCTCGTAACCGAAGAGCTCCGATTCGATCAGGTTCTCGGGAATCGATGCGCAATTCACGGCCACGAACGGCCCCGCGCGGCGCGGCGAATCGCTATGGATGGCCTGCGCGAGCAGTTCCTTGCCCGTGCCCGTTTCGCCGGTGATGAGCACCGTGATGTCCTTGCCGATCACCTTGCGCACCTTGCCGATCACGGCGGCCACTTTCGGATCGCCCGTGTCGAGCGACGCGAGCCTCGACGATGCATCGACCGGAGCCGAGGCGCGCGGCGCGGGCCGGACCGTTGCCGGAGCGGAGCTCATCTCGGCGATCGGCGTGCGATTGAGGCGCACCCGCGCACACACGACGGTTCCGTTGTTCAGGTCGAGCGTGATATGCGGCGCGCGGCTCGCGTGCGAACGGTCGATCAGTTGCGCGCTCGTCAGCCCGAACAGCGACGAGAGCGTATGCGCGCGCAGCGCGGAGAGCGGCAGGCCGAACTGAAACTGCGCGCTGCGATTGGCCGAAAGAAAGCGCCCGTCGCAGGTGAAGGCCATGATGCCTTCCATCAGTGTGCCGAGAAATTCGGCGCGGCCATGAAACGCGATCTGCAACATGCCCTGAAACGTGCTGGAAAACAGGTGGTTTTCGATCATCTGCACGGACATGCGCGCGAGCGCCATCGTGTGGCGATGGTAGCTGCGATGGTCGCCCGTTACGTCGAGCACGCCGATGAGGTCGCCGTAGGGATCGAGGATCGGCACGCTCGAACACGTGAGAAAGCGGTTCGCGGCGAGATAGTGCTGGTCGCCATGCACGACGGTCGCGGAACGTTCCGCGATTGCCGTGCCGATCGCGTTGGTGCCTTGGCGCTCCTCGGCCCAGTTTGCGCCGGCTCGCAGCGCGACCTTTTCAGCGCGCGCGAGGAAGTCGTCGTCGCCCGTCGAATGCAGGATGAGTCCTTGCGCGTCGGTCAGCACGATCATGCTTTGCGTGTTGACGATCTGTTCGCGCAGCGTTTCCATCACCGGCGTCGCGTGCGCGCACAACACGCGATTCTGTTCGAGCTTGAGCAGGAGTTCGCCTTCGGTCAGCACATCGTAGTCGGGCCGCGTCGTGGCGTTCAGACCGAACGTCTCCGAGCGTTCATGCGCCTTGCGAATCGACGGAATGAGCCAGGCATTGTGCCGGTCGTCGTGGGAAGCCGTGATCTCACGGATATCGTCTTGCATCGTCTCCTCCTTGTGCAAGTGCCGGTCGTATCGCCGGATGCTGGGCGGACAAAAGCAAGTCCTGCGCCAAGGAGGAAGCGTGCGGACAGTGCGTCAGCGAAACGAAAGGAAGGCCGCGTCACCGGTTCTTTGCACTCGAAATACCAAATGGCGTTATGCCTTTTGCATGCCGGATCACAAACCGGTTTTACCCGCCGTGAGCACGAGGCGCAGGCCGAGCGCGGCGATCACGCTCGCGGCGATCCGGTCGATCCACTTCTTCGCGCGCAGATACATCTCGCGCGGGCGCTCGCTGGAGAATCCCAGCGCGACGATGGTGTACCAGCCGGTCTCGATGGCGAAGACCATCGGCGGCAAGACGACGTAGCACCACAGCGGCGGGTGGTGCGGCAAGAGTGCGGCGAAAATGCTGCCGTACCAGATGGCGGTCTTCGGATTGCTCAGTTGCGTCGAGAGACCGAGCCAGAACGATTTGCGCGCGCTGCGCGCGGGCATGGGGGCGTCGTCGCTGGCCGGCATGGACATCGGCTGCGCGGCGCCGCGCCAGATCTTCGACGCGATATAGATCAGATACAGGCCGCCGGCAACCTTCAGCCCGATGTAAAGCCATTCGACCGCGACGAGCAGCGTATAAAGCCCCGCGAGCGCGACGCCGCCGAAGACGATGCCGCCCACACCCATCCCGAGCGCGGTCGCGAGACCATCGGCGCGCGAGATGCCGATAGCGTTGCGCGCCACGATCACGAAACTCGGACCGGGGATCATCGCGCCCAGCAGCAGCGAGAAAAGAATGGCGAGCACGGCGTTGGATGCGGTCATCGGCTTGTCTCCGTCGAACCTGTTTTGTATGTGGCATGCAAAGGTGCGATTGCATGCAGAATGCATGATGCCGCGCGCGCTACGCGCCGCCGCTTGCGACGCTGTTTTCGTGGATCGCGCGATTGCGCCCGGCGCGTTTGGCGAGATAGAGGGCGGTGTCGGCGCTATCGAGCAGCTTGAGCGCATTGTCGCTCAGACGCGGCGAGGCGGTGGCGCAGCCGATGCTGATGGTCAGTACGCCCCTGGGCGCGGCGCTGTTCGCAATGGCGAGCCCTTCCACGCTGCCGCGCAGGCGTTCCGCGAACGTGACCGCGCCGTTCGCCGCGGTGCCCGGCAGCACGACCACGAATTCCTCGCCGCCGTAGCGCGCGACGATATCGCCAGGACGCTTCGTGGAAGACTGCAGGCAATCGGCTACCGCGGTGAGCGCATCGTCGCCCATCGCGTGACCGTACGTATCGTTATAGAGCTTGAAGTAATCGACATCGACGAACAGCGCGGAGAGCGGCTGATCGGCGCGGCGCGCACGCCGCCATTCCTCGTCGAGCCGGCGATCGAGCGCGCGCCGATTGCACAGGCCGGTGAGCGCATCGGTGCCCGCGAGCCGCTGCAGTTTTTCCTGCGCGATCCCACGCGAACGCAGCGAGATCGCAAGCAGCCACGAGATGATGATGAAACCGCCGCCGAACATCAGCGTCAGGCCGCCTATCAGGAGGCTGCGCTGGCGCCATGCCGCGAGCACGTCGTTTTCCGCGGGCGCGACCGCCGCGATCAGATGCGTGCCCGGCACGCGCTGGAAGGTATAGAGCCGCCGCACGCCGTCGATCGGCGAGCTGGAGATGTACGAACCCGAGGTTGCGTCCCTCATCGCGGCGAAGCTCGGCGACTTCGCGACATATCCCGCTTCGTCGCGCCGCAACGCGGGCTTGCGCGCGATCATCACGCCGTCCTGCTGCACGATGAACACGGAGCCGCGAGCGCCGACGCTCACGCGTGAAAGCAGGCTATCGAAGTAATCGACGTTCAGCGCGATGACGGCGACGCCCGCGAACGAGCCGTCCGGCCCGTCGATGCGCCGGCTCACCGCCAGCGAGGTGGTGCCATCGCGCAACCGCGACGCGTAGGGACCGGAAATGAACAGGCCCGCGCCCGGGTGTTCGGCGTGAACCTTGAAGTAATCGCGATCGCTGAAGACGAGGGCGGCGTGCTGCGAAGCATCGCGTTCGAGAATGATCCGTCCTTCGCGATTCATCACGAAAGCGCCGCCGACGTAGTTCATGCCGGTCGCGCCATCGAACAGGACGAGCTTGCGAAGGTCGGGCGGGAGCGCCATCACGGCGGGATTCTCCACGCCGCTTACGATGGTGCGCAACGACAGGTCGCTCGCTTCGATATTGCGTGCGATGTCGGCGCTCAGCGTGGCGACCAGATTGGCCGATGCCTGATGCGCGTTTTGCAGGGCTTGCGCGCGTCCTTGCCAGAGCGCGGCGAATGACAGCGTGGCCATGGAAATGGCGATGGCCGTGCCGATAAGTCCGGCGAGCACCGGAAACCGCGAGAAGGACTCGGCGAACCGCATCGCAGCGGTGCTGTTGCGTCGCAACAGCCGCCGACTGACCACGCGTCCGGTCTTGCGAACGGCATTCAATCTGGCGGGCATTCAGGTTCTCCGCGGCGCCATTTGTCTAGGGTCTGTTCGCATATAAAACGTGCATGCGTTGCCCCGTAAAGGGCCGATCGCAAGGAATGCGACGAAGCCAATACAGGCGTATTCGCGAGGAGCATGACGCGGCGAGCGGCCCTTTACGGGGCAACCCCTAGCTGTAAATTCCAATTTGGGGAACGCCCGAAATCGGCCGCATTGCGGCGTCGCGCGTCGCTTGTTTGGGGAGGCCAAACGGCGCGCCGCGCTCCTTGCACTGCAGCCGATTTCGGGCGTTCGCATGCACGTTTTATTTGCGAACAGACCCTTGGATTGTAGTCCGTCGCGTTGCATCGATTTAGCACGCCCGTCCGCGAATCGGCGAGCGGCGTCGGCTCGTCGCGCCCGAAGTAGACGAAGTTGTCTACCCGATTCCGCACGCGTCATTTGACGAGGTGCAGCCGCTTCGTGATGATGGAGCCGTCCTTGCGGTCGATGAGCCACGCGGCATCGACGTTGCCATTGAGCGTCGAAGTTCTGCGCGTGATGTCGGTCGGCTCTTCGTCGGTGGGCGCGCTGTGCTCGATGTCATCCATCAGATAGGGCGGCGCGAGCGTGCAGATCAGCACGATGGCGAAGTCGCCGGTGCCACGCTCGCGGTCGAAAGTAGGCAGCGTCATGCGGCCGCGCACAGTCGTCTTGATGCCGCTTTGCGGCTGCAACTGGATGACGTCGAAGGTCTGGACGAATCCCTTCTCCTTCGCCTCGGGTGCAACGACGAGCTTGCGGCCGCTTTGTCCCTGCACCGTCTGCTTGAGCAGGATGGCGTCCGGATGGTCCGGCGCGGCCAGCGACACGTTCACCGTGAGCACCTTCTTCTTCGACAGATAGCGCACGCCGTATGAAACCGGAATGACGAACGCGAAGGTGCGCTCCGCTTGCGCGCGGGCCTGGCTCGCGCCCGCGGCGCCGGACGCGCCTTGCGGCGTCTTGCGGAACGGATGCGACAGAAACGCCCGCACGCGGCTTGTGATCGACGACGGTTGTCCAGGCGACGGATGGCCCGCGAGCGCGTCGCGGACATGCTCGGGATCGTCGCCCATAAAGTTCGGCGCAAGCGAGACGGCTGAAAGGATGCTCGGCACCGATGCGCCGCTTGTTGCATCGCCCGCGGATGCCGTGGCGGCCAGAGCGGACACGCTGCCGCATGACAAGGCAATGGCCACACAAAATACCGCGCCATGCCCACGTTTCAATAAGAACACTGCCACTCCTCGCGCATCGAGCGGGGTCACGATGAAGCGGCTATCTTAAAACGAAGCGGGCAAATTGGCATATTGCATGCGTGATGATGAATTCAATCTCGATGGCCATTACGTCTTTGCCGTCACCGCATGCGCGTCCTCGTTCCTGGTCTTGCGGCTCAAGAGAAGCGTGATGACCGCGGACATCGCGAGCGTCGCGCCGACCACATACAGGCCGGCCGCATAGCTGCCGGTGCTGTTCTTGAGCCAGCCGATCGCGAACGGGCCCACGAAGCCGCCGAGGTTGCCGATCGAATTGATCATCGCGATGCCCGCCGCGGCGCCCGCGCCCGAGAGAAACATGCTCGGCATCGCCCAGAGCGGCGCCTTCGCCGCGCTGATGCCCACGTTCACCACCACGAGCGCGAGAATCACGAAGAGCGCCGTGCTCGCCTGACCCGCGAAGATGAAGCCGACGCAAGCCAGCGCGCAGGGAATCACGACGTGCCACGTGCGTTCCTGCGTGCGGTCCGAATGCTTCGCCCAGAGAATCATCGCGACGACGGCGACCACGCTCGGAATGCCGGTGATGAGACCCGTCTCCAGCGCGCTGAAGCCGAACTGGCGAATGATGAGCGGCGCCCACAAGCCCAGCGTGTAGAGACCCGCCGACGTGCCGAAGTAGATCAGTGCGAGGGCGAGCACGCGCGGATCGCGCAGCGCGTTCCATGCACCCGCGGTGTGACGCGCGTGAGACTGCTTTGCATCGGCTTCGCTCTTCAGCTTCGCGATGAGCCATTCGCGCTCATCGCTGGCGAGCCAGTGCGCTTTCGAAGGCGTATCGGTGAGGAACTTGAGCACGACGAAGCCGAGCACGATCGCCGGCAGCGCCTCGATGACGTAGAGGATCTGCCAGTCGGCGAGACCGAACATCGGCGGCAGTTGCATGATCGCGCCGGAGAGCGGCGAGCCGATCGCGGTCGAGATCGGCGCGGCGGCCATGAACCACGCGGCCGCCACCGCGCGTTGCTTCGCGGGAAACCACAGGCTGAGATACAAAATCACGCCGGGAAAGAAGCCCGCTTCGGCGACGCCGAGGAGAAAGCGCAGCACGTAGAAGCTCGTCGGTCCCGTGACGAACGCGGAGGCCACCGACACGATGCCCCACGTCACCATCACGCGCGCGATCCAGATGCGCGCGCCCACTTTGTGCAGGATCAGGTTCGACGGCACCTCGAACAGAAAATAGCCGATGAAGAACAACCCGCCGCCAAGCCCGAACGCGGTGGGCGAAAGCCCGATGGCCTTGTTCATCGTCATCGCGGCGAAGCCCACGTTGACGCGGTCGAGAAAGCTGATGAAGTAGAGCAGCATCACGAACGGAATGATGCGCCATGCGAGCTTGCGCGAGACGCGCGCTTCGACACTGGATTCGATGCTGGATTGCATGTGTCTCCTCCTCGGGAGGCAGAGCGTTGCGCTCTCGATTGAAAGGGCGCGCAGGCGTCCCCGCCGCCCGCGACGTGCATGGCGTCGCGGGTCAGTCGCGTTTAACTCGGATGAAACTCGCTCGATCTTTAAGCCGCGGCGGCTTCCACGCGCTCGACGTATGCGCACACGGCGGCCGTCACTTGCGCGGTCGTCGCCTTGCCGCCGAGATCGCCGGTATGCAGCGCGGGATCGGCGGTGACCGCTTCGACCGCGGCCATGACGCGCTTTGCGGCGTCGAACTCGCCGAGATGTTCGAGCAGCATCACGACCGACCAGAAGGTGCCGATCGGATTCGCGAGCCCTTTGCCCATGATGTCGAACGCGGAACCGTGGATCGGCTCGAACATCGATGGATAGCGGCGTTCGGGATCGATGTTGCCCGTCGGCGCGATGCCGAGACTGCCCGCGAGCGCGGCGGCCAGATCGCTGAGGATATCGGCGTGCAGGTTCGTCGCGACGATGGTGTCGAGCGTGGCGGGGCGGTTGACCATGCGCGCGGTGGCGGCATCGACGAGTTCCTTGTCCCACTTCACGTCCGGAAATTCCTTCGAGATCGCCAGCGCGACTTCGTCCCACATGACCATCGCGTGACGCTGCGCGTTGCTCTTCGTGATGACGGTCAGCAGCTTGCGCGGACGCGACTGCGCGAGTTTGAATGCAAAACGCATAATGCGTTCGACACCGGCGCGCGTCATGATCGACACGTCGGTCGCGGCCTCGATCGGATGGCCCTGATGCACGCGCCCGCCGACGCCGGAGTATTCGCCTTCCGAGTTCTCGCGGACGATCACCCAGTTCAGGTCTTCGGGCTTGCAGCGCTTGAGCGGCGCGTCGATGCCCGGCAGGATGCGCGTCGGGCGCACGTTGGCGTACTGGTCGAGGCCCTGGCAGATCTTCAGGCGCAGTCCCCACAGCGTGATGTGATCGGGAACGTCCGGGTCGCCGGCCGAGCCGAAGAGAATCGCGTCCTTGTCGCGGATCGCATCGAGGCCATCGGCGGGCATCATCACGCCGTGCCGGCGGTAATAGTCCGCGCCCCAGTCGAAATTCTCGAATTGGAATTCAAAATTTTGCGTGCTGCGTGCAATCGCTTCGAGGACTTGCTGGCCAGCGGGCACGACTTCCTTGCCGATGCCGTCGCCGGGAATGGTTGCGATGCGATACGTCTTCATGGGGGCGTCTCCGTCGATGTTTGGGGTGTGCCGCGGTGTGATCCCACTGTACCCAACTGGCGGCGTTGTGACCGGCGCGGAACTCAAAGCATCTTTAACTTTGATTCACAAGTGAGCTGAGCGAGATGTTCATCCCGGACTTGCAATTTCGTGCAGGAAGTCGGCTTTTTCCAGTCTGATCACATCGCTTTCGACGCGCGTCTGCACGGGCGGAACGACGAACAGATCGGCCGACGAGCGCCGGGAGTGCCGATCGACGACCCGGATGCTCCAGCGCGCATCGGCGCGAAATTGCAGACGCTTGAGGTGCTTCGTGTAGCGTCGCCGAATCAACAGGTCGCGTCCGTTGACATGCTGTCCAACGACATGCCCGAAGCAATAGACGGATGAGGCCATCGGAAACAAAAGCGCGCTGCACAGAACGTCGGTCAACTGAAGTCCTACGTGGTTGTTGCTGACAGCGAAGGTCGGCAATTCGATCAGACGATCGAACGGGTCGCCTCGCGCACGATACTTCTGCGTGAAAATCGAATGAGCGACCTGATCGTTCAATTGAGTCGTGCGGAAGTCTGCGATCACCATGCCGCTTGCGCGTTTATCAGCGAGAAAGGACTGAAATGCGCGGCATGCGTGCTGAACCGATTGGGTATAGATTTCACGCGCCTTGAAAGGGGCGCCAATTCCCTTGATCCAGATCGTCGCAAGCACTCGACACTCGAGATGCTCCAGGAGAGCCAGCGTATCGTCAATGAATCGCAGTTGAGTCGTTGCCCGATGTCCGCGTTTTCGGATGGCGCTGCGAAGATCCGAACCTTTGATTTCCTGCCGCACGTCATCGAGCGGATGATTCGATGAGAGCGCGCCGGGAAAATAGGTGCGCTTGATTTTCAGGAATTCGCGCGTCAGTGTCGCGACCGCTTCCCGATGCACGATCAGCCCGGCGATCGCGAGAAGCGGCTGGATGTCGGTGTTCCGGTGGGGCAGGGCTGTACTGCACCCTGCTTCGTCGATATAGCAGATGTACGACACGCGTTTTCTTCCCTGGAAATGAAAACAGCCGCTGGAGCGGCTGTTTGGCGGTCCTGGACCGTATTTGTCGCGCGGTGGATCCCCGTTCGACGATCGTCTCGTTGTTGCCGAAACGTGCTTGAAATACTAGTTGCCGCTGAATTGCATTGTCAACGCCGGCTTGTCTGATTTCCAGTAACGGGAGCATCGTCCAAATGGCCAGCGACCGCATATTCCGCGCTCAAACTCCGGCGCTATACTGACGATCCTTTCACCCCTACCCGAATCGCGGAACCTCCCGCGGCGCAAGCCCAAAAATTGGCTGAACACGATCTGGACAAACTCAAAATCGACCGGGGACCGTCCGCCGCCATGCCAAGGCGCCGGCGAAACTGGCTTCGCTACGCCGTCATCGTGGCGCTCCTGCTCGCGCTCCTCGCCGTGGCGTTGCGCATGACCGGCCCGCAGGCGGTGGAAACGGCGACCGTCACGTCCGTCTATCCATCGCAAAGCTATACGCTCCTGAACGCGACCGGCTACGTCGTGCCGCAGCGCAAGGCGGCGGTGGCGTCGAAAGGACAGGGGCGCGTCGAATGGCTCGGTGTGCTGGAAGGCTCGGTGGTGAAGGAAGGGCAGATCATCGCGCGGCTCGAGAGCGACGACGTCGCCGCCTCGCTCGCGCAGGCGCGAGCGCAGGTGAAGGTCGCGCGGGCGAATCTCGAACTGCAGCGCGCCGAGCTGAAGAACGCGGAAGTCGATCTCAAGCGGTTCAGAATCCTCGCTCCGCAGGGCGCGATTCCGGCGACCCAATTCGACGCGGCGCTCGCCCGCTTCGACAAGGCCAAGGCCTCCATCAACAGCGACGAAGCCGCGATCGCCTCCGCGCAGGCCAACGCTCAGGCCGCGCAAGTGGCCGTCGATCAGACCGTGATCCGCGCGCCTTTCGACGGCGTCGTGCTAGTGAAGCACGCGAACGTGGGCGATAACATCACGCCGTTCTCGTCGGCATCGGACAGCAAGGGGGCGGTCGTCACGATCGCCGACATGAAAACGCTCGAAGTCGAAGCCGATGTCGCCGAGTCGAACATCTCGCGCATCGCCGTGGACCAGCCGTGCGAGATTCAGCTCGACGCACTGCCCGATGCGCGCTTCGCGGGCCGCGTGTCGCGCATCGTGCCGACGGTCGATCGCTCGAAAGCCACCGTGCTCGTGAAAGTGCGCTTCGTCGATCGCGACGCGCGCGTGCTGCCCGACATGTCCGCGAAAGTCGCCTTCCTCTCGAAGCCCGTGCCGCCCGAGGAAAAAAAGGCGGTCGTGGCCGTGCAGCCTTCGGCGGTCGTCACGCGCGGCGGCAGGAAAGTGGTCTATGTCATCGATCACGACACCGCGCGCGAAACGCCCGTGACGACGGGCGAGCGCATCGGCGATCTGCTCGCGGTGCAGGGCGTGAAACCTGGCGACATTCTGGTGCTGTCGCCCGGCGACAAGATCAAGGACGGCGCCAGCGTCACCGTGGCGAAGAAATAGCGTGAGCACGCCGCCTCTCGTTCAGATCAGCCACGTGGCGAAGTCGTATCGGCGCGGGGTGCAGACGGTGCCGGTGCTGACCGACATCACGTTGTCCATCGCACAAGGCGATTTCGTCGCGCTGATGGGGCCGTCCGGTTCCGGCAAGAGCACGCTGCTGAACCTGATCGCGGGCATCGACCGGCCCGACAGCGGCGAGTTGCTCGTGGGCGGGCTGGATATCACGCGCCTGCCCGAAGCGGCGCTCGCGGACTGGCGCGCGGCGCACGTCGGCTTCATCTTCCAGTTCTATAACCTGATGCCGGTGCTGTCCGCGTTCGAGAACGTCGAGCTGCCGCTGATGCTCACGCGCCTCACGCGCCACGAGCGCAAGGAACGTGTCGCGATGGTGCTCGACATGGTCAACATGGCCGATCGCATGAGCCACTTTCCGTCGGAGCTGTCGGGCGGGCAGCAGCAGCGCGTGGCGATCGCGCGGGCGCTCATTACGGACCCGACGCTAATCGTCGCCGACGAGCCCACGGGCGACCTCGACCGCAATTCCGCCGCCGATGTCCTCGCGATGCTGCAGCGCCTGAACGACAAGCTCGGCAAGACCATCATCATGGTCACGCACGACGCGCACGCGGCGGGCGCGGCGAAGGCGCTCGTGCATCTGGAGAAGGGCGAACTGATCGATGGAACGCCGCGCTAAGCCACTATGACCGTGCTCAAGCTGATCCTGCGCAACGCGCTGCGTCACAAGCTGCGCACCACGCTGACGGTGTTCGGTCTCACCGTCGCCGTGCTCGCCTACGGCCTGCTGCATACGGTCGTGGATGCGTGGTACGCGGGCGCGGCGGCGGCGTCGAACGCGCGGCTCGTCACGCGCAATGCGATCTCGCTCGTGTTTCCCTTGCCGCTCGCCTACGAGAACCGCATACGCGGCGTCGATGGCGTGACGCTCGTCGCGCGCTCGAACTGGTTCGGCGGCGTTTATCGCGATCCGAAGAACTTCTTCGCGCAGTTCGCCGTGTCGGACAACTATCTCGATCTGTATCCCGAGTTCATCGTTTCCGAAAAGGCGCGTTCTGATTATCAACGGGACCGGAAAGGCTGCCTGATCGGGCGGCAACTCGCGGATCAGTACGGCTTCAAGGTCGGCGACGTCATTCCGCTCAAAGGCACGATCTACCCAGGCACGTGGGACTTCGTCGTGCGCGGCATCATGGAAGGCCGCGATGAATCGACCATTACGCGGCAACTGATTTTTCACTACGATTACCTGAACGAGACCATTCGAAAATCAACGAAACGCAATGTCGATCAGGTCGGCGTGTATGTGGTCGGCATCAAGGACCCGGACGAAGCGGCCGCGGTCTCGCGCAATATCGATGGCGTCTTCAAGAACTCGCTCGCCGAAACGCTGACCGAGACCGAGCAGGCGTTTCAACTCGGCTTCGTCGCGATGTCGAATCAGATTATCGCGGCGATACGCGTCGTCTCTTATGTCGTTATCCTGATCATCATGGCGGTGATGGCGAACGCGATGGCGATGAGCGCGCGCGAGCGCATCACCGAATACGCCACGCTGAAGGCGCTCGGCTTCGGCCCGGCGTTTCTGTGCGCGCTCGTGTTCGGCGAATCGCTCGCGATCTGCGCGATCGGCGGCGGCATCGGCATTCTCGCCACCCCGCCGATGGCCGAAGTCTTCAAGCGCGCGACGGGCGGCGTGTTCCCGGTCTTCATGGTGTCGCACGAGACGATGCTGCTGCAGGCCGCATGCGCGTTCGTCGTGGCGCTCGCGGCGGCGATCGTGCCGGCGGTGCAGGCGAGCCGCGTGCGCATCGTCGAAGGCCTGCGGGCGATCGGCTGAGGGCACGCGATGGCGATTCCCGTTTCCTACGTCGCACGCAATCTCTGGGCGCGCCGCCTCACGACGATGCTCACCGCGGGCGGGCTCGCGCTCGTCGTGTTCGTGTTCGCGACCGTGCTGATGCTCGATGCGGGTCTGAAGAAAACGCTCGTTTCGACGGGCGAGCGCGATAACGTCGTCGTGATCCGCAAGGGCGCGGAGACCGAGATTCAAAGCGCCATCGACCGCAATCAGGCCAATGTGATGGAGATGCATCCATCGGTCGCGATGAACGGCGACGGCGCGCCGCTCGCCTCGAAGGAAACCGTCGTGCTGATCTCGCTCACCAAGCTCGGCACGAACACGCCCGCGAACGTGGTGATACGCGGCGTCTCGCCGATGGGCGTGCAATTGCGTCCGCAAGTGCAACTCACGGCGGGTCGCATGTTCAGGAGCGGATCGTCGGAGATCATCGTCGGCAGCAGCATCGCGAAGGGATTTGGCGGCACGCGCATCGGCGATCACCTGCGTTTCGCGCAGCGCGACTGGACCGTGGTGGGCCACTTCGACGCAGGCGGCAGCGGTTTCGATTCGGAGATCTGGGGCGATGTCGATCAGTTGATGCAATCGTTCCGGCGCACCAGTTATTCGTCGATGGTCGTGCGCCTTGCGCGCAGCGACGCGTTCGAGCGCTTTCGCGCCGATATCGACGTGGACCCGCGTCTCGCCGACGAGGCGAAGCGCGAACAGGTCTTTTACGGCGATCAGTCGAAGGCGCTGTCCTCGTTCATCAATATTCTCGGCATCACGCTCTCGACCATCTTCTCGATCGCGGCGATGATCGGCGCGATGATCACGATGTACGCGTCGGTGGCGAATCGCGTCGCGGAGATCGGGACCTTGCGGGCGCTCGGCTTCAAGCGCTTCGACGTGCTCGGGGCGTTTCTGCTCGAAGCCTTGCTGCTCGGCCTCGTCGGCGGCATCGCGGGGCTCGGCTGTGCCGCGCTCATGCAGTTCGCGTCGTTTTCCACGACCAATTTTCAGACCTTCGCGGATCTTTCGTTCCGATTTATTCTGACGCCTTCGGTGATCGCACGGACACTCGCCTTTTCGCTCGTCATGGGCCTGGTCGGCGGCTTTCTGCCGGCGCTGCGGGCTTCGCGGATGAATATCGTCGACGCCTTGCGCGCGCGTTGACGCCGCAACGGTTCGATTTTCTGGAATCGTTCGTGCCGAACTTTCAAATATTCGGAAGGGGCGGCGCGGCGTAGAGTTGCCTGACCCGAACTTCATTCTGGAAGGAAACGCATCATGCCGCTCGTCAGAATCTCGCTCATCAAAGGCAAGCCGCGCGATCACATCCGCGCCATTTCCAACAGCGTTCACGAAGCGCTCGTCGAAGCGTTCAAAGTCCCCGCCGACGATCGTTTCCAGTTGATCGAACAGCGCGAGCGCGACGATTTCATCTACGATCCAGCCTATCTCGGCGTGGAACGAAGCGACGATCTCGTGTTCATCCACATCACCGCGAGCGACTGGCGCGACCTCGCGACCAAGAAGGCGTTCTACAAGACGCTGGTCGCGAAGCTCGAGGCATCGCCCGGCCTGCGACCCGACGACGTGATGATCGCGCTGGCGCCGAATCGACGAGAAGACTGGTCGTTCGGCCGCGGCATCGCGCAGTACGTGGAGGACGCGGGCTGAACACAATCAGGAGGGAGACAAAGCCACGATGAACCCGACGACCCTGAAAGGTGCGTGCCATTGCGGCACAGTCACGTTCGAAGCCGATACGCCGGCCGAACCCGCGAAGCGCTGCAATTGCAGCTTGTGCCGGCGGCGCGGCGCGGTGATGTCGCCGCCGTTCACGCGAGACAGGCTGCGCATTCTGTCGGGCGAGGACGCGCTCGTGCTCTATCAGTTCAACACGCGCGTGGCGAAACATTTCTTCTGCAAGCACTGTGGAATTTACACGTTCCACCAGACGCGTTCGAATCCGCAGGAGTGGCGCGTGAACCTCGGCTGCATCGAAGGCGTGAACGCCTATGCGCTCGCGTCGTCCGTCGCGGATGGCGCAAGCAGTTCCGTCGTGACGGATGAATAGCGCCGCCGCTGTGTGAGAAATAAACGGAATGCGGGGCCGGGAACGCGATGTGCTATGTCCCGGCACCCCCAAGCCGTTCGCCTTCGCGTTCCGAAGCGCAACCGTTGGCCGACGAACGGCGTTCGACAACAACACTCACACGGAGCGCCGGCATGGCCCGACATTCCTCGAACGAACCCGATGCGGTGCGCCGGCGTCTTCTCGCCGCGCTCGCCAGCACGGCCATGCTGTCCGCGTGCGGCGGCGGCAGCGACGACGACTCCGGCACCGTCACGCCGACGAGCCCCATCGGCAATATTCCGCCCGATCGCGCGAACCTGCCGCGCCCCGCATTGCCCGCGCCGGCGACCTCGGGCATCGACCACATCGTGCTCGTGACGATGGAGAACCGCTCGTTCGATCACATGCTCGGCTGGGTGCCGGGCGCGGAAGGCGGGCAGACGGGCCGGCAGTACACGGATGCCTTCGGCGAGACGCATCCGACTTTCGTGCTTTCGGCCAACGCCGCCTACGGCTTTCAGGGCTGTCAGTTCGCGGACCCCGATCACCAGTACGACGCGGGCCGCGCGCATCTCGCCAATGGCGCGATGAACGGCTTTCTGCTCACGCCCGACACGAACAAGACGCGCGGCGACCTCTTGCCCATCGGCTATTTCACGGACAGCGATCTCGAGTTCTATCGGCAGGCGGTCGCGCAATACACCGTCTGCGATTACTACATGAGCGGGATTCTCGCGGACACGTTTCCGAACCGCATCTATCTGCATAGCGGCGAGACGGACCGCCTGAGCGACACGATCGATACCTCGTCGCTCTCGACGATCTGGGACCGGCTCGATGCGAAGAACATCTCGTCGAAATACTACTTTCACGACGTGCCGTTCACCGCGCTGTACGGCACGCGTTATGTGGGCCGCTCGAAGCTCTTTTCCGATTTTCTTTCCGATGCGGCCGGCGGCAATCTGCCGTCCTTCTGCATGGTCGATCCGAGTTTCGGCGGCGAAGCGAACGGCACGTCCAACGACGATCATCCGCATGCCGACGTGCGCAACGGCCAGGCGCTGCTCGGGCAGATCTACGAAGCGCTGCGCACGAGCCCGAACTGGAGCACGACGCTCTTGATCGTCGTCTACGACGAGTGGGGCGGCTTCTTCGAGCACGTCGCGCCGCCGGTCAAGTCGCTTTCGGCGGCGGAACAGAAGCTCGGCAACGACGGGCGTCTCGGCTTTCGCGTGCCCTGCATGCTGCTAGGCCCACGCGTGCCGGCGAATAACGTGGCGCGCTATCCGTTCGATCCGAGCTCGATCCATCAACTGCTCGCATGGCGCTTCGGGCTCGATCCGCTGGGCGTGCGGGCAAGCGATCCGACCACGTTCAACATGGCCTATGCGCTCGATCTGAGCGCTGCGCCGCGCGCCGATGCGCCCGCGCTCGCGGTGCCGCCGGGTCCGTTCGGTCTCGAATGCTCGAACACGCCCTCGGTCGGAACGGGCCTCGGCGCCATCGACAAATCGCGGACCGCGAAGGCTGCCGAAGGCGCGTCGCAAACGCCGACGCCGGGCGGGCGCTTCACCGATCTGCGCGCCAAGGCGACCGTGCTGGGCTTTCCTTCCTGACACGGCGCGCGCTCCCTCTCACATCGGCGATTGGAAATAAAGCCCCGCATTAGACGCGCCGCGCGCCTTTACAAAGCCGCGGCATTGCCCTATTGGTGAGGGGGCCTTCGCGTCCAGAGACACGAAGACACGAAGGCGTCGCGATACACGATGAGGAAACATGACATGACCCGACTGGCCCGAAAGCTCGCATGCATCGTCGCCCTCGCACTGCTCTCGACGTCGCTCGCGCTCGCTTGCACGCGCGCGCTGTACGTCGGCGACAAGGGCCTCGTGATAACGGGCCGCACGATGGACTGGTCCGAAGACATGCGCTCGAATCTCTGGGTGATGCCCGCGGGGATCGATCGCGACGGTAACGCGGGCCCGCGCTCGATCAAGTGGAAGTCGAAGTACGGCAGTGTCGTGGTATCGGGCTATGAGATCGGCACGGTGGACGGCATGAACGAACGCGGGCTCGTCGCCAATGCGCTTTATCTCGCGGAGACCGACTACGGCAAGCCCGATCCCAAGCGCGATCCGATGTCGATCAGCCTGTGGGCGCAATACGCGCTCGATAACTTCGCGACCGTCGGGCAAGCGGTCTACGTGATGTCGCGCGAGCCGTTCCAGATCATCGCGCCGCCGCTGCCCAACGGCAAGCCGCTGACCATTCACCTGTCCTTGTCGGATGCGCGCGGCGATTCCGCGATCTTCGAATACATCAACGGCAAGCTGATCATCCATCAGGGCAAGAAGTACAAGGTCATGACGAACTCGCCCATCTACGACGAGCAACTCGCGATCGATACGTACTGGAAGAGCGTCGGCGGCCTGGGCTTCCTGCCGGGCACGAACCGCGCGGCGGACCGCTTCGTGCGCGCGTCCTTTCTGCTCGACGCCATCCCGAAGCAGGCCGATCCGAACTACATGGCGGGCGTGCCGCAGGGCTCGTATTCGTTTCAGGCCGTGGCGAGCGTGATGAGCGTGATGCGGTCGGTGAGCGTGCCGCTTGGCATCAGCACGCCGGAGCAGCCGAATCTTTCTTCGACGATATGGCGCACGGTCTCGGATCAGCAGAACATGATCTATTACTTCGATTCGGCGACGCGGCCCGATACGTTCTGGGTCTCGCTCAAGAAGCTCAACCTGAATCCGGGCGCGCCGGTGATGAAGCTCACGATCGATGCGGGGCAGGTTTTTTCCGGCGAAACAGCGGGCAATTTCGTCGCCACGCCCGCGTTCGCGTTCATGCCCGCGAAGGCGCCTTGAAGGGCTATCGAAACGAAACGGGGCATCGACCTCGCCCGCGCAGGTAAAATAGCGAGCTTTTGCCCCCGGGGAACCTGTGCAAGGCTCGAAGCGCACGGCATTCAGCGGCCCGGCGCTCGTTCGCCTGCTGGCACATTTTGCCGATCTCGACGTACAAGAACCCGCTCAATCGCTGTCGGACCGTCTGAGCCAATGGCTCGGCTGGACCGATGCGATCGCGCTCTCGACCGCGCTCGCGACCGATCCGCCCGCCGTCTCCGGCGCGCGATCCGCCGCGCGCAACGTGGAAGACGAGTGCGCGCGCGTGCGGACATCGCTCGCCGGCGCGCTCGCGCGCGAAGATGCGGCCGCGCGCCGCAGGCATCGCGCCGCCGTGCAGCCGGCAGCGGATCAGCCTGACGCCGATTTCGCGGACTTCCGTCAGCGCTATGTGTCCCTGCAGCAAGCCATGGACACCGATATCGGCGCGCTGCGCACGCGTCTCAGATCGATGCTCGCGGCGAGATCGCCCGAGATGGCGCGTCTCGCCGTCGTCGATGCCGTGATGGAACAGGCACTGAGCGCGCGCGAGCGTGCTCTGCTCGCGAATGTGCCCGCGCTGCTCGGCAAGCATTTCGAGCGCCTGAAGCACGCGCACGCTTCAGCGGAGACATCCGCGCCCGGCGCGTGGCTCGACGTGTTCCGCAAGGATCTGCAAAGCGTCGTGCTCGCCGAACTGGATGTTCGTTTTCAACCGATCGAAGGCTTGCTCGCGGCTCTTCGCACCCGCTAACTGGCTCGCTATGCCCCGAAATCTATTGAACATCGCCGTCTTCTCGATTGGTCTCGCCGCGATCTGCGGCATCGGTATCGCTTATATCGGCTCGAATGCGGTCGCGTTCGCCGTCAGCGTCGTGATCGCCGCATGCTATCTCGCGGGCGCGGCCGAACTGCGCCGCTTTCACCAGATCACCGGCACGCTGGAGCAGGCCATCGCGCAACTCGCGAGCGCGCCGCGCAGCCTCGCCGTGTGGCTCGATACGCTGCATCCGAGCCTGCGCAATGCGGTGCGCCTGCGAATCGAAGGCGAACGCGCGGCCTTGCCCGGTCCGGCGCTCGCGCCGTATCTCGTCGGCCTGCTGGTGTTGCTGGGCATGCTCGGCACGCTGCTCGGCATGGTCGCGACCTTGCGCGGCACGGGCACCGCGCTGCAGAGCGCATCGGACCTCACGGCGATCCGCGCATCGCTCGCCGCGCCGGTCACGGGTCTCGGCTTCGCGTTCGGCACGTCGATCGCGGGCGTCGCGGGCTCCGCGATGCTCGGCCTCTTGTCCACCTTGTGCCGGCGCGACCGTCTGCATGTAACGCAGCAACTCGACGCGAAAATCGCGGGCACGCTGCGTGTCTTCACGCAGGCGCATCAGCGCGAAGAGACGTTCAAGATGCTTCGGCTCCAGACGGAACTGATGCCCAAGCTCGTCGATCGCCTTCAGTCGATGACGCTCGCGATCGAGCAGCAAAGCCTTGCCGCGAACGAGCGGCAACTCGCGAATCAGGATGCGTTCCACGCGAAGACGGAGACGGCTTACCGGCGGCTCGCGACCTCGGTCGAGTTGTCCCTGAAGCAGAGCGTCGCGGACAGCGCGCGGGCCGCGAGCGCCGCGCTCCAGCCCATCATGCAGACGACGATGGACGGCATCGCGCGCGAAGTCAGCGCTTTGCACGGCAACGTCGAACAGGCGGTCACGCAACAACTCGAAGGGCTGTCGAGCGGATTCGAGGCGTCTTCGGCGAAGGTCGCGGAGATCTGGAACGCATCGGTTGCGGAGCATGCGCAGTCGAACGCGGCGCTCGCCGGCGAGATGGGCGCATCGCTCGATCGTTTCGCGCAGGCCTTCGATCAGCGTGCGGCGAGTCTCGTCGATGGCGTGTCCGCGCAGATGGAGCGCGTGTCGAGCGGGCTGGAGTCGTCGGTTGCGAAACACGGGCAATCGAACGATGCGCTCGTCGTGCGCATGGAGGCGTCGCTGGATCGCTTCGCGCAGACTTTCGATGCGCGTTCTTCCGGCCTGATCGATGGCGTCTCGAGCCGTCTCGAAGCGGCGACGGGCAGCATGTCGCACGCCTGGACCGATGCGCTCGCCCAGCACGTGCGCGCCAGCGAGCAGACAGCCGCGCAGAACCAAGGTGCACTGACGGCGGCGGTGGCGAGCTTCGAAGAACACGCGGCAGCGCTCGTGCAATCGGTCGATCAGCGCAGCGAAGCGCGTCTCGATGCATGGAGCGATACGCTCGACACGATGGCCGCGTCGCTGCGCGAGCACTGGCAGGCAGCGAGCGCGGCGACGGCGGATCGTCAGAAAGAGATCTGCGACGCGCTCGCGCAAACCGCGCGCGACATGTCCGCGCAATCGCAGGCGCACGCGAGCGCGACCATGGCGGAGATCGGGCGTCTCGTGCAGGCTGCGTCGGAGGCGCCGAAAGCGGCGGCCGAAGTCGTCGCCGAAATGCGTCAGAAGCTCTCCGATTCGATGGTGCGCGATACCGCGATGCTCGAAGAACGCAGTCGTCTGCTGGCGACGGTCGAAACCCTGCTCGATGCGGTGAATCACGCATCGAACGAGCAGCGTGCCGCCATCGACGCACTGGTCGAATCTTCCTCGACCGTGCTCGAACGTGTCGGCACTCAGTTCACGGGCACGGTCGAATCCGAAGCCGGCAAGCTCAACGCGATGGCCGCGCAGGTGACGGCGAGCGCGGTCGAAACGGCGAGCCTGTCGGATGCGTTTGGCGCGGCGGTGCAGGCCTTCGGTGAATCGAACGACAAGCTCGTCGCGCATCTGGAGCGCATCGAAAGCGCGCTCGGCAAATCGCTTGCACGCAGCGATGAGCAACTCGCGTATTACGTCGCGCAGGCGAAGGAAGTCATCGATCTGAGCATGCTGTCGCAGAAGCAGATCGTCGAGGACTTGCAGCATCTCGCGGGTCAGCGCGTGGCCGGAGCACGGGCGGCATGAACGAGGACATCGACGGCGGCACCGAATACGCCGCACCGATCTGGGCCGCATTCGCCGATCTGATGTCGGTGCTGCTGGGCGCGTTCGTGCTGATCCTCGTCGGCGTCATCGGCGTGCAGTTGCAGCTCGAGACCAAGCTCGACGAAGAAGTGAAGCACCGGCAGGAAGAAACGCAGCGCCGTCAGACGCTCGAACAGGCGCTCGCGGGGCCGCTCGCATCGGGACGCGTGACGCTCGTCAACGGGCGCATCGGCATCAGCGGCAACGTGCTCTTCGCGCTCAATTCCGATCAGTTGCAGCCGCAGGGCCGCGACGTGCTGAAGAGCCTGGCCGGACCGCTGTCCACGTATCTTCGCGCGCATGAAGAGATTCTCATGGTGAGCGGTTTCGCGGACGATCAGCAGGTCCACGAGAACAACCGCCGTTTCGCGGACAACTGGGAGCTCTCCGCGAAACGCGCATTGACGGTGACGCGCGCGCTGATCGATGCGGGCGTGCCGTCGCCATCGGTGTTCGCGGCGGCCTTCGGCTCCGAGCAGCCCGTGAGTTCCAACGCGGACGAAGAAGGGCGCGCGAAGAACCGGCGCGTCGAGATTTCGGCCGTGCCGCGGCCGACGAACGGCGTCGCGAAGGCTCATGAATAACGCGGCATCCGCGCGCGCGATGCTCGACGCGTGGCGCGCGAACGGCGACGATCGCGCGAATCCCGTGCGCTTTCATCTCATCGATGCGCTGGACCGGCGCGCGGCGGCGCATGAAGGCGAAGCGCGTCGCATGATCGACGAACGGATCGCGCAATTGCTCGATGCGTACCGGCGCGATATCGATGCGATGAACGTGCCTATCGCGACTAAAGAGGTGCCGCGCGGTCCGCTTGCCGCACTCGTCGACGACATCGCGAAGCAATCGGCGATGAACCCGGCGGCGCATGCGGAATTGCTCGATTACTTTCGCGCGGTGTGGTCGAAGGTCAGCGCGGAGAAGCAGTGGCGCGATTCGTTCGCGCAGGTGCCGAAGAACGCGGGCCCGCTCAATTCCAGCAGTCTCGTGCATCGTTCGCTCTCGCTCATGCGCGAGCTATCGCCGGCGTATCTTCAGCAATTCCTCTCGTACATCGATGCGCTTTCATGGATGGAAGCGATGAACGGTCCCGTCACGGCCGTATCGAAAGAGGCGTCGAACGCGAAGAAGGGCGGACGCAGAAAGAAATAGAACGCGCCGCGCGATGCGTGCCATCGCGCGGCGCAACGGCGCAGTGGCGTTATTACGCCAGCCAGCCTTTGATCGTGCTCGCCATCACGTTCGTCGAAATGCCATAGCGATCGTGCAAGGTGGGCAGGGCGCCCGCATCGAGGAAGGCATCCGGCAGTGCAATCTGGCGATACGTCGGCGTGACGCCCGCCGTCAGCAGCGCGGTCGCGACTGCTTCACCCAGCCCGCCGATCGTCGTATGATTTTCCGCCACCACGACGAGACGGCCCGAACGCTTCGCCTCGCGGATGATCGTTTCGGTATCGAGCGGCTTGATCGTCGGTGCGTGCAGCACGGCGACATCGACGTTATCGGCCTGCAGCGCCTTGGCGGTTTCGAGCGCGCGCATCGTCAGGATTCCGGATGAAATGATGAGCACGTCGCGGCCGTCGCGCAGCAGCTTTGCCCGGCCGAGTTCGAACTGGTAGTCGTATTCGTCGAGCACGGCGGGCACGTTGCCGCGCAACAGGCGCGCATACACCGGGCCCTTATGCGCGGCAATCGCGGGCACCATCTGCTCGATATCGAGCGCATCGCACGGATCGATCACCGTCATGTTCGGCATCGCGCGCATCAGCGCGAGGTCTTCCGCGGCCTGATGGCTCGGGCCATAACCGGTCGTGAGCCCGGGCAACGCCGCGACGATCTTCACATCGAGATTGTCTTCGGCGATCGTCTGATGGATGAAGTCGTACGCGCGTCGCGTCGCGAACACCGCATAGGTCGTAACGAACGGTTGCGCGCCTTCATGCGCGAAGCCCGCGGCCGCGCCCATCAGCAATTGCTCGGCCATGCCCATCTGATAGTAACGCTCGGGAAATTCCTTCGCGAAGATATGCAGGTCCGTGTACTTGCCGAGATCGGCCGTCATGCCGATGACGTTGCTCTTCTTACGCGCAAGCTCGACCAGTGCATGGCCGAACGGCGCGGAACGCGTGACCTGTCCTTCGCTTGCGATCGATGCGATCATCGCCGATGTCTTGAGGCGCGTGCTCATGCTTGTCTCCCTGCTTCGAGTGCTTCGAGCGCCAGTTGCCATTCGTGGGCATCGACGCGGATGAAATGGTTTTTCTCGCGCTGTTCGAGGAAGGGCACGCCGCAGCCCATCTTCGTATCGCACACGATGATGCGCGGCTTCGCTTCCTTCAGATTGCGCGCGTTGTCGAAGGCCTGCTTCACGGCGTCGATATCGTTGCCGTTCACGCGCTGCGTGTACCAGCCGAAGGCTTCGAGTTTCTCGACGAGCGGCTCGAACGCCATGATCTGCGTCGAAGGGCCATCGGCTTGCTGATTGTTCACGTCGATCATCGCGATGAGGTTATCGAGCTTCCAGTGCGCCGCCGACATGAGGCCTTCCCAGATCGAGCCTTCGTCGAGCTCGCCATCGGAGAAGAGCGTGTAGACGAAGGACTTCGAACCCTTGCGCTTGAGGCCGAGACAGCGGCCGACCGCAATCGTGAGACCTTGCCCCAGCGAGCCGCCGGACATTTCCATGCCGGGCGTGTAGCTCGCCATGCCGGACATGGGCAGGCGGCTGTCGTCGCTGCCGTAGGTTTCGAGTTCTTCCTGCGGCAGGATGCCGGCTTCGAAGAGCGCGGCGTACAGCGCGATTGCGTAGTGGCCGTTCGAGAGCAGGAAGCGGTCGCGTTCTTCCCATTCGGGATCGTCGGGGCGGTAGTTCATCGCGCCGAAGTACGCGACGGCCAGCACGTCGGCGATATCGAGCGCCTGGCCGATATAGCCCTGGCCTTGCACTTCGCCCATCAGAAGCGCGTTGCGGCGAATGCGGTAGGCGCGCTCGGCGAGCGTCACCTCCTCGATGACGGGAGTACTCATGTGTTGTCTCCTTGAGTAGTGGATTGGATTCAGCGATTGACCGTCTTGGCCGGTACGAAGAACACGAGCGCCGCACCCAGTACGACGGCCAGCGAGATGAAGATCAGACCCGCGGTCGATTTGCCCGTGAAGTCATTGAGCCAGCCGACGATCGCCGGCGAGAAGAAGCCCGCGAGATTGGCGAAGCAGTTCACCGCCGCGATGCCCGCCGCCGCCGACATGCCGCCGAGCACCGCGGTAGGCAACGACCAGAATTGCGACGACGACGCGAGAATGCCCGCCGCCGCGACGCTCACGCAGACAATCGAGGCGCCCACGCTGCCGAGCATCGGCAAGGTGGCGAAGCCGGCTGCGGAGATGAGCATCGGAATCGCGAGATGAAGGCGGCGTTCGCGGCGCTTGTCCGCGCTTGCGCCGATCAGCGGCAGGGCGACGATGGCGCAGAGATACGGAATCGCGGTGAGAATGCCGACCCACAGCGGGTCCGCTACACCAGTGCGGCGGATGATCGTCGGCAGCCAGAAGGTCAGGCCATATTGACCCAGCACGACGCAGAAGTAGATCGCGGCCATCAGCCACAGACGACGATCGCCGATGAACGAACGGATCGATACGTGTTCGACCGTCTGCGCGTTGTCTTTCTCGACGTTGCGGGCGAGCAGCGCCTTTTCCGCATCGGTGAGCCACTTCGCACCCGCGATGCCATTGTCGAGATAGAACAGGATCGCGACGCCGAGAAAGAGCGAGGGCAAGGCTTCGAGCATGAAGAGCCACTTCCATCCGGCGAGCCCGTGCACGTTCTGGAACGCATGCATGATGTAGCCGGAAAGCGGCCCGCCGACGATGCCCGCGAGCGGAATCGCCATGAAGAAGAGCGAAAGCGCTTTGGCGCGGCGCGCGGCGGGAAACCAGTACGTGAGATAGAGAATCACGCCGGGCGCGAAGCCCGCTTCGGCGACGCCGAGCAGAAAGCGCAGCACATAGAACATCGTGGGCGACTTGACGAACACGAAGCTCGCCGAGATCACGGCCCACGTGAGCATGATGCGTGCGAGCCAGTTGCGTGCGCCGACTTTATGCAGGATCACGTTGCTGGGCACTTCGAACAGGAAGTAGCCGAGAAAGAAGATGCCTGCGCCGATGCCGTAGACGGTTTCGGAGAAGCGCAGATCGTTGAGCATCTGCAGCTTGGCGAAGCCGACATTCACGCGGTCGAGATACGCGCCGAGATAGCACAGCATCAGAAAGGGAATGAGCCGGCGTCCGACCTTGGCATAGGTCTTCGATTCGAAGCTCGTAGCTTCCGCGGACGAGGCGAACTCGGCCGTTGCCGTCGATGCGGCCAACTTGGATTTCATGATTGCTTGTCTCCTGCCATGTCGATGGTGCGGCGCCCCGGTTTTCCGAGTGCGCCTCGGTGCTGCGATCAGTGAATCAACATGCCGCCGTTGACGTCGAGCGTGACGCCGGTGAGATACGACGACAGCTCGCTCGAAAGGAAGAGGCATGCATTGGCGATATCCGCGGCATCGCCGAGCCGGGCGAGCGGAATGCCCTTGATGATGTCCGCGCGCATCTCGGGCGTGAGCTTGTCGCCGGTGATATCGGTTTGAATCAGACCCGGCGTGATGGAATTGACGCGGATGCCGTCGCCGCCGAATTCACGCGCCATGGCTTTGGCGAGACCGAGTACGCCGGCCTTGGCTGCGCTGTAATGCGGCCCGCCGAAAATCCCGCCGCCGCGCTGCGCCGACACCGACGACATGCACACGATGCTGCCGCGCTTTTGCTTTTTCATCTGCGGAATGACCGCCTGCGACATATACAGCGTGCCGCGCAGATTCACGCCGATGACGGCATCGAAGTTATCCGCGCCGATTTCCAGCGTCTTGATGGGCTGCGTGATGCCCGCATTGTTGATGAGCGCATCGATGCGCCCGTACTGTTCGATCGTCGCGTGAGCGGCGGCGACGCATGCGGCTTTATCGGTCACGTCGCAGGCTAGACCGAGATGGCCTTCGCCCAGATCGTTCGCGGCGGCTTGCGCGTCCGCTTGCTTCAGGTCCAGCACGACGATGCGCGCGCCCTGGGCGGCAAGCGCTTTTGCCGTTGCCTTGCCGATGCCGCGCGCCGAAGCTGCGCCCGTGACGATCACTACCTGATTCTCGAGCAACATCGTTGTCTCCGTTGGTGTCTGGTGTAGTGGCAGTGTCTTCGCCTTTGACCTGACGATCAACGCAGTTTGGTTCAACTATTGCTGAGAAATTTTCAGGTATCGGCGCGGCGCTCGATTTGCCGGTCCATCCACGCGAGAAACTTCGCCACGCGCGGCAATCCCGCGTTCTGGCTCGGGTAAACCAGATGATGCGCGCCGACTTCGACCGCGTAGTCCTTGCCGAATACCGGCACCAGCGAACCGCGTTCCAGATGCACCGAGGCGAGCATCGTGCTTTCGAGCGCGATGCCGTGACCGAGCGCCGCCGCTTCGAGCGACATGTACGAGCGGTCGAATGCAAAGTCGAATGCCTTGCGCTTCACGGCCACGCCGAATTTGCCGAACCATTGCTGCCATTGAACGAGCGGCGATTCGGAAAAGATCAGGCGGCGTTCGAGAAGATCCTCCGGCGCGGACACGGGACACCGCTCCAGATACGCGCGCGAGGCGAGCGGCGCGATGGTTTCGTGACGCAGCGTTTTGACTTCGACATCGGTCCAGTGCGCATAGCCGTGACGCACGTCGATGTCGTAATAGCCCGAGGTGAACGACACGTCTTCATACGAGCAGGCGAGGTTCATCTGAATGTCGCCGTTCGCTTCCTGAAACGCGGCGAGACGCGGCAGCAGCCACATGAGGCCGAAGCTCGGGCTCGAATGAATCCGCAGTATTTCGATCGATGTTTCGCTCGATGCGCGCTCGGTCGCGCGATTCAGTTCGGCGAGCGCGCCGGTGACATCGGAGAGATATTGCGTGCCGGTCGGCGTGAGCACCAGGCCGCGGCCGAGCCGCGTGAACAGCGGGCGCCCCACGATGCTTTCCAGATTCGCCAGTTGATGACTGACCGCGGAAGGCGTGAGGCCGAGTTCGTCGGCGGCGCGATTGACGCTCTTGGTGCGCGCGACGCTTTCGAACGCGATGATGGATTTCAGCGGGGGAAGGCGCATGGATGCTTACTTCGGCGCCTTCGGCACGCGCCCCATCAGGAAGAACTCGTCGTTCGGGCGCATCGAGATCACATTCGCCATGCGGTTCGAGAGCCCGAAGAACGCCGTGATCGCCGCGATATCCCACACGTCTTCATCGCTGAAACCATGCGCATGCAGCGCGGCGAAATCGTCGTCGTTCACGGCGCCCGAGTCGCGGCATACCTTCAGCGCGAAGTCGAGCATGGCCTTCTGACGCGCCGTGATATCCGCCTTGCGATGATTCACCGCCACCTGATCCGCGATTAGCGCATGCTTTTCGTAGATCCGCAAAATGGCCCCGTGCGCGACGACGCAATACAGGCAACCGTTCACCGCGCTCGTCGCGACGACGATCATCTCGCGCTCCCCTTTGGAGAGGCCGCCGTCTTTCAGCATCAGCGCATCGTGATAGGCGAAGAACGCGCGGAACTCGTCGGGCCGATGCGCCAGCGTGAGAAACACGTTCGGCACGAAGCCCGCCTTTTCCTGCACCTCGAGAATGCGCGCGCGGATATCGTCGGGCCAGTCTTGCGGATCGGGAACGGGATAGCGGCTGATGGGCGGTTGCGTCATGACGTCCTCGAAGGCGTTGATCGAACGCTCATTGTAGAGCGCCGGCGTTCAGCGCGTGACCGTCAGCGACGATAAGAGCTTGAGCAGGCTGTCCACATTCACCGGCTTCACGAAGTGATAATCGAAGCCCGCCGATTGCGCGCGCAAGCGGTCTTCGGCTTGTCCGTAGCCGGTGATCGCGATCAATAGCGGCGTGGTATCGCCCTTGCGGCGCAGTCGCCGCGCCAGTTCGTAGCCGTCGATATCCGGCAGGCCGATATCGAGCAGCGCCACATCCGGTTTCAGCAAAGGCGCGGACTCCAGCGCTTCGGCCGACGAATACGCGACGCGCGCCACATGGCCTTCCGACTCGCACAGCATCGCGAGCGAATCGGCGGCGTCGCGGTTATCGTCCACGACGAGAATGCGCAGCGCCGTGCGCGCCTCGCGCAGGCTCGTCTCCGACAGCGCGAGCGCCGAATGCCGTTCATGATGATGCAGACGCGGCAAGCGTACGGTCACGGTCGTGCCGAGACCGGGCCCGGCGCTTTGCACGGTGATCGTGCCTTTGTGCATTTCCACGAGCTTTTTCACGAGCGAAAGCCCGATGCCCAGGCCGCCGTTCGAGCGGTCGAGCGTGCGCTCGCCTTGCGAGAAGAGCTCGAAGACTTTCGGCAGCAGGTCCGCGGAAATGCCGGTGCCCGTATCGGCGATGACGATCGAAACCCATCCGTCGTCCGCCTGCACGCTCACGGTGATGCGGCCTTCCTCCGGCGTGTACTTGCTCGCGTTGTTGAGCACGTTCACGAGGATCTGCGAGAGCCGCGTGGGATCGCCGCAGACCCAGGTGGTCGCATCGGATACATCGACCTGGATGTTCTGCGAGCGTGATTCGACCATGCCCGCGATTGCTTCGACCGCGTGATAGACCGCCGTGCCGACGAGTATCGGTTCCAGTTGCAGCGCAATGCGTCCCTGCGTGATGCGCGACACTTCGAGCAGGTCGTCGACGATGCGCGTCATGTGCTCCACTTGTCTGCGCATCAGATCGATGAGCTCACGCAGTTGCGTCTCGCCGTCCCCATCCTTCTGCTCCCGGTCCTTCTGCAATAGCGCAATGGCCGTGCGCAGCGGCGCGAGCGGATTGCGCAGCTCGTGCGCGAGCATGGCGAGGAACTCGTCCTTGCGGCGTCCCGCTTCGCGCAGCACGAGTTCCATGTGCTTGCGCTCGGTGATATCGATCACGCTGCCGATGATGCGCAACGGTTCGCCTTCCTTGTTGCGCTGAAGCAGGGCGCTGCCTTGCATCCACTGCTCGCCATGCCGGTTGCGCACGCGGAATTCGAAGTGCCCATCCGGGTCGTCGCCATGCGCGAGGCTGCGCACGTAGCGGTCGAGCGTCGCGCTGTCGTCGGGATGCACGCGCGCGAGCGCCGCTTCATAGCTGAGCGTCTCGGCAATCTGACGCTCGCCGCCGGTTTCGAGCGAGAGCGTCCATGTAGCGAGTTCGAGCGATGCGATGTGAATGTTCGCGGCCTGCATCGCAACGGTCAGGCGCAGGCTGCGCGCTTCGATCGCGGCCTGGGCTTCATAGCGCGGCGTCACATCGGTCGTCGTGCCGAACCATTCCTGCAGGCAGCCCTTGTCGTCGTAGAGCGGCGCGGCATGCGCCTCGACCCTGCGATAGACGCCATCGCGCCGGTACATGCGAAAGGTGAGCGTGCGCGCAGTGCCTTCGCGCAATGCCTCGAGCCATGCCTGATGGGTGCGCTCGCGATCGTCGGGATGGATGTAGTCGAGCCAGCCCCACCCGGATAACACGTCGGCCGGCGTGCCCGTGAACTGCTCCCATTCGCCGCCCGAAGGAAGGATCTCGCCGTTCGCATTGGCGGACCAGACGAGCGCGCCCGTCGTCTCGACCAGCGCGCGATAACGCCGTTCAGAAAGGCTCAAACGCTCTTCGTCGGCCCGTTGCGCGCTGATATCGAAGCTCACGCCATAGACGCGCGTGAGCACGCCATGCCGGTCGAACTCGGGATGCCCGCGCATGCGCAGCCAGCGGCGTGTGCCCTGATCGCCTTCGAGCACGAAATCGAATTCGAACGGACCGCCATCGCGCAATGCCTCGGTGAGCTTGCGTTGAAACGGCTCGCGATATTCCGGCGCGACGCGGTCCCATAGCTCCGAGAGCAGCACGGCTTCGGTGCCCGATGCAAAGGAATAGAGCGCGGCGGTCTGCGCGGTCATGCGCACGACGCGCGTTTTCATGTCCCATTCCCACGCGCCCATGCGTGCGCCCGCGAAAGCCGCCTGCAGACGCCGCTCGCTCGCCTCGTACATCTCCCATGCGTGACGGCACTCGTGGATATCGATTGCGACGCCGACCGTATCGGCGATGTTGCCTTCTTCGTCGCGCCGTGCCTGTAGATGCAGCGTATGCCAGCGGAATGCGGCATCGTTGCGCAGCAGGCGCACATCGACATTGCGCAGCAGCGTGCCGCCGCTCATCTGGCGCAATGCGTCGAGAACAGGCTGAATATCGTCGGGGTGGACAAAAGCTTTCCAGTGCTGGCCGACGAGCTCGGGAAAAGGGACGCCGAGATAGCGGCACGCCCAAGGGTTCGCATACTGAATCACGCCGTCGCGCGCCGCGCGCCACACGAACGATGGCAGGAAATGGGCGGGATCGTGCATGAGCGTCCTTGCTTCCTTATGCGGGCGAGACGCGTCGCCCGGCGCGGCATCGTCGGCTGCGATAGCTTAGGGATACCATACAACAAAGTGCATCTATAAAACCGCGATACGGCATCGCGATTCGCGTCGTGCGCCGCGAATCGCGATTCTTCTAATGAATTGCGCGCGTGCTGTTTTGTCTTCTACGATCAGCCCGCTTCGCCAACGTCTTTCGGATCCGGCAACTCGCCCACCTTGCTTTCGTCCTGGCGCTCGGGCGGCGCGGGCTCGTCCGTCATGGCGCGCTTTTGCTCGTCGGATAATCGCCGGTCCGCAACGTTCGGGTCCTCGGGCGTCTGCTTCGGCGGCGTCGCGCGATCGGTGGGTTCGCTCATGACAAGGCTCCTGGTAGTCGTCATCGATGAAATAGGGATTCGCATCGGACGTGCCCGGTCCGCGATCAGGCATAGCCGATGCTGCAACGCCTTCCCGATGTTATCGATGCTGCGACGGATAGCTTTTGAAATCGCGTATGGCAAACACGAACAAGGCGCTCATCGTTTCCGCGGCTTTAGCCTCGGCAATGTGGATGCCGTTGCGCGCAGCGGCGGCGTCGATTGCTTCCGCGCCGTATGGCGCGACGCAGCAAGGGCAGGCCGTCGTGCAATACACGCTCTCGAATGCGCGCGGCGTGACGATGAACTGCATCACGTATGGCGGCATCGTCACGCGGCTCGATGTGCCGGACCGGCGCGGACGTCGCGCGGATATCGTGCTGGGCTTCGGCTCGCTTGGCGACTATGAGAAGTACAACGGCAAGATTCATTTCGGCGGCTTGGTCGGGCGCTATGCGAACCGCATCGCCGACGGACGCTTCGACCTCGATGGACACACCTACAAGTTGCCCGTCAACGAGCCGCCGAACACGCTGCACGGCGGCCCGCACGGTTTCGACGAAAAAGTCTGGACCGTGGTCAGGACGTTTCAGGGTACACAGGGCGCGGGCGTGCAGCTTCGTTATGTGAGCAAGGACGGCGAAAACGGCTTTCCCGGCACGCTGACCGTCGATGTCACGTACACGCTCACGGACGACAACGAAGTGCGCATCGACTACCGCGCGAAGACGGATAAGCCGACGGTCGTGAACCTCACGAATCACAGCTACTTCAATCTCGCGGGCGAGGGCAGCGGCAGTGTCGAAGGACAACTCGTGATGATCGCGGGATCGGGCTATACGCCGACGCGTCCCGATTCGATTCCGACGGGCGAGATCGCGAGTGTCGAGAACACGCCGCTGGATCTGCGCGCGCTGACGCCGATCGGCGCACGGCTGCGGTCGTCGAACCAGCAGATGCGTTTCGCGCACGGCTACGACCACAACTGGAAGCTCAACAAGAATGGCCAGCACAATGGCGAGGCGACCTTTGCGGCGCGCGCCTACGATCCGTCGAGCGGACGCGTGCTGGATGTCTACACGACCCAGCCCGGCCTGCAGTTCTACACGGGCAATGGTCTCGATGGCAGCGTGATCGGCGCGTCGGGCACGGCGTACCGGCAAACCGATGGCTTCGCGCTCGAAACCCAGCATTTCCCCGATTCGCCGAATCATCCGGCGTTTCCCTCGACCGAACTCAGGCCCGGCGACGAGTTTCACGAAGTCACGGTCTGGAAGATCGGCGTGCGGTGAGCTTTTGAAGCGGACTCGTGGATGGGCGGGCGCGAAGCTTTCGCGTCCCGCACATGGCCTCACGCGTTGCGCGAGAAACAGGTGCGGGACGCGAAGCCGCGTCTAATCGCATTTCACGACGCGGCGGGCGCAAAACCGCACGGCCGATCGTGCTCTCTCAGGCTGCCCTCGGTCGGGATTGGCTTGAATGCAAAATACAGCATGCAGAATGCCGACTTGTACTTTGCATTTCGCATGCAGGCGGTTGGGGATTACGCGGCGGCCTTGTTCGGGCCGGCGTCCGCGTGATCCTGCGCGAGAAGGTCGAGCAGCCGCAGCACGCGCGCACGCTGTGTCGATACGAGATCGCTTTCGTCGCCAAGCGCGGCAAGCCGCTTTTTCCAGTAACCGCGATCCAGATACGCGAATGTTCCCGGCGCGCCCGATAGCGCGAGCGAGCGGATCATGTGCTCGAGATGATCCAGTTGCGCATCGGCCATGCGGGCCGGCTTGAGCGCCGCCTGCGCGGTGCGCGCGACTTGCAAGACTTTCGACTTTCCCATGTGTGACGCCCCGACGTCGTGTTTTTTTGCGTTGCCTGTGGCTGTGCTCTTGATGTGAAGCGGCCGTAAGCCACAGAAAAGCAGGAGGCAGCGCCGTGCCGGCAGCCTGACGGCAGGAATCGCCGACCTGACGTCCGCCACGCGGCACGCGCTGCTCCCTGTCTCCAAGATATACCGGCATGCCGAATACGCTTTACCATGCGTCTCATTTGCCGGCACATATCGTGCGCCGCGATCCACCCGAAGGACGAACCGATACATCGCCGACGCCATGCCCGCCGATTCCGACCCGCCTGTTCTGTTCACGCGTTTTTCGACGCAAGCGTTTGCCCGCGAGCGGCAACTGCTCGCATGGCGCGACCGGGTCGGGCATGTCGTGGATGTCCTGCCGGCGAAGGATCAGATCGCGCGGGGCTTTGCGGGCAGCATCGACCTTTATGCGGCGGGCGGGCTCGTCTTCACCGAGGCGCGCACCGAAGCGCTCGTGCTCGAAAGGTCGATCGCGCGCGTTTCGACCGATACGCGCCGCGATTTCGCGTTTCACGTCTACATGCAAGGCGAGACGGGCCATGTCAGCGGCCTGAGCGTCAAGCGCAGTGCGCGCGGTTCGGTGCGGGGCATCATCGCGTTCGATCTGAATCAGCGCTTCGTCGTCGAGCGCCCGGCGTGCCACGTGTTGACGATGTTCCTGCCGCGCGCGATCGTCGCCGCGCATGTCGACGATTGCGATGCGTTGCACGGGCGCGTCGTGCCTGAGGACGCGCCGCTCGCGCGATTCCTGTTCGAGCATTTCGATGCGACCGCGCGCGCCTTGCCCGCGCTCGCACGCCCCGATGCGATCGATGCGTTCGACGCCGGCGCGCAACTCCTGCTCGCCGCGTTCGCGGACCGGCCGCACGCCTTGCACGAATCGCGCGCGGCGTTACAGACGGCGGTGAAGGGCCAGGTGAAGCGATATGTCGAGACCCATCTGCACGAGACCGATCTCACGCCGACGAAGATCGTCGAAGCGCTCGCCCTGAAGCGCGCGACGATCTATCGATGGTTCGAGCAGGAGGGCGGCCTCGCCGCCTACATCCGGCATCGCCGCTTGCGTGAGGCCGCCGATGAAATCGCGCGCTTTCCGAATCTGCAGATTGCGGATATCGCGTTCGGTCTCGGCTTCAAGAGCGCGTCGGATTTCACGCGCGCGTTTCGCCGCGCCTTCGACGTGAGTCCGCTGGAAATGCGTCTGCGCGCGCTCGAACTGCTGCGCGCCGCGCAGGACGATCCCCTCACGCGCTCGCGCGCCGCGCACTCGCGGGGCGTTCGGGAAAGCGGCTGAGCGCGAGGAGCGTGACGCAGTTGGCCGCCAGCAGATACCACGCGGGCGTCATCGCGTCGCCGGTCGCGCCGATGAGCCATACGACCGCGAGCGGAGAAAAGCCCCCGAAAATAACGACGCCGAATGTGTAGATCACGGCGAGGCTCGCCGCGCGCCGGTGCTTCGGAAAGGCTTCGAGCATGAGCACCGAGCCCGCGCCCGCATTGTTGAGCGCGAGCGCGACATAGAGCAGGATGATGACGAGCGCGAGGTCGTCGGGCGCGCCTTGCGTGAGGGCGTGAAAGGCGGGATAAACCGTGGCGAGCGCCGCCGCGAGCGACGCGTATTGCAGCGTCTTGCGGCTCCTCAGCCGGTCCGCCGCGAGCGCGACGAGCGGCGTGACGACGAGAATCACGAGACCGGAGAGCGACGCGATCGTCAGGCTGATCGTCGCGGGCCGATGCAGCGTGTGCGTCAGATAGCTCGGCATGTAGAGCACGGCGATGTAGATGCTCGACGAAGGCGCGGCCATCATCAGAATGCCGCAGACGAGTGGCCGCGCGTGCTCGCGCAGCACGATGGCAAGCGGCGCGCGCGGGAGGCGCGCTTTCGAAGCCTGCGCTTCGCCGGGCATGCGCCGCAGGAACCAGCCGAGCGGCGCGATCAAGCCGCCGATGACGAAGGGCACGCGCCATCCCCATTGCGCGAGTTCGGCGGGCGAGAGCAGCGCGGCCGTGCAGGCGCCGACAAGGGCCGCCACGCAGGCCGCCGCGCCCTGGCTCGCGCCGCGCCAGCTGACGATGAAGCAGCGCCGCTCGTAAGGCACGGACTCCATCAGCAACGCCGACGCCGGGCCGATCTCGCCGCCCGCCGCGAGCCCTTGCAGCAGGCGCGCCAGCACGATCAGCACGGTGGCGCTCGCGCCGATCTGCGCATGCGTGGGCAGACATGCGATGAGCCAGGTGCCCGCGGCCATCGCGGCGATGGACAGCCGCATGCCGGCCTCGCGGCCGCGCCGGTCGGCGTATCGGCCGATCAGCACCGCGCCGAGCGGCCGCATCACGAAACCCGCGCCGAATGTCGCGAGCGAAAGCAGCAGCGACGAAGCGCCGTCGTGCGCGGGGAAGAACAGCCGGCCGATGATCGCCGCGGAAAAGCCGTACACGGTGAAGTCGTAAGCGACGAAGCCGTTGCTGATGACCGTCGCCACGATGATGCGCGTCAGATTCGGCGACGCGTTTCGAGGATCACTTTTAGTCATGAATGAACGAGGATTGAAGCATCTGAGCCTGGCTATCGATATTAACGGCCGCATTGTGCAGATCTTTTGGCGTTTCGTCGCGATCATCCACCGATACACGCGCGCGCGTGCGCGCGTAATATACGTTCACCTTTCGTGGACCCTTCGGATCGATGGCTTACCAACCCGCATACGAACGAGGACTCGTCTTCATGGATGACGCCACGCGCGAATTCGACCGTTTGCGCCCGCGCTTGCAGGGCATCGCGTATCGCATGCTCGGTTCGGTTGCGGAAGCCGAAGACATCGTGCAGGACGTCTGGCTGCGCTGGCATGCGGCGGCGCGCGATGCGATCGAAAACGCCGAGGCGTGGCTCGTCGCTGTGACCACGCGCCATTCGATCGACCGCCTGCGCGCCGCGAAAACGCAGCGCGAACACTACGCCGGCATCTGGCTGCCCGAGCCGCAGATCACCGAGCCGCCCGCCACGCCCGAGGAAGTCACCGAGCATGCGGACGATGTCTCCGTCGCGTTCCTGATGCTGCTCGAACGCCTGACGCCCGAGGCGCGCGCGGCGTTTCTGCTGCGCGAAGTCTTCGATGCGGATTATCCGGAAGTCGCCGATATCATCGGCAAGTCGGAGGCCGCGTGCCGCCAGCTCGTGAGCCGCGCAAAAGCGCAATTGCGCGAGCAACGTCCGCGCCGCTCGGTGCCGCGCGAGGTCTATCGGCGCTTGTTGCATACTTTCGCGCGCGCGATCGAGGCCGGCGATTTCGCCACGATCAACGCGTTGCTCGCGGATGAAGCGACGCTCGTGGGCGACGGCGGCGGGCGCGTGCCCAGCTTCCCGAAACCGCTTCTCGGCGGCAGGCGCATCGCGCAGCTTTTCTACGCGGCGTTCCTGCGCTACGGAAAGGGCGTGCGTTTCGAGCTCGTCATGCTCAATGATCAATGGGCGCTCTTGCGCTTCATTGAGGACAAGCTCGAATCCGCGCAGACGTTCGATATCGAAGACGAGCGCATCGTGCGCGTTCAGGTGCAGCGCAACCCGGACAAGCTCCGGCGCATCGCGGCCATTCATGGCGGCGGATCATGAATCGCCGGCGATTGATGCGTGCGAGGCAACAGCGTGCGCACGTTCGCGAGGCTACCGGGAGAACGCATCCAAACCTACGATGACATCCATGCCGAACACCCACCACGCATGGAGCCATCATGACGCAGCGAATCAACTATGTTCAAAAATCGCCCGAACTGTTCAAGAAGTTCTATGAATTCAGCCTGGCGGTGAAGGAGTGCTCGATCGAGCAGTCGACACGCGACCTCGTGACGCTGCGCGCGTCGCAAATGAATGGCTGCGCCTTCTGCGTCGATATGCACGTGAAGGAAGCGAAGATCCACGGCGAGCGCGAGTTGCGCACGCATCATGTCGCGATCTGGCGTGAATCGACGCTGTTCTCGCCGCGCGAGCGCGCCGCGCTGGCGTGGACGGAAGTGCTGACGCGCTTGCCCGAGCACGGCGTGCCCGACGAACTGTACGCACGCGTGCGCGAGCAGTTTCAGGAGAAGGAGTTGTCGGACCTGACTTACATCATCATCGAAATCAACGGATGGAATCGCGCGAATGTCGCGTTCCAGACGGTGCCGGGCTCGTCCGACAAGGTCTTCGGGCTGGACAAGGCCAATCTGTCGTAAGCGCCTTCGCGCCGTCATTCGCTCAACGGAGGACCGATCATGCACAGCATCAAACGCGTGGGACTGGCGCTCGTCGTCGGATGTGCGGCATTCGTCGCGAATACGGCGCATGCCGCGCCGGAGGCCATCGTCAAGGAGCTCATGACGAAGCCGCTTCCCGAGTACCCCGGCAAGGAAGCGCTGATGATCAGCGTGGAATATCCGCCGGGCGCGGTGGACCCTGTGCATCGTCACGACGCGCACACCTATGTCTACGTGCTCGAAGGCACCATCATCATGCAGCTCAACGGCGGCAAGACCGTGACGCTCAAGCCGGGCGACACCTTCTACGAAGGCCCTGACGATGTGCACACGGTGGGCCGCAACGCGAGCAAGACGAAACGCGCGAAGTTCATCGTGCTGCTCCTGAAGGACACGGGCGCGCCCGTGCTGAAGCCGGTGCAACAATAAATCGCGCGTGGCGCGTCACAAACCGTGCGGCACGAACGTCTAGTGGATCAGAGCCACTACGTTTCGTGCCGCCATGCCATCAGACCTTGCGTTCCATTCCGACGATTCGCTCGCCTATAGCTTCGCGACCAGCTATGCGGGCGTGGTGTCGTTCCTGGCCGTCGCCAACGAAGGCAGCTTCGCGAAAGCGAGCGATCGCCTCGGCATCGGCCGTTCCGCCGTCAGCCGCAACGTGCAGAAGCTCGAAGCGCAGCTCGACGCGCGGCTTTTTCTTCGCACCACGCGCAGCACGTCGCTGACGCGCGAGGGCGAGCTCTTCTACAAGAATTGCCAGCCGGGCGTGGAACGCATCGTGCAGGCGCTCGAAGATATGCGCGAGTTGCGCCACGGGCCGCCACGCGGACACTTGCGCATTGCGTCGACGCCGGGCTTCGGCCGCAAGGTCGTCGCGCCGCTGCTCTCGGCCTTCAACGCGAAGTATCCCGACATCGCGCTCGAATTGCTGCTGAGCGACCGGGCGTGCGATTTCACGGCGGAGCGCGTCGATGTCGCGTTTCGCGACGGTCATATGGAAGACAGCGAAGTCGTCGCGAAGCAATTGATCCCGATGCAGATGATCGTGTGCGCCTCGCCGCGCTATGCGCGCGAGCATGGTCTGCCGCGCCGTATCGACGATCTGGACGGGCATCGCTGCATCAATCTGCGCACGTCGAGCGGGCGCGTCGCGGAGTGGGAATTCAAGGTCGATGGCCTGGTGCAGACCCGCTCGCCCGCCGCGCGGCAAACGTTCAACGATATCGATCTGATGCTGCAGGCGGTGCTCGACGGGCAGGGCATCGCGCAACTGCCCGCGTATCTCGTGTGCGATGCCGTGAAGGCGGGGCGGCTCGCGATGTGTCTCGCGCAATATGCGCCCGAGGACGGCGGCCACTATCTCTGCTACCTCAGCCGCAAGCAGTTGCCCGCGCGTGTGCGCGTCTTCGTCGATTACATGACGGAAGCGACGCGCGCGCTCGATCTGCATTGCTTCACCACGACGATCACGAACGCCAGCGCGCCGGCGCTGACGCCGGTGGGTTGATTGATGCATCGAAGGCAACACGGCGTGTCCGCTCGCGACGCTACCGCAGGCATGCGCGCACGCCTACGATGCAAGCCACGAGCAGACACGAGCGACGCACTGAGCGATCATCGCTGTCATCGCTCGCACAAGAGGTCGTCATGGAGCCACTCGAACCGCCGCCCGTCAGCCTGCTCGACGCCTATCGAGGCGACGAGGTCCAACCGCTGTATGCGACGACCGTCACCGTCACGGGCGGCGATGCGGGGCATGGCCGCGCTTCGGGCGTAGCCCGCTCCGATGACGGCAACCTCGATCTCGAACTGCGCATGCCGCAGGCGCTCGGCGGCCCTGGCGGCGGCACCAATCCGGAACAGTTGTTCGCGGCGGGCTATGCCGCGTGTTTTCATGGCGCGCTGGTGTTGCTGGCGGCGCGCGCGGGGATCGTCGTGGAGGCGGCGAGCGTCTCCGTCACGATCGAATTCGCGCGCGATCCGATGGATGGGCTCTTCCTGCTCACCGCGCACACGCGCGTGCAGATGCAAGGCGTCGAACGCGCGGTGGCGGAGGAGCTCGTGCGCAACACGGAACGCTTCTGCCCGTACACGAAGATGACGCGCAAGGGCATCGTCAACATCGTCGCGCTCGACATGCCCTGATCATTCGATCGGCACGCGCGCGGCCTGATCGAGCGTGTGCGCCTGCGCCGATGCATCGCGCCGGCTCAATGCACCGAGCGCGAACGCGGCGACGAACGCGGGAATCGCGAGCAGCGTGAAGACCGCGCCGAACTGCATGCCCATGCTCATGAGCAGGCCGCCCGTCATCGCGCCCGCGACCGCGCCCATGCGCCCGATGCCGAGCATCCAGGCGACGCCCGTCGCGCGGCTCTGCGTGGGATAGAACGATGCGGCGAGCGATGACATCGACGTGACCGCGCTCGTTACCGCGGTGCCCGTCAGGAAGATCAGCACGGCGAGCCAGAACTGATCCGCCACGCCGCGCCCGATCGTGAGCACGAGCGCCGCGGCGAGCACGTAGGCGCAGGCATTCACGCGCCGCGGGTTGGCCTTGTCCATCACCCAGCCGAGACACAGGTTGCCCAGAATGCCGCCGAGCGGAAAGAGCGATGTCGTGAGCGCCGCGCGTTCGGCGGAAAAGCCCGCGTCCTTGAACAGCGTCGGCAACCAGTTCGTCAGCAGATAGAAGATCATCAGGCCCATGAAATAGGCGAGCCATAACATCGACGTGCCGAAGCGATAGGGCCGCGAAACGATGAGCGCGAGCGAAGACTTGTCCGCACCTTCCGAGCGCGTATCGGCCGTGGTGAACGCGATGGATGCGCCTTGCGCGAGACGCGCGTCGTTCGAGATGCGCCGCAAGACACGCGCGATCTTTTCCGCGGGGCGCTTTCTCACGACCATGAATTGCGCGGACTCGGGCAGCATGAAGATCAGCAGCGCCGTCAGCACGATCGGACC
Organism: Caballeronia cordobensis; assembly: GCF_001544575.2. Classification (GTDB taxonomy): domain Bacteria; phylum Pseudomonadota; class Gammaproteobacteria; order Burkholderiales; family Burkholderiaceae; genus Caballeronia; species Caballeronia cordobensis. The sequence continues at coordinate 342,179 of NZ_FCNY02000006.1, forward strand.
GACGCCGCCTGCAACTAGCACGCTCTGCCAGCCGAAATGCGGAATAAGCCATGCCGCGCATAAACCGCCGAGCGAAAGGCCTACGGAAAAGCCGCAGAACATCGTGTTGACGGCGACCGCGCGGCTGCGCGCGGGCGCGTATTCCGACATCAGCGTGACTGCATTGGGCATGGCGGCGCCCAGCCCTAAGCCCGTGAGAAAACGCCACGCGGTCAGCGCTTCGACCGATGTTGCCTGCGCCGAGGCGAGACTCCACACGCCGAAGAAGAACACGGAAAGCACGAGCACGGCTTTACGTCCGATGCGATCGGCGGCCGGTCCCGCCGCGAGCGCGCCGATGCCGAGCCCGACGAGCGCCGCGCTCATCACCGGTCCCAATGCGGCGCGCGCGATGCCCCAGTCGCTCGTCAGTGACGGCGCGATGAAGCCGATCGCCGCGGTATCGAAGCCATCGGCGGCCACGACCAGAAAGCACAGGATCAGGATGATCCATTGATACGGCGAGAAGCGCTCGCCGTCGATGAAGCTCTGGACCTCGATGGTCCGTATGGTCTTCTCCATGCCGGTATGTCTCCATTGATTGATAAGAACGATGGCGGCTTTCTTCGTGCCGCTATGCCCTGCGCTTCAACGCACGGCAGGCGAAAGGCTTCTGAATTCCACGCGCCGGATGATGCGGCTCTCCTGCGCGACGATGAGATGCGCCGAGGCGTGCAGATAGGCGGGCCATTCGGGATCGTTGTCGCGCGCGGTGCGACGCTGGTCGTAATCCGCGATGCTTTCGTAGCCCCAGAGATGCACGACCTGATTCAACGCGCCGATATCGCTCATATAAAAGCCGACGGGCGCGCCGAGATACTTGAGCTGGATCGGCATGGCGAGGCGATCGAATGCATCGATGAATTCGGCCATGCCGCGCGGCTTGATCGTATAGATGCGGTGATCGATGAAAGGCTTGCTCATGCCGCGCTCCTCAGTTCGTTCGTGGTGACGCGGGCATCGCTTCGGCCTGCGAGATGCAATCCGGTGAGATAGCCGAATGTCATGATCGGGCCGAGCGTAATGCCAGCTCCTGGATAGTTGCCGCCCATGACGCTCGCGCGATCGTTGCCGACGGCATAGAGGCCGGCAATCGGCTCGCTGCCTTGCAGAACCTGGCCGTACGGATTCGTCGCGATGCCGTCGAAGGTGCCGAGATCGCCCATCACGAGTTTGAGGGCGTAATAGGGGCCTTCGCCAAGCGGTGCGACGCAAGGATTCGGTTCGTGCGCGGGATCGCCGAGATAGCGATTGAACGAGGTCGCGCCGCGGCCGAATGCGCTGTCCTTGCCTTGAGTCGCATCTCGGTTGTACTCGCGCACGGTGGGTTCCAGCGCGTTGGCGTCGATGCCCGTGCGCATCGCGAGATCCGACAGCGTGCGGCCTTTGACGAGGTAACCGCTTTTCAGATGCGGCCCGAGCGGCATCGGCGCGGGCTTCGCAAAGCCGAGACCGTACTTGCGAATCGTCGCGTGATCGCAGATCAGCCACATGGCCGTTTCTTTTTCATCGCGGCAGGCTTCGATCATCGCCGCGCCGACATCGTGATAAGAATTCGATTCGTTCGTGAAGCGCACGCCGCCGCGTGTCACGCCGATCACGCCGGGCTTGTAGCGATCGAGCAAATGAGGAAACACGCCGTATTGGCCGTCTTTCAACGGCACGCGCGAGACCGGCATCCACGCGGCGGCCTGCGGATAGCGGATATCGACACGTCCGCCCACGCGTTCGGCCATGCGCGCGCCATCGCCGGTATTGCCCGCGGGCACGGGCGATACGTGTTCGCCGCCGCGCCGCACATGGGGATAAGCCTTCGCAACGCGGGCGATATCGTGCGAGAAGCCGCCGCAAGCGAGCACGACGCCACGTCGCGCGGCAATGCGCATCTCGCGGCCATCGGCGATCACGATGGCCCCGGTCACGCGGCCCTTCACCGTGACGAGTTCCTTCGCACCGGTTCGCGTGTGAATCGAAATGCCGAGATCGATGGCGGACTTGGCGAGACGCGCCGCAAGCGCGTTGCCGCTCGTGATCTGCACGCCGCGTCGATAAAGCGCGAGTTCGCCGATATGACTCGCAAGACGCCTGGCGACATACCACGCGGACGCGAGCGATTTCGTCGCGTTGAAGAAATGCTTGAGATCGGCGCTCGACGAATTGAACATCATGCCGATGAACGTGATCGTCTTGAGCGGCGGACGCAGCCGCGCGATATCGCGGCCCAGTTCACGCGCATCGAACGGCTTCGCGACGACGGAGCGCCCCACGTCCACGCCACCCGGCGCATCGGGATGATAGTCGGGATAGAGCGTCGGCAAGAACTTCACCGATGTCTCGCGCTCGAAGAAATCGATCATGCGCGGGCCGTTGTCGAGAAATGCATCGACGGCGGCCGCGTCGTACATCGCGCCGGTTTCGCCGCGCAGATAGCGCACGGCCGCCTCGCGGGTATCGTGAACGCCCGCTTCCTTCGCGTGGCGATTGCCGGGTATCCACAGCACGCCGCCCGAGAACGCGGTCGTGCCGCCGAAGTAGTCTTCTTTCTCGACGACGATCACGTCGAGCCCTTGCTTCTTCGCTGTAATGGCCGTCGAGAGGCCGCCTGCGCCCGAGCCGATTACGAGCACGTCGCAAGCGAGATCGGACGACCGCGTTACGGTAGTCATGATGTTGTCCTCCGATTGATTCAGACAGTGCGCGCGGCTTCGAAGCCCGGACGCGGAACGAGATCCATCAGCATGCATTCGAAGCCGCCGTCCACGGCAAGCTCTGCGCCGTTCACATAAGCCGCGCGATGGCTCGCGAGAAAGGCGACGACTTCCGCGATATTGCGCGGTTCGCCGATGCGCCGGCTCGCGGTCATTGCGCTGCGGCGCGTTTCGACATCGCCTTGTTCATAGAACGCTTTCGAGAGCGGCGTGCGGATCATGCCGGGGCATATCGCGTTGCTGCGTACGCCGCGCGCGCCCCATTCGGCGGCAATCTGACGCGAAAGCATGGCGATGCCGGCCTTGCTCGGGCTATAGGCGCCACTCCATGTCTGCGGATGATGCGCCGCGACCGATGCGATATGCACGATGCTGCCCGCGCCGCGAGCGAGCATGCGGCGCCCGAATGCCTGCGCGCATAACATATAGCCCGTGAGATTGACGGCGAGCATCGCGTTCCACGCATCGAGTCCGATATCTTCGATGCCGCCCGCTCTCAGCAGGCCTGCGTTATTCACGAGCACGTCGGCGTGGCCGAATCGGCGTTCGACCTGATCGCGGGCGCGATTCACGCTCGCAGGCTCGGCGATATCGCAGGCCACGGCCATCACGTCCGCTCCGTTTGCACGCAGCGCATCGGCGGCTGCATGACAACCTGCTTCATCGCGATCCAGCAAGGCGATGCGTGCGCCCGCATCGGCGAATGTCGTGGCAATGGCGCGGCCGATGCCGCCCGCGGCGCCCGTCACGACGCACGTGCTCGATTCGAGGCCGAGCCAATGCGGCGCGGTATGATCCCGCGCGATCTGATTAGTCATCCTTGTCTCCTGATTCAGTTCGATGCGAAGGCGCGATAACCTTGCGCCGTGAAAAAAGTATATTCACGGCCATGCATGAAAGATTGGACAAAGGCGGCAGACGACAGGACAATTTGTGCATCAGGAGATGCACGGCATGAGGAAAATCCCTAACTACAACTTATATGGAGAATCGGCGCGTCCGCCGTGGTACGACGCGTTCAACTTCGAATGGATCGTCGAGCGCAGCGCGCCGAACGACTGGCATATCGACGCGCACCGGCATGACGCCCTCTTGCAGTTTCTGTACATTCGCGGCGGTGGCGGAGAGGTGCTGATCGAGAACAGCATGATCGAGATCGCGCCGCCTTGCGTCATCATGCTGCCCGCGCAAACGGTGCATGGCTTCAATTTCGCGCCGGGCGTCGATGGTCTCGTCGTGACGGTCGCGCAGCGATCCATCGAAGCGCTTGCGTCTGTCGCCGCGCCCGGACTCATCGCCGTCTTGCAGCGCGCGGGCGTGTTTCGCGTGAGCGCGCAGTCTGTCAAAGAGAGCGCGTTCATGCCGATTCTCGAATTGCTGGAGAAAGAGTTTCGCGCGACGGACCGCGGCCACATGGCGGCCGGCATGTCGCTGCTCGTTGCACTTTTCGTGCAGGTGGCGCGCATGTGCGAGAGCGCGTCGGCGCCGAGCGTCGCCTCGACGGAAAGGCGCGCGCAGCAGATCAAGCGGTTCAGGCAACTGGTGGCCGCGCACTTTCGCGAGCATCGTCCTGTCGAGTTCTATGCGCACAAGCTCGGCGTGACCGTCACGCAACTCGGGCGCGTGTGTCGCGAAGAACTATCGAGTTCGCCGCTTGCGATGATCAACGAACATCTGGTGCGTGAAGCGCAACGCGATCTCGTCTATTCGACGATGTCGGTCAAGCAGATCGCGCACGGACTCGGCTTTGCCGATATCGCGTATTTCAGCCGCTATTTCCGCAAGCAGACCGGCGTTACGCCGACGCAGTTTCAGGCGCAAGCGCATAAGGCGCTGGCCATTCAATAGCCAACGCGCGCGCCAATCCAGGGTTGCCATGCGCCTGCAGGCGTGCGAAGCTTCGCCGTGCTGTCAGAACAAGAAGATCGAACGCGCCCGAGCGAGACCAGTCCGGTTCAATCACCCTTCCGAGGAGGGAGCATGATCGCACTGTCATCGCATCGCGCGGCGCACGAGGCGTCGCGGCGTTTCCGGTTCAAGGCACACCGAATGCTGAGCGCGTGGCTCGTGTTGAGCGCGGCCGTTCATCTGGCGCATGCCGATACGCAAACGGGTTATACGCTGCCGCCGCCGCCCAGCGAGTTATACGGCGATCTTTTCGTGGCCGTGCAGACAGGCGGCGTGTATCCCGACCAGAAGACGTTCGTCGATGCGGTGCCCAAGATCGATCCCGCGCAGATCGTGCAGGCTTATCAGCAGCAGAAGCTTGCGCCGGGCTTCGTGCTCAAGAATTTCGTCGCGCAATATTTCACGCCGCCGACGGATCAGAGCATCACGCCGCCACCGAATCAGAGCTTGCGCGAGCATATCGACTGGCTGTGGCCAGAACTCACGCGCCTGACCACGACCGCGAACGTGCCGCCCAACAGTTCGCTGATTCCGATGCCGAAGCAATACGTCGTACCGGGCGGACGCTTTCGCGAAGGTTACTACTGGGACACCTATTTCACGATGCTGGGCCTTCAGGAAGCGGGCCGCGAAGATCTCGTCGACGACATGCTCGATAACTTCGCGTATCTGATCGACACCATCGGGCATATTCCAAACGGCAATCGCACCTATTACGTGAGCCGTTCGCAGCCGCCGTTCTTTTCTTATATGGTCGAGCTTGCCGCGCATAAGGAAGGCGGCCGCGTGTATCAGAAGTATTTGCCGCAATTGCGGCGTGAACACGATTACTGGATGCAGGGTGAAAACACGCTGCAACCGGGCGATGCGGTGCGCAACGTCGTGATGCTGCCGGATAAAACGGTGCTGAACCGCTATTGGGATGCGCGCGACACGCCGCGCGACGAGTCGTATCTCGAAGACGTGAACACGGCGAAGCAGGTCGCGAACCGCCCGGCGAACGAGGTCTATCGCGACCTGCGCGCGGCTGCCGAAAGCGGCTGGGATTTCAGCTCGCGCTGGTTCGGCGACAACATGACGCTCGCGACGATACGCACGACATCGATCATTCCCGTCGATCTGAACAGCCTGATGTTCCACCTCGAAACGACGATTGCAATCGGCTGCGGCGAGGCGCGCGATTTCCGTTGTGTCGGCGAGTATGTCGGACGCGCGGCAAAGCGGGCTATCGGCATCAACCGGTATCTGTGGAACAAGAACGGCTATTACGGCGACTACGACTGGAAGCTCGGGCAGCCGCGCAACAACCCGTCGGCGGCGATGCTTTATCCGCTCTTTGCGAATGTTGCGTGGCCGGAGCGCGCGCACAAGACCGCCGAGACCGTCGAGGCATTGCTGCTGAAACCGGGCGGTCTCACGACGACCACCTACAACACGACGCAGCAATGGGACGCGCCCAATGGCTGGGCGCCGCTGCACTGGATCGCGGTGCAGGGCTTGCGGCGATACGGTCGAGGCGATCTCGCGCAGCAGATCGGCACGCGTTTTCTTGCCGATGTGAACAACGTCTATAAGACGCAGCAAAAGCTCGTGGAGAAGTACATCGTGGAAGGCGAGGGAACGGGCGGCGGCGGAGGCGGTGAATATCCCTTGCAGGATGGTTTCGGATGGACGAACGGCGTGACGCTGAAGCTGCTGGATCTCTACGCGCCCGGCCAATGAGGATTCGACATCGCCGCTGTGCCACGCGGCGATGTCGTTGATACCTGCATTGCGCTAACTGTCTTTCGCCTGCTTTTGCCGCCGGTACTCCGGCACGGGCAGGCCGCCCCAGCCCCAGTTTTCCAGTTCCACTTCCTGAATGACGACGAAGGTCGAATCGAGCGGCTTGTTCAACACATCGCGCAACAACTCGCTCACGCCTTTGATGAGCTGCGCTTTTTCATCGGCGGTGACGGCATTCGTGCCAGGCGTGTTGCCTTCGCGTGTCACCTGGATGGTAACGATCGGCATGACGATCTCCTTGGATTCGGATACGGCGAAGCGCCCCGCGAAGGGCGCGTTCGCACACGGCAAACAATCGATCAATGTCCCGCGCTTTGGCCGCCATCGACGTGCAGGATTTCGCCCGTGACGAACGGCGCGGAGTCGAGATACAGCACTGCATTGGCGATGTCGCTCATTTCGCCCATGTGTCCGACCGGATGCAGGGCGCCGAGCGCTTCGTGCGTTTCAGGCGCGTGCATCGGCGACTTGATGATACCGGGCGACACGGCGTTCGCGCGAATGCCGGCCTTCGCATATTCGATCGCGAGCGATTTCGTCGCGGCATTCAGGCCGCCCTTCGTAAGCGATGCCAGCACGGAAGGCACGCCGCTCACCGCATGATCCACGAGACTCGTCGTGATGCTGACGATATGACCGCTGCCGTTCTTTTCCATCTGCTCGATGGCCAATTGCGTGATATGGAAGAAGCCGTTCACATTCACGTTCAGCACCGCGGCGTAGTCCTCCTGCGTGTATTGTGTGAAAGGCTTGGCGACGAAGATGCCGGCGTTGTTGACGAGCGTATCGATGCGGCCGAACTTGGCGATCGCCGCTTCCACGACGCGCTGTGCGGTGGCGCGATCGCCGATATCGCCCGCCACGGCGATCACATTCGGATCGTCGGTTTGCTGAATGGAACGGGCGGTCGCGACGATGCGATAACCTTGTGCGCGAAATGCGGCGACGATTGCCGCGCCGATGCCTTGCGATGCACCGGTCACGATAGCGACTTTGTTTGCGTTGCTCATGATGAACCTCGATAAATGATGTTTTGGGCCTGTTGCGGATCGGACCGACGGCTCCGATGGGTCGTAATCTAGGCCTTTCGAGGTGCGTTGCGTACACACGCGGTGGACTATCAGTCTTGCGTGCGAGGAACAAATGCGCGCCGCGCTCGCGGATCGGGCGAATTCGGTTTCATCAGATGAACGGAGAACACTCTTGGCCTTGATTCAAGTGAAAGCATTCGTATTCGACGTATTCGGCACCGTGGTGGACTGGCGTGGCGGCGTCGCGCGCGAGGCGGCGCCGTTCCTGCAAAGGCATGGCGCGGCGGACGCACGGCCCGAGGCCTTCGCGGATGCATGGCGCAGCCGCTATGTGCCCGCCATGCGCAAGGTGATCGGCGGGGAGCGACCTTTCGTGCGGCTCGACGTGCTGCACCGCGAGAATCTCGTGGCTATGCTGCCGGAATTCGGCATCGACCCGAACGAGATTGCTGCGGAAGAACTCGACGAATTGAATCTCGCGTGGCATCGCCTCGATCCGTGGCCGGATTCGATATCGGGTCTGCAAAGGCTGAAGGCGCGCCATATCATCGCGCCGCTTTCGAATGGCAATGTCCGACTGATGGTGGATATGGCCAAGCGTGCCGGCTTGCCCTGGGATGCGATTCTCGGCGCGGAGATCGCGCAAATCTACAAGCCCGATCCGCAGGCTTATCTGCGCACCGCCGACGTATTGATGCTGAAACCGGAAGAAGTGTGCCTCGTCGCCGCGCATAACGACGATCTCGCCGCCGCGAGAAAGTGCGGCCTGCGCACTGCGTTCGTCGCGCGTCCGTATGAGCGCGGTCCTGCGCAAACGGTCGATCTGAAAGCCGAAAGCGACTGGGATGTCATCGCGAACGACATGAACGAACTGGCCGATGCGGTAGGCGCCTGAGCGCCGTTCACATCGGCCGGATCAATCTTTATGCGACGCCTTCGACGACGCGGAAATCGCGCACCACGGAATCGCCGAGTACTTCCAGTGCATGCTGATATGTCGCGCTGTTATACGCCGCGACAGCCGCGTCGAGCGAGTCGAATTCGATCACGACGGTGCGCTCGATGACGCCTTCGTCTTGCGTCAACGAAGCGACGCCGCGAACGAGCGGGCGGCCGCCGGCTTCCGCAATGACCTGCGTCGCAATCTTCGCGTATTCTGCCGCCTGCTCGGGCTTCATGATCTTCTTGTACACGCTGACCCAGTATCCTTTTGCCATCTGTATCTCCAGTGTTTGACGGGCGCGGTGCGCCGTGATGTGTCCGGCGGCCAGCATAGCAAATTCTTTTGCGCGGTGAGGGTGCAGCGATTCCTCGCGTTTCCGTGAAAGGTGCTTTCCGGCGCTCGGGGTTAACCCGAAAGAATCGGCGTCATAGACTTCGGTCACTGATTCGAACGTCATCGCGTTCGTAGCCAGGCACCTCATAACACTGGAGTTTCATCATGAAGTCGATCATCCGCGCCGCAGTCGTCGCAACCGCTCTCGTCGTTCCCGTCGCTTCGTTCGCGCAAAGCCAGATCACGCGCGCCCAAGTGCGTGCAGAGCTCGCGGAGCTGTCGAGCGTCGGCTATCACGTCGGCGACGGCGATCAGGCGCATTATCCCGAAGCGATTCAGGCCGCCGAAGCCAAGCTCGCCGCGCGCAACGGCGCAACGGCTTATGGCGGCGCGGCGGACAGCGCTTCGCAATCGGGCGGAGCGCGCGTCTCGCAATCCGACTGGAACGCGATGTACACGCGTTAAAGCGTGATCAATCGGCGGCGTATTTCCGGTCGAGCTCGTCGAAAAGCGGTTTGTTGACGAGCCGTTGACGTTCGTTGAACGGCGCGACGACAGCGGGATCTTCATCGAGCCGGCCTTGCGACTTCAACGCGCCGAGCGCCGTCTGCATGCCGCGCACGGCGCTCTGCAATGCGGCATTCGCGTACAGCACGAGACTGAAGCCGAGGCGTTCGAGATCGGCGCGATCGGTGACGGGCGTCTTGCCGCCGATCACGATGTTGATGAGTTGCGGCGCGTCGAGCAGCCCCGGCAACGCTGCGATTTGCTCCGGCGTTTCGATCGCTTCGACGAAGAGAATGTCCGCGCCGGCTTCCACGAATGCACGTGCTCGCTCGATCGCCGCATCGAATCCTTCGACCGCACAGGCGTCGGTGCGCGCGATGATCTGGAAGTTCTCGTCTTCGCGCGCATCCACGGCCGCGCGAATCTTGCCCACCATTTCGTTGGTCGAGATTACGGCCTTCCCGGCGAAATGGCCGCATTTCTTCGGCATGACCTGATCTTCGAGTTGAATCGCATCGGCGCCTGCGCGCTCCAGCGTGCGCACCGTGTGACGCACGTTGAGCGCATTGCCGAAGCCCGTATCCGCATCGACGATGAGCGGAAGATCCACGGCATCGCGAATGCGCGACGTATGTTCCGCGATTTCCGCAAGTCCGACGAAGCCGAGATCCGGCATGCCGAGCGACATGTTCGTCACGCCCGCGCCGGTGATATAAAGCGCTTCGAAACCCAGATCGGCGACGATGCGCGCGCTCATGGCGTTGAAGGCGCCGGGCAACAGCAGCGCGCGGCGCGCGTTGACCCGTTCGCGAAAGGCGGCCCGGCGGCGGGAGGAAGAAGTGGTCATGGCTTCGGTTCCGGAAAAGGGTTCGTGTTCGTCGTTGACGTGTGCCATGTTAGCGCGGGCCGTTCTTCGGCGCTCATGCAACGATCATGCAGCGTTCATGCACTTTTCACGCAAAGCCGAACAACGCACGCGGCGAATCGCGCAATACGATGGTTCGCAGTGATGCATCCGGAATCCAGCGCGCAAGCGCATCGCGCGAGGCGTCATAGTCGATCACGCTGCGATGCTGCGTATGCGGCCAGTCGCTTCCCCATACGAGCCGCGCCGCGCCGAATGAATCCAGCAAGGATTCAGTCAGCGTAGTGCCGAGCGAAACGCCGCTTTCGCCAATGACGCAGCGATAAGCCGCCGATAACTTCACCCAGACGCGGCCGCTCTTTGCCGTCGTCAAAAGATAGCGAAAGCCCGGATCGTTCGCGCCGAATTCAGGATCGGGCCGGCCGAAATGATCGATCACGACCGTGCAGTCCTGCTCGACGAGCGGCGTGACGAGCATCGGCAGATCTACCGCATCGCGATGAATCTCGACATGCCAGCCGAGCGCGTTGATGCGGGCGAAGAGATCGCGCCATTGCGCCGCGCGCAGATCGGGCAGCGCGAGACCGATAAGATTCAACCGCATGCCCACGACGCCGGACGCCGCGAGCCGCTGCAATTCGCTGTCGCTAATGGATGGATCGATGACGGCCACGCCGCGAAAGCGCCGTGGATAACGCAGCAATACATCGAGAAAGAAGGCGTTGTCGGTGCCGAGAAAACTGGGCTGCACGAGCACGGCGTGCGACAGGCCTTTCGCGCGCAAGTGGCTGGCATAAGCATCGAGCGTCGCATCGTAGTCCGGTGCGTGACGCCGATGCGATGCGAGCGGAAGGCCGCGCACGAAGACATGCGCGTGACTGTCGATTGCCTCGATCGATGCGGGCGTCGCTTCGAGCCATTGCTCGTTGGCGGGCGAAAGCGAATCCACCGCATCGGCAAGGCCGGGTTGAAGTGATTGCGTCATGGGTTATCCAATGTGCTTGGGCGAGTGCTCGCTCGAAGCGGCTTGCGCGGGCGCGGCCGCCATGCGGCGCCCCTTGGTTTCGGGCAGCAGCAACGCGGCCACGACGACGAGGCCGTACGCAATGCCCGCATCGATGCCGAGCGCCTGTCCGAGCGGCATCGAATTGCCCATATGCCCGACCAGCACCGGGAACACAGCGGAGACGACGCGCCCGAAGTTGTAGCAGAAGCCCACGCCCGTGCCGCGCACCCCTTGCGGATAAAGCTCGTTGAAAAGCGCACCGAGCGTCGCGGGAATGCCTGCGGAAAAGAGGCCAAGCGGGAAGCTGAGGATCAGCATCGCGATATCGCCGACAGGCAGGAACACGTAGACGTTGACCGTAACGGCGCAGCAGATCGCGAACAGAATCACGTTCTTGCGACGGCCGATCTTGTCTTGCAGCCAGGCGCTGACGAAGCAGCCCACGATGAACGCAGTAATCACGACGGCCAGATAGCCGCCCGTGCCGAGCACCGACAAGTGACGTTCGGTTTTGAGGTAAGTCGGCAGCCAGGTGGTGATGGCGTGATAACCGCCATGCGCGCCGAGTCCGATCAGACCGCCGACGATGGTCGTGCGCAAGACCGAAGGATGAAAGATGCCCGCGAGAATGGCAAGCGCGCCCGGACGCTCTGTCTGATCGCTGGCTTCGATGCTTTTCGTTTCGCGCGGCGGCTCTTCGATATTTCGCCGCATATAAACGACCAGCAGCGCGGGAATCAGGCCGACCGCGAACAACACGCGCCAGGCCCAGTCGGGCGACACCCACGAGAACACCACGGTATAAAGCAGCACCGCGCCGGCCCAGCCGAAGCCCCATGCGCTTTGCACGATCCCCATGGCCTTGCCGCGATGTTTGGCGCGAATGGTCTCGCTGAGCAAGACCGCGCCCGCGGTCCATTCGCCGCCGAAACCGAGTCCCTGAAGCGCTTTGAGCACGAGCAATTGCTCGAAATTCTGCGCGAAGGCGCTAAGAAACGTGAACAGCGAAAACCACAGAACCGTCACTTGCAAAGCCTTGACGCGGCCGATGCGATCGGAAAGCACGCCGGCAAATAAGCCGCCCAATGCGCCGGCGACGAGTGTCGCGCCGCCGATCAGACCCGCTTGTCCCTTGCCGATGCCCCATGTCGCAATGAGCGTTGGAATGACGAGACTGAATAGCTGGGTATCGACGCCATCGAGCGCCCAACCTGCAAAACATCCCCATAGCGTGCGTTTTTCCGCCGTGGAAATCTCACGGTACCAATTCATTCTTGCGTCTCCTGTACGGGCCCCGAACCGATTGTCGTTCGATGTGTGAGTGCATTCTAGAAACGAAAGCGCGCCTCGCATACTATGGATACGTTCGTTTTTCATTGCATTTTGATATGCTCGCGCCATGGAGACGCGCAACCTCAAATACTTTCTCGCGGTTGTCGATGCAGGCAGCGTCACGCGCGCGGCCGAAGCGCTCGATATCGCGCAGCCCGCCCTGAGTCAGGCGCTGTCGCGCATGGAACGCGATCTCGGCGTGAAGCTCTTCGAGCGCACGCGGCGCGGCGCACAACTGACGGCAGCGGGCGAGGCGATCGTCGAGGACATCCGGCTGAGCGTGGCGCGCATCGACGCCGCCTCGCATCGCGCGCGCGAAATCGGCGCGCAGCGCGGCGGGCGGCTGACCATCGGCTTCGCATCGGCGGCACTCTTCAGCTTGCTACCGCGCGCCATTGCTGCGCTGCGCGAAGAAGTGCCCAATGTCGAACTCATGCTCAGGGAAATGAGCAATGCGGAGCAGGCGAGCGCGCTGGAGAAAGGCGTCATCGATATCGGCTTGCTGCATACGCCGGTTGCCGTGGGCGGTCGCATGCGCGAAAAGCTGATCGTGAGAGAGCGCTTGCTTGCCGTGCTGCCTGTGTCGTTTGCTATCGGCGAGGACGGCAAAGTCGGCCTGAAAGATCTTTCGGATGCGGGCCTCGTCTGGTTTCCGAGCGATCAATTGCCCGTGGTTCGCGCCGGCATTCTGAGTGCTTTTCGCAAAGCGGGATGCGAGGCCAATGTCGTGCAGGATGCAAATCGTTCGCTGACGGTTCTTGCGTGCGTTGCGGCGGGATGCGGCGCATCGCTGCTGCCGCAATCGGTCACGGCGCTGCAATTCGCCGGCGTGCGTTTCTGCGACGTGCGCGACGGCGATAACCTTCCGCCATTCGAGCTCAGCGCGATCTGGCCGACGCGTTCGCGCCCGACGCTCGCAGATCGCTTCGCGGCCTTGCTCGAAGCATGAGCGCATCGCATGATGCTGTCATGGCTCAACCGGAGACGAACATGAATGCACCGTTGAACGATCTGCCCTTACCCGAGGGCATCCGCGCGCGCATGATCGACAACGGCAACGGCCTTTCGATGCATGTGCTCGAAGCCGGATTCGAAGCGCCCGGCCGGCCCTGCATCGTGCTTCTGCATGGCTTCCCCGAGCTTGCCTATAGCTGGCGCAAGATCATGAAACCCCTTGCGGATGCGGGTTTTCATGTCGTCGCGCCGGACCAGCGCGGTTATGGGCGCACCCTCGGCGGCAACGCTTCGTTCGACGCCGACCTGAACGAATTCACCTTTCCCAATCTCGTGCGCGACGTGCTGGGCCTGGTTGCGGCGCTGGGTTATCGCAGGATCGCATCGGTGATCGGTCACGACTTCGGTTCGCCCGTGGCCGCGTGGTGCGCATTGATTCGTCCCGACGTATTCGCGTCCGTCGTGATGATGAGCGCACCGTTTGCCGGGCCGCCCGCGTTTGCCTTCAACACCGCGAAGAACGACGCAAAGCTTGCGCGCGTCGAAACGGCGCCGTCGGTGATGGCGGAGGCAGTGGCCGGGCTCGCGTCGCTCGATCCGCCGCGCAAGCACTATCAATGGTATTACTCGGGTGCGCAGGCCAACGACGACATGCGGCACGCGCCGCAAGGGCTCGCCGCGTTTCTGCGCGCGTATTACTACGTGAAGAGCGCGGACTGGGCGGGGAATCATCCGCATCCGCTGGCGTCCGTCACGACGGATCAGCTCGCGATGCTGCCCACGTACTACGTGATGAACGCCGATGCGACCATGCCGCAGACCGTCGCCGAACACATGCCGAAGGACGATGCATGCGCGTGGCTCCCGGATCGCGAACTGGATATCTATGCGAGCGAATACGCGCGCACCGGATTTCAGGGCGGATTGAACTGGTATCGCTGCGGCACCGACCCGTGTTATGCGGAGGCATTGCGCCTGTGGTCGGGGCGCACGATCGACGTGCCGTCGTGCTTCATCGCGGGCGCGAGCGATTGGGGCTATTACCAGCGTCCTGGCGATTTCGAAGCCATGCGCGTTCTGACCTGCACCGACTTTCGCGCCACACATCTGATCGAAGGGGCGGGGCATTGGGTGCAACAGGAGCAGCCGAGCACGGTAGCGAGCCGCATCTTGCGCTTTATGCGGCAGGACGCGCCCGCGGTCTGATCGCCTTGCCAGGAAATGTATCCATACGTTTCCTGATGTAAGAGTTGCCTCGCGATCGCGCATCTGACGGAACTTCGCGCGAAGCGCGCTTGTCCACGGGCCTCGCGGCCTTCGAAGGTCGGCATCAACCGCGAGGAGAGTATCGATGGAAAGAGGACGTGTTGCCGCGCTCGACGCAGGCCGGGCGCTCGCGATCGTCGGGGTGGTCGCAGTACACCTGTCGTTTCAGTTTCCCAATTTGCCCGGCGCCGTGACGCTCGTGGCGCGCATGGGCCAATACGGCGTGCAGCTATTCTTCGTGATCAGCGCAATCACGATATTCATGACGCTCGAAATGGATCATGCGCGCTGCGCGGATGCCCGTCATGTCACGTTGCGCTTCTATATCAAGCGCTTTTTTCGCATCGCGCCGATGTACTACGCCGCGATTGCGATCTATGGCCTCATCAGTTACGGGGCGATGCGCTCCGGCGTCGAGCGCGCATGGGTGCTCGGCGCGCACGGGCCGATGGACATTCTGCTCAACATGGTCTTCCTGCATGCGCTCTCACCGACGGCGATCAACAACGTCGTGCCCGGGGGATGGTCGATCGGCGTGGAAATGCTTTTCTACATGATCGCGCCGCTGCTGTTCTTTCTCGCGATGAACCGCGCGCGTCTGCTGCTGGCGACTGTGCTTCTGCTCGGCATATCGTTCGCCGTGATGTCGATGAGCGATTGCAACGGCACGCTCGAATGCAATGTCGCCAACAACACGTTCAGCTATTTCTGGCCGCCCGTGCAAGGGCCATGCTTCATCGTCGGCATGTGGGCGTGGTATGCGTTCCGCTCGCATTTGCTTGGTGCGTCCGTGACGAAGCGCGTCTCGTTGCTTTATTTCTCGCTTGCATTGGGTTTCGCATTGATGACAGGCGCGCTCGGCGTATGGCTCGACAAGGCGCATGCGCTCGCGCCGGTGTTCGCCGCGTGCAGCGCCGTCGCGTTTCTGCTGTTCGTCTGTTCGCGGCATGCCCGCAAGCATCGCGACGATGTCCGCGCGACGCCGCGCAACACATTCATCCGGCGCTGCGCCGCCGCGCTCGGCCGCGAAAGTTATGGCATTTATCTTTGGCACTTCATCTGCGTCTATGCGACGTTCCATTTCTTCGATCGCTCATTCGGCGAGAAGAATGGCGAAACGTCGCTGGCGCTATTCGGCGCGACGCTGATCGCCGTGCTCGTCGTTTCTTATGGGCTTTCGCGCGTCTCCGACCGGCTTATTCAGGGACGCGCGACGCGCTTGTCGAGGCGCCTGCTCGCATCGGTTGATCGACGCTTTCATCTGACGCGCGACGCGTAGTGTCAGGTCGCATTCGGGGTTGCGGCAACGGGCAGAGCGAGACGCCGCCCCCGCGTGCGATACAACACGATGCTCGCGACGAGCGTCGCCATTTCCGTCACGGCGACAGTCATCCAGAGCCCGCGCGGGCCGAGCCACTCGGTCAGGAACCAGAGCATCGCCAATAGCAGCAACCAGCTTCGCAGCAGTGCGACGATCATCGAAGCAAGCGGCGCTTCGATGGCGGTGAGATAGCCGCTGATCGCGACATTGATCGCGGCGGGCAGGAACGCGAGCGCGCACCACGGCAATGCGTCGCGCAAGAGCGCTTGCGCCGCCGGGCTGTCCGGCACGAAGAGCGAACCGAGCGGCGCTGCGAGCGTAAGAATCGCGAAGGCGGCGGCCAGCGCGAAACCGGCCGTCACCGTCATGCCGATCGAAAACGCACGCGTCACCGCGTGCCCGTTGCGCGCCCCGCGTTCGAAGCTCACGATCGGCTGCATGCTTTGCACGAGCGCCACCATCGTGACGGAGGCGATCATCGTCATGTATTCGACGACCGCGAACGCGACGAGCCCGGTATCGCCGAGCCAGCGCAGCACCGCATGATTGAAGGCGAAGAGCGTGACGCTCGGCGCGATCTCGCCTAAAAACTCCGACGCGCCGTTATAGGCCATGCGCCATGCATGATCGAGCCGCGCGAATGCACGCGCAACAGGGCGGACGCGTTGCGCCTTGACGAAGTGATAAGCCAGCATCGGCATGCACGCAAGCGCCTGACTGATGCCCGATGCGAGCGCTGCGCCACGCATGCCCCATTGCATGTGGCTCACCATCCACCAGGTCAAGGCGACATCGACGATACCGCCCGCGATCAGACAGACGAGTCCGAACTTCGCCGCGCCCTCGATGCGCAAGAAGAGTTCGAGTGCATAACATGCGGTCGGGAACAGGACGAACGGCGCATAGGCATGCAGGAACGTTACGGCGAGCGACGCCAGTTCGCCACGCGCGCCGGTCCAGTGCACGAAGGTGTCGGCATAAAGATAGATTGCGAGCGCGAAGGCCACGCCGCACGCGCCGAGCAGCCATAGCGCCTGCGTGAAGGCTTCGGCGGCATCGCGTTCGCGGCGCTCGCCGAGCAGGCGCGACACGAGCGTCGAGCCGCCGACGCCGATCATCACGCTGAACGCATAAGGCAGATAGAGCAGCGGCACGAGCAGATTCAAGGCGGCGAGCGCATCGGCGCCGATATAGCGTCCGATGAAGATGCCGCTGATCACGGAATGCATGCAGTAGACCCATGCGGCAAGCACGGTGGGCACGGCGTAGTTCGAGAATCGACGAACGAGAGAAGTATTGTTATTGGACATCATGACGGACAACCCGACGTTACTCGCAAGGCACGCCAGCGCGCATCACACGACATCTTTCGATGCGCGAGCAAAGCGATGGCATGGCGCAAAAGCGCGGTATGGGCGCACCGGAAGACACTCGGGCGAGCCGCATAAGATTGAAACGAGACTGCGTAGCGCGCGGTCTGGCGGCGCGAGAATACGCCAGCGGGCTACGAGAGGAAAGGCGTGATGGGGCTAACGGCGCGCGAAGCGCGAATGCCGCTTCAGGCTTTCACGATGCATCGATTGCGATGCGGTGGTTGGAGTGGCGAACGCGATACAAGGTTCCTCGCCAGGCTTTTAAGCGAATCATGATTCACACGCGGTGCGACCAACCGCTATGCCCCCGACGCCTCCAGCGGCCTGTCGGCCTTCGCCCGCAATCCATACGCCGTCAGCATGCGATACAGCGTCACGCGCGATACGCCCAGTTCTTCCGCCGCTTCGCCGAGGCGTCCGCGATGCCGCAACAGCGCGACTTCGATTGCCTGCCGCTCGGCCGCTTCGCGCGCTTGCGCGAGCGTCATCGGCGCGGCTTCGGCATATTCGCCGAGTTCGAGATCGGCGGCGAGAATCTGCCGTCCTTCCGACATGACGATGGCGCGGCGCACGCGATTGATCAGCTCGCGTACATTGCCGGGCCAGCCATAGTTATGAATCGCCGCGATCGCACAGGGCGCGAAGCCGCGCAACCGGCGGCTTGCATCCTTCCTGAAGCGTTCGAGCATGTGATTCGCGAGCAGTTCGATATCCTTGCCGCGCACGCGCAGCGGCGGCTCGTCGATCTGCAAGACGCACAGGCGATGGTACAAGTCCGCGCGAAAGCGTCCTTCGAGCATCGCCGTTTGCATGTCGACGTGGGTCGCCGAGATGATGCGCACATCGACAGGCGTCGGGCCTTGTCCGCCAAGGCGTTCGATCTTTCGTTCCTGCAGGAAGCGCAGCAGGCTCGCCTGGCTTTCGAGCGGCAAATCGCCGATTTCATCGAGAAAGAGCGTGCCGCCGTCGGCGGCTTCCACGCGGCCGATCTTGCGTTGATTCGCGCCGGTGAACGCGCCGCGCTCATAGCCGAAGAGTTCGGATTGCAGCAGGTGCGGGGGAATCGCGCCGCAGTTGATCGCGACGAACGGATGATCGCGCCGCACCGAGCGCTCGTGGATCGCAACCGCGGTAAGCTCTTTGCCCGTGCCCGATTCGCCGGAGATGAACACGGGCGCATCGGTCATCGCGACTTTGCGGATCGAGCGGTACAGCGCCTGCATCGCATCGCACGAGCCGACCATGCCGCCTTCCTTGCAGTCGTCCTTGCGCGGATCGTTGCTGGCCGCATCGTGCAGCGACACCATGCCGTAGGCATGCCCGACCGCATCGACGAGACGGTCCGCGGAAGAGGGCACGGTCACGAAGTCGAAGCAGAAATCGCGAATCAGGCGGCAGATCTCGGGGCTATCGACATGCTCGGCATCCACCGCCGCAACCCAGCCGATCTGATAGCTCGCCAGCATTTCCGTGAGCGTCGCGGCTTCCTTGGCGAAACCTCGACTCGTCAGATCGACGATGCCCGCGGCAGCACGCTTGCCGTGCTTGCTGGATTTCGGCGGCTTGGCTGGATCGATGCGCTCGATCGTCCATCCGCGCGCATGCAAGCGCTCGGAGAGATCCTCGGAAACCGCGCGCCCAGCGAAATAGAGTGTTCTGGCTTCCCCGTACATGGCTCTTTCCCGGCTTTTTTAATGTTAGCGACAAGTATGCGCCCGGAACTGTCAGTGCTAAAAGCCTCGCAAACGATAAGCCGATTTTGAATGTTTACATTGATCGGCGGAATCGATTGAAAACGTCAGAGCATTTTTTGCGAAACGAACGTGCATAATTTGATGCACGCGCGTGCTTTAATCGCGGAGACGCTTTGGCAGGCGCGCTCGAACGTCAAAACGAACCCAGCACAATTTACTTATCTGCTTATGAATATGTTTTTGTCGCGAATTATCTGCGTGATCTAAATTGGAGCACGCTGAAATATCAGATAATAAATACCTCGCGAAACTGAATTGCGACGCGCGCGCAGCAAGGGTAGAGTTTGTGCGTGCGTCTCGTCTGACGAATACCCCGTTCGAACATGGATAAAGCAGAGAACTCCACTTCAACGCATCAGCCACGACTGCTTCTCGTCGACGACGATCCGGCCATGATCCGCGTCATCGGCGAAATGCTCGCGGAATTCCCCGATCAGCGCTTTGCCACCACCGGCGAGGCCGCGCTCGCGCTTGCGCGTGAAGCGACGCCCGATCTCATCCTTCTCGACGCCAACTTGCCCAACATGACGGGTTTCGATGTCTGCGAGATTCTCAAGAAAGATGCGAAGCTCGCGCGCGTGCCGGTGATCTTCGTCACCAGTCATGACGCGCCCGCCCTCGAAGTCGATGCGTTTCGGATGGGCGCGGCCGATTACGTCATCAAGCCGCTCGTCGCGCCGCGCCTGCAAGCGCGTGTGCGTGCACAGCTTCGCTTGCGGCGCCGCGTGATGGAAACGCAGGCGCGCTTGCATCGCGAAGGCGCGAAGCCCGTGTCGAAACCTACGGGCGTGCGCGTGCTCGGCATTCTCGCGAGCGATACCGCCGAGGCGCACCGTCATGCGCTCGCCGCAATCGGCGCGGTGGATGTCGCCGCCGATTGCGAAGCCGCGCTGGGCGTTGCCGAGCGCAAGGAGCCGGACGTCATCGTGCTCGATACCGCGTGCTGCGATAACCCATGCGCGAGCGTGCGTTCATTGCTGACGCAGTACGCTCACGTGCCCATCGTCGTGCTCGCCGACGGGCGCGATGTCGAAACCGAGCAATGCACGCTCGATGCGGGCGCCGCGGATGTCATCGCGAAACCGGCCAAGTCCGTCGTGCTGGAGGCGCGCGTGCAGGGCGCGCTCGATTCCGCGCGCAAGGCGCGCGAGGAAGTGCGCGCATGGCTGGAAGCGTCGGGCGGCGCGAGCGTTCATCCGTTTCCCGTGTCCGCTCGCGACGTGCGCACCGGCTGATCGGCCGCTTCGTTTCAAGCCTGTTCGAGCATCTCGCGCGCCATCTTCGAGGCGCGCGCGAAATCGAGCGCGCGCACACGCGCGAGGAAGTGCTCGAAGTCCTCGCGATAGCCGTTCGGTGCGTGCGGCGAAAGGCTTTCGGATAGCGCGATCGCTTGCAGATTCGAGGCATCGAGCAATTCGACGATCGCGTTGAGACGCGCGCGCCAGTCTTCGTTTCGAAGCGGCTGTGCGTTCGTTTCCTGCCTTGCGGAAGAGGCCGGCGGCCCGAACGTATCGACGAGCCGCTCGACGCTCGCTGCCAGCAACTGCTCCATGCGCGGCAGTTGCGCGCGCGTTTCATCGAGCGCATGCGCATCGTGGCCGCGATCGAGTAGTTCTTTCTCCAGTGCGCCCGCGAGTTGCGCGAGCGCCGCCGCGCCGACCGTGGCCGCGCTGCCCTTGATCGAATGCAGCACCGAGGCCGCGCCTTGCGTGTCCTGCGCCGCGAGTCTTTCGACCAGGCCGTTCAGGTGTTTGTGCGCCTGCCCGCCGAAGCCATCGGCCGTGCGCCGAATCAGATCGATGTTGCCGCCGAAGCGCGCGATGATCGAATCGCGCGGCTCGATCATCGGCATCGCGTTCGCGTCCGGTGGTTGCGCTTTCATCGGCGCGCGTTCGATTTGCGCGCGCAGCACGGCAACGAGACGCTCGACGTCGATCGGCTTGCCGACATGATCGTTCATGCCCGCCTGCAAACACGCATCGCGATCCGCGCCCGACGCATTGGCCGTCATCGCGATGATCGGCAGCGCGTCGAAGCGGCTATCCGCGCGAATGAGGCGCGTGGCTTCGAGCCCGTCGAGATCGGGCATCTGCACATCCATCAGCACCGCGTCGAATGAACCCTGCGCGGCCATGATGCGATCGACGCCTTCGCGCCCGCTCTCGGCGAGCGTCACGTTCGCGCCTTCCGCGCGAAGCACGCCTTCGGCGACTTGCCGGTTGAGTGCGTTGTCTTCCACCACGAGCAGGGCGAGCCCTTCGAGGCGCTGCGCACGGGCTGCAACCGGCTGCGTTTCGTGCGGCGCCGGCGCGGCCTGAGACGGCAGCGCGGCGCGGATCGCCGCGACGAGTTGCTTCGGCGTCACGGGTTTTGTCAGGAAGCCCGCAAAAGGCGCGGCGCCGTGTTCCTGTGACTCTCGCAACACCTCGCGTCCGAATGCGGTGACGAGCAGCACGAGCGGCGGCGCGACGCGTCCGTTCATCGCGCTGACCTGTTTCGCGGCGTTGAGGCCGTCGAGGCCGGGCATGCGCCAGTCGAGCAGGGCGATATCGTAGGGCGCTGCGCTGTGGGCGGCGTCGGCGATGCGCGCGACCGCCTCGGTGCCGCTCGTGACGACGTCCGCGTGCCAGCCGAGCGAGCGCACCGTGCGCGAGAGGATTTCGCCCGCGATGGCGTTATCGTCGGCGATGAGAATGCGCGCGCCATGATCCGGGAACGCGCGCTGGTTCCGCGCGGGCGCGTCCGCTGTGTCCACGCCGAGCGTGATATCGAACCAGAAGCGGCTTCCTTCACCCAGCCGGCTTTCGACTTCGAGCTGGCTGCCCATCATCGCGACGAGCCGTTTGCTGATCACGAGCCCGAGGCCGGAGCCGCCATAGCGGCGCGAGGTCGACGCCTCGGCTTGCGTGAAGCCCTCGAAGATGCGCCCGAGCTGTTCCTCGCTGATGCCGATGCCGCTGTCGCTCACCGCGATGCGCAAGCGCACCGTTTCTTCCGGCGCGGCGCTCACGGTGTCGAGCCGATGCACGCTCACGACGATCTGCCCCGCGGAGGTGAACTTGAGCGCGTTGCCCGCGAGATTGATGAGCACCTGCTGAAGGCGGAAGCTATCGCCGACGAGCACGGCCGGCAACGACGGATCGAGATCGAAAAGCACCTCGACGTCTTTCGCCCCCTGATTGCCCGACAGCACGATGCCGAGCTCTTCCATCAGCTTTTCGGGCTCGAAGGGATGGCTGTCGAGTTGCAGCTTGCCCGCCTCGATCTTCGAATAGTCGAGGATGTCGTTGAGCAGGCTGAGCAGCGACTTCGCGGCGGTCACCGCCTTGCTCACGTAGTCATGCTGCCGATGATCGAGCGACGTCATCTGCACGAGATGCAGCATGCCGAGCACGGCGTTCATCGGCGTGCGGATTTCGTGGCTCATGTTCGCGAGAAACGTCGATTTCGCCGCGCTCGCCGCGTCAGCCTGCTCTTTTGCATTGCGCAGATGGTATTCGAGCTCGTATTGATCCGTGACGTCGTAGTTCACGCCGGTCATCGCGACGGGCGTGCATTGCGCGTTGCGTTGCGTGCGCTGGCCGCTCTGGATGCGCCGCGTCGTGCCGTCGGGCAGGACGATGCGAAACGGCGGCAACGACTCGGTTTCGCCCGCGGCCGCGGCGCGCAGGCGCGCCATGATCTCGTCGTGATCGTCGGGATGAATGCGCCTGCGCCAGTGCTCGATATGCAGGCCGTTGTCCAGCAACGCGGGCGGATACTGATACAGCTCGAACATGCGCGCGTTCCAGTGCAGCTTGCCCGTGGCGAGATCCCACGACCAGATGCCCAGTTCGGCGATATCGGCGGCGAGCAGCAACTGATCGCGCGCGTGGGCCAGCTCGCTGCGCTCCTTTCTTTGCCGCGAGATGTCCGTGATGACGGAGACGAAATGCGAGAGGCCATCCAGTCGCATGGCGCCCGTGGTCACGTGCGCCGGGAAAGACGTGCCGTCTTTACGCTGGCCCGCGAGTTCGAAGTCGGTTGTCGCAGTGCCATTCGGCCACTTGAATTGCATGACGTATTCGTCATACGCGTGCTGATAGGGCGGCGGCACCAGCATGCGGATGTTCTGGCCGATAACTTCATTCGCCTTGTAGCCGAACACTTTCTCGCCCGCCGAATTGAACGAGCGGATCGCGCCGCGTTCGTCCACGGTGATGATCGGGCTGATCACGGTGTCGAGCACGGTTTGCGTCGTCGCGAGACTGCGCTCCAGTTCCTGTTCGATTCGATTGCGCGCGTTGATCTGGCGCACGAGCGTCGAGCCGAACATCGCCAGCACGAACGCGAGCACGGCGGTCACGCACGCGTGCCAGAGCGTGTCGCGCCACCACGGTGCGAGGATTTCATCGCGCGCGAGCGCCGCCGCGACGAAAAGCGGATAGTCCTGCAGTTCGCGCAGGCTATTGAGCCGCGTCACGCCGTCCTGCGACGAGCTCGTCGTGAACACGCCCGAACTGTGCTGTTCGAGATGCGCGCGGTACAGCGCCGTGTCGATCACGTTCTTGCCGACGAAGCGGTCTTCGAAAGGGCGGCGCACGACCATCACGCCCGAGTTCAGCACGAGCACCGCCGCGCCCGATTGCCCGAGGTCGAGGCTATCGTAGAAACGCGAGAAGAAATCGACGTCGATGGTCGCGAGCGCGACGCCCGCGAAACTGCCATCGGGCGCGTCGATGCGGCGCGACACCGGCACGATCCATTTGCCCGTCGAGCGGCTTTGCACCGGCGGGCCGATGTGCGTGCCCTGATCGGTATGCGTGCGGTGATATTCGAAATACTCGCGGTCCGAGTTGTTGAAGCGCGAGTCGAGCTTCGGCTGCGAGTTGACGATCCAGGCGCCGTTCTTGTCGTAGATGAAAAGTCCGTTCAACTGCGGCAAGTGCTGCACGCGCGACACCATCGCGCGATGAATGCGCGCAAGCGAGTCCGGCGACATGCCGTCCTCTTCGACGCGCTCCACCATGCCGATGAGCGTGGTGTCGGCCTCCTTGAACGTGTCGTTCGCGTGCTGCGCCATCGCGCGCGCGAGGTTGTAGGTCGCCGTCGTCATTTCGTCGAGCTGCACGCGGCGCGCGGCGAGGCTGCGCCATACGTCGGTTGCGACCAGAAGCAGGCAGACGACGACGATGAACACCGTCATCCTGAAAGTGAGCGAATGGCGATTGAGCACGCCGGGTCTCCGAATGGGCGAAGTCGAGATTCAACGCTGCCGTATCTTATCGCGCCGTCCGAAAGCAGCCGCCGAAGGGAAGGCGCGGGCGATCAGACACATTAACGGCACGCTGGCGTATGGACTTGAGCCCCGGCGACGGGAATATTTTCGATGTTTCGCCCGTATGGAAAGCGGAGATCGTTCGCGGTGAAGCTCAGGCAGGTGTTTGCGCCGCGCCACCGTTCCGGGCCGAAAGCGTTGGTGCGCGCCCGACTTCAGTGTCGCCCGGCGCGGGGTGAATGCGCGCTTTGCCTTGCTGCATAAGGGATTCGAATAGCTGGCACGGTGTCTGCATTAGATGCCCGCACCGCCGCCTCAGCGAACCCCGGACTCAATCTCGCTGCACGATCGCTCAGCCGGCAATGTCATCGAACGACCCGTTGGTGAAGAAGGAGCGAATCATGTTGGGATACCTAATCAATATCGCAAGAGACCTCGTGCTGCCGATCCTGATGGACCGGACCGAGACGCTGCTGGATCGCGCCGAGCATGGCCGCCGCGATACGTATCTCGCGTCGTCCGCCGATATCGGCGAGCTCGAACGCCGCATGCGCGAGTGCGATACCGAAGCCTGATGCTCACGAATCGGAAAACAAACATGATCACTCTGAACGACGAACACGCCGACGCGCCGGTCATCGCGCTGCATTGTTCGGGCGCGGGCGCGAATCAGTGGCGCACGCTCGGCGACATGCTCGCCGCGCTCGACACGCCAACGTCGCGCTACACGCTGATCGCGCCGGAGCATTACGGCTGCGACAGTGTCGGTCCCTGGAGCGGTGCGCACGCATTCACGCTCGCGGACGAAGCGGCGCGAACCGTCGAGATCATCGATCGCCAGCAGGGCAAGGTGCACCTCGTCGGTCATTCGTATGGCGGCGGCGTCGCATTGCGCGCGGCGCTCGAACGGCCGCACGGCGTCGCGAGCATCACGCTCTATGAGCCGTCGGCGTTTCATCTGCTCAAGCGCATGGGCGCGCGTGGCGCCGCCGAATTCGCCGAGATTCAGGCGATTGCGGCGCGCACGGCGGAGGGCGTCGTCGCGGGCGACCTGCGCGGGGCGGCGAGTTCGTTCGTCGATTACTGGAGCGGGCGCGGCGCGTGGTCCGCGCTGCGGCCTTCCGTGCAGGCGATGCTCACGCGCTGGGTGCCGAAAGCGCCGCTCGATTTTCGCGCGCTGATTCACGAGCCTACGCCGATGAGCGCCTACGCGAACCTGCGCATTCCCACGCTCGTGATGCGCGGCGAGCACGCGCCCGCGCCGACGCGCCTGATCGCGGAAACGCTGCCTGATCTGCTGCCGGCCGCGAAGCTCATCGTCGTGCCCGAGGCGGGGCACATGGGTCCGCTCACGCACGCGCAGGCGGTGAATGCGGCGATTGCGCGCCATATCGCCGAATGCGACGCGCGCACGGCATGCCTAGCCGAGTAGTCCATCGCGCGACGGGGCGCTTTCGCCCTGACGCTCGATGAGCCGCGCGCGAAACCAGAAGGTCCATGCGAGCAAGCCGCCGTAAATCACGTAGCTCACGACCGGCGACACGACGAGGTAGCGCTCCACCGGCCACGTCCACGCGAACCAGAAGCGCAGCATCGTTTCGACCGAAAGCCCGACGCCCCACACGAGCGTCATGAGGCGCAACGACGCGCGCAGCATCGCGCTGTCGCGCCAGTACGCCTCGAAGCGCTCGGCGCCGTTTTCCTGCTCGCGCGTGACGGTCGCACGTGCGAGATAGAAGATGAGCGGACGCTCGAACAGGAGCGAAACGAGAAAAACGATGCCCGTCGCGCCCGCCGCGAGCGATTCGCGCACGAGCAGAATACGCGGGCTGCCGCCCATTGCGAGCATCACGATGGACAACGCGATGCCGAACAGCACGAGCGCGGAAAGCGCATCCACGCGCCGCGAGCGCGCGAACTCGGCGATGCTCCACACGAGCGGCGGCGCGGCCGACGCATAGAGCGCGCCGACATCGCCCCAATAGGGCAGCGCCAACCGGTACGCGAGCCAGGGAAGCAGCAGATTCGCGGCGAGTTCGAGCACGAGACCGGGCTTGATCTTTTTCATGGACTCAGAAGTGTGCGCCTGCGCGCTGTGCCTGGTTCCAAGTATAAAAGATCGCACGTGCGCGAATGTGCGCATGCGCGCGGCGAATCCCCCAAAGTCTGCAAAGAAAGCGACGCCGCTGCTCGTGGTGTCGAGCAGCGGCGTGAAAGGCGCGAACAGATCGAGCGTTACTTTTTCGGCGGCGGCGCGCCGGGAATCGCGTTGACGCGCGCGGCATTCGCGGCGTTGGCAGCATTCGCCGCGTTGATCGCGTTCGTGTTGTAGGTTGGCGCGGCGTTGTAGTTCGGACTGACGTTATAGCTCGGGTTCGGCGTGGTGGCGTTCGGCGTGTTCGAATAGCTGGGGGCGGGCGCCGCGGGGTTCGGCAGCGGCTTCGGCTGCAACGTCTGATTGATGACGCCCATTTGCCCCAGCTTCTTCGCCGCCTGACTGTCCGCGCTGGCTGCCGTGGCGAAGCACAGGCCGGCCGCGCCGGCGATCAACGCAATGTGCATGACGCGCCCTTGCGTGCGATTGCGGATTTTCTTCATGACGGCCTCCTTGGTCGTGCCGGCCCGCGCGGATGCGCGCCCAGCACTTACATTGTGTGCAACGACGATGCCCGCGTGGAGCAGGGTTTAGCCTAGGTTCACTCAGCGCGATCTGGCGTTACCACCTTACGAATCTTTGATATTCGTCTAACAAAAAGGCGGTATCGGCCGGTAACATGTAATTCGAACTGCCAAATATCAATCGCCTGGAGGACCACCCGCATGTTTCCCGAATATCGCGACCTGATCTCGCGCCTCAAGACCGAAGACGGCCATTTTTCGCGTCTGTTCGAGCGTCACAACGAACTCGATCATCAGATTCACAACATGGAGACGGGCGTGACGCCCGCCGACACCTTCGCCATCGAAGCATTGAAAAAAGAAAAGCTCTTGCTTAAAGACAAGCTTTACGCGGTTCTGAAGAAAGCGCACGAAGCCGCCTGAGCAGAATGAGCGCAGAGGTAGCCGCACGCGCAACAACCAAGAGGAACCGATGAAGCTGATAACACCGGACGATGCCGCCGAAGCGAAAAACGACAATCTCGCCGCTCGCACGGCGGCGGCCGACATCGAACGTGAAGAAACGCGTCGCGCGTTCGAGGCGGCGCACGGCCTGCTGACGAACAGCGTCGATCACATACTCGGCCGGCTCGACGCGCGGGAGCAGGAAGGCGCGGAATCGATCGTCGATAGCGTGAAAACGCTGATCGGCGGTATGTCGCCTGACGAAATCGCCGTGCTGCGCGCCCATCTTTTCGATGGCGACACCGTGCTGCGCTCGGCCAGCGGCGCGCTCGACCCCGACGACGAGCTATCGCCGTCCTGGCGCGAAGGCGGCTATCCGTATCGTCATCTGATGTCGCGGCGCGCGTACGAGAAACAGAAATATCGTCTTCAGGTCGAGTTGCTGAAGCTGCAGGCGTGGGTGCGAGACACCGGCCAGCGTGTGGTGATTGTTTTCGAAGGACGTGACGCGGCGGGCAAGGGCGGCGCCATCAAACGCTTCATGGAGCACCTGAATCCGCGTGGTGCGCGCGTGGTCGCGCTCGAAAAGCCGAGCGAGCGCGAGCGCGGCCAGTGGTATTTCCAGCGCTACGTCGAACACCTGCCGACCGCGGGCGAGATCGTTCTCTTCGATCGTTCGTGGTACAACCGCGCCGGCGTGGAGCGCGTGATGGGCTTCTGCACCCCGGGCGAGTACGACCATTTCATGCAGCAGGTGCCCGCGTTCGAACGGCATCTGTCCACGAGCGGCACGCACGTCATCAAGCTATGGTTTTCGGTTAGCCGCGCCGAACAGCGGCGCCGCTTCAAGGAGCGCGAGATTCATCCGCTCAAGCAGTGGAAGCTGAGCCCGGTCGATCTGGCCTCGCTCGACAAGTGGGACGCCTACACCGAAGCCAAGGAAGCGATGTTCGCGCATACCGACAGCGCCGACACACCCTGGACCGTCGTGCGCTCCGATTGCAAGAAGCGCGCGCGTCTGAACGCCATGCGCTACGTGCTGCACCGGCTGCCCTACGCGAATCGCGATCTGAAGTCGGTTGGCGCGGTCGATCCGTTTATCGTCGGACGGCCGTTTTAGGCGGCGCTCACGCCTTCGGTCAACGCGTGAGCGAGCAGGCGCGCGTGCGGCGTCAGCGCGTCGAAATCGCGTGCGCACAGATGCAGACGGCGCATCGCCCACGGCTCGGAGAGCGGCAGGATCGCCAGTTCCGGCCGTTCGAGCATGCGCGCCGACGCTTCCGACAAGATCACGAGCCCGATGCCCGCTTCCACCAGCATGCCGAGATTGTCGATGCTGCGCATTCGGATTCGATAGCCGATCTGCCTGCCAAGCCGCGACGCGCGCTCGGCCAGATGCATTTCGAGCGCGGCATCCGATAACCCGACGAACGCCTCGCCCAGAATATCCGCGAACGCTACCGCGCTTTGCCCCGCGATCCGATGGGCGCGGTTCGCCACGACCACGAGC
The DNA here is from genome assembly GCF_001544575.2 of Caballeronia cordobensis. Lineage (GTDB taxonomy): Bacteria > Pseudomonadota > Gammaproteobacteria > Burkholderiales > Burkholderiaceae > Caballeronia > Caballeronia cordobensis. Next base: position 371,134 of record NZ_FCNY02000006.1, read on the forward strand.
TGATCCTGGGCGAGCAGATGCGTCTGAAGCCGTCCGAGGTCCGCCGTGTCCGACACCACGCCCAGATCCGCGCGGCCCTCGGCGATCGCCTGCACGATCTCCACGCTCGGGCGCTCGTCGAGATCGATCGAAAGATCCGGAAAAGCCGCGAGAAATTGCGTGAGTCTCGGCGGCAGAAAAGCGGCGAGCGCGGCCGTGTTCGACATCAGCCGGATGCGGCCTTTGAGGCCGGTCGCGAAGGAGCGCAGTTCGCCGCGCATCTGCTCGACCTGGCCGAGTATCGCGCGCGCGTGGCGCACGAAGGCGTCGCCCGCGGCGGTCGCCTGCACGCCGCGCCGGTTGCGCTCCAGGAGGGGCGCGCCGAGCGCGGCTTCCATCCCCGCAATGCGTTCGCTCGCGGAGGCCAGCGCGAGATGCATCGCCTGCGCGCCCGCCGTGATGCTGCCGCGCTCGACCACGGTCAGGAAGAGGCGCATGTCGGTGAGATCGAATCGCATGCCGCTTCTTTCGGTTTTCCCGAAGCCTCGCATTGGAAATGCCAGATTGTAAGCGGCAGGCCGCGTCGTTAGCATCTGTCGCATGGAACCCCTTATTCTGGTCACAGGCGCGGGATTTCTCGCGGGCGCGATGAACGCGCTGGCGGGCGGCGGCTCGTTCGTGAGCCTGCCCGCGATGATCGCCGCCGGCTTGCCACCGGTTCAGGCGAACGCTTCGAGCACCGTCGCGCTGTTTCCCGGCGGCGTGGTGAGCGCGTGGGCGTATCGCGACGGGCTCGGTCCGGTCGGCTCCGTGTCGATCCGCAAGATGCTCGTTACGACGCTCGTCGGCGGGTTCGTCGGCGCGGCGCTCTTGCTGTCTACCTCGTCGAAAACATTTTCCTTCGTGCTGCCGTGGCTGCTGCTGTGCGCGAGTTTCACCCTTGCATTCGGCCGCAAACTGGGCGAGGCGCTGCGGCGGCGCTGGCGTATCGGCGCGGGAGCCGTCCTGTCGATCCAGTTCGCGCTCGGGGTGTACGGCGGCTACTTCGGCGGCGCGGTGGGCATCATGATGATGGCCGTCTGGGGCCTGCTCGACGCGCGCGACCTGAAAAGCCTGAACGCGCCACGCACGCTGCTCGTGAGCGCGGCCAACTCGGTCGCGGTGCTGACCTTCGCGGCGGCGCAGGCGGTGCGCTGGCCGGAAACGATCGCGATGCTCGTCGCGGCCATCGCGGGTGGATATGGCGGGGCGCAAATCGGCCGGCGCGCGCCGCCGCAGTGGATACGCGCGGGCACGTTGGTTGTCAGCGCCGGCATTACGGTCGCTTTTTTCGTGAAGACTTACGGGCCGATGCTGTCGCATCGATGACGCGCGTATCGACGTTCAGGGAGACCCTCATGTTTCCGGCCTTGCTCGAAACCCTTGGCGCGCTGTCGCTGCTCGCGAGCGTCGTGGCGAAGATCATGCTGTTGCGCGAGCCGCACGAGACTGGCGCGGAGGAGGCGCCTGTCGCGCCCGGGCGCGTGGCGTGTTTTCGCCGATGCGTGCATCGCGAGCGTCGCGTGCGCGCGGCGTTCAGTGCGCGGTGCGTTCGAGCGGCGGCAGGCCGAGCGGCTTTCGCGCGGACTCGTAAGCACGGATGAAGCGCGGGTCGTCGTCGATCTCGCGCGCCATCCACTTCGACAGATCTTCGCCGCAAGCCGGATCGCCGATGTCGTGGAAGCACGGCGAACTGGCGGGCATCATGCTCGCCGCCCAGTAAAAGCCGAAGAGCACCTGTTTCTCGGCGGCTTCCATGACGAGCGCCTGCGGATCGGTGCCCGAAAACCAGCGGCCGAGCTTGTTCGAGAGGGACGCTTCGGTTTCGTGGCTGTCGTAGGAAAAGACATAACCTCCACCCGCCTGCGCCGTGTGAAAGTCGTTCATGACGACGTCGGTGACGAAGCGCGCCGCTTTGGTGTTGACCGCAAACGATTGCGCATGCGCCTCGCAACCGAGAAACCAGAGCGAGACGAGCAATGCTTTTGTTTTTTGCCGGACCAATGCGCGGCATTTTTTCCGATTGCTAGCCGGGTTCACACGAATAAGAGGAAATATTTGCGTGCGCAAACAGAGCGGCATTGAATAAGCTCTGGAGTGTATCGATTACTTAAAACGCCGATCCGCAGCAAAAAAGCTATCGGAAAAACGAATTCACGTTTTGCCTTTTTATCGCAGCAATGCAAAACGGCCCATTCGGGCCGTTTCGTGCCATAGGCGAGTGCGCCTGACTTACAGCGGCTGGATCGTCGAAGCTTGCTTGCCCTTCGGGCCTTGCTTGACTTCGAAGCTCACCTTCTGGTTCTCCTGGAGCGACTTGAAACCCTTGGACTGGATTTCGGAGAAATGTGCAAACAGGTCTTCACCGCCGTCGTCCGGCGTGATGAAACCAAAACCCTTTGCATCGTTGAACCACTTGACCGTACCTGTTGCCATTTTTTCCAAACCCTTTGAGCCGAATTTCGTTGAAGTTGCGCTTCGAATTGTCGAGCGGCATAGAGTTTTACCATGCCAGAACGCCGAGTTCAAATAAGCGTTTTTGCTAAGAGACGAGACATAAGCACGTCATACTCGCGAGCTCGAATGCCCGACCGCGCGGAATGTTTTTTGATCGGACTTACTTCGCCTGGCCGATCGATTATCCTCGACAAATCAGTCAGCCAAACGACAAAAGGCATCCTAACATGGCACATACGCTTTCCAGCGCCCGGCAACGCATGACATCCGAACCCGTGCGGCTCGACACGCCGGAGATCGCGCAAACGCGCCGCGAACTTGCGGCCTGTTTTCGGCTCGCGTCGCTTTACGGTTACGAGGAGGGCGTCTGCAATCATTTCTCGGCCGTGGTGCCGGGCCATGACGATCTCTTTCTCGTGAATCCCTATGGTTATGCGTTCAGCGAGATGACGGCGTCGCGTCTTTTGATCTGCGATTTCGACGGCAATGTCATCGAGGGCGAAGGCAAGCCCGAAGCGACCGCGTTCTATATTCACGCGCGCCTGCACAAGCTGATGCCTCGCGTAAAGGCGGCTTTTCACACGCATATGCCGAACGCGACCGCGCTATGCCTCTTCGAAGGTCCGCCGCTCTTGTGGCTCGGGCAGACCGCATTGAAGTTTTATGGCCGAACGGCGGTGGACGAGCAATACAACGGCCTGGCGCTCGACGACGCCGAAGGCGACCGCATCGCCAGCGCGATGGGCGACGCCGATATTCTCTTCCTCAAGAATCACGGCGTGATGGTCGCGGGCGGGAGCATCGCCGAAGCATGGGACGATCTCTACTATCTGGAGCGCGCGGCGGAAGTGCAATTGCGCGCGATGAGCGCGAACCGGCCGCTCAAGCCGGTGCCGCACGAAATCGCGCAGCGGACCTATGAACAGATGCGCGCGGGCGATGCCGAAAGCGCGCGGGCGCATCTGGAGAGCGGGATGCGCCAGTTGCGCGCGCGGGGAATCGATTTTGAAGCGTGATTACTTGCGGGGGAGGATGCGCCTGATCCACCCTCGCTTTCCCATATCCGTCTGCTGCAAGTATTGATAAGGAAGCCGAATAAAAATACGCCAGATCGACCCGGACGCGCCGCCTTACATCGAGATATCGTGCAAGTCCCTGACGATGGGCGGTCCGATCCTGAAGTCCGAGAAGCGCACGTCGAGGCCGCCGCGCTCGGGCGTGCAGCACATCGGGCCGACGAGCCAGCGCGCGTCGGCGCGGCTTGCGGCGAATGGCGCGAGGCGCATGAGCGTCCAGGTGTGTTCATCGGCGCTGCATTGCACTTTCAGCACGCCCTCCGCGATCGTCATGCGCACGCGAAAGCGGTTCGCGCCGGCACGCGATCCGAGCGACCAGTCGGAGAGTTCGTTTGTCAGGACGGTGCTGAAGGTCAGCGCGCCATCGTTGTATTCGGCGCCGGCCTTGACCCAGCGTGCTTCGCTTTCACGCACCATCAGGCCGGCCTGATCGTAGAGCGCGGAGAAATCGCCATCGACCGTCACTTCGGCGGTGAAATCGCCATTCACGCTCGCCGCGAAGACGTGTCCGCTGTCGCGCACGAAGCCGTAGTGTGTCTTGCGCCAGAAGTCCGTGTTCGCGCCGGTGGCGACGAAGAGCGTGTCATGTTCGACGCGCCATTGCGCGGGCTCGTTGATCCACTGGCATTGATCGAACATGGCGTCTTCGTCGCGTGAGGGGCAGGGCAAGTATGTCATAGCGCGTTCATGCGTATGATCGTACGAAAATCTCGATGCGCCGCTGCACTACCATGTATCGTCCTTTCGCGAAGAGGAAGCACGATGGTCAAGCTGATGATGATCCTGCTGGGCGTGGACTACTTGCGCAATCGCTGGCGCAGCCTCATGGTGGCGGGCTGCCTGCTTCTGGTCGTCGGCATCGGCGTGTTTGCGGATGCGCTCGACGGCGCGCTCGGCTTTCCGATCGCCTTCGTCGGCTGGCTGCTGCTGATCGAGGGCGCGCTCACGCTTGCCGTCGCGTGGGCCGGCGTCGGCGGGCAGCGCAGGCTGCGCTACGCGAAAGGCATCGCGTTCGTGCTCACGGCGGCGCTGATCTTCGAAGGGAATCATCACGGCCACTTCGTTCTTTCGATACTGATCGGCCTCGCGTTTCTGTTCGACGGTCTCTTGCAGGCAACCTCGGCGCTCGTCGTGCGATACCGGCGCTATCGCGTGGCGCTCGGCTTTGCCATCTTCGAAATGCTCATCGGCATCTTCATGATCCAGCCGTATCCGACGCATTACAAAGGCACGGTGCCTTATTGCATCGGCGCATTCTTCATCTTCGCCGGATGGAACCTGATGCTGATCGCAACGCGCGTGCGCAAGCTGACGAGCAATCCGGCCGTATGGGGCGACAGAAGCGCGGAAGCCGCGAGCGAAACAGGCGCGCATCTGGAACCGCGCACGCGCGAATGGGACGGCCCGCCCGCCGACGATGAACCCGCGTTGACCGTGCATGTATGGACGCCGGTGGGATCGTCGAAGGCGGAGACGCAATGGCATCCGATCGTCGATCGCTATATCGCGGCCGTCGATCGCAATGGCGTGATCTCGACGGGACACGCCGCACTCGAATCGCCGGAAGGCATTTACTTGAGCCTTTATCCGGCAGTCGAGATCGACCGCTCACCGGACGACTTCGCGCGCCTCTTGCGCGCCACGCGCGAGAACGACGTGCCCGGCATGTTTCAACCGAGCTATGCGATCGAATCGAAGGCGTGGTGCCCGTCGACGACGCGCGTGCGCATCCGCAATTACGATCCCGTTCGTCTGGATAGCTTCTGGCGCAGCTATCGCGAGGACACGACGTATAACCTCACGCACCGCAATTGTTCGAGCAGCGTGTCGCGCGCGCTCGATGCGGCGCTCGAAGGCGCGGCGGGCCGCTTGTATGGCGCGCGCGCGGGCTGGGGCGCGCTCTTTCGAATGATCGCGACACCGGAGTTATGGGTCGCCGCGCAAGTGCGCAAACGCGCCGTGACGATGGCATGGACGCCCGGCCTCACGCTCGACTATGCGCGCTCGCTCAGCATGGTCGCCGACCCGCGGCCTTATGGCTGGTTGAAGGTGACGCGCATGGCGCTCGCGAAGATGCGCGAATCGCGGCGCGCATGGCGCGAGGAGTCGAATGCCGATCCGCCCGCGCGCGTCTGAAGCGGCCTGCGGAAGTTATAGATCGAGCTCGTCTTCGGCCTTGCGTGCGCGGCGTTCTTCGTTAGCGCGGCGCGCGCGCAATCGCTGGCGCGATAGCTGGGCGATCACTTCGCCGGTCGATGCGCCCGGCGGAATCTCATTGCGAATGACCTTCGGCACCATCGGCAGTCCCATGCGCTGTCTGCGCAGCGCGCGGGCGATGTGGGTGCGGCATTCCTGACCGTGACAATCCCATTCGTCACGGATTCGATCACAGTAGGGACATTGTTCCATTCCCAGAGTCTACCGCGAAACGATGGCGGCGCTCGCCTGCATCAAGCGTTCCAGACGCCGCTTTGCGCGGTTCGCCGCGCATAGTCCTCGAACGAGCGCGCTTCGCGATGCAGGGCGAGACGCACGCCATCGGCGGGCTTTTCGTTGCGGCCGTCGAGTACGGTCGTGAACAGGTAAAGAATCAGATCGGTTTCCGGCTTCGACACGCCCGCTTCGATCAGACCCGCGCGAAACGCATCGGCGGGCACGGGTGCAAGACGCAGATCGCGCCGCGATTCGTGTGCGATGCACGCGAGCGCTTCGGCGAACGAGATCGCGCGAGGGCCCGTGAGCTCGTACAGCCTGTTTTCATGACCCGGTTGCGTGAGTGCCGCGACGGCTGCATCGGCGATGTCTTCCGCGTCGACGAACGGCTCCGCGATATCGCCGACGGGCAAGGCAAGCGTGCCTTCGCGAATGGGGGCGAGCAGGAAGCTCTCGCTGAAGTTTTGCATGAACCAGCTGCAACGCAGGATGGTCCACGTCGCGCCCGAGCGCTGCAATGCGTTTTCGGCGGCTTGTGCCTCTTCTTCACCGCGTCCCGAGAGCAGCACGATTCGCTCCGTGCCGTTTGCAAGCGCCGTGTCGAAAAATGCGCTGACCGTATCGAGCGCGCCGGGAATCGCGAGATCCGGCTGATAGGTGACATAGACGCGCTGCACGCCCGCGAGCGCCGCCTCCCATGTCGAGCGTTCGTTCCAGTCGAAGCGCGGTTGCGTCGAGCGCGCACACGCACGCACGCTAAATCCTGCTGCATCGAGCCGCTGGGCCACGCGCCGCCCCGTCTTGCCGTTTGCGCCGAGAACGAGAATGGGCGCCTTGTCGAAATCCGATCGAGTCATGTCCGTCTCCAAAGTTTAAAACGTGAGAGTTGCTCACGTTTTAAACATGATAGATACTCACATTTGACTGTCAAGTTTTTTGAGCGTGCTTTCAGGGCACAAAGGAATCGATATGCAAGAAAAGCCGCCGTCCGGGAAGGGAGAAAAGAGCGTGGTGCGCAGGCAGCCTGCGCAGCAGCGCAGCCGCGAACGTCTCGATCGCATCCTGGAGGTTGCGCAGCAATTGATTGCGGAGAAGGGCAGCGAGCACGTCAGGATGAGCGAGATCGCTGAACTCGCGGAGATATCGATCGGCTCGCTCTATCAGTATTTCCCCGACAAGCGCGCGATCGTGCGGACGCTCGCCGGGTTATACGCGGCCGAGAGCCGCCGTTGCGTGCGCGAAGCGCTCGAAGCCGTGCAGAACAGGGCGCAATTGCTCGACGCCTTCGCGTCGCTCGTCGACCAGTACTACGAGATCGTGCTGGACAAGCCCGTGATGCGCGATATTTCTTCGGCCCTGCGGTCGGACAAGGAACTGACGAGTATCGAGATTGCCGAGAGCAAGGCATGCGGCGCGCTGCTCGCGGCGGCGATCCGGCGCGTGACGCCGGGCGCGGACAGCAAGCGCGTCAATGCGCTCGCGTTCCTGATCTGGCAGATGGGGGAGGAAACGATGCGCCTCGCCGTCGCGCACAAGCGAGGCGAGGGCGCGCTTCTCGTCGACGCCTACAAGCGAATGAGCTTGCGGGCTATCGAAGAGGCCTGAAAAGCGCGCGTGCTCAGCCGCTCAACTGATTCGACGCGCTCGTGCGCCGCTCGCGCTGATGATGATCCAGACTGCGCCGCAACATCTTTTTGACGAGGCCTTTGAGGAAGTGGATCGAGCGGTCCGCGCGCACGTTCAGATCGAACGGCGCGAGTGCGACGACTTCGCGCCCGCCGCGCCCGGCGAGCTTCTCGCGCGTCTGCCGATGATCGAGGGCCATTCCTTCGAGCGTCTCGGATGCCTGTTTGAAGGACGCCCGATCCACGCGCGCGCAGACATGACATGCCCGCCGGAATGTCTTGTCGAAGACGGTGAGCCAGAACTCGTCCATCTCGTTGCCTTCGCAGCGCGCGAGCGCTTCCTGGCCGTTTGCGCGCAGATCGCGAACGTCGCGCAGCGACGCCGTCTGCGTGATGCTGCCAAAGCGCCTGCGATAACCGATCAATGGCGTTGGAATGCGATGGATACTGCTCGCGCGAAGGTAGATCGAGGGCACCACGGCGGCGTCTTCGTAATGCCGTCCCACGGGAAACGAAGCGGCATCGAAGAGGCTGGTGCGATACACGCGCGCCCACGCGAAGGTATGGAACTTGTCGGCGAATTGCTGCAGCGTTGCGCGATTCATGGCATGCCCGCCGCGTTCGCCCTGTTCGACGAGCGCGATTTCTTCGAGCTCGCGCCCGTCGTCGTCGATGATCCTGACGTTGTATTCGACCAGATCCCACTTGCCCTCGGCGAGCACGGGCACGACCGCTTCGGTGAAACCGTTCAGATAGATGTCGTCGCCGTCGAGAAACCCGACATAAGGCGTGCGCACGGCGGCAAGACCCGTATTGCGCGCGGCGCTCAGGCCCGCGTTTTCCTGGTGCAGCAACTCGATATGCACGCCCCGGTCGCGTTCGACGATCGCGCGCGCGGCGGCATAGGTCTGGTCGCGCGAGCCGTCATCGACCACGATGATCTTGATCGCGTCGATATGAGGCTGCGAAAGCAGGGATTCGAGCGCTTCCTCGATGTATCCCTCGATGTTGTACGCCGCCACGACGATGCTGAGTAGCGGGCTCGTGTCTCTCAAGGAGTCACTCTCAAACGGCATGGATGACGCTCCGGTCGGATGATTGGGTCTCTCTTCGCACACTGACGGCGAAGAGTCGTCATGCAATTGGTCTGATGGATGTGCAGGCTCGATCGCCCGCTTATTGTTGGAGCATGCCAGTCATAGGGCCGGTCCCGGTCGTCCGGCCTGACCTGCATGTCGATGGTGGATCAACGCTAAGAGCCGATTTCGCGGCGGGGGTTCCCAGCGCCTCTATCTTAGCGCCTCAAAAAAACGCGCCGATGACACAGGGTGCCACACCCGATGAACGCTTGTTCAATGGTGCTTGTACAGCGATTGCCCCAGCGCCTGGGGAGAAGGTTGTGTCGTCCAGCCGCTTTGCACCGAACCTTCGCCGCTTGCGCCGTAGTCGCGATCGTACACGCGGTCGTACGCGCGGCTTCCGGAGGGTTGTGAAGCATTGTTCGGGTCAGGCTGCGCGTAGGACAGCATCGGCAACATGACGGCTGCGGCAAGCAGGCTGGCAATGAGCTTCTTCATGATGGTTCTCCTTTGAACGAGCGTGGAACTTGATAAGGAGACTAGGCCCGAAGAATTAGACGATCGTTAGCCTTTTGCGGCGCTCACACGTTCTCCGGCGTATAGAGTTGCGCCGGCAGCGGATACTGGCTCGCCTGCGCGCTTTCGCCCGGCAGCGCCTGCAGGGCGCGCAGCATCGCCTGAATCGCCGTTTCGGCGATGCGCTGAAGCGGTGTGTCGATCACCAGATCGATGACGCCTTCGACGAGCGCCTCGTACCGGTCGGGCATGAGATCGCTGCATACGGTGACGATGCGCCGTCCCGCGGCTTCCTCGCGCAACGCGCGAATGACGCCGCCCACGCCGCCGCCGGGAATATAGAGCCCGGCCAGATCCGCATGCCGCGCGAGCATCGCGAGGGTCGCTTCATAGGCGAGCTGTTTGTCCTCGAGGTTGATTTGCGTGTCGAGCACACGAAGTCCGGGCGCATGCTCGCGCAGATACGAACGAAAGCTGATCTCGCAGCTTTCCTGACCGAGATAGCGGGGGGTGCCGACAAACACGCCCACCGTGCCCTCGTTGCGATGCGTGAGACGGCTCACGGCCCACGCCGCCGTGCGTCCGCTCTTGCGCGGGTCCACGCCGATATAGCCCGCTCGCAACGGCGCGCTGAGGTCCGACAGCAGCGTGACCGTCGGTTTTCCCTGGACATGAAGCGTTTCGATCGCGGCCGTCACATGCGGATGATCGACCGCGACCACGCCGAGCGCGTCGGCTTCTTCGCCGAGCGTGAGCAGCGTGCGCGCGATGGACGCCGGATCGAGTTCGTCCATGTACTCGATGACGGCGGTGCAATGCTCGGGTTCGTGACGCGCGGCCGCGTCCGTGAGAATGCGCGCGAAGGTCTGATAGAACGGATCGGCGCGCTTTTGCAAGCAAAAGCCCAGGTTATATCGCTCGTGGCGCTCGCCGCGTTGTGCGCGCAGGCGTTCCCGCATCAATGCCGCGCCGTGATAGCCGATGCGTTCCGCCGCTTCGATCACCCGCAGCGCGGTGCCTTCACGCACGCTGATGCGCCCGTTGAACACGCGGTCCACCGTTGCGGGGCTGACGCCCGCGGCCTCGGCCACGGACTGAAGTGTGGGACGCTTGCTCATGTTTGATGTAAATGATGGTTTTTCAAAGCGCGCGATGATGCTTAAAGATAGCAAATGCAGGCGATCGTTGCCTCATCGAAGCGCTTGCTCCTATCATCGTTCCATCGACAGGCAATGATGTATTCCCATCATCGAATGAGGTGCAATGATGGAATCCGGGCAAGGCGAAGGCGTCGGCGCGAGAGATCGGCATCGCGATTACGGGCTGATCGGCGGCGCGGGAGAACGCGCGAAAGCGGCTGGTCTCGTGAACGCGCAGTGGTACAAGTGCGCGGTGCCGCGTCCCGTCATGAAGAGCCTGATGCAACGAAGCGACGCACGCGCCATGCGCGACACGCTGCTCTGGTACGCGGCAATCGTCGCGGCGGGCGTGCTGGCGTGGTTCGCATGGCGGGCGCAATCGCTCTGGGCGGTGCCCGCATTTCTGCTTTACGGCACGCTGTACTGCGGCCCCGCCGATTCACGCTGGCACGAGAGCGGGCACGGCACGGCGTTCAAAACATCGTGGATGAACAAGTCGCTGTATCAGGTCGCGTCGTTTCAGGTGTTTCGCCGCCCGACCATCTGGCGCTGGAGTCACGCGCGCCATCATACGGACACGCTCGTGGTCGGGCGTGACAGGGAAATCGCCGTGCCGCTGCCCACGGACTGGCTGAGCATCGCGCTGAACGTCTTTGCGCTCAAGCATGCGGCGGGTGAAGCGCCGAAGATCGTTTCATCGGCGTTCGGCCATATCGGTGAAGAGGAAAAGACGTATGTGCCCGAGTCGGAATGGCCGAAAGTTATTCTGGAAGCGCGCGTCTGGCTTGCGATCTATGCAGTCGTGATCGCCGCCTGCATCGTATTCCGTTCGATTTTGCCACTGCTCTATGTCGGCTTGCCGAGCTTGTACGGCGCGTGGCTCTATCTATTCTTCGGCCTCACGCAGCATGCGGGCATGCCCGAAAACGTGCTCGATCACCGCAAGAACTGCCGCACCGTGATGATGAATCCCGTGTTCAGGTTTCTCTATCTGAACATGAACTATCACGTCGAGCATCACATGTTTCCGATGGTGCCTTATCACGCGCTGCCCCGTCTGCATGAAGCGGTGAAGGACGACATGCCGCCGCCCTATGCGAGCACGATCGCGGCGTATGCGGAGATCGTTCCGGCGCTCGTGCGGCAGACGCGCGATCCGTCGTATCACGTCGAGCGGCCCATGCCCGCCGCGACGCAAGCCTGAAGGGAATGCCATGACGCAATGGATCGACGCAGCCGCATTGAACGATATCGAAGACGAGGACGTGATGCGCTTCGATCACGATGGCCGCACGTTCGCGATCTACCGGATGAACGATGCCGTGTATGCGAGCGACGGCCTGTGCACGCACGAGCACGTTCACTTGAGCGAAGGCTTCGTGATGGACTACGTGATCGAATGCCCGAAGCACAACGGACGCTTCGATATTCGCGACGGCCGCCCGCTATGCGCGCCCGTCTGCGAAAAGTTGCGGACTTATCCGGCGAAAGTGGAGGGCGGGCGCATCTTCATCGAGGTCTGAAAGCGCGATCGATGCGTCATACGCGGAAGATGCTGACGGCGCGCGCGAGACGCTCGGCCTGATCGCGCAACTCGGCCGTGGCATGTTCCGCTTCACCGACGAGCGCCGCGTTCTGTTGCGTCGCCTCACCGATCAGCATGACCGCGCTGTTCACCTGCTCGATGCCGCTCGCCTGTTCGCGCGACGCGACGCCGATTTCATCGACGATCGCATTCACGCGCGAGACGCGCTCGACGATGCCGTTCATCGTGCCGCTCGCTTGCTCGGCGATCTTGTCGCCGTGCGAGACTTTCGACGCCGATTCCGCGATCAATGCCTCGATTTCCTTGACGGCCGCCGCGCTGCGTTGCGCGAGCGCGCGCACTTCCGATGCGACCACGGCGAAGCCCTTGCCGTGCTCGCCGGCGCGCGCCGCTTCCACCGCCGCGTTCAACGCGAGAATGTTGGTCTGGAACGCGATGCCTTCGATGGTCGCGGTGATGTCGGCAATACGCCGCGCCGATTTATCGATCTCGCCCATCGTTTCGACCACGCGTTCCACGGCCTCGCCACCCGCGCGCGCCGCAGTCGATGCCGACGCGACGAGCGTGCCCGCCTGCGCCGTATTCGCCGCGTTTTGCTGCACGGTGGACGTGATTTCCTCCATGCTCGCGGCGGTTTCCTCGACGCTCGCCGCCTGCGTGGCGATGCGCGTCGCGATATCGCTGCTGCCCGATGCGATGCGCGCGGTGCCTTCGTTCATGTCGGCCGAGGCGCTGCGCACTTGCGCGACGATCTGCGCGAGCCCGCGCGCGATGCCGTCGATCGCACGCATCAGGCGGCCGATATCGTCTTCGCGCGCGCTGTCGATGCGCACGGTGAGATCGCCCGCGGCGATGCGTTCGGAAGCGCGCGTGATGTCATCGATCGGACGGCCGACGAGCTTCGTCACCGCATACAGCAGCACGCCGACGAGCAGCGCCACGACCGCGAGCCCGAGCATCAGAAAGCGGTTGCGGCTCGCGTGGACGTCGGCGAGCAGTTCGTCGCGATACGCGATGCCGCCGATCATCCATTGCCACTGCGGCACCGACATATAGACGATTTCCTTCATGCCGCCGTGCACGCGCGCATCGGCGCCCGCGATATCCGCGCCGTCGAACGCGAGCTTGCCTTCACGCGAGTCGAGCATCTGTTTGAAGGGCGCGACGCGTTCGTCGGCGAGCTCGCCTTTCGAGCCCGGATGCACCAGCAGCTTGCCGCGATTCGCGCCGTTCGATGCATCGACGACGAAGTGATAGCCGCTCGCGCCGATCACGAGCTTCGCGATGCCGTCTTGCAGCGCGGCGAGTTCGGAACCCACGTCCACGCCCACGAAAAGCGCACCGATCACGCGGCCCGATGCATCCGTGACGGGGCGGTACTCGGTGATGTACTGCTTGCCGAAGAGCGCCGCGATGCCGATATACGACTTGCCGGCCATCATCGGTGCATAGGCGGGGCCCTTGCGATCGAGCAGCGTGCCGATGGCGCGCGTGCCGTCTTGCTTCTTGAGCGAGGTCGTTACGCGCACGAAGTCGTCGCCGGTGCGGGCGAAGATCGTCGCGATCGCGCCGCTCTCTTCGAGAAACGCATCCGGAATCGCGAAGTCGTTGTTCAGCGGCTTGTCGCCGGCGACGAAGATCGGCGCCGCCACGCCGCCGACGTCGACGGTGCGCGTCTCGTCGAGCGTGAAGGTCGAGGGCAGGCGATGCGCGAAGATCGTCGTGAAGCGCGTGACTTCGGCGCTGACCGCCTTGTCGAATAAACCGATCATCGTCGCGATCGAGCGATTCTCGCTTTCGACGCGCGCGAGTGCATGCGCGTCGACTTGCTCGCCCGCGCTCTGCGTGACGGCGACGGTGAAAAAGGCGACGACGACGGCCGTGAGCGCGCACGCGAGCACGGCGAATTTGGTCCCGACGTTCATGCGGGCCAGAGTATTACGAGGCATGGGGAATGACTGAACGATAAGAGTAGTTGTCTCGGCTCTTATCGGCAGAAATTGTGTCGCCCTTTAATTTTTTCTCTTCTCGATGCTATCGGCGTTGCCTCATCGCCAGCGCGACGCCCGAAAGCGTCAGCGCCATCGCGATCGCTTCGCGCGTGCCGAGCGGCTCGCCGAGCGCGAGCGCCGCCGCGACGATCCCCATGATCGGCACGAGCAGCATGCCGATGGAGGCGACATCGGCGCTCAGGTGACGCAGCGTCGCGAACCACGCGAGGTAGCACACGGCCATCGGCACGAGGCTCATGTAGACGAGCACGGCCCAGCCGTCGAGCCGGAGCGCCGACATCACGGGATGCTCGATCAGAAGGCCGAGCACGGTCATCGGCACGCAGCCGATGCCGACCTGCCACGCGACCAGGGAGATCGGCGCGATAGGCAGCGGCGCGCGCGAGATCACCGTGCCGAGCGCGAACAACACGGCCGCCGAGAGCGCGAACGCGACGCCTGCGAGCTTGCCGCCATCGAAGGAGAGCCCGTGCGCGGAAAGCAGCACGACGACGCCCGCGAGACCGAGCGCGAGCGCGCAAAAGCCCGCAATCGAAGGCTTGCGCTTCGCGATCGGCCACGCGAGCAGCATCGCCCAGATGGGCATCGTATAGACGAGCAGCGCGCCTTCGCCGACCGACAGCCATTTCATCGAGAGCGTGGAGAAGCCCATCCACGCGAAGACGTTGATCGCCGATGCCAGCACGAGCCGCGGCACGAGCGCGGCGGGCACGCGCGGGTTTTCGCCGGCCAGTTTCGCTATCAGCCCGAGCAGCACGGCGGCCGCGATGCCCGCAACGCCTCGCGAGAAAAGGGGCGGCCACTCGCGCAGCAGCACTTTCATGGCGGGCCAGTTCAGCGCCCAGCCGGTGGCGGTGACGAGCAGATAGATGAAGCCTTTGAAGCGATCAGGCATGGGAGGCGGGCTTGTTGTTCGTTGTTGTCGTCCGGCGGGTTGTGATCATACAGGCGCGCCCGTTCGGTTCGAAGCCGCCCGGGCCGAGAGAAAAACGATTAACTCAAAACATCTCAAAAACGCACGTTCGGGTTCGCCGCTACAGGCACTATCTGGCGGCCTTGGCGGCAGAATTAGGGCAAACACTAGGATAGCCAGTCGGCGGCAAACGCACTATTCTTCGAAAAAACGTTTTCCAAGACAGACCGGCCAGCGCGGCGTCATCGTCCGCGCGAAGCCCACCGTCCACGGCGCTCGTCGCCGTTCCACGCAACAAAGAACGCGGCACGACGAGCGCCGCCGCGTCCGGAGACTTTAATGAACACTGTCGTTGCCGGCGTCGCGCGAACCGCCAGCCGTTATCGCTGGACCGTGTGCGCGCTGCTCTTTTTCGCCACAGTCATCAACTACATGGACCGGCAGATCCTCGGTCTGCTCGCGCCGATGCTGCAGCACGACATCGGCTGGACGCAGGTTCAGTACGGCCGCATCGTGATCGCGTTTTCGGCGTTCTATGCGATCGGCCTGTTGTGCTTCGGGCGCATCGTCGACTGGCTCGGCACGCGGATTTCCTACGCGCTCGCGATGTTCATCTGGAGCATCGCCGCGATGCTGCATGCGGCCGTCGGCTCCGTGATGGGCTTCGCGATGGTTCGCGCGCTGCTCGGCATCGGCGAGGGCGGCAACTTCCCGGCGGCCATCAAGACCACCGCCGAATGGTTCCCGCGCCGCGAACGCGCGCTCGCGACCGGCATCTTCAACTCCGGCGCGAACATCGGCGCGGTGTTTGCGCCCGCGCTCATTCCGGCGCTCGCGGTGGCCTTTGGCTGGCGCGCGGCGTTCGTGATGGTCGGCGCGATCGGGCTCGTGTGGCTCGTGGTGTGGTTCGTGATGTATCGCCAGCCGGACGGCCGCGCGCATGACGACGAAATCGCCGACGAAGGCGACGAAACCAATGCCGCCGATGCCGCCAACGTAAAGGCGCGCGCGCCGGGCTTCAAGGAACTCATCAAGAAGCGCGAGACGTGGGCGTTCATCGTCGGCAAGTTCCTGACGGACCCGGTGTGGTGGTTCTATCTCTTCTGGCTGCCGAAGTGGCTCAACGAATCGCGCGGCATGGACATGCAGCACATCGGTCTGCCGCTCGTCGTGATCTACGCGATCACCACTATCGGCAGCATCGGCGGCGGCTGGATTTCGTCGGCGCTGCTGCGTGCGGGCTGGACCGTGAATGCGGCGCGCAAGACCGCGATGCTGATCTGCGCCTGCGCCGTGCTGCCGATCGCCTTTGTCTCGCAAGCCGAGAATCTGTGGGTCGCGGTGGCGATCGTCGGTCTCGCGGCGGCCGCGCATCAGGGCTGGTCGGCGAACCTCTTCACGACGGCATCGGACCTGTTCCCGCGCCGTGCGGTGGGCGCGGTGGTCGGTATCGGCGGCATGGCCGGCTCGATCGGCGGCGTGCTGTTCTCGGAAGTGATCGGCCAGGTGCTGCAACGCACGGGGCATTACTGGGTGCTGTTCGCGATCGGCGCGTCGGCGTATCTCATCGCCTTCGGGATCATGCACCTGCTCACGCCGAAGATGAAGCCGGCGAAGCTCTCGGCGTAATCGCCCATCATGCGTCGAGACGTGCGCCGCGCCGCCCGCATCCGCACTACGCAGGCGGCGCGACGCGCGTCATGCGGCCGCGGCAGTCGATTCGCGCACGATGAGCCGCGGCTCGAACATGGAGTTGCCGGGATCGGGATGACCGGCGAGGGCGTCGATGAGTTTCTGCATCGCCAGTTCGCCCATCTTCTCGCTCTGGATGTCGACGGTCGTCAGGCCGGGCGCGGCGTACGCGCCGTAAGGCACGTTGTCGATGCCCGTCACCGAGACGTCCTGCGGCACGCGAATGCCGAGCGACGCGGCTTCCTTCATGAAGCCGAGCGCGATCAGGTCGTTGTAGCAGATGACCGCCTGCGGGCGCTTCGGGCCGAGCATCACGCGCGAGCAGGCCTGTTCGCCGGCAAGCGAAGTGGGCGCATGCGCTTCGTAGATATCGAGTTCGAGCCCGGCTTCGGCGAGACAGTCGCGCGCCCCGCGAATCCGTTCATCGTTGATGCGCGCATGCTCGAAACCGAGGTACGCAATGCGACGATGCCCGAGATCGAGCAGATGCCGCGCGAGCATGTAAGTCGCGAGACGGCTGTTGATGCCGACGCTCGGAATCGGCAGTTCGGCGTTGCGCAACAGCACGACGGGCTTGTCGAGATCGAGCATCCATTGCGCGTTTTCGTCGGCGAGGCGCGAGCTGACGAGCAGGCCGTCCACGCGCTGCGCGAGCGCTTCGATGAGCGGACGCTCGCGCGCCTGGTTCTCGTCGATATCGACGAGCAGCAGCGTGTAGTCGTGCCTGAGCGCGATGCGGTTCGCGCCCTTCACGACATGCGTGAAGTGCGGATTGCTGATGTCGAGGATCGTGATGCCGATGGTGCGCGTCTTGCCCGTGATCATCGAGCGCGCGAGCGGGTTCGAGCGATAGCCGAGCGATTCGATCGCTTCCTTGAGCTTGGCCTCGACGGGCGCGGAGAAGCGCTGCGCGCCATTGATGTACTTGGACACGGTCGCGACCGACACGCCCGCTGCGGCGGCGACGTCGCGAATGGTCGGGGAAATTTTTTTCATTCCGAGGGTAACGTTTTCGCAGTGTTTACGGATTGTCGCAGAAATTCTGGAAACGATGACATCGCATCTTGCATTATGCATGCGAACCGTACTGGTTTTTTGCATGCCAGATGCCGATTGACGGTGCGCCCGGCGGATCGCTATAGTCCCGAAAACGTTTTCTTCCTTTTTGCTTTCAACGCAACACCACATATTCGACAGGAGTCTCGATGAATCAGCCAAACGCAGCCGGCAAGCCGTTCAAGCGCCTGCTTCTGACCGGCGCGGCCGGCAATCTGGGCCGCCAGTTGCGCGGCGCGCTCGCGCAATGGGCCGACGTCGTGCGGCTCTCCGATATCGCACCGCTCGACGACGCGGCGGCTCACGAAGAAGTGAGCGCCGTCGATCTCGCGGATCGCGACAAGGTGATGCAACTGGTCGAAGGCGTCGATGCGATCGTGCATCTCGGCGGCATCTCGATCGACGCACCGTTCGACGATCTGATCGAAGCGAACATTCGCGGCACGTACAACCTCTATGAAGCGGCGCGCCGTCATGGCGTGAAGCGCGTCGTGTTTGCGAGCTCGAACCATGCAATCGGCTTTCATCCCGTCACCGAGGTGCTCGACGCGGATTCGCCGCTGCGCCCGGACAGCCTCTATGGCGTGACCAAGTGCTTCGGCGAATCGCTGTCGCGCTATTACTTCGACCGCTTCGGCATCGAGACGGTGTGCCTGCGCATCGGCTCGTCCTTCGAGGAACCGAAGAATCCGCGCATGCTGGTCACGTATCTGAGCTACCGCGATTTCATCGAGCTCGTGCGCTGCTCGCTGTTCACCAACCGCGTCGGTCACGCGGTCGTCTATGGCGCGTCGGACAATCCGGTGAAGTGGTGGGACAACGCGAAGGCGGGCTTCATCGGCTTCAATCCGCAAGACAGTTCGGCGCAGTTCAACGGGCTCTTTCCCGCAGCCGCGCCGAGCGCCGAGCGCGACGATCCCGCGCAGCGTTTCCAGGGCGGCCCGTTCGTGCTCGGCGAACCGATGGAGCGCAAGCGATGAGCGCGACGGCGCGCGTGGAGCGGCTCGACGCGGGCGGCCGCGCGACGGTCGGCGAATGTCCGGTATGGCGCGGGGAAGACAACGCGCTGTACTGGGTCGATATTCCGGCGCGGCGTATCGTCCGGCTCGACGTCGGCAGCGGGCGCCGCACGGAATGGGCGTTCGACGAGCAGGTCGCGTGCTTCGCATTCGATGCGGCCGGGCATGTCGTCGCGGGCATGGAAAGCGGCATCTTCAGCGTGACGCTTGCCGATGCGCACGAAGGTCGCGCCCGCAAGCTCGCCGCGCCGGTGTTCCCCGCGTCCGGCATGCGCTTCAACGATGGCCGCTGCGACCGGCAAGGGCGCTTCTGGGCCGGCACGATGGTGCAGGACATGTCGCTCGCAAGCACCGCGGGCGCGCTCTTCCGGTTCGACGAGAAGGGCGCGTTGTCCGCACCCGTCGTCGAGGGATTGATTACGCAGAACGGTCTCGCCTGGTCGCCCGATGGCCGGACGATGTATCTGTCCGATTCGCACCCGCAACGCCGCCTCGTCTGGGCTTTCGACTTCGACCCCGACACCGGTACGCCGGGCGCGCAACGCGTGTTCGCGGATCTTCACGATTACGCGGGACGTCCCGATGGCGCGGCCGTCGATGCGGATGGCTGCTACTGGACCTGCGCCAACGATGCGGGCCGCCTGCTGCGCTTCACGCCGCGAGGCGAACTGGATCGCGAAATCGCCTTGCCGGCGAGCAAGCCGTCGATGTGCGCATTCGGCGGCAGCGACCTGAAGACGCTCTTCGTGACGACGATTCGTCCGGCAACGAATGCCACTGAAGACGACGGCTATGTGTTCGCATTGAACCCCGGCGTGCAAGGCTTACCGGAGCCGGATTACGCGGGTGTGTTACCGGTCGCATAATTTGCGAATGGCGGGGCGCGAGGCCGTCCCGTTCCGCAATTTTTTCGCATACTTTGGGATGCGAGGCAGTTGGCGCACCGCATTGGCGCGCAGCGAAATGTGGCCTACGTCCCGCTTCGGAACCGATACCAAGGTCAAACACCAATGCTGTAGTTCCTCCTTAAAGAGTAGTCTCCCGCAGGTGCATCGAGCACCAGCGATCGACTGATTCTTCTATCCGGAGGAGACATAGATGGACCTTGAAGCCCGCACCATGAAGCGCGTGATGGTTCGCCTCGTGCCGTTCCTGATCTTGTGTTATTTCATTGCCTATCTGGACCGTGTCAACGTCGGCTTTGCGGCGTTGCAGATGAACAAGGCGCTCGGTTTCACCGCGAGCATGTTCGGCTTCGGCGCCGGCATTTTCTTTATCGCGTATTTCTTTTTCGAAGTGCCGTCGAATCTGCTGCTCGAACGATTCGGCGCGCGCCGCTGGATCGCGCGCATCATGTTCACGTGGGGCATTCTCGCGGCGGCGATGGCCTACATTCCGCATATCGCGCAGGCGACGGGTCTGTCGAACGCGTATGTCTTCTATGGCCTGCGCATTCTGCTCGGCATCGCTGAAGCGGGCTTCTTTCCCGGCATCATCTTTCTGCTGACCTTGTGGTTTCCCGCGAAGTATCGCGGGCGCGTCGTCGGCTACTTCATGGCGGCCATTCCGCTGTCCACCGTGATCGGCGGGCCGATCTCCGGCGCGCTGCTGCAGATGGACGGCATCAACGGCATGGCGGGCTGGCAATGGCTCTATCTGATCGAAGCCATTCCCGCGCTCTTGCTTGCCTTCGTCGTGTACTTCTATCTGACCGACAAGCCCTCCGATGCGCACTGGCTCGCCAAGGAAGAGCGCGACTGGCTCGTCGACCGGCAGGCGCACGAGCGGGCGCATCGCGAGGCCGTGCATTCGTTCAGCGTGAAGGAAGCGATCTTCAATCCGCGCGTGCTCGCCATCGCGTTGATCTACTTCGGCGCGAACGCGACCAACTATGGCCTGAGCTTCTTCCTGCCGCAGATCGTGAAGGCGTTCGGCCTGACGAATCTGCAGACCGGCTTCGTCACGTCGCTGCCCTATGTGGTCGGCGTGATCAGCATGGTGCTGTGGGGACGTCATTCGGATCGCAAGCTGGAGCGCCGCTGGCACGTCGCGATTGCGCTGATGGTGGCGGCGGGCGGCATCGCCGCTTCGGCGGGACTCGACAATCCGGTCCTGAAGATGGTGGCGCTGTCGATTGCGGGCTTCGGCATCTTCGGCTGTCTGCCGGTGATCTGGACGCTGCCGGCGTCGTTCCTCTCGGGCGCGGCGGCGGCGGGGGGCATCGCCGCGATCAACTCGCTCGGCAATCTCGCGGGCTTCTTCGGTCCGTATGCGATGGGCTGGATCAAGGACAGCACGGGCGGCTTCGGCGCGGGTCTGTTGTGTCTCGCGGGCGCGGGCATGGTCGGCGTCGCGGCGGTGTTGCTGCTGCATCATGATTCGGCGCTGGAGACGATAGCGCATCCGCATGACATCGAGGATGGCGAGCCGAACATGGCGGCCCGCTGACGCGTTGCAACGGCGCCAAGGTTGCACGGTCCTTGGCGCTGCTGCCATTCACCTTCACTCCGCCGAAGCCTGCGCCCTGCGCAATCTCTCCCGGCTATTGATCAGATGCAGACGCATCGCGGTGCGCGCCGAATCGGCGTCGCCTCGTTCGATGGCGTCCGCTATCTGCTCGTGCTCGCGGTTCACGCGCATCAGATAGTCCGCGTACTGATCGTGCGGAATGGGCGTCGCGGTGAGGCGCGTGCGCGGAATCATGCGCGTGCCGAGATGCTCCATGATCTCGACGAAATAGCGATTGTTCGTCGCATGCGCGATCTCCATGTGAAAGCGCAGATCCGGCGCGATCGTATCCTTCGCCTTGCCCACGCTTTGCGCGAAATCGGCGAGGGCCGATCGCATCGTCGCAAGGCGCGCCGCATCGCAACGCATGGCGGCCAGTCCCGCGCATTCGGTCTCCAGGCTGATGCGCAGTTCGAGAATCGCGAGCGCATCGATCGAGCCGGCGACATCGGCGGGATCGAGCTTCAAGAGCGGCGACGCGCCCGCTTCGCTGACGAACGTGCCGATGCCATGGCGCGTCTCCACGAATCCGGCCGCCTGCAGGCGCGAGAGCGCCTCGCGCACCACCGTGCGGCTCACGCCGAAGCGCTGCACCATTTCCGCTTCGGTCGCGAGGCGGCTGCCGGGCTTCATTTCCTTCGAATCGATCTGCGCACGCAGCGCATCCACCAGTTGCGCGGTGAGGCTGCGCCGCGTGCCGGGCGATGCGGCGGATGCGTCGGCTGAAGCAGCGGCGGAAGAGGTGGACAGCGTGTCGGCATGAAAGTCGGGCGATAGCGTCACGGCGTTCTCGTTGGAATGGGTTTTACACACATTGACAAATCGTTCGGCAAATGATGATATGCGTCATGCAGTGATATGACAACGTACAAGAAGTTGCGTGCAGGGTTAATCCCTAGCACGACCACTTCGACGGAGACACAACGCGATGGAACAACAACAAGGCACGCCCTCCGCGAACGCCGCGCAATTCGACCGTTTGCTGCTGACGGGCGCCGCGGGCGGCATCGGGCGGGCGATCCGGCACCGTGTCGCGGAATTCGCGCGGCAGGTGCGTATCTCCGATCTGCCCGGCGTGCTGCCGGGCGATGCGGCGCCTCACGAAGAAATCGTGCCGTGCGATCTGGCCGACCGCCAGGCCGTCGATGCGCTCGCCAGCCATTGCGATGCGATCGTTCATCTCGGCGGCGTGTCGGTGGAGCGCCCCTTCGAAGAGATTCTCGAAGCCAATATCAAGGGCGTGTTCAACCTCTACGAAGCGGCGCGCCGTCAGGGCGTGAAGCGCATCGTGTTCGCGAGCTCGAATCACGTCACGGGTTTCTATCGGCAGGACGAACGAATCGACGCCACCGCGCGCAAGCGTCCCGATGGCTATTACGGCTTGTCCAAGTCCTTCGGCGAGGACACGGCGCAGCTTTATTTCGACCGCTATGGCATCGAGACAGTGAGCATCCGCATCGGCTCGGTGTTTCCGGAGCCGAAGGACCGCCGCATGATGGCGAGCTGGATGAGCTACGACGACTTCCACGATCTGTTGCGCCGCAGCCTCTTCACGCCGGACGTGGGGCACACGATCGTTTTCGGCATGTCCGCGAACGCGCATACGTGGTGGGACAACCGCTGCGCCGCGCATCTGGGTTTCGTGCCGCGCGACTCGTCCGAGCCATTCCGCGACAAGGTCGAAGCGACGCCGCCGCCCGCGCCGACCGATCCGGTGGCCGTGCTGCAAGGCGGCGCGTTCACCGTGACCGGCCCGTTCGATCCGGTTTAATGCATGCAACATGCAGAATCACGGCATTCGTAGTATGTCGTCATACATCCAGCGCCGGCCGCATTGAAACATCACAGGGACATTCGCCGCCATGTTTTCTCTAGATTTCTCACCGCTCCTGCCGTACTGGCCGACGTTCCTGCTAGGCGCATGGCTCACGCTCAAGATGACGTGCGTGGCCGTGTTCTTCGGCCTGATCCTCGGCATGCTGGTCGCGTTCGCCAAGCGTGCAAAGGTGCCGGTGCTCACGCGCATGTGCATCATCTACATCGAGACGGTGCGAAACACGCCGTTCCTCGTGCAGATCTTTCTGCTGTACTTCGGTCTCGCCAGCATCGGCTTGCGCATGCCGACCTTCGCGGCCGCCGCGCTCGCGATGACGATCAACATCGGCGCCTATGCGGCCGAGATCATTCGCGCCGGGCTGGAATCGGTGCCACGCGGTCAGATCGAAGCCGCCGAATGCCTGGGGCTGTCGAAGTGGCGCATCGGCTGGCATGTGATGCTGCAGCCGTCGATCGAGAAGGTCTATCCCGCATTGACGAGCCAGTTCCTGCTGATGATGCAGGCTTCCGCGATCGCCTCGCAGATCTCCGCGGAAGAACTCACCGCGGTCGCCAACACCGTGCAGTCCGATACGTTCCGCTCGCTCGAAACGTACATCGTCGTGGCGGCGCTGTATCTCGTCTTGTCGCTGATCATCAAGCTTGTTGCGTGGCAGGTCGGCGAGCATCTGTTCAAGCGCCGCCGCGCGATCCGCCTTG
Source organism: Caballeronia cordobensis (assembly GCF_001544575.2). Taxonomy (GTDB): domain Bacteria; phylum Pseudomonadota; class Gammaproteobacteria; order Burkholderiales; family Burkholderiaceae; genus Caballeronia; species Caballeronia cordobensis. The sequence goes on from NZ_FCNY02000006.1 coordinate 394,758, forward strand.
CCGCGAAGCGTGCGGGCAAGACGCCGCCCGACTCGCAGCGCATCGATACGGTCATTCCCGGAGGTGCGGCATGAGCGGCGGATTCACGGCTTCGCACTTCGTCTATCTGGTGCAATCGATCGGCTGGACGCTGGTCCTCTCCGTGCTCGCGTTCGTGCTCGGCGGCATCGGCGGCTTCGGTGTGATGCTCGCGCGCATCTCGCCGCGCGCATGGCTTGCGCGCGCCGCGCTCGTGTATATCGAGGCGATTCAGGGCATTCCGCTGCTGATCCTGCTGTTCATCGTGTACTTCGGCTTGTCGGTGTACGGCTATCAGGTGCCCGCGCTCGTTGCGGCGGGCCTTGCGCTGATGGTCTATTCGAGCGCCTATCTCGGCGATATCTGGCGCGGGTGTATCGAAGCGATGCCCAAGCCGCAGTGGGAAGCGTCGGAATGCCTCTCGCTCACGCGCTGGCAGACCTTGCGCCTCGTGATCATCCCGCAGGCGATGCGGCTCGCGCTGCCGCCGACGGTCGGCTTTCTCGTGCAGCTCATCAAGATGACGTCGCTCGCTTCGGTGATCGGCTTCATCGAACTGACGCGCGCGGGCCAGATCATCAACAACTCGATCTTCCAGCCGTTCCTCATCTTCGGACTGGTCGGCGCTTTCTATTTCGTCCTGTGCTATCCGCTTTCGCGCTGGAGCCAATCGATGGAGAACAAGCTCAATGTCAGCAATCGTTAAGGTCGGCGAGATTCACAAGAGCTTCGGCTCCAATCACGTTCTGAAGGGCGTGTCCTTCGAAGTCAACAAGGGCGAGATGATCGCCGTGATCGGCGCGAGCGGTTCGGGCAAGAGCACGGCGCTGCGCTGTATCGACCGGCTCGAAACCATCGACAAGGGCGAAATCGAAGTGTGCGGCATTCGCGTCGACGATCCCAAAGTCGATCTGCATCTGTTGCGCCGCGAAGTGGGCATCGTGTTTCAGAGCTATAACCTCTTTCCGCATCTGACGGTGGAAGAGAACATCATGCTCGCGCTGCGGTATGTGAAAAAGATGCCGCGCGACGAAGCGAAACGCATTGCGATGAACGTGCTGGAGCAGGTCGGTCTCGGCCAGAAGGCCGATGCCTATCCCGAACAATTGTCGGGCGGACAGCAGCAGCGCGTGGCGATCGCGCGCTCGCTCGCCATGTCGCCGAAAGTGATGCTGTTCGACGAAGTGACGTCCGCGCTCGACCCGCAACTCACGGGCGAAGTGCTGCGTGTGATGGAAGACCTCGCGGCGGACGGCATGACCATGCTGCTCGTCACGCACGAAATGGCCTTCGCGAAGCGCGTGGCGGATCGCATCATCTACATGCATCAGGGCAAGGTGTGGGAAGTGGGCGACGGCAGCATGCTCGATGCGCCGCGCACGCCCGAGCTACGGGCATTTCTGGATAACGGACTTTGATTTAATTAACGCAACATCGATAACAACGGAGACTCGACTTGAAAGCAAAGACAATCATTGCACGCGCAGCTCTCGCAACCCTGATGATGGCAGGCGCGATGCACAGCGCGATGGCCGATCAACTCGACGACATCAAGAAAGCGGGCGTCGTGCGCGTCGCGATCGCAATGGGCACGCCGCTTTTCAGCTATGCCGATGAAAACCTCAAGCCCGCCGGCTCCGACGTGGATACGGCCGCCGCGCTCGCGAAAGACCTCGGCGTGAAGCTCGAACTCGTGCAGATCACGAACGCCGCGCGCATTCCGACGCTGCAGGCCAAGCGCGCGGACCTCGTGATCGCCGATCTGTCGATCACGCCCGAGCGCGCGAAAGTGGTCGATTTCTCCATGCCGTATGCGGTGATCACGATCATCGTCGGCGGTCTGAAGACGATCAAGGTGAAGGACTATGCGGACCTCGACGGCAAGACCATCGGCCTCACGCGCGCAACGGTGAACGACACGCTCACGACGCAGCAGGCAAAGGGCGCGCAGATTCAGCGCTATGAGGACGATGCGACGCTCATCACCTCGATGGTCACGGGCCAGATCGATGTCTTCTCGAGCACGCCGTCGAACCTTCAGGAAATGCAGCATCGCGCGCCGCAACGCAACATCGAGATGAAGTTCGAGCAGAAGAACTTCGACCTCGGCATCGCGATGAACAAGGATCAGCCGCGCCTGAAGGAATGGGTGAACAACTGGGTCAATACGAATCAGAAGAACGGTAATCTGAACACGATCTACAAGAAGTATCACGGACGCGATCTGCCGGACAGCGTGCGCAAGGGCGCGTAAGCGCTAGCATCGCAGGAATCGGCTTCACCTTCGTGCGCACTCGGAACACGCTGTTCCGAGTGCGCCATGCATTTCGCATACAACATTCTTCCTGGTGCGTCGTCCGTACGCGCCAAATCGCCCGGCCGCGCGGCTTCGGGCACCGTTCGGGACAATTCACGCTTCTCCGTCGTACACTGCCCCTGCGTTTTGAATTCTGCATGCATTGAACCATCAAGCATGCCTCGCGCGCCGCACGCCGCGCGAGCATCCGCCATTCACAGGAATCCCTTTACAGGAACCATCATGGCCAAACACACGGTTGCCGACTATCTGGCGCAGACACTTGCCGCAGCGGGCGTGGAACGTATCTGGGGCGTGACGGGCGACAGCCTGAACGGACTCGCATACAGCCTCGACCGTGTAGGCTCGATTCGCTGGATGCACACGCGTCACGAAGAAGCTGCCGCGTTCGCGGCCGGCGCGGATGCCGCGGCGACAGGCCAGCTCGCCGTATGCGCGGGCAGTTGCGGGCCGGGCAACCTGCATCTGATCAATGGCCTCTTCGATTGCCATCGCAATCATCAGCCGGTGCTTGCGATCGCCGCGCATATCCCGTCGACGGAAATCGGCCTCGGCTATTTTCAGGAAACGCATCCCACCGAATTGTTCAAGGAATGCAGCCACTTCGTCGAGCTCGTCATGAATGCGTCGCAGTTTCCGCGCGTGCTCGAACGCGCGATGCGCGCGGCGATCGAGCAGCGCGGCGTGGCGGTGATCGTGCTGCCGGGCGATGTCGCCCTGAGCGAAGGCCCGGACCTCGTGGCGCGCTGGACCGAGAGCGTGCCGAGCGCGATCCTGCCGGCGCAAACCGAACTCGACAAACTCGCGGGCCTCTTGAACGGTTGCGAAGCGGTGACGATCATGTGCGGCAGCGGCGTCGCGGGCGCGCACGACGAAGTGGTCGCGCTCGCCGACACGCTCGGCGCGCCCATCGTGCATGCGCTGCGCGGCAAGCCGCACATCGAGTACGACAATCCGTTCGATGTCGGCATGACCGGACTCATCGGCTTCAGTTCGGGCTATCACGCGATGATGTCGTGCGACACGCTGCTGTTGCTCGGCTGCGATTTTCCGTATCGACCGTTCTATCCGCCGAAAGCGAAGATCGTGCAGGTCGACTGGCGCGGCTCGCAACTCGGGCGACGCGCGCCCCTGGAAATGGGCCTCGTCGGCACGGTCAAGGAGACCGTCGCCGCGCTCTTGCCGAAGCTGCAGCGCAAGGACGACCGCCGTTTCCTGGACAATGCCCTCAAGCACTATGCGAGCGCGCGCAAGGGGCTCGACGACCTCGCGACGCCGTCCGCGCCGGGACGTCCGATTCATCCGCAATATCTGGCGAAGCTCGTCGATGACATCGCCGCCGAGGACGCGATCTTCACCGCGGACGTCGGCACGCCGACACTCTGGGCCGCGCGCTATCTGACGATGAACGGCAAGCGCCAGTTGCACGGCTCGTTCAATCACGGCTCGATGGCCAACGCGATGCCGCAAGCGCTCGGCGCGCAGGCCGCGCATCCGCAGCGTCAGGTGGTGTCGTTATCGGGCGATGGCGGCTTGTCGATGCTGCTCGGCGATCTGCTTTCGGCCGTGCAGCTCGATCTGCCGATCAAGGTCGTCGTGTTCAACAACAGTCTGCTCGGCTTCGTTTCGATGGAACTGAAGGCCGCGGGCCTGGTCGACACGAACGTCGATCTGAGCAAGACGGACTTCGCCCAGATCGCGAAGGGCGCGGGCATCTGGTCGGTGCGCGTGGAAGAGTCCGAGCAACTCGAGAGCGCGTTGCGTGAAGCGTTCGCGCACAAGGGCCCGGCGGTCGTGGATGTGGTCACGTCCAAGCATGAACTCGCCATGCCGCCGACCATCGAGCTGGCGCAGGCGAAGGGCTTCAGCCTCTATATGCTGCGAGCCATCCTGAGCGGGCGCGGCGACGAGATCGTCGAACTCGCGCGCACGAACCTGCGTTGAGTGTGAAGCGCGGCCTTCAGGGCCGCGCTTTTTTTACCCGCGCAGGAAGTCGGCCAGTTGATCCAGCGTGCCGCCATAACCTTGTTCGAGCGAAGGCCGCAAGGCGTCGAAATAGCGCTGTTCCTGCTCGATCGCGCCGAACGGCTTCGCGCGCAGCGCCACCCGCGTCTTGCCGTCGACATCGCTGAAGGTCACGACGTTTTCTATTTCAAGCGGGCAATCGTCGCTGAACGGCGCGCGCGCAATGCCGCAGTTTTCATTCGCGAACGAGTTGAGCCAGACGATACGCTCGCGCTCCACGATCTCGCGATAGTTGAAGCGGCCCCACATCGCGGGCGCATTCGCGAAGTTCATCGCGTAATGGAAGAAGCCGCCCGGACGGAACTCGAAGCGGCGCAAGTCCAGCGTGCATCCCTTCGGCCCCCACCAGCGCGCGATCTGCTCCGCGCTGCTCCATGCCTGCCAGACACGTTCGCGCGGCGCGTCGAATACGCGGTTCATTTCGAAGGCCGTGCTTTGGACGGCGGTGTCGTTACTTTGCGGCATGTTTCTTTCCTTTCGATGTCGATGATTTTTTCGGCTTCGTTTTGAGGAACGCGTCGAGCTTGTCGAAGCTGTCTTCCCAAAGCGACCGGTACGCGTCGATCCAGCTCGCGGCTTCACCGAGCGCGGCAGGTTCGAGACGGCAAGGGCGCGTCTGCGCGGCGCGCGAGCGCGAGATCAGCCCCGCGCGCTCCAGCACCTTGAGATGCTTGGAAATGGAAGGCTGCGTCATCTCGAACGGCTCGGCGAGTTCATTCACCGTGGCCTCACCGTTCGCCAGACGCGCGACGATCGCGCGGCGCGTGGGATCGGCGAGGGCCGCGAAAACCTGATTCAAGTCCGCTTCGCGCATGCGTTTCTATGGCCGTCCGGTTATATAGCTAATGAGGAATATATAAACGGATACCGCCGCCGTCAAGTACGCCATCCCGAAGTGTGCTCTATGCTCATGGTTCGAGTTCCGAGGAGGCATCATGAGCGAAACGAATCGGCCATCGGGCGACGCATTGCCGCTCGATCACGTTTTCGACTTCGAAGGACAAGCCGTGCGCTACGGCGCGATCGGCGAGGGCGCGCCGCTCGTCATGGTGCATGGCACGCCGTTTTCATCGCAGGTATGGCGGCGCATCGCACCGATCGCGGCACGTTCGCGCCGCGTTCACTATTTCGATTTGCTCGGCTATGGCGCGTCCGAGATGCGCGACGGACAGGACGTGTCGCTCGGCGTGCAGAATCGCGTGCTGGCCGCGCTGCTGGAACACTGGCGCAGCGGCTGGCACGGCGCGTTGCCCGATGTGCTCGCGCACGATTTCGGCGGCGCGACATCGCTTCGAGCGGCGCTTTTGAACGGCTGCGCGTACCGTTCGTTGATGCTCGTCGATCCGGTCGCCGTCGCGCCGTGGGGATCGCCTTTCGTGCGCCACGTACGGCAACATGAAGCGGCGTTCGCGGGCGTGCCGCCGGCCATGCATCGCGCGATGCTCGACGTTTATCTGCAAGGCGCGGCGCATCGCAGTCTGCCGGAAGAGACGCTGCGCATCTATACGCAGCCGTGGACGGGCGAGCGCGGGCAGGCCGCGTTTTATCGGCAGATCGCGCAGATGGACCAGCGTTACACGGATGAAGTCCAGTCGCGTTATGGCGAGCTGACGTGCCCGATATCGATACTCTGGGGCGAAGAGGACGCATGGATACCGGTGGAGCGGGGCGTCGAACTGGCGTCGCGCATGGCGGGCGCGCGCTTCACGCGGGTGCCCGCCTCAGGGCATCTGATGCAGGAAGACGCGCCCGAGGCGATCGTCGCCGAATGGCTGACGTTCATGAGCGCGATCGAACGTCTGCCGATCGCGCATCGATAAAAAGCTATTTCTTTTTCGCGCTCTCGGCGCGAAACGCCGCCTCGCCCGCATCGGATATCTCGACCCATTTCCTGTCGGGCGGCGCGTCGTCGACATAACTGTCGTGCCAGTTCCACCACTTGTAGGTCGGCGTTTGCGGATAACCTTCGGGCGAGTCTTCCCAAAGTTCCTGACGGCCCAGTGGCGTGATGTCGAGATAATTCCACGTATTGCCCATCTGCTCGTCGCCGCGATTATTGAGGAAGTAGGTGCGAAACACGCGCTCGCCATCGCGGAAGAACACATTGGTGCCGTGCCATTCATCGACGCCGAAATCCGCATCGAAGCGATCCGTCAGCGTGAACCAGGGGATCTCCCAGCCCATGCGTTGCTTGAGCCGCGCGATGTCCTCTTGCGGCGCGCGCGAGACGAAGACGAGCGTCGTGTCGCGCGCGTTCAGATGCGCGAGATGCGCAACCTGATCGGCCACGAGCGAACAGCCGCGGCACGCGTGTTCGGGCCAGCCGAATACGCCCGGCTCGTAGAACGCGCGATAGACGATCAACTGGCGGCGGCCATCGAACAGATCGAGCAAGCCGATCTTGCCATTCGGGCCTTCGAACGCGTAATCGGTTTGCACGGCCATCCACGGCATGCGGCGGCGCTCGGCGGCGAGCGCATCGCGTGCGCGGGTCTGTTCCTTCTCCTTGACGAGCAGCTTCTCGCGCGCCGCGTCCCATTCGTCCTTCGATACGACCGGCGGCGTGCGCATTCCTTTTTCGTCTGATGTGGTCATGGCGTTTGCAACCTCCTGAGTTGGGCGGTGTGTGCCGTGAGTTAAGTCTGAACTCGAAATCGGATGCCGGGGGAGTAACAAGTGTGACGCAAAAACGAAAAGCCGCCCGTGATGGCGGGCGGCAGGCGCAGGTAGAAAGATGCGCGGGAACGGCTAAGCCCACGACGCGCGCAGCGCGTGCAACGCTTTCCAGTACGTGTAGAAGCGGCCCGCGAACATGCCCGCGACGGCGCCCGACACGGCGGCATCGATGACCACGTAATTCGCGAGCGCCGCCACGTTGGTCACGGTCGCCAGTTCGAAGCCGAGCCAGAACTTCGTCGCGAACGTGGCGAGGATCAGCACGAGCGGCACGACCGAGCCCGGCGACATGACGGTGAGCGCCATCGGATCGACGATAAAACGCGTGCGGCTCGCATTGAACACGCCGCCGATGAAGCCTGCGCCCAGCGCGAGGACCCACGCGGCGACGGCGGCCCAGCCCGCGAGCGGCGCGGAGATCAGATGCGCGATGCCCATGCCCGCGAAAATAAGCGGAATGATCGCGAGCTTCGAAAGCGGCGTCGTTCTGGTTTGCAACGCCTTCACGCCGCGATAAACCAGGAACGCGAGCAGCACCCAGACCCAGGTCGGCGTGCCTTGGATGATGGCGAATAGCGACATGATCATCTCCTTCAAATAGCTGTTTGATGCGGATGATGCCGCCCGAGAATTAGCCGCGAATGATGACGGCGCGGCGCTTCGCCCGCACCGCGCGATCTCCCGAATTAAGCGCACTCAGAAAACCCGCCGCGCGCCGGGTAAAATGCGCGCCTGCCCGCCGTCCGGCCGAAAAGCGCGCGCGACCCGTGCGCACGGTCTCCGGGGCGGGCATGCGCCTCACGAAGGCCGTTTTCGTCCGTCTGCGCCCGTCCGGTCATCCCGCGCGCCGCCGCTTTCGCCCGCTGAAACCCAAGACACGCCACGACATTCGAGGATCGCCTTTCATGCTTGCCCGCATCACCCGCCTTTTCCCGCTCTGGGCCGTGCTGGTCTCCGTCGCCGCCTATAGCGCGCCTGCCTCCGTGACGGGCATCGCGCCGCACGTCACGACGCTGCTCACGATCATCATGCTGTCGATGGGCGTTACGCTGTCCATCGACGATTTCAGGCGCGTCTTCACGCGGCCCGCGCCCGTGGTGGCGGGCATCGTCCTGCATTACCTCGTGATGCCGCTTGCCGCGTGGGTCATTGCCAAGGCGTTGCACATGCCGCCCGATCTGACCGCGGGCATGGTGCTCGTCGGCAGCGTGGCAAGCGGCACGGCGTCGAACGTGATGATTTATCTGGCGCGCGGCGATGTCGCGCTGTCCGTCACGATCAGCGCGCTGTCCACACTCGTCGGCGTCTTCGCCACGCCGCTGCTCACGCGCCTTTACGTCGATGCGTCCATCGCCGTCGATGTGCACGGCATGCTGATGAGCATCGTGCAGATCGTCGCGCTGCCGATCGTCATCGGGCTCGTCGTGAATCATTTTTTCGGCAAGCTCGTGCGCAAGATCGAATGGGCGCTGCCGCTCGTGTCGATGGTGTCGATCCTGCTCATCATCGCGGCGGTGGTCGGCGGCACGCAAAAGAGCATTGCGTCGGTCGGGATGGTGGTCGCCGTGGGCGTGGTGCTGCACAACGGCATCGGGCTGCTCGGCGGGTATTGGGGCGGCCGTCTGCTCGGCTTCGACGAGGCCGTGTGCCGCACGCTCGCGATCGAAGTCGGCATGCAGAATTCCGGTCTCGCGGCGACGCTCGGCAAGCTGTATTTCGCGCCGATCGCAGCCTTGCCCGGCGCGCTGTTCTCGGTGTGGCACAACCTCTCGGGATCGATGCTCGCGGGCTACTGGGCCGGACGCCGGGCGAAAGGCTCGACGCGCGATGAAGATGCGCAGGGCGCCGTCGTCCGGCAGGGATGAACGGTTGCGCAAAAAACGAAAAACGCGCCTATATCGGGCGCGTTTTTTTTCGGAACGTGCGTTTTCAGCCTTTCTTCTCGCTCAGGCCGAGCAAGCCGCGGATCGCGTCTTCGGTCTGCGCGTAGCGGCCTTCGCCGAAGTGGCTGTACACGATCTTGCCGTTCTGATCGATCAGATAGAGCGCGGGCCAGTACTGGTTGTTGTACGCGTTCCAGGTCGCGTACCGGTTGTCCTGCGCCACCGGGTATTCGATTCCGTATTTCTTGACGGCGTTCTGGAGATTGCCGAGATCGCGCTCGAACGTGTATTCGGGCGTATGCACGCCGACCACGACGAGCCCCTTGTCGCGATAGCGCGAATACCACTCCTTCACATGCGGCAGCGTGTGCACGCAGTTGATGCAATCGAAGGTCCAGAAATCGACGAGCACGACCTTGCCGCGCAACTGCTTGAGATCCAGCGGCGCGCTGTTGACCCAGTTGTCGATGCCGGCGAAGTCGGGCGCCTGCGCGCCGTTCTGCGGCTGCGTGGCTTGCACCCCGGCTGCAATGCCGGTCGATGAAAAAGCGGCGAGCGCGGCGACGGCGCCGAGCGCGGCGGCCATCGCGGTGGCGACGGCAGCGATCTTGAGACGATCGAACATGGCGGTTCTCCTTTTGAATCGACGATGAAGCGTATTGAAACGCGCGCATGTATCGCGTCTGCGGGCGAATTGCATCGGCATGTGTCGCGGGTGCGGCCAGATACGTTGAGATACAAAGCGCCGCGCGTTTGTATCGGCATGTATCCGGCGGCGTGACTGATACATGCCGTTGCACCGCGCGCCGTTTCTGACATCCCCGCGATACACGAGGGCGCTGAAATACATGACATCCCGCTCTCTACGGAAACGATCTCATGTCACTCATCGTCATTGCCTTTCTCGGCGGCGCGTTCACCGTGCTGAGTCCGTGCATCCTGCCGGTCGTGCCGTTCGTGTTCGCGCGCTCGGACAAGCCTTTCGTTACCGATCGCCTGCCCTTGCTCGTCGGACTGGCGGGCACGTTCGCGCTCGCCACGGGACTCGGGCTCGCCGGTCTCGCGGGCGCGGCGCAATTGAGCCAGTACGGCCGCTGGATCGCGCTCGCGACGCTCGCGCTGTTCGGCGCGGCGCTTCTGTTTCCGTCCGTCGCGGACCGGCTCACGCGCCCGCTGTCGGCGCTCGCGGATCGCATCGTCGCGCGTTCGGAGACGCAGGGCGCAACGCGCCGCATTGCGTCGTCGATGCTGCTCGGCGCCGCGACCGGCCTGCTGTGGGCGCCGTGCGCGGGCCCGATCCTCGGCGTCATTCTCACGGGCGCGGCGCTGCACGGTGCGAACTGGCATACGGCTGCGGCGCTCGCAGCCTATGCGGCGGGCGCGGCGAGTTCGCTCGCGATTGCATCGAGCCTCGGCAAACGCGCGCTCGACACGGTGAAGCGCTCGCTCGGCATCGGCGAACATGTGCGCCGCGCGATGGGTGCGCTGGTGCTGCTGACGGTCGCCGCCATCGCGACGGGCCTCGATACGCGCGTGCTCGCGCTGATTCCCGGCGCACCGACGAACGGCATCGAGAGCAGGCTCGTCGGCGCGTTGAAGACGAAACAGGCGACGCATCAGGTGACGCACGTCCGAGGTCAGCGCGCGCGCATCATGCGCGTGTCGACACAGGCCGCGTTGCCGGTGCAAGGCCGCTTGCCCTCGCTCGACGGCGCGACGACGTGGCTCAACTCCGCGCCGCTTTCCGCGAATGAATTGCGCGGCAAGGTCGTGGTGGTCAACTTCTGGACGTACTCGTGCATCAACTGCCTGCGGACGCTGCCGTACCTCAAGACGTGGGCGCAACGTTATGCCGACGACGGGCTCGTCGTGATCGGCGTGCATACGCCGGAGTTCGGCTTCGAGCGCGACACGGGCAACGTGAAGCGCGCGCTCGCGAACCTGAACATCCGCTATCCGGTCGCGATCGATAACGACTACGGCATCTGGCGCGCATTCGGCAATCAGTACTGGCCGGCGTTCTATATCGTCGATGCGCAAGGGCGCGTGCGCTTTCATCATTTCGGCGAAGGCGGTTATGGCGAGGCCGAGGACGCGATCCGAAGCCTGCTCGCCGATAACGGCAAGACCACGCCCATGCACGATGCGCAAGCGGTCCAGGCGAGCGGCGCGCAGGCGGCGGCCGATGCCGCGAACATCGGTTCGGGCGAGACCTACGTGGGCTATAAGCAGGCGCAAGGTTTCGCGTCGCCGCAGCGCGTGAGGCCCGATGCCATCGAAACCTATTCCTTGCCGACGCAACTCGCGCTCAACGAGTGGGCGCTGGCAGGCCAGTGGAACGTCGGCGGGGAAGCGGCGGTGACGGCGGGGCCGCGCGCGGGCATCGCCTACCGTTTCCATGCGCGCGATCTGCATCTCGTGCTTGCACCTTCGGCTGACGGCAAGCCGGTGCGTTTTCGCGTGACCATCGACGGTGCCGCGCCGGGCGCATCGCATGGCGCGGACGTGGCCGCCGATGGCAGCGGCGTCGTCACGAGCGCGCGTCTGTATCAACTCGTGCGGCAGAGTGGAGCGGTCGAGGACCGGACCTTCCAGATCGAGTTTCTCGATTCCGGCGCGCAGGCGTATAGCTTTACATTTGGCTAATGCACGCCGTGTTTTTGCGCTTCGACGCCGCGCCAGATAGCGCGGCGTCGGCGCGTTTACCACAGAAAAAGTTATCCAGGCGGTGCAGTCTAGGTGCATTCCCTAGCTTCAATCGCGCCACGGATCATAAAAGCCGCGCCGAACGTGTGAGCCTTCCGCCCGGAAAGCCTTGCCGATATTGGCTCTGCGGCATCCACTCTGCCAATCGCGCTTTTTAAGCAGCGGCTGCGGCGCGCGTTCGCATTACCAAAAGTATTGAAAAGCGCTCAGAAAATGTCGGTGGGCGATCGAAATTGGCCATGTACGCTTCATTCAACGCAATGAACGCCGGAATGCAACGGCAGCGTCCAGTCCGAAGCGTCATTGCAACCGCTTCCCTTTTCGAACTTGCTAGGTGGAATGACCCGATGATTCCCAACCTAACCCTCGCACCCGACGACGTCACGAATCCGGTTTCCTCGCACTCAGGAACCGAATCGGCGGCGCGCGCTGTTGCGGCGTCCAAGACCGAAATCCTTACGGTCAAAAACCTCTCGAAGATCTTCGGCGCGAAGCCGGAGCGCGCTCAGGAGCTTCTGAACCAGGGCCTCGGCCGTAATGAAATCTTCGCGCAAACCGGCAACATGGTTGCCGTCGACGATGTCAGCCTGTCGGTCAATGCGGGCGAAATCTTCGTCATCATGGGCCTGTCGGGCTCGGGCAAGTCGACGCTCGTGCGTCTGCTGAACCGCCTGATCGAGCCGACGTCCGGCCAGGTGATTCTCGAAGGCCGCGACATCGCGCCGATGAGCGTGCCCGAACTGCGCGCCGTGCGCCGCGAAAAAATGGCGATGGTGTTCCAGTCGTTCGCGCTGCTGCCGAACCGCAGCGTCATCGACAACATTGCGTATGGCCTCGAAGTCGCGGGCAAGAAGAAAGCGGATCGATACGACGTGGCGCGCGCCGCGTTGACGCGCGTCGGCCTCGCTTCGTACGAAAAGCTCTTGCCGAGCGAGCTGTCCGGCGGCATGCAGCAGCGCGTGGGCCTCGCTCGCGCGCTGGCGGTGAATCCTTCCGTGCTGTTGATGGACGAAGCGTTTTCCGCGCTCGATCCGCTCATCCGCTTCGAAATGCAGAACGAACTGCTGCGCCTGCAGAAGGAAGAGCAGCGCACGATCGTCTTCATTTCGCACGATATCGAAGAGGCGGTGAAGATCGGCGGGCGCATCGGCATCATGAAGGACGGCCGCCTGATTCAGGTGGGCACGCCCGCCGAGCTGATCCAGTCGCCGGCGGACGACTACGTGCGCGACTTCTTCCGCAATGTCGATGTCTCGCGCTTCCTCGAAGCATCGAGCCTGATGACGAAGGTGGAGCGCGGTCTCATCGCGTGCAACACGAGCGCGCCGTCGGAACGCTATCTGAACAGCCTGATCGACAGCGGCGCCGAGTGCGGCTATGTCTGCGACGAAGCGGGCCGCTATCAGGGCTGCGTGACGCCCGCGTCGCTGCACAAGACGGGCACGCGCCCGATCAGCGACGCGTTGCTTCACGACGTCGCGGCGGTCCGGCTCGACACCGATTTGCACGAACTCGCGGCGATCGCGCTCAATCAGGAGCACGACGTGCCCGTCACGGACGAACAAGGCAGACTCGCGGGCGTGGTGTCCTGCCGCACGATTCTCAAGCAGGTCATGGAGCGGAGGGCAGCATGAATTCAGGGATCTTTGGAAAGTTCGCCGAAGACATCGTCAACTTCCTTTTCTCGCACTTTCGCGGCGGTTTCGACGCGTTTTCGGCCGGCCTCGGCGCAGTCATCAAGGTGCTGGAAGACGGGCTCGGCGCGGTGCCGTTCATCGCCATGCTCGTGATTCTCATGGGCCTCGCGCTGTGGAGAAAGGGCGTTGTGTTCGCGGTGTTCGTCGGCCTGGCGCTGTACGCGATCAATTACATGGGCCTGTGGGCGCAGACGGTGTCGACGCTCGCGCTCGTCATCGCAGCGACCTTCTTCAGTCTCGTGATCGGCGTGCCGCTCGGCATCTGGGGGGCGCGCAACAAGCGGGTCGAAGTGGTCCTGCGTTCGCTGCTCGACTTCATGCAGACGATGCCCGCATTCGTGTACCTGATTCCCGCCGTGATTCTCTTCGGCCTGGGCCGCGTGCCTGCGGTGATCGCCACGATCGTCTTCGCGATGCCGCCCGTCGTGCGTCTCACCACGCTCGGCATCCGGCAGGTGCGCGAGGAACTGCTCGAAGCGGGCCGTTCGTTCGGCAGCACGGATGCGCAACTGCTCTGGAAGATTCAGCTTCCCAACGCGCTGCCGTCGATCATGGCGGGCGTGAACCAGACCATCATGATGGCGCTCTCGATGGTGGTGGTGGCCTCGATGATCGGCGCGGGCGGGCTCGGCGAATACGTGCTGAGCGGCATTCAGCGGCTCGATATCGGCATCGGCTTCGAAGGCGGACTCGGCGTCGTGCTGCTCGCGATCATTCTCGATCGCCTGACGGAGAGCTTCGGCGTGAAGTCGAAGAAGAAAAAGAAGGTCGTGTCCACGCCGGTCAAGCCGGCGGCGTCGGGCAAGGCCGCGCAAACCTGAAAGTCCAGCGTCGTTGCCCATCTCAAACACCGAATTGTCAGATACGGAGTCCGAAATGAATAAGAGTCTCATCAAATCCATGATCGTCAAGATTGCGACGCCGGCGATCGTGGCGTTCGGGGTCGCCACCAACCCGGCGATGGCCGCCGATCAATTGAAGATCGCCGTGACGAACTGGGCCGACGTGCTCGCGGTCGCCAACGTCGCGAAATACGTGCTCGAAACGCAGCTCAAGCAGCCGGTGCAGTTCGTTCAGGCGGATATCGGCATTCAGTATCAGGGCGTGGCACGCGGCGATCTGGACATCATGGTCGGCGGCTGGCTGCCCGTGACGCACGGCCAGTATGTCGCGCGCTACAAGGATCAGCTCGACGACGTCGGCATTATCTACACCGGCGGCAAGAACGGCTGGGCGGTGCCCGCGTATGTGCCCGAATCGCAGTTGTCGTCCATCGAAGACCTGAAGAAGCCCGAAGTGCAGAAGCAGCTGAACGGCGTGATTCAGGGCATCGAGCCGGGCGGCGGTCTCATGCAGGCATCGGAGAAGACGATCAAGGCATATGACCTGTCCGGCTACAAGCTGCAATCGTCGAGCGAGGCGGGCATGCTGGCGTCGATTCAGCGCGCGTATGGTTCGAAGCAGTGGATCGTGGCGACGGTGTGGAGCCCGCACTGGCTGTTCCAGAAGTGGCAGATGCGCTATCTGAAGGACCCGAAGGGCACGCTCGGCGGCGAAGAGCAGGTTCACGCGTTCGCCTCGAAGCAGTTCGCGACGAAATTCCCGCGCGCGGATGTGTTCTTCAAGCACTTCAAGATGACGCTCGCGGATGTCGAAGCGATCGAGTTCGAAGGCAATTCGACCAACGACTACGCGACGGCCGCGAAGAAGTTCGTCGATGCGCATCCCGACAAGGTGAAGGCCTGGCTGCAGCAGTAAGCCTGGCTTTGAACCTATCGCACGACCGCTTCGGAGTATTGCCGTGAACGAGTATTCGCGCTTCTTTGGCGAAAGCCTGCAGAGCCACGATCCCGTGATCGCATCGGAGATCGCTTTGGAGTTGCGCCGTCAGCAGACGCAGATCGAGCTGATCGCTTCCGAGAACATCGTGTCGTCGGCGGTGCTGGAAGCGCAGGGCACGGTGCTGACGAACAAGTACGCGGAAGGCTATCCGTCGCGGCGTTATTACGGTGGCTGCGAGCATGTCGATCGCATCGAGGCGCTGGCCATCGACCGGGTGAGCGCATTGTTCGACGCCGGATTCGCCAACGTGCAGCCGCATTCGGGCGCACAGGCGAACGGCGCGGCGATGCTCGCGCTGCTCAAGCCGGGCGATACGGTCATGGGCATGGCGCTCGATGCGGGCGGCCATCTCACGCACGGCGCGCGCGCCGCGCTGTCGGGCAAGTGGTTCGATGCGGTGCAGTACGGCGTGAACCCGGACACGCTGCGCATCGATTACGACGAAGTGCGGCGGCTCGCGGAGCAGCATCGTCCGAAGCTGATCATCGCGGGCTATTCGGCGTATCCGCGCGCGCTCGATTTCGCCGCGTTCCGCGAGATCGCCGATAGCGTCGGCGCGCAGCTCATGGTGGACATGGCGCATATCGCGGGCATCGTCGCGGCGGGACGGCATCAGAATCCGCTCCCGTTCGCCGATGTCGTCACGTCCACGACGCACAAGACGCTGCGCGGCCCGCGCGGCGGCTTCATCCTGACCAACGACGGCGACATCGCCAGGAAAATCGATTCCGCGGTTTTTCCCGGCCTGCAAGGCGGCCCGCTCATGCATGTGATCGCGGGCAAGGCGGTCGCGTTCGGCGAAGCGCTGCGCCCGGAATTCAGCGCGTATATCGATCGTGTGCTGCGCAATGCGCAAACGCTCGGCAAGGTGCTGCAGGCGGGCGGATTGAGCCTCGTCACGGGCGGCACCGACAACCATCTGCTGCTCGTCGATCTGCGCGGCAAGGGCCTGACGGGCGCGCAAGCCGAAAAGGCGCTGGAACGCGCGGGCATCACCTGCAACAAGAACGGCATTCCCTTCGATACCGAAAGCCCCATGGTCACGTCCGGCATCCGTCTCGGCACGCCGGCCGCGACGACGCGCGGTTTCGGCGCGGCGCAGTTCGAGCAGGTCGGCGAAATGATCCTCGACGTGCTGTCCGCGCTGGAACGCGAACCGAACGGCGACGAGCAGGTGGAGCGCGCGGTGCGCGCCCGCGTGCGCGATCTGTGCAGCCTGTATCCGATCTACGCGCATGCGGAAGCGCTCGTCTGACGCGCAACGTGCATCGCGCATCGCTTCACACGATTCACCCAACCGAGAGACGAACATGAGCTTCGAAGGCGTACACACCCCGCTGGTCACTCCCTTCAAGGCCGACGGCGAAATCGATTACGACATGCTCGGCAAGCATGCCGCCAGTCTCGTCGGCCGCGTCGCGGGCCTGGGCGTCGGCGGGACGACGGGCGAGTACTATGCGCTCAGCTTCGAAGAGCGCGTGAAGACGCTGGATACGGTGGCATCCGCGGTCGGCGGCAAGACGTATCTCACCGCGGGCATCAACGCGACCACGACGAACGAAGTCCTGCGGCTCGGCAAGGAAGCGAAGCGCGCGGGCTATGACGCATTGCTGGTCGCCGCGCCGTACTACGCGCAGCCGACGCAGCAGGAGTTGCTCGCTCACCTGCTGAAGGTGGACGACGCGCTCGACATGCCGGTCATGCTGTACAACTTCCCGGCGCGCACCGGCACGGCCATCGGCGATGAAGTCCTCGACAAGCTGCTCGAACGCCCGAACTTCGCCGCGATGAAGGAAAGCACCGGCGATATCGCGCATCTGCATCATCTCGCGACGCATCTGCCGGAGCGCTTCGTGCTCAGTTGCGGCATGGACGATCAGGCGCTCGAATTCTTCGCGTGGGGCGTGCGAAGCTGGGTGGCGGGCGCGTCGAACTTCCTGCCGGAAGCGCATACGGCGCTGCTCGACGCGTGCGTGAAAGAGGGCGACTTCAAGACCGGCCGCAAGCTGATGACGCAACTGCTGCCGGTGCTCGAACTGCTGGAACGCAGCGGCAAGTTCATCCAATATGTGCGTTATGGCTGCGAGCTTGCGGGCACGCGCGTAGGCAACGCGCGCGCGCCGCTCGGCACGCTCGACGACGAAGAACGCAGCGCCTTCGCCAGGATCGTTCAACCCCTGCTGCGCAACGCTCAGTAAGTCACTGGCATGGCCTCGAAACTGGAGTTCGTGCGGTTTCCCGCACCGGATGGCGTCAACGGCTGGTGGGAAAGCTTGCCCGCCGTCGCGCCCGCGAATGTCGTGACGGGCGAGCAGCGCTTCGACTACGTGGTGGTGGGCGGCGGCATCACCGGCCTGTGCGCGGCGCGGCGGCTCGCCGAACTGGCGCCGGAGGCGTCGATCGCGCTCGTCGAGGCCGATCGTATCGGGCGCTCCACGGCGGGCCGCAATTCCGGCTTCTTCGTGGATTTGCCGCATGACATCAGCAGCGAAAGCTATTCGCGCAGTGTCGAGGCCGACAAGGCGGACGTGCGGCTGCAACGCCACGGCATCGACTACGTGCGCGGCACCGTGAAGCAGCATGGCATCGAATGCGACTGGCGCGACGACGGCAAGTATCACGCGTCGGTGAACAAGAAAGGGCATGCCGCGCTGACACATTTCGCCGATGGCCTCGCGCGCATCGACGAACCTTGCGAATGGCTCGACGAAGCCGCTATCGGGAAGGTGACGGGCACGCACTTTTATCGGAGCGCGCTATTCACGCCGGGATGCAGCACGGTCCAGCCCGCGGCGCTGATGCGCGGTCTCGCGGCCACCCAGCCCGCGAACGTGACGATCTTCGAGATGAGCGCGGTGAAGGGCATGGAAACGCGCGGGTCCGTCAAGCTGCTCAATTTTGCGAACGGCAGAATCGAGGCGAAGCACGTCGTGCTGTGCACCAACGCCTATGCGGCGACCTTCGGCGGCCATCCGAACGGCTTGCTGCCGGTGTACACGTTCGCGTCGATGTCGCGCGTGATGAACGATGACGAGATCGCCCGGCTCGGCGGCCTGAACGCGTGGGCGCTCATTCCCGCCGACCCGATGGGCACCACCGTGCGCCGTCTCGCGACCAACCGCATCTGCGTGCGCAACCATTTCGCGTTCCGGCCGAATCTGTCCGTCTCGGAACACGATCTGGCGAAATCGAAGCATCTGCATCAGCGCTCGTTCGACCGGCGCTTTCCGATGCTGAAGGATGTCGAACTGCAATACACATGGGGCGGCGCGCTGTGCCTGTCGGCGAACAACGGCGCGCTCTTCGGCCAGCGCGAGGACGGCGTGTACGAAGCCGTCGGCTGCAACGGGCTGGGTTTGAGCCGCGGATCGGCGGCGGGCAAGCTCATCGCCGAGCATGCGCTGGGGCAATCGAACGATCTGATCGATCAGCTTTTGAGGCAGCCGCATCCACGCTCGCTGCCGATGCGGCCGATCGCGGATGTCGCGGTATCGGCGGCGATCTGGGTGAAGGAATTTTCGGCGGGCGCCGAACTTTGATTCTGTGAGGACATGACATGACGACGCTTAAGGAATGGCAGCGCAAGGCAGAGAATCTTTCGCTCGACGGACGGGCGTTCATCGCGGGACAACGCTGCAATGCGGCATCGAATGAAACCTTCGGCACGCTGAATCCGTCCACGGGCAAGGTGCTCGTGGAAGTCGCGAAGTGCGACGCGAAGGATATCGACCGCGCGGTCGTCGCGGCGCGCGACGCGTTCGAGTCGGGCGTGTGGTCGAAGGCCGCGCCCTCGCATCGCAAGGCGGTGCTGCAGCGCCTCGCGCAACTCATCGACGAGAACGCGGAAGAACTCGCGCTGCTCGAAGCGCTCGAAGCCGGCAAGCCGATCAGCGAATGCATGGGGCTCGATATTCCGGAATCGGCCGCGTGCATCCGCTGGCACGCGGAAGTCACGGACAAGCGTTACGACGCGCTCTCGCCGTCGGGCGCGAGCGTCGTGTCGATGATCACGCGCGAGCCGATCGGCGTCGTGGGCGCGGTGTTGCCGTGGAATTTTCCGGCGCTCATGCTCGCGTGGAAAATCGGGCCGGCGCTTTCCGTGGGCAATAGCGTCATCGTCAAGCCCGCGGAGCAGACGTCGCTGTCGACGCTGCGCATCGCCGATCTCGCGCACGAAGCCGGCGTGCCGCCCGGCGTGTTCAGCGTCGTCACGGGTTTCGGCGAAAGCGCGGGCCAGGCGCTCGGCGTGCATGCGGACGTCGATCTCATCGCGTTCACGGGCTCGACCGAGACCGGCAAACGCTTCCTGCGCTATTCCGCCGATACGAACCTGAAGCGCGTCGTGCTCGAATGCGGCGGCAAGAATCCGCAAGTCGTGCTGCCCGATGTCGCGAACCTCGACGCCGTCGCGGAACAGGCCGTCGCCGCCGCGTTCTGGAACATGGGCGAGAACTGCAGCGCGGGCTCGCGCATCCTGGTTCATTCGAGTCAGAAGGCCGAACTGCTGCAAAAGGTGCAGGCCGTGCTGGAAGGCTGGAGAACCGGCGATCCGCTCGACCCGGACGTGAAGCTCGGCTCGCTCATCGAGGAAAAGCACTACGAGAAGGTGCTGAGCCACATCGAGAAGGCGAAGGCCGAAGGCGCGCGCCTCGTCTGCGGCGGCAACGCCACGCTCAAGGAATCGGGCGGCTGGTTCGTCGAGCCGACTATCTTCGACAACGTCACGCACGACATGAGCATCGCGCGCGACGAGGTCTTTGGCCCGGTCGTGTGTTTTATCGAATATGCTGATATCGACGAGGCCGTGCGCATCGCGAACGATACGTGCTACGGGCTCGCGGCATCGCTGTGGACCGACAATGTGAATCAGGCGCACAAAGTCGCGGCGCGCATTCGTGCGGGCACCGTGACCGTCAACTGCTTCGGCGAAGGCGATCTCTCGACGCCCTTCGGCGGCTTCAAGCAGTCCGGTTTCGGCGGACGCGACAAATCGGTCTACGCGCACGACCAATACTGCGAGCTGAAGACGACCTGGCTCAAGCTCGACTAAGTCAGACGAGGCACTATGCGCATTGGCTTCATCGGCACCGGCACGATCACTCAGGCGATCGTGACCGGCATGATCCGTTTCGGCGTTCCTTTCGAACGCATCGCGTTATCGCCGCGCAATGCGCGGATCGCGGCGCAACTGGCCGAACTGGATGCGCGCGTCGAGGTGTGCGATAGCAATCAGGACGTGCTCGATACATCGGACGTCGTGTGCCTCGCGGTCGTGCCGCAGATCGCGCCTGACGTTCTGGGCGCGCTCGCGTTCGATGCGCGGCATCACGTCGTCAGTGTCATTGCGGGCATGGCGCTCGACCGGATTCGCGAACTCGTGCGCCATTCGGCGCGCGTGGTGCGCGCGGTGCCGCTTCCGGCGGTCGCGGTGGGCAAGGGCAGCACGGCGATCTGCCCGCGCGACCGCATCGCGGAGGCGATTTTCGCGCCCCTCGGCGAAGCGGTCGAAGTCGACGACGAGCATCAGTTCGACGCGCTCTCCGCCGTCACCGCGACCATGGCGAGCTTCTTTGCGCTCCTGGAGGAGCAGGCGTCGTGGCTCGTCGCGCAAGGGCTGCCGTATGCGTCGGCCCGTTCGTTTTTGGCGGGCTATCATGTGGGGCTTGCTCACGAAACGACGCTAGGCGAAACGCCTTTTTCAGCGATGATCGGGCACGCGAGCACGCCCGGCGGCCTCAACGAGCAGCTTTGGCGCGAGTTGTCGGAGCGGGGCACATTCGCGCATTATTCGGAGGCGCTCGACAAGATCATGCGCCGCGTTCAAGGGCGCGGATGAGCGGGCAAAATAAAATTCGATAAATCGCCAGCCCTGGAAGGTGATTCACATGCAGAAGAAACAGCAGTTCGCGGACAGGCTTCTCGCCCAGATGCCCTCGCTGCGCGCGCTCCGGTGCTTCGTCACCGCGGCGCGGTATGAAAGTTTCACGCAGGCTGCGGAAGTGCTGTGCGTCACGCAGGCGGCGGTGAGCCGGCAGATCAAGGAACTCGAAGACACGCTCGAAGTCGCGCTGTTCGAGCGCACGGGCAGGCACATTGCGCTGACCGACGCGGGCCGCATTCTCTACAACGCGTCGTATCTGTCGATCATGAATATCGCGGAGGCGGCGCAGGCGGTGAGGCGCGTGGATCGTCACGCGCTCACGCTGTGCATCTCGCATACGTTCTCGGCGCTGTGGCTTTCGTTCCGATTGCCCGCCTTTCGCCAGCGCTTTCCCAACATCCGCCTTCATGTGATGGTGACCGAGCACTTCATGGAGCTCGACGATCTCATGGAGCCGGATGTCATCATTACGAAGAATCCGCCGCGCGAGCAGGAATACGAAGTCGAGCCGCTCTTTCACGACATCGTCTATCCGGTGTGCAGCGTGCCGTTTCACGAGCGCTATTTTCACGGGCGCACGTTAAAGCCGCTCGATCTGCTCGCGCATCCCACCTTGAGCCTTTCGCTGCTCGGGCGTGCGCAAGTGTGCGAGCACGTCGACTGGCGCGTGTGGAAGAACTGGTATCAGCAAGGCGACGGCTCCGAGCGTCTCGACCAGCACGACGATCTGGAGAGCAACGACTATCGCTTGCTGGTGGCGCAGGCCGAAGCGGGTGAGGGCACCTTGCTCGGCTGGCATCATCTCGTGCATCGTCAGGTCGAGCAGAAAAAGCTCGTGCGCCCCGTGGACGATGCGCTCGTCTTCCACGACCGTCACCACTACATCATCACGCATCGCAACGCGAAGACGCGCCCCGAGTACCTGCAGTTTCGCCAGTGGCTCGACGAAGAAATCGCAACGATGATGCAGGGATGGCCCGCGGCCGAATCGAAGGCCGTGCTGTGAGCGCGGCATGAAAACGGCCATCGAAAAACCCAAGGGATACCGGCGGCTGATTCCGTCGGTGACGGCGCTCGTCGAGTTCGAAGCGGTCGCGCGGCTTGGCAGCTTCACGCTCGCCGCGCACGAACTGGGCGTGACGCAGGCGGCCGTGAGCCGGCAGGTGAGGTTTCTCGAAGAGACGCTCGGCCAGCGGCTTTTCCGGCGTCTGCATCGCGCGATCGAACTGACCGAGGAAGGCGAGGCGCTGTACCGCGTCGTCGCCGAATCGATGCAGAAAATCGCGAGCGTGTTCGACCGCCTCGCGCGCGGGCCCGTGCAACAGGAACTCGTGCTCGCGGCCACGTCCGCGTTCTCGCATTTCCGTCTCTTGCCGCGCCTCGCGTCGCTCAAGGCGGCGCATCCCGATCTGCAACTGCGCCTGTCCACGCAGATGTTCACGGCCGACCTGCGCCACAAGGAAATCGATGTCGCCGTGCGCTTCGGCAACGGCACCTGGCCCGACGGCACGGCGATGCTGCTCTTCGACGAGGAAGTGTTTCCCGTCTGCTCGCCGGCGTGGCTCGCGGCACGTTCCGAGCCGGACACGCTGGAGGCGCTCGCGAGCGCCGTGCTGGTCGAATCCGATTCGACCACCGAAGGCTGGATGGGCTGGGAAGCGTGGTTCAACGCGGTGGGCTTTCGTCCGATGCGGCTGAATTTCGCGCTGCGCTGCAGCCTCTATACCGACGCGATCCAGGCCGCGCGCTACGGTCAGGGCGTCGCGCTCGGATGGGGCCGCCTCGTGCACGATCTGCTCGCGAGCGGCGAGCTCGTCAGGCTGCCGGTGGCGTCGTTCAAACCGCCCGAATCGTACTTCGTCGTGGTGCCGCACGGCCGTACGATCACGCCCGCGATCGACGGCCTGATCAACTGGCTGCGTGAAGGCGCCGACGCATAACTCAAAGTAATTCGACGCCGAAAATAAAGCGCATTGACGCTGTTTTCGCGCGATCCAATACTCTCGGATATCGCGGGGCCATTCGAAGTCCCGCTCCCCTGAACGTGGAGAACGACGATGTCCGAAGTGCAAATCCAATTCAAGTCTCACGGCGAATTGATCCGCAGCCGCGAACCCGGGCATGGCATGCCGGGCGAGCTTTTCGGGCGGCAGGACGTGTTCGAGAAAGACGTCGACGTGTTTTTCCAGAAGCACTGGATTCTGGTCGGCGTGACCTCGGACGTGCCCGAGCCGGGCGACGTATCGACCGTCGATATTGGCCGCGCTTCGGTCATCATCGTTCGCGACGACGACGAGAACATCCGCACGTATCGCAACGTGTGCCGGCATCGCGGCGCGCGTCTGAAAGAAGCGGGCAAGTCGACCGTCGGCATGCTGGTGTGCCCGTATCACCAGTGGACGTACGATCTCGACGGCAGCCTGCGCCACGCCTCGCACATGGGCAAGGATTTCGACCCGACGTGCCGCAGCCTGATGCCGGTGCATACGCGTATCGTCGGCACGCATATTTTCGTGTGTCTCGCCGATGAAGCGCCCGCCGACATCTCGAAGCTCGAAGACGCGATGGCGCCTCGCTTCGCGCCGTACGACCTGACGAATACGAAAATCGCGTTCGAGTCGGAGATCGTCGAGCAGGGCAACTGGAAGCTCGTGATCGAGAACAACCGCGAGTGCTATCACTGCGCGGCGACACATCCGGAACTGACCGCGTCGTTCCTGCCCGAAGATTTCGGTTTTTGCACCGACAATCTCACCGAGGAATCGCTGCGCGATTTCGAAGCCTACAAGGAACGCAACGCGGCGTGTCAGGCGAGCTGGGAACGCGACGGCTTCACGAGCGCGACCGTCGAATGGCTGGACGAAGACGCCGTCACGCAATTCAGAACGCAGCAGCTCGTGATCGCGGGTCACGGCGAATCGCAGACGATCAGCACGAAGGTCGCGTGCCAGAAACTCTTCGGCGATCTCACGCGGCGCGATCTCGGCGACACGCATCTGTGGACGCACAACTCGTGGACGCACGTGATGAGCGATCACGCGGTGGTGTCCTACATCATCCCGCTTGCGCCGGACAAGACGCTCGTGCGCTCGAAATGGCTCGTGCATGCGGACGCCGTCGAAGGCGTCGATTATCAGATCAAGGATCTGACCGAAGTGTGGATGGCGACCAACGCGCAGGACAAGCATCTGGTCGAAATCACGCACGAAGGCACGCAGGATCCGGCCTACAAGCCGGGCGTGTTTTCGCAATTCACGGAGAGCTATGTCGATCAGTTCTCGCGCTGGTATGCCGCGCGCCTGAACGCGCACGGCGTCTGAAGCTTCTTAGTGATCGGTGACGAAAGTCGGGTGGCGCGTGCGAATCTCGTCCACCTGACTCAGCGTGCCGGAAAGATGCTTGCGCAACGCAGCATCGGCGGCCTCGACGTCGCCTTTTTCGATCGCATCGACAATTTCGGTGTGGTCGCGCACCACGGCCATCGTCTTGCCCTCGACCGGCAGATGCAGCCGCCGCAGCCGGTCGATGTGGCCGCTCAGCCTGCGCACCAGATCCCACAACTGCGGCACGCCCGCGGCTTCGTACATTTGCCGGTGAAACGCCTGATCGAGCGCTGAAAACCGCTCGACGTCCTGCGGATCGAGCCATTCCATCTGTTCCGCGATCGTCGCGCGCAGCCGCGCGATCAGCGACGCCTTGTGCTCGCGCGCCAGGGTGCGCACGACCTCCAGCTCGATCGAGCGGCGCAGGAAGTGCGCCTGCAACGCCGACGCCACGCTGATCTGGCTCACGACCGTCGCGTGCTGCGGAAAGATATCGACGAGCCCTTCCTCGCCGAGCTTCATCAGCGCGTCGCGCACGGGCGTCTGGCTCAGGCCGTAGCGGGTCGCGAGTTCGGTGCGCGACAGCACCGTGCCCGGCGCCAGTTCGAGCGACAGGATCATCTCGCGCAGCCGCTCGAACACTTGCGGCGCGGCGTGGCGGGACCGGTCGAGGCGATGAACCGAGGCGGAAGAAGCGGCATTATTCATGGTGGACCCGGACGAAAGGCGACTGAAACATTAGTACTATAGCCGCGCGAAGGCCCGATCGGTAAGCCTGAGGCGTATCCGTACGCATCGGCGTTAACCCGACTGACGCACTAATGTATTAGTGCTTTACCATGCGGTTACTCTCGCTACTTCCGGAAGAAACCTTCATGTCCCGCGATATCGCCATCAAACAGGTTCGAATCACGCCGATCGCCTTTCGCGACGGCCCGTTGCTCAATGCCGCGGGCATCCACGAGCCGTGGGCGCTGCGCGCGATCGTCGAACTGGAGACGAGCGACGGGCGCGTCGGCATCTCGGAAACGTATGGCGACGAGCCGATGCTGCGCGTGCTCGATCAGGCGAAAGATCTCGTGATCGGCCTGTCGCCCTTCGACCTGAATCAGATGGAAGAACGCGTGCGCGCGACGATCAAGGCGACGCCCGGCGCAGTCGAATTCGAACTGGCGCCCGGCTCGCATGCGGCGAAGAACGCGCCGAAGGTCATCAGCACGCTCGAAGTGGCGATGCTCGACCTGCAAGGGCAGATCGTGGGCGCGCCGGTCGTCGATCTGCTGGGCGGCAAGGTCCGCGACGCCGTGCCGTACAGCGCGTATCTGTTCTTCAAGTACGCGGAGCATATCGACAAGCCGTATGCGCCGGATGCGTGGGGCGAGGGCATCAGCCCGGAGCAGATCGTGGCGCAGGCGCGCCGCATGATCGATCTGTACGGTTTTCAGAGCATCAAGCTGAAGGGCGGCGTGTTCGAGCCCGCGCATGAAATCGCCTGCATGAAGGCGCTCTCGATGGCGTTTCCGGGCATGCCGCTGCGTCTCGATCCGAACGCCAACTGGACGCTCGAAACCAGCATCAAGGCCGCGCCCGAGCTGGACGAGATCCTCGAATACTACGAAGACCCGTGCCCCGGCCTCGAAGGCATGGCCGAATTGCAGAAGCACACCAAGCTGCCGCTCGCGACCAACATGGTCATCACGACGATGGACGACTTCCGCCGCGGCTGCAACATGGGCTCGATCAGAGTGCTGCTCTCGGATCATCATTACTGGGGCGGCCTGCGCGCCACGCAGACGCTCGCGCGCATGGCCAAGCTGTGGGGCTTCGGCATGTCGATGCATTCGAACTCGCACCTCGGCATCAGCCTGATGGCGATGACGCACGTCGCGGCGAGCGTGCCGAACCTCACGTATGCGTGCGACACGCATTACCCGTGGCAGGAAGAAGAAGTCATCAAGGGCGGGCGCGTCGTGTTCGACAACGGCGCGGTGCGCGTGCCGACCACGCCGGGTCTGGGCGTCGAGCTCGACCGCGCGAAGCTTGCCGAATTGCACGAGCAGTACAAGACGTGCGGCGTGCGCAATCGCGACGACCTTTCGCAGATGCGCAAGTATCAGCCGGAGTTCACCGGCAAGAATCCGCGCTTCTAAGTCGAAAAAAACAGCGTTCGCAGCGCCCATCCAGGAGACACCTCATGAGCAGTTCCAGCGCGCTGTCGAGCGCCGTCAGCAAGATCAAGTGGCACGTGCTGCCGCTTTTCGTCGTGATGTTCATCGTCAATTACATCGACCGGGTGAACATCGGTTTCGTGCGTCAGCATTTAAGCGCCGATCTGGGCATCGGCGCGGCGGCCTACGGGCTGGGCGCGGGACTCTTCTTCGTGAGCTACGCGGTGTTCGAAGTGCCGTCGAACATGCTGATGCAGCGTTTCGGCGCGAAGGCGTGGCTCACGCGCATCATGATCACGTGGGGACTGGCCGCGACCGGCATGGCCTTCGTGCAGGGCGAAACCTCGTTCTATGCCATGCGCCTTTTGCTCGGCGCGGCCGAAGCGGGCTTCTTTCCGGGCGTGGTGTTCTATTTCACGCAATGGCTGCCGCGCGACGAACGCGGCAAGGCGATGGCCATTTTCCTGAGCGGCTCGGCGCTGGCGTCGGTGTTCTCCGGCCCGATCTCGGGCGGACTGATGCTGATTCAGGGCGTGGGCCTTCATGGCTGGCAGTGGATGTTCATCATCGAAGGCATGGCCTCGGTGGTGCTCGCGGGCTTCGTGTGGTTCTGGCTCGATTCGAAGCCGCGCGATGCGAAATGGCTCACGCGTGAGGAGCAGGAAGCGATCGTCGGCGAAATCGAAGACGAACAGCGCCGCCGCGATGCCGTGCATGTGAAGACGCCGTCGGCATGGGCGCTGCTGCGCGATCCGCAAATCCTGATCTTCTGCCTGATCTATTTCTCCGTTTCGCTGACGATCTACGGCGCGACGTTCTGGCTGCCGAGCATCATCCGCAAGATGGGGCATCTGAACGATTTCCAGGTCGGCCTGTTCAACTCGATTCCGTGGCTGATCTCGATCGTCGCGATGTATCTGTTCGCGGCGCTCGCGGCGCGCTTCAAGTTCCAGCAGGCGTGGGTTGCGTGCGTGTTGCTGATCGCGGCGGCGGGTATGTATGCGGCCGGCCTCGGCAGCCCGGTGTATTCGTTCGTCGCGATCTGCTTTGCGGCGATCGGCTTCAAGGCGGCGTCGTCGCTGTTCTGGCCGCTTCCGCAAGGGTATCTCGATGCGCGTATCGCGGCGCCTGTGCTTGCGCTCATTAATTCGATCGGCAATCTCGGGGGTTTCGTCGCGCCGGCGACCTTCGGGTTTCTTGAGCAGAAGACTGGTTCGATTACGGGCGGGCTGACCGGGCTCGCGGCGATGTCGGTGTTGGCGGCGGGGGTGGTGTTTTTTGCGCGGATCGCGCCGAAGGTGGGGCGAGGGGGGGCTGGCCTGCGGCCAGGTGTGCAGAAGTAAGACTCGATTTGAAGTGGCGTTGTTGTTGTTGTCGTGGAATCCTGCATTCATGTCGGTTTATTAGCACTGCCCCTGTGCGGGGCGGCACCTACTTTCTTTGCTGCTGCAAAGAAAGTAGGCAAAGAAAGCAGCTCTCCCCAGCCTAAGCACCTCACGCCGGCCGCGGCACAGGCGATTGGCTGAATGGAACCCAGAGTAGCGAGTGCCCCCACAAAACGCGCGCGGCTTGGATCGCGCACGGTCTGACTCGTCGCGCCGCACAACATACTGGATCAGCACGAAATGGCTCCGGCCCGCTTCGCGGCCGACCGGTCACGCGGGTATGCGTGTGCATCTGCGTGTGCGGGTGCATGCGCGTGGTGTCCCTTGCATACCCGACGGCAGCGCGTAGCGCTGTGCCGGTGCTATTTCGTGCTGCACCAGTGCGATCAAAGTTATGGCTTGTCAGACCGTGCGCGATCCAAGCCCGGCACGGCAACGAGGGCACTCGCTACTCTGGGTTCCATTCAGCCAATCGCCTGTGCCGCGGCCGGTGTGAAGCACTTTGGATGGGGATAGCTGCTTTCTTTGCCTACTTTCTTTGCAGCAGCAAAGAAAGTAGGTGCCGCCCCGCACAGGGGCAGTGCTAATAGACCGACGCGAATACGGGACCCAACGCTAAAGCCTTCCGAAGGGGAACAGTATCTGCTCGTAACTCATGCAACCACGCATGAGCGCGCTTTGGCAGGGTTGCTGTGAGGGTGGGGAAATCGCGTTATCGTGTTTCGTGCTGCTTCCGACAGCCAAGGCCATCAAGCAAGCCTTATTCCGCGTCGCTGGAACACCGGTTGCACCCCCTTCAATCTCCGGGCGCACGCCCAACGATCGAGGACTCCGAACATGGCTCACTTGTGCGACGTCTGCGCCGCGCGTCCCGCCACGGTGCGGCTCGCCGTGCTGCGCAACGGCCGGCGCCACGTCATCGACGTATGCGATTTTCACTATGCTCAGTTGACGCGTCATCAGCGCGCGCTCTCGCCGCTCGAATCGCTCTTCATGGGCGGCGCGTCCGCCGACACCCCCGCGCCCGAAGCCGCCGCGCCGCCCGATCAGGCCACGGCGGCGCGGCTCAACGAAACCGAAGGCGCGAATATCGACCGCTATTTCAGCGACGGCGCGAAGGAAATGCTGATGCGCGCCGCCGAGCGCGCCGTGCAGTCCGGCTGCCCGCACGTCGATACGGAGCATTTGCTCTACGAGCTGGCGAACAACGCGGTCATCGGGTCGATACTCGACAGCATCGGCATCGATCCGGCGGGGATTCGCGCCTACATCGACGCCAACGCGCAGCGCCGCGACGGCACGCGGCCGCCCACGGACGGCATGATCGCCGTCTCGCCGCGTCTGAAGAGCGCGCTCGATCGTGCGTTTCTCGCGTCGCGGCAACTGCGTCACAGCTATGTCGCGCCGGAGCATCTGCTGATCGGCCTCGCCGAAGTGCCCGACAGCTTCGCGGGCCAGTTGCTCGGCAAGATGAACGTCGATCCGCAGGCGCTCAGGCAGCAGACCGCGCAGACCGTCGGCGCGGGCGGTCCGCCGCGCGGCGAAGGGCCGCCCTCGCGCACGCCCAATCTCGACAAGTTCAGCCGCGATCTCACCGCGCTCGCGCGCGAGGGGCATCTCGATCCGGTCATCGGCCGCGCGCGCGAAATCGAAACGATGGTCGAAGTGCTCGCGCGCAGGCGCAAGAACAACCCGGTGCTGATCGGCGAGCCGGGCGTCGGCAAGACGGCGGTCGTCGAAGGGCTCGCGCAGCGCATGGTCAACGGCGACGTGCCCGAATCCCTGCGCGAGAAGCGGCTCGTCGAACTGAACGTGAATTCGATGGTGGCGGGCGCGAAGTTTCGCGGCGAGTTCGAGGAGCGCGTGAAGCAGGTCGTCGAGGAAATCACCGCGAATCGCGACACGCTGCTGCTGTTCGTCGACGAAGTGCATACGATCGTCGGCGCGGGGCAGGGCGGCGGCGAGGGCGGGCTCGATATCGCCAACGTGTTCAAGCCGGCGATGGCGCGCGGCGAGCTGAACCTGATCGGCGCGACGACGCTTGCCGAGTACCAGAAGCACATCGAGAAGGATGCCGCGCTGGAGCGGCGCTTTCAGCCCGTGCTGATCGCGGAGCCGACCGTCGCGCAGACCATCAACATTCTGCGCGGCCTGCGCGACCGGCTCGAAGCGCATCACAAGGTCACGATTCAGGACGATGCCATCGTCGGCGCGGCGGAATTGTCGGATCGATACATCACCGGGCGTTTTCTGCCCGACAAGGCGATCGATCTCGTCGATCAGGCCGCCGCGCGCGTCAATCTTTCGGCGACGTCGCGCCCGGCGGAAATCCTCGAACTGGAATCCGAACTCGCGCAATTGCGCCGCGAGCAGGACTATGCGGCATCGCGCAAGCAGTTCGACCGCGCGCACTCGCTCGACGGCGAAATCGCGCAGAAGGAAAAGGCGTTGCAGGAGAACACGGATACGTGGAAGCAGCGCATCGGCATGAATACCTCGACGGTGACGGTCGCGCAGATCGCGGAGATCGTCGCCACGCTCACGGGCATTCCCGTGGCGCAACTGACCGAGGAAGAGCGCGCGCGCCTCCTGAACATGGAGGAGCGCCTGCACAAGCGCGTGATCGGGCAGGACGAGGCGGTCGAGGCCGTGTCGGATGCCGTGCGCCGCGCGCGCACCGGCTTGCAGGGGCGCAACCGGCCGATCGCGGTGTTCCTGTTTCTCGGGCCGACGGGCGTCGGCAAGACCGAGCTTGCGAAGGCGCTCGCGGAAGTCGTGTTCGGCGACGAGGACGCGATGCTGCGCGTGGACATGAGCGAATACATGGAGCGCCACGCGGTGTCGCGGCTGATCGGTTCGCCGCCGGGATATGTCGGCTACGACGAAGGCGGTCAGTTGACCGAGCGCGTGCGGCGGCGCCCGTATAGCGTGATCCTGCTCGACGAAATCGAGAAGGCGCACCCCGACGTGTACAACGTGCTGCTGCAGGTGTTCGACGATGGCCGCCTGACCGACGGCAAGGGCCGCGTCGTCGATTTCAGCAATACGCTGATCATCGCGACGAGCAATCTCGGCTCAGACGTGATCGCCGGGCAAAAGCGCGCGACGCTCGGCTTCACGGCAAGCGCAACGGACGCCGACGCATCCCTGCAAAGCGGCGTGATGAGCGTGCTGCGCCAGCATTTCAGGCCGGAGTTCCTGAACCGTATCGATGACATCATTCTGTTCCGCTCGCTCGGGCGCGATGAAGTGCGCCATATCGTGCGGCTGTTGCTCGATCAGGTGCAGCGGATGGCGCACAGCCAGGACATCGTGCTCGATTTCGACGAATCGGTGGTCGATCATCTCGCGGAAGTCGGCTACCGGCCGGAGTTCGGCGCGCGCGAGTTGCGCAGACAGATTCGTCAGTTGATCGAGAACCGGCTGGCGAAGGAAATGCTGCGCGGCGACGTGGCGGAAGGGGCGAAAGTACATTGCCGGTATGACACAGAGGCGAAGCAACTCGCGTTCATAGTGGATGCGCCGGGGCTGGCGAACAAGCCGGGAGAAGGCACGCCGGCCACTCCGTAGGCGGTTCGGCACGGCGCTTGCGCATAGCGGGAACTCACTTTAACAAGGAGGCGTCATGAGCATCTTTTCCAACATCATGAACAAGATTTTCGGCCATCACGATGCGGCCGCGGCGGGCGCGCCGGCGGGCCAGGCTGCGGCGCCCGCTTCGGGCACGGCCGCCGCGCCCGCTGCGCCGGCCACATCGACGGCTGCGTCCACGCCGGCGCAATCCGCCGCGCCGACGCAGCCCGTGGACGTCGAAGCGGTGCTCACGCAGATGCAGGCGAGCCACGGCGAGCAGTTGAACTGGCGCACGTCGATCGTCGATCTGATGAAGCTGCTCGGTCTCGACAGCAGCCTCTCCGCGCGCAAGGAACTGGCGACGGAACTGCATTACAGCGGCAACACCGAAGACTCCGCCGCGATGAACATCTGGCTGCACAAGCAGGTGATGCAGAAGCTCGCGGACAACGGCGGCAAGGTGCCCGACGATCTGAAAAACTGAACGGTCTTTCGCGCCTGAACGTCGAAGCCCCGGCCCGCGTGAACTGCACCCCAAAAGTTGGACACCCGTTCAACGATTTGGGGTGTTTTTTCATGAGCAAGTACAGCGCACGACTC